>CAXXWH010000002.1:0-1436190 GCA_963678145.2 Arcobacteraceae bacterium | reverse complement strand
ATACCTTAACAATTAACGGAAACTCTACAGTATTAACTGAAGCACAAATCACAGCAGGTGAAGTAACAACAGAAGTTGCACCAGGTTCAACAGTAACAGCAACAATTACAGATGCAGCTGGAAATACATCAGATCAAGCTTCAACAACAGTAGCCGGTTCAGATACAAGTGTAACAGCTCCAACAATTACAATGGAATCAACAGGAACAGATTCAGTTTATAATTCAGAAGAGTTAGGAGAAGATGGAACAGTAACAGCAACAATCTCATTACCTTCTGATGCAGCAGCTGGAGATACCTTAACAATTAACGGAAACTCTACAGTATTAACTGAAGCACAAATCACAGCAGGTGAAGTAACAACAGAAGTTGCACCAGGTTCAACAGTAACAGCAACAATTACAGATGCAGCTGGAAATACATCAGATCAAGCTTCAACAACAGTAGCCGGTTCAGATACAAGTGTAACAGCTCCAACAATTACAATGGAATCAACAGGAACAGATTCAGTTTATAATTCAGAAGAGTTAGGAGAAGATGGAACAGTAACAGCAACAATCTCATTACCTTCTGATGCAGCAGCTGGAGATACCTTAACAATTAACGGAAACTCTACAGTATTAACTGAAGCACAAATCACAGCAGGTGAAGTAACAACAGAAGTTGCACCAGGTTCAACAGTAACAGCAACAATTACAGATGCAGCTGGAAATACATCAGATCAAGCTTCAACAACAGTAGCCGGTTCAGATACAAGTGTAACAGCTCCAACAATTACAATGGAATCAACAGGAACAGATTCAGTTTATAATTCAGAAGAGTTAGGAGAAGATGGAACAGTAACAGCAACAATCTCATTACCTTCTGATGCAGCAGCTGGAGATACCTTAACAATTAACGGAAACTCTACAGTATTAACTGAAGCACAAATCACAGCAGGTGAAGTAACAACAGAAGTTGCACCAGGTTCAACAGTAACAGCAACAATTACAGATGCAGCTGGAAATACATCAGATCAAGCTTCAACAACAGTAGCCGGTTCAGATACAAGTGTAACAGCTCCAACAATTACAATGGAATCAACAGGAACAGATTCAGTTTATAATTCAGAAGAGTTAGGAGAAGATGGAACAGTAACAGCAACAATCTCATTACCTTCTGATGCAGCAGCTGGAGATACCTTAACAATTAACGGAAACTCTACAGTATTAACTGAAGCACAAATCACAGCAGGTGAAGTAACAACAGAAGTTGCACCAGGTTCAACAGTAACAGCAACAATTACAGATGCAGCTGGAAATACATCAGATCAAGCTTCAACAACAGTAGCCGGTTCAGATACAAGTGTAACAGCTCCAACAATTACAATGGAATCAACAGGAACAGATTCAGTTTATAATTCAGAAGAGTTAGGAGAAGATGGAACAGTAACAGCAACAATCTCATTACCTTCTGATGCAGCAGCTGGAGATACCTTAACAATTAACGGAAACTCTACAGTATTAACTGAAGCACAAATCACAGCAGGTGAAGTAACAACAGAAGTTGCACCAGGTTCAACAGTAACAGCAACAATTACAGATGCAGCTGGAAATACATCAGATCAAGCTTCAACAACAGTAGCCGGTTCAGATACAAGTGTAACAGCTCCAACAATTACAATGGAATCAACAGGAACAGATTCAGTTTATAATTCAGAAGAGTTAGGAGAAGATGGAACAGTAACAGCAACAATCTCATTACCTTCTGATGCAGCAGCTGGAGATACCTTAACAATTAACGGAAACTCTACAGTATTAACTGAAGCACAAATCACAGCAGGTGAAGTAACAACAGAAGTTGCACCAGGTTCAACAGTAACAGCAACAATTACAGATGCAGCTGGAAATACATCAGATCAAGCTTCAACAACAGTAGCCGGTTCAGATACAAGTGTAACAGCTCCAACAATTACAATGGAATCAACAGGAACAGATTCAGTTTATAATTCAGAAGAGTTAGGAGAAGATGGAACAGTAACAGCAACAATCTCATTACCTTCTGATGCAGCAGCTGGAGATACCTTAACAATTAACGGAAACTCTACAGTATTAACTGAAGCACAAATCACAGCAGGTGAAGTAACAACAGAAGTTGCACCAGGTTCAACAGTAACAGCAACAATTACAGATGCAGCTGGAAATACATCAGATCAAGCTTCAACAACAGTAGCCGGTTCAGATACAAGTGTAACAGCTCCAACAATTACAATGGAATCAACAGGAACAGATTCAGTTTATAATTCAGAAGAGTTAGGAGAAGATGGAACAGTAACAGCAACAATCTCATTACCTTCTGATGCAGCAGCTGGAGATACCTTAACAATTAACGGAAACTCTACAGTATTAACTGAAGCACAAATCACAGCAGGTGAAGTAACAACAGAAGTTGCACCAGGTTCAACAGTAACAGCAACAATTACAGATGCAGCTGGAAATACATCAGATCAAGCTTCAACAACAGTAGCCGGTTCAGATACAAGTGTAACAGCTCCAACAATTACAATGGAATCAACAGGAACAGATTCAGTTTATAATTCAGAAGAGTTAGGAGAAGATGGAACAGTAACAGCAACAATCTCATTACCTTCTGATGCAGCAGCTGGAGATACCTTAACAATTAACGGAAACTCTACAGTATTAACTGAAGCACAAATCACAGCAGGTGAAGTAACAACAGAAGTTGCACCAGGTTCAACAGTAACAGCAACAATTACAGATGCAGCTGGAAATACATCAGATCAAGCTTCAACAACAGTAGCCGGTTCAGATACAAGTGTAACAGCTCCAACAATTACAATGGAATCAACAGGAACAGATTCAGTTTATAATTCAGAAGAGTTAGGAGAAGATGGAACAGTAACAGCAACAATCTCATTACCTTCTGATGCAGCAGCTGGAGATACCTTAACAATTAACGGAAACTCTACAGTATTAACTGAAGCACAAATCACAGCAGGTGAAGTAACAACAGAAGTTGCACCAGGTTCAACAGTAACAGCAACAATTACAGATGCAGCTGGAAATACATCAGATCAAGCTTCAACAACAGTAGCCGGTTCAGATACAAGTGTAACAGCTCCAACAATTACAATGGAATCAACAGGAACAGATTCAGTTTATAATTCAGAAGAGTTAGGAGAAGATGGAACAGTAACAGCAACAATCTCATTACCTTCTGATGCAGCAGCTGGAGATACCTTAACAATTAACGGAAACTCTACAGTATTAACTGAAGCACAAATCACAGCAGGTGAAGTAACAACAGAAGTTGCACCAGGTTCAACAGTAACAGCAACAATTACAGATGCAGCTGGAAATACATCAGATCAAGCTTCAACAACAGTAGCCGGTTCAGATACAAGTGTAACAGCTCCAACAATTACAATGGAATCAACAGGAACAGATTCAGTTTATAATTCAGAAGAGTTAGGAGAAGATGGAACAGTAACAGCAACAATCTCATTACCTTCTGATGCAGCAGCTGGAGATACCTTAACAATTAACGGAAACTCTACAGTATTAACTGAAGCACAAATCACAGCAGGTGAAGTAACAACAGAAGTTGCACCAGGTTCAACAGTAACAGCAACAATTACAGATGCAGCTGGAAATACATCAGATCAAGCTTCAACAACAGTAGCCGGTTCAGATACAAGTGTAACAGCTCCAACAATTACAATGGAATCAACAGGAACAGATTCAGTTTATAATTCAGAAGAGTTAGGAGAAGATGGAACAGTAACAGCAACAATCTCATTACCTTCTGATGCAGCAGCTGGAGATACCTTAACAATTAACGGAAACTCTACAGTATTAACTGAAGCACAAATCACAGCAGGTGAAGTAACAACAGAAGTTGCACCAGGTTCAACAGTAACAGCAACAATTACAGATGCAGCTGGAAATACATCAGATCAAGCTTCAACAACAGTAGCCGGTTCAGATACAAGTGTAACAGCTCCAACAATTACAATGGAATCAACAGGAACAGATTCAGTTTATAATTCAGAAGAGTTAGGAGAAGATGGAACAGTAACAGCAACAATCTCATTACCTTCTGATGCAGCAGCTGGAGATACCTTAACAATTAACGGAAACTCTACAGTATTAACTGAAGCACAAATCACAGCAGGTGAAGTAACAACAGAAGTTGCACCAGGTTCAACAGTAACAGCAACAATTACAGATGCAGCTGGAAATACATCAGATCAAGCTTCAACAACAGTAGCCGGTTCAGATACAAGTGTAACAGCTCCAACAATTACAATGGAATCAACAGGAACAGATTCAGTTTATAATTCAGAAGAGTTAGGAGAAGATGGAACAGTAACAGCAACAATCTCATTACCTTCTGATGCAGCAGCTGGAGATACCTTAACAATTAACGGAAACTCTACAGTATTAACTGAAGCACAAATCACAGCAGGTGAAGTAACAACAGAAGTTGCACCAGGTTCAACAGTAACAGCAACAATTACAGATGCAGCTGGAAATACATCAGATCAAGCTTCAACAACAGTAGCCGGTTCAGATACAAGTGTAACAGCTCCAACAATTACAATGGAATCAACAGGAACAGATTCAGTTTATAATTCAGAAGAGTTAGGAGAAGATGGAACAGTAACAGCAACAATCTCATTACCTTCTGATGCAGCAGCTGGAGATACCTTAACAATTAACGGAAACTCTACAGTATTAACTGAAGCACAAATCACAGCAGGTGAAGTAACAACAGAAGTTGCACCAGGTTCAACAGTAACAGCAACAATTACAGATGCAGCTGGAAATACATCAGATCAAGCTTCAACAACAGTAGCCGGTTCAGATACAAGTGTAACAGCTCCAACAATTACAATGGAATCAACAGGAACAGATTCAGTTTATAATTCAGAAGAGTTAGGAGAAGATGGAACAGTAACAGCAACAATCTCATTACCTTCTGATGCAGCAGCTGGAGATACCTTAACAATTAACGGAAACTCTACAGTATTAACTGAAGCACAAATCACAGCAGGTGAAGTAACAACAGAAGTTGCACCAGGTTCAACAGTAACAGCAACAATTACAGATGCAGCTGGAAATACATCAGATCAAGCTTCAACAACAGTAGCCGGTTCAGATACAAGTGTAACAGCTCCAACAATTACAATGGAATCAACAGGAACAGATTCAGTTTATAATTCAGAAGAGTTAGGAGAAGATGGAACAGTAACAGCAACAATCTCATTACCTTCTGATGCAGCAGCTGGAGATACCTTAACAATTAACGGAAACTCTACAGTATTAACTGAAGCACAAATCACAGCAGGTGAAGTAACAACAGAAGTTGCACCAGGTTCAACAGTAACAGCAACAATTACAGATGCAGCTGGAAATACATCAGATCAAGCTTCAACAACAGTAGCCGGTTCAGATACAAGTGTAACAGCTCCAACAATTACAATGGAATCAACAGGAACAGATTCAGTTTATAATTCAGAAGAGTTAGGAGAAGATGGAACAGTAACAGCAACAATCTCATTACCTTCTGATGCAGCAGCTGGAGATACCTTAACAATTAACGGAAACTCTACAGTATTAACTGAAGCACAAATCACAGCAGGTGAAGTAACAACAGAAGTTGCACCAGGTTCAACAGTAACAGCAACAATTACAGATGCAGCTGGAAATACATCAGATCAAGCTTCAACAACAGTAGCCGGTTCAGATACAAGTGTAACAGCTCCAACAATTACAATGGAATCAACAGGAACAGATTCAGTTTATAATTCAGAAGAGTTAGGAGAAGATGGAACAGTAACAGCAACAATCTCATTACCTTCTGATGCAGCAGCTGGAGATACCTTAACAATTAACGGAAACTCTACAGTATTAACTGAAGCACAAATCACAGCAGGTGAAGTAACAACAGAAGTTGCACCAGGTTCAACAGTAACAGCAACAATTACAGATGCAGCTGGAAATACATCAGATCAAGCTTCAACAACAGTAGCCGGTTCAGATACAAGTGTAACAGCTCCAACAATTACAATGGAATCAACAGGAACAGATTCAGTTTATAATTCAGAAGAGTTAGGAGAAGATGGAACAGTAACAGCAACAATCTCATTACCTTCTGATGCAGCAGCTGGAGATACCTTAACAATTAACGGAAACTCTACAGTATTAACTGAAGCACAAATCACAGCAGGTGAAGTAACAACAGAAGTTGCACCAGGTTCAACAGTAACAGCAACAATTACAGATGCAGCTGGAAATACATCAGATCAAGCTTCAACAACAGTAGCCGGTTCAGATACAAGTGTAACAGCTCCAACAATTACAATGGAATCAACAGGAACAGATTCAGTTTATAATTCAGAAGAGTTAGGAGAAGATGGAACAGTAACAGCAACAATCTCATTACCTTCTGATGCAGCAGCTGGAGATACCTTAACAATTAACGGAAACTCTACAGTATTAACTGAAGCACAAATCACAGCAGGTGAAGTAACAACAGAAGTTGCACCAGGTTCAACAGTAACAGCAACAATTACAGATGCAGCTGGAAATACATCAGATCAAGCTTCAACAACAGTAGCCGGTTCAGATACAAGTGTAACAGCTCCAACAATTACAATGGAATCAACAGGAACAGATTCAGTTTATAATTCAGAAGAGTTAGGAGAAGATGGAACAGTAACAGCAACAATCTCATTACCTTCTGATGCAGCAGCTGGAGATACCTTAACAATTAACGGAAACTCTACAGTATTAACTGAAGCACAAATCACAGCAGGTGAAGTAACAACAGAAGTTGCACCAGGTTCAACAGTAACAGCAACAATTACAGATGCAGCTGGAAATACATCAGATCAAGCTTCAACAACAGTAGCCG
This sequence comes from Arcobacteraceae bacterium, assembly GCA_963678145.2. Lineage (GTDB taxonomy): Bacteria > Campylobacterota > Campylobacteria > Campylobacterales > Arcobacteraceae > JAIOSF01. The sequence goes on along the minus strand of CAXXWH010000002.1, from coordinate 1,429,272 downwards.
GTTCAGATACAAGTGTAACAGCTCCAACAATTACAATGGAATCAACAGGAACAGATTCAGTTTATAATTCAGAAGAGTTAGGAGAAGATGGAACAGTAACAGCAACAATCTCATTACCTTCTGATGCAGCAGCTGGAGATACCTTAACAATTAACGGAAACTCTACAGTATTAACTGAAGCACAAATCACAGCAGGTGAAGTAACAACAGAAGTTGCACCAGGTTCAACAGTAACAGCAACAATTACAGATGCAGCTGGAAATACATCAGATCAAGCTTCAACAACAGTAGCCGGTTCAGATACAAGTGTAACAGCTCCAACAATTACAATGGAATCAACAGGAACAGATTCAGTTTATAATTCAGAAGAGTTAGGAGAAGATGGAACAGTAACAGCAACAATCTCATTACCTTCTGATGCAGCAGCTGGAGATACCTTAACAATTAACGGAAACTCTACAGTATTAACTGAAGCACAAATCACAGCAGGTGAAGTAACAACAGAAGTTGCACCAGGTTCAACAGTAACAGCAACAATTACAGATGCAGCTGGAAATACATCAGATCAAGCTTCAACAACAGTAGCCGGTTCAGATACAAGTGTAACAGCTCCAACAATTACAATGGAATCAACAGGAACAGATTCAGTTTATAATTCAGAAGAGTTAGGAGAAGATGGAACAGTAACAGCAACAATCTCATTACCTTCTGATGCAGCAGCTGGAGATACCTTAACAATTAACGGAAACTCTACAGTATTAACTGAAGCACAAATCACAGCAGGTGAAGTAACAACAGAAGTTGCACCAGGTTCAACAGTAACAGCAACAATTACAGATGCAGCTGGAAATACATCAGATCAAGCTTCAACAACAGTAGCCGGTTCAGATACAAGTGTAACAGCTCCAACAATTACAATGGAATCAACAGGAACAGATTCAGTTTATAATTCAGAAGAGTTAGGAGAAGATGGAACAGTAACAGCAACAATCTCATTACCTTCTGATGCAGCAGCTGGAGATACCTTAACAATTAACGGAAACTCTACAGTATTAACTGAAGCACAAATCACAGCAGGTGAAGTAACAACAGAAGTTGCACCAGGTTCAACAGTAACAGCAACAATTACAGATGCAGCTGGAAATACATCAGATCAAGCTTCAACAACAGTAGCCGGTTCAGATACAAGTGTAACAGCTCCAACAATTACAATGGAATCAACAGGAACAGATTCAGTTTATAATTCAGAAGAGTTAGGAGAAGATGGAACAGTAACAGCAACAATCTCATTACCTTCTGATGCAGCAGCTGGAGATACCTTAACAATTAACGGAAACTCTACAGTATTAACTGAAGCACAAATCACAGCAGGTGAAGTAACAACAGAAGTTGCACCAGGTTCAACAGTAACAGCAACAATTACAGATGCAGCTGGAAATACATCAGATCAAGCTTCAACAACAGTAGCCGGTTCAGATACAAGTGTAACAGCTCCAACAATTACAATGGAATCAACAGGAACAGATTCAGTTTATAATTCAGAAGAGTTAGGAGAAGATGGAACAGTAACAGCAACAATCTCATTACCTTCTGATGCAGCAGCTGGAGATACCTTAACAATTAACGGAAACTCTACAGTATTAACTGAAGCACAAATCACAGCAGGTGAAGTAACAACAGAAGTTGCACCAGGTTCAACAGTAACAGCAACAATTACAGATGCAGCTGGAAATACATCAGATCAAGCTTCAACAACAGTAGCCGGTTCAGATACAAGTGTAACAGCTCCAACAATTACAATGGAATCAACAGGAACAGATTCAGTTTATAATTCAGAAGAGTTAGGAGAAGATGGAACAGTAACAGCAACAATCTCATTACCTTCTGATGCAGCAGCTGGAGATACCTTAACAATTAACGGAAACTCTACAGTATTAACTGAAGCACAAATCACAGCAGGTGAAGTAACAACAGAAGTTGCACCAGGTTCAACAGTAACAGCAACAATTACAGATGCAGCTGGAAATACATCAGATCAAGCTTCAACAACAGTAGCCGGTTCAGATGTCAGTGCAGACGAGGGAACAGTGACCGTTAATCCTATCACTGAAGATGATGTTGTTAATGCAGCTGAAGCAGCTGATACAGTAACTGTAACAGGGACTGCAACAGGAGGAGATATCTCAACCGGTGATACAGTTACAACAACTATTAATGGAAATGAATACTCTTCAACAGTTGCAGCAGACGGATCATACAGCTTCGAAGTAGCAGGATCAGATTTAGCGGCAGATACAGAGTTTACCGTAAATGTAGCTTCAACAGATGCGGCAGGAAACAGTGTAACTTCAAGTGCAGATTCAACCCATACGGTAGATACGAGTGCCAGTGACATAGGTCAGTTGTCTATTTCAAATATTATTGATAATAGCGGTGATTACTCAACTGTTACAATGACCGGTTCGGGAGCTGAAGCTGGAAACACGATTACTATTTATGATGAAGATGGTAATGGCGTAGCTACAGCAGAAGTGCAGCCAGACGGAAGCTGGAGCGCAGATATCTCCAATCTTGACGGTACACCTGTAAATGATAATGAGTTCTTTAGTATATCTGAAACCGACTCTGCGGGTAATGAAACGGCACAAACAGATACTACTCATTATGCACATTTTGATTGGAATAATGCCGAAACTGATAATTATGATGATTTTGATATAGCAGGCAGCGGTGATGACAGATTAGCTATTAATGATAATGACTTGAACGACAGTTTGGTAGTAGACGGCGGTGAAGGAAATGATACGGTAGTTTACAGCGGTAATATGTCAGATTATATAATTGGTACGAATACACAGGGCAATGTTACTGTTACGGAAAACAGTTCAACTGACAGCGATAATGATGGTATAGGTGATGTTACTGAACTTAGAAATGTTGAGACTATCGAATTTGCTGACGGTTCATACGATATTAGCACTGGTACATTTACCTCTAATGATTTAGTTCCGACTGCAACAGATGAGAACATAATCGTTGACCTTGACAGTCAGACTACCGAAACAACATCGGTTGATGTTTCAGGCGGTGACGGACATCAGACTACGAATCTTGTTGTTACATTAGACCTTTCTGGAAGTATGACAAACAGAAGCGGTACTATTGAACTTGAAGACGGATCTACAACTAACAGATTGGAACTGGCTAAAGAATCACTTGAAAACCTGATCAACGAGTTTGACGGGGTAGGAGATGTAAATGTAAATCTTACCACATTCTCGGATACAGGTGCATCATACGGATGGATGAGTGCGGAAGATGCTATAAGTTTCATTAATAATCTCTCTTCAGGGGGAAGTACGAACTATGAAGATGCTGTACATGAAACGGCAAGCAATTATACTGATATTCCAGATGCGGATAAAACTGTTGCACTATTCGTTTCAGATGGAGAACCTACTACCGGTAATGACGGCTGGTATGACAGAAATATGCTTGATGATAAATATGTTCAGGAATGGGCAGGATTTGTCGAGGATAATGTAGACCAGCTTTTAGTAGTCGGAATGGGTACGGGAATTACAGATACTTCTTATCTTGAAACACTTGCTGTTGAAGTGGGTGATGTTCAGGTAAATATGATGGTAATAGAGAATGAACTAGAATTAAACGAGATTTTAATTGAGACCTTAGTTAATTCAGAAAACAGTGTTACTGGAAATCTTCTTGATAATGTTGAAGGGGGAGACGGTACGATCAGTTTAGATGCCGTAGAGATAGATGGAGTGACATATACAGCAGACAGTTTCCCTAGTGAAGGTATATCAACTCCAGAAGGTGCTACGATCACAATTGATTTTGCAACGGGCGATTACAGCTATACTGCTTCAACCCTTAATTTCAACTCTGATGTTACGGAGTCATTTAATGTTACGGCTTCAGACGAGGACGGTGACAGTATCACTTACGGGTTTAATGTAACAGTTGATGTTGACGATGAAGCATCACTGCCTGTACTTGACCTGGAGATAGGCGATGTTCAAGTAAGTGAAGTGGATAGTCCAACTATGACCCAATATGAGAATACTGACAGCAACCACATATCAGGTTCATGGGACAGTGCAGAGTATGATCTTGGGGGAGTTACCAATTCAGTTGATGTGACTTTTGAAAACCTTAGAGGTCAATATTCAGAAGAAGCAAAAGTTGAACTCCTTGACAGTAACGGGAATGTAGTAGATACGGTTGTAATACAGGGTGATACAGGCGGTTCTGCAGAAACACATACTATTACTTCAAATAGTGAGTTTAGTTCTATCCGGGTTTCAGGGGGAGATTGGAATGACGACTTTGTTGTCAGAGGCGTATCTGCAGATGTTGAAGTTACGGATGGAAATGTTATAAACAGTGCAAATGACTGGTGGACTAACAATGAAGTGATAGAAGGTACGGCGGCTGATGATATTATCAATGTGGGAACAGGAGATGATAAGGTTATTAATGCGGGAGCCGGAGATGATATTATAGAGGCTCCTGTTTCAAGCTGGAATAACTTTGGAACGGGACATATTATAAACGGGGGAGAGGGTACCGATACCCTTATAATAAATGCTCCTCAAGACAACGGAAGTGTAAAATATAATATCGTTGATAACGGAGACGGGACGACTACCATTTCCCAGGTTGGTTATAATCAATGGGGAGAATGGGATCTTGACCATTATGAGGTTACGACTGAAAATGTGGAAAATATTCAATTCAGCGACGGTACGGTAGTTCTTGGAACTTATAGCGATGATACTCTTCCTATAGAAAACCTTTACTCTTATGACATTAGTTTAAATACGGAATTAACAGATACCGACGGCAGTGAGAGTTTAAGTGATATTACTTTAACAAATATCCCTGATGGAGCTTCTATAACCGGTAACGCTGTAACCGATAACGGGGATGGAACATATACTATAACACCTGATGAGAATGGAAGTGCGACGGTTACCTTGACAAGTAATACAGAGGTGGCACAGGATGATCTGAACTCTATTACTGCAAGCATAAGCGCAACAGAAGAGAACGGGGGTGATATAAGTACCGTAAGCGCAACAGATGACAGCTTTATGTTGGGAGAGGGTGCTTTTGAACTGGACTTTGATAATATCGAAGATGGTGCGTTAACAGATATTAACAGTATCGATATGGGTGACAGTGCACACCATATAGAAAACATTGATGTTAGTGATGTTATGAATATGACAGGTGAGGATAATACCCTTACGATATTCGGTGAAGATGACGATGTGGTATCACTTGATACGGATACCTGGACTAAAGGGGAAGATATCGAAGTTGACGGAGAGACATTCTCTACCTTCACAGGAGGCGGAGATAACGGGCTTGAAGAGGTACAGCTTCTTATCGATACTCATGTAACTGTTGACCAGTCTTAAAACAGATAAAAATAACAGATAAAGGCGGGTTAAAACCCGCCTTTTTTTATGTAACTTAAAACAAAAAGGGAAATTATGGAGTTAAACACACATTTAAAACTTGATAATGAATTAAACGGAACGATAATTGAATTAAAAGAAAATTATGCAAAGGTAGAGTTAAAAACACTTGAAAAGATGGCCGCCGATAAGCAGGGGCTTGTTCACGGCGGTTTTATTTTTTGTGCGGCGGATTTTGCGGCAATGGCGGCTGTAAACGACCCTTATGTTGTATTGGCAAAAAGCACAGTTAAGTTCATTGCACCGGTAAAGGCGGGAGATATTGTATTTTTAGAGGGGAATATTATCCAAAAAGAGGGTAATAAAGCAACAGTAGAAGTAAGTGCTAAAGTTGAAGAAAAAGAGGTCTTTAAAGGTGAGTTTTTAACGGCTGTGTTAAAGCAGCATGTTCTAAGCTTATAAATATTTAAAAATCTTATTTTATGAAGCACTTAAAAGTTAAGTTTGGATAAAATACGCGAATGAAGAAGGCGACGAAAAAAGATATAGAGTTTATAAAAGAGCAATTTATAAAAAATTATAATAATGCGGTAACCGAACTGGAGTATAATAACGATTATGAATTATTAATAGCAATAATTCTTTCTGCACAGTGTACCGATAAAAGGGTTAATATAATCACCCCTGCTTTATTTGAAAAATACCCCTCATCAAAAGAGCTTTCAAAAGCTTCTTTGGAAGATGTGAAAGAGCTTTTAAAAAGCTGCAGTTTTTTTAACAACAAAGCAAAGAACATTATCGCTATGGCGCAAAGCGTTGAGGCTGAACACGAGGGACAGATTCCCCATGATACAAAAAAGCTCATAAAGCTTGCAGGCGTGGGAAATAAAACGGCAAATGTATTTATGATAGAAGCTGAAGGTGCGAATCTGATGGCGGTAGACACGCATGTGTTCAGAGTTTCACACAGGCTGGGATTAAGTGACGGTAAAACAGTGGAGCAGACAGAAGCACAGCTTGTAAAAAAACTGAAAGAAGATCTTCATATATTTCACCAGGCGATGGTGTTGTTTGGAAGATATATCTGTAAAGCGGTTAAGCCCGAATGTGAAAAGTGTTTTTTAACTGAAGTTTGCAAGACGAAAAAAAGTTTTAAAGCGGGATGATTTTATGAAAAAAGTATTAAGTCTATTAGTTTTGGCGGTTTTTATATTCAGCGGCTGCAGTTCAAAGGGTGAAAACCTAGCTGCTGCTCCTGATAAAAAAACTCAAAAAGAATTTTCCCAAGAAGATGAATTTCTTGATGAGTTTTCAGATGAACTTGTTATTGAAAAGAGGTCTGACCCTTTAAAGTCCTATAACGAAGTAATGACACAGTTTAACGACAGCTTATATGAAAATGTTCTGCATCCCGTTGCGGACGGATATAGAAAGACAGTAAATAAAGGTATAAGAAAAAGTATCGGAAACGTGTTTTATAATCTACTTTATCCACAAAGACTTCTGAATAATATTCTTCAGGGGAAATTTGTAAATGCAATGGAGGAGACGCAATATTTTCTTTTGAATTCAACGCTTGGATTTGTTGGTCTGTTTGATGTGGCAAAGGAGCAGTTTGACCTGAAGTCACACCCTGAAGATTTCGGTCAGACACTTGGAGTATGGGGTGTAGGATCGGGTATGCACGTTGTGCTTCCTGTTTTTGGACCAAGCAATTTAAGGGATATTGCGGGGATCTATCCTGATTATTATACAAGCGTTTTGGGATATGTTGAACCAAGAGGGCATAACTTCGTGGAGAATACCGGGCAGTCTTTTGCCGTAGAGGCTTTTGATACGGTTAACGATACCTCGCTTCATATAAATGATTATCATGTTATGAAAGAGGGTGCTATAGAATTGTACCCGTATTTAAGGGATATGTATGAGCAATACAGAGATAATCAGATCAAGGAATAGTTTTGAAAACATTAATTAAAGTTTTATTAATAAGTATATTGAGTTTTTCATTTTCATTCGGTGATGAAAAAGAGGATCTAAAAAAGCATTTTTTGGAAAAGGTCGATGAACTGATAACAGTTATTAAAGACAAAGAGTCTTCAAAAGATCAAAGAAACGAAAAGATAAGAGTCGTGATCGATCCTATGTTTGATTTTGAGCTTATGGCAAAACTGAGCCTTGGGAAAAAATGGCTTACTTTAAATGAGAAAGAGAGTAAAGAGTTCGTAAAGCTTTATGTGGAGCGGATGAAAAACTCTTATTCTTCAAAATTTGATACATATAAAGACGAAAAAGTAAATATTCTGGAGATATTATCTCCCAAAAGCAACAGGCTTGTTCTTGTGACCGATCTTGTAACCAATGGGGATAAACTCTCTATTGTTTATAAGTTTTATAAACCAAAAACGGAAAAACAGAACAAAGACAGGTGGCTTATATATGACGTAGAGATCCAGGGTGTGAGCATGTTAAAAACAGACAAGTCACAGTTCAGTGAATTCCTTCAGACCAAAACTATTCAGGAATTGATGGATAGTATGGCAAAAACTGCAGAAGATGCTTAACTCCTTCTATCAGAATTATATTTTAAAATATCCGAAATTCTTTTTTTCGGCGATCTTGCTTTATAGTTTTTTTATGGTGTTCTTTGCCTTAAAACTTGAAATAGATGCAAGTTCCGAGACCCTTTTGCTTGAAAGGGACAAAGACCTTGATTTTACAAGGGAAATAGGAAAGAAGTTTACCGCTCCAGATTATCTGGTTGTTACATATACCGTTGAAGATGATCTTTTAAGCGACAAAAATATCTCTAATATCAAGGATTTAAGCAGCAGGCTTTTAAAAGTCGATTTTGTAGAATCTATAATGAATATTACAAATGTTCCCTTGCTTCAGTCACCTCCAAGACCGGTAAGCGAAATATTAAAAGATATGTATACTCTGCAGTCTGACCAGATAGATAAGCAAATGGCAAAAAAAGAGTTCCTAAACAGTCCAATTTATAAAGAGAATCTTGTAAGCAATGATTTTAAAACAACATCTCTTCTTATAAACCTCAAAGGTGAGCCTTATTATTTTGAGCTTATAAACAACAGAGACCATTATTTAGAACTGAGAAAAGAAAGATCACTGACCTCTGAAGAGAAAACAAAGTTTGAAAAAGCAAAAAAACTTTTAAAAGAGTACAGAGATAAACAAAGGGCGAAAAATCACGATAATATAGAAAAGACCAGGGCCGTATTATCAAACTTTGAAAAACAGAACAATGTGAAGCTTCATCTGGGCGGTACTGCCATGATAGCCGATGATATGGTGGAGTTCGTAAAATATGACCTGAAAAGTTTCGGTACGGCTATTGTTCTTCTTCTTGTTGTAATACTTTATTTATTGTTTAAAGAGATAAGATGGGTGGTTCTTCCTTTATTTATATCTTTTATCTCGATTGTAATTACCAGCGGCTTTTTAGGCTTGTTCGGCTGGGAGATCACGGTAATATCTTCAAACTTTATATCCTTGCAGCTTATTATGAATATCTCGCTAGTGATACATCTTGTGATAAAATATAAAGAGCTTCACAAACTTTATCCCGATAACACCCAAAACGAATTGCTAAAAGGCACTGTGCTTGCCATGGCAAAACCATCATTTTTTGTTGTAATAACTACTATTGCCGGGTTCAGTTCCCTTGTATTCAGCAAGATTCAGCCTATTATAACCTTCGGCTGGATGATGAGCCTTGGAATAGTAGTATCTTTGATCTGTACCTTTTTACTTTTCCCTTTGACTTTGAGTTTAATTGAAAAAAGCCAGAAGAATATATTAAAGAAAAGGGAAAAGCCATTTACTTCGATTATGGCACAGACAGCTCTAAATTATAAAAAAACAATTCTATCTTTGACTGTGCTGGCAGTGGTGTTTTCCGTAACGGGAGCTTCAAGGCTGAATGTAGAGAACAGTTTTATAGATTATTTTAAAAAATCCACGCAGATCTACCAGGGGATGGAGGTAATAGACCAAAAGCTTGGCGGTACCACGCCTTTGGATATTGTTATAACCTTTAAGGAGAAAAGCAATGAGATAGAGGATGTTAAGATCCTCAAAGAGGATGCGTTGTTAGACGAGTTCAGCGACGAGTTCGAGGAAACAGAGGAAGATAAAAAACAATACTGGTTTACAAGGGAAAAAGTAGATAAAATAAAAAAGGTACACGATTACCTTGATTCTATCCCGGCTGTGGGGAAAGTGCTTTCTCTGGCAACATTAACGGAAGTCGGGAAAGTATTGAACGAGGGCAGAGAGCTGGACAGCTTTACCTTGTCGCTTTTATACCAGGAACTGCCCCAAGAGTACAGAAAAATGATTCTAAGTCCTTATGTGAACGTTGAAGCGAATATGGTAAGGATCAGTACAAGGATCATTGACTCTATGCCTGATCTAAAAAGGGATCTTCTTATAAAAAGAATAGACAGGAACGTAAAGAGCCTTTTAAATGAAGAGTTTGAAGATTACAGGATATCAAATCTTCTTGTAATTTATAACAATATGCTGCAGTCGCTTTTTGATTCACAGATAAAGACAATAGGGGTGGTGATTGCAATATTGTTTTTAATGTTCCTGATACTTTTCAGGAGTCTCAAAATCGCAATAGTGGCGATTATTGCAAATACGGTTCCTGTTGGAATGATATTCGGTGTTATGGGGTGGTTTAATATTCCCCTTGATCTTATGACAATAACCATTGCCGCGATCAGTATAGGTATTGCTGTTGATGATACTATACACTATATTCACAGGTTTAGGCAGGAGCTTAAGCAGGGGAATCATTTCACACAGGCTATTGAGAACAGTCATAAAAGTATAGGTGTGGCTATGTTCTATACCTCTACAGTGATTATTATCGGGTTTTCTATTTTAACCCTGTCAAACTTCATTCCTACGATTTATTTCGGGCTGCTTACGGTACTTGCCATGTTTATGGCCATTGTTGCCGATCTTCTTCTGCTTCCTGTTTTATTGACACTGCTTCATAAAAAAGGGGAAAAAGAGATTTAGTTTTCCAGAAGGATTTCAAGCTCAAAAGAGCCTGAATCACTCTTGATTTCCTTTACTTCATATTAGTTTAAATAGATTTTATAAAAGTTTGGATTTAAAGATTTTAAGAAGATTTAAAGAGGATTTTATCTAAACTAAATTACATAATAATTGAATTTTAAATACTCATTTGAGGGATTATATTGAAAGAGACTATTGACGGAATATTTAAGAACGTAAAATATTGGTTAGAAAAAGAGCAGCTTCTGCAGGCAATAAATCCTGAATATTATAATAATAAGAATATTATTTTAAGAATACTAAGTGTTGCTCCTGAAAGTATATCCAGTGAAAATGAAGCAAAAAGAAGTATGTGGAACCACCATATACACCAGAACAATATGGGTGACGATATCCTAAAAAACACAAACCCCAAACTTTTAGAAGATAAAGATTTTGTAAAAAGGGCAATGGAGAAATACAACAGGACCTATATTTTTATTCCAAAAGAGTTCAAGGCAAGCCGTGAACTGGCCCTTACTGCGGCGCTTAAAGAGGAATACGACGAGAAAAGGCATAATGCCCCAATTTTGCAGTATATGCCCGAGAGTTTCCAGCTTGATCACGAAATTGCGCTTATGGCGACTACAAGAAATATAGAGAACCTTAAATACGCAAAAAACCTCAAAAAGAACAAATACTTTATTGTAGATTTTGTCAAATTCAATGACGACCATAAGATAAAACAGAAGATATTAAGATATATGGACCAGAACCTGCTTCTTGACAAGAAGTTCGTAAGCCGTCTTGGTTGTTATGATAATCTTTGTGAAAATTTTCAAAATGATCTTGAGTTCGTTTCAAATGCAGTTGTTTATGATATCTCCATACTGAAAAAAACAAAAATGTTTGACGAGGCTATAATAAAAGCCGCCATGAAGAATGAAGAGTATGATATCTCAAGGGAGTATATACTTTCCGATATATTCAAATATATAGAGAAGTTCAATCTGGATTATAGTGAACTTGATTCCAAGATAAAAGACAAATCGCTTTTAAGCAGGCTTTTTTGGGATATGGGTGAGCTTATCAGGGAAGAGTTTATCTAATGGACAGATTATTAAAAATTTTTATTATCGTATCTGTAGGTATAAATCTTTATGCAACAGAGATATTTAAAACAAAAACATTTACCAAAAATCTGCAGGCCAGTTTTCAAAATACAACTTTATCTATTAATCACAGGGCATTGTATGATTATGAGATAGAATCATTGTTTAACAAAGTTATTAAAACCGTGGATAAAAGCGGTATCTGCACGGGTGGAAAATACAATATCCATGAAAGTTATAAATATATAAAGGACAAAAGGGTTCCTGACGGTTTTACCTCTTACATAAGATTTGACTGCAGCTTTGAAGAAAGCAAGGATTATGAAAAGCTTCTTGAAAAATTAAAAAAGATGAACCTGAAACTCAACCAGGGAGCAATAAACTACAAGATAACCCAAAAGCAGCAACAAGATGCAAAACTTCAGCTTGAAGAGGAAGCTTTTATCTATGCAGAAGAGTATTCAAAACAGTTAAAAAAGTTTTTCGGACCATGCAGAATAAAATCGATAAAACTGCTCCAGGACAGAGTTAACAATACCCCTTACAGAATGATGTCAGTTGAAGGCACTTCTCTAAAATCGACGGTTACCTCTCCTATAAAAGAGCAGATTAGTTACAAGTTGAATGTAGAATATATATTTAAGTGTAATCAATAATAGTTTTGCTAAAATTCGCTTATGATAAACAGATACGAAACCAAGAAAATTTATGTAGGAGATGTTGCAGTAGGCGGTGATGCACCCATCTCGGTACAGTCTATGACCTATACAAAAACAAGTGATGTTGAAGCTACCGTTGAACAGATAAGAAGGCTTCATTTTGCAGGTGCTGATATTATCAGGCTGGCTGTTCCGGATATGGAAGCCGCAAATGCATTAAAAGCAATAAAAGAGCAGACAACACTTCCTATCGTTGCTGATATACATTTTAATTACAAGCTTGCCTTGAAAGCTGCAGAAGTGGTTGACTGCATAAGGTTCAATCCGGGAAATATCGGTGAGCAGAACCGTATAAAAGAGATAGTCAAGGTTTGTAAACAAAGAGATCTTCCTGTAAGAATAGGGGTTAACTGCGGATCTTTGGAACAGCAGTTCGAGGACAGATACGGACAGACTGCAAAAGGTATGGTCGAGTCGGCAATATATAATATTAAGTTTTTGGAAGATCTGGATTTTACCGATATAAAAGTATCACTTAAAGCAAGTGACGTACAAAGAACGGTCGAAGCATACAGAATGTTAAGACCTTTGAACAATTATCCCTTCCATTTGGGTGTTACGGAAGCGGGAACAGCTTTCCACTCCACTGTAAAGTCATCTATAGCCCTTGGGTCTTTACTTCTTGACGGAATAGGCGACACACTTAGAGTCTCTATGACAGGTGAACTTGAAAAAGAGATAGAAGTGGGTAAAGCTATTTTAAAAGATGCAGGGATAATAAAAGAAGGCCTAAATATTATCTCATGCCCGACCTGCGGAAGAATCGAAGCTGATCTTGTAAGTGCCGTCGCGGAAGTTGAAGAGGCGACAAAACATATAAAAACACCTCTGAACGTATCAGTTATGGGGTGCGTGGTAAATGCAATTGGTGAAGCAAAAAGTGCTGACGTAGCAATAGCTTACGGTAAGGGAAGCGGGCTTATTATAAAAAAAGGGGAAGTAGTAGAAAAACTTCCAACCGATAAACTTCTTGAGAGGTTTTTATTAGAGGTTGAAGCCGAAGCTAAAAAACAATCTTAAAACAGGCACCCTGTTTACTGTTGTAAACCTCTATACTACCGTTATATTTTTCAAGAATCTGTTTTGACATATAAAGACCGATACCTGTACCTTTTATATGGTCTTTTGTGGTAAACCTTGATTCGAATACCCTGTCAATGATCGATTCCTTGATCCCCCCTGCATTGTCACATACTTTTAACACTATTTGATCCTGATCCTTAAAAGCTGAGATCTTTATCTCCCTGTTACTTATATTGTTTTCATTAAAGGCATCTTTGGCATTGTTAATCAGGTTTATAAGTACATGTATAAAGCTGTTTTTATTTATATTTATATGTGGTTCATCCTCTATGTTCAGTGTATATGTTATAGAGTTTTTTATCAACTCGTCTTTTACCAGCAGCAAGGCTTTTTGAACAAGGGTTTTTAATTCAAAAAGCTCTACGCTTTCGTTCGGTTTGAAAAAGTCCCTGAATTCGTCAATTGTTTTTACAAGGTGATCTATCTGAAGATTTGATGTTTCTATGTTTTTGGTTATATATTTCTTGTCAAGATGCCCCTGCATCATATCCAGTTCTATCATATCAAGACACATTTTTATTACACTTACGGGCTGTTTCCACTGATGGGCTATTGAGTCTATCATTTCACCCATTGCGGCAAGTTTCTCGTTTTTGAGTATTCTTTTATCTTTCTGGCGCGTTTCAAAAATAGCTTCATCAATTTTAATCTCAAGAAGAACCTTGCTCATAAGGTGAAGATAAAGAAAATAGTGAATAATCAAAATAAAAAAGGTAAATATTGAAAACATAAACATGAAATTCCGGTTTTTATTGTATATGTACGGGGCGTCAGATCTTATTATGAATAGACCTTCCGTTTCTTTTAATGCCTGATCTTTTATTTTTAGGACGGTAATGATCTTTTTTGTTTTTTTATCATAGATCGAGAATTTTTCTTTATTCTTAGATTCATGCCGGATTTTATCAAGAGTGTTTTTTGACAATTGTTTCTCTTTCATTGTCTTAAAGAACTGCTTCTCTATGTAAAATCCATCAAGGTGTGATCTTATGTACCCTTTTTCATCGGGGTCCATTTTGTATTTATCAAGTACTTTTTCGTTTATAAGGAAATTGGCTCTTCCCCCATAGTTGTCCATAAATCTTTTTGATATGATCAATGAAGAGAATACATACTCAACACTTCCTACATATTCATTATTGTAGTATATGGGGTATATGTAACGATATCCGCCTGTACGTTTTCCCTCTTCATATCCAGTTATGAATTTTTTTGTTTTAACCATCTGGGATATCATTGGTCTGGTACGGGTCAGGTCATCGCCGAATGCATCGGGTTCATTCATACGTAAAAAACTTTCCCCCTTGCTGGTATGAAAATGCAGCTGTTTTAGTTTATATCCTTTAAGGGACTCAAAGTTTTGCAAGCAGTTTTTATAAAGTGACTTTCTTAATTTTGTCTCGTCTTCAAGTTTGTGTTTCACTTTATAAAGAGTTTGGGGACATATTCTTTTTTTGATTTGTGCTTTATATGTAACATCAGTTAATGTGGTAAATTCGTCATATATTGCATTATATATTTTTTCCTGCTGCTGGGTTGAGTTCTTTAGAAATTGGTCTATCTCTTTGTTATTCTTATAGCTCATCATAGAGTGCAGGATTATTAAGGATATTAAAAAGGTGGAGATCAGGATAAAGATAATTTTTTTTTCTTTTTCACTTTTCAGCTTTTCCATATTTGACCTTTCTTTAAATTAAATAAATCATAATAATTAAAATGATAATTTTATTTTATCAGAATTTTGTTAATTTGAAATTAACTTTTAGTAAAGAATTGTAAAATGTCAAAAAAATGCAACATTTTAAATTTTTATCAGTGAAGGGAATCCATATCAATAGCTGCCAGAGGGCTTTTTATACTATGCAGGTATCCAAGCAGTCTGCCGGTGTCTTTTGATCGCAGAAGCAGTTCGTATCTGTATTTATTGGCTATTTTAAATATATTGCACTCTCCGAATCCGATAACTTCTATCCCTTCTTTGTTCATGAATCGTCCAAGATAAAGGTTTAGTTCCTCTTTTGCCCTGAAGGCGTTTTTATGGCTGAAAATCACTCTTGCGAACCTTACAAAGGGGGGATATAACTCTTTTCTTTGTTCCAGTTCATCTTTTAAAAAGTCCTCATAATCGTTTACTTCAAGATAATTGTGAAAGAATTTTTGGTTTTTTGTCTGTATAAGAACCTCTCCATGCCCTTTTCTTCCGCTTCTTCCCGCTATTTGAATTAACAGTGAAAGAGCTTTTTCCCTTACTTTGTAGCTTGTCATATTAAGTACCGAATCGATTCCAAGTATCACTGCCAGGGTTACGTTATGGTAGTCATGCCCTTTTGATAGCATTTGGGTACCGATCAGGATATCTATATTGTTGTCATTAAACTCTTTAAGCAGATTTTTTAACTGCTTTTCCGTTTTTACGCTGTCCCTGTCAAGTTTTCCGATTCTTTTATCGGGAAATTTTTTTGATAATATCTCGAAAACCTCTGCTGTTCCAAGACGGAAATTCTCAATAACCCCGGTTTTACAAGAGGGGCATTTTTTTGGAATGGCCTGTGTGTAGTTGCAGTAATGGCATACCAGTGCATTCTTATTTTTATGAAGGCTCAGGCTAACAGAACAAAAAGGGCACTCTACAGAAGCTCCGCAGTCTTTACATATCTGGTATTTGAAATTTGCCCTTGTGGGAAGGAACAGGATCACCTGCTCGTTTTTATCAAGGGTGTTTTTTATTTTCTCAAGCACGGTTTCGTTCACTTCAAGGTTTGAGTTGTCGTAAGTTATCTCTTTTGTAGAATCGAAAAAGGTTTTGGTTATTCTTGTATAGGGGATCTTGTAAAAACTTGAAAGGCTTGGTGTGGCACTTCCCAAAACAACCCTGATACCATATTTTTCCCCCATGTATATACACAGGTCTTTTGCGTTAAGTCTTGGTTTCTGGTCTGACTTATAAGAATCGTCGTGTTCTTCGTCTACGATTATAAGCCCAAGATTCTTAAAAGGAAGGAACAAAGAAGACCTGGCTCCGGCTATTAATCTTACTTTCCCTTCCAGAAGCTCTTTTATTATTTTTGCTTTTGTTTTTTTCTGTATCTTGGAGTGCCATATTGCAACGCTTTCTTTAAATACTTTTTTCAGCCTTTTTTCTATCTGAGGGGTTAAAGATATCTCGGGAAGAAGCATTAAAGCCTGTTTACCCTCGTTGAGGGCTTTTTCTATAGCTTTTATGTAAATTTCCGTTTTACCGCTTCCCGTTGCCGCAAAAAGCAGGCTTGCGGTGTTATTCTGTATAAATTCAAAAGAATCCTGCTGCTCTTTTGAAAGCTCTATTTTTGAATCTATCGGTTCATTTACAGCCGTTTTTTCTACATCATAAAAAGGGGTGTATATACTTAATGCCTCACCTAATGAACATACATAATATTTGGAGATGAACGAGGCGGTTTCCAAAGTGCAATCATTATAGTATTCGTTTGTGGTCTCTTCAATATCTTTACATTTAAAGTCAGGTTTTTCAACCTTTTTTGTTACGACCCCTTTTAGGCTCTCTTTCCTGTTTGCCAAAGTTACGTTTACTAGAGTTCCCAAGGTAATATCGGTTTCATTTTGGTATGTAAGAGGGGCAAGGGGAGATTTTAATAAAGATACTTCAAAATAATTCATATGGTATAATACCGAAATAAAGGTATAAAATGGGACTTATTAAAACATTTACAACAAGAAAAGATAAAAATCTGGCCTACCATACGGGTGATGATAAAAACAATGTTGATAAAGCCAGGTTACAGCTTTCACGGAAACTGGGCTATGAGAGTAAAAAGCTTAAATACATGAACCAGGTGCACGGCAGTGATGTAAAAATAGTTGAAGATGAAACAAACCTCTATGAATGTGATGCACTTGTTACAAACAAAAAGAATACCCCTTTGATGGTTATGGTAGCGGACTGTATTCCCATACTTTTTTTTGAGGAAAAACAAGGCGTGATCGCAGCTGTACATGCTGGAAGAAACGGGGTATTTCTTGATATAGCTTCAAAAACAGCAGAGTGCATGAAAGAGAGTTTCGGCTGTAAAAGTGAAGATATAAAAGCAGTTTTGGGACCTAGTATCCAGAAGTGCTGTTATGAGGTCTCACAAGAGCTGGCAGATATAGCCCAAAAGAGTTTTTCCAAAAAGTTTGTAAACGGAAGATATCTTGATCTACAAGGTATTGTTAAAATGCAGCTTTTAAATGCAGGTATAAAGCAGCAGAATTTAGAGATCTCAAAAATCTGCACAAAATGCGGGGGTGAAGATTATTTTTCATACAGAAACGACAAATCATGCGGTAGATTTGCCGGTATTATTATGCTGACAGATTAGCTAGTTTGTATTTGATCGAATATCCTCTCATAAGTGGAGGGGTATCGTAATAATCCTGTGAATTAGGAGTTGCCGCAGGCATGGCCGTCTGCTGTTTAGAAGGAAGCTCTTTTGTTTCATTTTCTCTGTCGTTATTAAGCTCCGAAGATTCGAAACCTGTTGCAACGATGGTTATTTTTATTTCATCAACTGCAAGGTTCTCGTCTGTAGTGGTACCGAAAATAATTTCAGGATTCCCCTCTACGGACTCATTGATATTTTCCATAACGTCGCCGATTGCAAACATTGAAACATTGGGATTTATTGTCCAGTGGATCATAATACCTTTTGCTCCGCTTAAAGAAATCTCGTCTAAAAGAGGTGACCTGATCGCCTGCTCAAGGGCAACTTTGGCAGAATCGTCGCCTTTTGCTTTCCCGATACCCATAAGTGCGATACCTTTATGCTGCATAATGGTCTTAACATCGGCAAAGTCCACATTGATATCATCGCTTCCGGGTTTTAGGATAACTTCACTCATACCGTTTACAGCTTGGTAAAGTACGTCGTCAACCACTTTAAAGGCATCTTTCATCCCTACGGTTTCATCGATGATATTTCTTAATCTGTCGTTTGGTATTACTATTATGGAGTCGCTTACTTTTTTAAGCTCCTCAAGTCCAAGGTTTGCAAGGCCGGTTCTTTTTTTACCTTCCCATTTAAAAGGTTTTGTTACAACGGAAACGGTCAGTGCACCTATCTCTTTTGCGGCTTTTGCAACGATCGCCGCAGCTCCCGTTCCTGTTCCTCCCCCAAGCCCCGCAGCTATAAAGGCTATATCGGTACCCTCAAGAGATTCTTTTATCTCCTGGTAGCTTTCAAGTGCGGAATCTCTTCCTATCTCGGGTCTCATCCCTGCACCAAGTCCTCTTGTAAGTTCAACACCAAGCTGAATTTTTTTGGGTGCATTTGAAAGGTTAAGAACCTGAAGGTCCGTATTTGCGACTATTAGGTCAATTTTGTGTGTACCTTCGGCTATCATATGGTTTATCATATTACAACCGCCGCCACCTACACCGATCACGGCGATCTTTGCAGCATTCTGCGATAAGGTTTTTGTAGGTCTTTGCACCCTTATGCTGTTATGGTCAAAAAGTGTACTTTCCACTATATCCACCTTGTAAATTTATCTATAAGTGAATTAAACAGTCCCTTTTCACTTTTTTTGTTTTTTTCTTTTATTGCACCGATATCCTGAATAGTTTCAAGAGGATTGGTTGAGGGACGCTCTTTGGGTGCGGGTGTTTTATCTACAGCCGGTTGTGTTTTTTGAACCTCTTCCTCTTTTGCAGTATCTAAGGAAGAAGCATATTTTATATTATTGTTGCTGTCCAGTTCAAACCCGTTTCTGTAATCAAGTTCGTAAAGCAGAAGCCCCACGATATTTGACATTGTAGGGGAGTTGAAATCTATATATCCGTTTTGGATGTTTTTAGGATTTGATATTTTTACGGGAAGCCCTTTAAATACCTCGGTAGCAAGCTCTTTTATTCCTGGAATAAAAGTTGTACCGCCCGTTAATACTATACCTCCGTCTATTTTTTCCAAAATTGAGCTGTTAATCATTCTGTCTTTTGCCAGGCATAATATCTCTTCTATTCTTGCGTGAAGTACAGGCTGTATCTGATCTAGCGAGATCTCTTTTGATTCTGTTTCATTCCCTAAAATCGGAAGTTTTACTTTTTTTATGCTGTTCTCGTCATTTTGAAGCGGAAGAAGGGTTGCATACTGTTTTTTGATCATATTTGCCGCACTGTAAGGAGTGTGGAAAATGGTAGAGATATCTCTTGTTATATGTTCGCTGCCTATTGGAAGGAAGTCGTTGTATATAATGCTCGTCCCTTTGTATACAACTATTTCCGTGGTGGTACCGCCCATGCTTATTACGGCAGTTCCCAGTTTCTTTTGGTCATATTCAAGTGTTGAGATTGCATTTGCATACCCAGAGAGTACGAATTTGCTTATTTCAAGGTTTGCTCTTTTTAAAGCATTTTTTACATTTACCAAAGATGTTTTCTTTGTAGTTATCACGTTTACGGAAACTTCAAGTCTTGTTCCGTTCATGTTTAAAGGATTAGAGATCGAAGATCCGTCATCTACCCTGAAAAATATAGGAAGTACATGGATAACTTCATAATCGGGGATCACCTGTGCATTATAAAGTGCCATATTAAGAACCTGTTTGATCTCATTCTTTGTTATATGACCGCTTGGGATATTTATGCTTCCGCTGCTTCTGAGGGTTTTTGTATTTGCCCCTGAAAGTGATACTACTACAGTGGAGGTTGGAGATCCCGCACTGCTAAGTGCCGTATCGGCAGCTTCTTTTATTGAAGTACCCGCTAAATTAATATCAACTATATTACCTTTTTCTATACCTTCACTTTTTGCTCTGCCCACACCCAGGATATTGATCTTGTTGTTAAAATCATTAGCAGCAACAATAGCAAGGGTATTGGTAGTACCTATATCTATAGCTAATATTGGATTATTCAATTTATTTGTTCTCCATATAAGATTTTATTTCATATCTTTTTTCAAGTGTACTTAAAAGTCCGTTGATAACAGACGAGCTTTTCATATTTTGTACATTGTTTTTTACTATATCTTTGCCGTTTTGCGTGATTGTTTCCAAAAGCTTGGTATCTGTGATATTATATACGACAGCTTTTGAACCAAGATTTATAAACCCTTCTTTCTTTGAAGAAGCAAACAGCTCCTGGATAAATTTAAAAGACTCGTCATTTGAAAGTCCGCTTATCTCTTTTGAAGTCGCTCTGTTTATATACCCGATATCGGCACCTTCAAAGTTCTCTAAAGCGTTTTTAGCTTTCTTTTCAAGCAGCAAAGCTGTTCTTTGTGAGGTAAGTTCTGATTTTACTTTTTCTTTTACTTCTTCAAAAGGTAAAGCCTGAGGTGCTATTTTTTTATCTACTCTTACAACATAATAGTTGTTCTCTTTATAAATAGGTTTTAATACTGTATCAGGAGATGCTTTTACGATCTCTTTAAAGTCCTCTTTCGGAAGAAAGCTCGAGTCATCGTAAACAGTCGCACTCTGAGTAAATTTGCTTTGATCTTTTTTCAGCTGCAGATACTCTTTTAAAGCTACTCTTTTCATCTCTTTTTTTGTTTTGTTTTCGATATTTTCTATTTTAGAGTATGAAACTGCATAACCTTTTGGTGTTTTGTAGTTTTCTTTTGTTTTTTCCCAGTGTTGTTTTATCTCATCATCCGATAAGTTTATATTCAGCCCTTTTGTATCAATTATCTTGATAGATACTTTATCTTCAGAGAATAAAAGGCTTCCTATATTATCGATTTCGCTGTTTGTAAGCTGCGTAGAGAAAAGTTTCTGGATCTTTTGAACTGTAAGATCCTGTTTTAACTGTGATTCGAATTCTGCCAAGGTTTTTCTGTTTTGTCTTAAAACTGTTTCATATGTTGCTTTATCGAATTTCCCGTCTTTGTAAAAAGCTTTGATCTTTGCGATCTCTTTTGCCATTTCGGTATCTGTTACAGTTAGTCCAAGCTCCTCGGCGTAATTTAGAAAAAGATGCTTCTGGATCGTTTTTTGCAGTGCTATCTGCTCAAGGTTTAATTGTTTTGCCAGTTCCTGATTGAAACTGCTTCCGAACATTTGTGCATATTGTGAATATAATGCGTTGTATTCATTCTGAAGGTCGCTTAATGGAACCTCGTTACCGTTTACGGTTGCTACCGCGCCGTCTGATTTTCCGTAGTTGTAACTACCCCATCCTACAAAACCTGCACCTACAAATGCGATCGTACTAACCCAAATTGTGACGATCAGCCATTTTTTATGCCTCTGCATCCATGTAATCATATATAATTGCCTTTATTTAATAGTTGTTTTTTATTGTCTATTTTTCGGTATCGATTATACTGTTTTCTTCATTATTAATTTCTGAATCATCATAAGGATCCATATGGATATTGATCACCCAGTGTTTTTTATTATCAAGAGCTTTTATTCTTTCTTCGATCCTGTCAGCTGCTCTGTGGGCATCCATAAGTGTTATAAGGCAGTCAAATACAAGATGTACGTCAACGAAGATATCGTTACCTGCGGTTCTTGTTTTTAAGAAGTGGTAGTCGTTTACAACGCTTTCTGTTTGAAATGTTTCTTCGATCTTCTGGGAGAGCTCCTCTTCGACGGCCCTGTCAAGTAGTACCAGTACTCCCTCTTCTATAAGTTCATAGGCACTGTAAATAATGAAAATAGATATTGCCGCACCTACGAGTATATCGACTATCTCCCAGCCCGTAAAATAAACGGCAACCAAAGAGATCAAAACCGCGCCGTTGACCCATACGTCTGTTTTATAGTGAAGTGCATCAGCTTTTATAACCATATTGTCTGTTTTTTTTGCCACTGCATTAAGATATGCAACAAGTAAAATAGTTATAAAAAGTGATATGACCATTATGATCAGTGATATGTCTATATATGTGGAGGTTTCGCCTGAAAAATATTTTTTAACGGCAGTGTAGAGCAGGAAAAGACCCGACATGGAGATGATGACACCTTCCATTACGCTTGCAAGGGCTTCTATTTTCCCTCTTCCGTAATTGAAAGTGTCGTCAGCAGGTTTCTCGGAATTAGAGATGGCAAAATAGTTAAAAAGAGATACGAACATATCCAGAATACTGTCTACCGCACTTGCAAGTACGGCGACCGATCCGCTCATGATACCTACGACAAATTTCATTAAAGTTAAAAATGCCGCTACACTACTTGATACTACTGTTGCCTTTTTCTGTAAAGTCATCCGGTCCCCTGTTTTAAATTATTATCTTCTTCCTCTTGAGTCTCTTCTTCTGCTGTTTGAGCTTCTTGAATCTCTGCTTCTGTTTCCAGAGCTTCTTCCGCCTCTTCCTCTAGAGCTTCTTGAGTTTCTGTTTCTTGAGTTTCCACCGCTTTTTGCAGCTCTTTCAAGTAGGTATTCTATATCTTTTTTAGATTTACCTATTGTATCTTTACCTTTTACATCTGATGTTTTTAAGATTATAGAAGCGAGTTTATAAGTGATGGTTGAAAGGTCGAAGTTCTCTTTTAGTATTTCGATCATCTCGTAAACCGTTTCATCGATCTCTTGTCCTGAAACATCATCTAAAAGCTTTTTAAGAACTTTGTCTTTTACGTCACTTTTATTAGGTATTATTTTACTTTCAATTTTTGTTCCAACATCTTTTTGGATCTTGTGTAAAGATTTGAACTCGGCAGGAGTTACGATAGATACCGCTGCACCCTCTTCGCCACCACGACCTGTTCTTCCGATTCTGTGAACATAGCTTTCAGAGTCAAAAGGCAGCTGGTAGTTAAATACGTGTGAAACGCCTTTTACGTCAAGCCCTCTTGCCGCAACGTCAGTTGCAATAAGTACTTCTAACGTATTACCTTTGAATGCTTTGATCACTTCTTCTCTTTGTCTTTGCTCCATGTCTCCGTGAAGACCTTTTGCACTGAAACCTTGTGAAACCAGATATGTTGAAAGTCTGTCAACATCTCTTTTCATCTTACAGAATACGATAGCTTTAGTAGGGTTCTTGTAATCAAAAAGTCTGATTAATGCATCATCCCTTTCATACTCTTCAACAACGTAGAAAGACTGCTCGATCTTTGTGTTTGTCACTTCACTTTTAGTGATAGTTATAAATTCCGGCTCTACTAAAATCTTTTCAGCAAGTTTTTTAATAGGCGCAGGCATTGTTGCAGAGAACATTAAAGTCTGTTTTCTGTCTTTTAAGTATTTGAATATCTCTTTGATATCCTCTAAGAATCCCATATCCATCATTTCGTCAGCTTCATCTAAAACTACGAAATCAGGGTTTATACTAATTTGTTCTTTTGAAAGAAGATCTAAAAATCTTCCCGGAGTCGCAACAATGATCGAAGCATTGTTGATATGTTTAATTTGTCTTGAGTAAGATGTTCCACCATAAACCGTTGCGGTTTTCAGGTTTAAGAACTTCCCGAATTTGAATAGCTCGTCACTTACTTGAATAGCAAGTTCCCTTGTAGGTACTACAACTACTGCTTCTACGCTTCCGTCGCACTTCATCATATTTAGAAGAGGCAATCCGAACGCTGCAGTTTTACCTGTACCTGTTTGAGCTTGGGCTACTATATCTTTACCTTTTAATACGGCAGGAATTGCATCTTGCTGTATTGGACTAGGTTCAGTGAACCCTGCAGTTTCTATAGCTTTGTTAAGCTCATCTTTTAGATTGAAATCATTAAATGTCATATATTTTTTTTACCTTTGTTGTTTGAGTATCTCTTGAAAATCATAATTGATAACTTTCCAGAAATACCCTAAATTTAAGCGATTATATCTAATATGTGCTTAAAGTTTAAGTTTTATATAAATTAGATATGATTTCACCCATGCAAGGGTATATAATAAATATAAATAAAGTAAGAGATGAAGATCTGATAGTATCTATTCTAACGGATGAGAATTTTTATACCACATACAGGTTTTACGGAGCAAGGCATTCTGTTATAAACGTGGGTTTCAAGATAGATTTTGAGCTTGAAACTAATCTGAAAAGCACCATTGCAAGATTAAAAGACGTGATCCAGATAGGTTATCCCTGGATACTTGACAGGGAGAAGCTTTACTGCTGGCAGAGATTTTTAAAACTTTTTTATCCCCATTTAAAAGATGTGGAGGAGATCGACAGCTTTTATTTTGAACTTTTGGATGAACTAAGCCACAAGATCACCAGGCAGAACCCTAAACGTGCGGCTATTGAAAGCTATATCAAGCTTTGCGAACATGAGGGACGGCTTCATACGGATTACGAGTGCCTTTTATGCGAGAACGAGATAAAAGAGAATATCTCACTGGTAAGGGGATTTCTGCCTACTCACGCGTCGTGCGTTTACGGCAGGGGCTTTGAGTTTTATAAGGTTAAAGAATTGTTTGAAAATAAAACAACATTAAGTTTTAATGATGATGAAATAGATTATTTATGGAATATACTGCTTCAGGGGTTATAATGGAAAAAGTAGATACAAAAAGGGTATATTTAAACGGTATTGAACCGTTGAAGTTCATTTTTACCCAGAACAAAGATGATTTTATTGTCCAGGAGATACCTTTGAAAGATTTTTCAAACAAAGGTAACTTTTTTATTATGAAGATAAAAAAAACAGATCTTTCAACCTGGCAGCTAATAGAGCACATTTCAAGGGTGCTGGAGATAGATCAAAATAAAATAGGGTACGCGGGATTAAAAGATAAAAATGCTACAACTACCCAGTATATAAGTATTCCGATGAACAAAAGCAGGGATTTTAAACTTATACAAAACAGGAATATAAAAATCCTTGAAACATTTCAAAGCGACAGAAAAATAAAAATAGGTGACCTCAAAGGCAACAGGTTCAAGATAGTGTTAAAAAATATTTTAAGCGAAGAGCTTCCCGTGTTCTACCAGGCTTTGGCAACTATACAAAAACACGGGATCCCCAACTATTTCGGATACCAGAGATTTGGTATAGAAAACGATTTTCAAAAGGCAAAAGGGGTGGCTTACGGTGAGATTAAAATGGAGAATAAAAAAATTCAGAAGTTTTTAACAACTGCTTACCAAAGCTATCTTTTCAATGCCTGGCTTATAAAAAGGGTTCAGATCTCCAAAGAGAAAAACAGCAAAAAACTTATCTCTTTAAAAGGTGATGTTTACAGTTTGGAAGATAAAAGTATCGTAACGGGACTTATGTGCGGCAGAAATATAATAAGGGCAAAAGATGAAGCAGGGGTAATTGAAGAACAATATGACGATCTTTTTCTTCAGGAAAAAGGCAGCCGCAGGGATGCCTGGATAAAACCTCTGGATATAAAGAACAGGTTACTGAAAAATAAAAACGAGATGGTCTTGGAGTTTACCCTGCCAAAAAGCTCTTATGCAACTGTTTTTATAGAGGCTTTGGGGAATAAGAACCTGACATACTAAAAACTACAGTTTTTTATAAACACTGCTGTTTTTAGTTTTTATCGGAGATATCTATGTCAACTCCGCTGTTTAGAAGTTCATCCTGTCTAGGTTTGAGGTAATCAAGGAACGTATCGTATTGTTTATAATATCCGCCGCTTACATACCTGAACATCTCTTTGAAGTGAAAACTGTATAGAAGCGCATCGATCCTTGCAATCTCTTCTCTCTCATCAAACAATACGATCCCGGGTCTGTAATCAAGGAGCATCTCTTTTGCCCATTGTTTAGGCGTAGTCAGGTTACCCTGGGGAGTGATTATCTTTTTATTTGAAAGGGCATCATATCTTACTACGGTAATTTTTGAGAGTTCTTTTATGACATCTTTGTTTTTTAATGTGGTATTATGCAGATAATCACACTGGGTACAGCTTCCATCCTCAAATATAACCGCCAAAGGGCCTTTTATTCTGGACAGGTCCCGGGTCTTGGATAATAGTTTATTCTCTTTAAGGGTATAGAGTGTTTTGTTTTTTACTTTTTCAAGATACTGGGTAAGGGTCATCTGCTTATATTTTTTGTTCTTTACGAAGTCCAGGATAAGCTTGAAGTTTTCTTTTGATCTGTATCCGTTTATTCTTACTACTGCTTTATTGTTTTGATCCAAAAAGATTATTGTGGGGGTATATTGAACTTTTAAATGGTCGGCATATTCTTTTTCCGTAAGGGTAAGGTCATCGTTAACGGCTACCTCGTTAACCCCTTTTATATCTATAGCGATAACATCAAAGTTTTCTTGTATATAAGGCTGGTTCTTTGCCCCTTCTATGAAATTGTCTTTTAACATTTTTGTACAATATGGGCAAAATTTCAATGTCATGAATAACATTACATGTTTATCGTTCTCTTTTGCTTCTTCCACATCTTCATTGAGTTCCAGAAAGCTTTGTTTGAACCATTCGGGCATCTCGTGGTCATGGCCGCCCGTGAACTTTCCTTTTTGTGCAGCACTCGAAGCGGTGAGGAACACCGAAAAAAGCAATGAAACCGTAACTAGGAACTTAACCATTTAGAACCCCTTGTATAAGATTATTTTATCTTAAGTTTAACCTTTTTTTCTTAATAATATATTTAAATCACTGTTACGGTTGAATATGCTGATTTATGTTTATAAAATCCGATTTTTCAGTCTATATTCAGACTAGAAACAGTTTACATAAACTATGCAAATGGTAAGAATCTATATTAAACATAAGTTTTATACCTATGTAGTACTATTATAAATATTTATTATTGCTTGTCTGGTGCTCTATAAATAGCTAAATAATATTTAATTATAATTTTTTACAAAAAATATTACCTTGCTGTAGTCTTTTCCAATAGCTTACATAGCCTTTAACAAAGGGGTTTTATTGATATTATCATATGAGAAATAGTTAATATTTGACTGTGTGGTTTTTCTGATGTATAATTTAAACATATAAAAGTTTTCCAACTCTCAAGGAGAAAACATGTTAAATAAAAACTCTTATAAAAAACATTTTTTCAGTTCTTTATTATTGATATTTTTAATAAATATTTTTATTACAGGATTGCTCTATTATTTCCTTGTTACCAAGGCAAAAGAAAATATCTATATAAAGAATATAGACGAGGCACAATATAATTTTCAGAAAACTCAGATGTTCATAAAAAGGCATATAGCACATTATAAGAATAATCTGGATTCCCTTGAAAAAAGCAGCTCATTTAAAGAATATCTAAAAGGGGGAACCCGGGATAAAGTTATTGAAAATATGAACTTGATAATTGAGTCAAACAAACCTATTTTCCAGATAAGATATTTAGACAAGGAGGGTTTGGAAAAGATAAGGATAGACAGGGATAATAACGGTAGAGTTTTTATAGTCGAAAAACTGCAGGATAAAAGCAAAAGATACTACTTTACCAAAACAGCTTCTTTAAAAAGAGGGGAGTATTATGTCTCGAATCTGGATCTGAATATTGAAAACGGTCAAATAGAGATACCGTACAAACCGACTATAAGGATATCCAAGCCTGTTTTTCAAAACGGCGAATTCAAGGGAATCTTGATCCTTAACTATCTTGCATGGGAGATTATTGAAAAAATTAACAATCTTAGAAATTTTAACGTCTATTTTATGGATAACAATCTGAACTTTTTTCTCCATCCCGATAAAAAGAAATGCTTCAGCAGCCAGCTTGGTACGAATTTAAAAGTTGAACAGGAGATACCAAATATATTTAAAATTATAAATAACGGCAGTCTGGACAAGAATAATGTATATTACGTGAACAAGGTTACAAGCACCGATGATGATTTTTTTATTATATACTCTTTAAAACAGTATATATATGATAATGCCGTAACAAATATAAAAAAAGATCTTAGTTACCTTTTTATTATAGTTTTTCTGGTTACTCTGCCTTTGGTGCTTTTAGCTTCATATATACACTCTTCCCAGGCGGAACTGTTGGAAAAAATAATAGATACGATCCCGTTTCCTATCTTTTTTAAAGACGAGAAGGGTAAGTTTATTATGGTTAACAACTATTTCAGCAGCCTTTACGGTTTCAAGGATAAAGATGCGTTGATAGGAAAAATTTCTTATGATTTTTTAGACGGCAAGTATGCCAGAAAATGCAAAATAAGAGACCGAAGAGCTTTAAAATGCGGAGAAGTGGAACAAGAAGAGGAAATAGTCCTGGAAAACGGCAAAAAATATTATTTTGACGTGATAATAGTAAAGCTGGCATATCTGGGGATTTTGAAAAGAACTTTTCTGCTTGGGGTCGCAGTAGATATAACAGATATAAAAACACTTAATTTACAGCTTGAACAGAAAATAAAAGATGAGCTTGAAGCTAGACTGAATGCAGAAAAACTGCTGATCCAGCAAAGTAAAATGGCAGAGATGGGGAATATGTTAAGCGTAATACTTCATCAGTGGAAACAGCCTTTAAGCGTTATCTCGGTTATAAGTTCAGGTCTGCAGATGCAGATGGAGCTTGATGAACAAGCCAATAATCAGAAGATAAAGAAAAACATGGAAGAGATAAACGAACAGGTAAACTTTATGACAGAAACCGCAAGTGATTTTAAAGATTTCTTTTCTCCTTCAAAACAAAACCGTAATTTTAAAGTTTTAAGTTCTGTAAAAAAAATAGACAAACTGCTCTCCCACAGGATTAAAACTTCACAGAGCTCTTTGGTATATAAAATTGATGAGGATCTTGAAGTTTACGGTTTTGAGAAAGATTTTGCCCAGGTGATCCTAAACCTTATCAATAACTCTTTGGATGCTTTTAAAGATAAAGATATCCACCCCAAATTAATAACAATAGAGGGCTATACGGAAAAAGGGAAAACAATTATCAAGGTAAAAGACAATGCCGGGGGAATCCCTGAAGAGCTGCTGCCTGATAAACTTTTCCAGGATTATCTGACCACAAAAGGTGATGAGGGCACGGGAATAGGACTCTCTATCTGCAAGAAGATATTAAGTCATAATTTCAAAGCAGAATTGACTGCATACAATGAAAATGAAGGGGCAGTATTTAAAATAATAATATAATAAGTGTATCGGCCCGGGGTTTTTATCCTTTTATATTTAATATTAATAAGATTTAACTATAATACGAAGATGAAACAATTTAGTTACTTTCTTATGTCATTTATTCTTGTTATCTTTATTTCCGGCTGTTCGGACGGGGATGACAGGCAATATAATATTGAATACTCTTCAACACCTTCTTTTGAAAAAAAAGAGTATATTTTCGGGGTGCATCCTTTGCATAATCCCAAAAAACTTTTCGAGGTTTACCAGCCGTTGATCGATTTTATAAATTCCCAGCTTGTTGATTCGAGGATTAAACTTGAAGCATCACGGAATTATGCCGCATACGACAAAAAACTTTTCAGCGGTTATTTTGATCTCTCCCTTCCCAACCCGTATCAAACGGTAGTGGCAGCAGACCTTGATTATGAAATATTCGGCAAAATGGGAGATGACAATAACTTTAAAGGGCTGTTGATAATAAGGAAGGATTCAAACATAAACAAAGTTTCCGATCTTAAAGGTAAAAGGATCAGCTATCCTGCACCGACGGCGCTTGCCGCAACCATGATGCCCCAGAACTTTTTATATAAGAACGGCATTGATATAAATAAAGATATAAATAACAGTTACGTAGGATCCCAGGAATCTTCCATAATGAACGTATACCTGAAAAAATCCCAGGCTGCATCTACGTGGCCTCCGCCTTGGATAGCTTTTGCAAAAGAGCGTCCCCAAATTGCAAAAAAGCTTGAAGTAAAATGGGAAACAAAACCTCTTTTAAACAACGGACTTGTGGCAAGAAAAGATTTTCCAAAAAAGCTTTTATCAAAGATATCAAATATAATATTTAATCTTCATACCCATGAAAACGGGAAGAAAATACTTAAAAATATGGAGCTCAGCCGTTATGAAAAAGCGGATTATAAAACTTATGACAAGGTAAGGGAGTTTATAAAAAGTTTTGAAAAGAATATCAGGCCGGTCAGGAACATAAAAGATGATAAATAGTATAAAAAAGTTTTACACTGCCTCAATCAAGCGTCAGCTGATGATAGCTGTCGCTTCTGTACATGCATTTATGATGATATTTTTTGTTATTGACCTGGTTGATAAGGAGAAAGAGTTCTTAACTGATCAGCATACGAAAAAAACCCAAAGTCTTGTAAGAACCCTTGCCGCAAATTCAACTTCATGGGTTCTGGCAAATGATGTTATAGGACTCGAAGAGGTTGTAGAATCTATCAAACATTACCCGATGCTGCAATATGCGTTTGTAACGGACAGGAACGGGCAGATACTCGCACACACTACGAAATACCATATTGGTATGTATCTGCATGATGAAAAGAGCAGAGAGCTTCTTTTGTCTGAGCCTAAGTTGGTCACTGTTTTTGAGAACAGTGAAATTTTAGATATAGCAGTTCCCGTAAAAAGAGCCGAGCAGCATATAGGCTGGGCAAGAATAGGGCTTGGAAAACAGGATATAAACAGCGGACTGGAGAAAATAAAATCAGACGGTCTGATATATGCTTTTTTTGCAATAGCCGCAGGGTTGCTTTTTGCATATCTTTTATCTGAAAGTTTGACAAAAAGTATCTACAGGATCATTGATACGATAAAAAGAACAAAGTCGGGGGAAAAAGAGGCAAGAACAAATCTGAAAAGATATGACGAGATAGGGGTACTTTCAAACGAGTTTGATATTCTGCTTCAAAAGCTCTCCGATCAATACGCTTTACTTAATTCGGTTATTGAATCAACTCCGGATCTTATATTCTTCAAGAACTATAAAGATTATGACGGTATCTATATCGGGTGCAACAAGGCATTTTCCAAATACACGGGATTGAAAAAAAAGGATATTCTAGGTCACAGCGATTATGAGGTTTTCGGAAAGGAAACAGCCGAATTTTTCAAGGAAAAAGACAACGAGGTGCTTAATGCCGGAAAATCCAGGAGCAATGAGGAGTGGGTAACCTACCCGGACGGTTCAAAAGCATTGCTTGATACTTTAAAAGCGCCGCTTTACGATTCAAATCACAACATTATAGGAATTCTCGGGGTAAGCCGTGATATTACGGAAAAAACACTTAACCGTCAGGAGCTTGATAAAAAGAATATCCTTATATTCCAGCAGTCCAAACTTGCATCACTGGGCGAGATGCTTGCCAATATCGCTCATCAGTGGAGACAGCCTTTAAGCATGATAACAACAGGGGCAAGCGCCATACAGGTACAAAAAGATATGGGTACACTTGATGATAAATTGATGTACGAAGAACTTGAAGCGATAATAAATTCCGCGAAATACCTTTCCCAGACTATTGATGATTTCAGGAATTTTATGTCAAATTCAAAAAGCTCAAAAGAGGAAGTGGAAATAAAAAAAGTTTTAGATGATCTTCAGAGTCTGCTGAATGCATCATTGACAAATAATTTTATTGAATTGAAAGTTGAAATAAAGGACAACCCAAATTTGACACTTTACGGAAGCGAGTTTTTACAGGCATTGCTGAATATAGTAAGCAATTCAAAAGATGTTCTTAAAACGATGGAGGGTAAAAATAAAAAGGTGATCCTTGTCCAGGTTGAAAAGATCGAAAAAAACAGTTTGTCTATAGAGATCCAGGACAGTGCAGGGGGGATACCCGAAGATATAAAAGACAAAATATTTGAACCTTATTTTACTACAAAACATAAATCAAAGGGTACGGGAATAGGGCTTTATATGACCCTTCAGATCATAAACAGATCAATGAAAGGGGAGATTCTGGTTCAAAACAAGGATTTTGAATATAACGGGGAGAAACTTTACGGTGCGAATTTCAGGATAATTATCCCGGTTTCGCAGACTTGATATAAATATTTTAATTTATACTAAAGTATATACTTTTTTATATTTAAAAATGTTACAATAATGTTACTTTGACAGAAAAGAGATGTTATGGATTACGGTAGATTAAAAAATAAAATACTTTTGTTGTTCCTGCTTTTAACACTGTTTCTAATCGGGGTTATATTAACGGTTCAATATAAAATTGAACGAAGTACGACCAAAGATATGATAAATCTTGAAAAAGAGAGGTTTCAGGATGTTTATAACTATTCTATCGATAATTTTTATTTAATGTACAGCTCGATCGGCTTGAAGATAGTTAATAATCCCGAAGTGGCACTTGCCGTAAAGAACAGGGATAAAGATAAACTGTTATTATTATCAAAAGATATTTACGAACAGTTAAAGATCGAAAACCCATATTTTTACAATATGCATTTCCATACAAAAGACTCCGTAAGTATAGCAAGACTTCATAAACCCGGTAAATACGGTGACGACCTGAAAGGTTCCAGACCCATGATCGTAGCCGTGAATAAACAGAAAAAGATACTTCATGGGGTGGAAGTAGGGAAACATGTTATCAGTTTCAGAGTGGCATTTCCCGTATTTTACAAAAGTGAACATGTAGGTTCACTGGAATTGGGAGTAAAGGTCGATTACCTGACAAATCTTTTAAAAGAAGAGTTTAAAACAGGTTCGTTCTTTGTATTTCATAACAAGATCTTAGGGCCTCTTTTCAAATATTCAAATGGGAAGCTGAATTTCAGAACGATAGAAAATATCTCTTTGTTTTATTATGAGAACTGTGCTCTTCCTGAAAAGTTCAGTTTTAAAGAGTTAGACAATGTACTCCATGACAAGGGGCTTTTTGAATTGGAGAAATCCAATATATACTTTTCAGAGATAAGTACCCTTAAAGATTACAAAAATCAACCTATAGGACATATTGTTTTTGCCATTGATATGAATAAGTTTATGGATAAGGTCGATTTCTACAGAAGCACGATTATTTTAAGCTTCCTGATCTTTGGCATTATATTGTTTGTGATGCTTTTTTACTGGTTCAATTTTTTTGTAAAAGAGGTTACGAAAAATCAGTTCAGGTTAAAAGAGCTTTCGATGATAGATGAACTTACCAAACTTTATAACAGAAGAAAGATTATAGAACTTATCGACTGTGAATACGACAGAAGCAAAAGATACAAGATAAATGATACTCTTATTCTGTTTGATATAGATTTTTTTAAAAATATAAATGATACATTCGGACATAATATAGGTGATAAGGTCTTAAAAGAGTTAGCAAAACTGTTAAAAATGAATATAAGAAAAACAGACCACCTTGGAAGATGGGGAGGGGAAGAGTTCCTTATCGTAGCTACAGAAACAGACCTGGGATCAGCACTAACTTTTACAGAGAACCTTCGTTATAAAATAGAAAACCACGAGTTTAAAGAGGTGGGAAAAGTAACCTGCAGTTTCGGTGTGGCAAGATTGAATACCGAATATGATTATAAAGACTCCATACATAATGCAGACCTTGCATTGTATGAAGCTAAACAGCAGGGAAGAAACAAAGTAGTAGTATATAAAAGCGACACATAGCGCTAATTAAAAAAGTCTATGCTCTCATGTGTAAAGAACTTCCAGTTAATAGGTATGATCTTTACCGTTTCATCTTTTGAAATATGGGAAAGCTTCTTGTTTAAGACCATCAGGGAGTTGCATCTGCTTAGAATGCTGACCATTCCTGGAAGCCTTTTGTGTGAAGGGTAAAAAGCTTTTCCGTCGAACATCCCGGGAATCAATGTTGTGCGCCCTTGTTTATTATTCAGCTCTTCTCCCATTTTTGTCTCTATATAGTTATGGTAAATATCACAGCTTCCTGAAAGTTTCTGTAAAATAACAGTACCGAACAGTTCAAATATCAAAGCAGAAGCCAATGGGTTACCGGGAAGATTGATAATGTAGGTTGAGCCGATTTTTCCGAAGATAGTGGGTTTGCCGGGTTTTATGGAGATTCCGTTGAATATGATCTCCATATCAAATCCTTCGAAGGCTTCTTTTGTAAAATCAGCTTCCCCGACGCTGATGCCT
This sequence comes from Arcobacteraceae bacterium, assembly GCA_963678145.2. GTDB lineage: Bacteria > Campylobacterota > Campylobacteria > Campylobacterales > Arcobacteraceae > JAIOSF01. The sequence goes on along the minus strand of CAXXWH010000002.1, from coordinate 1,394,998 downwards.
CCTGTTGTTATAATAAGGTCTGCATACAAAGAATTGCTGATCATCTCCTGCAGGGAATCCACATTGTCGTGTGCCATTCCCGTGAACGTGACGTCACATCCGAATTCTCTTACCCTTTCAAGCAAAGTAGGGGTGTTTGAATTGTATACTTGGTACTCTTTTATCTTTTCGTAGTGAAGCTTAAGCTCTTCTCCGCTTGTAAAGACCGAGACTTTGGGGGTTCTGTATACTTTTATATGGGTGACTCCCTGTGAGGCTAAAAGTGTTACATCGGCAAAGTTTATCTCCTGCCCTACCTTTGTGAGCTGTTCCCCTTTTTGAATATCTTCCCCGATAAATCTGATATGCTGGTTCTTCTTGATAGTTGAGGGAAGTTTTATAGTCGTATCATTTATCTTTTCAATAAGTTCCAAAGGTACTACGGCATCTACGCTTTTGGGTACCCTGGCTCCTGTCATTATCTTAAGGGCTTGTGTCTGTTCGATCGGGGTTTCTTTATGGGATCCTGCAAAAATATTGTCGATTATCTTTACCTCTTTGCCCATATCTTCAAGTTTTACCCCGTAGCCGTCCATTGCAGAGTTGTTAAATGTGGGAAGATCATATCCGGCAAAGGTCTCTTGGGCACAGATCCTTCCTCCGCAGTTCTCAATAGGAACGATCTCGAATGAAACCTTTTGTATATTTGATTTTATAAGTCTTAATGCTTCTTTTATGCAGATACCCATTTTTACCCTTTTTATTATTTTAACATAAATTACAGATTGATTTTTTGATGAAGATCAATCTCTTATTTGCTTAAAATTATTTCATTTTGTAATTCTAGCAGTTTATTTAACAATAGATTATTAAAAATAATAAAGATTTTTACATATAACACAAAATTGACATATTTTGTAAATACAATGATTTTCCAATATCCGGAAATTATTAATAAGGGGGTTGAAGTGACGAAAATTTCAGTTATTACAAATACCGAAACGGTAATTGATAAAGCCTTAAGTGATACGGCGGCCCGGGAAAAAAACAGATTTAAATACAAAATAACTTTTAGGGCGCAGATCGTTTCAAGCGCTTGTCAAAAGCTTTTGGTCTTTAAAGAGTAAAGGAATAAAGATGAATCCTATATTAGAACAGTTTTTATCGGAAGCCAGGGAGAATCTGCTTTTTTTAGACAAAAACCTGGGAAATCTAAACAGCGGAGACAATGAGATCATAAACGCATTGTTCCGTTCAGCGCATACACTTAAAGGAAGCTCGGGGCTTGCGGGTTTCCATGCGGTAAAAGATACTACTCATATAGCTGAAGATCTGCTGGATGCTTACAGGAATGAGAAAATTGAATCCAGTGAAAGGCTTATGGAGGCTTTATACGATATGTTCGATGAAGTAACGGAGCTTGTGGATGCGGCTGAAGAATGCGGGGACGTGATCTGTGCGAATCAGGAGAAGCTTGACGGTTTCAGGCTTTTAAGAGAGGAGATTTTAAATATTGAGCGTGGGGAGGAAACGGGTATTGACACAGAGATAAATATTATTGACGACGAGGTACCCAATTTTGCCAATTTGGTTAAAAATAATTTTTCTGATATAGATTTGGACCTTATACCTTTTGAACCGCAGCCGGTAACTTTGGAATCGTTTGAATCGATGAATTATTATTTTGTCGATATTGATCTCTCAAGGAATACGCTTGAACTTGGGAATGACCCTTTTTATGCGGTATATATGCTGGGAAATGAAAATATAATATCCGTTTATACGGATCTTTCTCTCGATTTTGAAACCTTGAAAAAAGATCCTTTACAGTGGGGAAGCTGGATGGTTCTGCTTGTCAAAAGCGACAGACAGCAGCTTGAAGATGCTTTTTTCAACTTTTTGGATGAAGTAACCATATATCCTTTATGCGTAAAAGGGTTGTTTAACGCTGACTTGAAACTGCAGTCAAATGATTCTATCAAAGATTTTATAGAAGATCTTAAAAAAGTTTCCCTAAAGGGTGATCTGCAGAAAATCTTTCAGATACTTAATGCCGTCAAAGATATAGTAAACCCGGATTCTTTACAGGGGTTTTTATTCTCAAGGTTTAATTACATTATTAAAAATTTCCAACTTTCAGAAGAGAAGATATCGAATATGATGAATTATATATTCGAATTGTCGGGCATTGAAAAACAAGAAATCTTAAAAGTTCAAACGGATGATTATGAAGGTTTGGATGAATCAAGAGAGTTGAAAGAAGATAACGAACAGACCCTTAGCGAAATTTCACAGGAGATAAAAAGTGTGAAAAAAGATATTCAAGCTCAGGAGCAGGCTGATACGTCAAAAGAGAAAAAAACCTCCAAGCCCATATCAAAAACGGTAAAGATAGATCTTGAAGAGATAGATAATATGATGGATATAGTGGGTGAGATGCTGGTTATAAAAAACTCGCTGCCATATATAGCCCAGGATCTGAACAACAGCAATGTAGAACTTAGCAAAAGGGATCTTCTAGCAAGATACGACGAGATAAACAGGGTTACAACGCAGCTTCAGGAAAAAGTGATGCATATGCGGCTGTTGTCATTATCTTTTATTTTTGACAGATATCCCAAACTTGTAAGGGATATATCCAAATCATTGGATAAAAAGATCAAATACCGTGAAGAGGGCGGGGACACGAAACTTGATAAAACAATTATCGAGAAGCTGGCTGATCCTTTGATACATATTATAAGAAACTCCCTTGATCACGGGATAGAAAGGAAAGAGGAAAGAAAACTCAAAGGTAAAGACCCTCAGGGGCAGATAAGTATAAAAGCTGAATCTTTGGGTGACAAAGTTTATATAACCATACAGGATGACGGAAAAGGGATAGACCTTGACAGGGTCGTGGAAAAATCACTGGAAAAGAAAATGGTTACAAAAGAGGAGCTTGAAGATATGAGCGAGCAGCAGAAGCTTATGCTTGTTTTCCATCCCGGGGTTTCCACTATGGAGCAGATCAGTGAACTTTCCGGCCGCGGAGTAGGCATGGATGTAGTAAGACAGACCATAGATGAGGTAGGGGGCAAAATATCTTTAAACAGTGAAATAGACAAAGGGACTAAAATAACCCTTGAACTTCCTATGAGTGTTGCCCTGTCCAATGTTTTCCATGTGAAGCTTGGAAATGCAAATTATGCCCTGTCGATGGATTGTATCAGTGAAACTGTAAGGGTGAGAAACAAGGATGTTGAGTATATCAACAGGAAACCGATGTTGAAACTAAGGGGCGATCTGATCCCTCTTATTTTCTATTATGAACTTTTATCAAAAGATATCGATAATAAAGGCTCTTACTCTTTACTTATAGTACAGACGCAGGGGGCAAAATTCGGTTTTGTGGTGGATGAGTTCGTAAACCAGCTGGATATAGTGCAAAAACCGCTTTCAAGCAACTTTAAAAATCACCCGTTCATATCGGGCACTTCATTACTTGGCAACGGCGAGGTGTTATTTGTAATAAATCCCGTAAAACTAATTAATCTTAAGGAGAAATAACAATGGCTTTTGTAGGACAAAATAGTGAAAATGAGAATAAAAGTATCTCAAGAAGAAGCGATAATCTAAACAAACGAAAAAACAGAACATTGGCAAAACAGCAGCAGATAGCTGAGAGTATAGATACTATCTCAAGAGAGATATTGTCAAAAGCACAGGAAAGCGTAAGTGCCGTTGAGGAGCTTAAAAGCGCTATGGAGCAAATAGCAGCCGCCAGCGAACAAAATGCGGGAGCCTGCGAGCAGAGTCTGAAAGTCGTTACCCAGTTAAACGGGTCGGTGCAGAAAACAATGAAAGAGCTTAACGACTCGGTTGCGGTTGCAAACAGCACAAAAACAGTTGTAGAAGAGGGGGGAGAGAAAGTTATAGAAACCGCCAAAAGGATGAAACTGGCATCATCCACTGTACAAAGTGTACAGGATAAAAGTCTTGATATGAAAAAAGCAAGTGACAATATAGGTCAGGCAGTGGGGCTTATTGCCAAAATATCAGACCAGACAAATCTGCTTGCATTAAATGCGGCTATTGAAGCGGCAAAGGCAAAAGAACACGGCAAAGGGTTTGCAGTGGTTGCGGCTGAAACAAGGGAACTAGCCTCGGTCTCAACCAATTATGCAGATGTGATAAGGGAGGTTGTAAGCAATATTCAGGAGTCGATCGAAGAGGTGGAGGAGAATATTAAAGTTGTTGCAAAACTTATTATAGATTCCGCAAACCTTGGAGATACAATTACAAATAATATCCAGGATTCCATGAAAAGTATCCAGACGGCTATAAATATAACCCTGCACGGGGTTAAGAAATTTGAAGTTCTGGCACAGAAAGCAACTGATTTTAATAAAGGAAGTGAAGCGATCGCCAGTGCGGCGGAGGAGACGGCAAGTGCCGTTGCCCAGATCACGAACTCCATTGATATGCAGGTTAATGCCCTGCATGAATCGGAAGAGGCGGCATCTGGTCTGAGTGAATTGTCGGAGGATCTGAAAAACTCAACGGATGCCTCAAAAGATGCCCAGGAGATATCAACGGCGGCAGAGGAGCTTATAAGCGTAGTGGAAGAGATACAAAAATCGATGCAGCAGGCTGTTTCGGCACTGGAGCAGATAAACGGGGCCGCACAGATCACTACGGATGAGGCCACTAGCAATCAAACCCTTGCCGAGGAATCTTTGGCTATTCAGAATGAACTTCTGGAGAATACTTTAGAAGTGATAGATTATCTTAACAAAACCTGCGAATATTTAAAAAGTGTTGAAAAAGAGCTTGAAGAAGCCGGAACTTATACAAACAGCAGTGTTGAGGATGGAAAGTCTACGACAAAGCAGATGGGGTTCGTGGATAAAGAGGCAAGAAAAATAACAAAAACCCTTGTAAAGATAGTAAACTCAAATGCCCAGACAACAATGCTAGCAGTAAGCGGAAGTGTCGAGGCTGCAAGAGCAGGGGAAAAAGGGAAAGGTTTTGCCGTTGTAAGCGGTGATATCAGAAGTCTGGCCCAGGATGCTGGTAAGAATATGGACAAGGTTCAAGATGTTATGGACAACCTGGATGAGGAGATCGAGAATATCGACAATATCTGGGGAAATACTATGCACAACCAAAACAATGAACTTGTAGGCTTGTCAGCTTTGATAGATGATACAAGAAGGGCTATTGACAATGTAACAGGGATCATTGACGCATTTAATAATATAAACAGTTCAAACGAAAAGAACAGGGCATCGATAGAGGAAGCCCTGGCTGCAAGCAGCCAGATACAGGTTGCCGCTACCCAGACACTTAGAAACACTGAAGAATCGAAGAATGCGGCAACCCTTATATCAGACACAGTTAACGAGATGGGTGAGTTTATAGAAGATCTTGCAGCATCGGCAGATGAATTACAACAAGGATAGAAAATGGAATATTTATTATTAGTAGTAAAAGACAAATATTTTGCAATCGACGTAGAAAATATTATCGAGATTTTAAGACCAAAAGATATTACACAGATACCGGAAGTTGCATCGTATATCCTGGGTGTAATGAATATAAGGGGACATATAGGCACCGTCGTGAGTTTGAGAAAAATGATGCACTACAAGGAGATGAGCGAAGAGCTGCAGGAGTTTATCTCCTCTATTATCAAAGGGCACAAGGAGTGGATAATGGAGCTTGAAGAATCAGTGAACCAGGAAAAAGATTTCACTAAAACACTAGATCCTCATGCCTGCCCTCTTGGACACTGGCTGGATGATATTCTAACCTGCCTGAAATGTGACGATACGTTTATGGATAAAATAAAAAGGGAGATAAATCCTCATCATAAAAAACTGCATGAATCGGGAAGAATTGTTCTGGATCTTGCAATGAAAGATAAAGAGCAGGCTATTTCATTGATCAGAAAAGATATCCATAACCATTACGATATAGTTATAAGCAATCTGGAATCTTTAAACAGTGATATAGATCTATGGACAAACTCTATTCAAAGAATAGTCGCATTTACGGCAAGTAACGGAGAAACCTTGAATATTTTAGTTGATGACGTTATTGATATTATCTCCATAAAAGATGAACAGAAGCAGAAGTTAAGCCAGGTTGAAGAGGGGGATATTGTACAGTTCGACTATGCCATAGAGCTTGAGGACGGGAAGATAGCCACTATTATCAATGATATAAATATTTAACGGTATTTTTTATTATGGCTAAGAAAATACTGGTTGTCGATGATTCGGCACTTATTAGAAAAGAGTTAGGCAGACTGTTAACGGGCGAGGGGTTTGAGGTGGAAACTGCCAAAAACGGTCAAGAGGCTTTGGATAAGGTTCTTGAAAATAATTTTGATGCGATAACCCTTGATATAAATATGCCTGTGATGGACGGGCTTACGGCTTTAAAGCAGATCATGAAAAAAAAGCCCACCCCTACTGTAATGGTGAGTTCCCTTACCCAGGGAGATGCTGATACCACGTTCGAGGCTCTGGATTACGGGGCCGTTGATTTTGTGGGTAAACCGGGAACTATAACGTTAAGGCTTAATGAAACTGCCCACGATATCGTTGCCAAGGTAAAAGCGGCTGCATATATGCCGAAGAACAGGTTGAAAATAAGAAAAGCGGGAAATATTATCAAGTCTGACCTGAATAAGCCCCCCGTTAAAAAAACCGCACAGAGATTTTCAAAGGCCGACAAAGTAATCCTCATAGGTTCTTCAACGGGAGGGCCCGGTTTAATAGAAAAGATAGTGACCCTGGTTCCCGCTGATTATCCCTATCCCATATGCATTATCCAGCATATGCCCGATACATTTACAAGGAAGTTTGCCCAGAGACTGGACGGGTTGAGCAGTCTGAACGTAATTGAAGCCAAAAGCAATGATGTTATTTGTCAGGGGAAAATTATAATAGGGAAAGGGGGATACCATTTTCAATTTTCAAAAAAAGCTTCCGGGACGGTTAATGTGAAGCTGGGGATAAATTCTGCAAAAAGGTTTTTTGTCCCATCAGTTGACGAGATGTTCCTCTCCGCATCCCAAAGTTTTAAATGCGAGAACATCATGGCAATAGAACTGACCGGGATAGGAGATGACGGTGCCCAGGGTATGCTGGAGCTTAAGAACAAAGGTGCGTATACAATAGCCGAATCAAAAGAGACGGCTACCATTTACGGTATGCCAAGGGCCGCATATGAAAACGGGGGAACGGTCGAGGTGCTGCCGTTTCCCGATATTTTGAAAAAGATATTGAGTTTTGCCGGTAAATAAAACGGTATTTGAAAAGGAACGATTTTTTAAAGGATTAAGCGGTGTTAACATATAACGAGTTTGAAAAGTTAAGGGATTTCTTATATGCAAGAACCGGGATATATATTGAGAACGGCAAATGTGATTCTTTTTTAAAAAAGCTTGAAGCATACCTGCTTGAAAATAAGTATGATAATTTCAGGCTGTTCTTTTATGACCTTAAATTCAAAGATACCAAACACCTTATTCAGGGAATCATTAACCTGATCACGGTGAATGAAACATATTTCTTCAGGGAAAAATTTCAATTTGAGGTATTGATAGAGGAAATCCTTCCAAAGCTGCATGATAAAAGAGATCCCGATGAGGTGATCAGGATTCTGTGTGCACCCTCTTCAAGCGGCGAGGAGGTTTATTCCATAGCTTTATATCTGATTGATGAAAACAATATACTTGCCCAAAGGGATATAGAACTGGTTGCTATAGATATAGACAGCAATGTCATAGAGAAGGCCAAAAGGGGAGTTTATAATAATAGAAGCGTTCAGTTCATCCCCAAACACCTGAAGAAACGTTTTTTTAAAGCGGAAGAGGGGAAGTATTTCATATCAAAGACGATAAAAGATGCCGTAAATTTCAAGGTTTTAAACGTAATGGAAAAAAGAAATATGAAACAGCTTGGAAAGTTTGACATAATTTTTTCAAGAAATATGCTGATATATTTTGATGACCAAAGCAGAAAAGAAGTAGGCTTAACCTTTCATGAGCTTCTACGGCCGGAGGGTTTTATATTTTTGGGTCATGCGGATAAGCTTAGCGACGAGAGTTCACTTTTTAGTATGCAAAAGCTCTCCAAATCCCTGGTTTACCAGAAAGTATGAGGAGAGACAGATGAAAACGGTTTTGGTGACAAACAGGAAAGGGGGAGTGGGGAAAACCACAACTTCCGTGAACCTTGCCATGAATTTTGCCATGAAAGGTTTTGAGGTGCTGCTTGTAGATCTTGATACCCAGGGACACCTTCAGATAGGGCTTGGGGTAAAGAGTCATTTTACACTGGGGATACACGATATGTTGAAGATGAACAAATTTTATAACAACTGCTTGCAAAGTACGAATATCCCCACCCTTGATTTTATCCCGGCACATATAAATTACGATATATCAGAATTGGCAGATGAATCATCAAAACTGAAAAAAATATTCAGAAAGATAAAAGAGAAAAGAAATTATGACTTGTGCATTATAGATACTCCTCCCACTTCTGACGTGCTTTTGAAAAATGCACTCAAGGTGAGTGATTTTGCATTGATCCCGATGCAGTGTGAATATCTAAGCCTGGTAGGGGTTTTACAGTTTTTAAGGATATTTTATAAAAATGCAGTAAGCGTAAAGTCGAATATCGAACTTTTAGGTGTAGTACCCACAATGTATAACAAAAGTATCCCCGAGCATAAGCAGATACTGGAAAAGCTGAAGCTTGAGATCGGCGGGGACAGGGTCCTTCATTCAATCAGAAAGGATATCAAGCTCTCAAAGGCGTTTTTGGAAGGGGTTCCTTTAAGCAGCAGTGATCCAAGATCCAGAGGTGCAGTTGATTACGACAAATTAAGTATTCAGATCATAAATAAAATTAAGGAGATATAAAATGGCAAAGAAAATAATATTGGTAGATGATTCTCAAACGGTACATCTATCGCTGGATATAGCAATGGAAGATCTGATAAATTCAGGCCAAATAGAAAAGGTTTCTTATACAAATCCTTTGGAGCTTATAGAGGATATACACAACGGGATGTGTTATGATCTGTGCCTGACAGATATAAATATGCCCGAAATGAACGGGTTAGATCTTACAAAGTTCCTGAAATCAAACGAATCAACAAAGGTCAAGCCTGTTCTTGCTCTGACTACGGAGAGTTCTCCTGAAATGAAACAAAAAGGGAAAGCTGCAGGCTTGACGGGCTGGATCACCAAGCCTTTTACAAAAGAGAAGGTTATCACTGCGATAAAAAGAGTTTTGAGAATCAGGTAAAGGATCAATTTTGAACTACACTGTTTTGGTGTCATCACCGTATACCAGTTTAATAGAGACCGTAAAAAGATATTTCTATACCGCAGGGTATAAAGAGCAGTTTTCGCTTATCGGGGTAAAAACGAAAGATGAAACCCTGGGTATTTTGAAGAATAACGCTGTAAGTCTTTTGATACTTGATGAAGAGATATCAAGTATCGTTGAGCTTTTGGAATATATAAGAAAGATCCCGCTTTTTGGGAACAAGCCGGTTATACTGCTTCGTTCATTCGGCAATATTCAGATTCCTTCGGATATAAGCGACTTTGTTTACAAGCCTATAAACGGAAATGAAATAGTAAAGAAATCAACACAGGTGATGGATAAATTTTATGAACAGAACAGGCTCATAGATGAGATATTCTCCCAGACAAAAGAGCATAAAAAGATGGTTTCCAAGATCCAATCGGAGCATATACAGCAGATGAACCTGATCAAAGACAGAATGTTGTTGATCTTTACCCACGAGCTTAAAACGCCTTTGAATGCGATAATAAATTTTTCAAGCTATATAAACAGAGGTTTGCAGAAAAATACCTCACCCAAAAGGATCGAAAAATATATTGAGCTCTCAAAATTGCTTGAAGCCAATGCAAAAGTATTGCTGGGAGAGATAAACACCCTGCTTGATATTGCAAAGATCAAAGAGAACAAGCTGATCTTTAATCCGGTTTCTTTGAATTTGAAGGAGATTATTGATGATCTTATGAAAAACTATGAGCTGTTATATAAGAAGAGAGTTTCTTCAAGCCTTGAAGATGTGGTAATGGAAGGGGACAGAAGATCCTTTATGCATATATTTGAGAATCTTTTCTCAAATGCCCTTAAATACGCTTTTTCAAAGGTTGAAGTCTGCTTATCCCAGGACAGTGATAGTTTTTATATGATAGTGGAAGATGACGGTGCGGGTATCAAAGAGGATCAAAAAAGCAAAGTGTTTGAGCTTTTCGAACAGAGCGAGCAGACCGTGTTGAACAGGCAAAAAGAGGGTACAGGAATAGGCTTGTATATTGTAAAGATATTGTGTGAACATTTTAATTACAAGATTGAGTTGAGCGATTCCCCTCTTGGAGGGGCAAGATTTTGTATCAGCGGTAAAAAGTAAGGATATGATATGACGATTTTAGCTGTAGATGATAAACAGATCAATAACAAGGTTATTGAACTTGATGTTGAAGAGTATATGGAGGATAACGGGGTGAGTTTATACACCTTTTACGAGGTTGGAAACGGGCAGGAAGCTATAACACTTACAGAGAAAGAGAATATAGATATTCTCTTTCTTGATATTATGATGCCCAAACTAAGCGGCCTGGAAGTTCTTCAGATCATAAGAGAAAAAAAGCAGATAAGCCAGCCGAAAATCATTATGGTTACTGCACTTGACGAACAGGATATAAAGGATGAAGCAAAAAAACTGGGAGCTGATGGTTATATATCCAAACCTTTTGATAATAAAGAGATATTCCAGGTTTTGGACAGGTATGTACAGATCTCCCAAAAAATCCAAAGCGAGGAGGAGTTTTTTGATTTTGATGAAGATGAGGAGTTTTTTGATTTTGACGAGGGGGATGATTCAATAGGAATACAGAAGGATATGATGGATGAATTTAACAAATCCCATAAAAAAGTAGCGGCAGAAACCTTTCTGGCGGAGTATGATTCAATAAGTTATATGATTGAAGACCTTGGGGAGCTTGAAGAGGATATATATGAGTATCTGGATAATCTTTTTGAGGATAATCTTGAGGAAAATATGCCCAATATCATCTTGACCTTGGACAGGTATGCCAATTTTTTAAACAGCTTTATGGAGTTTCAGGAGCTTTCAACTTCCATAAAATTTTTGTCCAGGATTCTTGAAAAAAGTGATTTCTCGGAAGTCTCGGCCAAAAACAAGATGATCGTTGCCGAGTTTATCAAGACGATTTTAAATGATCTTGTTTCTTGGAAAAACCATGTATTTGTAGATCAGGATGCTGTTGATGTGTTTTATCTGAACGCATCTTTGTTAAACAGCTGTATACAGATTGAAAACATATTAAAGGAGATAAAATGAAAAAACAGGATAATACATTATATATAGATGAAAGCCTGGAGTTCTCGGATTGTGAAGAGCTAGTAGAGTCACTGGAGGAGTTAAACAATGTAGTAGTTGCCAGCGGGGATATCCACCCAAGTGCACTTCAGCTGCTGCTTAGTGTCTCAAAAGAGAAAAACATAACAATAGAAGATGATTTTTACAGAAGATTTTTTGAAAATCTGCATTTAAGAAAGTAAAGATATAAAACCCTGTTACAGTAGTTTCAGGGCTTTGTCATATTCCAGGGGCGTGTTCAGGTTCAAAAATTCGTCGCTATTTTCAAATTTCAGTTCCTTGAAGCCGCTGCTTTTTAAAAGATGATTGATCTTGTGTATATCATCACTAAGAGATCTTTCTATATCTTTTAGTACGGTGTTTTTAAAAACACCGCAAAGTGTGTGTCTGTTATCTTTTGAATCTTTTGCCACTAAAATAGGCTCTTTGCAAAGAAGAGAATCTTTTACCAGTCTTATGATGGAATCTTTTTCTACCAGTGGCATATCAACCGTTATTATAAATATTCTGGGTGTGTCGTTCAGGGTTTCAAATATGCTTTTCAGGGCGATCATGGGGGAATAGGTTGCGTTATTGTCCAAAATTAGATGACCAGGATCTATAAAATCGGATTTCTTCTCTTTTGCAGAGATATAAACATCTTCAAAGATATCTGAAAGTTTGTTGTACTGGTGCATAAGCATAGTGTCGCAATCACCGAAACTCATAAGTGATTTGTCCTGTTTCATCCTGCTGCTTTTCCCGCCTGAGAGTATCACCGCTTTTATATCTTTAAATTTTCTGTCTGCCATTGTTTAATCCGTTTTGCCGTATAATTATTTTGTCCGTGAACCTTTTTTATGAATAATATCATATTTTAAGTATAATAAAAGATTGAAAAACAAACCTGACAGTGAAATTTACTATAATGTTTGACAAAGGGGAATAAATGGAATTTATAGAGAGTGAGTTTTTAATAGAAACGGTTGTTCCGAAGAATGAACTTATTATTTCAAAAACAGACCTTAACGGGATCATAACCTATGCAAACGAGGCTTTTGCAAAAATAAGCGGTTACAGCGTGGAAGAGCTTGTCGGCCAGCCCCATAATATAGTAAGACATCCGGATATGCCAAAAAGAATATTCGAAGATATGTGGAGCAAGATCAAAAACAGGCAGAAATGGAAAGGCGTGGTAAAAAATCTTCGTAAGGACAAAGGATTCTATTGGGTAAATGCAAGGATAACAGGTGTGTATACCGATGGGGAACTTGAAGGGTTCAAATCCATAAGAATACCCGTAGAGTATGAACAAAAGCTTGAATATCAGAAACTTTACGACAGCTTTAGAAGCCTGGACAAAGAGAATATAAGAAAAGTGATATATCAGTCCTGATCTTTCAAGGCGGTTATAAAGCTTTAATAAGAATTAAGCTTTACGACTAGAAGAAAATCTAAAACTTCACTTTTTCTTCACTACTTATTCTCTACTTCATCACTTTTTATTTATATAATATTCTTATAAAAAGAAAAAACAAAAGGATAGAAAATGATAACTGCAAACTTCACACCTGTAAGCCACACCGAGAAAATGCTTTCTGTAATGCCGAAAAAATGTAACTGCCCAATGTGCAGATCTACAAAAAAACGTGCACAAAGCGAATTAGGGAAAAAAAGATATAAAGAGATCACGAAGATCTTAGGCTTAGCGGCTTAATAGCTGAAGATTAAATTTCAGATATCCGTACAACATTTTCATTTAGCAAAATTCAAGATTAAAGCCGGATAGAACTCCGGCTCTAAATTACTTTATATGTTTGTTTAGTAGACACCGAAACGGTGTTTCTGGACGGATTGTAAAATAAATGTCTAAAATATATATTTATATTTTAAACTAAATATATTTTTTTAATTTTGGCTTTATATTTACGAACTGCTGTTCACGTTTTTTATCGATTTGACTACGCTGTTGATATTTATCCAGTAGATGATAAAAAAAGCCAATGCAACAAATCCCACCAAAGGTATTATCATCCCCGCCACGCTGAAACCTAAGAACAGCCATCCCCATACGGGCTTGTACTGATTAGAGGGGTTTATTTGTATATTTTTCTCTTGAACATATGTATCGAACTGATTTGTTATCTTTGCAATTGATACACCCGTAGCAACGTAAGACCATAAAGGTATAAGCTGGGTCCAGGTCCATACTTTGCCTGTTTTGATATATTCATTATTTACTTCCAGTGTATCGATAAGCCTGTTTTGCGCTTTGACGAAAAATATCACTATCGCAATATATATAATCAAGAATAAAAATCCTATCCCCATTGCAGTCATCACCCCCGCGGCGGCAGCCTCTTCATCGCTCATGGCAATTGCCGGCAGTGCTGCGAGTATACTTAACAATAATCCTTTTTTGATTTTCATTTTAACTCCTTTAAAAAATCATATAAATATTAATAGAAATATTATAAAATCTTAATAAGCTGCTCCCTGAAAAGAGAATGAAACCAGAAAGGATCCCTTGTTAAAAGGGATCTAGTGATCATAAATAGAGATTTGGTATTAGAAAAGGCTATGATATCTTTTTGTATAAAATAATTATCCAGTATGGAAAGGAGGGTCAAATAGTAAAGTTATATATTTAATCATATACCGAATCCATATTGAAATCATCGTTATAATCAGGCATTTCGGGAATGTCATCTACAGTTTCCTGATCAACTTCTGCCCCTTCAAAGTCATACTCTTCTGCAGTATAAAATTTTTGTTCCTGTGCATATTTCTTTTCTTTTTTCATTTGCTCATCAATGTTTTTTTTGATTTCTTCTTTTTGAGCACCAAAAAGTAAAGTGGCAAGTAAGGTCAAAATCAATACCTGTTTCATAATATTCCTTTTTTGTATTAAGTATAGATCACTTTTCTTATATTCTCATTATCCAGATTCCTATATTGATCATACAGTTTTTGATATTTAAGTTTTGTGTCATAATCTATAGGTGTTCTTATTGATTTATACTCAATAAGCTTACCATCTTTATATACTCCACTTATTATTGCATGTACCCAGTAAAATCCTTTGTCCTTGCGAAGATTTTTTACCACGCCTTTCCATTTTTTTCCATTTTGCAGTTTATTCCACATATCTTTAAAAGTACGTTTTGGCATATCCGGATGCCTAACGATATTATGAGACTTCCCTATTAGTTCATCCGCGGTATATCCGCTTATCTGAGCAAAAGAATCATTTGCATAAGTAATGATACCTTTTAGATCGGTTCTTGATATGATCAGTTCGTTTTCGGGAACTAAAGTTTCAATTAAAAATTCACTTTCATTAAATTCCATTTTAATCTACCTCGTCAAATTGCTTAGCAAAACCTTCCAGGTTTTTACCTTTTAGATCACCCCTGTAAATAATTTTATCAGGATCAACATTATCTTCATTTAACATTTTTGGAACAGCATCAGCATTATCCAAAACCTCCATATGTTCATCAAGTTCATCTTCACTGTATGCCATTTGCATATCAGCCGAGACAACATGAGGTATAGCTTCTATTACTCTTAACTTTTCAAGTTCCTCTTTAACTCCGTTACCCTCGATAGTTATTATTATTCTACCTTTTTCATCATGTAAATGATAATCACAAAGCTCACACAATTTTAGGCTCTCTACCACTTCATTTAAATACTTTGGTACAGTTTGTACTACAATACTTGAAATATTCATTACTTTCTCCTTTAATGTAATTTAAAATAGGTTATATTGGGGTCATCACATGATATAAAGACCTCTTGTTTATTCTTAAAAAGTATTTGTGTCAATGTAGCTTTCTGCCCTTGCAGATTATAAAGCTTTTTTTGTGAATTTACATCAAATACTAAAACCTCGTTTTTTTCGTTATATGCAACAGCTCCAAGTTCTGCCTTTGGGCTTAATCCACAGCTGTATAATAAAAAATCAAAATCTAAAGAGTAGTTTGAAAACTCTTTATATATAACAGCTTTTCTATCTTGTCCCGCTGTTAGAATAATATTGTTTTTATAGTCTAACTGGTAAACCCTGTCAAGATTCAAAGCTTTCAGCTGTTTTATAACCTGTCCTGAAGAAAGATCAAGTATTCTGACTATTCCGCTTTCATCTGTTGTTGCTATAGTTTTTTTATCTTCATCAATCATAAAATGTGAAAAAGAAGAGGGACTTATTTGTATTAAATAATCGAGTTTATTTTTGGAAAAATCAAATACTCCTATTTGGTTGCTAAGAAGCCCGAAGACTATTTTTTTATCGGAGATGAAAGCTGCTTTTTGTATATAATAACCTTTTTCAATCCCAATGATTTTTTTTAGTTCGTTATCCTCATATAAAAATATATTTCTAAATCCCTGCATCCCCTGTGAAGCAATAAGGATTTTGTCACCTAAAAGATCTATCGAGTATATTTTTGAGGGAATATTATCCCCCATAAAATCTTTTATATCGGGAATCTTGATCGTATGGATCTTTTCATTTGTGTCGGTATTAAATATTTCTACCGTACCGTTGTCAGTGCCTGCATAAAGTTTATTGTCTGTTACAACAATACTTTGTACAGTTCCCGATGCGGTAAAAACCTTGGATGGAACAAGGTTTTCAACAGCAAAAAGATTAACCGTAAAAATAAATATAGTTATAATTTTAAGCATTTGGATTAAACCCCGTGTTATCTTCTTTATTCTGATTTAATTCCTCAATCTCTTGAGCATACTCTTTTTGAAGTTCCGCCATCTTCTCATTCAGGTCTTGATAGTTTTGCGGTGATAAAGTTTTTGATTTAGTCCATACAACTTCAATATCATTCCCGTATTCATCTGCCAGCTTTTCAAGATTCTTTTTATATTGATCCATATCCATACATACAGCACTTTTATTTTGTAAAGTATCTGTTAGTGTTATAAACCAATTTCCTAAATTATTCTCTTCTACATGTGAAATAAATTTTACAGCCATATTACGCCTCCTTATGTTTTATAGCTATTGCCTCAACCGGACAAACATTTATGCAAAAACCGCATGAAGTACATTTATCCTCTTTTATGCTTGGTCGAAACATGCCCAAAAATTCAATTGCATCATCCAAACAAGGGTCTTTACATGAAAAGCACATTGTTTGATGCCAACTCATACATTTAAGCATATCAATCTCTACCTTAACATTTATTGATTTTTTATATTCGACTTTAAGTACCTCTTTCGGACAGTTGACAGCACACTCGTCACAATAAGTACAACCTCCTAATTTAAAATTTAGTTTGGGTGTTTTATCTTCAGATAATATAATAATATTCTCTTCACAAAAAGTGACACATGGAGTATCTTGACACTCTATACACTCTTTATAAAAAGAATCTTCATTTTCAAAATATGGTGGTCTTACAATTACCTCTTTATTCTCTTCTTTCTTTTTTGAAAGAAAAGAACTAAATAGTTCTCTTCTTTTCATCGTTATTCCATTAAAGTATCTAAACCTTCAGTGAGTTTAGAACCGCTCCAGCTTGATTTTTCCGCACCGTCTTTACTTGTGAATTCCGGGGTGAAAGTATTTTCTACAAGCTGACCTTCACTTTGAGGAGCATGACATTGGCTACAATTGAATCTTGCACCTGCTAAATCTTTAAGCTTGTTAATAGCAATTTCATTATCCATATTGTCAATAGACTTTTCAAACTTCTTACCGTCAAAGTTATGTTTAGGTCTAAAGTCTGTGAAGTGAGATACAGGAATTGGAGTAGCTCCCATACTTGTAGCAACTTCAGGCATATGACATCCGACACACGCATTGTTATTGATCTTGATTGGAAGCATTCCCTCTACATCATGCGGTATCATCGGCGGAGCATCCTGGAATGCTCTGTTAATTTTATGACCGCTTCCTGCATAACTTTTACTATAACTTGTTTTTTCAGGTTTAGCCTGATCTTCACTATAAAGATCAACTTTTCTAAGACCCAAAGACTCTTCACTGATTGTTGGTTTTACAACATCTTGTTGAGTAGGTTGAGCATTTGCTTCATTACTACACCCCGTATACATCAGGACGGATACAGCAGCTATGCTTAAACCTATTTTAGAAACTAGTTTCATACTAACTCTCCTTATTTTTATTTATCAAATCTCTTATAGAGAAATTAAGTGCATCGTCTTCACACACCTCTATACATCTGCCGCAATTGGTACATTCTCCTGAAAGTACCTGTTCACTTGATTTACCCACCATGAATAAGACCTGGTTCTCAGGGCAAACCTCTTTACATTTCATACAAAGGGTACATTTTTCCTCTTCGTGTTTCACTCTTATAAGGCTAAATCTTCCGATAATCGAGTAAAACCCTCCAATAGGACATATGTGCCCGCACCAACCGTTTTTTAAAACAAAAAGATCAAATAAAAAGATAACAACTATTGCCGCCCAGCCGAAACCAAGACCGAATATAATACCTCTGTGCACCATCGCAACAGGTGAAATAAACTCAAATGCAGCAACTCCAAAGCTGAATGATATGATCAAGCTTATTGCTATAACCCAATACCTCATATTTCGAGTCGCAGGCTGTTTTTTCTGGATCTGGTTAAATCCCAGTTTTCTTCTTAAATAATTTGCGCTGTCCGTTATTATATTTACAGGGCAGATCCATGAACAAAAAGCACGACCTCCCACAAGAGAATAAAATAACACTGCAACCAAAGCTCCTATAAATACATCAGAAGCGATCACTGCCCCTGCTGCAAACATCTGCAGTACTGCATAAGGGTCACTCATAGGTACCGTACCTAAAATATTGGAAGAACTAAGGTTTCCTATAATGAAATTCCAACCCCAGGCATTTGCACCGAAATATAAAGTCATTAAACTGATCTGGGTTATTCTTCTAAGAATCAAATATTTATTTTTAATCATCTAAAAGCCCTCCCATATCATTTAACGAATCTATAGCTTTTTCTTTACTTAACTCTGTTTTTGTAGTTTCACTATGTGCATTTTCCAATCTTTTTTCATCGGCTTTATCCCAGCCTTTGATATAGTGATCACCCACAGCACCTAAAGCAACTTCTCTAGGGAGAACAAAAATCGCAGCTTTTTCAGTTACACAGGCGTGTTCACAAAGTCCGCAACCCGTACAAAAATCACTATCTACGATAGGCTTTAAGAAAGCATGTTTCCCTGTTCTTTCATTCTTTTCATATTTCAGTTTTATTGCAACATCCATTAAAGGACAGGCTCTGTAACAAGCATCACATTGAATACCCCAATATGCTATACAGTTCTTCGTATCTACAACAGCTACACCCATATCGGCTTTATTGATATCAAGCTGGTTATTAGTAGTTACTTTTTTGATATCAAGTGCATCTGTTGGACAAACAGGTACACAAGGTATATCTGTACACATATAGCACGGTACGTCTCTGGGCTCGAAATACGGAGTCCCCAAAGGCTTGTTATCACCGGGCTTTGCAAGTTTTAACGTATCAAAGGGACATGCTTCAACACACATACCGCATTTAATACAAGTTGCAAGAAAGTCTTTTTCCGGAAGTGCACCGGGAGGTCGAAGTGTAAGTTTTGAAGCTGTTACTTCATCAACATAGGCACTCCACAAAAGACCTCCCAGAGCTGCCAGCCCTGTTGCTCTTGCTACTGTTAAAAAGAATCTTCTTCTATCACTTATTGTTTCTTTTTTCATAGTTTTCTTCTTTTGAGGATAATTACTGCTCAAGACAGTATTCCTCCTTTATTTATGCTTTATAAATTTTAACCGCACATTTTTTGTAGTCTGTTTGTTTTGACTGTGGACAAGTTGCATCTAGACATACTTTGTTAATAAATACTTTCTCATCAAACCATGGTACAAATACAAGTCCTCTTGAAGGTCTGTTTCTACCTCTTGTTTCAACTCTTGCTTTTACTCTTCCACGTCTACTTTCTACCCAGCAAAGACCGCCTTGTTTTAGACCTTTGTCCTTTGCATCTTGCGGATGCATATAACATAATGCCTCAGGAACTGCTCTGTATAACTCAGGAACTCTCATTGTCATTGTTCCACTGTGCCAGTGTTCAAGAACTCTACCCGTACATAACCAGGTATCATATTCATTATCCGGAACTTCCGGCGGATCCATGTATGGTCTTGCAAAAATCTTAGCTTTGTTTTTAAGCGATTTTTTTGTTTTATTTTTAATTCCCAGTAAGTCACCCTGAGCCAATGCTTTGGCAAGTGTTCCGTAGAATGCGTGAGAATTGTCAGTTCCTGCTTTTTTAACGGCTTTTGCCGCATACGGATCGTATTTAACGTTAAATCTCCACTGGGTTTCCTTACCATCAACAACAGGCCATTTCAGTCCTCTTACTCTATGGTATACATCAAACGGTGCAAGGTCATGCCCGTGTCCTCTACCAAACCAGGCATACTCTTCAAACAGATATTTATCAATAAAGAAGCCGTAACCTTTAAAGACTTTACCATCTGATCCGATCACATTTCTACTGTCACCGACAGAGTTAGAGTTATCATAACCTCTTTGGATAGGATCATTTTGGTCTACTTCATAACTTCTTGCTTCCTCATTGGCAAAAAGGATATCGAACATTGTAGTATCTTCAGTGTATCCCATCTTTTTAGCATCTTGAATCACATTAGGAAGTTTTTTACCGTTTCTTAGAGTGTAATCACCCCATAAATCTTTTACCGTAAATCTTTTTGAAAGTTCAACCCACTGCCATGTATCAGACATAGCATCACCTACTGGCAGTACTTGTTGTCTCCAGTGCTGAGTTCTTCTCTCCGCATTACCGTATGCTCCCCATTTTTCATAGATCATGGCACTTGGTAAAATAAGGTCAGATACTTTCGCAGAGATACCAGGGTAACCGTCAGAGGTAACGATAAAGTTATCCATTTCTCTTGCTGCTTTGATCCAGTGTTTTGCACTTGCAGAATCCTGGTAAGGGTTACAAACATTTACCCAGGCAAACTTGATAACACCGTCTTCAATATCTCTGTGGATCTTCATGATATGCTGATTACCTACTGGATTTATCGTACCTTCAGGGACCTTCCATCTATTTTCAGTGATCTTTCTGTGTTTTGGATTTGCTACCATCATATCAGCAGGTAATCTGTGACAGAATGTTCCAACCTCTCTTGCAGTACCACAGGCTGAAGGCTGTCCTGTAAGTGAAAATGCTCCGCTTCCAGGTTTTGCTTGTTTGTTAAGCAAGAAGTGAACATTGTAAGATAACGTATTAACCCATGTACCTCTTGTGTGCTGGTTCATACCCATGGTCCAGAATGAAACAACTTTTCGCCCTTTCTCTACATAGTATGAAGCTAATGTTTTTAATTTTTTCTTGAATTCGTTAATATCTTCATCCGGATTACCTTTAGATATTTTAGCTACATAGTCAAGTGTATAAGGTTCAAGGAATTTTTTATATTCTTCGAATGAAATCTCCCAGTGTTTAAGTCCGGCAGGTTTATTAACCATAACATCACCCTCTTTATAACCGTAAGGTTCTAATGCAGGTGCTTCTGCTGCTGAAACAACTTTTTTCATCTCTTTAGAGATAGTTTCCATCTCTTCATCGGTATATTTACCGTCAACGATAGATTTTTCATCACTTCTTCTCATACCGTAACCCATATTAACAGGACTGGCTGCAAAAATAATATGTCTTTTTACAAAATCCCAGTCAATAGCTTCTGGGTGGTTGTAAACTATTTCATGAGCAATATAGTTCCAAAGAGCCAGGTCGGTATTTGGAGTAAAAATAATCTCGATATCTGCAAGATCGGAAGTTCTGTGTCTATATGTAGAGATATTTACAACTTTTACTCTATCCGGATCAGAAAGTTTTCTATCTGTTACCCTAGACCAAAGAATCGGGTGCATCTCTGCCATATTTGAACCCCATGATACAACTGTATCCGTAAGCTCAATATCGTCATAACAACCAGAAGGCTCATCAATACCGAAAGTCTGGTAGAAACCAACAACAGCAGAAGCCATACAGTGTCTTGCATTAGGGTCAAGAGCATTTGATCTAAATCCACCCTTCATCATTTTTTGGGCAGCATAACCTTCCATAACGGTATATTGACCTGAAGCAAATACACCTACACCCTCCGGACCGCTTGCTTTTAGCGCTTTTCTGATATGTACTTCCATCTCATCAAAAGCTCTTTTCCATGATACTGGAGCGAATTTACCGTTTTTGTCAAACTCACCTTTTGAATTTACTCTTAGGAGCGGTGTTTTTAATCTGTCCGCACCGTACATGATTTTTGCATTGAAGTAACCTTTAATACAGTTAAGACCTCTGTTAACAGGGGCTGCCGGGTCACCTTTTACTGCAACTATCTTTCCATTTTTAGTTGCCATCATAATTCCACAACCTGTACCGCAGAATCTACACGCAGCTTTATCCCATCGCCATCCGGCTTCTGCCGTTGTAGATGCCGCACTTAAACTGCTAGGTACACTCATACCGACTGCTGCTGCTGCTGAAGCTGCCGCAGAACTTTTAAGAAAATCTCTTCTTGAAAGTGCCATTTAACTCTCCTTGTGTTTTTTTGTTTTTCAACATACTAAGTTTAACACTTACAAAAAAGTTTTTTCTTGACCTAGGTCAAATTACCAAGATTTATTATAAATTTTGCCCCTTTTAAAGTATTTGAAACCGATATGTAACCTTCTAGTCTTTTTGAAACAATGATCTGGCAGATATATAATCCCATACCCGTACCTTGTGACTGGTGTTTTGTTGTAAAATAGGGATCAAATATTTTTCCTATGATTTTATCGTCTATCCCTTTCCCATTGTCTTCGATTATTACTAATAAATTGTCTTTTTCTTTTTGGGCCGATAGCTTTATAAACCCTTTTTCAATACCTCTTTCAATCAAAATATCTTTTGAGTTGTATATTATATGAAGCAAGACTGTTGTCAGGTCGCTTTTAATAGTATTGACCTGTAAATTTTTGTCAGGAATATCAAGAAGAAGATTTATTCTGTTATCATGCAGGTTATCCTGAACAATATTTTTCAAATCTACTAAAAAATCTTTTATATTTAATCTTTCTTTGTGATTATTAGAGGATAAAAAACTGCTGAATGAATCAATAGTATTGGATAGATCCTTGGTGGTTTTTAGTATTTTGTCCGTATCCTCTTTTAAAGACTCTTCATCTAAAAGACCGTGTTCCTGTTTTAGCTGAATTCCCCCGGCACATGTTGAAATCATATTTAACGGTTGTCTCCATTGATGGGCAATATTACCGATCATTTCCGAGATCTGGCTTCTTTTTTCATTTTCAAAGATCTTTTGATCTTTCTGTCTGTTTTTTATAATCTCTTTTTGTATCTTTTGTTCAAGGTTTGTGTTTAACTTTTCAAGTGTTTTTTTATCGGTTATATTGTGTCTGATAGCTGCATAACCTATACGGTTACCCTGAAGATCATATTCCGGGGATATATGAGCTTCAACCCAGTAAAAGTCACCGTTTTTCTTCAGATTCTTAACTTCACCTACCCAATCTTTACCTTTTTCTATGGTTTCCCATAGATCTTTGAATGCAGATTTGGGCATATCCAAATGCCTTACAATATTATGAGATTTTCCGATCAATTCATCATTTGAGTAACCGCTGATCGTGCAGAATGCTTTACTGGCATAAGTAATTATACCTTTTAGATCGGTTCGGGAATAGATAACGTTTTTATCAATTATATCGATTGAGTTTTGGAGCTCTTTTGTCCTTAGTTTTATCTGTGCTTTGAGCTCCTCTTTATTCTCTTTTATTTTTTTTGCAGCAGGATAAAAAATAAAAACCGCTTCAAACAATAAGGCCATGATCGTTAAGAGGAATATATAATCTTCTTTTGTTTGTAGTTTTTGCATCTTTAATATATTCTCATTTTCATAAATCTGCACGGCATGATCAAGTTTTATTAAAATTTCACTTGAGTGGAGTCTGAGATAATTCAACTGTTTTTGATCTTTTGTATCAATGAGCTTTTTAAACTCTGTTAGATAGTCTGTGATCTGTTTATGCAAACCTTTATCGTAGTAGATATTTGTTAGTTGTTTTGAGAGTTTTCTGTTCAATAAAAAACTGTGGGAGTTTTTCATAAGGTTTATAGTCTTATTGAGTTGTTTTTTTAATTCCGGACTTTGGTACACCAGATAATTTTTTGCGTCAATCACAAGTTTTTGGGATAACATCCTCTGTCTGCCGCTGATATTTATGATTTTGCCGTCATCGTTTATAGAGATCATAATATCATTTACATTTTTATATGCCATAGTAGAGAATAATGCAATTAGCGTCAAGGCAGGTATATACCTGTTGTGTAAACTAAATAGGGAAAAGTCGATAAACTTTTTAAACATAATTTTCAGCCGCCTGTAAAGTAAAAAGCTCTGCTTGATATATTATCTTCACTTTGAGAAGTAAAGGTTTGATCATGTGACCATTTGTTTTTTTCGGGTTTATTATTAACTACATTCTTTAAAACCTGTTCTATTTGTTCATTTGAACCGATCATATCTTTTATATTTTGGGAATCTTCATAATACAGGCAGGGTATAAGATCACCTTCTGCACTCAATCTTATTCTGTTGCATGTTTTACAGAAAGAATCATCATAAGGTTCAATAACACCGAAAACATATCCCTGTTCATCTTTATATAATTTCGCGGCAGAACTCTCTTTTGCATCCACTTCTTCAATTAGGTGTTTTTTGGATATGGTATTGATAATATCTTTACTGGGGAGTGTTTTCAGTTTCACATAGGCATTTTCATTTTCCATATACTCTATAAATCGTATTTGTATCCCTTTTTCTCTTGCAAAATTATAAAGGTCTAATATCTCATTTTCATTTATTTCTTTTAATATGACACTATTAATTTTTACCAGCATCCCGGCTTCAATGGCAGCTTCTATTCCCTCTTTTACTTTTTCAAGGGCATCTTTTTTTGTTAGATACCAGAATGTTTCTTTTTCCAGTGAATCAATAGAAATATTAACTCTTTTTAGTCCCGCTTCTTTTAATTCTTTAGCTTGCGATTTAAGTAAAAAACCGTTTGTCGTCAAAGCCAGATCTATATCACTCTTATAGTTATAAATCATTGATATGAACTTATGAAGATCATCTCTTACTAAAGGTTCTCCTCCTGTTATTCTTATCTTTTTAATACCGTTATTTATAGCTACCTTAATAAATGAAAACATCTCTTCATAAGATAAAAGATTTTCTTTCGGAGTCCATTCAAAAGGTTTTTCGGGCATACAGTATTGACATCTAAAGTTACATCTTTGAGTAACTGAGACCCTTAAGTAATCTACTTTTCTATCAAATTTATCTACTAACATTTTATACTCCTTATTATTGAAAGTATACTTTATAAATTAGATTAAATCCTTGACCTGCATCAAATTACTGAATTTAACAATTTGTATAAGTTTTTGACTTAAGTCAATAAAAAAGAGTTCAACATATTATAAAATCGTTTATCAAAAATCAAAGGAATCATATGGACTATATAATTAAAAGAGACGGTTCAAAGGAGAAATTCAAACAGTATAAAATTGAAGATGCCGTTAAGAAAGCATTTGATAGTGTAAATATAACTTACAATAAAAATATTTATGTAAAGGTCATAAGAATTATATCTACTGAAAAGCTTGAAACTGTCGAAGAGATACAGGATCTTATAGAAAAAACACTGTTTGAATACAAATACTTTGATGTAATGAAATCCTTTATTACATATAGATTCTTACATAAAATGCAAAGAGAACATGTCCTGGGTCTTTCAGAAGATACAACATATGTGAATTCTACCCAAAGCGTTGAAGAGTATATCCATAAAAGCGACTGGCGTATAAATGCCAATGCAAATACAGGTTACTCAAATTCGGGACTTGTAAATAACCTGGCAGGAAAGATCATTGCAAACTACTGGCTTGACAGAGTTTATTCAAAAGCGGAAGGATATGCACACAGAAACGGAGATATCCATATCCATGATCTGGACTGCCTTACAGGTTATTGTGCAGGGTGGAGTTTAAGACAGCTTTTAAACGAAGGGTTTAACGGGGTAAGGGGAAGAGTTGAAAGTAAACCCCCCAAACATTTCAGGGAAGCTCTTGGGCAGATGGCAAACTTTTTAGGAATTTTGCAGAGTGAATGGGCGGGAGCCCAGGCATTCAGCTCTTTTGATACCTATTTAGCACCTTATGTTTTTATAGACGATCTGGACTTCAAAGATGTAAAAAAAGCTGTCAAAAGTTTTGTATATAATCTGAATGTCCCTTCAAGATGGGGACAAAGCCCTTTTACAAATATCACTATTGACTGGACTGTACCCGAAGACCTGAAGGATCAAATTCCAACTATTGAGGATAATCATCTTTTTAAAAACATCAAAGATAATAAAAAGCTTCTGGAAAAAGCAGAACAAAGAGGTTTAAAAAGACTTGTGGATCTGACATACAAAGATTTTCAGAAAGAGATGAATATTATCAATAAGGCCTTTTATGAGGTTATGACGGAAGGTGACAGGACAGGACAGCCCTTTACCTTTCCTATACCTACTGTTAATATAACGGAAGATTTCGACTGGCATGGTGAAAATGTGGATATTTTGTTAGAAAACAGCGCAAAAATAGGTTCAAGCTATTTTCAGAACTTTGTAGGAAGCCAGTATATTACCAATGAAAACGGGGAAAAAATAGAAAACCCCGATGCCTATAAACCAGGAGCCGTACGAAGTATGTGTTGCAGGTTGCAGCTTGATCTTAGGGAGCTTCTAAAACGTGGAAACGGTCTGTTTGGTAGTGCGGAGATGACCGGAAGCATCGGTGTTGTAACGATAAATATGGCAAGGCTTGGGTATTTGTATAAAGGTAATACGGAAAAATTTTATCTGAATCTGGAAAAACTGCTTAATTTGGCATACAGTACCCTGGAGAAAAAAAGGTTAGTTGTAAATCAGTTGTTTAAAGATGGGCTTTATCCATATACAAATAGATATCTTAAAGGATTTGATAATCATTTTTCGACTATCGGGGTCAATGGTATCAATGAAATGGTAAGAAACTTTAGTAGTGATACAGAAGATATATCAACACTTTACGGAGAAGAACTGGCGACTGAAATACTCGATTTTATAAGAATTAAAATCAAAAATTTTCAGGAAAAAAGCGGTAATTTATATAACCTTGAAGCTACTCCTGCCGAGGGGACAACATACCGTTTTGCAAAAGAGGATAAAAAAAGATATCCGGATATCATGCAGGCAGGTAGCGACGATAAAATATATTATACAAATTCATCTCAGCTTCCTGTTGATTTTACCCAGGACCCCTTTGAGGCACTTCTAAAACAGGATAATTTACAGACCAAATATACCGGGGGTACGGTATTGCACTTATATATGAATGAAAGGCTGGAATCTATTGATTCTACAAAGGATTTTTTAAAAACAGTTATGGAAAATTTCAGACTGCCGTATATCACCCTCACGCCGATTTTTTCAGTATGTGAAAAACACGGGTATATTAGCGGAGAGCATGAATATTGTCCAAAATGTGATGAGGAGATATTGGATGAATACCGTAAGTGCGGGTAAAGGAAAATATGAAATTTTTGTCGATTATAAACAGGTTGGTAATGACCTTTTGATCATAATACGAGGAGGGAAAGAACATATAGGGAGCATCACAGCCTGTTTTGACAATGAGCGATCTATAAACAATATAGTTCGTAAAGGGCATAAAGATGATGTTATTTCAAAACAGGCTGCGATTAATTTGCGAAACAGGTATGGACTAAATACAGTTGTGTTATGCGGTATTCATATAGATAACGCTGATGATAGTGAAATATCTATATTGGTTAACAATTCACTTACAGCAATAGAAAGGATTAAATTATGGAAGAGAAACAAATTTTAAAGAAAAATGAAGAAAAAAGAACTAAATGTACGGTTTATACCAGAGTGATGGGATATCACAGACCTGTAGAGAGTTTTAATATAGGGAAAAAGGCTGAACATGAACAAAGAGAATATTTTGTGGAAGCAAAAAAAGATAATTGACTCGGTAACTCCGTTTAGTCTTTTAGATTATAACGGAGTACCGTCCGCTATTCTTTGGTTTAGCGGGTGTAATATGCGGTGTGATTTTTGTTATAACCAGGAGTTGGTCTTGAATAAAGGAAAATACTGTTTTAATGATACTTTGGGTTTTTTAGAAAGTAGAAAGAAACTTTTGAAAGGGATAGTCTTATGCGGCGGAGAACCTACTAACTGTAAAGAACTGTATTGTATCTGTAAAGAGTTGAAAAATATGGGCTACAAGATAAAGCTTGATACAAACGGTTTAAACTACAGCTTGATTAAAATTTTAATCAGTGAAAACCTGATCGATTTTGTTGCTCTGGATTTTAAGGCTTTGCAAAACAGATTTGAACAAATTACAAAAGTAAAAGCTCATAAATTTAATAACTTTGTAAAAACCGTGCAACTTTTAATCAGCAGTAAAATTGATTATGAGATCAGGACAACATATCATGAAAAACTTCTCTCTTTTGAGGATGTTTGTAAAATGATTGAATTTTTAAAGTTTTATAACTATAAGAAAAATTACTATATCCAAAACTTTATAAACGAAAAAGAAACATTGGGCGGGATTCGGGATAGAAATAAAAATGATATTTCTAAATTGATCGCGCAAAAATATCCATTCAAAGTTATGTTCAGAAATTTTTAGTTTTTTAAAGCAGTATCTAAAAAAATATACCTTATCAATATAAATTTGCCTTGAAATATTTATAAAAACTTCTTGACCTATGTCAAATCAGGATTTAATTAATTGTGTTAAAATAATCCATATTATAAAGAAGGATTAAATTATGGGTATTTGCATAAAAGAAGCATTACGGTTAATACAGTCAAATATAAATAGAGTTTCATACGAAGTAATACCCATTGAAAACTGCGGGGGAAGGATAAGTGCCGAAAATATTTATGCATGCTATTCATTACCTACGTATGATAATTCGGCTATGGACGGTTATGGAGTAAAGCTTGCTGATGCCGGAAGCACGGTTAGGGTGATAGACGATATTTTTGCAGGCTCACATAAGCAAACTCAAATAGAGAAAAGAGAAGCTCTGAAAATCATGACAGGGGCAAGAGTTCCTAAAAGCGTTGATGCGGTAGTTCCTTTAGAATTAATCGAAATAATAGATAAAGACTATATCAAATTACCCGAAGAGATAAAAAAAAATCAGCATATACGATTTATAGGGGAAGATATACAAAAAAGCGAACTTTTAATCAACGAGGGTGATGATATGAATTTTGCCTCGGTAACTCTACTCGCTTCCCAGGGAGTTAGCCATATAAAAGTATACAGAACCCCCAAAGTATCTGTCTTTACAAGCGGTGAAGAGTTAAAACTTCATTATGAAAGAATAAAAGAGTATCAGGTTTATAATTCTAACACTCCGACACTTCTTGAAAGGGTTAAGGAGTTCGGGTGTGATGTTACATTTACGGGGATGGCTCGGGATAATATTGATTCTTTAAAACAGATGATAGAAAACTCCTTATACTCTGACCTGATAATCACAACAGGGGGTATAAGCATAGGGGAAGCCGATTTTACAAAAGAGGCTTTTGAGGATTTTGATATGGAAGTTATTTTTAACGGTATATCTATAAAACCGGGTAAACCTACGGTATTTGGTAAAATTGGCTCTACATATATCATAAATTTACCCGGTAATCCTCTTGCCTCATCTTTAATATTTGAGCTTTTCGGTACGGTAATACTGCAAAAACTTTCAGGAGATAAAAATATATACCACAACTATATAGAAACAAAAATAAGTGAGGAACTATTAAATAAAAAAGGTCGTACCACGTTGGTTCCCGGCCTTTTTGACGGAAGATCTTTTTACCCTTCAGCTAAAAGGCTGCCGGGGATGGTAAGTGTTTTAAGTAAATGTAACAGTTTTATCGTACTAAATAAGAATCTAAGTGGTTTAAATAAAAATGATATTGTAAAAGTAATACCTATAAACTGGAAATTTTTTAGAGAAGAATCTATAGATTTTTTTAATTAAACTTTTTAATTTGACATAAGTCAAACTTTTTCCCCTTTAAAAATATTAAAATATCAGATACTAAAATTAAAAGGAGAATAAATGTCAGATGAGATAAATAGACGGGATTTTCTTGGGTATTCATTTGCAGCTGTAGCTGCAGTTGGAGGGGCGGCTTCGCTTGTTGGTATGAAACAAGCTTGGGATCCACTTCCATCTGTATTAGCAGCGGGATTTACAACAATAGATCTTGGCGCAATTGGATTAGAACCTGGAAAACCACAAACATTCAAATGGAGAGGTAAGCCTATTTTTGTTCTACAAAAAACAAAAGATATGGAAGATTTCGAAGGTGATTTGGTTATAGGAGATAAGAGATATACTGTAGTGATCGGGTTATGTACACACTTGGGGTGTATTCCGGCATGGAAGAAAGATATGTGGAAATGTGCATGTCACGGCGGTGAGTTTAATGCAAGCGGTCAGCAGACATTCGGACCGCCGCCAAAACCGTTCGTAGTTCCACCATTCAGTGTTAAAGGTTCAGTACTTGTTCTTGGTGAAGATGGACCTGAATCTAAAAAAATGATAGATGCAAGAGCGTAAGGGGTGATTGATGGCAAAAGTTGATGAATCATTATTCAGCGTTGAGGGACTTGATAAAAGATTAGCGATCAAGAAGTTCAACAAAGTTATGATGACGGAATATTGGATTCCAAAAGATATAAACTTCTTATGGGCGATGGGTGTTGTACTGGCTACAACATTTGCAATTTTGGTAGTAAGCGGTATATTCTTGTTAATGTATTACAAGCCTGATACGGCTTTGGCATTTGACAGTGTTAACTACACAATTATGCAGGAAGTTGCATACGGTTGGTTATTCAGACATATGCACGGTGTCGCGGCATCGGTTGTATTCCTTATAATATATATTCACATGTTCACAGGTATCTACTACGGTTCTTACAAGAAAGGTAGAGAGATGATCTGGATCTCGGGTATGTTATTATTCGTTACTTTCTCAGCAGAAGGTTTCTCTGGATATATGCTGCCATGGGGACAAATGTCTTACTGGGCTGCTGCGGTTATTACTAACCTTTTTGCAGGTGGTTCTTTAGAAGCATGGGGACTTGTTGAGTGGATCAGAGGTGGATTTGCCGTTAATGATGCTACACTAACTAGATTCTTCATGTTACACGTATTCTTATTACCGATTGTTATTATCGGTATTATCGTACTTCACTTCTATACACTAAGAGTTCCTCACGTTAACAACCAGGAATCTGATGATATAGATTTTGATGCGGAAGCTGAGAAATACTTATCTGGAAACAAAAAAGAAGCTAAAGTAATACCTTTCTGGCCTGTATTCTTGTCTAAAGACTTTGCAGTTCTTGGTGTGTTCTTGATATTCTATTTCTACTTGGTGTTCTTCAACTATAACTTTGCAATGGATCCGGTTAACTTCGACCCTGCAAACCCAATGGTTACACCTGCGCATATTTACCCTGAGTGGTATTTCTTATGGTCTTACGAGACATTAAGAGGTCCTTTCTTTGATATGTTCGGTATGAAAGCGGGAGATATCGGTCTTATCGTGTTCGCGTTTGCACAAGTTGCATTCCTGATCATTCCGTTTATAGACAAAGACCCTGATATTTTACCTGCTCATAAAAGACCTAGATTTATGATCTGGTTCTGGATTATGATCATAGACCTTCTTGTTCTTACAGTTTACGGTAAATTACCTCCAACCGGTGCAAATGCATGGGTAGGATTCTTTGCAACGGCAGTATTCCTTGCACTGTTCATTTCATTACCTTTTGTATCTAAAGCAGATGCAAAAGCAAGAGGAGCATTATAATGAGAGAGTTAAAAATATTAGCAATACTTGTATTCTTTACAGGTGTACTATACTGGGGAGTTGAGCCGTTCGCTCACTCTCAGATGCACCCTCACGTAGAAGCTCCTGATTACACTTTTAAAGATGTAAACGGACTTAACGGTAAAACAGGTGACGCAAAAAAAGGTGCAGAGCAGGTTGCTATGAACTGTACTGCATGTCACTCTATTGAAAAAGCAGGATTCCCTGCTGTTATGGATAACGCATCTGCTGCAGCTGCATACGGTGTAGTTCCACCTGATTTAAGTGCTGCGGGACTTATCTATGATGAGAACTTCCTTGCTGCATTTATCAAAGATCCTGTAAAAGCTACAAAAGCCGAGCATGTGTTCATAGATGGTAAAACACACCCGATGCCAGGTTACGGATGGTTAGGTGACCAAGCGGTTGCAGATATAGTTGCATACTTTAAATCGATCGCTCCAAAATCTTTAACTGACAAAGAGGTTTTCCAAAACGCTTGTCAAAGATGTCACGGTATCAAATACGGAGATTTCTTCGGAGGAACTATGGCTGCGAAAACTCCTGTTGAGAACATCACTACATACATGGGTAAAACACCGCCTGATCTATCTCAATACATTAGAAGTAGAGGTGAGAACTGGTTACACGAGTTTATCAACGACCCTCAAAAACACCTTGAAGGTACAGCGATGCCAAGAGTCGGTTTAACACAAGATGCAGAGAAGCAAGTTATTGCATATATGACTGAAGTTGGTGACAGCTCTAAAGAGCAAAGAGAGTCTTTAGCTGGTCCATTCTTGGGTTACTTAGTGATCTTTGCAATCTTTGCATGGTTATGGAAAGCTAAAATCTGGAGAGAAGTTCACTAAGAACTTCTCTTTTTTAATTATAAAGGATAAATTGTGGGTATACCAAGCGGAATGGAACTTGTTTTGATAATAGCTGTTATCGTGTTGCTTTTCGGCGGCAAAAAACTGCCGGAATTGGCAAAAGGTTTAGGTACTGGGATAAAAGATTTTAAAAAGGCAATTCGTGAAGATGAAGAATTGCCAAAAGCAGAAGAAACAAAAAGTAAATTAACTTAAGGTTTCTTTTTATTATTTTAGAAGTCCTGCACCACTTATTGCAGTACTTCTATCAAATGCATATTCTCTTTCCCCGTTTTTTAAATCATATTTCCATATTGGGGCACTTGCCTTAAAGTCTTCAACAAATTCATCGATCATTTCCAAAGCAACTCTTCTTTTAGGACTGCAGACAGAAGCTATATACGAGCTTGTATGATTTGGCACGTCGCCACGGCTGTGAGCCATAAGTATAACGGCATTTTTTTTGTTTGCTTTTTCCTGCCAGGAAGCAAACCATGATTCTAGAATAGGTTCATATATGTCAAAACTGAGCCCCGCTATATCGTCCTCGTCTCTTATTACACCTACAAAAGTTATAATCGCCCCGTAGTTCGAATTTCTAAATTTGTGATACCATCTGTTGGTTATCTCTTCCACGGGAAGGTCTCCGTCAAAAAGTTCTAAGTATTGCATTTTTTATCCTTTTTAATATAGTTATTAACCGCCGCAGACAGGAGGCAAAAGGGAAACCCTGTCGCCATTCTTAAGTTCCAGAGATTTGTCAGTCACTAAAATATCATTAACTGCGACTGCACTGTTTTTAAGCCAGGGTTTCAGTGTTTCATCACTTCTTAAAATATCACCAAGTTGATTCAGGTTTTCAATATCCGCGTGTAAAGGCTTTTTATTTATAGGGCCTAAAAATTCTATAGTTATCATCTGTTATATTCTCCTGTTTTGCCGCCGCTTTTATGCTCAAGCTGCACATTGTTTATAACCATACCTTTGTCTATAGCTTTTACCATATCGTATATGGTAAGAAGTCCTATGCTCACGCCTGTGAGGGCTTCCATCTCCACTCCTGTTTGTCCCGAAAGCTTTGTTGTAACGCTTAGTTTGAATCCCGGAAGTTCGGGAAGCTCTTCAATATCGCAAGAGATCCCGCTTAGAAGAAGGGGGTGGCACATCGGAATAAGCTCCGGCGTCTTTTTTGTTCCCATAATTGCAGCTACAACTGCCGTTTGAAGTACGGGACCTTTTTTATTGCTGTTTGATATTACGTTGTCGTAAGCTTCCTGGGACATAGATATTGTCCCGCTTGCTATTGCAACTCTTTTTGTATCCTCTTTATCTGATACGTCAACCATCTTCGGTCTGTCATTTTCGTCCAAGTGTGTTAAGTTCATATTGCTCCTTTTTTAAAAAATATAGTTTTGCACAAGAGATTAAATAGGTAAATAAAAGTAAATTGGAAATAATAAACAGTATCACGCCGTATCTTATAAGATATTCGTTATCGAATAAAAAGCCCGTAAACAATAACATAATACTTAGTATATGAAAAATATATTGGAACTGGCTTTTTTTTCTGCTTATCATCTCTCTCATGGTAGGTATATCAAAAATACCTTTGCTGCTTAGATGGAACCAGGTAAGAAACGGCACGATCTTATAAAGCATACCGTTCATCAAACTAATTACAAACCCCAGACCGAATAAAACTCCCAGGTTAAAAGGGGGTAAATCAATAAAGCTTGAAAATACCCAATATATGATTCCCAAAGATAAAAATACCATACTTGTAAAGTAAAAATACACACTGGTATCTTTTAGTTTTCTTTTTCTATAGTAAAGTTTTTTAATGGTTAAAAAACTAAAATAAAGGCAGATAAATCCCATAAAGATCTTATATCCCAATCCAAAATTCAAATCAAAAGTGATATCTGCCAAATACAGAAGTAAAAGCACAACGGTGCTTATCAAGATCATTTTTTGTTCAACTTCCTTATATGGGGCACTTACCCAGAACATAGGAACTACCTGGAACGATATGGAGGCAACGAGTAAAAATATAAAACCGAAAAATATAATATTGTAATGCAAGTTGGCAAATATATGATGAAAGGGTGAAAAATTTCCCGTACCATATGAAAGAAACAAGAGAATTCCCAATAAAAAAGCGATAATAAAGCTTAACAATGAAAATATCATACCTATAGTTATCCATGATTTATTTTGTATATTAAACAGTTTGTATATACAAATATAGGAGAATAATAAAAGCCCCGAAAAAAGCAAGCCCGCACTGATAAAATAAAAAGCTGTTTCTTTTAGTGTAAAGGCCAGTATAAAACTTATAAGGCCGAATACTATCAATCCATAGGTGGTATTTGCCAACAGAAGTGATCTTTTTATTATTGCTCCTGCAACTACGGGAAGCATTTGCAGTAAACTTCCAAAAACAGTCATTATAATAAAACCTATTGTTATAAGGTGGGCAACCACTATTAATTGTGAATCATTAACTAAAAATAATATACCCGCTGCCATAGAAAACAATGGAGCCGTTAAAAAAAACTTCAGCGGAGCTTTAAAAGGGGGTGCCTGGTCTAGAGACAAACCTGAATACATTGTTATAGTCCTTTTATATGTTTTGTCAGCTCTTTTTGATTGTTAAGCCAAATATAAATTATAAAATCGTTTTTTTCTTTAATCGTTTTTGAAGAGAAGTTGTTTGATTGCAGTAAACTTAACAAAGGCACAGGTTCTATTCTATGTATCATCTTAATATATGTATTAATATCACATATAGACAATTTCGATAAAACCAGATTCATAGGTTCCGGTGCTTCCAGCTCTCTGCAGTCCAATACGATTTCACTGAAATTCAATTTTAAATCTCTTTCATCTTATTGATTAGTGATTCTGCATTTAATGCATTATCTGCTAGATTGTACATAATCTGCTCTTCTTTCATATTATGCTGCTGCATTATAAAAAGAAGATTTTCACTCAAGCCCAAAAAATCCTCTTTGTTCTTAGAGTTTAGCGCCTCTTTCATTTTGCTCATCAAGTCTCTAATCTGGTCATGTTCCATTACCATCATACTTGTGGGATTGCACCCGTCATGGCCGGCTGCATTAAATTCCTCGAACATTACTTTTTCTTCCATATCAAAATGTTTTAGCATATGAGCTTGAAATTCATTGAACATCAGATCAGCACCGTTAAAGTTTCCGGTGTCTACAATATTCTCAAGCTGGGCAAATTGTTCATCACAAGATTTGTGATCCTGTGTCATAAATTGATTGATTGTCATAATGATCCTTTACTATAGTTACTGTAAAGAATTATATTATATATTGAGAGATTAATTATTGACCTGGGTCAATTGGTTTAGAAGTTTACGAACATTTGCAGTTTTTCTTTGCTTAAAAGTTCTAGTTTGGAGTTGATGATATGAAGTTCCTTGAGCTTTTTTAAAACCCTGGAAAGAGTTTCTGCGGTTATATTAAGCTCTGCGGCAATTATCTTGTTTTTTTTATTTTTAAACTCTTCGGGATTTTTATCTATATACATTGCAACCTTTGTGGTTGCATCAAATATCAAACTTCTATTTAACAGATTATCCATTGCTTTTATCTTTTTTGTCAAAGACCTGATGATTTGAAAAGATATAAGGGTATTTTCTTTTAATAGATTAAGAAATTGCTCTTTTTTTATAAGCGCAAATCGGCAATCTTCCAAGCATACGCAGGTTGCAGGGAAGGTAAACCCTTCAAGGCTGGCCATTTCTGCAATTAAAGACGGTGCTGTAAAGTTATGAACTATTATCTCATTGCCTTTATGGTCCACCTTGTAAATTTTCACATCTCCTTGAAGCAGTACGTAAAAATACTCGGGCACATCTCTTTCATAAAAAACAATGGAATCTTTATTAAAGTTTTCAAATAGTGTTATTGATTCTATAAGTTTTAACTGGTCATCGTTTAGTGTTTTAAAAAGTTCTATATTTTTTAAATTATTCATGGGAAGAAGTCTAGCAAATTTTAAATAAAAAAAGAAAATTTGACTTAAGTCATAAAAGTTAAGTTTAGAATAATGTATACTTTTCAAAATTAAAAACCGAAACTTTACCTTAAGCCTCCTTCTTTTTTAAAATAAAGCCTCCGGTTTTTAATTTTTTAAAATTCAGTTTCATAAATATATTCAGCAATCTTTTCCAAAGTATCTTTATCATATCCAAGTTGCGGCATAAGTTCATATTTTTCTATCATATCACTCATAATGGAATTTTGTTTATTTGGCTTCAGTACCCATGTGGACATATATTCCACAAAATCTTTTTTTTGGGGAAAAGCTTCGATATACCTTTTTTTTATAACCTTTAAAGAAGGAGCCGATAAACTTTTTTTTTCATAGTGGCAGGTTGTACAGTTGCCGTACAGAAGCAGCCTTCCATAATTATCTGCATGCAAACTATTAAACCATAAAAAGCATATGGTTATAATTGTTTTAAACTTTTTTTCCATTTTTATTTATCCATTTAATTATTTTTTCAAGATCATTCAAATCCAGATGTTCGCAGTTTTGTGGTATAGATCCGCTTTGGATAGTATCGTCTGTTGCAATTGCATCAGTGACATTGAAATAATTTTCGTTCAAGATGTTCCTGAAAACGGCTATTCTGGGCAGAGGCAGAGTTTTTAATCCTTCCACAAGCAGATAATCAAACTCTCCGAACATTTGAATAATATTGTCTATTGTAGAAGCAGATTGTTTAAATAATGTAGTTTTATTTGGTGAGACCACAGCTACATCGGCTCCTGTTTGAGCAAACTTATAACTGTCTTTTCCCTCTTTATCGAATTTTGCTTTGTCTTTAGGGTCATGCTTTACTATGCAAACCTTAAATCCTTTTTCCTGTAATATTTTTGATAGTTTAACTATCAATGTTGTTTTCCCACTGTTTGAGGGACCTGTAAAAGCAGCAGCTAGTCGTTTCATTGGTTTTCCTTCTTATTTTATTCTATCATTATATTATATTGAATGGTTTAAATAATTGATTCAGGTCAAATGATCTTTTAAATTTGACCTGGGTCAAAGACAAAATAGATTTCTTATAATAAAATTATAAAAATAAACAAAGGATTTGAAATGAAAAAAACATTAATTACATTGCTGGTTGCAGGATTAGGTTGTTCAACTTTATTGGCAGACGGTGCCGCAGTATATAAAAAATGTGCAGGATGTCACGGTGTAAACGGGGAAAAAGTTGCGATGAATAAAAGTAAAGTTATCAAAGATATGACAAAACAGGAAATTGTAGATGCCATGGTAGGGTACAAAAACGGTACTTACGGAGGAACTATGAAGGGTCTAATGCTTGGGCAGGTTAAACCTTTAAGTCAAAGTGATATTGAGGCAATCGCCGAACATATCGGTAAATAAGTTTAGTATAGATAGGGTAATAATTTTACCCTATCTATAAATATCAGCGGGTTAAAAGTTTATATACTTCTGTTTTATCCATATTTAACTGTTCGGATATCTCTTTTATCCTGGTGTCGGGACCGACATTACTAAGACCTTTTGCTTCTAAAATTTTCACAGCTTTATTCAAGTCAATATTCCCCATATCACTTAATTCCCGTAAAGTTCTTCTGTTCAATCTTTCAGGAGGAGGCATGATCTTCACTTCGTTGTCATTGATCTTGGATGTAGTGATCGAGCTTTCTTCCCAGCTGCTTTTGATATTTTCACCAAGGTCTAAGAAACCTTTAAATGGTTGAATCTGGAATAATGTACCGATAACGAACAACAGGTTCAAAGAAAGTGCTATTAAAAATTCTTTTTTTGTAAATGATATTTTTTGAGTGTTGTCTTTCATATAGTTTACGATCGGTTTCCAGTTATAGTATATATGCAGTATCCCAAAAGCCAAAAAAACAATCATTGAGGTAGTATGTAGTGCCTGATATTGTGTTTTATCAAGTCCGAACAGATGCCAGTCCATCCATCTTGCTATTCTTCCGTGGGGTACTATGTATAAAACAATCCCCGTAAAGCCCATGATCAAAAATGAAAATCCCAGACTCAATGACGTAATTTTTCTCATTGTAATTTTCCCGCTTTTTATTTTATTGGTTGAATAATTAAATTAACTTACTTATATGATATATCATATAAGTAAAAAGCAAGATAAAATCTTGCTTTTTTTAGGAGGCTTTTTTGATAAGCAGATCTGCCAGATCCTCTTTTGCATCACCTGTCAGGTGCAGATTAAAATTCTCGCCAAGGAAATTCATAATATCATCATTTACGAATTGCGGAGGTTTTGGTCCAAGATAAATATCTTTTATACCTAAAGAGAACAATGCAAGTAAAATAATTACGGCTTTTTGTTCCATCCATGATAATACTATTGATATAGGTAAGTCATTAATTGGTGTATCAAGAGCCTGGCTTACCGCTTTTGCAATCTCAACGGCACCGTTGCTGTCATTACACTGGCCAAGATCCAGATACCTTGGGATCTTGGTTTCCGGTACATTCCCGAAATCTATATCGTTGAACCTGAACTTGCCGCAGCTTGAAGTTATGATAATACAATCTTCCGGTAAAGATTCAGCCATTTCCCTATAATAGTTTCCGGCTTTCCCCGGAGCATCACAACCTGCAATAACAAAGAATTGCCTGATCTTACCTGACTCTACCGCTTCAAGGATCTGCGGAGCCAGGGTCAATATGGTTTTATAATGATGTCCTGTAGTAAGTGTAAG
This sequence comes from Arcobacteraceae bacterium, assembly GCA_963678145.2. Classification (GTDB taxonomy): domain Bacteria; phylum Campylobacterota; class Campylobacteria; order Campylobacterales; family Arcobacteraceae; genus JAIOSF01. The sequence continues at coordinate 1,355,930 of CAXXWH010000002.1, read as the reverse complement.
GTTATCATCTATATTTGTATCTTCACATTGAAGTGTTTTTTCAATAAGCTCGTCAAAGTTGTCATCAATGATTTGGGTACCGCCTTCTATACCTACGATCTTATAAGTAAAAACCCTGTCCACATAATCTGCATTTTTCTTTGGCGGTATGATACAGTTTGTATTTACTACGAAGGTCCCTTTAAATCTTTTCATTAATTCAGCCTGGTCAAACCAGGCTTTACCTACATTTCCTTTCAGGTGGGGATATTTTCTAAGCTCCGGGTATCCATGGGCAGGAAGCATCTCCGAATGGGTATAAATGTTTATACCTTTTCCTTCCGTGGCAATAAGTAGTTTCTCCATCATCTCAAGATTGTGCCCGCTTACAAGAATAGCTTTACCCTCTACCTTGTTTTGGGGTACGACCACAGGTGTGGGTATACCGAATTTCCCGGTATGTGCGTTTGAAAGCTTGTCCATTACTTCTACACCGGCACTTCCCACTTTCATCAGCTGGGAGATATGATCATTAAAATTGAAATTAACATTTGTAAGGGTAAAATATAAAGTCTCACTCATTACATCATCAACATTTTTTGTTGCAGCCGGATCCAGCTCATTCAAATGTTCTCTATAGGCACTAAGCCCTTTAAGCCCAAAAATCATTGTGTCTTGGAGACGTGAGAGATTTTCGTCTTTCCCGCAAGTTCCTACAGATGCACCTGTAGAGCCGCAGCCGTTAGGCGTACTCATTTCACATTGATAACAAAACATACTCATTTATTTATTCCTTTTTATTGATTTGTGGATGCAATGGTAATATATTAAAAAAAATAAATCATTGATCTAAGTCAATAAAAAGATATTATGTTTTTGATAATATTTTATAATGAATTGGAGATTATTATGGAAATAACAATGAATCAAATAGGTACGGTAAATACTCCTTTTTGCAATTTGGAAAATATGCCCGTCCAGCCGCACGGGGCAAAAGATGTTTATGCTACGATCGAGCTTTACGAAAAATACAAGAAGGGTTTGAAAGACCTGGAGGGATTCAGCCATATTTATCTTTTATATTATTTTCACAAGGTACAAAACAATTATGATCTTGAAGTGATACCCTTTAACGATAAAACCAATACCAAAAGGGGAGTTTTTTCAACAAGAACACCCATGCACCCTAACAATATAGGTCTTTCATTGGTAAAAATCGTAGATGTTTACGATAACAAGATTCTTATAAAAGGTATAGATATACTAAACGGCACGCCCCTTTTGGATATTAAACCGTATGTAGAAAATTTTGATATTATAGCTTCTCCCGTAAAAAACGGCTGGGTAAAATCAGAAAAAGGGGAAATAAGCCGGAAAAGATCTGACGGAAGGTTTGTAATGTGTTAAAAGGGAATTTAAAGTTCTAGATTACTGTTTCTTAGATTGGGATAGAGGTAGTTCTATATAAAATACTGCGCCATTATCGGTATTTTCGGCATAAAGCCTTCCCCTTAAACTTTGGGTTATGATCTTGTAACTCATATGCAGACCCAGACCCGTACCTTTATTTTCATCTTTTGTAGTGAAATAAGGTTCAAATATTCTTGGCATTATATTATCAGGAATACCCCCTGCATTATCTTTTAGTGTTAAGATTACGTGATCTTTTGATTTTTTAAGTTCAAGTGTGATCACGGGATCCTTGATATTATTTTCGATAATGGCGTCTTTTGCATTGTTTAGTATATTTATAATTACCTGCTCGAGTTCACCTGTTACTGTTTCTATTTTCAAAGGTTCGATTTTATCAATTTTACTTTCAAGCTTTATATGGTTATTCTTTATGGTTGCATCTATTATATTTAACGCATTATTTATCTTGTCTTGAATAATCACTTCTTTAAATTCTTTTTTCTCTTTTATAAAGTTCTTAAAAGTGTCTATGGTTTTTGAAAGGTATTGGGCATTTGCTTCTATTTGATTTAAAGCTTTATAAAAATGTTCGTCATTAAGCAATTCATGCTCTTTCATTATCTGCAATCCGGAAGCTGAAGATGTAATAATGCTTAAAGGCTGTCTCCATTGATGGGCAATATTACCGATCATCTCTCCCATTGATGACATTTTGGTCTGATCGGAGATTATCTTTTCCTGTTTTTTTTCATTTGTCAAGTCCCATATAAGGGCACAGTAATTCGTAATTTCTCCAAATTCGTTCTTAAGTACAATAATCGATATATGCTGGATATAATTGTTGCCATCTTTTTTTTTGTTTATCACTTCCCCTTTATAAAAACCTTTTGTATTGATATCTTCCCACATCTTTTTATAGAAATCATCATTATGTTCTCCTGATTTCAAGATACTGGGGGTTTGCCCCAGAATTTCATTTTTGGAGTAACCCGATATCTTTTCAAATGCTGGATTTATATTTAGTATTTTGTTATGTTTATCCGTAATAACTATACCTTCGTGGGCATTTAGGAAGAATTTGGACTGTAGGTCTATAAGATTGTCTTTTTTCCTCAGCATTTCATAAAAATCTTTGAATTTGAGTTTAATTGTATCTATTACCGGTCTTGCAAAGAAATGGGCTTCAAAGAGTATAGTTAAAATAGTACCGATGAAAATAAACAATTCCCTTTGCTGTAGTTTTTTTGTTTTTTCTTCACTCTCTTTTTGAAAAAGGTTAACGGCATTGTCAAGATAAGGTAAAAGAGTTTGTGACTTTTTATAAATAGTTTCAGATAGACCATATGAAGGTTTGCTCAAAAACATCTCGATAAATTCAATATAATCTTTTACCTGTTTATCTATATTTTTTTCTTTATGGAAATAAATGTTTTCTGCTTTAACGGATAAAGTCTCAATTATATAGTTGTGATTTTTTTTGAATAATTCTATGATATTTTTTAGTTCTTTTAGGTAACTTTGTTGATTTCCCTGCGTATATTTGGAGGCTAAAAAAGCGCTTTTTTGTGAAAGCATTCTTTGTTTACCGCTTAAATTGATCAATTTTGCATAATAACTTTGGGAATCAATTAATGTGTTCATAGTATAATATGCAATTGATGCCCAAAATATCAAAATTATGAATATTACGCTATATGATTGTTTGATTGAAAAATTTATCAACATTTTCTACTCCTATTTTGAAATATTATCAGACAATTATCATAAATTATTTGACAAAGGTCAAAATTATTGTATTAAAAGAAATTATACTTTCAAAAACTTCTGAAGTTTTGCTTTTTTCAAATTTAATACAAGATTTGAAGAAAGATTGTACATATCTTTTATTGTTAATTTTGTATTATCGTCGTTTTTAAAGGTTGCCTTTTCATACATACTTAATATCTCAACATATTGATATTGCTTAATAAAGTTAAAAAGCTTCATGGAGTTATTTTCTTCAATAAACCATTCGGATAAAAGACTGAAAACCAAAAACTCCGGAATCCATTTTTGCTTGTTTTTCATTTGCTTTTCAAGTGTTTGAGATAATATGTCACCGTAATATATAAGGGGAAGTTCGCGTTTAAATGTGTTATGCAGATTTTTCTTTTTATGGTTAATGATAAGATAATCAAGGTATTGTTGATCGATAATATGTGTTCTGAAGTCCTCTTTAATGTGGTTGATATTTTTTCTTATAAATGCTGATTCTTTATGAAATCTTTTATCGGAAAAAATAGCTTTGACAACTAATCCGTCAGTATCAAGCATCAGCAGTTGTTTGCAGAATACCAAAAGGGCTTCACTTTTTATCTCTCGAAGGAGTTTGGGTTTCAATCTTTTTGCAGGCTGTTTAAATTGCATGGGGCATTTCCATAAAGCTTAAATCATATGTTCCTTGAAGTCTCTTTTTTATGCTTTCTTTGTATTTGTCGCTTAAACCTGGGATTGTAAGAATCTTTTTTAATGTCAGATGATTATGTTGAGGATCTTTAAAAGCTTTATTTGCATTGAGTATCGAAACTTTTTGGTTATTGATATACTGGTGCAGTTTATTGCTTTTTTGAATGGACAGGACGAATATTTTGTCTTTTTTTTGTATATTTCCTTCTTTTATAACTTTATAGTACCATCCTGTTTTCCCTGTAGAATAAATAAGTTTTGCAAAAGCTTTATTATTATGCTTTTTTGAGATTTTCCAGCATGGTTTTCTTGGTTGGACAACTTGAAGTATCACTTCTCCTATTTGATGAATATCTCCTAAATACACATTTGTTTCATCCAATCCGCTTATTGTCAGATTTTCTCCAAGTGATCCTTCTTCAAGTGAATCTGCATTTAAAAATTCGCACCACCCAGCATAGTTTTCAAGACTGTTTGCAAAAACCGCTTTTTCAATTCCACCGTGGTTTTTAGTATCTGAAACTTCATCCCCTTCTATTCCCATATTTTGCACTTTTGCACTTTTTACCTCTTTTTTAAAAGAAGCAGTTTCCCATCCTTCTAGTTTTTGAACTTTACCTGTTTGTATGGAATGTATATATGGCGTCATCCTGTATCCTTTTATAAAAAATTTCGTTAATTATAGAAAAATATAAAGAGATATTTTTTGACTTGAATCAAATTGCATTTGAAAATTAAATTGATTCAGGTCAATGACTTTAAGTTATTTTCTTTGTAAACTTCTAAAAATAAATTAAAGGATTTAAGATGAAAAAAATAGAAGTTAACGGATCAACTGTAGATTTTTACAAAGAGGTTGAAAACGGCTTGACTACATATATATTTGATACAAGTAAATGCACACCTCCCGATCCTATGGTAAATGCAATGGCAGGATTACAGTTATTGGATGAAAATTCTCAATTGGTTATGATAAATCACAAGTCTCCCGGGGGACTGTTCTCAAGAATAGAAAATGATTTTGATTATACGGAACAGACTACGGAAGAGGGGAAATCAAAAGTTATATTCACAAAAAAATCAAACGGTAAAAATAGTACTGATTTTACCCAAAACAGCTGTAGTGGATAAAAAGGCGATAAATGCAGGTTTCAACTAATTTCGCACCCCCATTTAAACTTATAGCCCCTTTTTTTCTTTTAGGGGGGCTTGTATTTTTGATCTGCTGTTTATTTTTGTTTGGAATCGAGGTTGAAAATATCACAACACTGAACAAGGAAACTTTGGCATGGGTACATCTATTTTTACTTGGTTTTGTAATGATGGTGATCTTTGGTGCAATGGCACAGCTTGTACCCGTAGTTTTGGAAGTAGAGCATTTTGCCGTTGAGCTTTATTATATTATCTATCCTTTGCTGCTTTTAGGAACGGTTCTGATGGCTTCCGGGTTTTATTATTCTTCTATTCTTCTTCCCTTTGGCGGAATAATATCATTAATAGCTTTTGGAGTTTTTCTCCTTGAAACATCTCTTACATTAAAAAAAGTCAAAAAGATTGATTTTGTCGTAAGCTCCGTAATTGTTGCAAACCTGTTTTTATTGACAGGTCTTGTAATAGGCATAATGCTGTCATTGGGATATGCCGGAATTATATCTTTTGATCTTCACAGGTTTTTAACTGCACATATATATTTTGTATTTATAGGGTATGTGGGGATTAGTATAATGGGAATGAGCCTTGTACTGCTTCCAATGTTTTGGCTTAGTCATTCTTTTGGGAATATCTGGGTGAAATCATCACTTATGATCTTAAGTGCAGGTGTTATTTGTGTGGGCACGGCAGCTTTGATCGGTGATAAAACTTTAAAGTACGGCGGATATATTTTGACACTTATTTCTACGTTTTTATATCTGGTACAGATATTGATTATCTATAAAACAAGGGTAAGAGTTGAAAATGACATCTATCTTAGAAGTATGCAGATATCATTTTTCTTTTTTTTAACGGCAATTGTTCTGTCTGTTTTTTACATGACTCATTCACAGGATAATGTATTGCTGTGTCTTGGGTGGTGTCTTTTTGGTTTCATTACATTTATGATAAGCGGACACCTTTACAAGATTATCCCTTTTTTAGTGTGGTATGAAAGGTACTCCCCTTATGTGGGAAAGAAAAAAGTACCTATGCTTGCTGATATGGTACCGGTTAAAAGCGCAAATTTACAGGTATTTTTTACAAGTTTGGGATTCTTGGTAACAGGGGCAGGTTTTCTGTTTCAGTCATCTGATATATTTCAACCGGGATTGAGCTTTTTATTTACAGGTGCAGTATTTTTACTAAAAGATATTATTTATATGATTAGATTTAAGGAGAATTAAAATGTATTCAAAAGAGGAGATTTTCAAGGCTGTTTCAACGGTAAATGACCCTGAAGTAGGGTTTAACCTGGTAGAGATGGGGCTTATTTACGATGCCGTATGCAATGAGAATATGGAAGTAACTGTTACAATGACCTTAAGTACTAAAGCGTGTCCTCTTCACCAGATGATCGTCCAGTGGGTAGAGGAAGCCGTTCTAAGGGAACTGCCAAAGGTGCAGCTGGCAAAAGTGAAACTAGTATGGGAACCTGCCTGGAACATAAGTATGGCAAGTGATGAAGTAAAAAAGAAGCTGGGCGGAGTTTAGTTTTTCATTTTCTCATATATCGGTTTTTTATGGATGGCATAAAATATGTTATTTGATTCAGGTCAATGAAAAAGTATCTTTTATGATGTACCATATATAACAAAAACATATAAAGGATTTATTATGCAATACCCGGAATTTTTTGATTCAATTGAAAAAATAAAACTTCAGGATGATCTTTCCAATTTTTTGGGGACTTTCCAATACGGATTGGTGGAGTTTAGTTACCTGGACGTTGTAAAAACAGCAGGGCACAGTTGTCCAACGGTTGCAGGGGCTTATATTATGACCTTAGTTGGGCTAAAAGAGTTATATAAAGAGAAACTTCCTAAAAGAGGTGAAATATATGTTTGCTTCAAAGAGAATTACAGTGAGGGCGTTACGGGTGTTATAGCAAATGTGATTACCCAGATAACAGGAGCAACGGAACTTAGTGGCTTTAAAGGACTTAACGGGAAGTTCCAAAGATTTGGCCTTATGAAGTTCAATGATAATATCTCTTCAAGTGTAAAGTTTAAAAGACTTGACAACGGGGAATCTGTCGAGCTGCTTTATGACCCCAGTATTATAAAACCTGATCCAAATATTTCAACACTTATGCAAAAAATGATTCAAGGATCCGCAACGGAAGAAGAAAAGACCACTTTCGGGAAACTATGGCAGCAAAGGGTTGAAAATATTTTTGACAATATCGATAAAGTGGTCAAGATATTATGACCGAAGAAAAGTTTCAAGATGAGGTAATTATTTTAGAAAAATTCTTTACAAAATATTGTGAAGAGAAACACCGGGAACAATTTAAAAAAGAATATCAGTTAAAGTACAAACAAACTGATATCACCTTTTGCGTTTATTTATGTAATGAATGCCACAAACTCATCTCCTACTCTTTTGAGAGGCTCTTGGAATGTCCCCATAAAATAAAGCCTCGGTGCAGAAAGTGCCCAACTCCCTGCTATGACAAGCTTCAGTGGAGGAAAGTTGCAAAAGTTATGAGATACAGCGGGTTTAAATATGGCTTGCAAAAAATTAAAAACCTTATAAACAGTCAAAAATAAAATTAAAATTATGCTATATTTTCATCATGAAAAAAAACAATATAGAATATAAAATCGGCGGACAGATCTGGGTCCAGAAAAACGGTGAAAATTTTTTGGGCCCAGGCCGGGTCGCACTGCTTGAACATTTATCAAGCGGACTTACCTTAAATGAAACAGCTTCACTTTTAAATATGGAACACGATACCGCATACAAGAATATAAAATCGATTAATAAAATTTCAGAAGAACCGTTGATAAAAGAACTTGGTAACGGAACGTATGAAGTAACGAAGTACGGGATAGATATAATAAACGTGTATAAGAAGTTAAAAGAGGAACATAAAATTTTTTTAGAGAAATTGAATAAACAGTTTGACGATGAATTATTAACCTGAGCAAGGTCTGAAATTTGACGTAGGTCAAAAAAACAAAACAGTTTTTAGTGTAAAATAGGAAAAAAGGATTTTTCATGGCTAAAAACGAAGAACATAACGGTTGTAAATGCAGCGGATCTAAAAAAATGGATCCAAACGCAATAAGACTAGAGGAAACAACTGTTGATTTTATAAAAGTTGACGTGAATGGAGCAACCCACTATTGTTTTGACGGTACACAATTATCAAAATACAAGATACTTCATAATATCATAGTCGGAAAAGATATTTTACAAGATAATGACCAACTGGTGGTTTCAAGTAAAGAGTCCATATTAAACGATATCAATATCGGGGAATCCTTTTTAGTAAAAGAGTGCATGATGGAAGATAATAATTTTTATACAGTGATACATAATAATACAGTTTTCAATTAAGTTTAATCTATTAAATCTATGTTATTATTATTAAGATCTATTGTATTGGAGTTATTATGAATATCAAAGAGGCAATAAGGTCAATAAACTTGTTTAGCCACTTAAGTGATGAAGAAATTGAAAAAATATCTTCTATGTCATATATAACAAGTTTTGATCCCGATACGGTGCTTTTTTATGAATCTGAAACCACAGATAAACTGCTATTTTTGGTTGACGGCCTTTTAAAAGTATATAAAATAGATAAGTACGATAATGAAATCTTTTTGTATTATGTTTATCCCAATTCTATGATATCTGAATTGTCAAATTTAAACGAAAGCAAGATTAGCTGTTTTTCAAATAGTGAATTTTTAAGAAAAAGCAGACTGCTTTCCATTGATTTTAAAAAATTCAAAGATGACTTTTTATATCAAAATGAACTGGTTTTAAAATTTATTAATGAATTGATCTATAAAAATCAGCAGCTGCAATGTATAGTAAACAGAGAGTTGGTCTTTGATGCAACATCCAAAGTTGCCTTTATGCTTATTAACGATCTGCAGATGTTTAATGAATTAAAAAGAAGTGAAGTGTCATTGTTGCTGCATATTCAGCCGGAGACTCTTTCACGTGTTTTAAAAAGGTTATCCAGAAACGAAATTATCACCATTGATAAATCAAACATAGTGATAAATAAAGAAGAAGAATTACGTAGCATATATATGGGAATGTAATGATGAAAAAAATAAGTGTAAGTCAAATAGTTAAGATTTTGGGAGCTTTGTTGATCACTTCAATTTTTGTGGTAATAACAATAAGCTTATATCTAAATCAGAAAAATATAAAAGATGCAACAATTGTAAATATTGCAGGAAAACAAAGAATGCTTACCCAAAAGATCACGAAAAGTGTACTTTTTCTGTATCAAACAAAGTCAAATAATTTTATTGAAATCGATAATGCAATATCAGAGTTTAATTACGGCTTGAATGCCTTAAAAGACGGTAACAAGCTTCTTGGAATCCCTGCTGCACCAAATCAGCAGATCAGCACGCAAATTTCAAAGGTTATAGTTTTATGGGAAACATTTGAAAAAAATGTTAATGGCTTTAAATCGGCAATTCTGGATAATGATACCCAGAAGCTCGCTGTAATATTAAATTACCTGATAGAATCCAATAATAAACTTTTAGCAGAAGTTGACAAGACAGTTTCTTTATATACCCAATATATTGAAGAAAAAACTACTTTTATCAAGAATTTTCAATACTTGTCGTTTGCATTCCTTTTTGTGTTTGCATTATATGCTTTGGTGCAATTAAGACAAATAGAGGCTCATGCAAGAGAATTTATCAATAAATATAAAAAGTTAAGTTTAGGAGAGATTCATCAGTTAGAACCCATTGAGGTAGATTCCGAAAGGGAGTTTGTGGAGATGGCCGATGATATGAATTGTTTTATCAATAAAGTCAATTCAGTGGTTAATTATTCCCAAACAGCACTAGAACAGTCAGAACTAGCCTCCAAAAAACTGGAAAATCTCACTGAAGAGTTTGACGGTATTATAAACGAGCTTGAAAATAAATCGGATATTATGAAACAGATTGATATGAGTGAAGATATTGCTATAGAATCATCTGAAAACCTCTTAAAAACGACCCAAAAATTAAATGCCCTGAAAAAACAGCTTGAGATCCTGTTTGAAAGCTGTGACGCAAATAAGCCAAAAGGTGACAAGTAGCATCATTTTAATATAAAGATATATGTAAAAAGGAAAATAAGCATGAAAAATGTTTTAATAGTAGAAAGCGGTGCGAAAAATACCCTTCATCAAAAATTGATAAAGTCACAAAAATACCGCGTAGACAAAATAAACAGCTTTCATAACCTTTCAAGTATCTATAGAGAAGGGAAGTTTGATCTTGTTTTGATAGCGAACCACTCTCCCTCTTTACAAAGTAAAAAGTTCTTTGAATTTATAACAGAGCAAAACAAAGAACAAAAAATACTTCATGTAACCGACTCAGTAAATAATTGTTTTCTACACAATGACTGTAAAAAATGTACAAACCTTTTTAATCTAAAAACATTCCAGCATATAAAAGGGCAGTATCAAAACATTACGTCACAAATAGACAGCTATAATAATCAGCTGTGTGAAATGATGGTACAAACAAATATTTTAAACAATCTTAAAAATATCTCTTTCTTTTCACACTTGAATAAAGAACAGATAAAAAAATTGAAACAGATAGTTGTTCTGAAAAGATATGACAAAGGGAATATTATTTTTTATGAAAGAGACAGGGTAGATTTTTTTTATTTTTTATTAAGCGGTAAACTAAAAGAGTATAACGTTGCGACTAGAGGGATGCAGGTAATACTTAACGAGTATGACAGAAGCGGCTTTTTCGGAGAGAGTGATTCTTTTACAAAAAACTATTTTTCACAAACCGTTGAATCATTAGGAAAAAGTTATGTCCTATTACTGAAAAAAGAGGAGTTTAAAAGTTTTATTCTAAAAGACCCGGAACTTTCATTAAAAATGATGGAACAGTTAAGCAACAGTGCAAATATGATAAAAGATGTGATAAGAACTAATTTAGTCATGGGAACATCTCAAAGAGTTGCCAAAGAGCTTTATAAAGAGCCGGATCTTTTAAAGTATCGAAAAAAAGGAGATATCGCAATGCAGCTTAACATGGCTTCAGAAACATTTTCCCGAATTCTAAAAAAGTTTAAAGAGCTTGAGATTTTAAATGATGAACTTAATGTTGTTAATCTGCAAAAGCTCAAAAATTATATGTAAAAACTATAAATATTAAAATCTATAGCAAAATGTTACTATATGGACAGAATTATGATAAATAAATGTATTGGATGACATTGACTTTAAAATTAAAGAGAGAAATCAATGATTTAAAACTGGCACAATTGGAATTTGAATCTTTGAAAATGCCTTTGATATCGGCTTAGAAGTGGCGGACAAGGAGGGAGCTGTGGTTTGTTTTCAAAGTCCTTTATTTATGGGATTTATAGTAACTTTAAACTTGTAATATTGTTGGACAAATGTTGGACACTTTGTAAAGTAATATCTAAAAATTATAAATTTTCCCCTTATCCCTTTAATAATTTATTTTTTTTGATTATAATTAGTGTTATTTAATTTTAAGCTAAATGGTTGTTAATAGAATATGGGAAAATGTCAATTAAAAGAAATATTTAAAAAGTTTGATACATTAATTTTAAATATAAATAATTGTATCGAAGATGAAAAAACTTTAAACATAAATTTAACAAAGTTTTCTAGTTATGATTCAGAATTTAAAGAGCACTATTTTTTATATGGAGCAATATACAATAAGGCTGAAAATAAATATACTAAAATCAATAACAAATTTAAATTTACTTTTAGTGCTAATAGTCTAACTAATAATTTAATAATTACGAAAAAAAGAACTACAATATTTAAATCAATAACAACCTATAGTAAATATCAAAATAGTGATAACTATGAGGTACATTTAATCTTAATTCCCCTAATTAAAGATAAAATAGATTTAATTAGAGAAGTTAATGAATGCTTTGATTCTATTTTCATTGATGAAAACAAAAAGTATAACAAAGAAAGAAAGTTTTTAATGAAACATTTTGAGTTTAATTTAAAAGCTTTAAAGATTTTGCTTTTATATTTTTCACCAGTTTTTTTTGTTGTGCTATTACCAATTTATATTTTTTCTTACTTGATATATTATGGAGGGTTTGTTGAATCATTAATTGATATTAATACAATTTCAAATGTCATAGGTCATGTATTATCGCATTTTGTTAAATTATTATATGAAAGTAAAGAGATTATTGTATTGTTAATATTGATAATTTCATTAGTATTTACTTTTGCTTTATTTGGTAGATATTATGGAGTTAATTTATATATAAATACTTTGAGTCTTTTTATAAAGGTAATATATAATATTTTTATAAAATTCTTACATCTATTTTGTTTTTCAAAATTTAACACTTTAAATATATTATATGAAAAAGAAGAGATTAAAGTTGCTTTAGGACAAATAAATAAATATATTTATAATTTCATTGGGATTAATCTTAATATATTATTATTTTTGTTTAATGTTTTCTATATTGTATTTTTATGCTTTTTGTATGTACAAATGGTAGATAGTACGGAGAATAAAAATCTTCCAAAAACTAATTTAATACACCTACTATCATCAGAGTATATTAAATATTCTGCTTTTCCTAGTTTATCTAAAATCCAAAACAATGATGACAACACTTCAGATATAAAAGTATTTGTGGGATATGACAGAACTTTTAGCTATAGTTATAATATTACAACATTAAAAGAAGCTATTGACAAATCAAAAATCAAAGAAAAATTAACAAACCCTGACTTATCAGATAATTTAAAAAATATTAAAGATAAATATTGTTCTCCTGAAAAATCAATTGAAAACTTTAATGATTTTTATATAACTTTTATATTAGGAAATATTAACAATTCTTCAATAATTCCTATTAAAAATATAAATTATAAATTTACCAATATTACAAATGATAATAAAGAATATATAGAAATTATGCAATTATTTAAAAATAATATTTGTCCTGAATAAATTTATACTTATTGCAAATTGTACTTAATTACAAACTCTTTCATCTGATCAGTTTTAGTATTATTTGATTGAATATCTGTCAATATCAATGTTTCACTAATTAAAAATGATTTCTCACCGAAAATAGACTTACTTTTCTCAAAAATAAATTCTGTAAATTTCATTCCTCGACTCGTCAAAGTTGCTAAAAACTGTGGTTGAAGATTTCTCTCTTCCCAATCTATTAAATAGGAACTAAAATCAATAACTGCTAGGTTTTGATTGATTAAAAATTTAGCATATTTATTTAAAAAATCATGTTCGTATTGACCAAAACCAAAAAAATCTAAATCATCAAATCTTTCAATTAGACTATGAACTAAACTTATGTTAAAAAATACTTGTGTTCCAATATTTGTTAGTCCAGCAACAAATAAATCAAAAAAGCTCAATTCGTAACTTCCAAAGGTGTGTTTTTGATTAATTATAAAATTAAGTAATTCTTCATTAGACATATAATAATTTATTTTGTCTATATCATCTTGAATTAATATTTTTTGAAATAGACCATCTTGGTTTAATATATTATAATAATCATAATTTAAACCAAAAGTATAAAATAAATCATTTTTATTATTTAAAATATTGTTTTTTTGAATAGAAATAAATTTACTATTTATATTTTCTTTATTTTTTAGAAAAAACCTTGCATCTGTATAATATACTTTATCATCAGTTGGATTATGCAAAAGTAAGAGAACAGGTATAGGAAAAGTTTCCCAATAAATTTTATGTTTATCCTTAGGATAAAACTTATAGTACTTGTCTGTTTCATGTAAAAAATAGGAACTTCCAGATTTAATTTGAACAGCAATAATTTTACCAGTAGCTTTATTACCTTCAATAAACTCAACCATACCATCAATTCCAACATCAGCATTAGGCGTTTCTCGAAATATTAATTCTAAATTATTTAAAATTGATGCTACTTTATAAACTCCTTGTCTTTCTTGAAAATAATTATCCTCAACTTTTGGAAAACTCTCATTCACAATAATTTCCTCACTATCATATTAATTAATCAACTATAATATTTTAGAACTTAAAAGTAATTTGATTTATACAATCTTTTAGTTTTTCTATATTTATTTTTCCTCTATTGTAAATTATATGAGTTACATCTTTATAAGTATGAGAAAGTAAATATTTTTTTGTTTTTTCCTCTGCATTTGTATTTATTTCTAATTCTTGTGCAAAACATTTTCTCAATGAGTGAAAAGTTTTATTTTTATTTGGTACTACTTTATTAATCCGTAAATTAACTGCTTTACCAATAGCATTTTTTGTTTTATTCCAAAATAATAAGTTATCTTCTCCGTTAATAATTTGTCTTTTTATAATTGGTAAAATATTTTTATGGATTGGCATTTGCTTTTTATGTTTTTTTGTTGATGTATCTTCAAGATTTATATAAATCAAATTTTCTTCTAAATCTATATCTGTTTTTTGTAAAGTTGAAAGTTCTTCTATCCTAAAGCCAGTATATAAACACACCTTTATAAAATCCTTATATAGTGGCTCAATCATATCACTTTCAAATAATGCTGTTAATTCTTCATTTGTAAATTCTTGTTTATCTGTTTCTTTTTGTTCAGGTAATGCTATAACTTTTTCAACAGGATTTATTTCAAAATGGATTACTTCATCATATTGTAAAAAATCAAAAAACATTTTATAAGTATTCATATGATTATTTATAGTTTTATTATTTAATGTGTCATAGTCTTGTTTCTTTTTTAATAGTAAATATTCTTTAAATTTTTTAGGAGCTTTTTGACTAGAAAATATATGTTTAGGCAATTGATTAATATTATGTTGAAGTTGTTTAAAAAAGTTGAAGTTAAATATTGTATTTTCATCAGAGAAGTATTTTAAATATTTTAATGCTGCATTATAGTTTTTTAGACTTGAAGTACCAACATTTTTAAAATTTTTTCTATGTTCTTTAAATCGTTCAAAAAGTATCTCAAGGTTATTAACGATATATAAATTTTTGTTCTCTTTGGGTTTTTCTTCTTTTTTCTGTTTTTCAATAGGTACATAGTCATATAGAGTTTTATATAATTCTCTCGTAATATGTTCTGCTATCGTTCTTGCTATTTTCTCTCTTAGATTATATTGTTTTACTTTTTCACTTAAATCTACTACATAATCTTCTCTAAGATGAAACATACCTCTAAAAGCATGTTCTTGTAAAATAAAGTAAAGAATTAAATCTCTTAGTCGTTTGCAATATTCTAAGTTCTTGCTTTTCAAACTTATCTTTATTGGTTTAGTTCTAATTCTAATTGAAAAGTAATAAGTACCTTTTCTAAGATAGAGATATTTATTTCCTAAATCTTCATCAAAAACTACTATTTTGTTGGACACTTGTTGGACAATTTTCATTTTAGTCCAATATTGGATATTGTATAAGTATGATAACTATTAGTATTTGAGGGGTTTTCAGTTAAATAGTGGCGGACAAGGAGAGATTCGAACTCTCGGTACCCGTAAAGGTACGCACCCTTAGCAGGGGTGTGGTTTCAGCCACTCACCCACTTGTCCTTTTGTGGTTGAAAGTATAACAAAGGTAGTTGAAAACTACCTTAAAACTTTAGATATTTTTTAAAATCTTTTCTACTACGTCGGCAGGATCATCTGATTTATAGATAGGTCTTCCCACAACTATAAAATCTACAAGCTCTTCTCTTGCCAGATTTATATCTGCAACCCTTTTTTGATCCCCTGCATCTTCACCGAACGGTCTGATACCGGGACAAAGTGTTACAAACTCTTTTGAGGTATTGTTTTTGATATCTTTGCTTTCAAATGCAGAACAAACCACACCGTCAAGTCCAGCTTCATGGCTGTCTTTTGCAAATTTTGTAGCTTTTTGCGCTATATCCTCGTTGTAGATATATTTGAAGCTTTCGTTGTCAAAACTTGTTAATGCCGTAACGGCAAGTACCAATGGTCTGTTTGGAACATCTTTGATCCTGTCCATTACCGTACTCATAGCGGCTTTCCCGCTGCTTGCGTGTACATTGAACATGTCAACGCCCAGTTTGCTTATCTCTTCTGCCGCATCTGCCATGGTATTGGGGATGTCGTACAGTTTCAGGTCCAGAAATATTTTAAAGTTGGGGTTGATAGATTTAAGTTCGTTTAAAAACTCTTTTCCGTCTCTTATATAGCTTCTGAATCCCACTTTAAGCCATACGTCAAAGTCTTTGATCTTTCTTGCAAGCTCAAGGTTCTCTACTGCGCTTGGGTTATCTAGTGCAACACAAAGTTTCATGCTATTTCTCTATGCTGTCCAGTACACCGTTGACAAATTTAGGCGCACTGTCGCTTGCTAATCTTTTTGAAAGCTCGATAGCTTCGTTAATGATAATCGGTTTGTCAAGTTCACTGAACAGTATTTCGTATATAGAAAGTCTTAAAATTGCTTTTTCAACACTTCCCACATCCTGTATTTCCCTTTTTTTCAGGTGTTCTTCGATCTCTTTATCGATCTTTTCAAGGTTGTCGATCGTACCGTTGAATAAAGAAAGTGCAAAATCCTTTTGTTTGTTTCTTATCTTTTTGTCTTCAAGGATTATATCCGAGTGTTTTGCTATGGCTTCATTACCAAGGTCGTATGCGTAAAGCAGCCCGATCACTGATTCTCTTGCTTGTGTTCTTGTAGCCATTATTTATCCATCTCGGCATAAAGGTCAAGCATCTCGATAATAGTGATCATAGCTTCTGCACCTTTGTTTCCTACTTTGCTTCCTGCTCTTTCTATCGCCTGCTCTATAGTGTCAGTTGTAAGAACTCCGTTTGATACGGGAATACCGTGTTTCATAGTGGCAGTTGCTATACCTTTTGTAGCTTCTGCACTGATGTAGTCAAAGTGAGGAGTAGCACCCCTGATAACCGCACCTACACAACATACGGCGTCGTATTTTCCGCTTTCAAGTGCTTTTGTAAGTGCAAACGGGATCTCGAACGCTCCAGGTACTAATATAAGGTCAAGATTCTTTTCATCACCTCCGTGTCTTACGAATGCATCTTTTGCACCCTCAACAAGTCTGTCTGTGATGATATGGTTGAATCTACCGTTTATAACGGCTACTTTTTCATCACCTTTTAATCTTAGTTTACCTTCAATAATATTCATTTTCTTTCCTTAAAATGTCCCGTTTTACAAGGGAGTAGTATTTTATTACCGCTTTTGGCACAATTTATAAAAATGTTAAAGCGGTAAATTATAAAGTAGACAAGAAGTTGTCTACTTGTTTTTAATTTTGCGATTATATCCAAAAGTTGATTAATAGTTTAAAACGTCCTGGATCTTGAATATATCGTCAACCGTTTTATACAGATCGTCGATTTTGAGCATATTGGGACCGTCGCTAAGGGCACAGCTTGGATCAAAGTGTGTTTCAAAGAAGAATCCGTCAACTCCTACAGCCGCTGCGGCTTTTGCCAGGCTAGGAACAATTGCTGAGTTTCCTCCCGTAGTTTCTCCCGTACTAGGAACCTGTGCAGAGTGTGTCGCATCAAAGATCACGGGGGCGAATTCTCTCATGGCGATCAGGTTTTTCATATCAACTACAAGTGCCCCGTAACCAAATACGTTACCTCTTTCACAAAGCCATACGCCGTTCTCTTTAGAGTTTTGATAGTTTACCGTATCACACCCTCTTGTTCTTAATACTTTCTCAACAGGGTGTTTCATGCTGTTTGCAGCTAAGAACTGTCCTTTTTTGATATTTACTTTTGCCTTTGATTCCCCTGCTGCAACCAGCAGGTCTGTTTGTCTGCAAAGGAATGCCGGGATCTGAACTACGTCTACTACCTCTGCAGTAGGAGCTACCTGGTATGTTTCGTGTACGTCCGTTACGAGTTTCATCCCGAAAGTATCTTTTACTTCCTGAAGAATCTTTAGTCCCTCGTCAAGCCCGGGTCCTCTGAAGCTGTCCAGGCTTGTTCTGTTGGCTTTGTCAAAACTTGCTTTGAAGTGGAAGTCTATTCTTTTGTCTTCGTTTAGTTTTGCCAGCATCTCCGCTATTTTCATAATATTGTCTCTGTTTTCTATTACACATGGTCCTGTAAGTAATATCATAATCTATTTTTCCTCTCTGCTTATAAATTTATTGAATGTTCGTTTCTCAACACCTGTAACTATATAATGGAATTCATATACGTTATTGGCAATATATTCTATATCGTTTTTTGCATTTTCATCACATGCGAAAAGTATTTCATCGTCTATTTGCAATTCAAAATCAAAATTCGGAAGCATGAACTCTTTTTTGCCTCTTAAGATCAGCATCGGTACGACGTTGTTTATTTGTGCCCGGTTTCTTCTGGATAGGCAAAGAGTTTTGACACTTAGTTTCCGGTCTGAATTTTTAAGGTAATTATATACTTCTAACGCTTCATCTTTGTTTATTGCAAGCTCAAATGTCATTGGATTGTGGTGGATCTTTTTTACCAGTTTATAAAGAAGCTGCTGACCCCATGCTTCGTTCTTTTTGGTAATAAGTCTCATCATCCTGTCGCTTAGGGGATTTACCAGTGCATTTGTTGTTTTATGTATAAGTATCTGCGAAGGAATAAATATATAATCTATTTTTGAACTGAAGAATATTGAAAAGTCTGAAAGCTCATTTTCTCTTGCCAGTATTATGGTCTCTTTGTTCATCTTTTTTACCGTAGATGCTATTGACAGGTTCGTTGTATCGTCGTTTGTTGCTACTATGATAACCTTTGCATCTTTTATATTTGCCTGGTCGAGTATATGTTTGTCTTCGGCGCTTCCTTCTATAACGTTTTGTATGCCGTCGTATTTTGCCTCAAAACATAAAGAGGGGTTTGTTTCTATAACCGTAGGTTCTATGGAGTTGTTCTTAAGCATTTTACAAAGTGTTATTCCAAGTCGTCCATAGCCGCAGACTATAATGTTTTCTGAAGGGATAGAAAATGTTTTTGACTCCAGGGTATCGATCTGGTAAAGCCAGTTTTCAAGCTTGAAAAGGCTTGGGGCATTGATCGCCATTTGTATCTGGTATGAGATTATCGAAAAAGGGTTCTCAACTATATTTGCCCCTGCATCAAGAAGGTTTTCGCTCTCTTCCGGGGTTGTTGATTTTACCGCTATTGTTACATAGGGGTTTAATATCTTTGAAGCAAGAGTCACTCTCAGGTTCAGTACATTGTCCTGAAATAAAGAGATGATCCCTTTGCAGTATATGGATTTTATCCCTGCATCTTCAAGGGAGCTGGATTTGTGTACGTCGGCAACAAGTACGGGTACATGGGGAACGAATCCCTCAAGTATAAGATGATCGGCTTTTTGCTGATTCTGTTCGATCACAACGACTCTCATCTTGTTGTCTATCATTCTTTGTATGATCTGGCTTGTAGTATCGTTGTAGCCCAGGATGATCACAAAATCCTCTTTGAGGTTATGGACAGCCCTTTTAAATTTTGCCAGGGCAAGTTCGTTTATAAACAGTTTGTCCTGAAGCAGAGATACAAGAGTACCTATGCCGTAAAACCACCCCAGAACCGTAAGGTATATGGAAATAGTCACCCAGATCTTCTGGTAATGGGTAAAAGCATAGGGAATCTCTCCGAAACCAATGGTCGTAGCGGTATATGTTACGAAATAAAAGGCATCAAAAAGTGAAAGGTAATAGGTGTCGCCTTTATCGTCGACCCCGGGTATAAGCACCAGACCGATGATAGCTATTGCATAAGATATACAGATCACCATAAAAGGTAATCGCATCCTTTGAAGAACTATCCAAAGAGAACTGTTTTTCAAGTTTGAACCTTATCTTTTGCTTTTAAGCGTATCGCCTACATATAATATTACGGAAGTGATATTTGCCAGAAGCGCCCCGCCGCTTAAAGAGATGATAATCCCCAGAATTGAAGGGTTGAGGGTATCGTCAACTGCAAATATTGTCCATACCGTAGCCGCCGCAATAAGCTGAAGGTCTGCAACAAGGCTTGTTGCAATAAGCACTGAGCCCATCTGTGTCTTGTCTCCAAGCTTTAGAACGGTTGCAATAAGGTTTATTACGATCGCCGCGAAAAGTTCATATTTATTATGAATGTTCACATCGGTAGGATCACCGTAAAAAAAGCCGAAATTTACGGTCATGGCAAGGATTATAAAAAATCCGGCTATAACTTTGTCTAAGTTCATATTTTACTTCCTTGTGCAGGGGATATTGTTTTATTGTTAGATTATAACTTAATAAAAATTATTTCTTAGTTACGAGGTAACCGCTTAATACTATGAACCCTATACCGATAAGTACATCCAAAGATGGGAAAGCATCACCCAGCATCATACCTATTATTATTGAGAATATGATATTGCTGTAACCTATGGTTCCTACTATTCCCCCTTTTGCCAGAGAATATGCCTTTGTAAGATAAATCTGCATAAAAGTGGCGCTAAGGCCAAGTCCGGCAATTAAAACCCACGAAAATCCGGTAGGCATAACGAATTGGGCAACGGCCCAGTCCAAAGAGGGGTGGGTATAAAACTCGCCAATTACAAGAAGTATCAAAGGACCCAACGTCCCAACGCTCATAAAAGACAATACTATCATTCTATTGTCGTAGTATTTCCTAAGCTCTCTTATTGAAGTGTATGCAAGCCCGGCTCCTACTCCGCTTAATATTCCAAGCCAGTCTGTTTTTTCCAAAGTTGTTGGATCAAACCCCGTAATAAAAAGAACCCCGAAGAATCCCGTGAATACACCTGTCCAGCCAACTTTTGAAAGCCCTTCTTTCAGAAGAAGAAAAGAAAACAGCGCCGTAAAAATAGGGGAAAGCTTACTGAATGTGATAGCTTCCGCCAAAGGGATGTTGGCAATATTGTAAAAATACATCAAAAGTGCACTGAATCCAACGAACCCTCTTATGAAAAGTAAAAAAGGTCTTCCCCCTTTTTGTTTCAAAGGGGATTTGTATATTGCAAGAAGTATTAAAATCACACCTGTAACATTTCTGAAGAACACAACTTCTATTGAACTCATGTAGTTGCTCAGCTCCTTCGCAAATCCACCCGTAAAGGCAAACAGTAAAGAGGAGATAAGCATATATTTTGCGGCTAATTTTATATTCTCGTTTTCGTGTATATTTTCCATTAGCGGAATATTAATACAAATTTAGTTAAAATCGCATTATTATTAAGTTTACAATATATTATAAAAGGTCTTAAATATGGTCGAGATATTCGGTACTGACAATGACAGGTATATTTATGCCGTATTGATATTCATTTTTTTTCAGCTTTTCAGGGTAATGCTTAGAAATATTACCTACAAGGTAGTAAAGAAAACAACGAACCAGTATGATGACGAGATTTTTGAAGCTTTGGAAAAGCCTGTGGATTATTTCTTTATAGTGCTTGGGGCGACTTTTGCAAAGACTGTTCTTATTTTAAGCCCGGAGATTGAAGGGGTTGTCAACCATCTGTTAAGAAGTGCTTTTATCATTTTGGTATTCTGGGGACTTGTGAGGATATTAAACCATCTGACGACACATATACACAAGATAACCAACAGGTTCGGCGACAAGATAAGCAACGAGGTTGCAAACTTTATAGTAAAGTCTATCAGGTTCTTTTTGGTTATACTTGCGGCGATCGCCGTATTCCAGGAGTGGGGATATAACGTAAGCGGTTTCCTGGCTTCTTTGGGTCTTGTGGGTATGGCTTTGGCACTGGCCGCAAAAGATACAGCTGCGAACCTGTTCGGTTCACTGGTGATTTTTATAGACAAGCCTTTCAGGGTAGGGGACTGGGTAAAAACCCCCGATGTTGAAGGGACTATAGAAACAATAGGTATAAGAAGTACAAAGGTAAGAACTTTTGCCCAGGGACAGGTTACGGTCCCTAATGCGACACTTGCAAACAGTGCTATCTTGAACTGGTCAAGAATGGGTAAAAGACGTATAAAAATGAATGTGGGTCTTACTTACCAGACTCCTGGAGAAACTGTAAAAAAGATAGTGGATGATATAAAAGATATGCTCACTTCCCATCCGGATATAGACCAGGAGCTGATACATGTTTATTTTACAACATTCAATTCAAGTTCACTTGACGTGTTTTGCTATTTTTTTACAAAAACAACGAACTGGGGTGAATTTTTAAAGGTCCAGGAAGATACGAATCTGAAGATAATGGATATAGTGCAGAAGAACGGTTCAAGTTTTGCTTATCCGACACAAACTTTATATTTAAACAATGAAGATAATAAACTAGAATAAGGGTTAAAAAATATGGTAAAAATTGCGTTAATAGGACAACCGAATGTCGGGAAAAGTTCACTTTTTAACAGGCTTGCCAGAAAAAGAGTGGCAATCGTAAGTGATATTTCCGGTACAACAAGGGATGTCAGAAGAAGAGAGATCGAGGTTTTCGGAAGGGAAGCCTTGATGCTCGACACTGGAGGTATCTCCAAAACAAACAAGAACGAGACCATGGAAGACGGAAGTGAATACAAGATATTCAAGAACGTAAAAGACAAAGCTATAGAAACTGCAAAAGAAGCTGATATAGTTTTATTTATGGTTGACGGTAAAAAGATCCCTGATGATGAGGATAGAAGTTTATTCTACGAACTACAGGGACTTGGAAAGAAGCTCGCGCTTATAGTTAATAAAATAGATAACGACAAAGAGCTTGAAAGGCTTTGGGACTTTTACAGTTTCGGTATAAACGAAGATGAGATGTTTGGTATCTCCGTATCTCATAACAGGGGAACAAAAAGGCTTTTTGAGTGGATATACGAGCAGCTTCCCCCTTCAAAAGATGAACTTGAAGGTGAAAAAAAGCTTGATGATAAACAGCTTGAGTCTTTAACTGTTCAAGAAGTGATCGACGAGGAGAAGCCAAAAGCTGATCCAAACCATATAAAAGTGGCGATTATCGGTAAACCGAATGTAGGAAAAAGTTCTATACTTAATTCCCTTATCGGAGAAGAGAGAAGTGTTGTTTCCCCGATTGCGGGAACTACAATAGACCCGGTCGATGAAACTTACGAAGTGGGTGACAAGAAGATTACTTTCGTCGATACTGCGGGACTTAGACGTAGAGGAAAGATCACTGGAATAGAAAAGTATGCCCTTATGAGAACCGAAGATATGCTTGCGCAGGCAAATGTGGCACTTGTTGTTCTAGATGCTTCCCAGCCTATAAGCGACCAGGACGAAAAGATCTCAGGGCTTGTTGACAAGTTCGGTCTTGGTACTATTATTATATTAAATAAGTGGGATGAGAATATGGACACTTATGAGAAAATAGTTGAAGAGGTAAGGGGAAGGTTCAAGTTCCTTTATTATGCACCGATCATTGCCGTTTCGGCTAAAACCGGAAGAAGTATTAAAAAACTTGAAGAGAAGATCATCTCTATTTATGAAAACTACCATAAAAGGGTTTCAACTTCTGTTCTTAACAAAACAATAGAGGAAGCTATAAAAAGACACTCACTTCCAAGCCCTAACGGTAACAGGCTTAGGATCTATTTTGCCACGCAGTTTGATGCACAGCCTCCTACCATTGCGGTAATTATGAACAAGCCAAGGCTTTTACACTTCTCTTATAAAAGATACCTTATCAACTTCTTACGGGACCATATAGGTTTTGAAGGGGTTCCAGTAAGAGTAGTTGCAAGAGGAAGAGGGGAGCGTAGTGCCGAGCAGGAGGAGTTTGAAGCTGCATACCAGGAGCTTAAACTTCCAAGTGATTATGTTATGCCTTATTATAAAGAGGAAGACGGCGACTTTGAAGCTGACGAGTACGGGTCTTTTTAAACAAAACCGCTAATAAAAAGAAGAGTTTAACCTCTTCTTTTTTATTTTCGGGAATAAAAAAAGGGGAAGCAGATGCTTCCCCTTTCTTATACCATGTAAGATAATAAATTATTTTACAGCTTCTTTTAACTTAGCACCAACTTTGAACTTAGCAACAGTTGATTCCGCAATTTGAATTTTTGCACCAGTTGAAGGATTAACACCCTCTCTAGCAGCTCTTTTTGAAGTAGTAAAAGTACCGAATCCGATAAATGACACACTGTCACCTTTTGCTAATGCTTCCGTAATAGTTTCTAAAGTAGCATCTAATGCTGCTCCTGCGTCTTTTTTTGTTAATCCTGCTTTCTCTGCAACTTCTGCAATTAATTCAGCTTTATTCATTGTTATTCTCCTGTAATTGTATTAACTGATAAATACTAACAAAAATAAGTTTAATTGAAATTTAAATTAGTTACTTTTTATTAGTTTTTTTTAAAAATATGCTAAAATTCGGGATGATTAATTATAAATGGCTGTTTTTAGGGCTTTTTTCTTCCCTTTTTCTTTATCTTTACCATTTCGGTATAGAATACAAAGTTTTAGACACTATCTTCGCATTAATGTTCGTATATACATTATTTAGTGCATCAAAAAAGGAACTTCTGCTTGGAGGTTTTTTAACCGGGGTATTATGGTTCTGGTGGCTTGGGTTCAGTTTCATCTATTACGAGCTTACATATTTGATACCTTTGGTGATATTTGGTGTTGGGGCCGTTTACGCTGTTTTATTCTATTTTACCGGCCTTGTAAACAATCTTATATATAAAGTTGCATATCTTTTTATCCTCTCTTATATAAATCCTTTCGGTTTTAACTGGTTCAAAATAGAGCTAGTGTTTATAAACAGCTATTTGGGAACCTCAAAAGCAGAATTCCTAACTATCTTGACAGTTACCGCATTGTTCATATATCTTCAAAGAACAAAAAGAAAATATATATCTTTATATGCATATTCGATACCTTTAGTAGTGTTGTTTTTTATAAACACTATCGACAACAACACAATAAAGGAACCCGACCTTAATATATATATGAACACCACCGATGTTGAACAGGATAAAAAATGGGATAAAAAATATAAAAAAGATATTGTAATCTCCAATTTAGAAGCTATAGATACAGCCGTTGAAAAAGGGTATGATCTTATAATCTTTCCTGAAACCTCTTTCCCCGTTGTTTTAAACAGGAACGATTATATAAAAGATATACTTCTTGAAAAGTCAAAAGAGATATCAATAATAGCAGGAGCGCTTAATCAAAAAGAAGGACTGCTTTATAATTCTTCTTACCTGTTTAACAAAGGCAAAATGGAAATAGCAAATAAAGTAGTCCTTGTACCTTTTGGAGAGGCGGTTCCTCTGCCTGAAAAGTTAAGGGATCTTATAAACGACGCTTTTTTCAATGGTGCCGAAGATTATGAGGTGGCAAAGAATCCAACGACTTTTGATATAAACGGGATAAAGTTCAGAAATGCAATATGTTACGAGGCAACTACGGACAGAATATTCGAACAGCTTGATACATCTTATATGATAGCTATATCAAACAACGCGTGGTTTACCCCGTCACATCAGCCCTCCCTGCAAAGACTGCTTTTAAGATATTATGGAAGAAAATATAATGTAAAGATATACAGCGTTAATAATAAGAGCAAAAGTAGTATTTTAAACTAAGATATTTAGAATTTTTTTGGCAAGTTGTGTTATAATCATCTCCTAAAAGGAAAAGTATGGCCGCAGACAGGGAACTTATAAAAACTACTTTAGAATTTTCAAAAAAACTTAATGTTTTATATGCTGAAGATGACGAGGTATTATTAAAAGCCACTGTGCCTATGTTTGAACAATGGTTCAATAACGTAAGATGCTGCAAGGACGGTCAGGAAGCATTTGATCTATTTAAAAATTCCGAAATGAAATTTGATCTTATTATTACCGATATAAATATGCCAAACCTTTCAGGTCTGGATTTTGTGGAAAAAGTAAGGCAGATTGACGAAGATATAAAGATAATAATAATCTCGGCACATGACGATACTGAAAACCTTTTAAAAAGCATAAACCTGCATGTGAACGATTTCCTTCCAAAACCTTACGATATGCTGGATCTTGCAAAAATATTGAAAAGCATAAAAGAGAAGAACCTTACCTTTGCAACAAACAAAAGAGAACTTGAAGAAAGATTTGAAAGGCTGGTTGATAACAACAGCCATAATATTGATAAATAAATGATATCTAAACAATCCATTGAAAACTTAAAAACAAACCTTGACGTTGTCGATGTGGTTTCCCAATTTCTGGAATTGAAAAAAAGCGGTGCGAACTTCAAAGCCTGCTGCCCTTTTCACGGTGAAGACACACCCTCTTTCGTAGTAAGTCCCCAAAAGCAGATATACCATTGTTTCGGATGCGGTGCAGGTGGAGACAGCATCAAGTTTGTTATGGAGTATGAGAAGCTTACATATCCCGAAGCTATCGAGAAGCTGGCTTCCATGTACAATATACCTTTGGAGTATGACAAGAACTTTAAAAAGCAGGATACTTCCATAATAGAGAAGGTAAACGATTATTACCAAAAGCTTTTAACTCACAACCAGACAGCCCTGGAGTATCTAAAAAGCAGGGGAATATCCGATTTTTCAATTGAGAAGTTCGGAATAGGGTACGCCGCGGGTTCACAGGACACGATAGGTTTCTTGAAAAAAAGTTTCCTAAACCTTGCCGATGCAAAAGAGCTGGGGATCATAGATACCGGACAGAACGGCTTATATGCAAGATTTATCGAGCGTATCACTTTCCCTATCTATACTATTACCGGAAATATCGTGGGATTCGGGGGAAGAACCATAACGGGGCATAATGCTAAATACGTAAACTCGCCCCAAACCAAGATCTTTAACAAGTCAAGGCTTTTATACGGATATTCCCTGGCAAAAGACACTATATACAAACAAAAAACAGTGATCATAACAGAAGGGTATCTTGATGTTGTGATGCTTCACCAGGCAGGTTTCACGAATACCGTTGCTACGCTTGGTACTGCTCTTACTGCAGATCATCTTCCTCTGTTAAAAAGAGGTGAACCAAAGGTTATAGTCGCCTATGACGGCGATAAAGCGGGACTTAACGCCGCATATAAGGCAAGTCTGCTTTTAAGCCACAGCAGCTTTAACGGGGGAGTTGTGATATTCGGTGAAGGTATGGATCCAGCGGATATGGTAAATGCCAACAAGATAGACGATTTGAACAAAATGTTCTCAACACCTATGCCTTTTATACCGTTTGTGATAGATCATATAATAAAAAGTAAAGATCTGAACGATCCAAAGCAGAAGCAGGAAGCGTTAACCGAGTCGAATGATTTCCTGAAAACACTTGATCCCATATATCAGGAAGAGTATTCAAGCCTCATAGCAAGAAAACTGAATATCAGTGAAAAGCTCGTACAGATAAAACACAATAATAATCAAAGGGTTTCAAATATAAACCTTTCGGAAATAGATATTGCGGAACTCTCTATTATAAGAAGCGCCCTTGAAAGTGAGGAGCTGCTTGAGATGGTAAAAGAGTATCTTGAACCAAGAATGTTCCAAACCCACGGCAATGAGCTAGGACTGCTTTTTGAAAATAAAGACTCTGAACAGTTAAGGGGACTTCTTTTAAACGAATACCTGAAAATCCTGAACAAAGAGGAGTTGGAAAACCAGATAGTATTTTTGTCGCTTCCTTTTTATGCAAAGAAACTGCAGCAGCTTAACTTTGACAAGGAGATGGATTTTAAGAAAAAGGCAAAACTTATAAGAGATATAAAATCCAAGATCAAGCTCTTAAAATCGGGAAAATTAATTACCGATGTTGTATAATTCCACAAACCAAATATGAGAGGAAAATAATGGAATTTTTAAATACACCAAATGCTCCACAGGCTATAGGACCTTATTCACAAGCTGTTAAAGTAAACGGATTGATGTATACTTCGGGACAGATAGCTTTAACACCGGAAGGTGAAATGTGCGAGAATGACGTTAAAAAACAAACTAGACAGATCTTTGCCAATATAAAAGCGATATTGGAAGATAATCACAGTTCGATGAAGAATGTTATAAAAGTAAATATCTATTTAACGGATATGAATGATTTTGGTGTTGTAAATGTTATCATGGCAGAGGAATTCGGAGAGCATAAACCTGTAAGAAGCACTATAGAGGTTGCGGGACTGCCTAAGAATGCCATGTTGGAAATGGATGTGATAGCGACAGTTTCTGACTATCATTAAGAATTATACACAAAAGATAAGACTTAAAGAAATTTTAAAGATAATTTAGGTATTATTCGCTTCATAAAATTATAGAGGATAAGCTAATGTACGCAATTATTAAATCTGGCGGTAAGCAATACAAAGTATCTGAAGGTGATATTTTAAATGTAGACAAGCTTAGCAAAGAGCCAAAAGAAACAGTAGAGTTTGCAGTAGTAGCTGTAAACAACGGAGAAACATTACTTACAGCAGATGCAGTAGCAAATGCAAAAGTAACAGCAGAAGTTGTTGTAGAAGGTAGAGACAAAAAAGTTATCATCTACAAAAAAAGAAGAAGAAAAGACAGTAAGCTAAAAAGAGGTTTCAGAAGAAGCTTCACAAAAGTTAGAATTACTAAAATCGCAGCATAAGGAATAGAAGATGGCTCACAAGAAAGGTCAAGGTAGTACTAATAATAATAGAGACTCAGCTGGTAGAAGACTGGGAGTTAAGAAATTTGGTGGAGAGCAAGTAGTTGCAGGAAACATCATTTTAAGACAAAGAGGAACAAAAGTTCATGTTGGTGAAAACGTTGGAATTGGTAAAGATCATACAATTTACTCTTTAATCGACGGTGTAGTTAAATTTGAACAAAAAGACAAAAATAGAAAGAAAGTTTCTGTTTACGCTTCGTAATCAAACTTTTATTCAGATTTGTATTTAAAGGGTATTGGGGATTTTTCCTTAATACCCTTTTTTAATTTAAAGTGTAAAGAAAAACGGAGATCTTATGTTTGTAGATAGTGTTAGTTTTAAAGTAAAGTCGGGAAAAGGCGGGCCTGGTTGTGTCTCGTTCAGAAGAGAAAAATTCGTAATCCAGGGAGGCCCTGACGGCGGAGACGGCGGAAAAGGCGGAGATATCTGCTTTGAAGTAGATAATAATACCGACACGCTTTCTTACTATAAAGGTAGACACCAGATGTCTGCGGATAACGGCCAGCCCGGAATGGGAAGCAGAAAAACAGGTAAAAGTGCGGAAGCACTTGTATTAAGAGTACCGCCTGGAACACAGGTGATTGATGATGAGACCGATGAAGTACTCCTTGATCTTTTGAAAGAAGGGGAAAAAGTTGTTTTCCTTGAGGGTGGAAAAGGCGGAATGGGTAACTTCCACTTT
Organism: Arcobacteraceae bacterium; assembly: GCA_963678145.2. Lineage (GTDB taxonomy): Bacteria > Campylobacterota > Campylobacteria > Campylobacterales > Arcobacteraceae > JAIOSF01. The sequence continues at coordinate 1,326,638 of CAXXWH010000002.1, read as the reverse complement.
AAAAACTCAAGAAACCAGACTCCGTCATACGCACAGCCTGGACTTATGGGTGAAACAAGACATATAAGGCTTGAGCTAAAGCTTATAGCAGATGTTGGTCTTGTGGGATATCCTAATGTTGGAAAATCAACACTTATCTCAACAATCTCAAATGCAAAACCTCAGGTTGCCAATTATGAGTTTACAACTTTAACGCCTAAGCTTGGTGTTGTGGATGTTAATGAGTACAGTTCGTTCGTTGCAGCCGATATACCGGGGATCATCGACGGTGCGGCAGAGGGTAGAGGTCTTGGATTGGAGTTTTTGAAACATATTGAAAGAACCAAAACTCTTTTATATATGATAGATATGGCTAACTACAGAGAAACTCTTGATCAGTACAAGATCTTAAAAGAAGAGGTTGCAAAGTTCTCAAAAGAGCTTGCGGGAAGAAAGTTTGCCATTGCCCTGACAAAAATCGATTCGGTAGATCCTGAAGAGATAAATAGTAAAATAGAAGAGTTTATAAATGGCATTGGGCTTGATGCATCAAGCGAAAACAAATTCTCTTTTGACAAGGATAAGAAATATTTCATTCAGGAGCTGACATACGAAAGATATGATGAAAATCTTCCGTATTTCATACTTCCTATTTCCTCTTCAACACATACAAATACAAAATCATTGAAGTTTGCGCTTTATGATCTAGTAGGGTTTGAGAAATGTCAAGATTAGTATTAAAAGTGGGAAGTGCCGTTTTAACGCAAAACGGCAAGATCGCCCACAGGAGGCTTGATAATCTTGTTGAGTTCATATCCGTACTAAAAACCAAATATGAGGTTATACTTGTAAGCTCCGGAGCCGTAGCTGCTGGATATACACTTGTTAAGCTTGATAAAAAAGATGTGGCCAACAAGCAGGCGCTGGCTTCTATAGGACAGCCTTTATTGATGGGAACTTACAAACATGAGTTTTCTAAATATGATATAGTTTGTTCCCAGGTTTTGCTTGAAGCTACCATATTCTCAGATGAAAAAAGATTAAACCATGCAAAAGATGCGATCAATACTCTTCTTTCAAACGGGGTTGTCCCGATTATAAATGAAAATGACGTAACGGCCGTTGATGAACTGGTATTCGGAGATAACGACCAGCTGGCGGCTTATGTAGCGAACTATTTCGATGCAGGGCTTCTTACCATATTAACGGATATTGACGGTTTTTATGATCTTAATCCCCATACAAACAAAGATGCAAAACTCTTAAAAGAGGTAAACTCTATTGACCCTGACGAGCTTAAAGCAACACACAGTGCGAACAGCGAGTTTGCAACCGGGGGTATAGTAACCAAACTGAAAGCTGCAGATTTCCTGATCAAGAATAATAAGCAGATGTTCTTAACAAGCGGTTTTGATCTTAGATTTGCAAAAGATTATCTGCTTAAGGGTGATCATACCAAGGGTACGATCTTTAAAGGTAAGGGAAAATAATGGATAATAAAAGAATAGTTTTTATGGGAACGCCTGATTATGCTACTATAATCTTTGAAGAACTTCTGGAAAAAGATTATAATATCGTTGCTCTTTTTACCCAGCCCGATAAACCGGTTGGAAGAAAACAGGTAGTAACACCTCCCCATATAAAACAGTTTGCACTTGATAACGGCCTTAGCCTTCCTATCTACCAGCCAAACTCTTTAAAAGAAACGGCAACGATACAAACAATAAAAGACCTGAAGCCCGACGTAATAATCGTTGCGGCTTTCGGGCAGATACTGCCAAAAGATATCCTGGATATAGCTCCTTGTATAAATCTGCATGCTTCGCTGCTTCCAAAATACAGGGGAGCAAGCCCTATACAGCAGGCACTCTTAAACGGTGACGAGTATACGGGCGTTACTTCAATGCTTATGGATGTAGGGCTTGACAGCGGAGATATACTGGGATTGAAATATTTCAAGATACCAAAAGATATGGTAGTTGAGAAGCTTTTTGAGAAGCTTTCTGCTATTGCTGCAAAGCTTACCGTTGAGACTTTGAATAATCTTGACAGTATAGCTCCAAAGAAACAAAACCTTTCACTTGTTTCCCATTGCGGGAAAGTGAACAAAAAAGACGGGCTTGTAAAGTTTGATAACGCAAACTCTTTTTATAACAGATACAGAGCTTATAAGAGCTGGCCTGACATATATCTGGAATCGGGACTTAAAATAAAAGAGTGTGAACTTTTAGAAACCGATTCTTTAAATGATACTGCAGGAAAAATAGTATCTATTGAAAAAGATTCTGTAACAGTTGAGTGTCTGAGAGGAACTGTAAAGATAAACAGTGTTCAGCCACAGTCAAAAAAAGCTATGAATGTAAGTGATTATATTAGAGGTGCAAGGCTTGAAATCGGTAATATATTAGCTTAATATCTAATACTTGCCCGTAAAAAAAGGGAAGAGGAAATGTCCTCTTCCCTTTTTTGTTAGTTAGGGTACGGGATACTAGAACATATCTGTTCTAAGTACCGCGCCGCTTGCTGCATTTGTTACCAATGCCCTATATTGTTTAAGCCATGATGAACTGATCTCTTTTTTCTTAGGTACAAATTCATCTCTTCTTTTTGCGATCTCTTCAAATGTAAGATCAACTTCCAGGATATGTTTATCAACATCGATATGAATCTTGTCACCGTCTTTAAGAAGACCTATCATACCGCCTTCAGCGGCTTCCGGAGATACGTGACCGATAGAAGCACCTCTTGTAGCACCTGAGAATCTACCGTCAGTGATAAGTGCAACCTTGTCTCCAAGTCCCATTCCCATGATAAGAGAAGTAGGAGCGAGCATCTCCTGCATACCAGGGCCTCCCTTTGGACCTTCATATCTGATAACTACAACATCGCCTGCTTTTACTTTACCGTTTATGATACCCTCAATTGCCTCAGGCTGTCCGTCAAAACATACGGCAGTTCCTGTGAATACCCTGTCACCTGTGATACCTGCAGTTTTAATAACAGCACCTTGCTCTGCAAGATTACCGTAAAGAATAGCAAGTCCCCCAACTTCACTGTACGGGTTGTCTACAGTATGTATGATATTAGTATCTGTAATTTCTGCATTTGCGATTCTTGCCTTGATATTCTCACCCGTAATAGTAAGGTTATCTGCAAGAATATCTTCACCTCTTTTTAACATCTCGTGCATTACGGCACTTACACCGCCGGCTTTATCGATATCCTGCATATGTACAGTTGTAAGAGATGGAGAGATCTTTGCGATATGTGAAACTTTTTTTGATACCTCGTTTATATCTTCTAGTTCAAAATCAACTCCCGCTTCTTTTGCGATTGCAAGCATATGAAGAACCGTATTTGATGATCCACCCATTGCCATATCAACTGCAAAAGCATTTCTTACGGCATTTTCATTAAGGATGTTTCTGATATTGTATTTTTGTTTCTCTTCCCATTCCATTTTAGCCAGTTCACAGATTCTTCTTGCAGCTTTTCTGTATAACTCTTCTCTCTCTTTTGTTAAAGCAAGGATAGTTCCGTTTCCAGGAAGTGCTATACCCATAGCTTCCATTAAAGTGTTCATAGAGTTTGCAGTAAACATTCCAGAACATGACCCGCCGCTTGGACAGGCGTTACACTCTATATCATGCAGTTCATCTTCCGTTATCTCTCCGGCTTCAAATTTACCTACGGCTTCAAACGCAGTAGCAAGATCAATAGGCGTTCCGTCTTTTTTGTAACCTTTTGCCATAGGACCGCCTGAAACAAATACAGTGGGTACGTTTACCCTTAAACTTCCCATGATCATACCAGGAACGATCTTGTCACAGTTTGGAATAGCGATCATAGCATCGAATTTATGTGCGTTCATAACAGTCTCTATAGAGTTTGCAATGATCTCCCTTGAAGGCAGTGAGAACAGCATTCCGTCATGTCCCATTGCTATACCGTCGTCAACACCTATAGTATTGAACTCAAAAGGCACGCAGCCGTTTGCTTTGATCTCGTCTTTTATAATGTCACTTACTTTATCCAAGAAGAAATGCCCCGGAATCACTTCGATAAATGAGTTTGCAACACCGATGAACGGTTTGTCGAAATCTTCATCTTTTAATCCAGTAGCTCTTAATAAACTTCTGTGAGGGGCTCTGCTGTGCCCTTTTTTTACTTCATCACTTCTCATAATATAATCTCTTCCTCCAATTATGCCTTTGGCATATTTATAGTTTCAAATTTTCCGTATTATAGTTTAATTTTGATTAATTTCGTAAATAAAAAGAAATTTTGAAATTTTTTCAAAAAAGCCTTGACAAATAAAAATATTTCTATTATAATTCCGCCACAAATTAAGAAAGAGAGATACAAAATCTTGATTTGAACTACCTTTGAAGATAGGGTTCTTCATAAAACTTAAGTGCGAGTGTGGCGGAATAGGTAGACGCGCGGGATTTAAAATCCCGTTCCAGTAATGGAGTGTCGGTTCGATTCCGACCATTCGCACCACTAGTAGAGAGTTGGCTGAGTTGGTCGAAAGCACCGGTTTTGAAAACCGGCGAGGTTCACGCCTCCAGCGGTTCGAATCCGCTACTCTCTGCCACTATTCAAAAATAAACAATCAATAATTATTCAATCAATTAATATTATTTTTATAGTTTACTTGTTAGACTAACTATAATTCTACAGGTGTACTATATTATGAACTTAAAAAACAAAAAGATCCAATATCTATTTATAGTCTTTATACTTTTTTCATCTATTCTGGTTTCTTCGTATGTATTGATAGATTATCTGTTTTTTGCTAACAAAACACAGAAAGTTGTTTTGAACAACGGTATAAAAAAGATCAAAGAGAGAGAAACGGTTTTTAAAGATTTTATAACTGACTCGGAAATGACACTCAGATCGATCCGGGAACTTCCTGCTTTTAATAAATATTTGGAAAACGGCTTTAATAAAAAAGGGATAGAGGATATTTTTCTATCATATTCCAAAAGTAACAGAAACTTTATGCAGTTAAGGTTTATCGATAAGAACGGTATGGAGAAAATAAGGGTCGACAGGAGGGCTCAAAACGGCAGTTCCTATTTGATAAAGGAACAAAACCTCCAAAATAAAAGCCACAGGTATTATTTTAAAGATTCCAAAAACAAGCCTCTGGAAGAGGCATGGTTTTCCAAACTTGACCTGAATATAGAGAATAAAAAAGTAGAAATCCCTTTTAACCCGACCTTGAGAGCAACATATCCCATAAAGCATAACGGCAGTTTTGCAGGAGTGCTCATAATCAATTATTTTATGGAAGAGTTTTTAAATAAACTGGTTAATCTGCCTTTATACGATATTGTTATGTTTGACGAAAACGGCTATATCATAAAGCATTATGAACCTTCAAAAGAATGGGGCTTTTATAAAGCCGAAAAGTATAATATCTTTCAGCAGTTCCCCCAAAAAGACCATAAACAGATGCTTTCAAAAAAACTGCTGCTAACAGACAGTTATGTATCAAGTATTATAGATCTTCCTTTAGAGGGGCAGCTGCATATACTCTTAAAGTTAAAGGACAGTTATGTTAAAGAGCAAAAGCAAGAAAATTTAAATCAGTATCTGCTGGTCGCAACCATTACGTTTATCATATCACTGGTACTTACGATGCTTATAGTAAAACAGTTTTCAATTATTTTATCAAAACTTGAGAACAAGAACAAAATACTTGAATCTATTTATAATACTTCAAAAGAGGGGATAGCGGTATTAAACCGTGATACAAAATATCTTTATTTTAATCAAGCTTATATGAAAATGCTGGGTTTCGGGGAAAAAGAGTTAAGATCAAAGAGTTGTCTTGAACTCACTCTACCTGAAAATGTTGAGGAATCACGCAAGATCTATGAAAAAGTGCTAAAAGAGGGGTATTATGAAAACTATGAAAGAAAATGCCTTACTAAAAACGGAAAAATCAAAATACTAAACTCTTCTATAGCATTGATGCCCGATAAAAAATCGTTTCTTCTTACAACAACAGACCACACTCTTTTAAGGGAAAAAGAGAAAGAGATAGAGGAGCAGAAAAAACAGCTGATAATCCAGTCAAAGATGATATCCATAAGCCAGCTACTTAGAAATATAGCCCATCAGTGGAGACAGCCTTTAAGTATTATTACTACGGCAATAAGCGGGCTTCAGATGAAATATGAGATGGGTATAGAGGTTTCAAAAGAGGATATAAATAATATAGTTGAAATAGTTGATGAAAATGCCAATTACCTTTCCCAAACCATAGATGATATAAAAAATTATATGCATGGTAACTACTCCTACTGTAATTTTGATCTGGAAAGAGTTATTACCGAGATGCTTGATATGGAAGCTGAAATAATCTATGAGAATAATATTACCGTGGTTAAAAATATAGAATCGAATATTGAATTATATAACTCCAAAGAGGGGTTGCTGCAGGTTTTATTGAATATAGTAAACAACTCAATTGAGATATTAAAGAATAACGACGGTAAAAGGTATATATATCTTGATGTTTACCTAACTGCCGATAATCTGATAGTAAAGATAAAAGATAACGGCGGCGGCATAGATGAGGAGAATATCACAAAGATATTTGATCCGTATTTTACCACCTTTCATCAGTCTACAGGAAAAGGTATGGGGTTAAATATTGCATATAACGTGGTTACGAAAACCTTGAAAGGGGAGATCAGCGTTCGAAATGTTGAGTTCTTAACTTCGGATAATGAAAACCTTAAAGGAGCCGAGTTTAAAATAGTAATGCCTGTTGACCTTGAATTATTCAGGTGACTTAATAAAGACAGCCAGCCAGACAGCAGGGTTTGAAGTAAAAACTATGCGGTGTTTCTGGCCCGCTTTTATATAAAGGCTATTTCCTTTTTTTAGGTGATATTCCGTATCGTCGTTATATTTTATTTTTGCTTCCCCTTTTAGAATCATTACAAATTCATCTTCGCTTTGGTCATACCAATAATCTTTTGGTGTTGTCTGTCCGTAGGATATTATTCTTTCTATTTTTATGTTCGGGTTTGACTTAACGGTTTGAAATATCTCTTTTTCACTGTTTTGAGGTATATTTTCAAAAAAATTAAAAACTTCATTTAGATTATTCATAATAAACCTTTTTTTATTTATTTTGATATTATAACAATATTAATCTATTTAGGAGAAAAAATGATCAAGACACCTTTTTTAAGCGTTGACGGGATAATAAAGCTGTACGGTGATGATGACAAGTTCAAAGGAATAGTCCTGATCCAGAGGTTAAACGAGCCGCGCGGTATTGCATTGCCCGGCGGATTCGTTGATATAGGAGAGAGCGTAGAGGATGCATTAATAAGGGAGATGAAAGAGGAGGTGACCCTTGATATAAATATAGAGTCGCTTCTTGGAATATATTCCGATCCCAAAAGAGATCCCAGGTTTCATACGGCAAGTGCCGTATTCGTCTGCAGTGCCAAAGGAGAGCCAAAAGCAGCGGATGATGCCAAAGAGGTATATGTTTTTAAACCACATCAGATACCATTGTCGGAATTGGTATTTGACCATGAAGAGATAATAAAAGATTTTTTGAATAAATGATCAGGATTTAAGTTTTGGTTTTTTCAGATTTTATGATAAAATGAATTTGTATAAAATTATATTAAATAAAGAAAATGAGATGTTAGAAAAGTTAAATATAAAAAAGAAAATTTATCTGTTTACCTTCTTTGTATTGTTAATAACTTTTATTGCAACGCTGTTTATAAGTTATGTACAGCAGCAAAACAGGCTTGATGATATTAAAAAAAGCAATTTCATGAAGATCAAAGACTCTTTTAATAAAAATAAAAATATACAACTTGAAAAACATTACGCAAATCTTATAGATTCACTTTTAAGCGATAACATAAAATACGCAGTTTATAAAAAAGACAGGTTGAAGCTTCAAAGCCTTATTCAGGATAAATACAATTCTCTCAAGATTTCCGATAAATATATAAGGCAGCTACATTTTCATATGCCCGACGGCTTGACACTTTACAGAGCGCATAAGCCCCAAAGTTTTAATGATGATATTGCGGCGTTAAGACCCATGGCAAAAAAGATACACAAGGTCCAAAAAATGTTAACGGGCTTTGAAGCAGGTAAAAACGGTTTAAGCTACAGGGTCTTTAAACCGATTTTTTATAAAGGCACTTATGCAGGGGCAGTAGAGATAGGAATATCACCCATAAAGCTTCTTGACGTAGTTACGTATTTTAACGATATACAAGGGCTTATCTATTTTGAAAAGTCCTCTTTACGGAAATCTGCAAAAATGATACAGGAAACAAATATAAAAGATATGCAGATATTAAAAATGCTTCCTGAAAACTATAAGTTTGAAAATAGCGTAAATATTAATTACAAGGGTAAAAAGATAGTCGCTTATAAGTTTGATATAAATGATTACAGCGGTAAAGCCATAGGAAAATTTATTTTTATCAACGATCTGACAAAAGAGCATAAATATTTTATTAATCAGCTTTTACAGTTTGCCGTGATCTTTATGTCCTCGTTTGTACTGCTGTTTATAGTGATCAATATCGGGTTTTCAAGAATTATAAGCTCTTTGAACAGTTCTAACGAGCAGCTGAATAAAAATAAGCTTTTTATGGATTCTATTTTAGATAATCTTGCCCATGCGGTAATCGCGACGGACAAAAAAGGGGTAATTACTCTTTTCAATAAAAAGGCCCAGCAGATGCTCGGATATAAAGAGGATGATGTGGTAGGAAAACAGACTCCGGTTATATTCCATAAAAAAGAGGAGATGGAAAGGAAAGCTCAATTGTACGGTAAAATGTACAATAGGGTTGTAAATACCGATATAAATGTTTTTACGGTTAAAACAGATATGGGTCTTGAGAACTATGACGAATGGACCTATGTTGATATAAAAGGGAATGAATTTCCCGTATCCTCTCATATTACCGCCTTGAAAGATTTAAACGGCAAAGAGAGCGGTTATCTTGGAATATTCGAGGATATAACATATAAAAAGATAATGAACAAGGTACTTGAAGATCAGAAAAACGAACTACAGACCATTTTTGATACGAATAAAGACGGTATAGCTATAACTGACCTGGATACCAGATTTTTATTGTTTAACGACGCATATCTTAAAATGACGGGTTTCTCCAAAGAGGAGCTGTTAAAGAAAAGGTGTATGGATCTTTCAGATTCCAAAGATATGCCAAAAGCACTTGAAGTACTCCAAAGGGTAAAAAAAGAGGGGTTTGTGGAAAACTTCGAGAAAACATGTGTTATTAAAGATAATAAGAAGATGACGGTTAATATGTCAATATCTCTGATGCCCGATAAAAAAAGGCTGCTCTTATCGGTAAAAGATATTACGGAATCGAAAAATAAAGAGAGACTTATCAAAAATTATGTTGAACTTATTGATAAAAATATCATCACTTCAACTACCGATCTTGAGGGGAATATTACCCAGGTATCTGAAGCATTCTGTAAAATAAGCGGATATACAAAAGAGGAACTGCTTGGGGCAAGCCACAGTAAAGTAAAACATCCGGATATGCCTCAAAGCCTGTATAAAGAGCTATGGGAGACAATAACAAAAGATAAGGTCTGGAGAGGCGAGATCAAGAATTTGAAAAAAGAGGGAGGATATTATTGGGTAGATGCCACTATTACCCCTATATATAATGATAATGGACAGAAGATAGGCTACACAGCCATAAGGCAGGATATAACCGATAAAAAACTTGTAGAAAAGATATCTATAACAGACGGTTTGACGGGTATTTTTAACAGACGTCATTTTAACGATATGCTGCCAAAGCTTATAAACAGCGCAAAAAGAGAGAATCAGCTGTTGTGCTTCCTGATCATGGATATCGACTATTTCAAACAGTATAACGATACCTACGGGCACCAGATGGGTGATGAGGTGCTTATAAGAGTAGCCGATGTTTTAAGAAAAAGCCTCAAAAGGGCAGATGACGTATGTTTCCGCCTGGGCGGGGAAGAGTTCGGAGTGATTTTCAAGACCCAGAATAAAGAGCATTCGTCAGCTTTTGCCCAGCTTGTCAGAAAGAATATTGAAGGGCTGAAGATAGAGCATAAAAATAATGGCGTTTCAAAATATGTGACTATCTCCGCAGGTCTGGTTTGCAGGGATGCGAAAGGAATAAATAGTGCAGATGAAATTTATAAAGATGCGGACCTATTATTATACAAGGCAAAAGAGACAGGAAGAAACAGGGTTTGTACAAGGTAAATGATAATGAGCGATAATAAAAAGATATTAACAAAAGACGAAATGCTGGAACTTCAGATAAACGAAAGCAGACTTAAAACAGCCCAGGCTTTGGCGACAATAGGGAATTGGGAGCTTGATCTTGTGACAAACGAGCTTTACTGGTCTGACGAGATATTCAAGATCTTTGAGATCGATCCAAAAAAGTTTGAACCCTCATATGAAAGTTTCTTGAATACTATACATCCTCAGGATAAGGAAAAGGTTAACGAAGCATATTTAAACTCTTTGGAGACAAAGCAGATGTATACCATAGACCACCGCCTTTTAATGAGTGACGGAAGCGTTAAATATGTAGAAGAAAAATGTGAAAGTTATTTTAATGAAGAGGGGAAGGCTGTAAAGTCTCTTGGAACGGTGCAGGATATTACAGAATTAAAATCAATCGAATTGAAACTAAAAAAAACCCTCTCTTTCCTGGGCAGTTATGAGCTTGCCATGAATGAATCAAGTATAGTTTCAAAAGCAGACCTAAAGGGTAATATTACCTATGTCAATGATAATTTTTGTAAAGTAAGCGGTTATTCAAGACGGGAGGCAATAGGGGAACCCCACAACATCGTAAGGCACCCTGATACGCCTAAAAGTGTTTTTAAAGATATGTGGGAAACCATAAAAGCAAAACGGATATGGAAAGGGAAATTAAAAAACAGAGGTAAACTCGAGAACTACTGGGTTGATATTACTATTTTGCCTATTCTTGATGAGAACAGGGATATTGTAGAGTATATTGCAGTAAGGCATGATATAACAAAAATGGTCAAACAGCAGAAAAAGCTCGACAGTATAGCAAATACTGATATTCTTACGGGACTTGGGAACAGGTATAAACTAACCAACGATATTAAAAACAGCAAAAGACCTGCTTTGGCTATTTTGAATATTGATAATTTTGCCCTTGTAAATGATTTTTACGGACATGAGACCGGGGACAGGATCATTGTTGATTACGGTGCCGCATTGTGCGGGATCATTGAAGATGAGCATTTCAGTTTGTATCATCTGCAAGGTGACGAATATGTGATCTTTACTCAGGACAGCGATAAAGATAGTTTTATTCAAAAGATATACCAGATTAAAAATAAGATATCAAAGATAACAGTATCTGCAGGTGAAGAGAAGCTTAATTTTAATTTCTCAATAGCCGTATCCTTTGAAAATAAAGAGAAGATATTCACAACAGCCGATATGGCCTTGAAAATAGCAAAAGGACAGAATAAGGACCTGGTTATATATACTGAAGAGATATCTTTGAACAAAGAGTATGAGAACAATATCAAGTGGGCAGGAAAAATAAGAGATGCAATAAAAAATGACAATATAGTTCCTGTTTTCCAGCCTATAGTAAATAATCAAAACGGTAAATGGGAGAAGTACGAATCTCTTGTTAGGATAAAAGACGGTGAAAACCTGGTAGGGCCTTATTTCTTCCTTGATATCTCCAAAAAAACGAAACATTACACCCAGATAACCAAGATAATGATAGAAAAATCGTTCTTAAAGTTTAAAGACAGAAGTGAAGAGTTCTCAATTAACCTTACAATTGAAGATATAATAAACAGCGATATACAGACATATATCTTTATTATGCTCGAGAGATATAAAATAGGATCAAGGGCGGTATTTGAGATTGTCGAATCGGAATCTATAGAGAACTTTGAAGAGGTTGAGGATTTTATAGTACAGGTTAAAAGCTACGGCTGCAAAGTGGCGATAGATGATTTCGGTACGGGTTACAGTAATTTTGAATATCTTATGAAGTTAAAAGCTGATTATATCAAGATCGACGGATCAATGATAAAAGATATAGATACTTCTTTAAATGCTCAGATTGTAGTATCTACAATAGTAAGCTTCGCAAAAAAGATGGGGATCAAAACAATAGCGGAGTTTGTTGAAAATGAATCTATCCTGAACAAGGTTAAAGAACTCGGTGTCGATTACTCGCAAGGGTATTATTTTTCACAACCTAAAAGAGACATAGAGTAACAGTATTTACAAAAAATTACAATATATAAATAAATAAATTATTCAATTTAAGTTCTCTTGTTATAGAATAAAAAAAAAGGCAGGAGCATATTATGAAAAAGTTCAAGTTTTTTTCTGTAATTACCGCAGGGTTGTTATTGACCTTTTCCGGTTCGTTGAATGCACACAGCGGAGGCGGAGGCGGAGGTGACTCAAGAAGCACTTTCAGTTCTACGGGAAATCTTACGGGTCTGGATCAGATCTATGTAGATAATATGGATTTTGAATCTGTAGGGGGATCCCAGGTTTCCGGAGGTACGGTGGAGTTGATCACGGAACCTTTGACCCCTGAAGAGATACAAAGGCAAGAGATCGAACAACAGATACTTGAAGGGCAGATGGAAAGTGCTTTTTGGTCTGCGGTATCGACATTGATGAATGTCGGAAATTATGCTTCTCAGGCGATTGTTTTCGGTTCAGGTGTTGCTTTGGCAACACTTGCTGCTCCGGGAACGGTTGTCGTAACCACATCTGCGGGAGTTACATATACTCTCACTGCCGCGGGATCAGTTGCAGTCGGGACGATTTATTCAGTAGCTACTACAGTTGCATCAGGCGGTAGTAGCGGTGATGCTGCAGCTTCAGGAGTACAGAATGTAGCTATCTCGGTACTTATACCAAATGCGGCTCCTGTAGTACAGGGATTGGTGGGACTTGGAGCCGACCAGGTCAGGGCAGCTGCGTCTGAGGGTAAATCTTCAGAAACGTCAGCTGAAACATCACCCGCAACTACTACGGAAAAACCACCTACCCCAGCTGTGTACCATTCCGGGAATTATAACGGAGTTACGGTAACTCCAACTCAAACTTTATACCATTAAAGGATAAAATATGAATAATAAAATAATACAAATCTTATTGGCATTATTATGTTTAAATCTGATTTTATCTGCCAAATCGATAAATGATATGGATTCCGTTAAAGTCGCAAAAGCTATAGGCTTTAGCATGACGAGGGAAAATTATTCAAAGAATATAGATCTTCGTAATGTGGAAAACAAGTTAAGCTCATATATCAAAGATAACGGCTTTTATTTTACGGCAGTATTTGTAAACTGGAGTGAAAAGAGGGGAATGGACCTGCATGTAAAAGGAATTATTGTACATAAAGATGATCTAAACAGAAATATTGAAACAAAATTTACGGCATTGTGCAAAGTGTTTGGAGATAAGATAGCAGTTAATAATGTTGAATTGAGAAACAACGCAAAAACAAGATCCGCATTTTATATAGTTCCCTCTTACAGAATAGACCTTGAAAGCTTGTCGTCACTTAGTTTTGAACAGGCCTTAAAAAGAGTACAAAACGCAGCAAAAAAGCTTGATAATAATACCCAAATGGATATGCAGCCCAAAGATTACACCTTTGTAGCTTTTTTGATGAACAAACTTGATCAGAATGATACTATCAAACCTTTGGTTTCCAGTAAAGCATACTACGAAGTAGGTCAGGAGGGTGTAGTGATCCAAACAACGGATAACTGGCGTATTGCAGCTGCAAGGACACAGTTCGCTTATAATAATTTTCAGCCCAAGTATTTTAATATCCTGTGGAAAAAAGACAATATACTAAGAGTTCCAAGCAGTTTTACGACACACACCCTTGTAAAATCGATCCAGCTTGCCTTGCAGAATAAAGGTTATGATGTGGGTGCGGCAGAGGGTATATTAAACGACAGAACCGAAAATGCGGTAAGAAGATACCTAAGAGATAAAGGATTCGACCCAGACAGTCAAATATCGGCAAGTTTGTTATGGTTTATAAATCACGGGGATAATCTTGATATAAATAAAACAGTCCAGACTGCTTTACTGATTCACGGTAAAAACATAGGTGTAGTTGACGGGAAAATAGGTTCAAGAACGATCAGAGCTTTAAAAGAGTATCAAAAAAGGGTAAATTTCAAACCTGACGGTAAAGTTACTCCGGAGATTGTTTATTTCCTTCTCCAGACCTCAAAGAATATAAATGTATATCAGCAGATAAGAACATTGTTCCCAAAACCTGTTTTGATGAAAAGACACCAAAACAAAATATGGCCTAACGAAGCATAACAGGAGTTTAAGATGAAAAGAATGATTAACAAAAATATAATAATTACATCAGTTTTACTGCTTGTTTTTTCAGGGTGTGCTACAAGTGACTTTAATCTTGGAAGCATGGGAAGTTTTGGAAAGCAGGAGGTTCAAAAACCGATTCTTGAAGATAATATACTCTTAATGCCGGATGAAGCTTCAAACGTGATACTTGCCGTAAGTGCAAAAATACTGCATACGGGTAAGCAGAGTCCCGATGTATCTTTCGGTTCTATGGGAAATATTCCTTTGTTGAAAGACCACAGGCTGTTCAGTTTTAAAAACGCCGTTTTATCAAAATATCAAAAAGGCCATTCCTTGGAAGCTGATGTTTATTTTGTTGACAGCATAGGCAGAACATGCGGATATAAAATGAACGTAGAGTATATGAACCGTGATGGAAAGATAGATATCACCTCTTATAATGTAGTTGAGCAGTATTCTCCTGTCGAGAATGCGGTTTGTTTCATATTTCCCGCAGAGGAATATAAAAAATTGACAACACAGATGCTTCCTAAGTCTTTTTACAAACTTTATAACTATGCCGCAGCAAGAGCTGTAACTCCTAAAGAAGCATTAAAGTATACCCAGAAGCAGGAATGGGTGGTAATGGTTTTTTTCATGGACAGAATGTCGACTTTTGCCAATATGGAGCTTGGTATCAGTGATAAAACAGATGTAAAAGAGAGGGGTTTCCGGAAAAAAACAAGATATTTTGAATATGAAGGCTGGAAAGTCGGGGTAATAATGGGTAAATTCCACCTGATGCAGCCAAATTCGGATAAACCTTTATATGCAAAAGCATTTTATATACCGGGATCTGAATCGGGAGATTTTTTCCTTTTCAGAAAAGAAAAACTAGTAGGTATGTATAAACTAAGATAATAAAGCAGAGTTAAACTCTGCTTTACTCTAATCAAACTTGAATCTTCCGCTTGTCCAGTATTCATCAGAAAGTTCGCTTGGTTTTTTATTGTTTCTGAACGCTTTTTTTATTGCAGTATTATTGTTGCTTAAACTGCTTCTGGTGTCTTTGATATCTATTGCAGAAAGGGTATATACAAGTCCGCAAAGTCCGCTGATGATTAAAAGCTTTATAGTAATTGATTTCATGGTGTCACTCCTTTTGGAGCCTATCTCTTATTCCAGCTTGAAAAGTAATCTTTTACTTCGGTAACTCGGCTGTCTTAAGAGTTAAGACCCGTGGTTTTGCGTCCCTGTCTCGCGGCAGGTTTGCCTTTTCTAATATAATCAATAATTATAGTTTGTTACTATTAAGAAAAACTTAACGGTTATTATTAATTATCGATCTCGTCAATGATAAATTTAAGTTGTTTTATACCCTCTTGAAGTTTTTTCGCGATCTCTTTTTCCAGCTCTTCCAAAGTTGTATGATCTTTTACAGCTATACCAAGTTCACAGGCTTGGAGTTTTCTTTCGTCGTAAGGTATTGTATTGTCGGTTTGAGATTTGAAATCCAAAAAGATCCTTTTGATTATTAAGATTAGGGCTGGAATGATAGTGAAATAATCTTATTCTAGCTTGAAAAAGTTTTAAAAAATATGGATTTTTAAAACTTTAATCCTGATATAGAGGCAGGGTTATGGTAAAGCAGGTGCCGTTATATCTTTTATCGTTAAATACCACCTCTTCACTTGATACTTTTATATCGCCTTTCATGCTGTTCACGATCAGGTTGTATGTCATATGTAGTCCAAGTCCCGTACCTTGTGACTGGTGTTTTGTGGTGAAGTAAGGCTCAAATACTTTGTTGATGATATTTTCATCTATCCCGCCTCCATTATCTATAAACTTTACAACCACGCCGTTTTTGGTTTTTTTCTGGCTGATAAGGATAAATTTTTCGTCCTCATCATTATTTTGATTTAAGGCATCTTTGGAGTTATTGAATATATTTATAAAGCATTGAACCAGTTCCCTTGGATAGCCCATGATCATGGTATCGTTTTCCAGCTCTTTTAGAATAACAATATTGCTGTCTTTTATTGTGGGATCCACAAGTTGAAGGAAACTTTCTATATCTTCATTTATCCCGAAACTCTCTATTTTGGTGTCTCCTTTGATGTAATTTCTAAAGTCATCAATGGTTTTAGAGAGAAACTGCGCATTTTTATCTATTAGCTCACAGGTTTCTTTAAATATCTCGTCGCTTAGTATTTCGTTCTCTTTTTGTATTAGAAGTCCCGATGCTCCAGTTGAGATGATGGATAAAGGCTGTCTCCACTGGTGGGCTATATTTCCTATCATCTCTCCAAGTGAGGCCATTTTTTCACTT
Organism: Arcobacteraceae bacterium; assembly: GCA_963678145.2. Lineage (GTDB taxonomy): Bacteria > Campylobacterota > Campylobacteria > Campylobacterales > Arcobacteraceae > JAIOSF01. The sequence goes on along the minus strand of CAXXWH010000002.1, from coordinate 1,309,929 downwards.
TGAACGACCTGTTGTTCCATATTTTTCAGGTTTGTAATATCAAAGAGCGATATTATGTAAAGATCATTTTTTAAACCGTAGGAATGGATCTCAACCTTGAATATATGGATAGAACCGTCACTTTGTTTTTTGATCTTTGCCAATGTTTCGCTGTTTTTGTTTTGCAGGAGATACTCTACCCAGCTTTTGCCGTTCATGGTTTTTTGCAGGTATTGCTTGTTTTCGTCTTTTTCAAAGTAGTTGCAAATGCAGTTGTATTTATCTTTGAAGCTTTTGGTGCTTTTTTCTCCAAAAAAGTCCAGCAGCGCCTTGTTGCATTTAACAAGACTGGTACCGTCTGTGAGGCTTATTATACTCTTTTGGGAATCAAGTATCTTCTGGTTGATCTCTTTTTGCTCTTTAAGGTTCTGTTTTGAGAGAAGCTCCCTGTATATAAATATGAGAATAAAGAATATACTGAGTATTGATATAGAGAGGAAGAGGTAAAATGAGTTGTTTATATCATTTACAATTCCGTCATCTTCGGTTACGCTGATACTCCCTATTATTTTGCCGTTTATTTTATTTGTAACAGGGATAAAAATTATAAGTTCGTTATTTTCTTTAAAATGATAAAGGAAGGGTTTGCCTTTTAATATCTGCTTTGATATATATTCAAAAGCTTTTTGGTCTTTTAACTGTTCATATACGGTATAATCACCCTTATTAGCTTCATGCAGGATCTCTTTGTCGAAATAGAAGTTGTTTACGGGACTTTTTATATAGTTTGATTGCTCAGATTCGAACACTTTGTCATTTATTGTATTTTGGCTGATCAGGAAATTTATCTGATCTTTTTTAAATAGTTGTTTGTATTTGGAAATAAAGCTTTTTGCACTGAAGCTTATCTCAATACTTCCGATATGTTGTTTGTCTTTGTTAAAAAGCGGGTATACGAACCGAAAGCCGTTTACTATTCTTCCCTCTTCAAAACTGTCAAAAGGTTTTAGGTATTTATTCACATACTCTACGCTATCCCTTATCCCTATTAGTGAGTCTCCGTATTTGGAAGGTTTGTGCATCCTTAAAAAACTTGATGAATCTTTTGTATGGAAATGAAGCTGCCTTACATGAAGATTGTCTTTGAGGTAATTGAATTTTTTAAGAAGGTATTTTTTCAGCTTTTCCCTTTGACCGTTCTCAAAATAGTTTAATACCTCGTTATCCTGTATTATTGTGTTATATACGGTATTTGCAATATCTCTATTCTTGTCGTAGATAGAATTATATTCCAACTGGCTGTCTTCTATGAGGTGTTTTTTGTAAAAATTGATGTCGGAAGCGAACTTCTCTTTTAAGGAGAGGTATATTGCAAGGGAAAAGATGAAGAAAATAAAAAGCAGAGAAAAGCTTATTTTAAATTTATACCGTTTTGTTTCTATATTTTTTTTGGAACTGTATATAAGGTACAAGATCAAAGAGAAAAGCATCAATGCTATAAGAAGGTAGAGATTGTATATATCTTTGATATCATTTATTTTAGAAAGATCCAAATTGGAAAGCTCATGGAAAAGTAAAAAATGTCCCATTGGATTTGAATTTATGTCCGGTTCTTCGTAATACCCAACAAGGTTGTCAATATCGGATAATAAAAAATAATTTTTTTTGTGGAATTTTGATATAAGTTTTGTAACACCGAAGCTGCTCATGTATCTTAAAAGTTCAGGTTCTGCATCGATATTTGCAACATAATAATCATTTACGAATTTTTTTGTAAAAGGGTAAATGATCTGTTCTTTGTATTTTTTATCAGCCAGAATGAGTACAGAGACACCGGTTTCTTTTTTCAGTTTTCTTGAGATCGAATTAAAATGGGTTATGATCTCGAAAAAACCTATAAAATCGTGCTGATCGTTGTATATGGGTACTATTGATTTAAAGGTCATATCAAATTTGCCGACACTTATGGTAGTGGCGGTTTTGGGTTCGATCAGGAGTTTTTGAAGATCGGCCCTTTTTTTTGATATCTGGTCTGCTTTTTTATCTGTCCAGCTTCTTTGGACGGAAAACCCGTTTCTGTCTATAACCTGGAACCATACATTTTTGAAGTTGGTATGCTCTTTGAGCTTTAAAGAAGCGGCTTTTAAGAAGGAGCTTTCAAGGTTTTTATTCTCCACACCTTTTATCAAATCGCTATTCTGCGCCAAAGCAATTGCAATGGCCAGGGTGGCATTTTGTTTCTCCTTGATAAGTGCCTGAAGGTAGTTCTTTGATCTGTTGACGTCTCTGTTGAAGTTGTTCTCTTTAAACTCTTTAACTCTTTCGTTTTTTTCGTTATTGATAATAAAAAAGATAGCGAAAAAACCAGATAGGAGGAAAATAGTAAAAATAAATTTTTTATAATTTTTTATCATATAATATTATACTTTATTTTTACATAGAGAGAAATAATAAAATAATATATTAATCTAAAAACTTATTATTTAAATGTTAATTTACATATTAAGTAGTATAATAATTTTATTCACCTAAAGGAAGACATATGAAAAAGTCGAAAATTTCCACAAAGTTTTTAAAAATTATAATATACGTCTCTTTGGCAACTCTGCTTATCTCCTTGACCTTTACAGTATTTATTATGCGGGATATACAAAAAGATACACAAGAGATGATCAAAAACAATATGTCGGTAAAAATAAGAAACAAGATAGAAAACGGCTACAGGCTGGGGATGACAAACGCAATAGCTATTTCTCAGGACAGGAATATAAAGAAGGCTTTAAAGAATTTCGACAAAGAAACAGCTTATGAGATACTCAATGATATCTCAATAAATTATGCAAAATACACTTTTTATAAAAAAGGGAAGATCCATATCCACACAAAGGATGTAAGGTCATTTCTAAGATCCTGGGACAAAGACCATAACGGCGATGACCTAAGCGGATTCAGATATACGATTAATACGGTAAAAAAAACAAAAAAACCGGTCTTGGGAGTCGAAGTGGGATGGGCTGACCTTGTAATCCGGGCGATCGTACCTATTATGGAAGGGGAAGAGTATCTTGGTTCTTTGGAGGTTATTCAGGACTTTGGCAATATTATAGAGAACTTTGAAAAAGAAGATAAACATCTTTTCACCATGATCGATGCAAAGCTTTTAAAAAACCAGCCTGATATCAATAATGTGATCGGCGGATATGCCATGATGCAGGGAAAATACAATCAGGAGTTTTTTGCCGCATTAAGGGGAGTGAACTTTAATAAGCTTATCAAGGAAGGTTACATAATCGCCGAAGACAAGTTTTTTGCAGTCAGGCCGATAATAGGATTCAATGAAAGTTTCATAGGTTACTATGTAGTGGGTATGGAGTATAAGGATGTATTGAACATTATATCAAAATCATATCAGGTTGCATATACTTTCTTGGCTTTGATGATTTTTATGGCCTTGGTTATGATAGTAATCACAAATATCGCTATAAAAAAACTGATCACGAACAATGTAATAAAAGTAAGCGACGGATTAACCAGCTTCTTTAACTTTTTGAACAAAAAAAGCGATACTATCGAGACGATAGAGATAAATTCAAAAGATGAAATAGGGCAGATGGCCTATGAGATCAATTCAAATATCAGCTATATTAAAAACCTTTTAAACGAAGAGGAAAAAGAAAACTGGATAAAAGACGGATTAAGCGGTTTATCCAAAGAACTGGCAAAAAACAACGATCTTGTAAACCTGAGCAATAATGTTACAAGATTTGTATGTGAATATGTAAATGCAGGTGTTGGAACCCTTTACATCTTTGATGATAAAGATAAGATACTTAAACTTTACGGAACCTATGCTTATGTGCAAAGAAGTGAATTGTCAAGCAGTTTTAAAGTGGGCGAAGCGACGGTAGGACAGGTTGCACTTCAGAAAACCCCTATCCAGCTTAAAAATATTACAAGAGATATCTCTTTGATAGATACGGGAACTACAAGTGAACCGCCTATTAATACATATACTTTCCCTTTGGTATATCAGGACAGCGTTTACGGTGTGCTTGAGGTTGGTTCGACCCAGTATTTCAACGATCTGGAAAGAAGGTTCTTCCAGATGTGCGCAGAGGTTATAGCAACTTCACTGTTCTCCTCAATACAAAACGACAAGGTTAAAATATTATTTGAAGAATCGAAACAGGCCAATATAAAGCTTAAAGAGCAGCAGAAAATCACGGAACAAAGTAATATCGAGCTGCAAAAACAGCAGGCAAAACTTGAAGAAGCAAATGCCCAGATGCAGGAACAGCAGGCACAGCTTGAAGAAGCAAATTCCCAGATGCAGGAACAGCAGGCACAGCTTGAAGAAGCAAATGCCCAAATGGAGGAGCAGCAGGTACAGCTTAAAGAATCGGAAAAAGAGCTTAAAAAGCAAAATAAGCAGCTGCATGTCTCCCAGGAGCAGTTAAATAAAAAAGCGAAAGACCTTGAAAATTCAAACAGGTATAAAAGTGAATTTTTGGCAAATATGTCCCATGAGTTAAGAACGCCTCTTAACTCTATTATACTTCTTTCAAGTATGCTGAAGGAGAACAAAAAAGAGAACCTGAGCGATGATGATATCAAAAAGGCAAATATAATAAACAGTTCAGGAGAAGAGCTTTTAAGGCTTATAAACGATGTGCTTGATCTTTCAAAGGTTGAAGCGGGGAAAATGGAACTGCTTGTAGAACAGTTTGATTCGGGTGAATTCTCAAGTCAGATAAAAGACCTGTTTGAAACTGCCGTTAATAATAAAGGGCTTGAACTAAAGGTTGAGGATAATTATAAAGATCTTATCTATACGGACAGGGATAAACTTTCCCAGGTTATAAGAAACTTCTTATCTAATTCTTTAAAATTCACCCATGAAGGTTTTATCAGATTATCTATAGATAAAGGGGAAAATAACAAAGTAATACTTTCAGTACAGGACAGCGGGATAGGTATACCTAAGAACAAACAGGAACTTATCTTCCAGGCTTTCGCCCAGGTTGATGGAAGTACCAGCAGGGAATACGGAGGAACGGGTCTTGGCTTGTCCATAACAAAAGAGATGGTTAGACTGATGAAAGGTGAGATATCTTTAGAGTCAAAAGAGGGGAAAGGGAGCAGTTTTACCATTACGATACCCAATCTGACAGAAGAAAATATTCACGGCAAGGCTTTTGAGGTAAAAGATGAAACAAAAACTTTCTCAACGGTTCCTGAAAACAGGTCTGAATCCGGAATTTATGTGGAAGATGACACTGAAAAGATCACAAAAGAGGACAAACCTTTTTTGGTTATAGAGGATAATCCCGATTTTGCTTCGACCTTGAAAAGTGTTATAAACGAGAAAGGGGATCTGGTGTATATATCCTCTACCGGGGGGAAAGGTATCCAAATAGCAAAACAGAACAATAATATACAAGGGGTTCTGCTGGATCTGGGGCTTCCTGATATGGACGGACTGGATGTATTAAAGCAGTTAAAAAGTGATAACCTGACCAAGAATATACCTGTATATATTATATCAGGAAGAGATAATTACGATAGAAAGAGTTTCGTAGATGCAGTAGGATTCAAGCAGAAACCTTTGAACAATGAAGATTTTAAAAGCGTATTTGAAAAGTTCGAACAGTTTAACAATAAAAAACTAAAAGATCTTCTGGTTGTTGAGGATGACGAGATACAACGGGATATCATGATCAAATATATCTCAAGTATTGACGTGAACATAAAAGGGGTAGATAATGTTAAAGATGCCATAGAGCAGATAAGTACGGGTAAATATGATGCAATTGTGGTCGATCTTACTCTGAAAGGGAAAAGTGCCCTTGAGATATGTGAATATATCAAGCATCATCATCTTACCATACCTATAGTGGTTTACACAGGGAAAGATTTAAGTGAGCAGGAGGAGAAAAATATCTCAAAATATACCGATTCGATAATTATCAAATCGGCAACCTCACAGGAAAGACTCCTTGATGAGGTGAAAATGTTCCTTAACAAAGCCAAGAAAGATTCAACAAAAAAAGTCAAAAGACCTTTGTCTATGGATAATATTAATTTCGAGGACAAAAAGATACTGGTTGTAGACGATGATATGCGAAACACCTTTGTATTAGTGGAGATATTAGAAGGCAAAGGTGCCAAGGTATTAACGGCTGCAAACGGTGAAGAGGCTTTACAGGTATTGGCTGAGAATAAAGATACTAACCTTGTATTGATGGATATTATGATGCCGGTAATGGACGGATATGAGGCTATTGAAAAAATAAGAGCAGACAAAGAGCTTGAAAATCTGCCGGTTATTGCCGTAACCGCCAAGGCAATGAATCAGGACAAGGAAAAATGTTTTGAAGTGGGAGCAAATGACTTTTTAACGAAGCCTTTGAACCTGGATACTTTTGTAGGTGTGGTTCAAGCCTGGATAAAATAGATGATTCATGTTTATAACAAAGGCGATGTTACCAATATCATCGTCCAGAACATTATATCAAAAGAGGATTCACAGGATATAATAAAAGCTCTCGATAATTATAAGAATATCGAGATAACTTTTATAGATATACAGCATATCAGTGCCGATATAATACTCAAGATCGATAAGTTTGCGGGGAATATAAAACTTGTAACAAATAACAAGACCCTGTGGATATATCTGAAAAAGATTGGAATTCAGGTAAAGCTGAACCGTTCAAACAGGAATTATGCTCCACTGGTTCACCATGATATTGAAGCTATAGCCATAGGTGGAAGTGCAGGTTCTTTAAAAAGTATGGTCTCCGTGATAAAGTCTCTTCCTTTTTGTGATATATCTGTGTTTGTAGTTATGCATATTCTGCCGGATCAGAAGAGTAAACTTGTAGAGATACTGCAGCCCGAAACACAATTCAGGGTAAAAGAGGCCGTAAACGGCGAGAAAATAGAAAAAGGGTTTGTTTATGTGGCTCCTCCTGATCTTCATATGCAGATACAAAACGGATATATCCAAACACTAAAAACTCAAAAGGTTAATTTCTGCAGGCCTGCCATTGATGTATTGTTTAAATCTTTGGCATTGGAATATAAAGAGACTCTTGTAACGGTTCTAACCTGCGGTTACCTGGATGACGGCAGCAGGTCACTGTCGATAGTTAAGGAGAATAACGGGATATCCATAATCCAGAATCCCAACCAGTGTGAAGCCAATGATATCCCCTTGAATGCAATGTCTACGAGGAATTATGATTTTGTTTTTGATATTGAGGATATAGGTGAATATCTAAAGAACAAGCTTAATTTTACGGTAAATCTTGAAGAACGGGTTTTATATCTTATGAAAGAGATATATAAAAAATACGGGTATGATTTTACAAATTACGATAAATCCTCTTTGGTCAGAAGGGTTGAACTTTTAAGACAGGAGCTGGGTGTCGAGCATTTCAGTGATATGGAGAATATCATTCTTAATGATCATGAGATCTTTGAGCTGCTATTTGAAAAACTTTCAATAAATGTAAGCGAATTTTTCAGGGATACGGACACCTTTATACAGTTTAAAGAACAGATTCTTCCTATTATGGAATCTTATTCCCATATCAGGATTTGGTGTGCGGGTTCTTCCAAAGGGCAGGAAGCTTATTCTATTGCAATCATGCTGGCAGAATACGGTCTGCTTGAGAGGTCTATTATATATGCTACTGATTTTAACGGTTTGGTTCTTGAACAGGCGAAGAACGGTATCTATTCAAAAAAAGAGTATCAGCAGTGTGAAAAGAACTATTTAAAATTTAACAGCAAGATTCCCCTTGAAAACTGGTTTGAGGTTGAAAAAGACTATGTAATGATAAAGAATGAAATAAAAAGAAAAGTTCATTTTTTTCAGCATAATCTGGTTACCGACGGTGAAATAAATGAGTTTCATATTGTTTTTTGCAGAAATGTGTTAATCTACTTTAACGAAAAACTTCAGCACAAAGTTTTAAGCTTGATATACGATTCCCTTGTACGTGACGGTTATCTGGTATTGGGTGATTATGAGCTTATAAACGGTGAGTACAGGTTTAAAAGATTGAAAAATAATTCAAACAGTAAAGTTTTTAAAAAACTTTACCTTAAGGGTGATCTATGAAAGCATCTATATTAATTGTAGACGATAACCAGGCAAATCTGGATACCTTAAGATATCTTATTGACGATATAGAGTTTAACAAGAATGTTCAGATCGAGGTTATAGAGGCAAAAAGCGGTAATGAGGCTTTATCCCTGGCTTTGAAACATGATTTTGCTCTTATAATTCTGGATATTCAGATGCCCGTAATGGATGGATTCGAAGTAGCAAAATACCTTAAAAAAAGTTCCAAAACAAAAGATGTTCCCATAGCTTTTCTAACAGCTGCATACAAATCTCAGCAGATGAGGGAATACGGACTTCACCTTGGCGCTTTTGATTATTTCCTAAAACCTATAGACCCTTTGATACTTGTACCGAAAATAAAACTTTATGTAAACTTTTATACCATTACCAATGAATTAAAAGATGCAAATGCCGGTTTGGAAAAGAAAGTGCAGGAGGGCATCGAAAAAAATCAAAAGATGGAGCAGAAACTTTTCCAGGCGGAAAAACTCTCTTCCATGGGTGAGATGATAGGAAATATTGCCCATCAGTGGAGACAACCTTTATCTGTAATATCAACAGCGGCAACGGGGATAAAAGCTCAAAAAGAGTATGAGATGCTTACAGACGAGTTTCTCCTTGATTCTCTGGATACAATAAACGATACTGCACAGTATCTCTCAAAAACCATAGATGATTTCAAGAATTTTATAAAAGGGGATGAAAAATCAAAAAAAGAGTTTAATCTTTTAAGCGATATAAACAAGTGCCTTGAGATAGAAAGCTCCATAATAAAACAAAACGATATAAATATGGTTTTAAATGTCCCTGAGGATATAAGCCTTTGGGGATTTCCAAATGCATTGGTTCAATGTCTTGTAAATTTGATAAACAATGCAAAAGATGCTTTATTGAAGCTGGATGAAAGGTATATATTTATTGATGCCTCGGAAGATGAAACAGATGTAACATTAAGAATCAAAGATAACGGCGGGGGAATAGAAGATCAGATAATGGATAAAGTGTTTGAACCCTATTTCACTACAAAAGACAAAGCCCAGGGGACGGGACTTGGTCTATACATGACTTATGCTATTATAACGGGAGCATTAAACGGGATGATCAGTGTTCAAAACAGTGAATACAGTTATAACGGGAAGGATTATAAAGGAGCGGAATTTATTATAAAACTGCCCCTTAAGTAGGGAGAGTGTAAATTAATATGAGTTTGTCAGAGGACCTCTTAAAAAGAGGTCCACTCGTTATCATCACTGTTTGAAGTGACAGTTTCTATTTTGTTAGGAATATCTGCCTTGTGTTGAACTTGCGGGTTGTGATCATTTTTTATAACCTCTTTTAATATTTTTTCCTGTTTTCTTCTCTCCGGCCCTTTATATTTTGTATCTGTAGGCTCTTTTCTCTTTGCCATATCTTTACCTATAAACTCTTTTGCATCTGCATTACTTACTACAAGTTTTGCAATAGTATCTGTTTGGATAGCAACATCATGCGTCTGTGAAGCGATCATTGCATTTTGCTGTGTCTGCTGGTCAAGAGAGTTAACTGCATCGTTTATCTGCTCAATACCCTGCTGCTGCTCTTTACTTGCCATTTCAACATCTTTGATAAGTTCTATTGTTTTAGAGATATTCTCATTTAGAGCAGTATAACCGCTTATCATCTCATCAGATATTTTCTTACCGTTGTTTGCTTTTGTAGTAGCGTTTTGAACAAGGTTTTTGATCTCGTTTGCAGCTTCTGCTGATCTGCTTGCAAGGTTTCTAACCTCCTGAGCAACAACTGCGAACCCTTTACCCGCTTCCCCTGCAGTTGCAGCTTCAACTGCAGCATTAAGAGAAAGGATATTTGTCTGGAACGCTATCTGGTCGATAACGGTAATTGCTTCATTAATTGCATTTACCTCTTTGTCTATTTCAGTCATAGCCTCAGTTGTTTCATTTGCCAGTCTTTCACCCGTAGATGCAGACTGTGTTACATTGTTCGCAAAGTTTGACATCTTGACCACGTTTTCAGTATTGTTAGTAATATTGCTTGTGATCTCTTCAAGAGCGGCAGCCGTTTCCTCTAACGCAGCCGCAGCTTCATTTGAGTTCCGGTTCAGCGTGTCAACGTTTTCAAGAAGAATATCACTGCTGTAATCAAGTGTAAGACCGTTTGATTTGTTCTCGACAAGCATCTGGTTTATTGAATTTCTAAGCTCATTAACATCAGTTACAAGAGTGTCAAATACCCCGTCCTTTTCTATACTTTCCAGTTTCAGCTCTTTTCTATAATCATATTTTGTATAAAGTTCTAAAGTTCCATTTATTACGCTAAATGCATCTTTTAGATTATTTAATGCTTCATTAATAGTACTTTTTAATTCAATTAACGCAGGGTTGGAAGTTTCTGCTTCAATCTGACGTGAAAACCATCCTCTTGAAAGTTTCGACATAACTTCCTGTGTATCTTTTATAAACACTTTGTCTTCCTTGATTCCCTCATCGATAGAGTGCAGGTACTGATTGAAGTTTTGGGCAATTTTTCCTATTTCGTCTTTTGTATCAATATCAACCCTTGAACTGGTATCATTGGAGTTCTTAAGGGATAAGATTGCCTTGTCGAGTCTAGCAAGAGAGTTTAAGATATATTTCATAGTTAACAGGGAAAATATAAGAGCTATTGCCGATACTGCCGCACCTAAAATTAATTTGATGTTTACCGAGTCTACCGTTTTCTGTACATGGACTGCGGTTTTTTGTTTTTTTGTTTCTATAAGTTTTAAATAGTCGTTAAGGGTATCTGATATGATTTGCAATTTCTGCTGAGAATCGATCAGAACACTTTTTATAATAGGTTTGTTATGTTTTTCGTAATTGTCCAAGGTTTCTACGATCTTTGTCATGGTGGATTTTATTTGTTTGAGATCTACCATTGTGTTCTGTCTGAAATATCTCATAGCCTTATCGTATTGTCCCGCTTTTTCGAGTGCTATGATCTTTTTTGCACTTAGGTGAAGTGAAGTATGGGGTTTGTCAATGCTTGCAAGAAGTTTTTTTAATTTGTTGTCAAGCAGGGCATATGAATCTGATTTTAGATACTCTTTATACCATTTACCGAATTTACATTTTTCAGGGTCAGTTTGAATCTTCACTATTTTTTTTGTAACTATCGATGATGACAGTTTTCTTGACCAGTTTAGATGATCTACTTCTTTTTGAAGTATGATTGCCTTAAGTTCCCTGTCATAGTGTAAAAAATTTTTATTATAATTCCCTGCTATTGCGTGCAGCTGCTTATGGGCCGTTTCCATTACCGAGAATTCTTGTTTTAGTTCTTTTGGTAGATTATTTTTATAATCGCCAGAATTTATAAACTTATAGTACCATTGACCAAACTTGCATTTTGTATGGTCGGTCTGACCTTTGAATTTTTCATTATTTAAATATGCTCTTTGAAGGTTTGATACAAAAGCTTCATGGTCTTTGAGTATCTTTCCTGTTAGTTCAACCTTTGAAGATATTTTTTCAAGCCGCTTTGCCGAGTTCATTATATCTTTTACTCCGGAGATAGAGAAATAAATCATAACTATTATTGATATTGATAATATGCCCAAAGAAAGTTGGGTTTTTTGTTTTATATCCATAAGATTACCTTCTAATTAAAATTAATGAATATTATTAAAATAATATTTAATTGTAAATTAAGCAATGGGGATTATAGGAAAAAGTTGTATTAATTTGGTTATTTTTTATAAAAATTACTGTTTTAGTAAAGTTATTTATATATTCCTAATAATTATTGGGAAATTAAATGGCGACCCTGAAAGGATTTGAACCTCTGTTATTTGAATGAAAATCAAATGTCCTTGGCCACTAGACGACAGGGTCAGTTTTTGAGATGAAATTATAGTGTAAGGGTAATTTATGCAAGCTTAAGGGAAGAATCCCTTAAGAGTTGATCTGCTCTTTTATATGTGATGCCGCAGCCGTGATCTTTGAGATCTTCTCATTAAAGTTCAGGCTGTCGTCGATCAGATGTTTTACAAAAGTGCTTCCCACAATAACACCGTCAACACCTTTGGCTTTCTCTTTGGCGGTTTTTTCGTCCACGCCGAAACCTATATATACAGGAGTGTCAGTCGCACTTCTTATATTTTGTATAACGCTTGAGAGGTCTTCACTTGCACCGCTGCCTGTTATACCAGCATAAGCAACCATATAGATGAATTTGCTACTGTCTTTCGTGATCTTTTCGATTCTGCTTTTTGTATCTGTAGGTGCCACAAAATTGATAATTGTCTGATCGTATTTTTTAAATATATCTTTAAAGGCCTGTGATTCTTCATGGGGAAGATCGGGGATTATTGAACCTTGTATATTATATTGTTTCCCTATCTTTAAAAACTCTTCCATACCGTAGTGGAAGAATGGGTTCATATATCCCATCCATAGTGTATCCATGTTTGGAGCTATCTTGCTTGTAACTTCGAACAGGTCATCCAGTTTAAATCCGTTCTTTAAAGCAGTAAGGCTTGCCTTTTCTATAACCGGACCGTCCGCAACGGGATCGGAGAAAGGGATACCAAGCTCCAGGGTATCGACTCCTGCTTCTTTCATACTAAGTGCCAAATCCACGGTAAAATTGTTTTCAGGTAATGAAGATGTGATAAATCCAACTAACTTTTTCAATATAATTCCTACTAATTTAATCTTTATTTTTATAAGATATAATCATACCATAAAATTCTAAAGGGATAATTTATATGAAAGAAACGGTTACTACCATACAAAAAGCAAAAGGGAACAGGAAGCTTACAATGATAACTGCCTATGATGCTCTTTTCTCAAAACTTTTCAATGGAGAAGTTGATTTTATACTTGTCGGGGACAGCCTGAATATGAGCTTCGGCGGTGCTGAAGATACTCTTAGTATAGGTATGGACGAGATGATATACCATACCAGGGCGGTTTGTAACGGTGCACCTAATACATTTATTATCTGCGATATGCCTTTTGGGACATATACCAATGAACAGCAGGCTTTGGATAATGCCATAAGGGTATTTAGAGAAACAAAAGCAGATGCAGTGAAGATAGAAGGGGGAGTTGAAAAAGCCCCTGTTGTCAAGAAACTGACTTCAAACTCTATTGCAGTTGTAGGCCATATAGGGCTTCTTCCGCAAAACGTAAGAGCCGAGGGCGGATACAAGATCAAAGGCAAGGATGAGCAAAATATAGAAAAGCTTATAGAAGATGCAAAGGCAATAGAGGATGCAGGCGCGTTTATGCTGGTTATAGAGGGTGTTAAGCCGGAAGCTGCAAAGGCGGTAACAAAAGCCGTGAATATACCTGTTATCGGGATCGGTGCAGGCAAAGACAGTGACGGTCAGGTTTTGGTCTGGTCCGATATGCTTGGATTCTTTGACCAGTTCAAACCGAAATTCGTAAGAAGATACCTAAACGGTGCCGATCTTGTAAGAGACAGTGTAAGACAGTTTGCCGAGGATGTACAAAAAGGTGATTTCCCTTCTAAGGAAGAGGTTTATTAAATTTAATACAAAAAATTAATTTATAAACTTTAATTTTATTTAAAAATTGTTAGAATGTAACTTTACAATTGAAGGGAAGCTATGAAAACAAAAAAAAGTATAAGTACTACCATTGCTCTTATAATGTCAATAGTGATTGTTGCAATGATCGTCAATATTTCTCTTAACTTAAGAGAGTTCAGTTTTAACAGTGCAAAAACAAAAGCCAATCTTGTCGCTGAAAGTGTTAAGAACGGTTTAACGGCCCATATGGTCAACGGGATCATGGATAACAGGGATTTTTTCATAGCGCAGACGAAAAACCTTGAAAATATAGATGATATCTGGATCGTAAGGTCTCCCCTTATCGAGAAACAATACGGCGAGGCATCTGAGATCGCAAGGGATGATATCGACAGAAAAGCATTGGCCGAAGGAAAAATATACAAAACTGTCAATGAAAGTATTCTCGGACATACCACATACAGAATAACTATACCTTATAAAGCGGAAAAAACACCCGAGATCGATTGCATGAGCTGTCATGATGCAAAACCGGGAGATACCCTGGGAGTTATCTCTATGGTAATGACAATGGATGATATAAAACAGACTAGTGCAGAGATCATAGCGTTTACTTCGATTATATCATTAATTCTGATGTTCATTATTCTTTGGTTCGTGAGACATCTTGTTTCCCCTTACCTGTCAATTTTTGAAGATATAAAACAGGTGATGAAAAAAGCAAATAAAGGTGATTATTCAGGTAGAATCGAAGGGATAAAAAACGGTGAAGCTAAAAACGTAGCCCACTGGATAAACGAGCATATGAGCAAACTGCAGAACGGCCTGAACAGTATTGAAGATAAAATAGAATTGTTCCTGACCGCTCACAGGGTTGATCATGCCCAGGATCCTTTGATAGACGTACAAAATACCGTGACAAGACTTGCAGATATTTACAAATTCAGAAAAATAATAGAACATGACGAGAATATCGCAGAGGTTTACAGAAGATTCGGGGTTGTTCTTGAAGAGAAGTTCAATATAACAGATTACAATTTTATTGAAGCTGATACTACCAATAAAAGCACGGAAGTGGTGTATGTCAAGAATAAGATTATCTGTGATCCTTTAAGCGACGGATGCAGGGCAGACAAGACCAATACTCCTGTTGATTCATGCCAGTTTAAAGAGGTTTGCGATAAATTTAAAAAAGAGGGCAAATATTATATATGTATCCCGTATTCAATATCCAACGATCTTGATTTTATAGTTTCGTTCGTTACCGATACTCAAGAGGAGCATGACAGAATCAGGGGGTTATTACCGTTTATCAAAGATTATGTTGATACTGCCAAGCCTGAAATAGTAAGTAAAAAACTGATGCAGATCCTGGAAAGAAATGCCCACACTGATCCGTTAACGGGAATGTTTAACAGAAAATACCTTGAAAAATATATAGAAACTACTATGTACAACGGTGCCTTGAAAGGTATACCTTGCGGCTTAATGATGGTTGATATAGATTTCTTTAAACTTATAAATGACAACTACGGACATGATATAGGCGATATTGCTATTAAAACGATCTCAAATACTATAAACGATGTCATAGGAAGAGAAGATGTAGCCATAAGGTTCGGGGGTGAAGAGTTTATTGTAGTAGTTACGAACTGTAATGAAGAAAAACTCAACACAATAGCGGAAGAGATAAGAATCGCTTTCTCACAACAGAAGATACAAGCAGGTTCTGAAACATTCAGCAAAACATGTAGTATAGGGACATCATTATTCCCTAACAAAAACCATGATTTCTGGAAATACGTAAAACAAAGTGATATAGCTCTTTATGAAGCAAAACAAAGCGGTAGAAACAGGGTGATCAGATATCAAGAGGGGATGGAATAAATTGCATTTTGCCAAGTTTACGGAGATTATCCTATGTGTATGTTATACTGAAAAGAAAAAGTTAGGGTAATTTATTGGAAAGATTAGTTGAATTAGAAAAGATATCATTTGAGGACAGTACAGACGAAAGTTCGCTAAGGCCCGGTATCTGGGATGAATATATCGGACAGGAAAAGATCAAAAAAAATCTGCAGGTTTTTATAAAGGCCTGTAAAAAAAGGGGTGAGGTTTTAGACCATATCCTTCTTTTTGGACCTCCGGGACTCGGTAAAACCACTTTGAGTCATATTATTGCCAATCAGATGGAAAGCAACATAAAAGTAACTGCCGCTCCTACTATTGAAAAAGGAGGGGATCTAGCGGCAATACTTACAAATCTTGAAGAGGGTGATATCCTTTTTATTGATGAGATACACAGGCTTACTCCTGCTATTGAGGAGATATTATATCCTGCAATGGAGGATTTCAGGCTTGATATAATCATAGGAAGCGGACCTGCCGCACAGACTGTACAGATCGATCTGCCGAAATTCACACTAATAGGTGCAACCACAAGAGCCGGGATGTTAAGCAATCCTTTGCGTGACAGGTTCGGTATGCACTTTAGACTTAATTTTTATAATGATACGGAATTGGGAACGATTTTGACTCAGGCCTCAAAGAAACTTAATAAAGTATGTGCAAAAGATGCAAGTCTTGAAATAGCCAGAAGAAGCCGTGGAACTCCAAGAGTTGCATTAAGACTTCTAAAAAGGGTCAGGGATTTTGCCGAGGTTGAGGATGAAAACACTATAGAACTTCACCGTTGTAAATATGCACTTGACGAACTCGGCATAAACGACAAAGGTTTTGACGAAATGGATCTAAGGCTGCTTGAACTGCTTTTATCTAACAAGGGAAAACCTATGGGGCTTAGTACAATTGCAGCAGCTTTAAGTGAAGATGAGGGAACTATCGAAGAAGCCATAGAGCCTTATCTTTTGGCAAACGGATATATTCAAAGAACGGCAAGGGGTAGAATACCCACTGTTAAAAGTTATGAACTGTTTAGATTAAATCCACCTGCTATTGAGGAAAGCAGGAGCTTGTTCGGAGACAATCTATAAAGGTAAAAGATTATGTTATTAGATACTAAAAAGTTAAAAAAAATATCAGTTTTGTATGTTGAAGACGATGAATCGGTAAGGGAACAGACCCTTGGATTATTTGACAGAATTTTTAAAAAGGTCTTTGTTGCCTGCGACGGAGAAGAGGGATTGGAGCAGTTTAAGAATAACGGCTCGCAAATAGACATTATAGTCACCGATATCAATATGCCTAACAAAAACGGACTGGAGATGGTCAGGGAAATAAACAAAATAGTATCTAATATCCCAATCATCGTTACTACCGCACATACTGATTCAGAACACCTTTTAAATGCTATTGATCTTAACGTAGATAAATATATATCAAAACCGGTGCAGATCCGTGATCTTACTGTAACGATAGTTGAACTAGTAGCAAAATATAAAAGATTGGATAACATAGAATCTTTGGCCAAAACACTTGTACAAAAAAGCAATGATGACAACGTTGTAAATGAAGAACTTAAAGAGAAAGTTGATTTTCTTGAAAAAACTGTTGAGCATTACAAAGAGATAATGGACAGCCTTGTTTTCACCCTTGAAACCGATAAACATGGTGTCATAACAGCTGCTTCAAAAAAATTCCTTACATTTTTTGATTATTCAAAAAGCGAACTTTTTGGAAAAAACTTAAGCGAATTAAAATGCAGCAGCTGTAACGGTATCAATTTTCAGCAGTTGATGTTAAAATCTCTCCATGAAAAGAAGACAATAGTTTCAGAGCATACTTTCAAGACCAACAACGCACAAAGCGTTGTCTTTGATGTTGCAATGACCCCTGTTTACGGGGATGATTCCTTTGTTGCAGGATATAAATTCTATATGGATCTTATTAGCACTCAATAGGTCAAACTGCTAAAAAATGGATTTTTCACCCAAAATGACTTGACATTCCTCCACTCATTTGCTATAATTCTTTTAGCACTTTGATTATACAAGTGCCAAATCTAATTAAAATGGCTAAAATGGTGAATAAAAAAGAGTTTTTACTGGATTCTATTATAAGGGCATATATTGAGCATCTTGAACCTATAGGTTCTGGACAGCTTAAAAATATGTATGATATCTCATACTCTCCTGCAACAATTAGAGGTTACTTTAAAAAGCTTGGGGATGAAGGATATCTGGCACAGGCTCATGCAAGCAGCGGTAGAACACCTACAACTGAAGCACTTAAAGAGTACTGGTTCAATAGAATAGTAAAAAAGATCGATTTTGTTGACTATAATAATTTGAATCTACTGGCAAGACAGATAGGTCTTTCGGTTTTTTTAAAACAGGTTCAGGTACAAACATTAAACAGAGTATTGAATATAGAGGATCTGTATCTTCTTTTGGAGTTCAGTTCATTTTCCATAACTATAAAGTTTAACAGCGCCTTATATAAGTTCTTAACCGATATGATAGGTTTGGAAGCTTCCAATATCCTGGAAGTTGCAAGCCAGGTCGGTGCAAACGAATTATATTTAGAGTTGGATAAATATCTTTATAACAAAGATTTTGAAATCATAAATATAAAAGAATTTTTAAGGCTTATAGTTGACCATGACTTTAATGAAGCCGTGATCAACAGATTTTTAAACGGAAGTATAATGAACAAACTTAACGAGGGTATATTTTTTAACGGTAATTCAGATTTCGGAGAGTTGCTACCTCAAGACCATATTGCAATATCTCATCAGATTAAAATAGAGAATAAAAACTATAAAATGTTAGTAGTTGGCCAATTATCAAAAGATTATGATTATTTTTATAAAGGGATTATTAAATGAGTAAAGAAGAGTTAAACGAAACTGTTGAAAATCAAGCAGAAGAGACTCAGGATACAGAAACGGAAGAAACTGTTGAAGTAACTGACGAAGAAAAGTTTGCTTCACTTGATGAAGAGTTCAAAGCAAAAATGGAAGCAAAAGTTGCAGATGCCGAGGCTAGAGCCAAGGAGTCTGAGGATAAATTTTTAAGAACACATGCTGATTTCGAGAATATCAAGAAAAGACTTGAAAAAGAGAAATACCAGGCAATCGATTATGCAAGCGAAAAGTTTGCAAAAGATCTTCTTTCTACTATTGATACGCTTGAGATGGCATTGCAAAGCGCCAATGCCGATATCCCCGCAGAGGAATTAATAGAGAAATTAAAAGAGGGTATCGAGCTTACTGTTAAAAATGTTATGACGACATTTGAAAAACATGATATCTCAGTAGTTGAAACAGACGAGTTTGATCCTCAGGTACATAATGCGGTAATGCAGGTTGACAGTCCTGACCATGAAAGCGGTCAGATCGTTCAGGTTATGCAAAAAGGTTATAACTATAAAGAGAGGCTGCTAAGACCTGCAATGGTTTCAATAGCAAACTAATCTGAATTGTCCGCAATGACAATAAACTAAAATATAAAAATTTAAAATATAAAAATTAGAACTTAATAAAAGGATAGAAAATGAGTAAAGTTATTGGTATAGATTTAGGTACAACAAACTCTTGTGTTGCTGTTTACGAAGCTGGTGAAGCTAAAGTTATCCCTAATAAAGAGGGGAAAAATACAACTCCGTCAATTGTTGCATTTACAGACAAAGGTGAAGTTTTAGTTGGTGATCCTGCAAAAAGACAGGCTATTACAAACCCTGAAAAAACTATCTACTCTATCAAAAGAATTATGGGTCTTATGATGGATGAAAGCCATGCAAAAGATGCTATGGACAAAGTTGGGTACAAGATTGTTAACAGAAACGGTGCTGCTGCTGTTGAGATCGACGGTAAAGTTTATACTCCTCAAGAGATCTCTGCAAAGATCCTTGGAAAATTAAAATCTGATGCGGAAGCTTACCTTGGATCAGAAGTAACAGATGCTGTTATTACGGTACCTGCATACTTTAATGATGCACAAAGAAAAGCTACTCAGGAAGCAGGAACAATCGCCGGTCTTAATGTATTAAGAATCATCAATGAGCCTACTGCGGCATCATTGGCATACGGTTTAGATAAGAAAGGTGAAGAGAAAGTTGTAGTATACGACCTTGGTGGTGGTACATTCGACGTTACTGTATTAGAGATAGGTGACGGTACATTTGAGGTTCTTTCAACTGACGGAAATGCGTTCCTTGGTGGGGATGATTTTGATAACAGAATTATTAACTGGCTTGCAGAAGAGTTTAAAGCTGAAAACGGTATGGATTTAAGAGAAGATAAAATGGCTCACCAAAGACTTAAAGATGAAGCTGAAAAAGCTAAAAAAGAGTTAAGTTCTACAGCTGAGACAGAGATCAATCTTCCTTTCATCACTGCTGATGCAACAGGTCCTAAACACCTTGTAAAATCTCTTTCAAGAGCAAAATTCGAGTCTATGACAGAAGATCTTGTAGCTGAGACTTTAGAGCATATAAAAACTGCAATGAACGATGCGGGTCTTGATAACAACGAGATCAACGAAGTTATCATGGTTGGTGGATCTACAAGAATCCCTAAAGCACAAGAGGTAGTTAAAGAATACTTCGGTAAAGGTCTTAACAACTCTGTTAACCCGGATGAAGTTGTTGCAGCAGGTGCTGCGATCCAAGGTGGTGTATTAAAAGGTGACGTTAAAGATGTATTATTACTAGATGTTACTCCGTTATCACTTGGTATCGAGACATTAGGTGGAGTTATGACTAAACTTATCGAGAAAGGAACTACGATCCCTGTTAAAAAATCGCAAGTATTCTCAACTGCAGAAGACAACCAGCCAGCAGTTTCAATTATGGTTGCACAAGGTGAGAGAGAGTTTGCAAGAGATAATAAATCTCTGGGACAATTCGAGCTTTCTGATATCCCTGCAGCTCCAAGAGGTGTTCCTCAAATCGAAGTTACATTCGATATCGATGCAAACGGTGTATTAAACGTATCTGCAAAAGATAAAGGAACAGGTAAAGAGAACAAGATCACTATCTCAGGTTCGTCTGGATTATCTGATGAAGAGATCGAAAAAATGGTAAACGAAGCAGAAGCGAACAAAGATGCGGATGCTAAGAAAAAAGAGCTTATCGAAGCTAAGAACCAAGCAGAAGCTATGCTTCACTCAACTAAAAAATCTTTAGAAGAAAATAAAGGTGTAGTATCTGAAGAGGAGGAGAAAGCTATCATTGATGCTGCCGCTGAATTGGAAGAAGCATTAAAAGATGAAAATGTAACTAAAGAGACTATTGACGAAAAACTTAAAAAGTTAACGGAAGTTTCTCACAAGCTGGCTGAGGCTATGTATAAAAAAGAGCAGGGTGGAGCTCAAGGTGCGGCCGACCAGACTAAGAAAAAGGAAGATGACGATATTATCGACGCAGAGGTTGAATAAGTCATTCAAAGCTTAAATTCACAAGAGATAAAGTGAGTGAACCTCACTTTATACAATGACGATATTATCGACGCAGAGGTTGAATAATATAATCTGATTTTATTTAGAAAAGGGGCAGGAGTTTTTCCTGTCCCTTTTTTTATGCTATAATCTTTTTTATGAAAATTATATATTTAGACAGGGTCGATTCTACACACAAATATTTAAAAGAATATATAAAAAAGAACAGTTACAATGAGTTCACTGCAGTGATAACAAATATGCAGACAGAAGGCATAGGCAGCAGAAACAATAAATGGGTGGGCAAAAAGGGTAACCTTTTTTTCTCCTTTGTAATGCATAAAGATTCCCTTCCCCTTGATCTTCCCGTTAATTCAATGTCGATATATTTCAGTTATCTTTTTAAAGAAGTGCTTGAAAAACACGGTTCAAAAGTGTGGATAAAGTGGCCTAATGATTTTTATATAAATAATAAAAAAATAGGCGGCACAATTACAAATTTCAACGGAAAACTGATATACTGTGGAATTGGCTTGAATCTATTGGATTTTGAAAAAGATTTCGGCTGTTTGGATATCGAGTTTAAGCAGGAAAACTATTTAAATGAGTATTTTTCCTCAATATCCGCCAAACACACATGGAAGCAGATTTTTAGCAAATATTCGATAGAATTCAATAAAAGTAGAATCTTCACAGCAACTGTAGATAATAAAAAAATTTCACTTCAAAATGCTGTACTGAACGAAGACGGTTCTATATCTCTTGATAATAAAAAGGTATTTAGTTTAAGATGACTCAGGTAATAACTATCGCTAATCAAAAAGGGGGTGTCGGTAAAACGACAACGGCAGTTAATTTAAGTGCCGCTCTGGCACTAGAGGGTAAAAAAGTTTTATTAATAGATGCCGATCCACAATCAAATGCTACAACCAGTTTGGGATTTCACAGAGATTCTTACGAATATAATCTGTACCATGTGATGTTAGGTACAAAAGAGCTTAACGATATTATCCTTGAAGTCGAGGATATCAAAAACTTGTATGTTGCACCTTCCAATATAGGACTTGTAGGTATAGAAAAAGAGTTCTATAAAACAACAAAAGACAGGGAACTTGTACTAAAAAGAAAAATAGATACCTTAAGAGATGAATTTGACTTTATACTTATAGATTCACCTCCGGCACTCGGACCCATAACTATTAACACTCTTAGTGCGGCTACATCAGTTATTATCCCTATTCAATGCGAGTTCTTCGCTTTGGAAGGTCTTGCCCAGCTTTTAAATACAATTAAGCTTATAAGGCAGACAATAAACAGGCAGCTTGATATAAAAGGGTTTCTTCCAACTATGTACAGCAGCCAGAACAATCTTTCAAAACAGGTGTTTGCAGATCTTGCCAAGCACTTTGAAAGTAAACTTTTCAGAATAAACGACAACTCTTATGTGGTGATTCCAAGAAACATTAAACTTGCAGAGAGTCCTAGTTTCGGGAAACCTATTATGCTTTACGATCCGAATGCAAGCGGAACAAAAGCATACGTAAATTTAGCAAAATCTATTTTAAGGTAGTAATATGGCATTAGGTAGAGGATTGGGTGAACTTTTAGGCGAAATAGAAACAGCTTATGAAACAAATAATGAAAAGGGTACACAGGTAAAAGATACAACACTTCTTGATATTGATCTAATTGAACCGAACCCTTATCAACCAAGAAAAATATTTAATGAGGAAAAACTTCAAGAACTCAGTGATTCTATAAAGCAGCACGGGCTCTTACAGCCTGTTGTCGTAATAAAAGATGAAGATAAATATATCCTTGTTGCTGGTGAAAGAAGATTAAAAGCTTCAAAACTTGCCTCTTTTGACAAGATCAAAGCGATTATACTTGAAGAGGATAAGAAAAAGCTTCGGGAACTCGCCCTGATAGAAAATATCCAAAGGGATGATCTTAATATCATAGAGGTTGCCTATTCATATGCAGGTCTTATTAATGATTTTAAGATGACTCATGATGAATTATCAAAGATAGTTTCTAAAAGCAGAAGCTCCATAACCAATATCCTAAGAGTGCTTACTCTTAGCAACGATACCCAGAAGCTTATAGCATCTAACAAATTAAGCCTTGGACATGCCAAGGTTATCGTGGGACTTGATTCAAAATTGGAAAAAATAGTGGTTGACTCGATAATTGGCCAAAAATTAAGCGTAAGAGATACAGAAAATTTAATCAAAAAACTCAAAAACGGTGAGGAAAAACCAGACAATATCAAAAAAACTAATCAAAATAATAACTTAAACTATGATCTATTACAAAATGTAACGCAGAGTTTGAAAAAAAACGAGCTGGATGCCAAAGTAGATAAGAACTACTTTAAAATCAAGATCGACTCACAAAATGATATTGAAAAAATAGCCAAGTATTTCAATATTTGCTAAAAATTATACACTTTTTTAATTTACATTATAGGTTCTTTTCGATACAATTTGCGGAAGTTTTAGTGTAACTAAACTGTAAAAATTGTATGGAGAATCAAATGTTAGACATAAGTCCGATATTACTACTTAGCACGGCTATCGTTTTCTTGTTGGTACTTGCCCGGCTGAATAGTTGTCTTTACAAGCCTTTATTCAAGCACATGGATGAAAGAGATGCCAAAATCAAATCTGATATGGAAAATGCTCGAAATAACGGTGCTGATGTAGAAGGGATGCTTGAGGAGGCGCAAACAATAATTGCTCAAGCAAAGAAAGAAGCTGCTTCAATTCGTGAAAAAGCTAGACAAGAGGCGACAGAGGTTGCTGAAGTAAAACTATCTAACGCTAAAGCTCAAATTGAGACAAAGTATAACGACTTTGTAAAATCTTTAGAAGAAGAAAAGACTGCTTTGGAGAGTTCTTTAGTTTCACAATTACCAGTATTCAAAGATAGCTTAAAATCTAAGCTAAGCTCAATTTAAGGTGGTGAAAGTATGAGTAAAAAAATATTCGCACTTTTAGCTGTTGCACCAATGGCACTCTTTGCCAGCGATGCAAATGTAGAAACTGATATTCTTGAAAGAACAGTAAACTTCCTTATCTTTATCTCGATTCTTTATTACTTATTAGCAGACAAAATCAAAACTTTCTTTAGTGACAGAACAAAATCTATTCAAAGCGAATTAGACAAAGTTCAAGAGATGTTAAAAGCATCTGAAACAAAAGTTGCTGAAGCTAAGCAGGAGATCGAAAATGCAAAGAAGATTGCAGGCGATCTTGTTGACTCGGCTAATAATGATGTAGAAGCGATCAAGAGTAAGATAGAAGCTACTGTAGAGCAAGAAATTGCTTATCTTTCTAAAAGTTTTGATGAAAAGACTACATTGGAAGTTAGAAGAGTTAAAAAAGAGGTTGTTGAGAGTATTCTTAACCAATTGTTAAGTGACGATAACGTTGAGATATCTCAAGAAGATATTACAAATGTTATTTTAAAGAAGGTTGCTTAGATGATTGATTTAGTAGCAAAAAGATATGTTAAAGCTATCATGAAAGATAGAGATAATGATAGTTTGACATCTATTTATAATGAGTTGAGTTCTATCTCTACTGCATATAATGATGAAAAGTTTATTTTAATTATAAATTCAACAGATGTAAATGTTGAAAGCAAGGTTGAATTAATTTTATCATTTGTAGATAACTGTAGTGAAACTACAAAAAACTTGATTAAATTATTAGCAGATAAAAAAAGATTAGATGTTATACCAAGTATTGTTTATACTTTAAAACAAGAACTTGCTGTGATCAACAATACCTATGAGGGTGTGGTTTATACAAATAAAGAGCTTTCTGCTTCTGATTTGGAAAACCTGAATTCACAATTTGCCAAAAAATTTGAAGTAAATTTAAAACTTACACAAAAAATATGTGATTATAACGGTATTAAAGTTGACATTGACGGGCTTGGTGTAGAGGTTGGTTTCTCAAAAGAGAGACTAAAATCACAAATGATTGAACATATATTAAAAGCAGTTTAGAAAATTAAAGGAGAAATTGAATGAGTACAAAAATTCAAGCAGATGAGATCAGTTCTATAATCAAAGAAAGAATTGACAACTTTGAATTAAATGTAGACGTAAATGAGACTGGTAAAATCATCTCTTTCGCAGATGGTATTGCAAAAGTTTACGGATTAAACAATTGTATGGCTGGAGAAATCGTAGAGTTTGAAAACGGTGCAAAAGGTATCGCTTCTAACTTAGAAGAATCAGCAGTAGGTATTGTTGTATTAGGTAGCAGCGAAGGTTTAAGAGAAGGTACTTCTTGTAAAAGACTTGGTGAGCTATTAGAGGTTCCTGTTGGACCGAACTCATTAGGTAGAGTTGTAAATGCACTTGGTGAGCCTGTTGACGGTAAAGGTGTTATTGAAGCAACTGAAAAAAGATTCGTTGAAGAAAAAGCACCTGGGATCATGGCAAGAAAATCTGTACATGAGCCTTTAGAAACTGGTATCAAAGCTATTGATGCACTTGTTCCGATCGGAAGAGGGCAAAGAGAGCTTATCATCGGTGACAGACAAACTGGTAAAACTACAGTTGCAATTGATGCTATCATCAACCAAAAAGGTCAAGATGTTAAATGTATCTATGTAGCAGTTGGACAAAAAGCTTCATCTATCGCTAACGTTGTTGGTGCTTTAGAAGCTGCGGGAGCTATGGAGTATACTACTGTTGTTACTGCAAATGCATCTGAATCTTCTGCATTACAATTCCTTGCACCATATGCAGGTGTAACAATGGGTGAGTACTACAGAGATAACGGTCAACACTGTTTAATCATTTATGATGATCTATCTAAACATGCGGTTGCATACAGAGAGATGTCATTATTATTAAGAAGACCACCAGGTAGAGAAGCGTACCCAGGGGATGTATTCTACCTACACTCAAGATTATTAGAAAGAGCGGCTAAATTAAGTGATGAGAACGGTGCAGGGTCTTTAACTGCATTACCTATCATTGAAACACAAGCTGGTGACGTTGCGGCATATATCCCAACAAACGTTATTTCAATTACAGACGGTCAAATTTTCCTAGAAACTGACCTTTTCAACTCTGGTATCAGACCTGCAATTAACGTTGGTCTTTCAGTATCTAGAGTTGGTGGTGCTGCGCAAGTTAAAGCTACTAAGCAAGTTGCCGGTACACTTAAACTTGACCTTGCTCAATACAGAGAATTAGAATCTTTCGCACAATTCGCGTCTGACCTGGATCCTGCTACTAGAGCTCAATTAGAAAGAGGTCAAAGAATGGTTGAGTTACTAAAACAAGGTGTTAACAAGCCTTTAGTAATTGAAAAACAACAAACAGTTCTTTATGCTGGTGTTAACGGATTTATTGATGATATCGATGCTGCAGACGTTGTAAAATTCGAAGAAGAATTCCATGCGTTCATCGAGTCTAAATATCCAAGCATTATTACAGACTTAAATGCTAAAAAGAAAATTGATGATGATATTAAAGAGGTTCTTGAAACTGCTATAAATGAGTTCAAAACGATTTTCAAAGCAGACTAAGG
This sequence comes from Arcobacteraceae bacterium, assembly GCA_963678145.2. GTDB lineage: Bacteria > Campylobacterota > Campylobacteria > Campylobacterales > Arcobacteraceae > JAIOSF01. The sequence goes on along the minus strand of CAXXWH010000002.1, from coordinate 1,283,391 downwards.
ATTAATTTATGGCTAACTTAAAAGAGATATCAAGACAAATCAAGAGTGTTAAGAATACACAGAAGACAACAAAAGCTATGAAGCTTGTTTCTTCTGCAAAGTTAAGAAGAACACAACAATTGTCAGAACAAGCAAAAAGTTATGCTTTAAAAATCAACGACATATTATCTGAAATAGCTGCTAGAATCAGTAAAGTTCAGGATCCTGATAATATTAGTAAAGCTTTTATTGCAAACGACAACCCAAAAGTTGTTGACCTTGTATTTGTTACGGCTGATAAAGGTCTTTGTGGTGGTTTTAATATGACCACTATCAAAGCAGTTAGAAAGCTTATTGACACTTATACGCAAAAAGGTGCAAAAGTAAGATTAAGAGCAGCCGGTAGAAAAGCTATGGATTATTTCAACTTCCAGGGTATTGAGTTACTTGACAGCGAAGTTGGTCTAAGTTCTGCTCCAAGTTACGAAAAAGCTTCTGATTTTATCAGCGGTGCTTTTGAAGATTTTAACAACGGAAGCACTGACAAGGTTATCATGGTATATAACGGGTTCTTAAATATGTTAACTCAAGAGTTAAAAGTTAAAGAACTGTTACCTGTATCATTAGAATCTGTTTCGGTAGAAAACGAATCATCTATGCTTGATGTAGAGCCGGATGATGATGAAGAGATTTTAAACGAATTAACTGCAAAATATGTTGATTTTAATATGTATTACTCTTTAATTGATTCGTTAGCTGCAGAGCATAGTGCAAGAATGCAGGCTATGGAAAATGCAACTAATAATGCAAAAGAAAGAGTTAATGATTTAACAGTTGAATTTAATAAAGCAAGACAAGCGGCAATTACAACAGAGCTAATCGAGATTATCTCTGGTGTCGAGTCGATGAAATAATAGAGTATAAAGAAAGGAATAGGATAGAATGGAAGGTAAAATTATTCAAATTATGGGTCCAGTTGTAGACGTTGAGTTCGACGGATACTTACCTGCAATTAATGATGCAATTGAAGTACCTGGTGCTAAAGAAAGATTAGTACTGGAAGTTGCAGCTCATATCGGTGACAGCAGAGTTAGAACTATTGCTATGGATATGACTGAAGGTTTAACAAGAGGAACAAAAGTAGTTGCTACGGGAGCTCCAATTAAAGTTCCGGTTGGTGAAGACGTTTTAGGAAGAATCTTTAATGTTATCGGTGATCCTGTTGATGAGGGTGAAGCGATCAGTGCTGATGTTGAAAAATGGTCAATCCATAGAGAAGCTCCTTCATTTGAAGAGCAATCTACTTCAACAGAGATGTTCGAAACTGGTATTAAAGTAGTTGACTTACTTGCTCCTTACGCAAAAGGTGGTAAAGTTGGACTATTCGGTGGTGCCGGTGTTGGTAAAACAGTTATTATTATGGAGCTTATCCATAATGTTGCGTTCAAACACGACGGTTACTCAGTATTCGCCGGTGTTGGTGAAAGAACAAGAGAAGGTAACGACCTTTACTTCGAGATGAAAGAATCGAACGTACTTGACAAAGTTGCACTGTGCTACGGTCAAATGAGTGAGCCTCCGGGAGCAAGAAACAGAATTGCACTTACTGGTCTTACAATGGCTGAGTACTTCAGAGATGAAAAAGGTCTTGATGTACTTATGTTTATCGATAATATCTTTAGATTTGCACAATCAGGTTCTGAGATGTCTGCACTTCTAGGAAGAATCCCTTCAGCAGTTGGTTACCAGCCTACACTTGCAAGAGAGATGGGTGCACTTCAAGAGAGAATTACAACGACTAAAAAAGGTTCTATTACTTCTGTTCAAGCTGTTTACGTACCAGCGGATGACTTAACTGACCCGGCTCCTGCTTCAGTTTTCGCCCACTTAGATGCTACTACGGTTCTTAACAGAAAAATTGCGGAAAAAGGTATCTACCCAGCGGTTGATCCACTAGATTCAACTTCTAGAATTCTTTCTGCAGACGTATTAGGTCAAGAGCACTACAACACAGCAAGAGGTGTTCAGTCTTTATTACAAAAATATAAAGACCTTCAAGATATTATCGCTATCCTTGGTATGGACGAATTATCTGAAGCTGACAAACTTGTTGTTGAAAGAGCAAGAAAAGTTGAAAAATTCTTATCTCAACCATTCTTCGTTGCAGAAGTATTTACAGGGTCTCCAGGTAAATATGTTGAGCTTGCAGATACAATCAAAGGGTTCAACGGAATCCTAAACGGTGATTACGATCATATGCCGGAAAACGCATTCTACATGGTTGGTGGTATCGATGAAGCTATCGCTAAAGCTGAAGGTATGAAATAATCATATAAAAGGTAAAAAATATGGATACAATTAATTTATCAATTGTTACACCAAACGGTGCTATCTTCAATGATAACATCAAATCTGTAACTCTTCCTGGAAAAGAGGGAGAGTTCGGAGTTTTACCTGGACATGCTTCACTTGTTTCAGCATTAACGGTAGGTGTAATAGAAATTGAAAAAAAAGACGCTTCAAAAGAAGCGATAGCTATTAACTGGGGTCATGTTAAAGTATCTGAAGATGCTGTTGATATCCTTGTTGACGGTGCTGTTGCTTTAAGTGCAGGTGATGAATCAAATATCTCTGCAAGACTTGAAGAGGCTAAAAAACTAGTTAACTCTGTTCAGGAATCTAACGTTTCTATGGCAGCGGTTGAATCTAAAATCAACTCTTTTGCTTAAAAGCAGGCTATGATAGATTCAACATTAAATTATATAAGCGGCAGCAGTGCAATATCTATATTGGTATTGGTACTTCTGTCATTATATTTCATACTCACATTCTGGATATTCATTTATAAGTTTATGCAGCTTAATCAAAAAACCGATTTTGAAAAAAACAATCTAAATTCACTTGTTTCAAGAGATAAAGTAATTAACCCGATGTCGTCTATTGGTAGATGTTTAGGGGAAGCAGCTGTTTCTAAAGAGCTTTTAAATGTATGCAAAATTTCTTTAGTCAGAGAAGCTAGTACCGGAATATCCTGGCTTTCAATTGTTTCATCAACTTCACCTTTCATAGGGCTGTTCGGTACTGTTGTAGGTATTTTGGAATCATTTGCCAGGTTCTCAACGGTAAGCAAGGTTGGTTTTTCCACTATTGCACCGGTTATCAGTGAAGCCCTTGTTGCTACGGCGGCAGGTATTTTTGTTGCAATATTTGCATATACGTTTCATCAGATCTTAACTAGAAAGATATATGAACTAGATACATACTTAACTTCACAAATCGATATTTTGCTTTCAAGGAAGTAAGCAGTGTATGATTACAATCAAAAACCCGAGTTAAACATCACCCCTTTGGTTGATGTTATGCTTGTTCTGCTTGCTATACTTATGGTTACGGCTCCTGTTTTGGAATATGAAGAGAATATTAATCTTCCAAAGGGAAGTAAAAGTGCAAAACTTCAAACAAATACAAAGATAGATATTACAATAACAAGTAACAGAATAATAAACGTAAACAAATCAAAATACCAGTTTTTAAACTTTGCAGACAGTTTTATCCTTTTTGCTAAAGACAAGAACAGGGATACACCCGTACATATCAGAGCAGACAAAAATCTGAAATATGATGATGTGGTATATATACTTAAAACAGTCAAAGAAGCCGGATTCTTGAAGGTATCACTTATAACAGATGGATAATAAAAATCTTTTTATATCAGCAATTATATCTGTGTCGATATATCTTTCTCTGGTTTTTTCATTTGTTTACTACACTATTTCCCATAAAGTCAAAAAAATAGATTCCGTATCCAAAACCACTGTCCTCCAGCTGGATATAGTTTTACCCGATCCAACGGTCGTGCCTAAAAAAACCACTGCTATTAAAGAGTCCAGCAACAAAGACGCAGCCCAGATTGTTAAAAAATCAAAATCAACCAGTGCCAAAAAAAGAACAAATCTAAAGTCATTGTTTGCAAATGTAAGTACTAAGGCACCAAAAGTAGCGAAGAAGACAATATCAAATACGAAAAAAAGCACTATAGCAAGCAGATTCAAGTCAAAGTTCGAAAAAGAGAGAAAAGTTAATAAGCTTACTCTTAACAAATTGCAAAACAGAAAAAACGTAACTGCACCTAAACAAGCAGCTACAGAATCCAAGAACGAGAGTGACCCCTATTATTCAAAGATATATGATCTAATGTATAAAAGATGGACTCCCGTAATATTTAATGATGATATACGTGCAAAAGTACTTATAACTATTACGAATAATGGAACTTTTAGCTACCAGTTTATACAATACTCCGATAATATAGGATTCGATAATCAGCTCAAGGAGTTTTTAAATGAGCAGACCGGGGAAAGGTTCCCCGTTAATCCAAACGGAAAAACAACCAGAATAGAGATTTTATTCCAATCAAAAGGGTGATATAAAATGATAAGAAAGATACTTTTACTTGCAGTTTTTATGCAGTTCAGTTTTGCCATAGATGCAACAATGGAGATAATTAAGAAAAAGTCTACACTTCCTAATGTTTGTGCAGTTATCTCTTCAGATACGGATAGTAACACAAAACTTCCCAAGATGATCCTGGCTTTGATAAAAAAGGATCTTTTGGTAAGCGGTCATTTTAATAACAGCGAGATAGAGATAGCTGCAGATTTTTCAGAGCAGCCGAACTTTAACCTTTTAAGACAGAATGATATAGACCTGTACCTGGTTGTACAGGTTAACAAGAACCAGTTAAACGGCGTAATATTAAATGTAAAACTTTATGACGCAAACAGCAGTGAGTTTATATTAAGCAAATCGTATACTACTTCTACCATGGCCAGATATCCGTTCCTGGCACATAAAGTTGCAATAGACATAAATGATTATTTAAATGCACCTTCAATAGACTGGATGGACAAATTCATAATATTCGCAAGATACTTGAACTCCAAATCAAGTGAAATAGTTATCTCCGATTATACCCTTACTTATCAAAAGACGGTGGTAAAAGGGGGCTTGAATATTTTCCCGAAATGGGGTGACAAGGCTCAGGAGAATTTTTATTATACGACATACAACTATGAAAAACCTACATTGATAAAACAAAACCTGTTTACGGGACAGAAAACAAAGATCATATCAAGCCAGGGAATGGTGGTGTGCTCAGACGTAAGTGCTGACGGTAAAAAACTCGTTCTTACAATGGCCCCGAACGATCATCCGGATATTTATGTTTATGACCTTGAACAAAGAATAAAAAGCAGAATTACAAAATATTCCGGTATTGACGTAGGTGGAAGTTTTGTAGAGAATGACTCAAAAATAGTATTTATCTCTGACAGATTGAAATACCCGAATATTTTTGCAAAGAAAATAGGCTCAAAAGGGATAGAAAGACTGGTATACCATGGAAGAAATAACTCCCAATGTACCACTTACGGAAACTATATCGCATATTCAAGCAGGGAAACAGACAATGAGTTCGGCAGAAATACATTTAACTTATATTTGATATCAACTACAAGTGATTATATAAGAAGACTGACAACCAATGGTAGAAACCAGTTCCCTAAATTCTCAAGTGACGGGGAATCAGTATTATTTATCAAGACAGACGAGAGAGACAGTTATCTTGGAATTGTAAGATTAAATTATAATAAAAGCTTCCTGTTCAGGTTAAAAACAGGAAGGTTACAATCTATAGATTGGTAAAATTATCAAATAATAATTTAAGTTGCTTTCGTGTAAAATTGCCTAAACAACTGAAAAAAAGGAATCTAGATGGTTAAAACTTATAAAAACATGGTGTTAAGTTTATGTGCAATTGCTCTATTAGCGGGATGTGCATCTAAAGATGTGGGATTTGAATCTCAAGGTGACGGTGCTCAAAGCAGTTCTTCAACAGATAGTAAATTAGATAATATTGCAGGTTCGGAAACAACTGTTGATGGTACTATGGGGGAAACTTCATACAACACAACAACTGAAACTGTCTATGATGATAGTGTTAACAGAGTAGAAAGTGACCTTAACGGTCAGACTGTTACTATGAACTCTATTCACTTTGCTTTTGACAAATACAATATCACTGACGATATGAGAACAATAGCTACAGAAAATGCTAATAAGATCAATAATATTTCTGAATCTTACTCTAGTTTAAAAGTTAAACTAGAAGGTAACTGTGATGAGTGGGGAACTGATGAATATAACTATGCACTTGGATTAAAAAGAGCAAAAAGCGTTAAAGATGCTTTAGTTGCCGACGGTATTAACGCAGATAGAATCATGATGGTAAGTTACGGTGAGAGTAATCCTGTATGTAATGAGAAAAACGTAAAATGCTGGAAAAAGAACAGAAGAGTTGATTACAGACTTCTTCCATAATTCGGGAATCAAGATTGTATAAGAAAATTTCTCTATCTTTATTGTTAATCACATCTGTTTATTCACAAGAAAGATCAATGTTCGGTGCAGGTGACCTTGAGTCACCAAGCCCTTACGGTCTGACACCTGCAGAAAAGGTTATTGTTAAAAATAAAGAAACAATATCCAAAACCAATCAAAACGTTAAAAAAGTAGATACCTTAATAAAAGAGCTTTCTCAAAGACTTGACGGTTTAGAGAGTATTTTTGAAGGTGACGGTCAAAAGCTTAATTCTGTATATATTGATCTTAACAAGCATCTAAAAGAGTTTGAAAGTTTCAAGTTGGAGCAGGAGCGGTTAAAAGATGAAATAAAAGAGGGTGACTTAAAGCTTGATGAAAAGATTGCTAAAAATGAACACTCTTTATCAACAAATGAACAAAATATCAAGTCGTTGAAAAAATCCTTTGATAAGATCGTAAAACTTGTTAACGAGATAAACAGCAGTTATGTTACAAAAAAAGAGTTTAATAAGTTAATTGGACTTTTAGATAAAAAAGAACAGGTAAAAACAAAAAAGAAAACTGTTGAAAATAAGTCTGAAGTTCCGAATAAATCAAATAAAGAGCTTATGGAAGATGCCAGAGCACTCTTTAAAAAAGATTATTTCACACGGGCGATTCCTATTCTGGACCATCTGATGAAATCAAATTACAGACCCGCAGAGTGTAACTTTTTAATGGGTGAGATCAAGTATTACAGAAAAAAATACAAAGAGGCTCTTCATTATTTTAAAACCAGTATGATGTTGTATGATAAAGCAAGTTATTTACCAAAACTGCTGCTTCACAGTGCAATATCTTTTGAAAAGACGGGAGATAAAGATAATGCGTCGAATTTTTACAGTACGCTTATAGATATCTATCCTGATAGTATCGAAGCAAAAGAAGCTTCTAAAAAAATTAAGTAATAAAAAAGGAAAAAATATGTCAAATAAAGTTATTTCAATTGAGTATACATTAAATGATGCAAATACTAACGAAAAATTAGATTCAAACGTTGGTTCTGCACCATTAGAGTTTATAAGCGGTATGGGTCAGATCATTACTGGTCTTGAGAATGAGCTGGAAAAAGCAGCAGAGGGTGATAAACTTGATGTTATGGTTAAACCTGAAGATGCTTACGGTGAGTACAACGATGAAGCTGTACAGGTTTTACCTAAAGAGCAGTTCGCAGGAATCGATCTTGTTGAGGGTATGTCTTTATACGGTACTGCAGAGGGCGGACAAACTGTTCAAGTTACAGTTAAAGGTTTCACAGACAATGAAGTTACGATAGATTACAACCACCCGATGGCCGGTAGATCATTAATGTTCTCTGTTGCTGTTCTAGGAGTTAGAGAAGCTACTGCTGAAGAGATCCAGACAGGTGTTGTTGGCGGTATGGCTGCAGCTGGAGGATGTTGTGGTGGAGGATCTTGTGGTTCACACGATCACGGACATTCTCACGCTGAAACTGAATGTTGCGGTGGTGAAAAGCACGGTGAAGAGCATGAGTGTTGTGGTGGTCATGACCATGATGCTGATAAAGGTTGCGGTTGTTCACACTAATTGAATAAATTAGCAGTTTAACCTTTTAAAAACTCCTGTTTCAGTATGAAATGGGAGTTTTTGCATTATAATACAAAAATTTTTTATGGAGAGATGATATATGATGAAAGTTGCATTTATATTCCCTGGACAAGGTAGCCAGAGTGTCGGAATGGGAAAAGATTTTTTTGAGAACAGTGATATAGCTAAAGAGATGATTTCTAAAGCAAGTGAGAGATTAGGTATAAATTTTGAAGAGCTTTTATTTGAGCAGAATGATAAACTTGGACAGACTCAGTTTACACAGCCTGCAATTTTATTGGTAAGCTGTATTGCTCTTGAGATCTTCAAATCAAAATGTGATATTAAACCCCAATTCGTACTTGGACACTCATTAGGTGAGTTTTCAGCTCTTGTTGCAAGCGGTGCTGTTGATTACCTTGATGCAGTAGAACTTGTACACAAAAGAGGGCTTTTTATGACTGAAGCTTGTGCCGGAGCAGGGGCTGGGATGATGGCACTTGTGGGTCTTGCTGATGATGCAGTTGAATCTTTAACTCAAGAGCTAAGAGCAGAAGGTAAAAAGATCTGGGCTGCAAACTATAATCAGGACGGTCAAATAGTAGTTGCAGGTATCAAGGCTGATCTTGAAGCTACTGCTGATAGATTTAAAGAAGCAGGGGCAAAAAGAGCTATTGTTCTAGATATGTCTGTTGCAAGCCACTGTGAACTATTAAGCAGTGCGGTTGAGAAGCTTCAACCGTATCTTGAAAATTTCGTTACGGATGATTTCGGGTGTGATGTTATCTCTAATGTAACTGCAGCTGCTTACAGCGATAAAGAAACAGCGATCGAGCTTCTTGGTAAGCAGTTGACAAGTCCTGTTAAATATAAGCATTCTATCGCTGCAAAGAGCGGTGATGTGGATATGTTTATCGAGTTTGGTAACGGGGCTGTATTAAAAGGTCTAAACAGAAAGATAGATAAGTCTACTCCTACTTCAAATGTATCTGATATGGCTTCTTTAGAGGCTACTTTGGAAGCTTTGGCTTAATAAGTTTAAGTTTCTAAATTTTGAGGAAAAAGCTCTGTCGGTTGACAGGGCTTTTTTTATATTTGATAAATAGGTTTTGATTTACTTTGTAAGGTAAGATAAGTTGTCTTTTTTCTTTTTGTTACTTTTTTAATAAAGTAACCAAAAATCGGTTGTGAAGTTAAAGCCCTGAAGGGTTCCTATAATTTTTCTAAATTTTAATGCGTCTGCGGAACTCGCTAAAAAGTGACGTTGGTCACTTTTCTTAACGCTCAGACAGTCCTCGACTGCTTCATCAAAATTTAGAAAAAACATAGCTTTAACATATACAACCATCTTTTAAAGTCCGTAAGTGTGTGAGTTTCTTTTCAATTATAAGTTAGCGGAATTTCATGTTGCGTTTATTGAAGTTAAAAATTTTATATTTTTTTGCGGAAAAAGCCGAGGACTGTTTGAAATAAATAAAGTGACTAGATGTCACTTTATTTATTGAGTTCCGCAGGCTAGTAAAACAATATATAATTTTTAAGTACCCGGAGGGCTTCAATAACTAGCATACGATTTTTTGTTTCGTTTTTTCTAAAAAAATGAAAGTAGAATAAAGACAGTTTATCTCACCTTATAAACATAATTAAACTATATATTTTTAAATTTATAAAAGCTGTGACACTAGTTGTGACAAATTATTTGTATAATTAAGTATTTAAAACTAGATCATATTATTTTAAAAAGCATAGGGAATCAAGTGATATTTCATATAGTTGAAGGTGTAATTTTTATATATGGCTTATATTTAATAGCGAAAGATAGGAATATTATAGGTCTATTTATTAGAATTATTTTCTTTTATCTTTTTTTATTTTTACCTATGTCAGTTTATCAAGTTCGTTATGGTGATGAGGATGAAAAGAATAATAAATAAGCCCCCTTTATAAACAAATATGCTAAAATCCAAACAAAAATTACAAGGTATTTTAATGAAAAAACTGGCAATAATGGGAGCAATGGAAGAGGAGATCACTCCACTTTTAGAGTATTTTACGGATATAAACAAAGTAGAATATGCAGACAATACATACTATGAAGCAAAATACGGTGATCTTGAAGTGGTTATCGCTTATTCCAAGATAGGAAAAGTGTTCTCTACACTTACAGCTTCAACTATGATCCAAAAGTTCGGCTGTGACACGCTTCTATTCAGCGGTGTTGCAGGTGGAATTAATCCTCAGCTTAAAATAGGGGATCTTATCGTTGCAAACAAACTTACCCAGCACGATCTTGATATAACAGCATTCGGTCACCCTCACGGATATGTTCCAGGCGGAAAAGTATTTGTAAACACTGATGAAAAGTTAAAAAACATTGCACTTGAAGTTGCAAAAGAAAAAGATGTGAAGATCATGGAAGGTATTATCGCTACAGGTGATCAGTTTGTTGCGGACGAGGCTAGAAAAGAGTTCATTGAGAAAACATTCAGTGCAGATGCATTGGAGATGGAGGGTGCTTCGGTTGCAGTTGTTTGTGACGCTTTAAATGTCCCTTGTCTTATCTTGCGGGCTATCAGTGATACTGCGGATATGGATGCGGGGTTCAATTTTGACGAGTTCCTTGAATCAAGTGCAAAGAACAGTGCGGAATTTTTGGTAAAAATTATAGAAAAGTTAAACTAGATACAAAAAAAGGCGGATAAAGATCCAGCCTTTTTTTTATTTTAGCTCCTCTTGAGCCTTTTTTATTGCTAAAGGCAGGGGGAGGTCAACCATGTCGCAATCTTCTTCAAGACAGCATTCACAGGCAGTACCGGCTGCTGTTTCCTCTTTTATTTTTTCAATATCGTCTGCGCCGAACTCTTTTACGGCATCTTTTATCTCTTCGTATTCCACGTCGTTACAGTTACATACTAACATTTTTTGCTCCTTATTTCATATATGCTTTGATGATCTTTTGTTCTTTTAGAGGTCTGTCTCCCCCTGATCTTCCGGAGGTTCTTACGTTTTCCAGTTTTTTCAAGGTTGTAAAACTGTTTTTATCTTTTAAATAACCGAATATCGTATGATACCCGTTTAACCATGGTGTTGCAACGGTAGTAATAAAAAACTGGCTTCCATTCGTGTTTCTTCCCGAGTTTGCCATTGCAAGAACACCTGCTTTACTGAACATGGCTTTTGGAGTTAATTCATCCTTGAACGGTTTTCCCCAGATAGACTCACCGCCTCTTCCCGTTCCTGTTGGGTCTCCGCCTTGTACCATAAATCTTTTTATTATTCTATGGAATATCAAACCGTTGTAGTAGCCGTTATTTATATGGGTAGTAAAGTTTTCAACCGCAAGCGGTGCCAGGTCCGGTCTTAGTTCTATTTCTATTTTTCCCTGTGTTGTTTCAAGTACTGCAACGGGATTTGCAGCAAAAAGCATTACTGAAGTTATTGCTAAAAGTAAAAGTTTTTTCATATTCTTCCTTATTGTTTTTTAACGTTATCATATCAAAATATTTTTTATTATCTCTTAATAAATGCACCAAATGGTTCCTTTTTGTTGACCCATAGTTCTCTCTTATAATATTTATTTAATTTTATTTAAGATAAAATCCCAAAATTAAAACTAAAGGAAGTTGAATGTTATTAAAAGAAAAATATTCTCCCATGTACTTTTTAGCTGCATTGGGAGCAGGGGGATTATCGGTATCGTTTTTTATGTATCTGATGTTCCTTGTACCGCATCCAAAGACGCCTATGGCAACATATGACCACGTTATGCCTGCATTGATGAATGGAGACTGGCTGTCGTTTGTTGTTGCTTTTGCACTTGTATTTATCATTGCTTTTGCAGTGTACCATTTCAAACTGTTATACTGGAACATTAAGCAGTATAAAGCATTTAAAGAGACTGAAGCGTTTACTACTTTGAAAAACTCAAATGCAGAAGTTACTCTGATGGCAATACCTTTGACGTTTGCCATGACGATCAATGTTTGTTTCGTTCTTGGGGCTGTATTTGTTCCTGGACTTTGGAGTATAGTTGAGTATCTATTCCCCGGAGCATTATTAGGTTTTGCCGTTGCCGGGTATTATGCAATTAAGATATTTATGGATTACTTCAGCAGACTGCTGATTACGGGTGACTTTGATTTTACGAAGAACAACAACCTATCTCAAATGATCTCTATTTTTGCCTTTGCAATGATCGGTGTAGGTTTTGCGGCACCTGGAGCTATGAGTCATAATATTGTTATCAATGCGATCGGGATTTTTTGTGCAATATTCTTTGCTTCTATATCTGTGTTATTGGTTGTTATCAAACTTATCCTTGGGTTCAAGAATATGTTTGAGCATGGGATAAGCAGTGAGGCAAGTCCTTCATTATGGATCATGATCCCTATTTTAACGCTTCTTGGGATCACATTTGTAAGGGTAACTTTCGGACTTGACCACCACTTTGGGCAGCCTCTGGCAAAAGCTTCTTTATTTACACTGACAAGCTTCGTATTTGCACTGCAGTTGATATTCGGTATGCTTGGATATTTTGTAATGAAAAGAATAGGTTATTTTGAAGAGTTTATCCACGGGGAGAAAAAATCTGCAGTAGCATTTGCACTGATCTGTCCAGGTGTTGCTTTTATGGTATTCGGAATGTTCTTTATAAATATGGGTCTTGTTATGAACGGGGTCGTTGCTAAATATTCAATAGCGTATTTTATTTTGATGTTGCCGTTTATGTTCGTTCAATATAAAACGATAGTATATTTCTTCAAACTTAAAAATAAATTTGCAATGTAATATTAGAAGAGCGTAGGCTCTTCTAATTGCTTTATTCTAAAGCTTTTCCTGTGCTCGTCACATAATCCGAACTTTTTTATCGCCTCAATATGTGCTTTTGTTCCGTAACCTTTGTGTTTATGGAAAGTGTAATCAGGGTATTCCTGTGATATATCACACATATACCTGTCACGGCTTACTTTTGCAAGTATGGAAGCGGCACTTACTTCTTTGATCTTTGCATCTGCCTTTATAAGGCAGTTAAGGTTTTCAATGCCGAAGGTGGTATTCCCGTCCATAAGATATTCTTGAGCATCCAGTTTTCCCATTATCTCTTCTATTGAGGTTCTAAGACAATAGCTTAAACCTTTTTGGTCAATAATTGCGCTTGACTTGAAAACAATATGAAAGAAACTGTTCTGTTTGATTATATCAAAGAGCTTTTCTCTTTTTTTTTCGGTAAGTTTTTTTGAATCGTTCAGTTCTTCAATATCTTTTTTAAGTATAACACCTGCTACTACCAGTGGACCTGCAAAGGGACCTCTGCCTGCTTCATCTATTCCGCATAAATTCTCTATCATTGTGACAACACCCAGTTATAAAATGTGATTACGTCTGTTTCAATATCGTTTATTTTTATATCGAACTCCGTACTGATCGTTATGATGTAAACTTTTTTTATATCATACTTTTTAATTTTAGAAAGAAGTATCTTTTCAAGGTTTTGTACCTGCATATTATTAAAGAAAGGTATTGACAGTACAACAGTCGAGCTTTCAGGCATATAAAAATCTATATTGTCAAGATAATAGATATCCCGATGTTTTTTTTGGAGTTCAAGGAAGATCATATTTGTAAACACGCTGTTGAACTTTTTTTGGTATGTTACCAGATCAAAAAGGGAATGATTGAACAAAAAAAGTTTTTTTACGGCTTTTTTCTGGTTATACTTTTCTATAAAAAAGATAAGTTTATTATCCAGGAACTCTTCTGTTGTTTTATAAAACCTGTCTTTGGATATTTTGCCGCTTTTTTTCATCTGGTTAAATAGCTGAAAAACAGATTTTTTCTCACCCATTGATTTTATAAAAAGAAACAGTATATTCAGTTTTACCTCGTCCATACAGTGTATCTGGCAGATCTCGTAGTTCCTGTGCTGTTTTTTTATATCGTTGTACTCTATTATTTCCGGGAAATTTCCGTATTTTAAAAAAGCGTTAAAACTGTGGGATATATTCTGGTGTTTGGTATCAAAAAGCAGATATTCCTCAAAGTCAAGATTGTTTACGTACAGGGTCTCAAATCCATTCAACGGCTTATCCATTTCGGTGCTTATGATTATACTTGTTACTTTCGGTAATTGAAACTGAAATTTATAATTTTCTATTATAAGTACTTTTATATTGTTCTGGTTTATGAACTCTTCCAGGAAAGAAAAGCTTTCTAGATCGTTATTTTTATATTCGTCCAGATCGATATAGAGGTATTCTTCTTTTTTGAAGTTTGACAAATAGTCGTAAATAAGGTATGTTTTACCGCTTTTTGGAGGCCCTTTTAAAATAGTATAATTATTATTTATTGTTATTTTTCTCTCGAAGAAATTGATCTTCGGCAGATCGATATCATAAATTTGTTCTAAAATATTCATGGGCAATTATAATATAAATTAGCTTTATTAGAAAATTAGCCAAAAGGGTTAAGTGTGAATTAACAAAAATAAACTATTATTATAAAAAATTTTTTACAGGTGTTTGAATATGATGATAAAAATCGATATGGAATCGGAAGAGTTTAAAAATGAAATGATAAAAACAAAGGAGTTCACGGATAAAGTTTGTGCTTCAAAAGGTTTTGTTTATAATCCAATAGAGGATGTGAACGAGGGTGTTTTAATGGGACTTGCAAGAAATAAAATGATTTATAACAAAAGATATTGTCCCTGTTTTATGGTTATCGGTGAAACAAAAGAGGAAAGACGTGCTGCCGATAACCGTATCTGTCCTTGTAAACCGGCTCTTGAAAAAGAGATCCCCGAAGACGGGAAATGCCACTGCGGTATTTTCTGTACTCCTGAATATGCAAAAGAGAATGCAGTTGATATAGAAGCGGAAGAGGTTGCCCATACACACTCAAGAGGATTAAGCAAAGAGGAGTGTGAGGCTATTCTAAAACACGAACAGCTTGACGGTGACGAGATCGTTGCATTGCTTGAGGCAAGAGACCTTGGAATGGTTGACTTTAATCTTGTTGACGTTAGAGAATGGATGGAGTGGAACCAGCAAAGAATCAAGGGTACGGATTTCCTTATTCCTACAACTTCATTCTACAACCAGTTAAGCCAGATAGAGGATCAAAAAGAGAAACCTACGGTTTTATATTGTTTAACAGGAAGCAGAAGTGCCTACTGCCAGCAGGTATTGAAAGATATGGGATGGAAGCAGGTATCAAACTATACTCACGGTATTATCACGTACGGCGGAGATATAGCTTCCGGGGAAGAGGATTAATATCCTTTCTTCGCTGCTATAAAAAAAGGGGAAGCATCTGCTTCCCCTTTTTTTATCTGTTTTGGCTGAATTTATTATTCTTCAGCCGCTACTTCGTTTGTCGTAACACCCATTGCTAAAAGGATTTTTTGTTCAATCTCATCGGCAAGTTCAGGGTTGTCTGCCAAGAACTGTTTTGAGTTCTCTTTTCCTTGACCTATTTTGGAATCATTGTAGCTGAACCATGCTCCTGCTTTATCTATAATATCAAGTTTTACACCGTAATCTATAAGTTCACCCATTTTAGATATACCGGCCCCAAACATAATATCAAACTCTGCAGTTCTAAACGGAGGCGCAACTTTGTTTTTCACAACTTTTACTTTGGTTCTGTTTCCTATTACCTCTTCTGCTTGTTTTAAAGAAGCGATTCTTCTGATATCAAGTCTGACCGAAGAGTAGAATTTAAGTGCATTACCACCGGTAGTTGTTTCCGGGCTTCCGTAACCTGTCATACCTATTTTCATTCTGATTTGGTTAATGAATATTACTGTAGTATTCATTTTACTCAGGATACCCGTAACCTTTCTAAGTGCTTTGGACATTAATCTTGCCTGAACACCAACCTGCATATCATCCATATCTCCGTCGATCTCAACTTTTGGTGTAAGAGCTGCAACCGAGTCGATAACTACAAGGTCAACGGCACCGCTTCTTACTACTGTTTCAAGTATCTCTAAAGCTTGTTCACCAAAGTCGGGCTGAGACACAAGAAGGTTGTCTGTATCAACACCAAGGTTTTTGGCATATGCAACATCAAGTGCATGCTCAGCATCAATAAAGGCACAAACTCCACCTTTTTTCTGGCATTCTGCGATCATATGAAGTGTGATTGTTGTTTTACCCGAACTTTCAGGCCCGTAAATCTCTACAACTCTACCTTTAGGTATACCGTTGACCCCAAGAGCCAGATCAAGTCCCAAAGAACCCGTACTGATTGATTCCACGGGCATAACTTCTTTGTCTCCAAGTCTTATTAGTGTACCTTTACCGAAGGCTTTATCCATTTGTTTTATAGCCAGGTCAAGTGCATTTTTTTGATTTTGATCCATTTTTTACCTCTACGATTATCTTTTATATGTGGAAGTATACCTAAATTTGTTGAATTTTATAAAAAAATTGCAAATTGCAATTTTTTTGTAAAAGGTATTAAAAAAAATTACAAATATTAAAATAATTTTAAGATGTTTTATATATTAAAAGATACAGAAAGGGGCAAGATCTCTTACTGGTCTAGTGGATAGCTGATGATTTTTTCTTCCCACTGTGAGTGCCCGGGCTTTTTGAAATAGTAGTTTATTATATATTCTTTTTCTGTGATATGAAGCAAAACGCATTCGGTGAGGTTCTTGTTTCTTGCACAGATCTCACCCGGATTTAGAAAAAGCCTTCCGTTTATGAATTTGTGCTCGAAACTGTGGGTATGGCCGTATATGATGATATCAGTATCCCCTGTGAGATAATAAGGCAGGTGCATAAGCTTGAATTTGAGATCTTTTATCTTGAAATAATATGGCTCTTTTTTTATATTATATTTGTGCTGGTGCTGTATAAGATCGTGGTCGTTGTTTCCAAATACACTTACATAGGTAAGCCCTGAATTTTTTAAAGCTTCCAGATTCTCTTCTATCTCCAGATCTCCCGCGTGTATAATATATTTTGCGCCTTTGTCTTTTAACATTGAGAGTGCATCCAGAGTTAGATCTGTTTTACGGTGTGAATCTGATAATATAGCTATTTTCATAGCAAGATTATATCAAACTTATGATAATATTCCGCAATGGGATATATAAAACTTAACAAACAATCTTTTTTTCACAACCTTGATTATTTCAGCTCGATCTGTACAAAAGACAAATTGTCAATAGCCTTAAAAGACAATGCCTACGGGCACGGAACCTATGAAACGGCTGTTATGTGCAAAGAGTACGGAATAAAGCATATTTTCGTAAGAACCATGAAAGAGGCTGAACTTATAGAGCAGTTCGGATTTGAATCTGTGCTGGTATTATACGATATACCAAAAAGCTATAACCCAAATGCCGTGATCTCCATCAACTCCCTGGAAGATATAAAAAAACTGCCCAGAAAAACAAAATGTGAAATAAAAATAGATACGGGAATGAACCGAAACGGTATATTAAAAGATGAGATAAAAGAAGCAGTCAGCCTGATAAAAGAGAATCATCTTGTAGTTAACGGTATATTTACCCACTTCTGCTGTGCCGACGAAGATAATGATATTACGTTAAAACAGGAAAAACTGTTCCTGGAAGCGGTTGAAGAGCTTAAAAAATACATATGTTACGGCTTTAGAACACACTGTGCGAACAGTGCCGGAGCACATATGGTCGATATGTCAAAATATGACCTTGCAAGAATAGGTATCGGAGCATACGGTTATCTTGACGATATGCCCCAGCAGGAAAACCTTAAACCTGTAATGTCTCTTCATGGAGAAAAAATTGCTACAAAACATATAAAAAAAGGTGATCATATTGGTTACGGAAGCCGTGCTTATGTTGCACCCTGCGATATGACGGTCTCAAATTATAATATAGGCTACGGAGACGGTTTTTTCAGGTTTGACGAGAAAACAAAAACAACAATCCAGGACGGAAGAGATATTCTAGGCAGAGTTTCCATGGACAGTTTTTCGGTAAAAGGGGATGACGAAGAGGTCGTGGTTTTCGATAATGTAACCACTATTGCCAAATCTTTAAATACCATTACTTATACTATTCTGGCGATGCTAAACGGCAGAATTCCGAGAATTGTCTCAGAAATGTAATAAAAAAGTTAATTTTTTAATTCTATTTAATTGTAATACATTATAATAGGATATGAAAATTACGGAAGAAAAAAATTACGAAGATTATTTACGTGTAATACATCAGTACGAACTTGAGGATCTGATACAGTTCAGTAAGACCGTAAAAGTATTGTATGTAGATAATGATATTGATTCCCGCGAAGACAGTTACGGGATATTTAAGATATTCTTCCATGATATTGATATTGCAGGTAACGGCCGTGAGGGATTTGAAAAGTTCAAGAACAAAAAATACGATCTGATCATCACCAGGCTTGATATGCCGGAACTTAATGGTGTGGATATGATCTCACAGATCAGGCAGATAAGCCGCCACATAACTATACTCGTACTCTCTTCCGAACAAAAATATTTTATAGATCTTATCAGACTGGGGATAGACGGATATATCCTAAAACCTGTAGAGGTGGATCAGTTCGTGCAGATCATAAAAAAAGTGATCGAGAAACTTCAAAATAAGCAGGGGCTTTATGAATACAGGCTTCATCTTGAAAAGATAGTAGAAGAAAAGACCAAAGAGCTTAAAAAGATAAATGAAAAGCTTCAGGTAAAAGTAAATGAAGAGATAGAAAAGAACGAAAAAAAAGAGAACTATATCTATGAACAGGCAAAGCTTGTTTCCATGGGGGAAATGATCGATAATATCGCTCATCAGTGGAGGCAGCCTTTAAGTGCCATAACTACGATTGCCACAGGGTTGAATCTCAAGCTTGAACTTAATATTTTTGAAAAAGAAGATATGAAGAACGATCTTAATTCTTTGAATGAAATAGCCCAGTATCTCTCGGAAACGATCAATATATTCAGAAACTTTATAAAAAAAGAGAAAGAACCAAAAAACGTCGTACTTCAAGATGTGATCGAAGAGACATTAAATATAGTAAGCGTACTTTTAAAGTCAAAGCATATAGAGCTTATAAACGAAATAGATTATAAAAATCCCGTATCTTTCAATATGATGGCCGGGGAGTTTTCCCATGTTGTATTAAATATTATAAACAATGCCAAAGACGCCCTGCTGGATAAAGAGATAGAAAATCCTTGGATAAAAATAGACCTGCAGAAAAACGCTCAGAATGTCTTGTTTACAATAGAGGATAATGCAGGGGGAATTCCTGAAGAGATATTATCCAATGTATTTGATCCGTATTTCACTACAAAGCAGAAATCTAACGGTACAGGTCTTGGGCTTTATATGAGTAAAAAAATAGTAACCGAAAGCCTTCATGGAAATCTTGATGTGAACAATACCCAAAACGGTGCAAAGTTTACCGTGACTATCCCTTTAAAATGATCTATATTGCAAAATGCAATATTTTTACTCCCTTTTAATTTTAACAGATAAAATACCATATGAAAATAACAGCAGAACAACAAGATATTCTGGAATCGATCAAAAAATACAGAACAATAAAAATAAACGCTTTTGCAGGTACGGGTAAAACTACCACATTGAAACTGATTGCCAGTAAGTACCATAACAAAAGGATACTCTATCTGGCATTCAATGCGGCTATAAAGAATGAAGCGGCACAGATATTCCCTAACAATGTTTTTATCAAAACAACCCACGGACTGGCATTTTCCGCAGTTAAGAAATTTACCGATATAAAACTTGATAAACTGGTTAACTACAGGGCAGTGGATATTTCTAAAAAATTTGATATATCCTATAATCAGGCATTAAGCAGTTTGAAGATTTTCGAAAGCTTCTGCAACAATATACAAGATGAGATCTCTACTGCGGATAAAGAACATGAAACAGCAAAGAAGATTTTTGATTATATGCTTATAGGTAAAATGAAACCGACACACGGCTTTTACCTGAAATATTACTATTTGCTTCTAAAGAACGAACAGATCCCCACTTTTGATTATGATATTATTCTTCTGGACGAGGCTCAGGATACAAACGAGGTGACATTGGGGGTGTTTAACTGCCTTAATTCCAAAAGAAAAGTTTTTGTGGGGGATGCCCATCAGCAGATATATACTTTCAGGGGAAGCAAAAATATTCTTGACAAGATCGATACTGACAAAGAACTTTATCTTTCCCAAAGTTTCAGGTTAAGTGATTCTGTAGCTTTTTATGCGAACAGGCTGCTTGAGACTTTTAAGAATGAAAAAGTACAGATCAAAACTATAAAAAAAGATGATAAAAACATAGTTACAAACGGTTTTATATCAAGAACGAATTCCTCATTGATCTCTAAAATAGCCCAAAAAACACAGAATAAAGAGCCTTTTGTTACCGTGAGGGATCCAAATGAGATATTTAACCTGACCTGTGAAGTGTATTATCTTATTGAGAATAAAAAAGAAAAGATAAAAAGAAATCTTTTTATCAAGGATTTTGTCAATGTGGAGCAGTTGAGCGATTATGCAAAAGAGGTTGACGATTTTGAATTAAGGTCTGCAATAAAGCTCGCCAAAGAGTATAAAGAGGAGATATTCTATTTCAAGGATATAGCTTCAAAGTTTTACAAAGCATGGGAAAACCGTAACAACAACGGCTTTGTAAGAAGAGTCTCAGAGATACTTTTTTTATCCACTGCACACACTTCAAAAGGTCTGGAGTGGGACAGGGTAGAAGTTGCAGATGATTTTACAGATTTTATAGATATAATCAAAAGTACGGGCTGCACCGATCTTGCAGAATTCAAAGTAAAGCTCAAAAAGATGAAGAACAGTGAGTCAATAGACGAGTTCAATCTTTTTTATGTGGCCTTGACAAGGGCAAAAGTATCTTTAATCAAGACAAGCAGCAATTTTGAATATCTGCTGAAAAAGGATTTGAATAATTTTTTACAAAAAGAATTAAAAAAATTATAATATGCGCAGATTAAAATAATTTTTTAGTAATTTTTCTCTTTTGAACAGGTATTCGTTAAGGTATACTTTAGTATAATGGATATTAAATTTATTTTTTTGAGGGCTATATGGCAAAAGATAAGCATTTATCTAGGACTGCAAAGAGATTAATAACTGTTGAGACATTGTTTAAAATTCTTTTTATTTTTTTGATTATCCTGATCAGTTTCATTTCCAAGAATATTTACGAAACGAAAACACAAGAGTACAAAAATGAACGTTTTACGTACGTAAATGATAATATACTGCAAAGGTTTGACGTACTTTTAAAAGAGAAGATGAACACCTCTTTACTTGTTGCATCATCATTATCAAAGAATATAAACATAAAAAAAGCATTGGCTCTTAATAATGCAAATGCTTTGGATATGGATCTGCTGCTTGATGAGATGAGAACCAACAGGGAGTATGTGAATATACAAGCCGAAGTTATTGATGCGGACGGAGTGAGTTTTAAAAGAAGCTGGACCCATCTTTCAGGGGATGACCTTGTAAAAGATGATCCACAAATGGCGCACCTGATAAAATACCCGCGGGTTGTTACGGACATAGTTGCCAATAAATACGGTCTTACTATCTCAAATAAGATCCCCATATATTTCAAAGACAGATTCCTTGGTCTGTTTGGAGTAAATATCCATTTTGACACATTGGTTGATATCTTTGCAAAAGAGGGGTTTAGAAGTGTAATACTGCTTAATAAACTTGATTCCAAGAATATTTTCCAGGAACTTTCATTCTCCAAAAAATTTATCGGGGATTGCTATATTGTCAACAGCAATGCGGAAAAGTATCTCTTAAAGATCATTAAAAATAATCTTGACGAGTTTTGCAATGATAAATGGGAAACTCCTTTTAAAGTAAATGAATCCACAGATCACCTTATTTCAAGATATACCATAAAAAATGAAGCTGGAAACGAAATAGCCCAGGTGATGATCTTTAAATCAATAGACGAGATAGATTTTCAGGATCTTGGATTCTTCCAAACTACTCATATAGCAGGAACTGTTTTCCTTATACTTCTTGTGGCTTTCTTTGTGAATTATTTTTCAATTCTTTCAAGAATAAAGAAACTGCTGCTGGAAAATGAGGAACTTATTAAAGTAAATGCCGAGCTTAAGACAAAAACGGACGAACTGGATTTTAACGATAAAAAACTTGATAATCTGTTTAATATGCAGCCAAACCTTATGTTTATGCATAACGGTAAAGAGGTTACAAAAGCAAACCAGAGATTTATGGGATTCTTTAACAGGTTCGGGACTTTTGAAGGCTTTAAGAAGAAACATAAATGTGTAAGTGAACTTTTTGAAAAGTATGAGGCTCCCAATTATATATGGGATCAATATATCCAAGGGGAATTCTGGATAGATTATATGTTGAACAATCCAAGAAGGCTTTATAAAACGGTTATGTCCATAAACGGGGATCCCCATCATTTCATTATAAAGTTCAATGAGATGAACTACTCAAAACACGTTACCGAAAGAATTATAATAGTGGCATTGGTTGATATGACGCAGGATCTTGTAAATTATAAAACTCTTGAGGAGAGTTCAAAAATATTAAAAGATATCAATATAAATGAAAAACTTGAATTAAAAGAGGAAAAAGAGAATACCGATATCTCCTATGAGCTTAAATTACAGATAGAACAAAGTATAAAAGAGTTAAGCGGCAAAGATGTAGTACAGACCGATATCGTAAAAGTGGAAGCTGCAAAGATCCCGCAAAAAGACAATATAATAGTTAAGGGTGACCTGAAGTTCAGTGATGTCGAGTCTGCGTGGCAGGTTTTTGTTCCTGCCGGTACCTCGTCTAGACTTTTAAATATGATGTCCGGTAATGAAAGAGCGCCTATTTCCCTTAGTGTTTCTAAGGATGAGATAGATACCGCAAGAGAGTTCGTATTATATTTTACAACATCATTTTGCGATCTGATAAATTCAAAAGATTTCCATGATCTTAAAGATGGAAAATACAGTGAATCTACAAGCTATGAGATAATGCACAAAGAGTTAAAATCAGTAGAAGACCTTTACCGGGTGAGTGTAAAACTGAAAAACTCTAGTACCCTGCTGTTCTATATTAAATTTGACAAAGATATAATACCTTTCTTCAAACAGATAATAAATAATGAACCCCTAAAAGCTTTTGAGCAAAAAATACAAAGTCCTGAAAAAGATCAGATTAAAAAAGTTCAACCCGTACAGGAAGACGTAACAGAAAATTCAAAAGAAAACAATCCGGCCAAACCCGAAAAGAACAAGCCCAAACTAAAAGTAAAATCGGCATCTTCCAACAATAACAAGGTTGATGCGTATAGCCTGATACAAAACGGTTTAACCTCTATTATAAAGGAGATCACTTCGAAGGGGGCAACAAGCGGTAAAATAAAGCCGGTTAAAGAGTTGGGCAATGATATTGTTTATATGGATAACAAGTTCAAAATAGGAAACGGTAATAAAAGTATCGACTGGAGTCTTGCAGTACCTGAAAAAACTCTTTTAAAGTTTGGAGACGATCCAAAATCTGTAGCGCAGAAGATCAAAAATCTCCTTGCTCCAAGAGTTGAATCGCTGACAGGGAAAAAAGCATCTCTGGTCTGCGGGGAGATAAACACCACAAAGAGCGGCAGCAAGTTTAAAGATTATAAAGTTTTCGATCTGAATATTGTTTATGAAAAAGAGAATCTGGCAATATATATTGCACTTAAAGAGAAATAGCAGGTTAAAAGAAATTGAAGTTTTTATTTTTATCATTCATCATCTTTACAAATATCGCTTTTGGACAGCTTACTTACCATGATAAATTGTATGAAGAGTTAAAAAGCGAATTTGAAGAAGATTTTCCTTTATGGGGAGTACAGATAAACAGGAATGATTCTATGATCAGGTTTTCTAACCATGATATCTTGTTTGCTCAAAACAGTT
This sequence comes from Arcobacteraceae bacterium, assembly GCA_963678145.2. GTDB lineage: Bacteria > Campylobacterota > Campylobacteria > Campylobacterales > Arcobacteraceae > JAIOSF01. Next base: position 1,259,491 of record CAXXWH010000002.1, on the reverse strand, counting down.
CTCAGCTTAAAGATTCCTATAAAGTTATATTACAGGATTTTTTCCCCAGATATATTGAAATTCTTTCAAAATACAAGGATATTATTGATAACGTAGCAATAACAGGGCATACCTCTTCAGAAAATGTTTCGGCACTTAATGAAAGTGAACTCTACAAAAAAAGTATGTTACTTTCCCAAAAAAGAGCTAAAAATGTCCTTGAGTATGTAAAAAGCATAAACTCATCTTTGGTTTTTGAAAATAAAGACTGGATAGAGGATATATTTTTAAGTGAGGGGGTCTCTTTTAGTGAACCTATAGTTACAAGTGACGGCCTGGAGGATAAGGAGCTTTCCAAAAGAGTTGAATTTGTAATACTCTATAATGATAATTTCCAGAATGAATATGTTGAATATCCCAAGGAAACAGAAAACTTTCAGACCAGGATAATGTATGAAGTTCCAAGACAGATATCACCTTCAAAAGAGGAGGCAGGCTTATCAAAAAAGATCTCCCTTAAAGATTATATCAATGAACTTTTAGTAAAAAACCCCACATTAAACGAGCAGTATTACCTTTTAAAGTCTTTACAGCAGGATATAGAAAAATCAAAAGCCCTGTTCAGACCTACCGTGTCGTTAAACTATTCATATACGAAATACAATGAATCAGAACCTGATGATTATACCGACATGACCTCACAGGATGTGACTGTAAGGTATAATCTTTTCAACGGATTTAAAGACCAAAAAGAGCTTAAGATTACCGAATACAGTTATTTAAGCAGTAAATATAAAAAAGAACAGATCGAACTTGATCTTATTTATTCTTTGATTGAATCTTATCTTGGCATGAAGAAGGCTGACGGTATCTTTGAGCTTTCAAGGGGAAATTACGGCGATTATATGAGATGGGAAGAGAAATCAAAGATCAAGTTTGAGAACGGACTTCTTTCATTAAGAGATTATTCAAAAATACAGGCAAGAAGTATAAACAGGTATATAAACTTTGAAGAGGATACCAAAAGATTTACAGACGCTATTTCTACTATGAACAAATATATAGACTTCAGCGACGAGATGATCAAGTATCTTGAAGAACCCGATCCCAAAGCTGCTTATTTTAATGACTACAACCTGGCTTTAGAGGACAGCCGCACTTATTCACCTTTTGTTAAAGAAGCAGCACAGAATATAACTTTATCAAAAGAGAAACTGAACAAGGCAAAAGTTAATTTTCTTCCAAGTATCGATCTAGTAGGTAAGAAAAACCGTACAGTAGAGGATTATGAAAACGCTTCAAGTGTGGCAACGGATGAAACTACGCTTGCATTCCAGGCAAGCCTGGAGTTATATTCAGGAGGCAAGGATAAAGCCGAAGAGCAGAAAAAGTTCTTTGAATACAAGCAGAAGCTGCAAAAGAAAGAAGAGGTAGAAAAAGATGTGAGGTATAAGGTCGATCTTGCTATTAACAACTACAACTCACTGCTTTTAAAACATCAGTTTTTTAAAGATCTGGTTACCAAAAGAGAGGAAGAGTTCATAGCAGCAAATTATGATTTCAAATTTGCCAAAATAGATGAAAACGATCTTTTGGATATAATGGACTCACTTTATAATGCAAGAAGGCAGTTCATAGAAAACAAATATGATTTTACAGCATCAAAATATAAAATGTTAAAAGAGATAGGTATATTAAAAGATTACCTTCTTAAACAATAGCAAAAGGAAATAAGTTTGTCGAAATTTAGGAAATATATTGAAAGTTCGGTTTTAGATGCCCTTGTACTGTTCTCGAAGCTTCACGGTAAACCCTATAGTGCAGAAGTTTTAAGTGAGGGGCTTCCTATAGCAGAGGGGGAAAGTGCCCCGAAACTTTTCTCGGTAAGACCAAACTCATCAAGGGCACTGTTTAGCCGTGCGGCAAAAAGGGCAGGGTTTAAAACACAGATCGCAAAAATGGGTCTTGACGAGATATCAAGTCTGACACTTCCTTGTATCATATTGTTAAAAACGGATGATCCAAATGAGGTAAATGCCTGCATTTTGGAATCTTTTGACGATCTTAGGGAAAATGCTTATATTATTCTGCCTGAAATAGGTGACGTGGTAAACAAAGTTAAGATAGAGGATCTAAAAGAGGAATATTTCGGGATGGCCTTTTTCCTCAAAAGAGAATTCAGATTCGAGTCCGATGATTTCAAACTTATAGACAACAAGCAGAAACACTGGTTCTGGGATACTATACATACTATCAAGTATATTTATAAAGACGTACTTCTTGCATCGCTTGTTATAAACCTATTTATGATAGCAACTCCGATATTTACCATGAACGTGTACGACAGGGTAATCCCAACTAGTGCCTTTGATACCCTCTGGGTATTTGCCATAGGGGTGATAGTGGTCTATTTAATAGATCTGGGTCTGCGCTTTGTGCGGACACATCTGCTTGAGGTTGCAGGTAAGAAGGCAGATATCATTATGTCCTCCATTATCTTTGAAAAGGTGATGGACCTTAAGATATCTGTTATTCCAAAACCAATCGGTTCTTTTGCAAATGTTCTAAAAGAGTTCGAGTCTATTAGAAGCTTTATGGCTTCAAGCACCATTGCAATAGTTATTGACCTTCCGTTTGTATTTATATTCCTGTTTACCATATATTTCGTGGCGGGTCACCTGGTATGGGTTACGGTTCTTTCAATCGCAATAGTTGTTATTTATACGTTGAGCGTAAAAGACAAGATGCTTGAAAGTGTAAAAGAAACGGCGGGGGCAAGCAGCCTTAAAAACGGGGTATTGATTGAATCGATCTCAAACCTTGAAACGATAAAAAGCCTTAATGCCTTAAGTCTTTCCCAGTACAAATGGGAAGAGGCAACAGGTGAAATAGCGGACAAAGGGATAAAAACAAAGACTCTTTCCGCCGCAATTGGTACGGTATCTGCTTTTGTTACCCAGCTTAATACGGTTCTTTTGATTATTTTCGGTGCTTATATGATCGATTCTCAAAACCTTACTACGGGTGCCCTGGTTGCAACAGTTATTATGTCCGGGCGGGCGTTGGGGCCTATGGGGCAGGTTGCGGGAATGATCGCATACTATCAGCATATAGTCGCGGCATACCACTCAATAGAAAATGTTATGGGGCTTGAGTCTGAACATCCAAGCGATAAACAGTTCGTAAGACGGCCTGCATTTAAAGGAAATATTGAGTTTAAAAACGTATCTTTCTCTTATCCCGGAACGGAGACCAAACAGCTTATGAATATAAACTTCAGTATGAAACAGGGCGAGAAAGTAGCTATTTTAGGTAAAGTGGGAAGCGGTAAAAGTACTATCCAGAAGCTATTATTGGGCTTCTATTACCAGGATGAGGGTTCTGTTCTAATAGACGGGATCGATGTTCAGCAGATAGACCCTGTTGAGATCAGGGCAAATATATCCTATATGGCACAGGAGAATGTTCTTTTTGCTGGAACGGCAAGAAGCAATATTATGATAAAGAACCATAAGGCAAGCGACAATGAGCTGCTAAAAGCAGCTCAGGTCTCATGTGCTACGGATTTTATAAACAAACATCCGAAAGGTTTTGAGCTTCCTATAGTTGAAAAAGGGGAGAATCTATCAGGCGGGCAGGCTCAGGCAGTTTGTCTGGCAAGAACTGTAATAGACGACAGTGCAATGTTCATACTTGACGAACCTACAAAATCTTTTGACAGCGGTACCTCAAAAAGAGTATTGGGCAATTTAAAAGAGTTCCTTAAAGAGAAAACACTTATCTTGATCACACATACCCCTTCTGATCTGGTTCTTGTAGACAGGATCATTGTAATGGACAGCGGTAAAATAGTAATGGACGGTCCCAAAGATGAAGTATTAGATAAATTAGGCGGTAATAAATAATATGGAAAATCAATCTGTTCAGATAAAACAGCTTCAGCAGCAAGTCAGAACCCTAAAAGAAGAGCTGGAAAAGAAGAATGGTTCAACAAAACTTTCATCCCTTATAGATGACGACACCCTTAAACAGATGAATGATTTTAATGATATTGCAGATGAGAACCTAAGTTATTGTGTTGTAGACAAGAACCTTAGCGTAAAGTCCGTAAGCAAAGCCTTTACGGAGATTTTTGGTTACAATATGACTACCCTTGGAGGAAAGAATTTCAATCTTCTTGTATCTGCAGAGTTTTCCGAAAAATTTTACAACGGTTGTGAATATGTAAAGAACCATGATAAAGAATCGTGGGGTACGGAACTAAATTTAACCACTATAGATGACAAAGATATATTTACTAAAACTATTATAAACCCGTTGTTTAAAAACGATGAATTGGCAGGATTTATCTTCGTAATACATGATATATCAAGCAAAAGGCTGCTTCATCAGCTGCAGGTAAAAATGATGGCTCAGGAAAAATACCATGAGAGTACCTTTGATTTTATCTCCAGTACCAGTGCGGCTGTACTGGATACTGTCTCTTATAAAATAAGCACGGTCGTTAAAATAGTAGTAAGTTTTATTTTTCTTTTCATTATTTATGCAATAAGTTTTGATATAGACGAAATATCAAGGGGTGAAGGGCAGTTTATTCCGACCTCTAAAGTGCAGCACCTTAAAAACCTTGAAGGGGGAGTGGTATCTACTATATACGTACGAGAGGGAGACAGTGTAAAAAAAGGGCAGGTGCTGGTTAAATTAAACCCTATATCATATCAGTCCAAACTTGACGAGAATAATATCAGGCTGCAGGAGCTGAATGTAAAAGCCGCAAGATTAAAAGCCGAATCTCAAGGTCTTCCGATGGAGGAGATACTCTGTGAAGAAAACTGTGACCAGAGTTTTATCGATATAGAAAAGAGTTATTATCTTTCAAATCAAAAAGAGCTGAGCAGAAATATCTCAAAACAGCTTCAGCAGTTAAAGTATCAGCAAAGTGCCCTTGTGGATGCAAAGTATAAATATTCTGTACTGGAGGAGAATTATATCCTTTTATCTGAAGAGTTCCAGACAAAAAAGAAACTTGAAAAACAAAAGATATTCACTAAATATGAACTGAGAACTCTTGAGAGGGAATTGAATGATGCTTCAAGTGCACTCTCCAGTGCAAAAGAGGTGATAGTTCAGACCAAAGCCCAGATCTCAGAGATACAAAACGGTATAGAAGAGACAAAACTTACTTTCAGAAATAAGGCGGCTTCAATTTATAATGAGACTGTTGCAGAGATATTAAGAATAAAAGAGACAAAAAAGAATCTTGAAGATATTATCAAAAGAACAGTGGTAAGATCCCCCGTTGACGGTATAGTAAAAGAGTTGTTCGTACATACTGTGGGAAGCTCCATTGAGCCGTCTTCTGATATAGTAACTATTGTACCGGATAACTACGAGATGGTGGCAGAAGTTAAGATGAAACCCGAAGAGATAGCAAAACTTCATATAGGTCAGGATGTAAAATTAAAAGTAACCGCTTTTGATTATTCGATCTACGGCGATCTTGAAGGGAAAATAACCAATATAAGCCCCGATACTATCACCGATAAAGATACGGGAGAAAGCCATTATTTAATATACGTAAAAACAAAGAAAAACTATTTAAATAATAATGAAAAATATAAGATAAAAGTCGGTATGATGGTAAATGCGGATGTATTGGTCGGTAAGAAAAGTATTATGTCATTTTTACTTAAACCGATTCTTAAAACTACACAAAGGGAATAGCTAATGCTTTATATATGTTCGAAGTTGGAAAAGATACAAAATTTTTGGTCTAAAGAGTTTGAAAAAAATTATGATCTGAAAATCGTCAAGAGTGATTTTTTTGATTTTAACAAAAGCTTTGAAAGTGATGATGTGCTGGTTTTGGATCTTGATCAGTTCGGTAAAGTTGAAGAGTGTATAACCTTTTTCAACAGCCTGCCTAAAACGTTAAAAGTGATAGCCATAGTAGAAGAACCGAAATTGGCACACGGAACATATATAATCAAAAAAGGTTTCAAGAGCTATTTGTCTAAAAAAACCAGCAAGTTTATAGTAGACCAGGTACTAAAGACAGTAAAAGAGGGTAATGTATGGCTTTATCCTGAACTAATGTCATATATAATTAAACACGTTAATCTGAATACTGAACAGAAAAATACGTCAAATTTATTGGCAAAACTCTCTTCAAAAGAGCAGGAGGTCGCAAACCTCGTAGCTGAAGGGTTGTCAAATAAAGAGATATCTTTAAAGCTTGATATTCAGCTTGTTACGGTAAAGAAACATATAAGCAGCATATTTACCAAGTTGAATGTAAAAGACAGGGTTTCTCTTGCTATTTTAATAAATAAGTGAAAGTTGAATTGGAAAGTATAGTTAAAAAATTAGATTTAGAAAGATTTATAGAGAAATTAGGTGAGCTTTTCTGCAGAGAGAAAAGCTTTGTTTTAGAGGGTGATATTAATGTTCATTACAAGATATTAAAAGAATTGGACAGCTACACTTTAAAAACTCCCCCGTCAATCATCAATCTAGATACCCAGATAAACTACCTGCAAAAGCAGGGTGCATTGAAAATATACGAAATATATGAATTTATGAAGATCATTAACTATTTTGTATATCTTAAGAAGTTTAATTTTGAAGGTTCTTTAAAAAACTGGATCGATAAGATAATAATACCTGAAGAGATTTCATCATTGATCGATATATTTGACTCAAAGGGTGAACTTGTTTCAGGTTACAGCGATGACCTTGACAGGGTAAAGCAAAGTCTTTACAGAAACAGGGACGAGATCAAGCAAAAGCTCTATTCGGTATTGAACAGTAAAAATCTTCAGCCTTATCTTGTGGACAGACAGATCCACCTTGTGCACGGAGAGCAGACTATACTTGTAAGAGGAGGGTTCAACCACTCTTTAAAAGCGAAGGTTATGGACAGAAGTCAAAGCGGTTTCTTTTATGTTCTGCCCCACAGCATATCGACGCTTAAACAGCAGCAGGCCGATCTTTTAAATATGCAGGATGAACTGCTTTATCAGATCAGTAAAAGTTTAAGTTCAACGCTGATGAAACATCTTATGTTCCTGAAGTTTATAAATAAAGAGTTTGACAGATACGACCACTACCAGGCAAGACTTAATTTTGCAAGAATCGACGACAAAAACTTTATACTGCCTAAATCTTCAAACAATAACAAGATTCAGAAGCTTGTAGACTTCAAGCATCCTGCCCTGCATGATCCTAAAAGTATAAGTATAGATTTTTCCAAGAATGTTATCATGGTAACAGGGGTGAATGCCGGTGGTAAAACTATGCTTTTAAAATCTATTTTAAGCGCAGTCTTTATGTCAAAGTATCTTATCCCGTATTATTGTGACAAGTCTACAAGCGTGGGTACTTATAAAAATATAAGTGCTATCTTGGATGATCCTCAAAGTGTAAAAAACGATATCTCTACTTTTGCGGGTCGTATGCTTCAGTTCAGCAAACTGTTCGGGAAAAATGATGCCATAGTGGGAGTGGATGAGATCGAACTTGGAACTGACAGTGATGAAGCGGCATCTTTGTTTAAAGTGATTATTGAAGAGCTTATTCAAAAAAATATAAAGATAATCATTACCACACACCATAAAAGACTGGCCGCACTTTTAGCATCCAATAACAAGGTTGAGCTAATAGCGGCACTTTATAATGAAGAGGCGCAAAAGCCAACATATGAATTTCTTCAGGGAACCATAGGAAAATCATATGCTTTTGAAACTGCCCAAAGATACAATATCCCCCTTGGAGTCGTGAAAAAAGCAAAACAGGTTTACGGAGAGGATAAAGACAAACTTAATGAACTTATTGAAAGAAGCAGTGAACTTGAAAGGGAATATAAAACTAAACTTGAACTTCTTGATAAGAAGATAGCAAAAAATGAACAGCTGGAAAAAAGTTTAAAAGAGCAAAGGGATGATCTGGATAAAAAACTTTCAGTTCAAAGATCAAAGCTTGAAATCGAGTATAAAGAAGCTATAGATGAAGCTAAAAAGATCATAAAAACAACAGATAAGAAAGAGCAGCACAGAATCTTAAACAAAGCCCATAAGAAAAAAGAGGAAATAAAAGTTGAAAAGAATCAGGAGCCTTTAGAGTTAAAAGTAGGCGACAGAGTCAAGTATAACAATACGAAAGGACAGCTGATTTCCATAAAAGGTAAAAAAGCCATAGTTGAAACAGATGACGGCATGAAACTTCAATTACCTTTAAACAGTTTGAAAAGAAGCGGCAATATACCTGTTGTTAAACCTAAAAGTATTAAAATAAACGTACAAAAGCCTCAATCTGGTCACGTAAAGCTTGATCTTCACGGACAAAGAGCAGAAGAAGCTATTGAAAACCTGGATAAATTTTTATCGGACAGTTTAATAGCAGGTTTTGATGAGGTTCTGGTTTATCATGGAATTGGTACGGGGAAATTGTCTTATGCTGTTAAGAAGTTTTTAGATACCCACCCGAAAGTTAAAAGTTACCATGATGCCACGGCAAAAGAGGGTGGATACGGAGCTAAAATAATCAAGCTCTAAATATTTTTAAGGAGCTAAAATGAAAAGAACGGTCTTATCTCTATTATTGTGTATATCTTTTCTTTTCTCTTCCGAAGCAGAACAGATGTTTTGGGATGAGGTAAAAGACACAAACGATATAGAGTTGTTAAAACTTTACAAAAAAAGATACCCTAACGGTATATTCGAGGCACTTGCCGATATAAAAATAAAAAGACTGCGTGGCAGCAGCGGTTCAGATATAACTTCCAATGCAATACCTACATGGATCAAAGGACGTACTACAAAATACAGACTTTACGGTGTGGGAAAATCCAATAAACATTTCAAAGGTGAAGATTACCAAAGAAAGCTAGCAATGAAAAGAGCAACCAGGAAACTGGAAGATAAATTTGAAGAATATGATTTAACAGATAGACATGTAAGTGAGTTTAGCAGGTATATTCAGACACAAGAGTATAAAGATAAAAGAGATAAACTGTATATATTATTATATATAGATGATGAAGATATCGATTAAAATAGTTAAAATTGAATGAAAATATAGAAATTTCAAAATTTAAGGAAACATTTAGAATAAACTCTTGACAAAGTAAAAAAAATCTATTATAATTCCCATCCAAATTCACTGAGACACAATGAAGATCAGCGATTTGAGAGTTCTTTAAAAAAATAAATGTTAATAAAAAAATCTAAAATTTATAGAGAGATAATCTTTATAAACTAGATACAAGAAAAACTTCGTCTAATAGTTATAGAGTGAGATCTATAACAGAAATTGAGTTTTAGTTTTAAAACTAAAAACTTAGAACAATGATTTTAAGTAAAACTTAAAGTCAGAATCAGAAGATTCATAAAATTTTTATGGAGAGTTTGATCCTGGCTCAGAGTGAACGCTGGCGGCGTGCTTAACACATGCAAGTCGAACGAGAACGGATTTTAGCTTGCTAAAATTGTCAGCTAAGTGGCGCACGGGTGAGTAATATATAGGTAACGTGCCTTGAAGAAGGGGATAACAGATGGAAACGCCTGCTAATACCCTATATGCCTTTATCACAGAAGTGAGCAAGGGAAATATTTATAGCTTCAAGATCGGCCTGTACAGTATCAGTTAGTTGGTGGGGTAATGGCTTACCAAGACAATGACGCTTAACTGGTTTGAGAGGATGATCAGTCACACTGGAACTGAGACACGGTCCAGACTCCTACGGGAGGCAGCAGTGGGGAATATTGCACAATGGGGGAAACCCTGATGCAGCAACGCCGCGTGGAGGATGACACATTTCGGTGCGTAAACTCCTTTTATATAAGAAGATAATGACGGTATTATATGAATAAGCTCCGGCTAACTCCGTGCCAGCAGCCGCGGTAATACGGGGGGAGCAAGCGTTACTCGGAATCACTGGGCGTAAAGAGCATGTAGGCTGGTAGATAAGTTGGAAGTGAAATCCTATGGCTTAACCATAGAACTGCTTCCAAAACTGTCTACCTAGAATATGGGAGAGGTAGATGGAATTTCTGGTGTAGGGGTAAAATCCGTAGAGATCAGAAGGAATACCGATTGCGAAGGCGATCTACTGGAACATTATTGACGCTGAGATGCGAAAGCGTGGGGAGCAAACAGGATTAGATACCCTGGTAGTCCACGCCCTAAACGATGTACACTAGTTGTTGCTATACTAGATATAGCAGTAATGCAGTTAACACATTAAGTGTACCGCCTGGGGAGTACGGTCGCAAGATTAAAACTCAAAGGAATAGACGGGGACCCGCACAAGCGGTGGAGCATGTGGTTTAATTCGACGATACGCGAAGAACCTTACCTGGTCTTGACATAAGAAGAACACCCTAGAGATAGAGTAGTGCCTGCTTGCAGGAACTTCTATACAGGTGCTGCACGGCTGTCGTCAGCTCGTGTCGTGAGATGTTGGGTTAAGTCCCGCAACGAGCGCAACCCTCATGTTTAGTTACTAACAGTTCGGCTGAGGACTCTAGACAGACTGCCTTCGCAAGGAGGAGGAAGGTGAGGACGACGTCAAGTCATCATGGCCCTTACGACCAGGGCTACACACGTGCTACAATGGGGCATACAAAGAGCAGCAATACGGTGACGTGGAGCAAATCTCATAAAATGCCTCCCAGTTCGGATAGTAGTCTGCAACTCGACTACTTGAAGTTGGAATCGCTAGTAATCGTAAATCAGCAATGTTACGGTGAATACGTTCCCGGGTCTTGTACTCACCGCCCGTCACACCATGGGAGTTGATTTCATTCGAAGCGGGGATGCTAAGATAGCTACCTTCCACAGTGGAATTAGCGACTAGGGTGAAGTCGTAACAAGGTAACCGTAGGAGAACCTGCGGTTGGATCACCTCCTTTCAAAGAAATAATCTATCTATTCGTTTAGATAGATTCAGAGAGAATAAGAGTAATGCACTTAGACGCATAAAACAGAAGATGTTTTTTCTTGATATCTAGTTTATAAAGATTATTGAAGCTGGGGAATTAGCTCAGCTGGGAGAGCGCCTGCTTTGCACGCAGGAGGTCAGCGGTTCGATCCCGCTATTCTCCACCAGTTATATAATCTAAAAAGATATAAACAATTTTTTTATTAATAAGAATTAAAACGACATGGGCCTATAGCTCAGCTGGCTAGAGCGCTCGACTGATAATCGTGAGGTCCCAGGTTCAAGTCCTGGTAGGCCCACCATTTGCGAGAAGAAGTTAAATATTAGTCTTATGCGTAAGATTAATATTTGATTTCGAGAGAGATCAAAGAGTTATTTAAAAATATATTGTTAAAGTTAATTAATTTTCTAAATGGAAAAATAATACAATTTCTGTTTTATTAGACTTATGTTTAATAAGATAGTAGCCAAAGAATAAATCATAATTAAGCGAAGAAAGAAATATGTTAAATCATAATTCAATCTTTAATTATACAAATAAGCTATTAAGGGCTAACGGTGGATGCCTAGACTATAAGAGGCGATGAAGGACGTACTAGACTGCGATAAGCATTGGGGAGCTGTCAAGAAGCTTTGATCCAGTGATTTCCGAATGGGACAACCCAGCATACAATGTATGTTACTCCTACGGGAGAGCGAACCAAGGGAAGTGAAACATCTCAGTACCTTGAGGAAAAGAAATCAAATGAGATTCTGTTAGTAGCGGCGAGCGAAAACGGATTAGAGCGCTAAGTGATAATATTTAAGATAGTAGAAGCTGTTGGAATGCAGTGTCATAGAGAGTGAAAGCCTCGTATACGAAATCTTTTATATGGTACTAGACTTAGGAATGAGTAGGTCGGAACACGTGATATTTTGACTGAATATGGGGGGACCACCCTCCAACTCTAAATACTACTTATAGATCGATAGTGCACAAGTACCGTGAGGGAAAGGTGAAAAGTACCCCAGTGAGGGGAGTGAAATAGAACCTGAAACCGTTAGCTTACAATCATTCGGAGCCCTATGTTTTATACAGGGTGACGGACTGCCTTTTGCATAATGAGCCTGCGAGTTGTGGTATATGGCAAGGTTAAGCCAAGAGCGAAGCCGTAGCGAAAGCGAGTGTGAATAGCGCGAATTAGTCATATGCTGCAGACCCGAAACGAAGTGATCTATCCATGAGCAGGTTGAAGCTGGTGTAAGAGCCAGTGGAGGACCGAACCCGCAGGCGTTGAAAAGTCTTGGGATGACTTGTGGATAGGGGTGAAAGGCCAATCAAACTTCGTGATAGCTGGTTCTCTCCGAAATATATTTAGGTATAGCGTCGTGTTAGTAGCATATAGGGGTAGAGCACTGAATGGGCTAGGGCTGCTTACCGCGGTACCAAACCCTATCAAACTTCGAATACTATATGTGTAACCACGGCAGTCAGGCGTAGGGTGATAAAATCCTATGTCGAGAGGGGAACAACCCAGACTAACAGCTAAGGTCCCAAAGTCATACTTAAGTGGAAAACGATGTGGAGTTACTGTGACAACCAGGAGGTTGGCTTAGAAGCAGCCATCCTTTAAAGAAAGCGTAACAGCTCACTGGTCTAGTGATTCTGCGCGGAAAATATAACGGGGCTAAAGTATGCACCGAAGCTTTAGATTCATAGTTTACTATGAGTGGTAGGAGAGCGTTCTATTCAGCGTTGAAGCTGTACCGGTAAGGAGCAGTGGAGCGGATAGAAGTGAGCATGCAGGCATGAGTAGCGATAATTAAAGTGAGAATCTTTAACGCCGAAAACCCAAGGTTTCCTACGCGATGCTCGTCATCGTAGGGTTAGTCGGGTCCTAAGTCGAGTCCGAAAGGGGTAGACGATGGCAAATAGGTTAATATTCCTATACTTATTATGAAGCGTGATGTGGGGACGCATAGAGTTAATCGAGCTCACTGATGGAATAGTGGGTCGAAGGACGTAGGTTGTTAAGTAGGTAAATCCGCTTAACATTAGACCGAGATCTTACAGGCCGAACAATACTTTCGGGTAGCGTTTGGAATCGATGATACTGTCGTGCCAAGAAAAGCCACTAAGCATATTTATAATAACCCGTACCGTAAACCGACACAGGTAGGTGGGATGAGTATTCTAAGGCGCGTGGAAGAACCCTGGTTAAGGAACTCTGCAAACTAGCACCGTATCTTCGGTAGAAGGTGTGCCTACTTAGGTATTAGGGATTTACTCCCGAAAGCTTGAGAGGTTGCAACAAAGAGTCCCTCCCGACTGTTTACCAAAAACACAGCACTTTGCTAACTCGTAAGAGGATGTATAAGGTGTGACGCCTGCCCGGTGCTCGAAGGTTAACTGATGATGTTAGCGTAAGCGAAGCATTTGATTGAAGCCCGAGTAAACGGCGGCCGTAACTATAACGGTCCTAAGGTAGCGAAATTCCTTGTCGGTTAAATACCGACCTGCATGAATGGCGTAACGAGATGGGAGCTGTCTCAACCAGGGATCCAGTGAAATTGTAGTGGAGGTGAAAATTCCTCCTACCCGCGGAAAGACGGAAAGACCCCGTGCACCTTTACTATAGCTTGACACTGCTATTGGGATATTCATGTGCAGGATAGGTTGGAGACTTTGAAACGTAGACGCCAGTAGACGTGGAGTCAATCTTGAGATACAACCCTTGAATATTCTGATAGCTAACCGGGATGAGTTAACCTCATTCGGGACAATGTCTGGTGGGTAGTTTGACTGGGGCGGTCGCCTCCTAAAAAGTAACGGAGGCTTACAAAGGTTAGTTCAATCCGGTTGGAAATCGGATGTTGAGTATAATGGCATAAACTAGCTTGACTGTGAGAGAGACAACTCGAGCAGAGACGAAAGTCGGTCATAGTGATCCGGTGGTTCTGTGTGGAAGGGCCATCGCTCAAAGGATAAAAGGTACGCCGGGGATAACAGGCTGATCTCCCCCAAGAGCTCACATCGACGGGGAGGTTTGGCACCTCGATGTCGGCTCATCGCATCCTGGGGCTGGAGCAGGTCCCAAGGGTATGGCTGTTCGCCATTTAAAGCGGTACGCGAGCTGGGTTCAGAACGTCGTGAGACAGTTCGGTCCCTATCTTCCGTGGGCGTAGGAAAGTTGAGGAGATTTGCCCCTAGTACGAGAGGACCGGGGTGAACGTACCACTAGTGTACCAATTGTTCTGCCAAGGGCATCGTTGGGTAGCTACGTACGGGTGAGATAAGCGCTGAAAGCATCTAAGCACGAAGCCGACTCCAAGATGAACTTTCCCTGAAGATCCCTCGAAGACTACGAGGTTGATAGGCTGGATGTGTAAGTGAAGTAATTCATTTAGCTGACCAGTACTAATAGATCGTTTGGCTTATTTATTATTCTAAGCTACTATCTTATTAAATGTAAGGTAAAACAAGTTGTATTATAATTAACTTTAACATATTTTTACTCTATATCAGCACTTAAAGTGTTGGTGGTTATAGAGGGAAGGAAATACCCAGCTCCATTTCGAACCTGGTAGTCAAGCTTCCCATCGCCGATAATACTGCCGGGTTCCCTGGTGGAAACGTAGGTCGCCGCCAACTCTTTAGGTGCTTTTTTTTGCCCTTTTTTTATTCTACTTTTACCTGTTTACTATTTACTTTTACCTCTCTTTTTATCCACACTTTTACAAATTGAAGCTTACCCTTACAATTGTATATTCTGTTATAGCTTTCTGTCTTGACTTTTTTATTTGATTGGTTAAAATACTCCATTAAATAATTATTAGGTGATTAGATGAAAATAAAATATTCTTTATTATTTCTATTATTGGCTCTTTTACTGCAAGGGTGTTTTGAGAGAAAAGAAAAGCAAACTAAAAAAGAAAAGCAAAAATATGAGGGTCAGACGATAATGGTAATAGTTCCAAAACTTCATGCCGATCTGGTAAGAGGTGCAATATTAAAAGAGGCAGAAGTTTTTGAAAAGATGACAGGAGCAAATATTAAAGTAGTTACTCCAAACTGGAATGAAACGATAAATACTATTAATGAGTCGATTAACGGGAATAAAGATCTATTCTTTGATATGTATATTGTTGTAGGTTTATGGAACGGAACTCTTCTTTCAAAAGAGAATATGATAGCTAAAGTGCCAAAGTGGGTAAAAGAGAAGCTGGAATGGGAAGATGTACTTCCTATTTATAAGAATAATATACTTACCTGGAATA
This sequence comes from Arcobacteraceae bacterium, assembly GCA_963678145.2. GTDB lineage: Bacteria > Campylobacterota > Campylobacteria > Campylobacterales > Arcobacteraceae > JAIOSF01. Next base: position 1,244,316 of record CAXXWH010000002.1, on the reverse strand, counting down.
ATGTAACATACGGACTGCCGTATGATGGTGATTCAATTACCATGTATTACAGAAAAGATATATTTGAAAATAGTAATATAAAACAAAAATATAAAAAACTCTATAGTAAAGATTTGAATCCACCAAGAACATGGGAAGAGTATATCCAGATTTCAAAGTTCTTTACAGGTTGGGACTGGGATAATGACGGGAAGATAGAATACGGTAATGCGGGACTTCGTATAAAAGGTGATGTCTCATTATTACAGTTCTTTGCTTTTGCAGGTGCTTATGCAAAGCATCCTCAGAACAAGGGGTATTACTTTGATCCTGCAACGATGAAAGCTCAAATAGCAAATGAAGCTTTTGTAAAAGCATTGGATGATTATATTGAATTGATAGAATACGGTCCTCAAGGTATGGAGAATTTTGCAGGCCACGATGTAAGAAACTCATTTGTTACAGGTGAAGTTGCATTAGCTATAGACTGGGCTGACCTTGGTATATATTCTGCTAATTCAGAAAACTCTATAGTTAGAGATAAAATCGGTTTTGATATTCTTCCAGGAAGAAACAGTGTTTATAATTATAAAACTAAAAAATGGGACGCTATTTTTAACAATCCTAGTTCAATAAGCGGGAACTGGGTTATCTTTGTAAATAAGAATTCCAAGTATAAAGAGCTGGCATTTGATTTTGCGGCTCATGTCGGATCAAAAAAAACCACGAAAAAATATATAGTTGATCCGGGAAGTGCTGTTAATCCATCACGCTATTCTCACTTTGAAGATGCAAAGTCCTGGGAGAATGCAGGATTCCTGGAGGATCGGGCAAGGGAATACCTTGATACCCTTGAAAAGTCTTTGGAAAATAAAAATGTTGCCGTTGATATAATGATCCCGGGGGGTGAACTTTATTACAAAGCTCTGGATAAATATCTTTATGAAGCTATATTAGGCAATCTCTCTTCGAAGGAAGCATTAAGCAAAGCTGCCATGGAGTGGGAAAAGATTACGGATGACCTTGGTAGGGAAAAACAAAAAGAGTATTATAAAAGCTCTTTAAATATGAGGTAGATTTAACTTGAAAAAGATCGATATAGGACAACTTAATATTATAGGTTTTGGGGGATTAATAATTACCATCATACTTTTCAGTATAATTAATAATTATCTAATGCAGGGTATTTCAAAAACACAAAAGATTCAAAAAAACGTAGAATATTCTTATCACAAGCTGTTAAAATACAAATACCAGACGGAGTTATTGTTGACATCATATGATTTTGACGAGAAAAAAACTCAGTGGAAAAGCTCATTTGAAGAGTATGATAACAATATGAAAAACTTTATAAAGAACTGTTGTTTGCTTGATGCAAGTAATCTTGACAGATATGTGAATCATATAAAGATAAAAAACGGTGAAATAAAGGTTTTACTCGATTCGGATTATTTTAAAAAAAAGAATAATATGGATAAAGCCCTTCTTGTCAGATTCGGCGAGTTAAGCCGAAAGAAGAATAAAAGTGAATATTTTATAGCAATAAGGGAGCTTGTAGACAAGATCCAGCATCTTAAGCAGTATCAAAAATTTCTGCTTGAAGATTTGGAGCAAATTAAAAAGAAGGTTACTTTAAAGGTAAAAGAGGAGCTGTCCTTTTTTCAGACATTGCTTTTGTACGTTCCAATACTGATTATAACGGCTTCTATAATATTTGCACTGTTTATTTCACGTTTCATTAAAAGCAGCAGCAATGAATTAAGAGATACTAAAAAGCTTTTGGAAAATATATTAAATGCTTTGCCCGTAAGAGTATTCTGGAAAGATCTTAACAGCGTATATAAAGGTGCGAACAAAGTCTTCCTTCGTGACTGTAATATAAAAGGGAAAGATCAGATAATTGATAAAGATGATTACTCTATGCCATGGACAAAAGAACAGGCCGAGGCTTTCATTAAAGATGACAAAAGGGTTATTAGAAGCAAAAAAGAAAAATTAAATATTAAAGAAACACAAACCAGAGCCGACGGCTCTACTGCTTATTTGAATACTTCAAAGGTTCCCTGGCTTGATTCTGAGGGAAAAGTTATAGGTATTATAGGTTTATATGAGGATATAACAAAATATGTAAAAGATGAGCAGATCATTAAGAAGCAGGAAGTGCAGCTTTTAAAACAGCAAAGACTGGCACAAATGGGAGAGATGATAAGTATGATAGCCCATCAGTGGAGACAGCCTTTAAACGTGATCAGTACTATTAGCGGTGTATTGAAACTAAAAGCGGCAAAAAACAAAGATATCGATAAAGAAAATTTAATGGAAAAATTGTCCGGAATTGAAGATCAGACAAGGTATCTTTCTAATACCATTGACGACTTTAGGAATTTCTTTAAACCGGATAAAGTATTAACCAGTACAACACCGGACGAACTGATCAAAGATACTTTGAATATCATATCTCCAACTTTGTTAAGTAAAAATATAAACGTTGAAACAAATATAAATAATTCTTGTGATATATTAATAAACAAGAATGAAGTTATGCAAGTGTTGTTAAATATTATTAAAAACGCTGAAGATATATTATCGGAAAAAGAGATACAAAATCCCTGGATAAAGATAACTTCATCATTTGAAAATGGGAAATGTCTAATACAGATCGAAGATAACGGAGGGGGAATCCCTGAAAATATTCTAAGTAAAGTATTTGATCCTTATTTTTCAACAAAAGATGAAAAGAACGGCACAGGGCTTGGGCTTTATATGTCAAAGGTAATTATAGAGGAGCACTGCAACGGAAAGCTGGAGCTTCACAACAGTAAGAACGGAGCAGTGTTCAGCTTGTATATTTAATTTTAATCTAGGAGGTTTTAATGAGAGTTATATGTCCACATTGTCTGGCTGTAAACAATATTCCCCAAAAACAGGAGTATAAAAAAGCAAACTGCGGTAAATGCAAAAACTCCCTATTGGATAAGAATATAGTTGAGCTTACAAATGAAAATTTTGATGAAGTTATCGTAAACAGCGATATTCCCGTAATAGTCGATTTTTGGGCTCCCTGGTGCGGACCTTGTAAAATGATGGCTCCCGTGTTCGGGGAAGTGTCAGGATCATTTGCTTTAAAGGTATTGTTCGCAAAGGTGAATACCGAAGATCAGCAGATGCTTGGAAGCAGGTTCGGGATAAGAAGTATTCCCACTTTGGCAGTATTTAAAAACGGTACAGAGTTAAACAGGGTATCTAGTGCTTTGGATAAGGCAAGTTTAATTAATTTTGCAAACCAATATAAGTAGTATTACCATGAAAAAGATATTTTTTACAGTAGTGTTGTTCTTTGCTTCTTCATTATATGCAGGGTTTACCTGGTCTCAGATACAAAGCTGGACAAATAAGACCATAAAGCCCGATGCCAAATATAATGTAGAAACAGAAGGGTATAATGTAAGGGTTTATGAGTTTACTCCTGCCAGTGATCCGGGAAGTACATGTATCATGACATTTACCAATGAGAAAATGGGGATGTTCTGTTTTGCCAAATCGAAAGAGGCTTTGAGAGAAAAATGAGTTGATATCTCATATAGATTAAAGGAGTTCATATGAAAAAGATTATTGTGGCGATCTCGCTTTTATTGGGTTTTTTAACCCTCTTGTCTGCCAATAACAGATACGAGGTAAGGTCCGGAATTGTTAAATACAAGATAACTACTATAGGAAAATCTATGGGTATGAGTATGGACTCTAATGGTCAAAGGATGCTGTATTTTAAGAACTGGGGAAATTTAGAGTTAAGGGATGAGTCGATCAGTCAAAATATGATGGGTAGTTTAGAGACAACAAGAAATATGATAAAGCTTGACAAAGAAAATTCCTATAGTGTTGACTTTGATAATAAAGTGATCATAAAAACAAACTTCGATGAGTTAAGAGAAAAATTAAATTTAATAGATAAAAATGTCCTGGAATCAATGGATGCAGAAAAAACAGGCACGGGCAGGGTTCTTGGATATAAATGTGATATCTGGAGTTTAATGGGATCAAACATCTGGGTTTATAAAGGTGTTGTATTAAAATCGGAAAGTTCGGCAATGGGTATGAAAACGGTTGAAACGGCAATATCCGCAAAATTTAACATCAGCATATCTGATAAGAAATTTGAGCTTCCTGATTTTCCCGTTAAAACATTGCAAGAGATGATCTCTGGGGATAGGGTAGATGATAGTACAGAAGATGAAAGTTCTTCTAATATTCCTTCTGATATTCCCTCGGGAGAACAGATGCAGGAGATGATGAAAAAGTTTTCTAATATGTTTGGAGATTGAGTTTTTATAGTTAATAAAAAAAGCCCTTAAAGCAGGGCTTTTTCTTTTGCTTACTCTTTAATTCTTAAAAAAGACAAGCAGTTGTCTTTTCTTAATGGAAATTACACGGCTGAATCTCGTGCATAAATGCACAGCAGATTCATCTTTCGTGACTAAAAAAGCAAAGCAGTTTGCTTTTTCTTAACGTCACTACACATTAAACCTGAAGTGCATGATATCGCCATCCTGTACTACATAGTCTTTACCTTCAAGTCTTAATTTTCCGGCTTCTTTACATTTAGCTTCACCGCCAAGGGCTACGAAATCTTCATAAGAGATAACTTCAGCTTTGATGAAACCTTTTTCAAAGTCATTATGTATAACAGCAGCTGCCTGAGGAGCTTTTGTACCTTTTGTAATAGTCCATGCTCTTACTTCAACTTTACCTGCAGTGAAGTATGATTGAAGTCCAAGTTTGTCAAATGCAGTATGGATGATCTTCTCAAGTCCCGATTCAGCAACTCCAAGATCGTTCAGCATCTCTTTTGCTTCATCATCTTCCATACCTACAAGCTCTTCTTCTATCTTTGCACAAAGCATGATAAGGTCTGCATTTACCTCTTGTGCGTGAGCTCTTAGTGTTTCTACGTAGTCGTTACCGTCTACAAGTGAATCTTCATCCACATTCGCTCCGTAGATAACGTCTTTGTTTGAAAGGAATCTTAGTTCTTTGTCAAGTGCGATGAATGTTTCATCTTCCCTGTCTTCAAAAGTTTTAACAGGCTGTAACGTATCAAGGTGATCTGCTAGCTTTTGAGCCACTTCTAAAGCAGCGGCAGCTTTTTTATCCGCTTTTGCCTGTTTTTTAAGTCTGTCAAGTTTTTTATCAAGCTGGCTGATATCTGCATAGATAAGCTCAGTTTCTATGATTTCGATATCTCTTATAGGATCAACACTTCCTTCAACGTGAGTGATGTTACCGTCGTCAAAACATCTTACCATATGCAAGATAACTTCCACTTCCCTGATATTTGAAAGGAACTGGTTCCCAAGACCTTCACCTTTGCTTGCTCCTCTTACAAGACCTGCGATATCGACAAAGTCTATTGTCGAATGTTGTATCTTGTCAGGGTTAACTATCTTTGCAAGTTCGTCCAGTCTTTTATCCGGTACCGGAACGATTGCTTTGTTCGGTTCTATTGTACAGAACGGATAGTTTTGTGCTTCTGCATTTTGTGCTTTTGTTAAAGCGTTGAATGTTGTAGATTTACCGACATTCGGTAATCCAACGATCCCTACACCTAATCCCATTATTATTCCTTTTTATTTTGTAAGTAATTGATATCGCGGATTGTACTAAAAAAACGGTTAATGTTCAAATTTATATATAGGTTATTGTTGATTATTAAAACAAAAAAGAGTAATATCGACACATAAATTATCAATAAAGGTAATATCATGGAAGAGATTTATGATATAGTAATTATAGGCGGAGGTCCAGGCGGTATCGGGTGTGCCATTGAGGCTGAAGTTCACGGAGTAGGGAAGATACTGCTTATTGAAAAAAGCGAGAACCATTCAAATACGATCAGAAAATTTTACAAAGACAACAAAAGGGTTGATAAGGATTGGAAAGGCCAGATCACAGAGTTAGAGGGAAATGTGGAGTTTTTTGACGGTACCAAAGAGAGTACGCTTGATTATTTTGATTCACTTCTGGACAATGAAACAATAGATACTCTTTTTCATACCGAGGTTGAGAATATACAAAGGCTTGAAAAGCATTTTGAGATAAGCACAAGCAGCGGTGATTTTAAGGCAAAGAACGTAGTAGTGACCATAGGTAAAATGGGGAAACCAAACAAACCAAGCTATAAGATACCTCCATCAGTAAAATCACTTGTGAATTTTAATCTTGACAAATGTGCAGAAAATGAAAAAGTGCTTGTAGTAGGGGGCGGTAATTCAGCGGCAGAGTATGCTTATGAGCTGGCAGAACATAACAATCAAGTAACTCTTGTTTACAGAAAAGAGAAATTCAGCAGACTGAATCCGGAAAATGAAAGAATAGTTTACGAGTATAACGGGCAGGAGCTTCTAAGGCTTCGTATGAATACCGATATAGAATCTTTGGAAAATTATCAAGGCAAGCTGAAAGTGTATTTTAATGACGGCTACTTTACCATATACGACAGAATAATCTATGCTATAGGGGGAACTTCTCCCGTTGACTTTTTAAAAAAGTGCGAGATAAAAGTTGATGATGAGGGGATGCCTATATATGACGAGCATTACGAGACAAACGTAAGGTGTCTTTATGTCGCGGGTGACATAGCATTTAACAGCGGCGGATCTATAGCAATGGCCTTAAATCACGGGTATCATATAGTGAATAATATATTAAGAAAAAGGGGAAAGATACATTCCCATACACACAAAGTTGAAAAGAGAGTAAAATAAAGGCAGTAAATGGAAAAAGAAAATCTTCTTATTATAATATCTACGGATAACATTGATTCGATTATGAAGTTTCCCCTTCTTTACGGAGGGGTGTCTATCCCAAGGGGATACTGGAAGAGAGTTCATGTGATGTTCTGGGGTGCTTCAATAACAGTCGCACAATCAAACGATACTGTAAGAGAAAAAGTAAAAGAGATGCAAAAGGACGGGGTAGAGTTTAGCTCCTGCATTGTTTGTGCCCAGGAGTATAATGCCGTTGACTCACTGGAGGAAATAGGTATAGTATGCAACCATACGGGAGAACTCCTGACTGAAGCTTTGAAGAATGACAGATCCTGGGCGTTGATGACTATATAATGTTAAATTACGATTACCCGTTGTTCAGGCCACCTGCGGAAGCTGATAATCTTATTTTACAGGTAACACTTGGATGCAGCCATAACAATTGCAGTTTCTGCAGTATGTATAAAACAAAAAAATATTCCCAAAGAAGTCTGGAAGATATATTTTATGAGATAGACAGTGTTTCAAACTTCCATAGTGATATAAAGAAAATATTTTTAGCTGACGGGGATGCTTTGTCTATGGAAAGCGGTAAACTTTTAAAGATACTTCAATACCTGAAAAGATCATTTCCCTCTTTAAGAAGGGTGTCCTGCTATGCTTCGGCACAGAATATATTGACAAAATCGGATGATGAGTTAAAGGAGCTTTACGAAAATGGCTTGAAGCTTTTATATTACGGTATAGAAACGGGAGATGAGATGCTTTTAAAAAAGATCACAAAAGGTGTGAACTGTATGCAGATAATAGATTCTTTGAATAAAGCTTCAACTGCCGGAATGAAAATATCAGCTACGGTTATTCTGGGACTAGGGGGAAAAGAACATACAAAGGAGCATATAAAGAATACGGCGGATATTGTAAATAAGACCAGCATTAATTATCTTTCGACGCTGCAGCTAGGTCTTGAAGATGACGTAAAAAAGAAGTTTTACAGTAAATTTGAAAATTTCGTTCATCTTGACGACAGTGAAATCCTGAATGAGCAAAAAAGATTTTTGGAACAGATAGATACAGATAATAAAATAATTTTTCGTTCAAATCATGCCTCCAATGCTTTTCACTTGGCGGGAAATCTTCCAAAAGATAAGGAAAAACTTCTAAAACAGATTAAAAAGGTATTGGCTGTAGGGGAATCTATTTTTATACCAAAAAGATTTAGAGGATTTTAGAAAATATAAATTTTAAAATTTATTTAAAAAAATAACTTATTTTGAAAATTTTATGGTACAATTAATAAATATTTTTATAACAGGTGATTATATGCATGTAAAAGAAAGAGATATATTTATTAAAAAAAAGTCTAAATCAAAAAAGCTTTTAACAGTGACGTTTTTTATGATGATACTTTTGTTTATATATTTTTTTATTCAATAAACTTTTGCAATTTTCAGCTTTTAAATCTTCCCTACACTAACTCTCTTCAAAAATTCTAATTTTATTACAAAAAAGTTTCATTTTTCATAGTTCTTTTTTAGGATAAATGGGCTAATATTTCATTATATGAAGCTGCTGGATGAAAAAGAAAAAATATACCTTTTAGATGATGAAAATTTTGATTTTCCCACACCTGACATGATGGGAAACGATCTTGTGGCCGTAGGAGGTGACTTTCACCCTCAAAGGCTTATTAATGCTTACAGAAACGGCCTATTCCCCTGGTTTATCGACGAGTACAATTATATTCACTGGTTCAGTCCCCAAAAAAGGATGGTGCTTTTTCCCGAGGAGTTCAGGCTAAGTAAAAGTTTGAGAAAAGTTATAAAGAACAAGGGCTTTGAGGTAAAGACCAATGAGAACTTCGAAGAGGTGATAAAAAGGTGTGCTTCTATTAAAAGGAAGCATGAGGATGATACCTGGATAAGTGACGAGTTTATCTTGGCATATACCAATCTGCATAAGCTTGGTTTTGCATATTCGGTGGAAACATATCTTGAGGGTAAACTAGTAGGGGGTCTTTACGGGTTGTTTATACGTGGTATATTTTGCGGTGAGAGTATGTTTGCCGAAGTTAGTGATGCTTCCAAGGTAGCGTTTTATCATCTGTGCAAGCAGGCAAAATACAACGGTATCCGCCTTATAGACTGCCAGGTGCATAATAATCACCTTGAAAGCCTGGGAGCAAAAGAGATACCGAGAAAACAATACTATAAGTATCTTTTAGAGGATGAAAGTTGCCCGGAAGATTAGCTATATATGACGATAAATCTTTTAAAAATGATATTCAAAATTCTTTTGGAAGATTAAAAGATAATATAGGAATACTTGAGAAAAGATACAATATTGCACCAACTATCGATATCCCCGTATTTTTAAATACAGGTGTTTATACTTATGCACATTTCGGACTGATCCCTTCCTGGGCCAAGGATAGGTCATCTATGAATATAAATGCAAGAAGTGAAAGTATATTTGAAAAAAAAAGTTTTCGGGAAGCGTATAAGCAAAGAAGATGCATCGTCCCGGTAAACGGTTATTATGAATGGGAAAAAGATCCGCTAACCTCCAAAAGTATTCCTTATATCGTTACTTCATCTACCAGGAACTATCTTGCATTTGCAGCAATATATGAGCAGTGGTATGACAATATTTCGGGTAAAACCCTCCTTGGAATAGCACTAATAACTACCGAGCCGAATGAAAAAATAGCCGCCTTGCATGACCGAATGCCTGTTATACTTGATCAAAAAGACTGGACAAAATGGCTTGATAATAACAGTACATACGAAGAGCTTAATAGCCTTTTCAAACCCTGCGGCAGTGAAATGATAAATTTAGATGAGGTAAGTGAACTTGTAAACAGCGTAAGAAACGACTCCCCAATGTGCCTTGAAAAGTCACATAGGGTTTCTATGATTCAGGGGAGTTTGTTTTAAATTTGTTGTTTATGGTCTGTAAACCTTTATATTCTTATATCCCTGCTGATCCCTCAGGTACTGGGCATGAAGCTGGCTCATAATACCTTTGTCGCAGTAGAATAGATACTCTTTATTCTGAGGAAGTTTTGGAAACTTTGTCTTTAGATCGTAAAAAGGTATTTTTATAGTTTCGCAGGGAAGTTCTATTATCTCCTTCTCCTGTGTTATATCTATAACCGTATAATTACCTTTTGAAAGATCATTTACCGTTTCTATTTCCCCTATCGTATTCACATCATTTGCTATCTCGTCCACATTTACTGTTATGGCATTTTCAACTGCTTTGTCCAGTACGTTATAGTTAAATTTCCCGGCTTCTTTTTCCATTCGCTTATAAGAGCCGTGGGTTACGGGATTTTTTGATATTACTCCGCAGTATTCTGGCATCGATTCTGCGAATCTTCTTGTGCCTATATTATTTGCAATATCTATTATCTCGGGCTTGTTCATAGTTGCCAGGGGTCTTAGGACAAGCTTGTTTGTTGAGAGGTCGATAAGAGCAAGATTTCTTAGTGTCTGGCTTGAGACCTGTGCTACGCTTTCCCCTGTTAGAAGAGCATCTATACCCATATCATCTGCTACTTTTTCCGAAGCTTTTAACATAAGTCTTTTAAGTGTTACTCCCATATACGATTCATGGGTGGAGCGGAATATCTCCGTAACTACGTCGTCAAAGGGAACCGAGGTGAAGGTAACTCTGTGTGATGAACCAAATTTGTTCCAAAGATAAAGGGCAACTTGTTTCACCCCGATCTCATGTGCGATGCCCCCTAGATTGAAGAAGATAAAGTGGGTCTTGATACCCCTTTTCATGGTAAGATAGCTTGCAACGGTGGAGTCAAACCCACCGGACATAAGCGATAGTATCTCCCCTTGCGTTCCTATTGGAAAGCCTGATAATCCTTTGTATTTTTTTGTGATAATATTTAACTGGGTATTTACAAGCTCAAGATTTACGGTTACCTCCGGGTTATGGAGGTTTACACCTTTTGTTTTGTTGTGTGAGAGCATATATCCTCCCACCGTTCTTTCTATATCGGTTGATCTAAACTCGTGCTTTCCTGATCTTTTTGCCCTTACTACAAAGCTTTTGTCTTTTATCTCATGGGCGCTTGTTTCGTTTACTGTCTGCTTTATCTCATCCAGGGTTTGTATATTGTCAAACTGCAGGGCTTCAAGGATCTGTTCGATCCCCGGAGTCTCTTTTAGTTTCAGCCTGACCTGTTCGATAAACTCTAAAGGTGAGACGACCTCTATTTTATCGGAAAACTTTCTTACATTGATATTTTCGTTTATATCTCTTAGTATTTTTAGAAGATTGTTGTAAAGCTGCCCTACCATCTGTCTTTTTGCAGATGATCCTTTTATCATTATTTCCGGGAAAAACTTTACTATGAATTTCTGTGTTGTTTGCATAAACCGCTGCCTTTTATTATAATAAACCATTATATCATAACAGCAGTAAAGGCAGACTATAAATCTTTGATAGTTTGTTCAAATATTTTTTTATTCTGCCGGGTTGAGAATATGAAGTTTACTTCCATATTATGGTTTTTATTTAAAAATTTTATTACGCTTTCATAGGCTATTTTTGAGGCTTTCTCTTTTGGGTAGCCGAATATTCCTGTTGATATGGCGGGGAAGGCTATAGAATTACATCCAAGGTCGTATGCCAGCTGTAAAGAGTTGGTATAACAGTTTGCAAGGAGCTGTTCACTCTCGTCTGTAGAGCTTTTGTATACAGGCCCGACCGTATGTATTATGTACGTACAGGGGAGATTCCCGGCTGTCGTGTGCACTGCCTGGCCTGTTGGAAGACCGTCTGGATACAAGCTTTGTCTTATTTGTCTGCACTCTTTGGCTATAGTGCTTCCACCTGCATTGTGTATCGCTCCGTCAACGCCTCCTCCGCCCATAAGGGAGCTGTTTGCGGCATTAACTATTGCGCATACTTTTTCTTTTGTTATATCTGCTACTTTGAGGTTAATTTTTTTCATCTTCCAGGCTTTTTAGAAAATTCTCTATAAACAGCTGCATCTTCTTGAAATGGTCACCCTCCCAGTATATTCTGCCGCAGCCGGTACATTTTTGGAAGTTGTCGTGAAATATTTTGGTTTTTAAGGCCACTTCGTCGATGATCTCGTTTTTCGGTACTTTGACAAGCTCGCCGTTACAGTCTATACATCTTTTAAAAGGATCGATCTTTGAACCAAGCTCAAGCTTTGTGAATATGAACTTTAACTGTGTCTCAAATTCTCCGTGGGGTATATACAGGGTTTTATCTTTGAGTCTTTCATACAGCCCTTTGTCGCTTGTCAGGACTATACGGTTTTGACTAAGTGCTATATCGATAATATCATTGTCGTCAATAGTTTGAAAATAAAGTGTGTCAAAGCCGAATATTCTAAGATACTTGGCGATTTTTCCCAAATGGCAGTCTGCTATAAATTTCATAAGAATATTATAACCTAATTGTATAAATTTTTAAAATAGTAAAATATTTTACTAAAAATATAATTTTTCTTATTGATTTGAATATATTTTAATCACTTTTAAGTACAATCTATTTTATGTTGAATATAAAGATAATAATTTTCCTTTTGTTTAGTGTCGTATCTTTTGCAAATGTGATAGATATAGATGAAAAAACAACCTATAAAGAACTTTTATCCTCATCCAAAATATATATAGACAAAACAAGAAATTTAACGGTAAACGAAGTTTTTACAAAAAAGTTCGAACAAAACGAACAAAAGCTTTTAGGCTACGGTTATTCACCCGATTTTGACGTATGGATAAAGTTCAGCATAAGAAATAAAAGTGATAAAATAATCAATAAGTTCGTTGAGTATGAAAATCCGCTGGCTACGAATATATTTTTTTATACCCCGGATGATAACTACAGGGGGGAGCATGAGGGACTGTTTTATGTAAAAGATGACAGGAAAAGCATTAATCCGACATTTAGAATAAAACTTGATCCTGGTGAAACAAAGGTCTATTATATACAAGCCTCGTCTTATATCACTACCCTTATAGTCAAGCTTAATCTTTGGGATATCGATTCTTTTTATGCCAAAGAGATAAGACACCAGTTCATACTTGCCTTATTTTTTGGTTCCATGACCATACTTGGGCTTTATAACCTGTTTATATATTTTTTTACCAAAGATATCAGCTATTTTTATTATGTGCTTTATATCTTTGGTATAATTTTTCATCATTTTATATATATAGGGATGGCGAATGTTTATCTCGTAGATCATAATGTGATACCTTATCTTGTAGAGTTTGCCGCGGTTATTGTGGCTTTTCCGATATTTGCTCTTGGGATATTTACAAAAACCTTTCTTGGGATCGCTCAGTACCCGAAACTTAATTTTGTACTGAATATTTTTTTGATACTTATTCCTTTGTCGCTTCTTGTTTTTATCTCGACCGATATGTTTAACAAGTTCAGAAATATTTTTTCAATAGTACTTATTATTTATTTGATCTACTTGACAATATATACGGCAATAAAAAAGAACAGACAGTCATATTTTATCCTTTTCGGGTGGGTGATTATTGCAAGTGCGGGAATACTTATGTATCTTTCAAGTGCCGGGGTGTTCAATATATATCTTTATTACCCTTATGTGGTGGAGACCTCTTTTGTTATAGAAGCTATTATTTTCTCTATAGCCCTGGCAGACAGGATCAAGCAGCTGCAAAAAGAGAAAGAGGACGTCAATTTGCAGCTTATAAGCCAGCAGAATACAGAAAAACAAAGACTTGAGATGAAAGTGAAGGAGAAGACATCGGATCTTAAAAAAGCTCTTGATGAGAAGGGGCTTTTATTAAAAGAGCTTAACCACAGGGTAAAGAACAATATGCAGACCATTGTTTCTCTTATAAGACTTCAGGCCGACGAGATAGATGACGCAAGGATAACCGAGGTATTCCTTACTATCCAGAACAGGATCAATGCAATGGGCCATCTGCACGAGATGCTTTATAAGCAGGATAATATAACCCATATAGATGCCAGGGATTATTTCTCCATATTGATCGATGAGTTAAAAGAGAGTTACGAGAATGACATCGGTTTATTTTTTGATATCAAGGCGAATCTGAAAGTTGAGGAGGCTATCTATTGCGGTCTTATTTTAAACGAACTGATCACAAACTCTTTTAAATATGCTTTCCCGGATAATGAAGGGACAATATACGTAAGTCTTGAGGAGGAGCAGGGTAAATTCAGGTTCTGCATAGAGGATGACGGTATAGGGTATGCAAAAGATACTCCTTCTAACTCTTTGGGACTTATATTGGTTGATACGCTTGTGAAAAAGCAGTTAAAAGGCGAGATCTTTACTAATACAAAGGATGGAGTAAAAGTTATGATAGTGTGGAAGTGAGTTTTATCACTTCTTATATTCTTTTGGATTTACCCCGTAGATCTTCTTAAAGTTTTTAGTAAAGTGGCTTTGATCATAAAACCCTGTTTCTTTTGCTATCTCACCCAGGGTTTTTCTATCTTCCATAGAGATAAGCATTTTTGCCCTGTTGATCTTTTGGTTTACTATAAATGCATGGGGTGTCTGACCGTAGACACTCTTAAATATCCTGATAACATAGCTTTTGCTGTACCCGAGAAATCCGCTTAATCTGTCAAGCGATATATCTTTATCTAAATTTTTCATTATAAACTGTCTTGCCTTGTTTATAATATTGTAGTAGGGGTTGTCTCTTTTACTTATATAGTTTATATCACAATAGCTTTCAAAGATCTCGCTCATAAAGTTTTTAATGACGGTCTCAAAGTTTTTCCCTTTTCTGTCATTCATGATACTCTTAAGCATCGTTAAATATTTTTTATAATGCTGTTCACTTTCTAAGAGGTTTATATCAACATCGATGTAGTCAAGATCGTTACCGAATATATTGTTTTGAATCTTCTTGCACCAGCTGTTAGTGAGGTAAAGCTCATAATATCCGTAAGTCGCAGGTGTCTTGAATTCGGATCTGTGAACCTGTTCGGGATTGAACATTATAATTCCACCTGGCATCAGGGATAAAGCTTTTTTTGATTCTATTTCAATCTTGACACTTCCGCTTGCCACGGCGGCCATTGAGAACATACAATGGTAGTGTTTGTTAAAGCCGTCGTATATTTTATTGCTGTGTCTTACTTCAGCAAATAGTTTTCCGTTTTTATCATATAGCTTTTTGATTTTCGATCCTTTTATATGTTTTTATGATATTATGGTAACAAATAGATGTCACAGGTAGTGTCACAGTTTTTACAAATTTTAAAAATTTTTTATAATTGGGGAGAGATGTGAAAAATACAAAAATTTTGATAGTTGAAGACGAAGCGATCGTCGCACTTGATATAAAAAGTGCGGTGAAAAAACTGGGGTGTGAAGTAACGGACACAGCTACAAATCATGATGAGGCGCTAGCCAGTATAAAAAGATTTCAGCCAGATATAATACTTATGGATGTAAATCTTGAGAACAGCAAAGACGGGATTCAAACCGCAAAAGATATCCAAAAATTAAAATCTATACCTATTATATACCTGACGGCCTATACCGATGATGAAACCATGAAAAGAGCCGTTGAAACCAATCCCGTTGGATATCTGATAAAACCTTTCAAAAGAGAGGAGTTAAAATCTACTATTCTTTTGGGGCTTTATAAAGCCCAGCCCAAAGCATCTGTTGTAAATGAGGGTTTTGAATATCTGGGATTCGGGTTTTATTATGATGTAGAGAACCAGAATCTTTACTGTGATGATATTCCAATGAAATTAAGCTTCAAAGAAAAGAAGCTTTTGAAATTTCTTTTCGATGCAAAGAATACTATCGTGTCGATGTCGGATATCGAACACAATATTTGGCCCGATGAGGTGGTCTCAAGCAGTTCCGTACGAACTCTTTTGTACAGGCTTAGAACAAAGCTTGATCATAAGCTTATAGAAACAATACCATCTTTCGGGTGTAAACTTGTAACGGAAAACTAGTTTTCCGTTTTATCCCTTTTTCTTTATTTTTTCACTTTTTTACCAAAAATATAACTTTCAATAAAATACATAAAATTCATTTTTTTTACCAATAATACAAAACTGTGACACTACCTGTGACATGTTTGTCATAGAATATTCTAATTTTATACAAAATTAGGAGTATTACTATGACAAACATTAACAAAAACAGCTCTTTAGAGAGCCTTTCGCAACTGGTTCAAACAAACATCTCAAGAAAACTTGACTATATGCCCGATGAGTTCAACGAACAGCAAAAAGCAGCATTGGAGCTTTTCCAGAAAAGAATCTTTTTGGAAAAAACAATAGATGAGGCAATAGCTTTTAACAGAAGTTTGAAGTTTGAGGAGTCACATAAAAGTTTAAGTCTGGCAACTACGGCTGAAGAGCTTATAGAGGTATTTAAACTTAGAAGCGAGGTTTACGGAGGTATAAATTACCAGGATGAGTTTCCCGATACCATAGAGGGGATGAACTTTGATATCTTTGATCAAAATTCAGGGGTGATACTGTATAAGACGGATAATAAGATAACGGGTACAGTAAGGTTTATTTTTGATTCATCAAACAAACTTCCTTCGGAAGAGAAATCAAGCTTTGAGAAGTATAGACAAGGGGAGAAAAAAATAGGGGAGCTTTCAAGGCTTATAATAAGAAATGAGAAAAAAGGGCTGAACCAGGAGTTTAAATACCTTACAAAAGGTGTTTATACACTTTGTACGGGAAATAATGTAGATACGGCAATGTTGTCTATTATCACCGATCATTACAAGCTTTATTCCAAGTTTGGAGGAGGCGAGCTAGTAGACAGTATAAAGGACTACGGAAATCTCGGGCATCCTGTTATAACTTTCGCCTGGGATCCTTCCAAGGCATCTACGTTTTTCAAAAGGACATTTTTAAGGTAATATATTGATTAGGGCTTTGAAGTTTTAGAATTTTACAAAATTGTGACACTAGCTGTGACATGAGAACCGTATAATAAAGGATACGAGTGTATCGTTTATAGGTTCGGAACCGGAACGGTCGGAGCGAAGCGGAGCCGTGGAGGCAAACCGTATAATAAAGGATACGAGTGTATCGTTTATAGGTTCGGAACCGGAACGGTCGGAGCGAAGCGGAGCCGTGGAGGCAAACCGTATAATAAAGGATACGAGTGTATCGTTTATAGGTTCGGAACCGGAACGGTCGGAGCGAAGCGGAGCCGTGGAGGCAAACCGTATAATAAAGGATACGAGTGTATCGTTTATAGGTTCGGAACCGGAACCGTGGAGGCAGAATACGGATAGAGCAACACAGGTTTTAAATCTCAGTTGATAGGATTTTTATATTGTTAAAAGGAGGACCCCATGAAAAAATTGGTTATTTGTTTTGACGGTACCTGGAATACCAAAGACCAGGAGGAGAACGGCATTCTAATACCTACGAATGTAGTGAAGATATATAATGCAGTTGCAAATGAAGATGACAAGGGAATCAGGCAGCTAAAATATTATCACCCCGGACTTGGAGGTGAGGGAGGTATTGTAAAGTCTATAACAGGAGGAGCCTTTGGCGCAGGGATCACCCGTCATATATGCAGTGCATATCATTGGATCGCTTCCAATTATGAAGAGGGAGATGAGATATTCCTGTACGGTTTCAGCAGAGGCGCATTCACAGTAAGAAGTCTTGCGGGCTTTTTGGGAAAAGGGCTTTTAAATTTAGATAATTTGCAGGACAAAGAATCCTGGAGACGTGTACATAAAGCATACTCTGAAGGCTACAGGAAAAAAGACCCCCTAAGTTCCGATTGGAAGGAAAACAACTGGAAGTTTTTCAACGACGGAGCCGCCGTTGAGGTAAAGTTTCTGGGAGTATGGGATACCGTGGGTGCCCTTGGGATACCCGATGATCTGGAGATATTGAACATTTTTGACACTAAAAGCAGCTGGCAGTTTCATGATACAAAACTGGGAAAACATATCAAAAGTGCCCGCCATGCGATGGCTATAGATGAGATCAGATCAAGTTTTACCGTTACAAGATGGGAAAGTGAAAAAGAACGGGATATAAAAGAGGTCTGGTTTCCCGGTGTCCACTCCGACGTTGGAGGGGGATATGCCCAGACGGATCTTTCCAACGGTGCTTTATTATGGATGATGCAGGAGAGTGAAAACTCTTCCCTGAAATTCAGGAAAAATATAAAAAAAACCATCAAAGCAGATCCCTTGGGGGTGATGCATGATTCCTATAAAGGGATCTTTGCAAAAATGAGATCACGTCCAAGAAGCATAGCCGCTATTGATAAAAAGAAAAATAAAAACCTGTTTCATTCAAGCGTGTTTGAACGCCAGAAAATCTCACCTATAGAATATTTTCCATACCATCCTACAACAATACTGGGAATAAATGAATCAAAAACGATAGATATTTTTGCAGATACCAAATGGAACTATACGGGTATATATCTGGAAAAAGGGGCCCGTTATGAGTTCTCTTCCACCGGAGAATGGAGAGACAGTAAAGACAGCTGCAGCTGGGAAGGCACGGAAGACGGAAAACTGACTTTCGGGGATATAGCCAGACTGGTCGGTTCAACTATAGGAAAGATCGAAAAATCGTATGAAAAATTAACAGGTAATGAAAACAGCGATTTTTTTCTGACAAAAAGGGTTGAAGATTTCAGTTGGTTTACCATGGTGGGAGCCATTGCCAATGATAAAGGGGTGAAAAATGACGGAAGCCCGAATCCCCATGAATATTATGAACTTGTGAAATATCAAAAAGGTAACTCTTTGGAAGTTAAAAACAGCGGTTATTTATACTGTTTTCCTAATGACGTGTGGGCTTTGTACGGTAATAATCACGGGAGCGTGAAACTTACCGTTAAACGTGTTTTATAGAATAAAGGATTTATCGTGAGTGGTGAAGAAAAACAACAGTTTGTCAAAAATATGGATATACATATGAGAATATCCACCTGGCTTTTTTTCGGTACGGTATCCTTGGTTGCCGTATTATCATCTTTTATTTTTTATCAAGGGGATAAACTTCCTGTGATCGTTGTTGTTATTTTAGCCGGTTTTATGGGTGGATTTGTAAGCTCCCTTACTCGGGTGCACCAGTTTAAAAAGCTTTTCCCGAAAGATATGTATACTGAATTGAAAAAAATATCCCGCTTTAAAGTAGTTGTATTTTCACTAATACCGCCTTTGACGGGAGGGATCGCCGCAGTAGTACTTTACGGGATATTTGCAGGCGGTATGCTGGAGGGGAATCTGTTCCCAAGGTTTGATTATGAAAAAGGGTTTGAGCTAAACGGAAACTTCTTGAATATTGTATCTCACTGGAAGCCAGAAGGAGCCACTGATTATATCAAATCCATGGTATGGGGTTTTATAGCGGGCTTTTCCGAAAGGTTCGTCCCAAGTATACTTGATGGATTTACAAACGGGAACGATGAAAAGTAAAAATATTTGAAAAGAAAAGGAAATATTATGAAATACTTTGAGGATAGTCTGATATTAAAGGCATTGCCAGTTAAAAGGGCCGCTTATTCAGACAGGACCGCCTGGCTTATGGCGGAGTTGTCAAGACTGGTATACGAAACTCTTCCTGGGGAAAATAGTCTGCAAAGAAAGATAGAAAAAGTTTATACCCTTGTTGAAGAAAAGAAGGATAAGAAAGATGTTGAAACCCTTATAAAAGAGGCCATAGAGTTAAATGAAGAAGATTCAAAGATAGAGAAGATACTTCAAAAAGCACAGTTTAGTTTTTTGTCTTCTTTTAATGAAAAGGGGACCCAGGCCATGCTGGTAAAGCTGAACAAAACAGAAGAGTTTGACGGCATGCTGGTATTAGTGTTCAGGGGAACGGAACCAACTTCTTTAGAAGATATAAAAACAGATATTAAAGCAAATCTGGTTCCTTCCGGAAAAGGGGGCAGGATACACAAAGGGTTTAAAGAATCTTTTGAACTTATTGAAAAACGACTGGAGGAAGAGTTAGCAAAATATGAGTCTGAAAAATTGCCGTTATATATTACCGGCCACTCTTTAGGGGGAGCATTGGCGCTGGTTGCTGCTAAATATATGTGTTCGGACAGTACTGGAGCTGTTTATACTTTCGGTGGTCCAAGGGTAGGGGACGATGAGTTCTTTGAAAACTTAAAGACACCTGTTTACAGGGTGGTAAACCAGGCCGATGCGGTGCCCCGACTCCCTTTTGGGGCAGGATTTAATTATTTTCTTGCTTTAATTGATTTTATACCTATTAACGGTACCAAAAAGATAACCGAGTGGATAAGAAAACATTTCTCAGGGTTTACCCATCCCGGGACTATGGTATTTCTAGGAGAAGATAAAGGGGAAGCGGTGGTAAAAAACAGCCCCAGTATTTTCTGGAGATTCCCTTATATCTTCCCAAGACTGCTGCAGACAAAGTTTAAAGCAACATTTCAGGATCATTCTATAACGGAGTATTGTGATAAATTACAAAGATATGCCCATAAAAGGAATTGAAAAGATAAATTTAATAATAAAGCAATTTTTTACAAAAGCAATAGAAATAAAATTTAATATTACCATTGGTGAGTTTTTTACTTTAAAGTCTTTATTTTACGTTTTGATCTTATAGACGGAGTCTATGGCATAGATTTGCTAATGGGAAAGATAATATATTTTAGAAGTTTAATAAAAAATTTGCTTTAATTATTTACTTTAAATGCTTATTCCCGATAAGATAAAAAATATAAAATCGAATTTGGGGAATACTTTATAAAATACATGTGAAGCTTTATTATATGCTGATAGGTTGGATTAAAATGGGACAATTAAATATGAAAGAAGAAAAAGAACTATTTGAAAAATTTAAAAAGAAATTTATTGAAGAGTATGGTTATGATAAAAAAAATATAAAAATAAAACCCAGAATAAAACGGGGTCGTTCCAGAGCTGTTATTCCTGATATTGTTGTATACCAAGAGGATAAACCCTATATTGTTATTGAATTAAAAGATAGTTTGGATCAAAAAAAACTTCAAAGAGTTAAAGAAACGATTTATAAAACTGCCAGATTTTTGAAAGCGCCTTATTTTATGATATGGACATCAGGTTTTACAGAAGTTTATAAAATAGAAGCCGACTCATATAAAAAAATAGATGATATCCCAAGTTTAAAGAAAAAAGATGAACCAAAAAACTTGATTATATGTTCCAAAAGATATTCTGATGATATAGAGCTTGGCAGAAGCGTTTTTTCCCTTGATTCAAGTATAGGGGAAAATCTATCGGAAAGTATAGACTCTGTGATATTTGAAGAACCGGAAATAAATTTTCAAGATGCAATATCAGGTATTGACGAAGATCTGTTTACTCTTGAGTATGAAACAGATATGGGAATAGAGGAAACTCCTCAGAAAAATGAACCTGTGAAGTTTTCGGTTTATGTAAAAGAGAATATAAAGCGTTCGGAAAGTTTTATACTTGATGTGTGGGCTTACAAGGTTTCCCAATTTTCTATTGTGCAAGAAAAAATAAAACAATATAACAGAGATATTCAGCTGGCTGAAAAAACTGTAAAACCTATCAAAGAATCCACTATGTTGAACATCTATCTTAGTATCGAGGATATAGATTATGAGCAGGAAGATTTTATTTACTGGATGGGTGAGCCTGAAAATGCAACTTTTAAAATTAAACTGCCTGATGATTATCAAAAGAATTCAGCTGTCGGTACGGTGCAGGTAAAATGTGAGGGAATGACTATAGTAAAACTTGACTTTGAAATTTTGATCGATCAATCGGAAATAGTGAACTTTGGAACTAATTATATTAAAACAGCATTTGCATCATACGCAAGCAATGATCGTGCAGAAGTATTAAAAAGGATACAGGGGATAAATAAAGCTTTGCCTGATTTGGATATCTATGTTGACTCCATAAAATTAAGATCGGGAGAAAACTGGCTTAATGAGTTGGAAAAGCATATACCGAATAAAGATGTATTTTACTTATTTTGGTCGAAAGATGCGGCAAAATCAAAATGGGTAGAAAAAGAGTGGAAGATGGCTTTAGATAAAAAAGATATCAGCTATATCGATCCCGTGCCTTTGGATGATCCAATGGATACTCCTCCTCCAAATGAATTATCAGCTTTACATTTTAATGATGCTTATTTAGCATATATTAAATATGAAGAATCAAGAACAACTAAATAATCAGTAGATAAAAATGTTGAAGGATTAATTAAATGACCAAACAGCAGATTGAAACGGTAATCGAAGGGCTAAAGGTATTAAAAGACAGGCACTTTTATAAAGAGGTTTTTGATGAACTGGAACATCTCGAACAAGGGTGTACTTTAGATAAGGATGCTTTGTTTAAGTTCACTAAGCTTAAAGCTGAATGTTTATACCAGGATAAACAGATACCTTTTAAAATCAGGTTTGAAAAAGCGCTTGATCTATTAAACAGTTTGAAAAAAAATGATGATGAAAAAGAGGAACCGGATTTTCTATGCCTTATAGGTGCCGTATATAAAAGAAAATACCAGATCAACAAAGATATCCAAGACCTTTACAGTTCGATAAAATATTATAAACAAGCAGCCGAAGATATTTTAAATGATGATGGTTACGGTGCGGTTAATGTTATATTTTTATATAAAACTTTATTGAAAGAGCATCCAAATATAATATCCGATAATGAGAAAGAGAATATTCTCTCTTTAATTAATGATATAAGAGAAAAGGCCCTGAATCATTTGGATGAAAAGTACAAAGATATAGATAATAAGCCAAAATGGATAGATAGAACTTATTCTGAGCTTTATTTTGCGGAAGGCAGATATGATGAGGCAAAAAAACATTTAAAAGATGAAGCTGACGACAGCAGTATAAATATTGAGAGTTTAAAACAGTTTAATTTAAGCAGAAATACTAAAAAAGTGATTCAAAGGGCGCTGAAAATAAGGGTTGCACAAAGCAGGGACAAGCTTATTACCATAGAGCAGCTGATAAGACTCTATAAAGTGCAAAAAGAGAAGATCACGGATGAGGATTTTATCTTTTTGGAAAACTTCTTTGAGAAGTTTATCTCCAAAGATAAAGTAAGAAATATTATCCGTTCGGTTTTCATAGGAAAAGTGGGGCTTGCACTTTCAGGAGGAGGATTTCGGGCTTCATTTTTTCATATAGGGGTATTGGCAAGATTGGCCGAACTGGATATCTTAAAGGATATAGAGGTTATATCTACTGTATCGGGGGGAAGTATTATCGGTATGCAGTATTATATTAGATTGAAAGAACTTTTAGAATCAAAAGAGAATTCCCAAATAGCTCAAAAAGATTATATATGTTTAGTGAAGAATATTCAAAAAGACTTTTTGAAAAGTGTACAAAAGAATATAAGGATGAAAGCTTTTGAAAAGTTTAACCCCTTAAAACAAAGCATTACCCAAAAGCTGGGAGAGATCTACCAGGAGGAGTTTTACGGTAAAGATATTTCAACTATGAAAGATCTCTATATTTACCCGGTAATAGAGAATAATAAAATCGATAATTTCAATCCCCATTTTAATAATTTTGAAATATCCCAAAAAGTACCTGTTTTGGTAGTGAATGCCACTTGTTTAAACAACGGTCACAATTGGAGATTTACCGCAAGCGGTATGGGGGAGAGTCAATATATGTACGATACCACTATTGATCTAAATGCCATACATAAATATACAAGATATGAAGACTTTACAAAAGAGGAGTTTCAAAACTTTAAAATATCCGATGCGGTTGCTTCTTCATCCTGTGTACCGGGACTTTTTGATCCCGTTGAATTAAATAACTCTTATCAATATGACGAAACTATAAAACTCGTAGACGGCGGTGTATATGACAACCAAGGGCTGGCAAGTCTGCTTGATGAGGATTGTGACCTTATAATTTGCAGTGATGCTTCCGGGCAATTCAATGACGAGAACGACCCGTCAAGCTGTAGGCTGTCGATAGTTTCAAGGATAAATAATGCTCTTATGGACAGGTCAAGAGATCAGGAGTACGAGCTTGTAAAAAATATGTTTAATGAGAATAAAATAAAAGGGCTTTGCATCACCCATTTGAAACAATGTTTTGATATAAAAGAGATAGCGCCTTTCGATAAAGTAGATACAAAGGCTTCATGCAGGTCAGATATCTATGGAACTGAGCTTGACAAAGAGGTACAGGTAAAACTCTCAAAAGTCAGGACAGACCTGGATTCTTTTAATGATGTGGAAGCTTATGGACTTATGAATAGTGGATATACCATTATGAGCGAATGGTTCGAGATATTAAAACAGGAACAGGATATATGGAAAAACTATGAAGCAAAAAGAGAGTTTAGCTGGAGGTTTCTAAAAATAAGGGAAAAAATATCAAGCGATAAATCCTGGGTATTGGAAAAGCTTGATATATCGCGAAAGCTTTTTTTCAAGATATATCCCTGGAAAGCTTCATTTGAAGCGGGAGTCTTGTTTTTTACCGCTTTATTGCTCCTTGTAGCGTTGATAGGCTGTAATTTAGAGTATGCAGGGGGAATTTTCGTAGTTATATCCGTTTTATATAAGTGGAAAGAAAAATGGCTTTATAAGATCGTGAAGTATCTATTAAAAGGGATATTGACACCTATAGGGTGGTTTAATTTAAAGTTTTTAAATGAAAAGTATATTGAAGATGGGAAGATAAAGTGAGTAAAGTATTTATTTGTTATGCGCATGAAGATGAAAAATATTTAGATTTACTTCTAAAACATTTTGATCATGACTTATTAGATGTCTGGTCGGATAAAAGAATAGAAGGTTCAGAGCACTGGGAAGAGGAGATTCAAAAAGCTCTTGATAGTGCTAATTGTGGAATATTGATTTTATCTGCTAGTTTTTTTAATTCTAGGTTTATAAAAGATATTGAATTACAAAGGTTATTGCAAAATCAGTATGAAAAAAATACTCATTTACTTCCTGTCCTTGCAGAACATTGCAATATTGATAAATATGTATGGATAAGTAAAAAAGAGGTTTTACCTAAAGGTTTTAAAGCTATAGAAAATATAAAACCAAGAAATCACAATAAAGAAGCAGTTAAGATAATAAAAAGAGTTGAAAAGTTATTGGAACCGCAACCTGAACAAACTGATGGTATAAAACAAAATGTTGTAAATACTATTAATTATCCAGATAATCCACCAGCTACAAACAATTTTCCAGAGTCAAATGATGACTTTTTTGGAAGAGAAAGATATTTTGATATTTTAGACAAAGCTTGGGATGATGAACAGGTAAATATATTAAGCTTTATAGCATTTGGAGGTATCGGTAAAACTTCACTTATAGATAACTGGCTAAAAAGAATGAAAAAAGATCACTATCGAGGTGCAAAAAATATTTTTATGTGGTCTTTTTATTCACAAGGTAGTGAAGAGGATAGGCAGGTAACTGCTACAGAGTTTTTACTTGAAGCATGTAAATTTTTTAAAATAAAAAAGATACCAAAAACTGCTTATGAGCAGGGTAGGAAGTTAGCTGATATTATCTCTAAACAAAGAGCTTTATTAGTACTTGATGGGCTTGAACCTTTGCAGTCATCTTTAGAAGATATAGGTGAGATAAAAGATAATGGACTTCAAGTCTTACTTAAAGGATTATCCAGGCAAAATAAAGGTTTAGTGGTAATAACCTCCAGGATAAAGTTAGCTTCTATTGATAATCAATATGAGAAGTTGGAAAAACTGGAAGATTATGAAGGAGCTGAACTTTTAAGGTCATTTGAACTTAATGGAACTAATGAAGAACTAAAAAAGATATCAAATGATTTTGACGGTCATGCATTGGCACTTAAACTTCTTGGAAGTTACACAAATGTTGTACTTGATAAAGATATAAGCAGGATAGATGAAATTGAGTCTTTAAGGGATGATCAAAGTAAATCTTCCAATCATGCAACAAGGATGCTGAATTCTTATAAAAAATATTTAAAAGATACTATTGAACTAGATATATTAAAACTACTTGGCTTTTTTGATAGAGCTATATCATTTGATGTGATAGATGTACTTAAAAATAAACCTTTGATAGAAAATATAAATGATAAATTAGTAGATATAAGTGACAGAGAATGGAAGTATGCACTTGATAAGTTAAGGCAATTACATCTTGTAAGTAATAATGATAAAGTATTAGATACGCATCCATTAGTTAGAGAGTATTTTTCTAAATATATTGAAGAAAATTATGAAGATAGTTATATTAAAGGGCACCATAGACTTTATAAATATTATGAAAACTTACCTGAGAAAGAATACCCTGATACCATTGAGGAAATGGAACCTCTATTTCAGGCTATTCATCATGGATGTAAGACAGGTGAATTTAGTTATGTATATAAGAATTTATATCGAGAAAGGATAAACAGAAAAGATCGTTATTATTTAAGTTTAAATCTTGCAAGATATGATTTAAAGTTAAGTATTTTACATAATTTTTATGATATTCCATATTCAAAGTTTTCTAAAAAAATAGATAATACTGAAGAAATGAGTATTATTAAAAATTTAATTGATGGAGATGTTGCAAATTCTTTATTTACTTTTGGCAGAAGTACTAAAGCATTGCAAATTTATGAACAAATGATTCTTAGTATAATTGATAATAGACAAGAAAATTTGTTAATTGCAGTTCTAACAAATATTATGAAAATGTATTTAGATATGGGGGATTTAAATAAAGTTTTAAAGATTTATAAGAACTATAAAGAAAAAGTTCCTAAAGAACCAGTTGAAAGTTATGAGTTATTTAATGGAACTTATGGATATGTATTATTTTTACAAGGTAATATTGAAGAAGCAAAAAAAATATTTTTAAAAATTGAAAGATCATTTTTAAAAGATACACAAAAAATAACAAATTTAAATTTATTAGCAGGGAATAAAGTTCCTATTCCTAAAAATATTTATTCAACAATGGGATATTTTTTGTATAAAATTTATTTTTATACTAAAGAATATGATGAAGTCAGAAAAAGGATTAGAAATTCTATTGAAATGTCAGAATATCTAGGTGCAAAGTATCAAATTGGATTGGATTATATTACATTAGGAAGATTAAAAATTGTTGATAATGAGAGAAAAAGATTAACTTTAAATATCTTTAATAAAGCGATTGAGTATTTACGAAAATCAAATGAGATAAATTATATTTCAGAAGGATTAGTTCAAAGAGCTGAAGCTTTTAGATACTATAAAAAATTTAAAGAAGCAAATGCAGACCTACAAGAAGCTTATGACCTTATTATTCGTTCAGAAGCAAAATTACTTTTAGCAGATTGGTATATAGCGGCTATAAAATTAGCTAATGATGAAGAAAATTTTATTAAAGCAAACACCTACTTTAAAGAAGCAGAAACTCTTTCAAAAGAATTGAATGAATATTTTATATTTAAAGAGGAACTAAAAAAATTAGAATCAAATTTTGTAATAGAGGTAAAAGATGAATGAAGATGTAGATTATTGGGTTTCAAAAGTAAAATGGGATGGGAATAGACTGCATTCAATCCATGCTCATAAAAATGACAATAACACTGTAGGTACATATATTGAAATGTTTAGAGCTGATGTTTTATATTATATGAATAGAGGTTATGGATTTTGTAGCGTATTAAAAAAAGAAAATGGCGGTTGGGAAAAAGGAAGCTATTTTATGACAGATGGTAATGTCATAAATTCGATTGATACTAAATTACCTTTAATCCAAACAAAAAGAAAATGCTTTGTAAGTTATTACCATAAAGATGATTCAAAATATAAAGAATCTTTTTTAAATCTTATGGATGATTTGACAGTTACAAAATCTGTAAAAGATGGAGATATTAAATCTGATCTAAGTGATGAATATGTAAAGCAGCTAATTCAAAAAGGTTATTTATCAGATACAACGGTTCTTGTGGTACTTATCGGTCCAAAAACAAAATGTCGCAAGCATGTAGATTGGGAAATCAGTGGAGCATTGAATTATAAAGTCGGTGAATCTTATGCCGGACTACTTGGATTAAAATTGCCCGAGCATCCTAATTACGGAACAGGGAATACAACATATTCAGAGATTCTAGCTAGATTATCAGATAATTTCAAATCAGGATATGCAGTTATTAGAGACTATACAACTGATAGAAAAAAACTTCATGAGTATATTGAATTGGCATATAATAACAGAAAAAGTAAAGCAGATAAAAGAGATAATTCTAGAATTCAGATGAAAAAGAATATTTGTAATTAGTAAATAACCATTATCAAAAAAGGGAAAAAGAATGAGTAAAAAGTCAGCATTTATTTCATATGCACATGATGATTATCAAATAGCAAATGTTTTTATTAATGAAATAAAAACACATCTAAATGATGTAAATATAGATATTTGGTATGATGAACAGATAACTTTGGGTACTAAGTGGCATCAAGAAATTCAAAAAAATATTAAAAATAATGATATTGCAATTTTATTAATTAGTTCTAATTTTTTAAATTCCGATTATATACGAAAAAATGAATATAAAAAGTTATTATTGGAAGAAAAACAAAGAGGATTAAATATTGTTCCAATCTTATTATCTCATTGTAATTTTGACAAATATGAAGATTTAAAAGAGAGGCAAATATTCATGCCTAAGATGATTCAATATACATCTATAAATAAAACTGAAAATCTGTGTTTCCAAGACTTACTAGATTTTGATAATAATTCTAATCCTAAACCAAATTCTAATAGGACTAAATATTTATTAGATTTTGTAGTAAAGTTAGAAAATATAAAAGTTGAAAATACAACAATAGAAGTAGAATCTAGTGATTTAATAGATATTAAAGAAAGAAGTATTGAGAAAATAATTGAATCTTTAGTAGAAAAAAAGGATTGGTCCATAAAAAAGAAATTTGATAGGGTAAGTATTTGGGAAGATAAAATTATTTATGAACTTTATTTAATATCTCAGGGTGATTTTGGTGATGATTGTTACTTTATGTATTTTCATGAAAGTTCAACTCAAAAGAAAACATATGATCATCTTACCCAAAATAAATTATTTAATAAGAAATTAAAATTATATATACTTACAGAACAGCCAAATGAAAAAAGTGTTTTGAATTCTGTGAAAAGATTAGAAAATATAAAAAATACTTTTAATACAGATGACGTATACTTTATTGAAGATTTTGCTTATAAATATTTATATAAAGACTATTTCGATGCAGAATTCTTTAGTTATGAAAAATTTGATATTAATAATTTTGTGGAAAGTTTTTCAATTGAACATAATGATGATAAAACAGCATTTCAGCTCTTGGAAGAATGGTATCGAGAAAAAAGTAATCCAATAATAGTTATAGAAGGATATGGAGGTGTTGGTAAATCCACTTTGGCTAAATATTTTCTAGATTCAATAGAAGAAAAAAATATAGCAAAATTATTTATTGAATCAAAAGATATAATAAGTGAAATCGTAAAATTATCTGAAGAAAATGAGGAAATTGATGATATATTTTATTTTTATGAAGCAGCTACTAATAAAAAAGATATTCAAAAGAAATTAACTCAAAAGCTTTTTGAAATATCTATAGATAATGGAAATTTATTAATAGTTTTAGATGGTATAGATGAAATTATAGCAAGATTAGGCAAAAAATTTAATATTAGTAATTTCTTAAATTCAATTTTTGATAACTATTCAAATAATAATGAAAAGTGCAAGATTATTATTACCTGTAGAGATTATTTTTGGGACAAACTAAATATAACTTTACAGAATATTCACTTAAAGGCATTTAATGAAGAATTAGCTAGAGAGTATTTTACAAAAAGTTTTGCAAAATTAACTACTCAAATTAATAAAGGAATGCGATTAGCAAATAAATTTACTATTAAAAGTCAGGATGGAGAAGATATATATATCCCTTATATTTTAGATACAATAGTTTATATTATGAATAAAAAACTTTTAACTGAAGAAGATGATGAATTTGAAGATTTAGAATTAGATAGTAATTATTTAAACCCTAGTATTGCTAATGATTATTTAATAGGTAGCATTTGTGATAGAGAAATTCATAAACTTGGAAATATGAACAATATAGACAAACAGATTAATTTTTTTATTAAAATGTCTATTAATTATAATGGAAGTATAAAAGTTAATGATTTATTGAATGAAAATAAAGGTTTGTCTTCAATTATAGAAAATTTAAAATCTCATACAATATTAAATACAGATAATGAAAAAATATTTTTTAGATATGATTTTTTTAATGAATATTTTAGGGGACTATATATAGCAAATTACTTTAAAGAAAAACCCAATGAAATTGATGAAAGACTATTTGATACACTTGTAAAATATATTAATTATGATACTACATTATTAGAAAATATTTTGGATAGAATTTCATTTGATGATGATTTAAAGTTGTATTGTTTAGAAAAAATTGAAGAAATAAATAATTTAGATTGTAAAACTATTATTAAAAGGCAGAGAATATCATCTATATTCATATTTTTACTTGTTTTGTTAAAACAATCTAAAAAAATCGATAACATTAATTGTACTGAATTATTAGAATCCTTATTTGGTTGTGATAAAGAAATAAAAAATCTTAGTATAATTGATCTATATACCAATGATAAAGTAAAACCAAT
The DNA here is from genome assembly GCA_963678145.2 of Arcobacteraceae bacterium. GTDB lineage: Bacteria > Campylobacterota > Campylobacteria > Campylobacterales > Arcobacteraceae > JAIOSF01. The sequence continues at coordinate 1,213,876 of CAXXWH010000002.1, read as the reverse complement.
TTTTAATTTTAAAGACAAAGAATTAATTAATTGTTATTTTGAAAATTATGAATATTTTTGGGAATGCAATATCTCAGACGATACAAAATTTAAAGAATGTATCTTTAAGTCTTTAAAACCAAATAAAGACATATCTATAAATGTAAATCCAGAACAGTTTATTGATTGTAATATAATTGAAATAGAAGATTTAATAAAAAAAAGTAAAAAGGAACAAAAAGAAAAAAGACGATCTTTGAGAGAAGATTTAGAGCTTTTATTTAAACAATTTTATAAAAATGGAAATTTTTATCCTCAAAAACAAGATAGATTTAAACAAAAACATTTAATACGATATATAAAAATATTATTGAATAAAAATATTATTGAAGAATATATTAATGAATCGAAACCAAAAATTGGAAAACAATATAAAGTTAATTCTAAATATAATGATATTACAAAAAAATTTAGTCAAGGAAATAATTCATTGTCATTTGATAATGTTGTTTTAATAGTGGAAAAAGAAATATAATGAGTGAAGAAGATTGTCCAATCTGTAGAAAAAATACGGCTAATATTAAACAAAAGACAAAATATGATGGTTATGAGTTTATTGATTGTTCTAGATGTGATAAGTATTATTTAAAAAAGTTTTTACCTCAATTAATGAATGAAGATATATCAAACTTTTATAAAGTTTCAAGTTGAATAACAGAAGAAAATGATTTTGAAGATGTTGAACCAAAAATAAATGAAAAGAAATTCGAAGAAATATTAAATCAAAGAGATAAAAAAATAAAAGAAAAATTTGATTTGATGATGAATTTTTTACATGGTTGTTCAGAAAAATTAATAAATATGAAGTTTTGTATACTAAAGATGATTTAGAGAAAGAAGAATGGTGGTTTAATCAAACAATTTTATCAAAATGTTAGATAAAAGATTTTATTGAATTTAAACAATTGTTTAAAAAAGCAGCTGAAGGTTTTGAATATGTTGTTGTAAACCAAGATAATGTTGAACACAATAAATCTATAAATGATGAGATAATAGTAAAACTAAAAACTTCCAGAATAGTTATAGCAGATGTGGCAAATCATCGAAATAGCGTATATTTTGAAGTAGGTTTTGCTATGGGGATGAATATACCTGTTATCTGGACCTGCCAGGAAGATCATAAAGATGATATGCCTTTTGATACAAGACAGTTTCCCCATATAGTCTGGAAAGATAAAGATGATTTACTAAAGCAAGTTATTGATAGAATAAAAAGAATAATTTAAAGGATACTTATGAAACCCTTATGCTTTGTACTTATGCCTTTTGGCAGGAAAAAAGATCAAAATGGAAATGAAATAGATTTTGATAAAGTTTATGAAAAGTTTATAAAGCCCTCCATAGTTGCTGCTGACCTGGAGCCAATAAGAGCAGACGAAGAGATGGCAGGAGGAGTGATACATAAGCCCATGTATGAGAGGCTTATGCTTTGTGAGTATGCGGTGGCTGATCTTAGCATACTAAATGCAAATGTATTTTATGAACTTGGTATTCGTCATGCAGTAAGGCCTCACAGCACTATAACCGTTTTTGAGGATAAAAGCTTTTTACCTTTTGATGTGAGTTTTTTACGATCACTTCCTTATAGCAGGGAATTAAAAGATATAGATATACTAAAAGAAAAACTGGTAAAGAAGCTTTTATATGCAAAAGAGAATAAACATACAGACTCTCCTCTTTTTCAACTGGTTGAAGGTATTCAGCCTTCAAATATAGAGCATATAAAAACAGATATATTCAGGGAGCAGATAGAATATTCAAAAAATATAAAAGATAAACTTTCTAATGCAAGAGCCAAGGACTCTAAAGAAGAGTTGAAAGCTATCGAAAAAGAGCTGGGTGATTTGAAAAATATTGAATCGGGAGTTTTAATTGACTTGTTTTTATCATACCGTGAGCTAAAAGCTTATAATGAGATGATAGCTTTAGTAGATGAGATGCCGAAACCTCTAACTCAAACTGTTATGGTGCAAGAGCAGCTTGGATTTGCCCTTAATAGAATAGGCAATCAGGATAAGGCCATAAACGTTTTAGAAGATGTGATAAAAGATCATGGAAAGAGCAGCGAAACCTGCGGGATATTGGGAAGGGTATATAAAGATAAATATACAAGAGCTTTGGAGAAAGGTGAACTGCTTGCAAAAGGATTTTTAAATAAAGCTATTGATACTTATCTTGACGGGTTTGAAGCAGACTTCAGGGATGCATATCCCGGAGTAAATGCACTTACACTTATGGATATAATAGGAGATAAAAGATTTGACGAAATATATCCTGTGGTGCTTTATGCTGTAAAACAAAAGATGAAAAAAAGTTGTGATTACTGGGATCATGCGACTTTACTGGAATTGTATGTATTAAAAAACGATAAAGAAAATGCCGTAAATATTTTAAGTGATGTGGCAGCTTCCAAAAGAGCTGATTGGGAGCTTGAAACTACGGCAAATAATTTAGAGATAATAAAAGAAAGAAGAGAAAGAAATGGTTTAAATGTGGACTATTTGGGTGAAATTATAAAACAGTTGATATCTAATTTATAGATTGCAAATTGCAATCTACAAACAAAAAATTAATAAAATAAGTTATAATCCCTATTAAATAAAGAACAATTGACAGGAATAATATGACATTGATTATTGTAGAGATTTTAGCAGGTATTTTGGTTACGCTGTTTGGCGGTGCAATTTATATATTTTATAAAAAGAACCGCCTATTAAGCTTACAGAACGATACTTTAGTACAGCAGATAGATATATTGAAAAACCGTATGCAAAACGAACAGATAAGCAATACCAGGCTTTCAACTCAGCTTGAAAATGCCAAATCTGTTTTATATGAAAAAACGGAACTGTTAAATCAAAAAGAGTTGCAGCTTAAACAGCTGCAGGATATATCAAACAGTGACAAGTCTTATATTTCAAAACTTCAGACAAAACTCTCAGAGCAGGAAAAAAGCATAAACGAAAAACTGCAGATGCTTAAAAACAGCGAAGAGAAGATAAAAGAGCAGTTTACCCTTCTGGCTTCCAAAGTTCTTGACTCAAACAGCAAAAAAATAAGCGAACAGAACAAAGAAAACCTGGAGCTTGTATTAAGCCCCATGAAGCAGCAGTTAAGTGAATTTAAAAAGAAAGTCGAGGATGTTTATGACAAGGAGGCAAAAGACAGGAGCGCCCTGCAGCATGAGCTGAAGACCTTAAAAGAACTAAACCAGCAGATAAGTACGGATGCCGTTAACCTTACAAATGCGTTGAAGGGGGAGTCAAAGACCCAAGGGTCATGGGGTGAGATGGTACTTGAGAAGGTACTTGAGAATTCTGGCTTAAGAGACGGGCAGGAGTATATAAGAGAAGAGGTGTTAAAAGATGAAAGCGGCAAGGTCTACAGACCCGATGTGATAGTAAAACTGCCTGAAAACAGGGATATAATAATAGATGCAAAAACAAGTCTAAGTGCATATGAACAGTATTTAAGTTCCCCTGAGGAACAGAAAAGTTTATATTTAAATGCCCATCTTGCATCTATAAACAGGCATATCGATTCTCTTGCCCAAAAGAAATACGAGAAGCTTCAAGGGGTTAATTCTTTGGATTTTATTTTTATGTTCGTTCCTATTGAGAGTGCCTTGATGCTTGCCCTTGAGAACGACACTACACTTTTTGACAAAGCCTTTAAAAAGAAAATAGTGCTTGTAAGCCCCACAACTTTAGTAGTGGCGTTAAAAGCGATAGAGAACAGCTGGAGGTATGAAAGGCAGGCACAAAGCACCCAGGAGGTGGTGAGACTGTCGGAGAAGCTTTACTCCAAGGTCAGAAGTTTCGTGGAGGATCTTGACAAGGTTGGGAAACACCTTTCCGCTACCCAGAAAAGCTACGATGATGCCTACGGCAAGTTGTATAAGGGAAAAGATAATATCATAAGGCAGATAGAGGTATTTAAGGATAAAGCGAATATCGCACCTGCCAAGCAGCTGCCAAACGAGCTTGTGGAAAGAGCAATTTCAAAAATCAATGATGAATGATTTGTGCAGATTTTAATGAACTTTAGGGTATAATCCCAAAAAATATAGATTAATCAATATGGAGAAACTATGAGTAAAAAAGAGGTTAAAAAAGTTGTATTAGCTTACAGTGGAGGGCTTGATACATCTATTATATTAAAATGGCTTCAGGAAGAGTACAATGCAGAGGTTATTACATTCACTGCCGATCTTGGACAGGGTGAAGAGGTAGAACCTGCAAGACAAAAAGCGCTTGACTGTGGAATCAAACCTGAAAATATATTTATCCTGGATATAAAAGAGGAGTTTGTAAAAGAATATGTATTCCCGATGTTCAGAGCAAATGCTATTTACGAGGGTGAGTATCTTCTTGGAACTTCTATTGCAAGACCGCTTATCGCTAAAAAACAGATCGAGATTGCCAATAAAATGGGTGCGGATGCTGTTGCACACGGTGCTACGGGAAAAGGTAACGACCAGGTAAGATTCGAGCTTGGATATTTAGGATTAAATCCTGATATTACTGTTATCGCTCCATGGAGAGAGTGGGATCTAAACTCCAGGGAAAAACTGCTTGCATATGCAAAAGAACACGGTATAGAGATCGCCCAAAAACACCTTGACGAGAACGGTAATCCTGCCGTAAGCCCTTACTCTATGGATGCAAATCTTTTACATATCTCTTACGAGGGATTACATCTTGAAAATCCAAACAACGAGCCTGAAGAGTCTATGTGGTTATGGACAAACTCTCCTGAAGAGGCACCCGATGAGGCAGAATATATCACTATCTCTTATGAAAACGGTGACCCGGTAGCTATTAACGGTGAGAAAATGTCTCCTGCTACAATACTGACAAAACTAAACGAGCTTGGTAACAAACACGGTATCGGAAGAATCGATATAGTTGAGAACAGATATGTCGGTATGAAAGCCAGAGGTTGTTATGAAACTCCGGGCGGGACTATTATGCTTAAAGCCCACAGAGCCATCGAATCTATTTGTCTGGATAGAGAAGAAGCTCATATGAAAGACGGATTTATCGCTAAATACGCAGAGCTTATCTATAACGGTTACTGGTTCTCTCCTGAGAGAAAAATGATGCAAGCGGCAATTGACGAAACTCAAAAGAATGTTGAAGGTGAAGTAAAGGTTAAACTTTACAAAGGTAACGTTATTGTTGTCGGTAGAACTTCGCCTAAATCTTTATATTCTGAAGAGCACTCTACATTTGAGGCTGATGAAGTTTATAACCAGAAAGATGCGGAAGGGTTCATCAGGCTTAATGCTCTTAGATTTATCATTGAAGGTCATACAAGAAAAGGTAAATAGTTTTACTTTTTCTTTTCAAATAAAAAAGGCAAGGGTATTTATCCCTTGCCTTTTTTTATTCTGTTTTATCGGATGAATTAGAATTTTTTCAATATTGTTTCTATTTTCTCTTTTGTGATAGGTTTTAGTATATAACCTTTTGCCCCTGCATCTATGGCATCCAAGACAAGCTCTTCTTCCCCGTGGGAAGTAACCATTATCACATTTGCCTCGGGGTCTATTTTCATTATCTCTTTTAGTGCTTCTACACCGTCATGTATCCCCTGGACTCCAGGCATTGTTATATCCATAGTAACAAGATCAGGATGTAATCTTTTATATTCATGTATCGCTTCATAGCCGCTTCCCGCTTCACCTATGCCCTCATGTCCAAGTTCGCCGAGCAAACTTATTATAGCTTTTCTTAGAATAACGGAGTCATCTACTACTAATACTTTTAACATAATTTTTCCTTATTTCTTTTTGACAAATGAACAAATAAAGCTTCCTTTATTTGTTTGTATCTTTACAAATTTTTTAAAATCTGAGTTATTAATAATTCTATCATAATTATCTTTACTAATGATTGATGGAGTGGTGATCCCTATTGTTTTATAGTCAAGCTGTTTAAAATCGTTTATAGCAAGCCCCGCAAAGGTATTTAATATCTCTTTGGGGATCTCAGGTTTCATAACTTCTATCTCACTGCTGCTGAAACCTTCGGGAAGCATTACGGAAGAAAGATAGTTGAACAGCTCCTCTTCAAGTTCTATAGTGGATGTCGCATCAAGGTCGTTTGTGAAATCAAGTACGGCAATATTACTTTTTGGTGAGTAATGTTCAAGTTCCTCAATCGATTTTATATTAAGGAAGAGGCTGTCTTTAAAGTATGAAACCGCTTGTTGTACGATAATATCTATCTCGTGCTGGTTTTCGTTCTTCAATTCAAGTGGTATGATAAATCTGAACATTACGCCCTGCACGGGTTGGTTTTCTATCTCTATACGGCCGTTTAGTTTTTCAAGTTCCTCTTTTACGGCGCTTAAGCCGACACCTCTTCCCGAGATATGGCTTACTTCGTCTCTTGTGCTTACTCTGTCATGGAAAATAAGCATAAGCTTTTCATTTTCGCTTAGTTCTTCTATTTTTTCTTTGGTAACTGCATTGCTTTTCAGCGCCTTGTCGATCACCTTGTTTATATTTATACCGGAACCGTCGTCGCTTATCTCGATAATGAGTTTTTTCTCATAAATAAAAAAGTTCGTTTCAATAGTTCCGTATTCATCTTTATAGAATATATCCCTTGTGTCGGGATCTTCTATTCCGTGGTCTACACAATTTCTGTATATATGTATAAGTGTTTTCGTAAAGTTCTTGAATTCTGCAGGTACCAATATCGTATGATCCCCTTTTATCTTCATGGGGTATATCTTTTTGCCCAGATTGTCGGCGGTTTTTGCCACAAGTGAGGGGTAGCTGATAAATTGCGTATAAAGGGGAGTTAGATTCAAGCTTAATATATCATCAAGTATATTCTGCAGTATTTTAGGGTCTATCATTATATTGTGTTCAAGTATCAGCTTTATCTTTTTTTCTATGTTTTTTATAGCATTGGCTTTGAAGTTTTTTGTGGTATTCTCGAAATACTCTTTCCCAAGTATCTGCGTGGCGCTTTGAAGATCTTTATCGAAGTTTGAAAGAAGATCAGCTTCTTTGACAGTGTTTATGATCTTTTTTCTTGATTCATCGTCGGTTACTTCTATATCTTTTATTTTTGTTTCCAGGGCATGGATTGTTTCGACGATAAAGTTAAGTTCTTTTTGTGCAAACAGTCCTTTGAAGGTATGAAGGTGCCTTAAAAATATCATATTGTCGTTATTTGATTTAAGGGTAAATTCCACATTTTGGACAAAATCCTCAAAATCCTTTTTTAACTCAAGGAACTCATCCCTGTTTGATGCAATGGCAACGATCATTTTCTGGGTCTGCTGCTGCATGCTTATTTTCTGTTCAAGTTCTTTTGTTTCCGTGATATCTTCAAGTATAAGTATAAATTTTTTCTTTGGCAGGGCTTTGTATTCAAGTTTGATGTATTTCCCGTCTAAAAATATCTCTTTCGGCAAAATAGACAGACACATCTGGACATAGGAAGGTTCATGGTTGCTTTTAAGCATATTTATGGCTTTGTTGAATATCTTTTTTTCGTGTTTCAGGTCTTTAAAAAGCAGTTCATCGATCTTTTTTGAGTTAAGTTCCTCTTTTTTAAAAAAGCTTAAGGTTTTTTTTGAGTAGCCCTTTTCAATATTCAGGTCAAGATCGAATGATAATACACCCTGGTCGATGTTATTTAAAAGATTGTTGAATTTATTATTTAGGATCTCCGCATCTTTTTTGCTTATCATCTCTTCAAGTTTAAGGTTTTTTTCCCTTAGTGCAAGGTGTGTTTTAATCCTTGCTTTTAGAATAACGGGATTGAAAGGTTTTGATATATAATCAACGGCTCCGAGTTTAAAACCCTTTTCTTCCGAAAGGGGATCATTCTTTGCCGTTACGAAGATAACGGGAATATCTATAAGCGGATCTATCTTTTTCAGTTCCCTTAAGATCTCATAACCGTCAATTTCGGGCATCATAATATCTAAAAGTATAAGATCCGGTATTCTGTGGTTGAATATCTTTATAAAGTTCTTGGGGCTTGTAGTTGCGCTAATATCATATTTTTCACTTAAAAGGTCATATAAGATATCTATATTTTCTGCCTGATCGTCTACAATTAAAATATTCTGCTTCATGGTCCTGCTCTAATGAAAGGGTTAAAATATAATTATTATTTATATATATTTTTATCATTTTATCGTAATAAAATAAAAAATTAAATAAAATATTATAAATGCAGATGCAGAGGTATGGCAATGAAAAAGTTCAAGATCTTGATAATTGACGATCAAATAGAGAATATTGATGTTTTAAAAGAGATACTTGAAGATCAATATGTGATCTATGCCATAAAAGATTCTAGGAAAGTTGCAGAATTTGTTAAAAAAAATCCTCCCGATATAATTTTACTTGATATTATGATGCCCGAAATTGACGGTTATGAATTATGCATCACACTCAAAAAAGATCCTCTCTGGTCAAAGATACCCATTATATTCATTACAGCAGACAGCAGTATTGACAGTGAAGAGAAAGGTCTTAAACTAGGAGCCGTTGATTATATAACCAAGCCTATAAAACCAGCCGTAGTAAGGGCACGGGTAGAAACGCACCTGGAGCTTTACACATTCAGGCGAGAGCTGGAAGAGAAAGTTATCCAAAGAACCAAAGAGATAGAAGATACGAAACTTCAGATAATACGAATACTGGGTAGAGCGGCAGAGTTCAAGGATAATGAAACAGGAATGCACGTAATAAGGATGAGTCATTATTCCAGACTTATAGCAAGTGTGCTTTTCCCTGATGATAAGAAATGGGTTGACCTTATATTCAAAGCTGCACCGATGCACGATATAGGAAAGATCGGTATACCTGACCATATTCTGCAAAAAGAGGGTTCTTTGGATGAAGATGAATGGAAGATTATGAAAGATCATCCAAATTTCGGGGCAGAGATAATTGGAGATGATAAAAACGAGCTTTTGCGCCTGGCAGGTGAGATAGCTTTGGCTCACCATGAAAAGTATGACGGTACAGGATATCCCAGAGGTCTTAAAGGCAAGGATATACCTTTAAGCGCAAGGATTATAACAATAGCCGATGTTTTTGATGCACTGACAACCAAAAGGCCTTATAAGGAAGCCTGGGATACTCAAACGGCACTTCAATATATGGAAAAAAACACAGGTAAACATTTTGATCCGGAGATCTTTGCAGTCTTTAAATCAATTATCCCTCAGGTTATGCAGATCAAAGAAAAATATTCGGAAACGGGGATTAATTAAAACATATGAAAATAGATAAAGAGAACATAATGGAATTTTCAAAATATGACCTTAATTCATTAAAGGCAAAAATTATAACTGCGTTTATAACTTTTCTGATCACATTGTTGATGGTGGTTATCTCGTATTTCGCCATTGAAAAGTTTGAAGAGATTTTTAAACGGAATATTCAAAACAAGCTGGATTCAAAGATTCTAAGTACCCAGGAAGATCTGTTATTCTGGATAAAAGAGAGAAAAACACACCTGCAATTTATTACTTCAAGCAGAAAATTACAGCAGCTTTCCCAAAAGCAGTTAGAATCTTATCGTAACAAACAGGATATATCAAAAACACCCCATTTGAAAAAGATAAGGGAGTTTTTCAAAAAAGAACTGCCCCATATGAATTTTCAGGACTTTTTTTTGATCCATAAAGGGGGAAAAGTCCTGGCCTCGAAAAATGACGAATATCTAAATCAGTCAATCCCTTTAACAGTAAAAAGGGGAAAATATTTTAATAAAGCATTAAAGGGGGAAAGTGTCTTCATACCGCCTGTTGTTCTTGGCATAAACAAAACCCAAAAAGGTGTAAAGAACCCTGCCGGGATCTTTTTTGCAATAGGGATTGAAAATGAAAACAAACAGATAGAACTTGTTGTTGCCCTGAAACTGGATCCTGCGGACTCTTTTAGTAAAATTCACCAGCTGGGAAATTTTGATGAAACTCTTGAAACCGTAAGTTTTGATGAGCAAGGAAGACTTCTTACAAAAAGCAGGTTCGAGAAAATGCTTAAAAAAACAGGCCTTCTTAGAGAAAATGAGCAAAGTATTCTTTCTATAAAATTGAAAGACCCGGGAGGGGATATTACAAAAGGGTTTAACCCAAAAATCTTAATAGATACGGAATCATTTATATACAGTGTTGAAAAAGCACTTAAAGGTCAGAACGGATCGGATATGCAAGGTCACAGAGATTACCGGGGTATTGAGGTTCTGTCCGTGTGGAAATGGAATAAAGAGCTTAATATCGGTATCTGCTCAAAAATAGATAAAAAGGAAGCTTATAAAAGCTTCAATAAGATGATCTTATTAATAATAAGTTTTATATCCATATTGTCATTTATATCCATAGGCGGAGTGTTGATCGTTTATATTATGGCCATAAAGGTTAATAATTCAATAAAAAGAGCAAGAAACGAACTTGAAGAAACCAACATAAATCTTAAAAGAACACAGGCTGCTTTGTATGAGGTACAGACTGTAGTACATCTTGGAAGCTGGAGACTGAATACACATACTTTGGATGTGGAAGTGAGCAAAGAGGGATTCGAGATATGGGATATCGATATATACAAACAAAAAGTGCCCGGCAGCTTGATAGTACCCATCAGCCTGTTTATAGACAGAATAGTCCCTGAAGACAAGCAAAGAGTTGAGGATGAAATGGAAAAGTCTATTACTGAAGAAACGCCGTTGAGCCTTGTCTTTAAAATAAGAACAGTGAAAGATAATCTGAAAGTAATCCGTACAAGCGCCAAATTAAAAGTATTCAAAGACGGTTCAAAAGAGTTAATAGGTGCGATTATCGATATAACCGAGCAGGTAAGAAATGAACAGGAGATCATAAAAGCAAAAAAACAAGCAGAGCAGGCAAGTACCGCAAAATCGGAATTCCTGGCAAATATGTCCCATGAGGTAAGAACACCCCTTAACGCAATCATAGGAATAGGTTATCTGCTTGAGAAAACTCTTCAAAACAAAAAACAGTTAAACTATGTAAAACAGATAAAAACATCTTCATACAGCCTGCTTGATATAATAAACGATATACTTGATTTTTCAAAGATAGAAGCCAGAAAAATAGAGATCGAAGATATCTCTTTTAGTTTGAGAAAAATGGTTAGAGAGATAGAAGATATGTTCAGAGAAAGGATAGAGGATAGGAAAATAGAGTTTTTTATCCGTATAGATGAGCAGATTCCAAATAATGTCTTAGGGGATAAGGTCCGGATAAAACAGATCATATCGAATCTCATAAGCAACAGTCTTAAGTTCACAAAAGAGGGAGAGATAGTTTTACAGTTAGAACTTCTTCATATTGAAGCAGACGAGCTGAAACTTCGAATAAAGGTAAGAGACACCGGAATCGGCATAAGTGAAGAGAAGCAAAGCCAGATATTCAATAAATTTTCCCAGGCAGATTCCTCAATTACAAGAAAGTTCGGTGGAACGGGGCTCGGACTTGCTATTTGTAAACAGCTTCTTACTTTGATGGGGTCGCATATTGATCTAAAAAGTGAAGAGGGCAAAGGTTCCCTGTTTAGTTTTGATTTGGTAGTGCATCTTGGCAAAGAGGATAAAGAAGCTGCTATTGAACCAAACAATATAGAGGTAATGAAAAAAATAGGGGTTGACGACGAAAAAAACTCAATACTCATAGTTGACGATAACGAAATTAACAGAATTGTGATCGGAGATATATTAAAGGACTGGAATTTTGAAGTTGATTTTGCACTTAACGGTAAAGACGCCCTATTAAAATTAAAACAGAGCAACAGCGCATATGACCTTGTACTTATGGATCTGCAGATGCCCGTAATGGACGGTTTTGAGGCAACGAGACTAATAAAAGAGGAGCTTAGGTTAAAAGAACTGCCTATAATAGCCTTGAGTGCGGATAGTATAAAAGGGGATAAGAGTATGTTCAACGACTTTATACTCAAGCCTATAGAGCCTTCATCTTTCCTTGAAAAACTCAAACAGTGGTTTGATATGTCCATAAAAGAGGAAAGCATAAAAATAAAAGATATGAAAAGTCAAGTTTACGGTATCGATATGGAATCCGGTATCAGCAGATTGATGGGCAATGAAGAAAAGTTTAAAAATCTTTTATTGAAATTTGCAAAAAATCAAGAAGAGACTCTGGATAAGTTAAAAGATTTCATGGAAGGGGAGCAGAACAAAGAACAGCTGGCAAAGACCCTGCACCAATTAAAAGGGGTAAGCGGGAATGTAAGCGCCCTGAAACTTTACGCCATGGCCAAGAATCTCCATGAAAAAAGTGGTGAAGTGACAAAAGAACAGATCAAAGAGCTCTATGAAGAGTTGGATCATATAATAAAAGATATAAATAATAAAGTATATATTGAAAAGAAAAAGTTTGGAAACAAGGATATCTTAAAAACACTGCAGGAGATAAAAGAGTTATGTGAACTTTTTAATCCCGAAGCGGCCAAAAAGTTTGAAACAATAAAAGAACCACTGGGGTCAATGTTCGAAGAAGAGCTTTTGGATAATATAGAAAAGTCGCTTTCAAGATATAGTTTTGAGGAAGCGGCACAGAAGGTAGAGAAAATACTGGTTGATTTACAGAGTTGATTTAGGGTAGAATAGTTACAAAGAATAAAAAAGGTTTAACAGATGGTGGATAAAACAATCACTTTTTGGGACAGATTTTTAAAAAGTCCCTTTAAATTAAAAATATTTTTCTCTTTTATATTTATATTTTTCGCTGTGATCATAGCAGTTATTACATTTTTAGTAAATTATAATTATGAACAAAAATATATTAAAGACCAGATTCATGAAGAAGCAATATCTTTTATACAAAACAGGACAGATTACCTAAAATCACATATTGACAAATATAAATTTAAATTAAATTCATTATCCTCTAACGGGATCTTCAAAAACTATATTCAGGAAAAAGAGGGCAAAGAAGAGGTTATAGCACTTTTTGAGAACGATATAGCATCTGATAAGAATATTATGCAGATCCGTTATATAGATAAAGAGGGTATGGAGAAGGTGCGTTTACAAAGAACCCAAAGAGATTTTAATTATGAGATAGTAGAGGACAGCACCCTTCAAAATAAAAAAGACAGGTATTACTTTAAAGAGATTGCAGCCATGGACAAGGTGTCCGGTGTCTGGACCTCTGATATTGACCTTAACATAGAGCACGGAAAGATCCAGAAGCCTTATGTTCCGACATTAAGGTTCGGGGTTCCGGTTTATAATAAGGAGAGCTTTGAAGGTATACTTATTTTAAATATCTTTATGGAAGGTATTCTTGATCACATAACAAAAGAGGATCTTTTTATAGTTTCTTTGATGGATAAAGAGGGGGAGTTCCTGATAGGTTACCATGAATACGACGGCAGGCTTTTGGATTATTCCTGGTCAAAATATCTTCTTAAAAAGATAGATATCAAGAATTTTGCTTCCAGGGAATATATTGAACAGTTCTTAAGTTCTTATGAGTTTGATTCCGAGCTTTACCATTCAAAGCAGATAAACCTTGATGTGGGACTGAAACAGAAAATTGTAATGATCCTGAAGATCAAATCTTCCAAGATAAAGCAGATAACAAGGAACAATCTGCATAAAATATTTGACACTCTGACCATAGTGCTTTTATTAAGCGGACCTATAGGGTTTCTTTTGGCTTATATACCTTCTCTTCTATCATCAAAGGTTTTTAATGCCACAAGAAAGCTTGATGAGAAATCAATGATATTCGATGAATATCTTGAAGCGATGAATGTAAACAATATTATCTCAAAATCGGATAAAGAAGGAAGGATCACCTACGTAAACGATAACTTCTGCAAGGTTTCGGGATATTCCAAAGATGAGGTGATAGGCAAACCCCATTCTCTTTTAAGGGATCCAAAGACCCCTAAAGAGACCTTCAAGATATTATGGCTTACCATTCAGTCGGGAAAAGTATGGAAAGGGATACTTAGGAACAGAAAGAAAAACGGCGGTTTTTATGATGTGGATATCGCCATAATGCCTATTTTCAATACAAAAAAAGAGATAGTAGAGTATCTTGCCGTAAGACACGATATAACAGAATTGATGGAGCAGAGAAAAAACCTTATAAATATCGCAACCAAGGATCAGCTCACAGGTTTTGGAAACAGGTATAAATTAAACCTTGATATAAAAGAGCACTTTGTAAACAACATAGCGGTCATAGATATTGATAAATTTGCCGCAATAAATGATTTTTACGGACATATCCTGGGTGATGAGATAATTCAAAAGTTCTCAGAGCTTATCAAAGAGGCCTTAACGGACGAATTCCAGCTTTACAGGCTGCATTCTGATAAATTTGCGATTCATAATTTTACCCTGGATACTACCCGGTTTGTAAATTATATGGAGCACCTGAATACAAAAATGATCGAATCTGTTATTGAAACAGATATTGAATCGTTTGATATCGTAACCACTACGGGGATATCTACAAATGACAACGAGACAATTATTTCAACTGCGGAGATAGCCAACAAATATGCAAAAGAGATAAATAAAAAAGTACTGGTATATACACCTGAACTTGATATAGAAAAAGTGTATGAACAGAATATAATATGGACGCAGAAAGTTAAAAAAGCTTTGCTTGAAGACAGAATAATCATCCATTACCAGCCAATATACAATATGGCATCACAAAAAACCGAAAAATACGAGGTTCTGGTCAGGCTTCTTGATGAAGACGGATCTATAGTGACGCCATTTTATTTCCTTGACGTGGCAAAATCATCGGGGCAGTATATAGATATAACAAAAACCGTGATCAGAAAGTCTTTTGAAAAGTTCAAAGACCTTGACGTAGAGTTTTCTATAAATCTTACCATTGAAGATATTCTGGATGAGGAGCTTTGTAACTACCTTGAAACGATGATAGCGGAATACAGGTTATCCAAAAAACTGGTTATCGAGATAGTTGAGAGTGAAGGGATAAATGAGTTTAACATAGTACAGAACTTTATTAAAAGACTCAAGTTTTTAGGTTGTAAGATAGCAATAGACGATTTCGGTACGGGATACAGTAATTTTGAATACCTTGTAAAGCTTGAACCCGATTTTATAAAGATCGACGGAAGCATGATCAAAAATATAAATTCCGATGAGAACATGAAAGAGATAGTAAAAACCATAATTGAGTTTGCAAAAAAAATGGATTATCTGACCATAGGGGAATTTGTAGCTTCAAAAGAGATACTTCATACTATTCAAAAGCTTGGGATAGATTATGCACAGGGGTATTATATCGGTGCGCCCGAGGGAGAGATTCAGGGGTAACTTCGAAGAATTATTTCGGATGAAGGGGGATTAAAAATTCTCCCATTCATCTTTTATATCATCTTTTGTACTATCTGTTTCTTTTTTTGTTTTTTTATTTTCAGAGGTCTGGTCGTTTTGTGAAGGCTCATTCTTGCCTATAAACTGTTTAGACTGTGTATCTGCAACTATCTGGTTTGATATTTTATTTGTCTGATCTGCAATGGTATCGGTGTGTGCGGCTACGGAAGCATTGTTCTGTGTCTGCTTGTCCAGCAGGTTAACTGCGTCGTTTACCTGGCTTATCGCCTGCTGCTGGTGCAGGCTTGCCTGTTCGACATTTGAGATAAGCTCTATTGTTCCGTTTATATTCTCATAAAGCTTCTCATACCCTTGCGTCATTTTAAATGCCACTTCCTTACCGCTGTCTGCTTTGTGTTTTGCTGTTTCTACTAGTTTTTTTATCTCGTTTGCTGCTTCTGCACTTCTGCTTGCCAGGTTTCTAACCTCCTGCGCAACAACTGCGAAACCTTTACCCGCTTCACCAGCAGTTGCCGCTTCAACAGCAGCATTGAGTGAAAGGATATTTGTCTGGAACGCTATCTGGTCGATAATGGTTATGGCCTCGTTGATAGATGTTACTTCATTATTGATCTCATCCATGGCATTATCGGTCTGGGTTGAAAGCTCCTGTCCGAGTTTTGCGGAATTGATAACCTCATTGGCATATTTGGACATCTCTTGTACGTTGGTATTGTTCTGGTTTACGTTTTGGGTGATCTGCTCAAGAGCCGCAGCGGTTTCTTCCAGTGATGCCGCCGCTTCATTGGTACTTTTGTTTAATATATCCATATTTTCAAGAAGTTCGATTGAACTTTTTTGCAAATGAAGACCTCTTTGATTACTGGTCACAAGCATGGATGATATCTCGGAACCAAGAGAGTTTATACCCTCCATTAGCTGTGCCGTTTCCCCTTCGCATCTCATATCTGTTTTTGAGGTGAAATTTTGGTTTTGGTACTGGTGAAGAACCTGAAGTGAATGCTCTATTGTTTCGTGCAGTATTGTAAGCATACTGTTGAGTGACTCAACAAGGTGCATAATTGCAGGGTTTGTTGTAGATGTAGTTACCCTTGTACTTAGATTCCCTTTTTTTATCTGTTCAACAACTTCCCGGACGTTCTTTATAACTTTTTCATCCTCAAGAGCCTGGATATGGATCTTCTCTATGAAGTTGTTGAAAGAGTTTGCTATATCTCCGGTTTCATCTTTTGCAATGTTATTTATTTTCTGATTGCTGTCCTTGGACTGGTTGCTTAGAGCTTTCATCGCATTTTGCAGGACATGCAGAGGAGTAGTGATACTTTTTATAAGAAGCATATTGAATATAATAAGAATAATAGCAGCTATAATGATGCTTGTAACGATAAATACCAATGAATCGTCAATCAAGTTATCATAGTGCTCTATGGAGCTTGCTGATTCTTTTTTGAGTACCTCAAGGTGTTCCATGATCTCGAATTTCAGCTCTCTCCATTTTTGTAAAGAGGTTTTCATATCATCTTTTGTCAGCTTCTCTCCCGAAGCGGCTTTTTTCTGAAGAGAGGAGGCTGTGGTTTTAAAGTTTTGTACTTTTCCCGATATCTGCATGGAGAGTTTTTTATCAAGCTTTGAAAACTCCTTATAATATCGGTCTACCTGTGATATGGCGGATTTCATTGTGTTTTTAGCTTTTTGCGAATTTGGATTTTGAAATACTACACCTGAAGATGAATTGTATAAAAGTCCTCCCAGGAATATCGATTTGAGCAGGTCTGTTTTTTTTGCGGTTTTCACGGAGTGTTTATACTCTTGGGATAAAGAGTTTATAACTGTAAAAGAAGTAATAGCGGCTATTATCAGCCCGATGATTATAATGGCAAGGTTAAGATTTAGTTTGGTGCTTATTTTAAGGTTTTTGAACATATAGGTCCTCATTTTAATTATTTATTATATTATTTTATTATAATTATTCTAACAAAGTAATAAATTTTTGTATTTTAGTGAAAAAATAGAAAGTTTCGGAACTGTTAATTTTACTCTTAAAGCTATTTACAAATTGATTTTGTTAAAATCTGGGCCATGAGAAAAAAATTATTGATAGTTCTAACCCTGTTCGTATTCGGCGGCTGTACCGCAGGAGATATACAATCGATCACAACCGCGGCATTAAGTAAAGACCCGTCATCAGCTTTAAGGGTAATTGCAAGATCAAAAGCAGTTAATTATGCTTCAAATCCTAAGAAACTGGCTAAAGACCTTACCTATCTTAAAGAACTTATAGAAAGCATCACTTCGGTCTGGGGCGAAAAGAACGTAAAGATTCCCCAAAAGACGGAATACGTAAAATATCTGCAAAATTATAAAAGCAGGGCGATGATAGATTTTGACAAGGGTATCGTTACTATTGAGACGCTTGATGAAAAAAATGCGAAGAAAAGCCTGAAAAATGCTATAGTTACCACGCTTCTGCTCCCCGATGATCCCAGGGCTGTTGATCTGTTCGGGACAAAGCCCGTGAAGCTTGGCGGTACCCCTTATCTTCTGGGGGAGATAAAAGATGATCAGAATAAAGATATAAGATATGCCTGGAGAGCAGAGAGATTTGCCGATATTCTTATAAAAAACGAGTTTAAACAAAAAAACATAACCAAACAGAAAAAAAATATAAAACTCTCTTATGTGACGATCCCCATGGTAAAAGACCATGCTGGAATAAGAGTCTCAAAGTTCAAGCCTTATGTGAAAAAATTTGCATCAAAATATAATTTAAGTGAAAACCTTGTCTATGCCATAATAAGAACAGAAAGCAACTTTAACCAGTTCGCAGTAAGCGGTGCGGGTGCAATAGGGCTTATGCAGATCGTTCCTACCAGTGCGGGAAGGGATGCTTATAAACATATAAAGAACAAAAGCTGGACACCTTCAAGGGATTATCTGTTCGATCCAAAAAACAATATAGAACTTGGAAGCGCATATATCCAGATATTAAAAGAGAAGTATCTTTCAAATATATATAATTCCATATCAAAAGAGTATTGTGTGATAAGCGCATATAATACGGGAAGCGGCAATGTATTGAAAACTTTTAATACGAACAGGTCAAAAGCGTTTAGCGTTATAAACTCAAAGAAACCTTCCGATGTTTATAATACCCTCGTAAACAAGCTTCCTTATCACGAGACCAGAAGATATTTGAAAAAGGTTGTAAATTTTAAGAAAGATTTTGTAAATCTTTAGAATATTTTACAAAACAGAGGTTAATCCAAAGGAAGGGTAATTGTAAAAGAAGCCCCTTTGAACACATGGTCGTTAAAGCCGTATTCTTTGTTTTTTACTTCAATGGAGCCTCCCATATGATTTACTATAAGGTTGTAAGTCATATGAAGCCCGAGGCCCGTACCCTGTGACTCCTGCTTTGTGGTAAAGTAGGGCTCGAAAACCTTCTGTATTATATCCTGGTTGATTCCGCCTGCATTATCTTTAAAGTTTATTATTATTTTGTTATTTCGTATTCTCTGGGTAATAAAAATATATCTGTTGTCCTTGTCGTTGTTTTCAACCAGTGCGTCTTTTGCATTGTTGAATATATTGATAAAACACTGTATCAGTTCATTGGGGTAACCTTTTACTTTTACGTCCTCTTCAAGGTCAAGGATTATTCTAAGGTGATAGGCCCTGATCGAGGAGTCAACAATATTAACAAAACTGTTCGTATCATTTTTCAGATCGAATCTTATAGGTTTTGTATCACCGTCAATAAAGTTCTTAAAACTGTCCAGGGTCTGTGAAAGGTACAGGGCATTCTCATTTATAAGGTTACAGTTGTTTTCAAGAAACTCACTGCTTAACTCTTCATACTCCTCTTTTGCGATGATCGCGGTCGCGGATGAGGATATCTGGGATAAAGGCTGCCTCCACTGGTGGGCGATATTCCCTATCATTTCACCTATTGATGCGAGCTTTGCATGTTGTTCAAGCTGTTTTTCCCTTTGTTTTTGTTTCGTGATATCAAAATGGGTAACTATAAAGTTTACGGTGTCGCCTTTTGAGTTAAAAGTGGGAGTGACAGTTACCTGATTGTAAAACATTGTGCCGTCATGCTTATAGTTTCTTATTATCTCCTGTATTCTGTATCCTTCCTCCAATGCTTCTTTTATATGCTGCAGGTTCAACTGCCTGGTATCGTTGCTAAGGAGGAACTTCAGGGTTTTACCAAGAATCTTTCTCTCTTTGTAGCCTGAGATCTTTTCAAAGGTATTGTTTGCATATATTATTTTATTGTCGTTTTTATGGTCTAAGATTGTTATTCCTACATTTATGTTCTCCATGGCTTCTTTGAACATATGCAGATCACCGCTTAGAAGTTCTTTTTTCAGTTTAATGTTTTTTATAAGTATAAATATAAGGGCGAGTGTCAAGATAATTATTAAAACGATCTCCATCTAAATCCTTTTTTGTCATCTTTTTGTATTGTAACATTTCTTCAATAAATATAATATCGTTTATTAATGTTCTTTTAAATTATTTTTAATAAGATATCACAATTAATAATAAAAAGGAAATATTGATGTCAAGGTATATTGAGACCTTTCAAGATTTTATAAGTAAGGAAGCATTCAGTGGTTTCTTACTTTTCAGTGCTACTATTTTAGCAGTAGTGGTTGCAAACTCTTCATTTTCGCAGGAGTATTATGATTTATGGAGTATGCCTCTTGGAATAACGTTCGGCTCCCATGATATATCCATGAGCCTTACCATGTGGATAAACGACGGCTTGATGGCCCTGTTCTTCTTAATGGTGGGATTAGAGATAAAAAGGGAAATGTTAATAGGTGAACTTTCATCGGTAAAAAAGGCATCATTCCCTGTTTTTGCTGCAGTAGGGGGAATGGTGGTCCCTGCATTGATCTATGTAGGGCTTAATACTGAAGATCCTATCGGATTCGGTATCCCTATGGCTACGGATATAGCATTTGCCCTTGGTATTTTGCTTCTTCTTGGGAACAAGGTAAATCCGGCATTGAAACTTTTCCTTGTGGCACTGGCGGTGGTTGACGACCTTGGTGCGGTATTAGTGGTTGCAACTGTTTATACAAATGAAATACATACTGCATATTTCCTCCATGCGATCTTGATCTATGCCCTTATCTGGATATTGAACCTAAAAGGGGTTAAATCACTTTGGCCTTATCTGATCCTCGGGATATTCTTATGGGTATATATCCATGCAATAGGTATTCATGCCACTATAGCCGGTGTACTGCTTGCTTTTGCGATTCCTATCAGTTCAAAGATAGAGGAGAAAGATTTTATCCAAAACAGTAAAAAAGCGGTGGAGGAGTTTGAAAAGAATATAGACGAGGTTCCGATCCTTAACCATCACCAGATAGATGCTCTGGAGAATATAGCATACGGTTACGACAAGGTTCAAAATCCACTTGTAAAACTGGAACACCAGCTGCACGGATTCAGTGCATTTTTCATTATGCCGCTGTTTGCCTTTGCCAATGCGGGGGTTGTAATAGATTTCAGTTCCGTTTCACAGCACCTTATGGTGGTACTTGGGGTTGTATTCGGTCTGGTACTGGGGAAACCTATCGGGATATTCGGATTCACCTATTTTGCTACGAAAATGAAGCTTATCCACAAGCCTGACAACCTTAGCTGGGAAGAGATAATCGCAGTCGGTTTCATAGGCGGTATAGGTTTTACGATGTCCATATTCATAACCCACCTAGCCTTTATGGAAGAGAGTCTTATCAGTGCGGTTAAACTTGGGATATTCATAGCTTCGTTTGTTGCAGCCACGATAGGTGTGATGCTTATAAACAGAGTTAGCAAGAAGAAAGCTTAAATAGATGTTGACAATCATTGTTACCACGCTTTTTTTATCCCTTGTTATTAATATTGTATTAAAAAAGTTTCACCTACCTACAATAATAGGGTATATAGTAACCGGTACCGTAATAGCTTACGGTTTCGGGCTTCACGATATGGTTCATAACCATGAACTTAAAGAGATCGCAGAGTTTGGTGTGGTATTTTTGATGTTCACTATCGGTCTTGAGTTCTCTTTGGCTCATCTGAAAAAGATGAAATACGAGGTATTCGTGGCAGGTGCATTGCAGATAGGATTAACCTCTCTTACTGTATATCTTATGGCATACTATATCTTTGGTATACAGCAGCAGGTTTCTTTTATAATCTCCCTTGCCATTGCCCTTTCATCAACTGCCATCGTGCTTAAAACATTTAATGAAACAGGGGAGATAAGCAGGAGGTACGGGCAAAGAAGTCTTGGTATTTTGATAATGCAGGATATAGCGGTAATCCCTATTCTGCTTATAATAGGTTTTATGAGTAATCAGGATACTCAGGATATCTCTGCAGTTCTTTTTGAGATGTTCATAAGTGCGGCAGTTCTGCTTGCGCTGCTGTGGGTATTCGGCAAGTATCTTCTTGAGCCTTTTTTCAACCAGATCATAAAAACAGATTCCGATGAACTTTTTATAGGTACGATACTGTTTTTGGCAATAGGTGCTTCATACTTAGCACATATACTGGGGTTCTCTTACTCTTTAGGGGCTTTTATAGCAGGTATGCTTATAGCCGAGACAAAATACAAACATCAGGTAGAAGCGGATCTTATCCCGTTTAGGGACCTGCTGCTTGGTATATTCTTCATAACGGTGGGAATGCAGATAGATTTTAGTATTATATTTGAGTATATACATATAATAATTATGCTTTTAGCTGCAGTTATGGTTGTGAAATTTACTATAATATATGCGATAATAAAAATGGACGAGAACAGGAAAACATCCTTGAAAACTGCACTGAGCCTTGTGCAGATAGGGGAATTTTCCCTTGCGCTTTTGGAGCTTGCAAGATCAAATGATCTTATAGGTCCTCCTTACGGGCAGGTGATGATCGTAACGATCGTTATTTCTATGATTGCAACTCCTGTTATTTTGAAAAATCTTTCAGGTATTGCAGGTAAATTTATAAAAGAAGTTGATGAAGACGGTTTTGAGAAAAATACCGAAACAGATGATTATTCCGATCATACTATTATTATAGGTTTCGGGGAGTTCGGGCAAAATGTCGCAAAAGTTCTTAAGAGCGAATACCTGCCCTACATAGCGGTTGAAAATAATCTTGAAACATTTAAAAAAGTAAAAGACCTGAATGAACCGGTGATATTCGGTAACGCGCTTAAAAAAGAGATACTTAAACATACAAATGTAAATATGGCCAGAAATATAGTAGTAGCTGTAGACAACCCGAAAAAACTGCACCATATCTGTCATATACTTAAAAAATATATATCAACAGAGAGGATTATAGTAAAAGTGCATACCAATACTGAAAAAGAGTATATATCGGAGCTTGGGATCACTAATATAATTGTTGAAAACAACATAAGCACCAAAGAGGTTTTAAATATAATAATCTAATAATTTTTTATTATATTTTTAAGCAATAAATCATATAATATACAATTAACCGCAAGCTGGAGGGTATATCGTATGGAAATTATACAAAATGAACTGATCTTGGATGATAAATCTTTCCTGGTCTCCGAAACTGACGAAAAAGGTATAATCAAATTTGCAAATGACGACTTCTGCCGTTATGCAGAGTATGAGCTGGATGAGCTTGTGGGCAATCCCCATAATATCGTAAGACATCCCGATATGCCAAAAGCCGCTTTTGCAGATCTCTGGAGTACGGTGAAAAAAGGGCAAAGATGGAGAGGTTTTGTCAAGAACAAAACAAAAAGCGGCAAATTCTACTGGGTCTTTGCAACAGTATTTCCCTATAGTTCTTCGGACGGTTCAAAAGGTTATATTTCCTGCAGAAGAAAAGCTTCCCGAAAAGAGATAGAGAAGTATGAAAAACTCTATACTCAAATGAAAGAGGAGGAGTAGTATCATGATAAATCCGCTTAAATATAATCTTCCGTTTGTAAATAATCTAAACATCCGAATTAAACTTGTATTGCTGATCGTTATACCCATGTCCTTGATGGTATTGTTATCCACTTTTTACATTTACGAGAATTATGAAAAGAAAGAAGAATATCAAAAGCTCAACAATACAATGATGCTTTCATCAAGTATATCGCTTCTGATCCATGAAACCCAGAAAGAAAGAGGTATGAGTGCCGGATATCTTGGAAGCAAAGGGAAAAAATTCGCAAACAAGCTCTCTTCCCAAAGAGAACTTACGAATAAAAGGCTTGAAGAGTTTACTTCACTGGTGTCTGAAATGCAGAAGGGGGATATCGATAAAGAGATAGTTCCCGTAATAGATGATGTACTTTCAAGATTCAAAAAACTCTCTTCCACGAGAAAAAACGTAAGCAGTTTGAACATAGAACTTAAAGACGCTCTTGGGTATTACACTTCCATTAACGGCAAGCTTTTAGGTATAATTCCCCAGGCGATAAAAAATATTCAGGAGAAAGAGATATCAAGAGATATTCTTGCTTATTACAATTTCCTTATGAGTAAGGAAAGAGCGGGAATTCAAAGGGCAGTAGGGTCAAATATGCTTGCAAGCAAAGATCTTAGTCTTCACCATAAATTTCATTTGTTAAAAGTGGTGCAGGATACATATATGAAGGAGTTTATTACCCTGGCCGATAATAAGTTTATAGATATTTATAAAAACACGGTAAAAGGCTCGGCGATACAAGAGGTAAAAAGGATAGAAGCTGAGATACTTGCCAATACCCTTAGTGCCGAACCCACTTACTGGTTTGATGTGATCACAAAAAAAATAGAGCTTCTGAAAAAGGTCGATGATGCCATATCCGGAACTATTTTGGAAAAAACATCTATTCTTCTTGATGAAAAAAATACTGTTTTTTATACACTAACGGCAGGATTGATACTGCTTGTTATCTTAACCAATGCCATTGCACACTTTATCTATTATAATGTTACCAGTTCTACCCAAAAGATTTACGGCGGTATTTTGGGATTTGTAAGTTATCTTGAAAGAAAGAATAACGAGTTTGAACCAATAAGCCTGAAAGGAACGGATGAATTCTGCCGCCTTGCGGATATGGTCAACGAAAACGTTAAAATAGTAAACGAGTCAACAGAGCTTGATATGTTGTGTGCGGGGGAAACTATCTTGACCCTTAACAAAATGCAGACAGGCGGGTTGTCGTACAGGATCCAGAATCCGGCTTCTACACCGCAGGTGCAGACCTTCGTAAACATAGTAAATGAGACAATGGACGTACAGCAGGAGCTTTTCCGGGATATATTAAGAGTATTGGGACAATATGCAAAATACGATTACAGCAGTTCTATTCCCATGAACAATAAAATTTCAGGCGAATACAAAGAGTTAATAGAGGGTATCAATGCCCTAAGGGATTCTATAGTCTCAATGTTAACCGAAAACAGAAACCAGGGGGAGATATTAAAGAACAACTCTTCAGTACTGCTTGAAAATGTCGACACCTTAAGCAAAAACTCTAACCATGCAGCGACATCTTTGGAAGAAACGTCGGCTGCTGTTGACGAGATAACAAACAATATCAAGAAAAGCACCGAGAATATAAATATTATGTCCGGATTCTCTTCCGAGCTGATACAGGTCTCTTCCGAGGGGCAGCATTTGGCCCAGAAAACAACTTCTTCAATGGATAATATAAATAATGAGGTTTCCGCGATCAATGAAGCGATTACCGTGATTGACCAGATCGCCTTCCAGACAAACATCCTTTCTCTTAATGCTGCTGTTGAAGCCGCGACTGCAGGGGAAGCGGGTAAAGGGTTCGCAGTTGTTGCTCAGGAGGTTAGAAACCTGGCAAGCAGATCAGCAGAAGCAGCAAATGAAATAAAAACACTTGTTCAAAATGCTGCGGATAAAGCCAATGAGGGTAAAACAATATCTGACGATATGATAGAGGGGTATAATAAACTTATCGAGAAGATAAACAGTACCATGAAACTTATAAAAGATGTTGAGACATCCAGTAAGCAGCAGCAGAACAGTATTATACAGATAAATGACGCCATCACGTCACTTGATCACCAGACACAGCAGAATGCCAGTATTGCAACGCAGGCCAATAAAGCGGCAGTAGAAATGGATAATATCTCAAAAGAGATCGAGCGTGTCGTTAACGAAAAAAGATTTTAGGGTTCTAAGAGATAAGAAAAGAGCTGCCCGCCATTTGACATGACAATTTTAAAAGAGATGTCGGACAGCTTCTTAGTATTATTATAGAGATTTATTGTTATTTATAAAAGATTTAATCAAGGCTTTGAGTATTTCTTTACAAAGTCTTTACAAATAGTTACATTTATACTATAAAATTGTAAAAAATTAGATAACCTCTACATCTTTTACATCAATTCCTGAAAGTTTTTCCATCTTTTCTTCAACAATATCAAGGAATTCATAACGGTTCTTTTCATCCATATTATTTTCAAGCATTTCCAGAATATATTTTATCCCGTTTGCGTTTATTTTTTTTACACTTGCCAGGTAATGGGTGAACGCTATAAGCTTAACATCATTTATGGAGTAAAGTTTCTTTGACGATACTTCGCTTTTCTTTGGGAGAAGCCCTTTATCTTCGTACATTTTAAGGGTTCTAATCTTTGCAGTTAACAATTCTGCGATTGAACTTAACGGTAAAATATCTTTTTCATTATCTAATAAAGCCAATGTAGTCCTTTAGTTTGTTTTATTAAACGCAATTATACCCCCGCAATGTTTAAAATTCGTTTTTTAATTTATTTTTTTCTAAAAATAGGAAATTTATAAACACATATAATGATATTAAATAGATTAATATTTGTATTTAATAATACATATTTTAGTGTAATTTAACCAATATCATTAACTTTATATTAAGATAAGTCTGTTATATTGTACATGAAATATGTAAATATTTTACATTAATGATGTAAAAATATTACATAAAAATGTAAAAGGAGATTAATGTCTTTTGACATAATATTACGAAAACCAAATAAAAATGATGCGAAACATATCTATAATCTTGTAAAAAGTACAAAGATTTTAGATGTAAATTCTGAATATCTTTATTTACTGCAGTCTACCCATTTCAAAGATTGCTGCGGTGTAGCAGTTGAAAATGAAAAGATCATAGGTTTCGTTTCGGGGTATATTCATCCTACATTAAACGATGTTTTTTTTGTATGGCAGGTAGCCGTCGATGAAAACTTCAGAGGAAAAGGGATAGCCCAAAGGCTGATCAACGAGATCCTGTCCAGAAAAAACATGGCTGATATCACAAAGATCCATACTACAATCAGCCCAAGCAACAAATCTTCACAAAGATTATTTGAAAAACTTACCCAAAACATTGAGGGTGAGATATCAAGTGAAACAATGTTTGAAGTAAGCGACTTTAACAATGCCCATGAAGATGAAGTATTGTATGAAATAAAATTAAAAAAGGAAAATAAATGAGAATATTTGAGAACTTAGAATCGGAAGTTAGGGGTTATATAAGAAGCTTCCCTACGATTTTTACAAAAGCAAAAGGTGCAATATTAACAGATGAACAGGATGTTGAATATATCGATTTCTTTGCAGGTGCGGGGACACTTAACTACGGTCACAATAATGAAGCTATAAGTGAAGCATTGATCGAGTATTTAAAAAGTGACGGTGTTGTTCACGGTCTTGATATGGCTACCACTGCAAAAAAAGAGTTCCTTCAAACTTTTGAAAACCTTATTTTAAAACCAAGAAACCTTGAATACAAGATACAGTTCACAGGGCCTACAGGAACCAATGCAGTTGAAACGGCTTTAAAACTTGCAAGACTTGTAAAAGGAAGATCAAATGTTGTTTCATTTACAAACGGTTACCACGGTTTATCTCAAGGATCACTTGCAGTAACGGGTAACAACGAATACAGGGATGAAAGCTACATCAGCAGATGTAACGCTACATTTATGCCGTTTGACGGTTATTTCGGTGACTGGAACACTTTAGAGTATTTCAGAAAATTCTTAGATGACGGAAGCAGCGGTGTTGATATTCCTGCAGCGGTTATCGTTGAAACTATCCAGGGTGAGGGTGGTATAAATGTATCAAGTGCAAAATGGCTTCAAGAGTTAGAATCTATTTGTAGAGAGTACGATATCTTATTGATCATAGATGATATCCAGGTTGGTAACGGTAGAAGCGGTGAGTTTTTCTCATTCGAGTTTGCAGGGATCAATCCTGATATGGTAACACTTTCAAAATCAATAGGAGGGGGTCTTCCTATGGCGATATTATTGTTCAAGCCTGATCTTGACCAATGGAAACCGGGTGAGCATACGGGAACATTCAGAGGTAACAATCTTGCATTCGTAGCTTCAAAAGTAAGTCTAGAAAACTATTGGCAGAATGATGACCTTAGCAATGCTGTTAAGTACAAAGAGAAGGTATTAAAAGAGACTTTGGAAAAAATCGCAAAAAAGCATGCCGATACTTATACTATTGAAGTAAGAGGTAGAGGACTTGCATACGGGTTTGAGATCAAAGACGACAAAACAATAGCGGGCGAAATCTCGGAATATGCATTTAAAGAGAACCTTATTATTGAAACCTGCGGTAGCGACGGACAGGTAGTTAAATTCCTGCCGCCTCTTATTATCGACGAGGAAACCCTAAATGAAGGTTTAAAAAGATTTGAAACGGCTGTAGACAAGTTATTTAAAGACAAAAAAGAAAAATTAAGCGAGGAGTTTTAATAAAATGATAGTAAGAGATATAAAAGATATTATAGGAAGTGAAAAAGAGGTACATGCACACGAGGGGCAGTGGACAAGCAGAAGAATGCTTTTAAAAGATGACAACATGGGGTTTTCTTTCCACGAGACGATCATTAAAGCAAATACCAAGACCCATATCCACTACCAAAATCACCTTGAAGCAGTATACTGTGTAGCAGGAAACGGTAAAATAGAAGATCTTAAAACAGGAGTCGTACACGAAATTTACGACGGCGTAATGTATGCCTTAAACGAACATGATGACCATAACCTTTACGGGGGAAGCGAAGATATGAGACTTATCTGTGTATTCAATCCTCCTATCAAAGGAACTGAAAATCATGATGAGAACGGTGTATATCCATTAGAGGACTAATAATGCCTTTTATCTACATAAAGAATTATTTAGATATTTCAAGGGATGAGAAACTCGAGTTTTTCATCCTTATCAAAGGTTTTAAAAACTTCAACGTAACAAACCAGAAAATCCTTCTTAGCGATAATTCTTTATTATTACAGCTTGACGAGCAATCCGATAAAAGTTTTGCAATGGAAACCATAAAAAAGTTTTTCATTGACAAAGGTGATATGGAGGTTTGTCTGGTTAAAGAGATATTGCAAAGCCAAAATGATATTCTGCTTACTTTTGAGGATAACGAACAAAAAAGGATAAAACTTTAAAGCATGAGATTATTATCAGTCGGAATAGAAAATGATATCTTAGATCAATTTAACGATGTTTCCCAGTATATTATAGATGAAGTAACGGAATTTGACGATGCTTTATATCATTTAAGCGTAAGGTTTTATAATCTTGTTTTGATAAAAAGCGACTCTTTAAAAGAGTGTCTTTCTCTTCTTAAGACAACGTTCAACACCATTACTGCATTTGTGATAGTAACAAATAACAGCTCCAAAGAGTTTGAACTGAAGTTACTGAAAAACGGTGCTATAAGCGTAATAAAAAAGCCGTTTGATACGGATCTTTTTATGGCAAAGATAGAATCGATACATAGGGATAACTTTAAAGAGGTGCTTTATTATAACGATTATTTCGGTGTGAACCATAAAGAAAGGGAGATCATTGACAATAATAATCAGCAGATAAAAATAAGAGGCAAAGCTTACGAAATATTGTCATACCTTATCAAGAACAAGAACAGGCCTCCCATATCCAAAGAGGAACTGATCTATGCCTTGTGGGAAGATCCAGAGATGGTAAGCGACAATATTATCGAAGTGAATATGAATCAGATCAGATCAAAACTACGAGACAGATTCAGTAAAGATTTTATAGAGACAGTAAGAAACAGGGGTTATAGACTAAAGAATCAATAATTTTAAAAAGGAGTGAATATATGGAAGACCTGTACCCGTCTAGAGGGATGGAAGAAAAAATTATACAAAGGTGCGACAGAACGGTTTTCAGCGAAAAATCGGTCGGTAAAGACAGCTTAGATAACATATCCAAACAATACTATGATGAGAACGGTTTTATTTTATTCCCGAACCTTTTTAAAAGCGATGAGGTGAAGGAGATGCTTCAAGAGGTGCAGATCATGGCATCCAACGATGCTCTTATCCAAAACGAGGAGTTTATCCAGGAGCCGGAATCAAACGAGCTGAGGACGATTTTTAACCAGCACCTTTTCAGCACGCTTTTTGACAGAGTTTCAAAAGATCCCCGGATATTGGATAAAGTACGGCAGATACTGGGAGGGGATGTTTATATGCACCACAGCAGAATAAATATAAAACCCGCTTACAAAGGCAGATCATTTCCCTGGCACAGTGATTTTGAGACCTGGCATACGGAGGACGGGCTGCCAAGATGCAGATGTTTGACGGCATGGATAATGCTGACTGATAACAATGAATTCAACGGCCCTTTGTACCTTATTCCAGGAAGTCATAAAAAATACGTATCCTGCAGGGGCGAAACTCCTGAAGATAATTATAAAAAATCTTTAAAAAATCAGGAATACGGTGTCCCAAGTAAAAAAGTGATCGATGAGTTTATGGAAGATTATGAGATCAAAGGAGCATACGGAAAAGCCGGAACTTTGGTTATTCACGACGGCAATATACTTCACGGAAGCCCTGACAATATCTCTCCATTTCCAAGAACAAACGCTTTTTTTGTCTATAACTCTGTACATAACAAACCTCTAAAGCCTTTCGGGGCGGTAAAAAAAAGGGCTGATTTTCTATCTTTACGGGATTTTACGCCGATGGAAAGTGAATAATATGGCAAACGGCAAAATAAAAAGTGTGCAAAACCAGTTGGGAGATATTTCCCAGGAGATAAGCTTTATCTCATTGAATGCCCATATTGAAGCTTCCAAAGCGACAGGGGAAGCTAACAGAAGATTTAGTGTCGTTTCACAGGAGATGACAAAAGTATCAAGAAAGCTTGAGGATACTTTAAAAGAGTTGAACCGGCTTTTTGAAGAGGAAGAAAATGAAAGTATGTAAATTTGGGGGAAGTTCGGTAAAGGATGCTTCCCAGATAAGAAAAGTTATCGATATAGTAAAAAGCGATAAAGAGAGAAAAGTGGTGGTCGTATCGGCTCCTGGTAGAGACGAAGATTTCGACCAGAAGATCACAGACCATTTACTTAATTTTGCTACAGAGGGTAAACATCTCGGGGAGCAGTTTATAGACGTAAGTGCAAAACAGAGTTTTGAAGCTATTGTTAAAAAGTTTGAAAAACTTTGCGATGATCTGGGTGTTCAGAAAAAAGAGATTATAGAGTCCTTGAAGAACGATCTTAAAAATACGAAGCTGAAAGATGAAAAGCTTGAGGCTTACTGCCTTTCAAGAGGTGAACACTATAATGCAAAAGTTATCGAAAAGTTTATGAAAAAATCAAACCTTAACGTTAAACTTATGCTTCCAGAGGATTTCGGGTTTATTCTAAGTGAAGAGTTCAGGGACGGCAAGGTACTGCCGAAAACCTATGATAACGTAGAAAAAACATTTGATTTCAAAGATGCGGATATCTATCTGATCCCGGGGTTTTACGGAGTGACGCAGAATAATGAGATAGCCGTTATGAGCAGGGGAGGTTCAGACCTTACAGGAGGGGAACTTGCATACGCGCTTGATGCAGACCTTTACGAGAACTGGACAGATACCAACGGTGTATATGAAGTCGATCCAAGGATCATAAGCGATGCCAATGTTATTCCAAGGCTTACATTCAAAGAGTTAAGACTTCTAAGCTCAAAAGGGTTTAACGTATTTCATTTCAATGCTATGTTAAACTGTAAAAAAAGCAAGATACCCATTAATATAAGAAACACCAACAACCCCGAACATGAAGGTACTATGATACTTAATGAAAGGGTGCCGATGGAAGATCTTGTGGGGATCGCAAAGCTTGATAATATGGCTTCAATTCATATCCAGAAAGATATGCTTGCAGACGAGATAGGGTTTACGGCAGAGCTTCTTAAGATATTCGGCGAGTTCAATATCAATACTTATCATTACCCTACAGATAAAGACGATATAGCTATTTTGGTCGAGCAGGAAGATCTTAAAGGGGATATAAACAACCTAAGAAGACAGATAGAAAAAAGGCTTAAAACAGATAATCTTTTTATCACTTACAACCTTTCTATTATAACTATAGTTGGTATCGGGTTAAAAGAGAACACTTTTGCAATAGTAGATGCGATCAATGCTTTGAAGCAGAATAATCTGTCATTTGAAATGTTCGATATGAGCCCTTCAAAGATATCGTTCCATCTTGGGATCTCATCCAATCTTGCAGATGCGGCACTTAAAACACTGTACGAAAGCCTGTTAAAAAAAGAAGAGTAGCGGCACAATGAAAAAAGGGATAGTTTTTTTGCTGCTTTTCTCATACACCTTTGCGATAGTTATGCCAGAGGGAAATCTTTATAAAGAGAAGATGGAACTTATAAAGGTAAAAGATGAACTGAACGAATTTTATGAAACAAAAGAGCTTGAGTACCTAAAAAAAAAGCAGAAGCTTGAAAAAGAGTATGCAAAACTTCAAAAGGAACTTAAAAAGTACGAAAAGATAAAACAGCAAAGCCAAAACAAACTTGACCGCATAAACAGGGAAGAGGTAACCAAAACTATAAAACTTTATGATAAAATGAAATTAAAGGTTGCTGTTAATATTTTTGAGCGCATGATAAAACAGGGGCAGCTTGATGAAGTTTTCGATATCTTGATAAGATTAAAAACCAAAAGGGTTATGAAGATCTTAAAAAAATTTGATACGAAAACATCTACAAAAATTATGAAAAAGATGAGGATAATTAAATGAAAAAACTATTTTTAGTTCTGTTTCTGGTTTTGAATATATATGCCGATTCAAAGATTGATATAAATGATACAAAAGAACAGAAGATCCAAGAAAAGCTTGACTCCCTGCAAAAGCCCCTTTACAATCCCTTTGTTGAAAACTATATTTTAAATGAACTAAAACAGCTGCGTGACGAGAACCGGGAACTTAAAGTAGAGATTCACGAGATACTGGCGAAAAAAGAGATCGAGTTTACAAACAATGCTGTTAACTATGCCACTTCCACGATAAACAATATGTTCTATATTATTGCCGCCGCAACTTCCCTGCTTGTTCTTGTTGGGTGGGGTTCCATAAAAGATATAAATGAAAAGATCACCAATATAGTAAATGAAAAAGTTGCCAAAGTTATCGATGATTATGAAGGAAGAATGGATATCGTAGAGAAAGACCTGGCAAAAAGAACCAAGCAGGTTCTTCAGAACCAAAAAGAGATTGAAAAAACAAATACAATGCACTCGTTATGGATGAGAGCATCTTCAGAAACCACCCTGAGCGGTAAGATAGATATATATAACGAGATACTGGAACTTCGACCAGATGACGTGGAGGCTATTATTTACAAAGCAGATGCCGTGCTTGACATGGGTGAGGCGAACTGGGCCTTGAACCTTACAAACCAGGCATTGAGCATAGACGGTGAGTATGCAGACGGACTCTACCAAAGAGCCAAAGTCTACAGCGTACTGGGCTTTATAGAAAATGCGATCGATGATCTTGAAAAAGCGATAGAACTAAACGAACAGTATATTCCCGAAATTGAGAACGAGGATGAGTTCAAAGTAATACTAAACGAAGAAAAGGTGCAAAACATATTATCAAGAAACAAGTCAGAATCCGCAGAGTGATCCACCTTTGGGTCTTTGATGATTCTGCACCATGAAATTTTAAAATTTATACACACTTTTTAGGCTGATATAACCTAGTTTGGATAATATGGAGACTTATATCAAAAAAAAGGAAACCAATATGGCTATAAATGACAATCAAACAGTAGCGATGATGTACGAATTAAAAATAAACGGTGAGGTTGTTGATAGCAATATTAATGCGGAACCACTAGAATTCACTTACGGTATCGGTCAGATCATTCCTGGACTGGAATCAAGAATTAAAGAGATGAACGAAGGGGAAAGTGCACAGATCACTGTACCTGCAGCAGAAGGTTACGGTGAATATAACGAAGAGGCGATGCAGGCTCTTCCAAAAACACAATTTGAAGGTCTTGATCTTGAAATCGGTATGCCGCTTCAGGGACAGGGGCAGGACGGTCAGCCTATACAGGTAGTTGTAAAAGAGATCAGAGATGAAGATGTTCTAATAGATTTCAATCATCCTTTGGCAGGTAAAGACCTGGAATTCTCTATCACTATCAATACTATTCAATAATAAAAACATTTAACGCTCGGGGTTCAACCCCGGGTGTTCTTTCCAAACAAAAATTCAACAAACAATAAAAAACTCCATTCTTATAGAAAAATTTTAAAATAAGTGATAGAATAACATAAAAGCTATACAAAAAGCAGTTTTAATACAATATACTAAAACAAAAAGGATTCGCTATGTTAAAAGAGATACTTTACACGGGGCTTGGGGCCGCTGTAGTTTTTAAAGAGAAAGTTGAAAGTGAAGTAAAAAAGCTGGAAAAGAACGGGAAGATAAAAACAGATGATGCAAAAAGTTTTCTTGAATCTATAGAGAAAAAAGGAAAAGAGGAAGACGACAGGATAAAAGAGCAGTTCAAATCAACTTTGAAAGAGGTTATAGATGAACTGGGACTTGCAACCAAAGATGATCTCAAGAAGCTTAAAAAAGAGCTAAAAGAGGATCTGAAATAGATACTTTTTTTCAAAAGCTCAAATTTTATTCCCCCTTTAGGATATACGGGGTCTTTACCTTTTTGCTTACGTTGTTTCTGGTTATAAAAAAGAAGAAAAACTTCCTTTTTTTCAAGCCTTTGTCTCCCCAGAGATTAAAACACACCGTTACAACTCTGGGTGCAAGCTTCATAAAGCTTGCACAGGTTTTGGCAACAAGGGCCGACTTCTTCTCCCAAGAATATCTGGAAGAATTAAAGAAGCTTCACGACCAGATACCTGCCATGGGAGAAAAAGAGTTTAAAAAAGTATTTAAAAGAGCCTTTAAAAAGGGTGGACCGTTCAACCATTTTGAAAAAGAGCCCATAGCTTCCGCTTCAATAGGACAGGTGCATGAAGCATACCTGGCCGATGGAGTGAAAGTTGCAGTAAAATTAAGAAGAAACGGCATTAAATCCCAGGTAAGCGCCGATATTAGGATATTGAACTTCTTTAACAATCTGTTCAAGCCGTTATTTTCTTTTTATACCAAAAACTCTATAGATGCGGTAATAAGTGAATTTTCCAAGATGATAATGCAGGAGGTGAATCTTTCAACAGAACTTCAGAACCTGCAGAAGTTCTCTCATGTCTATAAAGACAGCGGGGTCAGATTCCCTGTACCTTACGAGCAGCACTGCTGTGAAGATGCACTTGTAATGAGTTTTGAAGAGGGGTTCAGGTTTGATGACAAGGAAAATATACTTTCCCATAAAATAGATTTCAGGCAAATTATCTCGAACCTCGTTGATTTTTATACGACGCAGATGCTTATAAACGGGTTTTTTCATGCGGACCCTCATCCTGGGAATCTGCTGGTGACCGAAGATTCCCAGCTTGTGCTGCTTGACTTTGGGATGGTAAAAACAGTGCCCAATGAGATAAGAGTAGCTATAATCGAACTTATAAAAGCTGCTAATGAACAGGATTATGAGGGATATATAAGTGCAAACAAACGTCTGGGAACCATCAGCTATGAAGCTCCTGTGGGGGAACTGGCCTTGTTTACCTCAAAGATGTTCGAGATATTCTCAAATGAAAACCTTGACAGTGAATCGATGCAGAAGCTGGCCTTCGAGGTGCTTGAGACTACCAGGGATTTTCCTTTCAAGCTGCCAAGCGATGCTATATATATTCTTCGTGTAAGCGCTATAGTAGAAGGGCTTGGGACAACTTATATAGAGAACTTCAACGGGGTAAAAGATATCCTTCCCATACTGCAAAGAAATATACCAAAGGCGCTTGGTGCAAAAGAGAGCATAATAGAAACAATAATAGACGAGATAAAAGATATCCCTTTTATAGCCCGTGATTTTAAAACCGTTATAAAAAAAGCGGCAGAGGGTACTTTGGAGGTTGAGGTTTCAAAAGCACAGCTTGGATGGATCGCAAAAGAGATCAAGCACTATTTCAAACCTTTAGTTTCTTCTTTTGCCTTTATGTTTGCAGGAGTTTTTCTCCTGTTGTTCGATGCCGATATGAAAATTGCAGCTGCTGTTCTTTTCTTTTTCGGTTTTTTTAGAATATTATATAAATAGGAGTTTCTATGAAAATAGGCGTATCAGAATGTCTGCTGGGACACAAATGCCGATATGACGGCAGCGGTGCAAAAGACAGGTTCGTAGTAGATGAACTTTCAAGCTATTTTGAACTTATACCATACTGTCCCGAAGCCAAGATCTTCGGCACTCCACGGGAAACAATAAGGCTTGTGGAGTTTGAAGAGGGCATAAAGGTTATGACCAACGAAACAAAAAAAGACGTTACCCAAGAGCTGACACAGGTATCCTCGCAGTTTGCACAAAAAGCAAAAAGCGATACTCTGTGCGGTTTTGTTCTTAAATCAAAATCACCCACCTGCGGTCTGGAAAGGGTGAAAGTTTACCAGAAGGTTAACGCTCCAAGCGAGAAAAAAGGGGTAGGGGTATTTGCAAAAGAGCTTAAAAAGCTTTATCCCTATCTTCCAATAGAAGAGGAGGGCAGGCTGAACGACCCCTGGCTTAAAGAGAATTTCATTATGCAGGTATTTGCCTATAACGATCTTTACGAGTTTTTAGGATCACGTCCGGACTTTAAAACCCTTGTGCAGTTTCACACAAGTTACAAGTACCTTATCTATGCAAAATCCCAAAACTCTTACAAGCATCTTGGATCTATTGTGGCAAACCATGATAAGAAAGAGATAAAGGAAGTTTTAAAAGAGTATGAAAAAGGTTTTCTTGAAGCGATAAACGAAAAAGGGAGCATCGGAAAAACCTATAACGTACTGCTTCATATCTTCGGGTATTTTAAAAAGTTTATTACCAAAGAGGAGAAGGAAGATATCCTAAATGCCTGTGAAGAGTACAAGCAGCAGATTATTCCTCTTATTGCGGTGGTAAAGCTTCTAAATCTTTATGCCAAAAGGTTCGATATAGCTTATCTTAAAGATCAGAAGTTTTTAAAACCCTATCCAAAAGAGTTTGCTCTAAGGTCGGATATAAAGGCATATAAATAAAACTTTAGTTTATTTAACTAAACTTTGGAAGGAATTTGTAACATATGTTGAAAATAAACTTAAAAATAAGCACTACTATAAAAATAGTGCCAAAAAATTTAGCACTTTGAATTGACAGGTGCTAAAAAGTGTGTTATAATTAGGCTGTTTAGAAATTTTAGTAGGAGGTATCATTTATGAAATCTATTGCTAGAAGTTTTAGTACACAAAAATCGAGCGTATTTGCAATCATTGCAATTGAGATCTTAATTGGTCTAGGCTCTTATCTTCTAATCCCAAATATATTAGATTAAAGTCACAACTTAAAAGCAAAAGTGTCTCCTTCTTTTGCTTTTCCCCTTTTAAACAACAAAATTACCCTACAAAATTTACATTTTTTATAATATAGTATCATATAACTAATCAAGCGGAGTCTGCATGAAAGAGATATTATGGTTTCGAAGAGACTTAAGAATAAGCGACAGTGCACTTTTATCAAAAGCCAAAGATGAAGTACTGCCTGTATTTATATTTGACACAAATATACTGGAGAAACTGCCTAAAGATGATAAAAGGGTTACTTTTATTTATAAAAGCGTGATAAAGTTAAAAAAAGAGCTGCAAGGCATAGGACTTGATCTGGCTGTTTTTTACGGCAGACCCCAAGAGATATTCAAAGAGCTTGGAAGAGGTTTTGACAGGGTTCTCGCAAGCTGTGATTTTGACAGCTATGCCCTGCAAAGGGACAAAGCAATAGAAAAGCTGATCCCTATGGATCGGTATTACGACTCTTACCTGTTCCATCCGGATCAGGCGTTAAAACAGGATAATACTCCATACAGGGTTTTCACCCCTTTTTATAAAAGCCTGAATCCCCTGTGGCAGAGCGACTCTATAGGGGAATACCAAAGAAACGATTTATTAAGAAAAACTCAGTTTGAATATGACTCTTTTCCCACACTGGAATCCATGGGCTTTGAAGAGCAGCCGCTTCCCGGGTTCCTAAATAAAAGTGCTTCAACGCTTGTAGATGAGTTTGCCTTGAAACTTGAAAACTATGAACATGACAGGGATTATTTTGCCAATGATGCCGTCTCCAGACTCTCCGTACACCTAAGGTTTGGTCTTATATCTCCAAGGGAGCTGTTTAACAAAATAAAAAAATATCCCGGCAGTGAACCTTTTGTAAGGCAGATATTCTGGAGGGAGTTTTATAACTATATCCTGTATCATTTCCCCAAAAGCGAGCATGAGAACTTTAACGGAAAAATAATAAAATGGGAAGATAATGAAGGTCACTTTAAAGCCTGGTGTGAAGGAAATACAGGGGTCCCAATAGTGGATGCTGCCATGAGACACCTGAACCGTACGGGGCTTATGCATAACCGCCTTAGGATGGTGGTATCCTCTTTTTTGACAAAAAATCTTTTAATTGACTGGAGAAAAGGGGAGGAGTATTTCTCCTTGAAGCTTCTGGATTATGATGCAAGTGCAAATACAGGCTCATGGCAGTGGGCTGCAAGTACGGGTGCGGATTCGGTTCCTTATTTCAGGGTATTTAATCCATATTTGCAAAGTGCAAAGTTCGATAAGGAAGCAGTGTTTATAAAACAAGTGATCCCTGCACTAAAAGACACTGACCCAAAATCTATCCATACGGAATATGCATCAGGGGCAGATCTGTTTACAGATTATTCTTCCCCAATTGTGGATATAAAAAGTTCCAGGAACAGGGCAATAGAGGTTTTTAGGAACAGTTAAACTCATTTATCTTCTTACAGGCGTTGCAGTCCATATTTGCTTCATTCAGATTACAGCAGATACATGGGTGATTGTAGTCGTTGAAGGATCTTTTTATTTCGCAGTTTTTATGTTCCACTGCTTTAAAGGAGACATTTGCAACTGGGTCAAATGCCAGAATTCCAAGGATAGAGGAGGGCGTATGGTCGTTTCTTGCAACGGCTCTTCTTACCCTGTATGAAAGATCTTTTGCAAGATTTGTGAGGGTATTTACATCTTTTGAACTAAGGGCAAGGATAATTTTATCTTTTAATATGTTGTCAGATATCATAAGGGCTCCTTTAATAAATAATTTAATTATAAATTAAATTTATATATTAGTCAAGAATAATTATAAGAAAAATTAATAAAAGTAACGATTTGTTACTTTTTATAAACAAACTCATCCATTCCCTTTATAAACCCCTTCTTCCCTCCATGGGAAGGGTGCCTTATATAGTCGATCCTTTTATCTGGATATATCTTCTGCAAGGAGAGCTGACCGTACCTTCCAAGGGAAGCTATCGTGCGGGGTTTGAATATCTCTATAAGGTCGTCAATATAATCCATACCCTCAAGTACCTCTTTTGAAGTTGGTTTTCTGTTTGATAGTTTATTATATTTTTTATAGGGGTGGAACGGGAAAGCGTTCCAAAAAAGCGGGAGGGTGTTTTTATCTTTGAGGTAGTCCCAGATGACAGATCCGCTTATATTCGAAAAGTAGGTTCCTTTAAAGAGTTCTTTGTCAAGTTCATTGAATATTTTGTGGGGTTTCTCTTCAAGTATCTTTACGGTCGTAAAAGGGATCCCCGTGATATTACACCCGCTGTAGCCGGGAGCCTCGGCGACAAGCATCACTTCATTGTAGTATCTGTCTTTGAGAATATTCAGGTATATCCTGAGGTTATTTAATACCCTTTCGTCTTTGTAGGGATTGTTGGAGCTGTTCTTGTTGGCTCTTTTTTCAAGTTTGTGAAGAAATTTTTCTATTGTCATAAAGTGATATCTTTTTTGTTTCTATTTTATAATAAAAAAGGTTTAAAAACAGCTAAGACAATGAATTCTTAATTGCATATATTTAAGATTAAACATACTTTATTTATATACTAAATTATTATAATTTATGATAAACTATTAATATATAAAGAATCGGAGGTAAACGATTATGAAAAGAATAGCAATAACGGGTGCAAGCGGTTTTGTAGGTAGAAACCTGAAAAAAATGTTTACCAAAGAAGGGTATACGGTAGTACCGGTAAAAAGGGATATCCTAAATGATGTGGAAAAGCTTTCCGAAGTGGTAGACGGGTGTAAAGCTGTTATTAACCTTGCAGGTGCGAATATCATTCACAGATGGAGTGAAGAGTACAAGAAGCTGCTTTACCACAGCAGGATCGATACCACTAAATCACTTGTTGAAGCAATGGGGAAAGCCCGGGTCAAACCTGAGGTGTTTATCTCAACTTCCGCAGTAGGGATTTATGATACCAAAAGGGTCTATAATGAAGAGGATTATGAGTTAAGCGACGATTTTCTGGGAAAGCTTTGCCAAGATTGGGAGAAAGAAGCTTTAAAAGCAGAGGATGCCGGTATCAGAACCTCTGTTTTCAGGCTCGGTATCGTTATGGGGGAAGAGGGCGCATTGCAGAAGATGCTTCCCGCTTTCAAGCTTGGAATAGGGGGAACCATAGGTGACGGGAAACATCCGTTTTCTTTTATACATATAAGTGATCTTATAAGGGTTTACAAACTTGTGGTAAATGATGAATATATGTCAGGGATATTTAATCTGACGGCACCCAAGCATACTACAAATTATGCTCTTACCAAAGCTTTGGGAGAAACTCTGCACAGACCTACTGTGATACCTCTTCCCAAATTTGTATTGAGCCTTATATTCGGGGAAGGGTCTACCGTGCTGACACAGGGACAGAGTATCTATCCAAAAAGGCTTTTGGACAGCGGTTTTGAGTTTGAGTTCGAGACTATCGAAGAGACAGTCAATGATCTGGCTGGAAAATAGGAAGAGAGTTTAGATAAACTATGAGAAAAGTTCCCGTATATACAATTTTATTTATTATATTGTCTTTTATCTCTTTTATGATACTGGATTGGGAAAGAGATACCAAGATCGATGAATATTTAAAATCAAAAACAGTTCAGTACAAACAAAATTATGAAGCCCACTATGATGACTATATCACCTGGGCGGATCTTATTTTCTATACCCATATAAATACAAAAGAGACAATATCAATATTTAAAGATGCATATAAAAGTGATGTAAGAAAGAAAGAACAGCTTAGAAAAAAGCTTTATGATCATCTAAAAGATGTCTATAATCTTTTAAAAAGTTATGATATCAAACAGCTTCATTTTCATCTTCCTGATAATGAAAGTTTCTTAAGATTTCACAGGCCGGGGAAATTCGGCGATAATCTAACTGGTATACGTGATACGGTTGCCTATGTAAATAAAAACAAGAAAAAGATAAACGGTTTTGAAGAGGGGCGTATATTCAACGGGTACAGATTTATATTCCCCCTTTTTTACAAAGATGAACATATAGGAAGCGTTGAGATTTCTTATAGCACACTTGCATTAAGCAAAGAGTTTATGAACAGTTTTAACGTAATACCCAATTTTCTAATACCCAAGGCTTTGGCGGATAAAAAGCTTTTTGAAGAGGAGAAAAGCAATTATGTTTCTTCTGTATTAGACGGCTACTATATGGAAAGATCGATCGTGGAAGCTATAAAGAAAAAACGAAAAGAGAAAGTATTGCTTCCTTTGGCTTCTAAAACCAAAAAAGAGTTTGAAAAAAGAATAAAAAATGAAGATAGCTTTACCCTGTATGATCCCCTAAGGAAAGAGCTTATGACCTTTATTTCCGTTAAAAATCCTATACATAAAACTATATCAGGCGTATTTGTGATCAGAAGCGGTGCAGAGGTTATTGATCAAAAGAACAAAAACTTTAAAATATTTTTAATACTGACGATGGTAAGCCTTTTGGTTGTTTTATATCTTATATACAAAGAGGATATATACGTAACAAAAATTGACGAGAATAATAAAAAACTCTCTTCCGTGTTCAAAGATGCCGACAGCGGTATTGCCCTGATAGATCTAAAAGGAAGATTTCTTGAGGTAAATGATGCTTACAGCAGGATATTGGGATATTCCCAGGATGAGATAGTAAAGATTTCATGTATGGATCTAAGCAGGAAGGAAGATATACCAAAAATAATAGAAACATTGATAGAAGCCTATAAACTGGGGCATATAAGCAAAGAGAGAAAAATATGTATAAAAAAAGACGGTTCAGTTGTGCATATTGAGTTTTCGCTTACTCTCCTGCCTTCAAAAGACGCTTTTATCGTGGTGGTAAATCCTTTGGAAGACAAGCTTAAGTTAGAGAGGCTGAACAATAACCTTCAAAAGGAAGTGGAAAGATCAATAGAGGATCTAAGGCTCAAAGACGCAATGCTTGCCCAGCAGAGCAAACTTGCGGCAATGGGAGAGATGATAGACTCAATCGCCCATCAGTGGATGCAGCCTGTGGGCATCATAAAAATGAAGATCCAGACTATGCAGGCGGACCATGAGTACAAAGAACTCACCGATGAGAGGATAGAAGAGTTTGTCAATAGCAGTCTTGGGCAGATAGATCATTTGGTTAATACCATGAACGAGTTCAGAAGGTTCTTCAGACCCTCTGAAATAATAGAGG
This sequence comes from Arcobacteraceae bacterium, assembly GCA_963678145.2. GTDB lineage: Bacteria > Campylobacterota > Campylobacteria > Campylobacterales > Arcobacteraceae > JAIOSF01. The sequence continues at coordinate 1,171,536 of CAXXWH010000002.1, read as the reverse complement.
AGGTATCACTGCAAGAGATGATCGATACCTCTATTTTACTTGTAAAGGACGAATTGGTAAAAAACTCTATCAAAACAGTTGTAAACGGAGATACTGAAGCAAAAGTGAAACTCAACAGTGCCGAGTTCAAGCATGTGCTTATTAATATAATAAACAATGCCAAAGATGCTTTTATACAGAATGGTACAAAAGAAAGGATGATATCATTTTATGTATCAAACAAAGAGGGAAAGATCTTTTTATCTATCAGCGACAATGCGGGAGGTATAGATAAAGAGGTGATAGATCATATATTTGAACCAAACTTCACTACAAAAGAGCAAGGCAAAGGCACCGGAATAGGACTTTATATGTCAAAACAGATAATAGACAAGAACAATGCACAAATAAAAGTACAAAATATCAATGACGGGGTATGTTTTATTATAAGTTTTATTTGTTAAAATAGTAATAAAAATGTAATAAAATAGATTTAAGGCAAAATGATGATAAAAATTCAGGCTATACTTCTCTTTGCATTGTGGCTATATGGAGATACTGTTTATATAGCTACAGGGGAATGGAGCCCCTGGGTTTCAGAATCCTTAAAGCATAAAGGTGTTGCAGCCCATATAACAAAAGAGGCTTTTAAAACACAAGGTGATGATGTGCAGTTCAATTTTTACCCCTGGAAGAGAAGCTATGTATCTGCAAAAGTAGGCAAAGAGGATGCAACGGGGTTCTGGCTTAAAACAAAAGAAAGAACAAAAGATTTTTATTTCTCAGATGAGATATTCACTATAAAAAACGTACTTATATTTAAAAAAAATAAAAAGATCGATTTTGAGAGTGTGGATGACCTGAAAAAATATAAAATAGCCGTAACAAAAGGGTATTCCTATTCCCAGGAAATTGACGATATGATAAAGAACTCCACCCTGAAAGTTCATTGGGTAAGTTCTGACCTGGCGGGACTAAGGCAGACACTGAAAAAACACACCTTTGACGCTTTTATCTGTTCGTTAAGCGTTGCCCGGTCTTTGCTTCAGAAAAACTTTACAAAAGAGCAGATATCCAAGCTGCAGTTTTCCCAAAAAAGTGTTTTTGAAAAGTCTGTATATCTTATGGTCTCAAAAAATAACAAGGAACACAAACAGCTGCTGGAGAGTTTTAACAAAGGATTGAAAATATTAAAATCAAAAAAACTGATAAATAAAATGATTGAAGACTCATACCGTGGCAGATATGAATAAGATGAGGTTGCTGGTATTTATTATTGTTTTCCCCCTGGCTGTTCTTGGGGAAGCCCTTGAGAAAAAGATACAGCAGGATTCACATAATATCGCGATGCTTAGTGCAAGTGCCGTTTACCATCTTGATAAAGAGGAACTGCCAAGTATCTTAACGCCTTTCTTACAAGAGAATAAAAACATAAAAGCCTTATATCTTGAGGAGAACTTGGAAAAAGAGAAGCTTCTTAGGTTTTTCAGAGATTCAAAACGGGGGATGGTTTTCAATGAAAATATCCCTTCAGGGTTTAAAGGGCTGTCGCATTTTGAGACGAGTGTAAAATATGACGGTAATGAGATAGGAAGGGTAATAGTATATTATGCTTCAGACAGATTGAACTTCACTCCCAAAGAGAAAGAGCTGATCGAAAAAACAAAACAGGTCGTCTACATTTTAAAAGAAGAAAAGAAACCTTTTCAGTGGGAGAGTGAACAGCAGGAGTACCAGGGAATATTTATAGATACCCTTGATCTTGTCAGTGAAAAGAACGGCCTTAAGTTTAAAGTGACCAAGGAAATGCAGGATAACATTGTTTTTGCAACTTTACGGGAGAAAGGGATTGAAAAAGATTTTTATCTAACAAAGAACGACTTCTTAAAGATTCCCGCTGTTTTAATAGAAAATGTACAGAGTAATAATATCTATTTTGACGATATCAGCGATCTGAAAAATAAAAAAGTCGCAGTCCTGAAAAACAGCAGATTAAAAAGCTATCTGGAAAAAAAATTTCCCCAGGTAAAGCTTACGGAGATAGACAAGCTTGAGACAGGTTTTGATATTTTAAAATCAAAGAAAATAGATTTTTATGCACTAAACGGGATTACTGCGCAGTATCTTCTTAAAATGAAAAAATACGACGGCTTTAAGATCTACCGAAAACTTGATTTTACTTTTCATTATAAAATAGCCGTACACAAAACTCTGCCAAAGGAACTGGTGTCTGTTTTGGATAAAACACTTGCAACAATAGACAATGATGAGAAAAGCAGGATATTTTACAAGTGGACAACTATTCAGATCAAAAAAGAGCTGGACTGGATCCTTCTAAGGGATATTGCATTATTCTTTTTTGTCGTGATATCTTTTGTAATATACTGGAACAGAAAACTGAAAAGAACAGTGGATGAAAAAACATCCGAACTAAAAAAGTTAAATGCAAACCTTGAAAATATCATTTCAAAAGAGATCAAAAAAAATCAGGATATACAAGAACAGCTCTTTAGAACCGAAAAGTTGGCTTCAATGGGTGAGATGATTGGAAATATTGCCCATCAGTGGAGACAGCCGTTATCTGTAATTTCAAGTATTTCCACGGCTTTGGAGGTTCAAAAGAGGATGAATATTCTGGATGAGGAGGAGTTGTTCAAGTCCTGCAAAACCATAAATGACAATGCACAGTATCTTTCAAAAACGATAGATGATTTCAGGAATTTTATAAAAGGTGAGAAGAAAAAAGAGCAGTTCTTATTAAAAGAGCTGTTTGAAAGCTGTGACAATCTTGTCCGGTCTACCCTTAAAAACAATCATATCACTGCAGTTTACAATCTTGATGAAAATATTCAGATGGAAGGGTATAAAAACGAACTGCTGCAGTGCTTTTTGAATATAATAAATAATTCAAAAGACGCCCTCGTGGAAGAGGATAAATGCCTGGCTGACAAGTATATATTTATAGATGCCTATTTAAAAGAGGAAAAAATATATATCACTTTCAAAGATAATGCGGGAGGGATCTGTGATACTATAAAGAACAGGGTGTTTGAACCCTATTTTACGACAAAGCATAAATCTCAGGGGACGGGACTTGGGTTAAATATGGTTTACAATATCATCGTAAACGGTATGGAAGGGAAAATTACAGTTGAAAATGATCACTTTAAGTATGATGGAAAAGATTGCAAAGGCGCGAAATTTACTATAATTTTAAATAAACAGCCCGGCAGTAGAGATTAAAATATTTTCTTTATATATTTTTTAATCTTCTTTGGATATTCTTCCCAAAAAGTTTAATATCTGAAGATGGAGAAATAAATGGTAAGTAACAGTTTTGTTGCAAGAATAAAAGAGGTCAGGGATGCCAGATGGTTTTCCAACCTTACGACGGCTATAATAATATTTTACGCTTCGGTTCTAGGGTTTAAAACCCTGGAGGATGCAAGTCAGCCTTTTGGAAATATCCTTTATATTTTCGACTGGTTCGTAACGATATATTTCGTTATAGAGATAATCATAAAAATGGCCGCAGAAGAGAAGCTCGTAAATTTCTTTAAAAGCGGCTGGAATGTTTTTGATTTTGTCATTGTTGCTATTACATTGATACCTTTGGAGAACAGTTCCTTTGCTGCAATCGCAAGGCTTATGAGGGTATTCAGGGTTCTAAGGCTCTTCACTGCAAGGCCGGAACTTAAAAGAATCATTGATATGCTTATAAAAGCTATCCCGTCGATCATAGATATCGTTATACTGATGTTCATCATTTTCTATATATATGCTATTATCGGAAGCTTCGTGTTTGCAGATCTGCCTTCGGGATTATGGAACAACTTCCTTACATCGATGCTTACACTTTTCAGGGTTCTTACTTTTGAAGACTGGACAGATGTTATGTACGAGGCAATGGAAGTATATCCTTGGGCATGGGCATATTTCGTGAGCTTTGTTATTATTGCGGCGTTCGTGTTTTTTAATCTTTTTGTTGCGGTTATCATTGGCGAGATGCAGAAACTTCAGGATGAAGATATGAAAGACGAGATCCATGACGAACATGAAAAAGTAGATACTCTTTTAAAAGAGGTTCAGGAGTTAAAAGAGCTTATCAAGCAGCAGAATAGAAAAGAGTAGTTTTTACTCTTTTCCCTGCATTGTTTTATCCAGAGCGGTTATGAACTCTATATTCATTTCCCCTTGAAATTCAGGCTGAATATTGCCGCATCCGTTTAAACCCAAAAAGATCAAAACAGATATAAAAACCGCTGAAATCAACTTTTTCATCTGATCCCCTTTCTTATCGATTCACTTTCTATGAATGCTAACTTCTTTTTTGTATAAAGATATATCCAAACTGCTGCACTGAATGCTATTAGCAGCATTGTAATCCACATATAAAAAATATCGGCTTTAAATACGAAAACCACCAGATATAAAAATATAAAAGGCATAATAAGCTGTCTATAAACACTTATAACGGGGATTATAAAAGGCTGCTTTATCCCCTGCAGAGTGGAGTTTGAGATAAATATGGTTATAAATGCAAAAAATATGATACTCTCCACCATCGTATACTCATAAGCCGTCTGCACAACCATCGGATCATCGTTGAATATCATAATAATATATTTTCCAAACAGCGCAAGCAGGGCCACCCCTATGGTGCTCATAATATATCCGTATCTTAAAGCTTTTGATCTTACCTCATGGATCCTGTCAAAGTTCTTTGCTCCGAAGTTGTTCGATACGATAGAGGCAACGGCAGTATTAAGACCAAGCATGGGAAGAAGAATGATCTGCTCTACCCTGTATCCGATACCAAATGCGGCAACAGCTTTAAAACCGTATGATGAGACAAAGTATGTAACAACCATTGTTCCAAGGGACATTGTGAACATATTAAGGCTCATGGGGTAGGCCTGGATAAAAAGCTTTTTGTATACCCTGATATCGGGAAGGAAGTTCTTGAGCCCTGCCTGATCTAAAAGCCCTGTTAGTTTGAGTTTGTAGATGATGTAGCAAAAAGTTATAAACTGGATAAGTATGGTCGCATAGGCAACTCCTGCAAAGCCGAGTTCCGGGATGATCCAAAAGCCGTAGATAAACAAAGGATCAAGCACAAGATTTAGAAAAAAACCGAAAACCAGGGTATTTCTGTAGCTTTTGGTGTCTCCTTTTGCAATAAGTACTGCATTTGCCCCGAGTCCCAAAAGCATGGGAACGGTTCCAAGAAGTATGATATAGGTATATTCAAGACAAAGCGCCAGAGCCTGATCTCTTGCACCTATTAGAATAAAAATATCCTCAATAAAGATAAAGCCAAGGATACAAAGCAGCAGGGAAGCTGTAAATACAAAAGAAAGACCGTTCGAGACGAATATTTTTGCTAAGACAGTTTTATGTTTACCCAGGGAATTTCCTACGTGAGCAGTGATCGCTGAAGAGAGGCCGAAGCTAAGGGATAAAAGCATAAAGAACAGTACAAAGCTGTATGAAAGTGCAGTAATAGCAACGGTTGAGATAGTTCCCACGTAAAAGGTATCGACTACATTGTACATGGTATTGAAAAACATCCCTATACTTGAAGGGATAGCGATTTGTTTTATAAGTGAATTTATATCTTTTGTAAGTAGTTCATTTCTTGCCATAAGATATTATATCTTATATTATGAGCATTGCATCGCCGTAGGAGAAAAATTTGTATTTTTCTTTAACGGCTTCACTATAAATCCTTTGAGTTTCTTCAAGACCTATAAAAGAAGCTACGAGCATTATTAGAGTAGACTTGGGTAAATGGAAGTTAGTAAGCAGATAATCAACTCTTTTGGGAGGATTCAGAGGATTTAAAAAAAGATTCGCTTCGCCGTCAGCTTTTTTCGTATCATTGTAAAACTCTATTGTTCTTGTAACGGTCGTACCCACAGCTAAAATCTTTTTATCGCTGTTTAGAATATCCTGTGAGCTTTGCGGTATCTCGTAATATTCACTGTGCATAGGGTGGTCAAGTATATCTTCCGATTCTACGGGCTTGAAGGTACCTGCACCCACATGAAGGGTCAGATAGTTCGTGTGGTGTTTTGCTTTTAATTCTTCAAGCAGTTCGGGGGTAAAATGCAATGATGCAGTAGGAGCCGCAACCGCTCCGTAATTTTTGGCAAAAAGTGTTTGGTAGGCTGTATTGTCCGATTCTTCATCCTCCCTTTTTATATAAGGGGGGAGGGGAAGGTGTCCTATTTCGTTGAGTATCTCTACAAGACTTAGGAAATCCAGCTCTTTTCCATCTTTGAAGAATTTCACGATCCTGCTTCCGTCCTCTTGAAGGGCGATTATTTCCAATAATAGTCCTTTTTCAAAGAAAAGCCTGTATCCCTCCTGAACTCTTCCTCTTATATATACTAGATACTCATTGTTCGCAAGGGGCTTGTTGAACAGAAGCTCGATCTTGCCGCCTGTTTCTTTTTTGCCGAATATTCTGGCTTTTATAACTTTTGTATCGTTGAAGAAAACTTCCGTATTATCGGGAATGTATTGAAGAATATTTTTAAATATCGTATGGGTGATCTTTTTTGTTTCTCTGTCATAAACCAATAGTTTCGCGTGATCTGCAGGGTTTGCAGGGTAGGTAGCTATGAGCTCATTTGGAAGCTCATAGTCGTAGCTGTCTGTCTTTAAGGGGTCTAACGCCATTTTATTTAAGTTTTTTATCCTCTTTCATAGCATTTTTAAACTCTTTTTCGAACTCTTCCTCGTCCATATCCTCTTCTTCTGTCTCGTCATCTTCGATCTCGTCCTCTTTTGGAGCGGGGTTGAATATTCTGGCAATATAGATAGATACACCGTATAAAAGTATTAAAGGCCCCGCCATCAAGAACTGCGTAATAACATCAGGAGGGGTTAAAAGTGCAGAAAGTACGAAAATAAGTACAACCGCATATTTAAAGAAGTTCTTTAGCATTCTGTCATCAACCAGACCGATCACGGCAAAGAAGAAGGTAAATACAGGCAGTTCGAAAGCAAGCCCGAACCCGAACAGAAGTTTTGTAAAGAAACTTACGTATTTTCCGATACTTGGCATCACAGTTACGACGCTGTTACCGAAGTTTACAAGAAATTCAAACCCGAAAGGCACAACGATATAATATGCAAATGATGCACCTATAAGGAACATACTTGTAGCACCAAGAACAAAAGGTATTACAAGCTTCTTCTCATTATCGTAAAGTCCCGGAGCCAGGAAAAGCCACATCTGCCATAATATAACAGGAAGAGAGATCAGGAATCCGCTGAAAAATGCAACTTTAAGCGCCGTGAAGAAAGTCTCCTGTACTTCGATCGCAACCATTTGGGAATTCTCTCCCAGGACTGCTTCTACAGGGACCATCATCCATTCAAGTATCGGTTCATATACCGCAAAACATGCAAAAAACGCTATAAAAAGTGCGGCACTTGATATAACAAGCCTTTTTCTAAGGTCGGCTATATGGGGTTTTAAATCCTCTAACATTATGCTTTATCCTCGTTATCAAATGATATTTTCTCTTTTTTTGATGATTTTTTTTCTGCTTTTATTTCTTTAGCAGGTTCTTCATCTTTTTTCTTGGAAGGTTTTGTTTCCATTGAAGTTATTTCATCTATATCAAGATCTACGCTGCTTGTAACATCTTCAACATTGCTTTTTATTTCCGTCAAGCTTGATTGAAACTGCTGTGCTTCTCTTTTCATATCTTCAAGCTGCAGTTCGTTGTTAATTGTAGATTTTGCATCTTCGATTCCGCTTTTAAACTTTTTGAAGAACTTTACCACTTCAACTGCCGCAGTTGGAAGCTTTTCAGGCCCCAAGGCTATGATAGCAACGATTAAAACCAGAAAAATTTCGAAAAAACCCATTCCAAACATTTTAAATACCCCGTATATATTATAATTTTATGATCTAAAAACAAGAAGAGAGATTTTACCTAAAGTTTGATAAAATTACACCAAATTTACAGATAGGATTGATAATGATTAAATTATTGGTATTACTAATAGTTGGTTTTATATTTTTTATGTTGAACAGAAATTACAAAAGCAGCGACTATGAGAGGATCAAGGTTGACGGCAAACAGAAATTCCAAGGAGACCTTGCGGAACACGAGGCGGGTCTTTTAGTCGGATTAATGGCAAAGGTCGCAAAAGCGGACGGAAAAGTAAGTGAGCTTGAAGCTGAAATATTAAGCCATACTTTTACTGATATATCAAACCATTTTGAAAACTCTCAAGAGGTAAGGGAACAGCTGAAATCGATCTACAAAAAAGAGATGAACAGCTTTGAAAATACCATTGATGTAGCCAAAAAATACCTTAAACTTACAAAAAGGGATTACGGCAAGAGATTAAAGGTTATGGAGTACCTTTTAAATCTTGCATTTATAGACAACGACTTTTCAAAAACAGAGTTTATGATAACGGAAGATATCGCAAATACCCTTGAGATAAAGAAAAGCGACTTTGAACAGCTTATTGCATCATTCGAGCATTTTTACGCTTCAAAGCAAAACACAAAAGAGTTGTCACTTCAAAAAGCCTGCGAGGTGCTTGGAGTAAGTATGGAAGATGATATGGCAGCCATAAAGAAAAGCTACAGAAAGCTGGTAAAAGAAAATCACCCCGATATCGTAGCGGGAAGCGGCGCGTCGCAATCCATAATTGATGAGGCAACGGCAAAACTTCAAGAGATAAATGAAGCGTACGAGCTGCTTAAAAAGGAGAAAAATGGCTGAATTTCATATGTCGCATGAAGTGTGTACATGTAAAAAAGTAAGTTTAGGTGAAGTATTACACTCAATAAAAGAAAAAGGTGCCGATAATATAGGAAAAATAGGGAAACTGTCGGATGCCGGAACTGTTTGCGGCTGCTGCAAGAGTGCCCGTGATGATTTCGGGGAACCCAAAAAGGAGTTATACCTGGAACAGATATTGAAAAAGTTTAAAAATGGATGAATTAACAAAAGAGCAATTAATCGAGCAGATAAAAGAGCTTATAAGCATAGACGGCTCAAAAGTCGATATCAATCCCGCTTATCTTGAGTATTTTCAGCTCGAAGAGTTGGAAGAGATCAAACAGCGGCTTCTTAAAACAAAAGAATCCAAAGCAAGTATCTCAAAAGATTATCTAGACGAGATCTATGAGATTTGCGGTACTTAATGAACATTTGGATATAATGCAGATTTTAAAATAAAAACGGATTATTTATGGCAGAGATAGTAAACATTTTGGTTTGGGCGGTATTTATCTATATTTTGTTTATTTTCCTAAGGGGAATGAATGAAACACAGGTGGAAAAACATAAAGATAAATTAGAAGAAGCGGAACTGAAAAAAAAGCAAAAAGAAAAAAACGAAACAAAGGAACAGTAATAGATGATTAAACCATTATTAATTGAGATCGTAGTTGAGGAGCTTCCGGCAATACCTTTTTTAAAAGAGTTACCAAATATTGAGAAAAAATGGTCGGATATTCTAGAAGCAAATGATCTATTATGTGAATTTCAATTTTATTATACCCCAAGAAGGTTAACTTTCTGGCACAGGGAATTTAAAACAGCCCAGGAAGATAAAGAGCAGGAGCTTTGGGGTGCGCCCGTCGCTATTGCGTATAAAGACGGTGAACCAACGGGAGCGGCAAACGGTTTTGCAAAAAAATGCGGTATCAGTGTGGATCAACTTCAAACTGCTGCAAGAAACAACCAGGAGTTTCTGTACCATAAACAAACAGTTAAAGGTAAAGAATCAAAAGAGCTTCTAAACGATATGATAAATGAGTTTATATCAAAACTTAATTTTGGTAAATCTATGAGATGGGGAAGCAGAAGCGACAGCTTTATCCGACCTATCAGAGGGCTTAGTATCGTTTTAGGGGAAGATCTGGTAGAGGGTGAGCTTTACGGGGTGAAATCTTCAAAATCGAGTTTCGGGCACAGAATGGTTTCTTATGAGCCTTTTGCTTTTGATTTTGCCGGTGATTATTTCTGCAAGCTTGATAAGCAAGGGGTTATTCTTTATCCCGAAGAAAGAAAGAAAATGATCCTTTCTCAAATGGAAAAGATAGAAAAGCAAAACGATATTAAAATAGAGATTGATCAGGAACTTTTGGACGAGGTTGTCTCGATCACCGAATTTCCAACGGCACTTTTAGGGAACTTCGATGAAGATTTCCTTGAGCTTCCCGATGAAGTTATAGTAAACTCTATGAAAGAGCACCAAAGATATTTTGCAGTTTATAAAGACGGTAAGATCACAAATAAATTTATTGTAGTTTCAAACTCTTACACAAAAGATTTCAGCCATATTGTCGCGGGGAATGAAAAGGTATTAAGACCAAGATTAAGCGACGGTATGTTCTTCTGGAAGAACGATATCAAGAACGGTCTTAACAATGAAGGTCTTAAAAGCGTAAGTTTCGTTGAAGGGCTTGGAAGCATGTATGACAAGTGCGTAAGAGAAAGCAAGATCGCGCAGACGATAGCTGCGGAATTTGATCTTGACGAGGATAAAAACCTGTTAGAAGAAGCTGTTATGATAAGCAAGGCTGACCTACTTACCGATATGGTTTACGAGTTTACGGAGCTTCAGGGGTTAATGGGATATTATTACGCACAGATAGAAAAAAGAGATCCTCTTGTTTGTACCGCGTTAAAAGAACAATATCTTCCCGACGGAGAGGAGAGTGCGCTTCCTTCAAACGTATTCAGTTCGGTTGTCTCAATCTCAAACAAGATTGATAACCTTATGGGACTTTTCAGCGTTGGAATGATACCTACAGGAAGCAGGGACCCTTTTGCACTTAGACGTGCGGCTGCCGGTATATTTAAAATAGCAAAAGAGCATAAACTTAAACTTGACCTGAACAAAGTGATGCAAAGCCTTAAAGGATTATATGAGAATATCGATCTTGGACAGCTTGAAACATTTATAGACGAAAGACTATACAAACTTTACAGCAACGTAAACCCAAGTGTGGTTAAATCTGTTCTTAACAGCAGCGGTGAAAAAGATATCTTAAGTATCTGCGAGAAGATCGAAGCGGTTGATCCTTTGGTAAAAAGCAGCGACTTTAAAGATGCCAGCGATACTTTCAAAAGGGTTGCAAATATTGTTAAAGATATGGATGAATCTGCGGGTCTTGAGATAAACGAGTCGTTATTCAGCGATAAAGAGGAAAAAGAGCTGTTTGCCAAGTTCTCAGAAGTTAAAAGCCGGGTTTACACCACGTTTGACGAAGAGCTCGAAGCGCTTTTCAGTTTAAAGCCTCAGCTTGATGCTTTCTTTGACAATGTATTCGTTAACCATGAAGATGAAAATATTAAAAATAACAGAAAGAACCTGATCTGTACAGTATACGCAAGCTTTAAAACTATTGCGGATATAAAAGAGATCACAGTATAAAATGAAAGAGTATGAGTATATAATAGTTGGCGCAGGGATCTGCGGCTGCAGTGTTGCCTATGAGCTTTCAAAACACTCAAAAAGTATACTCTTAATAGACAAATTACCAAATATAGCTTCCGGTGCCTCAGGTGCGGCGGGAGCTTTTTTATCGCCTCTGCTTGGCAAGCCTAATCCCTTTAAAGACCTGGTAACTAGATCGCTTAAATTCTCAACTAAACTTTATAAGAAGAACTTTCCAAATGTTATAGATAACTGCGGAACTACGAGAATTCCCCAGAATGACACAGATAAACAGAAGTTTGAATCATATAGGCCTTATATGGATTTCCCTTATAAAGAGGATGAAAAAGGTTACTATTTCAAGATAGGAACCGTTGTAAATTCGTTCGGGGTCTGTAAAATGATGACTGTTAGTTTCTTGGAGCAGGAGAACGGTATAGAGACCCTTTTTAAGAAAGAAGTAAAGCAAATATCATATAAAGATGGAAAATGGTTCCTGGATAATGACCTGTGCTGCAAGAACCTTATTCTCAGCACGGGGGCTGGTATTAACCTGACAGGTGAAGAGTATATGAAGATCAGACCCGTATGGGGCTACAGGATTGATGTGGAAACATCAACAAAGCTTGAGCATAATTATCACAAAGCCTGCTCCGTATCAAAAAGCTTTCCAGTAGAAAACGGTAAATTTCGTGTATCCATAGGTGCAACTCACAATAGAAAACAGGAAGATGTACTCAATACCGAGAAGAACAACAAAGAGCTTCTTGAAAAAGCTTTTGATATTATTGAACTTGAGGATATTGAAATCGTTAAATCTTTTACAGGTGCAAGAGCCTGCAGCGAGGACTATTTTCCTATGGTGGGAGAGGTGATCAACAGCAGTGAAACGCTTAAAGAGTTCCCATATCTGCGAAACGGTACCCATGTACAGGCTGAAAGGTTTACAAGATATAAAAATATGTTTGTCCTGAACGGCGTAGGGGGCAGGGGGTTTGTACTTGGTCCTTATCTGGCTTCCTGCCTGGTTGAGCATATAATAAAGGGAACTCCTTTGGATGATGAAATCAAAGTTGACAGATTATTTAACAGATATGCAAAAAAGGGGAAAATTTGAATAGACTGGGAACTACTTTAAAAGTTGTTTTTTTAAGTGTAGCGTTTTTGGTGGGATTGACTTATTTAACGGTTGAACCCCCTAAAAAAATCGAAAAAAAAGTGATCACCCTGGATCAGCTGCCGGATAAGGTTGAGCTTATCGGTTTTGAGAATCAGGAGTTTTCGGCAAAAAGTATAATAAAACCAAATACGGTAATTTACGTAGGTAACCATGAGTCAATAGCTTTGGCTAATAACTTTAAAAATATGCTTAATCTTCCTATTGGAGGGTATGCGGTAGTATCAAATATCTCCGATGCACCGTGGTTTATCAAAAAGTGGCAGGCTCATAATCAAAATATAGAGCTGAAAGGGGATCAAAAAGATCCTTGGATATATGACAGAAACGGAGAGATGAGACATTTTCTGCAGGTTAAAAGCCAGGATGTTCTGAAATATTTTGTTTATTTTGTAAATGAGGATAGAACGGTTGACAGGATATATACAGGACAGGTAAAATCAGGGACTATAGAAGGTTCTATGAGTGAAAAAGAGAAAAAAGAGAATCTCTCAAAAGCGGTAACGCTGGTTAAAGAGAGACTAAACAGAAAGAAATAAATTTAAATAGATGAGTGGAAATTACTCATCTAATAGTCTATCCTGCATCTTCTCTATAGCTTTTTCCAAAGATTTCGTATCTAGACCGAACTGTTCAGCCTTTGCCATACCCTCTTCAACGAATTTGTCGCCTAAAGGATCAGTAACATTAGCGATTATTTTTATAACATTCATAATATGTACATGTTTGATATATTGATCAGGACAGTCCGCGAAGTCGTCAGTATATTCGATCATATTGATCAGACTGTCACTTAAATTCCAGTGTCTGAATATCGAAGCGGTAACTTTTGTTGAAGTTGTACCGAAGAACTCTTTCTCAATTGCAGGTATATCTGACGGGTTCTGTTTTATTTTTATAAGGAAGTTTTCTTTTATATTCTCATCCGCTGCTATACTTGATAATACAAATCTTCCTGTTTCGAGTAAAAATACAGGTAATAAAAGCTCTTCTTTTGTCTCATTGTCGATTTTACCGTACCAAAGCGATAAAAGATTTGAAGAGATATTAGCAAGTCTCATAAACTGGTCGGCACTTATTCCGTAAGCTTCAAGGTTTGTTTTAAATGCATTCTTAATGGCACTACCGAAAGCTATAGATAAAGTAAAGTTAACACCTAAAAGGTGTATAGCCCGACTTGCTGTTTCAACCTTATTGTTAAATCCGAACATAGCCGAATTAGCTACTTTCAAAAGGGTAGCAACAGTTAAAGGATCCTGCTCAACAATAGCTAGAAGCTCATCTAAATCTTTGTTAGCAGACTTTTTGAATTCTTCCAAATCCAATATTGTTTTTGGTAAAGGTGGTAATGAATCCACTTTTTTAGATAATATGTCTCTCATAGAGTAATCCTCGAATAAAATTATAATTTATTATATCATAGTATAGATTTAATTTGTTTAAAATTCAAATCCGCCGCCGCTTCCTTTATTCATACTCTCATAAACAGCTTTAATATAATTATCCCTGATCTCGCAGTTCAGGAGCTTTTCACATTTCATGCAGGAGTCCACATTATGATCCTGCTGGCATTTATAAATTATTTCAAGCTGATGATCCAGCTTCACGTCCCATTGATCTTTTTCTTTTTCCATTAGTGCTCTTTATAAGCCTCAATTACTTTGTTTATCTCGTAATTGCTTCCAAAAAAGCAGGGGCTTGTATCATGGATATGAGTAGTTTCTATTTCTAAAACCCTTCCTTTCCCGTTAGTTGCCGCACCGCCTGCTGTTTCAAATATATGGGCGAACGGGAATACTTCAAAGAGTTGTCTAAGTTTTCCCTGCGGTTTGTCGCTGGCTCCGGGATATGAGAAAAGTCCACCCCCTCTTACCAGGATATGGTGAAGATCTGGAACCATCCCGCCGCTGTATGTTAAAGTATAGTCTTCACTGAAGATATCTTCTATCATTTGTCTGTGATGGGGATACCAGCACTGCTGGGTTGATCCTGGAGAGTTCAGTATACCTTTTTGATCCATCTTGATATCCTGCACATATGTAAATTGATCATTGTGAAGTCTGTAAAGTTTTACGCTCTCCCCGTCACATATTACCATCTCTACTCTTGGACCGAAAACCACATAAACCGAAGCAACTATATTCTTACCCGTAAAGTCCTCTTTGTATATACCGTAAATAGAACCAACCGAAAGGTTCACGTCAACAAGGCTGCTTCCGTCAAGGGGATCATAAGCTATCAGGTATTTACCGTTTTCGTTGATATCAACTATTATATCCTGTTCTTCACTTACTATTCTTTTTACATCAGTTATTTTTTTAAATGCATTCTCAATAATTATGTCACTCGCTATATCAAGCTTAAGTTGGGTGTCTCCTGTAGAGTTCTGCTGTTCACTTTTACCGGTATCTCCAAGTTCGATAGTTTTTTTGATCTCAATGCTTGCTTCTTTAATAGTATTTAATATTTGTTCCATTTTACACCTTTTTCCCGTTTATTTTTATCCAGTTTATAATTTGCTCCGTATCATTCATATCAAGTATCTGCATCCCTTTTGGGAAAAGCGATCTTTCTATAGACCCGTCCGTGGCAATAGTATCACTGACCTGAAAGTATGATTCTTGTAGATTTTCTCTTTGTATGCATATTCTAGGCAGAGGGAGTGTTTTCAGACCCTCTACCAGTAGAAAATCAAAATCACCGAAAGACTGAATGATATTTTCAATTGTTGAAGTCTCTTTTTTAAATATTGTAGTTTTATTCGGTGACACTACAGCTACATCGGCACCTGTTTGTGAAAACCTGTAACTGTCTTTTCCCTCTTTGTCAAAAACAGCCTTGTCCTTTGGATCATGTTTAATGATTGCAACTTTATAGCCTTGTTCTTGCAAAACATTGGAAATCTTTATAATAAGTGTTGTTTTCCCGCTGTTTGATGCTCCCGTAAAGGCAACGGCTGATCTTGTTTTATTATCGTTCATAAAAGGAATTGTATCAAAAAAGTCCTTTATAACACTAGAGTCTGATAAAGGGGCACTTAATAGTTTAATGCCTGTTTTACCAACTTTATATTTGATTTCAGTTTATCGACTCTGCTTTTAAATTCATCAAGGTTTTCATTATAATGGCTTGACCCGTCAATAGCATCCAGTTTTTCGTCAAAGTGCATGATCGTCTGTTTTTGGATATCTTCATCTGTTAATCCCAAAAGCAGCTGCGGTGTCTGTTTTTCAAGCTTCATAATTGTATGTTCAAGGGTATATTTATTATCTACCGAGATATCCAGGTACTCGCACACATCGATATAGATATTATTTACGCTTGAAGCGTATCTGCTGTATATGGTTGCGGCAAAATCGTTCAGGTAAAGATGGTAGTTCTTGTAGTTTGAGAAAAATTCGATATTTTCATCTTTGTCGAAAGGTTTATTATCTTTGTATATTTTGTCTGTCATATGCTTTACGCTTAAAAACGTTATTTCACTGCAGTTTTGCTCTATATTTTTTAAAAATTGTTCTTTTGTCATATGTTTGCCTATTAATTGTTTGTAGCTAATAATAAAAAAAGGGAGCCTAAAGCTCCCTTAATATTTTTGGTTAAGATCAGTAACTAAAGCTGATACTATAGTTGAGGACCTGCAGAAGTGAAGTCGAAATCACTGTCATCTGTTAAGTATTTTTTGAAGTTTTCAACATACATAGAAGCCAGCTCTTTTGCCTGTGCATCGTATGCATCTTTGTCAGCCCAAGTGTTTCTAGGGTTTAATACTTCAGTATCAACACCTGCTAAAGTTTTCGGGATAGACAGGTCAAAGATAGGAAGCGTTTCAAATTCGCTTGATTCTATATTTCCGTCAAGGATACCGTTGATGCAGGCTCTAGTGTTTTTAATGCTCATTCTAGATCCGGTACCGTAAGCACCTCCCGTCCATCCAGTATTTACCAGGTAAACGTTTACGTTGTGCTTGTCGATCTTTTCACCTAAAAGTTTTGCGTAAACAGTCGGGTGTTGAGGAAGGAAAGCTTCCCCGAAACATGCACTAAACGTAGCTTGAGGTTCAGTTACACCTCTTTCTGTTCCTGCAACTTTGGCAGTGTATCCGCTTAGGAAGTAGTACATTGCCTGTTCTTTTGTAAGTTTGGATACAGGAGGCAATACACCGAATGCATCTGCACTTAGGAAAATAATATTAGTAGGATGTCCTGCTATACTTCCCGGCTGGATGTTTTCAATATGGTTAATAGGGTAAGAAACTCTGGTGTTCTCAGTCTTAGAACCGTCGCTGTAGTCAACTTCACCTTTGTCATTTGCAACAACGTTCTCCAGGATAGCACCTTTTTTAATTGCCGCAAAGATCTCAGGTTCTGAACTTGGATCAAGGTTGATAACTTTTGCGTAACAACCTCCCTCGAAGTTAAATACTCCATCGTTATCCCAACCATGTTCGTCATCACCGATAAGGGCTCTGTGCGGATCAGTTGAAAGTGTAGTTTTACCTGTTCCCGAAAGTCCGAAGAACAATGCCGTATCTCCGTCTTTCCCAACGTTTGCAGAACAGTGCATTGGCAGTTTCCCTTCTAAAGGAAGCCAATAGTTCATCATAGAGAAGATACCTTTTTTCATCTCACCTGCGTACCAGGTACCACCGATAACAGCTTCGTTAGCTTCTACGTCAAAAGCAACAAAAACTTCAGAATTAAGGTCTTGGGCTTTAAAGTCAGGATTAGTTGTTTTACAAGCATTGTAAACGGTAAACTCCGGCTCAAAGTTTTCAAGCTCCTCTTCTGAAGGAAGAAGGAACATATTTTTGATAAAGTGAGACTGCCATGCGATCTCAGTTATAAATCTGATAGATTTTCTGCTTTGGTCACTCGCACCGCAGTAAACATCAGTCACATAAAGGTTTTTACCGTTTAATTGGTTTTTACCCACACTTAAAAGAGAATCGTAGATCTCTTTTGTAATAGGCTGGTTAACATCTCCCCAAGAGATATATTTGTTCGAAGGGTCTTGATTAACAAAATATTTGTCTTTTGGGCTTCTTCCCGTGAAGATCCCAGTATCGATCATTAATGCACCAGTAGAGCTAATAGTAGCCCCTTCGTTCTCAACCGCATGGTCTATTAATGTGTCAAGGTCGAGATTTCTGTAAATCTCACCTACATTTTCTAAACCAATTGAATTTTTTATTTCTAACATTTTTTTTCCCTATTTAAATATTGATAATAATACACCCGCCGCAACGGCAGATCCGATTACACCCGCAACGTTTGGACCCATTGCATGCATCAGCAGAATGTTTGATTTGTCCTCGTCACTCCCTACTTTGCTAACAACCCTTGCAGACATAGGAACGGCAGATACACCGGCAGCTCCTATTAAGGGATTGATTTGAGAGTCTTTCGGACTTAATTTGTTCATTAGTTTGGCCATTAACACACCCATCGCAGTACCAACAGAGAACGCGATAAGACCTATAATCATAATACCCATGGTATCAAGAACCAGGAATTTATCGGCAGCAAGCTTTGAACCTACACCTAATCCTAGGAAAATAGTTACAATGTTTATAAGCGAGTTTTGCATAGTATCGCTTAATCTGTCAACAACACCAGACTGTTTTGCAAAGTTACCAAGTGCAAATGCTCCGATAAGAGGTACAGACTCAGGCAGGATAAGTACAGCCATCATAAGAATAAGGATAGGTAAGAAAAGTTTTTCTAAAGGATGTACTTTTCTTAAAGGAGGCATTTTGATCTTTCTTTCCTCTTTTGTAGTAAGCATCTTCATAATAGGAGGCTGAATAACAGGTACAAGTGCCATGTATGAATATGCGGCAACCGCGATAGCCCCAAGCATTTCAGGCGCAAGTCTGTTTGCAATGAAAATCGACGTCGGTCCATCAGCTCCTCCGATAATCGAGATAGCACTTGCTTCTTGTAAACTGAATCCAAGCATAACCGCACCAACCAAAGATCCGAAGATACCAAATTGCGCAGCACCTCCCAGCAGTGCAGTTTTAGGGTTGGCAAGTAGCGGAGTAAAGTCTGTCATAGCTCCAACACCCATAAAAATAAGCAGCGGGAAAAATTCATTGGCGATACCCATATTATAGATAATACCAAGCATACCGTGTTCTCCACCCATATTTGCCAAAGGAACATTGGCTAAAAGACCACCAAAGGCAATAGGAAGCAGAAGAAGGGGTTCAAACCCTTTTGCAATAGCAAGGTAAAATAATAGGAAAACGATAGCAAACATGATGATTCTTCCCCATGTTTGTTCAAAGTTTGACATTGGTCTTGCGTCTGCTGGATTTGGTTCTGATGTCATTACATCATCATTAGGATTTAATAAGGCATTGATACCTGTAGTTTCGTAAAAAGACTCGACAAGTTGAGTTAGAGTCTTTGGCTGGTACTCTTTTTGTTCTGTTTCGACCGCTTCATGTCCCCCTGAGGCGTACATATTCGTACTAAACAGGGTGACAAGCATCAAAAATAGAACAGAGATGATTTTTTTGTTCATTTTTTTCTCCAAAGCTTTTCTCACTTAGCCTATAACTGCTATTGTTTGACCTTCATTGACTGCATCGTTAGGTTTAACTGGTATAGCCGTGATTGTTCCGGCACAAGGTGCTTCAATGTCGATTTCCATCTTCATAGCTTCAAGGATAGAGATAACCTGACCTTTTTCAACTTTGTCTCCAACAGCTACTAATATTTTCCAAACATTTCCACTTACAGTTGCTCCAACTTCAGTTCCGCCTGCACTAGGTGCAGGTGCAGCTTCAGCTGCAGGTGCCGGTGTTTCAGCCGCTGCAGGTGCAGCTACTTGAATATCAACATCCCCTTGTGCAACCTGCACGCTGAATTTTTTACCGTCTACAACTACCGTATAGTTTCCGTCTGCCATTTTATTTTCTCCCTTATCATTATCATTTTTAGTTTCGCAGGTAATGTTTTCACATTCTTCTACTTTTCTTATATTTAACGGTGATTCACCTTTTAGGAAAGCGATCCCTTTTTCATCACAAGCAGCTGCTATAAAGATATTTTCTTCAGTTGCTTCAATACCTTCTATCTCCAGTCTTTCTTTCCATGCTGCGATAGATTTTTTAGGATCTTCATCAGCTATATCAAGCGGGTTTTTAGTAGTAGGTTCAAGTTTTAATTTTTCTGAAGCCAGTTTTACTATCTCAGGATCCGGTTCAACAGGTGTTTTACCGAAATAACCAAGTACCATCTTACCGTAACCCGGAGCTATTTGCTTCCAAGCACCGAAGTTTACGTTTGCGTATGCCTGCTGCCAGTAGAATTGAGAAACAGGAGTAACAGATGTTCCGTAACCACCTTTTTCAACAACTTCTCTCATAGCTTTGATAACGTCGTTAAACTTGTCTAACGTACCGTTGTCTCTCATCATTTGAGTATTTGCTGTTAAAGCACCGCCCGGCATTGGAGAGAATGGGATCAATGGACTTACCTGAGTAGCTTCAGGTGGCATAAAGTAATCTTTTAGACAATCTTTTAATACATCTTGGTAAGCTAAAACTTTATCTGTAGTTAATCCGCCAAGGTCATATTTGGTTCCTTTTGTTGCATGAAGCATAGTAAGGATATCAGGCTGGCTTGTTCCTCCGCTTACAGGAGCTGCCGCACAGTCAATACCGTCTGCACCGGCTTCTAAAGCTGCAAGGTATGATGCAACAGAAACACCTGCAGTCTCATGTGTATGAAGTCTGATATGTGTATCTTCACCTACAAGTTTTCTTGCCATTTTGATAGTTTCGTATACTTTATTAGGGTTTGCCGTACCGCTCGCATCTTTAAAACAGATTGAATCGTAAGGAAGACCGCTGTCTAAAATACCTCTTAGGGTTTTTTCATAAAATGGAACATCGTGTGCACCTTCACAACCTGGAGGAAGATCCATCATCGTAACAACAGCTTCATGCTTCAGCCCGTGGTTTTTGATACACTGCGCAGAAAACTGCAAGTTGTCAATATCGTTTAATGCATCAAAGTTTCTGATCGTTGTTGTACCGTGTTTTGCAAACATTTTTGCGTGCAAGTCGATAAGTTCTCTACTTCCCGTATCCAACATTACCGTGTTGATACCTCTTGAAAGTGTTTGAAGATTTGCATCCGGTCCCACGATACTTCTGAATTTATCCATCATATCGAAAGCATTTTCCTGCAGGTAGAAGAATAAAGATTGAAATCTTGCTCCTCCACCAAATTCGAAATGCGTGATACCAGCTTCTTTCGCCGCTTCAACTGCAGGAAAGAAATCGTTCATAAGAACTCTACCCCCGAAGACAGACTGGAATCCGTCCCTAAAAGTAGTATCCATTATATCAATAAATTTTTTTGACATTATTGTTAACCTTTTTATTTTTGATTATTATGATGTATTATTGCAGCAGTTATGGCTGCGATTACATTCTTGTCATCAGATTGTTGTGTAGTCTGTGGTTTCCACTCGTTAGAAGTTTCAGCTTCTTTTTCCGGGAAAAACTTTTCGATTAATTTTGCTTGTATTTTTAAAGCAAATACCATAATTGTAAGGAATAAAAATACAATTCCCATTCCTAAAACCATAAACTTAAAAGCTTCAGAAACTAAGTTTACTTCTTCCATATAATCTCCATTTTTATTTTAGTAATTTTAAATAAACAACCAAAAATTAAAATTTCATTATTTTATAGAAAAATTGCTTTAGTAAATATTTAATCATCTTTAATTGTTTAAAAAATTTACAAAGTTTTAACAATTCTACAAGTTTTGTAATAAATTTGATATTTTTACAGGATAACGTCGGCTATTTTAAAAAGTATCTCATCTATTCTTTCTACGATCTTTTCCATAGTTTAGTCCTTCTTTATTTTTAAAATTATTACAAAAAAAGCAGATAACTATAAAAAAAATGTCAATTTGCAATATTTATTTGCAATAATATTTAGATTTGTGATATAATATTGAAAAAATTAAGGAGTTGATACTATGCTGGATATTAATGAGATAATTGAAAAGTTAAGGGACGTTCTTTCAAGCGAGAAAAGAGAAGGGAAGGTTTTCGATAAAGATATAGCAGGTGCACTTGATATATCAAGCGTTAATTTTGCTACTATGAAAAAAAGGAACAGTATACCCTTTTCGAATATACTCGACTTTTGCGCATTGAAGAAAATCTCTATAAACTGGATGTTGTACGGGCAGGATCCAAGCAGCCTTATAGACTCAACCGATAAATACTGGATAAAATATTATCCGACAATAAATGTAAGTGCAGGGGGAGGGGCTTATGATGCGCAGGAGAGTTTTGAAAGGCTTGATGTCCCGGAATTCTTCGTCAATCTTATAGGCGGACATGAGAATATAAAACATATTGAAGCGATAAATGTTACCGGTGACAGTATGGAACCTACATTAAATAACGGGAATATAATATTTATCGACAAAACCAAAAATGATGTTTCAAAAGACGGTATCTACGCTTTTGTAAATGAAAACGGATTGTTTGTGAAAAGGATTCAAAAAAGGATAGACGGGGCACTTGACGTGATCTCCGATAACAGGGAATATCCTATGCAGGTAGCTAAAAAAGGGGAGATAGAAGTGCTTGGAAAAGTTATAAGTTCAATAGGCAGAGTATTTTAAAATAATTTAGATATAATAAGGTATTAAATTAAAAATCAGGAGAAAATACTTGGATAGTTCGTCCCCCTTGTGTATGTTAGATATTAATGAAAGAGAGATTATATGGAATATTTAATCTTTCTGTTCGTATTCGTCGTAGCGATTTCGTTTTTATGTTCGATTCTGGAATCGATACTTTTGTCTACAAATGTTTCTTATATCTCGGTTTTAGAAGAGGTTAATCCCAAAGCCGGTAAATTGCTTAAAGAGCTTAAAAGGGACGTGGATAAGTCAATATCCTCTATTTTGATCCTTAATACTTTTGCAAATACCCTGGGTGCTACGGCTATCGGGGTTCAGGCACAGTCGGTTTTTGAAAGTGACAGCAATTTTGTTCTTTTTGTATCTATTGCATTGACTTTCAGTATTTTGTTCTTTGCGGAGATCATTCCAAAAACAATTGGTGCAATTTACTGGAAAGAGTTGGCCCCGGTTGCAGCAAGACTTATTAATGTGTTTATTTTTATAACTTACCCGATAATCATACTAACTTTATTTGTAACGAAAAAGATAAATAAAAATAGTGATGGAGAAACAGTTTCCAGGGAAGAGTTGATCCATACGGCACTGCTTAGTGAGGAAGACGGTGTTATCAATGATATGGAATCAGATATTATCGAAAACACTCTGACTTTGAAAAGTAAAAAGATCAAAGATATCCTGACTCCTAGAAGCGTAGTGTTCGCAGTTCAAAAAGACACTCCCATAAAGGATCTTCTTGACGATAAAAGAACTTACAAGTTTTCAAGGGTTCCTGTTTATAGCGACAGTATAGATAATATAGTAGGTATGGTATTGACAAAAAAGATATTCAAGCATGCTATTAAAAACCCGAATGTTACTATTGAACATATTATGTCAAACGTGAACAGTATTAACGAGAATATACCTGTTTTAAAGGCTTTGAACAGCTTTACAAAAGCAAAAGGGCATATGCTTATAGTTACGGACAGTTATGATCAGACTGAAGGTATAGTGACCCTTGAAGATTGTCTTGAGACCCTGCTTGGTCTGGAGATAATGGATGAATTGGATACTACAGAGGATATGCGTAAGCTTGCAAGCGCTATTATGAAAGCAAAGAGAAAGAAAAAGGAGAGCGAAATTTAGCTCTCCTTTTTTTATGTTTTGTTTTTTGATGTAGAAAGTCTATTAACTCTCTACGTAGTTTTTAAGGTTTCTACCCACTTTAGGGTGTTTTAGTTTTTTAATGGCACTTGATTCAATCTGTCTTACTCTCTCTCTGGTTACACTTAACGTATTACCGATCTCTTCAAGTGTTCTGTCACTTTTATCATCAAGAAGACCGAATCTCATTCTTACAACAGCCTGTTCTCTTTCATTAAGCTGTCCAAGGATCTGATCTATCTGACCGAGTAAATCTTCATGCATAATATTATCAACAGGTGTAGGAGCCTGAGTATCTGCAACGAAATCCCCGAACTTACCGTCATCTTCATTTCCTATCGGGGCATCAAGTGAAACAGGCTCTTTAGTGATCTTGATCACTTGTTTTACTTTATCGACAGTTAATCCAACCTCTTTTGCGATTTGTTCTACATCAGGTTCTTTCCCGTCTTCCTGGATCCCTTTTCTTATGATCTTGTTGATTCTGTTGATAGTCTCTATCATATGAATAGGGATTCTGATGGTTCTTGCCTGATCTGCAATGGCTCTTGAGATAGCCTGTCTGATCCACCAAGTAGCATAAGTAGAGAATTTATACCCTTTTTTATACTCAAATTTATCAACGGCTTTCATAAGACCTATGTTACCTTCCTGGATAAGGTCAAGGAAAGGAAGTCCCCTGTTTGTATATCTTTTCGCAATAGATACAACTAGTCTAAGGTTTGATTTTGCCATTCTGTTCTTGGCCTGGTCTGTGATCTTTTTACCA
The DNA here is from genome assembly GCA_963678145.2 of Arcobacteraceae bacterium. Classification (GTDB taxonomy): domain Bacteria; phylum Campylobacterota; class Campylobacteria; order Campylobacterales; family Arcobacteraceae; genus JAIOSF01. The sequence goes on along the minus strand of CAXXWH010000002.1, from coordinate 1,147,358 downwards.
AGCTTGATCTGCTCAAGTACGTCTATTAGTTCTTCCGGTTCAAGATCGAATCCGCCTTTGCTGGCTTCATGGGTCTGGAACAGTTTTTTGATCTCCATATATGTAGAAACCATTGTAGCTTCAGGAACCATACCTATAATATCAACTTTGGATAAAGTTAAAATTTTATCAAGTATATTCTGGTGATTCGCTCTTAAGGTATCGTTGAATAGAGGCAGTTTGTATTCAAGTCTTTTTAATTCGATTTCAAAACCGTCATCACTGTTAAGTGCTGTTTCCATTGCCTTTACGATCTCTGCTATAAGTTTACTTGTAGGCCCAAGTTCTATAAGGCTCTCTTTGATAAGTTTCTTTTTATATGCAGTTGCAAGGTCGAATGCAAGCAGATCAACTTCAGAGTCGCTTTTTGGTTCCTCTTTTGTAGTGAACTTTATCCAGTCTTTTTTTGCTTTTTCAAGAGTTTTGAATGAAGCGATGATATTTTCGGCTCTTTTATCAAGCTTTTTATTTTTCTTTTTGCCTTTATCATCCTCATCGTCAAACTCTTCATCTTCTTCAAGGTCGTCAGGGATATCTGCTTGTTCTTCCTCTTCACCTTCATCGTCAAAGTTCTTGAAAAGTTCTTTTACTTTTCTTTCCCTGTTTACAAGAGGCTCTTTATATTCTAATATAAAATCTATCAGGTAAGGAACGGAGCAGATGGCATCCAGAATCGTGTCTTCACCTTTTTCCATAGATTGTGATATTTCGATCTCTTCCTCTTTTGTAAGTAAAGGAACTTTACCCATCTCACGTAGATACATTCTGACGGGAGAATCTGATCTAGACCATTCCAGAAGTTCTTTGTTCTTTAAAAGGTCGAACTCTTCGCTGTCAGGATTTTCCTGTCTTTTTATTCTGGCATCTTCTCTTCTTTTGAACTCAATCTCGTTTAATCTTTTCGCCTGTTCTCTCGAACTGATAAGCGTAACATTAAAAAGCTGCTTTTGAGCCAGTATTTTTTTAACAAGGGCTGCAGTTGGTGCTTTTGGAAATATTTTAATTAATTTTTCATGAGTTAAAACTTCATCTTTATTCTCTTTAAATATCTTTTCAATTGCTTTATTTATGTCTTTTGTCGCCATAATCGAATATATGCCTTTACAATATATTTTTTTTTAAGAACCCCAATTTTATCCAAAAAACAATTAAGAAACGTTTAAACTAATAGGAATCACGTTTTAACTAATATTTTGTATAATTTAGGTAAAATGCGGGATATTTTAGATTTAAGGGATTAATTAATATGAATAAAATTACTGGAAAAGTATGGAATTTCGGTAGTAATATCGATACTGACCTGATTATTGCCGCTAGATATTTAAATAGTAGTGATCCACATCACCTGGCTAAATACGTTATGGAAGATGCGGATCCTGATTTCGCTTCAAAAGTACAGCCTGGTGACATTATCGTAGCAGGTGAAAACTTCGGCTGCGGTTCATCAAGAGAACACGCGCCTATCGCATTAAAAGCTGCAGGTGTAGCAGCTGTTATTGCTCCGAGTTTTGCAAGAATCTTTTACAGAAATGCATTTAATATGGGACTTCCTATATTTGAACTGGAAGAAGCTTCCCAGATAAAAGAGGGTGAACTTGTAACAATTGACCTGGATGCAGGTACAGTTGAAGACGTAGATGCGGAAAAAACATATAATTTTACTCCGATTCCTCCATTTATGCAGGAACTTCTTGCAGACGGCGGATTAATGAATTTTGCAAAAAAGGAAGCTCATGGCAAGTTATAATATCTCTTTGATCAAAGGAGACGGTATTGGTGTTGAGATCGTTGACGAAGCTGTTAAGGTTTTAGATGCCGTAGGTAAAAAGTTCGATATAGATTTCAATTATTCTGAATATTTAATGGGTGGGGCTGCAATCGATGCAACCGGAAATCCTCTTCCTCAGGAAACTGTTGACGGAGTACTTGCTTCAGATGCCTGTCTGTTCGGTGCTATAGGCGGACCTAAATGGGATTCACAGCCAAGAGAATTAAGACCTGAATCAGGTTTATTAAGATTTAGAAAAGAGATGGGTGTATTTGCAAACCTTAGACCTGCAGTCGTATATGACGAGCTTGTTGATGCTAGTTCTTTAAAACCTGAGGTTATCAAAGGTGTTGATATCATGGTTGTAAGAGAGCTGATAGGCGGTATCTATTTCGGTGAACCTAAAGGTAAAACTGAAGACAAGGGATGGAACACAATGGTTTACACTGTTGAAGAGATCGAAAGAATCGCTCATGTTGCATTTAAACTTGCACAGAAAAGAGATAAAAGAGTTTGTTCAATTGACAAGGCAAATGTGCTTGACGTATCTCAATTATGGAGAGATACTGTTGAAAGAATAGCAAAAGAGTATCCAGACGTTGAATTATCACATATGTATGTTGATAATGCAGCAATGCAGCTTATTGCAAACCCTAAACAGTTTGACGTAATGTTAACGGGAAATATTTTCGGTGATATTTTATCTGACGAGGCTTCTATGTTAAGCGGGTCTATCGGCCTTCTTCCTTCTGCTTCAACAGGTGAGAAAACTGCGGTTTACGAGCCGATTCACGGTAGCGCACCTGATATTGCGGGGAAAGGTATTGCAAACCCTATCGCAACTATTTCAAGTGCTTCTATGATGCTTAGATATTCGCTTGACGAGGAAGCAGCGGCAGATGCTATAGATAATGCAGTTAAAAAAGCTATGGCCGAGGGGTACAGAACAGGCGACCTTGCAGCTTACGATTGTAAAGAACAGGTTAACTGTTCTAAAATGGGTGATATTATCGCCAGCTTTATATAATAAATATATATCAGATATAAAAAAAGCAGAGCTGTTTGGCTCTGCTTTTTTATTTTATGGAACAGGATTTAGAACAGTTCCACTTCAACTTTCTCTTCCCATCTTACTACCTGGTCTCTCCCTTTTGATTTCGCATCATACAGTGCAATATCGGCATTTTTCATAACCAGGTCAAAATTGGTTGAATCCTGAGGATAGATTGACAGTCCGACGCTGACTGTTTTTTTAAGCTTGTTACCCGCGTAAACATTTATTTCATTCTCGCTTACGGCAGTTCTTATTTTATTTGCAACCTCAAGTGCCGCATTTTCATCAGACACACCGATTAGAAGAACTACAAACTCTTCCCCACCGTATCTTACGACTATATCTGATTCTCTAATGTTTTCAAGCAGTATTCTTCCCAGCTCTTTTAGGACAAGGTCTCCGATATCATGTCCATATTCGTCGTTAACCGCTTTAAAGTGGTCCATATCAAGCATTAATACCCCAATATTAAGCTCTTCTCTTTGTGCCTGTGGAATAAGCTTGGTTAGGTGTTCATCCAGGAATTTCCTGTTATACAGACCCGTCAAGCCGTCTCTGAACGCCGAGGCCTTAAGCTCTTCAAGAAGCAGTTTTACGATGATCGAAGGTGCCGCTTCAAAAAGGTAGCTTTTGATCAATGATATATTATCTTTAAGTTCAAGAAGTTTGGTCTGGTTATCCAGAACGAAATGGATGACCAGCTTTGTGTAATCTCCTGTATCTATATGGGTACAATAGTAGAACTTTGTATCGTTTGAGAAGTTTGGGCACACCTTATGGTCTTCAACGCTTACTACGTCCTTTGTACTTTTTAGCACCCTGCAAAGTTCAGGGTTGTTCATGATAGCTTTTGAACAGAAGTCAGAATCTCCCTGTTTGTATACAACTTTTGTAGTATGTTTTTCAAAATCCTGTTCCAGGAACATAAAATTATTCAAGCCGAATTTGTTTGTAAGTATCTGTGCCAGTCTGTTGTAGATCTCATCTTTGTCGTTATCTACTTCGATCTCTTTTTTGAACTGGTAAATATCTGAAAGGTTACCGATTATCTTTTGGGATTTTAAAAGCGGGTTTTGGGGATAGTTAGGCTGGTTCCCGACAAAGATATTAAGTTTCTTGTCAATATCGGTAAAGGTTGTGCTAAGACCGTTTACAAGAAGGTTATACTCTTTTATCAGGTTTTCGGATTCATCCGAAAGGGAATCTTTCTTTATGATATTTGTAAAAGTACCGTTTGAGATATTTTTTATCTTTCCGCTTAACTCTTCTATTGTTTCAAGATGGGGTTTTAATATCCTGTTCGAGAAGAATAGTATAAGCACGATCGAAAGAATAGTAAATGAAAGTACAGATACGGCAAGCCTGATTCCCGAATTTTTAATATCCGAGATATCCATGATTATGGTTACGGCTCCTAATGTATCGCCGTATTTTACATTGTGGCAGCTAATACAGTTTGGAGTATTGTTCTGTTCCGCATTGTAAGGGATTGTAACTCTAAGAGTGGTATGTGATAAAGATTCATTCAAGGTGTATTTCATCTTGGAGCTTTTTAGAACCTCTTTGTCTATAGAATCTTTGGCTTCTTCAAGTTTTCTTGGTTTTCCGTATTGCTTTGTAACGTTTTCACCTCTTATTACCCACAGGGCATCAACATTTTCCATTTGGGCAATAGAATTCAGGAATATATCCCTTTGTTCCATATTTCCGTTGACCATATGGGCAGTAAGACCTTTTTGTACGATTTCCGAGATAGATTTTGCCTTGTCAATAGCAGTGGATATACCGTGTTTTCTAAAATTATAAGATTCAAATACAGTTAAACATACACCGATGAACAACATAATTAAGATAAGTTTAGAAATAACTTTTTTTTTCATCCGGTTCCTTTTATTTTAATCGCATCTGTTTTTTTAGAAAAGCTCGATAGGGCTTTCTTCAGATTCAGAAAATCTTTGAACCCTGTTTCTGCCAAGATCTCTGGCATCGCTTAAGGCAATTTCACTTTTTTTAACGACATCATGAATATCTCTTGAGTCTTGAGGGAACATAGAGACCCCGATACAAACCGTTTTCTTGAATTGATCGCCGTTAGGCGAGAGGATAAACTCTTCTGCTAAGATATCTTTTATCTTGTTCGCTATCTCGATCGTTTTATTTTCACTTTCGACATTGACAAGAAGTACTAGAAATTCACCCCCTGAGAATCTCACAGCCATGTCGGAGCTTCTAATGGTCTTTTTAATAGTGTCTGCAAAATGTTTTAGGAATTTATCGCCGAACTCATTGCCGTGTTCATCATTGACTGCTGTAAAGCGGTCTATATTTATAAGTAGTACGCCGATATTCATATTCTCCCTTATAGTAAGAGGGATAAGTGTTTTCATCTCTTCCTGGAAAGAGATCCTGTTTGTAAGCTTTGTCAGGGGATCTATCATTGAAGATTGGTTGTTTTCTACTATAAAACGGAGAAACAGTATTTGGGAAAGATCTTCAAAATAAGTATTCATGCTCATTTCAAGAAACGGGGTCAGATCGTCTTTATAGATATTGATAATAATATAATCATTTTTGTCAACGGGGTATTTAAAGCTGTGGTTATAGCTCTTAGTACCAAGAGAATATAACTCTTCGTTAAGTCCGTCTTTTGTCAATATAATATTAAAGTCAAAAATCTTAAACTCAACCTGAAGTTCGTAAGCTATTTTTTTATACAGGTTTTCAATTGGTGCATTATTGTCTATAGAGTATTTAAAATTATTTATTGTCGTAAGCATATTGACAATAGATGTAACATCTTGAATATCATCTTTGGATACAAGACTTACAAGTTTATCAAGGAGGGTATTACATCTATTATTCATATCTTAGTTCCTCTTAAGGTAATTTAACCAGTTGTTCAACGAGCTAAACTCTTTCTTTAAAGTGGTGCTGTTCCCGTGACCCGGGTAAAGGATAATATCTTTTTCCCATGAAAGTATCTTCTGGATACTTTTCTCCATATCTGCAGGGTTTGAGTATGGAAAGTCTACCCTTCCTATTGAACCTTCAAAGATAAAATCACCGCAGAAGAGTGCATCTTCTATTTCAATTGCACTGCATCCTGGAGTATGTCCAGGAAAATGGTGAAATGTTACTTTTATCCCGTCAAGATCTACACACTGGTCATGCTCCACTTCATAATCAGCAGTACTTTTAGGCGTACCGTGGTTAAAAGGATCGTTTTGAAGCATGAAAGAGTCATCTTCTGGGCAGTAAACAGGTATATTTAACTGCTCTTTTAGCTCCTGGTTGCTCCAAACATGGTCAAAATGGCCGTGGGTGTTTAATATTGCAACAGGATTGCTGCAGTTTTGGCTTACCCATTTTGTTGCATCCATTCCGGGATCGATTATGATATCTTTCCCGTTAATGGTTACTATATAACAATTGGTCTGGTAAGCACCCATTGGCTGCATTTTAATTTTCATTTATTTAAACCAGCCCTTTACGGTATCAAACAGACCGCTGAACATATCTTCGTGGGGCTTTGATTCGATGCCGAAACTCTCCTGCAGTTTTTCAAGAAGTTCTTTTTGTTCAGAGTTCAGAGATTCAGGGTATTGGATCCTTATTTGTACAATAAAGTCCCCCTTTCCGTAACCGTTTACGCTTTTTACACCTTCGTTTCTGAATTTGAACTGCTGTTTATCCTGCGCTCCAGCAGGTATTTTAAGCTCAAGTTCACCTCTTAGTCCCGGTACTTTAATGGTATCTCCAAGTGCAATCTGGGTAAAGAACAGCGGTACTTCAAGATAGATATTATCATTGTGTCTTACGAAATGTTTGTCCTCCTGAACCTTGATATGGATATAAAGATCGCCTCTGGTACCGTCAGGCGCTATGTTTCCTCTTCCGCTTACTCTGATTCTGTTTCCGTTGTCAACACCTTCTGGGATATCTACTTTGAAGTTTTCGTTCTCTTCTATGTATCCTGTTCCTGAACAGTCAGTACACTTAGAAGTTGCTGCTTGTCCTGTTCCCTGACAGTGGGGACAGGTCTGGGCAAAAGTCATAAAGCCCTGTTTCATATGGATCTGCCCTTGTCCGTGACAAGTTGGACAGTCACTTAGCTTGCCGTCTTTGGCTCCGGTACCTTTACATGATTTACAGGCAGTCTTGTATTTGTAATTTATCTCTTTTTTACAACCGAATACCGCTTCGTTGAATTCCAGGTTTACCTGAACTTCCGTGTCAAGGTCATAGTTGTAGGTTTTTCTCTGTCTTCTTTGGCCTCCGCCTCCAAAACCTGCACCGAACATCTCTTCAAAGATCGATCCTAGATCGTCGAATCCGCCTGAGAATCCGCCTCTTTGCTGACCGTGACCCTCTAAGCCGTCTTTCCCGTATCTGTCGTATATTGATCTCTTCTCATCATCACTTAATACCTGATATGCCTCGTTTACGGCTTTAAAGTTCTCTTCTGCTTCTCTATCATCCGGGTTCTTGTCCGGGTGATATTTCATAGCCATTTTTCTGTAAGCTTTTTTTATTGTGCTTTTATCTGCATTTCTGTCTACTTCTAATATTTCATAATAACAAAGATCAGTCAATATATAATTCCTTTTCTATAAATATTTATTTAAAAATTGCTACTTATTTTATCTAAATTTTGCTATAATAATCCTTATGAATAAAGGTTTAGAAAAATTTTACGATCTGGTGGAGTCATTTGAAATGCTTCCTTCCATAGGTAAAAAGTCAGCCATGAGAATGGCTTATTATATTGTTACAGAAAACAGCTACACGGGGATGAAACTCGCCCACAGTATCGAAACAGCAATCCAAAGTATAAAAAGATGTAATATATGCAACTCCATGAGCGAGAACGAGGTTTGTGAAATATGCCTTGACAGCGACAGGGACGATACCTCTTTGTGTATAGTGCAAAGTGCAAAAGATATATTTATTATAGAAGAATCAAAACAGTACACGGGAAAATATTTTGTTATAGAATCTTTGGAAGAGGAGCCTATTATGAAACTGCTTCAAAAAGTGGATAAAAACGGAGTGAAAAACATACTTTTTGCCGTAACCCCAAGCCTGGCAAACGATGCTTTTATACTCTTTATAGAGGATAAGTTAAAAGGCAGGGGGATAAGTTTTACCAAGATCGCCCAGGGGGTGCCTACGGGTGTCAGTCTTGAAAATGTTGACATACTCTCTTTATCAAAAGCAATAAAAGGGCAGACAAACATTTAAAACAGCTTGATTTATCTTGGATTAATCAATTACTCAATATAATTTTGTATAAAAGAAAAAGGGGTATATCTTGGATATAAATTCTTCATACGGTAGTTTACAGGGGTTAAGTTCGGTTCAGGCCGGACAGTTGGAAAAACTATCTTCAGCATCTGGTGTTGATCAAGTCTCTGAAGAGAGTTCGGGACTTGTTATATCGGATAATTTAACTATCCAGAAAAGCTCTTTATCCCAGAACATAGAAAATATGAATTCGGGTATAGCTATGACGGCTATCGCCCAGAATGGGATATCCGGGCAAAAAGATATTCTTGAAAATATAAAAGCAGAGGTTCTTAAAGCAATGGATCCCCAGAGTACCCAAGAGGGTATGGATGCAGCTGCAAACAAGATCTCTGAATATATAGGGCAGTTTAAGATGATTGCCCAGTCTACAGTATATAACAATGAACAGATATTAAGTGCAAACGGTACGATCGAGGATGATATCTCTGTTGTTGCCGATACGACCATTATCCCTATGGAGAAAGCGGATACTGCTTCAATTAGTGATCAGTTAAGCAGTTTTATGGCCGATTTCTCTACCGATGAGCAGGCCGGGTCTGATCTTCTTAAGGCTTTGGATGAGGGGATCGACAGACTAAATATTTATGCTGATGATTACTCTTCCGCTTCCAAGCTGATGGAACAGACCGTTAGGGATGCTCTTGCCGGTGAAACAGACGCAGCCGCGTCAAGATCTGCGGTCAGCAATATAGATTATGCAAAAGAATCTGCAGATTTCAATAAAACGAATATGCAAAGCCAGATAGGTTACCTGATGCAAAGCCAGGCTAATGCGCAGCAGGCTAAAAATATAGTATTATTGTCGTAGCGGAATATTATGTATATAGGTATTTTTATTTTTTTAGCAGGGCTTGTACTTGTCCTTTATCTTTTAAATGTTCATTTCCAAAAGAGGGTATTAAAAAATATAGGCGTGATTATAGGTGTTTTAATGGCGGTATACGGATTGATACTTATGCTTCAGCCTCCTGACGATGAATATGTCAAGTTTACCAAAACCACTATTTCAAAAGAGAAAGTGCAGGATATGCAAAAGGTGGATAAAACAAACAAATGATTAACAGATTGTCGTTATAATTTAGCGTACCAAACGAAAAATCAGGTTAATCTCCTCCTAAACTTTTAATCTGATCTTTTCCTTTATGCAGATACCAGTCTGTATCCCAGATTCTTCTTTGATTCGATCAGTTCTTTTCCTATAGTGTTCCTTAAGTTCCAGATATGATACCGTATGGCATTTGATTTTGATTTGCTGCTGCATGGATAGCTGTATCTTTCTAGCTCAACACTTGATACGAATTCACCCCTTTTTTTTATCAGGTGGTCCAAAATAGTTAATGAGCGGATCTCTAGTTCGATATTTTCTTTGTTTTTATAAAGTTTTTTGTTCAACAGGTTATAGTTAACATTTTCTGTTAGGTTAATGTTTTCACAGTATGAATGGTAGGCTCTTTTGACAAGTACCTTGATCCTAAGCAGTATTTCGTCTATATCGGTGTTTTTGTTCAAAAACTCATCACAGCCGCATTTAAATGAGCTTATAAGGCGGTTTGGAAAAGATGTAAGGACAAGTTTCATTGTAGTGTCTTTGTACTCTTCAAGCAGCTTCATAAGTTCAAGGCCGTCTATTTGGGGTACATTTATATCTATGATATAAAGATCATATACGTTCTCAAAGATCTTGTTTAGGAACTCCTGACCGTTTCTGCAGGTTTCAACCGTGAATTTTTTCTCTTCCAGAAAATCTTTTATGCTCTCCTGGTACAGAATATCGTCTTCCAAAAAAAGTATTTTAGTTCCGGACATTTTATCTCCCCGAATAATATTAATATTAAAAGCCAAAGGGGAAGACCCCTTCGGCTTTTAAAAAAAGATATTTTAAAGTATGTTGTTAAATAGTATTGCCATACCCCATCCAAAGTAGATCACCATCCATAAAACCATGATCGAAAGCGTATAGTTTCCAAGTCTTGTAACGGCTTTATCTTTTGTACCGTCGAAAACTCCTTTATTTTTACCAACTTTCCATGCCATGGTAAGAAGATAAGCAACACCTATACCTCCCATAACCAGGAAAGTAAGAAGGAACATTACGATCGAAGGTATCTCAAGATTTACGGGATAATCGTAAATAGAGTAACCAAGGTTTGCCATAATATCAAATCTTAACAGTTCTCTTATCCCTGAGATCAATAATGCAACCACTACTAAAACACCTGTAGTTATATAGCTGTTGCTGTTTTTTGATACCATATAAAGAAGTACTAAAACACCCAATACTGTAGCTATAATCAACGGATGCATCAGGTATCCCGCCTGCATCATCCAGACAATAAAGGCAGCCGCACTAATGATCAGACCGTAAATACCAAGTTTTGTTCCAAGTGATGCGGTGTAATCTATGAATTCAGCACTGAAGTCATCTCTTGTACTTAGGAATCTGCTGTAGTTTTGTAAAAATATCCCAACAACAGGAATAGCCAGACTCACCATAAATATCAGTCTTACAGTATCCATATTGAATGTCCATCCACTGTTGTCTACAACACCGTTTGGTGCATACATATTCATCCAGTCATTAGGCATAATAGAGGTAACTGCAAAGTTATGCATCAAGATACCTGCAAAAACCAGCACCGCAAAAGAGATTATACCTATTAGTTTACCCCCTCCGTCATTTGCTTTATTTGCATAATAGTACCAGTAATACATAATATATCCAACGATCAAAGAATAGATAAATATAAATACCCACATTCCTGAAAGGGTATTTGCCGTGTACCAGTTGGGATCGTAAATAACCTGTGTGAACAATAACGGTGCAACTCCCAGAACAATAAGTATAGAAACACTTATTTTACCTGTCTGGATCAGGTGTGGGGTTAATATTTTCCAGTGAGGATCATTCTTTTGTTTGAATGTTCCGTATAAAGATAGTCCCATGGAACCAAGCGAAAGCAAAACAAAGGCAGCATGCAGCGCCCATGTTAAGATATAAAGTGCCTGAAATACCACCGGATAAAAGGGAATCCCCGCAGGATCCCTAAGAGCTAATAATGCAGATGTATCCATAAATCCTCCTTAATATTTTAAAGATGCAATATACTCGGCAATTGCATCGTATTCATGTTCTGGTAACTGTAACTTCGGCATATAAGGGAAAGCCCCTTGACCCATAGCTGTAAGAATACCTTTTATACCTTCTTTGTTTACGCCTGTTAATCTGTCCTTTAACGGTCTGTAAGCACCTGTCTTTTCCAAAGAGTGACAGTTTGAACATGACATTCTTGCTAAAAGTTTTCCTGCTTCAAGTTTATTCTGCTCAGTTATCACTTTAAGATTTTCCGGTACGAAAGGGTTAACCTGCAGAAGACCTTTTTGTGCAATTATAGGAAGTTCGCTTTTTATTCCTTTACCCTCAACATCCCGGCTGATTATCTGGTTTGAATAGATATATTGTCCCGCAACGTAAGGTTTTCTCATAGATTCCCTTAGTTTTTCACCAGGCCACAGACCGGCAATTAATATTACGGCAATCATTGTAGAAGCTATTGCCGGATTTATAAAGTTCGGTCTTACAATGGCAAGTACAAAATAGATGGAGAATACGATCGCCAGAATAATTCTGTTTTGGATAATTGAGTCTTTTGTTACGTTAAATACGGCATGTGCATTATCAGGAAGAGTTCCCATATACCACATAAAGAAGAACATGGTTACAAAACCGCCTATTAAACTGACGTAACCCATCTTTTGGGTAAGCTCTTTTGCAACTTCTGGATTCTCTTTTTTCATGGCGCTTGAGATAACAAGACCTATAACACCGGATAACATTATCATAAATCCTATTCTTAGGAACATATGAGGGAAAGTATTGGTCCCGAAAAATGCGTCACTGGCACTTCCCGTCGCATAATACGCTTCAGTTCCGGGCCACATCATAAAACTGATTATACCTATAATTAAAGCCAGGGTTCCAACAGAGGCCAGAGCAAAGGTAAAAGTAAGTTTAAGATGGGTTTTTTTATCTATTTTGTCTATGAAATATACAAGTACAAAGACCCCTATAACCTCATAAACGAAGAATACCCATTCTGTAGCCCATACCCATACAAAGTTGTGTATCAGGGCACTTATCCCTCTGGGACTCGCGGCCGTTGCGGTATACCAGATACCAGGACCTGTGATAGAACCTATAACATAAGAGAATATTAGAAGAAACATTCCGTACTTTTTCATATACGGGTAGAGATCTGTTCTGTTTTCTTTATATGCTTTGTAAGCCAAAAATGCAAAAAGCAATGCAGCACCAACGGAAGTATGTGAAGCTAAAATGTGAATGGTACCAGTGATACCCATCATCCAAGCACTTCCATATTCAGGAAAATAAAATAGCGGAAATTGCCCAATTATATCCATAAAGTCTCCTTTTTTTAAGATGACTGCTATTATAAAATCACATTGTTAATTATTTGTTAGTTTTATATTAAATATAAAGATATGCTATTTTTCTAAAGAATTATTTAAGTTAAGGTGTTTTGGGTCTGAAAAGATCAAGAAAGAGTGAAAGGGGATTTTTTCTTTTAAGGGGCTTTTTTATCCGTCTGCTTATCTCCTTAAGGTGTTTGGGAATATAGAGGTGTTTTTTCATTATCTTTTTTCCAGAAAGTTTTCTATCTCTTTTATCGCCTGTTCGTTCTTAAGCTCGAATTTTATTTCGATCCTTCTTGAAGCATATCTGTCCTCATTTCCGTTCTGGTCATATATAAGGTGGGAATAGGATCTTCCGCTCGCACTTATGAATTTTTCTAGCAGCGGTTTATCCCCAAAATCAAGAGCATAAAGGAACTTCATTACTTCCAGGGCTCTTTTCTGGGAAAGTTCAAGGTTATAAATATATGATCCCTTTGAATCGGTATGCCCCTCTATGATTATACGGTCTATATGATCTTTTATATTTTCATCCAGCAAAAGGGTATGGATATATTTTTTCAGAAGGGAGCTTAACTCTTTTTTTGATTCCTCTTTGAGCTTGTATTTCCCTACATTGAATAAAATATTAGAAGAGAATTTCATGGCACCGCTTTTGGGGTCTATATTTATGCTTCCTTTTAGTTTGTCTTTAAGGGCCTTTACTACTTTTATCCTTATTCCTGTAAGGTTCTTGATCTTTACTTTTGCTATATCGAACTCTTCAACCAGCTTTTGGTGCTCTTTGCTTTGGATAATAAGTTTTTTCTCCAAAAGAGCAAGCTCCTCCTCTTTTAATACAATGCTGTTCTTTGAGTCTTTGAGTCTTTGATCCAGCCGGTCTATTAAAGCGGTGTATTCTTTCTCTTTTAGTTCATAGCCTAAAAGTAGCTGCTTTAGTTTTTCTATCTCCTCTTTGTTTAACGATATCTCTTCAAGTTTTGTAGCCAGCAGGTTTTTCTGCTGTTGTGCATCTTTTCTAAGAAGTTCAATCTCATTCTTTTTGTCTTCAAGTATAGCGGTTATCTTCTCTATCTGCTCATGGGAAAGCTGCAGCTTTTTGTTTGTGTTATCTATATTCAGATTAAGCTTATCATTTATCTCTTTTGCATCTTGAAGTTCATTTAAAGTGTCTATATAAAGGTTCTTTGCTTTTGCCAGTTCAAAAGAGAGCCTTACACTTTCCTCTTTTGATTCTTTTAGTTTTTTATTTAGGTAGTCAAGTACGACCTTTTTCTTTTCAAGTTCATCCTCTGTTATATTTAAAGCTCTTTTTTCCTCTTCAAGATCTGCTCTTATTGCCTGAAGGTCTGTCTGGATAAATACATATTTTACTACTATCGCCCCTACTAAAAGGATAAAGATAAAAAGCAGCCCTGCCATAAGATCGGCATATGATATCCAGAAGTTCTGCTGCTCGTTTTGATTTTTGTCTTTAAACATTTTTACCCTTTTAAAGGTTTAAGCTGTTCAACGATACTCGCCGTTTCCTTGTCTATTAGTTCAAGGGAGTTTACAAGTTTGCCGTTTAGATCGCTGTCAAAGTCGTTTAACTGCTGATTGAGCCTCCATCCTATCCTGTCCGTATCGTTTTTCATCACTTCCAGGTTCTTTAAAAGATTGTCCGACACCTCTGTCAGCTTTTGGGCATTTATGTTTGAAAGTGCCTGCTTGAGTGAAACGATATTTGAATTTAACCGGTTCGTTACATCTTCCAGGTTTTTTTCCTGGCGGTTGAAGTGCTTGGATATAAGTGTCGTATTTTTCAAGGCTTCATTTAGAATAGGGGTCAGTTCTCCCAGCTGGTAGATCACATTGTCATAAGAGGCGATTATCTGCTGATGTTTTTGCTGTGTATTTTGAAGAAACTCTTTGGATTTTTCCAGTATATCGGATTCCTGTTCTATAAGTTTGTCAAAAAGCTGTGACTTCTTTTCAAGGCTTTGGTTCAGAGATCTTTCAATATCCGTGTGGGTCATCTGTGTAAATACGGAGTTGAGCTTTTCAAAGTTCTCCATACTTTTTTGGAATTGTATCTTTTCTATCTCTATTTTGTTCCAGAACAAAGACTTTGTACTCTCTTTGATGATATTGGCATCGTGCTCGAATCTGCTTATACCGATTTTCTCAAAGAATATCCACCAGATAGATAAAAATATACCGTAAATAGAAACGTAAAATGCAGTTCCGACACCACCAAGGAGTATGGATATCTCCTGCTCTAAAACAGCAGAGGTCTTGGATGAGAAATCAGGCATGGTAACGGCAATGGAGATAAAAGTACCCAAAATACCCAAAGTGGGGAATATCCCCGCGGCAACAGATGAGAAGTTTATGTTCCTAAGATCCCTTGTAAATTCAGTTAAAAAATCCTCTATGGAGCCGTTGGCTTTGGTTGTTTCGTTTATAATTACTTTGTTTTTATTTATATAAGAAAGAAGGGATTCTTTGAGTTGGTTAAACTCCCCTTTGAATTTGCATGAAGCGTTATAGGCGTTGTGCTTTACGAAAAAAAGGTATATAAGATATATAAGACCCATAAGTATTACGCTGTGGATCTCCATTTTTAAAGGTATGATTTTAAAATAACTAAGAATTACGACAAGGTAAATCACAGTAGGGATAAAAAGCAGTGTTGCAATCTTTACTGCACAGTTGTCGTTTGTTTTAAAATTGGAGTTTAATTCGTTCAAATCATTTTCATTAGCCATAAGTTTCCTTTAAAACATGATCTGGATAAATTGTATCTAAAACAATCTATAAAAACAAATTATAATATTACTTATAATGAAGCGAGCATCTTAGGATAACTGGTATTCTTTATTTTGTCGAGTTTTAAAAAGCTTATAAAGGATTTTAACTCCTCTTTATTCTCTGTTTCCAGGCAGAGTGTTGTAATATCACTGTCTTGCAGATTCACTTTTGTCACTTCACAAAGAATAGATTCAAAAATATAAAAGGTACGCTCTTTTTTTACTTTTGAGATTATTATTGATCTTTTATTTTCAAACAGCTGCAGGAACTGCTTTTGTGAGTAGAGCTGTTCTTTTAAAAGGATGGTTTCATTCAGTTTCAGATAGGGGAAAACCTCGTTTTTTAAAGTCTCTTTATCCAGCGGAAAATCTATTTTTAAAACAGGTTTCCATTTTTGTAAGAAGTTGTTATTCTCTATAAGTGTTTTTATCTCAAGGCTGTTATCCCTTATTTTTATATTAACGCTAAGGTCATTTTTTATAACAATATAGGTTTCACTACTTTTGATATTTTCTCTAAGCGGTATAATATTTGATAATATCGATAATGCTCTTTTGAAGTTTTCCCCGAATACCCTGAATTCAAAACGCGGTTTTTTTATATGGCTTTGGTTTAAAATAATAAATCCTTTGGCTAAATTTAAAAATAAAAGCGGTTGGATGTTTTGTAAACTTTTATTAATAAACAATACTACAACTTTTAGATATAATATTTACTTTAATTTTAACAAGGGTATTATATGACAGAGACCATAAAAGTATTTAAAGCGAATGAAAATAATTTAAAAAATATTGACCTTGAGATACCGAAAAATAAACTGATAGTTTTTACGGGGCTTAGCGGAAGCGGTAAAAGTACCCTTGCTTTTGACACCCTGTATGCAGAGGGTCAAAGAAGATATATAGAATCACTTTCAGCATATGCAAGACAGTTCCTTGGTAAAGTGGGAAAACCGGATGTTGAAAGAATTGAAGGGCTTACTCCTGCTATTGCCATAGACCAGAAAACTACTTCAAAGAACCCAAGATCAACGGTTGGTACCATCACCGAGATATACGATTATCTAAGGCTTCTTTACGCAAGAGTGGGGAAACAGCATTGCCATAAATGCGGCAAACCCATTTCCCAAATGAGCAGTTCTGATGTTATAGACCAGGTTCTGAAACTGCCTGAAAACTCAAAGATAGTTATATTGGCACCTTTAATAAACAGAAAAAAAGGTACCTTTGCGGATCTTTTTGAATCATTAAGGGGTAAAGGTTACGTAAGAGCCATGGTTGACGGTGTTATGGTAAGGCTTGATGACGAGATCGAACTTGCAAAAACACAGATGCACACCATTAAAGTCGTAATAGACAGGGTCGTGGTAAAGCAGGAAAACAAAGAAAGAATAGCCCAGGACGTGGAGAAAGGTCTTAAAGAAGCGTTCGGAGAGCTTGAAGTTGAGGTGATGAACCACGAGGAAGTAGGGTGTGAGAAGCATATCCACTACTCTGAGCATATGGCTTGTTTTGACTGTAAGATATCTTTCGAGCCTTTGGAGCCTTTGAGTTTCTCTTTTAACTCACCAAAAGGTGCCTGCAGCACCTGTGACGGGCTTGGTATCAGATATACCCTTGATATGAAGAAAGTGATAAACGGTGATATAAGTATAGACGAAGGGGCAATTAAGATCATCTACGGCTTTAACAAAGGGTATTATTTCAAGATGCTTAAAGCTTATTGCGAAGCGGCGGATATAGATACTACGATTCCGTTTAACGATCTTGATCCCCATGAAAGGGGCAAAATACTAAACGGTGGAATAGAAGAAGCGAAGTTTACCTGGAAAAGGCACAAGCTTACTAGAAAATGGGAAGGTATAGTAAAGATCGCATACGATATGGTAAAAGATGAAAAAGATATGGAATCTTTTATGACCGAGAAAGTATGTGATTCCTGCGGAGGGCACAGGCTCAAAGCTCCGAGTCTTGCCGTAAAGGTTGCCGATACGGGGATTGCAAATATACTTGATATGCCTATTGAGGATTCACATGGATTTTTCCAGGATGAAAAGAATTTCGAGTATTTCAATTCTCAGGAATCAATGATCTCTGCACCTATCCTAAAAGAGATACGTGACAGGATATTTTTCCTTTACGATGTGGGACTTGGGTATATCACTCTTGGAAGGGATGCGAGAACCATCTCAGGGGGTGAAGCCCAAAGAATAAGGGTTGCCAGTCAGATAGGATCGGGACTTACGGGTGTGATGTATGTACTTGACGAGCCTTCTATCGGTCTTCACGAAAGGGATACGGCAAAACTTATCAAGACCCTTAAAGCCCTGCAGGAAAAAGGAAACACGGTAATCGTAGTAGAGCATGACAAAGAGACCATGGAAGCGGCCGATTATATAGTCGATATAGGTCCAAACGCAGGTAAGTTCGGTGGAGAGGTTGTTTTTTCAGGGACTATGAAGCAGCTTTTAAAGAAGAAAACTTTGACTGCTCAATATCTAAACGGAACAAAGCAGATCAAGTATTACCATAGAAGACCTCAGGAAGACTGGATAGAGATACAAAACGTAAATCTTAACAATATAGAAAACCTAAGTGCAAGGATCCCTTTAAAGAATCTTTGTGCCGTAACGGGAGTAAGCGGAAGCGGTAAGTCTTCCCTTATTCTGCATACTCTTCTTCCTACTGCAAAAGAGATGTTAAATCATGCAAAAAAAGTGCATAAAGTAGACGGGGTAAGCATAGAGGGGCTTGATAAGCTTGACAAGGTTATATACCTTGACCAGTCGCCTATCGGAAGAACTCCTAGATCAAACCCTGCAACATATACGGGGCTTATGGATGATATCAGAAAACTGTTTGCTGAAACAAAAGAAGCAAAACTTAGAGGTTATGCAATAGGAAGATTCAGTTTCAACGTAAAAGGGGGACGATGTGAGAAGTGTCAAGGGGAAGGTGAGATAAAGATCGAGATGCACTTCCTCCCTGATATTATGGTCAAGTGTGAGGATTGTAACGGTGCCAGATATAATGCCCAGACTCTAGAAATACTTTACAAAGGTAAGTCTATATCTGATGTTCTTAATATGTCCGTAGAAGAAGCTTACGAGTTCTTCGTAAAGGTTCCAAAGCTTCATGCAAAACTTAAAACACTTCTTGACGTGGGACTTGGTTATATCACTTTGGGGCAGAATGCCATTACACTAAGCGGCGGGGAAGCCCAAAGGATAAAACTAAGCAAAGAGTTATCCAAAAAAGACACGGGGAATACCCTGTATGTACTTGATGAACCCACTACCGGGCTTCACTTTGCCGATGTTGACAGGCTTACGAAGGTTCTTCACCACTTGGTTGACCTTGGAAATACGGTTATTGTCATAGAGCACTCTTTGGATGTTGTAAGAAATGCCGACTATATCATAGATATGGGACCTGAAGGGGGTGCAAAAGGGGGGCAGATAATTGCTACGGGAACACCTGAAGAGCTTGCTGCAGATCATAAGAAAACGGGAAGTTATACGGGATATTACCTGGAAAAAGAGCTGAAAAATTGAAAAATTCCCAAGAGAAAAAGAGGCTTTTTATAGCCTCTTTTGCAAAAATAGATAATTACCGTAATATAAAGCAAAAACTGGGACCCTCTTTTCACGGAAAATGGATACCTCCTGAAAATCTTCATATGACATACAAGTTTTTGGGGGATATTTATAATTCTGATATCATTATCCAAAAGCTTAAAAAGCTCAAGTATAAAAAGAAGCAGATAGTTCAGTTCAAAAAGCTTAAGCTCTTCAATAAAAGGATATTAAGCCTTCGAAGCTCCAACAAGACCCTTTACAAGATACATGACCAGATACAGGAATTGCTGGGCGTGGAGTTTCCCAATGAAAAAGTTTTTAAGCCCCATATTACGATTATGAGGGTAAAAAAGATAAAGAATAAAGAGTTTAAAGAGTTATTCAAAACCCTCAACCCAAAAGGCTCTTTAGAGATTAAGATCTGTCTGGTTCAAAGCAAGCTTACACCAAACGGGGTTAAATATAAAATTATCAGAGAGTTTTAGTCCGGTTAATCTATTTATAAGTTAATATAATTTACCATAAATTATAACTATTTTAAATAAAGGACTCAGCTATGATCGATAAAAGAAAAGTAAACAAGTACCTTCATAAACAGATGAAGAATATGTTGAAAAAAGAGTTAAAGCAAGAGGTTAAAAAAGCGATAAAACTTTATAAGAAAAAAGAGAAGTCGGAAAAAAAGAAGATATCAAAAAAATGATACCTTCTTAATTTTCTTCTATAATCTTTTTCAGTTCCTCTCCGTCTATCATCTCTTTTTTTACAAGCTCTTTTGCAACGGCATCAATGGCTTTCCAGTTTTTTTTCACTTCCTGAACAGTTTTTTCTTTTTCAAGCCAGTGAAGAATCCTTTTTAAGTTTCTTCATTTCTTACTTTATATTTAATATTATAATTAAGTATAAATTTTTATATTTCTATAAACTGTGACACTACCTGTGACATCTAATTGCTATACTTTATTAAAATTAAAATATATTATTAGGAGAAAGTATGGCTAAAGTAAGTAAAAAAATGCTTAACGATACAATTAATGCAGGGAATAGTAACGACAACATTAATGTCGGAAGAGGAAGTAAAAACTATGCAATTAATAGTAGCCATAAAGATGATACATATATCTTTAACCTGGGTGATGGGAATAATACGGTTATAGATAGCAGCGGAATAGATAAGATAGTCCTGGGAGAAGGGATTACCGTAAATGATATAAATGTATTCAAAGACGGGGATAATATAGTAATAGCTATAGGTGATAATGATTCAATAATAGTAGGGGACTGGTTTGCAGATGTAGATTGTAAGATAGACCAGATAATATTTAATGACGGTACGGTACTGGATAGTGATCAAATAGAATTTATAAATGCAGGAAACGGGAACGATGTAATAAATGCAGGAAATGGAAATGACACGATCAATGCCGGAAACGGGAACGACACCATTAATGCAGGAAACGGAAATGACACGATCAATGCAGGAAACGGGAACGATGTAATAAATGCCGGAAACGGAAATGACACGATCAATGCAGGAAATGGAAATGACACCATTAATGCCGGAAATGGGAACGATGTAATAAATGCCGGAAACGGGAACGACACGATCAATGCAGGAAATGGAAATGACACCATTAATGCCGGAAATGGGAACGATGTAATAAATGCAGGAAACGGGAACGACACGATCAATGCCGGAAACGGGAACGACACGATCAATGCAGGAAATGGAAATGACACCATTAATGCCGGAAATGGGAACGATGTAATAAATGCAGGAAACGGGAACGACACGATCAATGCAGGAAATGGAAATGACACCATTAATGCCGGAAATGGGAACGATGTAATAAATGCAGGAAACGGGAACGACACGATCAATGCAGGAAACGGGAACGACACCATTAATGCAGGAAACGGAAATGACACGATCAATGCAGGAAACGGAAATGACACGATCAATGCTGGAAATGGCGATGATGTTATTAATGCAGGAAACGGAAATGACACGATCAATGCAGGAAATGGAAATGACACGATCAATGCCGGAAACGGGAACGACACGATCAATGCAGGAAATGGAAATGACACCATTAATGCCGGAAATGGGAACGATGTAATAAATGCAGGAAACGGAAATGACACCATTAATGCCGGAAATGGAAATGACACCATTAATGCCGGAAACGGAAATGACACCATTAATGCCGGAAACGGGAACGACACCATTAATGCCGGAAACGGAAATGACACGATCAATGCAGGAAACGGGAACGACACGATCAATGCAGGAAATGGAAATGACACCATTAATGCCGGAAATGGCGATGATGTTATTAATGCAGGAAACGGAAATGACACGATCAATGCCGGAAACGGAAATGACACGATCAATGCAGGAAATGGAAATGACACCATTAATGCAGGAAACGGGAACGACACGATCAATGCAGGAAATGGAAATGACACCATTAATGCCGGAAATGGCGATGATGTTATTAATGCAGGAAATGGAAATGACACGATCAATGCCGGAAACGGGAACGACACCATTAATGCCGGAAACGGAAATGACACGATCAATGCAGGAAATGGAAATGACACCATTAATGCAGGAAACGGGAACGATGTAATAAATGCAGGAAACGGAAATGACACGATCAATGCCGGAAACGGGAACGACACGATCAATGCCGGAAACGGAAATGACACGATCAATGCCGGAAACGGGAACGACACCATTAATGCCGGAAACGGAAATGACACGATCAATGCAGGAAATGGAAATGACACCATTAATGCCGGAAACGGAAATGACACGATCAATGCAGGAAACGGGAACGACACGATCAATGCAGGAAATGGAAATGACACCATTAATGCCGGAAACGGGAACGATGTAATAAATGCAGGAAACGGGAACGATGTAATAAATGCAGGAAACGGAAATGACACCATTAATGCCGGAAATGGAAATGACACCATTAATGCCGGAAACGGAAATGACACCATTAATGCCGGAAACGGGAACGACACCATTAATGCCGGAAACGGAAATGACACGATCAATGCAGGAAACGGGAACGACACGATCAATGCAGGAAATGGAAATGACACCATTAATGCCGGAAATGGCGATGATGTTATTAATGCAGGAAACGGAAATGACACGATCAATGCAGGAAACGGGAACGACACGATCAATGCAGGAAACGGGAACGACACCATTAATGCAGGAAACGGGAACGATGTAATAAATGCCGGAAACGGAAATGACACGATCAATGCCGGAAATGGAAATGACACCATTAATGCCGGAAATGGAAATGACACCATTAATGCCGGAAATGGGAACGATGTAATAAATGCAGGAAACGGGAACGATGTAATAAATGCAGGAAACGGAAATGACACGATCAATGCCGGAAACGGGAACGACACGATCAATGCAGGAAATGGAAATGACACCATTAATGCCGGAAATGGGAACGATGTAATAAATGCAGGAAACGGGAACGACACGATCAATGCAGGAAACGGGAACGACACCATTAATGCAGGAAACGGAAATGACACGATCAATGCCGGAAACGGAAATGACACGATCAATGCAGGAAATGGAAATGACACCATTAATGCCGGAAATGGGAACGATGTAATAAATGCCGGAAACGGGAACGACACGATCAATGCAGGAAATGGAAATGACACCATTAATGCCGGAAATGGGAACGATGTAATAAATGCAGGAAACGGGAACGACACGATCAATGCCGGAAACGGGAACGACACGATCAATGCAGGAAATGGAAATGACACCATTAATGCCGGAAATGGGAACGATGTAATAAATGCAGGAAACGGGAACGACACGATCAATGCAGGAAACGGGAACGACACCATTAATGCCGGAAATGGGAACGATGTAATAAATGCAGGAAACGGGAACGACACGATCAATGCAGGAAACGGGAACGACACCATTAATGCCGGAAATGGAAATGACACCATTAATGCCGGAAATGGCGATGATGTTATTAATGCAGGAAATGGAAATGACACGATCAATGCCGGAAACGGGAACGACACCATTAATGCCGGAAACGGAAATGACACGATCAATGCAGGAAATGGAAATGACACCATTAATGCCGGAAACGGAAATGACACGATCAATGCAGGAAACGGGAACGACACGATCAATGCAGGAAATGGAAATGACACCATTAATGCCGGAAACGGGAACGATGTAATAAATGCAGGAAACGGGAACGATGTAATAAATGCAGGAAACGGAAATGACACCATTAATGCCGGAAATGGAAATGACACCATTAATGCCGGAAACGGAAATGACACCATTAATGCCGGAAACGGGAACGACACCATTAATGCCGGAAACGGAAATGACACGATCAATGCAGGAAACGGGAACGACACGATCAATGCAGGAAATGGAAATGACACCATTAATGCCGGAAATGGCGATGATGTTATTAATGCAGGAAACGGAAATGACACGATCAATGCAGGAAACGGGAACGACACGATCAATGCAGGAAACGGGAACGACACCATTAATGCAGGAAACGGGAACGATGTAATAAATGCCGGAAACGGAAATGACACGATCAATGCCGGAAACGGGAACGACACGATCAATGCAGGAAACGGAAATGACACCATTAATGCCGGAAATGGGAACGATGTAATAAATGCAGGAAACGGGAACGACACCATTAATGCCGGAAACGGAAATGACACGATCAATGCAGGAAATGGAAATGACACCATTAATGCAGGAAACGGGAACGATGTAATAAATGCAGGAAACGGAAATGACACGATCAATGCCGGAAACGGGAACGACACCATTAATGCAGGAAACGGAAATGACACGATCAATGCAGGAAATGGAAATGACACCATTAATGCCGGAAATGGAAATGACACCATTAATGCCGGAAATGGGAACGATGTAATAAATGCAGGAAACGGGAACGACACGATCAATGCAGGAAATGGAAATGACACGATCAATGCCGGAAATGGCGATGATGTTATTAATGCAGGAAACGGGAACGATGTAATAAATGCAGGAAACGGAAATGACACGATCAATGCCGGAAACGGGAACGACACGATCAATGCAGGAAATGGAAATGACACCATTAATGCCGGAAATGGGAACGATGTAATAAATGCAGGAAACGGGAACGACACGATCAATGCAGGAAACGGGAACGACACCATTAATGCAGGAAACGGAAATGACACGATCAATGCCGGAAACGGAAATGACACGATCAATGCTGGAAATGGCGATGATGTTATTAATGCAGGAAACGGGAACGATGTAATAAATGCAGGAAACGGGAACGACACGATCAATGCAGGAAATGGAAATGACACGATCAATGCCGGAAATGGCGATGATGTTATTAATGCAGGAAACGGGAACGATGTAATAAATGCAGGAAACGGAAATGACACGATCAATGCCGGAAACGGGAACGACACGATCAATGCAGGAAATGGAAATGACACCATTAATGCCGGAAATGGGAACGATGTAATAAATGCAGGAAACGGGAACGACACGATCAATGCAGGAAACGGGAACGACACCATTAATGCAGGAAACGGAAATGACACGATCAATGCAGGAAACGGAAATGACACGATCAATGCTGGAAATGGCGATGATGTTATTAATGCAGGAAACGGAAATGACACGATCAATGCAGGAAATGGAAATGACACGATCAATGCCGGAAACGGGAACGACACGATCAATGCAGGAAATGGAAATGACACCATTAATGCCGGAAATGGGAACGATGTAATAAATGCAGGAAACGGAAATGACACCATTAATGCCGGAAATGGAAATGACACCATTAATGCCGGAAACGGAAATGACACCATTAATGCCGGAAACGGGAACGACACCATTAATGCCGGAAACGGAAATGACACGATCAATGCAGGAAACGGGAACGACACGATCAATGCAGGAAATGGAAATGACACCATTAATGCCGGAAATGGCGATGATGTTATTAATGCAGGAAACGGAAATGACACGATCAATGCCGGAAACGGCGATGATGTTATTAATGCAGGAAACGGAAATGACACGATCAATGCCGGAAACGGGAACGACACGATCAATGCAGGAAATGGAAATGACACCATTAATGCCGGAAATGGGAACGATGTAATAAATGCAGGAAACGGGAACGACACGATCAATGCAGGAAACGGGAACGACACCATTAATGCAGGAAACGGAAATGACACGATCAATGCAGGAAACGGAAATGACACGATCAATGCCGGAAACGGGAACGACACGATCAATGCAGGAAATGGAAATGACACCATTAATGCCGGAAATGGGAACGATGTAATAAATGCAGGAAACGGGAACGACACGATCAATGCAGGAAACGGGAACGACACCATTAATGCAGGAAACGGAAATGACACGATCAATGCAGGAAACGGAAATGACACGATCAATGCTGGAAATGGCGATGATGTTATTAATGCAGGAAACGGAAATGACACGATTAATGCAGGAAACGGGAACGACACGATCAATGCAGGAAATGGAAATGACACCATTAATGCCGGAAATGGGAACGATGTAATAAATGCAGGAAACGGGAACGACACGATCAATGCAGGAAACGGGAACGACACCATTAATGCAGGAAACGGAAATGACACGATCAATGCTGGAAATGGCGATGATGTTATTAATGCAGGAAACGGAAATGACACGATCAATGCCGGAAATGGCGATGATGTTATTAATGCAGGAAACGGGAACGATGTAATAAATGCTGGAAACGGAAATGACACGATCAATGCAGGAAACGGGAACGATATAATTAACGGAGGAGCCGGAGATGATACATATATCTTTAACCTGGGTGATGGGAATAATACGGTTATAGATAGCAGCGGAACAGATAAGATAGTCCTGGGAGAAGGGATTACCGTAAATGATATAAATGTATTCAAAGACGGGGATAATATAGTAATAGCTATAGGTGATAATGATTCAATAATAGTAGGGGACTGGTTTGCAGATGTAGATTGTAAGATAGACCAGATAATATTTAATGACGGTACGGTACTGGATAGTGATCAAATAGAGATTATAAATACCGTGTATGATGGAAGTGAGGGTGATGATAATATTATTACGTTAAACGGAAATGACATTATAAACGCAGGAAACGGTAATGATACAATAATTACTAATTATGGAGATGATATTATTAATGCCGGAAACGGAAACGACACGATCAATGCGGGAAATGGGAACGATATAATTAACGGAGGAGCCGGAGATGATACATATATCTTTAACCTGGGTGATGGGAATAATACGGTTATAGATAGCAGCGGAACAGATAAGATAGTCCTGGGAGAAGGGATTACCGTAAATGATATAAATGTATTCAAAGACGGGGATAATATAGTAATAGCTATAGGTGATAATGATTCAATAATAGTAGGGGACTGGTTTGCAGATGTAGATTGTAAGATAGACCAGATAATATTTAATGACGGTACGGTACTGGATAGTGATCAAATAGAGATTATAAATACCGTGTATGATGGAAGTGAGGGTGATGATAATATTATTACGTTAAACGGAAATGACATTATAAACGCAGGAAACGGTAATGATACAATAATTACTAATTATGGAGATGATATTATTAATGCCGGAAACGGAAACGACACGATCAATGCAGGAAACGGGAACGATATAATTAACGGAGGAGCCGGAGATGATACATATATCTTTAACCTGGGTGATGGGAATAATACGGTTATAGATAGCAGCGGAACAGATAAGATAGTCCTGGGAGAAGGGATTACCGTAAATGATATAAATGTATTCAAAGACGGGGATAATATAGTAATAGCTATAGGTGATAATGATTCAATAATAGTAGGGGACTGGTTTGCAGATGTAGATTGTAAGATAGACCAGATAATATTTAATGACGGTACGGTACTGGATAGTGATCAAATAGAGATTATAAATACCGTGTATGATGGAAGTGAGGGTGATGATAATATTATTACGTTAAACGGAAATGACATTATAAACGCAGGAAACGGTAATGATACAATAATTACTAATTATGGAGATGATATTATTAATGCCGGAAACGGAAACGACACGATCAATGCGGGAAATGGGAACGATATAATTAACGGAGGAGCCGGAGATGATACATATATTTTTAATCTTGGAGAAGGGAATGATGTAATAATAGATGCATCAGGAAATGATCAAATAATCTTTGGAGATAATATATCCTCAGATACTATCAATGTATCTCAAACATCAGATGGAGGATTGTATATATCGCTTAGTGATGATGATTCAATTACTATCAATAATTGGTTTAATGATCCAGATTCTCAAATAGACTCGTTTATGTTTGTAGACGGTACAATATTAAGTTCGGTAGATATAGTAGAATTGGATAGTGTAATACTAGGAACAGAAGGGGATGATAATCTTTCTGGTGAAGAAGGAGATGATATACTTAATGGTGGAGAAGGGAACGATCTGTTATATGGAGGAACAGGAGATGATACATATATCTTTAACCTGGGAGATGGGATAGATACTATTACAGATAGCAGCGGAAAAGATAGACTTATATTTGGAGAGGGTATTGTAAAAGATGATATTATAGTAGATAGAGTAAGTAATGATCTAATAATAAAAATAAGTGAGACAGATTCCGTTACTATAACAAACTGGTTCTATAGCTCGAACTATAAAGTAGAATTTTTTGAATTTGCAGATGGGATGATCTACAGCCCTGATGAAATGGAAATAAATAGTAATCTGCTTATAGGAGATGAAGAAAATAACACTATAGTCGGATTTAAAGGTAATGATATTATTACAGGAAATAGTGGAACTGATGTATTAACCGGAGGAGAAGGAGACGATATTCTTAACGGTGAAGCGGGAGATGATATTCTTAACGGTGGATCAGGAGATGATATTCTCAATGGAGGAGCTGGAGATGATACATTAACCGGAGGTTTAGGAAATGATACACTAAACGGCGGAACAGGAGAAGATAGACTAGTAGGTGATATCGGGAATGATATACTTAATGGTGGAGAAGGGAACGATCTGTTATATGGAGGAACAGGGGATGATACATATATCTTTAACCTGGGAGATGGGATAGATACTATTACAGATAGCAGCGGAAAAGATAGACTTATATTTGGAGAGGGTATTGTAAAAGATGATATTATAGTAGATAAAGTAAGTAATGATCTAATAATAAAAATAAGTGAGACAGATTCCGTTACTATAACAAACTGGTTCTATAGCTCGAACTATAAAGTAGAATTTTTTGAATTTGCAGATGGAGAAGTATTAAGTTCATTAGAATTGGAATTGGCAGGTGATTTAGTCGATAATAGCTTTACTAATATAGATGGTACATCAGAGGATGATACACTAACTGGTACTACAGGGAATGATATATTAAGTGGAGGAACAGGGAATGATACACTAAAAGGTGGAACAGGAGATGATACATATATCTTTAACCTGGGAGACGGTGCAGATTATATTCTAGATAGTAGTGGAATTAATAAGTTAGTACTTGGGGAAGGAATTTTACCTGCGGATATTAATGTTTCTAGGAATAGTAAGGAATTAGTTATAAGTATCAATGAGACAGATTCTATTAGAATAGGGAGGTGGTTCTCTTCTCCAGCTTACCAACTAAAATCATTTGAATTTGCAGATGGGACAACTTTAAGTGCAGAAGTAATAGGTATAAATAATAATACCCTTATAGGAACAGAATCAAATGATACTATAAGTGGATTCTATGGTAACGATATAATTACAGGAAATAATGGAGATGATATATTATCAGGTGATACGGGAGATGATATATTAAACGGCGGAACAGGAGATGATACGTTAATCGGAGAAGATGGAAATGATATTCTAAACGGTGGATCAGGAGATGATGTATTAACTGATTCGACAGGAAATAATATATTAAACGGTGGATCAGGGAATGATACACTAAACGGAGGAAACGGGAATGATATATTAAGCGGAGGAACAGGGAATGATACACTAAAAGGTGGAACAGGAGATGATACATATATCTTTAACCTGGGAGACGGTGCAGATTATATTCTAGATAGTAGTGGAATTAATAAGTTAGTACTTGGGGAAGGAATTTTACCTGCGGATATTAATGTTTCTCGAAACGGTAGTGATCTTATTATAAGTATCAATGAGACAGATTCTATTAGAATAGGGAGGTGGTTCTCTTCTCCAGCTTACCAACTAAAATCATTTGAATTTGCAGATGGGACAACTTTAAGTGCAGAAGTAATAGGTATAAATAATAATACCCTTATAGGAACAGAATCAAATGATACTATAAGTGGATTCTATGGTAACGATATAATTACAGGAAATAATGGAGATGATATATTATCAGGTGATACGGGAGATGATATATTAAACGGCGGAACAGGAGATGATACGTTAATCGGAGAAGATGGAAATGATATTCTAAACGGTGGATCAGGAGATGATGTATTAACTGATTCGACAGGAAATAATATATTAAACGGTGGATCAGGGAATGATACACTAAACGGAGGAAACGGGAATGATATATTAAGCGGAGGAACAGGGAATGATACACTAAAAGGTGGAACAGGAGATGATACATATATCTTTAACCTGGGAGACGGTGCAGATTATATTCTAGATAGTAGTGGAATTAATAAGTTAGTACTTGGGGAAGGAATCTTAGCTGCGGATATTAATGTTTCTCGAAACGGTAGTGATCTTATTATAAGTATCAATGAGACAGATTCTATTAGAATAGGGAGGTGGTTCTCTTCTTCAGCTTACCAACTAAAATCATTTGAATTTGCAGATGGGACAACTTTAAATTCAGAAGAAGTTCTATTGCTAAATGGTCCGGGTGCTGATAATCTTGTTGATGAGTCCGGAAATAATAATTTAACCGGAGGAGAAGGAGACGATATTCTTAACGGTGAAGCGGGAGATGATATTCTTAACGGTGGATCAGGAGATGATATTCTCAATGGAGGAGCCGGAGATGATACATTAACCGGAGGTTTAGGAAATGATACACTAAACGGCGGAACAGGAGAAGATAGACTAGTAGGTGATATCGGGAATGATATACTTAATGGTGGAGAAGGGAACGATCTGTTATATGGAGGAACAGGGGATGATACATATATCTTTAACCTGGGAGATGGGATAGATACTATTACAGATAGCAGCGGAAAAGATAGACTTATATTTGGAGAGGGTATTGTAAAAGATGATATTATAGTAGATAGAGTAAGTAATGATCTAATAATAAAAATAAGTGAGACAGATTCCGTTACTATAACAAACTGGTTCTATAGCTCGAACTATAAAGTAGAATTTTTTGAATTTGCAGATGGGATGATCTACAGCCCTGATGAAATGGAAATAAATAGTAATCTGCTTATAGGAGATGAAGAAAATAACACTATAGTCGGATTTAAAGGTAATGATATTATTACAGGAAATAGTGGAAATAATAATTTAACCGGAGGAGAAGGAGACGATATTCTTAACGGTGAAGCGGGAGATGATATTCTTAACGGTGGATCAGGAGATGATATTCTCAATGGAGGAGCCGGAGATGATACATTAACCGGAGGTTTAGGAAATGATACACTAAACGGCGGAACAGGAGAAGATAGACTAGTAGGTGATATCGGGAATGATATACTTAATGGTGGAGAAGGGAACGATCTGTTATATGGAGGAACAGGGGATGATACATATATCTTTAACCTGGGAGATGGGATAGATACTATTACAGATAGCAGCGGAAAAGATAGACTTATATTTGGAGAGGGTATTGTAAAAGATGATATTATAGTAGATAAAGTAAGTAATGATCTAATAATAAAAATAAGTGAGACAGATTCCGTTACTATAACAAACTGGTTCTATAGCTCGAACTATAAAGTAGAATTTTTTGAATTTGCAGATGGGATGATCTACAGCCCTGATGAAATGGAAATAAATAGTAATCTGCTTATAGGAGATGAAGAAAATAACACTATAGTCGGATTTAAAGGTAATGATATTATTACAGGAAATAGTGGAACTGATGTATTAACCGGAGGAGAAGGAGACGATATTCTTAACGGTGAAGCGGGAGATGATATTCTTAACGGTGGATCAGGAGATGATATTCTCAATGGAGGAGCTGGAGATGATACATTAACCGGAGGTTTAGGAAATGATACACTAAACGGCGGAACAGGAGAAGATAGACTAGTAGGTGATATCGGGAATGATATACTTAATGGTGGAGAAGGGAACGATCTGTTATATGGAGGAACAGGGGATGATACATATATCTTTAACCTGGGAGATGGGATAGATACTATTACAGATAGCAGCGGAAAAGATAGACTTATATTTGGAGAGGGTATTGTAAAAGATGATATTATAGTAGATAAAGTAAGTAATGATCTAATAATAAAAATAAGTGAGACAGATTCCGTTACTATAACAAACTGGTTCTATAGCTCGAACTATAAAGTAGAATTTTTTGAATTTGCAGATGGAGAAGTATTAAGTTCATTAGAATTGGAATTGGCAGGTGATTTAGTCGATAATAGCTTTACTAATATAGATGGTACATCAGAGGATGATACACTAACTGGTACTACAGGGAATGATATATTAAGTGGAGGAACAGGGAATGATACACTAAAAGGTGGAACAGGAGATGATACATATATCTTTAACCTGGGAGACGGTGCAGATTATATTCTAGATAGTAGTGGAATTAATAAGTTAGTACTTGGGGAAGGAATTTTACCTGCGGATATTAATGTTTCTAGGAATAGTAAGGAATTAGTTATAAGTATCAATGAGACAGATTCTATTAGAATAGGGAGGTGGTTCTCTTCTCCAGCTTACCAACTAAAATCATTTGAATTTGCAGATGGGACAACTTTAAGTGCAGAAGTAATAGGTATAAATAATAATACCCTTATAGGAACAGAATCAAATGATACTATAAGTGGATTCTATGGTAACGATATAATTACAGGAAATAATGGAGATGATATATTATCAGGTGATACGGGAGATGATATATTAAACGGCGGAACAGGAGATGATACGTTAATCGGAGAAGATGGAAATGATATTCTAAACGGTGGATCAGGAGATGATGTATTAACTGATTCGACAGGAAATAATATATTAAACGGTGGATCAGGGAATGATACACTAAACGGAGGAAACGGGAATGATATATTAAGCGGAGGAACAGGGAATGATACACTAAAAGGTGGAACAGGAGATGATACATATATCTTTAACCTGGGAGACGGTGCAGATTATATTCTAGATAGTAGTGGAATTAATAAGTTAGTACTTGGGGAAGGAATTTTACCTGCGGATATTAATGTTTCTCGAAACGGTAGTGATCTTATTATAAGTATCAATGAGACAGATTCTATTAGAATAGGGAGGTGGTTCTCTTCTCCAGCTTACCAACTAAAATCATTTGAATTTGCAGATGGGACAACTTTAAGTGCAGAAGTAATAGGTATAAATAATAATACCCTTATAGGAACAGAATCAAATGATACTATAAGTGGATTCTATGGTAACGATATAATTACAGGAAATAATGGAGATGATATATTATCAGGTGATACGGGAGATGATATATTAAACGGCGGAACAGGAGATGATACGTTAATCGGAGAAGATGGAAATGATATTCTAAACGGTGGATCAGGAGATGATGTATTAACTGATTCGACAGGAAATAATATATTAAACGGTGGATCAGGGAATGATACACTAAACGGAGGAAACGGGAATGATATATTAAGCGGAGGAACAGGGAATGATACACTAAAAGGTGGAACAGGAGATGATACATATATCTTTAACCTGGGAGACGGTGCAGATTATATTCTAGATAGTAGTGGAATTAATAAGTTAGTACTTGGGGAAGGAATCTTAGCTGCGGATATTAATGTTTCTCGAAACGGTAGTGATCTTATTATAAGTATCAATGAGACAGATTCTATTAGAATAGGGAGGTGGTTCTCTTCTTCAGCTTACCAACTAAAATCATTTGAATTTGCAGATGGGACAACTTTAAATTCAGAAGAAGTTCTATTGCTAAATGGTCCGGGTGCTGATAATCTTGTTGATGAGTCCGGAAATAATAATTTAACCGGAGGAGAAGGAGACGATATTCTTAACGGTGAAGCGGGAGATGATATTCTTAACGGTGGATCAGGAGATGATATTCTCAATGGAGGAGCCGGAGATGATACATTAACCGGAGGTTTAGGAAATGATACACTAAACGGCGGAACAGGAGAAGATAGACTAGTAGGTGATATCGGGAATGATATACTTAATGGTGGAGAAGGGAACGATCTGTTATATGGAGGAACAGGGGATGATACATATATCTTTAACCTGGGAGATGGGATAGATACTATTACAGATAGCAGCGGAAAAGATAGACTTATATTTGGAGAGGGTATTGTAAAAGATGATATTATAGTAGATAGAGTAAGTAATGATCTAATAATAAAAATAAGTGAGACAGATTCCGTTACTATAACAAACTGGTTCTATAGCTCGAACTATAAAGTAGAATTTTTTGAATTTGCAGATGGGATGATCTACAGCCCTGATGAAATGGAAATAAATAGTAATCTGCTTATAGGAGATGAAGAAAATAACACTATAGTCGGATTTAAAGGTAATGATATTATTACAGGAAATAGTGGAAATAATAATTTAACCGGAGGAGAAGGAGACGATATTCTTAACGGTGAAGCGGGAGATGATATTCTTAACGGTGGATCAGGAGATGATATTCTCAATGGAGGAGCCGGAGATGATACATTAACCGGAGGTTTAGGAAATGATACACTAAACGGCGGAACAGGAGAAGATAGACTAGTAGGTGATATCGGGAATGATATACTTAATGGTGGAGAAGGGAACGATCTGTTATATGGAGGAACAGGGGATGATACATATATCTTTAACCTGGGAGATGGGATAGATACTATTACAGATAGCAGCGGAAAAGATAGACTTATATTTGGAGAGGGTATTGTAAAAGATGATATTATAGTAGATAAAGTAAGTAATGATCTAATAATAAAAATAAGTGAGACAGATTCCGTTACTATAACAAACTGGTTCTATAGCTCGAACTATAAAGTAGAATTTTTTGAATTTGCAGATGGAGAAGTATTAAGTTCATTAGAATTGGAATTGGCAGGTGATTTAGTCGATAATAGCTTTACTAATATAGATGGTACATCAGAGGATGATACACTAACTGGTACTACAGGGAATGATATATTAAGTGGAGGAACAGGGAATGATACACTAAAAGGTGGAACAGGAGATGATACATATATCTTTAACCTGGGAGACGGTGCAGATTATATTCTAGATAGTAGTGGAATTAATAAGTTAGTACTTGGGGAAGGAATTTTACCTGCGGATATTAATGTTTCTAGGAATAGTAAGGAATTAGTTATAAGTATCAATGAGACAGATTCTATTAGAATAGGGAGGTGGTTCTCTTCTCCAGCTTACCAACTAAAATCATTTGAATTTGCAGATGGGACAACTTTAAGTGCAGAAGTAATAGGTATAAATAATAATACCCTTATAGGAACAGAATCAAATGATACTATAAGTGGATTCTATGGTAACGATATAATTACAGGAAATAATGGAGATGATATATTATCAGGTGATACGGGAGATGATATATTAAACGGCGGAACAGGAGATGATACGTTAATCGGAGAAGATGGAAATGATATTCTAAACGGTGGATCAGGAGATGATGTATTAACTGATTCGACAGGAAATAATATATTAAACGGTGGATCAGGGAATGATACACTAAACGGAGGAAACGGGAATGATATATTAAGCGGAGGAACAGGGAATGATACACTAAAAGGTGGAACAGGAGATGATACATATATCTTTAACCTGGGAGACGGTGCAGATTATATTCTAGATAGTAGTGGAATTAATAAGTTAGTACTTGGGGAAGGAATTTTACCTGCGGATATTAATGTTTCTAGGAATAGTAAGGAATTAGTTATAAGTATCAATGAGACAGATTCTATTAGAATAGGGAGGTGGTTCTCTTCTTCAGCTTACCAACTAAAATCATTTGAATTTGCAGATGGGACAACTTTAAATTCAGAAGAAGTTCTATTGCTAAATGGTCCGGGTGCTGATAATCTTGTTGATGAGTCCGGAAATAATAATTTAACCGGAGGAGAAGGAGACGATATTCTTAACGGTGAAGCGGGAGATGATATTCTTAACGGTGGATCAGGAGATGATATTCTCAATGGAGGAGCTGGAGATGATACATTAACCGGAGGTTTAGGAAATGATACACTAAACGGCGGAACAGGAGAAGATAGACTAGTAGGTGATATCGGGAATGATATACTTAATGGTGGAGAAGGGAACGATCTGTTATATGGAGGAACAGGGGATGATACATATATCTTTAACCTGGGAGATGGTAATGATACAATCTCAGATACTTCAGGAACAGATAAAATAGTATTTGGAGAGGGTATCAGTGTAGATGATGTTAGTTTTATATATGAAAATAATAATTTACTGTTAAGCTATGCTGAAAATGAAGATATTAACTTAATAAACCAAGCAAATAGCTCCTATGCCATTGAAAGTGTAGAGTTATCTGATGGTAGTTATTTAACAAATGAAGATATGAATGATATAGTACAGCAAATGAATGCATATGCTACAGAAAAGGGTCTTGATATAACAAGTAACAGTGATATAAAAAATAATCAAGAACTTATGCAGATAGTTTCTAGCGGTTGGCATCAGTAGGAGAATATGTTAAAAGATATTATAAGTATAATAATAGTATTTGGTATTTTATATCCAGAGAAAATATATGCCAAAAATTCTATAGGTTTTTGGCAGCTTTTGTCCATGGGTATGGAAAAGTCTCATGGACTTATTCAAAAGCAGCATGACATAGATATCAAAAAACAGGATATAGAAATTGCGAGAAAAAACCTTTATCCAACGATTTATTTACAATATACCAATGAATACTATCATTCCCTTAACAAGGATAATTCAACGAGTGTATCCATAGATGGATCAAGCTATAGCACTTATAGTGAATACAGAAATGCGGTAGATCTTGGGTTTAATTATATACTGTATGATTTTGATGTTACAAAACAGCAAATAGATATTGCGAAGTTGGAGCAAGAACTTTTAGAAAGTGAAAAGAGTATAGATGAAACTTCATTTTCAAAAGAACTACTTTCTTATTATAAAGATATCCTTATTTATCAAAATAGAATTGATACAAATGTACAAATTCAAGTTATACGCCAAAATATAATTGATAGTATGAAAAGATTAAATATTTCAGGTAGTTTACCTAAAATAGAGATATTGAGTCAGGAAATTAAATATTCTGTGTCCCAACAACAGATAATAGTTGATACTCTTCAAAGAGTTGATATCCTGGAAAAAATCAATCTTTTAAGTTCATTAAGTATTGATTTGAATTTGTATAAGTTTGAAATGTTCAAACCTAAAACTTTTGATAGCTTATTTTTTGAAGAGACGAAAATAGCTAAAAAGATAAAAAAAGATATAGATAGAGTCTCTTTGACAATGGATATGGAAAGAAGAAGCTCTTTACCTACTTTAAATTTAAAAGGTGGATATAAAGTATATGGTTCTGACCCAAATTCTTCTAATACAGCTATTGAGAACTTAAATAGTAATAACTGGAATATACAGTTTTATACAAAATGGACAATATTTGACGGATATGAAACAAGTAATAAAATTAAAAAACTGCAAAAAGAAAAAGCTAAATTAGTGACTTTGTATGCACAAGAAGAGAATAAGTTTATCATAAAAAAAAGATCTTTTCTTCTTCAAAAAGAACACTTTAAAAATATATTGAATGAAGAAAATATTCTTCTTCAAAAGCTTGATGAACAACATGAAGCATTAGGTAGATTGAATAAAGTTGGAGAAGTAGAGGTATTGGAAATCTATAAACAAAACATAGAAATATTAGATCAAAAAAAGAAAATAAAAGAAGAACTCATTAACAAAAATTATAAATATATTTTAGATGAGATAAATAATATATAGTAAAGGAATTAGTACATGTATAGTGCTCTTGTAGCTTTGGAAGTAGTAGGACAGTTAAATAAAGTAGCAATAGATTCAAAGGCAATAATAAAACGACATGCTTTAACTAATGAAGAACCATCTCTTAATCAGTTGGTTAGAATAGCAAAAGAAGAAGGATTTAAGGTAAAACAAAAAAAGCTTATAATGGAAAACTTAAAAAAGTATCCATTACCTGCAATTGCTTATACAAATGATAATAAATATGTAACTATACTTAAAGTTGATCAGGAAAAGAATGAGCTTCTTTTGTATGATAAGGAACAAAACAAGCCTTATGTTGTAAGTTTTGAAAAATTTACACAGGTATCTGATCCAAATATTATAATATTAAAACATAAAAGTATGAGTGATCAGATAAAGTTTGGTTTTAAATGGTTTTATAATCAGATTATGAATTATAAAAGAATAGTTTGGGAGATACTTATTGCATCTTTTGTAATACAGCTTTTTGGCTTGGTTACGCCCTTATTTACACAGGTTATACTTGACAAAGTTCTTGTTCACCAATCTCTTAGTACCTTAAATGTGATAGCAGTAGCTTTTTTTGCAGTTATTATATTTGAATTTTTATTGGGATTAGTAAGAAACTACGTATTTATTCATACTACTTCTAAAATAGATGCAAAACTTGGTTCCAAACTTTTTTATCACTTAATTTCCCTGCCTCTTGTATATTTTGAGAATAGAAAGGTTGGTAATATAATAGCTAGAGTGAGAGAACTTGATCAAGTTAGAGAATTTATTGCTAATAAATCTGTAACCCTTATTCTTGATGTGCTTTTTTCATTTATATTTGTCATTATGATGTTTATGTATAGTATTAAGTTAACACTTTTAGCTATATTATTTGTAACTATTATAGGGCTTTTATATTTTTTTATTACTCCAGAACTACGAAGAAGGCTTGAGGAAAAGTTTCAAATGGGAGCACAGTCAAACTCATATCTAGTAGAATCAGTTACTGGTATGCAGACTCTGAAGTCCCTTGCAATTGAGGGAAGTATGAAAAAACGATGGGAAGATTATCTTGCAAATTATGTGGAATCAGGATTTAAACTTACAAATCTTTCAAATACATTATCAGGTTTAAGTACTTTTTTTCAAAAGCTTATGACTTTATCTATTTTGTATTTTGGAGTAGGTTTAGTAATAGAACAACAGTTAAGTGTAGGTCAGCTTATAGCATTTCAGATGTTTGCTAATCAGTTTTCTTCTCCTATATTAAGGTTAGTAGGACTTTGGAATGAGTTTCAGCAGACATTATTATCTGTAGACAGATTAGGAGATATTTTAAATACTCCTACAGAAAATGTGAATAAACAGGCTATTACTCTTCCTAAATTATCCGGAGACGTAAAATTTGAGAATGTAGGATTTAAATATGCTCCAGATGCACCAATGATATTAAATAAATTTAGTTTAGAAGTAAAACAGGGAGAAAGTGTAGGTTTAGTAGGGAGAAGTGGAAGTGGTAAAAGCACATTGACCAAACTTATACAGAGGCTTTATATAGCTAACGAGGGAGCAATCTTTATTGATGGTGTAGATATTAGGCATATGGATCCTGCTTGGCTGAGACATAATATCGGAGTTGTTCTTCAAGATAATTATCTTTTTAGTGGTTCTATAAAAGAAAATATAGAATATTCAATGCCGGGAAGTTCAGTTGATAGAATAATACAGGCTTCAAAGATAGCTGGTGCTGATGAATTTATATCAGAACTTCCAGAAGGTTACGATACTTTGGTTGGAGAGAGAGGTTCTTCATTGTCAGGTGGCCAGAGACAGCGTATTGCTATCGCAAGAGCACTTTTATCAAATCCCAAAATACTTATATTTGATGAGGCTACTTCAGCACTTGATTATGAATCAGAAAAAGTTATTCAAAATAATATGGTAAATATTAAAAAAGGGCGTACTATGTTTATTGTAGCTCACAGGCTCACTACTGTTAAAAATTGTGATAAAATAGTAGTAATGAATAAAGGAAAAATAATGGAAATAGGAAACCATAATGAGTTAATGGATAAAAAAGGTTATTATTATGATCTTTATACTCAACAAGGTTGATAAAAATGTTTAAAAAAGAAAAGATAAAAGATGTTCATGAATTTCACCCTTTAATTGTTGAAATTGAAGACAGACCTGTTAATCCTGCAGGCAGGATCATATTATGGTTGATTATTGCAGTGATTACTCTTGGTGTTTTGTGGCTTATCTTTGCAAAGATAGATATTGTAGTAAGTGCCAGAGGTAAAGTGATACCTAGTGGGGAGATAAAGATACTTCAGCCTATAGAAACGGGAGTTATTTCTAAAATATTTATAAAAGAAGGAGACTATGTAACTAAAGGTCAGACACTTATGCAAATAGATCCAAGTATAACAGAAACAAGTTTAGATACAAAACAAAAGGATCTTAAAGTATTAAATTTTCAGATAAAAAGACTTGAGTCATTAATCAATGAAAAAAGTTATGTTTTACAGGAGAACTCCTTTGAAGAAAAAGAGCAAAAGAGTTTATTTGATATACAAAAGAAGAGTCTACATGAGGGTTTATTCAGATATGATATGAAACTTTCACAGTCAAACTCCCAGTACCAAAGTGCACTTGCTGAAAAGTCAAGACTACTGATACTTTTACAAGAACGCCAGGTTAGGGAAGAAAAACTTAAAGAAGTAATTGATTTAATAGCAAGAAAAGATTACTATGAACTCCAAAAGGATATTGCGGAACTAAAGGAACAGGTAAATATAGCCGAATATAAGATAAAAGAAACTTCAAAAAAGATATTAGAATTAGAAAAAGAAAAAAGTTCTTTTATGCATGAGTTCAAAGACTCAAAATATCAAGAGCTTTTGACACTGAAAAAAGAAGTGAGAAACCTTCAATCCCAAATAAATGCCATAAACTTTCAGAATCAGAAACAAAGTATAGTTTCTCCTGTAGATGGATATGTTGCAAAACTTATGATAAATACTATTGGTGGAGTTGTTACTCCTGCAGAAAAGCTTATATCCATAGTACCAAAAAATTCTCCACTTATCGTAAAAGCAACTGTTCTTAATCAGGATATAGGATTTATAAAAAAGGATATGGAAAGTAAAATAAAGATAGATACTTTTAGTTTTCAAAAATACGGTTTTTTTGAAGGAAATGTTATAAATGTAGGTAATTATTCTATAGAGGATGAAAAGTTGGGACCTATATATGAAGTAAAAATTGAACCTAATGGGAAGACTATAGAGGTTGAAGGTAAGCAAAGATATTTAGAAGCCGGTATGAGTGTGACAGCTGAAATAAAAGTAGGGAAAAGAAGGGTAATTGAGTTTTTTATATATCCTATAATTAAGTATCTTGATGAAGGAATGAGTGTAAGGTAAATTATATTATGAATAGGGAATAGTAAATTTTTTAATTTACATTCTTTTATTCCTCTTCCTAATTCTCTTCAATTATTTTTTTCAGTTCCTCTCCGTCTATCATCTCTTTTTTTACAAGCTCTTTTGCAACGGCATCAATGGCTTTCCAGTTTTTTTTCACTTCCTGAACAGTTTTTTCTTTTGCTTTTTCAAGCCAGTGAAGAACCCTTTTTTCAACTTTATCCGAGAAAAGCTGTTTGTTAAGGCCTGCAGTTAGAGAGGAGATATTTATATATCCAAGCTCCTCATCCATCCCAAAGAGTGCTATTGCCGCATAGGCCTGGTTGGTGGCAACTTCAAGGTCGCTCACTGCTCCCGTTTCCATACCGTCTTCTCCGAACTGTTCCATCTTTGCGACCCTTCCTGCTAAAAGTACGCAGATATCGTTAAAAAGCTCCTCTTTTGAGGTGGCGTCTATATAATCTTCATTGTTATAAGAAACAAACCCCAAAGCCTCGCTTCTTGGAGCTACCGTTACCTGTTCTATTTTTACCTTTGGTAAAAGCTTGTATGAAAGTACCGCATGACCCGCTTCGTGGTAGGCTGTTTTTTTCATTGAAGTTTCAATATCCCTTATCTGCTTATTCTCAAGCTTGGTACCGTATTTGATTATATTTATCTGCTCTAAAAGTATCTCTTCTGTTAGTTTTTTCAAGCCTTTTCTTGCCGCGTACAAAGAGGCTTCATGGGCAACCCTTTTTAGTTCGTTGCCTCCCATTCCTGAAATATATCTCACTATTCTTTCAATATCTATATCTTTCTCATGGGGCTTTTTAAGAAGCTCTTCTATGAAAAACCTTCTGGCTTCCATATCAAGCTTAGGCACTTCTATTGTTATATTTATCCTGTTTGCCTGCAGAAGCATTTTTGGAATTGAGTTAAAGTCGTTCGTGGTCAAAATGGTAAAAACCGGCGACTCGAAACTTTGCTGCAGATTATCAAGCTGCTGGATAATTGGCTCAACGCTCATGGTCGAGATCATACCGTTTATTATCCCCTCCGTATCCACATCTTCAAGTATCACTATTGCAGGGGCGTTGCTGTATGCTTCTTTGTATTTTTGGGATATTTTTTCCACACTGAAAAGTTCCGAGCCGTTTATTACTGTGTATGGTATATTCGCTTCTTTTGCAAAGGCACGGGCTAAAAGCTTTTTCCCCATACCGTTTGGTCCGTGTAGTATCATCCCTTTTGGGGGAGTCAGGTCAAAGCTTTTTAAATTTTGCGGCTCTTTTAATAGTGAAACTATCTCGTTTAATTCCTCTTTTACTTTTTTGTGCCCCGCAATATCTTCAAAACTTATATTTGAGATATTAAGGTTTTGGGGTTTAGAGGCGGATAACTGCTCTTTTGTAAAAAAGGCATCGTCTATGATACACTCAACGCAAGCTTTATCCTCTTTTGATTCTTTTATTGACCATTTAAGGGAGATATGCTGATGTTTGCCGATGATGTCGTTTTTTAGGGTTTTTTTGTCTTTTATTATCTCTTTTAGGAATTTTTTGCTTTTTTTGGAGACAAGGCATCTTATAGATTTTATATCTTTTTTTATCTTCAAGGCTTCATAGATATTGTTAAACATCTGCTTTGGAAGTTTTTGTTTTATGTATTTCGTATTTATATAAGGAGCCAGGGAAAGTGTAAGAAGCCATAGGATATCGTCAAAATCATCATACTCAATTGATATCTTGCTTTGCTTTGTAAAGTTCTGGGACATTGTATGAAGTGCTCTGGTGGCTATCTTTATAAGTGTTTCAAGCTTCAGGTCCTTAAACGGCACCACGTTCTGTTCGTTCATAAGTGAAAGCAGCTTTGAATTGAACAACGGCTCCTTATCGCCGTTTATGCTCATATACTCTTGTGAAAGTTTCTCCATAATAAAGTTATGGGCCTGAAGCGGTTCTTCACATAATATATTCTGGAAATCTTTTCTTCTTAAGACTCCGCTTAGGGAGGAGGTTTCAAGAACTATAATTATATTTGAAAGATCAAGTTCGAACTGTTCACTTTCGGTAATGAATGTATAAAGTGCAAGCTGTACCTGCAGGTCGGCTTTTTCTATATCTTTAAAAAGAAGTATTGAGTTTGGATTGCTCTGCACGAATCTAATAAGTTCATTTTGGAAAGTAAAAGCATTCATCTGTTCTTCATTGGCATTAAAACTGCCGCTGTACTGGTCCATATTAAACGATTTTACTTTTTCTATGGAGGGTTCATATTTTGCCAGAGTTTCAAGAATATAATATTTACCGCAGTTTGGAGGTCCTATAAAGGTAAAAAAAGCCTTGATGTTGCTTTTTGTCTGTATAAGGCTTGATTCAACCAGTCCTTTCACAAGCGATTCGACCGCAAAATCCTGGTCGAATACGTCTTCTTTTATCCTTTTTTCCAAAAGGGTGTCATATTTTGAGCTTTTTTTTCCTGCCATGATCTTTCCTAAGTGTTATATATGAATTCTCTCCGACATATCTACAATATGTACTTTCTCTTTTAATTCGTTTTTTACTTTTTTCTTTAATATATCAAGCTGAGGATGTTCTCCGTGTATTAGGTAGATGCAGTACAGCCCTTTGATATTGTTTATCCAGTTAAGGATATTCTTCTGGTCCGCATGTGCGGAGAATCCCTGTACTGTATGGATCTTTGCCCTAACTGTTACCGGTGTTCCAAGTATCTTTAGTTCCCTGTCGCCTCTTGATATTTTTCTTCCAAGCGTAGAGTTTACCTGAAAACCTACAAACAATGCAAGGTTGTCAGGGTTACCCAGATATCTTACCAGGTGGTAATTGACCCTTCCCCCTTCACACATTCCGCTTCCTGCTATTATGATCTTTGCTCCCTCTTTTTCATTGATCTGCTGTGAAGCCTCTTTTGTATAAGTGTTCTCCAATTCCTCAAAATCAAAAGGATTTTCTCCTTTGTTTATAATATCTTTTATCTCCTCGTTAAAAAGCTGAGGGAAATCAAGAAAGGTTTTCGTAACATTTATTGCAAGTGGGGAGTCAAGATAAACGGGAACATTCTTTAAAAGTCCCTCAAGGCTCATCTGCCTTAGAAGATAAAGTATCTCCTGGGTTCTTTCCACTGCAAAAGAGGGGATCACCACTACACCTTGTTTTTTTATTGTTTTTAGTATCTGTTTTTTAAAATCATCAATGGAGATACTTAACTCCTGGTGCAGCGACGCTCCGTATGTCGATTCGGTGAAGAGGTAGTTGGCCTTTTTCCAGTGGTCAATGGGGATGGTTATGATCCTTTCATCCTGCCCAATATCTCCCGAGAAAATAACGCTTTTTTCAATCCCTTCGTCAAGGAACTCTATTTTAACGGTGGCGGATCCCAGGATATGGCCTGCTGATTTGAAGGTTATTCTTATGTTCTCTTCCAAAACAATAGTATTGTTGAACTCCATAAAGGTATCAAAAAGTTTAAGTGCAGGCTCTACGTCGTTTATATTGTATAAAACCTTCTCTTTTGTTTCAAGTATGCCAGCCGCATTTTTAAGCATAAGCTTTGCTATGGCAAAAGTGGCTCTTGTGGTGATGATCTTTTTATTGAATCCCTCTTTTACCAAAAGGGGTATTCTTCCTATATGATCAAGGTGTGCATGGGTTACTATAAGATAGTTTATATCTTCCGGTTCAAAAGGGAAGGGCTTGAAGTTCAACTCCTCCTCTTCACCCTGGAACATTCCGCAGTCGATCAGTATTTTGATATTTCCTATTTCAAGAAGGTGGCAGGATCCCGTAACTTCCCCTGCGGCACCGAAAGATGTATAAAAAGCCATTGATTATTATCCTTATGTACAATATATATTAGATTATACACTAAAGAAGGTTAGTTAATTGAATAGTTTGTCAACAAAATAATTTTTTTCAAGTATCTCTATTATGGCTGTTTTATCCTGCCCTTTTATATATAAAGCATTATAGCTTTGCGCCTTTGTATTTTCAAAGATATCTTCGCAGCTTAGTATGCTTCCGTCAAGTACGGTTATCTTTCCGTAGCTGTAGGCTTCGTTCAGGTAGTTTATCTCCAGGTCGCATATCTCCTCATCTTTGTTTGCAATAATAAATCTGTTGGTCTGCCCAAAGGGAACGATCTGGTTGCTTTTATTTATAAATATGGGTGAGAAAAGTTCCAGA
Organism: Arcobacteraceae bacterium; assembly: GCA_963678145.2. GTDB lineage: Bacteria > Campylobacterota > Campylobacteria > Campylobacterales > Arcobacteraceae > JAIOSF01. The sequence continues at coordinate 1,102,467 of CAXXWH010000002.1, read as the reverse complement.
CTGCTTAGTTTTCTAAGGTCAAGTTTGTAATCAAACAGCTCCATTAATGACAGCAGGTGGTTAAGATACAGGCTTGGTATCTTTACTTTGTCAAAGTATTTTTCTTTGTAAGAGAACGAAGTCTCAAAAAGTGAATTTACGGTAAGGTTCTTTACTTCATACTCTTTTATTTTAAAGTTTATGACGTTTGGCGATATTTTTTCAAGCAGCTCTTCGTGCGTGGAAAACACCATCATTGAACTTTCAATATTGTTTATGGTTTCAAAGTCGTTATAGATATCATCGCTTAGAAGCAGGATATTGCTCATCTCCCTTGTTTTAAAAAGCTGAAGCAGGTTATACATCACTTTATCCACATATATGAATTCAATAGTATATTTAAGAAGATTGTATCTTAATATGTTTGTGATAGATTTGTTCAGGCTTTCAACTTTTATCCATGCAATCTCCTGATCATCAATTTCAGGCATAAAATCGGTAATAATGGCAAAAGCACCGTTTTGTTTGGCTTTTTCTATATCATCGACATTCTTTGCAAAAAAAGCGTCACCGTCGTTCACTTTTTTTACGTTGGTATGGATTTGTGTGATAAAAGATATAGAAGGGGAGTTAAGAAGTGTCCCCTCGACTATATCCGTTAGTGCAGATATTTGCATATGGTTTTTAGCTTACTTTCGTACCGGCTGTTTTAGGAGCTTCAGGTCTTAACAGGTGAAGACCGTTTTCGTCTTTTGCTGCAAGAAGCATCCCTTCACTCATCATTCCCATCAGTTTTGCAGGTTTCAGGTTTGCTACCACGCAGGCCTGTGTACCTACTAGATCTTCCGCTGAATAAAACTCTTTTATTCCTGCCAGTATCTGTCTTGGGTTTTCTTCCCCTACGTCAACTTTCAGTTTTAGAAGTTTTTTGGATTTAGGTACTTCTTCGGCTTCAACAATAGTCCCGATTCGAAGAGTTGTTTCAAAGAATTTGTCAATTGTGATAAGGTTGTCGGGCTCTTCGTTTTTATCTTCTTGTTTAGAAGCCTCTTTCCTTGGTTTTTCAACTTTTGATTCAACTTTCTGAACATCGGCAGTTGCTATAAGTTCTGCTTCGATTCTAGGGAACAGTGCTTCTATTTTCGTGATCACCGTATCACCCATGATCCCTTTGTTTACCACAAGTTTTTTATAGGTGTCGGTATCTATTGTGATCCCCAGAGACTGTGCTATTTTCGAGATCTTTTCAGGCATTACAGCTTCTAAAAGAAGAGATACTTTTGCCATGATATTGGTAATAAGAGCAACCAATGCCATAGCTTCTTCTTCACGTCCTTCTTTCATCATTGCCCAAGGTTCATAATCACCTATGGCCTTGTTTGCAATAGTAAGAACTTTCCATATCTCTTCAAGGTATCTGTTGATCTGCATAGTATAGATCAAAGGTTCAGCCGCTTCTAAAATAGCGTGAACCTCGTCTAATTCTTTTTTATGGTATTTTTCAACGTCTTTGCTTGTTACTTTAAAGTCAAAGTATTTACCGCTCATACCGCTGATTCTGTTTAACAGATTTCCAAGGTCGTTTCCAAGGTCGGAGTTGATTCTGTCCATTAAGGCCCTTTGAGAGAAGTCACCGTCCTGACCGAATGGAACTTCTCTTAACATAAAGTATCTGAAGGCATCAAGTCCGTAAGCATCCGCAACCTCTTTTGGGTCAACTACGTTTCCTTTTGATTTTGACATCTTTTCCCCGTCTCTTGTCCACCATCCGTGGGCTGCGATATGATCAGGAAGAGGAAGCTCCAAAGACATAAGGAATGCAGGCCAGAAAATAGCATGGAACCTTAGAATATCTTTACCTACAAGCTGTACTTTTGCAGGCCAGTAGTTCATATTTGCTTCATCTGTTCCGTATCCAAGGGCAGTGATATAGTTTAATAATGCGTCAAGCCATACATACATAACGTGGTTTGGCTCGTTCATATCTGAAGGCAGCTTTACACCCCAGTCGAATGACGTTCTTGAGATAGACAGGTCGTCAAGCCCCCCTGCAACGAAGTTCACGATCTCTTTTGCTTTTGCTTTTGGAAGGATAAATTCAGGGTTGTTCTTGTATAGATCTAAAAGCTTGTCCTGGTAGTTTGAAAGCTTGAAGAAGTAGCTTTCCTCTTTTACTACACTGGTTACTCTTCCACAGTCAGGACACCCTTCACCGTCAAGAAGCTGTTTTTCCGTAAAGAAAGTCTCACAAGAAACACAATAGTGCCCCTCGTACTCCCCTTTATAGATGTCACCCTTGTCGAACATTTTCTTAAACGCTTTTTGAACGCCCGCTTTATGGTCTTCATCTGTAGTTCTTATGAACTTGTCGTAAGTGATCCCGAAGTCATCCCATAGACCTTTGAATTTTCCGCTTACTTCATCAGCATACTCTTTTGGAGTTTTACCTCTGGCTTCTGCACTTGTAGCGATCTTTTGACCGTGTTCGTCGGTACCTGTTAAGAAGAATGTATCGTAACCCACAAGCCTGCTGTAACGAGCCAGCATATCTGCAATAATTGTTGTGTAGGCATGACCTATATGCGCCACATCGTTTACGTAGTAGATGGGAGTTGTTATATATACTTGTTTACATGAATCTGACATCTAGTTTCCTTGATTTTGTTGTTTGGTAATTTTATATAGACGCGATTATATCTAAAGTTTTATTAACAATTACTTTGTGTTCCTTTTATGAAAAAAAGAGTGATTTTAGTAATAAAACAGTGACTGAATTTTAAGTAATAATTGCTAACATAATGGTTATTAAATTTATTTTGAGGGTTGTTTATTATGAATGATTATAAGCAGACAAAGGTCATATAGAATGATATATGCACAAAATCTGAAAAAAACATATAAAGTGGGTGAACTTGACCTGACGGTTATTGACGATTTATCCATTTCTATACAAAAAGGGGAATTTGTTTCCCTTATAGGTCCAAGCGGAAGCGGTAAATCAACCGTACTTAATATGCTGGGGTGTCTTGATACCCCCACAAAAGGAACTTTGAACATAAACGGTGAAAATATCTCAAACCTGAATAAAACAAAGCTTGCCAACTTCAGAGGGGAGCATATCGGTTTCATATTCCAGAGTTTTAACCTTATCCCCGTATTGACGGTATATGAAAACATCGAATACCCCCTTATTATGATACAGGATCTTCCCGAGCAGGAGCGAAAACAAAGGGTTGAAAGGCTTTTAAAAGAGGTGGGGATGTATGAGCAGAAAGATAAAACTCCCGACAAGATATCAGGGGGTCAGATGCAGCGTGTGGCAATAGCAAGAGCCCTTGTAACAAATCCAAAGATCGTATTTGCAGACGAGCCTACGGCAAACCTTGACAGCAAGACCGCACACAGAATAATCGAACTGATGAAAAAGATACAAAAAGAGTATAACACCACATTCGTTTTTGCTACCCATGACGAGAAGATAGTTGCGAACGTGGACAGGCTTATAACTCTGGTTGACGGTAATATTGTAGAAGACAAAAAGGTTCAAAGATGAATAATATACTAAAAATCTCATACAGAAATCTAAAAAGAAACCACAGGCGTACCCTTCTTACTGCAAGCCTTATAACTTTGGGAGTGATATTCGTGCTTGTGTATACTGCACTTTCGGGAAGCTTCAAAACTTATATGATAGGTCAGATCACGGACTCTTCAATGGGGCATATACAGATACACAAAAAAGGTTTCGTTGCTTCTGTGGAAAATCTGCCTTTGGACAAGAACCTGAATGAAAAAGCAATAAAATACCTTGAGCAGTTTTTAAACGACAGCAAATATATTCAAAGTTACTCATACAGAATAAAGTTCGGTGGTACTTTTTCGAATTTTACCAGTAGTACAAATATAAGGCTTAACGCCATAGACCCGAAAAAGGAGTTTGAAACCCTTCCTGCTTTAAAAGATCGGCTTGCAGGTTTTGATTCGCTGGAAAGAAGCGGCATTATTGTTCCCGAACTTATAGCAAAGGGGATGGGGGTCAAAAAGGGTGATACGGTTGTATTGGTAGCAAATAACAAAAAAGGAAGCGTAAACGGTATAAACCTGAAAGTCTCAGGACTGGTTGAAAGAATATCAGGTCCAGGCGGAAGGGACGGATATATCCATATAGAAGATGCAAAAAAAGTATTAAGGATAAAAGGTGTAGAGGTAAGCGAGATAGTCATAAGATTAAAAGACAACTCTATGCTAAAAGATGCGATGAAAGAGTTAAGCCCGATATTGCAAAAACTGAACCAAAAAGGAAAACCCGCATTTGAGATACACACCTGGGAGAAGTTAAGCCCGTTTTATAATATAGTGAAGATGCTTGATATTATGAACATATCTATCCAGATTATTTTGATCTCTATAGTGCTTATTTCAATTTTAAATGTTATGATTATGAGTGTATACGAAAGGATAAAAGAGATTGGAACCATTGCAGCCATGGGTACACCTCCAAAAACAATAGTGAAGCTGTTTTTAACAGAAGGGCTGCTTTTGGGTATTTTGGGAGCTGTTCTTGGCGGCATAATCTCAATGGGAATCGTGCAGGCTCTTGATATGATGCAAATAACATACAGTTTCGGCAGACAGGACAATCTTGTATTATCTCCCGTATTGGCAATAAAAGATGTGGTAACGGTGGGTGTGATAGTTGTATTTATATCATTGGTTGCATCCATAAGTCCTGCGATAAAAGCTTCAAGGCTTGATCCTGTGGAAGCTTTAAGAACAAACTAAAAAGGAGTTTATTATGAAAAGTTTAACAAAAAGTATAATTGCGGTTACGGTTTTAAGCGGCAGCGCCTTTGCTTACCAAAGTGCGGAAGAGAGCTTTAAAACAGCCGATGTGAACGGTGATAACATTGTTACAAGCGAAGAGTTTTATAACAAACAGGCAAAAAACATGGAACAAAGGGCAGAAGAAGGAAGGGCTTTGAGAAATGCAGGTACGGCTCCGGTTTTTGAAGATGTGGATGCCAATAATGACGGTAAACTTGAATACTGGGAATATCAAAGTTTTCATGCAAAAAGACAGCAGGATATGAAAGCAAAAAGATTCAATCAGGGCCAGGGAACGGGATCCCAAAAAGGCATGAACAAATCAAAAGGGATGAATAGGGGCCAGGGTATGGGTTATGATCAAAACCTTTCATTAGATCAATTAAAAGAGAGGATCATTATGCAGCTTGATAATATGCAGTTTCATATAGATCAAAGCAAAGATTGTGTTTTGAAGGCACAGACAAAAGAGGAATTAAGAGATTGTAATCCGAGAAATTTCAGAAACAAAGGTAAAGGCAAAGGTTATGGTCAAAACAGGTAAAAAAATTTTACTTGCAGGTTTGCTTACTGTTTCGGTTTTTGCCGAAGATAATATACTTCAAAAGATCGACAAGAATATGGCTCCGGGATCTAGTGAAAGTTATAAGAAACTTGTCAATATTGAACCCGACGGCACGACAAAAGAGTTTCTTCTTTATCAGGCAAGAAAAGGAAGTGACAAGATGGTTTCGGCTTTTTTAAAGCCCGAATCTGAAAAAGGCAGATCTACGCTTAGAGTAGGGGATAATATGTGGCTGTTCCTTCCCGAGGTCGGACGTGCCATCCGTATCACCTCTATGCAAAGCGTGATTGGCGGGGTATTTAACAACTCGGATATTATGAGACTTGATTTCAGTGCGGAGTATGACGTGGTATCACAAAAAGAACAAGGGGATGAGGTAATAATTGAAACAAAGGCAAAAACAGACACCGTAGCATACGATAAACTGTTAATGAGTATTGATAAAAAGACCACTACTCCAAAGAAAATAGAATGTTTCAGTTCTACGGGGATGCTTATAAAAACACTCTATTACAAAGATATCAAAGATTTCGGCAACGGAATCGTCAGGCCTGCCGTTATGGAGACAAAAAGTCCTCTTTACCAGGGGTACAAGTCTGTAATGATCTACGGAAAGATCACTCCAAAACAATTCAGTGACGAGGCGTTTACCCTTGAAAATTTATCGAAAGTTGAGAACCTAAGAAGATAGATGAAAAAGTCGTTTTCAGTTTTGTTTTGTCTGCCTCTTTTTTTGCTAGGGGATGACTACGGTTTCAGCATGGATGAGCTTGATGCCATTGAGACCAAATCCTACGAATACAGTGCATATATAAAAGCACAGCAGAAGCACCAGGTACTGAATGAATCTTCCCCCTCTTATGCTTTAAAGAACAAAAACTCCATGGACAGCTATTTGGGGGAGCTTTTTTTTAACTATAAATATTTTCTTGATAAATATACCTTCAATCTGGACTTTTCCGTAAACCATGAGAATATAGACAGTATTGAACAAAACAGTTTTACCTCGAACCAGGCTTTTGTAACTTACAAGTACAATGAAAACCACCAGCTGACCGCAGGTAAAAAAACACCAAAATGGGGGAAGGGGTATTTCTTTAATCCTGCCGCATTTATAGACAGGAAAAAAGACCCCAATGATCCCGAAGCCAGCCGTGAGGGGTATGCTCAGCTAAATTACAAATACAACAAGGTTTTCCAAAATGATCTGCAGAACCTTTCTGTTGATCTTGTATATATAAAAACAACAAAAGGATTAAATGAAGATATTTACGACGATTCTTCAAATATCCTTGCACTTAAGACATATATGCTTTATAAAGATATCGATATAGATATTATTTATGCTTACAGTGACGAGCAGGAAAACAGCCTGGGGGTCGATTTTTCCACCAACCTTGAAACCAACTTCGAGATCCACGGGGAATACGGCAGAGCCGATGACGGCTACTATTCATATCTTCTGGGCTTAAAATATCTCACAGAAAGCGAACTTACCATCCTAAGCGAGTATTTCTACCAGAACGAGACCCAGGCAAGGAACAGTTCCTTTTGGGATAACAGGTATTTTATGAACAGCTTTAACCAGAAAGAGCCTTTCGGTCTTCTGTATTTCAACGTTTATTTTAAAAATATGCTGAATCTTGACGATGACTCTTACCAAAACAAGATAGGGGTCGTATACAGCGGGATAAAGAACCTTGAGATCGATCTCTCTTTCTCGAAAAACAGCGGTAAAAGCTCCAGCGAATTCGGGGGAAAGCTTGTGGACAAATTTAGCTGGCTTGTTCTAAAGTACAGCTTTTAGTTATATCTTTCAATGGCTTGTTTCTCTCCTGGTATTGTTATACCTTGTCTTAAAGGCAATAGAGAACTTAGATATTCTTTTCGATTTTATCTATTTTCTCTTCAATGATTTTGGTTGTATTGCCGATACCGTTCAGCATGGATTTTTTTTGTTCATCAGGAATGTCTTCTGTTAATAGATATTTTAATACGCTCAATGTTGTTTCAATAAGTATATGGTCTTCTTGAAGATCTTTTTTATAAGTTTCAATTCTTTTTATTGTTGATTTGATTTTATCTTTCATAGTTATTCCCTGATTATTGTTTGTTTCAATTTTCAGCCTTTAAATATTTACTTTTAGAATTATGACTTATAAATCATTATATTATGATTAATGAGTCATTGATAATTTTCAATGATAGATATATCATTAGATTATGACAATGGAACAATTAGATAAAAAAACAAATGAAGTACATAATATAATTTCTGCTAATGTAGTAAAATATAGAAAATTAAAAAACTATTCTCAACTTCAATTAGCATTAGATATAGGATTGACTGGTAATGCCTTTATTGCAAGGGCTGAGAAAAGAACAAATAATGCTCATTTTAATATTGAGCATTTAGTTAAAATATCCGAAGTGCTTGAAGTAGATATATCTGAGTTTTTTAAGTAGATATTATGATTAGTCTCTATTGTTTTGTTATACATATTACTAGCTATTCTCAACATTCTCTACTTTAGCAATAATATGAACATATGGATAATATTCAGTACCATTTAGATACTCATAGGGCAATAACATATCTTTATGGACTGTCCAATTGGCTGTGAAGTTTGGTTTTAGCTTATTTTGAATACTACTAATTATTTTCTCATTTATTTCTTGGCATTCTTCAATTGAGTTTGATTCTATGTTTGTTGATGTGAAAGTTGTAATGACATTCAGCGCAATTTTTACAACATTGTCTTTGTTGTTAATTTTAAAATCATGAGGGTCAATAATATTATTAATTTGTTCAATTGCAGTTGACCATTTATTTAAAGAGGATTTTCTTAGTTGTTGTGATTTAAACCCAAAATATGAATGTTTTAATTCAATAAGAAAAATTGTATTTCCAAGTTTAACCCAATAATCAACCCATCCAAATGTTTCATTTATATTATGTTCTGACTTTCGATTAGTTGGAAGTTCTGTTAATACTACATCTGCAATATTGGAGAGTATTGGTATGATAATTGAGTGTAACTGTTTTTCTCGATAAATGTATGGTAAATCATTTGTGTAATCAAAAAAACTCCTACTCTTTTTTGTAAACTCGCTTGATAATTCATGTAGTAGAAATTTTGCGTTCCTCATACCAAGTCCATCGGCTATGTTGTCAATTATATTTATGTGTCCTGCATTTCTAATAATCATAGTGATAGTACCTTTTTGCATAACGTTGTTGTATAATTATTAATGTATTATTCATCTAATTAATTTTCTATAATACACTATTAATTGTGCCTCTAGTTGTGTTCTTAACTCTTCAGTATTTTTATATCTATTTTGCTGATAACTTTGCAAATCAAATCCTACATTAGCACCACCAGCTTCATCTGTTTTGATAAAAAACATTATTTGGTTTTCTATACCTTTTGATTTTGCTAATCCCATAGCGTAACCAACTTCTAAATATACATTGGCATTTTTATTTGTTATATCAGCTATCAATAGTCTATTATCTTGTATTTGCTCTAAGATTTCATCCATTATCTGATAAGTATTACCTTTTTCAACCTTATCTATTCGGATGCATTCTAAAGGTAAATCCATTTCTTTTGCAACTTTTTCAATAGTTCCAGATATAGCACTAAACACATCATCTTGATTATGAAACTCCATAGCTACAAATATTTTATAATCTTGCGGTATGTAAGTTTCTTTATATGTCCTATAAAGATTTTCAAACTCATCAAACTCAACCAACTTTGCATGATTTTTTAACCAATCATAAAAATAGTGTGTTTCTTTTTCAACAATATTTATATCATTATCTTTTAAAAATATAAAGAAAATTATATTTATAAGATTATATAGTTTATTTTGTTCAACAAATTTATCAATTAAACAATCCACCAAAGGTAACTCTACAATAGTACTTAGCATATCAAAAAACACTGGCATAGTTTCTATATCATCTTTTTCTATTTTAGTAGCCAAATAATCGCATGATGAAACTATGGTATTGTCTAATACTTTGTTTCGTATTTGTTCATCTGTAAAATACGTACTAAATATATCCATAAATCTAACATGAGATTTCTTAAATACATACATCCACCAGTCTATACTTTTAGCTTTTTCATCTGATAAGTTTGTAGTTACATCATTTAAATAATCATTCGGTAATAATGGTTTTGATTTAGAGTTTAAAAAATAAAAAAGTCCGAGTTCATCCTCTAAGTCACTTTGATTGTTGTGAGTAAGTAAAAATGTTACTCCTATTTCTATATTTTCAAGCTCTTGCTCTTCACTTCTATGAAGAAGTTTTTTTATAGCAGATACTCTATGATTTCCATCAATTATTTTTATACTATCAAGTGCATTTGTTGTTTTTATTTGTACTCTCATAATATTGTAATCTGTAATATTCGCTATATAAAAATCATTATTATTCAACAATATTTTTGCACTAAAATCAATATCATCATGTCTAATAGAAACTACAATATCAGGTAAATAACGATTTGCGTTAGTATCCAAATAAGAGATAATTTTTTCCTCATGTTCTTCATCTCTTTGTCTTTGATATCCCTCATCATAAGTTTTAAACTGAGCTATCTCTTTGAGTTTCAGATATGTTTTTACTACGGTATGTTTAAATACTTTTCCTGTTACGCCTATAACATATGGAGGATAATCAAGATTTGCCATTGTCTTCTCCTAATATTATATTTTCTACTTCTTTTTTCGCTTTTTCTAAAATTTTGATAGATAAACAATTCAGTTTTCGAGCTTTATGTCTTCTTTTACTTATTTCTTTTACTATTTCATTTTGAATATCTATATTTGGAAGTGGTACTTTATAATTTTTAATCATATTAAAATTTAAATTATTTATATTTGTTCCGCCAAGTATTCTCATGAGTAGTTGTCTAAATAATTTACTTTGTAAATATCCAAACAAGAAAAAAGGGTTTACTTTTTCATTATAAACTCTCAAAACCATCATAAAAGCACCAAAGTAATGATTTAAATCATTTGCTATATAAGCAACTTTCCCAACATGTTCTTTACTACCACTTGCAGCACTCATCAAAATATCATTTTTTTGTAATTTCTGATTTTCACTAAATACAAAATCACTTTTTAAATATCTAATATTAGTTAAATCTAATTCATTAGTTTTCAAATCAATATTATTACCTCTAAGGACCCCAATTTTTCCGTCATTTGCTTCATCATCTGAAGAATATGTAACACCACGAATACCATTACATAACTCCATCAAATTTACTAATGGATATTTAGTTTTATAAAGTTCTTCTTCTACTTTAATATAATATAATTTATTGTAGAAACTATCAAATCTACTATTAAATATATCATCAAACCCAACTTTAAAAGTACGATTTTCAATACTGTTTTCAGGTTCATCTGGTAACTTTATCCCTAACTTATCAAGTAAATAATCATCAATCCCATCAAGTAAATCTTTTGCTTCTTGCTCTTTTTGTTTCTTTAGTTTATAAGCATTATCCATAATATTAATAATATTTTTTTGAATAGTCAACTTAGGTACAGGTAAAATTACATTTTTAAAAGCATCCTCTGTAATAGCAGGATAATTTCCTCCTGTAGATTTTTGTAACAATTGTTTTAAAATAATATCTTGTTTCAAAACTTCTAAAATATATTTTCTTAATATAATTGAATCATCACTATATCCAATTACAATAAAACCTGTTGAAGCTATACAATGTTCATATTCTTCACTTATATATGCTATAGCTCCTCTATGTGGTCGTGTTGAAGATACAATAATATCATCTAGTTTTAAAAACATTTTAGCACGACTAGGAGCTTCTTTAACTTCTAATGTTGTTGGCTCTTTTATTTCTCCAGTTAATGTATCAATTTTACTAATTTCTATATAATTAAAATATTCATCATTATGTTTAGTTTTATCCCAAGTTTTATTTGATAAAGTCACAAGGTTACCTATTTTAAAATGTTCTACCTTTTCTATTTTATCGGTATTGTCAATAAACTCTTTTTTATAAAAAAAACTATCTAGACGCCCTTCTAATCCGCCCCGATTTATCAAGAATATTTTATTCTTATCCAAATCAGGGCTTAGGTAAAATTTACATTACCCTTGATATAAACTTCATTATAAAACTTTTTAAACTCATCACTTACACTTGCTAACTCTGTATCTTCATATTCACAAGTTTTTTTACCCTTGGCATCCTCTCCAATCTCTTCAATAATAGACATAAATATAGGATATTTCTCAATCTTTGACATATCATCATTTACTGCTTCATATATCTTATCTCTTACTATCTCTTCTTTAAGTTTATACATCTCTTTTAGTTCAGTTATTTTTTCTTCTATCTCTAAAAGCATATCCTCATCTGTAGGCTCTTTTTTCTTTTCAAGTTTTAAACTTAGATTTAATGGAACTAATTTATCTTTTAACTCTTTTCTTATAGCTAGTATTTCAGGTTTATAAATAGTTACATATTTTAATCTTATCTTGTCTTGAGTATCTATAAACAGTTTTTCTTCTTTAGTTGATTTTTTTTGAAGCACTAAAACAGAAGACTTTACACCTGCTCCATAGTTGGAAAATGTATGTTGTGGAAGAGAAAAAGAAGCTAATATTTTAAACTTTTCTATTAAATAATCTCTTACATGTTGCATAGAAGAGTTTGTAAGTATACCGTCAGGTAAAACCATAGCGACTATTCCAGTAGATGGTTTTAAAAGACTATAATACCTTTCTAAAAATAGCACTTCACTTTTCTGGTTTTTTAACCTTTTACTTTTTTTACTATCTATAAGTTCATCTATAAAATCAACAGTAGTGTTCGAAAACTTTTCAAATAAAGTAAAATAAGATTTCTCATCTTTTATATTTGAGCCAAATGGTGGATTTGTAAAAATATAGTCAAAATGATTTTCTTTAAATTTATTGTTTTTTTTCTGAAAGTTTTCAAACTTATCTAGTCCATCATGTGCTATCACATTTGTATGCCCATCATCATGAATAATCATATTCATCTTAGCAGTACGGCTTATACTTCCACTTATCTCTATGCCATATAAATTGTGTTCAGCAAAGCTATGCCAAAATCTGTGTTGTTTTACTGGGTCTTTTAGCTTTTTAGATTTTTCTTGCATTTGTGCTAAAGATTGAAGCAAGAAACCACCACTTCCACAACTAGGGTCTATTACTTGGTCTGTACTTTGTAAATCAAAGAGATTCACAATAAACTTAACTATGTTCATCGGTGTAAAATATTGTCCTGCATCACCTTTAAAAAAGTTAGCAAAAAAATCTTGAAATATTTTACCTTTTATATCTAAGTCTGTACCGTTTAAATTATATTCTTCAAGAGTTCCAACCAAAAAATTTATTTCATCTGCATCTAGTATAAGTTTATCATCAAATACATTCGGATCTTTTTCTTTATGTGAATCATAAAGAGCTTTTATTCTTGTAGCTAGTTCCCCTTTTGTTTCATCTCTATCTTTTTGAAATTGATAATGCTCTGTATAATTTGAACTGAGTTCATCAACTTTTTCATCCATAATCTTAGTAAATACAATCTTACTAAATTCATTAAATGCTTCTGCTGGATTTCTTTTTCCACCGTTCCAAAGATAATCATGTATCACTTTTAATATAGCTTTTAACTTATCTGTATCCATAGGTTTAATATTGTTAAATTCACTATCTCTTAAAAATTTCCATCGTGGAGCATCTCCACCAAAATTTGGAAAGGCATCTACTTTTCTATCAGTTTCATCGCCAATCTCAAATGTAATACTATCAGTGCCATTTGTACCAACGGCATACTTAGCACCCGTCGCATGAGCATAACTCAGTGCTTGGTCTCTAGCTTCTTGTATATCTTTATATTGTGCTGTTTTTGTTTCTATGATTATGTAAGCTTTATTTGTTATTTTCTTGTTTTTATCAGTTTTATATACAATTATATCTGCTCTTTTTCTAGCATCTCCAAGTTTTACAGACACTTCAACAGATATACAATCTAAAGGATACTCATGGACTAATACAAGTTTTGTTATGAATTCTGCTCTTATTTTTTCTTCTGTTTCATTCCAAGGCTTTTTATTGTCTTTTTTTTGATTTGTATTGTAAATTATATATGTTTTATCATCATTAAACTCAAATAAATTATTTTCTAAACCTTTTTGTATTAAGTCACTCATATTTTTGCCTTATTATTTGTATTATTTAAGAAATTAACTTGTCATTTTAGCTAAAAATTAATTTTATGTTGATTTTATTCATACAACGTTTAAGTTGAGAAATAGTTTTGCCCGCTAGGGTAAACTATTTCTCTCCAATGATTTGTTATCTATAAAATATATTAAGTAGAAATCTTAGGGCAAGACCCTCGCCACAGCTACAAGAATAAACTCTTGAACAAATGAACCATCTATAAAGATGGCAACTGCTAACGAAATCCACCCTAGGGCAGACGGGACAATCTCTTTTATTGGACTGGTTTGTTTTCTTTTCATACTCGCTCCTTGACTATTCATTTTTCTTATTACGGACAGGTGGCGAGAAACTATACCCGCAATGTTTTTAGGCATTGCACTAAAATTTCTTTAAAGAATATTATATCTAAAATCTATTATAGATAACTATTTATTAGTAATACATTATATACAATTTACCCCTAAAATATCTTAATAGGCGATCATTTTAAATGTTAAGATATTTATTCACCATAAAGGCTTTAAATAAAGTAAATTGAATTTAAATTCCTGAAAAATTATTGCAATATGCAATATTTCTTAATCAGATCTTAAATTCTTGATATCATTTTTTATCTAAAAAATGATAGGCTATTAAGCTATAACCTTAATAACTTATCAAAAAGTATGTATATCAAGAGAAAATCTTAATAGAATAACAAAATGATAAATATATCAAAAAAATCCCGGGGACAGTATACTTGATTTAACTAGTTAAATAAACTGTTCCCCAAACTTAAAAGTCTAAGACTGTAACGGTAACTCAATAAAGAATTTCGCCCCGTTATTTGTGTTTTTTGCGTATAAGTTACCCTTAAAACTTTTCGTGACGATCCTGTAGCTCATATGCAGACCAAGGCCCGTACCCTGGGATTGGTGTTTTGTCGTAAAATAGGGATCGAATATTTTTGGCAGCACCTCTTTGTCCATCCCTCCAGCGTTATCTTCTATGGTTATTGTTATACGTTTTTCACTTTTTAGAAGGTCAAGCTTTATCCAAGGGGTTTCTATATTTTTGGTTATGAGGATATCTTTTGCATTGTTTATGATATTTATGATCACCTGGGATAATTCACTCTCTACACCTTTTAAACGGGTGGTATTTTCATAATCGATATTCATCAGGAGCTTTATATGGTGGTCTTTCAGCGTGGCGCCTATTATCTCTATTGATTTTTTTATGAGGTTTTCCAGGACAAAATCTTTGGTCTCTTTATCCTCTTTTAAAAAGTTTCTAAAAGTATTGATCGTTTCGGAGAGATAATTCGCTTTGTTTATCACAATCTGCATATTTTTTTCAATATCGTTTTTTTCAAGAGTATCAAGCCTGTTATTGAGCTGAATAGCTGAAGCAACAGTAGTTATGGCACTTAATGGCTGTCTCCACTGATGGGCTATGTTTCCTATCATCTCTCCTAGGGAGGCGTTTTTGGATTGTTCGTTAAGGAGTTTCTCATTTGCAAGGTTTTTGTTTATCTCATTTTTCAGCCTAACCTGCATATTATTGAAGTTTTCGGCCAGGTCATGGAATTCGTCTTTTGATCTTATATCAATCTTTATCATATCAGAATTGTTCGTGCTCATATTTTTTAAGGCGTCATTCATCACAAATAGGTTTTTTGAGAGCTTTGTCCCCAATAAAAAAGCGATGATGATGCTAAGTATTGTTTCTATGATTGCAATATTTATCATTTTCTGGGTATTTTCTTCTATCTTGTCGTATGTGCTGTGAAGGTCAAATACGATTTTTACCTGACCCAGCTCTATATCGTTGTCTTTTAATTTTAAATTAATGACCTTATGAAACTTGTTGTTAAATGATTTATGAATTTCATCACTGAAGTGTGAAAGAAGATTGTTATTTGTATCTTTTAACTCTACCTGGGAGACAATAGGCAGGTTCACGAACTTACTCAGCATATTGTCAAGGGTGGCCAGGTCATAGACCATCAAAGGGGTTTTTATCATCTCCTGAAATAAAAGGGCGTTGGTTTTTGTATCTTTGTCTATGAGCTCTTCGGCAAATCTATTGATAAAACTGTGGTTGTAATAGATTATGATGCTTAAAAAAAACAGTTCGATTATAAAAATAACGGCGGTTATTTTATATTTGTATGAGAATTTCATCGGTTCTCAAAGATATTCAGCCGTACGGCCAATTGTTTTACAACATCATATTCTGCATCAGAGGTTTGCTTTAGAGGTTTCGGGTTTACTGCCTGGCTGAGCTTTTTAGGCATTTTTAGTAAGGCGGTTTTGATCTTTTCAAAATCTTTTTTATCAAGAGAGGAAGATATGGAAATAGGGTGGCTTGGGTATTTATCTGTTTTGTAAATAATCTTTAGTTTTTCTTTCTCCTTGAATTTATTAAAGGTTCTTACTATTCCTCCGCCTATATCGCCTATGCCCCGTTGTACTCCCAGGTATACGGAGTCGTGGGAATTGACGTATTTGAACTTTCTGCTTTGCTCTATGCTGTAGTTCTTTTTATTTAATACCTCGTATTTAGTCAGTATTGTTGCCGCAAATGCCATGGGTGCAGGAAATAAAAACTGTTTGTCTATAACATCATCGAGCGAGTTTATTTCACTCTGTTTCTTTGCAACAAGGATCCCTACGATCATTTTATCAAATCTCACGACTGCATCATGGCCGGTTTTTTCATGGGCTAGGATATAATGGTATGGGCTTGAATAAGCTATATCATATTTTCCTGCGTATAGTTCTTTCTCAAACTTTGGAATAGAGTTCTCTGTTTTAAATGTGATCTGCAAGCCTGTTTCTTTTGAAAGGTATTTGACTATGGGGCTCCAGGTTTTGTACATTTTTTGGGGACTTTGCTGTGGGACTACGCCGAAAACCAGGCTTTTAGCATGGCTAAAAGAGATCAATACCATTAAAAAGATGAAAAGTTTTATCATAACAGAACCCCTGTTTTTGATTTAAAGTAATTCAATTGTAACAAATTAAATATAAAGAAATATAATAAAAGAGGCTAAACCGCTATTATGTAGATATCTTTATATTCTTGGCAAATATTAAAAAACTATGATAGAATATTTATTATTCGAAAAGGATCGGTATGAAAACTTTATCCAAAATTCTGTCTGTTTTTCTTCTATTGTATATTTCACTTTTTGGTGAAGAGTTCAAGCTCGAAAAAGTTGCTTCGCTTCCTGGTATCCCTTGGGGGATGAGTTTCCTGGATGAGAGCCGACTGCTTATAACTTTAAAAGAGGGCAAAGCGTATCTTTTGGATATAAAAACGAAAAATCTTACACCAGTCTACAGGACGCCTAAAATAAGTGACCTGGGGCAGGGCGGGCTTCTTGACGTGCAGGCTTCCCCAGACTATAAAAACGACGGCTGGATATATTTCACTTATGTAAAAAATATTCATGCCCAGGGGGTGACCGTTCTTGGCAGGGCAAAACTAAAAAATAATTCTTTTCATTCCTGGCAGGAACTGCTTGAAACAAAATCTTCCACAAAAACAGGTATCCACTTTGGAAGCAGAATAACTTTTGATAAGATGGATCATCTTTTTTTCGGCGTAGGTGATCGGGGATTTAGGCCAAACGGACAGGATACAAATACCCATGCGGGAAGCATTATAAGGCTGAACCTGAACGGTTCAGTGCCAAAAGACAATCCTTTTGTGGACAAAGTTGCCCTTGATGAAATATATTCATACGGACACAGAAATCCACAGGGGCTTTTTTATGATAAAAAAAGGGAAATACTCTTTGAATGTGAGCACGGCCCAAGGGGCGGGGATGAGATAAATATTATCAAAAAAGGGTTGAACTACGGCTGGGCAAAAGTCTCCCGCGGCAAAGAATACTGGTCGGGCAAGATGGTGGGTGAAGCAACAAGCATGAAAGGGATGGAAGATCCCGTAAAGGTATATATCCCCTCAATTGCACCGGGGTCACTTATGGTTTACAGCGGCAAAGTATTTAAAAGCTGGGAGGGTGATCTTTTTTTAGGGGCCTTGAAGCTTAGACACCTGAACAGAGTGGTTCTTGACAGGAACCTGAAAGCGGTAAAAGAGGAAAGGCTTTTGAAAAACCTAAAAGAGAGGATCAGAAACGTTATAGAATCCCCTCAAGGCTGGATATATATCTCAACCGACAGTGGAAATATATATGTTTTAAGAGATTAGAATATCTTTTATTTTGCAGATATTACCTGTACTACCCTAAAGGGGCTTGTTTTATTCTCTTTTGCTATCTGATCAATAGTTTCAAGCCCTTGTATTTTCAATCCAGCTTGAGTAAGTCTTGTTTTGGCAAGGTCTGCGTTATCGGCAAAAAGAACAAAAGATTTTTCTATCTTTGAATTAAACACACCTTCCGCCAATATCTTTTTTGAGCTTTTCCCTTCAGGGGCATTTAGAACAAACACAGATACCGTTACAAGAGTAAGCACAGAGATAATTAAAAATATTTTTTTGCTGAAATACTGCTTCATGCTTTTGTAGTGTACGAATACATGGGCAAGTACCGCCGCTACGAATACAAGCCCCAGTATCTCATGCATCTGTTTTGTATATTTGTCGAGTATATGAAAATACATCATAACCCCCGTTGCACCTATTACCAAAAACATCAGCGCCGTCATAGATGTGGCAAATTCCCTTTTTTTTGTCATGTGGATCTCCTTATCTTTACAAAAGTATAGAGGATGATTTTTAATTGAGTTTTAATCCAGTATTAACAAAATCTTAACAGGTCGTCATGGATAAATGTGTAATTGAGCTTTTTTAGAAGTTTTGAGTTTTCTACTATTTTAAATTCTTCTTTTGTGTTTTTCTCAAAGTCAGGGGCAGGGAGGTTCGATATTTTTGCAAAATGGGAGTAAAACTCTTTTTTGGAAGGGTGGGAAGAAGCACAGCAGTTAAAGGTCTCCCCGAATATATCTTTTTGCAGGATCTCTTTGATGATATTTATACAGTCATCTCTATGGATCATATTAACTGGACTCTCCGGGGCTTTAACGGTTCTGCCGTTTTTGAAAAACTTTGCTGGGTTTCTATCATATCCGAATAGCCCCGCAAATCTTAGAATTGTAGTTTTAAAATAAGGTGATCCTAAAAAAATATTCTCAATATCCAAAAGGGGTGAATCGGAATAAAGCTCTTTATCATCCTCTTTTACCGTACAGCTGCAGTTTTGGTATACGGAGGTGGAACTTATGAATATAACTTTTTTTATACTTGAATCTGCTGTAAATTTTAGCAGCTTTTCAAAAGAAGCCGTATCTTTTGAGGTAATATTCACTATTAATATAGAAGAGTCCAGAAAGCTTTTTATATTCTCATTTATATTATTGATATCTATAAGGAAAGGGGCGGTGTTTTTATCTTCCAGGATTGAAAGTTTTTCTCTTTTTGTAGTTGAGAGTTTTATATTATACTGCTTTGAAAGCTCTTTTGCCAGGGCAAGCCCCAGCCAGCCGCTTCCAAGAATGGAGATACTAGTCACTTTTGTTTTTTTTCTTTATTATTTTGTATATTCCGTAAAGGGTTATAATGATCCAGACAACTTCTATTAAAAATGAACCCAGGTTAAAGTGTACAAATAAAGATATAAGCAGCAGTATTGCCCCAAACAGGTTGATAAACTGAAATTTAAGAGAGTTTTGGTCGTATTTGTCGATCTGGAGTGAAAAATAGGCAAAGACAACAAAAAGCATCCCTATAAAGCCTATAATCTGGTATATATCCAAAGTTTATCCTTGATAAATTTTTGGATATTGTAGCAGAAGTTTTATATAAATACTTTGACGGCATTATACCTCTTTTTAAAATAAAGATATTTTGATATTATATATTTATGATAATAAGAAAAGCGACAAAAGAAGATATACCGCAGCTTTGCACGCTGCTTGATTATCTGTTCTCTTTGGAAGAGGAGTTTACTCCGAACACAGAGCTTCAGGTAAAAGGATTAAATGCCATTTTGGACGACAGCGATATAGGCCAGATATACGCTGCGGTTGAAGATGGTAAATTAGCAGGAATGGTAAGCCTTCTATATACCATATCTACGGCACTTGGAAGCAGGGTGGCCGTACTTGAAGATATGATAGTGGATCCAAAGTACAGAGCTCGGGGGTTTGGAATGAAGCTTATGCAGTATGCCCTGGAAGATGCAAAAATAAACGGCTGCAAAAGGGTCACTCTGCTGACTGACAAAGAGAATTTAAAAGCTCAGAAGTTTTACCGCGACTGCGGTTTTGATCTATCTCCTATGATACCTTTTAGGAAAATGCTCTAGGGTTTTAATCTTCGATTAATAAAAATTCCCTAATATTACATATTATAAAAAAATATTATAAAGGCAGATGATGAAGAAACTTTTATTAATACTGATATTCAGTACCGTGGTGTTCGCTGAGGGGATAAACTGGGTATACGATTTTGACGAGGCAAAACAGCAGGCAGAAGATCAAAACAAGATAGTGATGATGTTTATCTCCATGCAGACCTGTCCCGTTTGTGATTTTATGAAAGAGAAGGTATTTACGGTAAAAGAGATACAGGATTATCTTGATAAAAATATGGTAATGTTATCGGTTGATCTTGATATGGATGAAGTACCAATGGGGCTTGAATGTATAGGAACCCCTACGACATATTTCATCAGACCTGACGGATCGCTGATAGGCAAACCGATACTGGGAGCTACAAAAGCTCCATATTATATAAAAAAGCTGCAACCTTATGTAGATCAAAAGTAGATAATAAAAAGGGATATTTAGTATCCCTTTTTTTATATTAAATATACTTGTCTTGACAACTATTGTTAAAACATGTATAATTGGGAAAATTCTTTTAAAAGGGTGAACATGGAATTTAATATGGATCGATCGGTAGGTTTTTTGTTAAACAGGACAGCTACGGCATCCAAGGCAAGGTTCGGCAGCCTTATAAAAGATTACGGGATCTCTGCGGAGCAGTGGACGGTGTTATTCCGGGTAGTTGAAAAAAGCGGAATAAGCCAGAAAGAGCTGGCGGAGTCTACATATAAAGACCAGGGCAATCTTACAAGAATGATAGATAAACTGGTTGAAAAAGGCTATCTTAGCAAAATACCCGATGAGCAGGACAGGCGTGCATATAAACTTTTTGCTGCGCCTAAAGCAAAGGATATGGTACGGAAGATCATCCCCGTATCGTCACGGCACAACGAGAAATTGACGGAAAACTTCACTGAAGAGGAAAGATCACAGCTTAACAGGCTTTTAAATAAACTTTACGAGAATACACAAAGGAGATAAAATGGAAAACAAAACTATACTTATAACAGGAGCAAACGGAGGACTGGGAACGGCATTTGTAAAAGCCGTGTTGAAACAGAACCCAAAAAAGATATATTGTGCGGCAAGAGATACAAGCTCTTTGGAGAAGCTGAAAGCTTTAAGCAGTGTAATAGAAGCTGTTGAACTTGATATAACAAACAAAGCTTCTATTGACTCACTGGCTTCAAAAATAGAAACTCTTGATATTCTTGTAAACAATGCAGGGGTAAATAGCAACAACAGGCTTTTTGAGGAGAGTTTTTCCGATATAGAGGTAAACCTGAAAGGAACGGTAAATCTTACACAGGCTTTATTTGAAAAACTGAAAGCTTCCAAAGGAAAAGCGGTAAATATCACTACGGTTCTTGCTTTGGCTAATCTGCCGTTAATGGCAAACTACTGTATCTCAAAAGCGGCACTTCATTCATTTACACAGGCATTAAGAGCCGAGTTCGCACTTTTTGGCGGTGAGGTTTACGAAGTACTGCCGGGACCAATAGAAACAAGAATGACAGAAGGGTTCCCTATGCCAAAAACAAAACCTGAAGATATAGCAAATGCAGTTATGGAAGCAATGGCTAAAAAAGAGTTTGAGATATATCCTGATCCTTTTTCACAGATGATAAAACAAAGGCTTGAAAATGAGCCTGAAAAAGTAATAGAAGAGTTTGCATCTTCTTTAAACGGTTGATAAATAAGTAAAAAATGTCAAACTTTATATTAATAGTCTTATATATTTCGGTCGGTTATTTATTAAAAAATATAAAAAGCCTGCCGTCACAGGATATTGCGGCAAAACTTAATAAATTCGTAATATATATCGCACTTCCTGCTATGATACTCTTAGAGATACCGAACTTAAGTTTTGGCAGTGAAACACTGATCCCCGTAACCGTTGCCTGGATAGTTATGGGTCTGTCTGCCGTAATGGTTCTTTTTATCTCAAGATATATGGAGTTTTCCAAGAATGTTACGGGAGCATTGATGCTTGTAACGGTTCTTACAAACAGCTCATTTATGGGAATACCTCTTATAAGTGCATATCTTGGAAGCGGGGCTTTGCCATATATACTTGTATATGACCAGCTTGGAACATTTCTGGCCCTTGCTACTTACGGAACATTTGTAGCGTCTTACTACAGCAGCCAAAGCAAGCTCAGTCTTAAGATAGTCGCTTTGAAGATCGTCACCTTTCCTCCTCTTGTATCTTTGGTTGCGGCACTGTTCTTAAGCGGGGTGACATATAATATCTATATAAAAGACACCTTGGAGATATTATCCCTTGCTATAGTGCCGTTCGGTCTTACGGCAGTGGGGCTGCAGCTGCAGTTCAGACTGCCTAAAGAGGAGAGAAAGCCTTTTTATATCTCTCTTTTTATAAAGCTTATCATAGCTCCTGTTATAGCTTTGGGAATATGTTATATGATGAACTGGGACAGTTTGACAGCAAAGGTATCTATACTTGAAGCCTCAATGGCCCCTATGGTAACCGCTGCTGCGATGGCTTCTATGATAGGGCTTGCCCCAAGACTTAGCAACGCCATAGTGGGGTATGGTATAATTGTGTCTTTCGTGACAAGTTATATAGTATTTAAGATTATATAAAAGGGGAGCAGAATGGAAGTGATAAATATATCTTATTATAAGAAAGATGATTTTGAGTATATCCTTGGGTCATTTCACGGTAAACTTTGCTTTTTAAGCAGTATAAACGGGAAGAATACAGAAAGAATCCAAAGTGATCTGCAAAAAAAACTAAATGCGGAATTTACCAAAAGAGAGGATGAGATATTAATAAAGACCAAAAAGCAGCTTGATGAATATTTCAAAGGTGAAAGGAAAAGTTTTGATATTCCATTGCTGTTAACAGGAACAGATTTTCAAAAAAAAGTGTGGGAGACACTTTTAGAGATCCCGTACGGCAAGACGGCAAATTATAAAGAACAATCCCAAATGGCGGGAAATGAAAAAGCAGTCCGCGCAGTGGCAAATGCAAACGGTGCCAATCCCATAGCAATAATAATTCCCTGCCACAGGGTAATAGGAAGTGACGGATCGTTGAGAGGTTATGCGGGAGGAACAAAGCTGAAAGAAAAACTGCTGGAGCTTGAATCCTCATATGAATAAAATATACGAAATATATAAAAGACTGTATAAAGAATACGGAGCACAGGGGTGGTGGCCTTTTTTAGGCACGGGGTATCATCCAAACGACTACGGCTATCCAAAAAACAGCGATCAGGTATTTGAAGTGGCTCTGGGCTCTATCCTAACCCAGAACACCACCTTTGTTTCAGTTCAAAAAGCACTTAATAACTTACAAGAAATAAACTCTACCACAAGTCAAGCCATAAAAAATATGGAACTAGAAAAACTAAAAATAGCTATAAAACCTGCAGGGTATTTTAATCAAAAGTCCCAATATATTTTAAACTTCATTGAATTCTACAACAATTTAAACGGTAGAGTTCCAACTAGAGATGAACTTCTAAAGGTAAAGGGGATAGGGGAAGAGACTGCGGATTCTATTCTTTTATTCGGATATAATCAATGTGAATTTAAAATAGATGCCTATACCAAAAGACTGCTTACTGAACTTGGAGTTGTAGAAGAGAAAGCCAAGTATAGTGATATGAAAGCTTTGATGGAAAACAGCCTAAAAGAGCTTATAAAAGATGAAGAGGAGTTAAGAATAATATATCAGGAGTATCATGCACTTATAGTTGAGCATGGGAAAAGGTATTATTCTAAGAAGCCTTACGGGGTGGATGATTTTTTGAAACAATGACAAAATAAATTTTGTTAAAATTGTTGACAAAGAATATTTTGTCAAAAGTTATTAGATGTTCTAAAAGAAGATAGAAAAACATTAATAAAATGCTTTTATCTTAATAATTTTGTATAAAATAAAACAGACAATTTTATTGATTTAATATTAAAGAGATATAATTTTAGTAACTCAGATATAGGATATAAAGTATAGTGATTGATTATGATTTTTCTACATTAAATGATAAAGAGTTTGAAAACTTATCAATAGAGCTTATTTCAAAAGATAGAAATAAAAGGTTTGAAAGATTTAAGGCTGGAAAAGATGGTGGTATTGACGGGCGATTTTATTATGATGATGGAATTCAAGAAGTAGTTCAATGTAAACATTTTATTAAATCTGGTTTTAGTGGCCTTATTTCATCTTTAAAAAAGAAAAATAACAATGCTGTTAATGAAATCAATAAAGTTTATAGTTTAGAACCATCAAAATATATTTTTATAACTTCTTTATCTTTATCCGCTGAAAATAAAAAAACTATAAAAGAACTTTTTGATCCTTATATAAAAAGTGATAATGATATTTACGGTCAAGAAGACCTAAACCAAATACTTGGAAATAATCCCGATATAGAAAAAAGATATTACAAACTTTGGTTAAGTAGTACAGTTGTACTTGATAGAATATTTAATAATGCTATTGAAAGTAGAAGTGAGTTTTTACTTGAAGATATAAAAGAAAATGCTAAATATTACGTAATAACTGATAATCACAACAAAGCTATAGAAAAACTTGAAAGCTCGCATATCATAATAATAGCAGGAGAACCGGGGATCGGTAAAACAACACTAGCAGAACATATGGCACTTTGGTATGTGGAAAAAGATTTTAACTTTTATAATATTGAAAACTCTATAAATGAAGCTGAAAATATTTATAAAAGGGATGAAAAACAGATATTTTATTTTGATGATTTTTTAGGTGCAAACTATTTAAATGCTATAGAAGATAAAAAAGATTCTCATATAGTAAAATTTATGGATAGGATAAAAAGGGATAAAACAAAAAGGTTTATACTTACAAGCAGAACAAATATCTTTAATCAAGGCTTGGCATTAAGTGATACTTTTAAAAGTAAAAATATAGAGAGTGAAGAGTTTATAATAAAAATAGAATCTTTAAAAGATATTGATAAGGCTATGATACTTTATAATCATATTTGGCATAGTGATTTAGATGAAGAGTTCATAGACGAGATTTATATTGATAAAAGATATAAAGAGATTATAAATCATAAAAATTTTAATCCTCGTTTAATCGCTTTTATAACTGATATAAAAAAGATAGAAAAAGAGCAGATAGAAGCTAAGGATTATTGGAATTATATTATTGATAAACTTGATAATCCACAAGATATATGGAAAAACACTTTTGATAAGCAATGTGATGAATTTATTCGTATAATTGTTATGCTTGTTGTTTTTAATGGAAATAGAATTGAGGAGAATAAATTAAAAGATGCTTATTATAGATATTTGGAATTATATGGATTGCAAAATGATTCGCATATATCAAAAGAATTTGATAGCATTATTGAAGAAGTAGTTAAATATTTTTTAAATAGAAATAAAAGTTGGCAGGTATTTTATAAAAAAGATATTTTTAGTACGCAATCTTTTATTAGTTATGATAAAGAAGAAATTGTTGAATATTCTCTCTTTAATCCATCTCTTGCAGATTTCATTATTTATAAATATGAAAAGGAGTTAGATAAGTTACAAAAACTCTATTATTCTTTGGAAACAATTAGTTCTTTAAAAAGTTTAAAAGATATTTATTTTGCAAAAAAAATCAATGAAAATATTTATATTGAGATTTTATTATATTTATTTGAAAGAGTGGATATTTATAAAGATGATAGAGATTATATTATTCAATTGTTATCAATGATGGAAGTTAGTCCAATACTATTTGATTATCAAATAGATAAAAGTTATTTATTCTTTCAAAATACAATTAATCATCCTCAAGAAATTAAATTACTAGATGAATATATTACTACTTTATGTTTTTTAGATAAAGATAAGTTCAATATTCCTGATTATAAATTTGTACATGAAATTATTGTTAACCTTGAATTGTCATTCGATTCGAGCTTTTTAATAAATAGAGTTATCCAATTAATGTATAATTTTAATATACAGGATAATGTTTTTAATGAAAAGTTAAAAGAATTAATTACTGAGTCTTTAGAAATGGACTTAGATTCAAGTTTATCAGATTTAAATTGTGATGATTATGACGTTCAAGTTAGTGAAGATGGTGGAATTTATTCTAATTATGATGAAGTAAAAGAAAAAGCGGAGGAAATTTTATCAAATTTGATAAGTGGAATTAAGTTAATAAATGGTTTAACTATTGATAAGGAAAAAATACTAGAGAGAATTGATTTAGAACAGTATGATAGTAGAATAATAGATGATTATTGTGAAAACTATATTGTAGAACAACCAATGTTTCAAAAAGAAGTAAATTATATAAATACTTTAGAAGAATTATTTGAAAGGTAAAAAATGACCCAATTTATTCCCCAAAACCTACCCTTATCCCAAAATATAGAAACAGTAAAAATACTAAAAAAATCAATCAGTGCAAATAAAGCATTGGCAAGGCTTAACGGTGTGGCAAAGATCATACCGAACAGTAATATTCTGATAAATTCGTTGGTATTGCAAGAAGCAAAGGATAGTTCTGAGATAGAGAATATTATCACTACCCACGATGAACTATATCGTGCGGGTATAGATATATCAAGCGTAACAAATGAGGCAAAAGAGGTACAGAACTATAAGCAGGCTTTGCTTTTGGGGTATGAGTTTGTAAAGGAGCATAAACTTTTATTGAAAAAGCATATTATAGCAATACAGCAGGAGCTGGAGCAAAACAGTGCGGGGGTTAGAAAACAAAGCGGCACGAACCTGAAAAATGCAATTACTGGTGAGGTGATATATACACCGCCCCAAGATTATGAAACTATACAGGAGCTTTTATCAAATCTTGAAAGCTATATAAATGAACCTAATGATATAGACCCTCTTGTAAATATGGCAATTATCCATTATCAGTTTGAATCTATCCATCCCTTTTATGACGGTAACGGCAGGACAGGGAGGATCATAAATATTTTATACCTTATTTTAAAAGATGTATTGGATATACCTATTTTGTATCTTAGCCGTTATATTATCCAGAATAAAAGTGATTATTACAGGCTTTTACAGGAAGTAAGAACTGAAAATAAGATGGAAGAATGGATTTTATATATACTTGATGGAATTGAGAAAACTTCACTTGAAACCGTGGATCTTATTGAGAATATAAATGAGTTGATGGCTAAAACAACAGATGATATAAAAGAAAAATTGCCGAAAATTTATAGTAAAGATTTAGTTGAGATACTTTTTATGCATCCATATACCAAGATAGAGTTTTTAGTTGAAAAATTAAATATTACTAGAAAAACAGCTTCAAAATATTTAAATGAAATTGAAGATCTAGGATTATTGAAAACTGTACAAATTAAGAATAGTAAGTTTTTTATAAACATAGAATTATTTAATATGTTAAGAAAAGGAATATAGCTCTAGGTAAAAAATAGTAAAATTTACCTATTGCTTTAAACCTATGGGTAATTTTTTTAATTTTTTACCCATAGGTTAGTAGCTATGTTAAAAAAACAGTAAAATTTACCCATAGATTAAAATGAGAATATAAACTTGAACCAAGAACAAAAATACTACGCCTACGATATAGAAACCTTCCCGAATGTTTTCTCCTGTGTTATACAAAATATAGATACTGGTGAGACCAGAGTATTTGAAATTAGCAATAGAAAAAATGATGCCGTAAAGTTTCACAAAACTCTTTTATGGCTAAGCCAGACTAAAAAAATACTTGTGGGGTATAATAATCTTGGCTTTGATTATCCCGTGATCAAATACTTCTTATCTTTTTACAATGAGAACCTAAAGGGGGAAGAGACAGCTAAAAAGCTCTATGAATATGCAAACGAACTTATACACTCAAAGTCAAATGTCACTATAGATAGACGCGGCATAAATATATTACAGCTTGATCTTATGAAAGTACACCACTTTGACAATAAGGCAAAAAGGGTTAGTCTTAAGATATTAGAGTTTAATATGAGGTCAAAGAATATTGAGGATCTCCCTTTTAAACCGGGAACCAGAATAGAAGAAAATAATCTTGATACCCTTATAAAGTATAATATCCATGACGTGAACGAGACGGTTAAGTTCTTCCGTCATTCGAGTGATGCTATAAGGTTCAGGGAAGAGTTAAGTGCCAAGTATAAAGAGAATATGCTCAACTACAGTGATATGAGAATAGGCAAGCAGTTCTTTATACGGAACCTTGAGCAGAAGCTAGGCCCGGATATCTGCTTTAAAGACGGCAAGCCGCGGCAGACCATACGAAACTATATAGATTTTTCAAAGATAATATTCCCCTGCGTACAGTTCAAAACTCTGCCATTTATATCACTTAAGAACTATCTCTCAAAGCAGTTTACCAACGATATGAAAAAGGTGTTCGTAAATATCCCAAAAGAGGAGCTTGGCAAGCTGGCAGATTATATGGAAATAAGTAGAAACGGTATAGCTCACTCTTTGCATCTTGTATATAAGGACTTTATCTTTTATATGGGGACGGGAGGGCTTCACGGAAGTGTTGAGAGCTGTTATTATGAAGAGGATAGTGAATATGTTATATACGACGTGGACGTGGCAAGCTACTATCCAAGCATAGTGGTGCATAATAAACTATACCCTGAACATCTGGGTGTAGAGTTTGCGGATATATATAACGAGATAAGAAAGATGAGGTTCTCCTATCCCAAAGGAACCCCAGAGAACAAGATGTTAAAGCTTGCGTTAAATGCAGCAGGGTTCGGAGACACCAATAATCAGTACAGCCCTTTTTATGATTACCAGATGACCATAACTATTACGTTAAACGGTCAGCTTATGCTTTGTATGCTTTCGGAGATGTTAATGACAGGGATCGATTCCATGTCTCTTATTCAGGCAAATACCGACGGCCTTACGGTCAGGTTTAAAAGAGATTCCAAAGAGCAGTTCTTTGATATTTTAAAAGAGTGGGAAAGCAGGACAGGAATGGAGCTTGAAAAGTTAGAATACACAAATATGTGGATAAGGGACGTAAATAATTATATAGCTAAAAGTAGTGACGGCAAGATCAAAAAAATAGGTGCATACAAAGATGATCCTGAATGGCACCAGAACCACTCAAGCCTGGTGGTGCCAAAAGCTGTAAAAGCATACTTAATAGATAACATACCGTTGGAGGAGTTTATACCAAACCACAGTGACAAGTTTGACTTTTTTATAAGCTACAAGGCTGTAGGGGGCGCAAAGCTTGTATTGGAAAAGGGAAACGGCTTTGCCAAAGAGTATAAAGAGCTTCAAAATACAGTAAGGTATTATATATCAAAAAAAGGTGAGCCTTTGAAAAAAGTTATGCCCCCTTTGAAGGAGAGCGGCGAAGAGAGGATCATCGGGGTAAATGTGGGGTATGATGTTAAAATCTGCAATGATGCCCAAGAGTTTGACTTCGGGGATATAAATTACGAGTTTTATATAAATGAAGCCAAAAAGCTTATAGACCCAATATTCAAAACAAAACAAAAAGACCTGTTTGATTTTCTTTAGAGCTTTGAAAGAGTTTTTAGCTTTAAAAAAAGGATCGCTGTAGAATAGCCGTTAATTTAGCGTATTCAAAGGGCTCTGTTTCAGAGCCCTTTTTTATGGTTTTGATGTGGCAAAAGTGTTAATAACCAAGTTTTTGCTACAATATTTTTCAATTTAAAATATGACAGATTATGTAAAAGGCTTAAAATGAATAAAAAACCATATTTAGAAACTATGCCCGATGAGAACGGCTTTTTTGGAAAATTCGGGGGAGCATTTATCCCGCCGCAGCTGGAAAAACCCTTTAAAGAGATAAGCGACGCATATATGAAACTCTCCAAATCACACGATTACTTAAATGAGCTAAGAAGTATAAGGAAACATTACCAGGGTCGTCCTACACCCGTATATTACTGTAAGAATCTTAGTGAATATATTGGAGGAGGACAGATATACCTAAAAAGAGAAGATCTTAACCATACGGGAGCACATAAGCTTAACCACTGTATGGCGGAGGTTCTGCTTGCGAAATATCTCGGAAAGAAACGTGTTATAGCCGAAACAGGTGCGGGTCAGCACGGTGTGGCTCTTGCTACGGCGGCTGCTTATTTCGGCCTTGAGTGTGAGATACATATGGGAGAGGTTGATATTAAAAAAGAGCATCCCAATGTTGTGAGGATGAAGATACTAGGGGCAAAGGTTGTTCCTGCAACACACGGTCTTAAGACCTTGAAAGAAGCCGTTGATTCGGCTTTTGAAAGCTACTTGAAAGACCCTGACACACAGATGTTCGCAATAGGTTCTGTCGTAGGGCCTCATCCGTTTCCAAAGATGGTAAGGGATTTTCAAAGTGTTATAGGCATCGAGGCAAAAGAACAGTTCTTTGAGATGACGGGGAAACTTCCCGACGCAGTTGCGGCATGTGTAGGGGGAGGAAGCAATGCAATGGGAATATTCAGCGGCTTTATAGATGATGATGTGAAGCTGTTCGGAGTTGAACCAATGGGGAAAGGTGAGAAAATAGGTGAACACAGTGCCAGCCTGACTTACGGTAAAGAAGGCATTATGCACGGATTCAATTCAATAATGTTAAGCGACGAAAAAGGGGAACCTGCTCCCGTACACTCAATAGGAAGCGGTATAGATTATCCTTCAGTGGGTCCTGAACACGCATACCTGAACAGTATAGGCAGAACAAATGTAGGGCACTGTAACGATGATGAATCAGTAGATGCCTTTTACAAGCTTTCGCAGTATGAAGGGATTATTCCCGCACTTGAGTCTGCCCATGCGGTTGCTTTTGCCATGAAATATGCAAAGCAGAACCCTTCAGAGGCTATACTTGTAAACCTGAGCGGAAGAGGGGATAAAGATATCGACTTCATTGTAGAGAACTATCCGATACCTAAGAAATAGGATGCGTTAAGGTTTGGTTAAGATGAAGTTAAAATACAGTTAATTCCAGTGATCTATAATTTTATCAACAAAAGAAAATCAAGGAGTTAACTATGAAAAAAAGGCTAAATATCAAAACACTGCTGGCAGCATCCCTATTGATGGCTGCAACGGCATCTTATGCGGGATGTTACGACAGGGTAAATTCGTGCAAGGATAAAAAAGAGAATTATAAACATTACGGCTACAAGCCAAAAGATATGAAATACAGATCGCATCACAAGGGTGATTCTACAAGATTTATAATAGGAGCGGTTTTTGCACTTGATCTTAGTGCTGAGCAAAGAGGAGAAATCGACGGTTTGATCAAAAAATTCCAGGATCAAAGAGACAAAAGATTTAATGCCTTTACAAAAGAGGGGTTTGACAAAGAGGCTTTCATAAAAGCCAGAATGCAGACCAAAGAGGACCGGATCAAGATAAAAGCCGATCTAATAGAAGATATATATTCTATCTTGACAAAAGAGCAGAAAGTTCAGCTTAAAGACGAGATCAAAAATTTTGAGAAGGTGAGAAAAAGCAGATATGATAGAAGTTGCAATGGTAGAAGATGATACGTCGTTAGCTGATATGCTGACACAGTATCTAAAATCTTTCAATATAAATGTTACAAACTACGAAGACCCGTATATAGCGTTAAGTGCAATAGCACTTAATAGCTATGATATCATAATTCTTGACCTGACACTGCCCGGAATGGACGGGCTTGAGGTCTGCAAAGAACTTATCCGAAAATACGATATACCTATTATCATATCAAGTGCCAGAAGCGATATAACCGATAAAGTTATAGGTCTTGAACTGGGTGCCGATGATTATCTGCCAAAACCTTACGATCCAAGGGAACTTGAGATCAGGATAAAAACTATTCTAAGACGATATAACAAATCTTCCAAAGAGAACGAACCAAAAACTAAAAAAATATTTTATTACGATGAAGAGAGAAAAAGCATCTCGAAAAACGGCGAGGTTCTAAAGCTTACCCCTGCCGAGTTTGAGCTTCTGTCTTTGTTCATACAAAGGGAGAGCTTTGTTATAAGCCGTGAAGACCTTATCGAAAACGTGGAGAACCTGAACAGCGATTTTGAAAGTTCAAGTTCCCTGTCTGTTATCATTAACAGGATCAGGCATAAAATAGAAGATGACCCGAAAAAGCCTCAGTATCTTCAGACAATAAGGGGAATGGGGTATAAATTTGTTCAATAAAAATTCTATATTTTTTACCCTTGGGATATCTTTCTTTATCTCGCTGTTTCTTATAGTGTTCAGCTATTTTCTTATAATAGAAAAAGACACCCACCAATACAATAAAACCCTGAATAAAAGATATTTTACCGTGGTGCAGCTGATTCATCAGGAGTACAGAAGAGTCGGTTTTACGGAGGCTTTGGAGGATGTCATCAATGATATGGGATTTGAGATAGTTGAGTATGACAAGATAGAGCAAACCCTGAAAGAAAATGATATAGAGCTTATGTTCAAAAGGAAAATAGATTTTCTATATATCTATATACTAAAAGGGAAGAACAATAATTTTATAAATATACAGGCTCCCTTTGACGAATATATGATTATGGACACCATGGTTCCCAAGCAGGAGTTTAAAACCCTTAGTTTCTTTATCTTTTTATCGGTGCTTTTTATTTTCATCTTCTTGGCCTACAGGATATACAAAAAGCTTTATCCTTTAAACGAGTTAAAGGAAAAGATAAACTCAATGGAAAATGACGAGATATCATATAACACAATAGATATAAGAAAAAAAGATGAAGTCTCTCTTGTGGCAAAAGAGTTCCTGGAAAAGGCAAACAGCCTAAAAAAGATAAAAGACGCCAGAAATATTTTTATCCGAAATATTATGCATGAGCTTAAAACCCCTATAACAAAGGGAAGATTTCTTGCTGAACTGCCAGACAACGAGCAAAACAGGGAGAAGCTGAAATATGTGTTTTTCCAGATGGAATCTTTGATAAATGAATTGGCTTCAATTGAAGAAGTTATAACCAAGGGATCAAAGATAGTAAAAAAAGAGTACCTTTTTACGGATATTCTGGAAAATGCTCTGGACAAACTTATGGCAGATGAAAACAACTGTTCATTCAATGAAAGGGAACTGAAGCTTCACGTAAATTTCAAGCTTTTTACAATCGCAGTTAAAAATCTTGTAGACAATGCAATAAAGTTTTCACCTGATAACAAAGTATCGGTTAAAGTTCAAGAGGGGGGAATATTTTTTGAAAACAAAGGAGAGAAGCTCAAATATCCTTTGGAGAAATATTTTGAACCGTTTTTCAATTCAGAATCAAATAACGGTGAAAGTTTCGGGCTGGGGCTTTATATAGTAAACAGTATTCTTGAAGCGCACGGGTTCAGGTTGGAGTATGAATATAAAGATCAAAAAAATATATTAAAAATTGTTATATAAACTTATAAATTAAATTTGGTTATTATTTAGCCTTATTAAAAACAGGGAAATAATATGAAATCTTCTGAAACAAACGACGGCCGCTCTTTATATACCCATCTGGGTCTGATAGTTATAACTGTAGTTGCTTCCGTTATGTTCCTGTTAATAACTTTATACTACTTTGATACAAAAGAAAAACTTCAGGAACATCTTAAAACAGATTCAAATATTATTTTATCAAGAGTTCAAAACAGTATCTCCTACCTGGTAGAATCCTATATGGTAAACGAATATGACAAACTCATCGTAAACGAGATGAAAAAAGAAGATATCTTTGCAATGGTCGTTTATAATGAACATATGGCCAAGATGTTAGGCCGGGATAGTTTTTACAGCGGGAAAGTAAGGAATGGGGAATGGAAACTGGAGGATTATGATCCCATTAAGCACGACGCATATATCAAACAAAACACTTTGTACGAATTCCAGACGCTTTTATATGATACCAACGGTGCAAAGATAGGGAAGGTGAAGCTGTATATGAGCGGCAAGTTGATTGAGAAAGAATTAAATGAGCTGATCAGCCAAAGTATTGTAAATACGACCATGGTATCACTTTTTCTGATGCTGTTTTTGTTTCTTTCTATACGAAAATATATATTAAGACCTCTGTATAAAATGATATCGGTTATAGACAACAGCGACAAAGACGGTATACCTCTGGAGAAAATAAAAGTATCCGGTGCAGCAGAGATAAGAACTTTAAGTGAGACCATAAACCATATGGTGGAAACGGTCAGGGATTCAAAAAACAAACTTAACGAGATAAACAGTTTCCTTCATAATCTTATCGATACGGCTCCTGTAAGAATCTTCTGGAAAGATACGCAGGGAAAATATTTAGGCGCAAATAAGCTTTTTCTAAAAGATGCGGGACTGCAAAGTGAAAAAGAGATCATCGGCAAAACCGATTTTGATCTTCCCTGGGCTAAAACACAAGCCCAAAATTATGTAAATGACGACAATGAGGTTTTAACGCAAAAAGAAGCGAAACTTGGAATAACAGAGACCCTGACCGATCAACAAGGCAGAACAATGTATCTTAATACTTCAAAAGCGCCGCTTCTGGATAACAATAACAATAATTTCGGTCTGCTTGGAATTTATGAAGATATAACCCAAAGGGTAGAATCCCAGGAAAAAATAAAAGCCCAGGAAGCGCAGATAGTCCAGCAGAACAGGCTTGCGCAAATGGGTGAGATGATATCTATGATTGCACACCAGTGGAGACAGCCTTTAAGTGTTATAGGATCACTCGTAAGTATACTTCAGCTTAAAACAGAAACAGAGAATTTTGATAAAGAGCTGTTTAGAAGCAAACTTAAAAAAGTGGTGGAGCAGACGCAGTATCTTTCCGAAACAATCGAGGATTTCAGGGGCTTTTTTAAACCCGATAAGATAAAGAAAGAGATAACCGCCAGGCAGCTTATCGAGGAAACCATAAAGATAATCGCCCCTGTTTTAAAAAATCACGATATTACTTTGAATACAGAGTATCTGTGTGATAAAGAGTTGTTTGTTTTTTCAAATGAATTAAAGCAGGTTCTTTTAAATATTCTGAAAAATTCTAAAGATGCCTTTGAGCAGAATAATACGCCAAACCCTTACATCCATATCGAAGTAGAGTGTATCGAAGGCTCCAGGTGCAGTATCAGTATAGAGGATAATGCAGGGGGAATAGATCAGGATATCATTGATAAAATATTCGATCCTTATTTTTCCACGAAAAGTGAAAAGAACGGTACTGGACTTGGGCTTTATATGAGCAGGATCATTGTGCAGGATCATTGCAAGGGTGAGTTAAAAGTTCAAAGCAGTGAGGACAAAACTGCCTTTACGGTTATTATTTAAAAAAGAAAGGAAAAATTTCCTTTCTTTTTTTATGCGGCTAGTTCGTTGGCCAGTTTTTTGATATCAAGTATGGTAAGAAGCTGATTGCTTCCGTTTTGTTCAAGTGCGGCTACGCTTTCTATAAGTGTCCCGCCGTTTATAAAGTGCTGTTCGATCGGCTTGATGGAACCTTCCGGTATATCAACTATATCGTCAAGTGTATTTACAAGAAGTCCGATAAAGTGGTTTTCGTCGCTGTTCTCGTAATTTATGATTATGATCTCATTGTACTCGTCCGGGGTTCTTTCCTGTATAAATGATTTTATATCCAGAACGCTTACCGCCATTTTGTTATAGATTACCGTTCCTTTGAAGTGGTTGTCATTGTCAAGGGTGATTGATGATTCCAGTTCGTTTGCACTAATGGCACAAACAATATCTTTGGCATAAGCTCCTATGAACTTTGAACCTACCCTGAATGTAGCTATCTCTTCACAATCTTCGCAGTCTGATTCTATGATATTGTTATTGAACTCTTTTCTTGCAGTATCTCTTTGGATAGGGATATTGGCATCGCTTATATAAGAGAAGAAGAAAGAGTACACGTCGTTTTTATAATCATCGCTGCTGCTTTTGTATTCTCTGTAGCCTTGGGAGCATTTTACTGCAACGGCGTAGAATTTGTTATTGAGTGTAATTATCTGGCTGTATGATTCTCCGTTTCTAAGATCAAAGAAACTTTCATCCAGGTCAAGGTGGTCTCCGGGGTTAAAATCGCCGCTTGATGATGCGATTACTGTTTTGTTTTTCGTTGCAAAGACCCCGAACACTCCCTCTTTTATATCTCCGTTGACAGTTCTTGGCATAGATTCTTCGATCATGGCTTTTAGCTCCACCTGGGAGTCGAATACCACACCGATACCGCCTGTGACTATATCAGGGTTTTTGAGTGACTTTATAGGTGCATTGTAAATGTATGTAGGCTTGTGGTCATAAAGATCGGTTACCTCGAAATCGGATACGCAGTATTTTGAGGAATCTTTTATTCTTAATGCTTCCTGTATCCACGGGGTATTTAGCTTTCTTCCTACAAGGTGTGACTGGTCCTCTTTTGAAACGGCGGTGATTATTCCGTTCTTGTCGTATATGAACAGGTTCGTATATACCGTGTAGAGTTCATTTATATATGCAAGGATAGAAGAGAGCTTTTCTCTGTGGTCGTTTTCCAGGATCTGATTGTCAAGTATGTTTCTGAATTCGGAAGTCAAGGCCCACCATCTGCAGTCGTTGGCTCTTTCATACAGGTTTCTGTCCATAATATCTATCATCAAAGAAGC
Organism: Arcobacteraceae bacterium; assembly: GCA_963678145.2. Taxonomy (GTDB): domain Bacteria; phylum Campylobacterota; class Campylobacteria; order Campylobacterales; family Arcobacteraceae; genus JAIOSF01. Next base: position 1,065,911 of record CAXXWH010000002.1, on the reverse strand, counting down.
TATTGATTCCGTATCGTTAAGGATAATAGTCTTTGTAAGGTTGATAATCGAGGAGTTAAATATCTGTTTTGTCTGTTCTCCTGTTTTTGCTATCTCGCTTAAAAGCAGTCTTGAGAAGTTTCTGTCTCCCGTATGGTTCTTTGCCTGGGATACGTTTCCGTTCCAAACAGCTCTGTTCAGGTTGTCCTGTATTCGTCCGGCCTGGATAGGGATCTGTTTTAGTTCATTGGAAAAGTTCTCACCGTTTTGCAGGATCGCTTGAAGTATCGCATCATCAAGCTTGATCGAGTCATCTTCTACTGCATCCAGGAATGCATATTCTATCGGGATCATTATATGACCGTACCAGCCAAGTCCCATAAACCCCTGGTAACCGTTGGTGCTGCATGTTTTTGAAAGATAATATCTTCCTCCGAAAGATACTATTTTATGCATACCGTTTAGGACAATCTGCATCTTCGCATCGATGGGGATATGGTAAGGATCGCTGCTTGCTATTACAACACCCTCTTTGTCCAGAAGCATCAGGCATTCCTGTGTTGAGGGGTTTACAAGATCGTTAAAGATACCGTTCATCTCGTCTTTGAATTTAAAACACAAAGACAATATACCTATAAGTTCCGAGTCTTTCTCGTTTGTTTTTGTAACTTTATAAGAATATACCAGGCTTTTTTTGTCATTTGGTACAAAGTCGTGGTGTTTGAATGTTTCCACATACTCTTCGCTTGTATTTAACACAAGGTCTATTACCTCGTCTTTTGATTTGCTGATATTCAGCGTTTCATCAAGATTTACAAGAATATGCCCTTTAGTATCCATTAATACGATATCAAAATATACACTGTATTTTTGTATATATTCATTGAATCTGTTTTGCAGATGTGTCTTGTTCTGCTCATAGTTTGATTCATATTTTGAACTAGTATTGCATAAGAACTCCCTGATATCATCATCTGTTGCAAGAAAGCCGATATCGGCGGTTCTTTCAAAAAGATTCCTTATAACGATATCTACGGCTATCTGAGCTTTTGCTGCCATCTGCCTTGATGTTTTCTTTAATGTTTCAAATGCCAGATGGTTCAACAGTTCTTCAGTTAAGACGGTGAAGCTTTGTTTTGTATCATTCATATCAATATTGCTTCCTCCCAGTTGACCCATAACTGTAAGATTGTCCCAGCTTTTTGAAAGAAGCTGAAGATTTTCTCTGTAATCTTCTACAGATTCCATATACTTTATATAGGGGGATATTTTTTTTGATATGTTCAAACCTTTATAACTTATCTTAGTATCCATTTTAAAACCTTTATCTAAATTAATAATGAATTATAGTTCTTTGTTTCAAAAATGTAAACATTATTGTTGTATATAAACTATACAATTATGGGAATAATTTTTAAAGTAATTTATAATTTTTTGCTTAAAAAATATAACTAAAAGTAAATTCTGACAAATGTTTGTTTTAAGAATGTAATAGGAAAAACGTAGTTAAGTGCAATATATGTTACAATCAGTAACCAAAATTTTTTTTTAATGATATCTTTTCTTCTAATATACAAATGCTATTAAAATGCTATTTAATAAATTTATAATAGAATGTTATGAAATAAAATAGGAGAAGCGATAAATGGAAAATATTTTTAATCCGGTAAAGTCAAAGTTCAAAGAACCATTAATTAAAAATATGTGTGAATATAATGAACTAATGGATCAGTTCAAAGAAGATTACGAAGGTACTTGGGCAAAATTTGCCGATGAGAAAATAGATTGGTTCAAAAAATATGATACTATTTTAGATGAAAGCAATGCCCCATTCTATAAATGGTTTTCTGGCGGGCAGATGAATGTTGCGCACCAATGTGTGGACAGACACCTTTCTTCAAAGAAAAACAAAGCTGCAATCATTTTTGAAGGTGATAACGGTGACCAGCAAATATTAACATACAGGGAATTAGCTTACGAAGTTAACAAAACTGCAAATATGTTTAAAAATAAATTCGGTATCAAAAAAGGTGACAGGGTTGTTGTTTATATGCCTATGATCCCTGAAGCTGCTGTAACTATGCTGGCTTGTGCCAAGATCGGTGCTATCCACTCTATCGTATTCGGTGGTTTCTCTGCTGAAGCTCTAAGAGACAGAATCATTGATGCTGAAGCTAAACTTGTCGTAACTGCGGACGGTGCATTCAGAAAAGGTAAGCCTTATATGCTTAAGCCTGTTGTTGATGTTGCATTATCTGAAGGTTGTGAGTGTGTTGAAAAAGTTTGTATCGTTGAAAGAAACGGTGAAGATATCGAGTGGATCTCAGGTAGAGATTACTCTTACAACGAACTTGTAAAAGATGAATCATCTAAATGTGAAGCTGAACCAATGGAATCTGAAGATCCGTTATTCCTGCTTTATACTTCTGGTTCAACAGGTAAACCAAAAGGTGTTCAACATAGTTCAGCCGGATATATCCTATGGGCACAGATGACTATGGAGTGGGTATTTGATATTAAAGACAATGATACTTACTGGTGTACTGCCGATATCGGATGGATCACAGGTCATACATATATAGTATACGGACCTCTTGCTGCAGGTGCTACAACTGTAATGTTCGAAGGTGTTCCTACATTCCCTGATGCCGGAAGATGTTGGAAAATGGTTGAAGAGTACAAAATTAACCAATTCTATACAGCTCCTACTGCGATCAGATTACTTCACAAAACAGGTGCTGAAGAACCTTCTAAATATGACCTTTCATCTCTTAGAGTTCTTGGAACTGTTGGTGAGCCTATCGATCCTCCTGCATGGAAATGGTACTATGAAGAGGTTGGTGGATCTCAATGTTCTATCGTTGATACTTACTGGCAGACTGAAACAGGTGGACATATGATCTCTCCATTACCTGCTGCTACTCCTATTAAACCTGCTTGTGCTACATTCCCGCTTCCTGGAATTATGGCTGAAATCATTGAAGAGGACGGAACTCCTGTAGAGATCGGTGAAAAAGGTTTCATGTGTGTAACTAAGCCATGGCCTTCAATGATCAGAACTATCTGGAACGATCCTGCTAGATTCGAGAAATCTTACTTCGGTGACTGTAAAAAAGACGGTAAACCTGTATACTTCACGGGTGACGGTGCTATGATGTCTGATGACGGATATATCACTATTACAGGTAGAACTGATGACGTTATCAATGTATCTGGACACAGAATGGGTACTGCTGAAGTTGAAGCTGCCATTAAAAAGCACGACAATGTTGCGGCTGTTGCTGTTGTGGGTAAACCGCACGACATCAAAGGTGAGGGTATCTTCGCTTATGTTGTATTAAAATCTGTTCCTGCTAACTGGAATGACCAGACTGCAGACGAGTTTGAAGAGATGAAAGAGATCAATGCTATTATTAAAGCAGAGATCGGTGCTATTGCCTTATGTGACGAGATGGCATTTGTTCCTGACCTTCCAAAAACTAGATCAGGTAAGATCATGAGAAGAATCTTAAGATCAATAGTTAAAGGTGAGCCTATAACTCAAGATACATCTACGCTTGAAGATCCTTCAATTGTTGGTAAAATTGAAGATATAGTTAACGCAAACAGATAAATCATAGTTTTCAATCATTAAAAAAAGGGGAGATTTTATATCTCCCCTTTTTTATTTGCCTAAAATTAAAAACACTCTGCAGGTACTTGTTAAACAAGCCCCCACTTTTGAATAAATTCATCATCAATATCAATAATATTTTTTTTCTTTAAACTGTCAAGAACCGACTTTGTACAGGTTACGTCATCGGGCCATCTTCTTTTGAAGTCGTCAAATTGATTTTTATTTGTTGCATCGATACATAATGTATCTTTGAGAATCACCATATCTCTATTGCTGTCGATATTGTTTACAACTCTCCATAACAGCATATACGGATTGTCAAGCTGATTGTTCTTATCATCAACGGCTATTAAAATTTTTATATGATCAAACAGCCCAGAAAGCTCTTCAAAGAGCTCTTTTTGGTTTCTTGTTTTATCGGTTTTCATTATTGTAATAGGGTTTTTTGTTTCTATGCAGTATTGCTTCAGGTCTTTTACCTCGTCAGTGATCTTATTTATCTCTGATAAAAGTTCACTGTCGCTTAGAATAATTTTCCCATGGTCTTCAACTTCTTCTGCTGTACAGTCAATACCAAGTTTTCCCCCTACAGCAAATTTTGGGCTTGAGTGGTCAAGGGCGTCAACCACACCCTTGCTTATAAGCAGGTCGTTTATGTCAATCCTGTTTAAAATATGAGGTACTATTTCATCACTTGTAAGTTCGGGTGAATCTTCACCTACAAAAATGGCGTGCTTTACAAAGCTCATCTGACCCACACCCCAGAATGCATGCATCACCTGCTGCGCATGTCCGGGATACAGAGTTTTGATTTTTGCCAAAATAAGGTTATGGAAAACTCCGTTTTCGGGCATATAGTAATCAATTAGATCAGGAGCGGTTGTTTGAAGCAGGGGAAGGAACATTCTCTCTGTTGCATGCCCCATATATTTATCCTCTAAAGGGGGTTTCCCTACAACTGTTGCCGCAAAAACCGGATCTTTTTTGCTTGTAATGGCAGATACTTCAAGGAACGGATACTCCTCTTCAAGGGTATAATATCCAGTATGGTCGCCGAAAGGCCCCTCAATTCTCATTTTGCTTGTATCTACGAACCCCTCTATAACATAGTCCACATCTCTTGGAACATAGATGTCATTTGTAATCGATTTTACGAGCTGTGCATTTTTCTTTTTTGCAAATCCGTATAAAAGGAGCTCGAATACACCTATAGGAAGGGGTGCCTGACCGCACCAGATATACATAGGATCACCGCCGATTCCAATTGATACGGGCATTTTTTTACCCGCTTTTTTGTATTCATGGAAGAAGTGGTTCGAGTCTTTATGTATCTGCCAGTGCATTCCCAATGTATGGTCGTCATACATTTGAAGTCTATACATACCCACATTTGACATTTTGCCGTCAAGGGATTTGGTGTAAACCTGCCCCATTGTTATAAAAGGCCCTCCGTCCTGTTCCCAGGTTGTAAGGATAGGCAGATCACTTAGTTTTGCATCTTTGCCTTGTTTTATTATCTCCTGGCATTCACCCTTATGTGAAAGTTTTTTTGGGAAAACGGATTTAAGATTAAAAAGTTTACCGAACATTGAGATCTTGTCCATGAATCCTGAAGGGGGCTTCATCTTAAGAAGCTCTTCTATCTCTTTGGCAAGCTTGTCTCCGTCACCTATGAAAAGTTCTACTGCTTTATAGTTACAAAATACGTTCATTAAAACAGGAGTGTCGAATTTTTTGTTATTTGCACGGTCAACGGGGTTTGTAAAAAGAAGTGCCTTGCTTTGCGGTGTTTTAACTTCTATATATGCTACATGGGGGATCTCTAGATAGATGTCAAGTTCGTCATCTATTATTTTCAGAAGATCATTATCTTTTAGTTTCTGTATAACTTCATTTTGCAAAATATATATCCTTGAAATTTTTAAATAAGTTTGATTATATCGAAAAATATATTATTATAAAGTGTTGTTTTGTAGGTTTAAAGTGAAGTTTTGTAGGTTGTTATTTATATACTATTTTATAGTTTTCTGCTCTTGCTATATCTAAAAGATATTTGGGTTCAACTGTGTGGATGGCTACAAGATCAACCTCTTGCCCTTTGCATAGCCAGCCTTTCCCCGTATCGACTATCTCTTTTTTTTTGAACATCTCTTTTAATTCGTCTCGTGTAACTATTAATTCTTTTTTCATTTCCTTAACGGTTCTCCTGCAAATTACATTTGTCATATAAATTATAATATAGTTTTATCTTTAAATTCTCTCTCTTTTGTATATATTATATCTTTTTTTGACAAAACTTTGTAACTTTTTGGAAATTTTAGCTGTTTTTCAGGGTTTTTTTAATCTTCTATTTAAATTAATTAGAAAACTCAAGTGTTCCATGAAGAGTTTTTAGAGAGAATAGGTTAGTATAATTATGTTATGGAAGCAAAATATAAAGATATATTAAAAAAAGCATCACTATTACTGGTTGATGATGAAGAGAACTTAAGAAAAAAATTCAAAAGTGTATTGTCTATGTATGTTGATAATATTTATGAGGCCTCGAACGGTCAGGATGCTTTAGATATATTTAATAAGAAAAAACCTCAAATAATAATAAGTGACGTAAAGATGCCGCTAATGGACGGACTGATGCTTACTACCATGATAAGAAATATCAATAACAGTGTACCGATCGTTATTATAAGCGGTTACAGTGACAGGGATATGCTGTTGGAGTTTATATCAATGAATCTTGTTGAGTATATGGTTAAGCCTGTTGATTTTGAGCAGTTGAACGGGATATTATACAAATGTGCCAAAGCTATAGAGAAGAACGGCCTTATTGAATACAGATTAAACGAAAATACTATCTATTCTTTTTCCAAAAAATCACTCCTTAAAGATAATGAAGTGGTAACCCTGACCCCAAAAGAGGTGAGTTTTCTGGAGCTGCTTATAGAGAACAAGAACAAACTTGTTTCAAAAGAACAGATTGAAGATATTGTTTATGATATGGACGAGATGACGGTTTCTGCTTTGAATAACCTGACCTCCAAGCTTAGAAAAAAAATAGGTGCAAATAATACTATTCTTACGATCTCCAGCTTTGGGTTTATGCTGGCAGATCAATAATAAAGCTGATACCGTTATTTCTGTTTTCAGAATAAATGGTTCCTTTAAAAACCTCTTCTATAATAAGTTTTGAAATATAAAGCCCGATGCCTGTGGATTTGTTGTTCTTTCCCCTTGCTGAAAAGCTGTAGTCAAAAATATAAGGAAGGATATCCTCTTGGATCCCTCCCGCGTTGTCGCCGATCGTTATGCAGATATTTTCCCGGTGTTTTTTAATGGATATGAAGATCTTGGGATCTTTTATATCCCTCTCCTTGAAGAAATAGATCGAGTTTTGAAGTATTGACAGAAGCACCTGGATCAGGCTGTTGTTATCATTTTTGATCAGTAGGTCTGAATCGATTTTTTGAATAAGCTTGATTGTTCCAAGTTTAATAGGTTCTTTTAAAATATATTCCACCTCTTTTATAAGATCTTCTGCAAAAATATCTTTGGAAGCTGTTTTGTTTGAATTACCGTAAAGTTTTTCAAAAGTATCTATGGTGTTGGACATATATTTTAGAAGTTTCTGGGAATCTTTAAGTTCATTTATTAAAAGCTCTTTGTCAAGGTCATTGTTTTTAAGCTTCGAAAGAATGATATTTTGCGACATAGTGATCTCGGAAAGGGGCTGTCTCCATTGATGGCCGATATTGCCTACCATTTCCCCCAAACTTGCCATTTTGTTCTGCTGGAAAATAAGATTATCTTTTTTTCTTGAGATATCCAGCTCGGTTTTTATCTGCTCTTTGAGTTTTATATTCAGTTTGTTCAGTTCATACTGCCGGTGAAGTAAAAAGAGCAAGATAGTAAAAGCTATTATGGTTAACTCCATAATAAGTTCGTAATCTATATCTTTTGTATCTTTGAAATTATGCCAGGAGTTTCTTATTGTTTCTATTTCACTTTTTGGAATAGTCTGCAGTGTTTTATCCATGATATTGAAAAGGGTCGTCTCGTTTTTTACTACTCCGCTTCCCAGATTCAACGACTCTTTTAGTTTTGAAGAGACTTTCATATCTTTATATTCATTTTGTTTTAATTTATAGGATATCATATCAAAGGAGTCTATATATCCGAAAATTAGATTTTTTTTCAGAAGTTCCAGTCCTTTGTCCGGGGAATCAACCTCTACGGCATGAAGGTTGGGATATCTTTTTGTTATTTTGGATAAAAGGGTTTTATTATTTAAAATGGCGATCTTTTTGTTTTTTAATGTTGAAAGATTGTTTATAAAAGGTACGTCAATATTTGTTACCAGAACATAAGGGGAGTTTATTACGGTTTTTGTAACTTTCAGGTATTGATAATTCTGCATAGTATCCAGAAAGTTGACAATGTCACAGTTCTTATTTTTGATATTTTTGAAGTCTAGTTTTTGAAGAGGAACTATTTTCAGGTCAATATTTAATTTTTTTTCTACTATTTTATATATATCGGATGATATTCCTTCATAAGTGCCGTTTCTGAATCTGCCAAAAGGGATAAAGTCTTTTCTGGTACAGAGATTTAATATTTTTTTGTTTTCAAGGTAGTTCTTTTCCTCTTTGGTAAAGGAAAGTATTGATCCAAAAGAGTAATTGCAGAATAATAAAAAAACAAATAATATATAAAGAAACTTCATATATTATTTTATCTATATGTTGTTTTCAAATAGTTGAAAGTTCCTCTTTACCTTCAAATTGAATATTTTTCGTACTCTCTACAAGTTGTGTAGCTATATCCAGGTTTTGATTTGAACTGTTTTGCACGTTATTTGCAATATTACTGTTTTCGATAGTTGACTTCTCTATTATGCCGATATTTTGATTTATGTCGTTTATCAGGCTCTTTTGTTCATCTGTCGAAGAGACTACATTGCTTATAAGTTCAAAGGTATTGTCTATTATACCGTTAAGCTTATCATACTCGTCAATGGTATTCTCTGAAGCTGCAGCTCCTTCGTTTGTTTTCTCCTGAAGCTCGTTCATAAGGCTGCCTATGGTATTTGCAGCTTCGGCACTTCTGCTTGCCAGGTTTCTTACTTCTTGTGCAACAACGGCGAATCCTTTCCCCGATTCACCTGCGGTTGCTGCTTCAACCGCGGCATTTAGTGAAAGAATATTTGTCTGGAAAGCTATCTGGGAGATCATCTCTATGGCTTCGGTTACTTTTATTGTTGTTTCGTCAATATCTTTCATTGTGCTGTTGGTTTTCTGGATCAGTTTCATACTGTGTCTTGAAGAGGATTTAAGTTCGTTTGCATAACCTTGCATCTGCGAAGTGTTTTTGGAATTGTCCTTGATATTTTGTGTGATCTTTTCTATAGATTTTACCGTGCTGTTTAGTTCTTCCACCTGGTTTTCGCTGGATCGAAGAAGCTCATTGGAGTTTTTCTGAAGGTTCTGTGCTTCACTTAACAGCCGGTTACCGAAAGTAAAATTGCTTTTAGTTCTGTTTACTATCCCCTCCTGGAGGCTGTTTATTACCTTTAATAGCTCCTGAAGTTTTCCGCCCCTGAAAAAGTCGATATCAACTTTTTTTCTGAAATCCTGCTCTTTATATTCATTGAGCACTTCAAAAGTCTTGTTTAAAGAGGTGTCAAGTTTCAGGGTCATGTTATTAACTGTTTTTGCTATATAATTTATCTTGTGGTCTGTAGTGGTCTGGGTTATTCTGTCTTCGGTGAATCCGTCGGACACTTTTTCACAAATAAGCATAAGCTCTCCAAAGACCTTCATATCTTTGTTTCTCTGGTCTTCTATTTTTTGAGCCAGCTCTATTATTTTGTCTTCTATAAGTTTGTAATTCTTTTTTTCGATATTGTTTTCGATATTAAGGTGGCCGTTTTGATCTTCTATATAATCTTCAAGCTTGTCTATGGTATCTAATATTTTTTTTATCTCTTTTTTACTGCTTAGCATCATTTCCCTTATTAATGAAGTGTTTTATATAATTTTTCAGAATCTTTTATTTCCGTAATCGAGGGTTTTGTTCTAACAGAGATAAATCTTTTGCCGTTCTTGTCCTTCACGCCGTAAACATAAGCTCTTACCCAGTAATAGTCGCCGTTTTTAGTTTTGTTCTTTACAATACCTCTCCACTCTTTTCCTTTTTTTATGTCATTCCAGAGTGTTTTAAAAGCTGCACTGGGCATATCCTGGTGTCTTACAATATTGTGAGGCGAGCCTATTAGTTCTTCTTTGGAGAATCCGGAGATCTTGCAAAAGTCCTCATTTGCGTAAAGTATCTTTCCTTTTTCATCTGTTTCTGAAACAATCATTATTTTTTTATCCAGAAGAATCTCTTTGCCCATAAATTTATCCTTGCATTAATTTGACGCTTTTGATCAGTCTATAAAAATAATTTTATTTTATAGAATCGAAATCTATACTACTAATACTTAAAGAGATATAAAATAGAACATATGTATAGGTAATAACTGTGAAATTGCTTTTTATTGTAACTATAATGTAATCAAAAATAGATATATAATATTAAAATTTATAATATTATTTTGTATAAAAGTATAATTTTTTCTAAACTTTAAAAAATAAAAAACCCCGCTTTTAACGGGGCTTTTATTCTTTTGATAAAGTTCTAGCAGCTTAAAGCTGAAAGTTCTGCGCTTACTTTTTCAAGCTTTTCATTGGCATTAGCCAGAGCTTCTTTGTTTTCAGCAACTACGTGCTCGGGAGCGTTTGCGACGAATCTTTCATTTGAAAGCATTCCGTTAAGTTTCGCAGTCTCTTTTTCCAGTTTCTCTTTCTGCTTTGTAAGTTTATTTATAATAGGAGACATATCTATCTCTCCTGTAGGGATATAAACCTCAAGATTGTCGCTTACATCGGTGATGGCATCTGCTACTTTTGAAACTACGAACTCGATATTTTCAACTTTAGCCAGCTTTTCTATGAACGGCTTCATTGTCTCTACGTTCATGTTATCGTTTAGTTTTACATACGCTTTTGCAATTTTAGAGTTACCCATATCAATAATAACTTTTGCTCTTCTAATAGCGGTAATTGCTTCTTCGATGATCGCAAACAGGTGCTCTGCATCTGCGTCTTTTGCTACATCTTTAGGGAAGTTCATAACCATTACAGATTCGTTATCTTCAAGAGTGGTTCCTGAAAGTTTATGGTACAGGTGTTCAGAGATGAACGGCATAAAAGGAGATATCATTTTAAGTGTCTCTTTAAAGATGGCACCTAGTTCAGGAATTGATTCTTTTGAAGCTTTTGAGTATTCGATACCCCAGTCACAGAACTCGTTCCATACGAATTTATAAAGGGCGCTTGCAGCTTCATTGAATTTGTAAGCTTCTATAGTTTCCCTTATCTCTGTAATTGCACTTGAAAGCCTTGACTGCATATATTTACCAAGAGGTGTTTTAACTTCAATATCTTTAAGGTCGGCAAAAGTATCTACGTTTAACTGCAGGAAGTTTGATGCGTTGTAAAGTTTGTTGGTGAAGTTTCTGAACTGCTCCAGGTTTTTTGCACCCAGTTTAATATCTCTACCCTGAACAGCCAGGTATGCAAGAGTAAATCTGATAATATCGGCAGAGTGTTCCTCAACCATATCAAGAGGATCTATTACGTTACCTTTTGATTTTGACATTTTTGCCCCGTGCTCATCTCTAACCAGAGCATGCATATAGATATCTTTGAACGGCAGTTCACCCTGGAAGTGTTCACCCATCATCATCATTCTGGCAACCCAGAAGAACATAATATCAAAACCTGTAATTAAAAGAGAATTAGGGTAGAAGTCTTTCAGGTCTTCAGGTGTAAAAGTTCCTTCCATCTTGCCGTTATTTCCCCATCCAAGTGGAGAGAACGCCCATAGTGCCGAAGAGAACCACGTATCAAGTACGTCAGGGTCCTGGGTATAGTTTTTGCTTGCACAGTGAGGGCAGGCCTCAGGTTCGTCTGCTTTGTCCGCCCATTGGTGACCGCAATCGTTACATGTAAATACCGGGATCCTGTGTCCCCACCAAAGCTGTCTTGAGATACACCAGTCTCTTAGCTCGTCCATCCATGCTCTGTATGAGTTAAGCCAGTGGCTTGGGTGGAACTTGGCTTCACCTGCGTATGTTTTCTCTATAGACTTTTTAGCTACTTCACTTCTTACGAACCATTGCTTGGAGATATAAGGCTCAACGATGTTCTTACATCTGTAACAGTGCCCGACCTGGTGTACGTGGTCTTCTATTTTTACCATGTAACCTTCAGCTTCCAGTTTATCAACGATTGGCTTTCTAGCTTCTAATCTTTCAAGACCGGCAAACTCTCCGCAGTAATCGTTCAAGATACCTTTTTCATCAAATACGGTGATAAACTCCAAGTCGTGCCTTTTCCCGACTTCGTAGTCATTCTGGTCGTGGGCTGGAGTAACTTTTACCACACCTGTTCCAAATTCCATATCGACGTGTTCGTCCGTAATGATCTTGATCTTTCTGTCTGTAAGCGGCAGAAGTACTTCTTTGCCAACGATATCTTTATATCTTTCATCTTCAGGATGAACCATGATAGCTGTATCCCCGAAATATGTTTCAGGTCTTGTGGTTGCCACTTCAACTTCACCGCTTCCGTCCGCGAATTTATAGATCATGTGGTAGAACTTTCCGTTTACCTCGTCGTGCTCAACTTCAATATCGGAAAGTGCCCCGTCGTGTGTACACCAGTTTACCATATAGTTGTTTTGTACGATCATACCTTCGTTGTAAAGGTGAACAAAAGCCTCTTTTACCGCTTCTTTAAGACCGTCGTCCATTGTGAACCTCTCTCTGCTCCATGCAGGAGAAACTCCAAGTTTTCTCATCTGGTGAACGATTGTTCCCCCTGAGTAGTCTTTCCATTTCCATACTCTTTCCAGGAATTTCTCTCGTCCGAGTTCCTCTTTTGTCGTACCTTCGGCTAATAGCTGTTTTTCAACAACGTTTTGCGTAGCGATACCGGCATGGTCTGTTCCCGGCTGCCATAATGTTTTAAACCCGTCCATTCTTTTATATCTTGTGATGATATCCTGCAGCGTAAAAGTAAGGGCATGGCCGATATGAAGGCTTCCTGTTACATTTGGAGGCGGCATCATGATTGCAAAGTTCTTGCCATCTTCCTGGATAGATTTGTTACCGTCTATTTCAAAGTAACCTCTATCCTCCCATATTTTATAATATTTCTCTTCAGTCTCTTTTGGATTGTATTTATTGTTCATTCAAAGTTTCCTATCAATTTGATTTTGTAAAAATTTAAATGTTTTATGATTTTAAAGCTCAGACCGTCAGGGAGGATTTGCCTTTGAAATCATAAAATATTTTACTTGATTATTTGTCGCGATTATATAATAAAAAAGCTTTATAACTGCAAAAATTTAAAGGATGCGTTTTATATATTACAATGGTTAAATGAACTAAATGGTATTATTACTTATTATTCTAAAAGCAGGAGGATAGGATGTATTTGATATTTGTTTCCAGTTTAAATGAGAATATGAGATTGGCACAGAAGCTGCAGGAGCAGCTTAGTTTAAAAGGTGCAAAAGCCGAAGTGATAAATCTTGTTGAGCTTGCTCTTCCTATGTATGACAGTTTTAAAGAGGAAAAAAACGGTATACCTGAAAAGGTGTCAAGCATAATGGAAATGATGGAAAAGAGTGAGGGTTATCTCTTTGTTTCCCCTGAATATAATTATTCTATTCCCCCTGTCCTAACTAACTTTATAGCCTGGGTGTCAAGGGCCGGAGATGATTTCAGGAAGCTTTTCAATGAAAAAGCGATATTATTGGCAACCCACAGCGGAAGCGGCGGAAATGACGTATTAAATTCAATGAGAATACAATTTAGCAGATTGGGGGCGCTTGTAGTACCAAGACAGGTGTTGACTACTCTAAAAATCAAGTTAAATGAAAAAAGTGCTTTGAAAACCGTAGAACAGTTTATAAGATTATCCAAACTCTGAAAAGGCTTTCAAGGTTATTAAAAGAAAATGCGGGAAGATTTGATCTTGCCTGTCTTCACGGCAGGTTTCATTCCTCTTTTAAAGTTAATAAAATAGTTGATAAAGAGAGTTTGAATATAAAAAACTAATTGATCTTGTCAAAGATGATAAGGTATTCACCTGCTAGATCCGGATTCTTGGGCTGTTTGGGTGCTTTTATAAAACTGTGTGCCCATTCATTATCCTTTAACATATTTTTATGCAGGACCAAATAGTTATCCAGGAACCTGTTCATTTCATCGCTGGTCCTTACACATCCGTGGGAATTGGGTTCACCCATGGGTTTTGATGATTTGTGGGCATGAAGCGCCAGTTTAAGCTTGTCTGTTATAAGCTGCCATTCATTCGGATCGTATATCTTGTTTTTCTCTTTGTCAAAGGTATTGTACCTTATAGAATCCTGCTCACCGAAATAAAATATGAATCTGCCTTTTTTACCGTACCCTAGTGTTATATTATCATCTTTTGGTTTTCCGTCGCTTCTCCAGCCGTTGTTTGCTTTGAAGATTCCGGATGGTGTTTTAAAATAGTGGTTTTCCCCGTATTTTACTTCAGCTTCTCTTTTCATATCACCGCTTGAGATGTAATCTTTGCCTATATAGTGGTATTGATCTGTAGTTTGATCCCAAAGGATTATTATAAGAAGCTGTTTATCCAGATCTATTACGCTTACGAACTGTGAATGATCAAAATAGAGATCTTTTTTCAGCAATTTGTTTTTTATCTTATGCCAATACTCTTTGTCATTTTCAAAAAGTTCACTTCTTTTTTCATGCATATTCCAGAGGTTTTTATCATTCTGCACAGTATCCCAGCTTTTCAAGATTCCTATTTGTTTTTGGATACAGGCAAACTCTTCGCCGCACTTTTCATTTAAATAGTTATTGAATCTTTTTCTGTAAATATTTGTTTCTATGACATCTCTAGTAAATTCATATTGCAATTTTTTTATATCTATATTGTTGCCATTGGCAAAAGTTGTTATTAAAATTAGAAAAATTAATCTAAACATAGTAAAATTCTATACAATTTTTCATAAAAAAGGAATTATATTTTGATAAGACTTGGTTCAAATTCCAAAACCAGGGCATTGATCCTGGAACAAAACGGCATTGAATTTATCCAAAGCGGCTCGGATTTCGATGAGGATAAGATCACTACAAAAGAGCCCGAGAAATTTGTATATGAAGCTACAATGGGCAAATACAAAGACTGTCTGCAGAAGTACGGTACGGATATACCCCTTCTTGTTGCCGATACGGTGGTTACTGCACAAAATGAGCTTCTCAGAAAGCCAAAGGACCTGGAAGATGCCAAAAGAATACTAAACCTTCAAAGCGGTTCGGTTACTTCTATAATAACCTGTATGGTATTTAGAAAAGGTGATGAAGAGTTTATTGATGTTTCCAGAACAGATTATGATTTCGCACCTTTTGAAAAAGAGGATCTTGAATCCTATCTTCAAAGCGGCGAATGGATGGGAAAAGCAGGCGGCTGCATGGTCGAGGGCTTCTGCAAAAAATATATAAAAAGTGTAGACGGTTATGAATCATGCGCTATGGGTTTAACAGTTGAAAAGCTTCTGCCCCTATTGTAAATTCGTAATTTAATTAGATATTGGGTAAAATTCACAAAAACTAATGTTAAAGAGTAAATATGGATGAATACAGACTTTTAATAGAAACAGGTGACCAAAAAGGATTGGTGTACAATATATCTAAGATCCTTTATGAATATAATCTGAACATAGAAACAAACTCTGAATATGTAGATGAGGATGAAAATAAGTTCTTTATGAGAACCGTTGTCAGCGGTGAATTTGATCAGCAGAAGCTTTTAAAAGATATTAACGGTGTTTTGCCTGAAGGTTCTTTGGTAAAGATTGCAAAAAAAGAGAAAAAGAATATCGTGATTCTGGCAACAAAAGAGATGCACTGTCTTGGAGATCTGCTTATCAAGAACGAAGCGGGAGATCTTGATGCAAATATTACAGCGGTTATCTCAAACCATGATTCTCTTCAAAATCTGGTTGAAAAGTTTAATATCCCTTTTGAGTTCGTATCCCACGAGGGCTTAAGCCGTGAAGAGCATGAAGAGCTTATAATAAAAGCAATTAAGAAATATGATTATGAATTGATCGTTCTGGCAAAATATATGAGAATACTTACTCCGGAATTTGTAAGAACTTTTCCTATGCAGGTGCTTAATATCCACCATTCGTTCCTTCCTGCGTTTATAGGGGCAAATCCTTATAAACAGGCATACCAAAGGGGTGTTAAAATTATAGGTGCAACATCCCACTGGGTTACGGATGACCTTGACGAGGGACCGATCATTGCACAGGATGTTGTAAGGGTTGACCATACATATTCATGGCAGGATATGAGGGATGCGGGTAGAAACGTAGAAAAAGTCGTTCTTTCAAATGCTTTGGATCTCGTGTTAAAAGACAAGGTATTCGTTTACAGTAATAAAACGGTGATATTGTAAGATCATGTTCAATATAGTATTACTAGAACCCAGAATTCCCCAGAATACAGGAACCATCGGTAGACTTGCTTTTGCAACAGGCTGCAGGCTTCATCTTATAAAGCCATACGGTTTTGAGATAACCGAAAAAGCTTTAAGAAGGGCAGGGCTTGATTACTGGAAAGATCTTGAAGTATTGGAATATGACAATATAGAAGATTTCTGGGCAAAGAACAAAAATGATTCAGATCATTTTTTTGCAACTACAAAGACAAAGAAACCTTACTTTGAAGCTCATTACAAAAAAGGAGACTATATGTGGTTTGGTAGAGAAGATGCAGGACTTCCTGAGGAATTACTTGAGAATTATCAAGAATTTTGTGTGAATATACCTATGACTAATGATGCCAGAAGTTTAAATATAGCAAACAGTGTATCTATTTTGGTATATGACGGGATCAGACAAAATTTCAAAGAGTTTAAACAGTCATGATAGATATTTTGCTACTTGAAGATGATGAACTGTTCAGTGAAACACTTATAGATTACCTGGAGGAGTTCGGGGAATATAAGATCACTTATGCTTCTTACTCTACACAGTTTTTGGACCTTATTTACGAAAACAGGTACGACTTGTATCTTCTTGATATAAATCTTCCTGATATAAGCGGGCTTGATCTTTTGAAAGATATACGCCAAAGCGGAGATAATACACCTGCTATTTATCTTACCTCTTATAAAGATAAAGAGACTTTAACGCAAGGGTTTGTTAACGGGGCCGATGATTTTCTGACAAAACCTTTTGATATGGATGAATTGAATCTCAGGATCACTTCTTTGATGAAAAGATGCCAGAAACAATCAGTAGTTACAGTTGGGAATGTCGAGTTTAATTTTGATACCAAAACGGTAAAAAAAGAGGGCAAAGAGGTGAAGCTGGGTATAAAAGCGATGGAGCTTTTTGAACTGTTCTACCAAAATAATAATGCCATAGTATCAAAAGATATGATCATTGACAGGCTGTGGAGTACGGCGGAGGATTACAGCGACGGTTCTTTGAGGGTTTATGTAAATCATATTAAGAAACTTTTTGACGATGATACTTTCAAGATAACAAGTATAAAGAATATCGGTTATAAAATTGAATATTAAGTATAAAGATTTCCTTATCTCCAACGTAATTGTGGTGGTTTTTACCATTCTTATCGTATTGATAGTAAATAATGTACTGACCGTCAAATTCGGTTTTGACAAAGAGAGTTTTCTTCCCATTACCTTTTTTCTGATCTTTCTTGGGGCTTTTATATACTATTTTTTAAGTAAACAGCTTTTTGATCCCTTGTTCAAAAGCGATAAAAACATCCAAAACCTGATAAAAGAGACACTTCACGAAATAAATACGCCTGTAGCAACCATCCAGATGAACTCGAAGATGCTTTCAAACAAGATAAGCGATGAGAAAGGTAAAGCAAGACTTAAAAGAATTGACGATTCATGTAAAAACCTTTTAAATCTTTATACCCAGATGGAATACAGCATAAAAGAGCATATAGACAGTGTAACACTTGAAAAATTTGATATAAATGAAGTTATATTAAAAAGTGTCGACAAATTCAAAGATATAAAGAAACAAAAAAATATCAAAATAAATTATGATCCCAAAAGCCTGCTTCTGTACGGGGACAAGAACGGTCTTGAACGTGTACTGGACAACCTTATCTCAAACGGAATCAAATATAATCAGCAAGAGGGTTTAATAGATATATCAATAGAAGGTCACGTATTAAAGATCAAAGATACGGGTATCGGTATTGATACGAAAAACCTTTTTTCTATTTTTGACAAATATTACCAGGAAGACAGCTCACAAAGTGGAATAGGGCTGGGGCTGAGCATAGTTAAAGGGTATTGCGACAAACATACAATAGATATAAAAATAGATTCAAAAGTAGGCGAGGGGACCACATTCTTTTTGGATCTAAAAGGGGTATTATGGCAGTAAAAAAAATAGATTATTTTGGAAAGAGCTTTAATATAAACTATGACATAGTCAATATGGACAGATCTGAACCCATTGTATTCCTGCACGGCTGGGGAAGCAACAAAGAGATAATGAAACAGGCATTTTCATCCCGTCTGAAAGGTTTAAAACATATTTATATAGATATGCCCGGATTTGGTAAAAGCGACAATAACTATGTACTGACGACTATAGATTATGCAAATATTATCAAGATTTTTTTGGAAAACCTCAATATAAAACCGAACGATGCGCTAATAGCGGGGCATTCTTTCGGAGGGAAAGTGGCAACTACGCTTATACCAAAATGTCTGATCCTTCTAAGCAGTGCAGGTATCGTCGAGGAAAAGCCTTTAAAAGTAAAGATCAAAATTGCTCTTGCGAAGTTTTTTAACTCTTTGGGCTTAAATAACATTACCAGAGTTTTTAGAAGCAAAGATGTTGAAAATATGGATCAAACCATGTATGAAACCTTTAAGAACGTGGTTGATGAAGATTTTAGCGATTATTTTAAGGGATTTTACAAAAAAGCGCTTGTTTTCTGGGGGAAAGAAGATACTGCAACTTCATTAAAGTCAGGTGAAACAATAGCTTCATATATAAAGAACAGTTATTTCAAAGCATATGAGGGTGACCACTATTTCTTTATGAAAAATTCAAAAGATATTTGTGATATAATCGAAGATCAAATATCAAACGGAGAAAAAATTGAATAGTTTTATAAGAGGTACGTTTCTTTTTTTATTTTTGTCAACTTCTGTGTTAAATGCAGATACGATGTTTATGCTTACAAAAGTGAAAAAGGTTTATCTTGTAGTTGAAAACTACAGTACAAAACTTCCAACGGATATAAAGAAAAGTATCTATGAGGAGCTTGATTATTTAGCTGATGAGTTGAAAATAGACACTACGGGTTATTCCCACAGAACTTTGGGTTTTATTATATATGAAACGGCAATTGATTCCAAAACTGTTTTAAATATTGATCTGATCTTGGGAGAGCAGATAAAAAGGCTTGACGATAATGAAGAGGTTTATGGTTTAACCTATGAGAAAAGAAAGCAGTTCTTTTTGGATAATCTTTCAATCGAAGAGATGGAAGAGAAGACCATGGACAGTGTTGATCTGCTTATTAACAGTTTTATCGAACAGTATAAAGAGGATAATGAATGAAAATTATAGCAGTGGTTCTGGTTCTAAGCTTAAGTCTTTTCGGAAACAATTATAAAAAGTTTGCCCGGGATACGGGCTACAGTGTAGATTATGATAAAGCCCTTGAATTAGCCCAAAAAGAGAAAAAAGATATTATGTTCGTGATGGTGGCAAATTTCTGTCCCTGGTGTATAAAGTTAGAGAAGAAAGTCCTTAAAAAGAAAGATATCAACGCAAAAGTACATAATAAATATATTCCGCTTATATTAAACAGGGAAGAGGGGAAATATCCCGACAGCTTTGAAACCCCTATGATACCGACGGTTTATTTTATAGATCACGAAACTAAAAAGATAAAAACAAAAGTGGTAGGGTACAACAACAAGCAGGACCTTATAAACATAATAAACGAATAGAAGAAGGAAGTTTAGGAAAATATGGAATATTTAGCTATTTTTACACACCTGGTGTTGGTGATGTGTCTTGGGTGGTACCTTATCACCAATCTTCAATGGTATAATTATAAGCTCGAAAGAGTTGTAATGAAGCACCATAAACAGCAGTGGCACATTATATATTTTATTACGCCGTTCCTGTTTTATTATATACTTCCGACACTTTATTTTAATATCTATTTTTATCTGCTGTTTTTAACCAGCTTTTTTTATTGGAACAAAAATCTTGACAGACCTCTTGTTTTAACTGCAAGGGTGAAAAGATTTCTTGCTATATTGCTGTTTACGACCTTTGCTATTAATGCTCTGGTTCTTTCAAGCGGTACGGGAATGCTGGGTCTTTTTCTTCCTTTATTTATAACATACGGTGTAACTACCGTATTGGAAAAAATATTCTTTTTAAGATTTAAAGCAAATGCCAAGAATCACCTGAAAACCTTTGACGGACTTCAGATTATAGGTATCACCGCTTCATACGGGAAAACCTCTATTAAGAATTACCTTTACCAGGTATTAAGCAAAAAATATAATGTATATATGACTCCAAGAAGCGTAAATACAATAGGCGGTATCATAAAAGATGTAAATAACGATCTTCCAAGAGGTACTGAGGTTTATATAGCGGAAGCCGGAGCAAGACAACAGGGTGATATTGAAGAGATCACAAAGTTTTTGGAACCGCAGTATGCCGTGATCGGAAGTGTGGGTGAACAGCATATTGAGTATTTTAAGACTTTGGATAATATTATTCATACCAAAATGGAGATCTTGAAATCTCCAAGGCTGGTTCACGGATTTGTGCATGAGAGTGTTCCTATACTAAAATACGATACGATCACAAAATTCCCTAACAATCTTAATATTACAAACAGCGATCTTAACGGCATCTGGTTTGATATAGAAATTGACGGAGAGACCGAACATTTCCATGCACCTGTTCTTGGGAGCTTCAATGCCATAAACCTTACAGCAGTTATATTAATGGCAAAAGAGCTTGGTATGAGCATAGATGAGATCAAAGTAGCACTGCACGGCTTAAAGCCTGTAGAACACAGGCTGCATCTTAGCAAAGCAGGTGGAAAGATTATACTGGATGACAGTTTTAACGGAAACATTGAAGGGATGCTTGAAGCTGTACAGATAGCTTCAACCTATGAGGGAAGAAAAGTTATCGTAACTCCGGGGATCGTAGAATCCACAATGGAAGCGAACGTGGAGTTTGCAAAGGCCCTTGACAAGGTGTTTGACCTGGTAATTATTACCGGGAGTTTAAACAGCAAGGTTATCGAAAAAGTGATAACAAGAACCAAGCCTATAATCTTAAATGATAAGTCAAATCTTGAAAATCTTTTAGCAGAAGAGAGTAAAATCGGGGATCTTATACTCTTTGCCAACGATGCTCCAAACTTCATATAGATCCAAAAATATAAATTTTGTATGAATATTATACAGCTTTTCAGGAAGCTGTATTTTTTGGTTACAAAAGATATACAATTTTTTACTAAATTTACAAAATCTTCACTATTTACTCACTTTTTTATTCTATGATTCGCCCATATTAAAGATCAGGAGGAATTATGTTTAAACAATTCAGCATTAAGGCTAAACTATTACTTTTAACGGTTTTTTCATTGACATTTTTATCATTGGCTATATCAATAGTATCGATAAGTTCATCAAAAGATGCATTGGTAAAAACAAGTTATAATGGATTGACTTCTGCAAGAGACGGAAAGAAAAAACAAATAGAAACCTTTTTCAGTGAAAGGGTAGGGGATATAAAAGTTCTGGCGAAAAGCAGCAATGTTTTTGAACTGGTTAACGACCTGGAGTCTCTTGATTCAAAGATAGATACTAACCCTGCAGGAAAATTTCCTGTCAATAATCCTTTGGTTAAAAAAATCACGGCATCGTATGAAGAGTTTTTCCAGAATTATGCAAAAGAGTACGGATATTATGATATTTTTTTAATAGATCCAAAAAGCGGGCAGATTCTTTATACTCAGGCAAAAGAGTCTGATTACGGGGAGAACCTTAAAACAGGAAGTTTACGAAACAGCGGCCTGGGTGAAGTGTTCAGTTCGACTATGGCTAATAAAAGAGCTACCTTTGTTGACATGAAACCTTATGCACCAAGCAATGGTGCACCTGCAATGTTCCTGGGGATGCCCGTTACTATGGAAGGAAGCATAAAAGCTGTACTTGTATTTCAAATATCTGACAGGGCTATAAATAATATTATGCAGTTTAGAGCAGGATACGGAGACTCCCAGGAGGATTACCTCATAGGCAGTGACAAACTTATGAGAAGTGACAGTTATCTTGATCCAAAAGGGCACAGCCTGTTAGCTTCATTTTCATCGGGGGCTAATGTTGATACGGAAGCTTCAAATTCTGCATTAAAAGGAAAAACTGATACGAAAGTTGTTATTGACTATAACGGCAATCCGGTTCTTTCTGCATTTGCCCCTTTAAAAATAGGGCAGGACCTTAACTGGGCTATTCTATCGGAGATAGATGAAGCGGAAGTTATGCTGACCCCTGACAAGATCCAGACGCAGATCATTATAATCTCTTTGGTTCTTTTAATAGTTATAGTTATTATTTCTATTTTACTTATTAACAATTTAGTGGTAAAACGGCTTGTAGCATTTCAGGACGGATTGACCGGTTTCTTTGATTATTTAAACAGGAAAAGCGACACAGTAAAACCTCTTGATACTGACAGTCATGACGAGATAGGATTAATGTCCCAGGTAGTCAACGAAAATATCCGGATCACCCAAAAAGGGATAGAAGAGGATAGAAAAGTTATAGATGATACGATTAGCGTATTAAGCGAATTTGAGCAGGGTGACCTCTGCCAAAGAGTTGAAGCTACAAGTTCAAATCCTGCACTTAAAGAGCTAACCAGACTTCTTAACCAAATGGGATCAAATGTTGAAACAAATATTGATAACGTACTTAATGTTCTGGAAGAGTATTCAAACAGCAATTACCTAAATAGAGTTGAAACGAAAGGGATCAAAGAACATCTTCTTAAACTGGCAAGCGGGGTAAATACACTTGGTGATGCAATTACCGAAATGTTAAGAGAGAACAAATCAAACGGTCTTACACTCGACAACAGCAGTGATATGCTTCTTAAGAATGTAGATATATTAAACCAGAACTCAAATGAAGCTGCGGCTGCGTTAGAGGAAACGGCTGCAGCTCTTGAAGAGATCACAAGCAATATCACAAGCAATACTGAAAACGTGGTCAAGATGTCAAACTTTGCGAACAATGTTACAAACTCCGTTTCTACTGGTGAAAAACTGGCAAATGATACCACTGAAGCTATGACAGATATTGATAATGAAGTAAATGCCATTAATGAAGCAATTACCGTTATCGACCAGATAGCGTTCCAGACAAATATCCTTTCTCTTAATGCTGCAGTTGAAGCTGCAACTGCAGGGGAAGCGGGTAAAGGGTTCGCAGTTGTTGCTCAGGAGGTTAGAAACCTTGCAAGCAGATCAGCAGAAGCTGCAAACGAGATCAAAAACCTTGTTCAAAACGCTACTACAAAAGCAAACAACGGTAAGAAAATATCTGATGAGATGATAAGCGGTTATACCGCTCTAAATGAGAATATCTCTAAAACAATAGAACTTATCAAAGATGTTGAAATGGCTTCCAAAGAACAGCAGCAGGGTATTGAGCAGATAAATGATGCAGTTAACTCTCTTGACCAGCAGACACAGCAAAATGCAATGATCGCTTCACAGACGCATGATGTTGCACTTGAAACAGACCAGATCGCAAAACTTGTTGTAAATGACGCAGATGCAAAAGAGTTTAAAGGCAAACATGATGTTCAAAAGAAAGAGATGAGTGAAAAAGAGCTTCCAAAACAGCAGACAGCCCCTTTGAAAACAGAGTCAAAAAAGCAAACCCAAAAACCGCAAACTGCCCAAAAGCTGGAAACAGTAACGAGCAGCAAGGATGATGATGAATGGTCAAGTTTTTAATAACTTGACCATTCTATTAAATTATTAATTCTATATAACAAAAGATTTATTTTGTGAATGTCAATTATTTACCAATATCTTCACTAACTCTTTACTGTTATATGATATTATATTGATAAATTTTTTAAAAGGAATTCCCTTATGGGCAAAGAGATAATATTTGATAAAAATATGATGATAGTTTCAGAAACAGATCAAGAAGGGATTATAAAATTTGCAAACCGTGATTTTTGTAAAATTGCCGGTTATGAATTTGATGAGATTATCGGAAAACCTCATAATATATTAAGACACAAAGATATGCCTAAAGCCGCATTTGAAGATCTATGGTCAACTATTAAGGCCGGAAAAGTATGGAAAGGTATCGTAAAGAACAATACCAAAAACGGGGATTATTACTGGGTAAATGCCACGGTGTTTGAGAATAAAAATGAATCGGGTGAAATAAGGTATATCTCAGTTCGTGTGAAGCCGACCAAAGAAGAGATAATGAATGCTATAGAGTTTTATAAAACAATAGTGTAAAGAGGATGTAATGTTTTTTAAAAATAATGATACAAAGCAGGTTGAAGATAAACTGGATGAAATATTATCATATATTCAGAGTGAATCTAATGATATAGAACAAATTGATCCGCAATCTGGTAAAAATAAAGCCATATCCAATAAGATATACAAGATCATAGAGGCTTTAAAACACAAAGAAGAGGATGAGATCAAGATATTCGGTGAGATAATGCTTGTATCTGAAAAGGTTTCTCAAGGGAATATGTCTGAAAAGATACATAATACAAATACATCAAATTTTAAATTAAACTATATCGCTAAAACGATCAATGAACTTATAGACAATTTGTATAAGAGCAATAAAGAGATGATAAGTATTCTTAAAGAGTATTCAGTACAAAACTATCTAAATAATCTGGACCTTTCAAAGGTAAGGGGTGATTTTAAAATTTTGTTCGAGAATATTAATAACCTGCAAAGCTCAATCACGGCAATGCTTGTCGAGAACAAATCAAACGGTCTTACACTTGATCACAGCAGTGATATTCTTCTTAAAAATGTTGACATACTGAACCGGAACTCAAATGAAGCTGCGGCTGCGTTAGAGGAAACAGCTGCCGCTCTTGAAGAGATGACAAGTAATATATCAAATAATACAAATAATATTGTTCAGATGTCAAATCTTGCAAACAATGTCACAAATTCAGTTTCCATAGGTGAAAAGCTGGCAAATGAAACAACTGAGGCTATGACTGAAATAGACAAAGAGGTAAATGCAATTAATGAAGCAATTACCGTTATCGACCAGATAGCGTTCCAGACAAATATCCTTTCTCTTAATGCTGCTGTTGAAGCTGCAACTGCAGGGGAAGCGGGTAAAGGGTTCGCAGTTGTTGCCGGGGAGGTTAGAAATCTTGCAAGCAGATCAGCAGAAGCTGCAAATGAGATCAAAAACCTTGTTCAAAACGCTACTACAAAAGCAAACAACGGTAAGCAGATAGCAGACCAAATGATCGAAGGGTATTCTGAATTAAACGGTAATATCTCTAAAACAATAGAACTTATCAAGGATGTGGAGACGGCTTCCAAAGAACAGCAGCAGGGTATTGAGCAGATAAACGATGCAGTTAACTCTCTTGACCGTCAGACACAGCAAAATGCAATGATCGCTTCCCAAAGCCATGATGCGGCGATCCAAACTGATACTATTGCCAAACTTGTGGTTTCCAATGCAAATGCCAAGGAGTTTATCGGTAAAGATATGACAAAAAGGAAAGAGCCGACCGATTTGGAATATAAGGGATCAGAGAGAAGAAAAAGGGAAAAAGTTATAAAAGAAGCTATTTTAAAAGAGCATAAACAAATATGATAAGATAAAAACTGAAAATAAAAAAGGCCCAAGTTCTAACTTGAGCCTTTTTTTATATAGAAGGGATTATTATTTTGAATAAAAATCTTTTTCATATAATGCATCGATAAGCTGTTTAACGCTTCCTACGGATTTTGCGAATTTTCTATCCTGGTCATCATTCAGATTTGCTTCGATAACCTTTTCGGCACCGCTGGCACCGATCATAACAGGAACACCGCTTACTACATTGCTGTAACCGTATTCACCGTCAAGCATAACTGCACAAGGATAGATCTGTTTTGTATCTGTTAAGATCGCTTCAACCATAAGTGCTGCAGCTTTTGCCGGAGCATAATAAGCAGAACCGTCTTTTAGAAGTCCAACTATCTCTGCACCCCCTTTTTTTGTTCTTTCAACCACATGGTTTATCTCATCCCATGTTAAAAGGTCAGTTAAAGGAACTCCCGCAACTGTTGAGAATCTAGGAAGGGGAACCATATCATCACCGTGTCCACCCATAACAGAACATCTGATCTGACCCGCTCCGTATCCCAATACTTCATAAACAAAGTGTGCCATTCTTGCACTGTCAAGAATACCTGCCATACCTAGAACTCTGCTTCTATCCCATCCTGTTTCTTTTAATGCAACATATACCATTGCATCAAGAGGGTTTGATACAGGTACTATGATCGCCTGCGGAGAGTATTTTTTAACATCCGACATTACTCTTCTCATGATCTCGGCATTTTTTACAAGCAGGTCATCTCTGCTCATTCCTGGAAGTCTTGGGCTTCCTGCCGTTATAACGATCACGTCGCAGTCTTTTAGATCTGAAGGTGTTTCCGCATGTTTTACAACCGTATGCATTCTTGCTGCCTGAACCGCTTGAGACATATCTAGTGCCAGACCTTTTGCTTTTTCAGGATTGCTGCTGGATCTTAAGATCACTTCGTGGCAGTTACCGCTCATTGCTAAAATGTATGCACAAGTTGAACCGACATTTCCTACTCCAACGATTCCTACTCTTTTACCTCTCATATTACTCCTTTTGGTGCAGTGCTATATATGTTAAGTGCTAATATAAGAACTGACATTAAATTTGATCTTAGCTTTTATATTAACACTTTTAGTACTTACAAAATAGCACTTTTGATTTTAATTGAATTAGACATTATAGTCTAAAAATGATTAAAGATTGAGAGGGTTACTCTCAATCTTTAACAGTAGTGTGTTGATTAGTTACAAGAAGTGATTGCACTTCCCGTATAGATAAGATTATTAAATATTATTAATAATCTCGTTTAATGTTGCAGACGGTCTCATAGCAGCTTCCGCTTTTGCGTCATCAGGGTGGTAGTAACCACCGATATCTTGAGATTTACCTTCAGCAGAAAGTAATTCTTCGATGATCTTAGCTTCATTCTCATTTAAAGCTTTAGCTACAGGAGCAAATTTTGCAGCTAATGAATCGTTGTCAGACTCAGCCAGTGCATTTGCCCAGAATTTCGCTACAAAGAAGTGAGAAGCTTTATTATCAGGTTCACCACATTTTCTTGAAGGCGCTTTGTTCTCTCCTAAATATTTGTCGTTTGCAATATCAAGTGCTGCAGTTACAGTTGCTAAATCTGCAGAATCATGTTTTCTTGCGATAAATCTTAAAGATTCTGCAAGTGCAAGGAACTCACCTAATGAATCCCATCTTAAGTGACCCTCAGCCAAGAATTGGTCAACATGCTTAGGAGCAGAACCACCTGCACCTGTTTCATATAATCCACCACCCGCTAATAACGGTACGATAGATAACATTTTTGCAGATGTTCCAAGCTCTAGGATAGGGTACATATCTGTTAAGTGGTCTCTTAATACGTTACCGGTTACCGAGATAGTGTTTTCACCTTTTCTTACTCTAGCATTTGTATATCTGGTTGCATCAGTTACATTCATGATCTGGATATCAAGACCAGACGTATCATGATCTTTTAAGTACTCGTTTACTTTTTTGATCATTTCCGCGTCATGTGCTCTATTTTCATCTAACCAGAAGATTGCAGGATATCCTGTTAATCTTGCTCTTTCAACTGCAAGTCTAACCCAGTCTTTGATTGGAATATCTTTAGCTCTAGACATTCTCCAGATATCACCTTTTTCACACTCAAAGCTCATTAAACAAGTTCCGTCTTCAGCTGTAACAGTTACTGTACCTGCTTCCGCTAATTCAAACGTAGTAGGGTGAGAACCGTACTCTTCAGCTTTTTGAGCCATAAGACCAACGTTTGCTACGTTACCCATAGTAGTTACATCATATTGACCGTTCTTAACACAATCAGCTACCATCTCTTCATGGAACATAGCGTATGTAGAATCAGGAATAACAGCTACACACTCAACTGCATCACCATTTCTATCCCATTGTTTACCGCCTTCTCTTACAACAACAGGCATAGATGCATCGATAATCACGTCATTTGAAGCGTTGAAGTTAGTAGTTCCTTTATCAGAATCAACCATAGCTATCTTTGGAGAATCAGCTTCAACTACCGCTTGGAATGCAGCTTTGATCTCAGCTTCTTTTGCGTGACCTGCAATTTTCTTTTCAATATCAGAGATACCAAGGTTTGCATTCACGTTTAATTCTTTGAATTCAGCCGCATATTTCTCAAATACAGGAGCAAAGAATACTTCTAAAGCGTGACCGAACATGATTGGATCCGAGATCTTCATCATTGTTGCTTTTAAGTGGATTGACCATAATACACCGTTAGCTTTTGCATCATCTATAGTTTTTTGGATGAATGCTCTTAATTTAGAAGCAGACATATATGTACCGTCTAAGATCTCTTTGTCAAGTGCATCAACAGTTGCTAACTCTTTTCCGTTTAAAGCGATAGTAACTTTTTGGCCCTTTTCCATAGTAACAGATTTTTCATTTCCGTAGAAATCACCGTTACCAGCCATATGCGCTACATATGCTTTAGAGTTTTGGGAATATGCTTTTAATCTGTGAGGATTGTTTTGAGCAAATTTCTTAACAGCTTCTGCCGCTCTTCTATCTGAGTTACCTTCTCTTAATACAGGGTTAACAGCAGATCCTAAACAAGTGTTGTATTTAGCTCTGATAGCTTCCTCTTCAGCATTTGCAGGGTTCTCAGGAAAATCAGGAATATCGAAACCTTGACCTTGAAGCTCAGCAATACAGTCTTTAAGCTGACCTATAGAAGCTGATACGTTTGGAAGTTTAATGATATTAGCTTCTGGTTTTAATACTAATTCACCTAACTTTGATAACTCATCTTCAGCAAGACCCATTGCAGCTAAAGTTCTACCGGCAAGTGAAATATCAGAAGTAACTACTTCTACACCTGCAGATTTAGTGAAAGCGTTTACGATTGGTAATAACGAATAAGTTGCTAAAGCCGGAGCTTCATCAATTTTTGACCAAATGATTTTTGACATATTTCTTCCTTGTGTTTGTTTTAAATAGTTGTAAAGAAAGTTTAACACGAAATTGAATTAATGTGAAAGATTTTATGGGGTAAAGGGTTACAAAAAGTTATGATGTTTCAAAAATACACACAGAAAAACCAATATGATACTTTTTGTAACAATTACTTCCAGAGATTTTTCAGTTTTTGGGTTTTATCGATGGTTTTTTTTACTGTTTTTTTGGCAACTTTTGTTTTTACAGGCTTTGGTGTAGTGGTTTTCTTTGCCTTTGCTGTTCTTTTCAGCCGATAACTCTCTTTTTTTACTGTTCTTATGACCTGTCTGTGTTTTTTGTAGCTTTCGCTGAATATATGTTTTGAGCCGTCTGCCGATCTCATAAAATAAAGGTATCTGCTTTTTGCGGGGAATATAGCTGATTTTATCGCTTCAATTTCTACTGCACATACAGGATTGTTAGGAAGCCCTTTCTTTTTGTATGTATTGTATTCGCTTTTGTCCTCTTTGATCATTTTGGGAGTAACTTTTGTATGGGAAAACTTACTGTAGTTGAGCACCCCGTCCATTTGAAGTTTCATCCCTTTGTTCAATCTGTTGTATATTACGCTTGATACTTTTGACATCTCATCTTTTGAAGCCGCTTCTTTTTGTATAATGGAAGCAATGGTGATATATTTGTCGTACCAGTTCTTTTTGTCATACATCCCGAATATCTTGTTGCTCAGGCTTTTGTATTTTGATTCGCTTAGTTTAAGCAGATGCTCTATAAGGTCTTTTTCATCCATTCCTATGGGCAGGTGGTATGTGTCTGCTATTATGTTTCCGTCTTTTCTGTATGCCTGTAGTGCATATTGGTCGAACAGTTTCATTGTGGAGATGTTGAGTTTCTTCGCAACATCCTGCAAAAAGAAATAGTAAGTTTCCCCGGGCAGCAGTGTTATTTTTTCTAAAGCCGCTTTTGAGGTGGTAAGCTTATACAAAAAGTCAAGCTTTGTCATCCTGTGCGCTTTCAGGTCTATCCATCCGCTTTGGGGGTATCCCAGAAACATTGTAACTACGGTATCTATAGTGTTTAGATTATAGTTGTTTTTATCTAGGTATGATATAATTGCACCGGTACTGCCTTTAGGTACGTTGATAACTCTTTTGGAGTTTACTTCCATAGTCAGGTAAAAACCCAGTATAATAGCAATAACAAGGAAACCCTCAAATATGTCAAAAATTATTTTATATGTTTTTACTGTATTGTTATTAATGATTTTAATGGTCCTTGCTCCATTTTTCTTCGGAATAAAAATTGATAAATTAAATTACGACAATTTTACTTTTAACGGATTGTATTTAAAATATGATAAAAGTTTAATAGTATCGGTGGATAAACTCTCTATTTCTTACGATAACGGCAGTAAAAGTCAGGATATGAGTTTCAGTTTCAGTGTGGAACCTTTTTTTGACAGTTATTATCTTGATATTGAGAATTTTGTCCTGGAAGATCCCCATCTGAAGTTTTCGGGAAAAGTCTTTTTGGAAGATTATGATGCCCAGACTTTTAAATATGCAAGGTTCCATATTAACGATTTCAGCTTTTTATGGGATATAAAACTTAAAAGGCTCAAAGCACAAAAAGCTTTTATCGATTTCAAGAACAACTCTTTTTATTTTTCATTTGAAAAACCAAAATATGTAGACCTTGAGGTTGAGGGCTCTTATGCCTCCATAACAGATATTATAAAAGATCCGATGTTGAATATGCATTTTTATTCCAAAGACCGGCTTCGTCCTGAGCTTCTGGAACTTCTTAAGCACTACAGGATCAATCTTCCTGTAGTACAAAAATACGGACAAAACGACGTATATACAAAGGTTATCGTTCCTTTGACCATTTCCAAGCTTGAAGAAGAGGGGGAGGAAGTATACTGTGATATAAAAGTGCAAGAGGGTAAATTCGATATATTTGATTATCCCGTATATGTAAAGAAAAGCCATATAAAGTTCGAGGATAATATACTTTACATAAACGGCAAGGCTAGAAAAACAACCTTGGAAGATGACAAGTATAAGCTTGAATATGATGCGAACGTAAATTTTTCCCTTAATTTCACTAATAATAAAGGCAGCGGGGAATATCTTATAAATGATTTTAAATACAGAAAGATCGATCTTGATTCTACCTACGGCAAGTTTACAACAGATTTTGAAAAAGATGTTGATATAGATTTTACACTAAGAGATAAAACAAAGTTCACCATAGATGATAAACTATTTACCGTGGAAAACGGTTTTAGCAGATACACAAAAAATGATGTATATACCCATCTTGAGGGCGGATCCAAGGATATTCCCGTAAAATTCGTTATCAATGATCATTTCAATCTTAAAACATCGGTTTCAAAGGGAAAGGCGGATATAGAATACAAAGATAAGAAAATACCGTTTTCTTTTAAGGAGCTGTCATACAGGGTTGATTATGACGAGGATCTTAAAATCGAAGCAGGGTTAAAAGAGCAGGGGATTTCACTCGATGAGCATAGATTTTATTTCAAAGATATAAAGGGTGTGTTCTTCAATAATATTTTATCTCTGGAATCAAAAGCAGATTATAATTACGGTGATCTTAGCTTGAAAAGCCGAAAACTCAATATTGATTTTGATCTTACAGATAAAAAACTAAAAATAGATAATGATACCCTGGATATGGATATAAAAGGGGAGAATCTTAGGTTATCGGCCGTTAAAGGGGCTTACGAAAATAATAAACTTTCATTAACCGCAGAAGTGAAAAACGAAAGTTATGACGTTGAAGCTTTTACACAGGGTGTTGTAAACTTCAAAGATAAAAAGATAAAGGGCGATGTTTTTTTAAACAGGTTCAATAAAAAAAACTATGAGGATAACCTTAAGTTTCTTATTGACTATAAAGATGATATGAAATTAGAGATTCCGGAGCTTAAACTTCTTTATGAAAATAAAGATGATACTCATAATATAAAAATAAACAATATTGAAAAGTTATCTGCTTTTAATCCCGATATAAAGAACTACAAAGATAAAAAAGGTTTAATAGATATATTAACAAAAGATTTTAAAGAATACTCAGTAAGGTCAAAAAACATCTGCTTTGATGTTACACCCCTTTCAGAAGCACCGCAGGAGAAGGAAAGCAGTTTGAAAATAAACATAGCTTCAAGCAGCGGATGCATAAAATATAAGGATTTTAATTTCCATTACGACACTCTTAGAACAAAGCTTTCCCCCGATAGTTTAGATTCTTTGATAAAAAAGGGGAAAACCGAAATAAAATTTCTAAAAAACGAAGAGGGGATAGATATTTCCTCAAAATATATAGAAAGCTCATATGTTAACGCACTGCTTGGTAAGGAGCTTTTACAGGACGGTTATCTTGATTTTTTTGTAAAGGGTAAAGATAATGATTTTAACGGGAATGTCGGCTTTGTGGAAACAACCGTTAAAAATATCGGTATATTGAACAGTCTGATTCTTTTTATAAACACCACCCCGGCGATCATAAATCCGCTTTTATCGATCCCTTCTTTGGTAAGGTTTACCCAGACAGGATTTAATCTGAACGGTTATCCTATAAACAAAGGGTATATTAATTTCGAGTTTGACAAGAATATGAATCTTTTGAAGCTGCATGATATTTACACTAAGGGGAAAATGAATGACTTTAAAGGAAGTCTTCTTGTTAATCTTGACACAAGGGTTCTGCTTGGGCAGGTAAATGTTATATTTTTAAAAGATTATGCTGATCTTATAAAGTTACTTCCTTTTGTGGATAAAGTGATTCTGGGGGAAGATAAAGAATTTGATAAAGCTGTGATAATAAAGGGTACTTTGGATGAGCCCCAGTTTGACCTGTTAAACTAAAGGGCCTAAGCCCTTTTAGTCAGGATATTTATTTTGATTCTACGAATTTTTTGATTCTTGAGATACCGTCTCTTATAATATCTTCACTTGTTGCAAATGACAATCTGAAGTAACCTTCAAGTCCGAATGCAACACCAGGAACCACTGCAACGCCTACTTCTTCTAAAAGACCTTTACAGAATTCCATAGAATCGTTTGAAACGTCTTTGATGTTTACGAAAAGGTAAAATGCACCGTTGGGTTTTACAACAGAGAGTCCGTCGATCTTATTGATAAGTTCTATTGCTATATTTCTTCTTTTTTCAAATTCGATTCTCATAGTTTCTATATCGGCATCGGCACTTCCGTCCATAGCTGTAATTGCAGCTGCCTGCGTGATCGAGTTGATATTTGAAGTTGACTGTGATTGCAGTTTCTTCATGGCTTTGAAAAGCTCTTTGTCTTTTGTCGCAAGGTATCCGAATCTCCAACCTGTCATGGCAACAGATTTACTTAAACCGTTTACCGTGATGGTTCTTTCGAACATATCTTCACTTACGCTTGCAACGGCAGTGAACTCCATGTTGTCATACATAAGTTTTTCATACATTTCGTCACTGATAACTGTAATATCGGTTCCTTTTAGAACTTCACCAAGAGCAAGGATCTCATCTTTTGTATAAACTGAACCCGTAGGATTTGAAGGAGTAGTTAGAACAAGCATCTTCGTCTTAGGCGTAATAGCCGCTTTTAACTGTTCAGCAGTGATCTTGAATCCCGTAGAGTCATCTGTCATGATCTCAATTACTGTTCCTCCGCTGTATTTTACCTGTTCTGGATATGTTACCCAGTAAGGTGCGGGGATAATAACTTCATCACCCTCTTCAATGGCAGCCTGGAAAATATTAAAAAGCGAGTGTTTAGCCCCGACACCTAGTAATATTTCACTTGCATCATAATCAAGATTGTTGTCTTTTTTTAGTTTTTTTGCAACTGCTTCTCTACACTGTAAGGTTCCCTCAACTGCTGTATATGTTGTCTCCCCGTTTTCCAAAGCTTTTATGGCTGCATCTTTAATAACCTGAGGAGTACCGAAGTCCGGTTCTCCTGCACTGAAACTTAACACATCTTTACCTGAAGCTTTTAACTCTTTAGATAAAGAAGTAATAGCCATTGTAATAGATTCCGATAGTCTATCCATTCTGTCTGCTATTTTCATAAAATGTTCCTTTTTGTAATTTATCGCAGGATTATACTTAAAAGTTGATCAAAATTTTATTAATTTTTTATTAAATTTAAGATACTCTATCTTAACAGAAGGGGTAAAATGAAGACGATATATGTTTGTTTAACGTTAATAATACTGCTTGCAGGCTGTGGATACAAAGGTGATCCGGTCTATGTAGAAAAAAGTAACAAAGTAGGAAATGAAAAATAATGATATATGATTATTTGATTATCGGTGCCGGTGTTGCGGGATTGAATGCAGCCAGATATATACCTGAAGATAAAAAGGTGATGGTTGTTTGTAAAAAAACTCCATGGGAATGCAATACCTTCTGGGCACAAGGGGGCGTGGTAAGGGCAAAAAATAAAAATGACATCCCTTTACACATAAGTGACACGGTAGACGCCGGTGCAGGAATGAATAATCAACTGGCCGTAGAGAAATTAAGCAAAGAATCACTCGATGCGATTGATGATATTATCAATTCGGGATTTGAATTTGACAGGAACGAAAAAGGGGAGCTGGCTTTTACAAAAGAAGCGGCCCACAGTACAAGCAGGATCCTTCATGCTGACGGAGATGCAACGGGTAGAATGCTTCATATGTTCCTGCTTAAGCAATGTCCCCATCAGGTTTACAACGATGCCATAGTTATAGATCTTTTATATGAAGACGGTATCTGCTACGGTGCACATATGATTCACGACGGCAAAGACAAGGTCGTATATGCCCATAACACTATTATCGCAAGCGGGGGAGTAGGTTCCATATACAGGTACCACACTAATTCGACCACAATTGCCGGAGATATACAGGGGATCTGTATAGAAAAGGGACTTGCCATGAAAGATATGGAGATGATGCAGTTCCATCCTACTGTTTTTGTTGATTCACCGTATGCGAGAAAACAGCTTTTAACGGAAGCTCTAAGGGGTGAGGGTGCCGTGATCGAAGATCAGGACGGGTATGCCTTCTTAAAAGATTACCATGAAGATGCGGAACTTGCACCAAGAGACGTGGTAAGCCGTGCTATATTTGATTATTCCCAGAAAACAGGTTCCAAGGTATATCTTTCTTTTAAAAAATTTGACAAGAAGTTTTTTAAAAAAAGGTTCCCGAATATTTATAAAAACCTTAAAGAAGAGGGGTTTGACCTGCCTTTTGAAAGAGTTCCGGTAAGCCCTGCCTTTCATTACAGTATGGGCGGGATCGATGTGGATCTTAATTCAAAAGTTAAAGGGACAAAAAACCTTTATGCGGTAGGAGAAGTTGCCTGCACGGGTGTTCACGGTGCAAACAGACTCGCTTCAAATTCACTCCTGGAGGGACTTGTTTTTTCAAAGATAGCGGTTGAGTATATTGAAAAAAAGAACTTCCATATCAAACTTAAGAACTTCCATAATGAGGTTCCCTACTACGAACTTCAGAAAAAAGGGGACAAAGCTATAAAGAACGCTTTAAGGAACCTTATGTGGACAAGTGTGGGGATTGTGAGAAAAAGACAGGATCTCATAGATGCACTAGAAGAGGTGGAATCATTTTTACAGGAGGATGTTGGCAGACTTCTGTTTTTAAGGTTACTTACGGCAAAATCCATCATTGAAAGTGCCATAAAGAGAAAAAAATCTGTAGGGGCACACTTTATTAAGGAGAAATGATGTTAAAACTATTGTTAATTAGTTTAACAAGTGTATTTGCATTCGCTAGCAGCGGCGGTGCATCAGGGGGAGAAGCAATACCTGATCTTACGATGACGTGGGTCGGTATTGCATCTTTAGTTATTTTTGTTATTGCATACTATTTTGTTGCAATGGAGGAACAATACCATATAGACAAGGCTAAACCTGCATTGTTAGCGGGTACGTTCCTGTTTATTTTTGTTGCTATTTATTATGCTATACATGATATGAATATGGAGCTCGTACATACTCAGGTACAGCACCTTATTTTAGAGATTGCGGAGATATTCTTCTTCCTTTTTGTAGCAATGACATATATAGAATCGATGATTCATATGGGTATATTCGACAGACTGAAATATAACCTGGTATCTAAAGGGTATACTTACAGAAAACTTTTCTGGTTAACAGGTTTCCTTGCATTCTTTATCTCTCCAATAGCGGATAACCTTACTACGGCACTGATCCTTTCAACTGTACTTATTACTATTGAAAAGACAAGAAAAGAGTTCTTGATTCCTGGTGCAATCAATATTGTTGTTGCGGCAAATGCAGGTGGTGCATGGTCTCCTTTCGGTGATATTACTACACTTATGGCATGGACTGCGGGTAAAGGTACGTTTACAGACTTCTTGTTCCTGTTCCCTGCTTCTATCTTAGGTTATCTTGTTACTGCACTGCTTCTTTCAAGAGTAGTTCCAAACGAAGTACCTGATTTTGACGCAAGCAAAGAAACAAAGCCTGAGCTTATGACCGGAGCTAATATAGTTATGGGTCTTGGTGTGTTTACGATCTTCTGTGCGGTAATGTCTCACCAGGTATTACATATGCCTGCGATGTGGGGTATGATGTTCGGTCTTTCATTGCTTAAGATCTATGCTTACAGATTAAAAAAAGTTCATAAAAGTGAGTTTAATATTTTCCATTCAATGGCTAAGATAGAAAACAATACGTTAATGTTCTTCTTCGGTATCCTTGCTGCGGTTGGAGCTTTATACTTTATTGGTTGGCTTGCACTGGCTGCGCACGTTTACAGCCCAGAGGTGTTCGGGCCTACAGCTTCAAATATCGGTGTCGGGTTCTTATCTGCTATTGTTGATAATGTTCCGGTTATGTCCGCTGTACTTAAAGCAAATCCTGAAATGGTACATGCACAATGGATGCTTGTAACATTAACGGCAGGTGTTGGTGGATCGTTGATCTCATTCGGTTCTGCTGCGGGTGTTGGTGTAATGGGTAAACTTCCTGGTATCTATACGTTCGGTGCACATATGAAATATGCATGGACTATCTTGATAGGATATATAGTCTCTGTCGCTGTTTGGTATGCCCAGTTCGAGGTTTTAGGTATCGGTGCTTAATATCTTTTAAAACTTCAGTAAAAAGGCCGGAAGATTTTCTTCCGGCCTTTTTTTATGCTTATTTAGTTTTTTACCTATTTTTAGGTATAATCCACAATATTTATAACAGAATAAGGAAAAATTTTAATGAAACACGTACCTATACTAGTTTTAGACTTTGGTAGTCAATATACTCAGCTAATCTCAAAAAGATTGAGAAATAGCGGATTTTATTCGGAGATCGTACCTTACAACGAGCCGATCGAGGATATTAAGGCAAGAACTCCAAAAGGGATCGTTCTAAGCGGCGGTCCTGCTTCTGTTTATGCGGAAGATGCATATAAAGTCGACGAAGCTGTTTTTGATCTTGGATTGCCTATCCTTGGTATCTGTTACGGTATGCAGACTATCGCACACTACCTGGGTGGAAGCGTGATCCCTGCAGATCATCACGAATACGGAAAAGCTGAGCTTAAAGTTGAAGATGCACAGTCTCCTATATTTAAAGGTGTTACAGATAATGAAGTTGTTTGGATGTCTCACGGTGACAGAGTAGAAACTCTTCCTGAAAACTTCAAGGTTATAGCTACAAGCGGTAATTCACCTTATGCGGCAATTGCAAACGAAGAGAAAAATATCTATGCATTCCAATATCACCCTGAAGTAACTCACTCTGTAGAGGGTGCACAGATGCTGGTAAACTTTGCAAAACATATCTGCGGTTGTGAAAAGAACTGGAATATGGGTAATTTCGCAAAAGAACAGATCAAAAAGATCAAGGAAAAAGTAGGCGATAAAAAAGTGCTTTGCGGTGTGAGCGGAGGGGTTGATTCTTCTGTTGTTGCAACTCTTTTAGCCGAAGCTATCGGAGAGCAGCTGGTACCTGTATTCGTTAATAACGGACTTTTAAGAGCAAACGAAGTTGAAGATGTACAGAATATGTTTGCCAACAGAGGGATCAACCTTATCACTGTAGATGCTTCAGGGGAGTTCCTGGGGAAACTTGCAGGTGTTACCGATCCTGAGAAAAAAAGAAAGATAATCGGTGAAACATTTATCGAGGTATTTGATGAAGAAGCAAAAAAACATGACGGTATAGAGTTCCTTGCCCAAGGTACGTTATATACTGACGTTATCGAGTCTGTTTCGGTAAAAGGACCTTCTAAAACAATTAAATCGCACCATAACGTCGGGGGTCTTCCTGATTGGATGACTTTCGAACTTATCGAGCCATTAAGAGAGATATTCAAAGACGAGGTTAGAGAACTGGGGCTTGAACTTGGACTTCCAAGTCAAATGATCGGACGTCACCCGTTCCCTGGACCAGGTCTTGCTATTAGAATCATGGGTGAAGTAAACGAGCCGGATCTTAATATTTTAAGAAAAGCGGATACTATTATGCTTGAAGAGCTTAGAGCTTCAGGTTGGTATGATAAAACATGGCAGGCATTTACAGTATTATTAAATGTAAAATCAGTGGGTGTTATGGGTGATAACAGAACTTACGACAATACGGCTTGCATCAGAATCGTAAATGCGATCGACGGTATGACGGCAACTTTCGCTCATATCCCTCATGATATTTTAGAGGTAATGAGCAGAAGAATCATTAACGAGGTTGACGGGATCAACAGAGTGGTATATGATATATCTTCTAAACCGCCGGCAACTATCGAGTGGGAGTAAAATTTAAATTTTACTTGATCTTGCACCGAAGTGAGAATTGAGGTACTTGGAGTACATCTTCATCTCACTTCGGCACAATCTAAAGCAAACTTTTAATTTTTTGCTTTTTCTTCCTTGTCTAAAACTGAAATCTATAATTTCTTATTTTTTACCTTTTAATACAGCTTTTACTTGAAATACTATACTATATTTATAACAATTATTTATTGTGTAAATACGGCGGTGAAGGAATTCAAAACTATATGAAAGTAAAGATCTTTTTAAATTTTATATTTGTTATTTTTTGTATATATCTGCTTCTGGATTTTGAAAGGAATCAAAAAATAGAAAGTTTTTTAGATAAGCAGACCGAACTTTTCAGCAAGTTGTATAAGGTACATTACAATAATTACAAACAAACATCAAAGATGATATTCGACTCTATTATTGATCAAAAAAAGATATTTAAGATCTACGGCTCTTTGGAAGATGCAAATAAGCAGGAAAAAGATATTTTAAGGGCTGAGCTATACGACTTTTTAAAAGAGAAATATGAAAAATTCAGATACACCAGTTTAAAACAGCTTCATTTTCATCTTAAAAACAGCGAATCATTTTTAAGAATGCACAAACCGGGTAAATTCGGGGACAATCTTTCCAATGTAAGGGAGGGTGTTGTTTATGTCAATAAGCACCATAAAGCGGCTGACGGCTTTGAAATGGGGAGGGTCTACAGCGGACTTCGTTTTGTTTATCCCCTTATTGACAATAACAATAAGCATTTGGGAAGTGTGGAGATATCTTTTGATATTTCGATCTTTACTTCAGAGTTTATGGAAAACTTCAAGGTTCTTTCCGATTTTCATTTAAACGGTAAAATCCTGGAACAAAAAGCTTGGAAAGAATCAATAAAAGAAAATTATATTAACAGTTACATAAAAGGTTTTTACCTTGAAAAAAAGAATACCGAGGTTTTAAGAAATTTTGCAAAAAAACTTAATCTGCCCCTCGAATCACCAGACCAGGAGATTATAGAGAAGGCTCTTGAGTTGATATCTAATAAAAAAACGGTCTCGATATATGATAAAAAATCAGACAGCGTGATCACTTTTCTTCCGCTTGCCAACAAAATTACCGGTGAAGTCAGTGCATTTTTTACTATCATAAACCATGAATCCTACATAAATTCAAAAAATAAAAATTTTTATTTTTTATTCGGACTTTTGACGCTTTTTACAGGACTGATCTTTTATCTCTTTTTTAAAGAGTTTAATATTAAAGACCGGTTGAATAAAGAACTTCATCAAAAAGTTGAAGAGGAAACCGCAGAAATGAAAAAACAGAAAAACTTTTTTGATACTTTAATTCAAACTTCACCTATACCGTTTTTTTATAAAGATATAGAGGGGAATTATACAAACGTTAATCAAAAATGGTGTGATTTTACAGGCTTTGCAAAAGAAGAAATAATAGGTAAAAGTGTATACGACGTAGCTCCAAAAAAGATAGCGGATATTTATTATTCACAGGATCAAAAAGTTTTTAATCTTGAAGAAAACCCCCAGATCTATGAATCAAAGATTTTGAATAAGAACAACGATAAAGAATTCGATGTTATGTTTTATAAATCTGCATTTATAAATTCCCAGGGGAAAGTAGAAGGAATCATCGGTTATTTGATAGATATGACCGAAATAAAACAGCTTCAAGAAGATGCAGTAAATAAAGAGAAAATATTTTTTGAACAGTCAAAGCTTGCATCAATGGGTGAGATGATTGGAAATATAGCCCATCAATGGAGACAGCCCTTATCTGTTATATCAACTTCTGCCACGGGGATGCTGGCGAAAAAAACTTATTCTAAGTTAACGGATGAAGATTTGGTGAGTTACTGTAACTCTATTAATAATAATGCGCAATATCTTTCTGAAACCATAGATGATTTCAGGAACTTTATAAAAGAGAACAAGTTGAAAAAAGAGTTTGAATTCAAAGAGAATATAAAACATTTTTTATCACTTGTATCGGGCTC
This sequence comes from Arcobacteraceae bacterium, assembly GCA_963678145.2. Classification (GTDB taxonomy): domain Bacteria; phylum Campylobacterota; class Campylobacteria; order Campylobacterales; family Arcobacteraceae; genus JAIOSF01. The sequence continues at coordinate 1,025,018 of CAXXWH010000002.1, read as the reverse complement.
TGTAAAAAGCAATGATATAGATATCCATTCGAATGTGGAAAACGGTTTGAAATTTAAAGGTTATCCAAACGAGCTGATACAGTGTTATATGAATATTTATAATAATTCAAAAGACGCCTTTATAATAAATCAAATAAAACACAGGTTGTTCTTTATAGATTGTTTTAAAAAAGGGAATAAAATAATAATAACCTTTAAGGATAATGCAGGGGGTATTCCCAAGAATATGCTTTCTAAAGTATTCGAACCGTATTTCACTTCAAAACATCAATCTCTTGGAACGGGGCTTGGGCTTTATATGACAAGGAATCTCATTGTAGAAAGTATGAACGGCAATATTACGGCTGAGAACGTATCATACAGTTATGGGTCAGATAATTATGATGGGGCTTTATTTACCATAGAACTGCCCGTTGTTATTCCTGAAGATCAATAAAAAGGATTTAAAGTGAAAAAGATATTTATTGTATTACTGCTTATTCTTTCAGAGCTTTTTGCAGGCTCGCCGATGTGCGGTTCCGGTGACGTTATCAGGCTTCTTAGCGATGATAATAAAGGAAGCCGCCATCAAAGGTTTATTATAAAGCTCCCTTCCGGACAGACTTTATTGGTTGCACACAATATTGACCTGGCACCTAAAATATACTCTTTGCAGATAGGTGACAATATTAAGTTCTGCGGAGAGTATGAAAGTAATTCCAAAGGCGGGGTTGTACACTGGACCCACCATGATCCGGATAACACCCACCCGGGAGGCTGGCTGGAACATAAAGGGAAAAAGTATGAATAAAGCCGGTATGGCACTAATTGTGACATAATAAGTGTATACTTAGGTATCTTTTGTTTTTGGAGTTGATATGTATGAAAAAATTATAAATATGACGTTCAGGTCGGTTTTTGATAAGAAAACAGCTTTAATAAAAGCGATGGCCGTATATACGGTTCTTATGATAGCTATAGATTATATAAATATGAATAATATCATAAATATTGAGGGGAAAGCCCAGATCGAAAATGGTTTTTTATTTTTTGCAACTTCTCTTTTGACTTATCTTGTTTTATTGCTTGTAGCTATCTCTACACACAGGGTTTTAATATTGGGGGAGAACAGTATACCAAAGTGGGGACTGTTTGAATTTACTAAAAGGGAATGGTCTTTTATAGTAAACGGCTTTTTAATGGGACTGATAGTTGCAGCTATTGTTATTCCCGCAATATTTTTGGGCGCATCTTTGGGCAAAACAGGTGTAATGCTTGGAGTTATTGTTTTTATAATTGTTTCATTTGTTCTTGTATCCAGGTTCTCTTTGGTTTTCCCCGCGATATCGATCGATAAGGAGATAACATTGAGTGAGGCATGGAACTATACAAAAAACTATAAACTTCTGGTTTTTGTAACCGTTATCTTGTTCCCTATGGTTTTCACTTTCGTTTTCGGGCTTGTTTACGGTATCGCTATTGGGTTTTTGTCAGGGGTTCTGGGTTTAAACCTGTTCTTTTTTAATTCAGTCTTAAATATTTTTATAGGTGTGTTTGCAGTTAGTGCCTTGTCGGCAACTTACGTTCTTGTAAGCAAAGAACATCCCGAATATTTCAAAACCCGGACAGCACAGGGGGAAGATATCAAACCAAGGCAGACAACCGTAGATATAAAAGATAATAAATACAAAGCCTTTATCCATGATAAGAATAATATTTTGTTCGAGGATTTAATAGAAAAGTTGAAAAAGCAGTATTTTAAACTGGGTTTTACAGATGTAGTAATAGATAAAAGCTCCAGCTGGATGATAAAAAACCCTCACTATAATGATGCATATGTTCTATTGTCTCATATAAATGATGAGTACATTATAGAGGTTTACCAAACAGAGATGATCGATTTCATCGATGAAGTTATGTTTTACTAAAAGAGGATAGTTTCTACCAATAAAAGTTTTTATATAATAAAAAGATTTTAAAATTGGCAATTTTTTACTATACAAACTAAAAGCTTTTTTGGTAAAATGGGATATTAATTTTTTAGGGAAAACCATTATGTTCAATAAAAATAAAAAAGCTTTTTCGATCTTGGAACTTATTGTTGTAATATCAATTTTATCGCTTCTTGCGGCCGTTGCGGTTCCCAAGCTTTTTGATCTTAAAAGCGGGGCTTTGTCCAATACCATAAAACAGGATGTTAACACCATATCAAACTCTATACAGTCTTATTATATGCTTGAAAACAGGATCGACAAGATAAGTGACGCTGTAAAACTGAATGAGCAAAACTGGAAGGTATCGGATAAAAAGCTTGAGTTTGACTACGAGGAACAAAACTGTATAACTATTGAAGTAAATTCAAATCAGCTAGATATTAAAATCTTTAAAGAAAGCAGCGATATGTGCCAAGATATTTATGATAAAGGGGTAAGATCGGTTTCATACGATCTGTTTTAGTTTGGAAAAAGTAGTATTTATTGACAGAGACGGGGTAATAAACGTCGAGAAAGATTACCTTTACAAAATAAAGGATTTTGAGTTTATAGAGGGTGTTTTTGATTCTTTGAAGCATCTTCAGGGATTGGGATACAAGCTTGTGATCATTACGAACCAGTCGGGTATCGGAAGAGGTTATTATACAAAAAAGGATTTTGACAAGCTTACAAAATGGATGCTTGGGCAGTTCGAAGCCAAAGGGATCTATATCCATGGGGTATTTTTATGTCCCCACGGACCCAATGACGGGTGCGGGTGCAGAAAGCCAAAAACAGGGATGATAGATCAGGCAAAAGAGCTTTTTGAGGTAGACCTTGAAAACTCATGGCTTATAGGGGATAAAAACTCCGATATCCAGACAGCAGCAAATGCCAAAATCCCAAATACGATACAGGTTAAAAGCGGTCACAGCTTTGATCAATCCGAATCAAAAGCAAAATATATACTTGACTCAATAAAAGATATTCCTAAAATAATAAAATCATAAGCATACTCTTTAAACTTTTTTGTTAAAATCTAAACGATTATAATATAATTTGGAAGATAATGAAAAATACGATACAAAAAGAGTTTGAATCTCATCTTGAAACTATTCAAAAAGTCATCAACATATCGGCAAAGGATCTTGAAACTGCGGCACAGTTGATCGTGGAAGTTCTGAAAAAAGGAAACAAAGTGCTTATCTGCGGTAACGGCGGAAGTGCATCGGATGCACAGCATTTTTCTGCCGAACTGACAGGAAGATACAAAACAGAACGAAGGGGACTCCCTTCTGTTGCTCTTAGTACCGATACAAGTGCCTTGACCGCTATAGGGAATGATTACGGTTTTGAGAAAGTTTTCAGCAGACAGGTTGAAGCACTGGGATCCAGCGGAGATGTTGTAATAGGCATAAGCACAAGCGGTAACAGTAAAAATGTGATCGAAGCACTTAAATGTGCCAAAGAGCTTGGATGCAGGACAATAGGCCTAAGCGGGAAAGAGGGCGGTGCCATGAATATACACTGTAACGTAAATATTGTAGTTCCCAGTGACGACACCCCAAGAATTCAAGAGATGCATATACTGTTTATCCACACTATCTGTCAAATAGTCGATAACAATTTTAATTAAATACAAAGGGATATTATGAGAAAGTTTTTAAATGATGAGAGCAGAGAGCTAATATTAAACAGTATAAGGGATATTAAAGATTTTCCCAAGCCCGGAATAGTTTTTAAAGATATAACAACTCTTTTAAACAACAAAGAAGCATACAAAGTATTAATGGACCATCTTCAGGAAAGGTATGAGCAGATGGATCTTGATTATATAGCAGGAATAGACAGCAGGGGATTTATTTTCGGTGCGGCATTGGCTGACAGACTGGGAATAGGTTTTGTTCCAGTTAGAAAGAAAGGTAAACTTCCCGGAACCACTATTTGTGAGAAATATGAACTTGAATACGGTTTTGATGAAGTAGAGATCCATCTTGACGCTTTTAACAACAAAGAGAATGCAAGGGTATTGCTTATTGATGACCTTATTGCAACAGGCGGTACGGCAAAAGCTGCTGCAAAACTTGTGCTTGATACGAAAGCAGATCTTGTAGAGATCTGTTTTTTACTTAACCTTACATTTCTTGACGGAAGTGAGAAGTTAAAAGATATGGCACCAGTGTACACTATTTTAGATATTTAGGAATTTAGAGGTAAATATGAATAATTATATCCCAAAGAAAAGTAAATTTGATCCAAACGACAACGGCCACTTCGGAATATTCGGTGGAAGATATGTTCCTGAAACATTAATGCCGATACTTTTGGAACTTGAAGAAAATTATAAAAAATACAGATTTGACGAAGATTTCTGGAAAGAGGTTAACTATTATCTAAAAGAGTATGTAGGAAGACCAAATCCTTTATATTTTGCCGAAAATATCAGTGAAGAGATAGGGGCAAAAATTTATCTTAAAAGAGAAGACCTGAATCATACGGGAGCTCATAAAGTAAATAACGTAATAGCCCAGGGGTTATTGGCGAAAAAACTTGGTAAAACAAAAGTCATAGCAGAAACCGGAGCAGGGCAGCACGGTGTCGCAACTGCAACCATTGCCGCACTGATGGGGCTTGAGTGTACAATATTCATGGGGGCGAAAGATGTCGCAAGACAGGAGCTGAACGTATTCAGGATGAAACTTCTTGGAGCCAAGGTTATAGCAGTGGAATCAGGAAGCAAGACCTTAAAAGATGCCATGAACGATGCAATCAGGTACTGGGTAACAAACGCCAGAGATACTTTTTATATCATCGGTACCGTTGCAGGGCCGCACCCGTATCCTATGATGGTAAGGGATTTTCAATCGATCATCGGCTGGGAGACCAGACAGCAGATACTTGAAAAAGAGAACAAACTGCCAGATACGGTTATAGCTTGTATCGGAGGGGGATCAAATGCCATAGGTATGTTCTCCCACTTTTTAGAAGACGAAGAGGTTACCTGTGTAGGTATTGAAGCAGGGGGGCTTGGCATAGAAAGCGATAAGCACGGATGTTCTTTGGCAAAAGGGACTCCAGGAGTTCTTCACGGACAGTGTTCATACCTGCTTCAGGATGAAAACGGTCAGGTTCTGGAAGCCCACAGTATCAGTGCGGGACTTGATTACCCCGGGATCGGGCCTGAACACTCATACCTAAAAGAGCTGGGTGAGGCACAATATGATAATATAACAGACCAGGAGGCTTTAGACGCATTTGTCTGGCTGAGTCAAAAAGAGGGTATCATCCCGGCTTTTGAATCAAGTCATGCAATAGCATATTTGAAAAAAGAAAAAGAGAAATTGCAAGGCAAACTGATTGTTATAAACCTTTCCGGACGTGGTGATAAAGATATGATTCAAGCACAGTCGCTGCTAAATTTCGACTAGGCGGTTTTATGGAATTTATAAAAAACAACTCGGGAAAACTGATCACGTTAATAGTCGTCTCTTTCTTTTCATATTTAGCGTTTAATCTATATATGGCACCTGTAGAGGGTCTGGACAACAAGTTTTTATATCTTATGAAAGAATACGGATATATAATACTTTTTGCCTGGAGTATACTTGAAGGTGAAATGGGACTTATCATGGCAGGTCTTCTTTGCCACACGGGGGATATGTGGCTCCCTGTAGCTATATTTGTAGCCGGGCTTGGTGGATTTGTAGGTGACCAGATATATTTTTATATCGGAAGGTATAACAAAAGTTATGTACATACCAAGTTCAAGGGCCAAAGAAGAAAGTTTGCACTTGCACACCTGCTTTTGAAAAAGTACGGCTGGCCTATTATATTTATTCAAAGGTATATGTACGGGATGAGAACAGTTATCCCTATATCTATAGGGCTTACAAGATATGATGCCAAGATGTTTGCTTTTATAAATCTTTTGAGTGCCTGGTGCTGGGCGGCGCTTACTATTGTGCCTGTGTGGTATTTCGGTGACGAGATATTAAAACTTCTTGAGATCGCAAAAGAACATTGGTACTTTGCAGTGCCGTTTGCTTTATTATTAGGCGGGAGTATATTATATTATTTTCATACGGCAACAAAAAAGATTCCCAACAAAACAACTGAAATTTAAAAGGATATATGATGAATTTGAATCTGACTACTAAAAAACTAGATACCGATATAGAGATCATACTGGTTAAAAAAGACAAAATAAAAAATGACAAAGAGATATTGCAGCAGCTTGATTTCAAAGGGGAAGAGGAGCAGGCTGTTTTACTTCCTGAATCAAAAAAGATATATGTTGGACTTGCAGGTGATGATGATGAAGATATCAGAATTGCCGTATCTTGTGCCGTTAAGAAACTAAACAGTACCAATTTTAAATCTGCCAGAATAAAATCAAAATCAAACCTAAGTGCTTATATAGAAGGGTTTGAGCTTGGTAATTACTCTTTTAACAAGTATAAAAGCAAAAAAGAGGATAAAGAGGAAAAAAACATCTATATAGAAGTTTCCGATATAACCAAAAAAGTGCAAAAAGAGTTTGAAGATGCGGTAAGCATCAGTGAGTCGGTAAACATGGTAAGGGATTTTGTAAATACTACACCGGATGATTTTTACCCTGCAGTTATGGCTCAAAGTGCAATTAAAATAGCAAAAGAGAATGAACTTGAGTGCCAGATACTTGACGAGGATTTCCTTGAAGAGAACGGGATGGAAGCTATGTTAAGCGTAGGGCGTGCAAGCAGACATAAATCAAAACTTATCCATCTTACATACAAGCCTAAAAAAGCTAAGAAAAAACTTGTTTTTGTAGGTAAGGGCCTTACATACGACAGTGGTGGATTAAGCTTAAAGCCAAGTGATTATATGACAACTATGAAAAGTGACAAAAGCGGCGGTTGTGCCGTGCTTGGTATTATGAATGCGGTTGCGAAACTTGAGCTTCCTTTCGAGGTTCACGGAATCGTAGGTGCTGTCGAGAATATGATAGGAGGAGATGCTTACAAGCCTGATGATGTATTAACGGCAAAGAACGGAACCACTATAGAAGTTAAAAATACTGATGCTGAAGGGCGGCTTGTTCTTGCGGATTGTTTATGTTATGCACAAGATGAGATAGATGAGATAGATTATATCTTTGACTATGCAACCTTAACAGGTGCTTGTGTAGTAGGTGTAGGTGAATATACAAGCGGTATTATGGGTAATAATGAAGAGCTTAAAGAAAGAATTGTAAACAGTGCACACGAAAGCGGTGAACTTGCCACAAAACTAGACTTTAACAGATACTTGAAAAAAACCCTTAAAAGTGAAGTAGCAGATATCTGCAATATTTCAAATACCAGATACGGGGGAGCTGTTACTGCGGGATTGTTCCTTGATAGATTTATCGATGAAAATTATAAAAACAACTGGGTTCATATAGATATAGCGGGACCTGCATATGTTGAGAAAGAATGGGGATATAATCCATTTGGTGCTAGTGGTGCCGGAGTCAGGATGACCCTGGAATTTTTAAAATCTTTATAAAAGGATCGATCAATGTCTGAATATATCCATGATGATGCCCATCTTGACCTGGAAGAGCTTTCCAGAAGACGGGCGGAAGTATATTTAACCGAACAGTTTCAAAATCTTATATCAGAAGCGAAAACGCAGGTTGAACAAATACAGCCAGATCAATTGGATCTCAAGGATATGGATATTCTCCTTCTTGATGTAAGGGAGCCTGAAGAGTTCGCAAGCGGTTACCTGCGTAAAGAGAGACACCTGACTATTCCAAGGGGAAAGCTGGAGTTTGTAGCTATAAAAAAAATTCATGAACAGTACGGGCATGATATACCTATAGTGACATACTGCTTTAAAGGACCCCGAGGGCTTTTGGCTGCATATCAGCTGAAAAAAATGGGCTTTGAAAATGTCAAATATCTTGAAGGTGGCCTTGTCAACTGGCTTGACTGCGGCAGAACTTTGAGAAGTTATTTCGGGGAGATCTCCCTTGTAGAGAAAAAAGCCGGTCTTTAATACCGGCTTTTTTTATTTTAAAACTCTTTATCCTCTTCCATATAAACTATATCCCTTAGGTGTTTTTTGTATCTTTCTATATCAAAATCTTTCCTTTCGCTTACCCCGTCTTCGATTGCGGCTTTTGCTACGGCTGAGGCAACCCAGATAAGCACCTCTTTGTTAAAAGGTTTTGGGATAATATGCTCTTCACCGTACGTCAGATTTGTATCGTTGTAAGCGGCTTTAACATAATAGGGGATAGGTTGTTTTGCAAGTTCCGCCAAAGCTTTGGCGGCTGACATTTTCATATTCTCCGTGATCTTTTTAGCGGCAACATCCAGTGCTCCTCTGAATATAAAAGGGAAGCCAAGTACGTTGTTTACCTGGTTGGGGTAGTCGCTTCTTCCTGTTCCTATAATGGCATCGTCTCTTACTTGCTTTATCTCTTCGGGAAGTATTTCAGGAGTGGGATTGGCAAGCACAAGTATAACAGGCTTTGGAGCCATTGAGGCTACCATCTCTTTTGTAACCGTTCCCGCAACACTAAGTCCCAAAAGCATATCTGCATCTTTTATTGCGTCTTTTAATGTTATATCATCGGTTTGTACTATGAACTCTTTTTTATATTCGTTCAGGTCATCTCTTTTATGGTTTATAACACCTTTTGAATCACACATCAGAATATTTTTTGCACCCAGTTTTTTATACATCTTTGCACAGCTCATGGCTGCTGCCCCGGCACCGCTTATTGCTATTTTCATATCTTCTATTTTTTTGCCTGCAAGTTCTGCTGCATTTATAAGTGCAGCCGTGGTTATTATGGCAGTACCGTGCTGGTCATCATGCATTACGGGGATATTTACCCTTTTTTGAAGTTCACGTTCAATTTCGAAACATTTAGGGGCTTTTATATCTTCAAGATTTATCCCTCCGAAGCTTGGCTCCAGGGCGGCACAGATATCTATGATCTTTTGGGGGTCTTTTTCGTTTAGCTCAATATCGACGCCGTCAACACCTGCAAATTTTTTAAAAAGAACAACCTTCCCCTCCATTACGGGTTTTGCACCAAGAGGACCTATGTCACCCAGACCCAGAACTGCAGTACCGTCGCTTATTACGGCTACGGTATTCCCTTTATTGGTATATTTGTATGCCAAAGAGGGGTCTTTTTCTATCTCTTTGCAGGGAACGGCGACACCGGGAGTATATGCCATGGACAGGTCTTTTTGTGTATCACACACCTTTCTTATGTGAGTGGACGTTTTCCCGCCCAGGTGATAATCTAAAATCTCTTCGTTGGTAAGTTCCATAAAAAATCCTTTTGTATTTTAAAAAGTATATCAAAATATATTATAAGTGGAAGTTAATATTTAAAAGGGTTTTTATTGTTTGATCAGAGTTGCAGATAAATAAAAGAAGAAAGCTGTAAAAGCAGTTATTAAATATAGCGGAATATTAAAATTCTGCTATATTTAAAGTGGCCTCTTCCTGTGTTGTGAGATCTTTTACCCAGATTGTATTCTCTTTTAGTTCATTTTCTCCTATTAGGGCAACTTTTGTGGCACCCTGTTTTGAAGCGTTGTTAAGGTGTTTGCTGAATGATCTTTTTTTATAATCTGTGATCACTTTTGTGGATGATCTTTTTTTGTTTACCAAAGAGAAAACAGTATCAATGGCATCTTCGCTCATGGCACCTATATAAAGGGTATCTTCTTTTTCTTCTTTTTTTATAATTAGCTCAAGAAGTCTTTCTATACCAATGGCAAAACCAACTGCAGGGGTGGCTTTTCCTCCCAGGAACTCAACAAGCCTGTCGTATCTTCCCCCTCCTGCTATGGCACTCTGCGCTCCTATATTATCACTTACGAATTCAAAAGCAGTCTTTGTATAATAGTCAAGACCCCTTACAAGATTTGAGTCTATCTCATAAGAGATACCGTTTTGTTCTAAAATAGATTTCAGCTTCTCAAAGTCCGTATCACACACTTCACAAAGTGAGTTTGTGATCTTTGGAGCATCGCTTAACTGGTTTTGGCAGTTTTCGTTCTTACAGTCCAGAACTCTTATGGGATTCGTTTCGATCCTTCTGTTACAGTCTTCACATAAAACAAGTTCGTTAAGGTGTTTTACAAGGTTGTCCCTGTAATCGGGCATACACTCTTTACACCCCAGTGAGTTTAATTGAAGTTTATACCCGATACCGAAAAATTCCAGCATCTCATGGATCATTAAAATGATGTTGGCATCTTCATAAACGCTGGCCTCGCCGAAACTTTCGCAGCCAAACTGGTGAAACTCCCTTAGTCTTCCTTTTTGCGGCCTTTCGTACCTGAACATAGGACCGTGGTAAAATACCCTGTTGATCCCGCCTGCCTTGTCTTTTTTGTTTTGCACGAACCACCGCACAACTCCTGCGGTACCTTCGGGTCTTAAACATACGTCGTTTTCACCCTTGTCAATGAACTGGTACATCTCCTTGCTTACGATATCACTGCTTTCCCCGACACTTCTTTTAAAAAGTGCGGTCTCTTCCAAAATAGGTGTTTCAATATAGCTGAAACCGTATTTTTTAACTATTCTTGAACAGTTATCTATAAAATATGTAAAAAGTTCACTGTCATTATCGATGATGTCCTTCATACCTCGAAGACTTTGAATATTTGCCATAGGTTTGTTCCTTTTTTATTCTTTAAAAGTTTATATTTTAATAAATCTCAAAAGAGTGAATAGTCCTGGATATTTATTAAAAAATAAGCGTGCTTATTTGAAATGAAAGGGTAGCATAAATTTTCTAAAAGAGCGGTATAATAATATAACTGCTAAAATAAGTAAATTATTTTTATATAATGAAAGAGGGACTTAAAGTTTGGAAAAAAGATCAATTAAATTTATAACAATACCTGTGATATTAATATTGGCTGTTTTTATTTCCGGATGTTCCGAAAAAGAAGAAGATGAAATTGGAACAAAAAGCTACAGTTATTTTTATCCTGCAAAAAATGATATTAGTGAAACTGCAAAAAATAAAACGGTTTATCTGCCTGTTTATTCCCATGTATATACAAGTGAAGAAAAATTTGAACCAATGGGAATCACACTTAGTATCAGGAATACCGACTCAAATAGAGAACTTATCTTAAAAGAGATATCTTATTATAATACAAGCGGTGAACTCATAGAAAAGTTTATCTCAAAACCCCATATCCTAAAAGCGATGGCATCTATTGATTTTATCGTTGACCTTCGGGATATGAGGGGAGGTTCAGGAGCCAACTTCATAGTAAAATGGGAAACTGATCAAAAGCTTTCAACTCCCCTTATACAAGCAGTGATGGTAAACAATTCCGGGAACAGGGCTTTTTCTTTTATAACAAATGCCCATAAAATAGACTGACAGTGTTTAAACCCTTATTTCTTTAAAGGGTTTATCTTCTGCTTTACTTTTTTGGGCAAGAGCGCGATTTTTAGCTTTTCGTTCTCTATAAAATTTCTTTTTTTATCGTACTTTTTTGTGTGCAGAAGATTGTTTTTGTTATCAAACCTTTCAGATATATAAATATACCCGTTAAGTTCGAATTCTATTTTTTTATCCATTTATCCTCTCTTTGAAGTTATTATCAGAAATTTATTATATCAAAATAAGTTAAACTATATAATATTGTTATAATTACTTTTTGGAGGTATATATGATGTCAAAGGTTTTATATTTATTAAGTTTTGCAGCTTTGCTTATGTTTGCGGGATGTGCAAAAGAGGGTGCGGTAAGGTACGAAGGTGATAGTTATAAGAGTATCAAGCATATTATGGAAGGCAGCGTTCTAAAGACGAGGGATGTGTATATCGCAGATACGGGAACGGGAGCAACCATTGGTACCATTATCGGTGCAATAGCGGGTTCAACCATAGGGGGAGGTAAAGGAAGGACGCTTTCAAGTCTGGGAGGCGCTATAATTGGGGGAGTCGCAGGAAGCGAGGTAAATACTAAAAATGCCCAGGAGTTAACCGTAAAACTTGATTCAAATGAAATAATAGTTGCAATATCGGTGGGAACTTCTTTAAATGCAGGTGACAGGGTGAGAATAGTAAAAGACGACAATGAGGTCGCCTCGGTTTATAAGATAGAAGAGTAGGGAATATCCTACTCTTTTATTGAACTATTTTCAAAAACTCTTCTGGAGTTTTATACCCTACTATTCTTTTTGAATTCAGCTCTTTTCCTTTTTCAAAGAAAATCAAAGCAGGAGGTCCAAACAGCTTGAACCTTTTCATAAGCTCTTTATCTGCCGCAGTATTTTTGGTTACGTCAACTTTTAGAAGTTTATACCCGGAAAGTTTATCGATAACTCTTTTATCTTTAAAGGTTATATTGTCAAGCTCTTTGCAGCTTACGCACCATGAAGCCCAAAAATCTACCATTACGGGTTTATCTGAAGATGAAACTATTTTTTCAAGTTCATCCAGTGATTTTACATACTGCCAGTTAAAATGATCTTTTTTTACTTCAACTGTTCCATTACCTTTGAATACTTCCAAAGGATCAAGAACATTTGTCGAACCGCTTAAAGCTCCCGTAAATACGACTGCTCCGTAGATAAAGATAACGGCCGTTATTGTTTTGGCTATAAGGTGCTTGAATGTTTGAAGATAAACGGCGGTTCCTATTAGTAAAAAGGCACTTAGGAACATAAACAGCGTATCACTTATGATTCTTTCAAGCATCCATAAGGCAATGGCAAGCATAACAATACCGAAGATTCTGGTCACGTTCTCCATCCAGCCTCCGGGTTTTGGCATATATTTTCCTGCTCCAAGACCTATTAGAAGAAGAGGGATACCCATACCGAGGCTCATAACAAACAGTGCAGCTCCGCCTAGAACCGCATCACCGGTTTGTCCTATATAGATAAGAGCTCCCGCCAGCGGAGGTGCAACACAGGGACCTACAATAAGAGCAGAAAGGAATCCCATAACGGCAACGCCTGCAACTCCCCCTTTTTTACTTCCTTTTTCACTTGTTTTATTCAGTTTTGACTGCCACGATGCAGGAAGACCTATCTCATAGTAGCCGAACATTGAAAATGCCAATGCCACGAAGATCGCCGCAAATATAGTTATAACAGCAGGGTTTTGAAGCATAGCCTGCAGATTCGCACCGAAAAGTCCGGCTAAAACCCCCGCAATAGTATAAGCCATACTCATAGAAAGAACATAAACAATAGAAAGGAACAACCCCTGTCTTGCGGACATCTTTCCTCCGTGCTGTTTTGACTGCTGAACGATGATACTTGATAAGATCGGTATCATAGGGAAGATACAAGGTGTTAATGCAAGTAAAAGCCCGAATCCGAAAAAGGTAGCCAGAACAAGCACTACATTTCCCCCTTGAAGGGTTTGTGCGATCGCATCGGTTTCATTTACGGCAGGCTGTTCTTCTTTGGCCTGTACAGGCTGTGCAGAGTTTTGTTGTTTGGAAATATCAGAGCCGGCTAGAGGCTTTCCTTTAAAGGTTTTTGACATAGGCGAATAACAAAGTCCGGCTTTTGAACATCCCTGGAAGTTAAGTTCAAGTTCATAAGCAGTGTCTGCACCTGTCTTTTCTTTTATCAAAGAGAAGGGGATATTTATAACCACTTCTTTGAAGTGTACTATAAAACCGTCATATTCTACAGGGGCTTTAATATTAAGCTCTTTTGTAATGTCATGTTCGGTCGGTTTTTTAATATAAACCTTTAGAAAATCATCATAAAGATAAACCGTTTTATCCATGGTAATCTTAAACTCGATTGAGTCTTTTTTTTCTGCTATCGAGGTTTTAAACGCTACGTCCGGTTCTAAAAACCCGTCATTGGCAAAAACTGATGATAAAAATAATAGTATGGATAGAATATATTTCATTTATCTGCCTTTATTAATATTTATCGGAAATATCTATATTAACTCCGCTGTTTAGAAGTTCTGTCTGTCTGGGTCCCAGATAATCCAAGAATGTCGGGTAATATACATAATGCTCACCGCTTACGTATCGGAACATCTCTTTAAAATGGAATCCGTAAAGCAGGGCGTCTATTCTTGCAATTTCATCTTTTTTATTAAAAAGCACTATCCCCGGTCTGTAATCAAGAGTCATATCTTTTGCCCACTGTTTTGGTGTGGTTGTTTTACCTTTTGGAGTAATGATCTTCTCTTGTGACTGGGCATCATATCTTACGACAGTAAATTTTGAAAGCTCATTTACAACCTCTTTGTTTTTTAACGTGGTATTATGAAGATAATCACACTGGGTACAGCTGCCGTCTTCAAATATTACCGCCAGGGGTCCGTTTATTTTTGAAAGGTCTGAAGTTTTTGTGAAGAGCTTATTCTCTTTTAGAGTATAAAGTGTCTTGTTCTTTACTTTTTCTAGATATTGAGTAAGTGTCATATTCTTGTACTCTTTGTTCTTTACGAAGTCCAGGATAAGTTTAAAATTCTCTTTTGATCTATAACCGTTAAGTCTTACTACAACATTATTATCCTGATCCAAAAAGATAATAGTCGGAGTGTATTGAACTTTTAAATGTGCGGCATATTCTTTTTCTGTCAGGGTCAGATCCTCATTTACGGCGATCTCTTTACTCCCTTTTATATTTATACCGATAACGTCGAAGTTCTCTTCTATATAAGGCTGATTCTTTGCACCTTCAATGAAGTTGTCGTTTAACATTTTAGTACAGTAAGGGCAGAATTTCAGGGTCATGAAAAGCATTACGTGTTTTCCTGATTCTTTAGCTTCATCTACATCATCCTGCAGTTCAAGAAAGCTTTCTTTGAACCATGACGGCATATCATGGTTCTCTCCTCCGGTAAATTTACCTTTTGCAGCTTGGGCACTGCCTAATGTGATCATAAGCATAAGAATTATACTTATTATTCTAAAACCTTTTTGGTTCATTGTCTCTCCTTGATTATTTTAATTTATAGTATAGCCAAAGAGAATAAGAAAAGTATAAGGATTTATGAAGAAGTGTTATATAAGTTAAACTTTTAAGTAGTTTTTTAATTTAGATTACAGATATATAGTATTTAAGGCATTTTGTAGTGTTTTTGTAACAACGCCGTTTGTACTTAAATGTACAAACGGTATTGTCTTATATCTGTTTGCCTATACCTTTTGTAAGGTGGAGCATAAACGCCAAACCTTTTCTTGTTTCTTTATCTTTTAAAAGTTTTAACATTCCGAAAAGGGAAGGGACTTCATTTTTGTCCGATTCTCTTTTTGCGTACCTTACTGCATTTTCTGTTATAAATCCTGCCGTTGCCATATTGTCAACGGTTCCTATCATTTTTTCAACCATCGGCTGGGTTGTCATCTCTATATTATCTGATACTACTGCAAGCAGATCCACAAGGTTGTCTATTCTTCCTGTTTGAACGAGCATTGTTATTTTATCTTCCAGTTCCTGCATCTCTTTTGATTTTATTATTTCTACTTTTTCACTCATAATTATCTCCTATACCATACCCCGGGCTGCAGCCCAGTATATACCTTTGTTAAATCCTTTTCTTACAAAACTGCCCAGTTTACTGCACGGGGTGGGTTTTACATCCTCTTCATAGTCATACCACAGCGGCATACCGCAGGATAATCCCATCTGTGCAATGGCTATAACAAGTCCGTCATAAGACTCGGTTGGGTAACCGTACCTAAGTTCTGAAGCAATATTATCAGCAACAATATCTGTCTGGTTATGTATGGTTCCTCCTGCTTTTGATACCGGCAGGTCTACAGTATCTCCCAGGGTATATATATTCTCATACCCTTTTACTTTAAGGGTCTGCCTGTCAGTAGGTAACCATCCCTCATCGTCAAGGGCTTTTGAAAGACCCGATTCCCTTATAAACTTTGAAGCGATAAACGGGGGAGTTGACATTAGTATATCAAACTCTATCTTTTCGCCCTCCTGGGAATATGCGGTTTTTGTCGCCGGATCGATACTTTTAAGGGTGAATCCCGTTTGGTGTTTTATACCTACTCCGTCAAATATGGCAGGAAGTACATTTGAAGTCGGCTCTTGCAAGAACAGGCCGTTCTGAACGCTTTGTGCCGTTGTAGGGTAGGTATAGATTATCTCAACATCATCCCTTACCCCTTTCTCTTTTAAAAAGTCATGGAGCATTATAGTTGTTTCTACAGGTGCTATACCGCACTGGTGGGGAATATTGGGTGTTTTTGGAAAGTTTACGGTTATAAGGACCCTGCCTTTTTCCAGGTTTTGAAACTTTTCGGCCAGTATTTTTGCACCTTCATAGGTATAAAACCAGTCTCCGGCTTCTTTAAGTCCAGGTATCCTTTGTGGTGCAGCCTCACAACCGGTTGCCAAAACAATAAAGTCATATTCATACTTTTTACCGCTTTTAGCCTTAACAAAATTCTTGTTTGTATCTATCTGTACAGCTTCGTCAACCTGGAAATCGATCTCCGGCATCAAAAGAGTTTTCTGCTCTCTTATAAATTCATGACCATGTGCTTTATGAAAAGCCACATACATTGCACCAGGTCGGTAGTAGTGATATTTTGAATTGGAGATCATTGTTATTTCCAGTTCATTTTTGTCGATTTCAGGCATAAGTTTTTTGGCAAGATTATTTGCAGTCATGGTACCGGCGGTACCGCCGCCTACGATAAGAATTTTTTTCTTCATGTTTCTCTCCTTTTTGTCTTGAAATATCGTAACTAAAAAGTAAAAGAAAATTATAAATTAATTATAAGGTTTTTATAAGGTTTTAATCTGAATTGAGTTTATATCCGATACCCTTGATATTTTCAATGGCGTTTTTATATAGTTTTTTTCTAAGTCCGGTGATCACCATTCTTATAGCGTCATTGGTTACCGGTTCGTTCCAGATGGAGTTTTCTATCTGTTCCAGGCTTACGATACTGTTTTTATTAGCTATGAACAGTTCCAATAAAAGGGATTCTTTTTTTGTCAGGTTAACGCTTTTCTCTTCTGTATCTATATTTTTTTGCAGCGGGTTATATATACAGTTTTCTTTCAATATTATATTTGAAGGCTGCTTTTTAGTCTTGCTTATGTTTGACGATACGGCAACCAGAAGTTCATCTATATCTATTGGCTTTTTAAAATAAAAGTTTACTTCCGATTCTATGGCCCTGTTTACATATGTCTGGCTGTTAAAAGCAGTCATTATACCTTTGAAGGTATGAGGGGAGATGGCATTGATTTTCTGTAAAAGGTGCAATCCGTCCACCTGGGGCATTTGAATATCCGAAATTACTACATCCGTGGGATTTTTTTTAAATATCTCCAGGGCTTCCATTGCATTGCCTGTGCCGTAAACTTTTTTAAAGTAGATAGACAAAACTTTTACAAGCCATTTTAAGGTGCTTGGGTCGTCTTCTGCTATTAGTATTGTCAAGGGCTGCAGTTTTTGATGTAAAGCTTCCATTATTTTTTACCTGTCTGTTCTAAAGATATTATAAATTTTGCTCCATTATTATAGTTTTTTACTCTTAAGCTTCCTTTCATGTGGTGTTCAATAATTATTTTTGACATATAAAGACCGATACCGCTTCCTTTGTCTTTCGTGGTAAAGTAGGGATCGAAAATCTTTTTCATATTTTCTGCTGTGATGCCGCCGCCGTTATCTTCTATATATATGACAAGATCGATGTTCTTGTTTTCCAAAGTGATATTGATAGAGGGGTTTTCCTGCTTTGACGCGTTTATTGCATCCATAGCATTATTTATAAGGTTTAAAACAACCTGCCTGAATTCGTTGACGAATCCCGTTATATCCTTGTGAATCAATTTTTTATCATTAATTGTCAATTTTATGCGGGAGGAATTAAGTTGTGCATCTATAAGTCTTAATGTTTCGTTTATTGCCTGCAGGACGTCAAATCTTTCTTTTTGTTTTGAACGTTTGAAAAAGGTGCTGAAATCGTCTATGGTCTGGGACATAAAAGTTATCTTTTCCATTATTTCGATTTCTATCTCTTTTAAAAGGGTTTTATCTATATTCTGCTGGTTTGAAATATGCCTTAGTCCCTGGACGATCAGGCCAAGCCCGTTCAGTGGCTGCTTCCACTGGTGGGCAATGGAGTTTATCATCTCCCCCATGGCTGCCAGCCTTGACTGGTGGCTCATGATCTCATACTGTTCGGTTCTTTTTGCTACCTCTATTTCGACCTGCTTTTTTAACTCTTCCTGATACTGGATATCCTGTGTTATATCAGAGGTGATCATCACTATTTCATTTGTGCTTTTTATGTAGCTAAGGGACATACTTGCATTTATGGGAACACCTGATTTGGTGATGCATATTTTTCTGAATCTTTCAATGCTGCCGTATTTTACGGCTTTCTCAACTGCTGTTTTTGAAGGTTTTTCATATTCTGCCGAAGATAGGGATATGCAGGATTCTTTATAAAGTTCCTCCATGGTATATCCCATCATATTCTGGAAAAACTTGTTTGCGTACAGAAATTTACCGTTGCAGTCAAGTATTGATATTCCGTTCGCCGCAAGATCGAATATCGCCTGAAGCTCCTGTTTTTTGGATGTGAGGTTCTCAAGGCTTTGTTGAAAGCGGATTTCCATATTGTCAAATTTTGTAATATCGTGCAGATAAAGGTAAAAGTGATCTTTTTCTTTTTCTATATACCCTTTAAATACCTTATCCTTGTTTCTCAGGATTAGGGTGTGTCCTTTTTCAAGAATACTTATATCTTTTATTTGTGAAGATGAAAAATGATCTTCAAGGTTGCCGTTTTTTTCAAAGTAACCGTTTTTTGTATATGAATCAAGAATATTGTTGTTTTTGTCGATTTTGAGTATGAAAATATCTCTCAGAGTGCTTAATAGATTCTTTTCCATCTACTGCCAATCTTTTTTTAAAAGCTCTTTTAGTTTGGCATAATCTTCGCTGCCCAGTTTCTTTTCAACTTTTTTCTCAACGTTTGCCATAATACCTCTTCTGCATTTCAGCAGCTGGTCCCCTTTATCTGTTATGTGGATATTTTTATTTTTTTTGTTAGTTTCGTCGTTGTGCAGGGTTAGATATCCCTTTTCGCAAAGGTTTGTAATGCTTTTATGGATAGCCTGCCTGCTTATGTTGAGTTTTTTTGCCAGACCCGAAGAGGTGAAAGTGCCGTTTTGTATAAGGGTCACTATTCTTGTAGCCGTAACTATATCATTACTTTCAAAATCCTGGTTTTGGGCTTCTATAAAACTAAGCTCTTCGATGATGTTGAGTTTATCCAAAAGCAGAAATTTAATATCGTAATCGGAATCGTTCATATTGTCAACCTCCTTGACAAAAAATATTTTTTTAATTAAAATGTCAACTTAGTTTACAATAACTAAAATTAAACTTAACAAAAAGGATAGTTCCGATGGCGAAAATCACTAATTTAGGTGACAAATATTCACCTATGTATTTTCTGGCTTCTTTGGGTTCGGGTGGATTGGCAGTGTCATTTTTCCTGTATCTGAATTTTTTAATACCGCACAAGGGTGTGGAGATGGTAAGTATAGACCATATTTTACCGTTTCTACAGAAAGGTAATATTATCTCTGCTTTAATAGCCGCAGCGATGATCATGACGCTGTTTTTTATATATAAACATTTTGAACTTCTTATATGGAATATAAAAGAGTATTCAAAGTTTAAAAGATCAGAGGCTTTTTTCAAACTGAAGAAAACCAACGGTGAAGTATCTTTAATGGCTATGCCGCTGACGTTCGGGATGAGTATGAATGCGGTGTTCGTTCTTGCTGCTTTAACGGTTCCCGGGTTATATGATATTATAGAGTATATTTTCCCTCTGGCTTTGGTGTGCTTTTTTATTATTGCGTACTTTGCACTTAAAATATATATAGAGTATTTTACCCATATGATAATAAGCGGTGATTTTGACGCATCTGCCAATAACAATTTCAGCCAGCTGATAGCTATATTCGCTTTTGCCATGATAGCAGTGGGGTTCTCGGCTCCGGGTGCTATGAGCAGTAACGGTGCAGTATCAAGTATCGGTATATTTATGGCGGTGTTCTTTGCTATAATTGCCGTAACTTTAACGTTTTTGAAAATAGTATTTGCCATGAGGGATATCTTTGAGCACGGGATCACAAAAGAGACAAGCGTCAGCATCTGGATAGTTCTTCCCGTACTGACTCTTCTTACGATCACTTTTATAAGGCTTACTTTCGGGTTCTATCATCATCTTATAAATGAGCATGTACCTACGGCGTGGCTGTTTTTGATAACATCTTCGATCTTCTCTTTGGAGATAATTTTCGGGGCAATAGGTTATTTTGTAATGAAAAAGATGGGTTACTTTAAAGACTATATTTATGGAAAAGAGAAAAGCAATATAAGTTTTGCCATTATCTGTCCGGGTGTTGCTTTTTTTGTTGGAGGTTTCTTTTTCATTATGGCCGGGCTTGTCCAAAATGGAATAATCGGTATCTTCTCACCTGTGTTCTTTATTTTCCTTGCAGTATTGGTATTTGTGCAATTCAAAACAATAAGGGTATTTTTTAAACTTGAATCAAAACTAATAAAAGCTTGATTTTGATAAGATTTTGACGGCGGTATCTTTTATATCGCCGATCTTATAATTTTAAAGCAGGTTTATGGATTCATATATACAAGGTTTTATTTTAGGAGCAGGGGCGGCCGTACCTATAGGTGCCATAAATATACTTATAATGAATTACGCACTTAAAAACTACAAAAGCGGCGTAGCAATAGGTTTTGGTGCCATGAATGCGGATATTACCTATTTAGTTCTTATATCCTTGGGAAGCGCCGTATTTTTAGAAAATGTTTTTATACGCGATATCCTCGGGCTTCTTGGGGGAGGGTTCCTTTTATATATGGCATATCTTATATTTAAAGGCAGAAAAAACAAAATCGATACAAAGACTCAGACCGTTTCTATAAAAAATCTTTTCTCATTATTTATAAAAGGGTATATCCTGACTCTTCTGAATCCTTATACCGTAGCTTTCTGGCTTAGTATCGCAGGTTATACGCTAAATAAAGATCTTAATTTCTCTTTGACGGTTGCAGGGATGATAAGCGCCATAATATTATGGATAACTTTTATGCCGTATTTCGTACATATCTCAAAACACAGGATATCCAATAAACACTCCTGCTATATAAGTGTTTTTTCAAGTATTATTCTGGCGGGGTTTGCTTTTTCTTTGTTATCAAGTCTGATCTAAAAGGGGAGGGACCCCCTTTTTTATTTTGAACTATTTTTCCAAAAAGTTCTGGATATCCTGGGATACCTCTTTTATAGATTTAGAAGCATCAACTATTAAAAGGTCTATAGTTTTCTCACTCATTGTATTTAGAAGATTGATAGCCTCTATCATTCTGTCTTGAATATCAAGAAGATATTGGCTTCCTCTGCTTTCAATACTGTCGTGCTCTTTCTGGCTTAATCTGTGTTCAAGCTCTTCTTTTGAAAGTTTTAATATGATCACTTTTTGCGGCATTGCCCCGTTTAAAGCCATGATATTCAAACTAATAGCAATCTCAAGAGGCACATGTTTGGCATAAGCGATTCCGCTTAAAAAACCCCTGTCACTTATAATAATATCGTCGGGATTCTTTTTTATTATTTCAAAGCTGTGCTCCGCACGATCGGCCAAAAACAGGAACATCTCCGCAACTTTTGATTTTGCTTCACCGTTTAAAACCATCTGACGAAGTTTTGTTCCAAGTTTTGTGCCACCCGGTTCTTTTGTGATTATAGCTTCCGGATATGTTTTTTTTAATATCTCCAGCTGTGTTGATTTTCCTGCAGTGTCTATACCTTCTATGATTACATACATGATTTTTCATATTCCTTTTTTATTTGGTTTGTTATATTTTTTGGTACAAGGTGTTCAAACTCCCCTTTGAACTTTATAAGCTCCCGAACAATTGATGAACTGATAAATGCATTTTCCAGTTTGGGCATTAAAAATACGGTATCTATATTATCGTCCAAAGAGCTGTTCGCATAAGACATTTGAAGCTCGTATTCAAAGTCAGTGGTAGTTCTTAACCCTCTTATAATATTATCCACCTTTTTCTTTTGCGCGAACTCTATCATTAAAGTATTGAAAGACTCTACATAAACACCCTCCAGGCCGGAAACTGCATTTTGTATAAAGTTTACACGGGTATTAATATTAAACATAGGGTTTTTCGAAGCAGAATCAGCAACGGCGATAATTATCTCGTCGTATATCTTTAACCCCCTTTTTATAATATCCATATGACCGTTTGTGATCGGATCAAAGGTTCCGCTGTAGATAGCTCTTTTTTTTGACATCTATTCTCCCCATCTTTTAAATAAATTATGATCTATTTTCAAAAGATCAAACCATTTGCCTATTATAAACTTTTCCATATCTTCAAGTGTCTGCTGTGCACTGTAGTAGCCTATAACAGGCGGTGCGACGGTAACTCCGAGGTTTGAAAGTTTTGCCATGTTTTCCAGCTGTATAGTATTGTAAGGCATCTCTCTTGGTGCAATTACTATTTCTCTTCTTTCTTTTAACATTACTGAAAAAACCCTGGTTATAAGAGTATCACTTATTCCCACGGTACATTTTGCAAGAGTGTTCATACTGCATGGGACTATGATATATTTGTCCACTTTAAATGACCCCGATGATACGCATGCCCCAAGATCATTGTCTTCAAGGATAGTAATGTTTTGTCTTGTTTTAAAAGCTTGGGCGAGTTTTTTGTTCTCTTCAAGTGCCAAAGTATGTTTTGCACTGTTTGAGATGATCACAAACACTTCTATATTTAAAGGCAGCAGTTCTAAAAACTTTAATCCCAGTTGAACTCCCGAAGCTCCTGTGATACCCACTACAAGTTTCAAAATCAACCCCCTTTATTGTTTTATCAATGTGATTTTACCTAAATCGACCTAAGGAGTTTCCTTGAAGGCAGTTCTAATGAATATTTTTATTAATTAATTATCAATTCTTAATTTTAGTTTAAGAATAAATAGTGTAACATTTTGTATAACTTATAATATTAAATAAATATTTTTTGTAGTAATATTTCATTTAATATTATACATTTTATATAAGGAGATAAAAATGGAAAAAGTCGTAAGTTTTATAAGAATAAATAAAAATGATGAAGAGTATACGGAAGCGCAGGCGATAGGAATCGCAAAATATATCAAGGAAAAAAAGCTTAATCTTGAAAAGAATATTGAGGTTGAAGTAAACAGACCGGAAGAGGAAGAGAATATTTTCAAGATTCTTGAAAGTTGTAAAAACGGCTGTACCGTAGTTGTATACAATATAAATGTTTTCGGAAGAACTACGACTACTATTTTGGAAAATATCAAGTACCTTTTATCTCACGGGGTAAGAATAATCAGTGTTTCCCAAAACCTTGACTTTATAAGCGACAATGATATGCTTACAAAAGTTGTATTAGGAGTTATCTCAATGACTATAAATCTTGAGAAAGATCTAATGAGCCTTAGAACAAAAGAGGCGTTAACTGCTAAAAAACTTGACGGTGTAAGTCTTGGTAAACCTAAAGGAACTATTCAAAAATCTAAATTCGATGAACAAAGAGACAAGATAGAAGAGCTTTTATCTGTTGGTCTTAGCGTAAGAAAGATAGCAAAGGTGCTTGGGTATAACAATCATATAGGGCTTAATAATTATGTTAAAAAGAGAAATATAAGAGAAGAGGTGTTCGGAAACGGCATCTTAGCCAGTTAAATCCGGTTTTATTTATAAAAACCGAATTTAAACCCTTTATCCTTGCCGTATTTGTGTAGATTGAAATCTTCATAAACTTTTATGCATACAGGCAGTTTTTTATCATATCCTTCCTGAGCCAGTTCTCTGGCTCTTCCAAAATTGGGGAAAACCCCTTTCCCGCTTGCATACATCAATGCCAGGTTACAGCTTGCGGGTAGATAGTGATTTTCAAAATAAGACTCCTCAAACCACTTTACTGCTTTTTTATAATCTTTTTCAATCCCTAGACCATGCAGCAGAAACAACCCCAGCTTATTTTGGGCACTTGCATAATTTAGTACCGCAAGTTCATTAAATATGGTATATGCTTCTTTGTAGTTATGTTTTTTATACTTCTTTGAAGCATATATTACTCCCGTGTTGTATTTGGCCTTCATGTGGCCCGATACGGCTGCCCTTTGAAAATACTTCATGGCAAGATTCAAGTCTTTTTTTACACCGTTTCCTTTATAGTAAATAACACCTAATTTAAAATTAGCCTCATTATTTCCGTATTTTGCAGACTGCTTGAAAAGTTCAATGGCTTTTTCGTAATCTTTGTTTGAGAGTGCATTTTGAGCTTCTTGGAATGTTGATCCCATAACAGCGTTTATAAGTAAAATTATAAGTAAAAATATTCTAATCATGTTAATCCTTTGATCATATAAATTATTCTACAATAAACAGTGTTAAATTCAGTGAAAAAAGTTATTCACACAATTAAAATTATCATTGTGAAAAAACCTTTTAAATGCTTTTGTTTAAAGGGTTATTCACAGAAAGATTTTCTTATTCTTAACAGTAGATTAAATCAAAGCCTATACGCTGTAAACAGCTTAAATAAAGGCTTTATAGCTTGTAGTGATAAGTTTTGTTATTTAAAAAAAACATCTGTTTTTTATAATAATTTGTAAGAAAAAAGCCAGCATTTTATATCAGATTAAGGTTGGAATTGCTATGTGAATTGTATGTGAATAGTATTGAATAAAGCTTTATAAACCTTTAGCCTTTTGTTAAGGGTTTTTATTGAAAAATTCTGTAATTTTCAAGGCATCTTTTTCATTCAATACAGATGTCAGCTGATCTTTTGGTGCGTTGCCGATCGCTTCAAAAGTACCAAAAAAGTTAAGCAGTTTTTTCACCTTTGCTTCACCTATTCCGTGAATATCAAGAAGTGATATCTGCTTATCCTCTTTCCTTTTTTGTTTTTTATGGAATGTAATGGCAGATCTGTGTGCTTCATCTCTTAATCTTTGGATAAACTGCAGTCTTTTATCTGAAGTTTCCAGTTTGAAAACTTCATCTTTTGTATATATGATATCTTTTGCACTTCCTTTTGCCCTGTGCGCTTTTGCATCGATCTTCTCTTTTGCTATGGCTATTATATCAAGGTTCACGCCCATACTGTTTGCTATGTCGTATGCCAGGTTTAATAATGCCTGTCCTCCGTCAATTACCCAAAGATCCGGAGGAGGATTCTTCTCAAAGCTCAGCACTCTTCTTGTAAGCATTTCTTTCATTTGGGAATATTCATCTAATGTTTCCAGATTGTATAAACGATAATCCTCTTTGTAAAATTTGTCCTGATCCCATACGATCATAGCACCGACCTTGGCCTGTCCCATCATTTGGGAATTGTCATAACATTCGAACCTTGTGGGTAATTTGTATAAGTTTAATAGGTCTTTTAACTGCTTGTAAATGATTGTATTCGTATTGGTTTTATCCATTTTCAGCAACTCAAGACAATTATTCTTTGCTACGTTTATTATCTGTTTTTTCAGTCCTATTTTAGGGTATGTCACGGTTACTTTTTTATTAAACTTATCTGATATGAATGAGGACAACTCCTCTATGCTTTCTTTATCAAAACAATCATCGCTTATCAAAATACTTGAAGGTATAGAGGGAAGCTCGCTGTTATAGTAGTTTATCATGGCAGTATTGTATATTTCGTTTAGAGTTGTTATCTCTGTCGTATTTACGAAATTGTGGGAGGTTGATATAAGTTTTCCTCCCCTTATGAACATTTTTACTATTACTGCTTTATTCTGTGCAAGTTCAACGGCAAACAGATCCAGGTCTTCATCTTTTGCAAAATCAAGATTTGATTTGATCTGTGATTTTGATATGGTCTGTATCCTGTCCCTTAATACCATCGCTTCTTCAAACCTGAACTGTTCACTTAACTGCTCCATCTTCTTTTGAAGTTTCTCTATAACTTTACCTTTGTTGTTTAAAAGGTCAAGCGCTTCATCTATAAGTTTTCGGTATTCCTGCTTCGATATTTTTCCTTCGCAGGGTGCTTTACACTTGTTTATCTGATAGAACATACATGCTTCATGTCCTTTTATACAGGATTTTTTCTGTACCAGAGGGACTATTTCGTATATGCTGTCAAGAAGGTCCTTGGCTCCGGAGCTGAAGGGACCGAAGTATTTTATTGTTTTATATTTCAGGACCTTTCTTGTTATTTCAAGTCTTGGGAAATCCTCTTTTGTGTCCAGGTAGATATAAGGATAGGTTTTGTCGTCTCTAAGAAGAATATTGTATTTTGGTTTTAGCTGCTTTATAAGTGAATTTTCAAGGATAAGCGCATCATGTTCGCTGTCAACTACTATATAGTTTAGATCCTCCACTTCATTGATCATTTTATATATACGCGGACCTAGGTTGGAAGAGGGCTGAAGATAAGGGGTAAATCTAAAGTAGCTTTTTACCCTGTTCTTTAAAACTTTTGCTTTACCTACATAAAGCAGTTTTCCGTTTTTATCAAAATATTGGTAGATCCCCGGATTTGCAGGTATGTTTTTTATCTTTTCAATTAAAGTCAAAAGCAGCCTTATAAATTTTTTGGTATCATATCAAAATAAAATTAAATGGAAAATATAAGATATATATGAAGAATCAAAAAATAGAAAAATTCCGGTCAGTTCCTTTACAAAATGCTTCATTTGTAAAACCCGTAAGATTGAACTACCGTGTGAACGGCAAATCCAAAAGCTGGGAAGCGGTGAAGTCCCACGACAGTGTAGCGGTTTTACTGTTTCATAAAACGAAAAAGGCATTTTTACTGGTAAAGCAGTTCAGGGCTCCTGTATACATGAACTACAAAGAGCATGAGTTTACCTATGAACTTTGTGCGGGGATAATCGATAAAGATAAATCTTTGGAAGAGATAGCACAGGAGGAGATCCAGGAAGAGTGCGGATACAGGGTGCCCCTTGATCAAATAGAAAAGATCAGCTCTTTCTTTACGAACGTAGGGATAAGCGGCGGGAAGCAGCACCTGTTTTTTGCTTTTATAGATGATAATTTGAAAGTAGGCGAAGGGGGAGGTATCAATGATGAGTATATCGAGCTTGAGTATCTCTCTTTGGAAGATTCAAAAGAGTTCGTTTATAACGAAACAAAAGCAAAAACGCCGGGGCTGATGTTCTCTTTTTACTGGTTTTATGAAAAGTATAAATTAAACTAAATAAGATATAATAAACCTATGAGAATAGATAAATTTTTAAATGCAGTAAATATAACAAAAAGAAGGGCCGTGGCGGAGGATATGCTTTCCCACCAGGTTGTTTATATTGGGGATAATCCCGTTAAAAAATCAAAAGAGGTGAAAGTAGGCGATATTATCACTATCAAATATTTGGAATATGAAGACAGATTTAAAGTGCTTCAGATCCCGGCTACAAAATCTACACCAAAATCAAAACAAAATGAATATATTGAAAAACTATAGGAGCAGATTATGAAGTTCAACAAGACCAGGCTTAAATTTGATGATATTTTTGAAAACAGAATGGAGCCTGATGCAGTCAGGGAATACCTTATCGAATTACATAATAGAGGTGAAACCGCAGATGAGATAGCTGCAGCTGCTGCAGCTATGAGAGATCATATGGTTCCTTTGGTCGTTGAGCAGTCTTTACAGGAAAAGCTTATAGACAACTGCGGTACGGGCGGGGATAAAAGCTTGAGCTTTAATATCTCTACAACAGTATCTATCCTTTTGGCAGCTTGCGGATGTTTTGTGGCAAAACATGGAAACAGAAGCATCACAAGCAACAGCGGTAGTGCCGATATGCTTGAGGAACTGGGTGTGAATCTAACCTTGACCGCCAGCCATCAGCTTCAGATGCTTGAGAAAACAGGTTTTATCTTTATGTTCGCCATTAACCATCATCCGGCAATGAAACATATAATGCCTATTAGAAAATCTATCGATCACAGAACGATATTTAATATTCTGGGGCCGCTATCTAATCCTGCAAGCGTACATAAGCAGTTAATAGGGGTCTTTAACAAAGAGTATGTCAAAAAGATAGCTGACGCATTAACCCAGCTTCATACAAAAAGGGCTATGGTGGTAAGTTCTGCAGACGGAATGGATGAGATCAGTATCAGTGACGTTACCCATTGTGCTTTTGTCGAGAGGGGAAGTGTTCATGAATTTACCCTTGACCCTAGGGAATACGGGTTTGATTTTTACGATAAAAAAGAGATAGCCGGGGGCGATGCAAAAGAGAATGCCGTTATCACCAAAGGGATTTTAGATGGAAGCATCACCGGAGCGAAAAGAGATATTGTATTGTTAAATACTGCCGCGGCACTTTTAGTTGAGGGAAAAGTAAACTCAACGGAAGAGGGTGTTGAGATGGCAAAAGAGGTTATTGACAGCGGTAAAGCCTTGGAGAAATTAGATCAGATAGTGAAGTTCAGCAATGAGATCGTTTAAGGCAGGGATTGAAGATATAAGTTCGATTCTTAAAGAGCTTTCAAAAGAAATAAAAGGAAAAGATATAGTCGTACTGCTTCAAGGTGACCTTGCAAGCGGTAAAACCACTCTTGTAAAAGAGTATATAAAATCTTTGGGTATGGAAGATGAAGTTACCAGCCCGACTTTTTCTCTTCAAAGTATCTACGGGGACAATATCTATCACTATGACGTATATAACAAAACTCTTGAAGAGTTTGTCTCTTTGGGTTTTTTGGAAGAGTTTGAAAAAGAGGGTGTCCATTTTGTTGAATGGGGCAGCGATGATCTTAAGTCCATACTTCAGGAATACGGATTTGAGGTTTTGGTTTTAAAGATAAAAAAGAAAGATAATCAGAGGGAATATATTTTTGAATCATAAAATAGAAGTAAAAAGTATTGCAAAAACAATAAAAAAGACACAAATACTGCATGATATAAGTTTAGAGATCTCAAGCGGTGAAACTATAGGTCTGCTAGGACCCAACGGTGCGGGTAAAACTACAAGTTTCTATACTATCTGCGGACTTATTAAGCCTACTAAGGGAACGATCTTCTTTGACGGGCATGATATAACACATCTTCCTTTGCATAAAAGAGCATTAAGGGGAATCGGTTATCTGCCTCAGGAGTCGTCTATTTTCAAAGACCTTACGGTTGAAGAGAACCTGATGCTTGCGGCAGAGGTGTCTATAGATGATGAAAAACAGAGATGGGAAAAAATAGAAGAGCTTCTGGAGGTTTTCAACATTGAACCTATCAGGCAGAGAAAAGGTATCTCTCTAAGCGGGGGAGAGAGAAGAAGAACTGAAATAGCAAGAGCTTTGGTGTCTAATCCAAGATTCCTTCTTCTTGATGAGCCTTTTGCAGGGGTTGATCCAATTGCAGTAAAAGATATACAAAGTATTATAAAACAGTTGACTGCCAGAGGAATAGGTGTTTTAATTACCGATCATAATGTACGTGAAACTTTACAGATTTGTAACAGAGCTTATGTAATGAAAGCAGGGGCCGTACTGGCAAGCGGTACAGCAGAAGAGATAAAGAATAATGCCACGGTACGTGAACATTACCTGGGGAAAGATTTTACCTTCTAATTTACGTGATCATTAAAAAAACCGAAGAGACTATAAATACCGGAATTATAAAATTAAAGATATTTGTAGTTTTTTGTTTTTTGATGAAACTCCATTTTTCATAGACTTCACCTTTATCTCTGTAAAAGTAATTATTGTTTTTTAGTGTGTTTTGCATAAATTCTCCTTTTCAGGAGTCTTTAATCGCAACATAGGAAGTTGACTTTTTTAGTTGGCAACTCGGCTATCTTATGATTTAAGACCCGTGGCTTTCCGTCCCTACCTCGCGATAGGTTTGGCTTGACATTAATTTAATACTACTATTTTATATCTTTAAAACTTAAAATTAAATTAAATTATTATATTCTTTCTCTTTTCTTTATTTTTTTTAGATATTTTTTTGCAGTCATTTCCTGGCCGTCAATTAAAATATGTGTGGCTATACCCCTTTTTAGAAGTTCAGTATGGTCAAACCAGTAGTCTTTGCCTATAAGCATCTGTTTAAACTCTTTTTTTGTTAAAAAACCGCCTTGGACTATAACATCTTTGAAGAATCTTCTTAAATGTTTTGCAGAATGCTTTACCCTGGCTTCGATCTCTCCACCTTTTCCTCTAGCTCCGCCGCTGTAGTCATGGAACATAAGGTCGCTTCTCGGGGTTACGATCCTTTTATCTCCCATACAAAAGGTAAGTGCTCCCATTGAGTAGCCGCAGGAATCAAGTATTGTGGTGGTGTTCCCCTTGAACTTGTTTTTTATCAGCGAATAGAACTGGCTTCCCTCGTTTACAAGGCCGCCTCTTGAGTTTATGCGAAGTTCAAGCTTTGATCCCTCTTTTGCATTCCAAAGTTCGTTGAATATATCGTGAAGACCCCTCTCAAACTCCATAAAAGAGTCAATAAATATTCTGTACTGTATATATTCAGGCTCTCTTATAAACTTATTATGGCCTATTTTTATCTCTTTTGCGGGAATTTTGTTTTTAAACATTGTATGATGGGTACTGTTTAGTTTTTCCTCTTTTTCATTTGGTTTTTTATGTGTTCCTATCAATATTTTTCCTTATATAATAATTGTTTTAATTTTATGGATTATAGTAATATATCAGCACTTATTTAAAGCTTTATCCAATTGATTAACTGCTTTTTCCATAGTAGGGTAAGGTACCGCAAAGTTCAGTCTCATATACCCCGACCCCTCTTTACCGAAAGTTATGCCCGGGCTTAGTCCAAGTTTTGCTTCTTTGATAAGGAACTGCCGCAGGGTTTTGTCGTTCATATTCATTAAAGAACAGTCTAGCCAGGCCAGGTAGGTTCCCTGGGGCCTTTTAAATAATATTTTATTTTTGTGGTTTTGCAGCATCTTTTCAAGCAGTGTGATATTTTTTTCAAGGTGACCAAGAAGTTCCTCTTTCCATATTTTCCCTTTAGTGTATGCACTTTCAAATGCCACATGTCCCAGAATATTTCCCTGGGCAAAATGGATAGCTTCGTATTCTTCCAAAAAGATCTCTCGCAGCTTTTTATTCTGTATTATAACCGTAGAGGTAGCGATGCCTGCAAGATTAAAGGTTTTTCCCACACCGTAAGCTGTAATGGTTAAATCTTCAGCCTCTTTGCCTAAAGAGGCAAAAGGGATGTGTTTTGAGCCTTTAAAAACAAGATCGCTGTGGATCTCGTCTGCAAATACTTTTATATCGTGTTCTATACAGATATCAGCCAAAGCCTGCAACTCCTGCTTTTCCCAGACCCTGCCTACTGGATTATGGGGTGAGCAAAGAAGCAGCAGCTTTGTTTTGGGTGTGATCTTTGATCTTAGGTCGTCAAGATCAAAAGTATAATCATTTCCGGCAGTTTTTTTCAGGGGGTTTTTTAATATTTTTCTTTTATTGTTCGTTATTGAACTCATAAAAGGAAAATATACCGGAGTCTGCACGATAACTTCGTCATCAACCTGAGTTAATGCCTTAATTGCAACATTTATGGATGTAACCACAGAGGGGGAAAAGATGATATTATTTTCATCTATATCATACCCGTGCGACTCAAGGATCCATTTTTTCTGGGCAAGTTTTGCAGAGTTTGGAAACTCTTCATATCCCAAAACAGGGTGGGTGAGTCTTTTTTGAATATCCTCAAAGATAAAAGGGGGCGTTTCGATATCCATATCTGCAACCCACATGGGCAGTAGATCATTGGTGTGGAAAAGTTTTTCTTTTAATTTATATTTTTCGGCATTTGAATTATTTCTGTCTACTGCGTTATTAAAATCATACATCTATATTTTTCTCCAGAGAGTTATTTTTTTATTTTCTATTATTTTTTCATTTTCGATTGTAAAGTGATCATCGAGTCTGGAAACATCATCTTCAAGTTGGGTTATTGTTATAACTATTCCATTATTATTAAGTTTGTTATGTAGTGTTTGTAATAGGGAAATAGGGGAATAAATTCTATTCAGTATATCATTGATTACAATAAGGTCGTAATCTTTAAAATGGGGTTTCATATTGCAGGGGTCAACCTGCCAATACTCAATATTTGTTATATTCTTATAGCCCTTTAAGGTATCTTCAGCTTCCTTGATTATCCTGGCTGTCGTATCTACGCCCGTTACACGGTTACATTTTTTAGACAATTCAATAGAACCTGTACCTATGCTGCATCCTATCTCCAGGGCATTGTTATGGTTATAATCCCCTATAAGAGTTAATATATGTTTGTAGATATTGGTTATTTTATTATCACTTTTATGCTTGGAAAGTTCCAGTTCTATAAAATTATCTTTTGAGTCCAGTTCTTTGATATCAATAGTTTCAGTACCGATAACATACTTGAATCCCGCATGTTGATAGAAGTGCCTTCTAAATGCGTAGCGGGAGTGTTTCATGATCTCGTTTCCGGTGCTTATAAAGCTTCCGCCCTTTATAAGGTTGTGTTTGCCGTCAAAGGTTGGAACAGAGAAATCATCATACACCGGATGCACTTTAAACCCTTCAAAAGGGTGTATGGGAGTTCGTGTCCACTGCCATACGTTTCCTATAGGGTCAAAGATGCCGTTTTGGCAGAATCTGTCCACCGGAGCTGCAGATGCAAAATGTGCAAGGTCTATATTAAAGTTTGATATTTCAAGCTCGGGGATATCTTTGATTCCGGCCTCTTCATAAACAGAGTAGAACTGTTTTTCACTTGGAAGTGTATATGTGATATTATCCTTAATCGTTTTCCATCTTAAATAGGCTTGAGCTTCAAGACAGTTGACCTCCACAGGCCATGAAAGGGGGAGAGGTATAATATCCATTAATGCTCTGTATAGGTATTGATCCTCTTTTTCCTTTATCCAGAATATCGGATGTTCTGCTTTTGTATTTCTTAAGAATTTTTTACCCTCCTCATCCCAGAATCGTTCATCTTCATACCCTTTGTCTTTCACAAATTCCATGAATTGATCGTTTGAGACTAGGTATTTAGAAACCTTAAACTCTTCGACTCTGGTATTATATTCTCCGTATTCATTGTCCCATCCGTACAGATGATGATCTTCTTTTTTCCCTAGTTTTAAGTTTTTTTCACTTATGGTTATCATTTCGTTTTCGACTACAGGATTATCTCTGTCGCAAATAGTGAACTCTTTTAGTTTTTTTATAAATCTTATAGGCATCTGCTTGTGAAGTACGCTTGATGTTTCTATATGTATTCTT
The DNA here is from genome assembly GCA_963678145.2 of Arcobacteraceae bacterium. Lineage (GTDB taxonomy): Bacteria > Campylobacterota > Campylobacteria > Campylobacterales > Arcobacteraceae > JAIOSF01. The sequence goes on along the minus strand of CAXXWH010000002.1, from coordinate 991,753 downwards.
TCATGTTCAATTCCCATTAGAATTATCCAAAAGGGATCATCCTGAGTTATAGGAAGTTTCAAAGGAAGTGTTTCAATGAGGTTTTGAACAAGAGTTTTTACTTTTTTCCTGTACTCTCTTACTTCATCTACACCAGGCCAGTCGTATCTTGATCCATCAAGGTCATCCCAGGACATCTCGTCAACCCCTATGGCAAATATCGATTCAAATCCGGGATTTATCCTTTTGTTTATGATCCGGCTTAAGATAAGCTTGTTTATATAAAATGTAGCAGTGTGGCCGAAATAGAATATCATGGGGTGGCGGGTCGGTTCGCTTTTTTTGTAAAATACCGAGTCATCTTTCAACATATCAAAAAGCTTTTCAAAGGTTTCGTAACTGTCGTTGAAGTATTTTAGTATCTGTTCTCTTTTTTTACGGGGATCATTGCCTGTTAGTGTTACTGGGGTCATAATCTGTCAACCTTCTTTTATAGTTGAAAAATTTTATCATCTTTAGTTTTTATTTGGTATTAAAATAATGACAGTTTATACCACTTCTCTTTTGAAATTGTAATTAACCGCCATTGTTTCGCCACTGTTTATATATTCTGTGGAGTTTACAAGTTCCCACCCTTGGGCACCGAGTTTATTGAATATCTCAAAACTGCTTGTACCTGTTTCATAAATAGAATCTTCACCCAGGTCTCTGTACTTTCCAGGCCGACTCTACCAATATTTTATCTTTATAGTAGATCACACCTTTGAAAACATCATCAATATTATAATTTCCTACACCCTTGGGAGTTCCCGACATGATCACGTCACCGTCCTTAAGGCTCATAAAAGAGTCGATCTCTTCGAGCATCTCTTTTGGTTTGTATATCATAAGGTCATAGGTTGCAAACTGCACTAGCTTTTCATTTATGAACAGTTTCATTTTAAGTTTTGTGATATCACCGTTAAAAGGTACAAACTCTCCAAGTACGGCAGAACCGTCAAAGGCTTTTGCTCTTTCCCAGGGAAGACCTTTTACTTTCATTTTGTTTTGTATATCCGCCCGGGTCAGGTCAAGACCGAAACCTATTCCTGCTATTTTTTTATTTTCTATCAAAAAACATATTTCACCCTCAAATCTTGTATCTTCATTGATATACTTTAACTCTTTGCTTATTGCAGAATTGGGTTTGTTAAATACCACCATGCCCTCAGGTGTTTCGTTTCCAAGTTCTTTTATATGCTCTACATAGTTTCTTCCTATGCAGATGACTTTTGACGGATAGGTCTTTTCCTTATTATATAAAACTGATTTCATATGAATCCTTTTTATTTTACTGTTTTTATTTTATCGTAAAGTTTTTATTTTAACTTTGAAAAAATGAATATAAGATATAATAACCGTAAAACTATATTAAAAGGTTACAATATGAAAAAAGAGCAGTTTTTTGAAGCGATGGATTTTCGGCATGCCTGCAAAATGTTTGATGAAACAAAAAAGATACCGGCTGAGGATCTGAACTTTATCCTTGAAGTTGGAAGAAAGTCTCCCTCTTCGTTCGGAATGGAGCCTTGGAAATTCCTGGTTATTCAAAATCAGCAGTTAAAAGAAAAGATAAGACCTTTTTGCTGGAATCAGCCGCAGATCACTACTTGCAGCGACCTTGTAATAATTCTGGCAAAAATTGATGCGGTTAAACCTGAGGGTGATTATGTGCCTGCTATGTTCGGCAGACGTGATATGCCAAAAGAGAAGTTTGATATGTATATAGACCTTTACGGAAAACACCTGGCACATACAATGAGCACCGATGAGAACGTATTGGCATGGAGCGCCAGACAGTGTTATATAGCTCTTGGCAATATGATGACTGCAGCCGCAGCTATAGGGATAGATTCCTGCCCGATAGAAGGGTTTGAGAAAGAGAATGTAGAAAAGGCGCTTAATATCGATACGACACAATATCAGCTTGCCGTTATCATGCCTTTGGGATACAGGGTGAATGAACAATCAAGCCAGTTAAGACTGCCGTTTGACGAAGTAGTAGAGTTTATAAAATAATCGGGACAATTTAAAAGGATATAAAATGAGTTTAAATACGAATGTAACATTAAAAGAGATAGAATCAAGAAAAGAAGCAATCGAGGATCAGTTGGTAACACTGTTTAAAGCAAATATGAAAATAACAGACTGGGATGTTCCCGAAGCGGATGACCAGAAAGCGGCAGAGCTTATATGCGGGATATTGCAGGATAAGCTTGATGAGATAAAAAAAGATGTTGAACAGGGTGAATACAGAAATTATTAACACTAAAGATGGTTTTAGTTAAAATGCCAAGCTAATTAAAAAAAAGGACAAGAATAAATATGGATAATATCTATGCGTTAAATATTGAAAGGGCTGTTTTAAGCTCAATTTTGTTTGATCAAGATGTTATTGAAGATATTCTGGGTGTCCTTAAACCAAAAGATTTCTATCTCCCTGCACACCAAAAAGTTTTTGAGGTGATGGAGGCGCTTAACCATGATGATCTCCCTATTGATGAGGAGTTTATCAGAAAAAGGGTTGATTCAAAAGAGGTAAGTGATTCTGTTCTTATAGAGATCCTTTCAGCAAACCCTATCTCCAATACCATGGCGTATGTAAAAGAGATAAAAGACGGAGCGGTAAAAAGGGAGCTTGCCCATTTAGCTACAAATATCAAGAAGTTTTCCGTAGATGACAATCTTACTGCGCAAGAGGCCGTAGATAACGTTCAAAACGAACTTTACCATATCACTACCGACAGTGCCGCAAGTGAGCTTAAAGATATGAAACATATCATTGAAGCTACGCGTGAACATATCCAGAAGATGCAAGAACGTGGTACAAGCTACCTTACGGGGCAGACTACAGGGTTTTATGCCCTTGATAAGAAAACTACCGGGTTTAACTCTGGTGACCTTGTGATCATCGCCGCAAGACCTGCAATGGGTAAGACCTCTATTGTTCTTAACACTGCATTACAGAATCTTGAAAAGGGTGACGGCGTGATATTTTTCTCTCTTGAGATGCCCGAAACCCAGCTTATGATAAGACTTGTAAGTGCAAAGACCGGAGTTCCCCTGCAAAATGTAAGAAAAGGGGAACTTGACCCTGAACAGGCCCAGAAGATAGAAGAGGCATTTAGGGATCTAAGCAATAAAAAACTTTTCGTTGACGACAGCGGTAGCGTAAATATCAACCAGTTAAGAGCACGTGCCAGAAAAATCTGCCAGAATGAAGCCAATAACGTAAAGATCATTATCATTGACTACTTGCAGCTTATGTCAGGTACCGGAGGTACGGACAGAAGACTTGTGGTTGACGAGATCAGTAGGGGACTGAAACTTTTGGCAAGAGAGATGGAGATACCTATTATCGCCCTTTCCCAGTTGAACAGGGGATTAGAGAACAGACCCGATAAAAGACCTATGTTAAGTGATATCAGGGAATCAGGTGCCATCGAGCAGGATGCCGATCTTATCATGTTTGTTTACAGGGATGATATCTATAAAGAGAGAGACGAGCAAAGAAAAGAGAAAGAATCAATGGACAGGGGAGATGATCCCCCGTATAAAAGTGCCTTCGTGAACAAGCCAGTGGAGGAAGCTGAAATAATCATAGGTAAGCAAAGAAACGGTTCAACGGGTACGGTAAAGCTTGATTTCCATAAAGAATTGACCAAATTCATGGATAAAGAGGAACCTTTCGGTCAGGCACCTGTTATTACTACTTTTGAGTCTGTTTCCGACTCGGAAGTTGAAACAAATATCGATATTCCCGAAGGTATGCAGCCGCAACAGCCTCCTGTAGCACAGCACAACCAAAGTGAAGAAATAATAGCGGATATTCCGGATATAGATCTATAAAACTATAGTTTAAAATCTTTTTCTATCTGCTCTTTTAAGATCCCGAATTTTCTTATAAGGTCTTTATCTTCGGGATCTATTTTTTCTATAAGATTGTTCAGGTTGGTAACCAGGGGCCTGAACTTTTCCTTTATCGCTTTTGTTATGGCAAGTCCGCTTGTTATAATGGCGTCTTTTCTTAAAAATTCGTTTACTATCTCAAATTTACCGAACAGTGCCGCATAGGTTATAGGCAGGATATTATAATTATCGGGAATGTTCTGGATATTCCTTTCAACTCCGTAAACCAGCTTTAAAAGTTCGATATTGTTTGACCAGACACACGAGTGCATAATGGTTCGTCCCATATTGTCTATGGAGGTGTAGTCGTGTCTGGTTACTTCGATAAGTTTTCTGAAAAGTTTCAGGTTACAGTTTGGTATAAGGGCTACTTTCGAGTAGATGCTCTGGCCGTGTTTGTTGGTTGAATTGAAGTTTGCCTTGTTTTGAAGAAGATATACAAGATTCGCTCTGAATTCATGGAAGTATTTACCCTCCTGGAAGGCTCTTAGCACATATTCGTAGAAAAGGTTATGTCCCTGGGAATTTTTCACATTTATATCCAGCCCGTACTGTGAATAAAGTTTTGTTGTCTGCATATCTCCATATATAAAAGGGATAAAGAACAAAGGGTTCCCAAGTGAATCAAAGTAGCTGTAGTCGTAATCTTTCAAGGCCAGTACTTCTTTAAGAAGCAGCATATATTTTCCCTCTTTATCTATATACGCCAGATACTCTTTATGTATAAGAGGCCGGTGGTTGTGTACGTGAAGTATCACTTCGTTTAGAAGCTCTGGTATAGTCTGCTCAAACTTGTTTCTTATAGTCGGGTCTGCTTTATATTGCAGCAGCAGAAGTATAAGGTCAAGGTTTTTTACCCCTCTTAACATGGCGATCTGCAAAGCGGTCTCGCCGTTGTTGTTTATATGGTTTACATCAACTTTATGTTCCAGTGAGAAGGCTACACCTTCTGTATCGTTTCTTCTTACCATATCAAACAGTATTGTTTCACCGAATTTATTTATTGCACTTACATCCGAACCCTTGTCTATAAGTTTGGAAGCTACGTTTTTAAGTTCGGATCTTCTTTGTTTCTCCCCTTCAGAGAGTCTGCTGAACGCGAACATAACCTCCATAAGAACCGAATTTTCATCTGCAACCTTTGCATTCAGGTCACAGCCGTGATTTATGGCTACGTCTAAAAGCTTCTCCCCCTCCTGTCCCCTTAGGGCAGTGTGGGTTAGGAAACTGTATCCTTTTGGGTCGCAGATGGTAGGGTCTGCACCTTTTACAAGTAATTTTTCCGCTATGTTGTCATTTTCCAAAACTGAATTAAGATGAAGGATGGTTTTCCCTTCGTTATCTTTATGGTTCAGTTCCAGATCTTTTGATTCGAGAACCGTATCTACAACTTCACTATCTCCGTAAGATACCGCATCAAAAGCAACATTACGGTTTCTGTTGTCTATTATATTAACGTCGATATCGTTTTGGATCAGTTTTGCGGCAATATCTTTGTTACCGTAGATAACGGCATCTTGAAGGAGTGATCTTCCGTTCAGGTCTTTTTGGTTTATATTGAAGTGCCCGTATTCAAAGATGTCATTTACTACTTTGAGATTGCCTTTTTCTACAGCGAGTCTTACGCTTGAGACATTGTCTTTATTTCTGTTTGTGATCTCGATCCCTTGTTTAAGAAGCCAGCTTGCAGCTTTAAATTTGTTCATTCTTAAGCATAGGTCAAGAAGGGTATCCCCGTTTTCGAATTTGTGATTTTTGTTTATTTTTTTTATTAGCTGGGCTGCTTGATTTTCATTGAACTTATCCGCTAGTAATACATTTTTCAATGATTCTATATTCGGGTTGATCGATCGTAATAATTTTTTTATCATAATGGAGATTTTATCAAATTATGTTAAAATCCAATATTAATAAAGGATTGAATTTGACAAAACAACCAAAATATATTTTATTTGATACGGAAACAACGGGTGCTTCGGACGAAGACAGGATCATACAGCTTGGCGGGATGGTAATTAATAACAAAAATGATATTGAAGTTTACGATGAGATGTGCAGCAGTGAAGTCCCTATCAAGCTTGAAGCGATGGAGGTCCATAATATCACTCCCGATCTTTTGGAGGGCAAACCTAAGTTTAATGAGCTGAATTTTTATAAAAGATTATTGGAACTGAACGAACCTTCAAATTATCTAATTGCACATAATATTAGTTTTGATCTTGGTATGCTGGAAAAAGAGGGATTTGAAAATAATTTTACGATAGTGGATACCTTAAGATGTGCAAAACATCTTTATTCAGAACTTCCCTACCACAGGCTGCAGTATTTAAGATATGCATTGGAAATCTACAAAACAGAACAGAAAGAGGCTGACAGCTTGAATATAGTCATCAAAGCCCATGATGCTATAGGTGATGTTTTGGTAATGAAGCTGTTTTTAAGACAGCTTGCCGGTAAATGTTTAGAGATATATCCAGATTACAATCCTATGGAGAAACTTGCCGAGCTTACAAAAACACCTGTTTTGATAAAAACTTTCAGATTTGGTAAATACAGGGGGGAAAAGATAGAGGATATTGCTTCAAAAGATATGGGATATCTTTCCTGGATGAGAAGCAATATGGCTGACCTGGATGAGGATATGAGATATACCCTTGATAAATATTTACAGGTACAGATATAGACTAAATAATACAATAAAGATATTCAACAGATAAAAAGCATATCTGTTGAACACGGAAAATAGACTTAAAGCAACATATCCTGTAAAAATTGATACAGGCGTTGAAATATCAAAAGAATCAATTTTTATATTTACCGCAAAGAGTAATATCTCATCAAACAGATCTCCAAAACCCGTAAAATGCAAAAATAAGGTTACCGGGTAAAAAACACTAAAAAGAATCGTTAAAACAGGTGACAAGAGCTGCTGCACGGATGTTACGGGAAAGAAATAATGAACAATCGGATTCATGGCAAGATATATCCAGAAGTTAAAAAGCAGGAGTTGCAGATATTTATTCAGGGCTTTGAAGTAATGAAGAAAAAGATAGATATAAAAAACACCGCTTACGCTGAACCAGAACGATAATGAAAAAAGCAGTTTGGGAAATAGGGCGGTTAAGCCCAGGATTATTATAAACAGTGTTTCAAAAGATAATATCTTTATATTGCTTCTTAATAAGAACAGGGCAAAAATAAACATTGCAAAAGCCCTAAGCAGCGAGGGTACCATACCTGTTAAAAGTAGATATCCAAACAAAATAAAACTTACCGTTATCATAATATCGTATTTTTTGTTTCTGTAAGGCAGAAGCCTTTGGTGCAGGGGAGCATAGACCAGATTTAATATAAAATAAAGCACAAGGGAGATTATTCCAAGATGGAAGCCCGATATGGCAATCAGGTGAGAAATCCCAAAAGCTGAAAACAGATCTCTCAGGCTGTTGTCAATGGGTATAGCCAGATAAAGTGCGCTGTAAAGTGATGAGATTTGAATATCCGAGTGCTGTGTCTTTATCTGCTTATTAAGGAGCTCTTTTGTTGTTTTATCTTTTTGTGGGATTTTACGGATATTGAAGCTTTTTGCATAAAATCCTTTTATATATTGGAAAAAAGATATATTTGTTGTAAGTAGATATATCTGTACGGAATTAAGCTTGTGAAGTTGATGGTCTTTGTCTACTGAAGTAAAAAAGCTTAGATCGGGAGTTTTTAGTTTTAATATGCTGAAGTTGTTTTTTTCATAGATATTTGATACGACTGCCTCGGTTTTAAAAACCTCGTTTTTTGTAAAATGGAGGTAATCTTTGTATAAAAGCAGAAGATTTATGCTGAAAAGAAAAAAGCAAAGAGAGATAAAGATATATCTCTCCTTGCTTTTTCTAAACAGCGGTAGAGAATCCACTTTAGGTCAGTGAAGATGTTTGGTACAGGTTCATCAACCCGTCGTAGAAGTCTTCACTTTTGAATTCATCTATAAGCCCCGAAGAGGTTGACAGATTCTGGTGGATTCTTCTTAGTTTGTTTTCCCTTTCAGGGTAAAGGGCACTTAAAATAATAGAAGATATCTCTTTTCTCATTAAAATTGCCGGCGGGATAATACCTAGTTCAAAAAGTTCCATGATCGAATCGTTATGGTATTTTACATGGTGATGTCTGCCGTGAGGGCAGGCATCCGTACTTACGAGAGTTGTACATTTGTCACAATATACAAATTCGCTCATGATCTCGATCTTGTTGATTTTTTCTAAAGTATCAACAATTGATAAAAGTTTTTTATCTTCCCAATAAGCTCCAAGACCCGCATGGTTTTGACCGATTATAAGTTTATTTGCCCCGTAGTTCTTTGAAACTATAGCATTGAGGGTAAGTTCGTTGAATCCACCGAAAATATAGGTGTTCTCAAGGGGTACGAGTATTACCCTGTCCCGCGGCATAAAGTTGTCGATAAAGTACATCAGGGTTTTAAGCCGGATATCAAAGTTCAACGTATCGTGTTGATAGGGTTTTTGAAGGAATATTATAAGAAGGTCACATTTTACAAGTGCCGTTCTGATAAGCCTTTCATGAACCCGGTGAAACGGTTTACCCGATAGAACGATAGATGCTACGTTCTTGGCATCTATATTCTTGATCATTTTGTCGATTTTCTGGATATTGTCTTTTGTCGTGCTGAAATCTACTTCATAACTACCTGAAACGGCATACTCTCCAAGTCTTCTGTAAGTATCTCTTACTCCCGGGTGATCCGGATTGTTGGTACCGTAGATCTTTTGTACCCTTTTGTCCCTGTCGATAGGGAAAACTTCATCTGCAATGATATAACCGCAAGGTTCGTTATCACAAATAAGAATAAGTTTTTCACCTTTTTTTGCACTTTTTAATATCTCTTTGTTCTTTTTTCCTGCAGGTGCAAGTAAAAAAGAGAAAGGGAATATCTGCCCTTTGTATTGTCCCGATTCATCAACCTGGTCAGCCTCTTTTTTACCCATAAGACCTTCTACCGGATTTAATAAACCGTCTCTTGCCATAGCTAATGTCGCTACGGCTTCCCTGTCTATATAAAGTTTTTTCTTTTGCGTATTCATGGTTTTATGCGAACGCAGGTTCCAGGAACGGAACAACTTGTTTTTTTCTACTTAAACAACCTTTTAGCCAGAATCTGTTGTTTTCGACAGTAATATCAAATGCTTTTTCGATTCTCTCTTTATTGTTTGAAGCAACAAGGATCTCGCTTCCCATAGCCATGATATCGGTTAAAAGTAGTAAAACAGTATCCAGACCCTCTTCCTCTTTGAGTTTTTCGATATCGGCTTGCAGTTCCTCTTTTACATTGTCAAAGATCGAAAGGTCTACAACTTCAAGTTGTCCAATCCCCACTTTTGAACCGTGCATATCGAAATTTTTATAATCTCTCATTACTAGCTCTCTTGCAGGTACCCCTTCAACTTGTGATTTAACTTTGAACATCTCAAGGCCTATAGATTTAAAGTCTTCTATATCTGCAATAGCTGCAAGCTCTTTACATATTTTTGTGTCAAGTTTGGTACATGTGGGAGATTTGAAAATAACAGTATCACTTAAAATTGCGCACATCATTGCACCTGCTATATCTTTTGGTATCTCTACTCCGTAGTAATCAAACATCTCTTTTACTATAGTGTTAGTACACCCTACAGGTCTGATCCAAGCTTCTAAAGGTGTTGAAGTTGTCAGGTCTCCAAGTTTATGGTGGTCTACAATACCGACAATTGTTGCATCGGCAATATCATCAGGAGCCTGTGCCACATCACTGAAGTCTGTCAGGTATACCTCTTCTCCTGCAAATGAAGTTTTAAGTTCAGGTGCCTGAAGATTGAACTTATCCAGAATATATTGTGATTCAGGATTGATATCTCCCTGTCTTACGGGTGTTGCTTGAATTCCCAGTTTATTTTTTAAATAGCTCATTGCTATTGCTGAGATTATTGAATCGCTGTCTGGAACTTTGTGTCCAAAAATATATAATGACATATTAATTGTTTCCTTTTTATACTTTCTTTTATTAATGATATTTTATTATTATTGATTTAAACTAACCTTTAACTTTTTCTATACCTAAAAGATTCTTAGAGTAAATACCCTATATTTGCAAACTTTTTAAAAAAAGGTGCTTTTTTTGAAGGGAAGAGAGAAAATAAAGAGAATTAATTGATAAAATTACAAAAAAATTACTATGAATGAAAAAAGGTATTTAAGTGTATGAAATTATAATTATAATATTTCTACTTATAATAAGCTTGCTGGTTTATACAAAGATAACAGCACAAAAGAAAATAAATAAAGCATTAAATTCGGTTTCAAAAGAAAACCCGGTATATATAAATATCTCATTAAGCGATATAATAGTTTTTTGCCATAAAAAATATATTGAGTTTTATAAAGTTGACGATATTCTGGTTATTACATACCAACATAAATCTATCTATGTGAGAACTTCAACCGATGAAAACAGTGGGGACAGCAAGTTTTATATTATTTAACCATTTTTATTCACTATTTTGGAATGGTTATTATAAACTCTGCCCCTTTATATAGTTCATTTTCATAAGTGTAACTTTTATTTTGCACTTTTATAACCCCGTTAAAACTGTTGTTTATTATCTGGAAGCTCATATATAGACCGATTCCGGTACCCTGGCTCTGGTGTTTTGTCGTAAAATAAGCGTCAAAAACCTTAGGAAGAACATTTTCTTTTATTCCGCCTGCATTGTCTTTGACACTTAATAAGATATGGTTATTTGTATTCTTCAGTTCAATGAAGATGAGCCGTCTTTGACCTTTGGTCTCTTTGAGGGCATCTTTTGAGTTGTTAAGAATATTTATTATTACCTGCAGCAGTTCATTTTCATTACCTGTTAAAATGCTCTCTTCCATATCGATATTGAACTCTATGTCGTTATTGGTAAAACTGTTTCCGAACATCTCTAAAACTTTATTTATTGTATCTTTAAGATTAAACTTCTCTTTTTTTGATACGGGTTTAAGATAGTTTTGAAAGTCATCTATAGTATGGGATAGATACTGGCTGGCAGTGATCAAAGACTCAAGAGCTTTCAGGGTCTCTTTTTTATTGAACATATTTAATTCTATTTTTAGCTGAATACCGCTTGCCGCTGTACTGATTATACTTAAAGGCTGTCTCCATTGGTGTGCGATATTTCCTATCATCTCACCCATGGAAGCCATTTTGGACTGGGAGAAAAGTATTCTGTCTTTTTCCGAGTTTTCTTCTACTGCTTCTTTGATCTTGCGCTCAAGGCTTTTGTTAAGATCTTTTAATTCTTTTGTTTTCTCTTCAACCACCTTTTTCAGGTTTCTGTTTGCCTGATTCAAAAGGTATTGTCTGTAGATAAGCAGCAGTGATACCGCCAAAATAACTCCAAGAACCTGCCATAAAGAGGTATAGTCGATCTTTTTTTCATATTTTATCGCTATCCAGTTGTTCAATATTCCCTGTTGCTCATTTTTATCTATACTGTCGACAGCTTTTTGCATTATGCCAAAAAGCAGCGGGTCATCATTTCTCACCCCTATACCCAGTTTCCATTTTTCGTCGAATTTACCGGCAATTTTAAGTTCTCCCGTGAACCTTGTCTGAAACATATAACCTACACTTGCAAGAGTTCCGATATATCCGAAAAGCTTCCCCTCTTTTACTTTTTCCAGACCGTCAAGCTGATTTTCAACCTCTATTATATTCAAGAACGGATATTTTGTCCTAAACAGTTCAACATAAGCATAACCTTTTGGGATACCTATAGGCTTGTCGGCTAATATTTTTAAGTCGTTAATAAAAGTAACATCTGTTCTTGTTGCAATAACTAAAGGAACATCCAGGTAAGGGGAGGTAAAGTTTAAGTATTTTTTCCTGTTTGGTGTTTCCATGACAAGCGATAACAGGTCACATTCCCTGTTTTTGGCTTTTTCCAGAGATTCGGTCCAGGTTTTTGTTTTTATCGGCTCAATCTTGAAACCCAGGTTTTTTTCAAAGAGCTTGAAATAATCTGAACTGATACCTATATGTTCCCCGTCATCAAAACTTTCAAAAGGCATCCATTCCGGGTCTATACACATTGTTATTCTTTTTTTGTTTGCAAGATATTCTTTTTCCTTTTTTGAAAAAGCTATTCTATTAATATTATTGTTTTTTCTGTTTACTCCAAGCCATTTATTGTTTAATCTTTGTATCTCCTCCTGAGTTACGGAGTTCATAGCTTTTTGAAGAATATCCCTTAGTACAGGCTTTGATTTGATTACACCAAGATTAAGTTTAAAGTTTAGTTTTTTGTCGATTTTGATCTTTACATGATTGATCGTAAGATTGTGTTTTTGAAGGAGAAAATTTACCACGGCAAAATTCTCTATTACTGCATCCGCTTTGTTCTCGATCACGGCATGGATACAATCCAGAATATCGTCATATACCTTGATATTGATAAGAGGGTAGTGCTCTTTTAAGAAATCATTTATATAAAAACCCTCGGGCAGGGCGACGGTTTTTCCGTTTAGGTCACTCAGCTCATCTATATCCTCAAGATTTGTAAATACAGACTGTCTGAGTTCTTTATATGGTGTGGTGAAATTTAAGAACTTTTCTCTTTTTGAAGAACTGATTATATTGAGCATTACATCTATTTCTTTATTCTTCGCCATCTGGATAAATTCACTCCAGTTGTGACCCTGGATATATTCTATATTAAGATTCAGCTTTTTTGCAAGCAGATTCATAAAATCTACGGAATAACCTTTTGGGGTATTGTTCTCATTATAGTTAAAAGGGGGATAGTTGTTTTCATTATTAACCTTGATAACCGGGTTTGACTCAAGATAGCTCTTTTCCTGCTTTGTGAGTATTATCCGGTTATTGTTCCCGTAGAAGACAAACTCATCAAGATCGATCTCATTATTGTGTGTTAAACCCATTAATCTGTAGATATCAACGATTCTTTGTATTTTGTTTTTGTCAACTTTTCCAAGTTGTGATGTTTTGTAGTATGCAAGCGGTTTTAGTTTCTGTGCTTCAAATTTAAGGGCATCTTTTGATTTGTTCTGGGTATTGTATTTTTTTAGGATAACATCTATGGTCTCGTCAATATTTTTAAAGGCGTATTCCCATCCTTTTATTGAGGCTGACATAAAGTTTTCTACCATCTTTGAGTTATTACTTAATACTTTTGTTGAAGTGAAAAGAAGGTCTTCGTAAAAATCAAAGCCGTAATCTTTCGGGTCCCAGATATTATATTGAATATTCTGCTTTTCAAGATTATAAACCTCATTTGATGTAAAAACAGGGATTATATCGGTTTTGTTTTCAATTATATCCTTGATCCTGAAATTATATTTAAGCTTTTCCATTGAATCAAAAGATATGTTCTGTGACTGCAGCATACTTTTAAAAGATACCGTTCTGACTGCATCATTCCCTATCATTATTCTTTTGCCCTTAAAATCATTTATAGATTTTATTCCGGAGGATTTAAGTGTGAGCAGAGCATGGGGAGAAGACTGAAATATTGCATTAAGAAGATTTACCTTCGCACCTTTTGCTCTATGCAGAATAATACTTGGGTAACTCAGGCCGAAAGTGCTTTTGCCCTCTTCGACATCTTTTACAATATTTATGCCCGAGCTGTATTCTTTGAAGCTTACATCAAGGGAAACATCATCATAAAACCCTTTCTCTTTTGCCATATAAAAACCCGCAAACTCAAATTGGTGTTTCCATAACAGCTGAAGAGATATTTTCTGTTTGGGACTGTTCGCAAAAGCAGAAACGGTAAGTATTATAAATACAAATAGATATTTAAAAAAATGCACTATCTTCTACCCTTGTTGTACCTGTTTCTTTCTTTATTAAAATAAGGTTTATTTTTATTATTATAACTATTTTTAGCTGTGACTACATCTTTTTGCTTCTGTTTTTTAAGGGGGTCTTTCTCTACATATATATTTTCCATACTCCACGGATCAACTTCGGTATAATACATTAAAGTTGAATATGTTGACGGGGTAGGGGTGAATACCTGGACCTGTTCGGGATTAAGTTTAAGATCCTGATTTGCAAAAGATTTCAGTTTTTCCATATCCTCTTCACTGCAGCCCGGATGTGCGGCTATCATATAATATGTAAGAAACTGTTTCTTTCCGCTTTGTTTTGTGAGAGATTCAAACTTTTTCTTAAAATCGGTCAAAACCTCTTTATCAGGTTTACCCATGAATTTTAAAACTTTTGTTTCACTGTGCTCGGGGGCTATTTTCATTTGGCCGCTTACATGATGAGTGACTATCTCTTTTAGATATTCTGCACCGTGTTCTTTATCCTCGTTGATAAGGTCGTACCTGATCCCCGAGTTTACGAACACTTTTTTCACTTTTGGAATAGCCCTGATATCTTTTAGAAGCTGGATATTTCTTTGGTGGTTCGGTTTAAGTACTGGACAGATTTTATAATCGTTCCATTCTTTTTTACGGTTGTTGGGGTTGAACATCCTAAACCCCGTACATCTTCTATCGTCGCAGACTCCTTTGTCGAGTTTTTTCCTGCATTCATAACCGTACATATTTGCAGTAGCTCCCCCCACATCGCTGATGGTGCCTTTAAATTTCGGATTTTTTGTAAAATCTTTTACTTCACTTAGAATAGACCTTTCGCTTCTGCTTCTTATGGTTCGTCCCTGGTGGACAGATATGGCACAGAAATTACACTCCCCGTAACAGCCGTGGTGGGTGGTAACGGAGAACCTGATGGTATCCATCGCTTTTACTTTTCCCTCTTTTGCATAATAGGGATGAACCTCCCTTTCGTAAGGGATGTCGTAAACATTGTCTATTTCTGTTTCATCCATGTAAAACTGCGGCGGTGTTTGTATAAGATATCTTCCGTTATGCTCCTGGTACAGCCCTCTTGAGGTTAAAGGGTCATTGTTCTCATAAAAGAGATGGAACATCTTTATGAATTTTGTTTTATCATTTTTATCCTGACACTCTTTCAGGGTGGGAAGTTCAATGTAATCCTCTTTTTTCTCTTTTGAGATATAGCATAATCCCCTGATATCTTCAGTTGAAGTGTTGTTTTTTATAGCTTCCGTCAGTTCAAGAACAGTTTTTTCACCCATACCGTAGATGATATAATCCGCTTTTGCATCAAAAAGAACGGAACCTCTTACTTTATTTGACCAAAAATCATAGTGTGCGACACGTCTGAGACTCGCTTCTATCCCTCCCAAAACAATCGGTGCAGTATTTTTGAAATATCTTCTTATAAGATTAGAGTAGATTATAGTAGCCCTGTCGGGTCTTTTATTATTCTGGCCTCCGGGAGTAAAGTCGTCACTGTTTCTGAACTTTTTAAGAGCCGTATAGTTTGCCACCATACTGTCTACAAGTCCGCTGCTTACTCCCCAGAAAAGTTCCGGTTCTCCAAGCCTTGTGATATCTTTATCTGATTCAAAATCAGGCTGGGCTATAATACCTACCCTGTAGCCTTTCTGTATCAGAAGCTGACCTATTATAGCCATACCGCTGTAGGGTGAGTCGATATAGGTGTCTCCGCTTACGAGTATTATGTCAAGTTTGTTCCAGTTTAGTTCTTTGAGTTCTTCTTTTGTAGTTGGTATAAACATCTTTTTCTTTTGTATATTATTTGCTTATATGGATTATATCCAAACTCTCAACGTATAAAACTTAATTATATATAATTAGATAATAATTATAAGTTCTAATAAAATATTTAAATTAAGGATGTTTATTTAATAAGTTTTAGATATAATAAACCTAATGAAAGATGATTAGAATTCATCTTGGGATGTTTATTATTGACAATTTATGTTGCCAATATGCTCCTATAGAGATTATAATTGTGTTTTATATCCATATATTATGGTTTATTACAAAGAAGAGGAAATTTAATGGCAACATTAGAAAACGGAACAGTTAAATGGTTCAACAGTGAAAAAGGTTACGGTTTTATCCAACAAGAAAATGGTGGAAAAGATCTATTTGTACATTTTAGAAATGTAAATCATTCTGGATATGGAAGAGTATCTTTAGAAGACGGTCAAAAAGTTACTTTCGAAGTTGCAGAGGGACAAAAAGGACCAGAAGCACAAAACGTTACAGCAGTGTAACACTTCCTTATAAGTGGATCTTCCACTTATAAATTTTTCTTACTACAAATTTACATATTTAATTCTTTACTTACATAATCATTTCTGTTGCTCAATTCAGGGCAGTTAAAACTTATAAACAATCGTGTGATATTATTCTACAATCAAAAAGGAATCTTTATGAAAAATATTTTAATAACAGGATGCAGTTCCGGACTTGGGTTTGCACTTGCAAAGTTATATTTAGAAAAAGGTTGCATGGTTTACGGTATAAGCAGGAACAGCCCCGATATAAAAGATGAGAACTTTATCTTTAAGAGCTTTGATCTTCCAAAGGCAAATTCAATAAAAGAGGGTTTAACTAAGTTTGTAAACCAGATAAAAGGTATAGATACGGTTTATCTTAACGCAGGGATGTTAGGAGAGATAAAATCCTCTTTTGAAGTAAGCGCAGATGAGATGAAAGAGGTTTATGAACTGAATGTTTATGCAAATAAGGAGCTTCTTGACATATTATCGAATAATAAAGTAAAAAATATTATAGGGATATCTTCCGGTGCTGCCAGGAACGGTTCCAAAGGCTGGGCAAGCTATTCTCTTTCAAAAGCGGGGCTTAATATGCTTTTTAATCTTTATTCCAAAGAGCTGCTTGATACTAAACTACTTGCGGTGGCACCCGGTGTAGTTGAAACTCCTATGACAGATGTAATAAGATTCGGTGATCTTGACGGGGAAAAGTTCCCAAGCGTAAAAAGATTAAAAGAGGGTGATGTTCAGACACCACGGCAGGCTGCTGTCAGGATATGTGATTTGCTTGAGAATATTGATAGGTTTGAAAGCGGTAGTTTTGTGGATGTAAGGGATATCTAAACAACAGTTTATAAAAAAAGGCGAAGTCGTTCGACTTCGCCTTTTCAAACTTTTAAAAGTTTAGTAAATTAAGCATCTACTTTTTGTCTTATTCTAAGACTTAACTCGTTTAACTGCTCATTATCCACAACACTTGGAGCCTGGGTAAGAAGACATTGAGCTTTTTGTGTTTTAGGGAATGCAATAACGTCTCTGATAGAATCAGTCCCTGCAAGAAGCATGATCATTCTATCGAATCCCATTGCAAATCCACCGTGCGGAGGCGCACCGAATTGAAGTGCATCCAGTAAGAATCCGAATTTTTCTTTAGCTTCTTCTTCAGAGATACCCATTAGGTCAAATACCTCGTTTTGGATATGCTCTTTATGGATTCTTATCGATCCTCCACCAAGCTCTGTTCCGTTTAGAACAAGGTCGTAAGCGATAGATTCGATCTCTTCGATATTCTCTTTGTTAAGATCTTTCGGCATTGTAAACGGATGGTGAAGAGCTTTTATTTTACCCTCTTCAACTTCGAACATTGGGAAATCAACAACCCATAAGAATTCGTAAACATCTTGTGGAACGATATCCATTTGCTCGGCAAGGTAAAGTCTGAATCTTCCCATATAGTCACATACGACTTTTTTATGACCCGCACCGAAGAATACTACGTCTCCAACTTCAAGTTCAGTTACTTTTATGATCTCTTCAAGGTCTTCTTCTGAGAAGAATTTAGTTAACGGACCTTTTAATCCATCCTCTTTCATTTGGAAGTAACCAAGACCTTTAGCTCCGAATTTTCTTACGTAATCTTCAAAACCTTTCATTTGTCTTTTTGAGAAGATATTATCTCCGTTTGGACATTTTATAGCTTTGATTCTGTTATGGGCTTTGTCTTTTGCGATCTCAGAGAAAATTTCATTGGTGCTTCTTTCAAAGATGTCGATAACGTCAACCATCGGCATACCGAATCTCATATCAGGCTTGTCCGATCCGTATTTTTCCATAGCTTCTGAATGGGTCATTCTTTTAAATGTTGCAGGGATATCTTTTCCACATGCAGTGAAGATGTCATGGATAAGTTTTTCTGCTACTTTTATTACATCTTCCTGGTCACAGAAAGACATCTCAACATCTATCTGGGTAAATTCAGGTTGTCTGTCTGCTCTTAAGTCTTCATCTCTGAAACATTTTGCGATCTGGAAATATTTGTCAAATCCAGATACCATTAACAGCTGTTTGAAAAGCTGCGGAGATTGTGGAAGAGCATAGAACTCACCGTGGTGTACTCTGCTTGGCACAAGGTAGTCTCTTGCTCCTTCCGGTGTAGATTTTGTCAGGATCGGAGTTTCAACATCCAAAAATCCCATATCGTCAAGTGATTTTCTTGCAGCAATATTTGCTTTAGATCTTAGTTGAAAAATCTCATATGATTTGTTGCTTCTTAGTTCCAGAAATCTGTTTCTCAGTTTGATCTCTTCGTTTACTTTTTCGTCATTCAGGTCAAAAGGCATTGGCTTCGATTTGTTTTCAATAGTTAATTCGTCAACAATGATCTCGATCTTACCTGTGATAAGGTTAGGGTTCTCAAGACCTTCCCCTCTTGCTCTTACTTTTCCTGTTGCTATAAGAACAAACTCGTCTCTTACACCTTCAGCTACTTTCCAGGCATCTTTGTTATCGGCAGGATCACAAACAAGTTGTACAAGTCCACCTTTATCTCTTAAGTCGATAAAGATAAGTCCTCCGTGGTCTCTTCTACTGTTTACCCAACCGGCAACCGTTACAATTTCATCAATATTTTTTTCAGTTACATCTGTACAATAGTGTGTTCTCAAAATATTCCCTTACTTCAGTTATGATTTATTATGTTTATTATTTGGGGGATTATATCCAAATTTTTATTAAATAAAAGTTGGTAGTTAGATATGTTCTATAACTACCTTGTTTTTTCCTGTATTTTTTGCTTTATACAGTGCCTCATCTGCTCTTTTGAACAAAGCAGGGTAATTATCGTTTGTATGGTATTGGGCTAAACCGAACGAGCAGGTAAGCCTCAGGTCGTTTATAAACAAATGATTCTCAATGGTTATTCTTAATTTTTCCGCAACCATCAGCGCATCTTCGATATTGGTTTCGGAAAGTGCAGCTGCGAACTCTTCACCGCCCCATCTGCAGCCTATATCACTCTCTCTTAAAGAGAGTTTTATTATTTTGGCAATCTCCTGCAGAATCTTATCCCCGACATCATGCCCGAAGGTGTCGTTTATATATTTAAAGCCGTCAATATCCATTAATATGACACTTAGGTCTCTGTCATTATATCGCTTTATCTGCTTTATCTCATATTCAATAATAGAGTCGAACTTTCTTCTGTTGTTTAGCTGGGTTAAAAAGTCGGTTGAAGCTTTTTTCTCCAGGTTAGCTGTTTTCTGGATCAGTTTCTCATTTATCTTTGAAAGCTCCTGACCTCTTTCTTTTATAACTTCCATCCATTTGTTGTTAACAATTCTTAAAAGCTCTGTCTGGGTTATTACACCTGTGATCTGGCCCTCTTCGTTTTGAACAACAATTCTTTTAAAGTGTTTCTCTTTTATAAACTCCAAGGCCTCAAAGATCCTGATAGTTTCAGGTACAGTTAAAAGAGGTGATGTCATATGTTTATGAATAGGCTGGTTCAGGTCTGAATCCTCTTCAAGAATATTTAAAAAATCCTTAGTGGTAAATATACCCTGGGCCTGATGGTCATCATCAACTATTATCAAAGAATCGATATGCTTGAATTTCATAAGTTTTACGGCATTTATGGTTGATTCATTTTTATTGATATTTACAGGAGAGTATTGCAGTATAAGGTTACCTATGGTTTGTCTTTGCATAAGTATTTTCGGGTCGATATTATTTATGATATCGGATTGGGATAAAATACCCACTATTTTATCCTTCTGGACAACTACAAGGTATTCGTCGAGCTGCTCATCCTGGTTTATGATCTCTAGAACGTTTACTTTTGCATCGACTTTTTGCACCCTGTTCAGTACAGTGTCCTTGAATCTGGTTTTTAAAGAGAGGTTTTGAATCCTGTATTCTATAGCATCATTTGTCGTGAATATAAAAAAATCATTACTATCCCGGTCAAGTATAACTATGCTTCTTACATTGTATTTTGCCATTTTTTTTATAGCATCTTCTATAGAAGAGTTTATATCGGTGGTTACCACATCTTTTACACAAATCTCTTCAACTTTCGGCATCATTAAATAAAATCCTTATTCTATATTGTTTTACTGAATCTTCTTTTATCTTCAGGGATATTATTCAAGTAAGCGTCAAACACCATAGCTATGTTTCTAATTAACATACTTCCTGTTTGATTTACCTCTATTTTATCCTCGTTGATCGTAAGAAGTTCCGCTTCATTGAACTCCTGCAGAGCTTCAATGGCATCAGCAAAATATTCTTTGAAGTTTACCTTGAACTGTTCTTCACATCTTTTTATATCAAGAGAGAAGTTTGACATTAATTCCATGATCACATATTGTCTTAATATATCATCATCATTCAGGCTGTAACCTTTAAATACCGGCAGATTCCCGTTATCTATTGCATCTTCGTAAGATTTAAGGTCTTTGAAGTTCTGCACATAATAATCAACACCGTCACCGATAGAAGTAACACCTATACCTATAAGATCGGCTCCCCCTTTGGTCGTATACCCTTGGAAGTTTCTATGCAGTTCACCTTTTTTAATAGCTTTGAAAAGTTCATCTTCAGGTTTTGCAAAGTGATCCATTCCCACCATGTTATAACCGTTTGTTGTAAAGAAATCAATAGTATCTTTTAGTATCTCTAGTTTTGTTGACGGAGGTGCAAATGTTGTTTCGTCAAATTTTCTTTGTGTTTTCATCATCCACGGCACATGGGCATAGTTAAACACAGCGAGTCTGTCTGGATCAAGTTTTATTATCTGCTCTATAGTTTTTCTGAAACTATCTTTTGTCTGATATGGAAGTCCGTATATCAAGTCAATATTTATAGATTTTATTCCCGCTTCTCTTGCTATTTTTACGACATTTTGTGTTGTTTCGTAAGGTTGTATTCTGTGTATTGTTTCCTGAACTTTTGGATCAAGATCCTGAACACCGAAGCTTAATCTGTTCGTACCCGCGCCTTTTAATACATCCATATGCTCTTTTGTAAAGTATCTGGGATCAACTTCACATGAAACTTCAGCATCCGGGGCAAAGTTTGGAAAAGTTGTTTTTATGGCATCGATCACCTCTTTTAGCTGCTCAGGGCTTAAGAATGTAGGAGTTCCCCCTCCAAAGTGCATCTGGGTAACCGTTCTATTTGTATTGAGGTGTTTTGCCAGTATATCAAGCTCTTTTTTCAGATAATCTATATATCTGGTCTTTTTATCCTCTTTACTTGTGAATATTACGTTGCATCCGCAGAAATAACAGGCACTTCTACAAAAAGGGATATGGATATAAAGGGACAGCGGTCTGTCGTCACTTTGGGATTTGAATCTTTTTATCAGATCATCCTGGGTGAAGTTCGTATGAAATTCCGGAGCCGTAGGATAACTTGTGTATCTGGGACCAGGTCTGCTGTATTTTTCAAATTTGCTGAAATCTATCATTAGGCATTCCTCTTACCGTCTAGCCATACCATGACTGCTTTTTGTGCATGGAGCCTGTTCTCAGCTTCGCTGAAAATAATATCGGCATTTTCTTCAAATACTTCTTCGCTTACTTCATATCCTCTGTATGCAGGAAGACAGTGAAGATAAATTGCGTTTTTTGCAGCTTTGCCCATAAGCTCTTTATCTACGATGAAACCTTTGAAGTCATTGATCCTTTTCTCTTTTTCATCTTCCTGACCCATAGATATCCAGGTATCACTTGTAACTACAGTGGCATCTTTTACAGCTTCTTGGGGATCATCGGTAGTTGTAATAACCGCTCCGCTTTCCTTAGCGAACTGGAGTGCTTCAAAATAAATATCTTTATCCACTTCATATCCCGCAGGTGTTGCGATGCTTAGGTCAAATCCAAGCTTGGAAGCAAGCATAAGCCATGAATGGGTCATATTGTTCCCGTCTCCTATATACGCTACTTTGAGTTTTTTCTCAAGACCGGCTTCAAGGATGGTAAGGTAGTCAGCCATAAGCTGAACCGGGTGGAATTTGTCCGTAAGACCATTTATAACCGGAACCTTTGAGTAAGAGGCAAACTCCTCAAGCTCTTTTTGTGAATCGTTTCTGATCATGATCATATCAACCATTCTGCTTATTACCCTGCTTGTATCGCTTATGGGCTCACCCCGTCCAAGCTGGATATCGTTCGAGCTTAGGAACAATCCTACGCCTCCTAACTGGTAGATACCCGTTTCAAAGCTCACCCTTGTTCTGGTACTGCTTTTTTCAAATATCATACCCAGTGTCTGTTTAGGCATATAGTCTCTGAATATTTTCTTTTTTGTCTCTTTTTTTATTTTGATAGCAAGATCAATAATCTCTAATATCTCTTCTTTTGTATAATCTCTTAATGTTAAAAAGTGTCTCATCTTATCATCCTATTTTTTGTGAAAGCTATTATTATAGATCAACTAAGCTTAATAATTAATTTTCTTTTAGTCTTTGAATTTTGGCTCCGATTTTGGTAAGTTTTTCTTCCAAATGGTCGTAACCTCTGTCAAGGTGGTATATCCTGTGGATATTGGTTTCCCCTTTGGAAACAAGTGCCGCCAATACCAGGGCACTGCTGGCTCTAAGGTCTGTTGCCATAACATCGGCACCGAAAAGTTTATCAGGTGTTCCCGTGATAGTGGCAACCGTACCTTGGAGTTTTATATCGGCTCCCATTCTAGTAAGCTCGCTTACGTGCATAAATCTGTTCTCAAAAAGTGTTTCATCTATTGTGCTGACACCTTGGGCCATGGTTGCTATTGCCATGAATTGTGCCTGCATATCAGTGGGGAATCCCGGGTATTCGGTTGTGATGATATTTACGGGTTTTATTTTCTCTGCGGGAAGTATCGTAATTGAGGTTTCCTCTTTTAATATCATATACCCCATCTCCTCGAATTTTGCCAAAACTGCATCCAGGTGATTTGGTTCCACATTCTCAACTGTCAGGGTTGAGTTTGTAACGGCACCTGCACAAAGATATGTTCCGGCTTCTATTCTGTCCGGTATAATACTGAAATCCTTCATTGGAACAAGCTCTTTGTTCGTACCCTCAATAACAAGTTCGTTTGAACCGATACCCTCTATTTTTACCCCTGCGTCAGACAATACTTCACACAGCTGAACCACTTCAGGTTCTTTTGCCGCATTGATTATAGTTGTCGTACCGTTTGCCAGGGCTGCTGCCATAACTATATTTTCCGTACCTGTTACGGTGATCTTGTCAAATACTATGGTTGCACCCTGAAGTCCGTGGGGAGCTTTTGCTTCTATGTAACCGTTCTTTATCTCTATGACCGCACCCATAAGCTCCAAAGCTTTTAAGTGAAGATCAACGGGTCTTTGCCCTATGGCGCAGCCTCCCGGAAGCGAAACCTCACAATGCCCGAATCTTGCAAGAAGAGGTCCAAGAACCAAAATAGAGGCCCTCATTGTTTTTACGATCTCGTAATTTGCTTTTGTGTTCGTAATAGTTGTTGAATCGATTTGTAAAATATCGTTATTCTTATATTGGGCACCCAGCATCCCCAGTAGTTTTAATAGCGTGTTTATATCCACTACGTTGGGCAGGTTAGATATATTCAGTTTGTTTTTTGATAATATTGTAGATGCAAGCAAAGGAAGGGCGGCATTTTTTGCACCGCTTATTTTTATGCTCCCTTTTAGCTTTTGCTTTCCGATTACTTTTAAATAATCCAAGTTTTTCCTTTTATTATAGATATTTTGAATTTATTATATCTATATAATGCTATAATGCCGATTATGAATAAAGAAGATTATTTTATTAAACAATTTACAAAAAGCAAATATATAGGTGACGACGGTGCGGTTGTAGGCAGGTATGTATACAGTATGGATGCTTTTTTTGAAAACGTCCACTTCAAAAGGGAGTGGATGAGTCTTAAACAGATCGCAAAAAAATCGATGCTTGTTAATATTAGCGATGCAATAGTTATGAATGCAAAACCCAAATTTGCACTGCTTAGCGTTGCAATACCCCCTGATTTTACCCTAAAGCAGATGGAGAAACTGGCAAAAGGTTTTAAAAGTGCTGCAAAAGAGTTCGGTATTGAAATAATAGGTGGAGATACCATATCAAACAACAAGCTTGATATCTCGGTAACCATAATATCAGAAACGGACAATCCCGTTTTAAGATCGGGTGCAGGCAAAGGTGACCTGGTATGTTATACGGGGGATCTTGGAGGTGCGAAAAAGGATCTGCAGAGGCTTTTAAAAGGGGAAAAAGTAGATAAAACTTCCAAATTTATAAAGCCGGTGTTAAATCCTTCGTTCTTTTATGAAATAGCTCCTTATATAAGCAGTGCAATGGATATTTCCGACGGGCTGTTCTTTGAGCTTGAAAGGCTTTCAAAATCAAACAATATTGGTTTTGAACTGTTTTACGATATATTAACGGATATTGGGTGCAGCGGGGAAGAGTACGAAGTGTTGTTCACCTTTGACGAAAAACATAAAAAAACAATAAAAAAGATAGCAAAAAAACACAAAATAGATTTGAATATTTTTGCCCGGGCAAAAAAAGGTATATACAGATGCCCGTGTGCAGGACACCATTTTAAAAATAAAAAGGATTAAAAATGAAAAAAACACTTATATCACTGATCGCCGCGGTACAGTTAATAAACGCGGACTCATTTTTATTTAATATTGAAAATGATTCGATAAAAGACGATGACGGGCATCTCACCAACAGTATGGTGTTTTCATGGATGCATAAGAGTAAAGAGACTTATTTTGACAATATAGGCATTAATCTGCACCATGATATATATACACCAAACGATATACGGGAAACTGATAAAACAAAATTTGATTCACCATATGCCGGGCATATGTATTTAAATCTTTCTCTATATAAAATATTGGGGGAAAACTATCTTCACGGTTTAGGATTAAGTCTTGGAAGAATAGGTGATGAAACCTATGCCAAAGAACTGCAACAGGGATTTCACGATCTGCTGGCTGCCAATAATCCCCAAGGGTGGAAGCATCAAATAGATAACAAAACCACGATTGGTGTAAATTATGATTTTGTGCAAAATATTCCAGTAGGAAGTTTTTTTGACGGTAAAGTAGACATAAATAATCATTTTCATGCTGATTACGGTAACTTTACCAGGGGTGCGTCGTTGGGTACTCTTATTAGATACTCGGATGTTTTAAGGGATGACTTTAAAACCATGGACAACAAAAACACATCACTAGTCAGATATCCCCAAACAAAAGGATGGAGCATATCTGCAGGATTAAGCTATGAGTATACCGATTATTTTTATATTTTGGACAAGTTTGAAAGGGAATATAATATAAATAGGGGAAAAGACAGGTTTACTACGGCTTTGATGTTTGATTATTATACGGGAGAGTCTGTATTCTCCGCTTATTTGAAAAACTCTGATCTGGGCTCAACCGATGATTACTGGAGCAAACAGTGGTTTGGTCTAAGCTACAGCTTCCAATTTTAAATAATTTGGTTATAATTGCAAAATTTTAAATAGAATAGAGAATATATGAAACTACAAAGATACTTAAGCCACAGCGGAGTTGATGTTTATTTTAAGCAGAGCAAAGATGATTTTGTCGTAACAGAGATCCCTTTATACGAGTTTAGCGGGGAAGGGGAGCATCTTATTCTAAAAATCAGGAAAAAAGATCTTTCAACCTGGGATATGGTTTCAATCTTATCGGACTCAATAGGGTGTAAAAGCAGGGATATAGGATATGCGGGATTAAAAGATAAAAATGCCATGACGGTACAGCATATCTCAATGCACAGAAGTTTTGAAGAGAAAATTGATGCTTTTGAACATCCACAGATAAAGATACTTGAAAAAACCTACCATAATAATAAAATAAGAGTAGGGCACCTTAAGGGGAACAGTTTCTTTATCCGTCTTAAAAGGGTTCAGCCTTTTCATAGAAATATACTTGAATCGGCACTGCAGCAGATCGCATCTTTGGGGATGCCCAATTATTTCGGTTTTCAGAGATTTGGAATAGATGGTGACAACTATATAAAAGGGCAGGAGATAATAGAGGGGAAAAGAAAAGAGAGAAACAGAAAGCTGAAGCAGATGTATATAAATGCATACCAGTCTTATCTTTTCAATCAATGGCTTTCAAAAAGGATTGAAACAAGTAAGATAATAGATTCTTTTAAAGCAAAAGAGATTTCCCAAAAACTTGATCTTGATGAAGATGTAATAAAATCTATTCAGACCCAAAAACACCCTTTAAAACTCTTAAAAGGCGATGTTATGAGTCATTATCCCTACGGCAAGATATTTTACTGTGAGGATCTGGAGTCTGAGTCTTCAAAGTTTTTTGATAAAGACAGGGTTCCAACCGGGTTGTTGTCCGGTAAAAAAGCAAAGCTTGCTGTTGATGATGCTTGGAAGTTTGAAAATGAATTTGTTAAAGAAACCAATGAACAGGGTTCCAGAAGATTTGCCTGGGTATTCCCCGATAATATAAGCAGTGAATATAAAGAGGAAAAAGCCTGGTTTGAATTAAGTTTTGAACTGCCCAAAGGCAGTTATGCAACAGAGCTTATTGCAGAGCTGCTGCATTAAAGAAGAAGCGCATCGAAACTTTTAGTTTGATGCTCCCATAGAGGCGATCAACGCTTCTATATCGTCATTATCTACCAGGTCATCATTATCATCTCCTGCGAGATGTTTTGCACTGGCTGCAAATTTACCGTTATCAGGGTCTATATTGTTTATAACTCTTTCTATTTTCTGTCTGCTGGCATCTTGTGCCTGCATAGATTCCATAGTTATAAGTATATTGTTTTTTATTCCGTCAATATCATTTTTTAAATTTTTACTGTGTTCAATTTGCTCAAGTTTTTCTAAAACTACGTCAAGGTGGTTCATTACCTCGATAGTCATTTTTTCAGATTCTTCTATCACTTCACATAGCTGAGTTACCACGTCAAGTTTTATAGAGTTGTTGTTAGACATATTTAGTTACCTTTACACTTATCTTCTTTTATTTGGTTCAGAGTACCGAAAATTCTCATAGATTCTATCTCAACTTTCTTTGCATTATCATTAATTATATTGTTAGGTTCTTTCCTTGCTGTTGAATCCATAAGCTGTGCAAGATATCCATGGAGATTCTTATTCATGATTTTAAGTTTATCTACCAGTTCTTGATTCGTATTTGGATGTTTCGCTGTATAGTCATCCAGCCATTTATCAAGTCTATCGAAAGGTTTAACACTATTGTCACTATGGTCAGAAAGCCTTCTGAATACATCATCTTTATAACTGAACAGTTCAACCTTAAGGTTGGCAATTTCATATATAAGGTCAACATCACAAACCTGGTTTCGGGTCTCCTGAAGGAAGTTCGCTTTTGATGCTGCACCTACCAGCCTGTCGGACATGGTTTTTATATCTTCGGACATATTTGAAATATTATCTGCAACTGTAGAGTTTTCCTGTGTGGCTTTATCTAAAGAGTTTACCGCATCGTTTATCTGGATAATAGTATCCTGCTGCTCTTTTGAAGATTGTGTTACTTCATTGATCAGCTGGATTGTATTCCCTATGTTCTCATTTAATTCTTTGTATCCGTCGATCATGTCTGTTGATACTTTTTTACCGTCGTTTGCTTTTGTTGTAGCATTTTCAACCAAAGCTTTGATCTCGTTTGCAGCTTCTGCTGATCTGCTTGCAAGGTTTCTAACTTCCTGTGCAACAACCGCGAAACCTTTACCCGCTTCACCTGCAGTTGCAGCTTCAACCGCAGCATTAAGAGAAAGGATATTCGTCTGGAACGCTATCTGGTCGATAACTTCTATAGCTTCGTTGATCGAGCTTACCTGTGATACTATCTCGTCCATTGCAATGGTTGTTGAGTTTGCAAGATTTTCACCCTGTTTTGCGGAATTTGTTACTTCACTGGCAAGGTTTGCCATTTTTGTAGCATTTTGAGTATTACCTTTTATCGTAGCGGTCATCTGTTCAAGTGCGGCAGAGGTTTCTTCAAGTGAAGCTGCCTGTGTATTTGAAGACTTTGAAAGTCCGGCAGAAGATTCAGAGAGGGTATGGGTGTTCGTGTTTAGTTGATCTCCCGTATTAAGGATCATTGCCAGGATCTCGGATGTATTGTTCCCCACAAGCTTGATACCTGCGGTTACTGCTCCAAGGTCTCCGTAAATGCCGTTATCGTCTATTTTATAATCATATTTTGACTGGCTGTAGTTTCTAAGAGTTGTGTTGATCTTGTCAAGAGTCTCTTTTACATGTTCTATCATATAATTAAGGTTCTTTCTCATAGCTTCAACATGAGGGTTTGAAGCGGTTGAATTTACTTTGTATACAAAGAAACCGTTTGCAGTTTTCTGAAGTACGTCGTTTGTCTCGTTGATAACGATCTCGTCCTGCTTTAATCCCTTATTCACTTGATCCATATATTTATTGAAAAGGTTTGCGACTTCTCCTATCTCATCGTTTGATTCAGCCTGCAGTTTTATACTTGTGTCATTTGATTTTATAAGGTTCTCAAAACCTTTTTTAAGACCTTCAAGGGGGCTAATTGTTCTTTTCACTACAAAATAAACTATACCTATGGTAAGCCATCCAAGAAGTGTAGAGCTTACAAGTATATTTATTATGATATCTTTTATATTGTCATCAGATGATTTTAACGAGAAAGTAAGATCCATAACACCTATTACATCACCTTTTTTCTGGTTTGCATGACAGATTAGACATTCTTGCGTAGCGATCATGGGTTTGATCATTCTTAAACTGTGTTCTTCATCTCCGTCCATTTCTATGATCTGGTTATGTTTTGATTTAAAGGATTTGATCACATCTTTGTCTGTGGTGAATTTTGTACCGGGAGAATACATCTGAATTAAAGGTTTGCTTTTTGCTATTACAAGGCTTTTTACTCCGCTTATCTCTCTTGCCTGCTCTTCAGCAGCCTGTATCTGTGCAGGATCACCGGTATTCATGGCATTTCTAAGACTTTGGAAGATCGCCGCATTTAGCATATCCAAATTCTTTTTAGTTGTTTTTATAGAGTTTTCGTTTACTTTTGATGTAGTAGAGTATAGAACAGCCATACTGCTGATAGTCATTAATATAAGCATGGCAAAAGTAATTTTATTTCCCACTTTTTTAGTTATGAAATCTGGTAACATTAGTGAACCTTTAATATGTAGTTAATCTGTAATAATGATAAAAAGTTTATCTAAATAATGTTTAAATTATTTATAAAACACCCTTATATAAGGGAAGATATAGTCTTTTGAACAAATTTAAGATCTACAAAAGGTTTATCTATAAATGCATCTACATTTAATTGATCTGCCGTTTGAACTTTTGAATCTGTACTATATGCGGTCATTAAGATTATTTTTGTATTTCTATTGAGATCTTTAATCTCTTTAAGAATATCCATACCGCTTACCTCGGGCATCATAATATCCGACAATATCAGATCGTAGTTGTTCCTTTTTGCCCCTTCCAATGCATCTATGGGGTTTGAATAGGAAGTAACCTCGTAGTTGTCATTTTTAGATAAGAACCTTTCCAGTATATCCAGAACATCCAATTCATCGTCTATTATCATTATTTTTTTCATTAAAAGTCCTTTTTTGCAGGTAGTTGTATCTCAAATACTGCATGGTTATTTTTATTGTAAGCTTTTATGCTGCCTTTATTCTGATCATTGATTATTTTTTTTGCTATGCTCAAGCCTACACCTACGCCTGATGAGTTTTTCGTTCCCTTAAAGGGTTCAAAAATATTATCAAGTATCTGCTCACTTATTCCTCCCGCGTTGTCTTCAAAGATGATCTTTATGAGATCATCTTCGTACGAGATATTAATATCCAGTCTTCTGTTCTCGAATTCTTTGATTTTTACAAGTTCATCCAGGGCATTTGTAATAATAATCAGCCAGACCTGTTCAATTCTTTGTTTTTGGACATGGGAAATATATTTATATTTTTGTTTATCCGTATCTAAAGAGAACTCTTCGCCATTGATATAGATTTTTGCAATATGTTTGATCTTGTTGTAAGAAAGTGTAAGGGCGGTTACGATGGTCGTGTAAATATTAACATCTTCCATCGTCTCACTGTTCTCATGGGACATCTCTTTTATTGAGTGTACTATTGTTTCGATTCTTTTTATTCCGTCTGATATTTTGGAAATAGATTGTTCAATGCTGCTTTTGGGTTTTGAATCAGGAAGATCTTCAAGGTCATATCCTATCATCTCAAAATTTGCTTTAATATATGTAAGCGGTGTATTGATCTCGTGGGTCAAACCTGCCGCTAATTGTCCTGATGCCGTATATTTGGCGTTTCTTATTCTCTCCTCTTCGTGAAGCTTCCTTTCTGCGTCAAGTTTTTTTTTCAGGTATACGGGTTCCAGACTTTTTTTTATGCTTTCCAGAAGATTTTTAAGATCCATTGGTTTTAGTACGAAGTCCCTTACCCCAAGTTTGATAGCTTCATGGAGAAAGTTTTTTTCATTGTAGGCAGTGATAATTATTATCGGGATAGTCGGATTTGATTCTCTTATCTTTTGGGACATCTTAAGTCCGTTTAACACAGGCATATTTATATCTGTAACGATCAGATCTATTTCATTTGAGTGTTTATTGTAAATATCCAACCCCTCCTGACCGTTTTGTGCAGTATGGAAGTTTTTGAATAAAGGGGATAGAAATTCAGAGACTATATTTAATATACCCTTTTCATCTTCTACATACAGTATACTTATATCTTCCAGCATAATTGCAGTTCCCTTTTTTCGTTATTTTAGATAATTATCATTAAATAGATATGAAGTTCTTATATGTTATAATAATTTATATAAATTAATTATTAAGTTTAAGTAACCAACGGAGATTATATGATAGTCGGCATTGAAGGATCGTTAGAGAAAAAGGATCCTACATTTTTACATCTTAATGTAAATGGATTGATCTATGAGGTTTTTGTCTCTTTGAACTGCAGCAGTGCAATAATAGAGAAGAAGGTAAAGCTTCATACTACACAAATAATAAAAGAGGACAGCAATACACTTTACGGTTTTCTTGATATAAATGAAAAAAAGCTTTTTGATACGGTAATAAAGATAAACGGAGTAGGTCCGAAGGTAGCTATGGCGATCTGTAGTACCTTTACTCCCAGCAGTTTTGAACAAATAGTAAATAACAGTGATATTTCTATGTTAAAAAGGGTTCCTGGAATCGGACCCAAAGGGGCAAGCCGGATACTGGTTGAGCTTAGCGGTTTTGTTGTTGACGGTAATTCAGAGAACTCTTCTTTAAACCAAAGTGCTTCAGAAGCCGTTATGGCCCTTGAAACCCTGGGATTCAAGAAAGAACAGATCAATAAAGTATTAACAGGATGCAGCGGGACGGATACATCCAGCCTGGTAAAAGAAGCATTAAAAAAATTACAGAAATAGGAAAAAAATGAAAATAGCGGTTTTATTCGGAGGATACAGTTTTGAACATGAGATAAGCATCGTAAGTGCTATTTCAATGAAAAAAGTTTTAAACAGTGAGTTGGTGTACATTTTTTTGGACAAGAACAGAGAGTTTTATGAAATACCTGCAGATATTATAAAATCAAAGCTCTTCAGCACAGGTGACTATAAAAAGTTCAATAAACTTGACCTTGGGAAGAACGGGTTTGAAAAAAAAGGTTTTTTCGGGGCAAAAAAAGTTGAATTTGACACTCTTTTAAACCTTATACACGGCGGTGACGGCGAAGACGGTGTTATTGCTTCGATGCTTGATTTTTACGGTATACCGTTTATAGGGCCCCGATTTGAGGCCTGCAGCGTAAGTTTCAATAAATATTTGACTAAAGGTTACAGTTCTCTTTGCGGTGTAAAAAGCGTTGATTTTGAATATTTCCATAAAGATGAAAAAGTAGAACTAGAGAATTTCCCTGTTATTATCAAGCCTGTAAGACTTGGAAGCAGTATAGGAGTATCAATAGTTAAATCAAAAGATGAACTGCAATATGCCCTGGATGTGGCATTTGAGTTTGATGACGCCGTAATAATAGAGCCTTTTATTGAAGGGGTCAAAGAGTATAACCTTGCGGGGGCTAAAATAAACGGTGAATTTAATTTCTCTGTCGTAGAGGAACCTGTAAAAGAGCAGTTTCTAGACTTTGACAAAAAATACCTTGATTTTAACAGAACTTCACAGGTAAATGAAGCAAATATCAGCGAAGAGCTGGTTGAGAAATTAAAAGATGCTTTTAAAAAGATATATAACCATAAATTTGAGGGGTCACTTATAAGATGTGACTTTTTCGTTATAGATAATGAAGTTTACCTAAACGAGATAAACCCTATCCCGGGAAGTATGGGAAATTACCTGTTTGATGATTTTAACGCAATAATAAACGGCCTTTCAAAAAGCCTGCCGTCAAAAACAGCAATAGATATAAATTATGAATACGTGAATAAGATACAAAGTGCCAAAGGGAAGGCATAAATTTAAAAAAGGGAAATTAAATTGTTAGAGGTAAGTAAAAAGATAACTACGACAGTTGGTAAAACAAATGCCAAATATGAGCTTATAAAAGAGGGTGACAAGATTCTTGTTGGATTCAGCGGGGGGAAAGATTCCCTTACATTGATCCATACGTTAAAAAGAATGCAAAGACATGCTCCTTTTAAGTTCGAGTTTAAAGCAGTAACGATAACTTACGGTATGGGCGAGCAGGTGCAGTTCCTGGCCGATCACTGTAAAGAACACGGTATCGAGCATGAGATAATTGATACGGAGATCTTTGATATCTCAAAAGAGAAGATTCGGAAGAACAGTTCTTTTTGTTCCTTTGTAAGCAGAATGAGAAGAGGGTATCTTTATACCCACGCGTTAGACAACGGCTTTAACAAGCTGGCTTTGGGCCACCATCTTGACGATGCCATGGAAAGCTTTTTTATGAACCTTTTCTATAACGGTAGTATGAGAAGTATGCCTCCAAAATATAAAGCCCAAAATGGATTAATGGTAATAAGACCGCTTATTTTCTGTCGTGAAAGACAATTAAGGGCATTTTCGGAAGCTAATGAGGTTTCTGTAATTGGAGATGAAGCTTGTCCTGCCATGAGAATAGATATAAAGATGCCCCACGCAAGACAAAATGCCAAAGAGCTGTTAGAAAAGCTTGAGGCTGAGAACCCACAAATATTTATCTCAATGAAAGCTGCATTTGAGAATTTTCATCCAAACACTTTTTTTAACAAGGATGACCTGGACGAAGAGTAGTTTTATAACTCTTTTCCGTCCCAGAAGATTATCTTGTTTCTTCCGGATCTTTTGGCTTCATAAAGAAGATTGTCCGCATTATTGATGGTTTGTTCAATATTATTGTTTTTTGAACGAAGGTGAACACCCGCACTGAATGTGATATGAACTTTGTTCTGAAGGTAGACAAACTTGTTTTTGGTTACGACGTTCTTGATCCTTGATATATATTTCTCAAGCTCATACTCATCTTTGTAGTGCAGTGCAACAACAAACTCCTCACCTCCGAATCTTCCTACTATATCGATATCTCTTGTTAGTTTCATAAGAAGTTTTGCGAAAGTTTTTAGTATTACGTCTCCTCCGTCATGGCCGTAGTTATCATTGACCTTTTTAAAGTGGTCTATATCAAAGAAGATTATCGCAAAATCAAGACCGAGCCTTTTATATTTTTCGTCAAACTTTTTAAGTTCCGTTTCATAAGCTCTTCTTGTTAATGTCCCCGTTAAATAGTCTTTGGTGTTTTTCTTTTTTGTTTCTTGAAGTTCTTTTTCGAGTTCTTTTATTCTATCTTCAAGTTTTGATACTTCATCTCTTCCGTTTTCAAGATTTTTATTTACGGTTGATATCTCCTGCTCGATTGTGATCGCGGCATTTACAAGTTTCGTCTGCAGTTTGTCAAGCTCGGCCTTGCTGTTATTTGAGATATCTATTGACCGTATTTTGTCTTTTATATCGGATACGTTATTGGAGCCTTTTTTATTGCTGTCGATGGCGTCGCTTAGGTATTTGCTCATTAATGTGATAAGCCTTGCGATATCGGCAGTCTTTTTTGCTACGACCTTTTTATCCACCTCGAATCTTTGTTCAATGAATTTTTCCATCTCCTGCTGGATGGACTCTTCAAATATCAAAGACGGGGAGTCTCCTATTTTTATGGAGAAACTTTGAAGGTCGTCTCCGATCTTCAAAGCAATGGAGGGTCTAAGGGATTTTTGAAGAAGGTCTGATATCTTATCCAGGCTTTTTGTATCTACCCTTTTTAGAAGGACATCTACTAGATCGTATATGGTTTCTATCCTTTTGCCTTTTCTCTCTTCAGGAGTAAGTTTATCCAACGAATCGTGGAAGTATTGGCAGTCGTTTATTGTGAAGCTTATCTCTTTAGCAATTTTACAAAACTCTTTTGTATATTCTCTAGGTGTGGCATCTATATTTTTTCTTTCTAGATTTAATATTGTCTGTTTTGTTATATTTGCGATATCTTCCACTTAGATTATCCTAAAACCTTTTTAACTGTTTCATTTATTCTTTTACCGTCGGCTGATCCGCCTAATCTTTCTTTTGCAGGGTTCATTATCTTACCCATATCTTTCATACTGGTAGCACCAACTTCTTCAATGATCTGTCTAATGGCAGCTTCAAGCTCTTCGTCGCTTAGCTGTTTTGGAAGATAAAGTGAGAATATATCTATCTGCCGCTGTTCTTTATCCGCAAGGTCGTCTCTTTCTGCATCTTTATATTGAGAAATAGCTTCTTCTCTTTGTTTTATCCCTTTTTGGATCAGTTTGATTATCTCTGCGTCGTCTAGTTCGATTCTCTGGTCAACTTCTATTTGTTTAATCATAGTATTTATAGCTCTGATAGAATCTCTTTTTTCTATCTCTTTAGCTCTCATTGCATCTTTTAAATCTGATTTTAGTTGTTCTTTTAAACTCATTGTTAACCTTGTATATAATTTATTTTTAACCCATTATAGCTTATTAATGATAAACTTAATCTTGTAAATTTTTATATATTCCAAATTTTTATTATCTGCTTTATCTTTAAAGCAAGAGTGTAAAAATCCTTTATAGTAGATTTTACCAATTTTTTGGTATAATCGCACTAATTTCAAAATAAATCAAAACAAATAGGAAATAAAATTGTCACAACTACTACAAAAACAAGCTGATACAATTAGATTTTTAGCAGCTGATATGGTTCAAAAAGCAAATAGTGGGCATCCGGGTGCACCAATGGGTCTTGCGGATATTACGACAGTGTTAAGCAAACACTTGAAACTTGACCCTACAAATCCACAATGGTTAAACAGAGACAGGGTGGTATTCAGCGGAGGGCACGCTAGTGCGCTTGTGTATTCACTTTTACACCTTTGGGGATTTGATGTAACCACTGATGATTTAAAGAATTTTAGACAATTAGGTAGTAAAACTCCGGGACATCCCGAGTACGGACATACAAGCGGTGTAGAGATCACAACCGGACCTTTGGGGCAGGGTATTGCCAATGCTGTTGGTTTTGCAATGGCGAGCGAATACGCTAAATACTGTGTAAACTCTGAAACTGCGGAGATAATCGATCACCATGTATACTGCCTGTGCGGTGACGGGGACCTTCAAGAGGGGATCTCTTATGAAGCGTGTTCTACACTTGGTCACCAGGGTATTTCAAACTTTACCCTTATTTACGACTCAAACGATATTACTATCGAGGGTGATATCTCAATCGCATGGAGTGAAGATGTAGCAAAAAGATTTGAAGCTATAAACTTTGACGTGATAACAGTTGACGGACATAATTTTGATGCAATCGATGATGCATTGACTGCTTCAAGAAAGAGTGACAAACCGACAATTATCATCGCAAAAACAGCTATCGGTAAAGGTGCTGCTACTATGGAGGGAAGCCATAAGACTCACGGTGCTCCTTTAGGTGATGATGAACTTAAAGCTTCAAAACAAAAAGCAGGTTTCGATCCGGAGAGCTCTTTTGTGGTTCCAGAAGAGGTAAAAGCTGCATTTGATAAAACGAAAAGTGGAAGCGAACTAAGCAAAGCGTGGGAGAAAATGGTTAAAAAAGATCTTCCTTTAAGCGAGCAGAACGAGACATTAAACGCATTGTTAAATCCTGATTATTCAAAAGTTGAATATCCTGATTTCAGCGATACGCCAAAAATTGCTACAAGAGATTCAAACCATAAGATCCTTAACGCTATTGCAAAAGCGGTTCCAAGTTTCATAGGCGGATCTGCTGACCTTGCACCTTCAAATAAAACAGAGCTTTTGGGACTTGGTGATTTCCCTAAGGGCAGAAACCTTCACTTCGGTATTAAAGAACACAGTATGGCTGCAATATCAAATGCCATGAACATCTACGGATTGTTCAGAGTGTATAGTGCTACATTCTTTATTTTCTCCGACTATTTAAAACCGGCTGCAAGAGTTGCGGCGCTTTCAGGCATCCCTCAACACTTTATCTGGAGTCATGACTCAATAGGTGTGGGTGAAGACGGTGCTACCCACCAGCCTATCGAGCAGTTAAGCCAGTTTAGAGCAATGCCTAACTTCTATACTTTCAGACCTGCCGATGCAACTGAAAATGTTGATTGCTGGAAAAAAGCCTTGACTATGAATGCTCCTACTGCATTTGTAACATCCAGACAAGGGCTGGAAACACTTAAACCTGAAAAAGCGTTCGGTGAGGTTGCAAACGGCGGATACCTGTTGAAGAAAAGGGAAAATGCAACAGTAACTCTTATGGCAAGCGGAAGCGAAGTTATGCTTGCACTTCAAACAGCTTGTATGCTTGAAGATGAGGGTATCAATGCCAATATCGTATCGGTTCCTTGTTTTGATCTTTTATGTGAGCAGGATAAAGAGTATATCAATACTGTAATAGATCCAAAAACGAAAGTTATCGCTATCGAAGCTGCAACTGCAACAGAGTACTATAAGTTTGCAGATGAAGTTATAGGGATGACAACTTTCGGTGAAAGTGCTCCTGCTGGTAAACTTTTTGAGAAATTCGGGTTTACAAAAGAGCAATTAAAAGTAAAAATCAAAGATTTAGTGGCATAATAATATGGGCGATATAAATTTTGCGGTTATAGGTGTGACTTTGGCTGCAATATTTATAGGCTTATTTTTATATATAATATACTAAAAGGAAGATTATGAGAGAACTAACTAAATTCAAAGGGACTCCCGTAAGTTTGGCGGGAAATGATCTGGATGTTGGAGATATTGCTCCGGTTGTTACCGTTGTGGGGGCTGACCTTGAAGATATAGAGGTCGGAGGAGCCAAAGATCAGGTTCAACTTATAATCTCTGTTCCTTCGCTGGATACGAAAACCTGTGCGTCAGAAACAAGGAGATTCAACCAAGAGGTTGGTAATCTTGAGATCTGTACTACGGCCGTGATCTCTATGGACCTTCCTTTTGCTTCTGCAAAGTTTTGTTCAACGGAAGGGATAGACAATCTTGTAGTAGGAAGCGATTATGTGGACAAAGAGTTTGCAAATGCTTACGGGGTACTTATGGAAGACGGTAAACTCAAAGGGCTTTGTGCAAGAGCTGTTTTTGTTGTTAACAGAAGCGGGGAGATCACATATCGTCAAATAGTACCGGAAGTTACCGATGAACCTAATTACGAAGAGGTACTTTCTGCGATCAAAGATGCTAGATAACCGGCATAAATGAGAACCGTAAATACATACTATACCAATAAAGAAGAGTTAAGGTTTTTTTTATCCAAAGAGGGTATTTTATCCGAGGATAATATATTGGTGCAGGTATTTACGGGAATCCCGGATAAAAAGTATATAAAAAAACTTACCGATACGGTTTTATCGGTAGTCCCAAATGCAAAAATCATAGGCTCTACGACAGACGGAGAGATATTTGATGCTTCTGTTTCTGTACTTAGAACAGTTTTAAGCTTTTCTGTTTTTCAAAACACTTCAATACAAGTTTCCCATATAAAATATGATGATTCCCCGATAAAGGAACTATCTTCAAGACTGGTA
Source organism: Arcobacteraceae bacterium (assembly GCA_963678145.2). GTDB lineage: Bacteria > Campylobacterota > Campylobacteria > Campylobacterales > Arcobacteraceae > JAIOSF01. The sequence goes on along the minus strand of CAXXWH010000002.1, from coordinate 953,556 downwards.
AAAAAGGTTTCCCAGGATAATATGAAATTTATTATCTCTTTTGCAGACGGTCTTAACACCGACGGTGAGAAATACCTAAAAGGAATTGCAGACACTTTTGATGATATTGTAGTTGCGGGAGGGCTTTCTGGAGATAATGCCCAGTTTAACGAAGCTTTTGTTTTTACCCATGAACTGATAATCTCCAAAGGTGCAGTTGCCGCAAGTTTTTCCGGGGATATTGAGGTTTATAGAGGATTTAATTTTAACTGGGAACCAATAGGAAAAGAACTGACAATAACCGAGGTAGAAAATAATATAGTAAAAACAATAGACGGGGTCAGCGCATATGACACGTATAAGTATTATCTTGGAGAGGATGTAGCTAAAAAGCTGCCTGCAATAGGGATAGAGTTTCCCTTGATATTGAAAAGGGATGACCTGAATATAGCAAGAGCGGTAACCGGAGTATGCGGGGACGGTTCTTTAAAATTTGCAGGGGATCTTAACATAGGCGACAAAGTAAGGCTTGGATACGGGAACAGTGAACTTATCCTGAACAGTTCCTTTGATATTCCGAATGAGCTTTTATCTTTTCAGCCCGAGTCAGTGTTTATATACTCCTGTATGGCAAGAAGACGCTTTATGAATCATCTTATTGAGAAAGAGCTTTCCCCTTTTATGCAGATAAGCCCATTTAGCGGCTTTTTTACCTACGGAGAGTTTTATACAAGAAAAAACGGTCAATTTGTGCTTTTAAACCAGAGTATGACTGTTTTGGCGCTTAGAGAGTCAAAACCGGTACAAAATAAAAAAGATCAAAAAATTATTGAAGATGATATCTCAAACGAAGATCTGGATACTATATCAACAAAGGCGCTTTTTCATCTTATAAATATTACCTCTAAAGAACTGGACAAAATAAACAAAAATCTTTCCCAAAGCGTACAAAGGGAGAAAAAGATAATTTCCCAACAGAGAAAAAGGATCGAAGCCCAGGCAAAAATGGCGCAGATGGGGGATATGATAAGTCATATTTCCCACCAATGGAGACAGCCTTTAAGTACAATAAGCACTGCAATAACATCTGTTCAGGTTCAAAAAGAACTTGGTATATTAAAAGACGAGTATTTTGAAAGAACAACGGATACTATAGTGAAAAACGTTAATTATCTGGGAGATACCATCAGGGTATTCAGGGATTTTTTAAAAGAGGACAAGATAAAGAAAGAGATCTCTGTGCAGTCTGTTTTAAAGATGGGGCTGGATATATCAAGTTCCATATTTAAAGACCACCATATAAAAATATTTGATGAGATAGATTATAAGCAAAAGCAGATGGTAAACCTGGTTCCAGGAGAGCTTATACAGGTTATAATCAATATTTTAAACAATGCAAAAGATGCCATAGTACAGAATGAAATAAAAGGAGGTTTTGTAAAGATCACTTCAAAAAACCTCAAAAATAACGTGGTAATATCAATATGCGACAATGCAGGGGGAATTCCCGAAAATATTATTGACAATATATTTGACCTCTATTTTACTACAAAAGACAAAACCAACGGTACTGGTCTGGGGCTTCATATGTGTAAAGAGATCATAGAAAACTATATGGAGGGTAAGATAGGTGTCCAGAATATAGAAAACGGATGTTGTTTTTATATTGAAGTGCCTCTTATATGATATTTTATATTAATAAAAACTAAAATGTGATAAGATTTTTTATATTATAAATTAATTTGAATATGGTTTAGGTTTTTTATATAGATTATAACGGGGAAGCAGTTATGGATAAAAACGAACACGGGAACTATGATCTTGAAGAGTATAAAAAACTTGAAGAGAAATATAATCATCTAATAAAGAAATATCAAAAGCTGCAGGGCAGGTTTGATACTGTCGTAAAGTTTAACGACAAGCAGCTGGTAAAAATGTTTAAAGAACTGGCACACTACTCAAAACTTGATAAACGGGTTGATTCTATTATAAGGCAGAGCGACCGGCAGATATCAGAACTTCTTTCACAGATCAACGAATACGCAAAAATAGATAAAAGATTTAATATCATCGTTAAACACAGTGATAAACAGGAAAGGCTGATATTAGATAAAAAGAATGAATTTGAACAAAAGCTGGAAGATGAGATAGCCTTGAACCAGCAGCAGCAAAAGCTGATCCAGCAGCAGTCAAAACTTGCTGCAATGGGTGAAATGGTGGGAAATATAGCCCATCAGTTCAAGCAGCCACTTTCCGTTATATCTACAGTCTCTTCACATATCGAGATAAAGCAGATGATGGGCACTCTAGAGGATGAAGACCTTCTAGAGCAGTTAAAAATCATAAATAACAGTGTCAATTATCTTTCCAATACCATAGATGACTTCAGGAACTTTTTCAGTGAGAATAAAAAAACAAAAGATTTCTTAGTTAGTGAAAGTCTTGAAAAGGCCTATGAACTGTTAATAAGCAGGTTTCATAATGCGGCTATTGAGTTTGTCTGTCCCAAAAGTAATATCACTATCCACGGTGTACAAAATGAATTTCTGCAGGTTGTGATGAATATCTTCTCCAATGCGGTTGATGAATTAAAAAATAAAGATGATGACGACAAAATCCTAAAGTGTTCTATAACGCAGGATGACCAAAGAGTAACAGTGAGTATAAACGATAACGCTTCCGGGATAGATGAATCTATCATTGATTCTATATTTGATGCACATTTCAGTACAAAGCAGGAGAAAGAAGGCAGCGGAATAGGATTGTATATGAGTAAGAAAATAATAACGGAAAATTTTAACGGAAATATCTATGCAAAGAACAACTCTTTTGAATATGAAGGAAAAAACTATTTCGGTGCAGATTTTATAATTGAACTGAAAAAGGGATAACGGAATGAATATAATTGAGTTAAGAAAGGTTATGGACAACAACGGAGCGATTTTCAGCTTCAGCGGCGTGATTTCTCAGGAACTGCTTGTAAGTATAGTAAACTCGGTAAAAAAGGAGCTTGAAAAAACAGGTACGGAAAACAAGATAATTAATGCTATTTTTACAATTGCTATTGAACAGATGCAGAACCTGATGAGTTATGCAAAGGATAGAAATGAATATGCCAGGAACAAATTTGCAAGCGGCGGGATATGTGTGATAGGTTTTGATAATGAGAAAAATAAATACTTTGTGGCAAGTTCAAATAAAGTAGTTCCCGAAGATATGGAAAAAATAAAAACAAAAATAGATACCGTAAATGAATTAAGTTATGATGAACAGAGAAAACTGATCAGGAAAATGCTGCGTTCCGGAGAGACAAAGCATGACAGGGGTGCCGGCATCGGGTTTATAGAGATGGCAAGAAGAGGAAGTGAAGCTTTAGAGTATAAATTTGTAAAATTCAAAGATGAAGATTATTTTGAGCTGAAAGTTTATGTATAAGGAATAAAATGGAAAAGATAATAATAGAAAAAACAACTACGACACCTTATATCAAGATTGATCCGGAAAATAAAATTATAGAAATTATGGGTAAATCTTTCCCTGAAAATACTCATATTTTTTATAAGTCGGTAATGGAAAAGTTTAATGAACTGTTCTCAAATAAAATAGATATAAAAGTCAATTTGGAATTGGAGTATGTGAATTCCAGCAGTTTAAAGATCTTTTTTGATATTTTTGATATATGGGAAAACAGCGTTTTATTAAAAAACTCCAATATAGAAATATCCTGGGTTTATGATATTGAAAATGATATAGCCCAGGAGATGGGCGAAGACTTTATGGAAGACTTCAAGGATCTTAATATATTGCTGGTTGAGAAAAATAGCTGATATCAGGTTAGTTCATCAACTATCTTTTCTTTGTTGTTGCAGAAATTACCATTCTTTGCTATAAGCAGAAGGTCTTTTGCTTTTCCGTTGTGTGATTGTATCTTTGCACTGTTTATCTCAATATCAAATTCGTCAAACACTTTGGCAATATAACTGAATAGGCCTTTTTGGTCTTTTGCCTCTATTTTCATTTGAGCCAGCTCTTCCGTGTGTTCGCAGAGTATTGAGATATTTTCTTTTGTAAGCTCAGGTTTTTTAAGAGTGACTTCCTTTGTCATATCAAAAGAATCTTTTATGATCTCTTCTATAAATGGGATATCCTCTTGGTCGACTTTCTCATCAAACTCTATTTCAAAGAATTTTTTATTATCAAAAAGCTTGTATATCCCCATAGCAGAGATATTTAAAAACTGAAGTTTCCCAAGAAGGAATCCCAGGTTTAATGGAATTACCCTGGTTATCCTGATCTTGAGGTGCTCATCGTTGAATATCTTGTAGTCCCACTCTTTAACATCTTTTGCTCTTATGGCGATTTTGATTATATCTTCTGCTTTGAATTTCAAAAAGAACTGGTTTGAACTGATATTTAATATCTTTTTTCTTTGCTGTGGAGTTGTTTCCTGATAAAGTTTCTGGTTTTTTATGGCATTTAGTTTTGCTGCTCTTCTGCTGCTTACTTTGAGAAGTTCTTTGTTCTCGTAAGCCGGAAGTGTTTGGAGATAAAGCTCTTTCAGCAAAGAAGCCGTTGAGCTTTTATAAAGGTTCTCGTCAACAGAACAGATATCGGCATAGGTTAATATAAACAGTAGTTCCAAGGTCTCTTTCGTAGGGATCATACCTGCAAATTTCAAGATAGTATTTTGTGAATATATATCCTCGGTTGTTGCAAACATACTCATTATATTGTGGTATTTGATAAGGGTGCCTGCTAACTGAATATTTTTTTCAGATATGTTCAGTGATTTAGCAAACTGTTTAAACAGGTGTTCCCCTACGATATGGTGGTCTTTCCCTCTACCTTTACCGCAGTCGTGGAAAAATGCCGCAAGCTTCAATACGAACTTTTGGTTGTTTGTAAGCCTGTAATACATCTTTTCCAGGAACGGGTCTTTGATATTTTGGATATGGTATAGTGTCCTGATGCTGTGAATATCCACAGGATGCTTGTGGTAACCATCAAACTGAGGCTGGTTGATCAGCTTTTTAAATGTGGGTATTACACTTAAAAGAAGTTCACTTTTATATAACAGTTTGATTATTGCATAAAGATTCTCTTTTTGAAGCAGGGCTACAATAAGGCTTTTTGAAGTTTGTCCCGTTTTTGTAGGACGTATTGTTTTAGAAGCGTAATAAACGTATGATACGTCAAACTCCTCAACATAATCGGGTATATGAATAAGCTCTTTTAAAAAGGTATTGAGCTTTTTGGGTTTGTTGCCAAAGGTTGTATAAACCCTGTTTTTGAAAATATAAAGATTTTTTCCTACCCTGTGTTCATATATGGTTCTTAAGCTTAAGGTTTTATGCTGATACCTTCTGCTTATTTTTCTGATCATTACTGAATTAAAGTTATGTATATTATGAAGGGCTTCAAAGATCTTTGTAGAACACTGCCTTTCTTTAACCAGTCTTGGTTTATCGCTAAATCCGAGTTTGGAACTAAGTTCCGGCAGGACATCAAAGGTGACGATATCAAGCTTCTTTTTGGCTATTAGATGCAGGGCATTCCTTACTTTGAATATAAACTCCAAAGAGGTTCGGTATTTTTTATACTCATCTTCTGTGAATATTTTTCCGGCTAACTGTCTGGAACTGCTTACCCCGTATGTAACGTTCGCTATCCAGAAAAGCATATTTGATTCCCTCATCCCTCCGTAGCCGTCTTTGATATTTGGCTGCATATTTAAAGGGTTTTTTGCAAGCCTTAGTTTGTGTTCTTCGAGTTTTTCAAGTACAAACTCTTTTTGCTTGAAGTTTCTTATATTTACAAGTTTATTCTCAAACTTGTACCAAAGATGTTTTGAACCGTAGATCAGCCTTGATTCCAAAATAGAGGTTTTAATGGTCACATCTTCTTTTACACCCTCCTGGATCTCTTTTATCTCATGAACTCTGCTTCCAAGTTTAAGTCCGCTGTCCCAGGCAAGGGTCATAAACTCTTCCATTAAAGGTTTAAGATTAAATCCCCTTATTTCCTCGTAGAGAAGCATAATATCGATATCACTGTAAACACACAGCTGTTCCCTTCCGTAGCTTCCCAGGGCTATTATGGTCAACGGTATGGAATTGCTCATTGGAAGATACAGCCCGAAATGTTTTCTTAGAAGATATTTGTAGATTATTTTAATAAAGCCGTCGATCTTTTTCGTGTGTTTTACGAAGAAATCTTTACCGCTTGATTCATTGAATCTCTCATCAAGTGAACCCAGGTATTCTTTTATCTCCCGTTTTATAATCTTGGCGATTTTAAAATCGGGAGCATCCTGTTCTATAAGTTCTTCTATTTGGAGGTGTAAATCTGTCATTTTATTAGTAATCTTTTTTCTTTCTCATTCTTGCAAGCTCTTTTTGAACGGAAATATTCACTTTTTCATCAGGTTCAAAATTTAAAGAGTAGTTTCTGTCAAAGTAATCAACGCTGTTAAGTACTACTTTGATCGCTTCCATTCTTGCTTTGTGTTTATCATCACTTCTTAAAATATGCCAAGGTGCGCTTCTTGAGTGTGTTCTTTTTAGCATTTCGTATTTCTTCTCGCTGAATTCGTCCCAAAGGTCTTGTGCCTGAAGATCCACTTCACTTAACTTCCATTGTTTTAAAGGGTTTGTTCTTCTGCTTTCAAATCTTGCGAATTGTTCAGCTTTTGAAACGGAGAAATATAGTTTTACCAGAATTATATCCTGTCTTACAAGATCATGTTCAAAGTTTACGACATCTTCCATAAAAATCTCATACTGCTGTTCTGAACAAAAACCGAACACAGGCTCGACCATGGCCCTGTTGTACCAGCTTCGATCAAACAGTACGACTTCTCCTCCTGTGGGGAAGTGTTCAATATATTTTTGGAAGAACCATTGTCCTTTTTGGGTATCTGTAGGTTTTCCAAGTGCGACGACCCTGTAGTGTCTTGAGTTCATATATCTTGTCATTCTTCTGATAGCGCCGCCTTTTCCTGAAGCATCTCTACCTTCAAAAAGTATTATCATCTTTTTTCCTGTAGCTTCAAGATAGTTTTGCAGTTTGATCAGTTCGATCTGGTATTTCTCCATCTCTTTTGCATCGTAGATCTTTTGGATCCCCTCCTGCAAGGAGAGAAGGTCTATTGATTTATAATCACCGAGAATAGATTTTAGGAATTTGTTCTCCTCTTTTAACTGATCTAACGGCTGGTTATCGGTATTGTCATTTTTTACCGGTTTTGCCGAGATTTTTTTTACAGTTTTTTTCCCTGCCGGGATTTTTAAAGATTTTGTAGTTTTTGCACCGTTCTTAACCTCTTTGGTTAAACTTTTTTTATAATCCTGAAGGAGGGAATAAGCTTTTGTATCAGTCAGGCTGTCGGCTTTGTCGTAACCTAAAACTTTCATATATCTTTTTTTATTTAATTGAAACCTTGCTACATATTTCTTTCCGAAATTGGGATGTGAGGTTCTCGACTTGTAAAGTCCCGTAAAGGACGTTCTCTCAAAATCACTTAAATTCATATCTTATAATACCTTTGCAAATTTATTTTGTGCTTCCATAAGCTCGATCTCTGCAGAACCGCCTATAACTATTTCACCGTCTTCTTTAGTGAACTCTTTGGAAAGCTGGTTCGGGTAATCAACCCTGTTTAAAATGTGTTTTATGCAATTGATTCTTGCTCTTTTTTTATTATCGCTTCTAATAATGGTCCAGGGGCAGGAGTCTGTGTTTGAAGCCATAAGCATAGAGAATTTTGCTATTGTATATTTGTCCCAAAGCTGTTGGGATTCTTTATCTACAGGACTTAGTTTATATTGTTTTAAAGGGTCTGTTTCCCTTTTTTTAAATCTTTTTGCCTGCTCTTTTTTTGAAACGGAGAAATAGAACTTGAACAGCATAATACCTGATTTTACAAGCATCTCTTCAAACTGTGGAACCTCTCTTAGGAATTCATGGTGTTCTTCAGGGGTACAAAATCCCATAACAGGTTCGACGCCGCCTCTGTTATACCAGCTTCTGTCAAACATAACGATCTCGCCGGCACTTGGAAGATGCTCCGAGTATCTTTGAAAATACCACTGGGTCTTTTCAGTGTCACTGGGCTTACCAAGTGCCACGACTCTTGCTCCCCTTGGGTTAAGGTGTTCTGTTATTCTTTTTATGGTTCCACCTTTTCCTGCGGCATCTCTACCTTCAAATATCATTAGGACCTTAAGGCCTTTCTCTTTTACATAGTTTTGAAATTTCAATAGTTCGATTTGGAGTTTTGTAAGTTCTTTTTCATATTCTAGTGTTTCTTTTTTAACCCAGATCTGAACCTTGTTACCCTTTTCTTTCATCTTTTTTCTTTTTCTGTCAAAATTATCGGGTTTGTGTTTTTTATTTTTACTTGTATCTATCTCTTCATTATCTTTAAATTCTTGATTGATTATGTCTCTGTGTTGTCCCATCATATCTCCTTGGTTACTTTATTATAGCATAAAGAAATTACATTTTTATAAATTATATCAAATAATATTTTAAGTAATATTTAGCTATTTTATTGGATGGATAAAATAAAAAATAATTTATTAAAAATGGAAAATTATATTGAAAAACTCGAATTGGACGAGATCTATGATAATCTGTTTTTTTATAAATATCACTCTAAATATTTAAAAAAGCTTCAAAAAACAAGCATTGATAAAGAAGATCCCCATTATATAAGTACCTACAGCAGCTTTGTAGGGGAGGTTTATGAAAATGTCATGTATGAGCTTCTTTTAAAATACGCACTCAAAAACGATAAGATCACGGGTTTTGTTTTAAAAGGTCCCCACCAGGATAAATACAAGAATCAAAAGAACGGACTTATGATAGATATCAATTCACAGATAGTTTATAAAGCGGGATACAAAGATGTTACAGAATTTGACGGGCTGTTTTTCACTAAAGACAGTGTTTATTTCGTTGAAAGTACAATTGTTAAGACCACTACGAACTTGAGAAAGAGGCTTGTAAAGAAAAAAGCTCTTCTTGAAGTGCTTTTCCCTCATAAAAAGATCAAAGCGCTTATAATTTTGACAAAAGGTGCTTTGGGTACAAGTGTATTTCCTGATTACTGTACAGTCTGGCTTACCGATGAATTAAAAAGTGAAAAACTTATCAATGATTTGATCTATAAGAAAAATACTCAAAAAACACTGATCCAGTACAAAGACAAAAAGTTTATTCACTGTGACAAGATAAAAGTAAAAGTCTTTAAATATTTTGATACCTTATTGTGGATACTAAAAGGGTTGAGAAATAAAACGGACGAGGTACTTGATTTTGAGTTTTTGACAAAAAAAGAGCTAAAAAGATATCTTAGTATCTACAGCAAGTTTTATCTGGGATATTTGGATACGGAAGATTTCCTGAAGGTTTTAAGATATCTGAATATCACAAGGATAACTGAAGATATACCTTTGGAAAATATTTTTGAAAATAAGGTCTTGGTAACAATAGAAGAGAATAAAAAAGAGTATCTTCTTGTTTATTACCTTAAAGTAGTCAACGGTGACCTTAAAAGGCTGGATGTTAATGACGAGGTTCTGCAAGTAAGCAAAAAAGATCCTAAAGGTTTTACTTCAGCAGAGACAAAATTTTTAAGATATGTATTTAAAAACAAGTATAAACTCAAGTTTGAAGATCTAAAAAAGATAGAAGATAATCTCAATAGTAATATTTAATAATTTATAGGATATAATTTCATTATCCTAGATGGTTCGGGATTTCCAATTATTGAGGGTCCGATACTATTCTTATACGGTTGATTGTAATTACGGCGGTGTGCAGCACTTCCCACTCTTGGTTAGAGATGGTGATTGATGCTCCTGAAGCCGTATTCTTGACTGTAGCATTTGGCTTTTAGGGCCGTTTCCTGGTTATCGGCCATTTGGGATAAGTTTAAATATTTACAAATTTACAGATAAAACAAAAGGTAAAATCATATGAACATTCTTATTCTTGGAAGTGGTGGTAGAGAATACTCTATAGGACTTGCTATATCTAAAGAACAGCAGGAACATAATCTATTTTTCATGCCCGGAAACGGAGCAACTGACAATTTAGGTACAAATATAAATATAAAAGATTATAACGAACTTGCTTCCTGGGCAAAAGAGAATGAGATGGATCTTACGATTGTAGGTCCGGAACAACCGTTAGTAGACGGTGTTGTTGATATATTCAAAGAACAAGGCTTGACAATATTCGGTCCTTCAAAAGCGGCAGCGCAGTTAGAAGGAAGTAAAGTATATATGAAAAATATACTCAAAAAATATAATATACCAACAGCAGCGTTTATAGAAACAAATGATCAAGATGAAGCCTACAGTTTTATAGACAGTATGACAAGAACACCTATCGTTGTAAAAGCGGACGGACTGTGTGCAGGTAAAGGTGTAATTATCGCCCAAACCAAGGATGAAGCAAAGGAAGCCGTAAAAGGTATGTTAAGCGGAGAGAGTTTCGGTGATGCGGGGAATAACGTGATCGTAGAAGAGTATCTTGACGGGTATGAGCTTTCTATTTTTGCTATTTGCGATGGAGATAACTATAAAGTCTTACCCGCGGCTCAAGATCATAAAAGAGTAGGGGACGGTGATACGGGTCCCAACACGGGAGGTATGGGTGCATACGCTCCGACACCTTTGGTAAACGATGATATCTATAAAAAAGTAGAAGACAGAGTGATCAAGCCTACGCTTGAGGGTATGAAAAAAGAGGGTGCTCCTTTTGAAGGTGTATTATTCATAGGTGTTATGGTAGTAGACGGTGAACCTATTATTCTGGAGTACAACGTAAGGTTCGGTGATCCTGAATGTGAGATACTTATGCCTCTCCTTGAAACACCTGTAAGTGACCTTTTCTATAAGGGTGCGACAAAACAGCTTGATAAACTTGATATTAAGATCAAAGATCAGTACGGTGTTGCGGTTGTTATGGCAAGCGGAAATTATCCGTACGGAAGCAGTGAACCTGCTCAGATCATAGTTGATGATATCCATGACGAAGATATTTTGAATAATACCCATATATCGTATGCAGGTGTAAAGAAAGAGGGTGATGTCCTGTTTGCTACAGGAGGAAGAGTATTGCTTTGCGTAGGATTCGGAGATGATATCAAGTCTGCAAGAGACAGAGCTTACGCACTTTGCGGTCAGGTACACTTTGCAGGAAAAAAATGTAGAACAGATATAGCTTATCAAGCTTTAAAATAGGGTTTTAGATGGCGCAAAACCAAGAGGTTGATATAGATAATTTGCAATTGGCGTCGATGTGGTCGAGAACTATAGCTTTTGTTATAGATGATCTGTCGATCACCTTGATAGTTATGTTTATGCTATGGGATAAAATAGAGATGTCAAACGGTGATTATATGATCATTATGGAGATCATGAACTCGGCGTTTGTTCAGATATTGGCATTGAAGTTTATATATCAGACATTTTTCATCTGGTATTACGGGGCAACTGTCGGTAAACTGGTCACCAAGATCAGGGTTATTGATTATTATAACTTCGGAAGAGTGAGTCTGCTTAATTCTGTAATCCGTTCTTCCGGTAGAATTATAAGTGAAATGGCAATGTTTGTAGGATTTATATTTGCTTTTTTTACCGAATCAAAACAAACTTTCCACGATAAACTGGGTAAAACGTTAGTAGTAAATGCATAAAATTACAAAATCTTCACTACTTGGTTTATTATTCGCAGCTGCGGTAAATGCAGCTGACTTTACTGATGAATATGTGCAGATCGTCAGTAAAGATATGGAGACTATAAACAATGTTATAACTGCAAATACCAATGTTGTCGTTTATTCGAAAAATTATTATATAACCGCAAACAAGCTCATCTATGATAAGAACAATTCCAAACTTGAATTGTTTGAAAATGTAAATATCACAAAAAACAATGAAAATATAATGTTCAGTGAATATGCCCTTATTGACGTGGACGACGAGTTCTCTATTTTGGAACCGTTTCTGCTTATAGACAATACTACGGGTCTTTGGCTGGGTTCAGACAGGGGAGATAGAAAAAAAGATGAATATATCCTGAAAGACACATCCTTGTCTAGCTGTGACTGTGTGAATCCCGACTGGAATCTTGAATTTTCAGAAGGTACTTATAATACGACCAAGCAGTGGATAGATACTTATAATACTACCTTGTATCTAAATGATTTCCCTGTTTTTTATACCCCGTATTTCGGTTTTCCTACCGATACAAGCAGAAGAACCGGACTTCTAAGACCCACTGTAGGGTTCTCATCTGATCAGGGGTTTATGTATGAACAGCCTATCTATTATGCCCCGCAGCCAAACTATGATATAGAGTTTGTCCCTATGGTCAGAAGCAGAAGAGGATACGGTGCAGATCTTACTTACAGATTTGCCGATTCACCATATTCAATGTTGAAATTAAACGGTGGATTCTTTAAAGAATCGGGTGATTATGCAGAGGAGAAAAACCTTACCAATGATAAGCACATAGGGTGGAGTATAGATTATAAAAGATCAAAACTTTTTTCAGACGAAAATTCTAAAGACGGTCTTTATGTAGATGTAAAACATATGAACGATATAGATTATCTGACGACAAAATATAAAAGTGATGCTTTTGATGACATAGACAGATATGTAGAATCACAGGTAAAATATTTTTATGATGATTATAAATACTATTTTGATATAAACAGTTACTACTACAGGGATCTTCAGACCAATAATAACGACGTAGTTATGCAGGAGCTTCCCTCAACGACGCTTCACAAATATTCAGATAAACTGTTTTTTGACGGTTTTACGTATTCCGCCAATGTTAATTTCGACAGAAAAACAAGAAAAGAAGGGATAGGTGCAAATACAACAAGCGTTTCGATACCTGTTGGCTTCTATACCACGTTTTTCAATGATTATTTAAATCTTTCTTTTACTGAGGAGCTTAAATATTCAAATGTGGATTTCACCAATGACAGTGATCTTTACGAGGATCTGCATTACTGGGGAAATACGCACAGTTTAAGCGTTTATATGGATCTGCTTAAAAAATACGATGATTTTACCCATGCCGTAAAGTTTGATATCTCCCACTCTTATGATAATGCTTTTTATAAGGAAGGGGATGTGTATAATTTAAATAACATCAATGCCCTTTCCCAGTTTTCTATAAACGAGCCGCAAAAAAGCATCAGCTGGGGGATAAATCAGTCTTTTTATAATAATGAAGATCTAACCGAGATCCTTAACCATAAGATATTACAGGCTTTTGTTTATGACGGTTCAAAAAACAGTTATGAAAAAAGATATCTTGAAAACGAGATCGCTTTGAATTTCTACGTCGGTAAATTGATCAATAAGGTAAAATATAACTACAATATTGACGAAATTTCAGATAATACAAGTTCGTTAAACTTTAAGTATGATATTTACAGTTTTAATACCTCATATAAATTTAAAAGGAATATAAATACACTTGAAACAACAGAAACGGTAAATTACAAGTTTACGGTTGACCTTTTTGATGATTATAGGTTATCATACAGACAGGAGTATGATCTTAAAACAAACAAAGCCAAGAAAACCGAATATATATTTAATATAGATAAAAAGTGCTGGGCAGTTAATTTTAAATATGTTGATTCATACCAGGCTATTAATTCAACTTTAAACGATGTGATAAATCAGGATGAGTTTTATGTAGAGTTGAATTTGAAACAGCTTTTCAAACTTAACCAGGTGTTTAACTTTGAGTAAAAAAGGGAAAGAGTCGTGAATATTCAGAAAACGCTTTTTAAAGATAGGAAAGATGCCTATGAGCAGCTTTGTAAAGTCTTACCCATGGATGAGATGATGCTTGAGAAATGGGTGGTTCTAGCTACATCTTCGGGAGGTGTTCCCATTGCTTTGCTTTTGGCCAAAGCATTAAATGCTGAATTTGACTTTTTATTCACGGAAAAAGTATTTACCCCGAAAAACGATGACTGTGAAATAGCTATCATCACGGAAACCGGAGAGATAGTTATCCACGAAGAGCTTATGAAATCTTTTTCTCTTGAACTTGATGATATATATGAAGAGGCAAACAGAAAATTTAAAGACCAAATTAAACAGTATAAAGCAAACTATCGAGGTAGTTCAGATATAATAGATCTAAAGGACACAAACGTATTATTGGTTGATGAAGGCTTAAACACCGGTTTGACCATGATGGCCTGCATTAAATCGGTTATAAACGAAAAAGCCAAGTCGATATGTGTCGCGGTACCTGTTTTACCGGAAGTTACGGTTAATGATATAGAGTCTATTGCAGATGACCTGTATTATGTGGAAGCACCTGCTCACTTCGTATCGATAGACTTTTATTATGACAGTTTAGAGTATATAGATTTAGATCAGATAAAAGAGTTAGAAAATAAAATCAAATAAGGAAATAGATATAATGTCAACAATATGTGAATTGGAAATAAACAACAACAAAGAGGTTTTTAATTTTAATAAAGTAGCCAAGCAAAGCAACGGTTCTGTTTTATTAACGGTAGGAAATACGGTTTTAATGGCAACGGTTGCCTGCGAGTTCGATAATCCTGTAGAGGAAAACTTTACACCTTTAACTGTTCAGTATATAGAAAAAACTTATGCAGCTGCAAAGTTTGCAGGCGGTTTTGTTAAAAGGGAAGGGAAACCGAACGACTTTGAAACATTGACTTCAAGGATAATCGACAGAAGTTTAAGACCTCTATTTCCAGACGGCTTTGTTTATCCAACCACAATAACTGTTATGGTTTTAAGTGTTGATCCTGAAGCTGACCTGCAGGTTCTTGCCCTTAATGCAGCTTCTGCGGCATTATTCGTATCTGATCTTCCTGTTAATAAATCTGTTGCGGGTGCAAGAATTGCAAAAGTGGGTGATGAAATGGTGGTAAACCCGACGTTAACCCAGCTTGACGATTCAACCCTTGATCTTTTTGTTGCAGGTACTTCAACAGAGCTTTTAATGATCGAGATGAGATCAATATCTTCATCAGAGATCATTGAAACAGATATTGAAGCGTTTGTAAAGATCCACCATATCAACGATATAAATGAAGACGAACTTGTAGAAGCAATTGCTATGGCAGGTGAAAACATTATGGAAACCAGCAAAACATACGAAGAAAGCTTTGGTTTTGCAAAGTTTGACACTTTTGATGTGGAACTAAAATCAAATAATGTGGAGCAGAGTTTAATCTCTTATGTAAGAGAAAACTATATGGAGCAGATAAAAGATGCTATAAAAACAATGGCTAAAAAAGAGAGAAGTTCTGAGCTTTCAAATATTGCAAAAAGTATGAAAGAGGACCAGTTTATTGTTGAAAACGGTTTTGAACCTGAGCAGGTCAAAGAAGCCGTAGAAACAGTAAAAAAAGAAAAAGTAAGAGATCTTATCATTAATGAAAACGTAAGAGCAGACGGAAGAGGTCCAAAAGATGTAAGACCAATCTCAATAGAGACAAATATTCTTCCTAGCGCGCATAGCAGCTGTTTATTTACAAGAGGTGAAACACAGGCCCTTGTAGTGGGGACACTTGGGGGAGCAAAAGACGGTCAGATGTATGAGCTTCTTACGGAAAAAAGCTCTTTAACCGAAAACTTTATGGTTCATTATAATTTCCCTGGGTTCAGTGTCGGTGAGGCTAAACCTGTATTCGGCGTAAGTAGAAGAGAACTAGGGCACGGTAATCTGGCAAAAAGAGCATTGGAATCATCTATAAACAGTGATTTCAGTGATACTGTAAGATTGGTTTCCGAAATATTTGAATCGAACGGTTCATCATCCATGGCTACAGTCTGCGGTGGTTCACTAGCGTTAAAAGCTGCAGGTGTTCCTGTTGAATCATTAGTTGCAGGTGTTGCAATGGGTGGTGTTTTTGAAGGTGACAAGCATGTGGTATTAACTGATATTATGGGCCTTGAAGATCATGACGGAGATATGGATTTCAAAGTAACAGGAACCGAAAAAGGTATCACTGCATTACAGATGGATATCAAGCTTGGAGGAATAGAGCTTGATGTTTTAAAAGAAGCTTTATACCAGGCAAAAGAGGGAAGACTTCATATCCTGAATCTAATGGAACAAGCAGCACAAGAGATAATACCGAGTCCTGCACTTCCATTGGTTGAACAGTTTACGATCGATCCTTCAAAAACAATGGCTGTAATCGGTAAAGCAGGTTCAATTATCAAAGAGATAATCGAGACTTTCGGGGTATCTATCGATCTTGACAAAACTACTGGAAACGTGAAAGTTACAGGAAATGATAAAGAGAAAATAATAGGTGCTATGGAGCATATTAAAAACATATCTTCAAATGCGAAAGCTTACAAGAAAAAAGAGATTATTAATTTTAAAGAACTTTATAATATTGATGATGTTTTAGAAGGTAAAGTAGTCAGACTTGCAGATTTCGGTGCATTTGTCGAGCTTCCAAAAGGTGGAGAAGGTCTTCTTCACATCTCTAAGATTTCTAAAAAAAGAGTCAATAATATACATGATGTTTTATCGGTTGACGATAAAATAAGTGTAAGAGTTTTAAAGGTTGATAAAGACAGAATTGAGCTGATTTCAAGCGATATTTAGTTAATAAAATTTTATATTAATTTAAAGAAATTTTGGTTATAGTTAAAAAATTATAGTTTTGTGACTAATCCACTTAAGGGGAAATAAATGAAGTTATTGATTGTAGATGATTCTACTATGTTAAGAGATATGTTGTCGTATGCACTGAACGAAGGTGGATATAATGATGTTACCGAAGCTGTCGACGGTATTGACGGTTTGGAAAAAGCAAAAAACACAACATATGATTTAATTATTACCGACGTTAATATGCCGAATATGGACGGATTGACGCTGGTTAGTGAATTAAGAAGTTTATCTCAATATTCAAAAACCCCTGTTCTTGTATTAACTACAGAAAGAAGTGATGAGATGAAATCTAAAGGTAAGGCTGCAGGTGCAACAGGATGGATAGTTAAGCCGTTTGTTCCCGATCAGTTATTAAAAGCTGTTAATATCGTTTTAAGTAAGAAATAAATAATTAAAATAAAAGGTTAAAAAATGTCTGGATTTGATATATCAATGTATAGAGAGATGTTTCTTGAAGAAGCTGAGGAGTTATTTGAATCAGCCGACAACGTTCTTCTTGAAGCAGAGAATAACGGATCACTTACCGATGAAGAGATGGGACAGCTGTTTAGAGATGTACATACATTAAAAGGAAGTGGAGCTTCTGTTGAACTTGCATTTTTTGCAGAGTTTACCCATGATGTAGAGAATATGATGGATAAACTTAGAAATCACCAGATCGAGTTTATACCTGAAATGGCCGGAACATTGATAGACGGTCTTGATGTTATGAAAGAGATCCTACAAATGGAATGTGACGGTGAAATGGACAGAGATACGTTTACCGACATGACTACGGAGCTTTTAACGACTATTAGATCTTATATGGGCGGAGAATCTGCTCCTGCACCAAAACCGGCGGCCCAAGAGCCTGCGGTTGAAGAAACAGCACCGGAAGTTGTTGAAGAACCTGCAGGACAGCAAACGCCAGTATCTGCTAGTAACAATGCGTGGGGCTTCTTCGCAGAGGAAAATTCTCAAGTAGATTCAACGTCTGATGAAACAGCCGATAATTTCGGTTTCTTTGATGATATGGACTCTATTACACCGGATGCAAAAATCGAAACAGAAACGGTTGAAGAGAAAGCTGCTCCTAAAGCTGAACCTGCACAAGCACCTAAAGCGGAAGCTAAGCCTGCTGCTTCTGCCCCTGCAAAACCTGCTGCAAAAGGAGCGGGAAGAGAGAAAAAAGATACTGGAGCTAAAAAATCAGCAACCAGTACTATCAGGGTTAACCTTGACAAGATCGACCTGCTTATGAACAATGTAGGGGATCTTGTTATTACCAATGCCATGTTAACGCAGTACAGTACTACGATCGAGAATAACAAAGTTAGAACTTCAGTCCTTGAAAGACTTGAATTATTGGAAAGACATATTAGAGAGATGCAGGATTCTATTATGAGTATCAGAATGGTACCGATGGAATCTATTTACTCGAAATTCCCTAAAGTAGTTAGAGATATCTCTAAAAAACTTGGTAAAAAAGTTAATTTTGATCATAAGGGTGACAGTGTTGAGATCGATAAGGCGATGATCGAAGGTCTTACAGATCCATTGATGCATATTATCAGAAACTCTCTGGATCACGGTCTTGAAACTCCTGAAGAAAGAGTTAACTCGGGGAAAGATGAAACAGGAACTATATTAATTGCCGCAGAGCAGTCAAACGGTCAAATGATCATTACGATTAAAGATGACGGTAAAGGTATTGATGCGGAAAGAGTTGCCCAAAAAGCACTGGAGAACGGTCAGATAGATGAAAATCAATTAAGACAGATGGATAACAACGAAAAAGCAATGCTTGTTTTCGGTGCGGGTGTAAGTACAGCTGACCAGATCACGGATATCTCGGGTAGAGGTGTAGGTATGGATGTTGTTAAAACAAATATCAATAAGCTGGGCGGTATCATAAAACTTGATACCGAGCTTGGAGTTGGTACGACAATTACTATTATGCTTCCTCTTACGCTTGCTATTCTTGACGGTCTTGATATTGCGGTTGGCGAAGTTAAATATATCTTACCTTTAAGTTCGATTGTTGAATCTTTACAGCCTACTTCAGAGATGATCAAAAAAATTGGTGACGGTAGTCAGGATCTGCTGATGCTTAGAGAAGAGTTTATACCTGTAGTTAGACTTCACAAGTTGTTTGATATCACATCTAAACATACTAACCTTGAAGAGGGTATGTTGATCGTGGTTAAATCCGGTAACTTGAAAGTTGCATTATTTATCGATGAGTTCCTGCACCAGCATCAAGTTGTTGTTAAGCCTTTAGATAAAAACTTCAGAAGTGTTGAGGGAATAGGTGCGGCAACTGTAAGAGGAGACGGTAGTATCGGACTTATTCTTGACGTAATGGGTATAATTGAGGCACAAAAAAAGGTTGAACAAACAGGTTACGGCAAAGACTCTTTAGAAGCGTCGTAAAATAAATATGGGTGACAACAGGCATCTTCACGATAAGGTTAAATCAATACTTTATTCTCTTACGGGAATTACCCTGACAGAGAATAAAGATATAATGATCACCAATCGTTTAGACAAGTTAAAAAGAAATACAGGCTATAAAGGTGATATTGACGAACTTTTGGCAATGATCGAAGAGGGTAGGTATTCTACGGAGTTCATTAACACTTTTACCACAAATAAAACCCACTTTTTCAGGGAAGAGTTTCATTTCGTTGATCTAAGAGACAGGGTTCTGCCTGAGTTTGTAAAGGCAAACAAAGAGATTAAAATGTATTGTTCTGCTGCTTCTACGGGGGAAGAACCTTATTCTATGGCAATGACCGTAAAAGAGGTCAATCCAAATATGAAAGCCAGCATAATAGCTACAGATATAGATACGGACGTACTGCAGAATGCGGCAAACGGTATCTACAGATACCAAAAAAGCTCAAAAGAGTTTCCCGATTGGGTCAAGCCCCAGAAGTATTTCAAAAGAAGAGTACAAAAAAGCTTGGCAGGCGACGAGATCCTTATAAAAGCTAACGATGAACTAAAACGGATGATAACATTCGGAAAAATGAATCTTAACGATGAAGTTTATCCTTTTGAGACTCATCAGTTTGATGTTGTTTTTTGTAGAAATGTTTTGATCTACTTTTCAGTTGAAGATCAAAACGAAATATTGAAAAAACTTTTCAGGACATTAAAAATTGGTGGTACCTTATATTTAGGGCACTCTGAAAATCCCCATGATTTGATCAATTACGTACAGCGTGCAGGTCAAAACATTTTTGTAAAGATTAAGGATATCTAGTGATTACATTAGGTCATAAAGATGGAAGTATTGAAAAAATATCAGCTACAAGAATAACGCAGATCGTTAAAGGGATGCCTACTCACACGGTAATAGGCGGTGAGTTCGCAGTTGTAAGCGATGATGAGAATATTGCTTTAAAAACCCTTCTTGGATCATGCGTGGCCATTATGTTTTATGACAAAGTAAAAAGGGTCAAGGGGATGAACCATTTCCTTCTACCTACAACAGATAACTCCAATGAAGATATGAAGTACGGATTATATTCGGTTGAAGCTATGTTAAATGAGATGTATAAAAAAGGGTGTAGAAAAGAGAATATGGCAGCCAAGATCTCTGGTGGGGCCGATATTATGAATATCGGCTCTACTTCTAAAAGCATCGGACATAGAAATGTTGAATTTGCCCAGACATTCTGTCAATCTGAAGGGTTTAGAATACTTTCTGATCATTCAAGAGGAAATCTGGGTAGAGTTATCTTAATGGGAAGCAGATTTGAAACATTTATTAAAAATGTTGATAAAAGCACTACTTCTATCGAGGTTGCTGCACAAGAGAGAAAACTTCAAACAGAGATCTCTGTCAGACAACCTGCAACAGCTGAGTATATCAGCGGTACCGGCGTATTTGCCGAAGATGAGAAAAAATCATCTGAAGAAACTATGGAAATGGAATTTTTCTAATCTTAAAGTAGGGATTGTATATGTATACAGTATTGGTTATAGATGATTCTGCGTCTATGAGGAAAGTTATCAAGGATATGATAAATTCAATAGATGATTTTCAAGTCGTTGATACGGCGGTTGATGCTTATGAAGCCAGAGAAAAAATAAAGCAGTTGGAACCTGATCTGGTTACTATTGATATAAATATGCCAAAAATGAACGGTGTTACGTTCTTAAGAAACCTTATGAGACTGCACCCTATGCCTGCAGTTGTTATTTCAGGTGAAGGGGTAAGGGGAAACTCTATTTTTGACGACGGTGCAGTAGGTTTTATAGCCAAGCCCGGAATGGGCGAGTCCATGCTGGCTTTTAGCGGAAGGATAAAAGAGACTCTTCTTAATCTTACTTTTTTACTCAGCAGGTATACGTTGAAAAAACCAAAGCCTATCAAACCTATTTCACAGCAGCTTAAAAAAGTAGATACAAAAGACCTGAATGATAGGAAAATACATCCTGACGAGATAATCCCAAGCAGGCCGGCAGTTATGCCGGGAGCTAAAATAGTGGGTATCGGTTCCTCGACAGGGGGAGTGGAGTCTTTGATAAAGGTTTTTGCAAAACTGCCTTCAGGTCTTCCCCCAATAGTGATCACACAGCATATCCCTTACGGTTTTTCCCGTTCGTTTGCCCAAAGGCTTAACAGTAGTTCGGAAGTTTCAGTAAGTGAACTCCAGGGAGATACGGTTCTGGAAAAGGGGCATGCTTATCTGGCCCCGGGGAATATGCACCTTGTAGTTGATAAAGTTGCCGGTAATTACAAAGCACGTCTTTTTGATGCTCCTAGGGTTACCAGGCATAAACCAAGCGTGGATGTAATGTTCCGAAGTTTGAACAACAGTGCGGGCGGCGGTGCGATGGCAGTTATGATGACCGGTATGGGTGATGACGGTGCCATTGCTATGAAAGATTTATACGATAACGGGGCATATACGGTTGCACAGAACGAAGAGAGCTGTGTAGTGTTCGGGATGCCTCAGCAGGCTATCAAAATAGGTGCAGTGAAAGATATCTGTCATCTGGATGAGATAGCAGATTATATAATAGAGTATTCAGCAGGAAGAAGAAAATAATATGACATTTTTATTTAACAAGAACAATCATTTCAATTTGGCCAATATAGTGACGTTTTGCAATATCACTTCAGGAATACTGGCAATATACTTTTTAACTCACGGCGAGTTTTTCGGGGCGGCTTTGTTTGCCTGGATGGCAGGTGCCTTTGACATTATTGACGGTAAAATAGCAAGGAAATACAATCTTTCTACACAGTTTGGTATTCAGCTTGATTCATATGCGGACTTTTTATCGTTCGTTATAGTGCCTACCATGTTTTTGTTCTTTGCCATATTTGACGGCAAAGAGCTGCTTTTAAATACGACGATAATCTTTGCAGCATTTACATATTATGTAATTTCAGGACTTAGAAGACTTATATCTTTTAATATAAACTCCGATGAGGGTGAAGTAGCCAAGTTCTTCACAGGAGTACCTACTCCCCTTGGTGCGATCCTCTTGTGGGTTGTTTACCTTTTATGGGAATTTAACCTGATTCCGGGATTATTCGGTTTTTCAAGTGAATAT
This sequence comes from Arcobacteraceae bacterium, assembly GCA_963678145.2. Taxonomy (GTDB): domain Bacteria; phylum Campylobacterota; class Campylobacteria; order Campylobacterales; family Arcobacteraceae; genus JAIOSF01. Next base: position 931,302 of record CAXXWH010000002.1, on the reverse strand, counting down.
TTCGTATTGGCGGCTATTTTTATTATAGGATTCTTATTAAATTCTAAGATAAAGATACGTCACCTTTAAAATCTTTAGAATTCGGGATATTGTTCTTCTTGTGATCTGATCCCGAATCTCTTTCTACTCTCAAAAAAATCTAAAAAACTTCTTAAAGACCATTTAAAACAACTTTAAATTTAATATATAAAATTCCCCTTATTTCATGGTATAGTTCTATATAAGCAGAACTCATTTTTCTTTAATGAAGATTTAGGTAAAATCCAATATTTTAAATAAACACAAAGAGTATATTTATGAGTTATAAAATAGATGAAACACACAAAGAGTTAACCGGTTCAGAGATTGTAATCGAAGCACTTAAAAGAGAAGGTACTGAAGTTGTATTCGGTTATCCCGGCGGTGCTATAATGAACGTATATGACGAGATCTATAAGCAGGATCATTTTCAGCACATACTTACCAAGCACGAACAGGCTGCCGTACATGCGGCAGATGCATATGCAAGAAGCAGCGGAAAGGTCGGGGTCGCTATCGTAACCTCTGGGCCTGGATTTACAAACGCAGTAACAGGACTTGCTACGGCATATACAGACAGTATCCCCATGGTCGTAATAAGCGGTCAGGTTCCTACAAGCGTAATCGGTACGGATGCGTTCCAGGAGATCGATGCGGTTGGTATCAGCAGATCTTGTACGAAGCATAACTTTTTGGTTAATGATGTCAGTGAATTAACAAGAGTATTAAAAATAGCATTCCATATTGCAAGAACAGGACGACCGGGTCCTGTACATATCGACCTGCCTAAAGATGTCAGTGCGGAACTTGCAAAATTCAATTATGACCAGGAGTTTGAGCTTCCTACGTACAAGCCTACAACTAAAGGTAATATCAGACAGATAAAAGCTGCGCTTCAGGCGATAAGCGATGCAAAAAGACCACTTCTTTACGTAGGAGGGGGAGCAGTATTGTCAAACTGTTATGAAGATATCAGAGAGTTTGCACACCATACAAAGATACCTGTTGTTGAAACATTAATGGCAAGAGGTATTATGAGAAGTGACGACGAACTTCTTTTCGGTATGCTTGGAATGCACGGTGAATATGCCGCAAATATGGCAATGAGCCAGACAGATATGATCATTGCACTGGGTGCAAGATTTGACGACAGGGTAACGGGAAGACTTGACGTGTTCGCAAAAAATGCAAAAGTTATCCATGTTGATATCGATCCTGCAAGTATTGCGAAGATAGTTAAACCAAATTTCCCTATCGTAGGTGACCTTGCGGTTGTTATGAAGCAGTTTTTAGAACATACAAAAGATTTCGATTTTAACGATTACTCTTCATGGGTAGAGACTTTGGCAGAGTACAGAAAAGAGCAGCCTTTAAGATTCCTTGAAGACAGTGACAGACTTAAGCCTCAATGGATTATTAAAAGAGTAGGGGAGACGCTGGGTGACGATGCCCTTATCTCTACGGATGTTGGTCAGCACCAGATGTGGACGGCACAGTTTTATCCGTTCAATTATCCTAGACAATGGATGACAAGCGGAGGACTTGGGACTATGGGTGTAGGGCTTCCGTATGCCATGGGTACAAAAAGAGCGAATCCTGACAAGGTATCCGTAAACTTCACCGGTGACGGGTCTATTATGATGAATATCCAGGAGATAATCACTTGTACACAGTATAATCTGCCCCATATTAATATTATCCTGAATAACAACTATTTGGGTATGGTTAGACAATGGCAGACAAGATTCTACGAGGACAGATTATCTGAAACAAACCTTGAGGTTCAGGCAGACTTTAAAATGCTTTGTGAATCTATGGGCGGTGTAGGTTACAGGGTTCAGACAAAAGAGGAGTTTGATGCGGCATTGAAAGATGCGGTAGAGTCAAACAAAGTTGCCGTAATAGAAGTAATAATCGACAGAAGGGAAGAAGTTCTTCCAATGGTACCGAACGGTCATGCTTTAGATGAGATGCTTCTTTTGGAAGAAAAAGGGGATAAGTAATGAATAACTTTAAAGATTTTTACAACAGTGAAGAGAAAAGGGAAGTATTATCTGTAATCGTAATAAACAGAGAATCCGTATTATCAAGAATCGTTGACCTGTTTTCTGCCAGAGGTTATAATATCGAAAGCTTAACCGTAGCTCCGGTTCCGGACAGCGAGTATTCAAGAATCACTATAATCACCGTAGGGCGTGTCAGAGTTATAGACCAGATCGTAAAGCAGCTTAACAAGCTTGTTCCCGTACTGAAAGTTACGGAGCATAAAGATGTAATAGAGAAAGATACGGTATTGATAAAAATACCTATCGATCAAAATTTAAGTGATATTGACGTATTGGCAAGAGCTTACAACGGTGCGATACAAAATGTTACAAGTGATGCAATTGTATTATCCGCAACAGACGAACCTCACAGGATAGCAAACTTTATAAATATAATTAAAAAGTATAAACCTATGGAGATAGTAAGAAGCGGTGTCGTTGCGATGGAAAGATAAAAACCTAAGGTAGATCGTGGTAAATTTAAAAAAAATATGTGACCTGTTAAATATAGAAATAAGCGAAGATATAATGATATCTTCGCTTAATACGTTAAAAGACTCTGACAATACCCAGTTGACTTTTCTTGAAAACAAAAAATACAAAAATGACCTTAGCCTTACAAAGGCTGCGGCGGTTTTTGTAAGGGAGGAGTTTGCTGAGCTTGTGCCTGAGGGCACAACCGCTTTGGTATGCGAAGAACCCTATATAGCCTTGGCGTATGCTTCAAAATTTTTTGCACCGAAAGTGGTGGAAACAGAAGGTAATGATCCTTTAATAGGTAAAGATTGTACTATACAACCTAATGTTTTTATCGGGAAAAACAGCAAAATAGGCAAAAACTGTACTCTGATGGCGGGATCACACATAGGTGATAACGTGACTTTGGGTGATAACTGTGTTGTATATCCAAATGTCACGATCTACAGGGACTGTATCCTTGGGGATGATGTTATTATCCATGCCGGAACCGTTATAGGAAGCGACGGTTTTGGTTTTGCAACGGATAAGCAGGGTAACCATATTAAAATATACCAAAACGGTAATGTTATAATAGGTAACGACGTAGAGATAGGTGCAAACTCAACTATTGACAGGGCAGCATTTACAAGTACGATCCTTGAAGACAAGGTAAGAATAGACAATCTTGTGCAGATAGGTCATAACTGTGTCTTGAAAAGGGGTGTAGTTATCGCTTCTCAATCGGGGCTTGCGGGTTCTACTGTCCTTGATACCTATGTTGTAATGGGAGCGCAGGCGGGATCGGCAGGTCACCTTACAATAGCGCCTTTTACGACCATTTCTGCAAGAGGCGGAGTAACCAAAACAATAACAGAACCTAAAAAACAATGGGCAGGTTTCCCCCTTATGGAGCACAGAAGCTGGTTAAGGCTTCAAGGTAGAATTCAAAAACTTTTAAAAGGATAAGTCATAGTTTTTAAAATTATTTCTGCCGTATTGGCGTTGATCATCGTATATTTTTCATTTTCTATTTTTATGACCGATATGAGTGTCGTTGGAAGCGTAGGTTTTAATGCCGCAAAATACTCGAAAGAGTATCTTGGGTATTTATCTTATATCTATCTTCTGGTTCTGCTTTACCCGCTTTATAAACTGAATTTTTCCCATATTGATAATCTTGTTGAAAAAACAGTTTCGGGGCTTTTTTTGGCACTTAGTATCATTATCTCCCAGTCGTTGCTTGTTGACAATGAGATGTCGGGAGAAATAGGAGATATAATAGTTCAGAGCATCAGCCCGTTTATAGGTCTGGCCGGACTTTGGATATTCGTGCTTATTGGATTTGTAGTCAGTTCCATAATCCTGGTTGAGAATTTTGAAAAGTCACTTACTCTAAAGCTGAACAGTTTTAACAACCCTTTTAAAGGTCTATTCGAAAAGAAAGAGAAAACGACAAATCCGAAAAAAGAGTTTGACGATTATAAAACAAAATTAAAAAGAAAAACAGCAGCCCAGCCTTTACACAAAGTTGTAGTAAAAGAGGTAGGTGATACTGCCGAGATATCTCTTGAAGAGGATGAGTTCACAAAACCTGTAAAACAATCTCTACAAAAGCCGGAGGATACGCCTCAAACCTCTGTGGAAGAGTTCAGTTTTGAAAAAGAGATATATGAGCAGTCGCAAGCAAAAGAAGAGCCTGTGGAAGCAGAAACTGTAGAGCAGCCTTTATTTGAGGAGGAAGAACCTCTAACACAGGACAAACACAGCCTCATTGTAGACGAACTTGAAGAGAATAAAAAACTTCTGGAAGACCTTGATGTGGGAGAGGTACTTATCCCTAAAAATTTCCAGCTGCCGCCAAGCAATATCTTTCAAAAGCCTCCAAAAGAGAACAAATCCAAAATAAACGAAGAGTTCATAGACCAGAAAATAGAGGATCTTCTTGAGAAGCTAAGAATGTTTAAAATAGAAGGTGACGTGGTAAGAACATATACGGGGCCTATTGTAACAACCTTTGAGTTCAAACCTGCCCCAAACGTAAAAGTGTCGAAGATATTAAACCTTCAAGATGACCTTGCAATGGCTTTAAAGGCTACTACAATTAGGATTCAGGCTCCTATCCCGGGGAAAGACGTGGTTGGTATAGAGGTTCCAAATGAAGAAACCCAAACCATCTATATAAGAGAGATACTAGAAAGTGAGCTTTTTGCAAATGCAAGTTCCCCTCTTACTATGATACTGGGTAAAGATATTGTGGGTAAACCTTTTATCACAGACCTTAAGAAGCTTCCCCACCTGCTTATTGCGGGAACCACGGGAAGCGGTAAGAGTGTGGGGCTAAACTCCATGATATTGTCTCTTTTATATAAGAATTCTCCCGATAATCTTAAGCTTATAATGATAGATCCTAAAATGCTTGAATTCTCTATATACAATGATATTCCGCATCTTCTAACTCCTGTTATCACAAAACCTACAGAAGCTATCAATGCTTTGGCGAATATGGTTATGGAGATGGAAAAAAGATATGCCATGATGGCAGATACCAGAACCAAGAATATAGAAAACTATAATGAAAAAGCAAGACAAAACGGTTATGACGAGTTCCCTTATATCGTGGTTATTATTGACGAGCTTGCCGATCTTATGATGACAAGCGGTAAAGAGGTCGAGCTTTCTATTGCAAGGCTTGCACAAATGGCAAGAGCTTCGGGGATCCACTTGATCGTAGCTACGCAGAGACCTTCAGTTGATGTTGTAACAGGACTTATCAAAGCGAATCTGCCAAGCAGGATAAGTTATAAAGTAGGGCAGAAAGTTGACAGTAAAATTATCCTTGATTCATTGGGTGCCGAGTCATTACTTGGACGTGGGGATATGCTGTTCACTCCTCCTGGTATGAGTGGACTTGTCAGGATCCATGCACCTTGGAGTGACGAGAAAGAGATAGAGCAGGTGGTTGAGTTCTTAAAAGATCAAAGGGAAGTTAACTATGACGTAAGCTTTTTAAAAGAGAAATCTGAAGATGGTTTCAGCAGCAGTGACGGAAGTGTTGATATAGGTGAACTTGACGAACTTTACGAGCAGGCAAAAATGGTCGTACTGCAGGATAAGAAAAGCTCGATCAGCTACCTTCAAAGAAGATTGAAAATAGGGTATAACAGATCAGCCAGTATAATAGAACAGCTGGAAAAAACAGGCGTACTCTCAGAGGCCAACGCCAAAGGGAACAGGGAGATATTAATCTAGCCCTTTCTCCCTATAAAAAGTAAAGAGTTTAAATGTCAAAAGATTATAAAACAATCTCATTTTGTAAATTCGCACAAAATATAGGTGCCGTAAAACAGGCAGATTCCAACGAAGATATCAATGTTGAGGATCTGCTGTTCGGTTCTTATATTTTCCTAAACAGGGACGTTGTCCTAACCTCAAAAGAACAGAAAGAATATAATATTTTCAAAGACAGGTACAACAGGTATCTGCAATACTGCATCCAAAGCGGCCTGGTAGCTAAAGATAAGTTCCAAGAGGTTAAAGAGCTTAATATTACTGCGGTTCCCGATATGTCTAAAATTAAAGTAGCCGACATTAGCCAAGAACTGGAGCAGATGGATATAGACCTGGACAAAATAGGGGAGATGTTCGGCAAGCTTTCCGGCAGATAAAATATTTGTAAAAAATCGTCAATTTGTAAATTCTTGTTTTGAAACCCCAAATATCTTTATTGTTTTAAGGTAGATAGTTTAAAATAATAATTAAAAAAAGATGGGAAACCTTTGAAGATACTACATACGTCCGACTGGCATCTTGGCCAAAACTTTATGGGGAAAAGCAGGGAAGAGGAGCACACAGCTTTTCTTGATTGGCTTTTAGAAACAATAGAAGAAAAAAAGATAAATATACTTTTGGTAGCCGGGGATATTTTCGATACGGGAACACCTCCCAATTATGCACTTGAACTTTATTATAATTTTTTAAAACAGCTTTCCGGGATAAAAAGCTTAAATACCGCGGTGATCACTGCGGGTAACCACGACTCCGTCTCTACGCTTAAAGCACCAAAACAGCTTTTAAAGGTATTTAACGTTCATGTTATAACAAGCGGTGAAGAAGAGGAGGAGGTGGTAATACCTTTAAAGAACCGCGATGAAACCGAAGCGGTGCTTTGTGCCGTTCCTTTTTTAAGAGACAGCGTTATTAGAAAAAGTTTGGATGCACAAACCGTAAGCGAGAAAGAGAAGCGCTCAACGGAAGGGATAAAAGCCTATTATGAAAATGTATATAAAAAAGCACTTGAACTAAAACAGGACAAAGATATCCCCATTATAGCAATGGGGCATCTTACAACCGTCGGAAGCCGTACAAGTGAAAGCGAGAGAGATATCTATATAGGTGGAACACTGGATATAGGAGGTGACTATCTTGCCAAGCTTTTTGACTATACGGCTTTGGGGCATCTGCATATCAACCAAACTGTGGGAACTGACCATGTAAGATACTCGGGCTCACCCATACCCCTTAGCTTCAGCGAATCCAAAAACACCCAAAAAGTAAACCTGTTAACTTTTGAAAACAGGGATCTGGAAGTGGAAGAGATCACTGTACCTCGAAAGAGAAAACTGCAGGTTATAAAAGGAGATCTTGAAACCATAAAAAAAGAGTTAAAAGCAATAGAAGACAAAACTGCCTGGATAGAGGTGCATATAAAAGATGACAATCCGATGTTTGCAAATAGCGAGATCCGCTCTTTTGCCTCAGACCTTGAATTGACCCTGTTGGCAGTAAAAATAGAAAAAAGCGAAAAACAGCTAAGGGCAAAAGAGATGAAAGCTATAAGTCTGGATGAACTAAGCGTTCAAGAGGTTTTTGAAAAAAGACTAGAGTTAGAAGAGATAGAAAACAAAGATTTCAAAGAGCAGTTATCTCAAACTTTTAATGAAGTAGTCTCAAATCTTCACGAAGAGCCAAAAAGTGAGCAAATCTAATGAAGATACTAAAAGTAAGACTACAAAATATAAACTCCCTAAAAGGTGAGTTTAACATAGACTTTCAAGAGTTCTTAAAAGATGAATCTCTTTTTGCCATAACAGGACCAACAGGAGCAGGAAAAAGTACAATCCTAGATGTAATCACTTGTGCCTTATATGGAAGAACCGCAAGGCTTCAAAACCCAAATGACCTGATGAGCAGACACACAGGCGAGTGTTTATGTGAGGTGGAGTTTGAGATCAAAGGCAAGTTTTATAGAAGTTCCTGGGGAGTAAGTAGAGCTAGAAAGAAACCTGATGGTAAATTTCAACCTGCAAAGATGGAGATAGTAGAACTAGACACAAATAAAATAATAGAATCATATCTTTCAAAAGTACCAAAGGTTGTAGAGGAGATTAGTGGGCTTGATTTTGATAGATTTGTTCAATCTATGATGTTAGCCCAAGGAAGTTTTGATGCCTTTTTAAAAGCCAAAGAAAACGAGCGTTCAAACCTACTAGAGAAGATCACCGGAACATATATCTACAAACAAATCTCACAAAGTATCTATGAAACATACTCTTCAAAGAAAAAAGAGATAGAAGCTGATGAAATAGCACTAGGAAGTATAGAATTACTAGAGCCAAACATAGTAGAAGAAAAAACAAAACAACTAGAAACAAATAAAAAAGAAAAACAAGAACTAGATAAAAAAGAGGGTGAGCTTAAAAAACTATCAAATTACCTGGAAACTCTAGTTAAACTTGAAGCAGATAGCCAAAAATATAACCAAGAGTTCGAGCAAATAAGCAAAGAAAAAGAGGACAACAAAGAGCAGTTTACAAAGCTGGAACTAGCAAACAAAGCCATACGAATACAAGCTCTAAATCAAGAAAAAAATCAACTCTCTCTTACGATCAAAACACAAACAGTTCAATTGACAAATACCTATGAGGAACAAAAACAGTTACAAAAACAAATAAAGTTACAAACAAAAGAATTCGCTCAATTGCAAGAGGGATTAGAAAAAGAACAATCTCTTTTTGCACAAAATACAAGCAAACTTAAAGAGGTAAGGGTACTACAAACACAAATCCAAAATAAAAGAGCACTCTACGCGGAACTCAATCACAAGATAAAAACATCTCTACAAGAGTTGTCAAGTATATTTGGGCAAAAGCTAGAAGATACGAGCAAAATAGAAAAGCTCTCCCAAGACTTTTTTTTGGATATAACAAAAATAAAAAAGCAGCTTAATGCTATTTTAAAAGAGTATGAGCCAATAGAAAAACAAACAAAAGATATAAATAAAAAAGAAAATGACACCAGAGAAAAACTCAAAAATATCGAACTGCTTCAAAAAGCACTAGAAGAGTATGAGACTACACAAAACCAAATAGTACAAGAGCAAAGCTTGCAAAAACAGTACACTCAAGAGATAGAAAATCAAAACAAATTAAATATCGAAAAAACAAAACTGATACACCAAATCCAACAAACCCTTTCTTCACTCAAACAAAAAAGGGAAAACGAGCTTTTAATAAAAAACTACGAGCAAGATAGAGCCAAACTAAAAGATGGGCAAGAGTGTTTTTTGTGTGGCTCAAAAGAGCATCCATACATAAACCATACTCTCAATATAGACTCACAGATAAATCAAACCCAAGCCTTACTCAAAGAGCAAGAAGACTATTTGCAAGGGCAAACAAAAGAGCAAAACGATCTGCAAACCTCAATAGCACTTCTAAACTCAAAACTTGAGACCTCTACCCTTGAGCTAAAAAAACTACAAGAGAGTATGAGTCGTGTAAAAGAGTTTTTCCACTTACAAGGTTTTGAGATACAGCCAGACTCAAAAACACAACTCGATGAGCAAAAGAGCTTGTATGACCAAAAGCTAAAAGAGTATGTAGCCTTGCGAGAGAAAAAAGAGAAGCTTCAACTTCAAAAAGAGAAACTTCAAACAAGCCTTTTTCAACAAGAGCAAAAAGAGCAGCAGATCAAACAAAATATAAGATATATCCAAGAGGTACAGCAAGAGCAAAACAGCCTAAAAGATGAGGCTCAAAAACTGCAGCTCCAAAGCAAAGCTATCTTGGATATAGAGGATTTAGAAGCTTTTGAAAAAACTATTGAAAACTCTATGCAAAAGATCACAAAAAGCTACAATGACACACAAAACAATCTTTCAAGCCTAAGATCAAAAGATGAATCCCTATCAAAACAGATAGTTCAACTAAACAAAAAACAAGAAGATGACAAACAAACTTATGAGCTCATAAAAGAGAAGTTTGAAAAAGCTTTAGTAGAGTATGGCTTCAACTCACAAGAGGAGTTTGAAAAAGCAAACTTACCAAAAGAAGAGTTTGAAACCCTAACAAAGCTATGTAAAACTATAGAAGAAAAATACACACAAATACAAACTCTAAAAACAGACACAAACAAAAAACTAAATGAACACAAACTCTTAGAAAAAGAGATAAACCCTACAAATCAAAACAAAGATGATATAAACAAAGAGTTACAAAACTTACAAAGTACAATAGACCAACTACAAGAAACCATAGGAAGTATCTCAAAAGAGTTGGAAATAAATACCCAAAACATAAAAAAATCGCAAACCAAAATAAAACAACTTGAAAAGAAAAAACAAGCCTTTCAAGTATGGGTAAAACTAAACGATATGATAGGCTCAAGCCAAGGGGACAAGTTCGCCAAATTTGCCCAAGGTATTACCCTAGACCAACTAATCTACCTAGCAAACAAACACTTAAGTGTATTAAGCCCAAGATATGAACTGCAAAGAAACACAGAGTCAAATAAACTCTTAGATATAGAGATAATTGACGGCTTCCAAGGAGACGCAGTAAGAGGTGTAAACACACTCTCAGGAGGTGAGGGCTTCATAGTAAGTCTATCTTTAGCCCTAGGACTTTCAAGTCTAGCAAGCCAAAAGATAAGTATAGACTCACTTTTCTTAGATGAAGGGTTTGGAACACTAGATAGCGATAGTCTAGAACTAGCACTAAACGCACTAAATCAATTACAAAGTTCAGGAAAGATGGTAGGTGTGATTTCCCATGTGGAAGCACTAAAAGAACGAATCCCATTGCAGATAAAGGTTGAGCCTAAGGGTGATGGGACGAGTGTGTTAAGTTTGAACTAGAAGGAATAAATTTGAAAATAGAAAAAATTAAAATAAAAAATTTTAGATTGTTAAAAGATTCTGTATTAGAAATGAAAGATGAATTATCCTTATTGATAGGTAGAAATAATAGTGGTAAGACATCTTTATTAGTATTGTTTGAAAAGTTCTATAATAATGATTCCTTTCAATATGATGATTTTAGTTTATGTTTAAGAGAACAAATTAATACTATAAATGAAGATACTAATATTTTAGATTTAACTATACAAATGATTTTAGAGGTAAGCTATAATCAAACAGATAATTTAGAACATTTGTCAGAGTTTATTTTAGATTTAGATCCAGATAGTAATAGTGTAAAAATACTATTTGAAGTTACAATAAAAAAAGATAAGTTACTACCTCTTTTAGAACCACTTACTGAACCTGATAAAAAGATTAGATATTTAAAGAAAAATCTATATAACTATTTAAAAACTTCTATTTATTCATTTGAAGATGAAGAGGACTTATTAGAAGAAAATAGATATAAATTAATTAAAAAAGATATAGGTCAAATTAGAAAATTAATCAATTTTCAGATTATACATGCAAAAAGAAATGTTTCAAGTTCTGATGATAATAAAGGTAAAAGAATATTATCAACTATGACTACAAAATATTTTAATCAAAAAAGTATTAGTGATTCAAATTTTTCTGATATTAATGCACAAATGCTTAAAATGGATAAAGCATTAGAAAAAGAATATGTAACTGAATTTGAAAGTTTCCTTGCGTTAGGGAAAGATTTTTTAAATTTAGATACTTTAAAAGTTGTATCAGACTTAGAATCAAATGAAGTTATTTCTAATTCATCAAAAGTAGTATATGGAGATGCTTCAAATCATTTACCAGAACATTTAAATGGTCTAGGTTATATGAACATATTGTATCTTCTTTTAGACATAGAGATGAAAAAAGAAAGTTTTATAGAAGAACAAAAAGATATAAATTTATTATTCATAGAAGAACCTGAAGCACATACTCACCCACAAATGCAATATAAATTTATTGATAAGATAAAAAAAGTTTTTGAAGGAATTGATAATTTACAAACGATGATAACAACACATTCAGCTCAAATAGTATCTAATTGTGACTTCAAAGATATAAGATATTTATTAAATGAAAATAATCAGAATATAAAAATTAAAAATTTTCATTCTGAGTTAAAAGAAAGTTATGGTAATGAACAAGATGAGTTTAAGTTCATAGAACAATATTTAACTTTACAAGCATCAGAATTGTTTTTTGCAAATAAAATAATATTTATTGAGGGAACAACTGAGAAAATGCTTTTACCTTACTACATCAAAAAATATGATGATGAAAATGCAAGTGAGGATTATTTTCCAATTTCATCACAAAATATTTCTATAATGGAAGTAGGTGCAAACTCAAAAGCATTTGATAAACTAATTAGATTTTTTGATATTCAAACTTTGATTATTACAGATATAGATACAACTAAAAAAGAAACTACAAAATATAAAGCACACAAAGTTGAAAATGCTACGAATACAAGTAATGGTTCATTAAAACATTTTTTTAATGCTCCTGATGAATTAGAGTCAGACAATTTTAGAATTTGGTTTGAAAACTTGAAAAAACATTATATCTCTGTTAATAATAAAAAAATCAAAGTGACTTATCAATTAGAAGAAAATGAATATCATGCAAGAAGTTTTGAAGATGCTTTTGTTAAAGTTAATTTACAAAAGCTTATTGATAATAAAGAAAATTTAAATGGTTTAAAAAATAAAGATAGTCTTATTCCAAGAGATGATATTTATGAACTTACAGAAGAAATATTAGATAAAAAATCAGATTTTGCATTTTCTTTATTATATTTAGCATTATCAGATGAAAACATAGACTGGGAAATGCCTTTATATATTAGAAATGCTTTAGAATGGATTCAAAATGACGCCTCTAGATAAGATAAAGCAATCTATTGAAGAAAATAAATCTTTTGTCCTTCAAGGTGGTGCAGGTAGTGGTAAAACTGAAACATTGAAAGAGGTTTTAGAATATATTACTGAAAATTATCCAGATAAAAAAGTTGCTTGTATTACACATACAAACTTAGCAGTTGATGAAATAAAATCAAGAGTTGGGGAACAATACACAATTAGTACAATTCATTCTTTCTTAAATTCGATTATCAAAGATTATAAAAAGAATATATCTCAATGTATTTTTGAACTTTTTAAAGTTGAAAAAATAGAACGAAAAGAAATAGAGTTTTATGATGGTGATGAAAAAATACAAAAGAAAAAAGAGCACGAAAAGTATAAAAAAGTATATGAAAAGTATGCAAAAAAACTAGTTACTATAACAGATACTAACATTGGTAAAGCTATAGGCAAAAGAGAATATGATAAAGACCCAATATCATATAATTCTGATTTAAATAGTAAAATTGATGAATTAAATGAAACTATAAAAAGTCAAATTAAAGAAAAAAATTACAATAAAATCAAATATAATGAAACAAAATTTGATAGCTTTAACGACTTAACATTTGGACATGATGGACTGCTAGAAATCTCATATCAACTTTTTAGTACCTTTCCTAAAATTGGTAAAATCCTTCAAGATAGATTTGACTATGTGTTTATTGATGAGTATCAAGATACAAATGAAAAAATAGTAGAAATATTTTTAAAACACTTACCAGAATCAAATAAAACAGTAATAGGTTTATTTGGTGATGCGATGCAGTCAATTTATAAAGATGGAATAGGAGATGTTAATAACTATATTCTTGATGAGACTTTAAAAGAAATATCAAAAGAAGATAATTATAGATGTTCTGTTCAAGTGGTAGATTTTATTAATAAAATTAGAAATGATGGATTGATTCAACAAGTTCAATTAAAACATACAGAAAATAGTTTAGATGAAAGACAAGGAGAAGTAAAGTTTTATTATTCTATTGTTGAAGATAAAGACAATGTAAAAAAAGATAAAGAACAGTATATTACTCTAATAAACCATTTAATAGAGCATGCTAAAAGTAATCAAATAGAATCTAAACTTTTAATGCTAACAAATAAATCTATTTCTTCAGAAGCTAATTTTTCTAATCTTTATAATACTTTTGCAAAAAGGTATCAAGAACCCAAAGAATATATTGAAGAAGTATTAGTAAGATTACAGTTTATGGATTTAATTGAACTTTGTCAATTTTATGAAAATGAAGATTATAACTATATATTAAGTGAACTAAAAAAAGTTGGTTATCCAATTAAAACTATAGAAGACAAGCAAAGGTTGAAAGATAGTATTGAACATTTATTAAGGTTTGAAGGAAGTGCAATTGATGCAATTAATTATGCATTTGAGAATAATTTAATAAAGAAATCAGAACTTTTTGAATCATATATAGCGAGAAGAGAGGCTTTTTTATCAGGGTTAAACAATAATGAATATCAAACTTTTAAATCAAACTATTTTAATGACATGCATACTTTAAAAAAAATGAAAGATGCTGGTATTGAGATAGAAGAAGAACAATTTAAAGAGTTAGAGAAGGAAGTAAAAAAAGAGAAGTTTTTTAGAGATTTATTTTCCCCTGAAGTAACTTTTCAAGAGGTTATAAACTACTCCAACTATATGAATGAAAAAATGGATTATATTACAATGCATAAAACAAAAGGTACGGGAATAGATAATGTAATTGTAGTTTTAGATGAGTATTTTTGGAATGAATATGATTTTACAAATTTATTTGATTCAAATAATAATGAAGCTAAAAAAATTGATAGTCAAAAACTTTTTTATGTTGCATGTTCAAGGACAAAAACAAATTTAACTTGTGTAAAACTAATTAAAGAAGATGAAGAAACTTCCTTAAAACAATTTTATTCAAATGCAATTAAAATAGATTTATAGGAAGGAGTATTTCTTATGGATGATATAATTGAATTAGAATCTAAAATAGTATTAATGTTTAAAGCTTATCATGGTAAAGAATCTTTTATATTTACAAAAAGCGAAATTTTGCAAATTGCTACAATGCATGCAAAAAAAAAGAATACTGAGAATAAAATATCTTTACAAAATAACAGCTTTTTTGCAATTAGAGATATGAATGAGTTTCAATATACTTACAAATCTGGAGGAGGAACAAGAGGCTCTGCAGCAATATACTATTTCCCAAATATAGCAAAGAAGATATTTAAAGCAATTAATGACCTTGATTTTTCTGAAGAAGATGAAGATTTTCCAATTATAATAATAACTGAACAAGATTATATGCCTAATGAACCTATCTAAATCCCTCTATACAAAAGGCATCCAATGCTCCAAGGTACTTTGGCTTAAAAAATACAAGCCAAGTGTATTAACATGAGAAAAGAATAGGGGAGTTTGTAAAAGGTTTGAAGTATCCTATTTACCATCTATTTTTGTATCTGCTTTTATTTGTTTCAGTGCTTCAGTTAAATCCAGTGTATGATTCATTGTTCAATCCTTTAGAATAAATTCTATCAGACTGACACAAAATTTCTAACACTCCTACTTTAAACCTAAAAGTATTATATACTTTTAGGTTCCTCTTCAGGTAATACAGTTTCTGAAGCATTTTCATCTTTTTCCAGCTTGTTTGCCAGTTTTTTTTGTCGCTTCTGTTCTTTCTTCTTCTGCTTTTCAACTTCTTTTAGGTGCTTTTGATATGAATAACTGCTTTTTGCCATTATCGGTTACCTTCTTTATATCTGCTGCCGTTTTCGTTACGGGGGCTGTTTGATGTTTTTCTTGACCTGTTTGTTCTTCTTCTTTTATTCCTGTTTTGAGCATTATTTGAATCCGAATCTTTTTTTTGATTCTTTCTGTCTGTGCTTTTATTTGAATCAGACCTTGGCGATGGAGCAGATGTGAAGTTTTCTATCTTTATTTTTGGTATCTTGATTTTGATCATTTTCTCTATATTTCTTAAAAGTTCACTTTCATCATTTGATACCAGCGAAACTGCTTCTCCCTTATTTCCTGCACGTCCGGTTCTACCGATACGGTGTACATAATCTTCCGTTACATTGGGTAGTTCGTAATTTACCACATGGGGAAGCTGATCGATGTCTATTCCTCTTGCTGCAATATCTGTAGCTACAAGTACCCTTACGGCACCTTTTTTAAAGTTCTCCAATGCTTTTGTTCTTGCATTTTGGCTCTTATTTCCGTGGATCGCAGCCGTGGTTATCCCGTCTTTTTCAAGCTGGGCGCTTAACCGGTTTGCACCGTGTTTTGTTCTTGTAAATACCAGTACCTGTTTCCAGTTCTGGGTAGTAATAAGATGGGAAAGCAGCTGCTTTTTTTTATCTTTTTCTACCATATGTACGGCTTGTTTTACAATTTCCGATGCAGTGTTCCGTCTGGCAACCTCTATTAAAACAGGAGAGTTTAGCAAAGAGTCTGCAAGTTTTTTTATATCATTGGAAAATGTTGCAGAGAATAGAAGGTTTTGCCGATGTTTTGGTAATAGGGCTATTATTTTTTTGATATCATGGATAAACCCCATATCCAGCATTCTGTCTGCTTCATCCAGAACAAGTGTTTCTAACCTTGAAAGATCTATTGTTTTTCTTTCTATATGATCCAGTAAACGCCCCGGAGTTGCAATAACGATATCTACTCCCTTGCGAAGTGCAGCCATTTGGGGATTTATACCAACTCCTCCAAAAATAATAGTTGACGTTATAGGCAGATACTTTCCGTAAGTTTTGACACTTTCTCCAACCTGTGCGGCAAGCTCACGAGTAGGGGTCAAAATAAGAGCACGCACTTGGTGTTTACCTTTTGGTTTGGTGTTTCTGCTTAGTTGATGCAGTAAAGGGAGTGTAAATCCCGCTGTTTTACCGGTTCCTGTTTGTGCACCGGCTAAAATATCTTTTTTTTCCAAGATGACAGGAATTGCCTGACTTTGGATAGGAGTAGGGGTGTTATAACCTTCTTCCGAGATTGCTTGTAATATGGGCTTAGATAACCCTAGTGTTGTAAATGACATATATACCTTAATATGAAAAGAGCCTTCCATAAGTAATTAAACTTTGTTCGGACCAGGCTGAATTTTTAGTGTGTAGTTGAATTAATCTTTATAAGAGAAAAACGAAATCAATCGCAAGACCGATATGCGCTGAAATTGATCTAATATAGCGTAACTTTTGCTATTTGTCAAACAATCGTAAATAAGTTATTGGTTAACATAATATAAATTCTTTACAAAAATAAAAAAGCGGCCTACCACAGGGACTCTGTGGTGTAGTCGCTTTGATCTTCCGTGAACTCCAAATATACCTCGTCGTTGTAGTCCATATACAAGGCATACTCATCCAGGTTCAGTGTCTGCTGTATGTTTGATTTGTTCATATAAGTGTTGCTGTCTTGAGATGATGAAGCCAGATCGCTTAAGTAGTATTCTACCATTGAGGGAGCCATATTTTGTATATGCGACTCTAGCTGTTCAAATGACTCAACCCCGAAGGTTGAGTACAAAAAGCCTTTCTCTAATTGGATAATCAATTAGTTATTGAACCCGTTCAATAGTGCCTGCATTCTCCCTAAGTCAGGCTGGTCTTTAGAAGTTTCCTCTTTTATCTCTTCTTTTTCCGGTTCGTTTTCTGCAGTTGTTTCCTCTATACTGTTCTCAAACTCAGGCAAAGTCTCTTCTCTGTCTTGTGTATCTTCTTGAGAATCGGCAGTTTGAGAGCTTGGTTCCTGTTGTGCGGCAGATTCTACCACAGGTGCGTTGCTTAGGATAGATTCGATTCTGTTGATCATTGCATCCATCTCACTTGTTTGTTCTGTCGTGGTACTGCTTAGAAGGCTTACCTGCTCTTTTAGCTCTTCATTTTCAGTTTGTGCCTCTTCCAGCTCTTTTTTTAAGTCATCATTCTTTGTTTGTAAATTTTCATATGCATCTAATAATTGATTCAAAGCTTGACTAAGTTGTTGTACAGTAACATTTTCTTCCATATATCATCCCTTATATTATTTAAAAAGCCATATTAGCAAAAATTAACTGATAATTCCATCAATTTTTAGTAAAGATTTTACATCCGCTTTACGATTTGCAAATTCAAAATAGAGCTCGTTCATATCGATGCTTCCACCTTTTCCAAGGATTATATCTTTGTATTTAGTCGCTAACTGTTCATTTAAAACCCCGTTTTCGATGAACAGGTAAAATGCATCCGCACTTAATACTTCGGCCCATTTGTAGCTGTAGTATCCTGCTGCGTATCCTCCTGCAAAAATATGGGCAAAACTGTTCTGGAACTTGTTATATGCAGGTGGCGTTATAACCGCTGTTTCTTCCCTGATAGTATCTAAAAGGATCTGTACCTCATCTTCGTTGTATAACTTTTGATGGAGTTTAAAATCAAACAATGCGAACTCAAGCTGTCTTACCGTACCAAGTGAAGACTGGAAGTTTCTTGCCCTTATTAGTTTCTCTATCGCTTCATCATCAAGCACTTCATGTGTCTGGTAGTGTATTGCAAACATCTGAAGTACCTCTTTGTTGTATGCAAAATATTCCAGGAACTGTGAAGGGAACTCCACCGTATCCCAGGCTACCCCGTTTATTCCACTGACGAACGGCTGCCCTACTTTACTTAGTATATGGTGCAGTGCGTGTCCGGTTTCATGGAACAAGGTTACTACATCATCGTGTCTTAAGAGTGAAGGGGAAACTTCGCTTGAGGTTGGGAAATTACAAACTATATAAGCGCTTGGGAGCTGTTTTTTACTTTCGATTTGAGAGTGGGTGTGCCAGTTGTTCATCCACGCACCCCCTCTTTTGTCTTTTCTGGCTTCCAGATCCACATAAAGCCTTGCTATGGTCTCGCCCTCTTCTATTACATCGTAGGCTGTTGCTTTTTCATCCCAGGTAGGAGTATTTGCTTTTTGGAACTTTATATTGAAAGTTTTGTTCAAGAAGTCAAATAAACCGTTCAGGACAGTATTCTTTTCAAAGTAAGGTCTGTAATACTCCTCATCTATGTCGTATTTTGCCTCTTTAAGCTTTTGGCTGTAGTATGCAAGGTCAAAGCTTTGTATATCTTCAATGCCGTCTTTTTTGGCAAACGCCCTAACCTCTTCTAGTTCCTCTTTTGCTTTTGGCTTTGAGTATTTTGCTATTTCGTAAAGAAAGTTTATAACTTCATCTTCCGTTTGCGCCATTTTTGTTGCAAGTGAAAGCTGTGCATAGTTCTCAAATCCTAGAAGGTTTGATTCCTCCTTTCTTAATTCGAGTATTCTTTCGATAAGTTTTCCGTTCTGGGGTGCTCTTGTAGAGTATGCCTTGTATATCTCTTCTCTTCTTTCCCTGTTCGTTCCGTAAGTGATATATGCAATATACGAAGGCATTTGTAATGTGAACTTGTATTTTGTTTTTCCATCTTCGTCTTGAAACTTTGCAGACTCAAGATCACTTGCGGGGATCTCTTTTACATCTTCAAAATTCTCACACACCATCTCCCAGGCGTTTGTAGCGTCAAGTATATTTTGGGAGAATTTCTGTCCAAGTTCGCTAAGCTCAAGATTTATCTTTTCAAGCTTCTTTTTCTGTTCGTCATTCAGCCCGCAACCGCCAAGTTTGAAGTCCCTTATCTCATTTTCCAGAACTTTTTGCTGTTCTATATTTAAGGTACTATTATACTTATACTGTATATCTTTAAAAGAGGTATAAACCTTTTCATTTGATGATAACTGTGAAGAGTAAACGGAGATTAACGGTAAACACTCGTTATAGACTTTTTGTGTCGTTTCCGAGTTTTTTACGCTGTCGATATGGAATATCGGAGTGCAGAACTGCTCTAATCTTTCTGCCATATATTGGTACGGCACTACAAAGTTGTCATAGGTTTTTTCCTCTATTTTCAAAAGCTCTTCAAGCTCGTCTTTGTTTTGTTGTATAAGTTTTTCCAGTTCTTTTGAACTGTTTTCAAAATCATCTAATCTAAATTCTTTAAACATTTTATATCCTGTATTATTTATTATTAAGCTGCAAGTATACTAAAAGATACTTTTAGTTTCAAATGATGCAATAATATCATCACATTCAAAATTAGGCAGTAAAAACGATCCATTAATCTCATCGCCTAAGATTAGGCTGTGTTTCGGGTCATTTACCGCCCAATGGGCTAAAATATAGCACATAAAAGCATCAAGCTCGTCATCTGTTGATATTCTTATATTTTTTTCAACTATACCTTTTACACGAGAATGAGAGAGGATCTTGTCTATTAGCACCTCTTTTCTTTTTACTATATCTTTATCGCTGCTGCTGTAGCCTTTGTACTGCCATGATGATTTGAAGAGATTATGATCTTTTAGCTCGTCTCTTAAAAGTATCCAAAGACCCAGAGCCGGATGTGCTTCGCTTATCTGGAACGAACTCTTGCCCGTAAAGCCGCTGTCCATTACAAGCTCCCATTTAAGTTTCATTGTTAAGTCTTTGTTTATAACGGGATGCCCGAATATATACTGCGATACCGTCCAGTGGGGACACGAAGAGTACCCAAGGGTCGATACCCCTTTAGGGATATTAAGCTCTTTTGCATATCTGCCCTGCCGGTAGAAGAATCTTTCTATCTGTCTTATTGTAAGGCTGAAGTCTTTGTCGCTTAGTGCCGCACTAAGCGGTGCGTCCCAGGCAATAAAGGTTTTTTCATTTATATCTTCTATATAGCTTTTTAGCTCTTTTGGGGTTTTATAAAGAAACTTTTCCCCGTCGAAGATTATGCTCTGCTTTGCAGGCGCAGGGTCTATTCCCAATACTCTCATATTATCTCCAGGAATTTATCTATGGTTTCAAAACGGTTTTCAAGATTGTCAAAAAAGTGGCTTCCGCCCTGCTTTATTATCAGGTTGGTTTCTTTTAAAAGAGTTTGGGCTTCTTTATAATCCAGAAGTTCGTCTCCCGTTTGAAGAAGTGTCAAGATATTTTTTGGTTTTTCAAGTTTTGTTTTATATTTTTCAAGCATTGTTATATGCTCTTCTTTTAATATAAAGTTATACCCTTTATAGTATGCGGGATTCTTTTTTAATATACCGCTTACCGTATCTATAGGGTTTACCGCAGGGTTTAGAAGAACCGCTTTTAGATTATATTTACGGGAAAGGTATAAAGCATAATATCCTCCCAAAGAGGAGCCGATCAGGTTCACTCTGTTTTCATACGAGGCTATAAGCTCTTCGAGAGTAGAAACGGCAAGATCGGGTATATGTGATAATGACGGAGCAACGAAAGGCTTTTCTAATAGCTTATAGTGATCTCTAAAAGCACAGGCTTTCCTCCCCTGCCCGCTTCCTCCGAAACCGTGGATATATATTGTTGTCAAGCTGTTCCTTTTTTAACGAAGTATAACAAATTTTTTATTTAGGTGTTTAGTGTTATATTTTGATTTGATAAAAATAATATATTATAAAAGGAAATATTTTGAAAAGAACTGTACTTATAACAGGAGGTAACAAAGGGATAGGCCTGGAACTTACTAAAATGTTTTTAGAGCTTGATCTTAATATTATAATAATAGCAAGAGATTTTAAAGAGTTTGAATATAAAGATAATGAGAATATAAAGTTAATTCAGTTTGATCTGACTAACATAGAAAAGATACCTGCTCTTATCTCTTCATTGGGAGATATAGATATACTTATAAACAATGCAGGAGTGATGTATGCCCTGCCTTACGATCAATACAGCCAAGAGAAAAAAGAGACTCTCCTGAAACTTAACCTTGAAGCTCCCATAAAGCTTATAGAGGAGGTTTCAAAGGGTATGTTAAATAAAGGGGAAGGACGAATAGTGAACAACGCTTCAATAGCCGGGCAGATAGGACACCCTGATGTATGGTACGGTATCTCAAAAGCCGCACTTATAAATGCTACTAAAAGTTTTTCAAAGATATTTGAAGGGAAGATCGTCATAAATGCAGTTGCTCCAAGCCCGGTGGAGACGGAGATGCTCAATGTGATACCAAAGCCAAGGCGGGATGCATTTTTGCAAAATGTGATAACACACAGGTTTGCAACGGCCGGAGAGGTGGCAAAAGCTATTTTCTGGCTTGCAACCGAGTCCCCTGAATATATAAACGGAAGCTGTATTGATCTAAATAACGGTTCGTTTCCCAGATAAAGATTTATATTTTATTAAAAGCCACGTCGTGGAGCAGTTTGAGCCTGTGCCACACTTTTTCTTTCTGGGTGGGTTCAAGTTTGACTATCTTGTCCGCAACAAGATTGATCTCCCTTGGTACCCATGAGATTTTACACTTTATAAATGCGGCAAGTTTGTTCAAGACCTTGTTATCTACACTGCTTTTGCTGTCTGATAATATGATCGCATTGTGAAGCTGTTTTTCATTTATATAGTGTAAGGCATATAGAATACCGTATTTTTCCGCTTCGTTTATATTCTCCACATCTTTTATTCTAAGTGTGTATGTCAGATTTATTTTAGGATCGTAGAGCCCTATTTTGTATTCATTGTCCTTTGATTTTGTGGCATCCGTATATATTACTCTTCTTTTTGATTTTTTTTCTTTTGACATAGTTTTCTCTTAATTAAAATTTGTTGTTTTTATACTATTTAAAGTGAACTTAGACGTTTGTTAAAATATATCTCTTCAACGCTTGTCTATTTAAAGCACCCTCTAAATCCTTTTATAGTATCATTCCAGCCATAAAACATCAAGGACTATAAATATATTATGGCACTAATAGACTTACAAAAAATAAATAAACAATACGATATAAAAGTTATACTAAAAGATGTGGACTTTACCCTTTTAGAGGGGCAGAGAGTTGCTATCATCGGACAGAACGGTCAGGGTAAATCCACTTTGATGAAAGTTATAACAGGAGCCGTTGAACCTGACAGCGGTGATATATCAATAGACAAGTCTATAAAAATAGAGATGCTTGACCAGCAGCCCAAGTTCAAAGAGGGGCTTAGCGTACGGCAGGCCATAGAAGAGCAGCTGGTTGATTTAAAAGCCGCACAAAGAGAGTATGAAGAGGTCTCTTTAAAGATGGTAGATGATTATGAGAACAAAGAGCTTATAAACAGACACGCGGAGCTTTCGACATATCTAGACCACCACAGTGCCTGGGATCTTGACAATAAGGTTGAAAGAGTATTACAGGAGTTCCAGCTAAAAGAGTATGAAGAGAAGAATGTAGCCCTTTTAAGCGGGGGTGAACAGCGTCGTGTGGGATTGGCGGGACTGCTTCTTAAAAAGCCCGACGTTCTTCTTCTTGACGAGCCTACAAACCACTTGGATGTATATATGGTGGAGTTTCTTGAGCAGATGCTTTTAAAAGAGAAGTTCACCCTTTTATTTATCTCCCATGACAGATATTTTATAGATAATATCGCTTCAAGCATAGTAGAGATAGAGAACGGTCAGATAAGAAAGTTTGACGGAGGGTATACAAAATATCTGGATGCAAAACAGAAAATCCTTGAAAATATGCACAAAGAGCATGAAAACCTGGTTCGGCAGTTAAGAGCCGAAGCTCACTGGATGCAGCACGGGGTAACGGCAAGAAGAAAAAGAAATGAAAGAAGAAAAGCCGAATATTTCGAACTGAAGCAGCAGGTAAAAAGCAACCCCGGTAAGATAAAGAAGATGACCCTTGAACTTGAAAGAGAGCAGAAGGCATTTAACCAAGGCGAAGTTAAAAACAGAAAGAAGATGCTTTTCGAGCTGGATAACATATATAAAAAACTTGGAGACAAAGAGCTTATAAGAGACTTTACTACAAGAATACTTCAAAAAGACACCATCGCAATAGTAGGTCCGAACGGTGCGGGTAAGTCTACTATATTAAAGATACTGCTTGGTCGTATGGATATAGACAGCGGGAAAATAAAAAAAGGTGATTTTCAGGTTGGATATTTTGACCAGCACAGGGAGATGCTGGACGATGACAAAACCATTATGCATACATTCTGTCCAAACGGCGGCGACAGGGTTGAATTAAGTGACGGAAGGAATATGCACGTTTTTGGTTACCTGAAGAACTTTCTTTTCCCAAAAGAGTACCTTGACAAGAAAGTGGGCATATTAAGCGGGGGCGAAAAAAACAGAATAGCCCTGGCTCTTCTTTTTACAAAGAAATACGACGTGCTTATTATGGATGAGCCTACCAATGACCTTGATATCCCTACTATTAATATATTAGAAGAGTATCTGCAGAATTTCCAGGGGGCGCTTCTGTTTGTAAGCCACGACAGGTATTTTGTGGACAAGATAGCCAAAAAGCTTTTTGTATTCACAGGAGGCGGAAATATTATGGAAAGCTATCAGCCTTATACCGAGTATCTTGCTATTGAGAAAGAGTTAAAAGACTTAAGTGAACTTGAAAAGGAAGTAGCGGTTGAAGCAGCAAAACCTGTTGAGGTAAAAAAAGAAAAGAAACAAACCAAGCTTACATATAAAGACCAAAGGGAGTATGATTTACTTCCAAAAGAGATAGATGAGCTTGAGTCAAAAATAGAAGAGCTGAATGAATGCGTAATGGATCCTAAATGTTATGAGCAAAAAGGTCTGGTCGCAGTAAGCGAAGAGCTTGACAAAACCAATAAACTTTATGAACAAAGGGTTGAAAGGTTTTTGGAACTTGAAGAGATGGTCGAGGAGTTTGAAAAAAACAAATAAGTTTTTATATTAATTTAAATTAAATCTATTTATGTTAGTATTCGGGGCAAAAAATCTTGAAATTTTAAAAAAGAGGCGGAATAATGAACAATTTAGTTATCGTAGAGTCACCTGCAAAAGCTAGGACAATATCCAAGTTTTTAGGATCTGACTATACAGTTATGGCATCAATGGGGCATGTCAGGGACTTACCAAAATCAAAACTGGGATTCGACCCCGAAGATAACTTCAAACCGCAATATTTAGTTTCAAGAGATAAAACAAAAGTTATACAGGATCTTAAAAAACAGATCAAGAAAGATACAGTAATCTACCTCGCGGCCGATGAGGATAGAGAGGGGGAAGCTATCGCCTGGCACCTTATCCCCGCCCTTAAAATAGAGAAAAATCCTATTAAAAGAATAGTTTTCCACGAGATCACGAAAAAAGCGATCATGGAAGCTTTGGAAAACCCAAGAGACGTTGACCAGCACCTGGTAGACGCTCAACAGGCAAGAAGAATACTTGACAGGGCAGTCGGTTATAAACTAAGTCCCCTTCTTTGGAAAAAAGTAAGATACGGTCTTAGTGCAGGACGGGTTCAGTCAGTTGCTGTCAGGATCATAGTTGACAGGGAAAGGGAGATAGAAGCATTTATTCCCGAAGAGTTCTGGAAACTGAAACTTGATATAATAAACCCTGAGTTCAAAGCGGAATTGGCCAAGATAAACGGCAAAGGTGCAAAAGTAAACAATGAAGCCGAGGCTAAAGCTATTGAACAAAGCTGTAATGCAGCTTCATATACTCTTGATGAGGTAGAAGAGAAAAACAGCAAAAGAAATCCCGCAGCTCCTTTTACTACATCTACGCTTCAGCAGGAAGCCAGCAGAAAAGCAGGCTTCGGTGTTAAGCAGACGATGATCGTTGCACAGCAGCTTTACGAAGGCGGAGTGAATGTTCCAGGACACACAGGCGGTCTTATAACATATATGAGAACAGACAGTGTCAATCTTTCAGACTTTGCAACAAGCGCTGCAAAAGACGTTATAGAAAAAGAGTATGGCAAGGATTATACACTTGCCAAGCCAAGACATTACAAATCTAAAGCTAAAGGGGCTCAAGAAGCCCACGAAGCGATCAGGCCTGTTAACCTTCACCTAAAACCAAGCGATGTTAGGGAGTATCTTGATAACGCCCAATATAAACTATACAGTCTTATCTGGAAAAGAACCATCGCAACGCAGATGGCTCAGGCTACGGTTGCAAATACTACATACAAAATAACTGCCGGGAAAAACAAAGAATACGAGTTCCAGGCTAAGGGAACAAAGATCATATTCCCTGGATTTATGAGAGCCTACACCGAAGGAAGTGATGATCCTGAAGCGGTGCTTGACAATACAGAGAAGTTCCTTCCTGATGTAAAGAAAGGAACCGTTCTTGATGTAGAAAAACTAACGGCAGAGCAAAACTTTACCAAACCCCCTGCAAGATATACTGAAGCAAGCCTTGTTAAGAAGCTTGAAACAGAAGGGATAGGAAGACCTTCAACCTATGCACCGACCATTGCAACTATCCAGGCTAGGGAATATGTTATAAAAACTGAAGACAAAAAGCTTGCCCCTACTCTTATAGGTACAGTTGTAAACGACTTTTTAGTAGAACATTTCCCCCATATTGTTGATCTTGGATTTACAGCTAAAATAGAAGATGAGTTTGATGATATTGCAGAGGGTAAGATAGCCTGGGAAGAGGTTATGAAAGAGTTTTACTCGCCTTTTGTCAAAAATATCGAGGATAAAGAGGAGAATGCTCCAAGAGCAAAATTCTCCGACATAAGAGAGCTTGGAAACGACCCCAAAACAGGTAAACCGGTAACTGCTAGAGTTGGACAATACGGCCCATATGTGCAATGCGGTACAAAAGAGGACGAAGAGAAGCCCAAAATCGCTTCTATACCTGCTAAGTTAAGCGTAAACAACATTACCCTTGAAGAGGCACTTGTATTGTTACAGCTTCCAAAGGTTCTTGGTCAGGATGAGAACGGGGACGACGTTAAAGTGAACATAGGAAGATTCGGTCCTTATATCCAGATCAAGTCCGAGTATTTCAGCTTGAAAGAGGACGATCCTTATACGGTTGAGCTTCCAAGAGCGCTTGAAGTCGTAAAACAGATAAGGGAAGAGAAAGCAAAAGCACTTCTTAAAGATTTCCCGGAAGAAAAGATCCAGATACTTATAGGCAGATACGGTCCTTATATAAAACATGGACGAAAGAATTACAAGATCCCTAAAAATATGGATGAGCAGGACATCAAAGCTTTAAATATAGATGAAGTAAAAAAGATCATGGATGAGCAGGCGAAGGGTAAAAAAGCCCCCGCGAAGAAAAAAACTCCTGCAAAAAAGAGTACCGCAAAGAAAACTGCAACCAAAAAAACGACTGCAAAAAAGTCAACAACTACGGCGAAAAAAACAACCGCTTCAAAATCAACAACAACTAAAAAAAGCTAAAGTTTCCTTTAGCTTTTCTATTTCCCGGTATACAGCTGTCTAGGTCTCGCTATTTTGGCTTTGGGGTCTTTTTTGAATTCTATCCACTGGGTGATCCACCCTACTGTTCTTCCTATAACAAAAATAGGCGTAAACATTGATTTTGGTATCTTAAGGGCTGTTAATATCACCCCGGAATAAAAGTCAATATTTGGATAGAGTTTCCTTGATACGAAATATTCATCGTTCAGGGCTATCTCTTCGATTTTTTTTGCGATCTGCATAAGGTTTGAGTCCAGATTCAGTTCGTCTTTCAGTTTATCCTGAAGACCTTTGAGTATCCTTGCTCTTGGGTCAAAGTTCTTGTAAACCCTGTGGCCGAATCCCATAAGTTTAAAAGGATCGTTAGGGTCTTTTGCTTTTTTAATAAATTCATCCACCCTTTCAACGCTTCCGATCAGCTCCAACTGTGCTATAACCGATTCGTTCGCCCCGCCGTGGGATCTGCCCCAAAGTGCGGCAATCCCCGAACTTATGGCAACATAGGGGTGTGCCCCCGTTGAAGCCACATTTCTTACTGTTGTCGTTGAGGCATTTTGCTCATGATCTGCATGCAGGGTGAATATGGCATCAAGAGCGTCTATTTCTATTTGTCTTATGATCTCTTCCCCTTTTGGGCCTATTTTCATTACGCCTCCCGGATAAGCTCTCATCATATACAAGAAATTTTCGGTGAAGCTTTTATTTATATCGGGATAGATAAAAGGTATACCCATAGAGTGCCTATAGGCAAAAGCGGCAATGGTAGGGATCTTTGCGATTATCCTTGCAGCCATCTCCATATATTCATCTTCATTGTTTATCTCCAGGTGGTCATCATAAAATACGGTCAGCGCCGCTACGGCGGAGTTCATAGTGGCCATAGGATGGGCATGAAGGGGGAAAGAGTTAAAAAGCCCTTTCATTCTTTCATGTATGAATGACCTGTGGCGAAGTTCCAGGTCAAACTCGTAAGCCTGTTCTTTTGTGGGAAGATTCCCCTGCAAAAGCAGATATATAGTTTCTATAAAAGTGTGGTTCGAGGCAAGTTCGCTTATATCTATCCCTCTGTATCTAAGCTCCCCTTTTGCTCCGTCGATAAAGGTGATATCCGATTTACAGCTTGCAGTAGAGGTATATCCCGGATCATAAGTGAACATTCCCGTAGTGGCGTAAAATGAAGAGATATCTACTACATCGGGTCCCCTTGTAGCTTCTAGTATATCAAATTCATATTTTTCATTTGTTTTATTATTGATCATAGTCATACTGTTTTTCATCGGAAACTCCTTCGTGATATTTATATAATATAAATTATTTATTATAAATAGTAATTGTTTATTACTTTAATATTTATTAAAAATTGTAACTTGCTTAAAATATATATACAAAAACGAAAGAGAATATTTATTTAAAAATCTTATAAAACATCGCAGAATTCAAGTGTGGGTATATCTGGTTTTTCAAGGTTGCTGTTATTGTCTATGAAAAGGTTTTTAAGCTTTGTAAGCTTCTCAAAACCTTCCGGCAGTTTTGAGACCTTGTTGTCTTCGATATCGAGCTCTAAAAGGTTTTTTAGTTCTATTATGCAGGAAGGCAGCTTTTTTAAATTGTTCGAGGAGATACTTAGATGGTTCAGTTTTTTTAATCTGCAGATATCTTCAGGGAGCATTTCAAGCTCGTTGTTATCAAGGGTCAGTATCTGCAGGTCTTCAAGCTTGCTTATATCAAAATCGAGTTTTGTAAGGCTGTTGTCGTTGAGATTAAGCTTTATAAGCATATCATGGGCTTCAAGAGAAGGGAGGTTTTTTATATTGTTCCCCTCCAGCAGAAGAGTTTCAAGTTCCTCTATTTCGCTTAAAGAATCAGGAAGCGCTTCAAGGTCATTGTATGACAGATCCAGGTAGTAAAGGGACTGCATATCGAAAAATATATCGGGCAGCTCTTTTAGGCAGTTCGTGTCCAAAGAGAAATATAAAAGCTTTTTGAGTTTTTTAAGATCTTCGTCGATCTTTTCTATAAAGTTTGCAGCCAAGGTCAGCCTTGTAAGCTTTGTAAGATTGTAAAGCTCTTTGGGTATCTCTTTAAGCCTGTTGCCGTTCAGGTTCAGAACAACCAGCGAATCAAGCTCCCCTATTGAGGCAGGCAGTGTTTCTAAAAGGTTGTTCTCACACTGAAGCGTTTTAAGCTTTTTCAGGTTTCCGATGTTTTCGGGCAGCGTTTTTAATCTGTTGCCTGAGAGTTTTAGTATCTGCAGATTTTCAAGGGCTTCTATGGATTCGGGTATCTCGCGAAGCTTTTTTTTACCAAGGTCAAGCATCGATATACTTTTTAATTGTTCAATATTATCGGGTACCAAGGAGTTGAATTCGTGGTTTTTCAGCCATCTTGCAAAATCGTTTAATTTATTATCCATAATATCCCCTATCTGTTGTTTAACTGCTCAATTAAAAAATCTATCTCTTCATAGTCTATTTCGCCGAATTCTACCATGTTGAATAAAGCCATCAGAGGCCTTCTGCAGCAGGTTTTGCTGCATTCTGTCACGAGTTTTTTTGCTTTTTTATATGGAAGATCAGTGTTCTTAAAAATCTCGACGGCCTGTGCAACGTTCTTGTTTCCGCATTGGCAGATGATTTTTTTTTCTGTATCTTCCATATATTATCCTTTGATTGACCCTTAAAAAAGGATCTTTTGTCTTCTATTTTAAGAAGTCGTGTTTTTCTTTGAACTCTAAGACAGGTTTCATAGCTTCTTCGATCTGGCTGCTTAATTCACCTAATTTCGTATATTCTGTCCAGATAGTATCTTCAACTATATCGTGCATAACTCCCGCTAATTCGGTTACTTTTCTTTTATACCCCGCGTATTGTTTTTTTATCGCTTTTTGTTCCTCTGTTAATGCCATTTTTTCTCCTTTTTTGTTAAAATTAAAAACCGTAGACCGAGGCCAGGTTTATATTTGGTTTTTTGTTTAGATAAACCAGGTATAGGTCACTTTTAAGTTCAAACTTATAAGATTTGTATAGATCGGTTATCTCTTTTATATCTGAAGGTATAATCGAGATAATGGTTTTCAGCCCGCGGTGATACAATACTCCCCTTATAAGTTTTTCCGCATCGGTAAATGCTTCATCCACCATTATCCACGGTGATATTTTTATATGGTTCTTGTTTATTGCATAGGAGTGCTGATACCCGAACTCTGTTGAAAGGGTCAAAGAGGAAACCTTTGAACAGATTTCTGTAATATAGTCGTACCTGTCTTCGTTCAAGGCATCAAAGTCAAGTTTTTTAATAGTTCCCAGGTAGTTTGGTCTTGTGATGCTTTTTGCCGTTGCATTTGAAAAATTAAAAGCAACAGCTTCGCCCGAGTGTACGGCTTTTTTGAATCTTGCGTATTTCTTGAATCCCAGCTTTGCAAATATCTTGCTTTCTTTGATATTTGCCATAAACAGTATGGTTTGGGAGGTATCTGCCATATTGTTCATAAGAACCTTAAGAACCCTTTTTATTACTTCTGTATCTGTATCTTCCGTATAGCAAAGATTGTTTATAAGAATTGAGTCTTTAAAGCTGTATGCTGTGATCACCGCTTTTAAATCTTCCCCTTCGTATGCTCCGAAACACAGGCTTTGATCCTCTTCAAAGCTGTTTAATATGAGGTTTTCATCGATCAGCACCGATTCTGAGAGCTTTTTAAGATCCTCTTTAAGACTTGCTTTTCTTAACCACCCTATGAACATAAGTACAACTCTTTCAGCTCCTGGGGATCAAGAACTTTTTTTCTGCTTGTTACAATTTCCCTTACTTTGGGAAGCAGCGACTGAACTTTTTCTTTGGAAGCTTCTATCCCTATGGCTTTGAGGTGATATAGAAGCGTTGCGCTTCCTGAGTGTTTTCCTATGGGGAAATATCTGTTCAGCCCTACTTCTATCGGATCAAATGCTTCATATGCATTTTTCGATTTTATCATCCCGTTTACGTGGATACCAGATTCATGGGAAAATATGTGTTTACCTATTATAGGGGTATTATTGTCTATAGTTTTATTGGCAGCCTGGCTTACCGTGGTAACCAGTTTTGTCAGTTTTTTGGAATTTATGCTTCTTTGTTCGTCAAACTGGTGGGCAAGGCTCATAAGCACCTGCTCAAAAGACGCGTTGCCCGCTCTCTCCCCCAGTCCTATAACAGTAGTATTTGCAGATTTTGCACCCGCTTCTATGCCTGAAATAGAGTTTGCCGTTGCCATGCCGAAATCGTTGTGGGTATGCATCTCTATATCAAGAAGATCAAGAGAGCTTAAGTATGAGATATTCTCAAAGGTCTTATTTGGAGTGAGTATGCCTACGGTGTCGCAGTATCTGAACCTGTCGGCTCCGAGTGTTTTCCCGAACTCCATGATCTGTGCCAGAAGTTCGTTGTTTGCCCTGCTTGCATCTTCACCGCCGATGCAGACAAACAGCCCTTCCCTTTTTGCCGTTAAAATAACATCTTCAAGGTTTCTAAAAAGTTTTTCAATGTTACCTTTGTATTTTATATCTATAAGTATATTTGATACGGGTATTGAAAGGTCGACAGCTTTTACTCCACACTTTAAAGAGGCTTCAAGATCCTCTTTCGTAGCTCTGTTCCAGCTCATGATCCTAAGGGGAAGGTTCAGGTTTAGTATCTCTTTTAACTCTTCCTGCTCTTTTGAACCCATAGCGGGGATCCCTACTTCAAGCTCGTCTGCTCCAGCTTCGTACAGAAGCCTGGCAATTTTCAGTTTTTCGTCAAGAGTGAAAGATACGTAGGGTGCCTGTTCCCCGTCTCTTAGTGTTGTGTCATTTATTATTGCCATTTTCTCAACCTTTTTATATAGATATAAATATTCAAGAACTATTCCTTTTGGGACAATCATTTTTTAAGTTTCTAAAAGGCATTATTCCGTTATGAAATTAGATAAACTGATACACGGAAAACTTATAAAAAGATATAAAAGATTTTTGGCCGATATTATCCTTGATAACGGTGAAACCATAACGGCACACGTGCCAAACAGCGGCAGGATGACCTCTACGATTGAGGATAATTGCGACGTGTGGGTAAGCTTTCACGATAATCCAAAAAGAAAACTAAAATACACTTTGGAGCTTACCAAAATAGACGATGAGCTTATCTGCACCAATACGGGGCATGCGAACAAAGTTGCAATAGAAGCTATAAAAAACGGAACGATAAAGCAGCTTCAAGGATATGAATCCCTCAAGCCCGAACAGAAATACGGTGAGAAAAGCAGAATTGATATACTTCTTGAAAACGGCTTACAAAAATGTTATGTGGAGGTTAAAAGCGTTACATTAAAAGTAGATGATACTCTGGCTTTTCCCGATGCTGTAACGACAAGAGGTACAAAACACCTGAACGAATTATGCGATATGGCTGCACAGGGTCACAGGGCGGTTATGCTTTATGTTATACAAAGAACAGACTCACTTCCATTCAGGCTTGCAAACGAAATAGATGAAAAATATGCCGAAACCTTTAAAGAGGTGACTAAAAAAGGTGTAGAGGTGCTGGTGTACCAGTCTGATATTACACTGGAAGATATCACCATTACAAGGGAAGTGAAGATGATAAACAACTAAACAGTTTTCTGTTTAGTTGTCCGTGAATTTGTTTGATTCCTCCACCAGTATTTTCCCGACTTCCATATTGGAATCCACAAAGCTTTTTATATCAAGGTCTTTTAAAGACTTTCTCTCGTCTATTGAATCTATTTTTAATACTATATTTGCATCCTCTTTAAAGTTTAGAACAGCTTCACATATCAATCTTTTCCTTACGGGATTCTGCACCGTTATAATAATACTTGAGGATTCATCAACTTTAAGTGACTCCAGAACGGGTCCTTTATCAAGGTGCCCGAAATATCCGTCGTAACCCAGCTTTCTTGCCAAAAGTACGTGTTTGAGGTTGTTTGTTATTATTACGAAAGGGATATTCTGCTTGCTTAGTTCCTGTGCGACAATACGACCAAGCATCGAGAACCCTGCAATAACAACATGGTTCTTTGCCTTAATGGGAGTAATAACATCAGATTCGTAGAACTCTTTTGCCACATAAGATGAAAGCTTGTAGATATGATTTACTATAAACGGAGTTAATATCATGGATATGACCGTTATAAGTATCAGGAAGCTTGCCATGTTTGACGAGATAAGGTTGTTTGAGTGTGCAAGTGCAAATATGGCAAAAGAGAACTCCCCTACGCTTGCAAGTGCCAGGGCTGTTTTGGCCGAGGTGTTCTTGTCGGACTTTCTTCTTATAATAAGATATATAACAAGACCTTTAAAGAGCATTACCAGCAGGAAGATGCCAAAGATGATATGGAGGTGTGTTAAGAAATAGATCGCATCTATCTTTGTACCCACGCTGAAAAAGAATGCCCCAAGAAGCAGATCTTTGTATGTTGCAATATCTGATTCAACCTTTACGCTGAACCCGGTATCGGCTATTATCATCCCTGCAATAAATGCTCCAAGGCTGTAGGTAAACCCAAGGTCGTGTGCTAAAAGAGAAGCACCTATAACTATTGAGAACACGGAACCTAAAAACAACTCCTCCAGCTGTGTCTTTGCCGAGTACCTAAGAAGCCCTTTTACAATTCTTTTACCAATAGTGAACATAAACAAAACTATCACAAGGGCAGACAGGGTTGTCTGGAATAAAACCTCCGTAATAGAGAGGGTCTCATTCGTCAAGAATGTTATAAGAAGAAGTATAGGTATAACGGCCAGATCCTGGAATATCAAAATACCCAAAGATTTCTCTCCGTACGGGGTGTGTATATCTTTTGATTCTTTTAAGTATGTAAGCACTATTGCCGTTGACGAGAGTGAAAAAGCAAGTGACACGATAATAGAGGTATTAAAATCAAGTGAGAATATATAGTATGAGAGCCCGAATATGGTTATGGAGCTTAATACAACCTGCATCAAGCCGTTTGCCAGAAGCACCTCTTTCATCTTTTTTATCTTTTCGAAGTTAAGCTCCAGCCCTATAGTAAACATCAAGAAGACTATACCGAATTCACCGATAAGTTCCAAAGAGTGTATATCTATGCCGTTGAAATTGAATATATAACTGATAATGGTTCCAGATAATATATAACCGATAATATGTGAGATACCGTATCTTTTAAATACGATATTAAAAACCGTAGCTATAAAAATAGCCAAGAATATTGCTAATAGTATGTTTTCCATGGGGATATTATATCTAAATGAAGAGTATAAAAAGTTATAAAACTATATGAAAAATATACAATAAGGTATGAATCTTGCATTGCCCGTTATATAAAAAATATATAGGAAGTGAAAATATGGTAACACCCGCTATCGGTACGTCCGAACTTTATAATCAACTGGAAGTTTTATTACAAACGGATACCCCCGTGTTTATACACGGAAGCCCGGGAATAGGAAAATCCTACATAGTAAACGACATAGCTAAAAGAAACGGTCTTGAGATAATAGATGTAAGGCTTTCCCAGCTTGATGCGGTAGACTTGCGGGGAATACCCGCTATTGACAATGGTCAGACCGTTTGGATGCCTCCCGTGTTCCTGCCAAGTGACAAAGACTCGAAAGGGGTATTGTTCCTGGATGAGTTAAACTCTGCACCCCTTTCTGTTCAGGCTGCCATATACCAGCTGGTACTGGATAGAAAGATAGGCGAGTATTCTATGCCTAAAGGATGGAAAATAGTTTGTGCGGGGAACAGGATAGATGACAAAGGGATAGTATTCAAGCTGCCAAGTCCACTTATAAACAGAATGGTACATATAGTGCTTGAGGCAAAATATGAGGACTTTAAAGTATGGGCCATAAAGAACAGTATACATCCGTTTATCATAGGTTTTTTAGGCTTCAGGCCTGATCTTTTAAGCAGCGAGGTTCCAGGATCCACGGAGACCAATCCGGCATTTTGTACACCAAGGGCATGGAGCATGCTTTCTAATATACTCTTTTTAAACAGTGATATAAACAAAATAGTCCCTATAGTTTACGGAACTGTAGGTTACGGTGCAGGTATAGAGTTTATCTCTTTTGTCAAAGTGTATAAGCAGCTGCCAAATGTGGACGGGATACTTGAAGGAAAATCAAATGACGTACCTAAGGAGCCCAGCAGTTTATATGCCTTGACCGCGGCGTTGATAGAAAAATACAGCGATATCCCGCAGGCTGTAAATCTTTTTGAATACTCGAAGCATCTACCCGTGGAGTTTTCGGTAATGCTTATAAAAGACCTTATCGTAAAAGATGAGAATATCGGGGAACTGGACGAGTTTGAGGTATGGCTTGAAAAGTACGGTGAATATATTATTTAAAATATACTCACTCGTCATTTTCCAATACGGCGTAAGTTCCTGTTGCATAGGCTACAAGTTTATCTTCACACATCAGTTCTATCGTAACGAAAGAGGTTTTTTTACCTTGTCTTTTAACTTCTGCCTTTGCAACCAGATAACTGCCTGAAGCCGGCTTTAGGTAGTTTATCTTGATCTCCATAGTAACGGCTGTCTGGTTTTCGTTCAGGTTTGACATAGCCGCATACCAGCCCGTATTGTCCATAAGAGTGGAGATAACCCCTCCGTGGATAAATCCCAGGTGCTGCAGGTGATACTCTTTGGTATAAAGTTCAACTTCGGCTTTCCCTTTTTCAAAGCTTTTAAGCTGTGCCCCTGTATGTTCTAAAAATGGAAATTTAATATCTCTCAAGTTAAATCCTTTTGAATAAATATAAAAATTCATTTTACTTCCCGTTTATAGCATTCTTGTAGCATTGCTTTGTTTTTCTATATAATCTTTTATTTGTATTACCGTAATACCCAGAAGGTATATTTTTTGCATAATTTATAATATGAATGATACAGTATATAACGAGCTTTTTTCAAAACTCAGGGTTAACTTTTTATTTAACCACCCTTTTCTTTCAGTATTGGCTTTGTCTATACCCACAACCTTTGCGGAAAATGAAAACAGTGCTTTCCAGACAAACGGAAGCCGCATAACCATAGACCCCGGGAAGCTTGAAAAATACAGTGAAGAGAATATAACCTATCTGTATGCACACACTCTTTTGCATATAGTATTAAAGCACCCTTTCAGGCAGAAACAAAGAGATGCTGGTTTATGGAATCAGGCATGCGACCTTGTTATAAATAATATAATGGAGAGTTTTGAAAATGTGGGGCAAAGACCCCCTGACGAGATAATAGATCCCGACCTAAATGAAAAGTGCGTAGAAGAGGTATACGAGATACTATATAAGCAGGAAGAGGAAGAACAGAACGAGGATTCCAACAGTGAAGAGGAAAAGGATAACGAAGCCAAGACAGCCCCTGATCCCAAAGGTGACAAGAAAACATATATATACGACAGTTTGAAACTTGACCTTGAAGAGGTAAATGACGAGAAAACATCCCAAGGTGATCAGGAGAAGCTCGACGGCATCATAATACAGGCATTGACAATAGCAAACAGGACCTCAAATACCTACTCGGGACTTCAAATAGAGATAGATACCCTGATACGCCCTAATATATCGTTGCAGGATATATTAAAAGAGTATCTTACAGCATCGCTCTTTGAAAAGAACACCACATTTGAAAGACCCAACAAAAGGTATATCCACAGCGGCATATATCTTCCCGGCTCTAAAAAAGCGGATGAGCTTATAGAGGTATATATAGCCCTTGACAGCAGCAGTTCCGTAAGTCTTGATGAATACAAAAAGTTCTTAGGCGTGGTTAAGGATGTATGTGAAGGGTTTTATGAATACAAGATCACAATTCTGCCTTTTGACAAGTTCGTAAAAAAAGAGTTTATAATCTCTTTTGACAGTTTTAATCCCTTGAACGAGAATGACCTTTTTATTCCTAAAAGCGACGGTGGAACGAACTTCAACGAGGTGCTGAGGTTCTTGAAGACCACCGAGATAAGATCAGAGAACCTGTTGATGGTATTAAGCGACGGGGAGTTCGAGATAAACGAGTCCTTGGTATCAAAGACACTTTTTATAATCAGCCAGAAGAAAAATCTAAAAAGGTTTGAAAGTTATGGAAGAGTTATTCAATTTAACCTATAAGGATGAGGTGGAACAGTTAAAAGAGCAAGGGGAGACTCTTTATGAGTCACTGGGGGATGAAAAATATATTTTTCACGATGATATGGAAGCCAGACTCTACTGGGCCTTCTGCCGTCCTTCAGGCTCCCATCCAAAGCAGATATCAGACCCCCACCCTCTTGTTTCCGTTATGGCCTTTAACCACTCAAGGCTTAAAGCTTTGGATAGATTCAGGCTTATACACCCTGAGGTGATTAAAGAGGATAAACTAAGAGTCAAGATATCCAAAAGAACAAGGATGCTTTTCCGTGATCTTGTTGATAACGACTTTAAAGAGCTGAACGAAGTCCTGGAGCTGGTGCCCGTATTTTTGGACGTTGCGGTCGACCAGCTTATTAACGGCAGAAAATGGAACGATATATTTGCCGACGAGATTGAAGCTACAAAGTTTCTCCAAAAGGCAAAAGAACATAATAGCATACCCGCAGGAGATGATTTTTACGAAGCTTTATATCTAAAGCTTGCGGATTTTGAAGAGTTTGGGCTTTCCGAACTCAAAGAGTATCTGGCAAGGATTGAGGAACAAAAAAACTGTATAGATAATATAATACTTGAATACTATAAAAAAAAGACAAAAGAGTATTTGGATGATAGCGATCTTCATATATTGCAGAAAAAGTCCATCGAAACGATAATAAAAAAATTTTAATCCTTTTTATTGCTTATTTTATAAACATAATTTATAGAAAAAAAACTGCAAAACTGTGTAAAATATTTTTATGGAAAACATTATAAACAATATGGATCATATCTGGGTATTAACTTGTGCCTTCTTGGTATTTTTAATGCAGCTAGGTTTTTCTATGATAGAAACAGGAACAGTCCGTTCAAAAAACACCATTAACGTAGCAATGAAAAACCTTATAGATACTATCTTCGGGATCATATCTTTCTGGCTTATAGGTTACGGTATTATGTTCGGGCTGGACAGTTACGGCTTCATAGGCTCTGACAGTTTTGCCATAGACGGATCTAACAGTTCTCAAAACAGTTTTTTCTTCTTCCAGGCGATGTTTGCGGCAACCGCCGTTACTATTATCTCAGGCGCCGTAGCTGAACGGATGAAGTTTAACGGATATATATTCGTAGCTATTATCGTTACCTCTTTTATCTATCCTTTGTTCGGGCACTGGGCTTGGCATGACGAGGGGTGGCTGAAAGAGCTGGGATTTACCGATTTTGCGGGATCAACGGTGGTTCACTCTGTGGGAGCGTGGATAGGGCTTGTGGGTGCTGTTATTCTTGGCCCCAGACTTGGCAAATTCTCAAAAGGCAAAGTTCATTATTTTTCCCCAAGTAATCATAACTTTATAGTGTTCGGGGTATTTATCCTTATGTTTGCCTGGTTCGGGTTTAACGGGGGAAGTTTGCTTAAATTTGACGACCTTACGTCGTTGATTCTGGTGAATACCCTGATCGGGGCATCTTTCGGGGGAGCTGCGGGATGGATCATATCATTATTTGCCAAGCAGAAAGTAGGAGTTGAGATATTTGCCTTTGGTATCCTTGCAGGTCTTGTGGGGATCACTGCGGGGTGTGACCAGTTCAGTGTTTATGAAGCCGCATTTGCGGGATTTACCGCTGCTGTTGTTATGTATATAGCCGACAGGGTTTTACTGTATAAGTTTAAGCTGGACGATCCTTTAAGTGCTGTTGCGATTCACGGGTTTGCAGGTATCTGGGGTACTTTGTGCGTAGGTTTCTTTGGAAGTTTACCCGACGGGCTTGGAAGATTTGAGTTCATAGGAGTACAGCTTACGGGAATTACAGCTGCTGCTGTTGTTTCAATTACTCTTGGGGGAATACTCTTTTTCGCCCTGTACAAATTCAATCTTCTAAGAGTCCAGAAAAAGCATGAAGTGCTGGGCCTGAACGTAAGCGAGCATAATGCCAAGCTTCCCTGGGTAGATACTATTGAAAGTATCGTAAAAATAATGAAAACAGGAAATATAGATAAAAAGGTATATGAAGAAAGGGGTACGGAAGTTGGACTTGTCGCCAAGTTTTTCAACTACCTTTTAAAGGTTCTGAGAAAAGAGCAGATAAAGCTGAAAACCATGAACACTTCCTTGAAAAAAAGGTCACAGATCGATCCCTTGACCCAGATTCTGAACAGGCGTGGACTTATGGAGATAATCGGTGAAAAGAATCCATATGATCATAATATTACCCTCATAATCATAGATATTGACAAGTTTAAAAATATAAATGACACCTACGGGCATAATGTGGGAGACAGCGTTTTGGTGGAACTGTCATCATTGGTAAAAGAAAGAACAGTAGACGAGGATATCCTTGTAAGATGGGGAGGGGAAGAGTTTGTTGTGGTTGTTTATACGGAAGACCTTAATATTACCCAGAATATTGCCGAAGAGTTAAGGGAAGCTATTGAAGAACACGAATTTACAACGGTTAAAAAAGTGACAGCTTCCTTCGGGGTAAGCAAGGCAAAAAATCAGGCTGAATCGTTTGCAGATATCTTTGAAAAAGCCGACAAGGCATTATATGATGCCAAGCAGATGGGCCGAAACCGGGTTTGCACCTGGTAGTACAGACTTATACTGCGACAGCTTTGAATTTTGCATTTAAAAGTTTTTGCAGATCATAAGGGGAAAGTTCAACATCAAGTCCCCTTTTTCCTGCGCTGACAAGGATCGTTTCATGGTTCTTGCAGCTTTCATCAATAATAGTCGGCAATTTTTTTTTCTGTCCAAGGGGACTTACCCCTCCCAGGATATAGCCAGTTGTTTTTTCTACATCTTTTGTCCGGGCCATTGAGATCTTTTTTGCCCCAAAAGCTTTTGCCGTGTTTTTCAGGCTTAATTTAGACGTAACCGGGATAACGGCTACTGCGAACTCCTCTTTATCACTTATTACTACCAGTGTTTTAAATATCTGATTTGCTTTTGCATCTAGTTTTAGTGCCGCTTCTTCCCCGTAAGAGAGTGAGGTGCTGTCATGTTCATACTGGTGGATTTTGTAAGTGATATTATGTTTTTTCAATAATCTTATGCAGGGTGTCATAATTGTAATTTAACTCCTTATTTTAACTTTTTGTTTTTTATTAAACAAAATAACGGAAGCAAAAGCAAGCAGGCATCCCATGAGGGTAGAGAGTTGTATATTCTCGCCGTATATTATCCAGCTTGAGACTATAGCCCCAACAGGTACTATAAACATAAACATAGCCGCATTGTGTGCCCCTACCTTACTTGCAGAGAGGAAAAAAAGCGTAGTGCTGAAGGTTCCTGGAAGTATACCTATGAAAATGATGTTTGCCCAGAAAAGCTTGTCATAAGCCGCAAATTCAAAAGGGTGATGCGGCACGGCAAATATCATGTTTATAAAACAGGTGATGCCGAACACTACCATTGTATAGTACATGGCCTGGGTCGTTTTTGAGGCCTTCTGGGAAAATATGGTAACAATTGCCCAGACAACAGCACACTCTAAAAAATATATGCTGTTCACGTTTAGGAATGATAACCCCTCAAAAGGTATCTTAAGAAGTATAACAGCACCGATAGTTCCTGTAAACAGGGCAAAAAGCTGTATCTTTGTGATTTTTATTTTGAAGATAAATATTGACATAAAGTATGTAAATATCGGTGCCAGTGCAGTTACAAGCGTACCTCCGTATCCCGCATCGCCGTAGGAGAGGCCTTCAAAAAAAAGATAATTAAATAATGCCGTGGAGAGTCCGCCCAAAAACATATAGAGGTATCCCTTATATGTTGTTTTAAACGATGTTCTTAAATAAATTATTACCGGGATTATGGTTATAAAAGAAATAGCATATCTCCAAAAAGCTGCCACGGGGGCATTTGCGTGTTCTGCGGCTACTTTTCCCGACGTCCAGGCGATTCCCCATAGAAGCATGGCAATTGTCATTCCTATAAAATATTTATATGATGTTTCGCTTTTTTCCACTAATACCCTTTATTTTTTTGCAATAGTAGCAAAAAGTAGATATTTTTGCAATTTGGGCATACTTCTTGCATTAATCCCTTAAAATAAAGGAGTATTAATGAATCCAGACAAAGCCAAAAGATCCATTGAGCATTTAACAAGCAGAAAAGTACCCATATTTCTATGGGGACCTCCCGGAATCGGGAAGTCTTCCATAGTATCGCAGATCACAAAGGAAAAAGATATAGGCTTTATCGACCTTAGACTTTCTCTTCTTGATCCTACGGATCTAAGGGGGATTCCGTTTTTTGACAGCAGCGACAGCAGTGCGGTATGGGCACCGGCTTCATTCCTGCCTGACGGAAGCGTTAAAGAGGGAATACTTTTTTTAGATGAACTTAATACGGCGGCTCCCATGGT
This sequence comes from Arcobacteraceae bacterium, assembly GCA_963678145.2. GTDB lineage: Bacteria > Campylobacterota > Campylobacteria > Campylobacterales > Arcobacteraceae > JAIOSF01. The sequence continues at coordinate 889,943 of CAXXWH010000002.1, read as the reverse complement.
GCAGGCTTCAGCATATCAGCTGATACTTGACCGAAAGATAGGTGAATATACCCTGCCTGAAGGCTGGGCAATAGTAGCAGCAGGAAACAGGGAAAGCGACAGAGGGGTCGTATTCAGAATGGCAAGCCCTTTGGCAAACAGGTTTGTACACCTTGATATGGAAGTAAGTCTCCAGCAGTGGCAGGCTTGGGCAAAAGGTGCAGGTATAGATCCTATGATCATAGCTTTTACCTCATACAGGCCGGATGCCCTGTTTGCTTTTAATACCCAGAGCGATTCAAAAGCGTTCGCAACACCCAGAACCTGGGAGTATGTTAACGAGATAATATCTTCAAGTCCTGAAGATGACCTTTTGATGGATATGATAAAAGGTGCCATCGGTGAAGATCTTGCCGCTTCATTTTTAGGGTTTAGAAGCGTGGCAAAGAGCCTTCCCGATATTGACGCTATTTTGGAAGGGAAATGCGAGGAGGTTCCTGATGAAACTTCGGCACTTCATATTTTGTGTACAGCATTGTCTATGAGGATAAACGAACAGACAAGAGCCGAAGAACTGGACAGGCTTCTTAGATATACCCTTAATCTTCCCGGAGAATTTGCTGTTATGATAGTGCAGGATCTAAGAGACAGGGATATTGCCCTTGATTATATTAAAAGCTGGCCTTTATGGGCACGAAAATTCAATAACCTCTTGCACTGATGAATGCAGATCTGAAACTTACAAAAGCAAAAAGCCGGTTGACGGCAAAGCACCCCTACTTCGGGATGCTTGCTTCAAGATTAAAACACGTGGAAAACTCCCAAATTGATTCTTTTGCCAGCAACGGGGAGAAATTTATCTATAATCCCCTTTATATAGAGCAAAGAGGTATGGATGAACTGTTTTTCATACTTACGAACTGCGTAATGCACCATATCCTTTCCCACTCCCAAAGGAAATTGGACAGGAAAGGATATCTTTGGCAGCTTGCTACGGATTTTGCAATAAACAGTATGCTTAAGAAGAACAAGTTCAAGATCCCCGAAGGGGCAAACTTCAATAACGATTTTCGTAATATGTACGCAGAAGAGATCTATGAGGTATTAAAAGAGCAGATCAAAGAGCAAAGCGGTAAAGACAGTTTTGACGATGCCAGGCTTTTGGATAGTTTTATAAAAAACAATAAAGGGGATTCTTCCATATTCAAAAATATAAAAAATATGGACAAAAACGTTGCAGACCAGTGGGATTATGCCGCAAACCTGGCAAAAGAGAGAGCTGTAAAAAGAAGCATGGCTCCCCTTGGGATGGAAAGGTTTGCAAAAAAGATAAAAACAAATAACATCGACTGGAAGTTTGAACTTTACAATGCCATAAACCGCCATATGAGAAACAACTATGCATTTATGCCTCCCAATAAAAAGCATATCTACAGGGGAGTCGCTCTACCGAGCCTTGCAAGCGATACACTAAGCCTGATAGTTGCTATTGATACTTCCGGTTCTATAAAAGAGGATATTCTGGGGGCATTTATAGGGGAGTTTAAATCTATTATGCAGAATTTTCCATCAGTATCGATCGAGCTTTTAATTGCAGATGCAAAAGTACACTCTCATCACAGTTTTATAGGGGGCGATGAGATGGATTTCCCCCTTAAAGGGGGAGGCGGTACCGATTACCGTCCTGTGTTTGAATATGTGGATGCAAATCTGCCCATGAGCAGTATGCTTTTGTATTTTACCGACGGGGAGGGAATTTTCCCCAGAATACCGCCTCCATACGAAGTGATATGGGCTTTATCCCAGAAAAAGAATAAAATACCTTTTGGAAGGCCTCTTTTAATACTTTAATAATTAGAATTTAAAATTAAGATTGAAAAGAAAAGATGTAAAAACTCTTCCCTTTCTGATATCTGTATAATAATTTTTTATATTTGTATAAAAATTGTACTTCAAAAACAGCTTTTATTTTTATATTTAGGATAAGATAAAAGAAAAGATTTTTCTGCTTGAAATTAGACATTTGGCTCCTTGATCTGAAAGAAAGAGCCAAAATGCATACAAAAAACCTAAACAGAGAACAATATCTACACTCAACGTCAACAATAAACCATAATCAAAGTATAGAGTTTGCGGCACAGGCTTTGGAACACTGGGATAACTATTTCAGCTGGAATGATCTGCCTTGTATCTGTCTTGAAGAGAACGGGCAGGATGTATGTTATCTTTTTTACCATCTTTCCAAGGATAAAAGGTATCTAACTATAGACAATATATTAACACCTTATGAGCATAGGTATAACGGGTATGCAAAATATATGCTTGCATTTTTGTTCCGCAAGTTTTCACAAGGATCGCTTATCCAAAGGGTGAAGATGTTTTGTGTATCCTCTTCTTTAGAGTTTTATATGAAGCTGGGTATTGATTTTTGGGGAGTTAACAGGCTTGGACAGTATTATACGGAGTTTCCCATGCCAAGAAACGGGATTGGGGAGATCGAGGTACTTATGAAAGATGAAACCCTATCAACCCTTTATAACAGGGAATTAAAAGTGATATATGAAAAACTAAAGCTAAACGGTGATTCATTTGATGAAAAAGAGGCTTTGGTTTTTCAAAGGTCCCTGAAGCTTTTAGGAAAAAGATACAGGTTTAAAGAGTTATACGACAGGGTCAACAATTAAGTTGTAATACTCTTTTATATCTTTATATTTTTTATCTTCGTATTCTGAAGATATAAGTTCATAATTTAGTTCTACAAGCTTATCGTTCAAACTGTTTTTTGTAAAATCCAGCTCTTTTAGAGCCGGAAACTTTTCTGCCACGTCTTTTACCGTAACAGTATCAAAAAAATCATCGGGGTTAAAAGGCTTTTTCATCTATATCTCCTTTGCATATGAGATAACTTTATCTACATACTCTTTTGTTCTCATTCCTGTTAATACCCTTGTAATATAGTGTTTTTTAAGCAGATATTCAAGTGCAGCTTTATCCAAAGGTTCCGGAAGGTTCAGTTTCTTTGCTGTTATCTTTCCAAGTGAATGTTTTACATTTGCTTTGTAGCAGTTTAGGAACTGGTCTACAAGGGGGTAATGCTTTTCATCAAGCTGTATAACCTGTATAATATAAGGGATAACCTGGTAATCGATCGTATCGTCAACATCTCCTGCAAAACCGAACCTGCTTTGGTTTTCCATCAGGTCATCGATCAGTTTTTGCAGTTTTTCGTTTTGTATAGCTTTGACTTCTGTAAATATCTGGTCAAACTCGTCACAGGCCTTGTAGCTTGCAAGTCTTAACATCCCTCCCATATAAAAAGCGTTAAAAGGTCTGTTCGCTTGAACTTCAAGTCCGTTTTCAAATGCCCATTTTGCACATGCTACACCCTCTTTTTCAAACATATTTACAGGCAGCTGAATTACTTTAAAGTTATGATCTTCACCTGCTGTTTTTTCAGCATAATCGATCAGCTTTTTATATTCCAGAAAATGGTAGTCGTTTGATTTTTTGGCAAAAGAGTTGGAGCTTATGCCGTAGGCTTTGATCGTCCCTTTTTTTACCTGCCCTTCCAAAAACTCAAAGGCCTTGTATATTCTGTTTTGCATAATTTTGTGGTGCTTTTCTATATCTTCATCTGTTGCGGTGTTTTTAAGGTTTGCCATTAGATAGTATTCGGGATTGTGAAGAAGGTATACGTCTATATAGTCTGTTTCCATTCTTTTAAGCGAAGTTTGGATCTGGTCTTCCAAAAACATGGGAGAGATAGAGTGAAAACAGTTCTGGTCGTATTCTACCAGGTCTTCCACTTTCCACCCCTCTTGTACCCTTGCCATATTGGGACCTTGTATATATCCCCCTTTTGAGACGATAGTGATATCTTCTCTTTTTCTGTTTTTTAATGCCTGCCCTATTAAAATCTCAGCTTCTCCGTACATATAGTTTGAAGAGGTGTCAATATGTTTTACCCCGTTGTCAAGGGCATGGTTAAGGGCCTGAAAATGTACAGGGTTGTTAAAAGTCGTTCTGTAAGTTCCAAATGATATTTTATCTAACATATAAATCCTTTTTTATTTATATTAAAATACATTGCATATTTTATACCAGTAGTTCTACGGGTATGATTATTGCATATATACAGGTATGGAAAAAGAATACGATTTAGAAAATTACGAAAGATTTCTGGGAGATTTTAAAACCCACGGGGGTCACTGGGAAAAGATACAAAAAAGAACGGCAACCCTGTTCCAGGTCTTGATGGACGGGGATCTAAAAGAGCTTGTTTTTGTTTTGGAACATTATCCCAAATATATAGAGATCGTCTGCGAACACTTCAGGTATCTTTACAACTATTCGGAAAAAGCGGCAGATATCTTTGCCGCGTCAAAACTTTTGTATATGAGCAAAGATTATCACCAGAAACAGTTTGTAAGAAATCTTTTAAGAAAACTGGAGAAAGTGGATGAATACGATATCTTCCAGATAAAAACCTTCCTGGAAAATATATTCAAAAATCAAAACGATATTCATCCTATTATATTAGGTTACTATAAAACACAGATAGAACTGAATCTTCAATCAAGCAGTTACCATAAACTGCAAGAAAAGATCATTCAAAAATACCTGGACAGGCTTATTGTGGATAATACATATGATTTCAGTGCCAGCGACAGAGATGCAAATCTTGATATACCGTATATGAATTAGGAGTAAAGATGCAATTCAGCACAGACAGATACAGGGTTATATTTTACGAAAAAACAGGCTGCTCAGGCAATGAAAGGCAGAAAAAGCTTTTGACAAGCCACGGAATCTCGTTCCAGACCAGAAGCCTGCTTGATACAAAATGGGATAAAGAGTCTTTAAGTTCTTTTTTTACCGGTCTTGAAAAAGAGGAAATGGTAAATAAATTTGCACCTCAGGTCAAAAACAGACAGATAGATATAGATACCCTTTCAAAAGATGAATTGATCCAGATGATGATAAAAGAGCCTATCTTGATAAAAAGGCCCCTTTTACAGATCGGTTCTAACAGGATCTGCGGATTTGACATAGAGAAGATAAACAGCTGCCTGAACAGCGATATCTGCGAATCAATTAAAATATCAACATGCCTAAGCAGTGACCCGTGCGTGAGTGTCTAACAAAGATCTGTAAGGAGTTTGAGACACTAGCAGGTTTTCTGCAGGATCAAACACCCAAAAAGACGGAAACGGTAGACAAACTGTTTTTGAGATTTATGGAGTGTTTCAGTGAGCTTAAAGAGGAGAAACTACAGTACCCTAAAGAGTTTATAAACGACGTAAGATTGTTCCATGAGGGGTTTGAACCCTTGCTTAAAAAGTTTGAAGACAGGCAGATAAGGTATCTGATGCTAAGCGACTTTTACGATTTTGCAAGATTGACAAAAAAATATAAGAAGGAAAAGTAGATAAACTCCACTTTCCAAATTGAGATTGGAAGTTATGAACCGGGGATTAACCCAGTTCATTCTCTTTAGTTGTGAAGAAGTGTTTTTTAACAGCTTCGTGTACAGACTTTTCTACAGGCTGTAAAGCGTAGCTTTCGTCGGCTATAAGGTTAATAGCGTTAAGTTCGTGCATAGGACAGTCCCCTATTTTTTCAGTCAGAAGGATATCACAGTCTTTAAGTGTAACCTTAATCTCTTCAATAGGGTTGCTTCCGTCGCAGTTTTCAGGACCTGAACAGTAAGAGCTTTCGATCTTTCTGTGCATAACGAATTTGATAGCTTTGTCCCCTGCTTCGTATACAAGGAACTCCTGGGCAGAACCGAAGTGCATATTGATCATACCCTCCCCTGCCGTTGTAACCGCTACAAGCTTGGTTTCACCCGTAGAACTTAAATCTTCTTTTGTGGCTTTTTCAAGCTTGATTCTTTCATTTGCCGCATCTAAATGAGCTCTCCAGTTCTCGATGATCTCGTGTTTCTCTTTTCTTGCTTTGATGTTGTATTTTCTTTCCAGCTCTTCAAAGCTTAATGCCGCAAATTGATCTTTTAGGTATTCTTCACCTTTATCCTCGCCGATAAGGCCTACGGCATCTGCTCTACATTGTCTACAGTGTTTCATAAGGTTCATATCCATACCGCACGCTTCCTGAGCAGCCATAGTTTCCTGGTCAGTAGCACTAGGAACTCCGTCAAGACCGAATTTCGTACCGAATTCAGGGCTTGAAAGAAGAGGCATAATATTATGAAGGAATACTTTCATCTCTTTTAGTTTTTTTGCAACGTTTGGAAGCTCTTTGTCATTTATACCGGGGATTAGAACAGAGTTGGCTTTCACAAGTATACCTCTGTCTGTAAGCATTTTTATACCCTCAAGCTGTTTTTCAAGAAGAATTTTCGCACCCTCTTTACCCCATACTTTTTTATGGTTCCAGTGTACCCAAGGGTAGATTTGAGAACCGATCTCTCCTGTAGGGTCGACACTGTTGATTGTTACAGTAACGTGATCTACGTTGTATTTAACTATTTCATCTATATAATCAGGAAGCCTCAGACCGTTTGTTGAAAGACAAAGTTTAAGATCAGGAGCTTTTTCCTGAAGCATTTTAAATGTTTCAAAAGTTTTTTTAGGGTTTGCAAGGGCATCACCAGGACCCGCAACACCTACAACTGACAGCTGCTGGATCTCGCCGCCTACATATAATACTTTTTTTACAGCCTCTTGGGGGCTTAGTTTCCCGCTTGTAACTCCCGGTCTGCTCTCATTTGAACAGTCATACTTTCTATTACAGTAGTTACATTGGATATTACATGCCGGAGCTACCGGGACGTGAATTCTGGCATAATGCTGGTGCGCACCTTCACTGTAACAAGGGTGGTTATTTATTTTCTCTTGTACCGCCATAGCTTCAGGATCGTTCGGATCGAAGCCCATATCACTGTGTGTGCCACAGCCACCTGTTGAACAACTCATAATTTATCCTTTTTGTATAATCTATATAGGTATATTCAATAAGTGTTCCTTTATTATTTGCTAAAAAAGTTAAGGTGTGGTTAAGAGTAAATATAATACGGTTAACTTATCAAACTTTTCAAAGGGACACTATGAAAGATTTTAATGATCAATACTGGCATAACACTGATGTTAATGAGATATTAGATTTATTCAAGACTGATCTAAATAAGGGGCTTTCAGAAGCACAGGTAAAAGAGAAAGAGGAGATTTTCGGTAAGAATCTCCTTAAAGAGAAAAAAACAGAAAGCAAGATCAAGATCTTTTTTTCGCAGTTTCATAATCCCCTTATATACATACTGTTAAGCGCAACGCTGATCACCGCTTTTTTAAACGAGTGGATTGATAGCGGGATTATATTCGCTGTTGTTATTATAAACGTTATTGTCGGCTTTATCCAGGAGGTTAAAGCAGCCAAAGCGATAGATTCTTTAAAAAATATGATGACAACGGAAGCTATGGTTATAAGAGAGGGGGAGAAAGTGCATATAAGCTCCCGTGATGTTGTCCCGGGAGACGTTATTTTACTGGAATCAGGATCAAAGGTTGCAGCTGATATAAGGGTTGTGAACACAAAAGATCTCAAAGTTGATGAATCTATGTTGACAGGAGAATCACTAAGCGTTTCGAAAGAGAACGAGATACTGCAAAAGGATATTATCCTAAATGACAGAACCAATATGCTCTATTCCGGAACTTTTGCAACTTATGGAAGGGGAAAAGGTATAGTTATAGCTACAGGACAAAGCACCGAGCTTGGAAAGATATCAAATCTGATGGAGGAGACTACGGCTCTTGAAACTCCCCTGACCCAGAAGATATCGGCATTCAGCAAGATACTGCTTTATGTGATCCTTGGACTTGCGTCGTTTACTTTTATTATCGGTCTTCTTCGTCAAAACAGTATGATCGAAACCTTTATGGCATCTGTGGCACTGGCCGTTGGAACTATTCCTGAAGGGCTGCCTGCGGCTGTTACTATCACCCTTGCCATAGGTGTTAGTACAATGGCAAAGAAAAACGCCATTATAAGAAAACTCCCTGCTGTTGAAACGCTTGGAAGCGTTACAACGATATGTTCGGATAAAACTGGAACCCTGACACAAAACAGGATGACAGTAACAGAAGTTTTTACCATGCAGAACAGTTTTAAAGTCGAGGGTAACGGTTACGAGCCAAAGGGTAATTTTTTTGCAAATGATAAAAAAGTTGATAATATAGATGACGATTTGTTTGAAATACTGCAGGCAGGGTATCTGTGTAACGAGTCGCACCTGGCTTATAAAAACGGTGTATATGAGATAAAAGGGGATCCCACAGAGGGTGCTTTGATCGTCTCATTTTTGAAATCCGGTTCAACCGAAAAAGAGATAAATGAAAATTATCCAAGAATAGATATTCTCCCCTTTGAATCAAACAGGCAGTATATGGCAACCATGCACAATGACCTTAAAGCCAAAAACAATATTTTATACCTTAAAGGATCCATAGAGAAGATTTTACAAAAATGTAAAAGCGATACCGATATTGAAAAAATAGAGAAAGAAGCTGCCGCTTTTGCCCTAAAGGGGCTTCGTGTGCTTGCAGTTTGTAAAAAAGCAACAGATAAAACCCTTATTGATGAAGAGATATTAAGTAATGAGTTTGAGTTTCTGGGACTGTTCGCCATAATGGATCCCCCAAGGGCAGAGGCGGTGGAAGCCGTAAGGGAGTGTAAAACAGCAGGGATAAATATAAAGATGATCACAGGAGATCATGCCCTGACCGCTTTTTCAATATCAAAGATGCTGAATATAGTTTCAAATGACACCGTGTTTGAGGGGTCGGTACTTGAGGGGAAAGAGTTATTTAAATTATCTGATGAACAACTGGCACAAAAAGTGCAGAATGTAAATATCTTTGCAAGGGTAGAACCTGAACAGAAATTGCGAATAGTAAATGCCCTGCAGGCAAACGGGCATATCGTCGCCATGACGGGTGACGGAGTAAATGACGCACCCGCTTTAAAGCAGGCAAATATCGGTATTGCCATGGGAAAAGGGGGAACGGAGGTTGCCAAAGAAGCAGCAGATATGATCCTAAGCGATGATAATTTCAGTTCAATAGTTCAGGCGGTAAAAGAGGGAAGAAACGTTTATGACAATCTTATTAAGTTCATTACCTGGACGCTCCCTACAAACCTTGGTGAGGGGCTTGTCCTGCTTGTTGCTATAGCATTGGGATTGACCCTGCCTATACTTCCGGTGCAGATACTCTGGATAAATATGTCCACGGCAATATTACTTGGCCTGATGCTTGTTTTTGAGCCCAAAGAGAAAAATATCATGAACAGGGAACCCGTTGAACCCTCTTTACCTATTTTGACAAGAGGGATGATATTCCAGATGGGGCTGGTAGGGGTTTATATGCTGATCGCTTCTTATTCCCTTTTTAATTATTACCTTTCTAACGGTTACAGTGTTGAATATGCCCGAACGGTTGCAGTTAACATTTTTGTTTTTATAGAAATATTTTATCTATTTAACTGTAAAGAGTTGAGTAAAACAGTGTTTGAAACGGACATTTTAAACAACAAGTATCTACTTTACGGTATCGTTGTGATGGTTACTTTACAGCTTGGGTTTACCAATGCACAGTTTATGAACTCGATATTCAAAACAACACCGTTGGAGATATCAACCTGGGGTTTAATATTAGCAGTGTCTTTTATGGTGATTTTCGTTGTGGATATTTTCAATAAATATAAAAGAACTCTTTAGAATCTGTTCTGTGGCCTTTAGGTCCAGACTGGTTTCGTTGGAGATCATATTCACCGCTTCAAAGTAAGTTATGAATTTATTTTGGACATTTTGTTTGTAACTGTTTTCCCAAAGGTTCAGGATTTGTGATTTTTTACTACTCATAAGATCTCCTTTTTCGATCTATTGTTTGTAGTTAAATCATTAAGTTAATTAAAAAACTCAATAATCATCGCGTTTGTTTTATCCTTATTTATTAATAAATTTAAAGTGACGAGAATTATATTTTAACATATTTTTTGCAAAAAGTGGAGTATTTTATAAATAAATTTATTATTTTATAAAATGTAATCAATTGGAGATAAAAGTAGTAAAAGTACTACTTTTATTTGAATTTTTCTACGAGTTTTTTCTTTCCGAACTCAACGCCCGGCTGATCGTAAGCATTTATATGGAAGAATTTCCCTGTTGCGGACGTAAGAAGTTCATAATAAGCTATCAATGCCCCTATGTTTTTTTCTGCAAGTTTGTTTAATATTATAGAGTCTACGGGGATCCCTTCGTCTATAAGACTTTGTTTTGTTGCATTTGCTTCTTCATTTATAAGTTCGTTAAAGCTGTGTCCGTTAATGAAATCTGTTTTTTCAAGATAATCATAACTTTTCTTGGGTATCTTTATGGTATTTTCAAAATTTTTCACCTGTATGAAGCTTACGGTTTTGTTTTCAGGCCCTTGAATTATAAGCTGCAAGAAAGAGTGTTGATCAATAGACCCCACAAGCCCTACGGGGGTTAATCCAACTTTATTGTTCTGGTCATCAACCTTGCCAAGGCTTTCTCCCCAAAGCTGAACATACCAGTCGTTGAAATATGAAAGATAAGTAGAGTAGCTAAATAGTGCATTTATTGAATATTTCAGTGAGTATTTATAATAAAAGTAGGCTTTCTTCATAAGGTGCTCCTCTTTTTTTTCAAAGAATGAGTCTATGAAATCCTGTGATCCTTTTAAAAGGTCTTTAACATCAAGTCCAGCCAGTGATAAAGGTACTATTCCAACAGCACTAAGGACGGAAAATCTTCCCCCGACGTTGGAAGGTATGTTAAACTGCTTGATATTGTGTTTATCTGCAAGTTTTGACAAAGATGAGCCTTTGTCTGTGATCGCTATTATCCTGCAGTTCTGCTGTGGAAGTTCTATGTTGAACTTTTTCATTATATATTTGAATATGGAGATCGTTTCTATTGTTGTTCCCGATTTTGATATAACAACAAAGATAGAGTTCTCTTTTTTCAGTTTTTTTGTTTTGTTCTCTATCTCCAGCGGATCTACGTTTTCAAGGAAGTGAAGTTTTACGGTTGATTTTTGTTTTAATTTCAGAAGTTCGTAAACTGCTTTTGTTCCAAGACTTGATCCCCCTATTCCTATAACTACTACATCGGTAACTTTTTTGCTTTTTATTCTTGGGTTCGTGGCCTTGAACTCTTCTAGTTCTTTAAAGGTTTTTTTCGCTTTTTTAGCCAGTTTGTAATAACCTATTTTATTGCTGTTCTTCTCCTCTTCAAGCTGTTTGTATATTTTGTCGAACTTGCCTTGGATCCTTTCGTTTTTTGTTACTTCAAAATTCTGTTCAAAATACAACATGAAAAACTCCTTTTATTTTTCAGTTGATTTATTATAAAAATAGTTAGTAGCTTCCACAAAACCTTCAACACTTCCGCAGTCAAATCTTTTACCCTTGAACTTGTAAGCTATAACCATCCCTTTTTTAGCCTGCTCGCACAGTGCGTCTGTTATTTGAAGCTCCCCGTTCTTGCCGGGTTTTGTGTTTTTGATCATATCAAAGATATCAGGAGTTAATATATATCTTCCAATTACCGCCTGGTTTGTCGGGGCTTTGTCGTTATCGGGTTTTTCCACCATATTTGAGACCATGAATATACCCTCTTCGATCTCTCTGCCTTCGATCACACCGTATTTGTGGATCTCTTCGTTTGGAACCTCCATAGTTGCAATAACGCAGCATTTGTATTTGTTGTAAACATCAACCATCTGTTTTAATATACCGTCTCCGTCAGGGTTGACACAAAGGTCGTCTGCTAGGATCACAGCAAAAGGGTTCTGGAACCCTACAAGAACATTACCTTTGTAGATAGCATCTCCCAGACCTTTCATCTCATTTTGTCTTGTGTAGGTAAAGGTACATTTGTCTATGATATTTCTGATATCGTCAAGAAGTTTCTCTTTTGAACTTCCTTTGATCTGGTGTTCTAATTCGTAAGAGATATCAAAATGATCCGTAATAGCTCTTTTGCCACGTCCCGTAATTACCGCCATAACATCGCAACCGGCTTCCATAGCCTCTTCAACTCCGTATTGAATAAGAGGTTTGGTTAGAACCGGAAGCATCTCTTTTGGCATAGCCTTTGTTGCAGGAAGGAACCTCGTACCGTAACCCGCTGCGGGGAATAAACATTTTTTTATCATTATTTCTCCTTTAATTGATTATTTGTTTTCTTCTTCTTTTCTAAATTCTTTTAGCCATAATATATCGTATGGTGCCATTTGGAACTGTTTGTTTTCATAGAGTTTATGGGTGATTATATCTATAAAACAGTCTTTTGCTATTTTGCTGATATCCACATCTATTGTTTTATTTGTAAAATTGTAAAGTGCTATGATATATTCACTTTCATCTTTGGGATAATGTTTTATCACAAAAGTCTCATTTGATAGATTCAAGAACTCGAAAGTTGAATATGGATCAAAAGCCGGTTCATTTATCCTTATTGATATAAGCTGCTTGTATCTCTTAAATAAACTGTTTTTCATTCCGTTTTCATCTGCAAGCTCCTCTTTTATATTGTCAAAGTTCAGCTTTTCCCTGTTTATGGCACGGTTTCTTCTTGTTTTTCTAACCGCTTCATAGTAGCTTTGGGAACCTACAAGGGAATGAAAGTATATCCCGGGAACTCCCGGCATGGTTAAAGTAACAGCCTGTGATAAGATCATTCTTTTTATACGGGTATTATCATCCTCATCGGGATGGGTCAAAATATCTATGTAGCTGCAGTTAAGTTCGTATGGTGATTTTTCATCACTGTCTCCGTGGGCTCTGTAAGAAACAAGACCTCCGTGGTCAAGACACGATTGAACAAGAAAATCCATCTCTTTATTGTTTAATATCTCACTGACTGCTCTTACCCCTACTCCGTCGTGGCTTGCCGTAAAGTTAAAGAAACAAACCTTGTCGCTTGGGAGCTTGAGTGTTTTTGCCCATGCGGTTAGTTTTTTTGTATCTCCTTTTAGTATAGAGTATGCCAGAAGAGGAGGAAGCGCAAAATTGTAAACCATCTGTGCTTCATCGTCACCCTCCCCGAAATAGGAGACATTTTCATGGTGCGGCACGTTTGTTTCTGTTATTATAAGAACTTCAGGTGCAACTTCGTGTACAACTTCCCTCATTAACTGTATAAGCTCATGGGTCTGGGGCAGGTGTACACAGGAAGTTCCTATCTCTTTCCATATAAAGGCAATAGCATCGAGTCTAAGAAGGCTTGCTCCTTTTTCCACATAATAAAGCAATACGTCAAGTACTTTTATAAGTACCATGTAGTTTGCATAGTTCAGATCAACCTGGTCACGGCTGAAAGTTGTCCATATATTTCTTTTTTTCTCCTCGTCATCGGTAAACTCCGATAACAAAGTCGTAGTTCTTGGACGCACTACGCTGCTTAGGTCAGTTGACGGATCCAGTTCTATAAAGAATTCAAGATAGCTTGGGTGGTTTGCCAAAAATCTGTTGAACCATTCACTTAGATGGCTTACATGGTTTATTACCCCGTCAAACATCAGTCTGTGGTCTTTACTTAGGGCTTTTATATCTTTCCATGATCCCATTCGTGGGCAAACCCCTTTGTAGTTTACAATGGAAAATCCGTCATCGCTTGAGTACGGGTAAAACGGCAGTATATGAACCGTATTTATACAGTCCTCCACATATTCGTCTAAAAACCTTTTCAGCGTTGCCAGGGCAGTTTCCCCCTCGTGGAATATCTGGTCCCCGTAGGTAATAAGGATAACGTCTTTTTCAGTTAAGACATAGGGTTTGCTTTTTATACGCTCCCTGTAGGTTTTTATAAGGTCAATTATTTTGTCAAATGCTATAGTTACGGTTTGTTCATCATAAAGGAAATTCAGCGATTCCTTTATCATTTTCATTCTGTCTTCGGTAGTATGTGTTGAAAGGCGTTTCACTCATTATCCTTTTTTATAATATCTATAAAGTCCTCCGATATTTCAGGAAGAACAGAACGTACGCTGATCCATGCGGATAGTGACGGAACACCTAGAGGATCTTTTATAAAGTCTTCGCAAGCCTTGCTTAAAGCTTTGTCAAATGTTTCGACTGCTTCTATCTCTTTTTTTCTGTCAAAATCAAGATTATTAAACTTTGCAAGGGCATCGTATCTGCTGATCGCTTTTCTGCTTTCCTGGAAATATGCCGTTCTTAAGGTTGTTAAAGATTCCCGGCTAAATGTTACACCCCTTTGGGACATTATCATGAAAATGGTAAGAGCGATATCTATGGACATCTTTGCAACTCCCCCTTCAAGCTCTTTTTGGGGTTCACTGTTTTTAAGCTCCTGGTGTTTATGCTCGTAGCTCTCCATTATCTCTGTTTGGCAGATTCTTCTAACTGAGGTTTTATCGAATACTTCGCTTAGAGTTGAAACCTCAAGACCCCATGTTGGAGATATCCTTATACCTCTGGCAAGGGTTCTTATAAAGGCAAATTCGCCGGAAAGCGCATATCTGAAACTGTCCATATAATCAAGGTAATTACTTGTTTTATAGGTAAGTTTCAATGCTTTTAGTAAAGGTGAATAGAATAATCTTGTAACTCTTCCGTGAAGCTTGTTCGTAACTCTGGAATAGTAACCTTTGTTAAACTCGAAATCAAGTGCCGGGTGGACTATCGGGTAAAAAAGTTTTGCAGGGATATCCCTGTTGTAGTTTACGATATCACAGTCGTGTAAGGCAAAAGCATAGGCATTAGGATCTGAAAGGGCATAACCTATCATTGTCCATACGTTTCTTCCCTTACCTTTTATATCTATACTTTTGAACCCTTCCCTTTCGAGTTTTTCATAAAGTTTTTTCATCTCCGGGCCGTCATTCCAAAGAATGTCAACTTTTGCATCAAGGGTTGACATTATCTTTTTTACTTCCTCGAACTGCTCTTTTGTTGCCCTGTCCAGACCTAAGATGATCTTATAAAGATATTTAACGTTTTTTAACTCTTCAATAATCTTTTTCATTGCAGGAGTTTCAAACTCACTGTAAAGTGCGGGAAGCAGCAGCACCATATTTCGCCTTTTTGAGAACTCCTCCAGCTCTTTCTCCATATCTCCCAATTTTCTGTCTGAAACATTCTGAAGTGTAGTTATCGTACCGTTCTGAAAAAAATCTGCCATATTATTTATCCTTTCTTTTATTTTTTAATATTATTATAAAGTCCATAACATTTGTACCTGTTACACCTGTGGTAAACTCATAGCCCGTCTTTTTGAAAAAACTGTAGCTGTCACTGTTTTTTAGATACTGTTCCGGGTCTACTTTATTTTGTTTTATAAGTTTGTAGATATCTATATCGACAAAAGCTCCGGTTGCGGGGGAGTTTCCGTCTATGCCGTCGCTTCCTGCACATAATATCGTCATATCTTTTTTTATGCACTTCTCAATTACAAGCCTTAATGCAAGTTCCTGGTTTCTTCCGCCTGTTCCTGACCCTTTCACCTTTGTGGTGGTTTCACCCCCTAGAAGGATACAGTAGGAGTCGTATTTTTTATTATATCTTTTAATGGTATCTTTGATAAATCTTGCAGCTTTTTTTGACGACATATCAAGTGTAGTGGTTAATATTTTTGTTTTCTGCACATCATTTTGTATATATTCTTTTGCTTCGTTCAGGGCTATTTTATTGTTTCCTATTATTATGTGAGGGTATTTCCCGTTATTCATGGGAGCAGAGCCTATTGTGTTAAGATCATCCCCCACAACATCACTTAATACAAGTACATAACCTTTTTGCGTGGCAAACCTGTTTGCGAGTTTCCCACCTTTTATATCCGATAACAGTTTTCGTACCTTGTTAAGGGCTTTTATATCCACGCCGCTTTTTAATACGGCAGAAGTTATTGTTCTGAACTCTTTGAAGCTTAATCCAGAAACGGGCTGTTCTATCATTGCAGATGCACCGCCGCTTAGGAAAAATATGAACATATCATTGGGTTTTACTTTTTTTATCTCTTCTGTGAGAATCTGCGCGGCACTTAAGCTTTTTTCCGAAACAACGGGATGTGTAGAGGTAACGGTTTGGATATATTTTAGTCTGGTCTCTTTAAGGGAGATCGCAACGCCCCCTTTGATCTTTTCTTTTAATATCTTTTCACATTGCTCTGCCATATCGAAGCCTGCTTTTCCCACGCTGAAAATATAAAGGTCGTTGAATGAATCCAACGCAACGCTCTGCCCTGCTATGTGCAGGGTGGTTTTATCGATCGAGATATTGTTTTTTACGATATTTTCCGATTTTACGCCGTTTAAAGCTTTATAAAATATTTTTTTGATCTTCTCTTGATTATACATTTTTAAGTACCATTTCGTTAAATCCAAGGCTTCCTTGGTGTGTTGAATATTGTATGTTTTTTATATCGGTCTGTGTATATTCACCTGCATGGTTTTTAATAACTATGGGAATATCTACGTTCTCAAGCATTGGTATGTCGTTTTGCCCGTCCCCTAAAGCTATTGATCTTATCTTTTCATTGAGAAGTTTTTCAAAAAGTTCAATGGTTTTTTTAACGGCGATACCCTTATCCTGCTTTTCTCCAATAAGATGGTAGAATCTTCCCCCTTTTGTTATTTTTATATTGTATGCAAATGCAAGGTTTTTAAGCTTTTCAAGTTTTGAAGGGTATTTTAGAATAAAAGGCTCCGTAAAGTCCCTTTGTTTTGAAAGCTCTGCATTTTGTTTTGAAAGCTGTGTATATTTTATAACCTCTTCTGTACCCATATCGCTGAATCCTCTCATCCCAAACTCATCTTTGTATTGAGCATAGAACTGCAATACCTGTTTATACGGTTTTCCAAGGATAAGAGTTTTATACTGACCGAAATCATCTAAAAAATCAAGGTTCATATTCTGGTAATCTTTTGGGATAAACAATGCTGCACCGTTCTCGATAATAAAAGGCTCTTTAATATTCAGCTTTTTCTGCAGCATTTCAACTTCACTTCGTGTTTTGCTGGTAGTGAAAATAAGGGGTATATTTTCATCAGAGATCTTTTGTAAAGCTTCCTTCGCTTCTTCGCAGGAATAGTCGTTGTGGTTTAAGAGTGTACCGTCAAGGTCTGTAAATATTAAAATTTTCATAGCAAAAGTATAACATTATGTAAACAAATTATACAGTATAGACTGTATGATTTATATACAAGAGTTAGTCTCCTCCTTTTGTTAAAGAGTTTTTCTTTAAAAGCTGGGCAGACTGTTTTATCATTATCTCTTTTCTTTTTTCTGCATTGTGGTATCTTCTTTTGTCATCATCTGTTATGAGTTCGAGTTTGGGGACTTTTGCCGGTTTCCCGTTTTCGTCAACGGCGACCATTGTGAAGTAACAGGTGTTGGTGTGGGTGACGATCTGTTTTTGTATATCTTCGGTTATAACTTTTATACCAACCTCCATTGAGGTGTTACCCGTATAATTGATATTTGCGAGAAACGTTACAAGGCTTCCTACTGGGATAGGCTGTTTGAAAAATACTTTATCTACGGAGAGGGTAACGACATATTTACCGCAATATCTTGATGCACATGCGTAGGCAACTTCATCAAGGAGTTTGAGGATCTGTCCGCCGTGGGCATTACCATTGAAGTTTGCCATATTGGGAGTGACTAAAATTGACATGGTCAATGACTTGTTCTGTATTGAGCTCATCATACCGCCTTCAATATATATTCTGAATTATTCTATCATCATATTTGAAAAAGTAATATTAAATAGGTATAAAAAATGTTTAGGAGGGGGATTTGAGCAAAATATAATTACAAGATAATTACATACAGTGTGATTTTATACCTAAAAGCAGTAAGGTATAAAAGAAAACTCTTTTATACCTCAATAGGTTCTTTAGCCTCTCTTGTTTCAAT
The DNA here is from genome assembly GCA_963678145.2 of Arcobacteraceae bacterium. Taxonomy (GTDB): domain Bacteria; phylum Campylobacterota; class Campylobacteria; order Campylobacterales; family Arcobacteraceae; genus JAIOSF01. Next base: position 872,039 of record CAXXWH010000002.1, on the reverse strand, counting down.
GGAAACAGATTCTCTAAAAGGTCTTGGCTGGCTCGCAGGACTTAAAAGCCCTTTTTTCTTGTGGACTCTTATATTGTATCTGCCCTCTTCCTGACCCAGAAGGTAGTAATCTTCATACTCGGCAGTATACGGCATATCCCAGATTATGGCACCCTCTGTAGGACAAACGTCCACACATTTAGGAACCGTACAGTCAACACACTCAATACATTTTTCAGGTTTAACATATGTGAATTCAGGATCTGCAAGGGGTGAATCATCCGCACTTACTATTGCCATTGCCGGACATTCATCCACACATGCGTCACAGTTTATACAGGCATCGGTTATTACAACAGACATTTTATCTTACCATTGCCCTATAGTTGCATTTGATTCCCTGTCACTCATCGGTATATCTTCGATGAACGGTTGAGTTTTGATCTCAGGCAGCATTACGCCTTTTTTCTTGTGAACTCTTATTTTATAAGTTCCATCTTCGAAACCTTGTTTAAAGTGTTCGTTGAATTCAGCCGTATAAGGCATATCCCAAACGATAGCACCTTCAGTAGGACATGCTTCAACACATCTTGGCTCATCGGCATGTCCTACACACTCAACACATGCTTCAGGTTTAACATAAAATTTGTCGTCGTAAGGGTTTCTTTCGTTACTGTCCTCTAATATCGCCGCAACAGGACACTCCCCTGCACATGCTTCACAATTTATACACTCATCAGTTATTAATACTGCCATCTTTTCTCCTTTTTATTTAGAAACTTTAAAAAACAATAAGCTGATCTATTGCTTTTAAGAGCTTCTATTTATTGCTTATTTACTTATTTAACTTTTAAAATGGGCACATTGCTGAAGTTTTGTTTTAGTGTGTAATATAACTGCGGATTTTAGTTTTGTTTTAACAATGCACCCATTTTATGATAATTACATATGCAGATACTATTCCATTGGTATAACTTTTGCATAATATTAATTATAAAAATTGAAAGGAATTGTTTTGGAAATTGAATTAAACGGTAAAAAAATAACTTTACAGAAAAAAGAGAGAAAGGTAGGCAGCGAGGCGCCTGCACTTCGTGTAAAGATGCTAAACGGGGAGACAAAAGTTATAGGAATGATGGCGGACAAGGTGCAGGTTTTTATTACCCTGCCGTATTGTGACAGTTTAAGCGATGAGCTGGAAAATATTATAAACAGATATACGCAAAAAGCCCTGATCTACATAATCAGTTCACAAAAGCTGGACAAAAATGTACAGGAATCTATGTCTTCTACTCAGTTTAACGATATGAGCCTGAAAATGGGAGTTAACGTAAATGAACAATTGTGTGCCAAGTCTGTTTTTATTATAAACAAAGAGGGTGAGATAGTTTACAAAGAGATCACCTGTGATTTAAACTCTGAGTTTGATCTTGGGGCATTTGATTCGGCATTGGATGAAGCTGTCAGATTCAAGAAAAAGGGTCATACCCATGAAAACTGGATGGGAGTATAAAATGTTAAGTCAAGATACAATTAAATGGTTGGAAGAGAATGATTACGACCAAATTAATATAAATAAGGTTGGTAAACACGGAAACAGTGCTTTAATGAAAGCTTCAAGGGAGGCGAATGTTTCGGTCGTAAAAGATATTTTAAGTTTGAATCCCGATCTTGAAACAAAGAATGTAGACGGCAACACCGCTTTATGGAATGCCTGTTTCGGGCAAAACTACGAATGTGTGGAGCTTTTGGTAAAAGCCGGGATAAAACTTGACAGCATGAATGACAACGGGGTTACGGCATTGATGTACAGTGCAAGTGCGGGGAAAGATGATATGGTAAAGCTGCTGGTGCAGTTCGGTGCAAATAAAGACCTAACGAACCTGGACGGGTTCAAGGCTATAGATCTTGCGGTATCTCCCAAAATCTATAAAATGTTAAAATAAATTAAACTGCTTAATATAACTATTTTGTAAAAAAGGGCTTTTACAAGTCCTTTTTTTAGTTTTTTATCTTTTTTATATGGATCTTTTATTATACTTAGAAGATATAATCTTTCATTATGAAATCCAAGGGGCAAGTGCTTATCGTAAAAGCATCTTCATATTTATGAACTTAAAATTTTTACAACAATTATCAGTTAAAACAAAGATCTATTTTGCATTTGTTTTATTATCATTATTTTCCATATCTGTATATATTTTGGTAGATATTACTTTCTTTTCAAGCGAAGCCAATAAGATCGCACTGCAAAACGGTGTGGCTAAAACAAAAGAGCGTCAGCAGGTTTTGAACACTTTTTTGATTGATGCGCAAAATATGCTGAAATATTTAAGAAATTCAGAAGAGTTTAAAGCTTTCGGAAAAAATCCCTCTTTACAGAACAAAAAATCACTTGAGGGCTTTTTCAACGGGGTATTCCCCCTTGATAAAGCATATATGAGAATAAAATATATAGACAAGAACGGTTATGAAAAGATAAAGGTGCTAAAAGAAAAAAAGGTAAAAAACAATACTCTTGAATTCGTTGCACAAAGTGATTATTTTAAAAAAGCCGCAAGTTTGAAAAGAAACCAGACAGGCTTTTCAAGGATCTATTTAAAAAACACCGAACAAGGTTTCAGCACTGCCTTATTCCACGCTTTTAGCTCGGTATACAGGAATAACAGTTTTGAAGGGGTGTTGATGGTTGATTTTTCAATGGATGATTTTTTAAAAAAATTTCTTAACGCTCCCCTTTACGATATATTTATCTGTGATAATAAAGGTAATAATATTTTATATGACAAAAACCTTAAAAACATAAAAGAGGTTTTCCCGAAAGAGTATGAAAATATAGTTTCATTTAAGGTATACCAGACAAACAGGCTTATATCAAGAAAACTTGATCTTCCCGTTGACGGCGGTTTGATCATGGTACTGCAGTTAAAAAGCGATTATGTGGATTACCATAATGATAAAAAACATGACGAGATAATTCTGACTTCCATAATTGTTATGATCTTATCTTTGATAGCAAGTTTTATTATCGTAAATACGGTTCAAAAGAGTCTTCTGGATAAAGACAAAATGATATTTGAACAGAACAAACTGGCTTCCATGGGACAGATGCTTGAGAATATTGCACACCAGTGGAGACAGCCTTTGGCACATATCAATTCAATAGTCTATTCAATTGATTTTGAGTTAAGAAAAGAGAAAATAGAAAAAGCGAATATAGAAAAAGAGCTTGACGAGATAGAAACAGTTACTGAATATCTCTCCCGAACCATAGATGATTTTAAAGAGTTTCTGGATGTGAACAAACCAAAGCAGCACTTTATAGTACAGGATTCTATCAAGAAAACAATCTCGATTATAAAGGCATCTTTCGAGTTTCACAGTATAAAGATCGATCTGTGGCTGGATGAACAGGTTGAGATATATAATTATCCCAATCTGCTGGAGCAGTCTTTGCTGTCGATTTTAAATAATGCAAAAGACGCGCTGGTGCAAAGGGGTGTTGAGAATCCAACCGTTAACATAGAGGTTAAAGAGTTTAAAAGCTTTTTGGAGATTTATATCTTTGACAATGCAGGGGGTATAGATAAAGAGAACCTTTTAAAGGTTTTTGAACCCTATTTCACAACAAAAGGTGAATCAAACGGCACGGGGCTTGGACTGTATATATCAAAAATGATGATAGAGGACGGAATGCAGGGGAAAATATTCGTTTTTAACGTACAAAACGGTGCCTGCTTTAAAATATTGTTAAACAAGGAGTAAAAATGGATCAAAAAGAAAATATAAGCGTGCTTTTCGCCGAAGACGAAACAGATATAAGAAACAGGTACTGCCAGATATTAAAAGAACGTTTTGAGAATGTTTACGAAGCTTCAAACGGAATAGACGCTTACAAGATATTCTCAGTTTATTCGCCCTCAATATTGATCGTTGATATAAACATGCCGGAAATGGACGGACTGGAGCTGATAAAAAAAATAAGAAAGACTGATAAAAACTGTAAAATCATCATCCTTACTGCGCATACACAGGTAGATTATCTTTTGGAGGCAGCGGAGCTTTTACTTACCAAATATCTTGTAAAACCAGTAAAAAGAAGAGACTTCAACGAAGCAGTACAAATGGCTGTCGATGATCTTAACAGTGTTAATATCATCAGTAAAAAAGTGATGACCCTTACCCGGGGCTACAGCTGGGATTTTACTAACAACAATCTTCTTTTTAACAATAAAGAGGTGGAGCTTACAAAAAGCGAGAAGATAATTCTGAATACGCTGTTTTCCAATCCTAATATGGAACTTACCTATGATGACCTGATATATCCCGTTTGGAACGATTATGACCATTCAAGAAAAGATACTTTAAAAACAATGATAAACAATTTAAGAAAAAAACTTCCCAAAGACACTATAAAAACGATGTACAGTATCGGTTACAGGTTTGACAAGGATTGATTCCTGGAATAGGTTTTGCATTGTTATAAAAAACAAAAAGGGAAACTAAAATGGGAAAAATAGAAGATAAAATCAAACAGGATCTTATGCAGGAGATATTTTCGGACAGCTTTAAGATCTATGAATTCATAGATTCGAGATTCAAACTTGAAGAGAATCAAAGAAGCGAGATTATAGCCAAGATCAACAATCTGAACAATGATCTTACTCTTATGTTAAAAGAGCTGAAATTGAAATAATATCTCACCCTTTTCTTATAATAAATCATAATATAAATTATTTACAGATATACTATAAAAAAGGGTCTTGGATGACAGATAAATTTAATCATAAGTTTTTACTGAAGGTTAGTATATTCATTGCAATTGCATGGAGTGTGGTAATCTTTATATTTGCAGGTTACAATACATACAAAAGATATTCGTTTGCCTATGAGATAGCCCTGAATGAAGCCCGGGTCAGTGTTAAAAAAGACCTTGCTTACAGAAGCTGGGTTGCTTCACACGGGGGTGTTTACGTCCCGATCACTAAAAGAACGCAGCCCAACCCATATCTTTCACATATTCCAAACAGGGATATCACTACTACGGACGGAATGAAACTTACATTGATGAATCCTGCATATACTCTTTCCCAGATGATGAAAGATTATTCGGAACTTTACGGGATAAAGGCCAAGATCACAAGCAAGAACCTTTTAAACCCAAAAAACTTTCCGGATGAATGGGAACAAAAAGCGTTAGAGGTTATTGAGAAGATACACAAACCTTTCTTTGAATCCGAAGATATAAACGGCAAACCTTTTATGCGATATTTAAACCCTTTGACTACCAAAAAAGATTGTTTAAAGTGTCATGCCCACCAGGGGTATGAAATTGGACAGATCAGGGGCGGCGTTGCCGTATCTATACCTCTTGAGGAGCATTTACAGGAAGCGCTTTCCCATTCGAGGGTTATTTTGCTTACTTTTTTCATTGTCTGGATAATAGGACTGTTTTTTATTTATTTTGCGTATAAAAAGATCAAAAACACCATAGAAGCAAAGGTTACTCTCTATGAGCAAAGTGTTTATACCTTGGTTGATCTTATAGAAAAAAGGGACAGTTATACCGCCGGACACAGTAAACGGGTAGCCCAGTACTGCGTGCTTGTTGCAAAACAGATGAATCTTCCAAAAGATGATATCGATCTTATCTACAGGGCAGGAATGCTTCACGATATAGGAAAGATATCAACTCCGGATCTTGTGCTTTTAAAACCTGGTAAGCTGAACGATCTTGAATACTCTTTAATACAGCAGCACGTAACATCAAGTTATGAGATATTAAACCGTGTGGATGTATTTGAAAAGATCTCCGAAATAGTAAGGCATCACCATGAGAAATACGACGGTACGGGTTATCCCCAGGGTTTAAAAGGTGATGAAATACCTATACTTTCTGCTATTATATCTTTGTGCGATGCTTTTGACGCTATGACTACAAGCAGAATATATAAAGGTAGAAAACTAATCAGCACCGCGATAAAAGAGATCGAATCTTTAAAAGGTAAACAGTTCCACCCTGAAGTTGCAGATGCGGCAATGAAAGTCTTGAGTGATGTTCTTATAGATATAAATATAACCCAAAGGCCGCATACCCTTATTGAACAGGAGAGGTTCGCATTCTTTTATAATGACCAGCTTACCGGGGTTTACAATAAAGAGTATCTAAAATATATTATGAAGCAGCGTACGGAGAAAGAGTTCAATTATAACTGTGTCTATACCATTTATATGAACAATTTCACACAATATAATAAAAAATACGGCTGGGAAAAAGGAAATGACCTTTTAAGGGAATTTGCCCGGGAGTTAAGTATTAAATTTAAAAAAGGGCTTGTTTTCAGAGTTTTGGGAGATGTTTTTTTGGTCCTTCACTATGAACATAATGCCGATGTGGAAACTGCCAGGTTCGATTCTCTAGGTCAAAGTGAAGTAACCCTGAAGTTCAAACATATAGATATACACGAGAGTGATCTTGACCTTAACGATCTTGAGATATTAAAAAAAGAAAATTAAAAGAGATCTATAATATCTCTTTTACTCTTCCTACAGCACCCGAAGTTAAACGTACCTTTATACCGTGAGGGTGTGTAGGCGAATTTGTAAGTATGTTCTTGACTATACCGTTTGTCAGTTTACCTGATCTTTGATCCTGCTTTAGCACTATATTTACCTTTAATCCGGGTTTTATATCGATTCTTTTTTGTCCGTTCATATTATTGTTCCTTATTTTTTATATTCTGTAAAAAACTGTTCAGGGAGTTTGCAAAGTTTTCCGCATCCTTTTGGCTAAAAGGTTTAGGCCCTTTGGTTGTCTCACCGCTTTGCCTTATGCTTTCCATGAGATTACGCATTGCAAGATGGTGTTTTATGTTGTCTTCCGTATAGGTTTCACCCCTGTGGTCTATCGCATGTGCATTTTTTGTAATAGTCCTGTCAGCCAACGGGATATCCGCCGTGATCACAAGGTCGCAAGGTTCAAGCATCTGTACTATACGGTTATCAGCTTCATCGGCCCCTGCTTCCACAATGATATATTCAATCTCTTTTGAGTTTCCCAGGGATATTTTTTTGTTGGATACTACATATGTTTTTATAGAGTTTTTCTCTATCGCCCGCAGGAGTATCGGTTTTAAAATATTGGGAAGGGCATCACCGTCTATAAATAGTTTCATATTTGTCCCTAATCTATTTTTGCATATTATATACAAAATAATCTATTTTATGCTAAAAGTGTGAGTATTCTTTTAAACTCTTTATTTGCCGCTATCTATATGATTAAGTATTTTTAAGTATAATGTAAGTATATGATATAAGGAAAGCATATGAAAAAAGTTTTGATAATCGATGACTCTCCGATGCTTCGGGGACATATAAAATCAATTTTTTCAAAGTTGAATTTTGAGCTTATAATAGAAGCTTCGAACGGTTATGAAGCAGTCGAAAGCTATAAGCAGTATAAACCGGATGTGGTAACTATGGATATAGTTATGCCCGAAGAAAACAATATAAAAGACGGTATCGATGCCTTAAAGAAAATAAAAGAGTTTGATACCGATGCAAAAGTGATTATGGTAACTTCGAAAAATGATGAAGAGAAGCTTTTGGACGCCCTAAAAGCAGGAGCGGATGCATATATCCTAAAGCCTATTCATAAAGAAAAAGTGGTAAAAGTGCTTGATCAGCTTAAAAGTATGTAAGGGGAAAGTTAAAGCTTTTATTTTTTACCCCTTTTTTCCATTTTCACCGTCAGCAAGGCTAAAAGCAGTACAACAACGGTGACAATACCAAAACCTATGATCTCACCTTGAATATCACTCAATATTTCCCCTTTTAATTATAAGATGCAACAGCTACCGCTATTGCCTGGACAGCAAGGAGTATCCAAATTATACTTCTTGCATGGTTTTCATAAATATAGTCAAATTTTTCTTTAAGCAGCTTAAACATCCAGCCACTCTTTGGCTTCATGGATATCTTCAAAATATTTCATTTCATAATGGGTGAACCAGTTTACTATTTTTACCCCGTATTGGGAAAGCCCACCCTGCCCGACAACGGCAATTTTGGTAAATTCACTGCCGTGGGACAATCCGAATTTCAGGTCATCCCATGCAGCTTCCAGTTCGAATCCGTCCCATTGTGTTATATCCACAAGCATTTTCACCCTTGGCTCTTTTATGCATTGTAAAGACTGTTCGAAGGCGGGAACAAACAGCTCATAATCTTCATGGGTAAGTTTTCCCGTAACTTTAAGGGTTCCGTAAAAGTGGTCACCGTTGCCGTTAATTTCAAACTTAAAAGCTTTTGTTTCCATCTGTCTGACTCCTTTATATTTTATACTTTTGAAAGTTTATAATAATATAAAAACAATAAAATATAATTTATATTTTAACTGCCCGACCTTTCCCCGTCATATAAATCATCCAGGTAATCGCATATATCACTGTCGTAATTGCAAAACTCTATATAACTTTCTTTGTTCTTTATCGCTTCAGAAAGGTTCTTTGACGCAAAATTCCAGTTTATCAGGTCCCACCATTTCTCAAGATACTGTGGTCTGGCATTTCTATAGTCTACATAGTAAGCATGTTCCCATACATCGCAGGTTAATAAAGGTGCTATATCTTCTTTTATAGGGGTGTCGGCATTTCCCGTACTTACGATCTGCAGTTTTCCGTCGTTGTAAACAAGCCAGTTCCAGCCTGAGCCGAAGAGTTTTGCAGCGCTTGATAGGAACTGCTCTTTGAAGTTTTCCATAGACCCGAAATCTTTATCGATAAGCTCACGTAGTTCCAGTGAGGGGGTTGTTTTTGAAGGGGACAGCCCAAGCCAGTAAAAGTTGTGGTTGAATACCTGGGCTGCGTTATTAAAGACAGGGCCTGTAGAAGTTTTGATTATATCAATAAGCTGTTTCTCTTCAAACTGCGTGTTTTCTATCAGGGAGTTCAGTGTATCTACATATTTTTTATGGTGTTTTCCGTAGTGGTATTCGATCGTTTCTGCCGAGATAGCAGGTTCCAAGGCTTTTTTATCAAAAGGGAGTTTCATTAGCTGGTGTTTCATCATAAATCCTTTCTTAAGTGGTTTTAGATTTTTTAACATTTCAGCATTATTGTATCATAGATGAAAGTATTATTGGTATTAAAGCTATATATTAATAAGTTTTTTTAATATTTAATTTTTTATTTATGTTACAGGAATGGTAATAGTGAATTTTGCCCCTTTGTATTTTTTGCCGTTATACTTATATTCCTCATTGACTACCTCTATCTCCCCTTTCATATGGTCAACAACTAGTTTATATGACATATGAAGACCAAGCCCCGTACCCTGGGACTGGTGTTTTGTTGAAAAATAGGGTTCGAATATTTTAGGAAGAATATTCTCCGGTATTCCACAGGCGTTGTCTTTAAAGCTTATGATTATATTGTTTCCTTCACATTTTTGTGTGATGAAAAAATATCTTTCCTCTTCCTTTATATCGTTTTCCAAAAATGCGTCTTTTGAATTATTGAATATATTTATAAAGCACTGAATAAGTTCGTTAGGGTAACCGGTAATCTCAATATTCTCTTGAATATCCAAGATAAGCTGGATGTTGTATTTCTTTATCGTTGTGTTCACAAGCTTGATAAAGCTTTGTGTATCATCTTCTATATTGAATTTTACAGGTTTTGAATCACCTTTGATAAAGTTTTTAAAGTCATCTATAGTCTGGGAAAGGTATTGAGTATTTTCATTGATCTGGGTACACATATAGTCAAGCTCTTCATCCTTAAGGCTGCCGTGTTCATGTTTTATCTGAATACCCGATGCGGCGGTTGATATTACGGACAGGGGTTGTCTCCATTGATGGGCGATATTCCCTATCATTTCACCCATTGAAGCAAGTTTTTTATGTGATTCAAGCTGTTTTAAGTGGCTTATATCCAAGATACTTGATACTCTGATATTTTCATCTTTGACGTTTATCCCTCTAACATAAGCGGGAAACTTTGTACCGTCTTTTTTCAAGGCTACGGTTTCATAAGGCATAGTGCGATTAAGTGTGAGGTTCTTTTTTACTTGTTCTTTTGATTCTTCGGCAATAAAATCTATAAGCCTTTTACCTATTAGTTCCTCTTTTGAGTCGTAACCGAATATTCGAAAAGCACTTTCATTCAGATCGGTACATACATTGTCATTTGAGATAAGTATACCCTCCATTGTCCCGTCAAGAAAGGTTTTGAACTTGTTTCTTTCACTTTCGATCTTTTTTGTTCTTTTTTGAACCTGCTTTTCCAAGGTTTCATTAAGATGTTTAAGATCTTTATACGATTTGTCAAGCTCTTTGGACATTATTAAGAATGCCTTAGCCAAATCCCCTACTTCGTCATTACTCTTGATAGAAGAGAGCTGCTTATTATCTTCAAGCTCCCCTTTTGCTATTTTTTGTGCGGTTTTTGTTAGAAGAATGATAGGGGCTGTTAGTTTTCTTGACCAGATATAACTCAATATGGAAAATATAGAAGCAATTATCAATGCGGTGATGATAGCACTTGTTATATTTTTTGAGATTAGCTTTTCAAAATCTTCTTGTGTTTTTTGAAGTTCGTCATTAAGTTTTTTTAATGAATATACTATGGTTATGGTTCCCCATTTTTCACTTAAGCTAACGGGCATAGATACTGAAATATGATTTTTCCACTCTTCAAAGGTCAGTTCATTCACGTCTTTTTTCAATCCAAGGCCCGAAAAGATATGTATGTTCTTATCGTTGCTTACGATAGAGACACCCTCTATATCTTTCCTTTTTGCAAGTCTTTCAAAAAGGGTATTTATATGGGTGAGGTTCATTGCTGCCAGATCATTTTCAACCTCGTGTTTGTAATATTTTATATTGTAAGAGGCATTTTGTCTTAGATTATCTTTCATTAAAGATATTCTTTTGTTCAACTCATTATCCAAAAGTTCTTTTTGGTCGTTTATCTCATTATAGGTAAACAAAGATACCATAACAAAAACTATAGATAAAATAGCCAATACAAATTTATTCGATAAACTCATTCTATTACCTTGTTCACTACTGAAAGTGCTTGTTCATTATATTCTAGACCCAGTGCATCTGCTGTTTTTTTATTGAAAATAACATTTGTACCCATTGGGATCTGTATTTTAGGGAAATCTTTTTTTGCTTCAAACTGTTTAATCATCGATGCTACCTGTGCTCCAATAGTAGGGTTGTGAGCTGATATAACCAAAGATGCCCCGAACTTGATAAATAATTCATGGTATGCGAAAATAGGTTTTTTCAAGATCTTCATCTGCTTGAATATCTCTATGACATTGTTCTTGTTTTTCAATAATATCGGATCGGCTATCATTAAAAGTGCATCTGTCTGATCTAACACCTCTTTGTCTATTGAACTATTCTTTGATATTTTTTGCCCTTTTATTTTCAATCCTATGCTAGAAGCGTTTCTTTTAAAGTTTTCAAAGAGGTCTTTTGTATATTCACTGTAAATTATACCCAAAGAGCCGATATTGCTAAATAGTGATTTTATAATGGTCAGGTGCATACCGCTGTGGAGTTCGTTTGATACTCCGTACCTGTTTTGTTCGATATCGAATCTTTTATAATTTACTATGGAGCTGAAGAATATAGTTTTTTCAGGTATAAACATATTTGCGTAGCTGTAAGCTTTTGTACCTATCGCATAAACCGTATCGGGGTACTCATCATAAAGATATTCTTTGATCTGTTTTTTTGAAACTTTTGACAGGTCAAGGGTTTTAAAGTCGCCTTTGTAGTTTTCGATAAAGGCTTTTTGCACGCTTTTGTATTTTTCTATCTGGGCGTTGGAGTTTAAAATTAATAGTTTATCTGCTTGCAGGCTTATAATAAAAAGGGTTAATATAAATAAAATTCTCATTTCGTCTCCCTTAATTGTTTTAAATCGTTTTTAGTAAGCATCACGATTCCATCCACTCCTAATATATCGAGTATTTTTTTACCCTCTTCTTTTAAGCCCATGGAGGTAAATATATCTAACAGCTTTTTATTATTATATTCCTCTTTCAGATTTGAAGCAATAAGCATCCTGAATGCCGGCTTTGATTCTTTATACACTTCCATCTTTGAGGTTAAAAAGCTGTTTGCCTGTTTTAATAGTTCAAAACTCTCTTTTGAAACAAGGGCAAATTTGCTCATCCCGAATCCAACCGACATTAAGGCATCTATCTCTTTTGGTACGTTCATAAGGTTCAGGGTATTTTTCGGGGCAAGTTTATTTATCATTTTTTTTGCATACTCTTTTGAAAAAGCGGTAGTGAGAGTACCGTCATATGCTGAACCTTTTTGCCCGACTATGATCTTTGTATCTGTAACGCTTTCCTTTTTTAATGCAACCAGTTTTGCCTTCAGGTTATATTTTTTGGCTATCTGCTTATAGTGCCAGCTTGAGAGTATCACTATAATATTCTTATCTTTGAGATATTCTTCAAATACCGGCCTTTTGTTGAAGGCCTGGAAATCATAATTACCGTAATACTTTAAATACCGGTCAAAATTGACCTTTAACGATTTAAAATCGTTTATATTGGTTTCCGTAGTATAAAAATATACTTTTTTTGTCTCTGCAAAAAGTGCAGAAGATAGGAACAATAATATCGGTATTAAGTATTTTAATTTAGCCATGGTTGTATATATTTTTTCCCTTCATATCCAAGCATTGACCATTCTTTTGACCAATTTTCCAAAAGTATATTATTTTTATTTTTTGTAACTATATCATATACAACTTCGGGAGCAGTTATCCCCAAAATAGCTACCTTTATATCTTTAATATTAGGACAATTAAAATAATTCAAGAGATCAGAATTATCTACTGCATCAATTTTTTCATCTAAGGGGATAAAACACATAGAATCTGGTCCTAAGATATATATCTTTTTTTCAAGATCGCCTTTTTTATATTTATATGCAAAAATATTTTCATTGGAAACCATTAATTCCAAAATATTTCCTTCATCATCTTCGATACCGTTAATAATTATATTCTCATTATCAGTACCACCCTGCTCTAAGTTTATACTGGAAACAGTTCCTTTAAAGATAATTTTGGATTTTCTTCCGTTATTAGTAAAATATTCTGCAATTTTATTGCCTTTCTCTTCTCTACTCATACCTTCTATTTCAAAAATCTGCCCTACTTGAAAAGCTGCATTCAAAGTCCCATAAACAGAAGGATGTTTATGTAAAGTTTTACCCTTCATGGGGAAAACTGAAAAACCGCCGCATTTATCAAATTGATCCATTATCAAAGTTATAAAAGCATCTTCCAAACTGCTTCCATCAGGAAGATTGAACTGGCCGCTATAATAGCTTTCTTCATCCATGGTTTTACTTGTAACATAATTTGGAAACCAAGAAATATTTTTATTTTTCTGATATGCTGCAAATACAATAAGAGGGAGTGTCGGTATAGATCTTCCTGCCGTGTCTGCATCTATTATTTTTATATTTTTATTTAGTTCTTTATTTAGTTTGGATAAAGCGATAATCGGTAAGACCGTATTTGAAGCCCCTATTTCCAATGGATGGAAATAGTTAAACTTTTTAAAATCCCGAAATTGTTCCAAATCACTGCTATTCACTTTACACCAGTTTTCCATTGATTTAAGTACATTTGAAACTGGAGTGATCATATCGGTATCTCTTGTCATTGCAGAAGGGGGAAACATACAAGCTGCACAAGCAAACCAATCATCATTTTTTAAATCCAAAGGAGATATAACAGAAACTGTATCTTTATCGGTAAAATATTTATCAATTTGATATTTGGTAATCTCGTAGGAGCCTCCCCCACCTGAAGCCATTATACAAGCACCTTTTGCAATTGTATGAAGATCTTTCTTTGTTATTTTATCAATAGTATTCATTTTCTCCCTTTATATTTTATTTTAAAAGCTGTATTTTACTTCAAATGTGAAATTTCTGCCATTGTTTAGGTAATCTTCTTCTATTAGTCCGCTTCTTGCAGGATCATAATATTTTTTATCAAAAATATTGTTCACGGTTAATTTGAATTCCGTATTTTTATATAGTTTTCCTACTTTTAATACCGTATTAAAAACGGCGTACCCTGAAACATCATCCCTTATATCACCTAAAACTCTTTTTGTTTTCCCTTTTAAGAAAACATGGTTATAACTGTTTAGGTATTTATTTATTCTGTAATTAAAAAAGATATTCCCTTTGTGTTTTGCAACATCCGATAAATCTTCGTTTGTGGAATCATCTTTTGCCTCCAGATAAGTATAGTTCATCCCAATAAAAGAGCCTCTGGTTAAATCATATTTTGATTCAAGCTCTATACCTTTTGTTATATATTCATCGGCGTTTTGATTATTATTGGTTATTATATCACTAAAGAAGTTGTGAAAGTATGTTATACTATTTTCAAGTTTATTATATCTGTTTTCATAGGTAAGTTCATAAGTTTCCACTTTTTCCGATTTTAAATTAGATGTACCGCTAATAACTACTGAGTTATTATATAATTCTTCAAAGGTAGGTGCCCTAAATCCTTCGCCGTAAGATGCTTTTAAAGTGTTGTTCTTATTTAACTGCCAAGAGAATCCACCCCTTGGGGCTGTGTTTGAACCAAAATCGCTGTATTTATCATATCTGACACCAAATGTAAATCTTAAATTTTCAGTGAAATCATAAAGGTTGTTTACATAGACGGCCTTCATATTCCTATCTACTTTCGGAGCAAAAGATAAACTTGTGTTACTCATATCAGTCATTGAAGCAAGTATATTAAAATTTCCGTCATAATTTTGGATCGTTTTTGAATCGTATTGCTTGTGTTTTTCAAACATAGAGCCTATTAAAAAAGTATAGTTCTCATTCAGGTTATAAGCTGCTATTGCTTCGATCCCATTTTTTTCATTTGTTATTTTATTAATAGTAGTATAAGATTCTTCAAATAGTTCCCAATAGTTATTAAATTTATAAAGGTCATAATATCCCCTGATGTTTATATTTAATTTTCTATTTATATCTTTTTTTAAACCTGTCTCAATGAAAAAATATTCGTTTTTTGGTTTTGATTCATCTGTTATACCACCGGCAGGTCCGAAATGTGGACCATCTTCTCTTTTATTGAATAGTGAACTTAAGTAAAAATCTTTGTAATTTAGTTTTAAATTTGTTTGAAGCTGTTTTTTATAAGGATCGGTTGAAGCATTTTTTGAGGGAACGTAAACATTATTGCCATCGCTTTTAAATATATTGATATTAGCTGTTATTGATAAATCTTCAAATTTTTCACCATAAAGCAGATTTACCTCTTTTGTATTATATGAGCCTATTTTTAGTTTTACTTCGCTTCCATTAATATCCTCAGCTTTCTTTGTAATGATATTTACGAGTCCAGTAAAGGCATTTGCTCCATATAGTGCGGATGCAGGTCCTTTTATCACTTCGATCTGCTTTATATTTTCAAGTTTAAGATCGCTAAAAGACCACGTGGCTCCACCATTTATAAGATTGGCATCTAAAGAGTGCCCGTCTACCATAAAAAGTATTTGTTGGGAAAACCAATCTTTAATACCCCTTGATTCTATCTCTTTTACATAAATATTACTCTGGGTTACTCCAAGCCCCGGAACCGTCGCCAGGACTTCAAGAATATTATTTGCACCCATTTTTTCAATCATATCCGAATCTATAACGGTAATGGAAGCTGGAGTTTTTTTAATATTTTCTTTTACCCTTGAAGCAGATACTACGAAAGTTTCCTCCTCAAGCCACTGTATCTCGTCCTGGAGAGTGGTTTCAAAAGGATTGGATAAAACTATCGAAGGTACTATTAAAAGGGCTGCCAATTTCCTATGCATACTTCTATTTACTCCTGAAAACACTTGTACATAATTAAATAGTATTGCAATGAGTGTTCTTTCTTTGACAATGATTATATTCTTAAATTAATTAAAAAAAGATTTACAGGTTGCTATTTAGTTCAATATTGGTTACTTTTTAATTACATTTATGAAGAACAGCTGCATTTTAATGGTTCCCAGTTTGGTTTTGGCTTGGTATAGTATTCATATTTCTTATGCTCCCCATATGGATCACGGGCTATTTTTAAAAGATCGTTAACTAGAGTATAATCCCCCTGCTCTGCTTTATCTATAGCATCCTGAAGCATATAGTTTCGTAAGACAAATTTTGGGTTGATCTTTTTCATTGAAGTTAATCTATCCTCTTTTGATATTATATTTTCGGTCACTCTTTGTTTATATTTTTTCAGCCAGTAGGTTATATTGCCCTCTTTGAGGTCAATGTTATCACAACTTAAATTGTAAAAAAATGAATTATAATCTACTTTATCCTCCTGCATAGCCTTGAACATCTCCGCAATCAGCGGAGCATCTTTTTGAAAATCGTAATTATCAAGCCCCAGTTTTTCAGCCATAAGCTTGAAATATCTCTTTTTAAATCTACCAATGAACATATCGTTATAGGAGTTCATAAGTTCTTCATCTGCAATGGGTGATAAAACCTTGGCAAGAACGCTTAAGTTCCATTGGGCTATAAAAGGCTGGTTCTCAAAAGAGTATCTCCCTTCGTGGTCGGAGAGGTTACAGATAAAACCTTTGTCAAACTCCTCCATCATGGCATATGGGCCGTAGTCTATCGTAAGTCCCGCGGCAGACATATTGTCTGTGTTCATCACCCCGTGCATGAAGCCCACACTCTGCCATAAAGCCATAAGTTCGATGGTCCTGTCCACTATTTCGAAATACAGCTCTTCATATTTGTTGTTTTTATCTTTAAGGTGAGGATAACATTCACCTATGAGCAGATTGGCAAGGTTTTTTAAATTTGATTCTTTGTTATCGCCTAGATATGCGAACTCAAAAGAGCCGAATCTTATCCAGGAGCTTGAAGCTCTTAAAACTATTGCCCCTTTTTCAGATTCGTAGCCTCTGAATACGTTCGTATTTGAAGTGATAAGACCCAACGCCCTTGTAGTAGGGATATTCAGGCCGTGCATAGCCTCGCTCATCAGGTATTCCCTGATACTCGAACGAAGTACGGCTCTGCCGTCACCGTCTCTTGAATAAGGTGTAAGTCCCGAGCCTTTTGTCTGCAGGTGATAATTATTCAGTTTTCCGAAATTTATCGCTCTGCCGTCACCCAGGTTGGGTACATGGTAGCCGAACTGGTGGCCGCTGTAGGCATAGGCAAAAGGAGTCGATCCTTCAAGTATAAGTTCCCCGTTTAAAAACTTTGTAAATTGTTCTTTCTCTACTGTTTTAAGGTTTAGACCAAGCTCTTGGGCAAACGGTTCGTTTATACTTACAAGTTCTGGCTTTGAAAGGGGCATGGGGTTTACTTTTGAATAAAATTTTTCATTCAGCTCATTTAAGTGTTGCGTATCAAGTTTTATATTTTTCATAAATTTTCCAATATCTTTAAATCGTGAAGATAATCCCATAGTTTCCCTTTATGTTGTCTTTAAGCACTTAACTAAAAAAATAAAATAATAATTTAGAACAGAAAGGTTTTTATAATGTTGGGTATATTATATGTATATCTTGCATTATAGGACAAAAGGAGAATATATGCCCCTATTCCATCAGAAAACAAAACACTCATATATGAGTATAAGAAAAAACGCTTTTTTTCTTGACTGGCAGACACAGCCCAATAGTACAAAAAATTATCCCTGTTTTTACAAAAGATTCAAGATATCCGATTATCCCGAGCTTGAGAATTTGAACTTAATAGGAGGAATAACCTTTGAGAAGGAATATCCTGCCGGGAAATATTATCTTAGGACAGTCCCAAGTGCCGGAGCACTTTATCCTTGCGAGATATATCTGCAGATAAAAGGGATCAAAGGTCTAATAAGCGGAATTTACCATTATGAGCCTTACAGTGCGACACTATGCCTTCTTCAGGAATGTGAGAGCGACGGGGTGGAGTATTATTTTAAAGACAAAACCATCCAAAAAGGGATAACCTTCCTGGTCTCAAGCGTATATTTCAGAAGCAGTTGGAAATACAGAGACAGAAGTATAAGGTATATACTTCTTGACAGCGGGCACCAGTTAGGTACGATCTATGCCGCAATGAGCGTGATGGATAGGGATTCAAATATCAAGTTTGATTTTGACAAATTGGCTTTAAACGAGATGTTCGGCTTTAGAAACGACGAGATGTTCACTGTATCGCTGCTTAGCGGGGAAAAGAAAGAAAAAGAGGTAAAGCCTTTAAAGCAGAAACTTCCCTATGTGAGCGGAAGCGATTATCTTGAAACAAACAGTTTCATAGAAGATGCCTATAAACAAAGCAGTTCTTTTAAAGATGATGATATCCCCGATCCATCTTTTTTCGAAGATATACCCAAAGAACAGCTAAAAGCGGCAATTTTAGCCAGGCGTTCTATCAGGGCCTTTTACCAAAAAAGTATACAAAAAGATGAGTTTGAATTTATTGTAAAAGATCTTTTTACTTTCTCAACAAAACATGATATTGATATCTTCTATACCGTACACAGGGTTGAGGGGATTGAGAAAGGATTGTACAAAAACGGCAAACTGATAAAAGAGGGAAATTTCAGCGATAAGTCAAGATACCTGGCTTTGGAGCAGAATCTGGGCGGTCACAGTGCCGTAACCTTTTACTTTACTTCTTCACAGGTTGAAAAGTACCAAAAGGTAAATATCCTAAGCGGATTTATCTCCCAGATAATATACCTGAAGAGTGAAATGAAAGAGATAGGATGCAGCGGTATAGGGGCTTATTACGACGATGAGGCAAAAGAGTTTTTAGGTACGGAAAACAATATACTATATTTACTTGCAATAGGAAAATAACTATAATATGTAATATATTATTATAAAGGTTCTTAATGGCTTGGATTTTACTCTTTGCAGTTGTTGCGTTATTGGTTTATATGTGGTTTTACGATAAAAAACAGACCAAACATTCTCTTTGGAGAAATTACCCCGTAATTGGAAGGTTTAGATGGCTTTTAGAGGAGCTTCGTCCCCCTATTCGGCAGTATTTTATAGAATCCGACATCGACGGCGTACCTTTTACAAGACAGACCAGGGGTCTTGTTTACAGAAGATCAAAAAATATAATCAATACTATCCCTTTTGGTACCAAAGAGGATGTTTACAAAGAGGGTTATGAGTGGATAGGACATTCACTAAAAGCCCTCAAAGCCCAAGAACTGGATCAAAATCCAAGAATAGTTGTAGGGGGTAAAAAGTGTAAAAAGCCTTATTCCTCTTCTATATTCAATGTCTCGGCAATGAGTTTCGGGGCACTTAGTTCAAATGCGGTTTTGGCACTTGGGTTTGGAGCAAAGCTTGATAATTTTGCTTTAAATACAGGCGAAGGGGGTATCAGCAGTTATCATCTTGAAACTGGTGCCGATCTTATCTGGCAGGTAGGTACGGGTTATTTTGGATGCAGGGACGGTAACGGGGGTTTTGACAAAGAAAGATTTGAGCAAAAAGCAAAACTTGAGAATGTGAAGATGATAGAGATAAAACTCTCCCAGGGGGCAAAGCCCGGACACGGAGGTATTCTGCCAGCACATAAAAATACACCCGAAATTGCAAAACAAAGGGATCTTGAACCTTACGTGCAGGTTGATTCCCCTCCTACTCACAGTGCCTTCTGCGATCCCGAAGGGTTATTGGATTTTATTACGCTGTTAAGAGACCTAAGCGGCGGCAAGCCTGTAGGGTTTAAACTATCTATCGGTAGAAAAGAGGAGTTTATCCAGATCTGCCAGGCTATGGTCAAATCAAATATCAAACCTGATTTTATAACGGTAGACGGGGCTGAAGGGGGTACGGGAGCCGCACCTTTGGAGTATACGAACCATGTGGGTATGCCTTTGCGGGAAGCTTTGGTGTTCGTAGTTGACACCTTGAACGGCTATGATCTTAAAGATGAAATAAAAATAATAGCAAGCGGCAAGATAACTAACGGTATGGATATAGCCAAAAATTTAAGTCTTGGAGCTGATATCTGTGCCAGTGCCAGGGGGATGATGTTCTCTTTGGGGTGTATTCAGGCTCTGCAGTGCCATAAGAATTGCTGCCCTACAGGTGTTGCCACGCAGGATAAAAAATATTCAAATGGTCTTGTTGTAAGCGACAAGAAACAAAGAGTTGCCAATTACCATAAGAATACCGTGAAAAGTTTTGTGGAGATAATAGCAAGCGCCGGGCTTAAAACCCCTTCCGTGCTTGATAGAAGCCATATTTTTTACAGATTAAGTTCTACTCAGTATAAAAGATATGATGAGCTGTTTAAACCCGTTGTTAAAGGGGCATATCTCACTTAAGAAAAGTTTTAGCGTAAAAGTTTGATTTTTAGTTTATAATTTTACTTTAAATTATATTTGGAGTTAAAGATGCATATAGGTTTTATTATTGCCGACTGGGATCAGATCGAACCTTTGAAAAGTTCTACGCTTACTATTATCAAAGAGTGTATAAAAAGGGGACACTGTGTCTCGATAATGTATACCAATAACCTTACGGTCAGGAACAATATTGTTCACGGATTTATCGAAACTATCGATAAAATAGAGAAAATACCAGAAAATATCAACAGCTTTTATAAAAAGGTATCTTTTACAAAAAAATTTGTCGCTTTACATGCTTTTGATTGTTTGATGATCAGGAAAGATCCTCCTATCAATCCTTTGGTATTGAATTTTCTTGACGCAATAAAAGACGAAGTTGTTATTGTTAACGATGTGGATGGAATAAGGAAAGCGAACAACAAGCTTTATACTACTACTTTCCATGACCCGAATAACCATTATCTTCCTGTTACCCATGTATCGGGAAGCAAAAAATTTATAAATAAAACCATAGATGAATCTGACGCCCAGAAAATGATCCTTAAGCCCCTTGACGGAAGCGGAGGAAAAGGGGTAATAGTGCTTGAGAAGAATGCAAGGGAGAATATCAATTCGCTTCTTGATTTTTATATTGACGATGCAGGGGAAAATTATGTTATTCTGCAGGAGTTCATAGAAGGTGCCGATCAAGGGGATGTAAGGGTTCTAATGCTTAACGGAAAAGCCATAGGTGCATACAATAGAAAACCTGCCGAGGGTGAGATAAGGGCTAACATTCAGCAAGGGGGAACCGCACACAGGTACTCTTTGACAGAGAGTCAGAAAAAGATATGTAAAAAAATAGGTGCCCAGCTTGTAAGGGACGGACTTTATTTTGTGGGTCTTGATATGATAGGTGACAAGATACTTGAAGTAAACGTTTTAAATCCCGGCGGTATCACAAATATAAACAAGCTTGAAAAGATGAAGCTGCAAAAGGATGTTGTGGACTTTATCGAAGAGAAAGTTGAAGAGAAAATCGAAAAAAGGGTTGAACTGGAATATCTTTTAAAAAGGCTCAATGAGCTAAGGGAATAAAACTTGCAAGCATATTGTAAATTTAATTAATAAGGAATTTACAATGGCATCAGTTATTGAATATATAAAAGAGAATGAATTGGCTTGGCAACCGTCTTTCAACGGTGAATTAAGTGACGGCTTACACGGGTACAGAGGTGCCTTGATAGTTGAAGAGGGTAAAGCGTTAAGCCCTGACAGAAAACTTCCTCCAAAGATCCAGGCAAGACAGGTTATTATGATTAACGACAGTGAAGTTATCAAGTTCTTTGCCTGCGAGCTGGAGAGTTTTAACGACTTTGTTCCAATGTTCGAGAAATATAAAGATTTCTTCAGCCTGAACGGATTAAATCTTCTTTATGTTACCGATCTTGAAGCTAACGGTACATTTGAATACGAAGGTGTTAAGTTCACTGCATTTATGTTGGACGAAAGTTCAGTTTGGAATGAGCTTCTTGAGTTGGCTGATCTTGAAAAATCAGATATGAAACAACTTAAAAAACAGGAAGAAAAAATAGAAAAACTATACGAAGAGCTTCTTGACAACGATGTTGAAGAGGAATCAAAAACATACGAAGATATGTGTGACCTTATCGGTGAGAGTTCAAAACAATTAATGGGTGCAGTATAATCTTTTAAATAAAAAGGCTTTAAAAGCCTTTTTATTACTATTTTAATTCTTTCCTTACAAGCTTCACGGCTTCAACCATATTTATCAAACTTGGTTTCACCTCTTCCCATTTTCTGGTCTTAAGCCCGCAGTCGGGATTGATCCACAACTGCTCTTTTGGAAGTACTTCAAGCAGCAGCTTGATCTGGTCAACCATCTCTTGAACACTTGGAACTCTTGGTGAGTGTATATCGTAAACTCCGGGACCTACTTCCTGTTTGTATCCGACCTCTTTGAATATCTTCAGAAGTTCATTTCCGCTTCTTGCAGTCTCTATTGAGATAACGTCAGCATCCATAGCTTCAATGGTTTTGATTATATCGTTAAATTCGCTGTAACACATATGTGTATGAATTTGAGTCTCTTTTCTTGCGGTACTTACGCAGATCTTAAAGTCTCTTACCGCCCAATCTTCGTAAATTTTTATTTTCGAATCTCTTAACGGGTACCCCTCTTTAAATGCAGCTTCATCAACCTGGATGATCTTGATGCCTGCTTTTTGAAGATCATCAATTTCATCACTTAAGGCCACCGCGATCTGTTTAGATACTTCGCTTCTTGGTTTGTCGTCTCTTACGAATGACCAGTTAAGGATCGTAACGGGACCTGTTAACATCCCTTTCATTATTTTTTGTGTTTTGCTTTGTGCGTAAGTGATCCAGTCTACGGTCATTGGTTTTGGCCTGCTGATATCACCGTAGATAAACGGTGGTTTTACACATCTGCTTCCGTAGCTTTGAACCCATCCGTTCTGGGAGAAACCGTAACCTTTTAACTGCTCACCGAAGTATTCAACCATATCGTTTCTCTCAGGTTCCCCGTGTACAAGCACTTCAAGACCGCACTCTTCCTGGAAAGCTACACAGTGGTCGATATAGCTTTTCATATCTTTTTCGTAAACTTCTTTTGTTATTTGCCCTTTTTTAAACTCTCTTCTTGATCTTCTTACTTCCGAAGTCTGTGGGAACGATCCTATTGTAGTAGTTGCAAGGTCTTCGTATTTTAAAAGCTCCCTTTGGATCTTTATTCTTTCTTCAAATTTTCCGTCACGTTCAAACTTAGTGAAGTTCTCAACTCTGTTTTGAACCTCTTTATCATGAATAATTGAAGATGTGGATCTGCTTATATTTGCTTCTTTATTATTTTCAAAAGCTTTTTTCTCTTCTTCGCTCAGGTTTTCCTGACCGTTGAAGAATATTTTTGATATAAGCGATATTTCGTCAAGTTTTTCAACGGCATAGCTAAGCCAGCTTTTTATCTGGGTGTCCATTTTATCTTCATATTTTAAGGTAAAAGGAGTATGAAGAAGTGAACAAGAGGTACCTATGATGATATTCTCTTTTGGTACGGTTGATGATATATTTTCTAAAAGTTCAAGAGTTGACTGTATATCGTTTTTCCAGATATTTCTTCCGTCAACAACACCCGCTATTAGTTTTTTTCCGCTTGAAGCAATAAGTTCAAGTGAATCTTTGTTCTCATCCCCGTATAAGAAATCAAGAGCTATAGCTTCAATCGGAGTATTTACCAGTATTTTTGTTGCTTCGTTTGAGTGTTCGAAGTATGTAGCCACGGCAATATTAATATTATCAGCAGCACCCGCTAAAGTATCGTATGTAGGTTTTACAAGGCTTAATATCTTTGGCTCATTGTCTTTTACCAATATAGGTTCGTCGATCTGGATAGTTATATTATCGTCGAGCTTTGATATTTCAAGGATCAATTCTTCGTATACTTTAAGAATTTTTGAATGAAGCTCATATACGTCCTTGTTGTCAACTCTTTTTGAAAGTCCCAAAAATGTAAGGGGTCCTATAAGATTGATCTTTGTTTTAAATCCTGCTTCTTTTGCTTCTTTGTATTCGTTTATTATCTTTGAAGCATTCAGCTTATACTCATCTTCTGCGCTTAGTTCTGGAACTATATAGTGGTAGTTGGTGTTAAACCATTTTGTCATCTCCATTGCTACGGAATCTTTATTACCCCTTGCCATTGAGAAGTAAAGCTCTTCTCCTGTTAAGCCTTTGAATCTTTTAGGAACAGCATTTAACATAACGGCAGTATCAAGCATATTATCATAAAGTGAGAAATCGTTTGAGCTTATATACTCGATACCTGCTTCTTTTTGGTAATTCCAGTGTCTTTTTTTCAGTTCGCTTGCAACTTTTTTTACTTCATCAAATGAGCAGTTCTTTGCCCAGAAGCTTTCCAGTATTTTTTTTAATTCTCTTTGCTCCCCTATTCTTGGGAACCCTGTTATATAATTTTTAGACATTTTTATTTCCTTTAAAATATCCCTTTTTACGGGATCGTCTTTATGTCTGCTTTATTATTGTGCACTAATATATTAATATATGAGGCTGCAGTTTAAATAAAGCAGTAAAATCCTAAATAGGACAACGAAACGGTTTAAATTGTTATGATTTTGTTCTAAAGATTATATAGCGGGGGATGAACGCCTGTTCTTCTAAATGCGAAGTAAGTTGTATAATAGGGGCATCTTGGGATATAATGAAATATATGGATTGCCAGTTTTGTTTTAAGATTAAAAAAACAGTTGCAGTGGCAGGATGATTTCGTCTGGAATACGGGCACGCATTGAAGAAGAATATCGGGAGGAAGTTCTGTTTCTTCAGCCTTGTCGTTATCGCCTGATTTGTCTTTTGTATCGGTTAAAGTGATTATTCTTGAAATTTGCGATTCTATGGTCTGCCTTACGGCATGCGCAAGTATAGAAGCAAAAGTAAAGTATTTTTTTCCAAAACCTTTTGGCGACTTCAAAGCTGTCCTCCCTAATTTTTCGAAACGATACCTAAATTTTTCTTAAAAGTCAAGATTGATTGTCCCAGACCTTTTGTTTAAAATCTTTCATTAAAGACTTTTCCATATTTTCCATCATGGCAACCCTTAGGGCTTGGATCGCACCTTTGTACTCATCATTAGGGATAATGGGATCGTCGCTTCTTGACTCTTCTATGATCCGGTGTACTTTTTTATTAAAAGGTGTGGGCACTTGGTCGTTTATACCGTCGTAAACCGACATGAACAGATTATAGTTGTCATAATCCATTTTGCACTTTCCGTCCAGGATCTTTAATGCCAGAAGGGTACAGTAATGAACTTCAACTTCATCGAAAGTATGAGTTTTTGCCCATTCATATACCGTAGACATATCATCCATTTTCATTATCCTCTTTTAGGTATTGAAGCTGTACTTCATTATCACCTTTGATGAACTCTTTAGTTATTGTACATTTTTCAATATCCTCTTTTGCAGGAAGTTCATATTGAAGGGGAAGCATTATCTTTTCGATTATACCTCTTAATCCCCTTGCTCCTACACCTTTTTCTTCCGCCATTATTGCTATCTCTTCAAGTGCTTCGTCGTTGAATTCAAGCTCTATGCCGTCTAATTCGAACAGAGCCTGGTATTGCTTGATAATAGCATTTTTGGGTTCTTTTAGAACCCTTATAAGGTCTTCAGTGGAAAGGGAGTTAAGTGTTGCAATAACAGGGATCCTTCCTATGAATTCAGGGATCAGGCCGAAGGAGATAAGATCTTTTGATTCTATCTCATCTTCCCCTTTTTTTGATTCCTCCTCTTTCATAAAGCCCATAACTTTTTTCTTGTGCTTTCTCTTTTCATCTTCATCTCCCGAAAGGCCCACAAAAGCACCTCCGCAGATAAACAGCACGTGGGTAGTGTCAAAAAGCACGGTTTCGGCTGTTGAACTTTTTCTGCTTCCTTTTATAGGAACATAGACCTCTCCACCTTCGAGTATCTTCAAAAGCCCCTGCTGAACACCTTCGCCGCTTACGTCTCTTCCGCTTGTGGCACTCTCGGATTTGTTTGCTATTTTGTCTATCTCGTCGATATAGATAATGCCCTTTTGTGCCCTTTCTATATCAAAATCCGCCGATGCCAGAAGCCGGGAGAGGATCGATTCAACATCTTCCCCCACATACCCGGCTTCCGTTAATGCCGTGGCATCAGCTACTGCAAAAGGTACATCCATGATCTTTGCCAGGGATTTTGCAAGAAGAGTTTTACCGCTTCCTGTAGGACCTATTAACATAATGTTTGATTTTTCGATCTCGACATTTTTAAATACAGGTTTGTCGATCCTTTTATAATGTGAATAAAGCGCTACGGATAATACCTTTTTGGCTTCCTGCTGACCTATTACGTAATTATCAAGATGCTCTTTAATCTTTGTAGGTACGGATAATCCTTTTTGGAACTCTTGTTTTGCCTTTTTCATTTCAGCTTTGTGTATAACCATAGAACAGGTCTCTACACATTCATTACAAATATGTGCATTTTCCGCACTGAATATTTTATCTACCTCTTTTACGTTTTTACCGCAAAAGTCACAAATTAAATCTTCCATTATAAAGCCTTTAAAAACTCGTTACAATCTTTTTGTTCAAGTTCAAGATTATGTGTTGTTATGAATTTATTCTCTTTTTTGGAAAGTTCCTCTTTATCAACGATTACAAGACCCGTATCAAGACCTATAGTAAGCTCGTTGGCCACCATTCTGAAAGTATCACGGCTGAAATCAACCCCTAAGAAGAGGTAAGATTTGCCTTTTCTGTACTCTTTTAAAAGATTAGGCATTGCATAACCGCCCATTGCTTCTGTCAGCCAGTCCACGAAGTCCGCATCACTTATGATAAAGTTCATTGCAGGTTTCGTACACCCCATAGGTTTAAAGAGTATAGGAAGATCTGTAGTGAGCTCCTCTTTGTTTATCTCTTTGTACTCTTTTGTCTGCGGGTCATATTTATAAATTATAAACCTGTCGTAATCTGCAGTTATCCTTGAGATCCCGGTGATCATAAAGTGTTCAACATCTTCGTACACTTTACATCCGCTGTCATCAAGATTTGTGTCGATCATGAATTTTGGCTTGATATCTTTAAAAAATTCGTAAGTATAAGGGATATCATATTCTTTTGAAGCGTAGATATGGTTTGTCATCTGCGTGATGAACTCCCTGCCTTTTCTTTGTTCAAGGCTCATTGCCGCTCTTGTGTATTCATACATAAGCCTTGGACTCATTGCTCTTCCGTTGTTAAGGGCAAGAACCATGCTGTCGCTGTCAAAAGGCAGTGTTGAACCGTCTTTTGCTTTTGTATCTTTAAATACACCCATTCCTATAAACGGTATTATTTCACCGCTTATCAGTTTTTCTTTTATATTATCCATGACATCCTACTCCTGTATATGTTACGTAAGCTTTGTTCAGTTCAACCTGTAGTCTTTCAAGGTCCAGAGGTTTGTCCAGGTCATTGGGCATATCCAGATAAAATACCGCACCGTCTTTCGAAATTAGAAAAAGTGATTTTGTAAGCTTATCTTCCAGTATACCGTTTACAATTTTCGTTCCGTACATATTTCCGAAATCCTCTTCATGATCAAAAACGATCTCGAATTTTTTCATTTTCTCTTTTAAAGCCTCAATATTTTGCGTCTTTTCATTGAATAAAAAATAGCAGTTTATAGGCACTTGTATACGGCTTAGAAATTCGTCCATTACAAGAAGTTCCTTTACGAAGCTTTCATCTTCATTGGGAAAAGATACCAGCAGCGTCATTGAGTTGTCGCTGTGGCTTCTTTGTATCTCTTTTGTTTCCCCCTGCATATCGGTAACTTCAATATTCTCGGCCATATAACCAATATCTATAAAGTCCTCGCAGAGTTCACATTCCTGGTTTTTGTAAATTATATTAGATTCCATATTTTTTCACCTTGTAACCGATCTGTCTTAGTGTAATACCAAGCATAGAAGCAGCTTTTGACTGGCTGTTATCACACTCTTTAAGTGCTTTTGTGATCGCTTCTTTCTCAAGCTCCTCAAGAGTCTTGTTCTCCAAAGGGATCGTTTTATATTCGTCAACGAGGTTTTTATTGTTTAATGCAGGAAGCATTAACAACATATCCTGTGCGCTGATACCGTTGCTGTCACCCATTAACACTATTCTCTCAATAGTATTTTCCATCTCCCTTACGTTACCCGGCCACGGGTATCCCATAAGTTTATCCATCGCTTCATCTGTGATGCTTACTACTTTTTTATGGTTTTTCATAGCTCGTTCAAGGAAGAAGTTAACCAGCAGTTTAATATCATTGCCTCTTTTTCTTAAAGGGGGAAGGTCTATTGGTATAACATTCAGTCTGTAGTACAGGTCTTCCCTGAATTCACCGTCTTTTACCATCTGTTCAAGATTTCGATTCGTAGCTGCTACAAGTCTTACATTTACCTTGATGGTTTTGCTTCCACCTACTCTTTCAAATTCTCTCTCTTGTAAAACCCTTAGAAGTTTTACTTGTGCCGAGGCACTGATATCACCTATCTCATCAAGGAAAAGAGTACCCTTATGGGCAAGCTCGAATCTACCTTTTCTTGTCTCTTTTGCATCTGTAAAGGCACCTTTTTCATGTCCGAACAGTTCACTTTCCAGCAAACTGTCTGTAATTGCTGCACAGTTTAGTTTTACAAAAGCCTCTTCGGCTCTTTTGCTTCTTTTATGTATAGCTGCAGCTACTAGTTCTTTACCTGTACCTGTTTCCCCGCGGACAAGTACGGTAACATCACTGGGGGCAATTCTTTCTACCACCCTGAATACGTCTTTCATTTTTTTGCTTTCACCGATAATATCGCCGAAATTGTGTACTTTTGAATCCCATTCCATTTTATAATATTGTTTTAAATCCTTCAATCTCTCTTTTTCATCTTCAACTATAAAATGTGAATACATTGCCTGTGCGAACAGGGAGCTGATAATAGACAGTATTCTTACCGTATCTTCAAAATCTATCTCGGTGGATTTTGTAAGGTTTGCAGCCAATACCCCTAAAACTTCGTTCTCTATGATCATCGGAACGGCAATATAGGATATTGTATCGCTGTTTCTGTTCCCGGATTTATTAAGAAAAAGAATATCGTTGTGAACATTCTCTATCACAACAGGTTCCATGCTTTTTGCGGCAAGTCCCGTAGCACCTTCTCCAAGTCTATATTCTGATATTATTTTTTGGTGCTTGTTAAAGTTTATTGCCGCAAAGATATTTAATAAATCATCTTCAAGTTTATATATTACACAGTTGTCCAGGTTTAAATTCTTTTTTAAAACATTTAAACATTTTTCAAGGGACTTGACTATCTCACCTCTTGAGTCGGCTATGATATTTGCAATTTCGTACAATACGTTCAACTCTACTCTGGTCAGGCAATCATCGCATTTATAATTCATTATTAATCCTATATTTTTAATTTCTATAATTAAATGTTATTTATTATTATATTATAAAAAATCTACAAAAAATATATCTGCTTTGTATACTTTCTACTCAATCTGCCAATTTTTTACAGACCTCTTCTTTAGGCAGGTTTTTAGGTCCGGGCTTTATCCACCAGGTTTCACCGTTGCTTAATTCAACTTCTCCACCCCAGTTATTTTCTTCACTGAACTCTATAGTTTCGATTGTTTCTTCCATATCTTTTTTTGCTATGTAAAAATAGATTTCCCCGTTTGCTTCTCTTAACATTACTTTAGCCATTTTATTCTCCTTGTTTTAATTTAAATTGCTTGGGCCTTTTATTTGACAATACCGCTTTTGGCCCGTGCAGCAGTATGAGCTGCTGCAAGCGATAATCAGTTTTAAATCACCTTTTTAATTGGCCAGATAACTTTTCAGTTTGTATAAAAAACTGTTATCTTCTATCCAAACCTTAAAGAAGTTTCTTTTTAATTCATTGATTAGAATATGTTTTTCATATTTCTTATCTTTTTTGGGGTAATCATCCCTGTGATGGGCTCCCCTGCTCTCTTCTCTTTTAAGGGCACTTAATACGACGGCTTCGGAAATAACAAGGGCATTTCTAAGTTCAAGTATAGATATAAGCTCTACATTATTGTTTCTTCCTTTATCCATACAGTGAAGGGTAACTGATTCTCTTCTTAGGTATTTAAGGTAATCGAATGTTTTTTCAAGACTTTCTTTAGATCTGTTTATCCCCGCATTTTCAAACATCGTATTACCAAGACTGATCCTCATTGCATTGAAGTTCTTAGTTGTGTCTGAATCAAATATACGGTCTATAAAGTTCTGGTCTTTTGCCACAATATTGTAATCAATCGGCAGGAATTCTTTGTTTTGTATATATTTTAGTGCTTTTTTACCTGCAAGTTCCCCGAACACAACACCTTCTAAAAGGGAGTTTCCTCCAAGCCTGTTTGCTCCGTGTATACCAAGAGCTGCACATTCTCCGCATACAAATAAGCCTTTAACGGGTGTTTTTGTCATATTTGACTTAATACCTCCCATAGTGTAATGAGCTACGGGTTTTATAGGCAGAAGCTCTTCTGAAACATCGATGCCTGCCTGCATATATGCAGCTTTGTAAAGACTGGGAAGTTTTGTTTCTATATGCTCTTTTGAAAGGTGCCTGAGATCTATAAATACATCCTGGCCGTTTTTTATCTGTTGGGTTATTGCACGGCTTACTACATCCCTTGTGTCAAGTTCATCAACGAATCTTTCTCCATCGCTGTTAACCAGATATCCGCCCTCTCCCCTTGCTGCTTCACTTACAAGGTAGCTTGTTTTTGCCATACCGGTAGGATGAAACTGTACAAACTCCATATCGGCAAGGGTAAGTCCTGCCCTTAAAGCAACCGATAACATATCCCCCGTATAATCCTGCGCATTTGTGCTGAACCCTCTGTAAATCCCTGCATATCCGCCCCCTGCCAGGATGACGGATTTGGCAGGATAAACCATGATCGAGGAATCAAATCTTCTAAGGCTTACCACGCCGCTTACGGTATCGTTCAGTTTTGTGATGTTCATAATAAAATTATTGACTAAAAATTCGACACCCGCGTTTTTTGCTTTTTTTATAAGGGCCTGGGTGATGGCTGAACCTGTTTTATCACCTACATAACAGGTTCTTTTACTGCTTCCTCCTCCGAAACTTCTTTGGAGGATATTTCCCTTTTCATCCCTGTCAAACTTTACACCGTAGTCGATCAGTTTTGATATGATATGTGAACCTGTTTCACACATATACGTTACGGTTTTTTTATCTGAAAGACCGTAAGAGCCTTTTATTGTATCATCAATATGTTTTTGTATTTCGTTCTTGTCATTTGGATCCAGCACTGCATTTATGCCGCCGCTTGCCATTGAACTGTTTGATTTAAAAAGATTTCCTTTTGTGATCAGGGCGACCTTGCTGTTACAGTTAGCCGATTTAACTTCGATGGCTGCCATCAGGCCTGCTACTCCGCCCCCTACTACAATTACGTCATATAACATTTTAAAGCCTGTAGAGCAGATCGTATTTTGTTCTTGGAACCGCTTTTACTTTTGATATTTCACAGTTTTGTCTGATATTAACAGGAACACGGCTTCCAAATAGACCGCTTACTATCCCCGGGGTCGATCTTACGAACTGAAGAGCCAGCTGAATATCGTTTTTTAAGGTCATTGTATCATCTAGTATCACTCCCGTCTCAGCAGTGAACGATTTCTTGAACAGGTTCATCTGCAATAGTGAGGAGCTTGCAATAACTCCTAGTTTAAGCCTGTGTGCCGCCTGTATAAGGGTACATTCTTCATTGTTCACTTTCTGGGTGTTTGTGGTATAGGCTGTTGTTTTCCCCATATTAAAAGGTGTCTGGATATATTTGAATCTGTGGTTTTCCCCGCCTGCTTTTTTTGCTATTTCTACAAGTTTTTCCAGGCTTATTCTTTCATTCGTTTCGGAAATGAAACCGTTCCATACGGCTACCCCGTAATATTTGAACAGACCCTGGTCTGCCAGTTTTTCAAACCTTTTAAATATGCTCTGTATTTGTTTGTAGAAATTCTTTTCACCCAGTTTTAATATCTGCATCTCGGGGTTGTGAAGGTAATAGATGTCAAATGAATCAAGCCCCGTATTTTCAAGGCTTCTTTTACATGACCACTCCAGAAAATCAGGTGTCATACAGTGCTGGTCGAGTTCTATATCCTCTTTTGCGGCAAGCCCTTTTTTGATCATATTATCTTCTATCCAGGTGTAGGGATTCTCGGGGAAAGGGTAATCTAACTGTATAAATCCCCCTTTTGAACAGATGATAAGCTCTTCCCTTTTTACTGCACCTTCATCAAGAAGCTCTTTTAAAGCTGTTCCTATCTCTTTTTCACTCTGCCCGTATCTGTAGTTACTGGCAGTGTCTATGAGGTTTATTCCGTTCTTGACCGCTTCTTTTACCGCTTCAATGTAGTGAAAAACATAGTTTTCTTCTTTGTATGGTTCTTTGTTGAATGTTCCAAGCCCGAGTTTTGAAAATATCAGGTCATTGCTTTGGATAAAAAAATCTTTGTATGTTGAAAACTTTTTGGCAAAATTGTACGTTGCTTCTTTTGTTGCGTTTGACATTATCTTTGCTCTTTTGATCTTTTTGCATAAGTTTTATTTGTATAAATAATTATCCCGGTCGTATAAGTTATTAATATTATAGGTAATATAATTGTTTCCATTTAATTATCCTTTGTGAGAGTAAACGGCAGGTAAAATACCTGCTGTTTTTGTTTGAAATTAAGTTACTAATAGATATGCAAGTAGCGTTCCTTTCAAAATGCGGGGGAAATCGCTGTTTTTTATTTACAATTTTGTAGATGAGTGTTATTTTGTATAGATATTATTTCAAATTTGTTTGTGTGTTGCAGCGGGTGTAATCAAAGTTGTAACTGATATGTCATCTGTTTTTTATAAAATAAAAAAACGTAATTTAGGAGAACTTAATGAAAACAGCCTTACTCTTTGGTATACATTGTCATCAGCCTATTGATAATTTTGACTGGGTCATCTATGATGCAATAGAAAAATCGTATAAACCGTTTTTTGAAACCTTGAAAGAGTTTCCCGAATTTAAGATCTCGGTACACTTCAGCGGTTCCCTTCTGGAATTTATTCAAAACAATGACAATGAACTGTTTAGTTTAATGAAAAGGCTCTCATCACAGATAGAGTTTTTTTCCGGCGGTTTTTATGAACCTGTACTTGCTTCCATCCCTTCAAAAGACAGAATCGGTCAGATAAAAAAACTAAACAGTTTTATAAAAGAGCATTTTAACCAGACGCCAAAAGGGTTGTGGCTTACTGAAAGGGTCTGGGAAAATACAGTGATCAAAGATATAAAACAGTGCGGAATAGAATACGTAATAGTAGATGACTACCATATAAGCACAAGCAATCCTTCCGAAAAAGAGTTAAACGGCTATTTCCTCACCGAAGAATCGGGAGAGATCATCTCTTTATTCCCTATTGATCAGGGGCTAAGGTATGCTATCCCTTTTTATACGCTTGAACAGACAAGTGAAATATTAAAAAGTTTCAAGAATATAAAAGGGAAAAATGCCGCCATAATCTTTGATGACGGGGAGAAATTCGGTATCTGGCCCAAAACCTACGAAACGGTGTATGAGAAGCAGTGGCTTAAAGATTTTATCGCCCGAACCCTTGAGGATAAAGATATTATTGTGCAGACATTCAATGAGTATTATAAACATAATGATCCCATAGGATTAAGCTATCTTCCTTCTGTTTCCTACTTTGAGATGGGCGAGTGGACGTTAAACGGCAAAGACGCCTATACCCTTGAGGAGTTTTCAAAAAAGAATTTATTGGACAAACGTTTTTTAAGGGGCGGGATCTGGAAAAACTTCTTTACCAAATACCAGGAGAGCAACTGGATACACAAAAGAGTTTTGGAATTATCCAAAAAACAGTTTGACAGCGTTGAATATAAAGAAGCCCTTTATAAAGCCCAGTGCAATGATGTATTGTGGCACGGGGTGTTTGGCGGTATCTATCTTCCAAACCTAAGAGATACAGCGTATAAATATATAATAGAGTGTGAGAAGCTTCTCGGGGTCAAAAAGCAGATATTGGATATAGATATAAACGGGGTCGATGAGTACAAGTATGCTACAGATGATATTCTGGTTATAGTTTCCTCCCACTTGGCAGGGCAGATATTTGAACTTGACCTTTTGGATAAAAACTATAATCTTCAAAATACATTATCAAGGTATGAAGAATCGTACCATAAAAAGATAGAAGTAGAAAGCCCAGACGAGATATTAAACGATGATGACATACCGGGTGAGATAGCAACGATACATGATAATATTTTAAAGGTTGACCAGGAGATATCTCTTGATTATGACTGGTATTTGAAAAAATCCGCAATAGACCATATAACCGCAAAAGAGATATTAATAGAGGATCTTGAAAGGAACAGCTTCCCTGAATACGGCGATTTTGCCAACCAGCCTTATGAAGTGACTAAGTCAACGAAAAAAAAGCTTAACCTCAAAAGAAACGGCGGAATATACAAAGATAATAAAAAGCTTGATACCTGTGTAGTCAAGAAATATTTTTTTAAGAATAACTACATAGATATAAATGAAACTGTATTAAGCGCATCTTCTGAAAAGTTTACTTTTATGCATGAGTGGAATCTTCATTTTGCCGATCTGGACAAGCTTTTCTTTAACGGTGTACGACTGGAAAAAGGCAAACAGTATTCAAATCTTGAGATAATTGCCAAAGAGCTTAGAATATACGACAGATATCTGGATAAAACTTTTCTGTTCAGTTTTGATCGTAAGATAAAGGTTTTTGTGGCTGCACTCAACAGCATAAGCCAAAGTGAACAGGGAGTTGATATCACAAACCAGGGAGTGACACTGGGATTTTTATATCCTTTTGAAAAGCGTCTGCAGTTTGATATAAGGTTTAAGATTGTTTAGGTATTAAATGCACAAGGCCAAAAGCTGTTTATTCTTTTGGTCTTTGGATATTTTATTCTTTGTCGCTGTAGGGGTATCTTATAATAGATGCTATACTGACTGCCCTGCTTGCGGTTTTTTCACTTTTTCTTAGTGCGATAAGCAGTTTTTCTATATCGCTTGAACTGTCGTTCTGGGTAATTATATATCTGTTTATTGAATCATAAACAGTATCGATCTTATTTTCCAGTACAATAATCTCGTTGTATGTTTCTTCTATGTCTTCATTCTCTTCAAGCCCGATTATCTCGTAAGATTTTTCCAGAACCTTTATTATATTTGAATAGAGTTTTACAGATAGTTTCTTGATATTCTTATCTAAAAGTATATCGCAGTTATTTTCTAGTTTTCCGATTACTGCCCTTGTATTTTGTGCTATTTTGATTATCTCGTTGGTTGTTTTAAGATAAGATACCAGCATTCTTATATCTTTTTTCCTTGTTTCCTCGCAGGAAAGGGCGGTAAGTATATTTTTGTCCAGTGTTTCCGAAAGCTCGGAGATGCTGTGCCTGTTTAACTGTTTCTTTGTTTTTTTGATATTTGTGCTGTTACAGTCATTAATCAGCTCTTTGACCGACCTGTTATTATTTATCAGGATCTTAAGGACGTTTTTAAGGTCCTTTTTGATCTGCTCTATCTCTTTACTACAACACTTAGCCATAAATTAAGTTCCTTTATTGTTAAAATTATTATAGTAAAAATTATAAGTGATTATAGGAACAATTCAGTTACAATGGCTTTTGCGTCCTCTTGTATTTTTTTAAGATGTTCATTATCTATAAAGCTTTCTGCATAGATCTTGTATACATCTTCTGTCCCTGAAGGTCTTAATGCACACCAGCCATTTGCCGTATTGATCTTAAGACCCCCTATTTTCGCCCCGTTACTTGCAACGGTTAAAATAGATTCTATCTTTTCACCTGCAAGGGTGTCGGCTTTTATATCTTCACTCTTAAGGTTTTTTAGTATCTTTTTCTGCCGTGTGTTCGCAGGTGCGTCAATTCTGGCATAGATAGGATTGCCATGCTCTTTTGTGAGGTTTTCGTAATATACTCCCGGGTCATTTTTTGTAACTGCAAGTATCTCGGCTGCAAGGAGGTTTAATATGATACCGTCCTTGTCCGTACTCCAGGGTTTTTTGTCAAATCTCAGGAAGCTTGCACCGGCACTCTCTTCTCCGCCGAAGAATATTTCTCCGTCGGTCATGGGTTTAACGAACCATTTAAACCCCACAGGTGTTTCAAGAAGCTTTTTATTGTTCTGTTTTGCAACACGGTCTATCATTGAACTGCTTACAAGTGTTTTCCCGATCCCAAGCTCGTCAAAACTTCTATTCTTGCAAAGATAGTCAATGGCAACGCTTAAGTAGTGGTTCGGGTTTAACAGCCCCTTGCTTTTTGTTACTATACCGTGTCTGTCAAAGTCAGTGTCGTTACCGAACGCTATATCGAACCTGTCTTTATACTCTATAAGCCCCGACATGGCATACGGGCTTGAACAGTCCATTCTGATCTTCCCGTCTTTGTCACAGTGCATAAATGAAAAAGTAAAATCCACATTGTTATTAAAAAGCTCAATATCAAGGCCGTATTCTTTTGCAATAGCCCCGTAATACTCCAAACCGCTTCCACCCATGCAGTCGGCACCGATCTTAAGGCCGGCTTGTTTTATAGCTTCCATGTTTATTACGTTTTTAAGATCTTTTACATAAGGTGTCATAAAATCGTATTCCTCTATGCACTCCTGCTGCAGAGCTTCTTCCTCATCCAGGTAAATGATCCCTTCAAGGTCGTTTTTAAGGTATTCGTTTGCCCTTGACTCGATCCAGTTGGTTATATCTACATCTGCAGGCCCTCCGTCAAGGCCGTTATACTTGAATCCTCCGTCGCAAGGGGGATTGTGTGACGGTGTTATAACTATACCGTCGCTTCCCTTGTGGGTAAGGATAGCATGGGAGATAACAGGTGTGGGGGTATATTTCATATCTTTTGCATAGCATACTTTAACGTCGTTTGCCGCTAAAACCTGCAATGCAGTAGTGTGTGCCGGTGTTGAAAGTGCATGGGTATCCATTCCCATAAATAAAGTTCCGTTTATATTGTTCTCTTTTCTATAGTCAACAACCGCCTGGGTTACTGCTAAAATATGTGATTCGTTGAAACTTCCTTTTAAACTGCTTCCCCTGTGCCCGGAGGTTCCGAAACTTATCATTTGGGTTTCATCCTCCGTATGGGGATAAACCGTATAATATTTAGTTACTAAAGCTGCAATATTCTCCAAGATCTCTTTTGGTGCGATTTTTCCGGCATTTTCGTGCATTTTATTCCTTAAGTATAGTTGTATTTTATTTGTATAATTATACTGAAATTTGGTTACATTAAAGTTATCGATAGTGATAATTTTTAATCAACTCTCCTACTAAGATATATAAAATATCTATAAAATAAGGTTTTTTGGATATAATTTCAGGAGATTATTCATAAGGTATAAAAATGACTTTTATAGATTTTAAGAAACTTCTTTTAGACGCGGAGATAACTTTACCTAAATTTAGTAACTTAATAAAAGTTAGCGAAAAAAATATTCAGGCTTACAAGAAAAAAGGTGAGATCCCCAACAGTATCGCGGCATTGGCAAAATGTTTTGCAAAAATGCATAATGAGGGTATAGATTACAGAGAGGAGATAAACTCTTTGAGTCTGGTGGCAAAGACTAAAAAAGGCGCAGGCTTTGGGAAGAACAAAGGCGTGACCAAAAATAAAAAAGATAAAGAGAAAGGTGAAGATAAATAATCTTCACCTTTTTTATTTAACTCTCTTTCGCGTGTGATTCTATATACTCTACAACTTCACTTATATCATCGGTAATGATATAAGACTTTAGATCTTTTTTATCTATGTATTCATGCTCCAGCATCACTTTAAAGAACTCTTCCAAAGGTTCAAAAAATTTTTTACCGAACAATACTATTGGGAATGCTTTCATCCTTTTTGTCTGTACAAGGCATAATGCTTCTGAAAGTTCATCCAGTGTTCCAAAACCTCCGGGCATAACCACAAATGCAACGGAATATTTGATAAAGGTTACTTTTCTTGTAAAGAAATACCTGAATTGCAATGCCGTTTTTACGAATTTGTTAACATTTTGTTCTTCGGGAAGTTTTATATTAAGCCCTACTGATATTTTTGCACCCTTGTTTCCGGCTTCCATGATACCTCCGCCTCCGCCTGTAACGATTGCATAACCCTCTTTTGAAAGTGCTTTTGATATATTTACGGCTGATTTGTAGTATTTGTCATGTTTTGAAGTTCTTGCACTTCCGAATATTGATACAGCGGGAGGAAGTGATTCAAATTCGTCATTGGCATCGGTAAAGTCACTGATGATCCTGAAC
Organism: Arcobacteraceae bacterium; assembly: GCA_963678145.2. Taxonomy (GTDB): domain Bacteria; phylum Campylobacterota; class Campylobacteria; order Campylobacterales; family Arcobacteraceae; genus JAIOSF01. Next base: position 833,697 of record CAXXWH010000002.1, on the reverse strand, counting down.
ATCCTCCACATATCTTTTTGTTTGTCTTTCGTTTCAAGAAAGTTTTTATCTAGATCGATCATATTTTTTCCTTATAGTTTATTTTTTATTATTGTTAAATAGATTGCCGTGGAGATACCCGTGCTTGAAAGTATCATACCCATTACCATGATCTGGTACTTTACGGCAATAAGAGGGCTTACTCCTGATAGTATCTGCCCCGTCATCATTCCCGGGATCGATACGAGACCTACTGCAAAAAGCATATTTATATTTGGTATTAAAGATGCTTTGTATGCTGTCTCCCTTGCTCTTTTATAATCACCCTCCCTGTCGTATTCAACGATGAATCTTTCAGCAGCTATAGAAACGCTGTTCATGGAATTGGCAAAGATCATTCCCGCCAAGGGAATGATAAATCTTGGTTCATACCAAAGGGGCAGGTCCAAAACACCCAGTATTATAAATCCAAGGCTTATGCTTCCTCCTGTAAATATGGAAAAAAAGCTTATAAAGTAGTTGCTTTTGTCCTTTTTTGCCACGGGTCTCATTGATATGATACTTGCAATAATAAGCATAACTGTTAATATTGATATTATAATGTAAAACTCTTTTGTCTCAAAAATATAGGTTAATATATATCCTATTAAAATAAGCTGCAAAAACATCCTTGAAAGGGCATAGGGAATGGTTTTTTTATCGTTTGTCCATTTTGAATAGATATAGTAAACCATGCTTACGGGCAGAAGTATCCATATAAGATCCAAAAAAGCTATCTGGTGCATCGGCTTTATTCCAGGAACTTGTTTTTAAAGATAGATTTCAAGGTATCGTTCAAGCCGTTTGAGTTGAACATGATAAGTTCCCTGTATACCCTTTGCAGAATCTGGCTTGAAAGTATAGATCTGCCGCCTTTTAATATCATAGCCGTAGTTACGATATCCTGGACAAGAAGAAAAAGATCTACTCTTAATGTGTCAAGTTCATTAGTATCCGAACTTTGAAGAAAAGCATTCTTTATTTTTTCAAGTTTTAAAGAGGCATTGGTTTTAAACTCTTCATCACTGCTGTTCATCACTGCACATACTCCAAGCCCGTAGAGGCAGAAGTGTACTGTTTTGGATGCTGATTTTACTTTTGTGTAGTTTCCCATAGGCTGGCTTGATACTATATTTTCCTCTTTTATGAAGAAATCTTTTAATTCAATATTTACAGTATTAAGGCCATACCCTACAAATGTTTCATCAGCATCTCCTATATGGAAATTATCCTGCAGCTTAAAATCAGCCATTGCTTCATATTCATTTCCCCGGCAATGGAAACCAATAAGTAAGGTATCAAATATTTTATATCCGCTGGCCCAGGTCAAGACACCGTTTAGTTTGTAACCTCCGTCACACTTTTCCCCTTTTACTACCGTAAACGGGGCTCTTAGGTGGTTTATGGCTATACCGCACTTTTTATCAAAATAATGCTCTTTTCTTTTATAGTTGTTCTTTGCCATGATATTATTGGCCGCAAGTATTTGAATAGCAAGGAAGCTAAGGGTTCCCGAGATTTGCGAAAGGTGGGTAAACAGTTCCAGCTTGTAAATATCTTGCTGCTGTTTTTCAATCTCGTAAAGTTTAAGAACGCCGCTGTTATATACCGAGTCAAAAAGTATTTTTAGTTGTTTATGGTCACTGTCTGCGTCATTTAGGTCATATTTTAATAGTTTGCTTGTCAGATGTTCCAGTTTTTCTTTATATTCTTTTAAATTATCCATTAACTAAGTGTATCTAAAAAGGGTTGAAAAAAGGGTAATTATTCAAGCTCCAGCTGCATTAAGAACATATCCTACCTCGTAACCAAATCTGTAAATCCCATAGTTAAGGCATTTAATTTTTAAAATATTTCAAATAATGGCGTAAAACTCTAATTTATACGACATTTATAAAAAACATATACTACTTATTTGTAATTTATAAAACATATCTTTCTAAATTTTAAATTTATTTTTCTAAAAATTCTTCAAATATATCAAATATTATATTGAAATTAGTAAAATCTTGTTGTGTCCCATTCTCACAAAGCCAATTACATAAATTACCTTTTTCATTAGGATTGATTGAATAGTTTTCTTTTTCAATAATTTCTTCACCTCTAATTTCTTTTTTTATTTCTGGAGTATAATCAATAAATGCTTTTTTAAAATTTCTTGCTTTTATAATTGTTTCTTCTGAAAATAAATTTTCAATACCTCTATCAAAGTAATTTTCATTCATATATGGAATTATTCTTTTAGAGATTTTATCTTTTTCATCATTACTAACTTCTGTATCACAATCATATAAGAGTAACATATTTTGAGGAATAGCATTAAATAAATTTGTTTTATGTTTCCATATTTGATTTAAATTATTATACCCATCGACATCAATAAAATCAATCTTATCTAAAATTTCGTTTTTATTAAAAAATTCACTTGCTTTTTTAATATATCTAATATCATAGTCACCCTCAACAAATACTATAGGCTTATGAGATTCTGTTATAGAACTTGTAATTTCATTTTCAAACTTTTCTGTATCTTTTAAAACTTTATATGCATTTTCAAATTCTGAAAACCTTTCAGAAGTAATAGTTTCTCCATTTGGCATATTTCTAATTTCTATACCACCTGTTCCAAGTTCTTTTTCCATGCCTAAAATAAATAATGGAGAATGTGTAGTAATTATAAATTGTACATTAGGAAAAAGTTTTATCAATTTTGGTAATACTTTATTTTGTAAATCAGTATGTAGATGTACATCTATTTCATCAATAATTACTATACCTTTTATATCTTGAGTTATTTTAGGAGGAGTATCTCCATGTCTAATAATATTTACAAAAAGATTTAAAAGAATTGATTCTCCTAATGATAAATTATCGATACTATTTAATAAGGTACCTTTTATATTATTTTGTTCATCAAGTTCTACTAAACTAATTCTATTTCCTCTTCCTCTAGGACCTATTCCAAATCTTATATTTTCTTTTTGTTTTATTTTTCTAATAATATTATTGATATTTGCCCAAGTCGATTTTCCTAATATATCATTTGCATTTACAGAAAAATCTAAAACTAAATCCATTATATAAGATTTGTTTTCTTTAATTGATGAGATTATTTCAAGTTCTTTACCTAATCTTCTTTGATAAATATTTTGTTCAGTAAATTTTTCATTATCATAAAAGTTTTCATTCTTCCAAAAAGGTTCTTCATATCTATAAGCAGGTTGATAAATGTGAACACTATTTTGCCATTCTTTTTCAATTACACTTTTTTTAACATCATTTATTTCTGTAAACTTTTTTTCATTATCAGGTTTATTATTCGGAGTTAAACTAAATGTACTATCAAAATTTTGAAAATCTGTAAGTGTAACTGAACCAATTTTATCAAAATATTCTAATGTATCATTATTAGTATCTTCAAATTTTATAATTGAATAACCAGTAGTCTCTCCAATTTTTAGATTTCTAGAACCAGATACTTTATAATATTCTCTCGCTTGGTTTTCATATTTTCCAACATCTGTAAATGTTTCACTAGCAACTTCATATAAACTATCTACGATTTGAGATAAAAGTATTGTTTTACCTGTACCATTTTGACCAACTAGTAATATTGGTTTTGGTTTATTATTAGAGTCAAAAGGTAGTTCAATAGATAATTCATTGATTGGTCCAATATTTTTAATTCCAATATTTTTTAAATACATTAATAACCCTTAATTTTATATTTAGAAATATTATAGTGTGTGAATACAGTATAATAGAATACCTTTTTATATTCTACAATAATTTTATCACAACAATGTCACAATATTAAAAAGTTTTTAAATTTAGTAAGTATAAATATACTACAAAGTTTAAAAAATTGTATTTTAAGAATCTATAAACCTTTTAAATAAAAGCTTTCATACTATTCAAGCTCAAGTTGTATTAAGAATATATTCTTTATATTTTTTATTAATATCCACAATTTCTTCTTTTGATAAAAATACAACCTAAATAATAATTTATACAACCGCTTTATAATTTTTATATATTTTAGATTTTCATAACCCCCTTTGTTAAGGGATTCTTGCTACTCTAATTCAAGAGACATTAAGAACATATCTTCCCCGTCTATGATATTTATATTGCTGCTTTGGCATTTGGGGCAGAGGTATTCATTCTTTTCAAGTTCGTTTTCACTTTGGCAGTTGTTGCAGGATATCTTTACTTTTTGTATATTCATAATAAACTGGGCGTTTTCACAGATGGTAGCTTCCTTGAAAGTATCAAATGCGGTTTTTAGAAGGTCTGGTTCCACGCCACTCATTACCCCTATTTTTACAACTACTTTCGTGATCTTTGATGCTTCGTTTGCTTTTGCGTGCTCTTCACAGGAGTCTATTAATGATTGTACGATTGAATATTCATGCATTTTAGTGTTTTCCTTTTATATACCATTGTTTTTAATTGGCTGATTAACAGATTCTAGGAAGCAGTTCTCCCGTGGGGGCTTCTAAAAACCTGGCCGTTCCCCAGGCCGAATTCAATACAACTTTTTTCGGGTGTTTTTGGCTGACCTCACCTATTATGGAAGCATTTTCGTTGAATCTTTTCAAAATTTCCAGGGCTTTGTTCTCATCCTCTTTTTTTACGGCTAAAACAAAAGTCCCTTCGTTTGCCAAACTGACGGCCTCAAAGCCCAAAAGTTCGCAAAGCCCGTTTACTTCGTCGCATATTGGTATCTTGTCTTCCTGTACTTCTATGCATATATCGGACTGGGCGGCCCATTCGTTAAGAACGGCGCTTACCCCTCCCCTTGTGGCATCTCTTAATGCAGTGATATCTATATTATTGTCTATAAGCTCTTTTACTATAGGGTAAAGTGATCGGCAGTCGCTCTGAAGAGTTGAGTGCATATCCATCCCTTCACGGCTTGCAAAAATTGTAGCACCGTGTGCTCCTATATCACGGCTTACAAGGATGGAATCATCTTTTGTTATATTGTTTGAGCTTATCCCTTTTTTCTTTATATGTCCGATACCTGTGGTGTTTATAAATATCTTGTCCACGCTTCCTTTTGGTACCACTTTTGTATCGCCGCTTACGACTATAGCTTCATTTGTTTTAAGCTCTTTTTCCATAGACTCAACGATGGCTTCAAGCTCTTTTATATCAAACCCTTCCTCTATTATCACGGAGCAGGTAAGGTATTTGGGTTTTGCCCCCATCATCGCAAGATCGTTACATGTACCGCATACTGCAAGTTTACCGATATCTGCTCCCGGGAAGAACAAAGGGCTTACTGTAAATGAATCTGTACTGAAGGCCAAAGTCCCCTCTTCTATAACGGCTGCGTCTTCGCTTTTGCCTAAGATGTCATTTTTAAAAGCTTTGTAAAATATCTTTGATATCAGTTCGTTATTTTCCTGCCCTCCGTTACCGTGGGCTAGTTTTATTTTATCTGTCATTGTATATATTTCCTGATTTTAAACTATCTTTTTCTTAACTTCAATTCTCGGACATTTATGGTTCGGACAAAGTCCAAACACATAAATCTCGTAATTTCCTAAAAAAGTGAAGCAGTTCACTTTTCTTTAACGTAAATTACCATATTTATAATATGCGGCACAGGCCCCTTCCGAGCTTACCATACAGCTTCCAAGAGGTGTGGAAGGTTTACAGGCAGTGCCGAACACTTTACAGTCCTGGGGTTTTGCCTTCCCTTTTAATATCTCTCCGCAGATGCAAAGCTTGTGGTCGTCTATCTTTTGTGTGGGAAGGATATCTTTATATATAACCTCCGCATTATATTTTGAATACTCATCTTTTAGTTTCAGGGCGCTGTTTGGGATATCCCCTATTCCCCTCCATCGGAAATGGTCTCTTTGTTCAAAGAACCTGTCGTTTAGTTTTTGGGCCTGCAGGTTTCCATCTTTTGAGACGCTTCTGCTGTATTGGATTTCAACTTCGGATCTATTTTCATTGATCTGCTTTAGAATCATATAAACAGACTGCATTACATCAATGGGTTCAAAGCCGCTTACTACAACAGGTTTTTTATAATCCCTTGGAAATTCGTCGTATACTTTGCTTCCGCTTATTACGCTTACGTGGCTTGGTCCTATAAATGCGTTTATGGTATTTGTGGGATCATCCAGAAGCACCCTCATGGGCTGGGGAACTGTTATATGGTTTATATGGAAAAGTATATTTTCTATTTTTTTGTTGATCACCTGGTTTAAAAGTGCAGATGTCATGGGTGTGGTTGTCTCAAAACCTATTGCAAAAAAGATGATCTTTTTATTTGGATTCTCTTTGGCTATTTTTATACAATCCATAGGGGAATAGACAAATCTTACGTCTGCACCTTGGGCTCTAGCATCTTGAAGGTTTCCGTTTGATCCGGGTACTTTTATCATATCTCCCAAAGTTACCAGAATCACGTCATTTTGCATTGCAAGTGTATAGGCGTGATCTATTCTTTCTTTTGGCATAACGCAAACGGGGCATCCCGGACCGTGTATAAAGTTGATATTTTCAGGCAGAAGCTGGTTCAGTCCGTATTTCATAATTGTATGGGTGTGGCCTCCGCATACTTCCATGATATTTATATTTCTGTTTAGTTTCGATGCTTCTTTATCGATCAGTTTTTTGTAAGATTTTATTACTTCGGGATTTCGGAAACCATCGTATAAATCTTTTAGTTGAATCTTCATTTATATCCTAATATTGCCGTAAAGATGACAAACTATTGTCATCTTTTGACGATCCTTCTCTTGTAGCTTCATTATTAGTCAGCGATTTTGACAGTTGTCGTCTTCAAGAATGGTATTACAGCGTTCCTCTTCGTCCATCTTTTCAAGTATCTCGCGGTAGGTATCCAAAGATGCCATTGCATCCTCTTCATCTATTTTGTTCATAATGAATCCTATATGAAGTAAGACATAATCACCTATCTTAATAGTTCCCTCTTCCATAAGGTCAAGGCTTGCTTCTCTGCTTACTCCCATTGTATCGACGGTTGCAATGTTGTTTTCTTTGTCTATTTTGGTAACACGACTTGGAATGGAAAGGCACATTATCTCATTCCTCTTTTGAACTCTATCCATTGGGCAACTTTTTTCAATGTCGACTCGTCATGGATATTTACTTCAAGTATATCTACGTTTGGTTTTAGTTTTCTTGCTTCTTTCTTTTCATGTTCTATATCATAGTCAAAATGGGGCAGCAGGTCGGTTTTTGTTATGAGCACAAGATCTGCACTTCTGAACATCACGGGATACTTTTCTATTTTGTCGTTTCCTTCCGGCACGCTTACGAGAACTATATTAAGGTGTGTTCCCACATCGTATGATGCAGGGCATACAAGATTTCCCACATTTTCAACGAAACATATGTCGATATCTTCCAAAGGCATATCGTGAAGCCCTTTGTGAACCATGAAAGCATCAAGATGGCAGGCGCTTCCTGTTTGGATCTGGTATGCGGGGATCCCTTTTTCTTTTAGTCTGTCCGCATCTCTGGAAGTTTCAAGGTCACCTTCTATAACACCGAATTTAAACTCTGCAATATCGCTGAGCTTTTCAAGAAGAGTCGTTTTACCGCTTCCTGGACTGCTCATTAGGTTTATTGCCAATACACCGTGGTTGTCAAAGTGTGCCCTATTATGAGCTGCTTCATGGTCGTTCTTGTCAAGTATTTTTTTTATTACGTCGACTGTCTTTTTATCGTTAAGCTGGGGATTGGAATGGACATTTTCCATTTTGTCATGGTGGTGATGGTGATGATGATCTCCGTGATCATGGTTGTGGGTATGTTCATGTGAGTGGTCATGGTCTGTAATACTGCATCCGCAATCTTTACACATATAATTCTCCTGTATTTTATTGAGTGCTGGTTAATTGTGAATATATTACCGTAATCGGCAATATATTCAGTTTAAATGGTTGTAAGAAATTATTTGGCAAGTGAAGGTTGAACTTTTTTTGAGTAAAGGTATGCAATAGCCATACCTGTAAGGTGAAGTACAAGTGTTGAAGAACCGAATCCTGCCATATACGCTATAAAGTTTCCTGTCGTAAACTCCGCTCCGTGTGCAAACCCGTGAAACATACCGAAAAATGCAACAATTATCAAAGTGCTGCTTAGAGGAAGTTTCTGTGCAAAACCTATCATTGCGAAAACAACTGCTATAGAGATCAATATCCCCTCTTCTATACCGATCATCATAACTCCGTTATAGCCCGCTATTGCCGATAAAATCATAGCTCCTATGAATGATCCAAGAACCATTGTACTTTTCTTTGAAAGATAAAAAGCCAGCATACCTACGCCTATCATTGCAAGAATATGGTCAAGACCGCTTATTGGATGCATTAATCCGGACATGAATCCTCCGTGTTCAAGTGTATTTGTGTGTGCAAATACCAAGCTTGATAAAAATACCAGTAAAGTTAAAATTTTCATAGTGAATACCCTTTCAGTTTTTAATTATAGTATTTTTGCAGATAAAAATTAAATATAATATTAAATTATCTAGTTCTTATATACTTTTGGTACTAAAGGTGCTATAATTCTGTTATGAAATGTCCATATTGTAATCACTCCGTAACTTATAAAATAAAAACGGGACAAGAGAAATGCTCTTTTTGCAAGAGAAAATTCAGCCCCGGCCGTATATTGCTTCATTTGCAGCTTATAGAGTGTTTCTCAAGAGGTTTTAACGCAAACAGGACAAGTAAAGAACTGGGGCTTAATTACGTAACCGTGAAAAAAAGATTTGAAAGCTTTCGTATACTTGCGGCGGAGCATCTTGAAAATGAATACAGAAACCACCAGGCTTTAGAGTATGACGAATATATATATCTGCCCAAAAGTAAAAAAAAGATAAAAGAGAATATTTTCGACTCACAGAACTTTCTTACTTTCTGTTACAGCGGGACAAAGGTGTATAATCTGCTGATGCCCAGCCTGAAAAGATATAAGCAGGAGTTTTTGGATGACGGGCTTGAAAATACTTATTTTAAGGAGTTTTCAAAGTTTATGATGTTTAACAAGGTTGCAAAGACGACTAAAATGGAAAATACAATAACAGAGTTTTGGAACTATTTCGAGAAATTTATACTCCAGTACAAAGGGATAGATAATGAAAATTTTATTTACTATTTAAAAGAGTGTGAGTTTAATTTTAATTATAGTCTAAAAGAGAGAATATCTATATTGAAAGATCTGTTTTTCAAGAATCTTTAAATCTCTCTCTTATTTTCAGGAACTCATTGATATTGGCAAAGAAGATATCCACAAGTTCAGGGTCAAACTGTTCACCTCTTTCTTTTCTAAACAGGTTGAATATCTTCTCGTCAGCCCAGGCTTCTTTATAACATCTGTCGCTGCCTAATGCGTCAAAGACATCTGCAATAGCTGTGATTCTTCCGTAGATATGTATCTGTTCACCTTTTTTTCTGTTGGGATAACCTTTACCGTTCCATTTTTCATGGTGCTCCAGGGCAACTATCGAAGCTGCATTTAGTAAAGGACGGTTTGATACTTTTAACATCTCATGCCCTTTAATCGAGTGGGTCTGCATGATCTGGATCTCTGCTGGAGTCAGTGGCCCGGGTTTGTTAAGGATCGAATCAGGAATGGCGACTTTCCCTATATCGTGCATCGGGCTTGCCTGTCTTAACATCTCGGCTTCCTCTTCACTCATTCCGTAAAGAAGTGCAAGTGTTTTGGAGTATTCGGCAACCCTTCTTACATGGTTTCCTGTTTCTTTACTTCTGCTTTCCCCTATCGAACCCATTGTGAAGATGATCTCTTTTTGTATTGCTTCGATATCTTTCATATGTGTTATATCCTGTCTTACAGCACTGTAACCTATATGCTCGCCGTTTTTGTATTCAGGTTCAAATTCTGCTTCAACCCAGTAGTAGTCGCCGTTCTTTTTTTTGTTCTTTACCTCAAGGCGCACGCTTCTTTCTTTTTTCAGTTCTTCCCAGAGGTATTTAAAAGCCTCTTTGGGCATATCCGGGTGTCTTACAATGTTGTGGTTTTTTCCTATAAGTTCTTCGCTTGTATATCCGCTGATATTACAGAAAGCGTCACTTACATGGGTTATTATCCCTCTTAGATCGGTTGTTGAAAATATTACGTTCTTGTCGTAAGATTTTACTATAGATTCCAGGTTATTCTTATGGTTGATGATAATATAAATAAAATATGTAAGGATAGATAACAGGATAAAAGAGATCAGGTTTATTAAAAGACTGTCGCTTATTGTTCTGTTTATGAACAGGTCTTCTTCGTAAGATACAAGATAAGCTACGGTATTGTTGTTTACGGCATTTTTAATGGGATAGAATGCGATAACATAGTTTTTGCCGTTCAATTCGGATAAAAGGGCAAACTTGCCGCCGTTTTTTATATTTGCATCTATCTTTTTTTCAAGATTTTTTATTCTTTTTTTCAGGTTTGGCACGGGCATAAGTTTATTATGCTCTTTTGAGATGGTAAGCAGGTAATCTTTATGCTCCGGGCTTGTCTGGTATTTCAGGATCATATCATTCCGTTTCCACTGCTTGACATCAAAGATATCTTTTTTTACCAGAAAGTGTGAATGTATCTTGCTTATTTCATTAAGGTTCTTTTGCAGTATCTCGCTTGGAAAAGAGACTTCCATCACCCCGATATGCTCTTTTTTGCTGTTAAACAAAGGATATACATTTCTAAGTCCGTGTGCGGTACGACCTTTTGAGAAGCCCCTGACTATGGTTTGTGTATTATTTGCTTTTACGAAATCAAGCCTTATATCACTAAGGTCGTCACCATATTTGTCCGGCTTGTGCATTCTTAGGAATACATGGTTGTCGGGAAATACGAATTGGTATTGCAGTACACCCTTCTCTTTGAAAAGGGGATATTTGGATTCTAAAAATTTATAAAGCTCAGTTCTAAGTTTATCCCTGTACTCTTTATTCCTGGTATGCCAGGCCTTGTCCAGAATCTCGGTAATGTTGTCAAATTTGACGGTTACGTTATGTATATTATCAGCATCCTTTATCTGGTTGCTTATGAATATTTCGTAATGGGTTTGAAGTTTATTAATATGATTTTTCATAGATGAATCTATTCTTTGTTTCACATTGGTCTGTGTAACAAAATATACAAACAGGTTCATTGAGATAAATAATATTATTAAAAATATATTAGTTTTGTTTATAAAATGTTTTTTCATATAGTATCTTTTTTAATCCAGGCCCAAATTTAGCAGATTTTGTATTAAATTTAAGTTAATTTTTTTGATTAAAAATAAAAATCATCCCGCAAAAGCCCTTATTTAAAGAAAGTTAAGAAAATTATTTATATATCTGCTTATATAACGCTATAATTAAATTTTATAATAGTTGTGAATTTAGTTATTTTTTAAGAAACTGATTCTGTAGTGATTTTAGAGCACCGTCGAAATCATATTTATCCAAGCGGGATTTTATTTCTTTAAACTTTTCAAGATCTTCCTCTTTAAGTTTGCAGTTTTCTATTTTTTCTACGGCAGGTTTGATATTATGGGGCCTTTTTGAGGATATCTGTTCTTTAAGTTCATTAAAAAGCTTCTTTCTTTCATTTTGATCTATTTCTATTTCCCTGCTTGTTGTTTCCACAGGGCTTGTGGATAAAGGCTTAAGCTTTTTTAATAACTCTACGAGTTCTTCATTTATAGAATCCAGAAGTTTTCTATCCTGCGTCTTTTCAAAGCTGCTTAGAAGTCCGCCGAGTTTTACGGCGCCTATGGATTTGGACAATCCTTTCAGGGTGTGTACGGTAATGTTCAGATCCTCTTTAAGGCTGAAAATATCAATATCTTTATATTTTTCATAGAACTGTATCTGTATGTTCTTGTATAGTTCCTCATTTTGATCAAGGTATGAAAGTGCCGTTTCCCTGTCCAGGGTGAGATGCTGCTTTGAGTTCACAGGTGAAGTTTTAATATATTTTAACAATACCGTAAAGAGTTTGTCCAGTTCAACAGGTTTGCTTAGGTGTTCGTTCATCCCTGACGATAAACTTTTTTCTATATCGCTTTTCATTGTATTGGCGCTTAATGAGACTATAGGGGTGCTTTTATCTTTTCGCCTTATGATCTTTGTTAGTTCATAACCGTCCAGTACGGGCATCTGGGTATCCATAAGCAAAAGCTGGTATCTGCCGGGGTTGTTTTGGTAAAGTGTTAATCCCTCTTCTCCGTTTGAAGCCAGATCGATATTTATATCATAAGGCTTTAGAAGCACAGTGATGATCTCCCGGTTTATGTTGTTGTCTTCAACCAGAAGGATCCGTGCATTTTTTATTTTGGACATTTGGGTTTCAAGCTTTTTTAAATTTTCCTCTTTAATATACCTTATGTTTTTTCTCTCCCCTTTGGGAAGATATAATTCTATGGTAAACTTGCTTCCTTTTTCTTTTTCGCTTTCAACCGTTATATCCCCGTTCATCAAATGGGCGATCTCTTTACAGATCGTAAGTCCCAGACCCGTACCTCCGTATTTTCTGGTCGTTGAAGGGTCTGCCTGTGAAAAAGAGTTAAAAAGTTTTTCTATCTCTTTTTTATCAAGCCCTATTCCCGTGTCGCTTATTTCAAAGATTATCTTTTCTTGGCAGGTTTTTGATATTGTTAATTCAACTTTTCCTTTATCGGTAAATTTGACCGCATTGCTTACAAGGTTAAGCAGCATCTGTCCGAGCCTGAAAGGATCTGAGAAGAATATATTTTCATCTTCTTGAAGTTTGTTAATAATATTAAACTGAAGGTTTTTTTCCAGAATCTTGTATTCAATAATATTTTTCAGATTTCCTATTACATCCTCAAGGTCAAAATCTACTTTTTCAAGTTCCAATTTACCCGCTTCTATTTTTGAGAGATCCAGAATGTCGTTTATAATATTCAAAAGGATCTTTGAGGATGATTCTATTTTATTGAGATATCCCCTTTGGGTATTGTCAAGCTCTGTCTTCCCGAGCAGTTTGCTCATCCCAACCACCGCATTCATGGGTGTTCTTATCTCATGTGACATATTTGCCAGGAATCTTGACTTAAAAGCTGTTGCTGTTTCTGCTTTTATTTTTTGTTTTTCAAGTTCATTTACGGTTTTTTGAAGTTTCAGTTTGGTTATTTGCAGGTTTTTATTTGTGGTTTTCAGGTGTTTTGAGTGCATTGCCAGTTTTGCATGGGATTTTATCATGGCACCCTGGATCTCTTTCTGGTCTGTTATATCCACAAGAATAGAGTATTTGACATCTCTTCCGTCCGGCCAGCTTATGAGTTCGTCGTAGGACTTGAGCCATTTATCGTCGCTTTCATCGAAAAACTCGCATATAAGTTTCTCTTTTGGTTTGTTTGCGTCCCTTTGCTGAAGCTTGTTTATGCTGCACCAGCTGCATATTTGCTGCTGACCGAAAACTTTCTCCCAGCAGTAAGTAGCCTTGGGAGAATACATATTTTCCCTCATAAGCTTATTTGCGTAAACAACTTCAAAACTCTGCACGTCGACGGCATAAGCCCTGAAAGGTATTACATCCAATAGTGCTTCAAATAATTTATTCTCTAACATATATTCCTACTTTTACAGCCTGAACTTAAGATTGTTCTTTCCGTCGTTCTTTGCTTTGTATAGCTCCTTGTCCGCACGGTTGAGTGTAACGTCGATAGATTCGTTATCTTCTTTTTTTACCAATCCTAAACTTGCCGTGAAGTTTATTTTTTCGTTTTCGTTTTCAAAAGTTATATCTTGTATATTCTGTCTTATTTTTTCAATCTTTTTTATTATGGTCTTTTCGCAGCACGAAAATGTACAAAGGGCAAACTCCTCCCCTCCCAGTCTTCCGAATATATCTGCTGCTTCAAGCTCTTTTTCAACTTCTCTGGTTAAAAGCTGTAAAGCCTTGTCTCCAGCCTGGTGCCCGTAGGTATCGTTGAGTTTTTTAAAATTGTCTATATCTATCATTGTAACATAAAGTGAGGAGGTATCATTCTGGTTTTGTTTTGAAAAAAGCTTTTTTGCATCGGTAAAAAAGCTTCCCCTGTTTCTTATACCGGTTAGATAATCCTTGTTTGCAAGAAATTCAAGCTTCTCATTCGCCTCTTTTAGTTTTTTTGTCTGAATTGCAAGTTTTGTATGGCTTTGTATCAAAGAGGCATGGATCTCTTTTTGTTCCGTTATATCTACGGCAATGCTGTATTTTACGGTTCGTCCGTCGGGCCATTTTACAAGTTCGTCATAGGATTGAAGCCAGCTGTCTGTCGATTCGTCGAAAAAATTACTTATAAGTTTTTCGCTTCGGTATATTTTATCTCTTTGTTTAAGCTGGGCTATAGTGCACCAGCTGCATACCTCTTCCTGTCCGAATATCTTTTTCCAGCAAAACTGTTCTTTTGGTGCATACATTTTTTCGGTCATCATTTTATTTGCGTAGACAACCTCGTATGTCTCAATATCTACGGCATAAGCCGCAAAAGGTATTACATCCAGCAAAGCTTCAAAAAGCTTGTTTTCCTGCATTTTTATACCTTGAATTCATCTTCTAGCAGGTCAAGCTCTTCATCATCAGGCTCAACTGCATATTCAATGAACACTTCTCCGATAGATTGTGCCATTTTATCTTCAGTGATAGGTTTTAGAAGATACCCTACAGCACCCGACTGGATAGATTTTATAACCATATCCTCTTGTCCGTGGGAAGTTACCATAACGATTTTTGCATTTACGTCTTCTGCTATTATATGTTTAACGGCAGTTATTCCATCCATATCGGGCATAGTGATATCCATGGTTACAAGATCAGGTTTATACTTTTTATAGCTCTGGATAGCTTCCTGACCGTTTTGCGCACTGAATACTACCTCATGTCCCAGTTTCTCCAAAATTTTTGTTATTTTTTTTCTGATAATTAATGAATCGTCTACAATTAAAATTTTTAACATCTTTTTTCCTTTTATTTTATTGAATCTTTATCGCCGATGGCACTGATACTAAACTCACCGCAATTTGTTATAATATTTACGCTTGATATTTTTGAGTTTTTGTGTTTTTTCAGTTTTGAAGCATCATTGATGGTGATAGGGGGAGTTATTGTCACCCCTTTACCCCTGTTCGGAAAGGTAGGCAGTGATAATCCAAGGATAGTGTTTATAACTTCACCCGTAACGCTCTCTTTTATCTCCTGGGCTTCAGTTTCGTCAACCTCTTCACCCTCCATAAAAATCTCTACAAGTTTATTTAACAGGTTGTCGTCAAAACTTATAGCGACCATAAGGTTGAGTTTTCCCCCTACCCCTATCATTGAGGTATACTGTTTTAGGTTTAATTGTTCGGTATCGATCACGCTTGTATCGATATTTTCGATCTCTATACCCATATCTTCTTGTAAAAAGAGTTTGGTTTGAAGTATCAGTGAATCTAATATCATTTTTTTCCTTTCTTTATTTATTTGTTAGAGGTATCATAAATTTAAAACTGGTACCTTTATCTTTTTGAGATTGAATCTCTACGGAGCCTTTGAGTTTATCAAGTTCTGTTTTGACGGCATTCATACCCATGCCTCTTCCCGAGATCTCGTCTACACTGTTTTTTGTTGAGATATTCTCGCAGAATATTTTGCTGAACAGTTCGTCATCTTGCAGAGAGCCTTTGTGTAAAGGACTCTCTTCTATTTTTTGCCTTAGTTTTTCTTTGTCTATACCTGCACCGTCGTCAGATATCTTTATAATCAGGGTATTGCCTTCTTGTTTATAGCTGCAGGCTATTTTTCCTGTTTCGCTTTTCTGTTTTTTCAATCTTTCTTCCTGTGTTTCTATACCGTGGTCGACACAGTTCCTGAAAACATGAATAAGTGATTTTATAAAAGGTTTGATATGTTCATCTATTGTAAGTTCGTTATCACCTTTTATTTCCACTTTTTCAATATCTTTGTGGAATTTTTTTGCAAGCTGATCTATCAAAGCTGTATAGGGTTTTAACAGCGGGTAAAGTTTTTGCTTTGAAAGGTTTTGAATATGAAGCAGGATATCTTTACATTCAGGTGTTGCAAGATCTTTTTTATCTAATACATTTGAGATCTTTTCCTGAAGTTCATAGATATTGGAAATATCTATTTTTACGTAATTGTCTCCGTTTAGGAACTCTTTCCCAAGAATCTCTGATATTATCTGCAGGGTGTTTTCAAACTCCGCTTTAAGTATTTCAGGTTCAAGGATATCGTTTAATGTAATATTGCTTTTATTATTTATTGCTTTGGAGATCTTTGATTCTATTTTATGGAGTATCTGTACCATGTTCTGCATATAAAGCTGTGAAAAAGTACCTTTGAAGGTATGTATAAGCCTGTATGATTCATTCAGTTTTTTGTTATGCAGGTGTTCCTTCGAATCAATAAATTCAAGGAAGAGTTTTTTAGTATCGTAAAATATCTCGCTTTCACTTACAACAGTAACTATCATTTTAAATACTTCCTGCTCTTTTCTTATCTTTTTCTCAAGTTTTTTCTGGGTTGTTATATTTGTGAGTATCATCATAAAATAGCTGTTTTCGAGTATTTTATATTCCAACTTGATCGCTTTTTTGTTAAGCAGGATTATTTTTGGAAGCAATGAAAGGTAAGAGTTTCTTTTTATTTCCATAGTTTCATTTAATGCAGTTAAAATAGTGCTTTTGAAAAACTCGATCTTCTTGGGGTCGTTAAAAATAAGTTTTGTGATATCCTTATTTTCTATAGAATTACCCAGTAGTTTGTTACACTCTTTGGAATATTCAGCGTCTATTAAAAAGTTTTTGTCAAAAGTCAGGAACCCCTGCCCTGCGTTGTCCAGCAGGATATCGACTTTTTCTTTACTTTTTTCTATTAGTTTGTTCATCTCCGAGAGCTTTCTGTTCCAGTAAAAAACCATACTAAAAAGGATAATAATACCAAGAGCTATCTTCCATAGAAGGCTGTAATCTATGGTTTGTTCAACATAAAGAGCTTCACTATAAATGAAATTATCAAAATCTATTTTCCCTTTTGAAAGATCAAGGAGATTATATGTCTGTACTATCTGGTTTAGGATATCGGTTTTGAATTTTACATATTCATGTGTTCCGTAACCGCTTAGTTTTTTTAACTCTTCGGCTTCAAACAGCAGATGCTCTTTTGTTTTGTTCTGGGAATTATATTTCTTAAATATTACGTCGACACTCTCTTCTATATTGGAGTATGCATAGTCCCACCCTTTTTTTGTAGCATTATAAAAACTTTCTACAAGCTTTGGGTCGTTCTTTAAAAGTTTGCTGGAGGTAAACAGTATATCGTCGTAAAAATTGAACCCGTAATCTGAAGGATCAAGTATTGTATACGCTATTCCTTTCTCTTTCATGTGGTACGGCTCGTTTGAAAGATATGCACTCATTGCATCTGTTCTGCCGCTTATTAGGTCATCGATATTATAGCTGTGTTTTTGTGTCGTAAAGTCGTTTTCTTTTAGATTGTTAACCTTGAACATCGCATTTAAGGCAGCCATGGCAACCTGGTTGGGGTTTGCCATGATCTTTTTGCCTTTTAGGTCTGATACTGTTTTTATATCATCCCTTTTTTTTACTAAAAGTACAAACGGGGAAGATTGAAATGCGGGAAGAAGAAGGCAGATATCGTTACCTTTTATTTTATCAAGGATCACCGATGATCCTCCTATCCCAAAGTCGCTTTTTCCATTGATCACGTCCTGTGTGATATCTGTACCGAACCGATACTCTTTTATATCTATCTCAAGGCCTGCTTCTTTATAAAAGCCTTTTTCTTTTGCCATATAATAGCCGGCAAACTCAAATTGGTGTTTCCATAACAGCTGTAGCGATACTTTTTGAATCTCTGTCTCTTTTGAAGCAAATAAAACAGAGACAAACAGTAAAGTTGTTAATAACTTTTTAATCAAATTTTCTCCTGTAAAGGGTATAACGAATTCATATGTGGTCCCTAAGCGGGTTGTGAAGTTTAATTTATTATAGCAGATAAAAGTTTCTAAAAAGTTTTTGCCGTTTACTTGCTGTTACTTTCAAGTTACAATAAATAATTATAATTACATTGACACTAAAATAAAGGGGTAAGTTATGAAAAGAGCTATAACTGTAACAACGATAGCGGCATTGGGTTTTGCTTCGGTTTTGAACGCTTTTGAACCGTCTGAATTGAAAAAAAGATCGGACAGGGGATATAAAATAGAAAAAGAGCAATGGAAAGTACCGGATCTGAAAGATATTCCAAATAACAAATACGGCGAGCTGGTAAAATACGGTAGGGAACTTATAGTAAACACATCCAAATATATAGGTCCCGAAGTTGACGATATGGGCATGAGATATGCCGGAAATAACAATCAGTGCCAGAACTGTCACCTTGATGCAGGTACAAAACAGTATTCTGCACCGTTTATAGGAACCTATGGAGAGTTTCCCCAATACAGACCAAGAGAGGACGGTATAGGTACGCTTACTGCCAGAATAAATGGCTGTATGATGAGAAGTATGAACGGTTACCCTCTTCCTGCAGAAGGCAAAGAGATGAAAGCCATGAAAGCTTATATGCACTGGCTAAGCCAGGGTATACCTGTTGGAGCGGCTTCAAAGATGGAGGGTAGAAGGCTGAAAAAAATTGACAGAAAAATGGTAAAAAAACAAGCGGCAGACCCTGTTAAAGGTAAAGTTGTTTATGATATGTATTGCGCGTCATGTCACGGTCAAAACGGTGAAGGGATGAAAAAAGCAGGCAAAGCCGAGGGTTATATCTATCCTGCATTATGGGGAACGGATGATACCTATAACAAAGGTGCCGGTATGTACAGGATATTAAAAGCGGCTGACTTTATAAAAAGCAATATGCCTTTGGGTGCTACGCACGACAATCCTATATTAACGGATGAACAGGCATATGATGTTGCAGCATACATGAACCAGGATTCGCACTACAGACCGGAGAAGATAAACAGAACTTCAGACTTCCCGGATGCAAGGGTTAAAGCTCCTGATGTTTACAGGCCTTCAATGGAGAACTTTGATCACAAGTTCGGACCTTACGGTAAGATCATTAAAAAATAATCTTCTTTAAAAGCGAAACTTCTTTTGGGAGTTTTGCTTTTATTTTAGGTACAATACTTTCATGTTGAAAAGCTACAAAAGTTTTATATTTTTCTTTATTATCATAATAGCCGTTCTGCTGTATTTTTTAAAAATGTATAACCAGATACTGCAAAAAGAACATACAGATATACTCGTATCAAAAAACATCGAAATAATAAACAACGAGATATCCTACCGGAAAAAACATGCCCTCTCACTGGCGATACTTTTTTCAAAGAACGAGACCATCATCAACTCTTTGTATTATAATAATAGAGAAAAAACAAAAAAAGAGCTTTTAAACCTTTTAAACACCATTTCCGATTATGCGAACCTGAAAAATATCCAGATACAGGTGCATACAAAAGAGTTAAACGTATTTGTAAGAAGCTGGGAAGACAAAGATACGGGGATGAACCTTAAGAGCTTCAGAAAAGGTCTGGTAAAGGTTAAAAAGACCCTTCAGCCTTATGTATCCAACGAGCTTGGCAAAAGATTCAATATAAAAGCTATCTGCCCTGTTTTCAAAGATGGAAAATATATAGGCTCCATAGAGGTTATCACAGATTATACCCTTCTTAAAAACCGTCTGAAGGTTTTGGGAATTGACACCATGCCCGTCTTGAATAAAAAGTTTTTGGATATTGCAAAATACCATAAACATAATAAAACCCTTTTCAATTTTGTGGTAATAGACAACAATTACGATAACAAGTTCTATGATCTTTTATCTCACAATAAAGAGATATTTGATATTAAGAAAACATATTATACTCTGGGTGAGAAGATAATAGTATTTATACCTTTGGGATATGAAAATAACAGGATAATAAGCTATCTTGTATCGATGTTCGATAAAAAAGAGCAGAATTTTAATTACCTGCCGAATTACGAATACCCGGGGCAGCTGCCAAAGCTTGAAACAGAATTGAACACCTTTCAAAGCAGCGAAAAAAAAGAGATAATTATAAAGTAGGCCTATGAAGATTTTATTATTGGAAGACGATTATTTATACCAGGTGTCTATCAAAGAGTTCCTGGAAGATATAGGATTTGAGGTTGAAGCTTTTGACAACGGAGACGAGGCGTTTGACCGCTTGTTTGAAAAGCACTACGATCTTCTTTTATTCGATGTAAGGGTTCCGGGGATGAACGGTTTTGATCTTGTGCAGAACTTAAGAAAAGAGGGAGTAAACACACCTGTGATAATCCTCACTTCTCTTACGGATATAGACAGCCTGAGCCGGGGCTATGAGCTTGGATGCAACGATTATCTCAAAAAGCCTTTTGATCTTCTTGAACTGAAATACAGGATCGAACAGCTTATCAAATCAAGCTGTTACGCAAGCAGCGATGATTGTATAAAGCTTACGGAAGATTTCTCTTTTGATATAAAAAACGGCACCCTTTACAAGCAGAATAATACCGTAGAATTAAGCCAGAAGGAGAATGAACTGGTAGCTTTTTTGATTCAAAACAGGGGAATCTATCTAAGTATTGAGAAGCTTCACGAAAATATCTGGGATAACAGGGATATCTCATATGCGGATATCCGTATGTGCATAAAAAGGATCAGGGATAAAACATCCAAGGATTTTATCAAGAACAAAAGATTCGTAGGTTATAAAATTGATAAATAAGCAAAACGATACCAAATATATCTTTGTGCAGGTGGTGTTAACCCTGGCGATCGCGTTTATCCCTATATATTTTTATCTGGATGCTTCTGTGGAGAACCAGAGGATCAAGGACAAAATAGGACTGCAGAACTATTCGGACTCGGTTTTTAAAAGAATAAAGAATTTTGAGCAGGAGAATAACGATATATTCTACTACCCAAGATCGAATATTTACAGATCCGGTATATTTAAGAACAGTGATAAAAATATATTTGCTACACTAAAAGAAAGTGAGCTTTTAACCTTTGATACAAATTTTATGGAGTATGAGAACTCTGTCTGTTATAAAAGGTATTTCCCGCCAAATATCCTAAATGCCGCCTATGTAACGGTGTGTAAGGACATAAACAATACCCAGATAATCTATAATGTACTGATACTTCTTCTTTCTATTACCTGTTTGATATTTTTATCATCCTTCTTTATTATCAAGCAAAGCACCGAGCCTTATAAAAAATTAAACAAATACCTGGATAATTTTATCAAAGACGCCATGCATGAGCTGAAAACCCCTTTGGGGGTTGCCAGGATAAATCTTGATATGCTTGCAATGAAAACCGACCATAACAAGTACACTTCAAGGATCAATTCCGCATTAAAGAACATGACCCTGGTATATGAGGACCTGGAATACTATATCCAGAGAAAACTTCCCCACAGGCAGAAAAAAGATATAGACCTTTCAAGTTTCCTAACAAGAAGGATAGAGTTCTTCAAAGACCTGGCCGACGCAAAAAATATAAAAATCATAACGGATATAGACGACAACGTTGATATATATTTTGATGAGATGGAACTGTACAGACTGGTTGACAATAATCTTTCAAACAGCATCAAATATTCAAAGACCGACACCCTTATATCCATATCTTTGAAAATAACGAAAGAGTATTTTGTCTTGACCTTCAAAGACAAAGGAGTGGGGATAAAAGACAAAAGTCGGATATTCAACCGTTATTACAGGGGAGACAAGATAAGCGGCGGCTTCGGTATAGGGCTTAGTATCGTAAAGAAAATATGTGATGACAACGGCGTGAAGATAAGAGTGAACAGCAAGGTAAACCGCGGGAGCAGTTTTAGGTACTTTTTTGTAAGAAAAACATTATAAATATCCTGCTTATATCAATCCCAGCTCTTCACTGATATCCTTTATAAGCTTTGATAGAGGGCGTTTATTGATGTCTTTATCCTCAATATATCCTGAGGTAATTAATCTTAATATATCTTCTTTATTACTAAATAATTTACCTTCAAAAGTTTCTAATAATTCATTGATGTAATCATCTGAGTAAATTACTCTTTTTTGTAAAAGTTCTGATATGATATCTTTGTGTTCATTATATAAATTATCTATATTGAAAACTTCAATATGTTTTTCAACTTTTTCTTTATTGTTTTTTATATCAAATTCCAGTTCTATTCTTCTTTCGTCAAAAAAATCAATATTTTGTTCTATCAACTCTTTTCTTTCTTTTATACCTTTGATTTTAAACTTCATATCATCATTAAAGCTTTCATTATAAGGATAAAATATATTTTCCTTCTTTGTAGATTTTCTTTGATTGCATGTACTACAGCTTGGTACTAAATTATAGATACTAATTGCTAAGTAAGGGTAATCTTTTTTATCAAAAAAGTGATCTAATTGTGCTGTAGCATTTTGCTTTTTTGCTTTTGTAAAATTTAAAATATAATTTCTATTACAATAAGGGCAGACTTTTACATCCAGGTCTTTTATAAAGTTTGCATTGTTTAATCTTGAATATAAAGTAAGAAATATATCTTTTTGTTTTCTTGTTAATTTTGTTCTGGCTTGGTTTTTATCAAGGTAATCAACTAATTTGCATAGATCATTATATTCCATTTCTATAAGCTTTTCAAGGTTAATATTTTCATCAAATCCTTTTAGTTTTTTATTGATTAAAGTGTCAAAATCTTTATTAGAGATTTCCCACTTCATTTTTTTCTCATTTTTAGAGATATTGTCGTTTACAAATTTATTTTTAATTTGATTAAAAAAGTTATCTTTTGTTTGTTGGGAAATATTAATTTTGACCATTTTTCAGCTTTTCTAATTCTTGTGATAATTCTACTATCTGCTTTTCTATATCATCAATTTTATCAACTTTCTTCAACCTTTTACTATCAAGCATTTTTTGAAGTTGTCGTTTTAAGATAGGTTCACCTATTATAGATATAATATTCTCACAATAGTCGATCTCTTCTTTAGATGGACTTATTTTGTTTAAATACTCTACAGCTTTGTTTATCTTTTCTTTTGCAAATTCTCCCATAAGACCATTTTCCATAAAAAAACCATGGGATAAAAGGGTATGTATATTCGCACCAAAGGTATCAATATCTACATCTACCTGTTTCCCATTTTTTAAGAATATTACATTTTCTTTTGGTAAATCTGAAAGGATAAATGGGGAATGTGAAGTTATAATTAATTGGATATTATATTGTGAATAGTTAATATTCAAAAACTCGTAAATGTAATAAATATATTGTTTTTGCCAATTTGGGTGTAAATTATTCTCCCCTTCATCAATTAACAATAAAATATTTTCTTTATCAATCGAATAAAAAATTTTACTGAATAGTTCAATATAATTATATTCACCTTGACTTAAATATGGTGAAAACTTAAAATCTAGAAAACAATTATCTTTTTCAGTAGTAATATCACTAAAGTAAGTAATTTTATGATAGTTTTCAATAAAATCATTAGATAAACCATTTATATCAATTTCATAGTCTATGTAATACTTGTCAGTTTTAAAATTATTATTGATTTCATTCACTATGGAATCAATAAGAGCCAAAATATCATCTTTAATACCTATTGAAAACATTTCAAGAATATCATTAATACTTGTTGGCATTTTATCATTAAATATAGTATAAAAACGAGTACTTAAATCACTAACATTTGAGAATATATATGAGACAATTAAATAAAATTTAATTAATTTAATCCTATTTTCTTTTTTATCATAATTAAGATTAAAAAAATTATTTTTAATAAATTGAACTTTAAAATTATGTTTATCAATGTAGTGTTGAATGACTTTACTAAAGTGTTCAGTCTTGTCATTCATAGAAATATGTAAAAATTTTGGAACTTCAAAAGGAAATTTCATATCATTGTTTTTCAATAAATTAACTATTAATCGTGTATCTTTTGATTTGTTTTGATAAATTGATATTAAATTTCCCCATTTAATATTTGCATTTTTTTCTTCATTTACAAAAAAAACTTTTTTATAATTTTCTTGATAGAAAAAATAAGCTTCATCATCAGGTTTAATATCTTTAATAATATATCTCCCACGCTCTATATAACTTCTTATGACAGTTCCAAAACCAACTAATTTAAGTAAAAGTTTTTCTTTATGAGAATAAACTAATATTTTTCTAATACTAATTGACATATCCATAATAGCATTTAGAATATTTGTTTTCCCGCTCCCATTCTCTCCAACAATAGCAGTAATATTTATATTTTTAGGAAAAATACTTACATAATCTTTATTCTCATCTATTGTAAGCTCTTCAGTATCATCATCATATTTACAATTAAATCTGGGAGAAAAATTAAAGCCCTGCTTTTTTATATTCTTATACTCTTCCACCCATAAATATACAAGTTCCAATGTCGCTCCTAAGTCTAAACTTTTATAAAGATTTTAGCCAAGTGATTCTTTGATGCTATTTTTATACAAATCTGTCTTTGTAGCTGCATTTCTGGCACAGCTCCTCGACCGCTTTTTTATTCTTGAACCCTTGGACAATATCTTTTGCTCTTCTTGATTCAAGTATATCTTTTAGGCTGGTTTCAAATATGTTTCCAAGATCTATAACTCCCTCCCCGTCAAGGCAGCAGGGAACGACAGTGCCGTTTGCAAGTATCGCTATCTGTTTTGAGAGGCCGTGGCAGTAGCCGTGGGAGAAGTGGTCGTTTTTCAGGCTCGGCCACTGGAAATAAACGTCGAAGTTAAGTAGCACCTTATTATCAAGGCGGATGCTCTCTTTCCCTGTTGCGTTACTTATGTCAATTTTGTAGATATCGCTTAGGTAGTTTAACACTTTTGTATTGTAAGTGTCTTCGCTTGCCTTGTCGTCTATGTTCCAAAGACGGAAGTTTATGAACGATTTTGTATTTACCCTTGTTTTTTCCCTGGCAAAAGCGATGATGGGCTCCATATAATCTTCAAAGCTTATGGTAAGGTCGTTTTTATTGAAGCTGTTAAGTGAGAAGTTTATCTGTTTGATGGCATCGTGAAGCAATATTTCGGGGTCTATTTTGTTTAGAAAATATCCCGTAGTGGTGATATTTGCTTTTATGCTCTTCTGTTTGCAGATATCAAGATAATCTTTTAGATTGCTTACGACTATGGGATCGCCCATAACATGAAGTGCCACTTCGTTTGTGTAGGGTTTGAGCTGTTCAAGAACTTTTGAGAAGTTCTCTAAACTCATTGTGGTATTTGGTATGGTTTTAGCAGGGCAGAAACTGCATGCCAGCCCGCAGATATTTGTTATCTCCACGTATGCTTTGTAAAATCTCATGCAGTTTCCTCTTTTAAAATTTAAATATCTAGAGTTATATAGAAATTTGTTTTAAATCTCTCTTTAATTAAGAATTTTCATCCGGCTTCCAAGGTTTGCCATACCGCAGTTATACATGGCGCTTGTGACAACTCCGTTGATTCCCGTCTTTGCATATTCGTCTACATTGTTCAGGTTTATTCCTCCGGCTGCCAGGATCTTTACATTAGGAAAGTGCAGGTTTTTATAATCAACGATATTTTTCAATACATCAAGTTCAACTTTGTCCACCTGAAGTGCGTCTGCACCGTTTTTCATAAGTGTTACAGCATCTTCAAACTCTTCTGTTTCCACGACAACCTTTTTTTCCGGTGCTTTTACCTTGAACTCTTTTATGGCGTCTAAGAACTCTTCTTGGTTTTTATATACACTTCTGTGCTGGGGGAACAGCAGTATCGTCTCGCTTAGCCCAAGCCTGTGAGGCATGGCACCGCCAATCATAATTGCCTTTATTGAGAACTTCTTGGCAAAAGGGAAGCTTTTTCTTGTGGTCAGAAGTTCACAGGAGCTGTTGACCTCTTCTATTTTCTTTTTCATATTGTTCGTATATGTAGATATTTTGCAGCTGTACTCAAGAAGTATCTGGCAGGCTCTCCATGCTTTGTGGACATCACCGTATAAACCTTCAAATTCTAATACCGTATCGCCTTTTGCCAAAGAGGCTTTTGAGTTATGGCTTTTGGTTATCTTGCAGTTTAAAAGTTCGGTTATCCTTTTTACTTCCTCAGTACAGGAAACAATAATATCTTCTCTTGTAAATATGCTTAAAACGGCTCTTTTATCGCCTTTGTCCTGAAGATATGTTGTCAGGTCAAAATATGGAACATCATCACTTATATATTGTAATAGTTCGTTATCTGTTAAATTATACATTTTTCTCCTATATTAATATGGTTTGTTTCAAAGAAAGGATAAAAGAGGAAACAAACCATAAAATTAATTATGCCACAAGAATAACGCTTGAAGCTTTAAAGATAGCATAAACGCTATCACCTTTTTTGATTTCAAGATCCTCTACGGCATCATTTGTAATGATGGCGCAGATTCGGCTTTGGCCTACAGAGATTTTCACCTCACTGTTTACGGCACCTTTTATCACCTCTTCGACAATACCTTTGATATTGTTTCTGGCAGTTGCTTTCAACTGCGTTTTTGTAAGGATGATTGCACTTGCTTTCACGATAGCTGATATTTCGTCACCTACACTGAAGTTTAATGCTTCTTTTCCTTCGTTTGTAATCAAAGCACTGATATGCACCGAGTCGGAAACTTCCATTTTGACCTCGGTCATTACCGCACCGCTGATAATCTCGGTAATCTTACCGCTTAGCTGATTTCTTGCACTCGTTTTCATAAACGACTCCTTTTTCTTGATACGATTTATTAAAATTAAACCCTCCGAACCTAATCGGAAGGCTTAAGTTTAATAGACCTTTTCTTTCTTTTCCAGTATGTTCAATGTTATGAAAAACACCAGTGAAACTGCTACCAATACACCGCTTAGGGCCATCGCCAGGTCATATTCCCCGTCAAATACCGCATTGTATATGGCAAGCGAAACAGTATCTGTCTTTCCTATAATGTTTCCGCCCAGCATTAAAGTGATACCTACTTCTCCCAAAGCCCTTGCCGTTGAGATAAGAAGTGCCACGAACAAAGAGTTCTTGATGCTTGGAAGAACGATAAATAAAAATGTCTTCACCCCGTTCTTCCCGCTTATATATGAAGCTTCCCTTATCTCTTTGGGAAAACTCTCAATTGCAGACTGTAAAGGTTTTACCATCAAAGGAAGACCCGCAACAAAAGATGCTATGACAAGTCCCCAGAAACTGAATATAATAGTTATGTCAAACTGATACAGAAATCCTCCAAGATAACCGTTTCGCCCAAGAAGCAGCAAAAGAAAAAATCCCACGGCAATGGGAGGGAATATCAAAGGCATGGTTACAATAGTATCCAAAAGCCATCTTAATCTTAACTTCTCTTTTGATAACAGATATGCAATAGGAACTCCAAGCAAAAGATAAAGCAAAGCGCTCACGCTTATGGTCTTAATACTTAATATGATGGGTTCTATGATCTGTGCCGCTTCTATGTTCATAAATTAAAGTCCGTATTTTTTAAATATATCTTTTGCCGTTTTTGTTTCTAAAAACTCTGTAAATTTTTTACACTCTTCACTGTTGCAAGCTTTTAGTTTTCCTGCAACGATATCGATCGGGTTGTAGTATTTTTGCGGAACTTCGATGTAGCCCCCTATTCTTTTCCTGTTTGCCAGGGCTGCTGTTAGGTTTACTACCCCGGCATCTACTTCATTAGTGATGATATATGTCATTGACTGGGGCACTGTTGCTACAACATAGAGTTTTTCCTTTACTTCATTATACATTTTGGATGATTTTAAGAACTCTTCTCCGGCAATTCCGTAGATCGCTTTTTTAGGCTGGGGCATAGATATCTTTCGGACATTTGGCTTTTTGATATCTTCAACAGCTGTTAATGTTCTCCCTTTTGGATAAGCTATAACTACTTTTCCTTTCCCCAGATCTGTATATCCTTTAAAATTCAGGCCGCTTTTTTTTGATAAGAAGTTTTTATCTCCCACTATAAGAGCGATATCAGTATGCTTTGCCTGTGTGCTTACCTGTTTCATATTCCCGAAGAACGGCTCGATCTTTTTTCCGCTTTTTTCATACTCTTTGATTATATCCATCAAGGGTTTTTTATACCCTGCCCCCGCAGCTATTTTTAAATCCTGCGCATTTACCGTCAATCCTAAAGCTATTGCCAGCCAAATTGTTTTTCTTAACATCTTTTCTCCTTGTTTTTGTTTGCTTATTCGATTATTTAATGTTCTGTTCCTGCGTTCACCTTTTCATTTTAATCTACCTCCCAGTATATTAGTGCCCAGTTTATATGTTCCGGGACCTGTTTGTGTTTATATGTGGTATTGAAATATTCTTTTAAAATATTTTTTTCTTTTTCATTTAATTCCCCCAGACTCCATTTGATCTTTTCTACAAATTCATCCGGGGTACTGCTTGAAAATTTGATATTTTCGCTTGAGATGAAGTCTACTTTCGCGTGTATCCCCATGCTGTGCAGGATATTTACCATATAGATATAATCGGGCCTTGGGACGATTTCTCTTTCAAGCTGGTTCAGTATCTCCTCGTCTATGAAACTTCCTCCCGTTTTGGTAGTGACATAAACCCTTTTATTCGCTTTTGAGTTAAGTTTGCCAAGAGCATCCCTTATATCTTTTACTTCCATAGACCTGGAAGCCACGACGATATCCGTATTGGGCACATCATCCCAATCATCCATCCACGATCTGTGAATGGTCTGGATATTTGCAATATCCTTTTCTTTGCAGTTGTCGTTCAGGCAGTTAAGCATACCAAGGGAATAGTCCAGGGCATACACCTCTTCCAGCTTGTCCGAAACAGCCAGGGATATTGTCCCCGGACCGCATCCAACGTCCAAAAGGCTTTTTGCGTCAGAGAGTTCCATCTTGTCTATGAAGGTTTCCGTATAGATACTGTTGTGGACATTCTTGTTCATGCTGTTTGCTTTTTTATCCCAGTCGGCACTGTTTTTCCCCTTAAAAGTGGATATCTCCATCTGCTGTTCATATAGCCGGGCAAAATCTAAATCACCCAGATTTGTTTTTATCAATCCCATTTTCTTCCTTTATTATAAAATTGGTACACAATATTTGTAATTGTTATGTTTTTTAACAATTTCAACATCCACGCCGTAGAGCTTTTTTATGTTCTCTTCCGTTAATTTGGTATCTACATCGCCCTTATCAAGAACCAGTCCCTCTTTCAACATTATTACTTTATTTGAGGCATAAAGGGCATGATCGGGGTAGTGGGTCGTTTTTATAAATGTATAACCCTCTTTTGAAAGCTCTTTTAAAAATTTTAGAAGCTTTAGCTGGTTCCCGTAATCAAGTCCCGTAACAGGCTCATCCATGAAGATTATCTTTGCTTTTTGAGCTAAAGCTCTTGCTATAAAAGCAAGTTGTCTTTGACCACCGCTGATTTTTGAATAAATGTTGTCTTTAAGATCTTCAATACCGACTTTTTTTAACGACTCCATTGCTATCTCTTTGTCTTTTGACGAATAGTTGGAAAAGATTCCTAGATATGGGAGCCTACCCATTAATACAACATCCAATACCGTATAATCAAAAGGTATTTGATGTGTTTGCGGGACATATGATATGATCTTTGCCCGCTCTTTATATGAATATTTGTTTATATTTTTAGAAAGCAGGTTCACAGTTCCTTTTGATCTGTATATTCCCATAAGGATCTTAAGTAAAGTGGTTTTACCGCTGCCGTTTTGCCCCACAAGTGCCAGTACGTCACCCTGGTGAAGTTTGAAGTCCACTTTATTTAGTACTTTTTTATCATTATATGAAAATTCTATATTTTTAGCATCTATGAGTAACATTAAAATCCCCTTTTAGCATTTTTTAAAACGAAAATAAATATGGGAATACCGATTATGGCAGTAATTATCCCTATGGGTATTTCAAAAGTAAAAACTATCCTTGATGCATTATCGACAATTATTAAAAAT
The DNA here is from genome assembly GCA_963678145.2 of Arcobacteraceae bacterium. Taxonomy (GTDB): domain Bacteria; phylum Campylobacterota; class Campylobacteria; order Campylobacterales; family Arcobacteraceae; genus JAIOSF01. Next base: position 803,672 of record CAXXWH010000002.1, on the reverse strand, counting down.
AATGCACCAAGTAAAGCACTTAATGGGAGTATCACCCTGTTGTCCGCTCCAAACAAAAGTCTTGCTATATGGGGAATAATAAGACCTATCCATCCAATAATACCTGCCAATATAACACTTAATGCACTTATAAAAGTTGCTGTGATTATAACTACCAGTTTTATTTTGGCAGTGTCTATTCCCAATGCCTTTGCTTCTTCATCTCCCAAGCTTAGGGCATTTAAATATTTTGAAAAGAACAGTAATATAAAAATTCCCGTCATCATCGGAAGAGTAAGTTTCCAGACTAGATCCGGCGTACTGAAAGACAAACTTCCCATAAGCCAGTATGTAATAGCCGGAAGTGCATCATAAGGGTCTGCCGCATATTTGATTATAGACAATAAAGCGGAGAATAATGAGCTGCTTATTATCCCTCCCAAAACCAGGATGATCATATTCTTTGAACTTGAATATATAAATGATATAATAAGGGCAAATAATACAGCTGCCATACCAAATAAAAAAGTTGAAAGATTTATTAAAAACCAGTTCCATCCAAGTACCATTCCAAGAGCCGCTCCGAAAGATGCACCTGATAGTACTCCCAGAATTCCCGGAGAAACAAGAGGGTTCACGAACATAGCCTGAAATGCCGCTCCCGATACCGCCAAAGATGCACCAATAATCATTGCTGCCACGGTTCGGGGAAGTCTTATTTCAAAGATAACACTTTTGAGCATTTTGTATTTCTCTTCAGAAATAGTTGAATCAACTCCTATAATTTTCTTAAAAAACATTAAATATTCATTGAAGCTTATTTCGTAATTTCCCGTAAAGAGGGAGCCGTTAAATACTACGGCTAAAACAATGACAAGGATTACTAATGCCGTTTTATTCAATGTCTTTTCCCATTATTTTTTTTAGTTGATTCTCTTCTATTTCCATATCCAGAAAAAGTTTATAAAACTTTTTTGCCTCATTATTTATATCAAGTGGATAATGATCTGGATGAAAGAGGTTCATCATCCATTTCAGTCCCAGAAATTTCATAAATGAAGGGGGTCTGTCAAACCAGCTGAAAGGTCCCTTCGGCAGGAAATAGACCTTTTTATTTTTTACTGCATCTATAAGCTGCCATTTTGTATCTTTATAGATCTGCTTGTAAAAATCTTTATCATATATCAGGATTATTTCCGGGTTATAGTTTAGAATCTGCTCAAAATTTACGGTTTGTCTGCCAAAACGGTTTTTTATTTCACATTTGTGAACGTTTTCGCCACCTGAAAGTGTAATCAGTTCTGAGTGTAAAGATTTATGGCATTCTGTTTGAAGGCCGTTCTTACCCTCTGCGTAATATACACGTGGTTTATTTTTTATAGTTTTCCTAAGTTCTTTTGCCTCTGACAAACTCTTTTTGGCATAGTTCTCCAGTTCTTGTGCTCTTTGTTCTTTTCCCGTAAGTTTCCCAAGGAAAAAGAAAGTATCTGATAATTCTTCCAGGGTATTAGATCTTAGGTAAAATAAGGGGATATCAACATTTCCCAGAGATTTTTTGATCTTTTTTTCACCAAGTTTTTTTGTAAACTCTGATACAACTATTACGTCTGGATTAACCTGCAGGATCATCTCTGCATTGGGAGTTCTTCCTTTTCCGAACCATCCCCCAAGTACGGGGAGATTAACAATACTCTTGTCCAGATATGGCGTTTCACCTTGATTGAAAGGAAAATTCAAACCGGCAATCTTTTCCCTATCCACTGCATATAAACTGTATAGATCAATGGGGCTTGAAGTATAGATCTTTTTTATATCTTTTTTTATATGAATCTCTTTGCCCGTCATATCCTTGATTGTATACGCATTTAAGGATAAGAATAAAGCTAAAATTAACAATATCATCTTAAACATAGGGTTCTACCTCCTTTTTATATAATTCGATAACCTCTTTTGCCCTTGCAGCTGATGTTGTAGCGGGCTTTAAAAGAAGCGTATCGATGTTGAATTCTTTTTTCAGCTGCCTGATCTGTTTTATACACTCTTTCGGTGTACCGCAGATACTGTTTTGTAATATCCTGTTTTTATCAAACAGTTTGCTTCTTATTTCTAAATAGTTATCATCCAGCAGTTTTACCAAAGTTGGATTTGTATCTTTTGATGCCAGCATCGACTGTAAAAAAAGATCTGCGGCAAAAGCAGCCTCTTTAATTATCTCCTCTTTGTTATAACCTATGTTGACAGCTCTTGCCAGGCGGAAAGATAATGGACGCTTCGGTTCAAAGGACTCGTATTTGTCAAAGATATCTTTTATCTGCTCTTTTGAAACGGCCAGACTTCCTACAAGTCCGTAACCGTAATATGCCGCTTCTTTTATGGCTTCTTCCGATTGGGAGGCGATAACTGTCTCTAAATCCCCTTTAAAACCGGGACGTATAGTGATATCATCACAGGAGTAGAATTCACCTTTGAAACTTACCTGTTCCTCTTTTAGAAGTTTATGGATAAGCATATTAGCTTCAAACATTGCATCCCTATTCGTCTTGGGGTCACCTTTAAAGGTTTTATCGTATATGGGGAAAGCCCCTTTTGCTATACCAAACAGAAACCTGTCGTCGTCAAATGCTTTTATTACGGATATCTCTTCCGCCAGTTTTATGGGGTCATAATAAGGAAGCAGCACTGCTGCCGTTCCTATTTTTATATTTTTAGTAGCTCCCAAAAGGTAGCTTACTGTTGCCAACGGGGATGGAATAACACTGAAATTGTTAAAATGGTGTTCCGTTACCCATGCCTCGTCATAGCCCAGGTCTTCTGCTAAAGAGACCAGATCTATCTGGTCTTTTATCGCTTTTGAATAGTCATTGTCCCAGTTTTCAAATAAACAAAATAGAGCCGTTTTCATGTTAAAACTTATATGTTAAATTTGTAAAAACGATTCTTCCAGCTTCCGGGAAGCCGTAATCAAGCTGATAGTTCTTGTCAAAGATATTATTTATCCCGGCATCCCAGCTCAGGTTATCTGTAAGATCATATATAACTTTGGCATTCCATACTGTCATACTCCCGGTTTCATCATAAGGAGCAGTAGAGTTCGTCTTTTTGCTTGATGAATACTGCATATTGATATTGGCAGTAAGATCACTAATGGGATTTGCGCTAAGGGTTAAAGTTAACTTGTCGTTTGGTACATTTGTGATCTTTTGGGTCTTGTCTTTATTTTCCAATAATAACCTGGTGTAGTTTCCGTTAAATTCCAAACCGTTTTCGAAACTATGGAAATATTCCAGTTCAAATCCTTTTTGGGTTACTTCGGCTATATTTTGTAATTGCTGCTGTTGAGTCGTACCGTAATAAACATTCACATATGAACTTTGGATAAAGTCTTTTATGTCCGCATAAAAGATACTACCTTTTAAAATACTGTTTTGATAATTTTTTTGGAAACCTATTTCATAATTTGTTGTTTTTTCTTCGTTCAGGTTAGGATTTGGGATAAATCTTTTAAACTTGAAAGAGTATCTGTCTTTTATACTGGGGAATCTTGTTTTTCTTGCAATACCGGTATAAACTTTTAGATCTTCGTTAACTTTATATTCAAGTTTGACCATAGGGTTAAAAGAACTTGCACTGCCGTGTTCAAATTCCCTTTGGGTACCGTAACCTGTAATATCGGTACCGTTGGGAGTTGAACCGTAGTTTCCTGCCGAACCGTAATTTGTGTTCGGTGCTTTTTGTACATCATCTTTATCGTAGCTTGCGCCGAAAGTCAACAGGGTTTTTTCATTTATGACATATTTGTCTTCAATTCCCAGTGAATAAGTATTTACGCTCATTTCATATTCTTCGGCCTGGTTTGCCCCTCCTTCTGTATGGGTATCTTTTTTTGCATGAAGTGCAACTTTTATATTGTTTCTTCCGTTGTTTAATTGTCCCAGCTCCAAAGAGAATCCTTTTGTATCATCATCATACCAGCTTGGATTGCCTACTCCTCCATAGTTATATACCGAGTATGTATTATCCGTGTAAATTGACAGGGAATTTTTAAATTTGTCATAGAAAAATCTTGATTTTAGATAGAAGTCCTCAAATTGTGTTTTTGATAGAAAATAAATGCTTTCTTTATCCCAATAGTTCCAATCCCAATATCTTGGAAAATCTGCAGGGTCTGTAGTTGGAGGGACACCCTTATCTGCTTTTTGTTTGATATAGTTTATCGCATATTCATCGGTTGCGTTGGGAGTGTATCCAAGTTTGATATTGATTTTTCTATCTTCCGTATCCGATTGTTCTCTTTTGTCTCCATTTTTTAAAGCTGTAGGTATGAAATCATCAGAGAGAGGATAATAATCCCTTGAAAGGTATGATCCTGAAATTTGTGCATAATAATTCCCCTGGTTTGTCCCGAAATTAATATATCCTTTTTTCCCGCTTCCAGTAAATGCACCGGCAGAGATAAGCCCTTCAAACTCTTTTTTAGGTTTATTTGTTACCAGGTTAACGGCTCCTGCAAATGTATTAACTCCAAGAAGAGGAGAGGTAAGCCCCTTACTTAATTGTACCTGAGAGAGGTCAAATGTAGTGAATCTAGAGAAATCAACATAACCGTCATATGCAACAGAAATAGGTATACCGTCAATGTATAACGGTACATGTTTAACATCAAAACCTCTTACGTTTATCATTTGTTCGTTTCTTGCGCCTACATTATAAATATTCACGCCACTAACAGTATCAAGAACTTCTGCTATGGTCTTTTTTTCATTTCTATCGATCTCTTCTTTAAAAATCGTATTTGAATCAAATCTATCATCTTGTTCATAATTGTTTGTTGTTATATCAATCTTCCCTAGTTCAAATGTTTCCCCGTATAGATTGCTTATCATTAGAGCTGCTGCCGCCGATAATATAGTTTTTTTCATTTTGTCCTCACTTTCACGTTATATCCTTTACTATATAACGATATTTAAAAAAATATTAATATAACAAAAATATTAATAGTATATTTTTGTTATACGCCTTGAATCATAGGTGTAAAAGCTTTTGTGCTTACATTGACGATCTGCCCTATATTTAGTGCTTTTACCTCCTCGTTGTTAACTACTACTTCAACAATCTGCTGCCCGATTGATACGATGGCGATATTTATAACATCCACTTTTATTATATCAAGCAGTTCCCCCTCAAGGGAAAACTTCTGTGTTCCTGTTGTTCTAAGAAGTACCTCTTTTGCCGTACCGTCGTTTATGATATGACCCAAATTCAATACAACCACCCTGTTAGAGAGCCTGTATATTTCACTTGGATCATGGCTTACCATTATTGTGGTGGTTCCAAACTTTTTATGCAGTGCGAGTATCTCGTTTTGCAGTTTTGTTCTCATTGACGGATCAAGTGCAGATAAGGGTTCATCCATAAGCAGCAGCTTGGGCCGGTTCATCATAGCCCGGCACAGGCTTACACGCTGTTTTTGTCCTCCGCTTAAGCTGCTTGGGTATCTGTTTTTTAGTTCGCTAAGCTCGGTTATCTCTAAAAGTTCACTGCATAGTTTTTTGTCTTTGTTCACAAAAAGCAGATTCTCCTCAACGCTCATATTGGGGAAAAGCGCATAATCCTGGAACACAAAACCTATTTTTCTTTTTTGAGGGGGAAGGAACTTCTTATCATCCTGCCATACGTCATCTCCTATGCTTATATGACCTTGTGCTTTTTCAAGTCCGGCAAGTATTCTTAAAAGAGTTGTTTTGCCGCTTCCGCTTTGTCCCGCCAAAGCTACGAAATCCTGCTCTTTTATATCCAGCTTCACGTTAAGATCCATCTCTCCGGAACTTCCGTGAAGTTTTTTATTTATATCTATTTTTATCATTATAAAAATGCTCCAAGTTTTTTATTTATATAAAGTTTCGTTTCTGTTTATTGTTGAAGATATATACACTTAACAGAACAAGGAAACTTATTATTACCATAATGGCACTGTAAACGTGTGCCGCTTTATAATCCATGATCTCAACAAATTCGTATATTGCAACCGAAGCTACTTTTGTTTCACCCGGTATGCTTCCACCGACCATCAATACTACGCCGAACTCCCCTACCGTGTGGGCAAAGGTAACGATAATCGCCGTCATTAATGAGGGCTTAATGTTTGGGATTGCAACCTGAAGTATTGTTCTTAGTTTGTTCTTACCGCTTATATAGCTGGCTTCAAGCATATTTTTATTTATACTTTCAAAACCGCTTTGTAAAGGCTGAACCATAAATGGCAGGCTGTAAAAACAGCTTGCGATCACAAGTCCCGTAAAGTTGAATACCAGTTTTGTACCGAAGATATCTTCAAAGAAGACACCTATGGGGGAATTGTGGGACAGGGCAACTAAAATATAAAATCCAAGAACCGAAGGCGGAAGCACTATTGGAAGTGCAGTTAAAGCCTCGATAAAAGGTTTTGCCTTTGATTTTGTTTGAGATAGATACCATGCAAGAGGAATACTTATCACAAACAAAATTAAAGTGGTAATCCCTGCTAATTTAAAAGAGAGCAGAAACGGGGAGAACTCCATTGTTTTTAGTATCTCAATCATTTAACACCACCAATATTGATATTTCGCTGGCTTTTATGAACGCTGTGACACTATCGCCCTTTTTCAAACCCATTTTTTCGAACGATTCTTTTGTTATTATCGATTCCATAGTTGATTCCTTGAATCTTACTTTAAGGCTGCAAAGAAGCTCTCCAATCTCTATCTCTTCCAGTATTACGGGTATCTGGTTTGAGTAACTTACCAGACCGCTAAACTCTTTACCTATTGCAACGGATGACGGTTTGCACCCCAGGATCACTTTTTTTCCTATGGTGATATTATCGTTCAGATCCAGGCTCATCATTTTTAAAGTTTGACCGTTAAGGTCAAACTTTACGATATGCAAGTTGTCGCAGCTTTGTATTTGTGAAACAGTTGCTATTAGGTTTTTCATGGTACCAGGTATCCAAAGTCGTTAAATATTTTTTTAGCTTTTGAACTTAGGATAAATGCGTAAAATGCCGCCACTTCACTGTTTGATTCGCCGTTTTCAAGTACAACGATCCCCTGATTGATGGGAGTATAGAGTTTTGGATCAACATCCGCCCAGTTAATACCTTTTTTGTATTGTTTCATTTTAGGGCTGTATAGTGAAGATTTGGCGATAAACCCTACATCAGCCGCAGTTACCGCATAAGAAACAGTTTGTGAAATAGACTCTGCGAATACATATTTACCTTTTACCGCTTCGTAAACACCTCCGTTTTTCATAGCTTCCACCGCTGCTTTACCGTAAGGTGCGGTTTTGGGGTTTGCAACGGCAATTTTACTTATTGAACCATCTTTCATCAAAGAGATACCTTTTGCAAAATCTTTCTTGCTCGAACTTAAATATGCCAAAGAACCTTGCGCATAAATAAGTGGTCTTGTCGTTGCAATACCGTCACTGTATAAAGCTTTCGGGTATTTCATATTCGCAGCCATAAAAAGCTGGTACGGTGCACCGTTTTTTATCTGTGCCGTTAATTTACCGCTGCTTCCAAGTGTTACATTCACTTTGGTATCCGGATAAAGTTTGTTAAACTCTTTTTTAAGATCATCGATCGCATAACTTACATTTGCGGCAACCGCAATGTTAATACTTCCTGCATATAATGAACCAACAAACAATAAACTGCTTAAGAACGCTTTTTTTAACATAGAAACTCCTTATTTCCCTATCATTACATCAGATGACTTGATAATTGCACTAACCTTGTCACCCTCTTTTAGGTTTAATGACTTAACTGCTGCTGCTGTAATAACCGCTGCAATTTTGTCTCCACCTATATTCAAGATCAACTCACCGTTGATCTCACCAACATTTATCCTTTCAATACTTCCTTGAAACTTGTTTCTCGCACTTATGTTCAATGTAAGATCGGTAGTAATAAGTACCGAACTTGATTTGAATATGGCTACGATCTCATCTGAATTATTAAGATTCAGGGATTCTACGGCATCATTTGTTATAACGCTTAGAAGTGAATAACCGCTTTTAAGCTTAACAAAAACAGAAGAGTTGATAGTTCCTCTCTCTATATGTTCCACAATGCCTTGTATCTGATTTCTAGCACTTATTTGCATAGCTACCCTTTGTATTGATTTAAGGGCTCCTGTGTTAAAATCAGTCATCTTTGTCAAATATGTTAAAAACTTCTCATGTTCCTTTTGCAAGAAGGAGTATGAGTCTATAAGATTTTTACCGTATGGGGTAATTTTGGTTCCCCCTCCCCCTTTCCCGCCTGTTTCTCTTTCAACTACAGGTGCGGGACAGAGGTTGTTTATGGCATCGATGGCATCCCATGCTGCTTTATAGCTCATGGGTACCTCTTTTGCTGCTTTGCTTATAGAACCTGTTCGTTCTATCGCTTTTAGCAGTGATATCCTTTTTTCCAATAAAAATGCCGTGTTTTGATCCAATAATGTTAAAGATGACGCAAATTCCACAAAAACTCCTTATATACTTTGATATATAACGAATTACAAAAAAGATTGTAATCTCATTAATTATCATGCAAAAAGTATACCGTTGTATATCTTAATATATAATGAACTTTAAATAAAATTTTCAAATAATTACTATGAAGTGTAAATTTAGCAAAAGCACGATAAATAAAGGTGGTTTGTTAATTATTTAAGCAGGAATAATATTTAGGGATGATGAATTGTGTTTACAAAATTGTAGCTAGGGTTTACAAATAAAAAAAGGTATGAGGCCGGAAGAACCTCATACCGATTTCAGGACAGGAAACAATGTATTAAACGTAATTGTTAAATTTCTATTATCTTACACAGTCAAAGAAGTAATCAGTTTTACCGATATCTTTAGTTTCTTCGTCTAACTCGTCAAGAACAGCATTTGTTATCCAAGTTAGAAGATTTAAAGCACCTTTGTAACCGCTCATAGAGTATCTATGTAAGTGGTGTCTATCAAAGATCGGGAAACCAATTCTGATAAGCGGTGTTTTAGTATCTCTGTATAGTTCTTTTCCGTATACGTTACCGATTAGGAAATCTACAGGCTCAGTAAATAATAATGATCTTAAGTGCCATAAGTCTTTACCAGCCCAGATTTGACAGTCTTCTGACCAATCAGATTTATCAATGATTGCTTGCATGTCAGCTTCCCAACCTTTTCTTGGAGCATTGTGACATAATACGTGAGTAGGTATTCCACCCATTTCAACGATAAATGAAACAAGACCAAGAAGGAAATCTGGATCTCCGTATACTGCGAATTTTTTACCGTGCATATATGGGTAAGAATCTTGCATCGCATCTACTAATTGAGCTCTTTGAGTTTGTAACTCCGCAGGTACTTCTTTCCCTGTTAACTCAGCTAATTTCATAACAAACTCATCTGTACCTGCAAGTCCTATCGGATTACAAGTTTCGTATCCCTGTTTCCATTTGTTCTTGATAGTTTTAGCAGTTTGAACAGTAGAGTATTTTTGTAATGAGATAGTAGTTTCCGCATTAATTGCAGTTTTAGCTACTTCTAACGGAGTACCGCCAGCGTACAGGCTGTATCCACCAGCTCCTGTATTCCATTGAGCTTCGTGATCTCCGATCATTACTATTTTGTCAGAGAATGAAGCAGCGATCTCTTTAACTTCCGCTAATGATCCAAGGTATGGTTCGAACCCCGGAATAATGTTGATTCTACCCTCTTCTACAACTTTTTCACTTCTTGTAGGGTTTAATTGCTCTAACATAGATTTCATCATATTGTCATATCCAGTGATATGAGAACCAACGAAAGATGGTGTATGAGCATAAGTGATCGGTAAATCGTCTAATTCACCTTCAGCATCTTCTCTGGCACCAACAACGAAAGCATTTAAGTCATCACCGATAACTTCTGCCATACAAGTAGTTGATACTGCAATATGATCAGGCTTGTACATAGCGTTACAGTTTCTTAAACCGTCTTTCATGTTTGAAAGACCACCAAATACCGCTGCAGATTCAGACATAGAGTCAGAAACACAAGGAGTCGGCTCTTTAAAGTGTCTTGTAAAGTATGATCTAAAGTATGCAACACATCCGTGAGATCCGTGAACGTAAGGCATAGTGTTTTCAAAACCTAAAGCAGCCATAATTGCTCCCAATGGCTGACAAGCTTTAGCAGGGTTTACAGTAATAGCTTCTCTTGCAAGGTTTTTCTCTCTGTAATCCCAAGATTTAGTCCACTCTTGAACTTCATCAACTTTAGCAGGGTTAACAGCACCCATAGCACCTTCGAATTCTTTTTTAGCTGCAAGAGAAGTTTGATACTCCTCTTTTAAGAACAGCTTTTGTCCGTTTACTATATTTTCTACTTCTTGCATCTTAAGCTCCTACTTCTTCTTTTTCCCATGGTGCTTTAGTATGAGACCATACAGGTGAGTTCATAGCTAAATCCATATCTTTTGCAAATACAGCGAATGCATCATAACCGTGGTAAGGACCAGAATAATCCCATGAGTGCATTTGTCTGAACGGTAATCCCATTTTTTGGAATACGTATTTTTCTTTTACCCCTGAAGCAACTAAGTCAGGTTTTAATTTTTGTACGAATTTTTCTAACTCGTATTCGTTTACGTCATCGTAAATGATAGTTGATCTTTCTATATCTTCTTTTGTTCTTTTGTAATCATCACCGTGAGCGAACTCGTAACCGGTACCGATAATCTCCATACCTAGATCTTCGTAAGCACCGATAACGTGTCTTGGTCTAAGTCCACCAACGTATAACATTACTTTCTTACCTTCTAATTTAGGTCTGTATTTAGCGATAACTTCGTCAGTCATCTTTGTATATTTAGCGATAACCGCTTCAGCTTTTTCCTGGATCTCAGGACCGAAGAACTCAGCGATTTTTCTTAAAGACTCAGTAGTTTTACTTGGTCCAAAGAAGTTGTACTCCATCCAAGGTATACCGAACTCTTGTTCCATATGTCTTGAGATATAGTTCATAGATCTGTAACAGTGAAGTAAGTTAAGTTTTGCTTTAGGTGCTATTGCCATCTCTTTATAAGTAGCATCACCAGACCATTGAGCGATAACTCTAAGACCCATCTCCTCTAGAAGGATTCTTGAAGCCCAAGCATCCCCACCGATGTTGTAGTCACCGATAATAGCAACATCGTAATCAGTTGATTCGAAGTTTTGTCTATGACTTGCATCAGGCATGATCTCGTCTCTGATCATATCGTTCGCGATATGGTGACCAAGTGATTGAGATACACCTCTGAACCCTTCACAAGATACTGCGATCGTAGGCTTGTCAGATTCTTTTTTGTGTACTTTTGCAACAGCCTGGATATCATCCCCGATAAGACCGATCGGACACTCAGACTGGATAGATATACCGTTGTTTAAAGGGAATAATTCATCAATCTCTGTAAGAGCTTTTTTAAGTTTAGTATCCCCTCCGAATACGATATCTTTCTCACTGAAGTCAGTAGTGAAGTTCATTGTAACGAACGTATCAACACCTGTTGTACCGATATAGTAGTTTCTTCTACCGGCTCTACTGTATTGACCACAACCAACAGGTCCGTGAGAGATATGGATCATATCTTTAATTGGTCCCCAAACAACCCCTTTAGATCCTGCGTATGCACAACCTCTTTGTGACATAACACCCGGAACAGTCTGCTTGTTTGATCTGGTTTTATCACATGCACCTTTAACACCTTCCGGTGAATCAACACCTAAGTGCTTTGCTCTGTTTTTTGCAGCTTTAGCAGGATAAACCTCTAAAACTTCTGCAATAGCTTCTTTCTGTAAAGCTTCTAATTCTTCATTGCTCATTAACTATCCTTTCTTTATCTTTAGAAACCAGGGTATTGAAAGTGACCCTTAATTTCTTTCTTTTGTTTTGATTATGCTACAGTTACTCTGTAAAGGTTCATATCATCAAGCTTTTTACAAAGCTCAGCAGTAGCTGCACCGTCTACAGTTTTAGAGATTTCTGAAATTTGGTATTTATTTGTGTAATAAACCATTTTAGAATCATCTGCAGAAGGCATCTCAGTGTTAGTGTAGAAATCTACAAATGCTTTGTGTGCAAAAGTACCTTCTGGAACTTCGATAGTTTCTAATTTGGTACCTTCTCTTGTTTCACTTGTTAAAGTTACTTTTTTACCAGAAGCATCTAATCCCTCTTCAACTTTTTCGATTACTTTATCAAAACTTACATCATTACCCATATCAGCCGGAAAGTGGTATCCACATACAAACATAATTTTCTCCTATTGTTTTATTTTTTGTTTTGGTGTTTGAGGAGTTATCCCCAAACTGTTTTTTACTTATTTATTTACTTATTAATTATTTAACTTATTAGTTACTTATTAAGCTTCTTCAGCTTTTTTACCGATAGCATCTTCATCAACTTCTTCGTCAAGACCGAATTCCATAAGAAGGTTTTCAAGATCATCCATCTCTAATGGAGCTGGGATAACTTTAAGATCATTCTCAATGATTTTTCTTGCTAATTCTTTGTATTCCATAGCTTGTTCTGAAGATGGAGCAAATTCTACAACTGTCATTCTTCTTAACTCTGCTCTTTGAACGTGGTTAGATCTTGGAACGAAGTGAATCATTTGAGTTCCGATTTGAGTTGCCAGGTTTTTAGCAAGATCGTATTCTCTATCTGTCATTCTTGCGTTACATACAAGTCCTGCAAGTCTAACTCCACCAGTGTTAGCGTATTTTAAAATACCTTTTGAAATGTTGTTAGCTGCATACATTGCCATCATCTCACCAGACATAACGATGTAGATCTCTTGAGCTTTACCTTCTCTAATAGGCATAGCGAATCCACCACAAACAACGTCACCAAGAACGTCATAAGATACGAAATCAAGCTCGTCATCGTAAGCACCCTCTTCTTCTAAGAAGTTAATAGCTGTAATAACCCCTCTACCTGCACATCCAACACCTGGCTCTGGTCCACCAGACTCTGTACACATAATAAATCCGTCTGTGATCTCTTCGTTATCCGGGTGGAACTCATCAGCTCCAGGCTTACATACATCTTCTAACTCTAAATCTTCAACTGTACCAGCTTCAGAAGCAAGTTGCATAATTGTTGATTGTGCTTTTTCGTGTAAGATCAGTCTTGTTGAATCCGCTTTTGGGTCACACCCAACAATTAATATCTTCTTTCCATAATAGTGACACATAGCCGCTAATGTATTTTGAGATGTAGTTGATTTACCAATCCCACCTTTACCGTAAAATGCAATTTGTCTTAACTCTGACATATCGTCTCCTTTGATTGATTTAAATTTGTTATCGAGAATATATAATACATATAGTGTTCCACAAAGTTAAAACAAAAAAATAAAATTTTTAAATTTGTTTCTAAACCCCTTGATTAAGGTGTTTTTGTTTTAATAGGACTAAAAAAGTCCTTTTTTGCGATATTAAATTTTGTAGAAATTTGTGAAAAGTTTTGAAAAAAATTTACGACATTTTTGCTTCTTTTTTGTAAACAAAAGTGTATAAGTCTTATTCGGTATACATATAATATATAGCAGCAGGATATTGAAAATGAATTTTTTGCTTGGTTTTATTAAATTGAGTAAGTGTTTTTATTTTAAAAAGAAAAAAAGAGAGATTAAAATAAGATTTTAAACTCATCTTTCTTATAACTGTTTATTTTAAACAATTCTGGGCTGCTTTTACAATAGGATAAGTTGTAGGAGCAGCAGTTAGAAGAGGTTGTGTCGCAACCTGCAGTGAGATAATATTGTGTATGGTAAGCCCCGCTTCAATGGCAAGTCCTATTATATTTATTATCTCCCCTGCTTCTTTTGCACCTACTACCTGACCCCCTATGATCTGTCCGCTGTTTTTCATGGCGATCAGTTTTACAGATTGTTTTGATGCATCCTCAATGGTTCCCGGGTGTCTGTTCATCCCTTCAAAATAACCTGTTACATATTCTATGTTCTCTTTTTTTGCCCGATCTTCGGTCACCCCTGCACTTGCAAAGGCCCTGTCCCCTATCATGGTCGAGAATATAGCGATGGTTCCGTTAAAGCCTTTAAGGGTTTTAAGGTTGTATAAGCTGCTTCCTGCAACTCTTGCTTCAGCAGCTGAAGTGGAAGCAAGCATCACCTTTGAAGGGTCTCTTGTGATAAAGTCTCTTCTTCCGCAGCAGTCTCCCACTGCAAAAATATCTTTATCTTTTGTTCTCATATACTCATCTACCCAGATACCTCCGTATCTTGATAGTTTAAGTCCTGCATCGTCGGCAAGTTTGGTATTTGGCTTGTATCCTGTTGCAAGTATGATAACTTCCGCTTCAATAGTGCTTCCGTCACAAAGTTCAATGGCTGCTGCAGTATTGTCTTTTTCTATGACCCCTTTTGCATGTTGTCCAAGGGCAAGCTTTATATCTTTGCTTTTCATAATCTCTTCCGCTTTTAGTGCCATATCTTCGTCAAAAGAGTTTGCAAGGATATGTCTGCCCCCTACTATCGTTACATCTTTGCCTGCACTTTTTAACTGCTCGGCTAGTTCAACTCCTATAAATCCCGTACCTACTACAACAATTTTTGTTTTGTTTTGAAGGTACTCTTTTAGTCTTTTAACCTCTTCATATTTTTTGTCTACCGTAAATACGTTTTCAAGTTTTAAAGACTCTTCAAAGCTTTTATGGACAAACGGTACGGACCCAGTGGCGAATATAAGTTTATCGAACTTGAATATATGCTTATTTGCAGTTGCCGTTTTATTTTTTATATCTATATTATCTATTTTGTCAACAATTTTTGTGATATTGGCTACATCGCCTCCGCACGGCATTGCGTTTTTCTCCACTGAATTCAGGACTTCCCCGAAAACATAAGGGATACCGCAGGGTACCTGCCCTTTTTCATCCTCTTTTACCACTACGATCTGTTTGTTCGGGTAATTTTCGCTTGCAGTTGATGCTGCAACAAGACCTGCAGGACCTGCACCTATTATAAGGATATCACTTTGTATCTCTTCCATTGTTTTACCTTTTATGAGTTTATTAGAATAGTAATCTATTAAAGTTACATCACGATAACTTTAACAGTTAAATCATAACAAAAAAATAGAAAATAAACAAACAGATTTTAAGTAAAAATTGTAAATTATGAATAGTAATTAAAGTCAGGCCCGGATGAACCGAGCCTGAGAAGAAAGCAGTTATTGTTTCTTAACGAAATTGTTGTAAATATATGCTGCCATTTTGTCAGCATCCACTATCATCCCTTTTTTTTCAATAGCAGTAAGATTTGAATCCATCTCCTCATGGGCGGTTCCTGAAGACTGGTATCCTCCTCCGTCAAGCTCATAAATCTCCACAGCAAGTTCTGCCTGGGTTCTGTCTATAAGAGACGGTCCTTTCTTTGCAGGGTTTCCTTCTCCGTACTCACCGTGGCATTTTTGACACATCGCTTGATAGATTTCACCTTGAGTATACTCCGCCGCACTTAGATTTAAAGTCAACCCACACGCAAAAACAGCACATCCTATTATTTTCATAGTTTTCATATTATCTCCTTATAAATAATTAATTTTCACTACTTTTGATTTTTACAACAACAGCACCTCTTACCTGTCCGCTTGAATATCCAAAAGCCTTATCCTTGGGATATTCCTTCTCCAAAAAATCTTTTACCTCCTGTTTCATATTGGTTTTAAGCCCATGGCAGGCTTTACATGACCTGCTTGACATGGTAGTGGGAAAATATAATGAATAATTCCCTTTTTTGTCTATCTGCACGATATATTCGGGCAGATATGCATTTGAGCTTTCTATTAATTCAAATGCCTTTAAAATATCCTCTTCCCTTTTTTCGGGGAAAGAGAGCGGGTTTCTGTTTTTCAGGCTGATACGCTTGATTGAAACATTTTCACCCAGGTTGCGGTCTAACTTTTGAATCTTTTTATAAGATTCTTCCGCACAGAACCGTGCAGCGCTTAAAACTCCTTCTTTTTTAAGAAGCGGCTTTATCTGTGCTTTCATCATTTTATGTAGTTGATGTACTGCATCTTCAGCTTCTTTTACCGCTTCGCTTTTTGACAAGCTTTGCGCAAAGGCAACACTTGTCAATAAAAGAGAACTTATTAGCAGCTTTTTCATTTTTCATCCAGGTTGAAAAGTTTTGTTCCTACATAATACATTAACAGGCATAGTCCAAGTCCTCCAAGAGAGATCATAATCTCACTAGCAGAAGGGAAATATTCCACCCATTGCGGAGCTATCTGGTACTCTTGGGTTTTTAGCATCTGTAAAGGTTTAAGCTGGGTATCGTGAACCAGATTGTATCTCATGAAAAATACTCCGACCATCCCGCTTAACGAGGCCCAGAACATCCCTTTTACATTTTTACCGCCGCTTAGCAGGATAATAACCAAAGGGATAACCATAGCAAGAATAACTTCAGCCCAGAATGTTGATGACTGCAGGATATGCACCGCAACTTCGGCTCTGTTAGGCATACCTCCGTAGATATCCGTCAGCATCTTCCATGTAACGAAAAAGATAAGGATCGAAATAAGAAGTGCCTGTATCTTTGCAAGATTTGTAAGCATCTTTTTTGCCTCATCGTTAAAGTTCAGTTTATATCTGAACCCGTACATGATAAACGCCAGGTAAATACCCGTAATAAAAGCGGTCAAAATAAAGTATGTCGGATAGAAAACACCGTTAGAGATAACCCTTGCGTTTAAAAAACCGAATACCCCTCCAAGGTTGGAGTGTGCCGCAAGACCTACCAGCAGACCTGTAAGTCCGAAGATTCTTGCCATTTTCATATCATGCTTAAGCAGAAATATGAACTCGATGATCATAAATGTCAGGTATAATCCGTAAAGAGTCCCCATCCACCAGATCGCACTGGTAAATCCCGGAGTAAGCACGTTGTAAATAAGCATCGTAACGGGATGACCTATTTCAAATGCTATCACTGCAAAACCTGCCATAATGGTTACTATCGATCCGAATATGGCACGTTTTGAGATCTGCATATAATCTTTAAACCCGAACACGTCACCCAGGGAACCTACTATACAAAGTCCCGTTGAACTTACAACAAAAAATATATAAACGGCGATCAATAGTCCCCATGGATGCTCTCTTGTAACATTATAAGCATGGTGACCGTGGCTTAGATAGTTAAAAACACCTATAACGAATAAGGATAACAATCCCACGATCAACAATGCCAGAAAAAGGTTCAATGCATTTTTTTCAAATGAAAAAAGTGTTTTGATCGAAACTTTGTTAACAGGTATTGTTGTAATAAATTCTTTTACACTCATATTATCTCCTTATACCAAATAAAAAAGTTTTGGTTTTGTACCAAGGTTTGATTTAAGAGTAAAATGCTCACGCTCTCTTAGTACCTGGCTTATTTCACTATCCGGATCGTCAAGATCGCCGAATATTCTAACTTTCGTAGGACAGGTGTTCTGACAGGCAGTTGTTGTTTCTCCTCTTGCCAGCCTTGTGTCGGTACAGAAAGTACATTTGTCGACGGTCATGGTTCTATCGTCAACATATCTTGCATCATAAGGGCACGCGTTCATACAGTAGCTGCACAAGATACATTTATCGGGATCAACCCTTACCTGTCCGTCTTCACCGTAATATGTCGCATTTGTAGGACACACCTCTTGACAGGGAGCTTCATCACAATGTTGACACTGGCTGGGGTAAAAGATATGGGATACCTTGCTTAATATTGGGTATTCACCCTCTATCTCTTTTACACCTACCCAGATTCTATGTTTATCGGCACCTAAAAGTACACCGTTCTCCTCTTTACATGCTGTTTCACACGCTTTACAGTTTATACAGTTTTTATAATCCAATGCCATTCCATATCTAGCCATTGTTACACCTTCCTTATCTCTACGTTGGTTTCATGCATTGCTGCAGCTGCGTATACCGGTTCTGTAATATCTTCTATTACTGAATTATCGTTACCCCCGTTGTTTTGCGCCCACGACAAGCCGCTGCTTTCCTGTCCGAACCCGTGCACGAAGAACAACTGGTTAGGTGCGATCTTTTCTGTTGGGTAAGCTTTTAGTACGGTTTTTCCTGTTTTTGAACTAATCTCTATTGAATCTCCAAACGAGATCCCTTCACTTTTTGCAACACGTTTGTTTATCCATAAATAGTTTTGGTTCATAAGATCGTTAAGCATTGAATTGTTTGCCGTACCCGTCTGGGTAAATTGGGCATGTCTACCTGTTAAAAGCCTGAATTTACCTTTTGGTATCGTATATGCGTACTCATCTTTCCACACAGGCATTGCATCAACACCTTTTTTCTCTAACGATGCAAGATTACATTCAACTTTTTTAGACGGGGTTACAGGTTTACCTTCATTTGAGGTATATGCTTTTTTATTTTCCGGATAATATTGAAATTCGTTTGCACCTGTCTGCTTGAAATACTCCTGCATATGTGGATAATATACACCGTGTTTTTTAAGGCTTTCTTCTGCTCCTTCATAGTCGTGTACCGCATGGGCATTGAGCTTTTCCTGTGAGAACTCAAAAGGTTTGGTCAGGTCAAAATCTTTATAAACGGTTTCTTCACCAAGATCTTCAATATCAGACATTACCATCTCGTCATGTTTTTTTGTGATCTGGAATAACGGTTTTGATATTTTTTGTGTTAACCCTCTTAATATCTCAATTACGGGTTTACTTTCATACATTGGATCTATTACTTTGTTTCTTTGGGCTATTGAAGGTTCAACACCCCCGAAAGTTTTAACAGGATCGGTCCGTTCCAGATATGTACACTCGGGCAGTACAACATCGGCATACATAACAGTATCGCTCGGCATGGTGTCTATACATACTACAAGTTCCATTTTTTTCAGCATTTGTGCTGTTTTCTTTGTATTTGGCATATTCATCATCGGGTTATGTTTATAACAGAACATCCCCCGTACGTTATAGGGCTGATTGCCTTCTAGGAAGTTGTTTCTCCAGCTTATCCATGAACCTCCTCCGCTTACTACGGCACAGTCATCGTAACCCGCTTCGCCTCTTTGGGCATTCTCTCTTTTTACTACGGCTCTTGAAGCTGCATTGTCATATAAAGGCATAAGTTCGTCGTGCCCTTTTATTTTAAGCTTTTTACCGAAGATCAGACCCCCTTTGCAGTCGATCCCTCCGCCAAGGGCTTGGAATATAGCCATAGCACGCCGCAGTTGGAAATCATTCTTGGCAAAGGTACTTCTTCTTCCCGGGTAATAAACAGCCTGAGGTGCATGAGCCATGAACTCTCTGGCGATCTCATAGATGTCATCCTGGCTGATCCCGGTGATTTCTGCCGCCCACTCAGGGGTATATTCGTTAGACAGAACCATATCCTTATATTCATTGAAACCGTTGAAATTCTCTTTGACATATTCTTTGTTGTACAGTTCTTCACTTAACACCACATAAGTTAGTGCCAAAACAAAGGCAAGGTCTGTTCCCGGTTTAATAGGAAGCCATTTGTCCGCTTTTGCCGCAGTGTTTGTAAATCTTGGGTCGATACAGACAAGTTTTGCCGCATTCTTTTTGGAGTTTACGTTCTTGAATCCATCCATGGTGTCCGGTGTTACGATAGCTTCAGCCCGGTTTGCACCCGCCATGATAATATATTTTGCATTTTGCAGATCTGCCTGTGGATAGGCTCCTATGGTAACCCCGTACCCGGAAGCTACGGTCTGCAGACAGATAGAGGAGTGATTCAGCCAGTTTGAGGAACCGAAACTAAGATAAAAGGATTTAAATGTATGTTCCGCCATCCCTTCACCTGCACAAAATAAAAATGAAGATCTGTTATCTTCCTCTTCATCGAGAATTTTTACGGTTTTTTCTTTGATATATTCAAAAGCCTCATCCCAGGTTACACGTTTAAACTTTCCTTCACCTTTTTCGCCTACCCGAATCATTGGATATTTTAATCTGTCAGGATCATATAGTGCCTGTAAACCGGCATTACCTCTTGCACATAGCATATTCCTTGATTTGGGAAAATATGGATTTGGATCCAGTTTTGTAACAACACCATCCTCTACTCTGGCAATAGCAGCACATTTATTTACGCACATCTCGCATAAAGTGGGAACCGATTTTGCTTCACCTGTTTTTGTTTTGGTCGTCAGCTTTATTTCACCTTTTGTTTCCTCTTTAGAGAAAAGGTTAGTAGCTGCACTACTTCCTATCACAGATAAGGCAACAGTTCCTTGAAGAAATTTTCTTCTCGAAAGCTCAACTTGCATACACCCTCCTTGTATTATATGAATAAAATTATTATTTTAAATAATAACCTTTTATTATAATTAAATTTTATTAGACATATAATAATTTTTGATCCGTTAAAATTAAAATCATAATTTAAAATTATTGTAAAAATAAACAATTTTTATTCTAAAATCATACAAGAGCGAACCTTAACTGAAACTAAATATTGCTCTCAATGCACGACAATATGGACTTGGATAATGATACGTATTTTGTTCTTTTTCAACACTTTGTATATTCTTTAAAGATACCTTTGATATTTTTTTAAGATACTATATTTATTTTTGTTTAAGTAATATGTCAGATTGTTTGTCATAGAATAATAATTATTTTCTGGAGTGTCTATGAATCCTTTTCTGTATCAGTACTCGTGCCAGGGTAGAAATTTTTGTTTTCGACATGATGAACTTAATAAGTTAGATTCATTTGTTAATACTAACTCAAATGTTCTTCTTTATTCTAAAAGAAAATATGGTAAAACCTCTTTGATAAAAGAGTTTTTCAGCAATAAGATCGATCAGGAAAAGTACCTGACCTTTTATGTTGACCTTTTTCATATCACCAACTTTGCAGACTTTATCAAAAATATTTACAGGCAGATAGCAAGAGATATGCCTTATGATTATAAAGTTGTCGTAAAAAAGCTGAAAGAGTTTTTTCACCTGGTCAACTATACCGCATTTATAGAGGCAAACGGTGAGATAGAATTTGACCCTATCCTGACAAGTTATAATTTCGAAGAACTTCTTGCTGATATATACAAAGGCTTAAATAAGTTATCGATCCAAAGCGGAAAAAAGATCGTTATAGCCTTTGACGAGTTTCATCATATTACACTGCTTAAAGAGATGAAGATAGAAAGTCTTCTTAAAAAATACATGAATGAGTACCCTGATATTACATATATTTTTACAGGCTTAAAAAGACATTTACTAAATGAGATCTTTTCAAAAAAACGATCTGCATTGTACCAGATTGCCAAAATACTTGAAATTGAATCTATACCAAAAGAGAGTTTATTTGAGTTTGTAGATCAAAAGTTCCAGGGACGATTGAGTTTTGATCTTTTTGAATCTATTTATGATATGACAGAGGGGGAGCCAAAGTTGATCCAGGAGCTGTGTTATCATCTGTATAATCAGACAACTACCCATAACAGCGGTGATATTACGCAGGATGACCTTGATTTTGTCTGTCAATTGATAATAGAGAGTAAAAGTGAATACTTCAAGCTGCTTTTAAATCAACTCTCACTTCCTCAAAAAGTTGCATTAAAGGCTGTGATCATCAGTCGGGGAAAGGAGCTTTATACAAAAGAGAACCTTTTTAAGCTTCATACTACAAAGTCCTCTTTGAATACGGCAATAAGACATTTGTACAAAGACGAGATCATAGATAAAGAGGACAATAAATATTATATAAGTAATAAATGTTTTGAATTGTGGTGCAGTAAAAAGTTTCTCTAGTTAAAGAAAATAAACAAAAAAACCCGCCCCGGGGAGAGAATCCGGGGCGGGTTTTTTATCTGTTTTAACTGATCTATTAAAATTGAATGTCGGAAAAAGGGAAAGAGACTATACCGCCTCGTTTCCGCTTTCACCTGTTCTGATTCTTATCACTTCATCTACAGGCATAACAAATATCTTACCGTCACCGATCTTACCTGTTTTTGCCGCTTGTGTAATCAAGCTTACGCAGTTCTCAACTTCATCGTCGTTTACGATTAGTTCTATTTTTGTTTTAGCAAGGAAATCAACAACATATTCCGCACCTCTGTATAGTTCAGAGTGTCCCTGTTGTCTTCCGTAACCTTTTACGTCTGTTACGGTCATACCTGAGATCCCTACTTCACTTAAAGCTTCTTTTACATCTTCAAGTTTAAAAGGTTTGATTATTGCTTCTATTTTTTTCATACTTAAAATCCTTTATTATATTTTGTCAAAAAAGCCTGATTAAGCTTTTTTGAACTCCGGGTAACACTCTAGACCTGTTTCGTGGATATCAAGACCTGTAATTTCAGTCTCTTCATCTACTCTTAATCCAGATACCATATCTAGGATCTTCCATATTATGAAAGAAACGATAAATACGAATGCACCGATTACGATTACACCTTTAAGTTGTGCCATGAATGTTGCAGACTCTGTGAACAGACCAACTGCCAATGTTCCCCAGATACCCGCTACCAAGTGAACTGATAAGGCACCAACAGGATCATCGATTCTTAATTTATCGAACATTGGTACTGCAAGAACAACAAGTAATCCGCCAACTACACCTACACCGAATGCGTAGATCATACCAGCGTCCGGAGCCGCTGTTACAGATACAAGACCTGCCAATGCACCGTTTAGAACCATTGTAAGGTCAACTTTTTTGTAAAGGATTTGAGTCATAACAGCTGCCATAACTGCACCTGCCGCTGCTGCCATATTTGTATCGGCTACAACCAATGCTATACCTTCGATATCAGCTTTAGATCCCAATGCAAGTTGAGAACCTCCGTTGAATCCGAACCATCCCATCCATAGAATGAACGTACCTAAAGTTGCAAGAGTCAAGTTAGAACCTGGAATCGGTCTTACTTTACCGTCTTTATCATATTTACCTTTTCTAGCTCCAAGGATTAATACACCTGCCAATGCTGCCCATCCACCAACTGAGTGAACGATCGTTGAACCTGCGAAGTCAGAGAATCCTGCTAATAATCCGCCTAATTCAGATCCACCCCATGTCCAGTGACCTTGGATCGGGTAAATTACACCTGATAGGATAACAACGAAGATAAGGAAAGGCCATAATTTCATTCTCTCAGCTACTGTTCCCGAGATAACCGACGCTGCAGTTGCCACGAACATTACCTGGAAGAAAAAGTCTGCCGCAACCGGGTATGCTGCATCTGCCGCACTTGTCATATCAACAAGTCCCATGCTTCCCATAAACGATCCGCCTGATCCGTACATCAGGTTATAACCTATGAAGTAATACATTATACAAGATATTGCAAACAGTGCTATATTCTTTGTTAATATTGTCGCGTTGTTCTTACTTCTTGTAAGACCCGCTTCCAGCATAGCAAAACCTGCCGCCATCCACATTACTAAGATCCCTGATATTACAAACAGGAACCCGTCCAAGATAAACTTTAAGTCTGTAAAGTTTTCCATTTTAACTCCTTTTTTTTACCTCTAATATCCTGCCCCGGATATTGATAACTCAATTATGACATAGTATTGTATTTTTTAGATCTTAAAAGTGTATAATAATCATACAGTTAGTTGTTTATGAAAAGAAAAAAAGGTGATGGCTTCTAACCATCACCTTGGAGAGGATTGTCGGTAATATTATAATACTAACAAGAGAATGTTGATTTAAACTCAAATGCAGTAGGTCTTGCTTCATCAGGCCATACTTGAGTTTCAAATTTGTAAGACTGGTATGTATCAATAAATGTTTCAGAGAATACAGGTTTTAAGAAATCGTTGTCTCTGATAAGAGCTTCTAAAGATCCTCTTAATGTATGTGGTAATTGAGGGATACCTCTTTCTCTGATCTCATCTAATGATAATTCAAATAGATCTTCATCCATTGGCCCTACAGGGATATATTTGTTTTGGATACCGTCAAGTCCGGCCATCATCATAGCAGCAAATGCTAAGTAAGGACAAGCAGTTGAATCAGGGAATCTCATCTCGATTCTTGTAGCTTTTTCACCCGCACCGTATGGGATTCTACAAGAAGCTGATCTGTTTTGAGAAGAGTAAGTTAAGATACTTGGCGCTTCGAAACCTGGAATTAATCTTTTATAAGAGTTTGTAGTCGCATTTGTAAATGCAGCAACAGCTCTTGCGTGTTTAAAGATACCGCCAACATAATGTAATGCAGTTTCACTTAGGTTTGCGTACTCACCCTCTTTGTAGAACAGGTTTTTACCGTCTTTCCATAATGATTGGTGCGTATGCATACCGTTACCGTTGTCTCCGTATAAAGGTTTTGGCATGAATGTACAAGTTTTACCGTTTAAGTGCGCTACCATTTTACAAACATATTTATATTTTTGAACGTTATCTGCAGCTCCGATAATATCAGAGAATACGATACCGATCTCACCTTGAGCCTGTGCAACTTCGTGGTGTCCTAAAGTAACTTCCAATCCAACCTCTTCAAGAACCTGCATCATCTCAGCTCTTAGGTCAACCATTGAATCCGTAGGCTGTACAGGGAAGTATCCGCCTTTTGTTCTTGGTCTGTGACCCATGTTACCCATTTCGTAATCAGTATCATCAGCCCATTCACCTTCAGATGAATCAACTCTGTACCCTGCTTCGTTAATGTTATCTACGAATTTTACGTCATCAAAAATGAAGAACTCATTTTCAGGTCCGAAATATGCAGCATCTGCAATTCCCAATTCATCAGCGTGAGCTAAAGCTTTTTTAGCAATAGATCTTGGACATTTTTCGTATAATTCACCTTTATAGATATCATATACGTCACAGAATAAAATAACTGTTGAATCAGCAGTGAACGGATCAAGGAATGCAGTTGGAACATCCGGCTTCAAGATCATATCTGACTGGTTGATAGGCTGCCATGCATCAACCGAAGAACCGTCAAAAGGCATACCGTTTGTCAGGTTCTCTTCATTAACAGCACTGTAGTTGTATGTTAAATGATGCCATGCACCTTTAATATCCGTAAATCTTAAATCTACAAACTTTACTTCATTCTCTTCACAGAACTTAAAGAATTCCTCTATATTATTTACAAATTTTCCCATTTGTTTAACTCCTACTTTTTTAATACTTTAATAATGGCAGAAAATATTATAAAATTAAAGAGCCCCTATGTATAAAAAATATACAATCGGCAAAAATCAACAAAATTAAAATTATTTCAAGATTATTTCAAGACCAAATAAGTGTTGCATTGAATATTGAATTTTAAGTTTTTCTTATAGCTATTTTTAATATTTTATTAAATTTTACCCTTAAAGGATTATTTCTTGCAAAGTTATAGTTATAATTTTGTATTATATCACAAAAATAAAATATATAAATATTAAGGGGTATTATGTTTGAAAATATAGATGAGGGTTTATTGTTTAATCTTATAGCCTTTGGGCTTGGACTCTCTTATGGAGTGTTGGCTCAAAGGAAGCAGTTCTGTTTCAGCGGGGGGATAAAAGATATAGTTTTGTTCAACCATACAAAAAGGACTGCTTCTTTGATCATGGCGATGATTAGTGCAATAATATCTACACAGGCCATGACCTATATATATGATGTGGATCTGACAAACTCTGTTTATCTTTCAAATATAAATTATATCTTTATTGTAATAGGCGGGATCATGTTCGGATTTGGGATGATGATCTCGGACGGCTGCAGCAGCAGGCACCTTATCAAGCTTTCTCAGGGGGAGAAAGATTCTTTCTGGATATTGGGGGCTCTTAGTTTATTTGCGTATATAAGCTATAAAACCCTGTCTATATATAATGATGAAATATTATCAATAGCGTTTATTAGTTCGGCTAGGATAGAGTTCGTATCTACAATACCTATCTATGCGGCATTGGCAGTATTAGCGGGACTGCTTTATAAAACGGTAAAAAGCTGGAAAAACCTGTTGGAATGCTGGGATGGTGCCCTGATCGGGCTGGTTATTACGGCAGGATGGTTCGTCACTACATATTTTGCGGATGATTTTTTTATAAATATCTCAAATCAGAGTTTATCGTTTGTTTACCCGGTAGGCAAGATGTTCGAATTTTTTGTAGGCATGTTTGATATGTCAGTGTTCATATTTCCGGTATGGATCGTTATAGGTGTTGTTGCAGGGGGATTTATATCTTCCAGGTTTAACAAAGAGTTCTCAAAAAAACAGATGTGTGACAATACTGGACTTAACCCTCCAAAACTATTTACAAAAATGATAGGGGGAGCCTTTATGGGTATGGGCGGTATCCTGGCCGTCGGTTGTACCGTAGGACAGGGATTAAGCGGCGTAAGCACCTTGGCTTACACTTCATTTATTGCTATATCTTCGATCTATATAGCAGCTTTTGTTACAGCCAGGTATCTTCAAAAAAGAAACGGGCTTATTGCCTGCTTTATATTTGACTTTAAAAACTAAGAGAAGAGATTCTCTTAGTCATTCTTTTCTATAACTTTATCTATAAGACCGTATTTTTGTGCTTCATCGGCACTCATAAAATTGTCTCTTTCTGTATCGTTTTCGATTACCTCTATATCCTGACCGGTTTGCTCTGAGAGTATTTTATTGAGTGTCTCTTTTAATCTTAAGATCTCTTTTGCCTGGATAGCGATATCTGTAGCTTGTCCTTGAGCTCCGCCAAGAGGTTGGTGTATCATGATCCTGCTGTGTGGAAGAGAGAATCTTTTCCCTTTTTCTCCTGAACTTAAAAGAAAAGCCCCCATTGAAGCGGCCTGACCTACGCAGATAGTGCAGATATCGGGCTTGATATAGTTCATCGTATCATAGATAGACATCCCGCTTGTTATCACTCCGCCTGGAGAGTTTATATATAAATAGATATCTTTATCCGGGTCTTCAGCCTCCAGGAACAGAAGCTGGGCAACTATAGTTGAGGCAACGGCATCGTTTATTTCACCGCTTAACATGATAATTCTGTCTTTAAGAAGCCTTGAATAGATATCGTAACTTCTCTCCCCTCTTCCTGTTTGTTCAACAACATACGGTATATAACTCATAATATTTTTCTCCTTAAAAAATGTCCCGTTATTTCAGGGACCTAAGTTTGATAATTACTTTTAGCACAATTTATAAAATTGCTCTTGCTTATTTACATTTTGCATGCAAAACAGTTGACTTGATCTGTGCAATCTTCACACGCAGGTGCAATTTCCCCAATACTATCATAGATAAACTTTTTCCAAAGTTTATCTGAAGGTTTAATATCCCACAGTAAAGGGAAGTTCTCTTTCATGAATTTTCCCATTTGCGTCCTGCTTTTAAATCCAAGATCCTGATAAAGGTGATTTTGCAGCAGTGATATCTTTGCAACATGGGGTGCAGTCATATTTTTGGTGTAGTCGTCTTTTGCGTACATCTGTAAAAACAGTGTTACCTTTTCTTCCAAAATAGGAAAGGGTGTATTACTTCTTATGCTCATAACTTGTTCCTTTTATTTTCTAGAGGGTCATCTCAACCATTTTGCCGTTTACTATTTCTGCAAACTCAATACCGAAATCAAAACTGTCCATAAGTTCAATTTTTGTAGGGATAAGTTTTACCTTCTGCGGCTCCAAAGGAACCCTGAATTTAAGATCTTTAAGACGGTTGTTTATCATTTCGACCGCTTCACCGCTCCAGCCGTAGGAACCGAAACATCCCCCGAACTTCCCTCTTTTTTCCAACAGCATCATACACGACAGCAGATCCCATACGGGCTTTGGCGCATCACCGTTAATAGTCGGTGCTCCTATTAATATTCCTGTGCTTTCTTCAAGGATCGTAAGCATATTTTGTTCATCAAGTGAAGTAAGATCGTAGATATTTGCAATTAAGTTCTCTTTGGATTCTATACCGTCATAGATCGATTGAGCCATATCTTTTGTGTTCTTGTAACTTGTTACATAAAAGATGGAGATGATCTTTTTCCCTCTTAAGCGGTGGCTTTTTGTGCTCCAGTTCTTATAGTATTCTATATATTTTGAAGGATCTTCCCTTATGATTGGTCCGTGTAGATTGCATATGATATCGATTTGCTCTTTTTCATACAGTTTAAGCGCATTTAATACATCAGTTTTAAAAGGTCTCATAATATGATCATAATAGTATTTGAAGGCATAATCAAAATCCCCTACAAGATCGTCAAATATTCTGGGGTCGTAATAGTGGCTTCCAAACACGTCTCCGCTGAATAATATCTTCTCCTCTTTGAGGTAGCTGCTCATGGTTTCAGGCCAGTGCAGATTAGGGGTGCTTAGGAATTTGATAGTTTTCCCTCCTAGTGTCAGCTCTTTATTTGTCCATACAGTTTCAAAATCCATATTCTCTTTGGCCGTGATTGCTTTTAGCATCGGCTGGGCCATAGGTGAGATAAATATTTTGGCATCTGGCACTTTTTGTGTCAGTTTTGGCAAGGCTCCGCTGTGGTCGGGTTCCAAATGGTGCATGATTATATATTTTATTTCTTCATATTTACATACAGACTCAATCTTTTCAAAGAATTCATCCTGAAACTCTTGTTTAACCGTATCAAAAATTATTACCCCTTCGTCGGTCTTGAGTAAATATGCGTTATATGTTGTTCCGTTAGCGGTTTTCATTATGATATCAAAAGTTCTGATATCAGGGTCGCTTACTCCAATATAGTAAAGGTCTTTTTTAATTTGTATAGCTTCTTTCATAATAATATTATTATGCATAATTTGTTCCTGTAGAACAATAGTTGTAAAATGACACTTTTTGACCCTAAATCTTGTATATAATTAAAAATAAAATTGGAGTATGTAATGAGATATTTGGTTATATGTACGGTTCTTGGTGTTTTTTTTAATGCTTGTTCGTCACCATCTTTTGAAGAGATAAAACTCGAATGCAAGAAGCAGGGAAAAGTTTTTAAAATAAAAAAGAAACTTGTTTTAAGAACAGGAGAGTATGAAAGCGTAGGTTATTGTGATTAATCAGGATTATTGATATAATAATATTTATGGAAATATTTTTAAGTTTAATTACGATCACGGCACTTTACTACCTTTACAGTTACAGTTTTTACAAGGATCTATTTAACAGATTCAGCGATGGGATATCGATAATATCAAATAACAGGATAGTTGACTGCAACGAAACCCTGGTCAAGCTGTTCGGATATAAAGATAAAAAAGAGTTTTTATCAATGCATCCTTTAAACCTGACTCCTGCTTTTCAGCCGGACGGTTCGTTGTCTTTTGAGAAAGCTAACAAAATGATGGAAGTTGCCCAAAAAGAGGGAAAGTGTAAATTTGACTGGGTATTCCTGGATTCTGAGCAGAATGAAAAATGGATCGAAATAGATATAGTCAAATTTAACAGGGGATATTTTTTTAAGCAGAAGTTCTGCATGGTCTGGAGGGATATAACACTCAGGGTCAAGGTGCAAAAGCAGCTTGAAGAATTCAATGAAAATCTTGAGGTGATGATCAAAGAGGAAGTGCAGAAAAATGAGCAGAAAGAGGAACTTCTCCTTATGCAATCCAAACTGGCACAGTTAGGGGAGATGCTTTCGATGATCGCCCACCAGTGGAGACAGCCTTTAGCAGCTATATCTTCATCCGTGATTGATATGCAGATGAAACTGATGCTTAACAAAGATGATGAGAAGCTGATTCCTTATATAGAAGAGCAGCTGGAGGATATTGAGAATTTTACCCAGTCCCTGACAAATACGATAAATGATTTTAAAGATTTTTACAAGCCGGGGAAGAAAAAGCAGTACCTTAATGTGAACAATACTGTAGAGAAAGCTTACGGAATGGTAAAAAGTTCTTTGGCTTCTTTTAATATACCGGTGCAGTTTGAACTTGAATCCTCAGAAAAAATATATTTCTTTGAAAATGAGATTATGCAGGTGTTTTTAAATATTCTTCAAAACTCAAGGGAGAATTTTATTTTAAAGAATACTCCAAACCCTAAAATCTTTATCTCTACTAAAGATGAACAAGGAAAAGCAGTGATAAAAATATGCGATAACGGCGGAGGCTGCGAAGAAAAAATATTAAACAGGATATTTGAGCCATACTTCAGTACAAAATATGAAAAGAACGGTACAGGCCTTGGATTATATATGTCTTTAAAGATCATACAAGAACACCATTACGGAAATATTACGGCCCGTAACGAAAATGGCGGGCTTTGTTTTATTATAGATTTAGGGGATGAATAGATGCAGTCAGATCAGTTAAAAGAGCTTTACAAGTTATCCAAAGAGCTGGAGGTGCTTTATGTTGAAGATGACATTTCTCTACAAAAGAAAACCCAGATAATGTTGAACAATCTTTTCGCAAAAGTCGATACTGCAGACAATGGAAAGGAAGCATGGGAGTGTTATACAGATTATTATAAAAAAAATAACAAGTATTACGATATTGTTGTAAGTGATATTAAAATGCCCATAATGGACGGGCTGGAGCTTTCAAAAAAGATATTAAACAGTAACGATGAACAGATAATTGTGATAACTTCCGCCCATGATGAATCCAAATACCTGATAGAATTTATAAATATTCAGATAAAAAGATTTATCAAAAAACCTTTCACTCTCAATACCATTGTAAATACTTTTTACGATCTTATAAAGTCAGCCTCGCAGCAGGGGCATATGATCGACCTTGGGGAAAGTTTTATCTGGGATAAAAAATTAAAAAAGCTGTTTCTTAATGAGAACGAAGTAAAGCTTTCCCATAATGAAACTGTAATACTGGACCTGCTTTTGAACAACCCGTTTCAGATATTCTCAAATACAGATCTTTTTTATACCCTGGAATCGGAAAACCTTTATATCGAGATATCAGAAGATACCATAAAATCAGCGATTAAAAGGTTAAGAAAAAAACTTCCCGAAAACACTATTGAGAATATCTACGGACAAGGATACCGAATAGCTCTTTTTGACTGAGCTATTCTGCGACTTCCCGTAGAGGTTCACAGAGATAAAATCCCTGGAATTCGTCAACATCTATTCTCTTTACAATATCAAATATCTCTTTTGAAGAAACATACTCTGCTATGGTCTTTATCCCAAGCTCTTTTGTCAGGGATACCACAGATTTAACGATCGCGAGCGACTTGCTATCATGTTGTATATTTCGTATCAATGCGCCGTCTAGTTTTACGTAGTCACTGTTAAAATTGATTATATGGTTAAGGTTTGAGTATCCTGCCCCGAAATCATCCAATGCGATCTGTACCCCGTACTTTTTAAATTTCCTTATAAAGTTTTCAACTAAACCATAATCTTCTATGTTTTTTGTTTCAAGTATCTCAAGGATCACTCTTTTCCCGTTGCCGTATTTTAGTATCTGTCTTTCTATTTCGTCTGTTAAAAGCTCATTTCTTATATCTTCATATGAGATATTTATTGAAAATTGCTTCTGGCTTTTACTTAGATGCTTAAATGCCTTTCTTATAGTTATAAGGGAGAGTTCGTTGAATTTATTTGAGTCTATTGATATTTGCATAAACTGCCCGGGATAATATATCTGTTCTCTGCCGTTTTGTTTATTTGAGATCCTCATTAGAACTTCATATTTAATGATATTTTCCTCTTTGTCGTAAATGGGGTGAAATACGGGGAAAACGCCGTCCTGCTCAATAGCATTATCAAGAATCGATTTAAAGAAGATCCTGTTTTTATATTCGTCTGTGAGGTCTATCTCTTTTGAGTATATCTTATACTCCAGCCCGTGCCTTATGGCAAAATCCAAAGCCATATCCGCTTTAGGGATAAGATCTTTTTCCTCGCTTGCACTGATGACTATATCGAATTTGCAATGCTGCGAATACATCAGCATGGTTTTTATGGCTTTTTCAAGATTGATCGTTTTATCTATTATGTAAGCAAACTTTTTTGAACTTAATCTGTAAAGATCTTTATCATCATTAAAATGTTTTTTGAATTTGCCCGTAAAGTTTTTTATAAGTGCGTCGGTTTGGGTATTTCCGTATATTGTTTGTATTGTATTCAGGTTTTTAAGCTTTATCAGTATTATATTTTTATCGGGAAGGTTTTTTATATCTTTTTCAAGGCAGTGGCGGTTTTTGACTCCTGTTGACAGATCGAGGTTTTTCAGTTCTGATTCCTCTTTTTGTCTAGATACTTCCAAAGCTGTTTTATATATAACATCTATAAGCCGGTCTTTTTTTACCGGTTTTTGAATATAGTTTGAAACCCCAAGGTCAATAAGGGATTCAAGCACTTTACTGTCATTATATGCGGAAATTGCCAGGATCTTTTGATCGGGGTTAAGTTTTAGTACAGTTTGGGAAAACTCAAGGCCGTCCATATCCGGCATATACATATCGGTTATAACGATATCATAGGGTGAAGCCTGAAGGTTGTACTTTTCGTAGAGTTCCAAGGCGGATCTTGCCGATTCGCATGAATCAATTGTATCAAAAATATTTTCAAGCATCATTCCGAACTTTTCCCTTACGTTCGTTTCATCTTCAACATAAAGTACTTTAAGTTCTTTGGTATATTTTAAAATGTCAATAAGGTTAGGTCTGTTTTGCTTTTTCATATATAAAATATATATAAAAAAAAGATCAAAAAGTGTCAAAACAGAGAATTGACAACTATTTATTTATCGTTGTTCAGTTCGATCGCTTTTTTTACACATGATTCCAAAGATGTAGTTTCAGAAATATACGGTTTTATATATTCAGGAAAGAATTTTGCCGTTGTTTTTCCTATGCTTACCGCCTTGTAGCTTTCATCCCAGGCGAAGTTTTCCAGAAAGCAGTCAATAGTAGAGGGTGAAGAGAAGATAACCGTAGAGTTCCTTGGCAGCTTGGTTTTTCTTTTATATTTTTTACAGATCGTTTCATAGATTGCAATATTCTCGCAGATGACTCCGTTATCATTCAGTATCGATACCAGATTTGATACTGTTTTTGTTCCCCCGAGGTATAAGACTCTTTTTTCTTTAAGCTCTTCTTTGATCTCTTCGGCAAATTCATCGCCGTGTTTCTTTTTACCTACAAGCTTTAGAGTTCCTCCGTAATGTTTTACCGCTTTTGCAGTTTGCGGGGCAATAACGTATGCCGGGATCTTTTTCCATTTTTTATTAATCGCATCAACGGCGCTGATTGCATTTTTGGAGGTAAATATGAGTGCATCATATTTTTCAAAATCGATGTTTTGCTTAATATGTTTTATTTTTATTACCGGCAGGTTCTTTGCAAATTTTACCTTCTTGTCACTTAAGACAAATATGTTTTTGTCTTTATTCTTAATGCTGAAAATCGTATTTTTGACTCTTTGTTTTATTCTTGTGATCAGGTTGTCTTTGTAAGAGATGACAATGTCACCTTTTTCATCTACAAAAAACTTTATATTGTTTTTTGTGAGATTATAGGTAAGTTTTATAAACTCATTATGTATATCATTTTTAGGGTAAGTTTTATCGACTATAAAAGTTTTATGTCCGGAATCGTATTCGTAATAAATCAAATTCAGATTTTCCAGTATTTTTGTTATTTTATCCATTCATTAAACCTATTCTATGTAATGGCACTGATTATAATATAATCATAATAAATGAACGGTTAATCTAAAAAAATTATTTATCGTAAATTACAATTCTGTTTCTTCCGCTGTTTTTTGCTTCGTAAAGTGCCGTATCGGCAAGTTTGAATGCGTCAAGGAAATTCTTTGATTTATGGGCTTTTGTGTTTATTCCTATAGAAACGGTTATAAAAATATGCTCTTTTTCATTGATAAACATTTTCTGCTCTTTGATATTTGTAAATATCCTTTTGATAACGTTTAGCCGGGGTTCTATATTTTCAGAACTCTTTCTTATCAATATTATGAACTCTTCTCCTCCGTATCTAATAACGATATCTTCGTCCAGTCTTACGGTCTTTATAAGTATATCACCCACTTTTTTTAGAATTATATCCCCGGCATTATGTCCATAGGTGTCATTTACATTTTTGAAATGATCTATATCCAAAGTCGCAATAATGTATTGATCAAGGTTTATATCATTCTGTATCTCGTGCAGATAGTTTCTGTTGTAAGTGTTTGTCAATTTGTCCGTAAAGGATAGCTTTCTGATATGTCTATATTTTAATGCCTGGGTAATGAAGATAATAAAGAATATAAATATTACACCAAGTATAAAATACAATCCGCTTTTCATCATTGTTATAATCTTCTCTATCTTTTCCAGTTTATTAACGGAGAAGTCAATTACCAAAATAAGCTCAACCTTGTCTTTATTGAGTATAGGAACCAAGTAACTTAACGAAAGCTTCTGAATAAAGGTGTGTTTTATTATTACTGGTTTTGGGATTTTATAAAGTTCAAACCATTTGTCACTTGTTATGTCGAACTTCTGGTTTAACATAGCTTTATCGTCCTGAGGCGATCCGTCAACCAGGAAACGGAAAGTATTGTTCGGGTCTTTATAAAGTAAATAGGAGTATTTTATATTTTCTGTTAAAAGGTTTTGCAGTTGAGTTTCAAGTTTTTGCCGAAGTTTTTTGTTTGACCTGATTTGGGAAATATAATCATCGCCTTCTTTTAAAAAAGTTTTGATATATTTTGCTTTATTCCTTGTTATATGCATTACATCGGTTGTAGCGACCTTGAACATCTCCTTCTCGATAACTTTTTCATATTCAAATATTGTATATAGCAGGAACGACAAAAATAAAGCGGCGACAAGCATTGCCGCAATTAAAAAGATACGGTTCTTTAAAAACAGTTTATTCATATTCTTCTTCTATATATTTTGAATATTCCTCAGGCAGCTGAAGTTCGTTATCATTGAGCCGTTGCCTGATAAATACAATATTCGGTCTGCTTTTACTCCAGAAGAACGCACCGTAGTATCTGTTATTTGATACAAGCCTTCTGTAGTTATTGGTAAAGAACAGTTTGTTGCTTTTGTTGCATTTTTTATCTGCAATACCTTTTGTATCAAATACAAAATCTGCAGACTCGCAATCATCTGAAAGTGTAAAATACTGGGAATAAATATACTCCTGAGGCTTTGTTATATCCGGAATATAGAGTCTGACTTTTCTATTTTTCATTGAAGATGAAGCTATTTTGTAGATGATCTTTGCCTCAAGGTCTATCTCTTTATCATATTTGTTTATCATAAAAACATATTGTTTGGCAGTAAGGGAAGATATAACCATTAATAGAAGAATGAATATTTTCATTAAAACACCCACTTCATGGTTAAAGTAACTTCTCTTTGGTAATCCTCAAGGGCAAAATCATTTCCCATCAAGCCTTCTTTATGAAGCGATTTTGTCGAGTTGTCAAAAAGGTTTTCGGCTTTCAGGCTTATTGAGCTGTTCTTGGTGATATTGTATGTTGCTCCAAGATTAAAGTTAAAACTGTTATCCACTTTTACGTTAAGATATTTATACCCGTTACGGTAGATCAGAGATGAAAAATATTCAAAAGAATCATATCTTCCCGTATATTTTATATACCCGCCCTTATTTGAGTTGTTGAGGGTTTCACTTAGTTCTGTTGTAAAGTAGTTTAACTGTATTTTATCGTCAGGGGAAAACTCATAGGTATAATCAAAGATATAACCGCTGCTTTTTACCGTATGGTCAATGGAGATAAAACCTACAGGAGTGTAATAAAGGAAATCTTTTATTTTAACGTCACTGTACAATATGCTGAACCTGGAATTGTCTTTAGCATATACTCCCTCTGCCGTGAAGTATTTATATTCCTGCTGTTTTATATTTCCCAAAGCATAATCGATATTGAAAAACGAAGGGCTTATATAAGTTTTTGTATAAAATGCTTTTATTCCGAAATTATCAAACGGGGTATATATAGTTCCGAACCTGTACTGTTCATTGCTTAGATCATCAAGTCCGCCGTTTCTTTTTATTTTGTCGAACTTTCCGTTTGCCACCAATAAAAGATTTTCATTTACCTTGTGATCATCCTGGATTAATATAGAACTTACCTGCTCTTTGTCAAAGTTCGTAAGTCTGCCTGCCTGCGTAGTAATATTAGCAAAATTTGTTACGGTGTTTGATTTTGTGTTATATCTTTTTTCCTGGATGTTAATGCCGAGTAAAAGGTTGTGGTCTTTAATATTTATCTTTTTTGAAACAAATGCGTTTAGCTTTGAAACACTGTTGTTTTGGTAATATGATCTGGGAATGGTTGCAGGAATATTGGAAAGATCAATAAAGGGGATCATCGCAAGACCCGAGCCGTCGCTCTCCTCATATTCAAGATCGTTTCTGTCGTATGATAGTTGAAGTTTCAGCGACTTGTCGTTCAGGAAATATTGTTTTAAATCTATAAAGTAGTCTTTTGAGTTGATCTTCCCGTTGTCGGGAGCTGCATCCATTGCAGTTCCTATGTAGTTGTCTTTTTCTATATCAGTAAACCCCAGGTCTATACCGGTATTCTCTTTTTGCACGTTCAGGTAGAAATATCTCCGGCTGGAATCGTTATGGAGTTTATTGTTCTTGTAGAGGGTTGAATTGTTTACATCCGATTTATTAAAGTAAGCCAGATAAGACCATCCGTTCCCGAATGTATCCGCATGGCTGAAGCTTTGGGAATTGCTTCCGTGTGAAGCTATGGTTGCCGTTATCTGAGAACCGTTCTGCTTGGAGGGTTTTTTTGTATATATTCTGATAAAGAATATCCCGTTGCCGCTTCCTAAAGCAAAAGAACTGTTTCCCCTGTAAACTTCAATATAATCAATAAGATCAACGGGAAGGTCGATCCAGGAAGAGGAAGGTGCCTGTGTATAATTTGAAGTAATTTCGTGATCGTTTATAAATAAACGGAAAAAACCGCTTACGTCGGTTTTACTGCCGGGAAGGGAAAAGTTTGGTATTCCCAGTTTATTGGTATTTAAATTGCTTAGGGGAAACTCTTTTAAAAGATCGGATAAAGTCGTATACTGCATAATCCTTAGATCTTTTTGGGAATAGATAGTTACGTGTCCCAGCTTTTCATCAATTGTTTTTAAAGACTTTTGTGTATTGAGTTCATACTCTTCTAAAAGAGTGTCGAGATTTTGGGCATAAGTAAAGTTTATAATAAAAAACAGAAAAGAAAGTTTTTTGTGCATCACCCACTCCATAAAAATTAAAGTTATTTTAGTGAAATAATCTTTAAAAAAGGTTTATTTTTCCTGATTTTTTAAAAGTATTCTTTTTAACCATAAGGGAGGGTTGCCGCTTATCATTTTCTGCATGGAGTTTATCACATTTTCTATCTTCTCCTGCTCACTTGATGACCTCATTGGGTAGATACCGCAAGCCTGTACCATATTGGCAGCTTTTGGCCCTATTTGAGATACATAAACAATATCGCAGTGCTGCACGCAGGAGATCTTGTAAGTAAGCTTCTCAACCTCTTCCTCTAGCTTCTGTGAAGAATCTATCTGCTGAACCAAACTTGAGTTGTTTTCATCAACTTCATAAACATAAAATTTCTCGCACCAGCCGAAGTGCTGGTTTACGTGGATATTGTCTTTTGATGCAAATGCTATCTTCATCGTTTATCCTTTAAATTTGTCTTTGTATAAATTTGTAAAAAAAGAAACCGCCCAAATTTAACAGGGCAGTTTTTGTATTTTCAGGCTAGATTATAAATATACTTATATTTTCATCAATAACCTGAGAAAGAGTATTTTTGATCAGGTCATAAGTGCTTGTAGCTCCAAGGCTGCAGCCCGCACAGGCACCCTGGTAAGCAAGTCTTATCTCTATTTCGGGTTCTGTTATAAAATCAAGTATCATTATATCTCCGCCGTCTTTTACAAGGATAGGCCTGATATATCTGTCAATAGCATCTTTTAAAAGCTCCATCTGCTCTTCATAAGGCTTGTTTCTGAAAAGCTTGTTGGGTTCACAGGCTTTATTTGGTTCTTTATCAACCCCTCCCATTTGAGCCAATGCCATAGGGTGACCCGATTTTGCGGCATTTAACATACATGAAAACCCTTCCCTTACGATCTGCTCGTCAGTTCTGTCTTTTAAAAGTAACAGCCCCAATCTGAAGTTTGCGCCCTGGTGATCCTTTTTAACTGCACGCCTGAAATAATCTATAGCTTTATCCATATCCTCTTCAACGCCAATTTTTGACTGGTACATCAATGCCAGGTTATAGTTCGCCGAATCGTTATCGTAAAGGCTGGCCTTTTCAAACCACTCTTTTGCTTGGGTGAAGTCTTTATCCACACCCTCCCCTTTTAGGTACATAAGTCCCAGGTTTGCCATTGCCTGGTCGTTTTTTAGTTCCGCCTCTTTTGTCCAGATGTTCAGTGCCGTTTCAAAATCTCTTGCTTTATATGCTTGTAGTGCAACTCTATGTTCCATAAATCTCATTCCTTCCCCCGGGTTTGGCAGCTCCTTACCCAGTTCTAATTGTTTTTTTATATGTTTTTCCAAATATTCACGGGCAATCTGTATCGCCTCGTAATAATCTTCACTTGCCCCTTTTATATCAAAATCAAGATATTGGGCCAGAAAAGCATCGCCGATCTCCTGTTCTCCCCCGTAAACTTCTATGGGGTAATCTAAACTCATGTAGTAATTTAAATCTTTTTTCATCAGCTTTATCCATCCTTGTCTAGAAGCTTATTGAGCCTCTTCACAGCCGCAGGTGCATTTTGAACCGTTACCCGGATCCAGAAGCTCTTTGTAGTTGTTGTCGTCAAGCTTTAAAAGTTTTGAACTCAGGCAGTTTTGGAATATCTCTTCAAGTGTATAGTATGTATGATCGGAAGAGAATATATCCATGCCGTTTTTTACAAAGGCTTTGTAAACACCCTCACCCATATGATAGAATATAGTTGAGGCTGCACCTTTCTTCTTTAAAAACTCGGCACTTTGGGGTCCCTGCCCTTTCACCTCGTTTTTAACAACTTTGAAACTTCCGGTAGTTGTGTCAAGCAGTGCAAAAAACGGGGCATTCCCGTATAAATCGCTTAGTGTTGTGGCGTTTTCTTTATCTAACGGTATTGCTATCATTTAAAATCCTTTGTTACATTTTATTATATAAAGTTATATGCATAAACCATTCCCCCAAAACAAGGGGAATATATATTGCATATTTGTATTATATAAATACTGGGAGATACAAAAATGATGGTAAATAAAAAACAGATAAAAGAATTGTTAAACGAATCTGCGTGCAGTCATAACAAAACGAAAAAATCAAGCTGTGATAAACCAAAGCCGGGAGCAACAAGCGGAGGTTGTGCCTTTGAGGGTGCACAGATCGCATTGTTCCCTTATGCGGATGCTGTACATCTTGTACACTCTCCTGCAACCTGCCAGGGTGCATCGTGGGAAACCAGGGCTACACCAACAAGCTGGGAAGGTGAGAACAATGTTCCTCTTGGGTATTGCACGGATATAAGTACAAATGACGTTATATTCGGCGGAAACAAGAAGCTTGAAGAGAGCATTGAGTATATAATGGAGCATAAAGACCCCAAAGCCATCTTTGTATATGAAACCTGTGTAACGGCTATGATAGGCGATGATATGGATAATATCTGCAAAAGGATGCAGGAGAAGTATAATAGACCTATAATTGTTGTACACAGCCCGGGATTCGTAGGAAGCAAGAACCTTGGAAGCCGCCTTGGCGGAGAGGCTGTACTAGGACAGCTTATAGGTACAAGAGAACCCAAAGAGGTACACCAATACGGTATAAACCTTATAGGGGAGTATAATGTTACGGGAGATATGTGGCAGTATACTCCTGTTCTTGAAAAGATAGGTATAAAAGTAGTATCTACCCTTGCAGGTGACGGAAGGATAGAGGATATCCAGACTGCACATACTGCCAAACTGAATGTAATAGTGTGTGCCAAATCTCTTGTAACACTTGTTAGAAAAATGGAAGAGCAGTTCGGTATACCGTACGTATCTGTTTCTTTTTACGGAAAAAGAGATACGACCAATGCAATTAGAACTATTGTAAACGCATTCAACGATGAAGAGCTTTCAAAAAGAGCCGAAGAGGTTATAAAAGAGGAAGAGGAGCTTTTGGAGAAAAGACTTGTACCTTATAGAAAGATCCTTGAGAATAAAAAAGCGATTTTAAATACAGGTGGAAATAAATCCTGGTCCATAGCTTCGGCGTTGCAGGATATAGGTATAGAAGTAGTTGCCACGAGTATCAGGAAGTCAACTCTTGAAGATATTGAAATAGCAAAAAAATATGTGCCCATATTGATGAAGGTTCCCGCAAACGAGCAGGCAAAGCTGATCGACGAACATAACGTTGATATACTTTTAGCGGGCGGTAGAAGTTTATATACTGCAATCAAGAAGAAAGTAGCATTCGTAGATGTAAACCAGGAGAAAAAAGTAAGTTACGGTGCATACGGAGGGTTGGAAAACCTGGCGAAAGATGTTTGTGCCTCGGTTAACAACCCTGTATTTAAAATAGTAGGTGAAAAAGCCCCGTGGGCTGAAAACGAATAAAGAAGAGATCCGGTACTCTTCTTTATATACATTCCCCTCTTATAACATATTCCCCGGTTCTGAAGTTTAGAACCTTTTTGGTCAAGAACCTTTTATCCTGCTGCAGACATTCTTTTTTCTGTATAGAGAGATCTTTTTCGCTGCAGCCGGTAAAAATAAAAGCTGATGTCAGAACGGCAGCTGTTAATCCGATTTTTAAATATTTTGTTTTCATAATTAACCCCCTTTTATTCATAGGATCTATTTACAATTTTGCAATTTTCATTTTTTTGTAATTTTGCAATCCGGGTTTTACGTCATTTCAAGTTAACGCATTCCCCTCTTCTTAATAAAAATAATAACTCATTATTTCTTAATATTAGTTTAAATATCTATTTAGGAGAATAATCTGAAATTATATATAAAAATTAAATTAAACCCTCAACTAAAGCTTTTATGTAACTTATTACTTATATATATTCCGGTAATCACTCAGTATAATTAAGTGAGGAAAAAACTGTATAGATTTTGCTCTAATAATTTTTATAACGAAGTGTTTATTTAGGAACAAAATTTGCATAAAAGAATATATAAATTACAATTTTGGAGTATAATATGACCAAGCCGCTACAGATAAATCCAATAAAACTTTCACAGCCTATGGGAGCACTTCTTTGTTTTCTGGGGATAAAGAACACAATGCCTCTTATGCACGGGGCACAGGGGTGTGCCAGTTTTTCAAAAGTATTTTTTACAAGACATTTTAATGATCCTATTGCCGTACAGACAACCGCCGTGAACGATATTACGGCGGTTATTGACGGAGGAGATTACAGTATAAGCGAAGCCGTAAAGAATATAACCAAAAAAGTAAAGCCTGACCTTGTGGGGCTTTTTACAACTGGTATGACAGAAACCAAAGGGGATGATATCAAAGGAGCCGCATACCTGCTAAAAGACACGCAGAAAATGGTTTATGTACATACTCCGGATTTTGAAGGGGGGCTTGAAAGCGGATACGCTTTAAGCATCCAGGCTATAATAGATCAGCTTACGGATGAGAAAACAGCTATAGACAACAACAAGATAACACTTATTCCTAATGTTAACCTTACCCCCATAGAGGTGGAAAAGATTAAAGAGCAGATATCATTATACGGTTACGAGGTTTTTGCCCTGCCCGATATCAGCGAATCACTGGACGGACACCTTGGGCTAAAGCAAGGTGCTTTAAGCAGCGGCGGCATATCTATAGATGAGATAAAAGAGCTTGCTGAGTCAAGGGCAGTTATAACAGTAGGAAACTCGGTCTTAAAATGCGGTGAAGCTTTAAAGGGGAAAAACAGCAATACAAAGCATCTACATTTTGATACGATCAGCGGTCTTCTTAAAGCAGACCGCTTCCATAAAGAGTTAATGGAGTTAAAATCTATAACAACCCCTGCTCCAAGCATCGTAAGATGGAGAAAAAGACACCAGGATGCCCTGCTTGATACGCACTTTGCTTTAGGGGGTACGGATGTGGTGATCGCAGCCGAACCAGACCAGATCTTAAGTATTGCCACAACCATAAAAGAAGCAGGTGCCAATATAAAAGCCGTGGTAAGTCCTACAAAAAGTTTAAGCCTTGAGAGTATCGAGTGTGACAACATTATAATTGGTGATTTTGAAGATGTGGAGAACCAGTTAAAAGATGCAGACGTACTTATATCCAACTTTCACGGAGAAAGATTAACCGACAAATACCACAAAGCCCTGATGTTAAGAGGATTTCCAAATTACGAAGCAATAGGGAACAACCTCAAAAACGACACCTTGTACGAAGGATGCTGTTATATGCTCTTTGAACTGGCAAATATCGCAAACCATTATAAACACGGAAATCACTAATGGAATTTATTAACGACAAACATATAATAGACAATGAAGAGATGGACAACCTGCATAAAGAGTTCGTAGATATATACAACTCTTTACAGAGTAACGATATCGAAGCTTACAAAAATGTAATGGCAAAGCTTTTAGAGCAGACTAAACGACATTTTTGTCAGGAGGAGCAGATGATGGAACAATTTGACTATCCAAGAAAGAGGGAACATATTGAGGAGCATCAAAAGGTTTTGGCGGAGATGGAGTATTTTATAAACAAGTCAAATACCAAGATGGGGCAGATGATGCTTAAATCTTATTACAATGAGAAGCTAAGCTCCTGGTTTGACCTGCATCTAATAAGCATGGACAGTGATCTTTCGGCATATATTAAAACAAAAAGCCTGTAAATAATCATTTTGGAATGGTTTTTGCATAATAGTGTATATATTATGTAAAAGGAGATTCGTAAAATGGGATCAACAATCAAAGTAACATCAAGCAGCTTCTGCGAGGGAAGTATCAAGGTTGCATTCGCAACAAACGACAATGAAAATATAGATGCGCATTTCGGTAGTGCGAAACAATTCAATGTATATGATATCAGCAAAGAGACCAGTGATATATCTACGATCATAAAAATAGAAAATAAGGATACGGATAAAACTGTAGCTCTTCTTGAGGGGATCGATATTGTTTATTTTGTAAACATCGGGCCTACGGCAGCCGCAAAGATCATTAACAGCGGTATTTTTCCGATTAAATATAAAGAGGTGGTTTCTATCGAAGATGAGATAAGCAAACTAACTGCTATGTTAAACGGGAAGCCGGCTCCTTTCATACAAAAAATATTAGATAAAAAGGCAGCATAATGGAAAATGAATTTATAAAAACACTCATAGGACAAGTAAGAGCACTGGATCAGTTCGGTACCTGGGCAAACAGGGATGACAAAGATATCCTAACAGAAAAGTATGTTAAGACAAAAGAGGAACTAAAAGAGATCCCGGTAATTGCAGATATAGACGAGATGCAGGTACAGGATATAAGGCTGATATTCCAGGCTGTTGCATTGGCATTTGAGAAAAAGACAGGCGTAATGTGCAGCGTAGTGATGGAGATGAGCCACGAAGGTTTCGGTAGAGCCGTTGTTATTGCCGACAAGATAGTAATAGTTAATAAATTTTTCAAAGATGCTCACAGGTACTCTTTCAGAACTTATGAAAAGCTGGAAGAAGAAGGTGAGAAGATGCTGCAAAATGCAATTAAAATATATGAACAATACAGTAAATAAACTATAAGGAGTATTTAAAATGAGTAAAATGGGAATTTTTGTAGGTACAGCAGGCGGAACTTCGATGAAAGTAGCCGATGCCCTGATAGAAGAGTTCGGTATAGAAGAGGATGACGTAATAAATATGGAAGAGGATTTCGATGATATTGAAGATCAAATGCTTGAATATGACGTTCTGTTTATCGGTAGTTCAACCTGGGGACAAGGTGATGTTCACTTCTCATGGGTTGACCCTGTTTTGGAAATAGAAGACGACGAGATTGATTTCAGCGGTAAAACTGTTGCGTTCTTCGGTGCGGGTGACTGCAAGAAGCACGGAGAACACTTTTGCAGTGCTTTAGGAAAGCTTCACAATACTTTTACCCAAGCCGGGGCAAAAGCTATAGGGTTTATCCCTAAAGAGAGTTATGATTATGAGTTTTCATTGGCTGAAATGGATGATAAGCTTTGCGGTTGTGCCATTGATGAGCATAACGAATCCGGGAAATCGGATGAAAGAATAGAAATGTGGATAGGTGCTTTAAAAGAAGAGTTAAAATAAGTATTAAAAGGAGTTGATAATGTTTTTAGTAGTTGCAGTATTTAATCAATATGATTTACAAAATGTTTTAAGTGATCTTTTTGAAAATCATATCGAGGGTGTAACGGTATCTCACGTTGTCGGGAAAGGATCTTTCGGTCTTAAAGAAGCCGATAACAACCCTGTTGACCTATTTGAAAAAGTGAA
This sequence comes from Arcobacteraceae bacterium, assembly GCA_963678145.2. Classification (GTDB taxonomy): domain Bacteria; phylum Campylobacterota; class Campylobacteria; order Campylobacterales; family Arcobacteraceae; genus JAIOSF01. The sequence goes on along the minus strand of CAXXWH010000002.1, from coordinate 759,286 downwards.
AATAGAGATAGTTGTCTCAAATGAAAAAACAAGAGAAACAGCTATGGAGTGCGTGCGTGCAAACTGCCAGGATCTGGGTCGCGGAGCGGGTAAGATATGGTGGCTTGAAGTAGGCGGAGTCGAGAGAATCAGAACCGGTGAAAAAGATATTGACGCATTAACAACGCAGGTAGATAAGAAAGTACCAAATAAGGTTAATGTTTATACAACAGCAATTGATACTCCATGTAGTTAAAAGGAATAAATTATGCATATAGAAATGAAGTCATTGGATGAGTTTTATGAACTGACCGATGCAGAAGATTATTTTGATTTTTTCGATCTTGAATACGACTCAAGTCTGGTTAATGTTAAAAGATTTCATATTTTAAAAGAATACGGATCTCTTATAAAAACAGGTTTTGCGAACTTTAAAGGAGAGGATGAAAAACTGCTTGACTTTTTAAAGTTTTCACTGCTTAAAGTCTACGGGGACTTTAAAAACGGATATGCTCCAAGTGCTGCTGATGTTTGGAATATGTTCAAAGACGGAAAACTGGGCGGATGTATGAGCTGTACGCCTACACCGGGGAACAGTTGTGGCTGCTAAAGAGTTTACCGTTGATCCGGATATCGTATTACACGATAACGTTACGGCATCTCGAAGCGGCAGGGATGAAGAGGAACCTAAGTTCAAAGAGGGGCAGCAGGTACGGTTGGTTGCAGATGTAGTAAACGACGGTACCTATCCCCATGCAAGTATTGGAACATTGATGATGCCGAAAGGCTCAATCGGCTATATAAAATCAATGGGCGAGTTCTTGCAGGTGATCAGGGTATATGAAGTCCATTTTTTTGGAACCGAGATGGAAGTAGAGATCATTGGCTGCAGAGAGCATGAGCTTGAAGCTGTTGATGATGGTTGTGACAATGAAACTACAGAGTCTCCATTGTTCAAAAAAAAGGTCGAAGAAAGAAAAAATAGTTCTAAATAAGGAGAATTAAATGGCAAAAGTGATTTTTATGCATTTCGATGAAGCTGCTGACGGTGTTTACGATGCCAAAATCGGCGAACCTATCGTTAGATTAGCTAAAGAAAAAGGTATTCCGATGGAAACGTCTAAAGAGGATTATTCAAAATGTCTGATTTATGTTGAAAATTTATCTGATGAAGAACCTACTAGTTATATGGAAGATGAAGAATTAGACTTATTAGTTAAATTTGGCGCTATTACTGCTGAAGATGCTGAACAGTGTCAACAGTATACGATAAGTCCAAAAGTCAGAATTGCACCTATGATGTTGGTTAAAGGCGACATCTTGGTTAAACCATATAAAAAGTAAGGAGAAAGAAATGACAACAAGAGTAGAAATAGTAAATGATTTTTTAGCAATCAATGTAAAAGAAGGTAGCACAATCCAGGATATCGTTGAAGCAAGTGGTTCGGCACTTCCTTTCGGCTGCAGAGACGGTGAATGTGGTACATGTGTTGTAGAAGTTGAATCTGGTATGGAATTCTTGTCTGATAAAACAGATAAAGAGGTTAAAGTACTAAAAGAGATCTGTTCTGGAACTTGTACTCCTAAATCTAGACTTTCATGTCAAATGAAAATCGCCAAACCAAACGGTGTGGTTAGATTAAAATACTAATTGTATACTAAGCATACAAAAAATTGTATTACAGATTTTTTATCTGTGGTACAATTTTAATATGTTAAATAATATTAGATTAAATGTAAAACAAAAACAATCTTTACAGCTTTCGCTTAAAACCTGGCTTCCACTACTTCAGGCACCTCTACAAGAATTAGATACACTGTTCAAAGAATACAGCTACGAAAATCCTTTTTTAGAAGTTAATTCCCACTTCGAATCGGGAAGTTATTCCGGACCATCTTACAGCGGCGGTGAAGATGACAAAAGAGCTTTTATCGAAAATATGAGCATATACCATGAATCTATTTATGATAAGGTTGATGAGCAGATATGCGCACCCCTCTTTCCAACACCCAACTCTCAAAAAGTTGCAAAAGAGATACTCTTCTTTATAAATGATGAAGGATATTTTGAGGGTGATATCGAAAAAGTAGCGATAAAATGCGGCGTAACGAACGAGTTCGCCGAAAGTATAAGACAAAGATTTGCACACCTTGAGCCTACAGGAGTCGGGGCATATGATCTTAAAGAATCTTTCCTTTTTCAGTTAAGCGAATTGGAAGTTGACCAGGAGTTATACAGTTTTACCGAAAAGATGATATCAAATCTGACTAATATTGATAAATATTATAAACACCACAGATTTGACGAATCAAAAGAGTTGATCAAAAAGTTTAAAAATCCCCCGGCAATCGATTACCTTGAAGACCAGCCTTATATTATTCCTGATTTTTTCGTAGAGGTTGACGATGATATAAAAATAAAGGTAAATAACGATTATTACCCTGATATAGTGGTAACTGATCCTTTTAAATCAAAGAATGAAGAGATAAAAAGCAAACTAAAAGAGGCAAGGGATCTTGTAAATCTCCTAGAACTTAGAAAATCAACCCTTTACAAGCTTATTTTAATCATCGTAGAAAAACAGATAGGTTTCTTTATAGGAAGCGAACTGAAGCCTTTGACAATGTCTGAGGTCGCAAATGAACTTGGTTTTGAAGAATCCACTATCAGCCGAGCGGTATCCAACAAATATATAAAATGTTCAAGGGGAACATTCTCTTTGAAATCGTTTTTCACCAATGCCGTTTCAAAAAACCTTTCATCATCAGAGATAAAGAACTATATCAAGCAGGTAGTTGAAAGTGAAGCCCACGACAAACCGTTTACCGACCAGGACCTTGTAGATATGGTTCAGCAAAGATACAAGGTCTCAATGGTAAGAAGAACGATAACAAAATATAGAAAACTGCTGGACGTCCCCTCATCCAAAGAGAGAAAGAAAATATACAAAATGCAGGATTAAAGCTTATTAGTTACTATATGGTATATTTTTATCTATGATTATAAGACAAAAAGATATAAAAACAGTAAATAAAAATATTGCAACAACCGTACACAGGTCTGATATGGGAAGATATATCAGCTTTATTATTTTTTTGGTATTTATTTTTACCGGATGTGCCCAAAAAGATTATGTGATCGAAGATATAACCACCCTGCCCCAAACTCCCAATGTATATACCCGGGGAAAAACAGAACCTGTAGATATTAAGAAGCTGCAGGAGTTTGACGATATTTATAATAAAGAATATTTTAAGCCCTGGAACATAAAGAAGTTTTCTTATACCAAAGAGGAATCTATGTGGGGGTTTGGTTATGAAAAAATGGAAGTTTACGGGCAGAACTACAGAGCTTTAACTAAAGAATGGTTTGAAAAGATAAAACATAACAGCAATTTTGAAGATTTCGGTATGCGTTCTCTTAAAGCAGTTACTGTAAAAAACAGCGATTTAAGGGTACTGCCTACGGATAAACCGCTGTTTTCAAATCCCGAAGAAGCCGGAGAGGGTTTCCCTTTTGATTACAATCAAAACTCCGCAGTTTATCTAAATACGCCGCTTCTTGTATCACATTATTCAAAAGACAGGGCCTGGGCGTTTGTTCAGACCTCTTTTGCCGCAGGATGGATCGACACAAGAGATATTGCCATAATCAATGATGATGCGGCAAAACAGTTTCAAACAGGCGATTACGCAATAGCTGTCAAGGATAATTTCCCCCTTTACCTGGAAAATGGAAGTTTCATAGAGTATATCAAGCTTGGTACGCTGTTTCCCCGGGATGAAAACGGCAATCTGCTAATAATAGCAGGTAGCAGCGGGGAAATACAAAGGGTTAAGAATGAGAATATTGTTAAAAAGCCTATATTATTTAATGAAGAAAATATAAGCCTTGCTCTAAAAGAGCTTCAAAACGAAGCATACGGCTGGGGTGGATTAATTGGTACTAGAGACTGTTCCTCAATGACCAGGGATTTTTTCAGTCTTTTTGGCATATATCTTGACAGGAACTCTTCCTCTCAAGTGAAGAACGGAAGATATGTGGATTTGGAGCTTTTAACGTCCAAAGAGAAAAAAGAGCTAATCTTAAAAGAGGCAAAACCTTTTAAAACGCTGTTTTATATAAAGGGGCATATTATGCTATATGCAGGAACTATTAACAATGAACCGGTTATATTTCATCAGTTTTGGGGGATAAGAACGTTAAATCTTTTAAACAACCAGGGAAGACTGATCGTCGGGAAATCCGCTTTTACCTCGCTGGAACCGGGTAAAGAGATATGGAATTTTGATAAAAACTCCTCTTTGATCAAACGCATAAAAGGTATGGTGATAGTTGTAGAGTAGTTAGGGTCTTTTACCCCACATAAGATCGCCGTTATACTCTTTGGCATGGGGATACTGATCGTAAAACTCCTCTTTTGAAAAAGTGAATCTGTAGTTTTTTATATACTTTTCCAAAAGCTTATATGCCTTGTTTATCTCCTGAAATTTTTTAATGTCACCATCTGGCATATCGGGATGGTATTGCTTGGAGAGTTTTAGGTATTTCTTTTTTATTTTATCGGCAGTTTCTATACCTATCAGTCCTAAAACCTCGGTGGCATTTTCAATTTCCTTATAGTTTAAATTCTCTTTTTTCATTACTCTTCTTCATATAAAGGTATTATTATCTCAAATACGGCACCTGAATACTCTTTGCCTTCGTGGATATATGTTTCATTATGAACGTTTATCGTACCGTCCATCCCGTCAACTATGAGTTTATATGTCATATGGAGTCCAAGTCCGGTACCCTGGCTTTGATGTTTTGTGGTAAAATAAGGTTCAAAGATCTTATCTATTATCGTATCTTTTATCCCTCCCGCATTATCTTTGAACAATATTTTCAATTGATCCTTTTGTTTGGATGCCTTGATGAAGATATATTTATCTTCTCTTTTATCACTTAATGCATCTCTTGCATTGTTAAAAAGATTTATAAGACACTGGTTTAGTTCGTTTTGAAGACCTGTGATCTGTATATCTTCTATATCCAGCCGGATATCTATATTGTCTTTTTTTACGTATGAAGAGACTATGCTTAGGAAAGACTGGATGCTTTGTTTTATATTGAACTTCTCTTTTTTACTGTTCCCTCTTATAAAATTCCTGAAATCATCTATGGTTTTTGAAAGATAATCAACATTTCTGACTATAGAGTTGCAGTTGTTATGAAAATCATCATCAGTTAAAAGGTTCAGCTCTTTTTGCAGCTGCATACTGCTTACCCCTGTTGATATGGCGGATAAAGGCTGTCTCCATTGATGGGCGATATTACCTATCATCTCACCAAGTGCAGCCATTTTTGATTGTTCAAAAAGAACTCTGTCTTTTTCCCTGTTCTTTGATACTTCATCTTTTATTTTTATTTCCAGGTTCTCATTTAGTCTTTGTAGTTTATGTTCATTGTTTTCAAGCTCTTTATTCAGTTTTGTCAGTTTTTTTGTTTTCTCCCTTACTGTCTGGTTAAGGATTTTAGTCTGGTTCTTATTTTTATACAGGAACATAAGTGCAAGTATAATAAAGATCACAGCCCCGCCGAAAGCCATATAGAAATTCGTTGTTTTGTTGTGTATATACTTGGCATCGCTTTTTATAACCATAATACCCACTGTTTTATCAGATATTGGATTTTTGATTTTGATAAATGTCAGAACACTTTTGTTGGTACTGTCGTACAAGGAGAAGTTCTTATCATTTAAATCCTCATTTTCAATTATCTTTCTTGTTTTGTCAGAAATTTTCGTATCGGGGTAATTTAGTTTTTCGATGATCTTTTTCTCTAAATAAAAATTATCAAACTTTGATTTTATATAATTACTTTTTTCTGCTTCGAACACTTTTTCATTTACCACATCTTTAGATATTAAGAATTTTGCTATTACATTGAAATTCTTCATGAACTCGCTGGACAAAACAAGGGTACTGAAAGATGCTTCTACGCTTCCTATGTGTTCACCTTCGTAAAATAAAGGGTAAACGAATCTGTACCCGTTGTAGATTCTTCCCTCTTCAAAACCGTCTACCGGTTTTTTGTATCTGTTTACGTATTTTATGGTGTCTCTTATATTGGTTAGATTATCCCCGAACTTAGACGGCCTGTGGAATCTTAGGAAACTTTCGTTGTCTGGAAGGTGAAAGTGAAGCTGCTTAAGATTATGATCCTTTAAAAGGGAATAAGTGGAATTTAGTTTCTCAAAAAGCTCTTTTCTTATCCGGGCTTTTTGGTTTTCATCAGATTTATAAGCATCTTTGAATATGTATAGAACCTCTTTTGTATTGATCCTTGTATGGTAGATCAAGCTTGACAACTTTTTGTATTGACCGTACAGTACGTTATAACTTTGTTCGAATCGTTTTGTTTTATTCTCTAAATATCCTTGTATCTTTTCGTTTTTCTCTGTATTTAAAATAAAATATGAAGAAAAACATAATAAAACAAATGAAATGTAAAAATAGATTTTACCCATTAAAAATCACCCCTCCAGGTTTAAAATTGATTGTAATATTTGTTAACTTAAAATACCGATAGAATCGTTATTGCAAAGGAACAGTTATTTTAAATAATGCCCCTTTGTATTGTTCGCCGTTATATTCAAATTTGTGGTTTGAAACCTTTATATTACCTTTTAGGTGTTTTTTTATTATCTCCTGAGTCATATAAAGTCCTATTCCCGTACCCTGGCTTTGGTGTTTGGTAGTAAAATAAGGTTCAAAGATCTTTTCTATAATATCCTCTTTAATACCACCTGCATTGTCAAGTATGGTTATCTCGACTTTGTTCTCTTTTTCGATCTTCTTTGACTCTAAAAAGATATACTTCTCTTTAGGGTTCTTTTCCTGCAATATATCTGTTGCATTATTTATGATATTAAGCAAAGACTGCTGAAATTCGTTTGGAAGGGTTGTAAGCTCGGTATTATCTATGTTCTGAACTATTTTGATCTCATTGTTTTTTATAGTTGAAGACAATATTGAAAGGGTACTTTTTATGATATTGTTTATATTAGTGGTTGTTTTCTTTTTATCTGACTGGAAAAAGTCCCGAAAATCGTTTATTGTATTTGAGAGGTATTCCGTGGTGCTGCTTATTTTGTCAAAACCCTTTTCTATCTCTTTCTCTTCAAGTATTCCAAGCTCTTTTTGCAGTTTCATGCTGCTTACGGTACTTGAAATGGCAGATAAAGGCTGTCTCCATTGATGGGCAATATTACCTATCATCTCACCCATCGATGCCAGTTTTGACTGCTGGAAAAGTCGTGAGTCTTTTTTACGGTTTTTTTCTATCTCCTCGTTGACCCTGTTCTCAAGGTTTTTATTTATATCCTGTAGTGCCCTGGTCTTTTGATCCACTTTTTCTTTTAGTGAACTGTTAAGCTCTTTTAATTCCTGGTCTACAAGGTATTCTCTCAGGTTTACGGCACTTGCATTATAAAGCATGAATAAAACAAAGATTATAAATAAAAAAGCAAAAGCATAATAGATTAGATTAACTTTTATCATCAGTTCTTTAAAAGACTCTTTCTTTTTTGTTATGTCGTAGTATATCTCCGATGAACCTTTAAATACTCCCTCTTTCATTATGGGTACGTATATTTCGGCAACATCGTTTAAAACGGAATCCCCTTCGGAACTGTTAGCGCCTTTTTGTACTATTTTATAGTACATTTTACCTTTTGCTACAATATCTTTATAATAGCTTTTTTCGTTGATATTTCCTATTTCGGATGTTTTTGTCGAGAAAACTATTTTCCCGTTTTGATCAAAAAGCCTTATTTTTATTATCTCAAAATCATCTTTGAGCTTGTCAAGGGCAGTATAAAACACTGTAGAGCTTACATCATGGTTTTGGTGCCGTGCAATATGAGTTCCCACTTTTTTGGCATCTGCAAGGGTATTCTCAAGCATCTGTTTATAAAAAGAGGGTACAACTATCTGCTGAGCCAAAATAGGAAGAAGTACCGCTGCTATCAAGCTTCCTATCAGCATAAGCCTGTAAATCCTGTTTGTAAAAATGTTCTTGATAATATCTATTATTGCTAATTCCCTGTTCATTTCATTTTCTTTAAGTATGTGTTTTGTTATGCAAAATCTCTTTTAACCTGGTCGATAACTTTTTCTATATTCTTTAAAGTATCGGGGTTTTTAATATTCAATCTCAGTTTATCCAGATTTTTAAGCATAGGCCTGAATTTTTCCTTTGCATTTTGGGAAACTTCAATACCGCTTGTTACGTTTGCGTTTAGTTCGATAAAAAGAAGCACCAATGCCTGATTTCCCAAGAGTGCGGCATAGGTCATCGGGAGTATCCCGTAACAGTCAGGGATATTTACGATTTTATTGTTTTTTTCATGGATCCTTTTTATAACATTTGTTTTGTCGTGCCAGATGGTACTGTGGATTACGCTTCGTCCAAGTTTGTCGGTCAAGGTGTAATCAAAAAGTATAATTTCGGTAAGGGTATCAAAAAGGTGAAGGTTACAAGGAGTTTCAAGCACTTTGTGCAATATGGTCTTGCCTTCATTATTCTGGGTGTTGTGTTCAACCTTTTTGCTTAATATCATGCTGATATTGTTTTGGAACTCTTTGTTCTCCTTGTTATCGTTAAATACTTTCAGAATATACTCAAAAAGTACGTTGTTCCCTTTGCTGTTCTTGTTATGTATATCCAGACCGTATTTTATATAAAGCTTGAATAATTGGAAATGTTCGTACAATAAAGGTGTAAAGAACAACGGGTCTCCGTTACTGTCAAGAAAATTAAGATTTTTTGTGTTTGATTCAAGCAGCTCTTTTAATATAACGATATACTGTCCGTCCTGTCTTATTTTTGAAAGTATAAATTTATCCTGAAGCTTTTTTCTCCCGTGGGTGTGTAAAATTATATTATTCAATATTTCATATATGGTCTGAAATTTATTGTTTTTAACAAGGGGATCAGCCCCGTATCTGATCAATAACAGAATAATATCAAGGCTTTCAATACCCTGGTACACGGCAAAATGCAGGGCACTCTGCATATAGTTGTTTTGTATATTAGGATCTATTTTTGAGTTTAAAAGGAATGATACAAGCTCTGTATCTTTTGACCTTACAGCTTTGAACAAAGCACTCTCACCGTTAATATCTATGGCATTGAGGTCAATCCCCTGAATTACCACCTGCTTTGCCATTTTAAAGAGGTCTTCCCTTCGTTTCTTCTCTTCCTCGGGAATCTTTGAGTAAGAAGAGATAAGTTCCATTAAAATAGTATTCTCGTTCAATACCCGGGAGTTGATGTCCGCTCCGTGTTCTAAAGCAAATGCAACAATATCATATGCCTCTATACCCCTTAATGCACTTCTGCAAAGGTAGGTGTTTCCGTTTTTGTCTTTAATTGTGGTGTCGGCACCTTTTTCTATAAGCTTTCTTGCAATATTGTCGTTGTTTATCACCTCATGGTGGTTCATAACAGAGTTTTGGTCAAGGTCAATATTGTTCAGTTCGATACCGTTGATCTCAAGCAGATAGTTGATAAAATCTTCATTCCCGAATGCCAACGCGTCAAATATAACGTTACGGTTCCTGTTGTCTTTATAGTTTACGTCAGCTCCGTAATCGATCAGTATTTTCGCAACATCGTTTTGTCCCTGCATAACAACGTTTTGCAGCAAAGTTCTTCCATCTTTATCTCTCTTTTCAAGCTCTATTTTCCCCAACGCCAGGATAAATCTAACTACTTGAAGTTTATTATAATCGATCGCTATATCAAGAGCGTTCTCACCGTAGCTGTTCAATATAGTGACATCAGCCCCCTCCTCTATAAGCCAAAGAGCCGATTTAAGCATTGATTTTTCTATGCATTCATGAAGAAGGTATCTGCCTTTATCATCAGCTTTGTTAAGATCGATACCCGATTCCTCCTTGATCTTTTTGAGAAGATCGAAATCTATATCTTTTTTAAATAGTTCGTTCTTAAAATCTTTATATGTATATTTGGTTTTAGTTAAAATTTTTTTTATCAAGTTCAATACACCTTAATTTTATATACTTAATTATATCATAAAATAGTTTTGTACTATTACATTTTTCTGACAAAATAAATTTTTTAGTTCTTTTTATTACTTTTCGTTTCCAAAATTAAATTTTAAGAGAAGAGATACTCTCTTTTATAAGCTCCTCCTGGGTGTCGTGCAGGAACCTGGATAGTTTTTTAGAGTGGCTGTTTAGATGGAAAATATATTTGATCTTGTCGTTTAATACAACCTTTTTCATGTAATTTACATATAAAAGCTCTTCCATAAAAGGCACCTTGATCTCAACAGCATGGTTTAGCCTTGAGAGGTCATACTCTTTGTCCGATATAAAACAGATACTTTTTTCTGAGATATCATAAATATCGAGATCTTTGTTTATTACGGGGATATGGATCTTATTTGTTTTTATCTTCAATCTTACTTCGTCTCTGTCAAAGCCGCAGTTCTTTGTCTCTTTTTTTATATTGGAAAGGGTCAGTATCTTTTTTTCTTTATTAAAAGAGATCCCTTTTGCCGTATGACACTGGTTATTGATCTTTATAAAATATTCTTTGTTGTCATAAAGGTTCAACTGCTGTTTCTTGGAAACTTTTACCAGAATCTTTGAGTCGTTTACGGCTATGACCTCCTCTTTTGAATATATCCTTATTCCTTTGTAGAAAGAGAGCATCTCGATTTTACTCTTAATTAGATCTTTTATGACAGTGCTTTCCTCATCAAAAAGCTTTTCATCCATTTTTGTAAATATAAAAAGATCGTACTCTTTTTTCATGTGTTTTAGTTTTATCTTTTGATCTTTATACTTAAATGCCTGATTCTTTAAAAAGTAACGGTATAGTTCTTTTTCATTGCTCAGGTTAACCATTAGCAGAAGCTTTTCCAAAACCTCATTTTGATCCTGTGCCTTAAAAATCTCTTTAAGATATTTGTTGCAATAGATCAATTTATTATTTTGAAATATGATAATTGAAAGGGGTATAAAGTCATAATCGTGTTTCATATTTGATCCTGTGTTATTTTAGTGAATATTATTTTAGCTAATTTATTATTAATTAGTTAATTTATCTATAAATCAGAATCGCAAAGTTTAATTATGTCTTTGTTTATGCAATTTTATACAAGAAATATCTCATATATTAATCACTTATATAAAATTATTTTTACAATAGTGTAACTATTTTGTAATAAAATAAAATGGAGTTTTAAAGTGTTGAATAAATTAAACAATATAATAAATGACTAATTTTGGAAGTAATATAAGGATAAAAGAACCCCGAAAGGCTCTTTTATGATGATTAGTTCATATCCGGTAATGGAGTTTTTTCAGTAATAACCGGTAATTGAGGATATGAAATGTCAGGTTTTTTACCTGTAAGTGCTTTTAAGAATGTAACGATTTGACCAACTTCTTTGTCAGTTATATTGTTTGAAAGCTGGATCTTGTCCATCTGCTTAACTGCAGTTGCAAGTGACCAGATGTTACCGTTGTGGAAGTATGGAGCTGTCTCTTCGATATTTCTTAATGTCGGAGTTTTAACCATACCGTTTTCGTTACCGGTAAATCCACCTTTTGCAAAGTCGTATTTTGTATGATCAAACGGCATCATTGTTCCACCAAGACCGATATCATTGTGACAAGCTGCACAACCTTTGTCCATAAATACTTTTAGACCTGTTTTTTCTGCTTTTGTTAACGCATTATCGTTACCGTTTAAGAATGCGTCATATCTTGAAGGTGTAACAAGTGTTCTTTCAAATACCGCAATAGTATCAGTGATAAGCTCGAATGTGATCTTTACATCGTCACCGTAAGCTTTTTTAAACTCTTCTACATAATCAGGCATTGTAGTAACTCTTGCAACTACAAGCTCTTTTGGTGCAGCCATTTCAGGACCTGCTTGAACCGGACCTTGTGCTTGAGCCTCAAGGTGTGGATCTCTACCGTCCCAGAATTGTACAGCATTTAATACCGAGTTATATACAGTCGGTGAGTTCAAGTGGGCAGGGTTTGCAGTCCATTTATGTCCAACAGCAGCACCCACGCCGTCAGCACCACCCATACCTAGATTATGACATGTATTACACGAGATTAAACCACTTTTTGAAAGTCTTGGGTCAAAATAAAGCTTTTTACCAAGTTCAACTTTACAATCCGTGATAGGATTTTTTGGATTGTCTACAAGCTTCAGTATCTCTAACTGACTTTGAGGAATAGGCTTAAGACCAGTATTCTTCGCTTGTTCTCTAAGTTCTGAGTCACTCATACCAAATGCGTTTATACCTGCAAGCACAACCATACCTGCAACGAAACCTAATTTTTTCATAACAACTCCTTGTATTAGTATAAATTATTTAAAAAATAACTTATGTAAATACAATTCTATTAACTTTTATTTTAACTCTTGCTTAATAGATTGTAATTTTTATCCATTAATAAAAAATATTAAGCAATGACACTTTTGGACACTTTTTTATTATATTATCTTTTTCAATAAAATAAAATATTATTATAAAAGGAAATGGGAAATTGGAATCAGTCTTTGTAATTTTACTTCTAGTAAGTGTTGTTTTTGTATCAATATATTTTAGAGACAGGATAAAAGAGAAAGGTAAAGTACCTTTTGATATAAAAAGCTAAGTAGAGGCTTTTTAAAGGGCTAGTGAATGAATAATTTATTTTCTCTGAGTGTGTGGGAAATATTGCTTTTTAAGAGAAACTCTTTTATTTCAAACAGCTTGTATAAGTGATGCTCCTCACATTCGATCACTCTGTTTTTATCATTATAACTGCAGAAGTTATATTTCTTGATAATTTTGGGAAGGTGCTTGTTGATATCATCAAAACTTAAAAAGTATTTGCACTCTATATTGTCAAATTGGCTTATAGTATGGTAAAGCTCTTTTGTATCTATTGGCTGCACAATTCTTTTTCTACTGTAGTTCTCAATACAATTTTCGCATCCGAGCGCACTGCTGCAATCCAAAATATCTCCCACCGTAATGGTTCTTTGCGCAGAGTTTTGTTTCACAACCTTTTCCAAAAAGCTTTTATTCTCGGTGTTTATAAAATCTATGATCAGGATATCTATTGCATTTGTATTATAAATAAGCCATGCTTCTTCTATATTTCCAGGCACAAAAAGAGTCCACTCAAGCTTAAATATATCAATGAGAAGTTCAAGATGCTCTTTAGTCTCTTGCGTGTCTAATAATAATATTTTCATAATATAAGTCTAGCGTAAGAATAATTAATTGATTATTATCCATTTCGCTATAAATGGGAGTTTTATTAACTGTAGTAAATAAAAATAATTAAATTAGACCTCTTGTAAAGCTGATAAATACAGCTTTCATGTAATAAAAATGTCATAATTAAAATAAGTTAAATTTATAATATTAATGTTAAAATAAAATTTATTAGAAAAAAAGGATTGTTACTTAATGAATAGATTAATGAATATCGCCGAAAATCTGACAGCCTTGTATGTGGAAGATGAACTTGAACTGCGTAATGAAGTCGGTTCTTTTTTAAGTTTGGCTTTCAGAGAAGTTTATATAGAGGAAGACGGAAAAAGCGGTATAGTATCTTTTATAAAAAACACACCTGATCTGATCATTACAGATATAAAAATGCCCAGACTAAACGGAATAGAGATGGCAAGGGAGCTTAGAAAAACAAATCCGGATGTTCCAATTGTTGTTCTTAGTGCCTTTAATGACAGTACTGTACTTCTGGATTCGGTAGATCTTGGAATAAATAAATATCTCATGAAACCTTTCAGAAAAGATAAGATGATCAAAGTTTTGACCTCGGTAGTTGAGAATATTAATCAAAAAAAGAGAAACGAGATAGAACAAAAGCAGCTCAAAGTTAAGCATAAATACCTTACAAAAGCCCTTGAAGAGGTAAATATTGGTTTCTGGGAGTGGAATATGAACACCCAAAAAGCCCATTACAACCAAAAGTCCCTGGAGATAATTGAACAGGATTTTGCATCATGCGGTTTGAGCTTTACTATCTCTTTGATAATGGAGCATCTTGATGAAGACTCCCAGATCAATATGAAAGCAGCACTTAACGCTGCTACAAGCGAACACAAGAAGATCGATATAACAGTCAAGTTCACGGGAAAAAATTCAACAGAAAAGTACCTTAGGTTTGTCACCATCGAGGAGAAAAAGAAAAAAGGTGTCCTAATAGGCATGGTAGCCGATACAACAAAAGATATAGAAGAAAAAGACAAACTTGCCAAAATGGCTACAAAAGACCAGCTTACAGGGCTTGTCAATAAGTCCATGTACCGTGTTTTTCTAAATAAGCAGTTTGAGATAGCAAAAAGGTATGACCAGAAACTTTCAATACTAAAGATCACGATAAACGACTTTGCCAATATAAACAATACTATAGGTAATAGAAAAGCTGACAAGCTTATCGTGGAGTTTGTTAATATAGTCAACAATAATCTTAGAAAGAGCGATATTTTTGCAAGAATATTCGGTGTCGAGTTTGCAGTAATACTTCCAAAATGCAACCTTGACTCTGCAAAGATGCTCTCTAACAAGATAATGAAGGTCGTAGGCAGTTCAAAGTTCTCTGAATATGAGGGCAGTTTGTCTTCATCATTTGCGGTAATCTCAAATGAATCCAACCTGCCGCTGGTAAAGATCAATAACAACCTTGAAGAGCTATTCAAAAAGGCAAAAGAGAATCCAAGAACAGTTGTAGCAGAGGATTAGGCCCGTTTTAAGTCTTAATTCGTATGGTAATTTATTTTATTCCGTTGATAGTTTTAAAAGGAATAGTTAATGCATTGTTTCTTCAAAGGAGCAATATGTTTGACAGAAACAAAAGTATAGAAGAAAGATACACATCATTTAAAAAGATAGACTGTTATAAAAATGCTTCACTAGTAATATCATCAATGAATGAACTGTTTGAGATAAAACCTGAATCCAGGAACCCTTTTTGGGATAACTTTATGGATAAAATACCGGATAACTACCATGAGGTTTTTATTAAGGGTGAAAATAAAGATATACTATATCTTGTTTGTTCAAATGTGTTTTATATCTTTGATCTCTTTGAGGAGTATGATTTTGAAAAGGGCATCCAACTGATGGATAAATGTGAGCTAGAGTGTTGTTAAACCCGAAATTACAGATATAACTTAAATAGTTTCAATAGGAATTGTTATGGTGAACTTCGCACCTTTTAACTGCTTGTTGTCATATTCATATTCTATATTTTGCGCTTTTATATCGCCATTCATCCCGTTTGCTATAATATCATAAGTCATGCTAAGGCCCAATCCTGTCCCTCGAGTCTGCTCTTTTGTAGTAAAATAGGGATCGAATATTTTAGGTAAAATGTTTTCGGGGATCCCCCCTGCACTGTCCTGGAATGTTATGTAGATACTTTTTTCGTCAAAATGCTCTTCAATAAATAAGTACCTGTCATTCTCGTCTATCTTCTCAAACTCGTCTTTTGAGTTGTTAAAGATATTTATAAAACATTGTTTTAATTGATTTGGATAGCCTTTGATATTTTTGTGTTCATTTAATTCCGTTATTACATTTATATGGTGTGATTCTATAGAGGCCTTAACAAGAGTAAGGAACTCATTTATATCTTTGTTTATATCAAACACCACTGGCTTGATATCCCCTTTTAGAAAATTTCTGAAATCATCAATGGTTTTTGACAGATACTGGGCCTGGTCATTTATCATATTTGTTGCCGTAAAAAACTGCTCATCGGTAAGATTATCTATCTCTTTTTGCAACTGAATCCCCGTAGCACTTGTGGTGATGATGCTTAAAGGCTGTCTCCACTGATGGGCAATGTTTGCAATCATCTCTCCCATTGCAACATTGCTTGCCTGCTGGTTTATTATCTGTTCTTGCTTTTTCTCTTTGGTGATGTCAATTCCCGAACTAAGTACCCCTACTATTTTATTTTCTATTTTCAAAATAGAATTTGACCATTTAAGAATCACTTCTTCACCATTTTTATTAAGAAGCTTGTTTTGGAAATATTTATCTTTGACAGCAATTTTATTTGAAACTATCAGATCAAAATATTCTTTTACTTTTTTCTTTTCGGATTCGTGCAGCAGCCCGATCTCAAACCAGTTTTTACCGATAAGTTCATCTTTTGTATAACCCAGGATTTCGCATCCTGTTTTATTTATCATAATGATATCCCCGTTTTTATCCAAAGAAATGATCAGAATATTAACCGTGTTCAAATATAAAGATAAGAGATTTCTATCCTCTTTTATCATTTTTGTTTGTTCGTTGATTTTGCTTTCAAGAGTGTTGTTTATCTCTCTTAGTTGATGCTGTGTTCTATTTACCAGATTCATTGCAGGAATCATTATAAACAGTGCTTCTATAATTAAAGTTATGATCGTTCCTATTAAAATAAAACGCTCTTTTTCTTTCATCTGTTCCGTTCTTTCATTACTTTCTTTTTCAAAAGCGTTTACTGCATTATTCAAAAGAGGAAGCAGTTCAAAGGAGGAGTTTTCGATAAGACGCAATGTTATCTGGTCCTCTTCCATATAAAATTTATCCAGGACTGTAAAATAATATTCAACTTTTTTATTTAATTCATTCGGTTTTTGAAAATATATCTCTTTCATTGTTTTTGAAGGAAGATGGTGGGTAAGATAAGAGTTCTCCGATTTCATTAGATCGATCAGTTCTTTAAGGTGTTCTTTAAACTTCAGATCACTTGTCTCAAAATACCTTTTTGCCATAAGAGCGGTCTTTTGGGATAACATCCTTTGCTTGCCGCTTAGATTTATCAGCTTTGCATAGACCTTCTCTGATTCTATTTGTTTATTCATTGTATTATAAGAGTAAACGGCCCACAAGATCAATGATATAAATATGACCAAATAGGAAGCTTTTAAATTGAATATTACTTTATATAGGTTTTGTTTTAGTATTTTTAACATTAACTTAATTATATTATACTAAGAATTAAAAAAATACATTTCAGGTTGAAAAAATAGAAAAATATGCTGTTTTGCTATCAAGCTGTAATAAATCCGGGTAAAATCTCTTTGTTGACGTGATTATAAGAAACGTGGCTCCGGCACCTGGGATCGAACCAGGGACCAAATGATTAACAGTCATCTACTCTACCGCTGAGCTATGCCGGAAGCTGTGAATTATCTGAAAGAAGATATCTTTCGTTTAAGTGGCGAAATTATAATAAATCTTTGTTTAATTACTCCTTAAATAAATAGCGTCATTTTATATTTATCGGATGATAAAGAATTATTGGATAAAATATCAACTCTTACAATAACAAGGATTTTTTCATAGTGGATAATAATAAATTTAATTTTACAGAAGTAAGCGACGAGTGTATCAAGTGCGGTAAATGTAAAACCGTATGTACTATTTTTAACGTAAACCAGGATGAGACTACAAGTCCAAGAGGATTTATCGATCTTCTTGGTGCATACAAAAGAGACGAGCTGGAGCTTGATAAAACGGCAAAAGATATATTTGAAAGCTGTTTTTTATGTACCAACTGTGTGGAGGTATGCCCGAACGACCTGCCTACGGATATGATCATCGAGCAGGTTAGAAGCGATATAGCACAAAAATACGGTATTGCCTGGTATAAAAGAGCATTCTTCTTTTTATTAAGACACAGGAAAATAATGGATCTCATGGCAAAGCTTGGCTGGGTATTCCAGACCTGCGGACTAAAGATAAACCATAAGAATCAAAGCGGTAAATTCCGTCTTAATCTTCCAATCGAGATGATCAAAGACAGAAGCCTGCCCTTTGCCGACAGAAAATCATTCCTAAATACATATCCAGAAAACATCACTTACCACAAAGATTCCACAAAAGATGTAAAAAAAGTAGCTATATTTATAGGCTGTATGGGTAATTATGCGTATACGAATATTGGTAAATCTCTTTTAAAAATACTTGAAAGACTTGAGATAGATGCCTTTATCCCGAAGAAACAGAAATGCTGCGGAGCACCTGCGTATTTTACCGGAGATTTTGATACGGTGGATCATCTTATCAAGAAAAATATCGAATATTTTGAGACATTCATCGATGATGTAGATGCAATTATTATCCCAGAAGCTACCTGTAGTGCAATGATAAACACTGACTGGGAACATTTTCTCCATGACCAGCCTGAGTGGAGAGAAAGGGCCAAGAAGATAGCTCCAAAAGTTCAACTTGCCACAAAATGGCTTGAAGGCTCTACAAAATTAAAAGAGCTTTTAAAAGATAAAGATCAAATGAGCGATATTGTAACCTATCACGATCCCTGCCATGCGAAAAAAATGCAGGGTGTATTTAAAGAACCAAGAGCACTCATAGAGCAAAACTACAAAGTGGACGAGATGAGCGATCCAAATGAATGTTGCGGATTCGGCGGTGTTACGATGCAAAGTGAAAAGTACCATTTTGCAAAAGCCGTGGGGGTAAAAAAAGCTGCTATGATCAACAATACAAAGGCCGACGTGGTAAGTGCCGAGTGCAGCGCCTGTAGAATGCAGATAACCGACTCTCTTGGCAGAACAGACAGCGAGGTTGTGTTTAAGAACCCGATAGAACTAATTGCTGAAGCTTTAGGAGACGAAAAGTAATCTATGCAGACCTGGAACAATATCTACTCGACATTTGATCCTGTCGCATTCAATCTTGGAAGTATTGCCGTGCACTGGTACGGTATTATGTATGCCCTGGCACTTATAAGCGCTATTTACGCAGCACACTGGATAGTAAAAAAGGATAATATCAATATCTCAAAAGATATCCTTGACAGTTATATTTTCTGGGTAGAGATAGGAGTTATCCTTGGTGCTAGGCTTGGTTATGTGATATTCTACGATCCAAATACCGCTTATTATCTCACTCACCCCTGGCAAATATTTAATCCATTTGCCCAGGACGGTACTTTTATAGGGATATCGGGTATGAGTTACCACGGAGCGGTTATAGGGTTTATCCTTGCATCTGTTCTATACTGCAGGAGAAAGAATATCTCATTTCTTCTTTTGAGTGATATTGCAGCCATTGCCATACCTTTGGGTTATATATTCGGCAGAATAGGAAACTTTATAAACCAGGAATTGGTCGGAAGAGCTACTGATGTGCCGTGGGGAATATATGTTGATGGCATACTGCGCCACCCTTCTGCCTTATATGAAGCTGTTCTTGAAGGGCTGCTGGTATTCCTGATCATATATGCCTTTAGAAAAAGGAAACAGTTTGACGGGCAGCTTGGGATACTTTATGTTGTATTATATTCAATTACAAGAACTATAGGTGAGATATTCAGGCAGCCGGATCCTCAGCTTGGTTTTTTACTGGGTACAGACTGGTTAACTATGGGTATGCTTATATCAGCTTTATTTACAATAGTCGTAGGGTTTTTATATCTTTATCTATATAAAAAAGAAAAAAGTAGAATCAATCCTTGTTAGCTAAAGGATCTTCTATATAACCCATTTTTATAGCTTCATCTTCGATTTTGTTTCTAAGCAGATCAAGTCTCCAGTTGTGTCTTGCTGCAAAATCAACAATCTCTTTTTCTCTTTCCTCTTCGTCACAAAATACATATATTCTTTTTAGGAAAAGTTTCGGTATCTGTATTGCTATAAGTTGAAAATAGTTCTCTTTGCAGCTTCTTGAACAAAAAGCTTTACTCATAGCTATTTTTTTCTTACAAAATGGGCAATGGGACATATTTATCTTTCCTTTTATTTATTTACTGGTACTAATTTGTAATAATTAGCGTTTGTAACATCTTTTATATATCTTGGATCTGTTTCGTGTAAAGCCACTATCTGGATCTCTTGTCCGTAAAGCAGCCAGCCTCTTATTTCGTCATCTTCTAGTACACCCAGTGAAAACATCTCCACTAGTTCATCTTTTGACACAACTTGTTCTTCCATTATTTATCCTGCACAATCTTATTAATTAGGAGTATCTATCTGATACCCTTTTGACGAGTTATTTTTAATGATTGAGTAATATGTTTTATTTCTGATCTTATTTACGACATTTCTCATTGTAAAGATACTCATTTTTTTACCTTTCCAAACTTTCTCTTTGATTTCGTCATAACTTGTTATTCTGTCATGATTATCCAGTAGAAGTTTTAAAAGCTGGTATTCCAGTTTCGTAAGTGTAATGGCACCGTTCTTGTCATAGAACCTTTCCCTGTAAGCATCATAATAGATACCCTCAGAAAGAAGTATCTTGTCAGATCTTTTAGTCTGGTTAAGAGCCATTATAATAGATAGTTTAAGATCTTCAAGATTTAGAGGTGATTTTAGTATGGAATATGCAGAGGCATTTATACACTCAACTATATTTTCAGGCTTATCATCATCCAATATTACGATCTTAGGTAAAAGAGGGTTGTCGACCTTTACTCTGTGAAGCACTTCAAGTGCATTGTTACAGATATAATCAACAACCAGAATATCAAACTTTTTATCCAGACTTTTAAACCCTTCCGCATCGGTAAAGGTAAGCTCTTTACAATCGCTTAAAGTTGATTGGATACTTTGTTTTAACTCATTATTTCCTGTTACACATAATAGTGACATATTACTAAGTTTTCTAAGTTTTTTAATCATTTTCCTAACTCTAAATATTATTTTTTTTCGTATTGTATCAAAAAAAGTTATCTTTGTCAAAGCAATGTCAAAAATTACTTTAATTGCGACCAATTATCCCCTATTGAGATACTTACATCAAGTGGAATCTCAAGTTTATAGATATTTTTCATTATATCTCCCAGTTTAACGGAAATCTCGTCAACTGATTCCTCTTTTACTTCAAATATCAATTCATCATGGATCTGCAATAACATCTTGATCTCATCGTTATTTTTATATTTCTGTTCGATCTTATTCATAGAAAGTTTGATAAGATCAGCCGCACTTCCCTGGAAAACCGTATTGACGGATTCTCTTTGATATGTAGCTTTCATCATTCCGTTGGCATTCTCAAAATCAAATCTTCTTTTTCTGCCCGTAAGGGTTTTTACATATCCGTGCTGCATTGCATCTTCCTGTACTGACTGCAGATAATCTTTAACAGTCGAGAAACTTTCAAAGTAGCTGTCTATGTAGGTTTTTGCTTCTTTCGCCGGGATCCCAAGCTGCTCTCCCAGTTTTCTGCTTCCCATACCGTAAAGAAGCCCGAAGTTGATTGATTTTGCAATACTTCTTTTTTGTGCCGCTTCCTCTTCACCGAATATCTTAATTGCCGTCTGCATATGGATATCTTTTCCCTGTACAAATGCTTCTACAAGTGAAGGATCTTTACTGTAGTGGGCCAGAAGTCTAAGCTCTATTTGAGAGTAATCTATCCCTACAAGTTTGTAACCCTCTTTTGCAACAAATGCTTTTCTTATACCTCTACCTGCTTCCGTTTTAACTGGTATGTTTTGAAGGTTCGGGTTCTTTGAACTTAATCTTCCTGTTGCGGTTCCTGTTTGGATAAATGAGGTATAGATCTTATTGTCTTTATCTTTTTTCCCAAGCTCAAGAAGAGGTTCTATATATGTTGAGTGAAGCTTGAAACTTTCCCTGTACTCTAAAAGTTTTTTGATTACGGGGTGTTCATCTACAATTTTTTGAAGTACCTGTTCATTTGTGCTGTAACCTGTTTTTGTCTTTTTAGGTGCAGGAAGTTTCATATCATCAAAAAGAACCACGGCTAACTGTTTTGGGGAATTTATATTAAACTCCTGCCCCGCAAGTTCGTAGATCTCTTTTGTAAGACCGATTAAGACCTCTTTGCTTTTTGCACGCAGATCTTCAAGGAAGTCAATATCTACTTTTATCCCCCTGTTTTCCATACTGTTAAGAACTTCAATGAACGGGAACTCTACCCTTTTTGCAATCTGCATAAGGTATGATTCATCATTTGCTTCAAACTCTTTTAGTATTTTCTCATACAGCTTTAATGTGATAAAAGCATCCTCAGCGGCATATTTACAGGCATCTTCTAAAGATACGTTCGAGAAGTTCTCCCCTTTTTTCACCATATCTTTGTAGCTTATCGTTTTATAACCGTTTAGAAGCCTAAGTGCCAGCTTGTCCATACCTACAGCCTTGTCACTGTCAAGAAGCCATGCCATTATCATGGTATCTGCTTCAAGTTTCAGATCTATTTGCAAATTGTTCTTAACGATCTGCATATCGTATTTGAAATTTTGAAGTATCAGTTTATGGGTGTTTAACTGTTCTACGGCTTTTTTTGCATCTTCAATAGATATTTGTTCCGGAACACCCAGATAAAAGTGCCCTACGGGTACATAGTATGCCTTGTTCGGTTCATAACAAAATGAGAATCCCACAATCTGGGCATCTTTTGCTTCAAGCGATGTTGTTTCGGTATCAAAAGCAACAAGGGATTTAGAAGGGATAGAGTCGATAACCTTGAAAAGTTCATCTCGTTCATTTAAAAGTATAAATTCGCAATCCATATTGATATCTTCTTTTGGCTGCATCTTTGATGCATCGTAGCCTTTAGGTATTTCGGTCTTGTAGTTTAATCCTTCTTTATGAACCTTGTCGATTATTCTGTGCATATCATACTCTATAAGAGTATCCGCTATTTTTAAAATGGGGTTTTCTTTTGGGAGCTGTAATGCTTCCAGTTCATCTATGTCATCTATACAATGGGCATCGTTATGCAGGCTTACAAGCTGTTTGCTTATAAATGCCATCTCTTTACCTTCGGTTAAAAGTTTCTGCCATCTTGGTTTTTCTATTTTATCTATGTTTGCATAGATATTTTCCAGGGTATCAAACTGCTGTATCAATGCTGAAGCTGTTTTTGCCCCTACCCCTTTAACTCCCGGTACATTATCCGCACTATCTCCTAAAAGAGATTGATAATCGGTGAACTGTCTAGGGTATACCCCGTATTTTGTAAAACACTCATCATCAGAGACTTTCTTTTTCTTTATGGGGTCAAACATAAACACATCACCGTTTATAAGCTGATAAAGGTCTTTATCGTGACTTACTATTCTTACTTCTAGTCCCCTTTGTCTGGCATCGTGTGCAAGGCTGGCGATAATATCATCAGCTTCATATCCTGTTTTTGAAGCTGTTTTAAAGCCCATCTTTTCTATAAAATCAATAGCAACAGGAAGCTGGGCTCTCAGGTCTTCAGGAGCTTCTGGTCTGTGGGCTTTATATTCAGGGTATATCTCATTTCTGAAAGTATCACCTTTTGCATCAAGTGCAAATACCAGATAATCAGTCTTGAAATCACGCCCTATGCTGCTTACAAAGTTCATGAATCCCGTTAACATTCCCGTGGGGAATCCTGTTTTTGATTTTAACGGGGGAAGTGCAAAATAGCTTCTGAATAAAAAGCCGAATGTATCGATAATAGTGATAGTCTTTTTGTTTTGTTCCATAATAAAGTGACCTTGAAGAATAGTATAATATTTGGGTGCTATTTTATAGTAATTATTTGAAAACTAAATAAAATAGAGTTTTAATTATCCTTTTCTTTTTCAATTAAACTTGATATAACATCTTTGGTGAACTTTTCCTCCATAAGCTTCAGTTCTGCAAGCTGTTTTCTTATAAAAGTAAGGTCTTTGTTTTTTGGAACAATATAGGGAGTTACTATTATCACTAAATTGATTTTGTCGTTTATCTTGTTTGTATCTTTAAAAAGATAGCCCAAAATAGGTATATCTCCCAAAACCGGTACACTTGTGGTTTGTTCTTCACTTTTTTCTTTTATGTATCCTCCCAGGATAACACTCTCCCCGTTATTAACTATTGCAGTGGTTAAAAGATCTTTTTTAGAGGTATTTGGCTGGTCGTTGGTAGTGGTCTGGGCAAAATCCTCAAGGGTTGTAGATATTTGAAGTATCACTTTATCGCTTTTTGAGATAAGGGGTTTGACCTTAAGCCGGAGTCCTATATCCTCCCTTGAATAAGTATCGTTTATACTTCCTCCGTCGGTAGTCGTAGTAGCTATTTTAATGCTTCTTGTTTCCCCGACGTAAATAGAACTTTCTTTGTTATTGATACACAGAAGTGAAGGTTCGCTTATAATATTAGCCGCACCGTTCTCATTAAGCAGATTTATCGTTGCTCCAAGAGCAAGCCCTTCATTCAAAGAGGGTATGCTCAATCCTATCAGGGAGGGAGAAAAACTAATAGGTTCCCCTCCCAGGTTTGCCGACATGGTCAAAAGCCCGCTGTCATTTTTCGATCTTCCCGCCAAGAGTCCGTATTTTATCCCTACTGCTTTGCTTTTTTGTTTGCTCACCTCTATTATTCTGGCCTGAACATACACTTGCTGTTTATCAATATCAAGCTTTTTAATAAGTGCTTTTAGATATTCTATGCGGCTTTTTGCGGCCATTATGATTATGGAATTGGTGTCATCGTTGAAGGAAACAACAGGTTTGAACTTTTTATACTCTTTGCTGTTTATTATTTTATTTAAAACGGCAACTATCTTTTTCGAATCGCTGTTTTTTAAATGATACACCATCGTATCTATTTTTTCATCGTCATCATCTTTAACAACTCTTATAATATTCCCGTTTTCCACTGCTTTATAGCCTTTGGAGCGTAATACTGAGTATGTAAGCTCAAGCAGATTCTGTTTTGTTATGGGATTATTTGAGATAAAATCCACTTTACCTTTTATATTCTGTGTTAAAAGTATGTTTTTGTTTGTAACCTTGCTTGTGATGTTTAGAAGTTCCCTTATCTCAAGCTCTTTGAAGTTTACGTTTATCTTTTCATCGGCAAAAGATAAATGAAGCAGTAAAACAGCTATGAGGTAGATTCTCATAAAAAACCCTCCTTACTAAATCTTTAGTAAATTATCGGATCTTTTTAATAGCGCTGTTATTTATTTTGTATATTGAAGAACCGATCTTTTCTTTAAATAAGGGTTCATTGTAGACAATTACATCGGAATTGGCAAACGCAAACTCCATATCGAACTTTTCTTTTGTTTTATTTGCGGATGTTGAGTATAAACATCCAAATTTTTGTAGAAAGTTATGGTGTTTGGTATTTTTGTCAACGACTCTAAAGCTTTGGCCGCTTTTGTAGATAAATGTAGTTTTTTTGGAATTCCTTATCAGCTTTTTAAACCTGTTGGGAACTCTGGTCTTTTTTTTAAGGGTTGAAAAACTTTCAACCACCTGAAGGGTCTTTTGATTTGGATCCCTTTGTTTTTTTAAAGAGAGGCTTTTGTCATCGCTTGACAAAAACCCCGCAGTAGTATCTGTCTGCGTCAGATAAACCAGTTTGGGATCCATAATAAGCTTTACTGTAAAAAGTCCTGGATAGATTTAGGAGATAATCCATCTTTATCTTTTTGAGCTGCGATCGCTTCAACTGAAGCAAGTGCACCGGCAACTGTAGTAAAGTAAGGTACGTTCATTCTAAGAACTGTTCTTCTTATAGTTGCCCCGTCATCTTTACTGGATTCTTTATCGTCAGCAGTATTTATAGCCATAACAATCTCTTCGTTCATAAGAGAATCTGTAATATTCGGTCTGCCTTCACTTACTTTTAAAACTTTCTCACACTCAACGTTAGCTTCAGAAATAACAGAGTGAGTTCCTCCCGTTGCAACTATTTCAAAACCTAGTGATACAAGTTTTGAAGCTATTTCCGGAGCAAACTCTTTGTCAAGATCAGCTAAAGAGATAAACACTTTTCCACCGTTATCAGGAAGGAAGTTCTTTGCACCGCTTTGGGCTTTTGAGAACGCTTTTCCGAAGTTATCGCTTATACCCATTACTTCACCCGTTGATTTCATCTCAGGCCCAAGGATAAGATCAGCTCCGCTTAGTTTATTGAACGGAAATACAGCTTCTTTAACTGCAACGTGCCCTTTTAACATCGGTTTTAAAAGATTTGCTGCAGCAGGATTTGATACATTAACAATTTTTTCCTCAGGATCATAAACTTTTATAGCATCTCTTAAAGATTCGCCCCACATAACTCTTGTTGCAACTTTAGCCATAGGGATACCTGTAGCTTTTGCGACGAACGGAACCGTTCTTGATGCTCTTGGGTTAACCTCGATAAGATAGATCTTACCGTGGTGGATCGCATATTGGGTATTCATAAGCCCTTTAACTCCAAGGTTAAGTGCCATTGTTTTTGTTTTTTCCTCTACCTCTTTTAAAATCTCTTCATCTAAACTGATAGGAGGAAGACTACAAGCTGAATCTCCAGAGTGGATTCCAGCTTCCTCAATATGCTGCATAATACCGCCTATGTATACGTCCGTACCGTCAGTTATACAATCTACATCAAGTTCGATTGCTCTGTCCAGGAATTTG
This sequence comes from Arcobacteraceae bacterium, assembly GCA_963678145.2. GTDB lineage: Bacteria > Campylobacterota > Campylobacteria > Campylobacterales > Arcobacteraceae > JAIOSF01. The sequence continues at coordinate 732,898 of CAXXWH010000002.1, read as the reverse complement.
TCTATTAGAACAGGTGCATCGTTTGATACGGATACGGCTTCTGCCATATACTGTTGCAGCTCAGCTGTTGAGTAAACGATCTTCATACCACGTCCTCCAAGAACGAATGAAGGTCTTACCAATACAGGGTATCCGATCTCTTCAGCTATTTTTACAGCTTCTTCAACTTTTACGGCCGTACCGTTAGCAGGTTGTAAAAGCCCTGCTTTTTCTACAAATGTAGAGAATTTTTCTCTATCTTCGGCAAGATCAATAGTAGAAGCACTTGTTCCTATTATCTTTCCACCCATCTTATCGATTGCATTTGCCAATTTTAACGGAGTCTGACCACCGAAGTGTACAATTATACCGTCCGGATTCTCGGCTTCTATAACACTTCTTACGTGTTCAAGGTCGATCGGCTCGAAATAAAGGATATCGGAAGTATCATAGTCTGTTGATACGGTTTCAGGGTTACAGTTATACATAATTGTTTTTACACCCATCTCATTCAGTGCAAAAGAAGCATGACAACAACAGTAATCAAATTCGATACCTTGACCGATCCTGTTCGGACCGCCACCGATTATCATAACTTTTTTCTCTTTTGTTGCTGTATCTCTTACCGGTAAACCTTTTGTGATATTAGTAGAAGAGTAAAGGTAAGGTGTCAGGGCTTTAAACTCTGCAGCACAGGTATCAACTTCGTTGTATTCATGGTTTACACCGAGTGCTTTTCTTGCATTATAAACTTCATCTTCACTTGAACCGATAAGTGATGCTATCATCATATCACCGAAACCGTAAGTTTTGGCAGTTCTTAAAGATTCCTCGTTTTGAAGAATAGCAGTACCCTCTTTTTTGATACTTGCTTCCATATCGTGGATCTGTCTGAATTGGTCAAGGAACCAAGGATCTATATTTGAAAGCTCAAAAATATCTTCGTTTGAAAGACCTTCTCTCATACCCTGCATAAGGTAACCGTATCTATCACAGTTAGGACGTCTTATCTCTTTTTTGATCGTGTCAAGATCTGCTTCTATTGGATCAAACCCGCTAAGCCCTGTTTCTAAAGAACAAAGTGCTTTTTGGAAAGACTCTTTAAATGTTCTACCCATTGACATAACTTCACCCACAGATTTCATACCTGTTGTAAGAGTAGAGTTAGCCTTAGGGAATTTTTCAAAAGTAAATCTAGGAATTTTTGTAACTACATAATCAATTACAGGTTCAAAAGATGCTGTTGTACCCGTAATATCATTCTGGATCTCGTCAAGAGTAAATCCTACGGCTAGAAGTGTTGCAACTTTTGCGATAGGATATCCCGTAGCTTTTGAAGCAAGAGCCGAAGATCTTGAAACTCTTGGATTCATCTCAATAACGATCATTCTACCTGTTTTAGGGTCAATAGAGAACTGAACGTTCGAACCACCGGTATCAACACCGATCTCTCTTAAAATAGCAAAAGATGCATTTCTCATGTTTTGGTACTCTTTATCCGTAAGAGTAAGGGCAGGAGCAACAGTAATTGAATCCCCCGTATGTACACCCATAGGATCTACGTTTTCAATTGAACATACAATGATACAGTTATCTTTTTTGTCCCTGATAACTTCCATCTCGTACTCTTTCCATCCAAGCATAGATTCCATGATCTCGATCTCGTTAATTGGAGATGCATCAATACCTTCTTTGGCAAGTTTCTCAAACTCTTCCATATTGTATGCAACCCCGGAACCTCCACCTGCAAGTGTGAAAGAAGCCCTGCTTATTACCGGAAACCCGATATCTTTAGCTATCTTGATCGCTTCATCAACGGAATATGCATTTGCACTTTTTGGAAGGTCCATACCTATTTTTATCATTGCTTCGTTAAAAAGGTGTCTGTCTTCCCCTTTTTTGATCGCATCGGGATGTGCTCCTAAAAACTCAACACCCTCTAACATACCTTTTTCATACATACTTGTAGCGACATTAAGAGCAGTCTGCCCACCCATTGTAGGTAAAATAGCATCTATATTTTCCTGTTCAATGATCTTTGCGACAATATCTTCAGTGATAGGTTCAATATATGTCTTATCGGCAAACTGCGGATCTGTCATAATTGTAGCGGGGTTTGAATTGATCAATACAACTCTGTAACCTAACTCTTTTAATGTTTTTGTTGCTTGTGTACCAGAATAGTCAAACTCACACGCTTGACCAATAATAATAGGACCTGAACCTATTAATAGAATAGACTTAATATCTTCTCTTTTTGGCATTGTAGTTATTCCTTGATAGTTTATTAAATTTGGATATTATATCCAAAAAATACTTACATAACGGTTAGCCCTTAAATAGACCCGTGCAGGGTCTTTTTAAAGGTAAGGAATAAAAATGTTATCTTTCGTGAAGTGCTGACTGCTTTGTTTTTAAAATCGGTTTTAAAATAAAATCGAGTATGGTTTTCTGTCCCGTAACTATATCGACGCTTGCAACCATTCCCGGGATAATAGAGTATTTTTGATTGTCTTTTTCCAGATAGTTCTTATCTGTCTGTATTACGACCTTGTAATATGTTTTACCGTCTTTTCTGTCTTCATCTTTTATACTGTCCGCGGAGATCTCAACTATTTTACCATCCAGGCCTCCGTATATAGAAAAATCATAAGCTGTAATTTTAACGATCGCTTTCTGGCTCGGATTGATAAAAGCGATATCTTTGGGGTCTATTTTTGCTTCTACAAGTAAGATATCACTGTCGGGGACTATTTCGATCAGTTCAACACCGGATTTTACAACCCCGCCTATGGTATTGAAATTGATCTGCTTGATGATCCCGTCAACGGGAGATAATATAATTGTTTTATCGAGCTTGTCTTTTTCGGAGATAACTTTTGATTCATATTTTTTAATTTCACTGCTGACTTTTTGAAGCTCTTTTGCAGATTCTGATTTGAATATACTTATCTTCTCCATTATCTTTTTATTTGATTCAGCAATGGCTATTTTCATTCTGGGAATAGAAAGTTTAGTAGAATTATAATCACCCAGAATATTGTTATACTCTTTTTTTATAGCAATAAAATCCATATTTGAAAGTGATTTTCTGGCAACAAGCTTTTCAATTGTCTCCATCTCCTCTTTTATAAGGACAAGAGCTCTTGCAAGCTGCTCTTCCTTGCTTTTTAATTCTACCAGTTCCTGTTTCTTTTGTCCCATCTGCATCTGCAAAATAGATATAGAGTTTTTAAGTTCCTGGTATCTTGTTTTAAATATATTTTTCTGTACGGTTATTATGTCAGGATAATTGAGCAGTTTTTTATCCTTAAAAACAAGTTTTGGCATAGGCTTGTTCAAATCTACATTTAATTCAGCCTGCAGTCTGACCTGCGATGCCAGCAGATCCTCCAGCGCATTTTTGTTTTCATCCAAGGATGCTTTAAATCTTGTTGTGTCAATTTTCATCAAAGGCTGGCCGCTTTTGATAAAACTTCCCTCTTTTACCAGTATTTCGGATATTATACCCCCGTCAAGAGATTGTACGGTCTGGATTTTTGCAGAAGGGATAACCTTCCCCTCTCCTCTTGCAAGTTCATCTACCTCGGCCCAATATGCCCAGAATAAAGAACCGGAAAAGAAAATACTTATAACCAGAAACAAAACAAGAGTATAGCTTTTTATCTTTGCATTTGACTGGGCATATAAAGTATTAACAAAGTCAATATCCTCATGTGATTTAAATAAAGAAAAAAACCATTTAATCGGTCGTATTATAATCCATTTGGTCAAGAATACAGCCAGATAAATACCTAATATAATATATCCGACGTTGAAGCTTCCTATATTGAAAACCCGAACATTAAGCAGGCTGCTTATACCGCTGTGGGAAGATACAAAATAGTTAATCAGCTGAAATGCGAATACAAAAAGAGTAATACCTATGAAAATAAAAAGTTCTCTAAGCATTTTTAACCTTTGCCTTTGTATTTTTAGAACCGTTGAATTTCGAGATTACATCGTTTTTAGGACCGTCGGCGATTATTCTTCCCTCTTCCAGTACTATTATTCTATCAACAAGACTTAATATTGAAGGTTTATGAGTAATTATGATCACGGTTTTATCCTCAATAATGTGTTTTAGGTTATTCTTGAATTTCTGTTCCGAAAGTTCATCAATAGAGTTTGTAGGTTCATCAAGAATAAGTAGTTTTGGTTTGGAAAGGATCGCTCTTGCAAGTGTAACGGACTGTCTTTCTCCACCGGAAAGCCCTTCACCCCTTTCACCTACGATTAGATCATAACCAGCTTCATGTTTCCCAAGTATCTCATGTACTCCTGCTATCTTGGAAGCTTCCAGGATCTCCTCATCGGTTGCGTACGAGTCACCTACTGTTATATTATCTCTAATTGTACCCATAAATAAAAACGGCTCCTGGGGAACATATCCTATAGCGTGACGCAGGTCAATAGGATCTATCTGTCTGATATCTGTATTGTCTATTAAAACCGAGCCGCTTCTTGGCTCATAAAGATTGAGTATGATCTTTGCAATAGTTGATTTTCCGGACCCCACCCTTCCTATGATGCCTACTTTCTCACCTTTTTTTATATGCAGATTGATATTTTTTAAAATATCAAAGTTTCTGTCTTTATAATTAAAGTATACATCTTTAAAGATAATATCACCGTCAAGGTCGGGTCTGCTCAGGTAATGTTTCAGGTCGTGTCTTTCTACTGGCATATTCATGATTTCATCAATATTATTCAAAGAAAGCATCGTTCTGTCTATTCTTATTATCATTGCCACTATCTGCGAAACAGGAGCTATAACACGGCTGTTTAACATCATTGCCGCAATGATACCACCCATAGTAAGCTCACCTTCGCTTGCAAGCATAACTCCGAAACCTACAATGGCAATGCTTGAAAGCTGGGAGATGAAGCCCGTAAAATAAGTTACTATTTGGGATAAATGTATAGATTTGTTTCCGTAATACGCAGTCTGGCTCAATGATCTTTCCCAGTGGGTTCTCATTCTGTTTTGCGCTCTTACGCTTTTGATTATCTCCAATCCTGCAACTGCTTCAGTAAGAGTCGTCTGTTTTATCTGATCCTCTTTTGTGGATTTAAGAATAGTCTCTTTTATCGGTTTTTGCATAAAAAGGGCAAAAGCAAATGCTATTATCATTGTTACCAAAGAAACGTACCCAAGGTTTCCCCCTATATAAAATATAATAGCTATAAAAAGAAATATAAAAGGGATATCAACAAGAGTAGCGACCGTTGCGGAGGTAAAAAATTCCCTTACAGCTTCAAATGACTGCAGCCTGTTTACAAAAAGACCTGTGGAAGCAGGCTTTGCGTCAAGCTTTATATTTAACAGCTGATCAAAGATAATACTGGACATCCTTACATCTGCCCTGGTTGAAGCCTGTTCCAGAAAATATGAACGTATCAGTTTCAAGATAAGGTCAAAAATAATAATCATAACAATACCTACAACCAGCACGGTCAGCGTATCTACAGCTTTGTTCGGCAAAACACGGTCATATACGTTCATTGTAAATAAAGGGATGAAGATAACAAAGATATTTATAAATATTGCGGCAATAAGCACAAGAGTATATATACCTTTGTTTTTTTTCATTATATTCCAGAACCATTTTTTCGGTTCTTCAACTATAATGTCCCTGTCAACCCTTTTTTCAAAGTTATAAGCGGGTTTTATCAAAATAACATTTTTGGGACTTTGTGTATCTGTACCGCTTTTTTGTGAGAGTTCTGCAAAGCTTGTCCAAATTTCACCCAAATTAACATCGGGAAAAATAGTTAATGCTTTTTCCTCTTTGTGATCAATTTCTAAAATAATACATGATTTATTGTTATCCAGAAGCATCACTATCGGTAAAGTAAGGTTATCCAGCTTTTTAAGTTCTCTTTTTACGGGTTTAGTAATCAGCCCTATCTTCTTTGCGGCCAAATTGAACATGGAAGGAGTCATAACAGTGTTGTGTATAGGAAGTCCGGCTGTCAAAGACTCCTTTGAAGCGGGTCTTTCGTAGTATTTAGATAGGAAAAGGAGAGATTCCAGTAAAGTATCTACTTCTCTGGAATCCAATATCTTTTTAAAATCATCATCTAACAAATTTTCATTTTCTTGATCATCCAAGATATAAATCCTTAATTTTTATTTATTGTAATTGTTTTTCCAACGCTTCCACTTCATTTGTTTCTGCAGGAGCTTCCTCTTTGGTTACTTCTTCTGCTACGCAAGGATTGTTAGGTTGAGACATAATCACATCTTGCAAGTTTGAGGTTAAAGATAACATAGTGTAATAAGTTGTTAATAATTTCATCTCTTCATCTATTAATTGAACTCTTCCGTTGTAAAGGTCAGATTCTACATCTAAAACATCAACAAAAGTTCTGTTTCCTGCTTCAAATTGATCTTTATAGATTTTTAACAGTTCCTCGTTAGCAGAAACATACCCTCTTAACTCTTCAAGTTTATCTTTTGTGATTTTATATGTATTAAATGCTGATTTAGCTTCGTCAACCACTAAGTCGCTTTTACTGTCAAGAATTTTTTTAGATTCTTTTAAGAAGATTTTTTCTCTTAGATTAGAAGTTTCATCCTGTCCCCCGGAGTAGAAATTATAATTCATAATAATACTTGCAGAGTATATCTCTTTTCTTGTATTTGATGTAATATAATCGTTGTCCCAGGTACCGTTTAAATTGAATTTTAAAGTAGGAAGGAACTTTGATTCTTCCTGATTAATAATCGCTCTTTGTTCCTGGATCTTTGCCATTTGGGCTAATACGGTATTGTTTTTTGTTAAAACACTGTTTACAAACTTGTCTATTGTCTCAGGGATAACTGCTTCATCAACTGCCGGTTTACAAACAGGATCAGTGATCTCTTCACCAACCAGTCTTTTAAAACTGTTTTTTGCTATCTGCTCATTGTCAATCTCTTCGATATAGTTTTTCTTGGCCATATGCAGTTTGGTAAGTACCTCATATGTATCTAAAGCGTCACCTGCAATTTTTTCAGACTCTTTTGCTGTTTCAAGGTACGCCTCATGTGTTTTTATATTCTCTTCCGAGAGTTTCATTCTTTTAGTGTATTTTACAAGATCCAAATATGAATTAACACCGTCTAGGACAACCTCGTCCAGTCTGGCAGCGTTTGTAAGCATATTGTTCTCATATCTGTATTTGGTTTCTTCCACTATTGCAGGTGTAAGCCCGCCGTCATAGATTAATTGATCTAAATTTAATTGTCCGTCGACACCCTCTTGTGATTCTTCGGCCCATCCTCCTGTTTTGTCGAGCCTGGAATGTTCATCCTGAACGCTGGCAGTAACCTCGAGATCAATTACAGGTTTATAGTTACCTTTAGCTTCGTCTATATACGTTTTGTAAGCTTCGTTATTCCTTTTAATCGATTCGAGTTCGGGATTAACTTTTATTAAACTTTCAACTGCTTCATTTAATGTCGTAGCATTCAAAAAACACGTAGAAGAAAACAACATTGTCGCTAATACTTTAGATAATCTTAATTTGTTCATAAGAAACCCTTTTAATTTAGATTTTTCATAGTATACATCATTTATATTAAAATTATGCTATAATTTAATAATTTGAATGAATATTTTTTATGAAATTGTATTAAGTTGAACTTTATAAAGTTAAAGGATAAAAATGACTAGAAAGTTAAAAGATATTTTAAAAGTTGTAAGAGTATTGTATATTGATGACGAGAAAAATGTACCGCAAAGTGTACAAAATACTCTAAAAATATTATTTAAAGATATTTATTATACCGATAAGCTTGATTATGCAATGAAAATTTATAATGAAAAGCATCCCGATATGATCATCAGTGAAATTATTACTGAAAAAAATAAAAAAGTATTGCCTTTTCTACATCAAATACGTGAATATAACTATTTAATACCCATTATTCTCACGGCATCGGATAAAAAGGAAAAAACACTTTTTGATGCTATACGTGTTCAGCCTATAGATTTCCTGGTAAAACCCTTGACGACAAACAGCTTTATATATTCATTGAATAAAGCTTCAAAACTGATAATGCATCATGGAAATATCGTGGTATCCTTAAATAAAGAACACAAATATAATTATCTGGATAAAACTGTTACAAAAGGCAATAAACCATTCCAGTTAACAAAAAATGAATCAAGATTTCTAGAGTTTTTGATTGCAAGCGAAGGGAAGATCCTCTCTAAAGAGGAGATCGAATTTTATATTTGGGGTGAAGAGTATGTGTCGGACTCTGCATTCAAATCTTTACTGAAAAGGCTGAGGGACAAAATAGGTAATAATATTATTAAAAATACACCTGGTATCGGTTATTCCCTCAAAAGTTGAGAAGCTACTTCTTTTCAAATTTGAATTTTCTATTTAAACGTGATGCTCTGAACAGCTTGCTTTTCAGAGCTTCATCCTGTGTTGACACCTGCGTACGCCCTGTTCCAAACTCATAAATAGTGATACAGCTGTTTAGACATTCTTTTTCCAATGGGGAACATGATAACAGTTTTTCAAGGAACTTCGCTGTTTTTTCATTAAAAGAGAAACTGTTCCCGTATTTAAAGGGCTCAGCATAAACTTTAAAATATCCTTTTTCTAAAGGCACTTTTGCAATCCATATTGTTTTATATTTAAAAGCGGTTTCAAAATCAATTATTTCTTTATTGTTCAAACGGCTTAAAACTTCGAAAAACTCTTTTTCTTCAATATTGAATTTTTTTAATAATGTTTTGTAAAACTTCTCAAACTCTTTTCTTGATGCCATACTTGTAGTAAAATATATAACATCACCCATAATTACATCAACTAAGATTTCACTAAAATCAGGCTTATATCCTAAAAAATCGGTCACTTTTCTCTCATAATCCTGAAGTAACTTTTTATTTTTATAGGAAGTATATTGATTTATTTTCTCATCTTTTGAATATTTATTAAAATAATCAAGCCCTTCACTGAAAGTATAAAATTTTACATCTTCCGTATCAACATTAAATGTAACATTAATCAAACGATCAAAATCAATTTTTTCATTGAATTTTTCGGACAATTCTGTTAAATACTCTCTATTATGATACATATTGTTTTCCTTTCATTAAAAAAGGCCCCATGTTTCCATGAAGCCCTTTGTTTTTTGAGATGAATTCTATGAATTCACATCAATATTTTCATCTATAAGAAGCTGTAACGATTCTGCCGCAGCCCCGCCTACCGGATCTATATTGGTGTATGTAACATAGCCGTCACTGTCAGCGTCGATTCCCGCATCAGGATTTCCAACGTCAACTGCATCATTATCAGCAACTTTCCATTGACTCATATCAAGATTGATCTCATCACCGCTGTCACCTTTGATTTTCAGGGTATTATCATCGTCAGTCATAGCAATAAAGTCTTCAACAGAAAGATTAGACAAGATATGATCACCGCTTGTAAGATCGATATCGTCTACAGAATCAGGAGTTGATACGCTGTTTCCACCTTCATCTTCAAAATCATTTCCTTGATCAAGCAATGCCGCCATATCAATCTCACCTTCTGAACTGTCATCAAAAGTAAGCACCTGACGATCTGCACCGACTATCTCAAAGTTATCTACGCTCCAAGATTCTACCTGTGCTCCACTGTCCACAGTATTGGCAGATTGGAATTTAACAGTAAACTCACCGTCATCAGGCACTGTTATATCAAACGATACCGCCATATTTGTAACGTTTCCGTCAGGAGAGTAGTTTTCTGTAGTGATAGTATTACCGTTACTGTCGGTTACGGTTACGGTAAAGGTATCGTCACCTTCCCATCCGCTGCCTTTATAATAACCACCGCCCCAAGAGCTAACCCATTGCTGTTTACCGTATACGCTTAAGTTAAAGTTTATCGATACATCCTCTCCTGCATTTGCATCCAGGTCAAATGTCTGTGATCTTGTATCTGAATCATCTTCAAACCACCCAAGAACACCATGAGGATGGCTATCTGCATCCCCGTGACCTGTCCATCCTTCATCGTTGCAGCAGTTGAATGTTTGCAATGCAACTCCGCCGGCAAGAAGCGAAACTATTCCAGTAACATTATTTACTTCAACGGTAACATCCTGACTTATAGAGTTTCCAGCAGCATCTGTTGCAGTGATCGTAGCAGTTTGAGAACTACTGTTTTCATAATCCAACTCCCCGTTAAAGATAAGGTTATTATTTTGATCAATACTGAATCCTGCACCGCTTACGCTGAAAGTAACAGGTCCGTTAAGCTCATTTGCGGCAATCTCACCAAGGTTGATACTGCTTAAGGTTTCATTGATATCTGCCGCTATATCATCAGAGTCGATCACAGGAGGCGTAGTGTCAATTGTAATATTAAACGCTTTTGAAGCCTCGTTACCCGCATCATCAACAACAATTGCATTATAACCGTATACCCCGTCAGCCAATGCGTTGTCAGGAGTAAAGAACCAGTTCACGCCGTTAAAGCTAAGCTCACCTGCACCTGCATTACTAATAACCCACATACCGTCAACCGATGATCTTGCCGCCTGAGCCTGAATAACCGAATTTTCATCAGTGATTATCACGTTTAATGCATCAGGTGCGATATTAGCAAGCTGCCATGTAGGAAGCGCTACATTTGTTATATTATCACTGTTTGAAGCCCCGCTGTCCATAGAAGCAGGCAGATCTACAGAAGGAATATTCACAAAGTTGTCATCAACAGTAATTGTAACAGTAGTCGTGTCCTCCAAAGTTCCGTCAGATACCGTAACACCAAGATCAAATATTCTGTCATTTACATGACTTGCGGCAATTTCATTTTCACCTAAAGCTGTTAAGCTAATCTCTCCATCACTATTGATTTCAAAGTACCCTTCACTGTTTCCGCTTGTGATAGTGTAAGTTAAATTTGCACTGTCAACATCGCTAGCATCAACGTCCGCTAAAACAGTTGCATCTGTTACGTTACCGTCAATTACCTGATTTTCAGTAATTACAGTATCATCTCCTGTTACACTTGTAATAAGCGGTGCATCATTTTCACCCTGAATCGTAATAGTTACTGTTTGTTCTGTACCGTCAACAGATTTTACTATGAACTTCTCAACTATCTGCTCATCACCCAATGCCTGTATCTGTGCACCGTTATTTGCATGGTCAAGGAAATAACTCCATTTCCCGCTTACAGGATCCATAATAAGTACACCCAGTGCCGTTGCATTTGTTGAATTAACATTATCATATGTTACGACAGACTGATATGCTTCTTCACCTGCATCAAGATCTGTTATGGTAAGCTGCCCGTCTATAGTCCATGTGTCATCTTCATGAATATTTCCTGTATTATCCCCGCCAAGGCTTGCTACATCATTAGTACCTACAACTTTAATATTCATCCAATGCGTTTCGGATCTTGAGCTTTCATTTATTCCGTCAGTTCCGTCCAGTCCATTTTGATCTTCTGCAAAATATTTTAATTTAATATCAAGTACATCTGCAGGATTACCGTTAATCTCTCCCGATAAGGCATCAAATGAACCGCTAATTTCAAATTCACCGCCGTCAACTCTGATAGAATTGATCGAAATATCTTTTGCATCTACACCTGCAGGTAATTTTACCTGTACGTATACGGCAGATATATTTCCTAGAGCGTCAATATAAGTAACCGGACCGAACAGCTCATACCCTCCTGCCATATCAATTTCACCCAAGTTGTATATAGATTCTATACTGAAAGTATGAGTATCGTTTACGTCATCATCTTGAACTTCAAACGCTTCCCTGATAACAGTTTCTTCTTCTTCAACAGAAGGTATCAGGTCTCCATCCGCTTCAGAAACAGTGTATACTTTGTTTGCCGTTACCACAGGCTGGTCATTTGTACCTGTAATGGTTATTGTTACAAGTTTTGCTTCAGAAAGAGAAGGCTCATTGTTTGCATCGCCGCTTTGACCGTAACCTGTCTTATCGTTTGCAATATATTCAAATGTTACGGTAGCAGTTTCACCTACACCAAGTGCATTAAAGTTACCTTCAAGTTTAAAATCAACTTCGCTGTCCTGGGCATTATTGTTCATTAAAACAAGTTTTGTTACATCAATTTCTCCCACCTGTACATCAGTAGAATCTATCATCATTTTAACATTGTGGCTAGGATTGTTAGGACCTTTTTGGAAGAACTCGACATTATCAAACCGGATATCTCCCTGATCCCCGTGTTGCCCTGGACCGCCGTTACCGTGTCCATAATAGTCACTTGCAGTATAATCCCTTACATTGAATACATGTGTATCATTTAGATCATCATCCATTGCCGTAAGTTTACCGAACACTGCAGTTGTTACATCATCCTGAGTATCATCAACACCGTTATCGTACCATCTGTTATCTCTCGTCTCGTAAATTGTGTCATCAACACCCATTACAACATTATCAACTACAGGCTGGTCATTCGTACCTGTTACTGTTATAGATACAAATTTCGGTTCTGAAGTGTTTGTTTCTCCCGGAGTTTGGAAATCCGAACTGTCCGTAGCATAGTATTTGAATGTAATTGTTGCAGTCTCACCTGCTGCAAGGGCATCAAAATCACCTATTAACGCAAAGTTTGTATCATTGTCACTTCCGTTATCCGACGCCAGGAATATTCCTTCGATTTTAATATCATCCACATTTATAGCTGAAGAGGTAAATGCCACATCAACAGTACCTTTTCCACCCCAGAATACACCGTTTGTATCATAATTTACATTTTGTACTATCTGTGTATTTGGATTTAAAGAAGGTGTCATATCAGCAAGTGCAAAAGTATGTGTATCGTTTACATCTTCGTCACTCGCACTTAATGTCCCGGTAATAAAGTTATTATGTTCATCATTTAATCCGATAAATGCATCATCATCCCAGTTAAAGTACGGCCATGTTTGAGTAAAGTCATCCCATGGGTTTTCATCGTGTGTTTCATAGATGATATCATCACCTAATCCCATTACAACATTATCAACTACAGGCTGGTCGTTTGTACCTGTTACTGTTATAGATACTGTTTTATATTCAGAAGTATTTGTTTCTCCCGGAGTTTGGAAATCCGAACTGTCCGTAGCATAGTATTTGAATGTAATTGTTGCAGTCTCACCTGCTGCAAGGGCATCAAAATCACCTATTAACGCAAAGTTTGTATCATTGTCACTTCCGTTATCCGACGCCAGGAATATTCCTTCGATTTTAATATCATCCGCATTTATAGCTGAAGAGGTAAATGCCACATCAACAGTACCTTTTCCACCCCAGAATACACCGTTTGTATCATAATTTACATTTTGTACTATCTGTGTATTTGGATTTAAAGAAGGTGTCATATCAGCAAGTGCAAAAGTATGTGTATCGTTTACATCTTCGTCACTCGCACTTAATGTCCCGGTAATAAAGTTATTATGTTCATCATTTAATCCGATAAATGCATCATCATCCCAGTTAAAGTACGGCCATGTTTGAGTAAAGTCATCCCATGGGTTTTCATCGTGTGTTTCATAGATGATATCATCACCTAATCCCATTACAACATTATCAACTACAGGCTGGTCGTTTGTACCTGTTACTGTTATAGATACTGTTTTATATTCAGAAGTATTTGTTTCTCCCGGAGTTTGGAAATCCGAACTGTCCGTAGCATAGTATTTGAATGTAATTGTTGCAGTCTCACCTGCTGCAAGGGCATCAAAATCACCTATTAACGCAAAGTTTGTATCATTGTCACTTCCGTTATCCGACGCCAGGAATATTCCTTCAATTTTAATATCATCCGCATTTATAGCTGAAGAGGTAAATGCCACGTCTACAGTACCTTTTCCACCCCAGAATACACCGTTTGTATCATAATTTACATTTTGTACTATCTGTGTATTTGGATTTAAAGAAGGTGTCATATCAGCAAGTGCAAAAGTATGTGTATCGTTTACATCTTCGTCACTCGCACTTAATGTCCCGGTAATAAAGTTATTATGTTCATCATTTAATCCGATAAATGCATCATCATCCCAGTTAAAGTACGGCCATGTTTGAGTAAAGTCATCCCATGGGTTTTCATCGTGTGTTTCATAGATGATATCATCACCTAATCCCATTACAACATTATCAACTACAGGCTGGTCGTTTGTACCTGTTACTGTTATAGATACTGTTTTATATTCAGAAGTATTTGTTTCTCCCGGAGTTTGGAAATCCGAACTGTCCGTAGCATAGTATTTGAATGTAATTGTTGCAGTCTCACCTGCTGCAAGGGCATCAAAATCACCTACTAAGTAGAACTCAGTATCGTTGTCCGTACCGTTGTCGCTTGAAAGAAGAATGGCATCTACAGATACATCGTTTGCATTAATAGCTGAAGATGTGAAGGCAACGTCAACAACACCTCTTCCTCCCCATAATACACCATTCGTGTCATAGTTTACATTATGTACTATCTGGGTATTTGGAGCTTGAACAGGCATCATATCCGCTAGAGCAAAGGTATGTGTATCGTTCACATCCTCGTCAGATGCTGTTAATGTACCTTGTATCCAGTTTTTATATTCATCATTTAGACCTATTCCTCCGTCCATATCCGGATTATAGAACGGGAATACATGCGTCCAGTTATCCCATGGATTCTCATCATGAGTTTCGTAGATAGTTTCGTCTACTCCCATTACCACATTTTGTACTATAGGCTGATCGTTCGTACCCGTAATAGTCAATGTTACGGCTTTAGGCTCAGAGATTGAACTTTCATTGATACCGTCTGTTCCGTCAAAACCTCTTCCGTCATTAGCATAATAATAGAATGTAACGGTTGCAGTTTCACCTGCTGCCAAAGGATTGAAATTACCCGAAATAGAATATGTACCGTCCTCATTTACAATTACATTGAAATCTGTAACAAGTTCGTTGTCAATAGTCTCTGTACCAAGTTTATGGTATGTATGGGTATCGTTTACATCATCATCAGTTGCAGTTGCCAAAGTAGAGTTAAACGAAGTTAAAACATCTTCCTGAGTATCATCAACACCCGGAATATCCGTAGCGTCATGTGTCTCATAGAAAACACTATTGTTCATAGTGGTATCATGCGTGGTAATGTCATGATTCGCATTAAACGTAAGGGTGAAATCACCGGATCTGTTCTCATTATTTATACCGCTGATCACTTCATTCAGTTCTAAATCGTAATCTCCAACCGCAGCAACATATTCTCCCGGAGCCAGAGTTATATGAATATACGAATTTAACTCCAGTCCGCCATCGTCATCACTAGTAATGAAATCATCTACCGAAAGATCCCCGTCGTTTCTTAGCAGATACAAGTAGGTATCAAAATCCAAGCTGTTTGCATTTATAGAAAGTGTTGTAGTTTCATGTACAGTAAAGTATGTGTAATGAACTGATCCTTCCTGCCACAGACCGGTAATACTTCCCTCTTCGGTTATCTCCTGACCTGTTTCAGTCCCGCTTGCCAGGATATCATTTGCATTGATAGCTTCAACCACAGGCTGATCATTTGTACCTGTTACTGTTATAGATACTGTTTTTGGTTCTGAAGTATTGTTTTCTTCATTTCCGCTTGAACTGTCAGTAGCAGTATATTGGAAAGTTACCGTTGCTGTTTCACCTGCTGCAAGAGCCGTGAAATCTCCCGTCATTGAATATGAACCGTCAGAATTTACAACAACACTTAAGTCTTCAGGATCTATAAGCTGATTATCACTTTGAACAGATTCCTCAACCTGTGCAAAGGTATGGGTATCGTTTACATCTTCATCGGATGCACTTAACTGCCCAGAAACAGTCATATCCCCTTCATCGTTTCTTAAGATGCCGTCTTGATTTGTATCTTCCTCATCCTGGTCGCTGTTTTCATAGATGATCTCATCTACTCCTCTTACCACGTTTTCTACAATAGGCTGGTCATTCGTACCGGTAATCGTTACGGTAATTGTTTTTGGTTCAGAAATTGAGCTCTCGTTTATACCGTCAGTTCCGTCGAAACCTCTTGTATCATCGGCATAGTATTGGAATGAAACTGTTGCCGTCTCACCTGCAGCAAGGGCAGAGAAATCACCGTCGATAGTATAACTCCAAGTACCGTCTTCGTTTTGGATAATATCAACGTCAATATCATCGGCAGTTACTACCGTAGTTCCTGCAACGGTTACTATATTGTTATTCTCTTCATCCTGAACGACGTGGAAAGTATGAAGCCCTTCGTTCATAACGTCATCATCGGCAACGCTTAACAGCCCCGTAAAGAAATTTGTATCTTCATCCTGGGTATCATCAACACCAAGCACGTCTTCAGTGTCAAAAGTTTCAAAATAAACAGCAGAAGCTCCCAGTGCCTCAACATAACCTGCTATTTCAGTACCTGTTAATTCACCACCTGTAACATAAGTAACTACTAGATTTGAATCTACTTCATCGTCATTATCATTTACAACACCGAATGTTATCTCATGAGTTCCGGCATCCGGGAAAGTATAAGTAAACAGTCCACTGTTTGTAAAACCAGGGTCATCTACGGCCGCCAAAACATTTATCTGCTGACCGTCAATAACAACAAAAGCCGTATCATTGAATTCAGTAAATTCTACTGGCCGTTCTGCATCATTAAATATCCAGCTGAATGTTATGGTTTCACCTGCATTTACATTAAAGCTATATTTAATAGCCGAACCGTCATAAGGGTTTACATCCGGGAGATCAGCCAAGGTAACAGAACCGGGACCATTGTAGAAAAGAGCATTAATATTTTCTATGGATGTACCAGTTATTTCATTGGATAGAGATATAGGATCCTCTTCCCCTTGAGGAATCTCTTGTGGAGTTGTAGAAGCATTAATAAGCCAAGAAGCTGAAAGTTCACCGTTTAAGTTAATATCCTCAACAACAGGAATATCATTCGTTCCCGTTATTTCCAAAGAAACCGTAGCAGGAATACTGGATAATCCTCCCTGATCTGTCGCTATATAATCAAATGTAACAGTAGCTATCTCACCGTCGGAAAGATCATTAAAGTCACCGCTGATCGTATAAGTACCGTCTTCATTGACAACTGCTGTAACAGAATCTCCTAAAAGAGTAATCACACCGTTTGTATCCGTTACGCTTAAACTTCCCTCAACAATACTGAAGGTATGTGTATCCGCAACATTCGGATCGGTTGCCGTAAGCTGCCCCGTAATTATATTAAGATCTCCAGCCGCTTCAACACCTAAAATCTCATTTTCTACTAAAAATACATTTGAAACAGAAGGTCTTTCATTTGCTTCACCGTCAACTCCAAGAAGTTCGGCTCCCGTATCAGATCTTAACTGATCGCTGTCATCGGCAGCACTTCTGTTAGGATCGATATTCGGGTTATCTTCCGCTAGTGATCTGTTTTGACCTATTACACCACCGGCTGCCGTTGCATCCAAGGCACCTAGTAGGTCAGCAATATTACCGACAACCATCTGTTCGCCGTTTATATCCAAAAGAAGTTGGGTTATAACATCACCTGCTTCATATAATGAAGCCAAACCTTCAAGTACGACATCAAAACTCGTACCGTCGGCATTAGTAACCTTTAGTACAACATCCGCTTCATTGTCCGCTATTAAAACCTGATAATTACTATCCGGCTCGACTGAAACCTGTATCTTATCACCTGATTTTACGCTTATGACTTTCGCACTATCCAAACTCTGTAACTGACCGTTATCAACTTGTATATTTAACATATCAAACTCCTTCTGTTAGTTCATTTTAAATTGTAACAGAATAGAAGTTACTTTAGAGTTTCATTTTTGATAAATTATAAAAAACATTATTTAGATGGAAGTTTAAATTTTTGTACAGTATATTCACCTTCCTGATCAAACATACAATAATAAAGAATATCTTTTTTTACTTCAAGACCTGCAAGATACCTTAATGCTATATTTGCCTGTAAAGAAGCTATCTGCATAACAATGGGAGCTGCAATACCATCCGGTTTGTGGTCATTTACGTTAAATACGCTCTCGAAACTTGAATTTTCAAAAAAACAGACCTGCCCGTGGAACGATTCCACTGAACCGTACAACCATGGAGTATTATGTTTTTTTGAAAACCTGTCTATCAATGCTCGTACGGGAAGATTGTCTGTAGCATCTATAATAAGATCATAAGTGAGCTCTTGATCTTCATAAAGATCGCAGAACTCTTCAAAAGGAATATTAAAACTGTTTACTTTTACATATGGGCACCTGTTTAAAATAAGCTCTTTTAGAACCTCTGCCTTTGCTCTTCCCTCGTCACCTACTTTGAAAGCGATCTGCCTGTGTATATTATGAACACCAACCGTATCAAAATCAACAATATCTATCTGCCCTATTCCAGAAGCTCCCAGTGCAATACCAAGACTGCACCCAAGGCCTCCGGAACCTATGATAACCGCTTTTTTCTTTTGTAAAGTATTTTGGGTCTGCCCGCCCCATAATTGTATCTGCCTGTTAAAATAGGCGTTAAACTCTTCTGACATATTATATCCTGTATTATTAATTAGAAATTATTATATATTATTTAGTGTTAAAGTACGCTATTTATAAGCTATAGGGAAGAATACGGTATTACGGTTTGCCGCAATACTGTATAAGATTTTATCTAAGTTCGTTTTTTATCTGATTTAGAAGAGTTCTGGATATCTCCGTGTTTATCGAGTAACCGTAAAAACTCTGGAAGTTTTTTATTGCTCTTCTTGTAAGGGGTCCGGTCTCTCCGTCAACCTTGCCATTATAGAATCTCAAATCCTTCAGGGCCTGCTGAATCTGCTTTGTTAAAGCTTTATTATCGGCAGAATAACCGATTTTTGCATTAACAGATGAATCGATCTTGATTTTAATACCGTTGGCTTTTGCAAGTCTGTAATATCTGCCTGCTTCGTTTAGATCTTTTTCTACACCTATACCGTACCAGTAGATCATATAAAGATCACTGTAAGCACTTGCATACTCTTTACTTGCAGCTTCTTTAAGCAACCTTATCCCTTTTTGCACATCACGATTCTTAATTGTATATATAAGACGGTTAGCTAAAATAACCTGTGCTGCCGGATATTTTAAATCTGCCGAATTTTCAAGCATCTGCAATGCCATATTTTCATCTTTGGCTACGCCCTGGCCTTTTATATGCATAACATACAGTTTGTAATAAGCGTATGCGTTACCTTTTAGGGCTGACTCTTTATAACTGTTATATGCCCCTGCGTAATCTTTGTCTTTATACTTCATATCTGCATATTGATTATAAAAATCCTGCTGCATATTTGAAATAAGACTGTTACTGCACCCTGTAAAAAGTGTTATAAAAAATGCTGCTGCAAGATATTTCAAGATTCTCATTTTCCACCTCCGTCACTTCCGCCGCTTCCGCCGCCGCTGGTATTATGTATCAGAAACAGCTCATTCTTATCTTTTCTTGCCACGAAAAAGTTATGGGTTGAATTAATATTCAGATTATATACATCAAGCTCTTTTTTTACTTTTACCAAGCTTTTTACAGGAACATAACTGTTTCCGTCAAAAATCTCGTCTGTATATTCAAGATCCCGTATCTTTTTCCATCCGTTTAGGGTCAAGAACCTTTCATAAGCAGTTGCTTTTATAGAATCGTTTAGAATATAAAGATGGTTATTGGGAGTAACAAATTTTTTGTTTATTGTAGAACTGCTTATCTGGTCATTTCCTATATCATAGATCATCACAGATTCTCCTACTTTGACCTCACTGATACTCTTCTTAGTGCCGTCGGCCATCACGATCAAGGTATCTTCAGGGAAGCAGGCTTTCTCAACCTCTTCAAAGATATCATCTATTTCCCCGTCCAGTTCATTATTCTCTTTTCTTAATCCCTCTATAACTATTTCAGACTGCTCTTTTCTCCATCTCTCATGCTTAATAGCCTGTTCAGGATCGGAATATGTATCCGTCATCTTCATACCGCCGGATAAGGGACTTTTACCTGTTGAACTGTTTATACCTCTTAATATATCCAGGATTTTCATATCCGCATCCATCCTGTCCCTTCTTGCCTGTTCTATCAAGTCTTCGTTCTTCTGCTTCTTTTTTTTGAGTTCCTTATAGTTAAACTTTTGCAGCGGACTCATTTTATCTTCAGTGCTTAGATGATGGTCAAGCTGTGGCGTTCCTCCCGAGACATCATTATGATAGCCCAGATCAGGGTCTATATCCATTAAAGGTGATTTACCCGTTGTTCTTTCCGGTTCTTCAGGAGGCGGGGTAGTCACACGGGCACCACTGAAATCTCTCAGAAAAAGACACCCACTAAAAGTAAATGTAACAGCCGTAACCAAAATCAGGTTTGCTATTCTTTTATAATACATAATAACTCCTTTTATTATTTCAATTATATTATAAATTATTTGTTTTCAAACTTAAAAAGTTGGTTATTTATTTTATATATTTAATTAAAGATTTTATTTATTCAGAGAGGTTATCATACTTATCTTCGAGATATTCGCCAAGATCACCGTCATAGTTTTCATTGACGTCAGTTGCAACATATCCCAAACCTACGGCAGTCCCCGTAAACAAAGCAACAGTCATACAACCTGAAAGCATAAGAGATGTAATAAGTATTAAAAGAATATTTGTTATTTTCATAAGTTCTAACCTTTAATGGTTATGTAGTGGTACCGATAGGCGGACTCGAACCGCCACGGCATTGCTGCCAAGGGATTTTGAATCCCTCATGTCTACCAATTTCATCATACCGGCTTTTTTAAGAATGTGATTCTAGCAGTTATTTATTTAAACTTTACTAAGTAGGTTAGATTCTTTAGGGTTTTTTTGCAAAGTTTTCTCGATGAAATAATCTTTGTAGTATTTTTCTATCTCGTCTTTTATATGGTAATTCCGGTTTTCGTCAAAAAAATTATAAAACCCGAACTTCCCAATTATAAAGTAATCTATCTCGTCCAGTATGTTTTTGTCATTTTCTTTGAACATTATTACCCTATTTTCAAGATCACGTATCAAATCGTTTCTTTGCTGTATTGTTGAAGTCTGATCCTCTATGGTTTTCAGAAGGAGCTCCCTTTTTTTATAAAGTTCATCAACTTTAGAGATCTTTGGAAGCATTTTTGCATCTATCATACTATTGATCATTTTATCGGCATAATGGGCAAACTTTGCATAGGTGATATACCCTTTTTTCCTGATTATCTTATCTTTGTCCGTATTTATATCCTCAAGAAGATATTTAAGTTTTTCATCCGGTATCTTTTCGATTCTTGATTTTATAAACTCTTTATGGAATATCTCTTCATAATCAACGATCTGCTTTATAATTATATTGTAAAACTTAATCTGGGTTTTTGTCATTTCTCCAATACCTCCGCGTCTATTATATCTTCACTTTTATGCTCTAACATAAATTTACCGTTATCTGAGTCTATTTTATATAAAAGTATCTCTTCTTTGTTAAAATCGGGATGCTGAACCTCCTGCCAGCCAATCCCAGGAATGGCAATATCCTGCAGATAGAAATCCTCAAGCCAGTTGATCCCTTTTTCAAACTCAAGCCAGTCTTTTATTTTATCACTTACCTCTTTAGCTTTTTTGAAATTCCATTTGTAATCATTCTTTTCCTGTGAGGCTTTGGTTTTCCTGTTGTTTTTCTCGAACTGTCTGCTCTTTTTACACCAGTTTTCCCATTCGCTGTTCCAGTCTGCTGCCATTATACCTTTTGCTATATAATAACGTTTAAAAGAATCAAAAGTTTCATCTATGTCATCCTGCTTGATATACTTTTTGGCTATTGAAATATGCTTCTGTGTTAGAAGATATTCAGGGTTCATGGCTTTTCTTGGCAGATGATTTCTGAATTCATTATGATTTAACACCCACTTTTTCCATACAGCTTCCCAGTCTGCAAATTGTGCTTTTGTGGACTGGTAATGTACTTTGAACTTGTCAAAAGAGAGACCTATCTCGTTTTCCGGCATATGTTTGCCTTTAGCAAAATATATCATATCCTGTGTTAATTCAAAATTTTCAGGTATGCTATATCTTACGGCGGGTGACTGCTCTTTTGCGACGATATTGTTTTTAGCGTATTTGTACTCATTAAAGTCATATTCGCTGTATGTATCAGCTTCGATATTAAAATCATCGTCGTAGATATTCTCGTTGCTTGTCCGGCGGTAAGGCATATCAACCGTTTTGTTGAAGTTTATGCGATCCAGAACGTTTTCTATAACACCGTTCAACTTTAACTCCAGCATATCTTTGGATAAAAAAACGGTATCGTTCTCTATCCTGTCGATCTCTTTGCAAAACAGATTCTTTATCTCTTCTTTTAAATCAGGCATATAATTTTATTTTACCTTACTTTATGCAGTTTTTCAGTTTTTTTACTTCCGCGGCAATATCATCCTGTCTCATAAAGTGCTCACCTATTAAAAAAGCATCGGCACCTATTGAGTGAAGCCTGTTAATAGTCTCGCAGTCGCTTACTCCGCTTTCTGCTACAATTATCTTCCCGTTTGGAATAAGAGGGATAAGCTTGTCGCATAGCTGCATATCCATTTCAAAAGTTTCAAGGTTTCTATGGTTTATACCTATAATCGTGGCACCGCAGGAAATAGCTTTTCGTAAGTCCTCTTTATCATGGATCTCCACTAAAACTTCAAGACCCAAGTGTATCGCATAATCATAAAGCTCTTTTAATTCGTTTTTTGAAAGAGCTTTTGCAATAAGTAAAATAAAATCAGCCCCGTAAACAAGAGCCTCAACGATCTGGTACTTATCAATTATAAAATCTTTTCTTAAAAGTGGAGTTCCTACATATCTTCGAATGCCTGTTAAATACTCAAGATCACCTTTAAAAAAATGCGGCTCCGTAAGTACGGAAATAGCATTTGCACCGTTTTGCGAATATGTTTGGGCAATTTTTAAAGGATCGAAATCTTCCCTTATTACCCCTTTACTTGGGCTTGCTTTTTTTACTTCGGCAATTATTCTTACGGGTTCATCTTTTGTGCTTCTTAAATATTCTTTTACATCTCTTGGAGGAAAGGGATTGTATGCCAGGCTTCTTCCAAGCCAGTCTACACTGTACTCTTTTTTTCTTTTTTCAAGATCCTCTTTTGTTTTTTTGATTATATCGTCTAATATCATATATTTCCTCTTTTATAAATTATTTATTTTTACATTCATTTATTTTTTCCCAATGAAGCCTGATCTCGTCATCTTTGAGACCTATTATTTTAACGATCTTTGACATGATCTCGTAAGCCTCTTTACATTTTCCAAGCTTATAATAACCCCAGGCAAGGGAATCCTGATAAGCTATATTATTAGGGGATGTCTTTAAAGCCTGCTTTATCAGGATCACACCTTTTTTAACATCTATGTCAAAATCGATCAAGATATATCCGTAATAGTTTTGGAAGCTGTCGTTGTTTATTCCACTGCTCAGAGCAAGCTCGAAATTTGCTATAACACTTTTAAGAACTTTTCTCTTATCTTTTGCATCTTCGAACCTGTACATTGCGATCTTACCCAGAAGTTCAGGGTTCTTTGTTTTGTTGTAAAGTTTTTTAGTCAGGGTAATTGCTTTTTTGTAATACCCCTCTTTGTAATAAAGATTTAACAGCTTCGTAGGGTCAAGATCATATTTCTCAAGATAAAGTATCGCTTCGTTGCTGCTTCGTTGTTCCAAAAGAGTAACGATAAGGTTTTGTATCATCTTTACCGTACTTTCCATTCCCGGACGGTTTAAGTATTTTGTATAAAGCTTGTTTAAAATAGAAAGCATTCCGTTTATATTGCCCTGCTCCTGATAAATCAGCATAAGTTTGTCGCAGACTTTTCTTTTACAGCCGTGGGTCTGAAGGAATGTCTCAAGATACGCCAAAGCCGTGTCTTTTTCGTTCATATATGAATAAAGTATATTTACAAGCCTTAAAAGGGTTTGTTCGTTCTGGTCCTGGGCATAAGCACTTTCATAATATTTCAAGGCGTTCTTATAATCTTCTTTTGCATAATAGATCCCCGCCATTATGCCGTAATTCTTTGCGCTTTTTTCATTGTCCAAAAGATCATTTGATATGATCAAAGCTTCATTATATTTTTTTTGGTTGCTTAATGCCAAAATATACTGAACCATGAAATATTCCCTATCCTCTTTGCTTTTATATTTCTCCAAAGCCTTTTTTGATAACTGCTCCATTTGAGGGAAGTCTTTTAATATAAAGCAGTATTTAATACTATTCAGGAGATATTTCTTTTCATTTGTCAGCTCATAAAGCTTTTTGAAATAGGTTAAACTGCTTTTATGGTCATACTGCCGTTGGCTGTCCAGGGCCATAAGTATATACATATCGGCTTTCTGCTTGTCAATATACGACAACTCCTGCTGTTTTGCACAACCTACGGATAAAAAAATGATAAAAGCTAATAAAATTATTCTACTATTGCCGGACACTCTTTTTTTACCTCTTCAATATTTTCTTTAAAATAATCCCAAAAAGGGAATGTTCTACACTGGGTAGGTCTTGCCTCATATACGCTGCACTGTTTCTTTTCAAGGTCAAAAAATACGCAGGCATAATTATTATCCGAGATCTTTTTCTCTTTTATGGAGTATTTATATCCTACTTTTAAAAGATATCTGAAACCAAACTCTTCAACGCTCATCTGAAGGTGATCGGCAAGTTTTATGATCTCTTCCTTGTTTATCCAGATATATCCCGATTCACCTATACAGCAGTTGCCTTCGCAGGCAGCACATTTGTTTTCGTCGAATTTGTAAGGGTAATCTTTATGTTCTAACACTGCTGCTCCTTGTCTATCTCGCATTTAATACTATGAGTTGAGCATCTTTCATAGATTTCATTTACCTCTTGGGTAAATTCATTATTCTTGTCAAACATAACTAAAGGATTTAGTACCTTCAATCTTGACTTTGAGTTTGCCCTTGCATATACCATAACCAGTGAAGCCTCTTTCTTGGCATTTGGATGCAGGAACTGAACAGCTTCGATATTTAACTTATACTTATTTAAAAATATCATAATATCATTTATCTGCTTAACATCATAACAAAAGAAAAACTTTCCCGAAGGCTTTAACAAAGCCGAAACCTTTTTTATAAAAGCTTCCAGCGGCATAGTGTCGTTGTATCTTGCTATCTTTATATTTTCATTTTCACTTTTTATCACATCGGTATGGTAAAAGGGAGGATTTGACACTATATAGTCAAATTTTTTATCAAACTCGCAGGCAATAAGGTCACCCTTGTAAAGCCTGCTTTGGATCTTGTTCGTTTCACTGTTCTTTTGTGATAAAAACTGAAAAATATTCTGGATCTCACACTGGTGAAGTTTGAGTTTCGTATAATCCCTTGCAATCAAAAGCCCCAGAACTCCGCTTCCGCTTCCAATATCTAAAAGATCACCTTTTATATTCTTGAACTTTTCAAGATTTTTATTAATAAAATTAAATAAAAAATGGGTATCGCTGTTGTAGCAATACCCGTTTTGTGGTTGATATAAGCAAAGAGACTTAGTGTAAGTCTGCATTCAGTTTAACTTCTCTTGTACTTCTCATAACGATATATTGACCCGTTTGAGAATCTTGTCTGAAGTGAAGACCGTTAAGTCCCGCAAGCTGTGCTGCTTTCATTATATTTGAAAGCTCTGCTTCAGGGTTAACCTCTTTGATCTTGGCAATTTGATCATCAGAGATAAATACTTTTGTTCCGGCAAAGATAGATAATCCTCCGTCAATGATACAAGCATCACCTACAGGGATACCTGTAGTTGAGTTTGCACCAAGAAGAGTATTCTCACCGATAGAGATAGGGTTACCGTCAGTTCCAGAAAGTACACCAAGGATACTAGCTCCTCCACCTACGTCTGAACCGCTTCCAACGATCGCAGAAGATGAGATTCTTCCCTCACACATTACAGGTCCCAAAGTTCCCGCATTGAAGTTGATATACGAAGCTCCAGGCATTACTGTAGTTCCAGCAGCAACCTGAGCACCAAATCTAACTTTGCTTGTGTCAAGGATTCTTGTGTTATCAGCAGGAATAATGTGGCTTAGGAATCTTGGGAATTTGTCTACCATATCAATTGTCGGGTATTTACCCGTTAATTTCAATGTTAATTCATTCGCTCTTAACCAGTCTAATTCAATAGGTGTAGTTCCAGACCATGCTACATTGTAAAGTTTACCAAATGCACCGTCAAGGCAAAGACCTCTAAGTTCCGCTTTAGCTGTACTTAGGGCATATAGTTTTAAATAAACAGCTTCAACACTTTGCGGAGCCGCATCTTCAAAAATAAATACTACTTTAAAATCATCAGCACTTAATCCAAGGTCTCTTGGCAGGGTTGAAAGACTAGAGATAAGCTGTACGTTCTTATGGTCTTCACCTTTAGCCTCGGGGATGTAAGGTCTGAAAGCTTCGATGCAGTTCGTTAAAAACTCATCAGTGATATCAAGAACTACTTCACTCTTAGTCGTATCTATCTCTACTCCGGAAGATTTAAAAGCATCCATAAATACAGCCGCGCTTCCAAAATTCTCATTCCAGTTTACAACAGGATATGTAGCTTGCAGAATTTTGTCTTTGTTTAATTGTCCTCTGTCAACTCTTGCGATACCGAAACCGATAGGGTTTTTGTACCAGGCTTGAGACTGGATATCTTGGACTTTTGCTTTAAATTCTTCTTTTGTATATATCATATTTTAAATTCCTTAATTAATATTTTCGTGATTATATCTTAACTTACGTATTAAAAATATTAAATAAAAAAAGGCTGCCAATGATGACAGCCTTTTTAAAGAAACAGTAAATGTTTTTATTTTACCATAGCTTCTAATTCATCTTTAGAAACCTTGTTGAAGTTAAGGTATTTGTATACTCTGTCGGTCATTTCAGGTGTAATTTTTCCTGAAGCTATCTCTAAGTATTCCTCTTTTGTAGGAAGCTCACCTTTAAGAGCCGTAACAGCGGCAAGTTCTGCTGATCCTAAGTATACTTGAGAACCTTTTCCAAGTCTGTTGTCAAAGTTTCTTGTACTTGTAGAGAATACAAATGCATTTTGTGCAACTTGTGCCTGGTTACCCATACATAAACTACATCCAGGTATCTCTGTTCTAGCACCGGCCATACCGAAAATAGAGTAGTAACCCTCTTCGGTAAGCTGTTTTTCATCCATTTTAGTCGGAGGACATATCCATAATTTGGATTTAACCTGACCCTCACCTTTTAAGATCTCACCTAAAGCTCTGAATAATCCGATATTTGTCATACAAGACCCAACAAATACTTCGTCAATTTCAGTTCTTAAACCAGACTCTCTGATCTCCGATAATGTTTTTACATCATCCGGATCGTTTGGACAAGCCAGGATAGGCTCAGTGATCTCGTTCATATCGATCTCGATAACCGCAGCATACTCTGCATCTTTATCAGCTTCCATTAATTCCGGATTCTCGATCCATGCTTTCATCTTGTCTCTTCTTCTTGCAAGTGTCGCTTTATCTTCATATCCTTGCTCGATCAACTCGTCAATAAGTACAATATTTGATTTTAGGTACTCAATGATAGGCTCTTTGTCAAGTTTAACGGTACAAGCTGCCGCAGATCTCTCAGCAGATGCATCAGAAAGCTCAAACGCCTGCTCACATTTTAACTGCTCTAAACCTTCAATTTCAAGAACTCTACCTGCGAAAATATTTTTCTTACCCTTCTTCTCAACAGTTAAAAGACCATCTTTAATAGCTTGGTAAGGAATCGCATTAACCATATCTCTTAATGTGATACCAGGCTGCATTTCACCTTTGAATTTAACAAGTACAGACTCAGGCATAGTCAATGGCATCATACCAGTAACACCTGCGAATGCAACAAGCCCTGATCCCGCAGGGAAAGAGATACCAATAGGGAATCTTGTATGAGAATCTCCACCCGTACCAACTGTATCAGGAAGACACATTCTGTTTAACCAAGAGTGGATAACACCGTCACCCGGTCTTAAGATAAACCCTTTTCTGCTTGTCCAGAACTCAGGAAGAGTATGTTGCAGGTTAATATCTGCAGGTTTTGGATATGCAGCAGTGTGACAGAATGACTGAAGAACAAAATCAGCACCGAAACTTAATGCGGCAAGCTCTTTGATCTCATCTCTTGTCATAGGTCCGGTAGTATCTTGTGATCCAACAGTTGTTGCTACAGGCTCACAGTAAACACCTGGTTTTACACCTTCCATTCCACAAGCTTTACCAACCATTTTTTGTGCTAACGTAAACCCTTTACCGTTGTCTGCAGGCTGTTCAGGTACCAAGAACATATCTGATGCTCCCATACCTAAAGCTTCTCTAGCTTTAGCAGTCAGACCTTTACCGATAATAAGCGGGATTCTTCCCCCTGCTCTCATCTCGTCAGTAATTGTATTTGGTGAAAGTTTAAATTCACTTACAACATTTCCGTCTTTTTCAATTACACCGTCGTATGGTTTTACAACGATAACATCACCTGTTTCCAAAGCATCAACCGGAGCTTGAATAGGTAAACATCCTGAATCTTCTGCTGTATTGAAGAAAATCGGAGCAATAATAGAACCGATTACAACACCGCCTGTTCTTTTATTTGGAACACCAGGAATATCTCTACCCATGTGCCATTGTACAGAGTTGATACCGGATTTTCTTGAAGATCCAGTTCCTACAACGTCACCAACATAAGCCAACGGGTTACCTTTTTCTTTTAAAGAAGCCATTGTTTCTAACGGATTTTCCATTTTAGAAACAAGCATTGAATTCGCATGTAACGGAATATCAGCTCTTGTAAATGCTTCTGAAGCAGGAGAAAGGTCGTCTGTATTTGTTTCACCTGGAATTTTGTATACAGTTAATGTGATCTCTTTTTCAAGTTCAGGCTTGTTCGTGAACCATTCTGCATTTGCCCAAGACTCTACTACTTCTTTTGCTTTTGCATTACCTTCATCCATTAATGTTTTAACGTCATTGAACGCATCATAAACCAATAGAGTGTTCTTTAATTGCTCTGCAGCCGTGTTTGCAACATCACCGTCAATTTTAAGTGCTTCAACAAGTGGAGTTACATTGAATCCACCCAGCATTTTTCCTAAAATCTCACATGCTTTTACCGGTGAAATAGCATCACATGTCGTGTTACCTTGAACAATATCATTTAAAAATGCCGCTTTTACGTAAGCCGCATCATCAACACCTGCCGGGATTTTATTTTCAAACATATCCATTGCATAATCTTCATCTGCAATTGGAGAGCTTTTTAAAAGTTCAACAAGTTGGGCAACCTGCTCAGCTGTCAATGCTAAAGGAGGAACTCCTAAAGCTGCTCTTTCCTCTGTATGTGCTTTGTAATTTGCAATTAAACTCATAAAGTAAGTCCTTTTATAAAAATTTATTTTCAGGATTTATTTTATCAGATAATTATATATAAAAAGCAAATATAAAAAAATTAATGTAATAATTTATCAAGTGGAGTGTATAAAAGTAACATACCCTAAAAAGCAACACTATCAAGTGTTACTTTTTGTTATATTTTTCTGAGAAAGTAGCTGACGGTCAGTACAAGCACTATGGCTATTGCTATACCGTAGTTTTTGTACTCTTCTGCCATATTGATCACTACTTCACCCAAAGAGTAAGACAGGTAACCAACAATTACTGCCCAAAGAATAGCACCTATGATATTAAATATCAAAAATTTCTTGGTATCGTATGTAGTTAAACCGATTACCAGGGGAATTAATGTTTTAATACCGTAAATATACTTTTGAAGTATTATGGCAAAGGAACCTAGCTTGATCATCATATTTTCTGTTTTTTCCACATATTTATGATATTTGCCCATCATCTGCTTTGCCTGTGTTTTATTGTGTCTTGCCAGATAAAACAGGAACTGGTCTCCTATTATATTAGCCGTTGCAGCTACGGCTATTGTTATATAAATATTCAACTCACCGCTGAATGACAATACCCCGGCAACGGCAAGCGCTAAAAAACCGCCGCCGAAAGAGTATAAAAACAGGATAATATATCCCCAATCACGAATCAGATCTTCCATCTTAAATAAATTCCTTAAAACTTTTTGAGGATTTTAACTAAATATTTTTTAATTCTTCTATATTAGTTCTTTTTTGTTTTTTCTTCCTCTTCTATTGCGATACTGCTTTTAAACTCTTCTGAATCAAAATGCTCTATCTTTGCTTTGATTCTATCTTCATTGGAATTATTTGCAGGATCAACGATCTCCGGGACTATGAAAAATACAAGCTCGCTCTTACCGTTTTGGAAATCCCTGCTTTTAAACAGTTCTCCAAGAATTGGAATATCCCCGAGGAAAGGCACTTTTTCATAATTCTTTGAATCCTCTTTGCTTACAAGTCCCCCAAGAACAATAGTATTATTGTCTTTTGCTATTATATATGTATCGATAGACTGTTTAACAAAGTTTGGAATGCCGTCAACCTGATTTGCCCAGTCTATTTTATCCTGGTTGGTTGTAATGGTCAGATCTACATATTCATTGTTTATAACCTCATTAACCGTAACTTTCAGTTTCAAACCGTAATCGATCTCTCTTAATTCCGTTACAGGCAGTCCGTCTGCTGTACTTCCCGTTGTTTTTACATAAACTTTACCGCCGGCATGGAATACTGATTCTTTTCCTTCCAGGGTTAAAAGCTCGGACTCGTCAAGTACCCTTGCAACACCCTCGGTTTGAAGGAACCTTAATGTATATCCTACATTGAAATATTTACCAAGGTAATTTGCGGCACCCGTTAAACCTCCGGTTAAAGATACTGCACTTGCCATGATTCCGTCAATTGCATTGGTTACTGACGGAATTCTCTGGTTATTCGCATCATTCCAGCCCGAATCCATCGTAGGGTTAAGGGGGTCATTAAAATATAACCCGTCTGGTGTAGTACTTTGAATATAGTTTTTGTTTGAAACAAACCAGTTATTCTTGATCTCAAAACCGTCATCATTATTTATCTCGGCAATATAGAGTTTCATTCTAACCATAAGGTCCGGCTCTTTTGTTTTAATAAGATCAACCAGTTTTATATCTGACTGGTAATTTTTAACAATATCCAGGATCTTTGATTTGCTTTTATTGTTTTTCACTTCACCTTTTAAAACAATGTTTTCGTTTATTTTGGTAAGGGTGACATTAGGGCCTATAGACCTTACAACAGCTTCAAGATCTTTTATATCCGAAACCACATTGAAATTGATCTGGGTTACGCTTTTGTCCTCAAAAGTGATCAAAGCATAAGATTTACCCCTCTCTTTTGCAAAAACCTTTACCTTTGAAAAAGGGATGTTGCCGTTTTTGTCCAAATAGTTTATGCTTACACTTTTACTGCTGTTTAATGTAATATCGGTAATTCTTTTGCTAAATTGAAGTATCTTGTAACTGTTTATTTCAATATTGATAACTTCTCCTTGCTTTTGCGTTTCAGTTATCGTATAACCGCTGCTTGATTCTTGAGCGAGTATCATATTTGTCAGAAAAGATACTAAAAGTATTATTCTTATCATGAATTTTCCTTTCATTTTTATTTATGTAATGTTAATGTACAACTAATATCACTAGAGCTGTTCTCATTGTACACCCCTACTGATTCAGAAACCGTACTAGTAGGCAGAAACCTGTTAGTCATGGTTAACTGGGTTTTAAATATAATCTGATAATTATCTGTTCCAAGATCGGTACAAGTAAGATCAGCCGTAGTTGCCGTAGCAAAATAATCACCTTTGATACTGTTGACCCTTGCAATAACCTTGTCATCATCATCGGCATCATCAATACCCTCTATGGCAACTACTCTTGCTGCAAAATTAGAAATAGATGCACAATTTTCTTTTGCCTTGATCACCATCGAGTAATCCAGGACCATAAAAAATATGGTCACAAATGCGACAAACAATACTATCCATAATAATATATGGTCAACAATTGCACTTCTCATCTTCTCTCTCACTTATCTAGTTCAACTTCGTAATTGTTTACATATTTACCTTCACAGGTTAAATACCATGAATCGTTGATCTTCTTATCATAAGCTATTTTATCCCCTTTGGTAAATATGTCCGTAATCCTGTGCTTTAATGATGGCCCTCTTCTTAAATGAACTATTTCGGTTCTGCCTGTGAGAAACTTCTTTTGCTCTTTACATTTTGAACTGTCAAGATATATCTCTTTTGCGGCAGGAACTTTGTTTGTTTTGCTTTTTTTAATAACTTTTTTTGAAGGGTATCTTTCTATAAGCTTTTGCTCTACACCCTCTTTTGTAAGTTCTTCAACTTCCCTTACATTTATAAAATACTCGTCACAAGTTCTATACCATGAGTCATTAACCTTTTCATCGTAAGGAACTATGATATTTTTGTAAATAGTTCTTTTTATCTTATACCCTACAGAAGGACCGCTTCTAAAGTGAATATATTTTGATGTTCCTACTATAAACTTCTCTTTCTTTTTACACTCTTGGATCTTTTTAAGTTTTACCCTTTTCATTTTCTTGATCGAAGCTTCATCATTATCGGCATAATGTATGGTTGCAGTCAGAGTATCCATTCTCTCTTTTGGTTTGTAAACCCTGTACGGATATTCTTTGTAGGTGCTTTTTATTTTTTTAGAAGATGCTTTGGCAACTTTGGTTTCGGTTTTAAGAGGTTTTTTCTCGATCGATTTTGTTTTTACCATCCAGATTTGTCTGCCTTTATTATAGTCATCAGTTAATTTCAACAATACATTACTTGTAATATCAAGCAGTATCTCATCTGCCTTGACTTTAACCTTTTCTTTAACCTCTTTCTTTTTAACGGTTTTTGTTACGACCTTCTCTACTATCGTTTTGTCTGTTTCTTCCCCGTCTCTTAGGAAACCCAGAACTTTGACGTTATCGGCGATAATCTGTACTTTGTACGGGTCAAGGATATTTATCCTGCCTTTTTTACCGTCGTCTATCTTATTCTCATAAACCGAGATGATATCGATTATATCATCCTTTTTAATGGAGTAGTTCGGATTTTGGAACATCTTAAATGCAATATTGTAACTGTTGTATTTAAAAGTAGAGATAATACTTGTTTCTTCCGGTTCGAACCTGTTTGTGATCTTTTCTTTCCTGAATATATCATTTTGATATATTGCTTCTTTTGCAAACTTGCCCACTATCTCTTTTTTTAGAAGAGGTTTTGTTAAAATGAATTTTTTGGCAACACTTGTCTGCTTCAAATGTTCTTCATTTATAATGGAGCCTTTTTTTATATCTTTTGCCGCAACATATATTGTCACCAGCTTGCTGTTGTCCAACGCCGTTCTCTTGTTTTTTATATAAAAGTAAGCTGCTGCACCTATTGAAGAAATAAGTAGCGACAACAATACCAATATTATTACGATTTGTTTATTTAATTTCATTTTTCACCTCTTAAAAACCTGTATTTATAGTACCCGCCATCATTGGGAATATAACAAACGCTCCCACGGCAGGTAAAATAAATATAAATATAACCAGCATCAAATACATATTCAATGTATTGACTTTACCTTTGATCTTGTAAAACTTCTCCTGCCGCATCTCTGCAGACTGGGTAGTAAATATATTTTTAACCCCTATTCCCGTCTCCTCACTAAGTACCAAGAAGTCGACAACTTTCGATATCTCGTCGCTGTCAATCCTTTTTTTCAAATTAAGATATGCCTCTTTGGTACCGTAATTGGTCATTTCATATTCAAGTATCGCTATCTCTTTGAGTAATTCTTTGTCTATTATATTATCTGCTCTTGTTGAAACGGTAAAGAATGCATTTTTCAAACTTCCACCCGCCTCCAGGATCACGTTTACAAGATCAAGAAATGTACCAAGATCCTGTTCTATTTTTTCTATCCTTTCAGCTTTTGCAATAGAAAGATA
This sequence comes from Arcobacteraceae bacterium, assembly GCA_963678145.2. GTDB lineage: Bacteria > Campylobacterota > Campylobacteria > Campylobacterales > Arcobacteraceae > JAIOSF01. The sequence goes on along the minus strand of CAXXWH010000002.1, from coordinate 698,878 downwards.
TATCTTGCCTCCGAATAACACGAATGTTACTCCGGCAGCAAAGGCTATGAGTCCAATTATGTTGGGAAAATATATAGGCACAACGATACCTACTATCAAGCCTATCAGAACAAAAAGGTATTTACCCTCTCTATACTCTTTCTCTATCAAGCCTGCACGCATAAGTTCCAGCTTGAAGCTGTTCTGCTTGGTTGTTAGGGATTTTGCCTGTCTTACTATCTGTTCCGTTTCCGGTTTGGACAGGTCAATTATCATTTTATTTCTGCTGGCATTTGAAAAGATCAAATAACCGACCAGACCTATGATCAAGAGTAATAATGGAGCAAATATAATTATATAAATCATCATTTATCCTTTTATCTTTGATATCATATTGTTTACGAATATACCAAAGGCAACCCATACAATAATAAAGAACATCTGTACCTGCCCTTCTGTCGAACCGAAGAAGTGTTCATTCAGTGCCCCTTCGAAAACATTGTCCATCATCATGTAGATACCGATGGTCAAGGCTATGATCATATAAGTACCTATTCTTATCTCTTTTGTTGAAGCAGTTATCTCGTTTTTGATAGTACCCTGGTCATGGAGGGTTTTTCTAAGGGTTTCCAGGGTATTTGAAAATTTACCACCCGACTGTCTACCGATAGAGATTACAAGGTAAAATATTCTTAACTCTTTTGATTCAACGAGTTTAAACATTTTTTCAAAAACCTTGTCTTCCCCGATAATATCTTTTTCATTGATATAGATTTCAAATATCTCTTTTGTGAATTTTGACCTGCTGGTAAGTATGGACTTTTTTAAAGCCTGTTCAAACCCGACACCGCTTTTCATCATACTTACTACTTTGTCAATTATCCCTTTTAAACCGAAATTGAACTCCTCCTGCCTTGAGGCTATTATCTTCTCAAGAACAATGTAAGGGAACATTGAAAATATGATCGCAGAAACCGTGTAAATGATGGGAGAGGACATTACAAGATTGATAAAGGTTGCCGCCAGGACCCCGAATCCTATTGAGATAAGGATAAAGACATAAAAGGCTTTCTCATATCCAAAACCCGCATGGTTCAGTTTGACCCTTAAAAAATTTGAATCATCGTCAAAATTTATTTTCTTTTTCTTTTCATCACTTAATAATTGATTCGAATCATTGATAAGTCTCTCAACAATTACGTTTCTTTTATTATACTCCATGTAAAAATTATATACGAGTATCACGGTAAATATCAAAACCACCGGTATTATCAAAAGAAAAAGAAAAACTAAATTTTGATCATCAAACATAATATTACTCCAGCCCTATCAATTCGGTAAAGTGCTGCCATTTATGCAGTACGTCAGGATCTTTTTCAAGATACTCGTCTATAAATTCATTTTTCCAGCCGCACATTTTAGAAGGAAGGTCTTTTCTTAATTCATCAACAAGCATCTCTTTTGTCATTTCAAAATCAGGGTTAAATATCCTTTCATCAATATCCACACCGAACATGTTCATCTGCTCGACAGTCCTGCTTGGAGTGGCAAGAAGCTTGAAATCACCCTTTGTACTTTTCATATCGGAAGTGTCTCTTTCAAACTTGAAAATGTCGTTCATGGAGATAACGCCGTTATCCTCCATTCTTTTTTCAACTTCAGAGATCGCTATGATCTTTCTTTTACCGTCAGGGAATCTTACCAGCTGAATAATAATATCAATAGCGGATACGATCTGGGAACGGATAAAACCGATACTTGCCGTAGGTCTTGCTTCAAGATACATATTCTCTACCCTTACCAAAGCTTCTTTGGTATTATCGGCATGTATCGTTGTCATTGATCCCGGGTGTCCTGTGTTCATGGCATTAAGCATAACTACAATCTCAGGTCCCCTACACTCACCTACGATGATTCTTCTTGGACTCGATCTAAGTGCAGATCTAAGAAGGAAATCCAGCGTAATAGCACCTTTTCCCTCTTCATTCGCCATTCTGGCTTCATACTGTCTTACCAGGTGACAAGGCATCTGAGGCTGCATCTCTTTTGTATCTTCAATTACCATTAACTGCTCATTATCTTCGATAAATCTTGTAATTGCATTTAAGAAAGTGGTCTTACCGCTTGAGGTACCTCCTGAAACAATGATATTACATTTACCTTTTGAAAGCTTCAATAAGAAATATGCCATTTTGTAGTTCATCTGTCCGCCGTCTATGAGCATCTCCAAAAGCAACGGGAGTTCGTTGAACTTTCTTATTGTTATACAGCTTCCCCCGTTTGCGGCAATAGGCGGTATTTGAACCTCCACCCTTGAACCGTCTTCAAGTTTACTTGAAATAATAGGGTGTGCTTCATCGATTTTCCTGTTGTTTTCGGCAAGCATTTTGTCAATGATTTTTCTAAGTTCTTTTTCACTTCTAAAGGTCATGGGAGTCGGTATGGTCTTACCGTTATAGATAATATCAACATAATCTTTTGTATTGACTATAACGTCGTTCAGACCGTCTTTTGCAATCTCGAACAATGTAGAGATAACACCGAAACCTGCGATATTATTTATAATATACTGTTTTATCTCGTCCTGAATCTCTTTTGGAAGAATCCTGCACTCGGGAAATCCCAATATAAATTCGGGCAATACTTCATCAAGGGCATCTTTGGTGATCTTCTGCTCAGAATTAAGATTCATTAAAAAAGAATCATTTATCTTGTTTGCCATTGCCATTAGATTTTGGTCATAATAGATTTTAGGGAAAACAATATTACTGTCGTTCTGCTTCCAGGCTTTTTTCAGTTTTTCCTGATTGTTTTTTAAAGAAGACAATGTAGCTTCATCGGTGTTTATCGGGTTAACCTCTTCTGCTACTACATTCTCTTCCTCTTCAATTAAATCTCTTAACGATCTCATTTTAATCCCTTAGTTAAATAGTGAAAAGCCTGATTCTTTTTTCGAGGCTTTGACTTTTTTACTGTTTTCATAAAACTCTTTGCTTATCAGGATTTTTTCTATCTGCTCGATAAACTTTGATTTCGGGTTTGTCTGGGAAGCAAGTTCACAATAGTTCCAGCAATGTCCCAGAGTCTTATAGTCATGGGGGATTTTAAAATCAAAATTCACCTTGTCGTCAACCGATGTGTTCAAGATCGACTCAACATCCGATATAGATATAGAGTTTATTGCATCATCATACCTGTTAACCAGGAATGTAAGTTTCTCTTTTAAACCCGCTCTTTTCATCAAAGAGAAGAATGTTTTCAATTTTGAGATATGGGGAAGCGACATATCTGACAACAGCCACAACTCATTAACAATATCATAAACTGTTGTATTAAGTTTGTTTGCATTTGCCATACCGACATCAATGATCACATAATTGAACTTCTCAGACATTTTAGAGATATACTCTAAAAGCTTTTCAATAAAAATGTTCTGTTCAAGGTAATCACTGTCAATATGTTTTTGAATACCGTTAATACTATAGAAATTCTCCCGTACCTTTTCAAGACCGTTTTCCAAATTATCTTCAAGATCAAACTTGTTACTGTTAATAAGATCTATAATCGTCTTTTTGGGTATAGGATTCTGCGTTAGAAAAAGATTACTGATAGCTTTGGTTTTGGAAAGGTCTATAAATAAAACATTCTCATCAGGACAGTTCTTTGCAATAAGATCCGCAGTATTCATTGCGATCGTCGTAGTACCTACGCCACCTGCAATACCTGCTATACCTATAATATTATTTTTGTTTTCGTATTTGTTTTGAAGCTCATATTTCGTTGCACCTATTATTTTCCTGATCTTTTCAGGTACGAAATCATCGATCGAAAGATACTGGTATACGTTTATATGACCGCAGAATAGAAGTAGATCAAAATCATTCGGCCCTATAACTATAAGGAAATCATTGGTACTTAGAAGATTTTCATCATGTTTTAAAAGTTTTTCATCATGTACTGTATATATGATAATACTTTTTCTTGATTTTTGCTTCAGCTGGTTAAGGATAGGAACTATACTTTTATTTATAGTTATCTCTGCATTTAAAATAACATCAAGATTTTTTTGCAGATTCTTTGCGAACTGCTGTGTTTCTTCATCGGTTATAATAAATATATCAAACCTGAGATCCTGGGAGATCACCTCTTTTTTCAAAGTGAATATTTTCTTTAGGATACTCTTTATTCTCTCAAAGGTTTTTGTCGCTACCTCGGAAGTTTCAGGATCATCGTTAAACCCTATCATACCGTATGTAACATCATCTTCCTCTACGATCAGGGTGTATTCAAATCCCCCAAGGGCTTCGGGTGGCTCGTCAAGAGTATTTTTATTAATAGTGTCAACAGAGAAGTTATAAACAAAACTGTTAAGCTTATAATCATATTCATAATATGAAAGCTCGCCAATGCCGGTGAGCATAACATAATATTTCAGTACCTCTTCGAGATTTTCAATTTGCAGTTCAATCTCTCTTTGCTCTCTGATCGTATGTTGAAAACTATCTAGTGTCATTTTTACATCCTATTTATATAATCAATCTTCTAATATTATATTTGTACTATTTACAGTTTCAAAAGTAAATTTAAAAAGTGAACTGCTTGTACATTTATTAACCAGGTCAGACCACTCGATTTGGTCAAAATACTCAGGGTGTTCTTTGTTGCCCAACTCATAATCTCCGATATGGTAATTGTTCCCGTCATCAAAATCATACGGCAAGGCATCGGCCTCGGCCATACTGCCCGGGATATAATCGATCCCGCACTCCATTGATTTTGCTTTGATGGTGATCAGTTTTTCCAGATTTAGATCCGTGCTTGTAGAACCACAGTCAAGCAGTGCCATTGATAGCTGTGTTTCAGGAAACCCTAACGTATTACCGCCCCCTGCAGCATCAAATGCCGATATTATCTGTGACACGTCATTTTCTATTGAAGTTACAGGCACATTTGCAACAGAGAGTTTATTGCCGCTGTCATCAGTCATATCATCATCTACGCTAAAACTGTTTTCCCCGCCGCTATTCAATACCGATGCAATTATATTTTTAACATTTGCAAAAGGTGACTGCCCCGCTTCTGCATAATAATACAGACCGTATAATCCTATAAAGTCATCATCTTCATAAACATCATGGGCTTTAAGCAGATACTCAAAAGTCTGACCGGGCTCAAAATAGGTGTCACCCTTACCGCAGGTGTTTATAGCCAAAGGTACGAAATTATCTGCTTCTCCCACGTCAAATCTTGCTGTAGAGCTTACATTTGTAAAAACATAATCATCCCAGTTAAAAAGTTTCCACCAGAAGTTTTCATGTGTGTGGGTCGTAATGGTTGCAGTAACTTTATAAGGGGTTGCACTGAAATCCCAGGTATAAACGATGGGTACTTCGTTTGCCAGTTTGGAAGTTTGGTTCTTGACTATATATGTAGCTTTTGATGCTGATTCCGTTTTTCCCGTTTCATCATCTGCAACCGTGTTGAAATTGTTTGTATAATACTCTGCAGCAGCATATGCCGCATGATCTGTTATACTCTTTAAGTTCTGGTATTTTACCCTGGCATTGTTATCATCACTTACGGTTGCAACAAAACCGAAAACCAAAAGACCTATAACAAACCATAATAAAATCTGATCTACAAAAGCTTTTCTAGTATTCATAATATAAGTCCGCCTTTATTTAATAATACCAAGAACGATCAAAATATCCGTAATTATTACGGAACTGAACATAATAGGTAACATAGGAACAAATCTTCTTTTCCTTACATTCTGGGTATAAAGTATCGCCGCTGTTTGAAGCAATCCCGTTATTATCAAAAAAACAGGGAAAAGTGTAAACTTCAGATAAAATGCAGTAACTATAAGATACTTTATATCCCCTCCCCCTACCGTTATATTACGATTATAAAGGAACAATCCCATAAAAAGCAGAAGAACAAGTAAAGCAACTATTAAATTACTAAGATATATTTTCTGTTCAATTATCCCGAAAAACAGAACCATAAGAAACATTGTCCCGATAATAATATTGGGAACAATAAATTTTTTGCAATCCGTATAAGATAACAAAAGAGAAAATATATAAAATGTAAAAAACAACATATTTTACACTTTAAATTAAAAGAAGGGTTAAGCCCTTCTTTTAATTATAAATCAAGTAGCACTGGCATTACTTATTTTACCACTTGCCGTAGTCTGCATTGTACCAACTTCGGTGTTAACCCAAGTACTTAGTCCAACTACTGCTCCAACACCAACAATTACTAATAATAATGTTACTAAGATCTTATCCATAGCACCTTTTTGGTTTTTTACCGTTCTTCTTAAAAAATCAAACATCGTAGACTCCTTTTTTGTTTGTAAGTTATTATATTATAGAAATGTTTCCTAAATATTTCTATAGTATCGGTATACTATAGAATTTTGAAAACTTTAGGTTTTTTTTGTAAAAAATTACAAAAAGTTACAAATACTTATAAAAACTGAAGCAAAAGAGTGAAGCAAAGGAAAAGGATATACTCAATATGACCATTTTATAGTGCAAGCGGCCTTTTTTAGGTATTAAAGGCCCGTTTTATTCTATTTGACCTGCAGGCAGTATTCATCAGCTGTGTTAAATTCATTTATCAATAACTGGTTTATCTGATTTAAACTTAATGATCTGATCTTTGTGTAGGGTGTTTTGATATTTTTAAAGCATATACTTATCTTTCTATCGAATTTTTTATGAATATTTGCAAGAGCAAGATTGCTTTTATCCCTTTTCTCAAGGTCAAAATAAGAGTTTAATAAAAACTCGTTAACATATTTATCCTCGCTGTCAAAGACCCGGAAAAGGTAGCTTTTGTTTTTTGTATCTATTTTATTTATATCATCCAGCCTTTTTTTAACCAGCACATTATTCCTCTTGATAAAAGAGTTATTTTCCCAGAAAAGTCTATTGAAATAGTATATATTGTTATTCTCGTCTTTTATATATGCAAGATTTGTGTTCATATCTTTCCCGTATCCTTTGACAAGAAACATTGTAGCCGGCCTTGGAAAGCCTATAAAGGACAATTTCTCGTGCAGACCGTAAAATGCAGTGAACTTTGTTATCACAACTAAAAACATATACAATGCTGTGATGACCCCTAAAATATATTTATGGTCATTAATATTAAGGTTGCCAAGTGAGCACTGCAGGCTGCCTCTTTTGGCAGCAAACTTCAGATACTGTTCGTTAAAAAAATCAAAAAGAACAGGTATTGACAAAACAAGATACGCCGGGTAATATAAATATATCTTTCCAAAGATGGTTTTAAAAGCATCCACGCCTTTATGTATATTGTTTTTATATACGAGTATTATCTCATTTTCACTGCTTAAATTTTCCCCTTTGAGTTTAATTCTGTTATTAAAGTCAAAAAGTTTGATTAAAAATATATTTTTGGAGCAGAACATACACGTGCTGTCAAATTTTACAATCATGGTATCTCTTTTTTTTGATCTGAGAAAAGAGAATAATCTGTAATAAAACCTGTTTTCAAAGAACGGAATATATAAGATAATAGTAAAAAGTGCGATATACCAAAGATCAATTATCAAAGCAGACATCAAATGTAAGAATATACCAAACAGCAGAAAATAGTGTTTATATTTTTTCCTTAAAATCATCAACGTAATAAAAAAGAACAATTGGTATACGATAGTAATTGAAGCTATTATTGTGTTTATGAACCTGTTTTGAAGAAACAGTTCCACAAATATATTGGTATTAAAAAGATTAGGGAAAGCGGTAAAGAACTTTTTAAATAAAATTCCATTATCAATAACCCAGTGCTGATATACGGACAACTTGTAATATCCCGCCTCAAAATAGAATAATCCTAGAATAATATAAATTGCCAGATAATAGTATCTGGGTACCAAAGTTATACGTAACACCTTGCCGGAGAGTATCTTATCTATTGAAAGGCTGCTGTTCAAAGGGAACAGCAGAATGATAAGGTTTGCAAGCAGGGTTAAAGAGACCAGAACAGAAGGGAGATTGAAAAAGTAAACGATAGAGTTTGCCAGAACAAGGCTGCAGATAAAAAAGAATATCTTAAAAATATCATATTTATAGCCGAACAAGAGTATAAGAGAAACTCCAAGATGAAAATACAGCAGATAATCAAAATAAGGAATTGCCCGGTCTATATATGATCTTAGAATATAAATATCAAAAAAAACCGCCGTTAAAAATAAGGCAATCCTCATTATCCCAAAAGATAAGCCAAATACTTTTTCATTTAAATTCATATTTATATTCCATCCGTATTTTAAATTATAGCCGTAAAACCATTAATAATCAAAGATATTACATCTGGGATTTTATACAAACTGTGATATTATTTTTCCATGAAAAGAAAATTCCCCTTCCCTGCGTATTTACATTATGCCGTATATATTATATCATCCGCACTATTTGCATATTTTATAAATATAAGCATGATAGATGACGGTCTGAGGCATATTGCATTTGCTGCAAATACAGAAACGATGAAAAGCTGGGGCGAAGTTTTTCCCCACTCTTTATTCTCAAACTTTGATCCCTGGCTTAACTGGCATAACCTGCTTAGAGTCTTATTAATATTTGTTTCCTATGAAAACCTGCATATTGCAGTGAATCTTTTAACGCTCTTAGCCCTTATGCTGCTTGTTCATAAATATTTAAAGCAGTATATAAACTATGACTTTGGTTCACTTGCTTATGTAATTGTTTTTATAATTGTTTACCTGACATCATACAGGTACCTTATGGTAAGGCCCGACCAGCTTTCGGGTCTATTCGTATTTGCAGCACTGCTGCTTCCCAACAGATTTTGGCTGACATTTCTACTGACGGTTATTTACGGGCCTTTTTATTACCTCTTTTTTATATATACTGGCTCTATAGGGCTTGTATACATGGTTCAAGGAAGATGGAAAGCATTTGCCGGTGCTTTTACAGGGTCTGTTCTTGTTCTATTATATTTTCTCATAACTGACCTGAACGGATATATCACCACCGTAAAATATATTCTAACGGACCAGAGTCTTAGAATGGGGCTTGAAGTTACAGAAGGTCAGCCTTTGCTAAATATTTTTACCAATATAAACTATTATCTGCTGCTTGGTATATTCTTTTCCGTATCTGCTGTTCTTATTTATAAGAAGTATCCTTTTTTCAAACAAAACACACTTGCACTTTTCCTTGTAATCACTTCGGTTTTATGGATAAACCAGTACAGGTATTTCCAGTTATTTTCCCCTTTTATTGCAATACTTATTCTATGGGCTGTTTTAAAAATAGATATAAAAACGATGCAGTATTCTTTCAGGAAATATTTTTTGACCGCAAAAAGACTTGTTAACTACTCCAAGAACAAGCTTGTTTTTTCTTTGGTGATCATACCGTTTATGGTATTTTTCTTTGCCTATGAGTTAAATCTCAAATATAAGCCTTTGTCAAGTGAGCTTTTGGATTATCAATTCTATAAAAACAGTGAATATGACAATAAAAGAATCTTAATGAACAGAATGACCATAGATATCTATACTTCACTTTATTTTAATCCCACAATAAAAATAATCCCAAGCTGCAGTATCGGCTGGTTTGAGGATAAAAATAAGAAAATGAAGGATATCTATATAAGAATGCAGAAAGAGAACGGTATAAACGAAAAAGAGTTATCCATGCTTATAGAATATACAAATGCAGATATCTATATACATTATATGAAAAACGCCAAACAGGAACTGAACTTCAAAAAACTTGAACATTACGGTATTATACCTTTCAAGATATTTCAGAACAGAATCATATTTAAAATTAAAAAGAGTGTTAAATGAGCAAAACAGCCGTAATCCTGCCTGCATATAATGAAGAGTTAACTATTAAAGATACTATATTATCTTTTTATAAAGAGCTCCCGGAAGCTTTAATAGCAGTTGTTGATAATAATTCAATTGATAAAACATCTCAGATTGCAAAGGATACATTTAAAGAGTACAACATAAACGGGAAACTTCTATTTGAAAAACGTCAGGGTAAAGCAAATGCAGTAAGAACCGCTTTCAGGCAGATCGAGGCAGAGATATATCTTATGAGTGATGCGGATATGACATATCCGGCTTCTGAAGCACACAAACTGATCGAACAAGTTGAAAAACATAACTGCGATATGGTAGTTGGAGACAGGCATTCAAGCGGAGCTTATGAGAAAGAGAACAAAAGAGCTCTGCATAATTTCGGTAACAACCTTGTAAAAAACATAGTTAATAATCTTTTTAAATCAAACTTGTCAGATATTATGAGCGGATATAGGGCATTTAGCAGAAATTTTGTAAAAAATTACCCCATACTGGTTGAAGGATTTGAGCTGGAAACAGATATGACCCTGCACGCTTTAGATAAAAAATTCTTAATTAAAGAGATCTCCATAGACTACAAAAACCGTCCGCAGGGAAGTTACTCCAAATTAAATACCATGAATGACGGAATGAGGGTTATTTTTATGATCTTTAAAATTTTCAGGCATTACAAGCCTCTTATGTTTTTCGGGTACCTTTCTTTAGTTTTTGCCGTTTTTTCACTTCTTTGCGGAATTCCCGTTATTAACGACTGGTTTAGCTATAAATATATATACCATGTACCTTTGGCGATTCTTGCCACAGGGCTTGGTCTTATCAGTATTATATTTTTAAGTTTGGGGTTTATTTTAGATTCTATTGCCTATCAGTCAAGATTAGAATTTGAGCATAGAGTAAATAACAGTTGAAACGGATATTCCTATTTACTGTAGCGGGAGGGATCGGCTTTGCAATTGACAGCGGAGTGTTTTTATATCTTTTTTATCTGCAGAATATAGATATGAACAGTTCCCGTATCTTGTCATTTTTTGTTGCCGTCTTTTTTACCTGGCTTTTAAACAGAAAATACACATTTAAAACACAGCTGAATAAGAGCAAAAAAGAAAAAGCAAAAGAGTATTTTCTTTATTTCAGGGCACAGACAGTCGGGGCCGTAATAAATTTTATGATCTTTTTTAGTTTGGTATATAGTTTGGAAGTTTTTAAGCAGATACCCGTTCTGGCATTGGCGGCAGGTTCGATCAGCGCCATGTTCTATAATTATATTATGAGTAAAAGAATACTCTCTTAAAAGCAGACTAAAGCTTAGAAAGCTTTAGTCATAACTTTGTTCAGTCTTTTTGTAAAGGCAACCGGATCTTTGATCGGCATACCTTCAGCCATTTTTGCCTGGTCTAACAGAAGCCAGGAGATAGTATCTATCATCTCTTCGTCTGAAGAGGTATTTAATGCCTTAACGATATCATGGTCAGGGTTGATCTCTAAAATAGGTGCAGATTCAGGAACCTCCTGCCCCATTGCAGCCATCATTGCAGCCATTTGAGCCATTGGATCGTTTGCATCTTTTACCACACAAGACGGAGAATCTGAAAGCCTTGTAGTTGTTCTAACCTCTTTTACCGAATCACCCAGTTTCTCTGTGATCTTTTCGATAATAGATTTGAACTTCTCTTCAACTTCCTTTTTCTCCTCTTCGCTTTGCTCAGTCTTGGGAGCCTCGCAGGATGTGATATCTTTAACTTCCCACTCTTTGTAAGCACCGATCGTAGGAGTGATAACTTCATCTATCTCTTTATCATCTAAAATAAGAACCTCGATATTATTTTTCTTGTATGCTTCAAGAAGAGGAGAGTTTCTTAATACTTTCTCATCATCACCTACGATGTAGTAGATAGCTTTCTGCTCAGAGTCAGCTCTTTCTTTGTATGCAGCTAATGATGTCATTTTTGTTTCATCATTGGTTGATTTGTATCTTACAAGCTCTAAAATAGCATCTTTGTTAACGTAATCCTGGTAAACACCCTCTTTTAAAGGTCTGTTGTATTGTGAAATAAAGTTTTCGTATTTTTCTTCATCTTTAGAAAGCTTTTTGATCTCGCTTAATACTTTTTTAACCGATGCCTGCTTGATATTAGCCATAACTTTGTTTTCCTGTAAAAGCTCTCTTGAAACATTTAAAGGAAGGTCTTCAGAATCTATAATACCTCTTACAAATCTTAGGTATGTAGGTAAAAGCTCTTTTTCATCATCTGTGATAAATACTCTTTTAACATAAAGCTTGACACCCGGCTGGTAATCAACTCTGTACATATCCATAGGCGCAGTTTTAGGGATATAGAACAATGTAGTATATTCATGTACACCCTCTGCTTTGGTATGAACATAAGCCATAGGATCTTCTGAATCGTGGGAGATCGTTTTGTAAAATTCGTTATAATCATCAGCTTTAAGGCTCGACTTTGATTGTGTCCAAAGTGCGGTAGCTTCGTTTGCCTGTTCCCTTTTTGATTCTGTTTTTGTTTGAGGCTCTTTTCCTGCTTCTTTGTCTTCCTCTGAAAGTTCTTCCGTAACCTCTTCAGAGTAGTTAAGGAAAATCGGGTATGCGATATGGTTAGAGTATTTTTTAACGATTGTCTCTACTCTGTGTTTTGAGTTGAAATCTTTTGCTTCATCCTCGTCTTTAAGTTTAATATAGATAACAGTACCGTTCTCGTCTTTAACGCAAGGGTTAAGGTCAAAACTTCCTGTACCGTCGCTTGACCATTTGAATGCCTGCTCTTCTCCGGCTTTTTTAGAGATCACGTCAACGCTTTGAGCTACCATAAATACAGAGTAGAACCCTACCCCGAACTGCCCGATAAGATTGGAATCTTTTTTCGCGTCACCTGTCAAAGCCTCAACAAAAGATTTTGTTCCCGATTTTGCAATTGTACCGATCGAAGCGATAAGATCCTCTTCATTCATACCGATACCGTTGTCGGCAATTGTTATTGAGTTGTCAGCTTCATCCAGCTTGATATTGATCTGACCTTTATAGTCAGCAAACGTCTCTTTTAAATTATCCTGGGTTAATCTAAGATAATTCAGTTTGTCGATTGCATCACTAGCATTAGATACAAGTTCTCTTATAAAAATCTCTTTATTAGAGTATAAAGAGTGTGTCATTAATTGTAGTAATTGACCAACTTCTGTTTGAAACTCATGTTTTGCCATATAATATTCTCCTGTAAATTTAAAAATATGTTTAATTGAAATGTAATAATATAGAAAACTTTATAAAAGGAAGCTAAAGTTTTTAAAATAGTTGGCACTTGATAGAGAAAAGTGCCAATATTATATTTATAATCTTTTATAGTTAATTGGATATAATAGCTTTTATTATATAAATAAAAGAGATTCAGGTGCCATATGAACTACCAAAATAAGATTTATACTATTTTTATAACAATTTTTATAACCTTGTCCACCGGTATGGTTTCTTATCTTTCAATAGAGGAAAAATCAAAAGAATTTGATACCTATATTTCAAAAGCACAGAAAGAAAACCTATCCAGACAAAGAGAAAAAGTATCAAAAACAGTTAATGATATAATTTTCTTTCTCGATCCTGAAAATAAAGAACAGAGCCTTGAAAAACAAATAACACAGCTGAAAAAACACTCTTTCTATAATAATGTGGAATTATTGATATTAAACTTCAAGGGGAAGGTTCTATTTGAAACACTAAAGAGTGATATAAATACTCAAAAAATACTTCAGAACAAAGACAACAACGGAAAACTTTATATAAATGAAATAATCAAAGCCTCGAAAAAACAAAAAGGCGGTTTTGTTCTTTACTCCTGGGACAAGCCCTTTAAGGTTACACAACAGAATAATAAACTCTCCTATGCAAGATCAATAGGTGACATAACAGTAAGCGCAGCTGTTTTTATTGACAATATAGATGATGAACTTGATTTAATGAACAAAGAGAAAAACAGGCAGGTGAAACAGATCGTTAATATCTCTTTATTCGCATACATAGTGGAACTATTAATTATCTTGATCTTCTCGGTAATTCTATATAAAAAAACAAACAAATTCAAAGCAAAAGAGATAGAGCAGCTGCTCATTGATATTGAAAAAGAAAATGTTATTGACCACAGAGGGTATAAGCTTAAAGAGTATACCGCTTTAATTGACAAGGTAAACGAACTTAAAGGTAACTACATAAAAGCAAACAATGCACTGCTTGAGCTAAAAAGAAGCATAAAAGACAAGATATCAAAAGATTATCTGACAAACCTTCCCAATAAAAAATATTTTATTGACCTGGCAAAAGGCGTTATTTCTATTTCAAAAAGAGAAAAGACACCGCTGACATTAATTATAATCGATATAAAGAACTTTAAAAATATCAGTGACAAATACGGGCATGATATAAGTGATGATATTATAAAAGATTTTTCTATCATTTTAAAAACAACCATAAGAGAGAGTGACATAGCTTCAAGAATATTCGGAGACACCTTCGGCCTGTTACTTCATAATACTGATAAAAAAGGTGCTGTGGTGTTAATAAACAGGGTTTTAGGATTACTTAAGGATCATAAAATAGTTTTAAAACAGCACAAAATAAGTTATGATATAAATTACGGTATCGCCCAGCTTAATAATGATGAGAGCTTCGATGATACATTCAACCATTTGATAAAAGAAGCTGAAAGAGAGATCGAAATTTTCAAGAAGAAGTAAAAACAGCTTTAAAAGCTGTTTTTAGATAGAGTTTTGAATCTTTTCTATGGTTTTTGTAGTGCTTTTCCCGTCTACGAACTGAACAAGTTTTAACTCAGCTGCTATATCGCTTCCAACAACCTCTTTACCTTCATAGTCTCCACCCTTTACAAGAATATCAGGCTGAACTATCTTTATAAGTTCATATGGAGTATCCTGGGTAAATTTAACAACATAATCAACAGACTCCAAAGCTGCAAGGATATAGGCCCTGTCATCTTCACCGTTAATAGGTCTTTCGGGCCCTTTTAGTTCCCTTACACTTTCATCCGAGTTTAGTCCGAGAATCAATACGTCACCGAACGATTTTGCCTTGTCAAGATACTGAACATGCCCTTTGTGAAGAATATCAAAACAGCCGTTGGTAAATACTATTTTTTTATTTTTGCTTTTTAATCTTGAAACCGTGTTCTTTATCTCCTCAAAAGTTTTGATATGAGATTCTATGCTGCTTTTATGAAAAGAGCTTTTATATTCTTCTATCTCTTCCAGGGTTGCCGTTGCACTTCCAATTTTACCAACAACCACGCCTGCGGCAAGGTTGGCAAACTCAAGTGCATCCTGCATATTAATATCCTGTGCCAGACAGTAACCAAGACTTGCAAGAACTGTATCCCCTGCCCCGGTAACATCAAATACTTCCCTTGCAACAGTAGGCTTAATAACAAGCTCGTTATTTTCGTCAAGTATTGCAATCCCCTGGTCACTTAGAGTTATCATGGGTACTTGCAGGCAGGCTGTGTTATGAAGTTTTTTAAGTGCCTGCTTTAAGCTTTCATCGTCAACTATATCAATACCGGTAGCAAGAGACGCCTCTTTTTTGTTAGGCGTTAACAGATACGAACCTATATATTTCTCATAGTTTTCCCCTTTTGGGTCAACAAGTATCTTTGTTTCGGAACCGTATGCCGCAAAAGATATCTTACTCATTAACGAGTCAGTGATCACACCTTTTCCATAATCAGATACAAGCACTAAATCAAATTCACTTATTAATGTCAGGATTTTTACATTTAATATAGCTTCAGCTTCACTTGATATCGGATCTTTGGTTTCACTGTCGTATCTTACTATCTGCTGTGCGGAAGCTATTATTCTGCTTTTTTTGGTTGTTTTTCTATTCTCGTCACAGATTAAAAAATGCTTTACATCAATCTTTTCAAGCATCCCTGTCAATTCCTCCGCAATTGGATCATCCCCAACTACAGACATAACAGTTACATCACAGCCAAGAGCAACCAGATTGTTTACAACATTACCTGCTCCCCCTAAAACCGTTGATTCTTTTTGCACGTCAATCACCTGTACAGGAGCTTCGGGAGATATTCTGTCAGCTTTACCCCAAAGATAATGATCTATCATAAGATCACCTATAACCAGAATATTGGGTTTGTTTACGCTTTGCATCAGTCTTTGATCTCCTCTTTTTTGTGGTTTCCACTCTCTTCGAGAAATAGTCTTTTTATCTCCGGGATATAAGCCTTGATCCCGTCTTCCATGCTAAATTTCGGTTCAT
This sequence comes from Arcobacteraceae bacterium, assembly GCA_963678145.2. GTDB lineage: Bacteria > Campylobacterota > Campylobacteria > Campylobacterales > Arcobacteraceae > JAIOSF01. Next base: position 682,727 of record CAXXWH010000002.1, on the reverse strand, counting down.
AACCCAGGTTATCTCTTGAAGTGTCTATATTTGCTTCGGTAAAGAACTGGTACTGCCCGATATAAGGATTTGGAATATACTCTTTGCCATTATCAATATTTAACTCTTTTTGCAGGATATTTACTATATCTTCAAAACTTCTGGCCTTACCTGTTCCTACATTGTAAACACCGCTTTTTTTAGGGTCTGCGGCTTTTATATTTGCCTGTATAACATCCTCTATATAGATAAAATCTCTTAATATCTTGTCACTTCCCTCAAAAAGTTTCGGAGTAAGACCTTTTAATATCTGGTGACCGAACTGAACAACCATCGATGCAGTTTTATTTTTAAAGAACTCTCTAGGCCCGTAAACATTAAAATACTTTAATCCGACAATTGAGATCGGCAGCTCTTTTTTCATATATTCATAACTTATGTTGTCCATCATTACTTTTGAAAAGCCGTAAACATTATTTGGTGACTCATATCCCACTTCAAACCTATCACTGTCACCGTAAGTTGCCGCCGAACTTGCGTATACCATATTGGCATTATGCTTTATGGCTATTTTTAGAAGATCCTCATAGGCATTTACATTTGTCTTGATCATAAGATCCTGCTCCTGGGCAGTCGTATCAGATATTGCCGCCTGATGAAATATATAATCGAAATTGTAATTCTCTTCCAAGTTTCTCAAGGCCTCTTTGTCGTTTATATCACCGCTTATGACAATCCCCTTGAATCCCAAAAGGTTTTTAAAATGCCCGAAGCTTTTAAGATTACCGTTGGAGAAGGTTTCTCCGCTTCTAAACATATCAAATGCCACAATAGTGGCATCAGGATAATTTGCCTGAAAATAAAAGCAAAGATTACTTCCTATAAATCCTGCTGCTCCTGTAATTAAAATCGTTTTTTTATTAAAATCTATATCATTATATTTCATTTCATACCCTTTTACATTGTTGCAAGATCGTGTAATCTTCGATACTCTTTACAGGTTTCAAGCAATTGATTCTCAGTACCTTCACAAACTATTTTTCCCTCTTTAAATACAATAATCTTGTCCGCATTTTTTATAGTACTTAATCTGTGCGCTATTACGAAAGTGAATCTGTCACGGCTTACTTCGTCCAAAACTTTTGTAATTATAGATTCAGATTCGTTATCAAGTGCACTTGTAGCTTCATCAAATATTAAGACCTGGGGGTTTTTATATAAAGCCCTTGCTATGGCTATTCTTTGTCTCTGCCCGCCGCTTAAATTTGAACCGAACTCATCAAGTTTTGTATAGATACCATCCTCGAGTTTTTCAACAAATCCTAATGCATGGGCTTTATCCAAAGCATCTTTTACCTTCTGTTCATCTATCTCATGTCCGAATGCTACATTGTTTGCTATCGTATCGTTAAATATATATACCCGCTGAGTAACAATAGAGATATTGTCTCTTAAACTTTTAAATGTCAGTTCATTGATATTTGTATCATCAAACTTAATACTTCCGCTATTTGGATCATAAAATCTTAATATTAAATTTACAAGTGAACTTTTACCTCCCCCGCTGTCTCCCACCAGGGCAATCTTCTCACCTTTTTTTACCGAAAAATTAATATTTTCCAATGCAGTTTTATTATCATATTTTAAGCCGATATCAGTGAATGTTATTTTCTCTATAGTTCCGTCAAGCAGCTTTGTGCCCTCTTTGATATTTGCTTCATATAAAAAGATATCATTGATTCTCTCATTTGCCGCAATTGCCATTTGAAGCTGGTTTATTACACTGGAAATCCTTTTTATAGGTGTATACAACATAAAAAGTGCAGTCATAAAGGAGAAAAATGCTCCGACACTTAAATTATCGTTAATAACCTCCATACCCCCTATTACAATAACTACAGCTGCAGCTATTGCACCAATGATCTCCATAAGAGGTGAAACCAAAGCATTAGTTCTTACACCTTTCATACTTATTTTAAACATATTCTTATTTTGCGTTGAAAACTCTTCAGATTGATGCTTTTGAAAATTATTAGCTATAATCAATTCTATATTATTAAAAATTTCTCCCAATATTGTCATCAAGATCGAAGCTTTTTGCTGTGTTTGATGGGCCAGCTTTTTCATCCTCTTTGCAAGCAGGGATAAAGGATAAAATATTAATGGCAGTACTATTAAACCATAAAATGCCAATTTTGGACTTTGATATATTACAACGAACAGTAAACCGATGATAGTAAAAAACTCAAGTACAATTGTAGCAATACTGTTTGATACTGCCATTTGAATAGCATTTATATCATTACTTATACGACTTAAAAGCTCCCCTCCATGTTTTGAATTAAAAAACTTTAAATCTTGTGTTAAAACATGGGCCAAAAACTTATCTCGGAGAATACGAATTATATCCATCCCGACATAAGATATATAATATGTTTGTATGAATCGGCCGACTCCCTTTAATGTGTATAAAAATAATACTGCGAAAGGTAGAAGCTTTAACATCTCTTCATCTTTATTAATAAATATTTCATCCAATACCGGTTTTATAACGTACGCTGTACCACTTGTTCCTAATGAAACCATTGCCATACCTATAACAGCAAAGAAAAACATCATTTTATAATTTTTATAATATGGAATATATTGTTTAAAAAACTGCTTCAATCTTTATTATCCTTTCTAAATATTAATAATCAATTAGGCTTTATGTATTTTGAGACTTCAATACTTATCAACTTTGCCGCTTTCCCTGACCAGTGGGTATCATCAACATGATACATATCTTTTTCACCTGCCATTAATCTTTCCAGCAGAATCTTTTTAGTATCAATAAAAATATATTTTTTATCAAATTTCCTTAAATTATCAAAGAAAAGATCTTTTGGATAGGGGTTATTTTTAATAAAACTTGAATATAGATCATATTTGTTAACAGCAGGCATAAAAATCAGTCTTATGCCTTTTTTGTTTAAAGCTTCTGCCAGATCATTTAAGTTTTTATTGACTATTTTAACATTTTCTTCTGTATTCATATAAATTCTTGAAAGATCGTTCTTATAAAAAAGAAGATCCTTATCACCTTTTGAAAAAAGCTCTTTTGAAAGCTTTGTTCTATAAACTTGAGATATAAATGCATTATCTGAAAAATTATAAAGGGTATTATAAAGTACAAATTTTATATTACCGTTATTTATAAAAGGTGTTTCAGGAACATAATTTACATTTGTTTTATCAATTTTATTTGAACTTTTTTTTGTTTTTTTCTTTTTAAAGTCAAATTTATAAAATTTGTAAATGTTTTCCAAAGAATCATTGAAAGTGCTATCTACATTGGTTAAAAACCTCTGCACTATCTTTCTTTCCACAGATTGTATTAAAACGTATTTAACACCGCTTTGTTCCAGGAAACCGCTGTTTAATAAAATATAAGCGGTTTCTATGTAACTTCTTGTTTTCTCTTGATAATTCGGCAGATTTAAAACTTTCAGATCACTAAGGGTTGCTATATGATCTTGATAGTGGGCATTTTTTCCTCCACCGCCGCCGTTTGAAAAAGAATCACCTATTGTTATCATATCAACCTTTGAGCCATCGTACAATTTCCCGGGAATATGTTTCACTGGTAAAGTATTTTCAGTTTTCTTTCTTACTGCCAACTCTGAAATATAACCCATTCTTGCCAAGTCACCGGAAACGGAACTAGTATTACCGGATAACAATTTTTCCGTATAGAAATTCCAAACTATAAGATTATATGAAAGAAATAAAAATAAAACAGAGGAAAATATATATACAAATTTTTTTACATTCATAAACTAAGGCCTTTAGAAGTTAAAGTATAAAAACTCGGAAACTTTAGACATATTAAAAAGTGTTCCAATAACTACGGCTAGAAGTAAAAATAAAAGCTTATAATCAAACTTTACTTTTCTAGACCACTCAATCGTATTACTGAAATAAAGAACCACAAATATACCTGCAATTATAAACGATACTGATGTACTACCGAAGATAAGTTTTCCAAAATTTTCACTATGCTGTTCAATAAAAGGTCTTAAAGATTCGATTTTATATAGAGATCTATCACTAAACACAACCCCGCTAAGCCCAAACATCCCTTTTAATACATTAATGGCATCATCCCATTCTTTGGCTCTAAAGAATACCCAGGCTATATTCACGAAGTTAAACGTAATGATCCATGCCAGGATTGAGTTCATCGTAAACCCAAGTTTCTTCCAGAATCTATGTATTACCAATGCCATTCCATGCAGGAATCCCCAGAATACGAATGTCCATCCTGCTCCATGCCACAGTCCACCAATAATGAATGTGATAAGGAGGTTATTATATGTCCTGAAGTTTCCTTTTCTATTACCGCCTAACGGTATATAGATATAATCTCTTAGGAAGTTTGAGAGTGTAATATGCCATCTTCTCCAGAAGTCTTGTATATCTTTTGCTTTATACGGGCTATTAAAGTTTATAGGAAGTTTGATATTAAACAATAGTGCCGCTCCTATTGCCATATCTGTATATCCACTGAAGTCAAAGTACAGTTGGAACGTATAAGACAAGGATGTTATCCACGCTTCAAAGAAGTTTAGTGTAGGTGCTACATCAAACCCTTTTGTTGCCCATATTGCAAAGGTATCTGCTATTACTACTTTTTTAAACAATCCTATTGAGAATATAAAAAGGCCAAGGGCTATATTTCTATAGTTCTTTACTTTATTCCATTTAGATGCAAATTGGGGCATCATCTGTTTATGGTGAACAATTGGTCCTGCTATTAATTGAGGAAAGAAGCTTACGAACAATGCGTAATTTAGGAAATCATATTCCTGAGTCTCATTTCTATAACTATCTACCAGGTATGCTATCTGCTGGAAGGTAAAGAAACTTATTGCCAATGGCAATGCAAGATCTAGTGTCGGTATATTACCTGCTGTAAAGTAATTAACATTCTCTATAAAAAAGTCTGCGTATTTAAAGTATCCAAGCAATGCTACGTTTGCTATGATACCTACAGTTAAGACTGCTTTTTTATTTACGCTTTTCTTTAACTCTTTTTTACCGTTAAGGATATTACCTACTACATAGTTAAAAAGCATACTGCTTAATATCAAAGGAAGATACAGTACATTCCACCAGCTATAAAAAAACAACGAAGCAAATACCAAAAATCCTTTTGATGCTTCTGTCAGCCTCTTACTATTCAGGTAAAAATATATAAAAAACGTGATCGGCAGAAATGCAAATATGAATTCGTAACTGTTAAAAAGCATTTAGTTCCTTGCTGTGTAATTTTTGAAGATAAATATCTATATTGTTTCGAGTTAGAATGATACCAAAACTATCATTTATATCAGTTGTAGTATTGATTTCTTTAATTCTATTTAAAATTTGTTTCCCAACATAAGGATAAAAGTGAAATGCATCAAAAAAAGTAAAATAACTCTTTGATATCTCATTTTCATACATAAAATGATTTACTTTACCAAAGATTTTAACTAGCCCTTTAAGCCATAAAGCATAATTTCTTTGATTTTTTATATCTTTAAATATAACATTATGCAAAGGCATAGTAAATATAATGAATTCTGTTTTTTTATATTTCTTTTTTAAATTCCTGAAAATTTTAAAATTTATATTTCTTGGCACTTTTAGGGTATACCCTTTTGAAGCAGTTATATAAGGTTCATTTGAAACAGTATTTTCAGTTTGCAGCCCTTTTACCATTTTTTTATCATAAAACCTTTGTTTTCTATCAAAAATATTTCGATCAAATTTATATGTTAAAGCTATATTCTTTAAAGAAATTTCAAAAAGGTCCAGGGAAATTAAATTTTTATAAGGATAAAACATATTATCTGTGTTTTTTAAAGCATTTTTAATTTCACCGCTATTTTTCAAATTAAAACTAAAAGGATCTACACCTATATAAATCTTTTTGGGAGTTTTACCGGTTATTTTGATAAAATTCTGGATCACATCATCATATTCTTTTACAGAGATTGCATTAACAGCAAAATTAAAGACTTTCCCAGGCAGATAATTTGTATTAATATAAGTTGCACGGCTGCTGCCTAGTAATAATGAATCAAAATCATGGTTTATAAATTTAAGATAATTGGTTTTTTGAACTCTTTCGTTAAAATCTTTTTGTTTTATATCAATATTACTTGTAGATTTAAAAGTATATAAAGGATCTACAATAAAGTTAACTACTGCCAAAGATACAGCAATAAAGAAAAAGAAGATTAAAAAGGTAAAAATAAATCTTTTATGCTTCAAGTATATAACCTAAAGATAAGGGAATAATTTGTACATTTTCAATCCACACGAAAATTTAAACATTGCGGCAAATTTATTCCCTTTAATTTGAAATATTTTTTCTTTATTCTTTAAATAAATGAAAAAGAGAGTAAAACTAAAAAAATAACTTTTATATGTTTTAAGCTCACTATATATATTGCCAATGACCCTTGTACTCTCATTTTCAATATTATTTCTTTTAAAAAAAGCCAAAAATTCTTCAAACTGTTCAACTTTTATTTCGAATGCAGCTTGACGTTTCTCAATTCTCATTTTTAGAGTTTTTTTCTTTTTCTTTTCCCTTAATACATCAGTAACATTACCACCATGTTGTCTATAATATATCAAAGACTCTTTAATAACAGAAACAGGCCCATCATAAGAGGCAACAAACCCTATCCACCTGTCAAAGAATACCTTTTCAGGAATAGGATATATTTTATCAAGTAAGGACTTTTTAAACATCAGGGTATTCCCTGAAATACAGTTATCATATATTAGGCCTAATTGAGTATCTCCGCTTATAGGTGTAACATGAAGCTGTTCAAAAAGATTTTTACCTAAATCTTTTCCATCAGCATCTATAAGCTTAGCATTACAGTAAACCAAAGAAGAGTTTTCTTTTTTAAGTAAATTATATTGTCGTTCTATTTTATCCAATACCCAGATATCATCCTGGTCACATAAAGATATAAGTTCCCCCGCAGCATATTTCAATGAAGTTTCAAAATTTTTATTAAACCCCAGATTTGTCTCATTTTTATAGATTTTAATTCTTTTATCTTCAGCCTGTAAGACTTTAGCAACCTCAAGCGTATTATCAGTTGAACAATCATCATTTATAATAATTTCTAATTTTTTATATGTCTGGTTCATTACGCTTCTAAGCTGTTCTTCCAAATATTTTTCACCGTTGTATGTACAAATAACCACTGATATTAACATTCTTCTCTTCCCTTAATCTATTTTTGACAATATATAATTAGCTCTGTCTTTATAAGAATAACCGGACTTCTGCATTCTGGTTTTGGCATTTTCTACAATATCTTTTACAAAACCCTTATCACTCAACACCTTCTGGGTTAACTCAAGAAGCTCCTCTTTATTTTTATATACAAGTATCTCTTTCCCCGGTTCAAAACAAAGCTCAATATCTTTTACATTATCATTTATCATACAGCTTCCGCATGCCGTTGCCTCAAAAGTTCTCATATTGACCATATTTATAACATTGTCTTTTTGAGCTACGTTTAAAGTAGCGATCGTAGAATTATAGATTTTCACAACCTCTTTTTGATCAAGTTTTCTATTTCTTACAATCCATTTATCGGAACTGCACCTTAACTTATCCCATTTGATACCTTCAATTCTTAAGTTATAATCAACAAGATTTGAAAATATCTCATCCCTCTCTTTTGTGTAAGAGCCTATGAAATTTATATAATTATCTCTTTTGAGATTATAATCGCTATGTAACATAGGGTTAAACCCAAATTGCAAAAGTTCATAATTAGCAAAACCTATCTCTTTTGCTTTAGGAAGCATTGCAGTGTCTGATACATATAAAAAATCAATATAGTTTTTAAAAATCTTTTGTTCTGTTCCAAAACTGTCACCGGCCCAAGCTGCAACGATAATATTATGACTTTTACAAACAGCGGCTAATTCAACTGGTAAAAAAAATATCCCTACAAACACAACAACAGTAGGCTTAAATCTTTTTATAATACTCTCCAGCTGCAAAATCTGAGGTTTAAGGTCCAATCCCAGTTTACCGACAGCTTTTAAAACAGAATATTTAAAATCAAGTTGATTTATATAAAAACACTCGGCTTCAACATCAGCTTGATTAAACCCTTCATATAGATGTGTGGTCCATCCTAAGTGATTCTGCTTACCTATAACTAATACTTTATGTTTAATATTTTACTCCTTGGGCTTTAATAGTTTTTTATAATTTATAATAAATTTATCAATGTTTTCTTTATTAAGTATTATACCGTGCTCCATTCGTGCAGTTTTTATCCCTGTAACTATATCATTAGCAATAATTTTACCAGAAACATGATGAAAGTGGTTTGCATCATAAAAATTATCATAATTTCTACTAAAACTGCTTGGATACATAAAATGATATACATTACCAAATAAACCGACTAATTCCCTAAGCCACCTAAAGTAATACTTATCCAAGCCGTTTTTATTGTTTCTTATCAGCTGCTCAACAGTAACGGGCGGCGTAAAAATTATAAAATTTGAAGTTTTATATTTATTTTTCAACTTTTTATAATATTTTGTCATATTCTCGTCATACTTAAAAGGGATAAAATCTTTCAAGCTTGAAGCCTTTGTTTTTTTTACATCTATTGTTTTTGTAAAATTTTGATCGTAATACCCTTTTTTATCCCTTGCTGTCTCTTTGATATTTGTAAAGCTGTATCTTAAAGTATCAATACTATATAAAAGTTTAAGCCGGTAAAAAAAACTTTTTGCATTTTGTAACTGGGCACTTTTTGAGATTTGATAAGCTTTATTTTTGCTTGCAGCAAAAAAATCAACTCCCAGAATAATATTCTTTGGCTTTTTATTTGTTAATTCTGTAAAATTCTCTAGGTAAAATTGATATTCATATAAATCCATTGCATTTGCAGCATAATTGAAACTTTTTCCAAAATTCTTTTCCAAAATATTTTTATTTAAATATGTTGTCCTACTGCTTCCTAAAATTATATTATCATAATCATTATTTACGAAATAAAGATAGTTTGTTTTCTGCTGTCTTTCATCAAAATCTATTTTTTTAACATTAAGATAATTTTTGTGATCAAATGCCCACATCGGATCAACAATATAGTTTAAAGCCCCTATAGCATTTATAAACAAGAAGCAGAAAACAAATATATATATAACTGCTTTTTTAGCTTTTAATCTTTTTTTAGAAATTGAAGTATAAGAATTCACTTACTTTTCCCAAACTTAATACTGCCCAAGAGAATAAAAATGATATAAACACAGCTTTTTTAAGATTTATAGGCCTTTTTAGCATCTGCATACTGTTTTTTAGGAATAATACGATTATAAATACTGCGATAAACTTCCATAGATCATCTTTATCAAAGAAAGATATATAAGGAAGAACTTTGGGACTAACCCCGCTAAGCCCAAACATCCCTTTTAATACATTAATGGCATCATCCCATTCTTTGGCTCTAAAGAATACCCAGGCTATATTCACGAAGTTAAACGTAATGATCCATGCCAGGATTGAGTTCATCGTAAACCCAAGTTTCTTCCAGAATCTATGTATTACCAATGCCATTCCATGCAGGAATCCCCAGAATACGAATGTCCATCCTGCTCCATGCCACAGTCCACCAATAATGAATGTGATAAGGAGGTTATTATATGTCCTGAAGTTTCCTTTTCTATTACCGCCTAACGGTATATAGATATAATCTCTTAGGAAGTTTGAGAGTGTAATATGCCATCTTCTCCAGAAGTCTTGTATATCTTTTGCTTTATACGGGCTATTAAAGTTTATAGGAAGTTTGATATTAAACAATAGTGCCGCTCCTATTGCCATATCTGTATATCCACTGAAGTCAAAGTACAGTTGGAACGTATAAGACAAGGATGTTATCCACGCTTCAAAGAAGTTTAGTGTAGGTGCTACATCAAACCCTTTTGTTGCCCATATTGCAAAGGTATCTGCTATTACTACTTTTTTAAACAATCCTATTGAGAATATAAAAAGGCCAAGGGCTATATTTCTATAGTTCTTTACTTTATTCCATTTAGATGCAAATTGGGGCATCATCTGTTTATGGTGAACAATTGGTCCTGCTATTAATTGAGGAAAGAAGCTTACGAACAATGCGTAATTTAGGAAATCATATTCCTGAGTCTCATTTCTATAACTATCTACCAGGTATGCTATCTGCTGGAAGGTAAAGAAACTTATTGCCAATGGCAATGCAAGATCTAGTGTCGGTATATTACCTGCTGTAAAGTAATTAACATTCTCTATAAAAAAGTCTGCGTATTTAAAGTATCCAAGCAATGCTACGTTTGCTATGATACCTACAGTTAAGACTGCTTTTTTATTTACGCTTTTCTTTAACTCTTTTTTACCGTTAAGGATATTACCTACTACATAGTTAAAAAGCATACTGCTTAATATCAAAGGAAGATACAGTACATTCCACCAGCTATAAAAAAACAACGAAGCAAATACCAAAAATCCTTTTGATGCTTCTGTCAGCCTCTTACTATTCAGGTAAAAATATATAAAAAACGTGATCGGCAGAAATGCAAATATGAATTCGTAACTGTTAAAAAGCATTTAGTTCCTGTTGTTTTTTAAATAATCAAGATATACCGTATATAACTTTCTTTTAAACTGATCATCATCAGAAAGTATATAATCACTATTACCCTCATTTTCTTTGAACTCTTCAAGATAATCTAAAACCGTTCCCAATGTAGTATCATAAAAGATATCAATATCGTAATAATTTTTTCCCAAATCGTATTTATCCATTCTTTCAAGAAATTCATTCACGACTTCCTGTACATAAATATATCTCATTGGAATATTTCGGTCGAATACTTTTACAGGAAGAGCGTTTATAGTGTTGTATATCCATGTTGATATTACTGAATTATAATTTGGTTTGCACCCTTCCCCGAAGATATGGGATAATCTGTATATCATTACAGGGGTACTATTATTTTTAGAATATTCAATAATTATATTTTCTGTTTCCTGCTTTGACTGACCGTACATATTTTTGGGATCATCAGCATGTTTGCTTGAAGTAAAGAGTATAGGTATAGATAAATTATTTTTTTCTATTATCTTTATAAGCTCTTTAGTTAATAGATTATGGCTGGATATAAACTCCTCATCACTGGAATTTGGACGAACTTCACCGGCAAAATGGAAAATAAAGTCAATTTTATTTATGACCTTTTCCAGTTCATCTATCTTGTCATCTCTATTAAACTCAAATAATTTTATATCATCTCTTTGTTGCAATCGTTTTTTTAGGTTTTTACCAATAAAACCGTTTGAGCCGGTTATTAATATATTTCTTATTTCCATCATATCCCGTTAACATTAAAATTCAAACATTTATTGTATCTAAATACATATTAAACTATTATCTGATACAATCACCTCATGCTTTATAGAACTTATGAAAATCAACAACTTCAAAATATCAATATTTACATCCAGAAATTTTTATTTTCCCTAACAATTTTATTTGCATTGGTAATGCCCCTGCACTCCGATCTGGGTAGAAAGATATTAACATTATCCTTTATAATCCTGCTTTTTGTAGTTGACTATAAAAAACTATTTAGTTTTATAAAAAACAATAAATTTATTTTGTATGTCAGCTTATTTATACTTTTTGGAATAATTTCAATACTTTGGAGTGATAACCAAAAAGAAGCAGAGCTTTTAGTACGTGGAATGCTTAGATATTGGTATATTCCAACATTGGTATTAATAATTACGATCAACAAAGATAATATAAAATATATATTAATCGCATTCTTAGCAGGAATGATCATTAATGAGATCATATCTTATACAATGTATTTTTATAATATACGAACTTTGTTTGATTATCCGTTGACTGGATATTGGAAGAATCCTGTACCCTTTCATGCATCACATATGGAATATAGTATATTTGTATCATTTTCTATTTTTCTATTTTTCTATTTTTCTACAACTGCAAAAAATATTTATCTTAAAATTTTACTTGGGATATTTACGATAAGTTCCTTGATTCTACTTTTCTTACTATTTGGTAGAACCGGTCAAGTAGCATTTGTTATAACCTTTATGATTTTAGCTCTTATCTATTACAAAAATAATTTTAAAATACTTTTTTCTTTGCTTGCTCTAATACTTATAACTCTCTTCACTGCCTATTCATTCAGCAAATCTTTTAATCTGAGAGTCACTCAAATGACTAATGATATAAATAAATTAATTGAAAAACAAAAATACAATTCAAGTATAGGGGTGAGATTATCTGCCTATGCAAAGATACCTGAATTGATAGAAAGTACCAATCTTATTTATGGCGTTGGATTAGGTGATTCTGCAGGTATAACTGATCAGATCAATGAAGAATTATACGGTAAACTGTTAAAACATCAAAAAGGGAAACTTCACCAATCTTTTTTAACTATTTTTCACTCCCTAGGAGTTATCGGACTAGGTCTTTTTTTAATCTCTTTATATCACTTAGTAATGAGCAGTGTCAATTCAACCCAAATTAAATTTATAAAATACAGTTTTATCCCTGTTTTATTAATTTCATTGGCAACCAATGAAATTTTCGGTCAAAGAGAGATCATGATGCTTTTTGCGTTGTTCTCAACAATAATCTTAGTATCAGCTAGTAATAAAACCTCTATAGAAATGGGAAAAGCTTAAAAGCTTTAATCCCTAATGACATCTTTACTATCTTAAAAAGATAAGGTTTCTTTTTTGAAAAGAAAAGTTTCTCCTTGTTTGAATAAAGCAACTTAAATAATTTGAAATTTATTAGATATTCCCTGAAACCGACGTATTCCCTGTGCAATTCTTCGATCAAAAAAAGATTCTCATGGTTAGGAAATTCTTTTTTTAGTAATCTTTCATATTTTTCCAGTTTTTGAATCGTATTCTCAATACTTTTTGTTTTATTGTTTATTTTAAGGGAATAGTTTTTTCTTTTTTTCTTTTTTTCTAAATCAGTTACATTGTCCTCATGCTGCCGGTATTTCACTAAACTTCCATTATAAAAATCTATGCTTGAACAACTAGAAGCAACAAATGAGATCCAGATATCATGAAAAGAATTCCAGTCAGGAAACGGGATAATCTTTTCTTTTAAAGCTTTTTTGAATAATAAAGTATTTCCGGATACGGAGTTATTGTAAATAAAGTACAGATTATTACTTCCCTGCATAGGAACAATATTATCCAAAAGCATACTGTTTTGACTTTTTAATTTATCGTCAACAAGCTGTGCATTAGAATAAACAAGCATAGCATCACTGTTTTGAATCTTGTTTCTCAATACTTCCAGTTTATTTTCAGCCCAGATATCATCCTGGTCAGATAATGCAATAAAATCTCCACTGCATAAAGATATTGCCTTTTCAAAGTTTTTAAGAAAACCTAAATTTTCTTCATTTATATATAGTTTGACTCTATTGTCTTTTTTTATATAATCTTCAATCACCTTGACTGTATTATCTTTAGAACCGTCATCGCAGATTATTAATTCTATATTTGAATAAGACTGAGTTAAAATCGATTCAATCTGTTCTTTTATATATTTTTCACCGTTATAAGTACACATTGCAACTGAAATCATAAGTTTTACCTAATTAGCACAGATTAAAAAGTTTACACTTGATAAACTTCCAAAGATTTATAAAAAAGTATTTAACTTCAAACGTTCTTAATGCTCTTAAAAATGATTTTCTATACATTTTTGAAACTGCAAACTTCTTTAATTCTGTATTATCTATATTTTTTTTGAATATCTTTATAATTTCATCATTATAAAACTTTAACTTGTTTTTACTGTCACTTAAATTCTCACCATGCCATCGATAATAAGAATGAGATTTATTTATGTACCCTACTTCAAAATGCTTAGTAAGACGCAGCCAAAAATCAGTATCCTCAAATTTTAAAGAAGGATCATAATAGCCTATGGTATTATAAACTTCTGTTCTATACAGATGAGAAGGTGTATTTATCCCTCCTTTGCCGTATATTATTGATTCAAATATATCACCTTGATTCTTCTTGCCGCTAAAATCCAAGACACCTGTCTCATTATTATTCTCATCCACTTTTAATGAATTTGAATGAACAAGAGCATATTCATTATGCTCTTCGAGGAACCTTACCTGTTCTTCGATTTTATCTATGAACCAGTAATCATCAGACCCTACAAATGAGATATATTTACCTTTTGCCAATTTTGCAATTTCATTCAAAGTGTTACACATACCCTTGTTTGGTCTTGTTTTTATTATATAGTTTTTATTATCTTCCTGGTTATCCAGATAGCTCTTTGCAACAGAATAAGAATTATCGGGAGACCCGTCATCTATAACTATCAACTCTATGTTTTTGTATGACTGTTTAACTACCGACTCCAAACACTTGACAATATATTTTTCATGATTATATAAGGCTACACCAACTGTAACCAATGGATTATTTTTCATTATTAATTTTCTCTTTCTGAAGTCTTTTTATTTTCCTTCTTAATCTTCTTGCTTTATTCCAAAGTCTTATTTTATCTTTAAGTTTAAATTTACTACCGTGTTTTTCTATTGTTTTAACACAAGATTGGGAAAACTTAATTGCAGCATCTTTATTTTTTATGGTATTTGTATCATGTAATCTATAAGCAGCTACCTGCTCATCAAAGAATAATATTAAATTTTTGGACACAGCACGAACTGCAAAGTCCCAATCTTCAAGATAACTCTCAGCATCATAGAAACCTATTTCATCATAGATTTTTCTATTGAGCATATACGAGGGACCTACCGTCGCCCAATTATACAAAATCTCATCTTTTAAACTTTCATCGTTAAAGTATTTTGATTTATTGCCGCTGTGAAGCTCAAATGAAGCACTTATATCTGAAAGGTTATTTGAATCATCTACAATCAGACAATCCCCGATCAACATGAGTTTTTCAGGATTTTTCTCTAACAATTCTACTCTTCTTTCGATTGTATTGTTTATTAAAAAGTCATCACTTGCAATATTTATAATATATTTTCCGAGAGAAAGAGAAAACAGTTCATTTAAAGTGTAATGCAAGCCTTTATTTTTTCGGGATAAATAGTTTATATTTACCCCTTTGTTTTCAGCTATCCATTCTTTAACAACTTCATCACTGTTGTCAGTTGAACCATCGTTTATAACAATTATTTCTTTATTTGGATAACTATCTTCAACAACAGAATTCAATGTTTTGCATATAAATTTTTCATGATTATATAAAGGGATTAAAATACTTACTAAAGGTGTCATTATAAATCTTTCAATATGGAAGTAATGTTTTAAAAAAAGTTTTACGCAATTTTTTCTTGTCTACTAATTTTAGAGTATAAAGTTTAAAAAACAACTTGATTTTAATTAATAAAGGAAGTTTTTTAAAACTTTTTCCAATTGGAACTTTATACCCTAATATTCTGTAAATAAAATTCGCATACTCGTTTTCAACCTCTTTAAGAGGCAGTAAATGATATGGAGCTTCTAATAATTGCAATTTAGATTTAATTAATTGCAAATAGTTTTCTTTCCAACCTGCCTTAGTATGTTCACTGACATCTGGAATAAAGCTCTTTGAATGTGGATTATTTAAAATAAGATCAGCCTTTTGCAATAGTTCATCGATAGTTAAACATTGACATCCACTATTTTGTACACTGTCAAGAGAAAAAACTTCTGTTTTTAATCTTAAGAGATTCACCTTATAAGATGCAACCTCTAAAAATGCCGTATAAGAGGCAAACGGGAAACTCTCAATATAAAGATCACATGCACAAATATAGTATTTTAATTTGTCCCTATTTACTATTCCTAAAGGTTTTATTTTCCCGTTAGAGTCCAGAGATAATTGGTTCCATTCATATTCATCAGAACTTGGTCCAATAATTAAAAACTCTGTATTATCTTTTAATTTTACCAACTCTTTAGCAAAATCATGAAACTCTTTCAACTCTTCACCAACTCCATACTTGTAGGAAGTACCTATTGAAAGTATTATCTTCTTATTATTATCTATGCAAAGATGTTCTCTAGCTTTTTCCTTGGTTAAACTATTATTGATACTTTCTACAGGTATCGATAATTTATGATTATTTTTAATCCCTCGGACATTCTGGGAAAAATCCACACCTTCGCTACTAAGATCAAGTAACATATTCGAAACCGAGTATCCACATGAAAATGAATGATCGGCATGATTCATAAATACTATCGGTCTTGGGAATTTTCTATTCCCGAAAGCTAAATTAGGCACTATTTCAAAAGGATGAATATGTAAAACTACCTTTTCGAACTTCGAAGCCAATTTAGCTAATTCTTTAGCTTTGTTTATCAAACTTGCCCGCTTTAAAGTAAAAACATTTCCATTTTTATTTATAATATCTACCAAAGTCGGAGGATGTTCAGACTTGTGTTCAATAAATACCACACTGTTATTACTTTTAAAATCCAAATTGCTGATCCATTGCTCAACAAGTTTTGTATGGCCGCCTGTACTGTATGCTCTGGTCATAATATGCAGTGTTGAGTCAGGTATAAACTCACTATGGTAATCAAACTCTATTTTTTCACTTAATTCATTTAACTCTTTTTCTAAAAAGGGGGAACTGAAATATTTTGTGATATTCAAAGATAAGAAATAAGCCATATTGTTTAAAAACAAAACTTTATTTTTCAAAGAATAATTATCCTTGATTTTATCTTTATATAGATCAGTACAATAATCTATATATTCATTGTTTTGAACTATTCTTGGATGAAGTTTACTCATACTGATTTACTACTGCAACTACTTTTTTAATCTCTTCAAAACTTTGTACACTACTGATCGGCAGACTTAAAACTTCTTCGTGTATTTGTTCTGTTATTTTATAACTTTCATTGTTCCACTCTTTGTAGGCACTTTGCTTATTTGGAGGTATTGGATAGTGAATAAGCGTTTGAATACCATTATCTAAAAGATACTTTTGCAGCTTATCTCTGTTTTTAGTTCTAATTACGAATAGATGCCAAACATGTTCTGTTTCACTTCTTAAAGTCGGTAAAACAATATAACGGTTATTGATATTATTCATATAATAATTTGCCGTTTCTCTTCTTCTTTCTACTTCTTTATCAAGATGTCTTAGTTTTATCCTAAGCATTGCTGCTTGCATTTCATCAAGCCGGCTGTTGATACCTTTATAAAGATTTTCATATTTTTTATGGCTTCCGTAGTTACCTAAAGCTTTTATTGTATTTGCCAGTTCTTCATCATTAGTCGTAACGGCACCGCCGTCACCCAATGCTCCAAGGTTCTTTCCGGGATAAAAACTAAAACCGCTGGCATCACCCAGATTTCCTGATCGCTTATCTTTAAAATATGCACCGTGAGATTGTGCGGAATCTTCAATAACCTTTAGATTATATTTTTTTGCTATCTCATTTATTTTATCCATCTGACATGTTTGTCCATAAAGATGTACAGGCATTATGGCCTTGGTCTTTGAAGTAATCTTTTCTTCTATTTTATTTGAATCGATAAGATATGTATTAATATCAGGTTCTACCAAAACAGGTACCAGATTATTTTCTGAAATTGCAAGAATTGAAGCTATATATGTATTTGCAGGAACTATAACTTCATCTTCGTCCTTCAACACTCCCATCTCTTTATAGGCTCTAAGGATCAAAATTAGAGCATCCAGACCGTTTGCAACACCTACGGCATATTTTGTTCCACAATATGATGCAAACTCTTTTTCAAACTCTTTATGTTCACTACCTTGAATATACCAGCCGCTGTCTATTACTTTAGTGCAGGCTTCGATCAACTCTGTTCTGTATTGGTTATTGATACCTTTTAAATCCAAAAACGGAATCATTTTATACTTCCTTCATATATTTTAAATAGTTTTAATTACTTTGGCAGGTATACCGCCGGCAATTACATTTTCAGGTATAGATTTAGTTACAATAGACCCGTTGGCTATCACTGAATTCTTTCCTATTGAAACACCTTTTAATATTTTAACATTTGAACCGATAAATACATTTTCATCTATGAAAACTCTTTTTGTAGTTATCTCTCCCGTCAATCTCTTATCGATCTGAAGATTGTGAAAATCACTGTCATATATTTCACATTGGGTTCCTATTAAAGTATTAGATGAAATAGTTATACCTTCACCTTCACTAATAATTACTATGTTGTTATTAATCATTACATTATCACCGATAGATATTTTTGAATTAACATTTCTTGCCTCAAGGTAGCCATATCCGCTATATAAAAAGGGGGACGGATCAACACCTATTAAAACATTCTTTCCAAAGCATATTTGCCCTTTTCCGTTAAGTTGGCAGGCTTGATTGAATTTTGCAGTTCCATTAATATTTTTAGCTGAAGAGATTAATGACATTTTTAATTTTTGGGGTAACTTAAATAATAAGTTTATCAAATACTTTTTTAGCTTCTTAAGAATCTTCATTGCAACTATCACAAATTAAATTTTTACTGCACTTTCTGCCACATTTACAAACATAGCCTTGGTGCCTTGCTGGATTTCCGTACCATAACTCCTGTTTTCCAATACTTTTGGTAACAACACTTCCGGCTCCGATCATAGAATATTCACCAATAGTAACTCCACCTACTATAGTACTATTTGCACCAATAGAAGCGCCTTTTTCTATTATTGTTTCAAGAAACTCACCCGGATATTGTTTACTACGAGGCAAAAAATCGTTTGTGAATGTTACGTTAGGACCAATAAAAACATTATCTTTTAAAGTTATCCCGTCCCAAACCTGAACTCCACTTTTAATCGTTACATTATTGCCTATTACAACATCATTTTCTATAAGAACTTGAGCATTTATATTACAGTTATCACCAATTTGTGCATCACTCAATACAACACAGAATTGCCAAATATTTGTATCTTTTCCTATTTTATTTGATTGTACATCAGATAACTTATGAATCATCTTTTACTTCTTTTAGAAAGTTTTCATAATCTGTAATGTAATCACTTTCATCATAATAGTCATCGGCAAGAACCATTAAAACACAATCAGAACTAAAATCATGCATTGTACCCCAGATCATAGCATCTTGAAAAAGCCCTAAATTAGGTTTGTCCAAATTAAAGGTTTCCTTTTTGTATCCGTTATCCAAAGTAACTTTACAACTACCGTTAACTGCAACCAAAAACTGCTTTGTTTTATAATGGGAATGATTTCCACGTGAAATCCTTTCCTGTGTTCCGTATATATAAAATACCCTTTTTATATCAAAAGGAACTTGTCTATTTTGTTCAAGAGCAACAAGCTGTCCTCTTTCATCCCCTAAAATATTAAACTCTCTTAATTCCGACATTAATAAAACTCCTGTATTAATTATTTCTTACGATGGTTTTCAATATTCTGACTTATATACTTTAATACTTTCAATCTGTTTTTTTCGGTTACAAATATACCAAAAGTATCAATATTGTCACTCTTATTAAAAATCGTTTTTGCAATTTCAGCCCCGATTTCTTCTTTATAATGTGAGGTTTCATAATAGTTTGTGTTATTGTTAGTAATAAAATTATACCCGCTAAAATACCAAAAGTCCATAATTTAGGAAATGTCATTTACAAACTTTAAAACACTTTGCTTGTCAAAAGTATCCATCATATTATGATTATGAGGTGTTGTAAAACCAATTAATTTAATATCATGGCTTTTACATAACTTTACGATCTCACTTAAATCATTTATGATCTCTTTATAATTACTGCCTATTTTATAAGACACTCCGTATTCACCATGAAAAGAAAGCTCATTCTTTACATACTTTTGAGGTTCATTTTTTAATAATTCCTCTTTCTCAAGGTTCCTCCACATTCCGGTATTATAAAAATCAAATATAATTACATTGTCTTTAAAATTATGTTTAATTTTTTTCTTTATTATCTTAAAAGGTACTTTAAATAAATAAGCAGAATAAAAATCCCAAAAACCACTATTATCTACATTATAATGATGCCTTAACAGTAGATTGTTGTCATGTCCGTGAAAATAAAAATTATCCAAATCAATTTGAACATACAAATATTTTATATTGAATTTATTTTCAATCATCCATTTTAAAATAATCTTATAATCTTCAATATTTGCAACAGCCGTTGTCATATTATAAAACTTACTGTCCGGTAAGAACTCTTCAATAACTTTAGGATCCGTATTCCCTATACGAGAACTACCGAACATATAAGAATTATATTTATCCTTGTTTTTTAATAAGTAATCAACTTTTATAAATCTCTCGTTAGGCTGATAATCGTTTTTTAATAATTTGCTTTTGAATACGCCATATGGATCAACGATAATGCTAAGTGCGGCAAATAATGAAATAGTTGTAAAAACTATAAATATATATTTTTTAACAAAGCCTTTATAATTCATAAATTATTTAAATTTATCCAAATACCATTCAATTGTTTTAACGATACCCGTATCAAAATTCTCGTCCGCTTTCCATCCCAGGTCATTTTCCAGCTTAGTTGCATCAATAGCATATCTTCTATCATGCCCTGCTCTGTCTTCAACAAAAGTTATAAGCTCCTTATAGCTTTTATCTTGAGGAACCTTTTCATCCAGTATAGTACAGATCCTGTCAACTATTTGAAGATTTGTTCTTTCATTTCTTCCACCTATATTATAAACATTAGCTTCTTTACCTGTATGGTATACAATATCTATCCCTTTACAGTGGTCTAGTACATATAACCAGTCCCTAATATTCTTACCGTCTCCATAGATAGGTATGGATTCGTTTGCCAATGCTTTTCTGATAATTGTCGGGATCAGCTTTTCATCATGCTGTTTCGGTCCATAGTTGTTTGAACAATTTGTAATAACCGTATTTAACCCAAAAGTCTCCTGGTATGATCTTACGATCATATCGCTCGATGCTTTTGATGCAGAGTATGGGGAATTAGGTGCATAAGGAGTTTCTTCGGTAAAAAGATCTGTTTCATTCAACGTACCGTAAACTTCATCTGTTGAGATATGATGGAATCTGCACCCTTCGTACTCTTTTTTATATTTAAACGGCTTTTCCATCCAGTATTTTTGCGCAACGTCAACCAAGGTGTATGTACCGTTTACATTCGTTTGCACGAAAATACCGGGATTTTTAATTGAGTTGTCAACATGCGACTCGGCAGCAAAATGGATAACCCCTTTTATATCATATTCACTGAATATGAACTCTACAAGTTCCCTATTGCAGATATCACCTTTGATAAATTTATACCGAGGGTTATCTTCAACCTCTTTAAGATTCTCCAGATTACCCGCATACGTTAAAAGATCTAAGTTAATAATATTATATTCTTCATATTTTTCCAAAAAATAAGGTACAAAGTTACTACCTATGAAACCTGCACAACCTGTTACTAAAATTGACTTATTGCTGTTATTTAACATCTATTTTCTTTCTCCTAATTTTCTTAAACATTCATCCAAACTGTCTTTCCAGTAAGGTATTTGAATATCAAAGGTTGATTTAATCTTTGACTTATTCAATAAACTGTAATGGGGTCTGGCAGCAGGTGTTGGATAATCTTTTGTTTCAATAGGACTAATGATACAAGATAATTTTGCCATTTTCATGATCTCTTTTGCAAAATCATACCAGGAAAGCACCCCTTCATTTGAATAATTAAAAATCTCTGTTTTTTCGTTACTTATTTTTGGTATTATATCCAAAATTGTTTTTGCCAAATCTTTTGCAAAGGTAGGAGTACCTACCTGATCGTATATCACCCCTAAAGATTCTTTTTCTTTTCCCAACCTTAACATGGTCTTTACAAAGTTATTACCATGTGAACTGTACACCCATGAAGTTCTTATAATAATTGAATTTTTTAGTTCGTATTCCAAAATAGCTTTTTCACCGTCTAATTTACTTTGCCCGTAAACAGACTGAGGATTTGGGATATCATTTTCTAAATAAGGTTTAAAGTTTTGACCGTCAAAAATATAATCAGTAGAGATATGAATAATCCCTATCTTAAATTCTTTGGCAAGTTGGGCAAGTTTTTTTACAGCAAGGTGGTTTATTTTATCTGCTGCTTCTTTTTCCATTTCAGCCTTGTCAACAGCTGTATAAGCAGCACAGTTAACAATAGTATTAATATTATTTTCAATAATATATTCTCTAAGTATATTTAAATCACTAATATCAAGTTCATTTCTATCAGTAAAAAAGAATTTATAGGAGTAATTAACTGACAACTCTTTTATCTCACTTCCTAGTTGCCCTTTTGAACCTGTTACTAGAAGATTAATATTATTGGGCATAATAATCTACCCCATATTCAAACAGATCATTTGTTTCATTAAATTTTAACTGCTTTGTATCTTTTTGTGACAATTGAAGTTTATCATGAGATAACTGCCAGTCAATACCCAGTTCTTTATCATCAAAAGCAATACCCCTGTCACATTCAGGAGAATAATAGTTATCAACTTTATAGGCGAATACCGCTTCTTCACTTAATACTACGAACCCGTGGGCAAAACCTCTGGGAACCAGCAGCTGCCTTTTGTTATCTTCATTTAATTCAACTGCAACGTGCTTGCCGAATGTAGGTGATCCCTTTCTTATGTCAACTGCCACATCAAGAACTTTACCTTTTATTACCCTTACAAGCTTTGTCTGTGCATGGGGAGCCAGCTGGTAATGCAATCCTCTTAAAACACCGTAAGAACTTTTAGACTCGTTATCCTGGCAAAAATCTATTTTGTACCCCAGGAACTCCTCCAACTTGTCAGCTCTAAATGTTTCTACAAAATATCCTCTGTCGTCACCGTGAACTTTGGGTTCACATATAATCACATCAGGTATATCTGTTCTAATAAATTGCATTACTTAATCCCTCTGCCCTGATCAGCTCTTGCTATTAAATATTGACCGTATTGGTTTTTCTTTAGAGGTTCAGCTAATTCTAGAAGTTTCTCTTTTGAGATATATCCCATTTCATAAGCTATCTCTTCCAGACAGGCTACTTTCAGACTCTGCCTGTTTTCAATTGTTTGAATAAAAGAGCTGGCTTCAAGAAGTGATTCATGTGTTCCTGTATCAAGCCATGCATAACCTCTTCCCATAAGTTCAACTTTTAGTCTTTTTTCTTCAAGGTAATCCTGATTCAAAGTTGTTATTTCCAGTTCACCCCTGTGACTTGGTTTAACCTCTTTTGCTTTTTTTACCACATCATTAGGGTAAAAATATAATCCGACTACTGCATAGTTTGATTTAGGATCTTTTGGTTTTTCCTCAATATCAGTCACGTTGCCATCTTTGTCAAATGCCGCAACCCCGTATCTTTCAGGATCTTTTACATAGTATCCGAATACCGTGGCTTTATTTTCATCTTTTATATTCTTTACGCTTTGCGCCAAAAGACTTGTTAAGCCGTGTCCGTAGAATATATTATCTCCAAGAACAAGACAGGCATCATCACCGTCCAAGAACTCTTCACCTAAGATAAAAGCCTGCGCAAGACCGTCAGGACTTGGCTGGACAATATATTCAAATCTCATCCCAAGATCGCTTCCATCACCCAAAAGGTTTTTAAATGCAGCTTGATCCTGCGGTGTAGTAATGATCAGAACCTCTTTAATCCCGGCCAGCATTAAAACTGAAAGGGGATAATATATCATAGGCTTGTCATAAATTGGAACCAGCTGCTTGCTTACACCTTTTGTTATGGGGTATAATCTTGTTCCGCTTCCCCCTGCTAATATTATTCCTTTCATTTTAGTTCTCCTTTTCTAATATAATTTTTACGTTGTTAAATACTTTATCCACACTGATACTTGCCATACACTCCATATTTGTGGGGCATTTAGCTTTATAGCACGGGTGACACTTTATATCATCACCCGGTTTTAAACAGATGTGTTCCCCAAGATAAGGGATATTCTTAACACAGTGTTTAACATCGGTTGATCCGAATATAGTAATCGTATTTGTTGACACCCCTGCTGCTATATGAGAGGGTCCGCTGTCATTACCTATATAAAGATCAACCTCGCTTAAAAGCTTTTTTAATTTAGTCAGATTGGTCTTGTTTACAAAAGATAAAACTTCATTGTTTTTAAAATGATTTAAAATATATCGTTCATCCTCAAGTTCCAGGTCACTTCCGACCAAAACTACTTTGTAATCATCTGCAGTAAGCTTCTTTATCAATTTTAGGTAGTTTTCCACACCCCATCTTTTACTGAACCATCTGGGGCTTGTACCTGTAGAGATCGCTATATATTTTTTATCCGTTTCTTTTGTTATAAAATCAGTTTCATCATTTACGGGAAGTTTTATTAGTGTCTTATTTTTATTGAAGTAATCATCAATTAGATATTGTTCAAAAAGACCTGAACTCTCAATAATCTGCTTATTACTTTTTACATGAGTCTTTATTTTAAATATCTTATCCATTAAGCTGTATGATTTATTTACAAGCTTTTTTTTATTTAAAAACAGTGAGATATAATGGGAAGGCTTATTACATTGAAGATTAATTACAAGATCGAATTCTTCATTTCTCAACTTCTTAACAGAGCTGACAACCCCCTCATTTATAACATATTCGTCAAAATAATCAGTATCTTGAAACAATCCTTTACCTACGCCAGAGGTTAATAAAGTGATCTTGTCATTTTTGAAAAAATGCCGAAAAGCCCTGAATGCAGGCTCAAGCGTAACCAAATCACCTAAAGAAGTAAATCTAATAACTAAAATATTCATATATCTCACTTATAATTGTTTATCTATTTCATTTATAAATTTTTCAAAATTATTCTTTGTATCATCATAAACTTTTAAAAACTTATTATACCCGTTTGCTGCTGTATTATCCAACAACAGCCTGTCATCTTTTAAGTTTGTCAATTCTTCGGCCAGTTTTTCAGGAGTGTTATCACACATTACAAGGTCATTTTCATTAAAGAACTCACCTATCGTATCGGATTTCATTGTTACAACAGCTTTTTTCGATGCAACAGCTTGGTAAAGTTTATTTGGGATCACACTTTTTGCTTTTTTGCTATCCCCGAATATTCCCAAAACAATGTCGTTTTTTCTAATCTCATCTGCGAGCAGTTTTTCATCTATAAACTCCCCGTCCATTTTAACCTGCTTTAGCTGCAATGAATCAAAAAGCTCTTTCATTTGTGTATATATCTGCCCGCGTCCAATAATATTAGCTTCAAATTCAACACCCTTGTCTTCCATTATTTTAAATGCTTTTAGAATCACGTCAATACCGTGCAGGGGAATAAACGAACCGTAAAAAAGTATCTTTATCTTTTCATTATTCTGTTTTTCTTCATTTGGATAATAAATGGTTTTATCAGCCAACACAGGAAGAACTAAATGTTTTCCCCTAAATTTACCGAAAAGCTCTTCCCAATAGTCAAAATGATTCTGCGTATCACTTAAAAGATATTTAGAGAACCTGAAATTAAACCAATCCTGGAAATATTTCCACCAGGCCCTTGGATTCTTGTTTGTTATTTTTTTTCTGTCGTGAACATAGGTATCATAATTCGATATAAAAAAGTCATTTATAATCCTGTCTCTTTTAAAAAAGTTCTTAAAAAACTGGTTCTTTGAAAAAGGAAGCAGAATATATATATCGTTCGTTGTTTTTACATCTTTTGCCAACTGTTTTATTATATTAAACCTTGAATAATCTTTATTATGTCTAAATAAATATTTTATCATTTATACCACTCATACGTATTTAAATCTTTTATATCCTGATTATACAAACTTAACATATACTTTGTAACCCTTTTTGTATTAAACAGCTCAAATACCCTGTTTCTTAACCATTTGGCTTTAGATAACCTCTCCTCATCAT
Organism: Arcobacteraceae bacterium; assembly: GCA_963678145.2. Lineage (GTDB taxonomy): Bacteria > Campylobacterota > Campylobacteria > Campylobacterales > Arcobacteraceae > JAIOSF01. The sequence goes on along the minus strand of CAXXWH010000002.1, from coordinate 656,714 downwards.
TTTCTAAAAAGTAGTTAATCTTGGATACCAATTCTTCATTTGTTGAATAATACTCAAGCTTATCCTCAAAAAAATCCTCTCCGTTAATTATCCCGGTACTTAAAGCAAAAGAACCGTTAGCCAGAATATGTACCAGCCTGTCCGAACTGTACCACTCGTATTTTAAAGTAAAGTCCCTGTTATGATTAATCGATATTTTAGAATCTGCTAAAGCTTTTAAATATTCATCCCCTATTACAACGCTTTGCTTTGTATCTCCGATATACTTTTTCTTTATTGATATGTCAAGATTATTATTCAAATAATCCAATAAAAGCTTTCTCTCTTGATCAGCACGTCCCGAAAATATCAGATCACTTTTAAAAGCTTTATTCTTATATCCTATATACTTTTCAATACTTTGATCAACCAGATTGGGAAGAAAATGAGTATTCGAATTATACTTCTTAATATCATCAATAAACTCTCCACCTGCAGTAGTTAAAATAATATCAAAGTAATGTGCAATTTTCTTAAAACTTTCCTGTAACGGTACATCGTTATACCAAAACATTATTTTTATATTTTTCTTTTTTAAATACTCAAAAACTTCCGTTTCTATAAGTTCAGCATGTCCGAAAATAACTATATCAGGAGCAATCTCGTCAACCAGCTTCATCAAATGCTGATTCATCTTTTTAGCACCGTTCTTTTTGTTTCTGAACAATGAAAAATATCTTGCAGTATCCCGATAATCAAAATTATGGACAAAACAGCCATTCTGCTGAAGTCCCAAAGATATTTTAACAGGATTTGCATACAAGGCTCCCCCTGTTTTTGTAAAGATGTTAAAAGGGGCACAATGGATTATTCGCAAGAGTTTAGTCCTTTATAAACGTTTAGAGTTTTCTCAACCATATTCTCAAGGTTGAAGTTATCAGAAATATAATTATACCCGTTAAAGTTTAAATCTGATGATTTTAAAATATATCGGCTTAACTGCCTTTCATCTCCTATATCAAATAAAAAACCGTTTTCATCTTCTAATATTATATCTTTTACACCGCCGTGATCCGTTGCAATAACAGGGGTATTTAAAGCAATCGCTTCCGCAACTGCTCTTCCAAAGCTTTCAGGCTTTTTTGAACTGCTGACTACTACATCGCTTAAGCTGTAAATTTCAGCTATTTTATTCTGACTTCCAGTAAAAATAATATTGCTTTTTAATCCTTTGTTGGAAGCTAAAAGCTTCAGGGTTTCGTAATACTCTTTTTTATCTTCCCTTACACCGCCAACTATAAGTCCGACCACATTTGGATGCCTTGTTTTAACAAAAGATATCGCTTTTATAAAGGTTTCATAGTCTTTAAGCTGGGTAACTCTACCCACGCTTGAAACCACAAAACTGTTTTCAAGCTTCCACTTTTTCTTAAATGACTCTATAAATTCATGATCAATATTGGAAGGATTGAAAACTTCCGTATCTATTCCCCTTGCAATTACGGTTATCTTTTCATCAGGAGTTTCGTAGTACTTTTGTATATACTCTTTAATGGCGTTGCTTACGCAAATAACATGATCGGCATTTGTCATAATGCGGCTGTAAAAACTGACTGAATTGAACCCGTGCACGGTACTTACGACTTTTATTTTCAAGCTCTTGTTGGCGAAATGTACAAGCCATGCCGGAACACGGCTTCTTACATGGATAATATCAGGATTAAGATTCTTTAATATCTTTTTTAATCTAATAATCCTTAAAGGAAGAGTCAATATATTTTTACTGCATACGTCATATTGTATATGCATTCCGCCGTCACTTGTTATCTGCTCTTGAAGTTTCCCCCCTGCACTTATTACGCAGGATTCTATCCCTCTTAACACAAGTTCACGGTTAAGCTCAACGACACCCCGTTCAACTCCGCCTTCGTTTAGTTCGGGCAATACCTGTACAATTTTCATATTTTTATTTTTTCCAATTCTTTTTTAAGATCAATTTTTGACTTCATAGATTCAACGCTGAAGGCCAGTTTATGAAATTTTGTATTTTTTTTATCAGAGTTTAGGTCTATCACATGGACATTTCCGTTTGAATTTGCCCTTACCTCGCTTAGCATGGAGGTTGAATCAATAGTTATAAAAAACTCGTCACAGATATCTATAAAATCACTAATAGGGTTAATATCCGGTTTTTGTGAATAGATAAGTTTATAATCGAACTCATACTTTTCAATCAGTTTCTCTATTTTCTTTGGTGTTCTTCTTGATGTGGTAATATATTTTTTATGATCAGGGAACTTTGCAAATATATTGTCCAGACTTTTCTTTAGAGTTTCAACATCCATTGTAAATATATTGTTGTTACCGCCAATGATCACGGCAACCGACTTTCTGTCATCTTCCTTTTTTATGAATCCTTTAGGTTCCGAAAAAGAGAGATTTAAAGGTATAGTTATTATATTCTCCAGTTTTGGAGGGTTATCATGGCTTTGGGCTACTATATAATCAAATGTTTCATACTTGTATGATTTTGGAAGCATTAATACAATTGATTTTTTATTATATTTTTGAGAAATAACTTTGTTGAAATAATAGGTATTTGATCCGGTACTTACGATTGCATCATATTTTGAAAAATCTGTTTTTTTATAATCAAAAATCGAATCTGTGTAAAAATCCACTTTGTCAAAAAGATATGAGATAAGCTTGAATATCTTTGACCTGAAAGATATTTCCAGAATATTGTAATCCAGGTCTTTTAGTTTTGCAAAAGCAATGGACTGATTCAAATGACCGGGCTTGCCGTCGCTTATAATAAGAATCTTCTTATTTTTCATAGATCTCACTATGGTAATATTTGAATCTTTTATGGTGCCAGAACCATTGCTCCGGCCGGCTTAGTATATGTTCACCCATCACATCCGCCTGCTTTTGGGTAAGCTTTAATATCTGATCTTCACCTTTATAATCTGAAGGCTCTATGGGAGCATAGAATTTAGCCGTATATTTACCGAACTCGTCCATAGTGAAAAACAGAGGCATTAACAAGGCATCAAATTTCACTGCCAGTCTTGAGGTTGAGTCTGTTTGTTTTACTTTATGCCCCAAAAACTGCACATCTATACCTGCCGTATTATGCTGGTCTATAACAAGTCCCAAAGTCCTGCCCTGCTTTAAAGCTTTGACCAGACCTCGCCCGGCTTCACTTGTTGATAACATCTGGGTATTGTTTCGTGTTCTTGTTTCATCCAGTTCATCATTCAGGTATTTATTATTCAAGGGTCTGCCGACCATTGTAGTGGGACCGTATTTTAAAGGTATAAAGGTATTGCCGTATTCCCAGTTACCGTAGTGCGCGGTAATAAGGATAATCTTTCTGTTGTTTTTTAAAGCATCTGTTATATAGTGTTCGTTTTCTACGGTGATCTTTTTATTAAAACCTCCAAGATCAAGGGTCTGGTTCTCGATAAATTCATAAAGGTTATAGATCAGGTTTCGATAGCTTTCTTTAATGATCCTGTATTTTTCATCTTCACTTATCTTATCCGCATATACAAAATCAAGATTCGCTTTTGCATATGCCTTGTGCTCTTTATTAAAAGTATATGCAAGAGTTGTCAAACCGTCCAAGAACAATTTGACCACTTTTTTAGGCATTAGAAGAATAGTAAATTTAAAAAATCTATAAAGTAAGTAAAGTAGATAATCCAGCAATTTTTAACCTATTTATTTAGTATTATATCCATGGAAACCGGTTTTCTTATCCTGCAAAGCTCATGCTGTACAAGATAAAGGTCTTCATCACTTTGTATGCTTAATACGTTTTGTTTAAGATTATACTCAAATTTGCTTTTGGTAAACTCAATATTTAAAGTTATATTCAAAGTCATCATAAAATTAAGCCATCTAATTACGTCCAGACTTGGTAGAAGCTCTTCATATTCCTCAATATCTGCTTCTTTTGGAAGAGATTTTTTGGTAAATTTTGAAACTATAGCTATAAGTGTTTTTTCTTCATGGGTAAAACCGTAGTTAAGGCCGTTTAATATATACCAGAACGTATGATCCTGGCTTTTATAATAGTTAAGAGAGAATCCTACCTGTTGAAGTTTTGAAGCTATTACAAGTGCCCCTTTGTATTTATCATCAAGGTTATGTAAAGGTTTCAGGGCATCAAAGATTTTTTGCGCATTGTTACCAAGATAGGCACTTTGAGCCTTGTCCTGTATAAACCTGTCAAGAAGGCTTCTAACACTTACATTGAAATTTGCAGGAAATTTGTGCCCGGAAGTTCTTAAGATATCACAAAGATATACACCTTCCCTTACACCCACACCGCTTGTTATGACTTTTTGAACTTCAAAATACTCAAGTATAGTCTTGAATATAAGTGTCCCTGTGGCAATAGTATCGTATCTGTCTTTCCTGACTCCCAGAGATTTAAGTTCTCTTGGATCTTTTGCTTCGATAATATCTTCCATAAGGGCTCTGTTTTCATCTACTGAATATCTGAACCCGTGAAGGATATTAAGAGGATATGCGGTAGTTTTTATTATACTTCGGCTGATAGCCCTTGCCGTTCCTCCAAGTCCCACTATAGTTGCGAACTTCTTATCGATCTGATTTAGTTTGGATTTTATAAACTCTTTTGCCCCGTCAAGGTCGCCCTTGTTCATAAAAAGCTCTTGAACTCTTACGGTTCCTATATCCAAAGAAACGGTATCAACTATGTTATTATTGTTTATAAAAGCAAACTCCGTACTACCCCCGCCGATATCAACAGTGGTAAAAGTATCGCATTTTATAAGATTCATAGTGGCAACACCGCCGTAATAAGCTTCTTTTTTACCGTCTATTATTTTAATATTAAGTCCAAGCTCTTTTGAAACACGGGAAAGAAAAGTTTTTTTGTTGGGGGCATCCCTTAGTGCAGACGTAGCCACGCACAAAATCTTGTTGGATTTAAGATTTTTTGCTATCTGGACAAAAGATTTAAGCGCATCAAATGCCCTTTGCATAGGTATCTCCTGGAGGTTTCCATCATTTTCATAACACCCCTCGGAGATCTTGACTTTTGATTTTGATTCGTTTAAAAGATGGAATCCAAATCGGCTGGTCTTTTTAAAGACAACCATCCTAGTGGAATTTGAACCTATATCTATGACGGTTGTAATTTTCGCCATTTTAACTATTAATCCTCTTTTTCCAGCTGCTCAAACTTAAATTGTAACTCTTGGGCAGTTTCCTGGTTGTCAGGATCTAAAACTATACAGTCAACAGGACAAACCTCTACACATTGAGGTTCATCAAAGCTTCCCACACATTCAGTACATAGATCTGAATCAATTATATATATTGGATCTCCCTCTTCGATAGCCTCGTTTGGACACTCTTCTCTACAAGCATCACATGCAATACATTCATCTGTTATCATTAATGACATTTTAATCTTCCTGTAAATAAATTTAATTGGATTTATAACCTATTTTTCTTTAATTATTTCTTTAATTTTATAAAAAATTTATTTATCTTGTTTATTTATAATATTTTAAATGGATTTTACCAGCTAGCTATAACATTTTCAAATACTGATTTAAGCTTCTGAACCTCTTTGACACTTGTCCTTTCATTTACGGCGTGAATAGTGTCGTTTATTACCCCGAATTCAACAGTAGGGATCTTGAACTGACCGAAAAATCTTGCATCGCTGGTACCGCCGGCGGTACTTAATTTTGTATCTAAATCGCAAATATCTTTTATGCTTTTTTGTAAAGCTTTTACAACTTTCGTATCGGCATTTGTTACAAAAGGGTATGAACCTTGAGTCAAGTTCAAGCTGTAAGGCATGCCTTTAAACTTTTCATCGATAAATTCCGTGATAGTTTCCTGAGTGGTTTTGGTTGAGTTTCTTACGTTGAACATCATATTGAGTTTATCGGGAGTTACGTTTGTTACCTGCATCCCCGATCTTATGTCAGTAACGACCAGCTTGCTTGGAGAAAAAAATTCATCCCCGTTATCAAGATCGTGTCCCGCTATTTCAGGCAGTACTGCCGCTAACTCATGTACCGGGTTTATCGTTTTCTCAGGATACGCAGCATGCCCCTGTTTCCCCTGAAGTTCAAAATAACCGTTAATGCTTCCTCTTCGCCCCACTTTTATAGCATCTCCGAATACCTCTTCGCAGGTAGGTTCTGCAACAACGGCAGAAGTCGGCAGGAAATTCTTCTCTTTGAGGTATTCCAGCACCTTAACCGTACCGTTTAGGGCATCACCCTCTTCATCGCTTGTTAAAAGCATCGACAGGGTTCCTTTAAACTCTTTTGCGTTTTTACAGGCATAAAGGAATGCCGCAACGCCGCTTTTCATATCCTGGCTTCCCCTTGCGGTTATAACTCCATCAACAACCTCTGCTTCAAAGGGATCAACGCTCCAACCCTCTCCCGGAGGTACAACGTCAATATGCCCCGCAAAACAAAGGTGCTCGTCACTGTTCCCGAATTTTTTATAATAAAATCTGTTTTTTACATCTTCTATATCAAGTTTTACTATTTCCCAGGAATCACCCAAATACTCTTCTATAAAATCATATATACCCTCATCTTTGGGGGTTATGGTTTTGAATCTAAGAAGCTTTTGAAAAAGTTCGATTATTTCCATTTTTTTATTATCCTATCTTATTCTTTTCTTTACATTTTGCGTAATTTTAGCTAAAATCATCTTTCATACTAAAAAAATAGAAAAGGAAATAGTAGATGCACTTAGATGTAACACCTGAAGTTATTGTTGCCCAACTAAATTTGGGAAACACTGATTCAACTTTAAATCAAGTTAAAACTGCAATAGAAAATACAAAAGAGTTTAATAAATTCGCAAAACACATAGTAAGTTTGAACGACAAACTAAAACACATGAACGCGTATGTAGCGTTATCAAATTCAGAACCATACTTTAAAATAAAATGTGACAGCCAAAATGACAGTCCCGAGATCGTAAACGAATTTCAAGAAGAGGTTCAACACTTTGCCGATAAATATGAAGTTGAACTAAAAAAAGTAGACAACAAAGATGTTTACTACATTTTAGGAAAGATCTAAGTCCTATTAATAAATAACACTTATCAAAACTTTTCAGTTTTGGTAGGTAACTTGGCCATTCTCACAAACAAAACTACTTTCAAATATCACTATTAATAAGATATACTAATAATAAGCATAATTATATATTAAGAAAATCACTACTTCTCACTTTTATTCAATAAAATACAAAAAATTTTTAAGAAAGGGAAATATGAAAATTAAATCTATTAGCAACAAGGTACTTTTTTCTACAATTGTTATTTCAATGGTAATTGTCATTTTAAGTTTATTCTATAAATCTTATTTATCAAATAAACTGGAAAATGAACAGATAGAAGAAAGGAAGTCTCTTCTTATCAGTGAGGTTAAAAGGAAATTGGCAAAGAAACTTGATATCGGTATTACCAATGTCGTTTCATTCTCCGCAAACAGAACATTGATAAAGGCATTAAAGAATAATGACCGTTCAATCGCTATAGAGGAACTGCGAACAATCGGTGAAATGTATAAAAAGAATACAAACTTCAAAGGTATCAAGGTACATCTTCTCACTAAAGAGGGGAAATCTCTGGTAAGAAGCTGGGCTGTAGACAAGTATGGTGAAAATCTACTTTCACTTCGTAAAAGTTTACAAAAAGTAAAAAAAGAGCAAAAAGCCTTAAGCCTGTTTGAAATGGGTAAATCAGGTATGTTCATCAGGGGAATAGCACCGGTGTTCGATCAAAACAAATATATAGGGACCGTGGAACTGCTTCAAGGAGTGGGAAGTGTTAACAGAGATTTTTTAAAGTCAAATATGCACTATATGATGGTTTTAAACGATGACGCGGCTAAAATAGCAACAAAGATCAAACAAAACAAAAGAATAGGGAAATTTTACTTATCAAATAACAAATGGTTTAACCCCAAAACAGTAGAGTTTATAAAACAGCTTGATCTTGAACTGTTATTGAAGCAGGGATATATTCTAAACGACAAGCAGTTCGCAACCTATCTTCCCGTAAAAGATTTTGAAGGGAAAACCAGAGGGTACCATATAATCGCCGAAAACAATGAACATATTCTTCATGTGCTTAAACAGTCAAACAATACCGTATTTACGTTTATTGCTATTATTATAGCCCTTGTGCTAATAATTCTTATAGCTTTGAGCATCATACTAAAAATAAACGTAACAAACTCTCTTAACAGATTAAAAGATGCTATTGATAACCTGACAAACTCAAAAGATATAAGCTCAAGAGTACAGATCGAGAATGATGACGAGATAGGTGAAGTTGGTGCAAGTTTCAATAAATACCTGCAATCCATAGAAGATGGATTAAATGAGGACAAACTGCTGATCGAAGAAGCTGAAGTGGTTATGAACAGGGTTGTAGACGGATGGTTCAGCCAGACCATTGAATCTTCCAGTTCAAATAAAGAACTCAATACCCTTAAAGATAAAATCAATCTGATGATCGATAATATGAAAGAAAGATTTGTACAGATAAATTCCGTTTTGGAAGAGTATGTAAACTACAACTATACAAACAGCCTGAAAATGGACAATATTGAAAAAGACGGTGTTTTTGATATTATGGTCAAAGATATCAACCTGCTAAGAGATTCCATAAACAATATGCTTTTGGAAAATAAGTCTCACGGGCTGACGCTTAGCCAAAGCAGTAAAACACTTTTACAAAACGTAGATACTTTGAACGTAAACTCAAACAGATCTGCCGCAGCACTTGAGGAAACAGCGGCTGCATTGGAGCAGATCACACAGAATATCTCAAGCAATAGTGAAAATATCACGCAAATGTCCAGAAACACAACAAAACTTTCAGAAGCTTCATCTTCGGGAGAATCTATGGCTGTACAGACAACAAAAGCTATGGACGAAATCAATGAGCAGGTAACTTCTATCAATCAGGCTATAAGTGTTATTGACCAGATAGCATTCCAGACAAATATCCTTTCACTTAATGCAGCAGTTGAAGCTGCAACGGCAGGGGAAGCGGGTAAAGGATTCTCCGTTGTTGCCCAGGAGGTTAGAAACCTTGCAAGCAGATCCGCAGAAGCTGCAAAAGAGATAAAAACACTTGTCGAAAATGCAACGCTCAAAGCAAACAACGGTAAAGAGATCGCAGACCGGATGATACAAGGATATGAATCACTTAACCAAAATATTCAAGATACGGTTGGGATCATTTCAGAGGTTGACAGCTCATCAAAAGAGCAGTTATCCGCAATCGAGCAGATCAATGACTCTGTTTCAAATCTTGACAAAGAGACCCAGGTCAATGCTTCTATTGCAACTCAAACGCAACAAATTGCAGTACAAACAAATACAATAGCAGAGATGGTGCTTGAAGAAACAAACAGTAAAAAGTTCCTGGAAAAAGAGAGTGCAAATAAAAGAAAAAATGTAGTCGATATGAACTATAACGGAACAGAACGAAGAAAAAGGGAAAAATCTATAAAAGAGAATCTAAAGCAGGACAATAAATAACAATAAAAACTTACCCGGGGAAACCTTTTGTTGTCCCCGGAATTAAAATTTAAAAGTTTTATCCATTATCTTTAACCAGTTTCGGTTAAAAACCTTTTTAATATACTCTTTTTTATGGGGAACCGTACATTTGGAACAATCCTGGTGAATATACCCTTTGCTTTGGATACTTCCCCCGTCTTTTGAATCTATAGAACAAAAACTTTTACTCTCCCCTACCCTGAAATTGGGACAGGCACACAAATAGCAGTTTAACCCTTCCATATCATGGCACTTTTTATTTTCGGAATACAATACACAAAAATCTTTCTCTTTTATTTTCATGTTCTCGTAATCAAAATATTCAATTATCTCATCATCACTTAAGTGCGAGAGTTTTTCCATTATTTTTGCATGTTTTTGGGCATGCTCCTTGTGCCACGACTGATAAGACAAAACCCCTCCTTAACAGAAATCTGCCAAAAGGCCTTCTTTTAGAGCCTTATAGGTTTGTTCATCCACTAACTCCCTGACTATTGCCAAGCCGAAACATATAGCAGTACCGGGACCTCTTGAGGTCATAATATTACCCTGCTTGACAACAGCATCTTTATCACTGTAGCCTTCAACTCTTATTTTTTCCTCTACACTTGGGTAGCAGGTAAAGTTTTGTGATAGAACACCCGCTTTGTTCAAGGCATAAGGAGCAGCACAAATAGCACCTACTAATTTTTCTTTTTTATTCATGGTTTTTAAAATATCCTGTACCGTTTGGTTGTCAGCCAGAATATCCGTACCTCCCCAGCCTCCGGGAAGTACCACCATATCAAGTGTATCAACATCAACTTCATCTATACTATTATCAGCTTTTACCGTAATACCGTTTGCCCCAAGGACAGTTAACTCTTTTGTAACAGAGGAAACGGTTACTTCAATACCTGCTCTTCTTAATACATCTATGATACTGACCGCTTCTATCTCCTCAAAGCCTGCTGCAAGAGGAACTAAAACTTTTTTTGACATCTTACACTCCTATATTTGATTTAATTGATTATATCAAATTATTTGATATAATCTAGTAAATAGCAATTAAATAAGTTAAAAAAGGAGACTTCATGGATATACATAACTTTTTTCTGACCCTTTTTTTAATACTTATAGTTGCCAGATTCCTGGGAGAGCTTTTTGCAAGATGGGGAATCCCTTCAGTTCTTGGGGAATTGACTGCAGGAATACTTTTGGGTGCTTCGGTTTTAGACATTGTTCATCCCAACGAAATATTAAAAATCCTTGCCGAGATAGGTATCATTCTGCTTCTGTTTGAGGTCGGTCTTGAAACAGATTTTACCAGGCTTAAAAATTCAGGGCTCAAATCATTTACCGTAGCTATTTTAGGTGTTATTCTTCCTTTTAGTTTCGGCTTTGCGACAGCATATTACGTTTTCGGGATGCAGTTTGATATATCACTGTTTGTAGGGGGAACCCTTACGGCTACAAGTATAGGCATCACCCTTAGAGTGTTAAAAGATATCCATATGGAACAGACAAACGTGGCCCAGATAGTTATAGGCGCGGCTGTTATTGATGATATTATAGGTATCATTCTTTTAGTATTTATTTACGATTTCTCCATAGCCCAGGAGGTCAGCTTCAACCATACGGCAAAAGTTGCCTCGATGATATTCATGTTCTTGATCCTTGCACCTATTTTGGCAAAAATTTTATCAACCATTATCCAGAACTACCAGGGTAAAGACCTTGTGCCTGGATATATACCCACTATTATCATCTCAATGATACTTCTTTTTGCATACCTTTCACACTTAGTCGGTGCCCCTGCCATCTTGGGATCATTCGCCGCAGGGGTTGCTCTTTCCAGAAGATTTTTTCTCCCTTTCGGGGCTATGCTTCAGACAAACGACAAACTTTTAGGGGAAGTCAAAATAAGCATGACACCCATTATTCAGATATTCACCCCGATCTTCTTTGTAATGGTGGGGCTTTCTATGGACTTGACTGTTATAGATTTTACTTCAGGTTCATTTTGGATCATGGGATTGACTTTTATAGCAGTAGCCTTTATTACCAAATTTGCCGCATCTTTTTTCATCTACCAGAAATGTCTGATGAATAATGCGGTAATAGGTATATCAATGATACCAAGAGGGGAAGTGGGGCTGATATTTGCGGAGATGGGAAGGGTAAACGGGGTTCTGCCCAATGATACCTATGCCATGCTTATATTCGTGATAATCATTACTACGGTTATACCGCCGTTCTTATTGAAAAAATATTTTAAGGCCGAATGTACTTAAGGGTCGGACTTAAGGTCTTTTGCATGTTTTGAAAGATAAATAAGCTCTTCCGTGGTCTTTATGTTCGAAGGAAGCTTCTGCAGACACTTTTTAAATACTTCAACCGTAGCCATGGTATCATCCATTGCCCGGTGATGGTCATCAAGATCAATCTTCAAAACTTCTGTTAAAAACTTCAAGCCGTAACGCTGTGCCTGAATCAGTTTTTGACTTAGGTCGATAGTACAAAGCCCCCTGTTGCAAAGCTGTCCCAGGTTATATTTTTTGAAACTGTCATTTAAAAACCTGTAATCAAATGATAGGTTGTGTGCCACAAAAACATCATCTTCCAGGAATATTTTGAACTCCTCAAGCACATCATGCAGATTTGGTGCATTTTCTACCATCTCAAGGCTGATTCCCGTAAGCTCCTGCACTTTAAAAGGGATATCAAAACAGTTGACCAAAGACTGGTATTTTTCTATTATCTGTCCGTTCTTGTATTTAACAGCAGCGATCTCAAGCAGCTGCCCTTTTGTGGGATTTCCCGCCGTTGTTTCTATATCAACGATACAGAAAACCTGGTCTTTTATCAAAGTGGACGCGGTTTTAAGATATACGTTATTAGTGTCAAAATATATGGGATAACCGTTAGATAACAAAAGTTCCGTTTCAAGTTCGCAGCTGTCAAAAAAAGTATCCCCTTTTTCCAAAATTGCATTATATTGATCAATTTTCAAAGGTGATTTCAAAAGCTTCGATGTAAGTTTATTCAGATATTTCATTAACTTTTACTGCAAAATCAATCATTTTTTGCTTATCTTTTTTTCCTGGAGACAATTCAACTCCGCTGCTAACATCAACGCCGTAAAAACCGTACCCTTTGAGTTCGTGGAGATTGTCGGCTCTTAGACCGCCTGCAAGGATAAATTTCGAACAATCTACATTTTCAAACCATTCCAGAGCAACTCTTTTACCCATACCCCCGAACTCTGCCACAAAAGCATCTATAAGATAATACTTGGACGGATCAAGAGAGACTATATCATCCTTGCTTTTGGCCCTTACTACTTCAAGATGTCTTGTCTGAAGAGAGCTGAAAAACTTCTCGTCACTGTTATCGTTAATGATCTGTGCAATATCAACAGTTGACACCTTGCAGAAGAAATCTATCTGTGCCGCATACATATTTACGAACAGCCCTACAGTCTGTACAAACGGGGGAAGCTGTTGTATTATCTTTTTTGCCTCTTTCGGATCAATATACCTTGGGCTCTTTTCATAAAAAACGAACCCTAAAGCATCGGCTCCGGCTTCTATAGCATCCAGGGCATCTTGAAGGTTTGTTATTCCGCAAATTTTTATTCTCACACTGTTTTCCTAAAAAATAATTAAACCTGCAAAGATTTAATAGCTTTTGAATAATCATCAGCCCCGTAAACGTAACTTCCAGCAACAACCACATCAACACCCGCATCTTTTAACTCATGGATATTTTTATCATTTACTCCGCCGTCAACCTCGATAAGGCATTTTGGGTTTCTTTTGTTTATAAGTACTTTAAGTCTTTTTGCTTTTTCAACTACGGAAGGGATAAACTTCTGCCCGCCGAATCCAGGGTTTACGGACATTAAAAGCACCATATCAAGATCTTCCAGAAGAAATTCAATATCTTCCGGTCTTGTGTGGGGATTTAATACGATTGCAGGTTTTATACCGTAATTTCTTATTTTCTGTATAAGCCTGTGGGGATGTTTCTCCTCTTCAATATGAAAAGAGATATATTCAGGTTTTAAAGGAGCAAACAGATCTACGAAAAAACTATTGTTCTGAACCATCAGGTGAACGTCAAGAGGCTTTGAAGCCGCTTTTGCAACCGAACTTACTACAACCGGCCCTATAGTTAAGTTGGGCACAAAATGACCATCCATCACGTCAACATGAACAAGATCACAACCGCCGTCACAAATAGCCGTTACCTCTTCGTTTAATTTTCCAAAGTCTGCGCTTAATATACTTGGAGCTACTAACATCAATATCCCTTATTCTTAATTTAAGGCGATTTTATCCAAATCTTTATGGGAGATAACTGAAATATGCCGTTTTACTTAAACTCTTTGTTCTTATATTCCCGAATAAGACTTAAGCTTCTGGCATAAATATAATCATGAAGAAGCCTTTCATTTTGACCGTCCAGGGAAAAAGATAATAATATTTTACTTTTCCCGTCCATGGTAAATATATCACTGATCGTAAATTTGGCTTTAACGGCATGTATTAATGATGCCGTCCCTTTTGCAAAGTTCTGCTGAGGCAGTTTAAAAGAGAAATAAAAAGGCAGTTTAGATGAAACCTTGAACTCTTTTCCCGGTTTATCCAAACTTATCAGGCAATAGTTTTGTGATATATCAACAACACTGCATTTATGTTTGATCCCGTTTATCTCATAAAACATCTTAAATGAATCATCAGGTACGACTCTTACGTTTTTTCTGTGATGAACGTAAGAGTTTATAAAAGATAGTTTTTCAAAACAGGCTATATTTTTTTTTATATCCAGGGATTTTAAAGTTGCGTATATATCATTTGAAAGAAATCTTGAACTTATTATCGCATGGTGGGAATATTCCAGGGCATTGCTTTGGATATCTTTTATCCTGATAGAAACAGTATCACCTGATTTATCCACCAAAGAGGCATCTTTTATTATAGGGATCCCTTTATAATGGTTTACCAGTTCTAGATCAAAGCTGTTATTCTCTATAAGCGTATTCAATGCTTCATCTACACTTTTATAAGCAGCACTTTCCAGCTCCTGTTGAAGGATCTTTTCCGGATCTTCCATAATAAGATGATCCAGGCATTCTATAACAGTATCTTTCAAAACGTTCAAATCGAACTTTTTTAATATAATATTATTGCAGCCGCTTTTAATAACCTTGATAAGCAGGTCGGGATCTTTTGTACTTGAGACGGCTATAAATACCCGGGAGTGGAACTGCTCCTTTATCTGCTCGATAAGCTTAAACGGATGCAGATTTTTTGTCTGAAGGTCTATAAAAACAATATCTGGCTTTTTTAATTTAAAAACATCCAAAAGATCTGAAGAATCATAACAGTAACTTACTCTTTCAAATATCTCATGCAGATAACCGTCAAAATTCTTATTGAAATAGTTATCACTCTCTACTACGGCAATCGAGAGTTTATTTGTCACTCTTTGTATTAAAAAGTTTTCCACTTTTGTTTTCAAGGAAAATCTTCTTTTATTTAAACTGCGATTTTAAAGCAAGCTGTCTGCAGCTGTTCTCCAAAATAGCAACCTTTTTTACCATCACATTCATATCCCTGTCATAAACATATACACCTACGCCTCTTATAACCAGGATATTATTGTCTGATAATTTTAATTCCCTTGTTACTTCCAAAGGGTTCCTCTCATACCAGCTTTCAAAATCTCCGGGATCGTAAACGTGTATCTTCCCGAAAATCGTTTTCCCGAAATAATCCTCAAACTCTATTGAATCATGCTCCAAAGAGTACGCACTCGTATAAGGGGGCATACCAAAAGCTATATATTTTGCTTCATGTATCTGATGGTAAATCGTATTATGGATATTTGCTTCCATACTTGCAAGCTTCCAACTGTAATCATAATGATTCATCGATAATTGACATAAAGAAGTTGAATCGATCTCGTCGAATATTGCATCTTTTTTGTTTATAACAAAACTGTTGTGGTCTATTTTTTTGGAAATCGCACCGTGATAGATCCCAAAGAAATTTTTCCTAAACAAAGCCAAAGATATATCAGACAGATGTCTTACGATATTTTTATCGATCATCAAAAAACCCTTTAAATAATATTATGGTATTATAACTTTTTAAAACAATATTTAGGATTAAACTTGGATCAACAAAACATACCCCATATACCCGTACTTTTCGATGAAGTCTGCGATACTTTCAAAGATCTTAAAGAGGGATATATAATTGACTGTACACTTGGATACGGGGGTCATTCCCAAGGGATACTTGAATCAAATCCTAATATAAAACTTATCTGTAATGACCAGGATGACGAAGCTTTGGAGTTTTCAAAAAAAAGACTTGAAAAGTTCAAAGACAGGGTGATTTTCAACAAAGGAAACTTTAAAGATGTAGTTTCCAAGTTCAAGGACAAGAACATCACGGGAATTTTGGCTGATATAGGTGTTTCCTCACTGCAGCTTGACAAGCAGGAAAGAGGTTTCGGCTTTGAAAGCGACGTCCTTGATATGAGAATGGACCAAAACCAGTCTTTAAGTGCAAGTGATGTTGTAAACAACTATTCCCAAAACGACCTTGAGCATATACTTAAAGAATACGGAGAAGTAAGGGAGTATAAAAAAGCAGCTTCTCTTATAATACAGAACAGACCTTTTACAAGTGCAAAAGAACTAGCAAACCTCCTGTCAAAAAAAATGCATAAAGGGAAGCTTCATCCGGCAACCCTGCCTTTTCAGGCGATAAGGATAGAAGTTAATGACGAACTGGGAGTTTTAAGAGAATTATTTGAGCAGATCGAAGAAGCAGACCTCAAAAACACCCTTGTAGCAATAATATCTTTCCACTCTCTTGAAGACAGGATAGTTAAAAACTATTTTAAAAAATGGACAAAGAAATGTATCTGTCCGCCCCATGTAATGAGATGTGAATGCGGAAACAACCACCAAAAGGGAAAGATACTTACAAAAAAACCCTTGATCCCCACAAAGGAGGAGATCAAGGTCAACCCAAGAAGCAGAAGTTCCAAAATGAGGGTATTCAAGTTTGAGACCTGTTAAAGCCCTTGTCATAGTATTATCGGTACTTGGTATAAGCCTGATACTGCTTATACCCAAAATATATCTTCGAAACAATATCTATTACATAAGTAAAGATATCAACAAACTGAACGCTCAATATATCTCCTTGAAAGAGGAGAATAAATTTTTAAAACAGCAGCATGAAGATGCGCTGTTTAAAAACCAGATTATGGACTCGTTGATACTTGAAAATCTCGAGAGAGACTAATAAACAGTTATCACTCTTTTTATTTTAAGGTATTCTATAGGCTCTTTGGTCTGTTTACAGTATTTTACCCCGTCAATAACGGCACAGTTGTTATACCCTACAGTCTTGTATTCAGTTTTATATTCATATTTGGGAACGCATCTGGTTACTGTTTCATAAGATTTACAGGTTTTATTACGGTTCTGGTTTGCAATATGGGCACCGCTTAACCCGCCTATGATCTTGGCTGCATCCCTACCGCTTCCTTTACCTATCTGATTTCCTATAACTACACCTATTACTGCACCGACAAGAGTATCAACCCCTATTGAATTAGTATCCGTGTCTGAACATCTCACATCCACTTCTACCGTATCTTCATAACAATGTTCGCCGACTTTGACTTTTGTGGTGTACGGCTTGGTTATTTCGGTAACCTCGGTTACCTTGACCATTTCGCCATAAGAAAACCCAACAACTATAAACGGCAATAATAGTACTTTTGCAAACTTCATAACAAACCCCTTTTTATTTCAATTGTATTCCAAAATGATTAAAGAGTTTATTAAGAAAATAATTTAGAGTATAAACTACTCTTATATCACCTTTTCCTGTCCCAGCCTGTAAATAGCAAAATCATATTTTACGGGATCATAAAAATCAAACTCTTTCAGTTTTTGGGTTACAAGCACTGCTGATTTAAGATCATATGTTTTTCTCTTTAAAAGACCTAGTTTTTGTGAGACCTTGAAGGTGTGGGTATCCAAAGGGAGAATAAGATCTTTTTTATCCACCTTTTTCCAAAGCCCCATATCAAGATTATCGTGTCTTATCATCCATCGCAGGAACATATTGTATCTTTTATAAGGCGAGTTTCCCGCAAGTTTAACGGCACCGTTCTTATCCGTTTTGGGAACTGTACCTATTAAAAACTTGTAACCGTCGCTGTAATAGTCATTCACCTTTAAAACAGACTCTATTACTGATCTTATTCCATCAAGAACATTCTGCTCTTCGTCATACCCTGTTTTAAATATATCTTCCAAAGAGTTTTGCTGTTTCAGTCTTCTAAGAGCTATAAAAAATGCCGTAACGTCTCTGCTGTTCTGAAAACGGTAATAGTGGCTTGAAAACTCTTTTTTTATAAGTTCTTCGGAAGAGTCAATCAAAGAAAAATCAAGAGAACTTAAAAACTTTACTATCTGGCCCGCATTACCGTAGCCGAAAAGTGCACATGCCAAGGCTGAGTATTCATCATTATGTTTTTTTGCCACAAACAAAGGATCGGGCTTGTCAAAGCAAAGCTCCCCGTCGCAATTTCTGTTTTTAACTTCATTGTCTAACAATTGTTTTATATCCATACGATATAATACCCAATAATTTTTAAGGGATTTTAAAATGGCAAGTGTACTTATTACGGGATGTTCAAGCGGTATCGGCCTGCAAACGGCTATATACCTGAAAATGCAGGGGCATACCGTATTTGCTACGGCAAGAAAAACAGAAGATGTCAAAATGCTTGAGGATCTTGGATTTCACTCTTTTTTACTAGACGTAACCAAACATGAAACTATCCAGGATACCCTAAAGAAGATCTTGGAACTGACAAACGGGACATTGGACGTAGTCTTTAACAATGCGGGATTCGGCCAGCCCGGTGCCCTGGAGGATATAAGTACAGAGGTTTTAAAAGAACAGTTCGAGACAAATTTTTTCGGACTGCATGAGGTAACTTTACAGGTACTGCCCATTATGCAGAAACAAGGTTACGGAAAGATCATCCAGCACAGCTCTGTATTAGGGCTTATCGCCCTTCCACTAAGAGGTGCATATAATGCCAGTAAATATGCCATAGAGGGACTTACGGATACGCTAAGACTTGAACTTGACGATACTAATATAGATATAACTCTGCTAAATACGGGACCCGTAACAAGTAAATTCAGGGAAAATGCGATCAAAAATGCGATCAAAAACATTGATATGGAAAACTCAAGGTTCAAACAAAGATACGAAAAAAGCCTTAAGCAAGACAAATCCCAGGTACCTTTTAATCTTGAGGCCATAGAGGTTGCAAAAGTTGTCCAAAAGATCATAAATGCAAAAAAAGTAAGACCAAGATACTATATAACAAAAGCCACATATATCCTCGGTTATCTAAAAAGAGGCCTTTCTACAACAATGCTGGACCGAATACTAAAAAGGATATAGGCTTGAAGAAATATATTTTATTTGACAATGACGGAGTTCTCGTAGAAACCGAAATATGGTATTACGAAGCAAGTAAAAGAGCTTTAAAAGAGTTTTTTAACGTAAATATTCAGTTTGAAGATTATATGCAGATCATGACAAACGGCAAAGGTGTCTGGCAGGCGGCACCGGGTGCAACGCAAAAGCAGATAGACACTGCAAGAGAGCAAAGAAACGTTTATTACCAAGAGTATCTGAAAAATGAGCAGATCGCCATACCGGATGTTCACGACGTACTTAACGAACTTTCCAAAAAATACCAAATGGGTATAGTAACCACATCAAGAAGGGTTGATTTTGAGATAATCCATAACAACAGGGGTATAACTGATTTTATGGATTTTGTTCTATGCGAGGGGGAATACCCAAGAGCAAAACCCTACCCGGACCCCTATCTTAAAGGACTTGATATGTTCAATGCCCAAAAAGAAGAATCTATAGTTATAGAGGATTCCCAAAGAGGACTGATATCCGCACATGAAGCGGGAATAGACTGCGTGATAGTTCATAACGAATTTACAAAAACACAGGATTTTTCAAAAGCCTCCCACAAAATTGGCAGCCTCAAAGAGTTATTAAGTTTATTATAATAAAATAAAGCCATGCAACAATTAAACTAAAGAGCTCATTAATGGATAAAAAATATAACATGCCGAATGAAAATATGCTGCAAAATATATTTTTGCAGTCATCCAACGTGATCGCAATAACAAATGCCGACCTTGATAACCTGATATTTGAATATGTAAATCCCGCTTTTTTAAAAATGACAGGCTACACAGAAGATGAGATAATAGGCAGCTCTCCCAAAATACTGCAAGGTCCAAAAACAAAAAAAGATATGTCAAGAAAGCTTAAAGAGGCCTGCAAAAAAGGGGAGATATTCAGGGGAAACAATATCAATTACAAAAAAGACGGCTCTGTTTATTATGTAGGATGGACGGTAACCCCCATAAAAGATGAAAACGGGGAAATAGTGAATTTTATCTCCTACCAAAAAGATATAACACAGATTAAAAAGCTTGAAGAGGAAAAAATAAAAACCAAAAAATTAGAAGCCCTGAAAAAAATCTCCTCCGGACTTACCCATGAGATAAACACAGCATTGACAAACTGTAACGGCAGTCTGGAGATGATGAAAAACGAACTTGAACTTCTTGAAGAATCACAATCTAAACATTATTTGATGCAGGATTCCAAGGAAGTTACCAAAAGTATTCAAAATATACAATATATTACAAATTCCCTCCACTATCTAACGAACAACTGCTATGACCTTTCAACAGAGCATAATCTTTTTGATGTGATTCTTGAATCTGTAGAGCATTACAAGAACAAGATCAAGCCGGTTACAAAATGCACACTTAACGGCAATAGCATATTTGAGAACACCAAAAACGAAATATATTTAAAACATATAGATAAAAAAGCTTTAAAGCATGCTTTTTTGAATATTATAGACAATGCACTTGACGAACTTATAAAAAAAGAAGACAGCTCAAACAACTATTTAAAAATAGATATTTGCAAAGAGAATGAAAACTGTATAATCACGTTCAGCGACAATGGCGGAGGAATAGATAAAACCTATCATCAGAGCATTTTCGAACCCTTATGTAAAAATAAAGAGCTTGGCGGGCTTGGAATCGGCCTTCATGTTGTAAAGAACATTATAAATGCCCATAACGGTGATATAAAGATCATCTCAGACTGTGAGAATACAACTACTTTCAGAATTGTTTTTTAAAAAGCATACCAGATATAGGGCTTATAAAATTTTCGGTTCATTCAAAATATGATATACTTTCCCTTTATTTTAAAGAATAACCAAATAAATAACATCCAAGAATATTATAAAAAAAAATTATAGAATTAATTTTGACGGAGCACTAAATGAACGTAGATATAGACAAGATACAAAAACTTCAAGAGTTCAGCAAGGGACTTAAAGTTCTATATGTAGAAGACAATGAAGAAGCAAGAGCCTCAACCTTTGATACTCTAAGCGAGTTCTTCAACGATATAACTGTAGCTGTTGACGGTATGCAGGGGCTGGAAAAATTCAACAATGACAGTTTTGATCTTATTATATCCGATATAAACATGCCGAACATGAACGGTATCGACATGGTATCAAAGATCAGGGAGAAAGATAAAGATATAGCTATTTTAATAATCTCCGCATACAGTGAATCGGGATATTTCATGGAAACAATACGACTGGGTGTAGAGGGTTATCTTTTAAAACCTATTGAACTTGAGCAGTTCCTCTCCATGCTGTATAAAAGTATTGAAAAGATCAAAATGAGAAAAGAGATCCAGAACCACCAAAAAAACCTTGAGCTTCAAATACAGGAACAACTTTCAAAGATACAGAAGCAAAACAGCATAATCCAAAAACAGGAGAAGTTTGCGGCAATGGGAGAGATGATAGATACTATCAGCCACCAGTTCAAGCAGCCGCTTGGGATCATGAAATTAAGAACCCAGGAGATTGAGTTCTTAATAGAAAATAATAACCATACAAACATCAAAGAATCCCTTGAAAGCATCAACAAGCAAATAGACCACTCCGTAAATACTATAGAAGAGTTTCGAAACTTTTTCAGATCAAACGTAAAAAAAGAGACCCTTAGTATTCAAGAGCTTTTTGATTCGGTACTCAGACTGGTAAAAGACGAAATGATAAAAAACAATATAGAAGTTATCACGGAAGGAGATACCTCTTTACAGATATTTATAAACCCGAACGAGTTCAAGCATGTATTATTAAACCTTATCACAAATGCAAAAGATGCATTACACGAGAATCAAGGGGATAACAAAACAATAACATTAAGTGCAAACACTGACGAGGATCATATCTTAATAAGAGTAAAAGACAACGGCACGGGAGTTCCCCAGGAGATAATTCACAAAATATTTGAACCTAACTTTACTACCAAGCCTTCGGACAAGGGAACCGGGATAGGACTGCATATTTCAAAAATGATACTTGAAAAGATCGATGCAACCATTAATATGGAAAACAAAAACCCGGGAGCAGAATTTACTATCAAGATACCAAAGAACAATTAAAGCACTGTTTTAGTGTTTGCCTTTTGCTGAAGAAAGTCTGCTATTTGCATCAGACAAAAAGTAATAAGAAAAATAAAAAGCCCCGGGAAAAAGCTCACCCACCAGGCTATCTCAAGTACCTCTTTTCCGTCACTTAGCAAACTTCCCCAGCTCATCTGGGGTGCATTGATACCAAGCCCCAGGAAGCTAAGTCCTGACTCTGCAAGAATAGCACCCCCTACCCCGAAAGTAAAAGAGATCAAAAATATTGGAGCCAAAAGGGGAGCAAAATATTTTAATATGATCTTTATCCTGCTTACTTTTGTTAAATTAAGAACTTTGATAAAAGGCTTGTTCGTAATTGCAAAGCTTTCGCTTCTTATCATCCTTGCGGTACCCATCCATCCCGTTATAAATAAAACTATAATTAATACCGTCAAATCCGCTTCCATATAACTTACAAGTGCCAGAAGAAGAAAGAAGGTGGGAAATGTCAAAAAAAGATCTATAACTATAGTTATTGTTTTATCAACCTTTCCCTGGAAATATCCCGCACTGATACCCACAACAAGACCGATAAAAGAAGCTATGGTAGCACTTAGGAAACCTATTATCAAAGAGGTCTGGCCTCCGTTTAGTATCCGGGCAAAAATATCACGCCCAAGCCTGTCCGTACCCATGATATGCTCAAAACTGGGAGCAGATAATATTTCGGCAGGATTTAAGCTGTAAGGGGAAACCGTATAAACAAACGGAAGAATAAATACCCCCAAAACAACCGTTGATAAAATAAAAACAGAAACCTTAAACATAATTTCCGATTTGAATCACTCTTGAGGTATAGAGTAATATGTCAAGGTACTTTTACCGAACTTTTTGCTTTTATATTTGGTAAATCTGCCTAAAGTTTCGGGCATCTGCAAGGTAGTCATATGTTCAAATACAACCATCATTACATTATCGTTTTCAATATCCCTTACTATATCAAAAGTTTTTTCATATATCTCGTTCATCCCGTCTCTAAAATCAAAAGGAGGGTCGATATAAAGGATAATCTCATCTTTCCTGTTTTTAAGCTGTTCTAAAACCTGGGGAACCTTTTGGAAAGTATCTCCCAGTATAGCAGTAGTTTTTGACGGATCTATTGTATTACAGTTTTTTTGAAGTGTTTTATATGACTTTCTGTCTATTTCACAAAAATAAGCCTCTTTAGCACCACGGCTAACGGCTTCAAGTCCTACGCTTCCGCTTCCGCCGAAAGCTTCTATAAATACAGTATCTATGATCTCGAACTGTACAACATTAAAAAACGATTCCTTTAAAATCGACTTGGAACTTCTTGTAACTTCCAAACTTGGAAGTTCCAGCTGTTTCCCTTTATGAACTCCCCCTATTATTCTTGTAGTCAACTTACTTTTCATATTTTACCACTTGATCCTTACCGTTAGTTTTTGCATCATATAAAGCTACATCAGCTTCTTTTATGGTACAGTCTTTGTCATTGTCTTTATTGAACTGTGTAACACCTACGCTTATCGTAATGGATTTATCCACATTTGTGAAACTGTGAGCGGCTATTCTTTTTCTAATACTTTGAGCCAGCTGTTCACATTTATCAATAGTGGTTTCAGGGCACAGGATCATAAACTCCTCCCCTCCCCATCTTGAAACGATATCAGTCTGCCTGGTTGACGTGTTAAGAAGATTTGCTATCTCTTTTAAAACAATATCACCCACATCATGCCCGTAAGTATCATTAATAAGCTTGAAATCATCAATATCGAACATAATAAGACTAAATGGGTTTCCGTATCTTTTCGCCCTTGCGATCTCATTATTAAGTTCATCATTTAGCTTTTGCCTGTTGAAAAGCTTTGTCAGATTATCATGTGTTGCCTGGAATTTTAATTTATTGGTATATTTCTTCAGTTCCGTGATATCAGTAAATGATATTACATAGTGCTTGGTATTGTATACAAAAGGTTTTATATTAACCTGGAATATTCTTTCCATATCCGAGGTATCTTTCATTCTGACTATTCTTTTGATATCGTCAAGTCTTTCGAAATACTCTATCCAGTCCCCTTTTTTACTGCAGTCACAGTCAAAATCACCGATAAAAAGCTCACAGATACAGTCTAAATTGGCTTTAAACTCCTCAAGATTATCAACACCCAGAAAATCCAAAAAGGTTTTATTGATATTTGTTACATTTCCACTGTCCAAAACAAGTATCATATTCTCCTGGGAATCAATAATACTTCTTAACTCCAAGGTCTTCTCCTCAACCTGTGCTTCAAGGTTTTTGTTTGCAGTTACAAGTTCATCTTTTAAGAATTTCGGCTCCACTGCTATTATTATATTTTCAATTAGATCTTTCAGGTTTAATGGCTTATTTACATAACCTCTTACTTTCTGATTAATAGATTCCCTTAAAAAATCTGCATCATTATGTGCCGTAGTTATGATCGAAGGGATATAGGGATCGATTTCATGGATCTCTTTTAACATCTTCAATCCATCCATTTTAGGCATATTTATATCTGTAATGATAAGATCAAACGGTTCGATATCATCATTTCCATTCTCTTGGGAATTATGTTTCTTAAAAAGTTCCAGACCCTCAAGACCATTTGCAGCTTCTACCAGGTTGTGAACAAGACTTTTCAGAATACTTGTAGTAAGTGTTCTTACTTCATCTTCATCCTCAACATATAAAATATTTACTTTTTTTAATATTTCATTTTTCATACTCTACTCCGCTGCAAATATTCTTAAAGCATTTTCAAGATCTTCTTTTGTATCTATCCCGAAACTTTTTGAATCTACCTTTACCATTTTAATTGTTTTGCCGTTTGATATGGCTCTTAGCTGCTCAAGTTTTTCAGTATTTTCAAGAATCGAAGATTCAAGAGTGCAAAAATAGTTAAGGCTCTTTTTCGTAAAACCGTAAATACCAAGATGCCCCTTGTAAGGAGTATTGTTATAATGATCCCGATGGTAAGGGATCTTGCTTCTTGAGAAATAAACGGCATTTCCGTTTTCATCACATATCACTTTTACATGATTTGGGTCATCTGCAAGATCTGAAGTGATCTCTTTATAACAGCTTACCATACTGAACTCTTCACGGCTTACTTTTTTTACCTCGTCGATTACAGCCTGTACCACTTCAGGTTCTATAAAAGGCTCATCCCCCTGCACGTTTACAACGATATCATCATCTCCAAGCCCGAGTATGTTAACAGCCTCATTTATCCTGTCTGTTCCGCTTTGGTGTTCGGTAGAGGTAAGTACCCCTTTGACACCGTGTTTCTGTGCCAACTCCACGACCTCTTGGGAATCCGTGGCGATCACCACTTCATCAAGCTCCTGTACTCTTTTTGCTGTTCTTATAACCATGGGTAATCCCATGATATCTGCTAAAATTTTATTCTCAAATCTACTGCTGTTCAATCTTGCCGGTATAATTATCATTTCACGTCCATTGGTAATATTAGTGTAAATACAACTTCATCTTCTTCTTTATTTTCAACTTCAATTGTACCTTTTAAATGAAGTTCAACTATCATCTTTGCAATATAAAGGCTTAATCCCACCCCGTTTTTGCTCTCTTTTGTACTAAAATAAGGCTTGAAAATCTCTTCTTGAATATCTTCTTTTATATGCCCCCCGTTATTGCTGATCGCAATTTTCAGATCATTCTCGTTTTGGGAAACATCTATTTTTATAAATTTCAGCTGCTCGCTGTTCGATCTTTCATTTGCCTCTTTTGCATTATCCAGGATACTCGCAATTGAGGTTGCAAGCTCATTTTCATGGGTTTTAAACTCTCTGTTCACTTCATAATTTTGAGTAACTTCGTTTGTTGAAAGGGTAGATATGTTTATTGCTTTTACGCATATATCTTCAACGAAAGCCTCTTTTTTATCACCCTGAAGTTCCGTGATATACTGAAACTTGTTAATAATATTTGAGAGCCCCTCAATATTAAGCTGCATACTTTCAAGCACTGGAACCGCTTCATCTTTTGGTACCCCTTCATCTGTAAACTGGTAAGAGAAAAGCAGATTCTGCGCCTCTAAAGAGATAGCATTTAAAGGCTGTCTCCATTCATGGGCAACAGTTCTCATTGTTTCACCCATGATCTTTAATTTGGCTTCGTTGTCGATAATGGTTTCTTCCAACTGCTCTTTGTTCTTTTCCAGGTTCACTTCACTGGTTATATCAAACATCACTCCACTGTATCCGGTAATATCACCGTATTTGTTTTTAATAGGCTTGATGATCATATCTACCCAGATGACATCTCCTGCTTTGTTCTTGCTGGCCAGGACACCGTTCCACTGCTGGTGGATAATAAGTTCAGACCAGATCGTACCTGCTATATCCTCTTCGTTCAAAGAGGGGAAGAACATGCTTTCATAAGATTTACCTACTAGCTCCTCTTCACTAAAAAGCGTAAGCCGGCAGAACGCTTCGCTTACTTTCGTGATCACTCCTTGCGTATCAACATGCGCCTGAAAGACATATTTATCAAATGTTTCGTGGTCTGATATGGTCTGGGTAATATCGTTTGCATTTATAACTATAAGTTTCTGGTTCTGCATCACCTTGATAGTTATATCAAGATAAACCAAAGCCTTATCCCGTCTTATACAGGCGACCCGCATAGTATTCGTATACTGGTTTTCCACATTTTTCTTGATAAGCTCTTTAAATTCATTTTTATACTTGGGCAGAAGCAAGGACTCGAATTTTATCTGTAAAAGCTCAGATTCCTTAAATCCCAATATAGGGCTGAAAGCTTTATTAACATATATAAATTTACTTGTCTGGTCTATTATCCCAAGACCATTCCATGAATTATTTATGATCTCTTTTAAAACTTGATTTTGTTTATCTAATGCAGTCTTATCTGACATATTAAAAATATCCTAAAATTTATTGCTTGATTTTATCATAAATTATCTTGTTAGAAACTTCAACGGAATTTGAACGCTTTCTCTGTCTTTATAACCTTTGTGGGGTATGACAAGATCCGGGGTATTTATCTTTTCATTATTGAAAAAAATTATATCTATATCAAGGGTTCTGGGAGCATCCTGAAAACTCCTTTTTCTTTTGAACCTGTTCTCATATCTTTGAAATTCTCTTAATGCCTCAAATGCCCCGAGGTCTGTTTTTAAAACAATAACGGCATTAAAGAAATCATCCTGTTCAAGATAGCCAAAAGGGGGATTTTGCAGTATGGGTGATGTTTGGACAATACTGAACCTGCTGTCGCTGTCAAGGGCTTTAAAAAGCTTGTTGAACCTTTTTATCACATTCCCTATATTACCCCCTATTCCTATGGTTATAAAATTCTTTTTTTTACTTTGCCTGTTTGAACGGTACGGGAACAAAAAGTTATAAAAAAGTGTTAAATCGCTATTTATCTTCTTTTTCAATATTTTCACCTTCCTTGTTTGAGATACCGTATATAAAACTGAAAATCTCGGCAACTGCTTTATAAAGCTCCACGGGGATCTCCTGGTTTAATTCGATCTGGCTTAACATAGCGACTAAATCTTCATCTTTTTTTATTGGGATATCATATTCGCTTGCTATTTTTATAATATTATTGGCTGTTTCCCTTGAACCTTTAGCTATAACCCTTGGAGCCTTGTCTTCATCTTTATTGTATTGCAGCGCCGTTGCTTTTTGTACGAAGTTCTTTTCCATGTTACACCTTTATATCAAGCCCGAAATCCAGAGTGCTTCCACTGTTGTAGCCGTTAATTTTTTGGGATACATCACTGTTATTAAGGTCAAAGATATTTATCCCCTGCAGATTGAGGTTTATGGTGTTGATATTTTTTCTTAAAAGCTGAAGTTTCTCCTGTACCATAGTTTTAAACTCTTTATTTTCAACACCTATGTTTATGTTCAGGTAGTTTTTCTTTTCAAGTTCAAGAAGTATCCTGATCTGCCCGTACTCTTTCATCTGCAGATTTATCTGGCAGGAAAAATCATCTTTACCGTTGTTTGCGAACTTTATATCACCCTCTTCTATATTTTCCCAGCTAAAAGGAAGGTATGTATGATTTGAAGAGGAAGAATATGACAAGGCCTGAAAATACTCAACCTGGGTAAGTGTTTTTTCCACAATCGCTTTTAACTCTTTAGAACTGTTTCCATCATCTTTATCCAGCTGATTTAAAACCTGCAGTAATGCCCCTTTTATATCATTTGTAATGTTAGGAGGCTGGGTTTGTGTTCCCAGGGATGGAAGCTGCAGGGACATATTTGATATGTTTGA
This sequence comes from Arcobacteraceae bacterium, assembly GCA_963678145.2. Classification (GTDB taxonomy): domain Bacteria; phylum Campylobacterota; class Campylobacteria; order Campylobacterales; family Arcobacteraceae; genus JAIOSF01. The sequence continues at coordinate 628,247 of CAXXWH010000002.1, read as the reverse complement.
CAAGGTAGTGTTCAGATTTGCAGTCAAACTGCCAAGAACTTGCAGCTGGGGCTGTGTTCTTGGGTTTTGTGCTATCTTCCCTGCTGTTTGCAGAAGATTATTTACAGCATTTTTTACCTCGAGCTGCAGAATATCACCTTTGGTCAAACTTGAAGAAATAGTGCTTATAGTGTTTTGCATTGTTTGTGCCTGAAGCTCGCTTATCCCCGAATTCATTATAGCGTTAAGGTTTTGCCCCAGAGTTTCCAAGCCTTTTTGAAGCTCAATTGTATTCATCACTTTCGAATCTTTAAAAAAAGCAAGCATATCTTTTTGAGAAGACGATATATTCTGTTCCAGATTTTTTGACAGATCTGATTGAAGATTCTGTACCATTGAAGTGATATTGTTCAAGCTGTTTTGCTGCTGGGGCAGAACAATACCGCTGCTGTTTTGAAGAAGAGTATTGATTTTGCTTAAAACATTGCCCACATTTACTTTCTGCTGTATAGGAAGAGTTAAGCTGTTAATATTTGATATACCCGTTTTTATCTGCTCAGAACTGACTGAAAAATTGTTTTGGGTTAGATTCTTTAATAACGTATTTATATTCTCCAGGTTCTTTTGCAGCTGTATAGTGTTGGAAACCTGCGGATTTTTGGCAAAACTGCCAATATCGGAAAGTTTTACCGAAAGCTGCTGTTTAAAAGGATCGTTAAAACTCTCCTGCACCTGCTGTGATACATTCTGCAGACTATTTAAAAGTGAATTCAAAGTTTGCGGCTGGTTCAAAGAAGCCGGCGTTTTAAACAGCGATTGAAAATTGTTCAAAATATTTCCAAGGGATGTTTTAAGCTGTGGTTTCAGGTCAATGTTTTGTAAAAAGCTCTCAAGCTTCCCTGTAGAAGTTTTCAGGTTTTCCATTGAATTTTGGTTTAAACCGTTTGAGATTATCGATTTAATATCTTTTGAAACCTCATTAACGAACTTTTGCACCTGTGTTAATTGAAAAGTTTTTCCTATATCACTTGAAAGATTTTTTTCAATGGTTTTCAGTGAAGAAAGAAGGGTTTCAAGCTGGGCAGGGTTTGGCTGCAAAGTTTGAGAAAGGGAAAGCGAGTTAATATTATTCAAAAGGTTTGAGAGTGCCGTTTTTATACTGGTCTGAAGATCGGGAAATCTTTTTAAAAGAGTATTCAAGCTGTTAATACTATCCTTTATCTGCATAACATTTAAAGTACCTGTTCCGTTTTGCATTATTGATTTTATACTCACCTCGAGATCCTGCAGGAGCTTTTGAAGCTGCATCTTATTACCCAATAAAGGCTCTTTTAAAATAGAAGCAAGATTGTTCAGCTTTGATTCAAGCATTATACCGCTGTTTGAGAAATTTGTTTTAAGTACATTCTCGTCGATATTCTTTATGTTAATGAAAAAGTCTTTTAAAATGACACTTTGCTGCTGCAATTTAGGATTCTCGCTCCCAGCCAATGCAGTGGAGATATTTTTAATGTCATTTGAAAAGCTTTTTATATCAAACATATGTTTGCTGTTCTGCAGAGTTTGCAGAATATTACCCTTGTCGCCCGTACCCTGGGTCAGGGTTTTAAAAGTATCACTCAAAAGGGTCTGGATAGTCTTATCTTTAACAATGGCAGAAAGATCTGTTTTGCCGTTGCTGCTTGCATCCTGGATCTTCTGCTTAACATTGCTTTGAAGATTTGTCCCAAGCATCCCCATAAGCGTGGAGGTGTTTATTTGCATTTTTTACATATCCCGTTTATTATGATGTTGTTTATTTCATAACCTTCAAGCTTTTGGGCAAAATTGTTTACACAGTCAAAATTTTTGATACACTCCACTGCGTTGCACTTGATACATACAAAATGCGCATGGGGAGTGGCTTTTAATTCGAAATACCTTTTCTTGTCGTTTGACTCAAAAGAGTTTAAAACCGACTCTTGTTCAAACTTTGTGATATTTCTGTAAAAAGTAGCCTTATCCATTGAGATATCAGCTTTTATATCCTCATAAGACAAAGGTCTTTTAGCTTCTTTAAATATCTTCAGCAATGAAACCCTGGCAGTTGTAAGTTTAATGTTTTTATTTTTTACGATATCTTCTATACTCATGGTCAACATTATAACATAAATTTATTACAAAGAGAATAACTATTTGCGACTTAGTTGCATTTAAGATTTTTTTATCTATACTTCCATAAATGCAACCAGGTTGCAATAAAAAACAGGGGAAAAATTTGAAGAAAATAATTTTAAGCTGCCTAAGCTGCGCTTGCCTTCTTAGTGCAGATACAGAGATAATCACCGGTTACGGAAAAAAAGATTATAATAACTCGAAAACAAAGATTGACGGGAAAACCTATTTTTTTGATGTTTCGCATAAGATTTCCGATTCGATGATAACATTGGGATACTCAAAAGATAACGTAAACAGGGTTCATCCTGTTAACAGAACACCTATAGAATCATTAAAGGTGAAAAAATATAATTTAAAGTACGACTATTCTTTAACACAAAGCTTGAACCTAAAAGCAAACTATATAAAAATAATAGACAACCTTGCTCCCACAGACCAGGGTAAAATCTACGGACTGGGTTTAAAGTACAAGCTGCCGAAAGGATTTAGTACAGCTTTTGATTATTATAAAAGTGATTATGAGCAGTTTAACGTAAACCAGTTTGATGCAAGCCTGTCAAAAGGTTTCAAAATAGACCAGTTAAAACTTAAAGCTTCTGTTATTGCAAAAGCGATTAAAATAGACGGTGATTACTACGGGAATTACAGATTTAAGGACAAAAACTATTTTACCACGGGAGTAAACCTCTCTGCAAATTATAATGGGTATCTTGCATCTGCGGGTGCATTCTTCGGTGAAAGAATGTTTACCGTTATGAAAGACGGCCAAAAAGTTCAGCACCATGCAATGGAACAGGATAAAACCTATATGTTAACTCTGGGTAAGAAGTTTCAAAACTTTGATATAATGGCAAATTATACTTACCAAAACGGTGACGAACTTCCGGAAAACAAAAAAGATGTGGATCAGAAGATCACCTCTTTAATATTAAAATACAGATTCTAGGAGAATAAAATGTTTAAAAAACTTATTTTAACAGGTATTACAGGATTTGCTTCACTATTAAGTGCAAATATAGATGTGGTAGTAAGCATACTGCCCCAAAAAACTTTCGTGGAAGAGATAGGACAAGACAAAGTAAACGTATCCTTAATGGTAAAACCGGGGAATTCACCACACACATATGAGCCTAAACCCTCTCAAATGAAGCAGATAAGCAAGGCTGATCTTTATTTTTCAATTGATGTTGAATTTGAACACGTTTGGCTTGAAAAGTTCAAATCACAGAATAAACAAATGAAAGTCATCGATCTTTCCAAGGGAATCACAAAACTTCCTATGGGGAAACATTCTCATGAAGAGGAACACGAACATAAGGATGAACACGAACACGAACACGAACATGAACATGAACATGAACATGAAGCGGAACATTCTGCTTACGATGATCACGAACATGAAGGTGAAACACTTGATCCGCACGTATGGACAAATACATCAAATGTAAAGATAATAGTAAAAAATATTTACCAAACCCTAAGCAAAGAGGACCCTGAAAACCAAGAATATTATAAAGCAAATTATGAAAAATTCATGAGCAAGATCAATAATACGGATAAAAAGATAAAAGAGTTACTTAAAGATCTTCCAAAAGATACTAAATTCATGGTATTTCACCCGGCATGGGGATATTTCGCAAAACAATACGGATTAAAACAAATTGCGATTGAGTCCGGGGGTAAAAACCCGAAACCAAGACAGCTTGCACATCTAATAGAGGAAGCTAAAGAGGAAAAAGTAACGGCAGTTTTCACTGCTCCTGAGTTCTCGGACAAAGCTGCAAAACAAATTGCAAAAGAGGTTGGGATACCTGTTATCAAAGTAAGCCCGCTTAATCCGCAATGGTCAAAAAACCTTATCAGACTGGCAAAAGCTATTGCAAACAAATAACTTTTTCGATAAAATACTGCTTCTTTTTAACCTAGGAGTAGTATGTCTGTAATATCTATAAAAAATCTCTCTTTCAGCTATGATAAACAACAAGTGTTGGATAACATAAACCTGGAAGTGGAGAGAAACGACTTCCTTGCTATTATAGGGCCAAACGGCGGGGGAAAATCAACGCTTCTTAAATCTATACTTGGAATAAACAGGGTCAGTCAGGGAAAGATAAGCGTTCTGGGGGAAGCCCCTTCTAAAAATCTTTCCCATATAGGTTATGTTCCCCAAAACACAAATATAAATACAGACTTCCCCATCAAGGTTATAGAAGTAGTTATGATGGGGCACGTAGGCCATAAAAGACCACTTGTAGGATATAGAAAAGAGGAGATCGCCTGTGCTATGGGCGCCCTTTCACAAGTTAGCATGGAGGAGTTTGCCGATAAAAAGATCGGTTCTCTTTCAGGAGGTCAGAGACAAAGGGTGATGATAGCAAGAGCTTTATGTGCTCATCCTGAAATACTAATACTTGACGAACCAACCGCCAGCATTGACGTAAGCGGGCAGAAACAGATCTATGATCTTTTAAAACAATTAAACAAATCTATAACCGTTGTAGTCGTAAGCCACGATATCTCGGTTATATTAAGCTATGCAACGAAAGTTGCCCATATAAATAAAACTTTAACATATCATGATATTAAAAACAAAACAAAAAATATTCCCAAAGACAGCGAACACTTCTGTGAAGTTGAGATGCTGGAGATGCTGGGAAATAACAAATTGAGCTGCAAATGTTAGATGCATTATCTTTTGAATTTATGCAAAATGCCCTTATTGCAGGACTTTTAGTAAGTTTTGCCAGCGGTATCATAGGCTCACTTATAGTAGTAAACAGAATGGTGTTTCTAGCCGGCGGTATAGCCCATACAGCTTACGGAGGTATCGGGATCGCGATATATTTCGGTCTTCCCATATTCTTGGGGGCTTCGATCTTTGCCAGTGCTGCGGCACTTTTAATGGCATTTATTACGCTAAGGCAGCGTAACAGGATAGATACCTTCATAGGCTTAATCTGGGCTGTAGGTATGGCTATAGGTATTATACTGGTTGACCTAAGTCCCGGATACAATGTTGATCTTCTTAGTTATCTGTTCGGATCTATTCTTGCAGTTAGCACTGAAGACCTTTATTATATGGGAAGCCTGCTTTTTGTTACGGTTGTGATCGTAACTTTCTGGTACAGAGATATCCTTGCCGTATCATATGACAGCGAGTATGCGGCTCTTAGAGGTATAAATGTTCCGTTTTTTTATACGCTTATTCTTGTTTTATCGGCTTTAACCGTGGTAATAGCAATAAAAGTTGTAGGACTTATACTTGTTATAGCAATGCTTACGATCCCCATCTATATTGCGGAAAAACTTTCAAACTCCCTGGCATCGATGATGTTCATATCGGGCGTTTTGTCTTCTTTTTTCACAATAGTGGGACTGGTACTTTCATATAACTATGACCTTACAAGCGGGGCTAGCATAATCATAATAAGTGCGGTTTCACTTATAATTTTTCTTATTTTCCAAAAATTATCAGGGAAAAGATGAATAAACTTGCAAAGCTTTTTCTTTTACTATCGATTCTAAACGGTACTCTTTTTGCCTGCGCTATGTGTAAAGCAGATATACCGGAGGTCGTAGTAGATGCAAAGATCAGTCATTTCAGCCATAAAACAGATTTCAATATAAAATGGAAATTCACCAAAAGTTTTATGGATACATTAAGCTTTTATGACATTAACCAAAATAAAATATTTGAAGAGAATGAAAAAAAAGAGATAGAAAACGTCCTGATAGACTATCTTGTGCAGTTCAACTATCTAACAGATATAGAATACATACATAAGAGTAAAAAGTTTGCAAAAAAATTTATAAAAAACATCACCCCCTCATACTCAAAGCTTAACTTCACTGAGGGAGGAATGGTGTTTAATTACACTTTTTCTCTGGATATGGTCTTGAAAAAGGATCAAAAACTTTATTTCAATATCCATGACTATAACGGGAACTTTAAATTCAAGATCAAAGATGTGATTCTAAATAACTATAAAGAGTATAAAAGAATCGAACCCAGACCTTTTAATTATTACATATATTTTTATAACAAACAAAGTGCTACTTCCGGTACAAACAAGGAAAACTCCCCTGACTCATTACTAAAAAAAGCTCCTCTTATAAAAGAGAATATAAAAAATGAGCCTTCTTTTCTGGAGCTTCTTTCCAATGAGCTGGAAAAAATAAAACAAAAGCTGGAAATACTGCTAAAAGATATAAAACAGAACAATTCAGTATCATCATATATCTGGCTTTTGTTATTCTCGCTGCTTTACGGAATCGTACACGCCCTGGGACCGGGACATGGGAAAACCCTTGTCGGGAGCTATTTTTTAAGCCGGGACAACTCTTATATGAAGGCATTCAGCATAGCTTCACTAATAAGTATCGTGCACACCTTTTCAGCTTTTATATTAACATTGATAGTCTACAACCTTATCGGTTTTATCTTTAATGACACCCTTTCAAACATTGAACAGATTACAATAAAAATAAGTGCCGTTATAATCATACTTATCGGGGTATACCTTTTATATAAAAAGATAAGCTACAACCCTGTAAAGAACATGAACTTTAGTGTTGCAGATTCCCCCTCACTTATAAAAACTGCATCCAATAACCATACTTCATCCCTAAGCTGCAGCTGTAATGCCTGTAAAACCACTGCTACAGACCTTGGAGTGATACTTGCGGCAGGAATCATTCCCTGCCCCGGAACCGTTACGATATTTATTTTTACAATGAGCCTGGGGATCTATTTTGTAGGTTTTTTAAGTGCCGTATTTATGAGTATAGGGATGAGCCTGATCATATTTACCACTGCCTTGGTAAGTATAAAGATAAAAAACAGGGCTTCGAGAAATGAAAAACTTGTTAAGATAGTTGATTACGGCAGTTTAATATTTATTTTACTGCTTGGAGTTATACTGTTTTTTATAGCATAAAAAAAGGCGGGACTTTAAAGTCCCGCCTTGAAAATCTCTTTTAAACAATCTAGAGACCAAGATTATCTAAAACTTTATTCTCTACGTCTCTTAAGCTTACAAAAGGCTTGGTTACATAATCTTCCGCACCGATCTTGTTTGCATCGATAACCCTGTCAACCGTAGAATATGCAGTCATCATTATTATCTTTACATTTGGATTTGTCTGTTTTATCTGTGTCAACATATCCATACCGTTCATCTGGGGCATCATGATATCAAGCAGTATCAGGTCAAATTGACCCTTCTTGATCATATCAAAAGCGGTAGCCGGATTTGAGAATGTTTCTATTTCAAACTTTTCACTTCTTTTTAGAAACCTTTCCAGGGTTTCTAAAATATCTTGTTCATCATCAATTATAGCTATTTTTTTCATTTTACTCATCCTTTATTGATTTTCATCTTTACATTTTTCTCTTTTCACTACATTTAATGCTTTAAATACTCTGCCGGTTGCTCTTTCAATATCATTACCGATTTGAAGCAGATGTTCGTTAGAGTCGTGCTCCGCATTTCTGTCTATATATTTTTGAACATTTTGATGTACAAGTGCATGGGCTTCGTTAAGCTCTTTCCAGTTCTGAGTTTTTGTATATTCGACACCTGCTTGCTCCTGTTCTCTTATCCATTCCGCAAGATGACACTCTGTTTCTGTCGCAACTTTAAAGGTGCTTCTTTCATCAAGTCTCATAAAGTTAGATGTTTTGAAATGCAGGTGATCAAGTTTTAAACCGTTAAGTTTATAAACAAGATCAACATCACACACCTGAGCTCTTGCCTCATCCCTGTATGCGGCATGATTTGCCACGCTGATCAATCTTTCAGACAAGTTAGCAACCTCTTTAGCGAGATTGTCTATATTCGTAGCATCATTAGCATTTTCCTGAGTATTTTTATCAAGAACATTAATAGCATCATTGATCTGTATAATACCTTTTGTCTGCTCCCCTGAAGCCTGTGAAACCATTTCGATCATAACCTTGTTCTGCTCGATTTTTTCACTTAACTGGGTATACCCTTTTATCATCTCATCAGCTGTCATTTTACCGTTGTTTGCTTTCTCTGCAGCATTTTCAACCAAAGTTTTAATCTCATTGGCAGCTTCGGCAGATCTAGCCGCAAGATTTCTAACCTCCTGAGCAACAACTGCAAAACCTTTACCGGCTTCCCCTGCAGTTGCAGCTTCAACAGCAGCATTAAGAGAAAGGATATTTGTCTGGAACGCTATCTGGTCGATAACGGTAATTGCTTCGTTAATAGCCGTTACCTGAGTATTTATCTCATCCATCGATGAAGCAGTCTGGCTTGCAAGTTCTCCACCTTTTGAAGTGGCGTCGGTAACATCCTGAGACAATTTGGACATCTTTGAAACATTTTCACTGCTGCTTTGAATATTGCTGCTGATCTCTTCAACCGCAGCTGCCGTTTCTTCCAAAGATGCAGCCTGGGCATTTGCAGATGTGGATAATGAATTTGCAGATGTTGACAATATCTCGATATTATGAGAAAGCTGTTCACCACTCATCATAATAGTAGCAAGAAGTTCGGAGATATTACTACCGATTGCTTTTGTTCCAAATACCATTGAACCTATAGTACCGCTTACATTCTCTACATCGAACTGGTAATCAAACCTTGCATTACCGTATTCGATAAGCGCTTTGTCTATTGCGTCAAATTTTGTCCCGAGATCTTCGATCATGGCATTTACGGAATTTTTAAGATCATTGGTTGACCTGTTATCCGTTTCTGCTCTAACTTTATATACAAAGAATCCCGATCTTGCCATTTGAATAGCTTTGTCAACCTCTTCAACAACATGTTGATCCTGCTTCATGGTAAGTCTTAATTTTTCCATATACTCGTTAAAGTGCCCTGCGAGTTCACCGATCTCATCATTTGATTTTATCTCTATTTTTTGATCTGCACTGCTGTAATTCATCAATGCGACAACTGAATCGGTTAAAAGTTTTAAGGGTTCTATTATAGTTGATCTTAAATTTATTATCGTAGCTACCAAAGTAACTACAGCAAATATGATCATCATTATTAAAGCTATATTGATCAGACTTTCGGCATCTTTTACAACAACTTCAACTATAGACATAGGTCTCCCAACTAAATACAGCCCGATCTTTTTATCGTTAAAATCTTTTACATACTCATAAGTATAAAAATATTCGTCACTGATCAAGTAACCCTTGTCAAAAAGGCTTTTCAAATCAATCCTATTTGCATCAGCAAGAAATTTTTCATTTACGAACTTTTGTGAAATCAGATAATTCTTGAACTTTTTTGTCTCATCAAAAAGCTGTACTTTTGTCTGGTCAAGATCCATTAAGAATAAAAACGCGTCTTTCTCCTCATCAAACTTTTTAGCAACAGAATTAAGCCCCTGGATAAATTCCAATGATCCAAGGTGTGATCCATCGTCATCTTTTATAGGAACTACAGACCTTAAACTCAATCCCGCTTTTCCAAGCTCCATAGTGTTTACAGGTTTTATTGTTGAATTGACTTTTACCACACTGGCTCTGAATCCGCTTAGATCATCACCGTGTTTGTCAAGTTTCCAGCCTCTTACAAAAGATCGATTGTCTTTTGTGTGAATATGAACTTTGATGTTTTTAAAAGGTGTGTTATCTTTCATCTCTTTAGAGATTACAGACAAACTTAAAATTGCAAGCTCCCTGTTGTTGGTACGAAGTGCTTTTTTTATCCTGCCGTCGTTAGCGATCGACAAAGCATTTGATATACCTACATTCTTCTTTTCAAGAACCGCTTCTGTAATATGTTTTTGAAGCTGAAGTTCAGTTTTATAATGAACCTCTTTAACTGTGTTTGATTTAAAATAGTTCAGAACTAAAAAGCTGCCGATTAAAACCAATACAGTGATCAAAATCGTGATGATTATGAACTTTTTCTGTATTGTTACGTTCTTTAACATTGTATCTCCTTTAATAATTACCCTACACAGATAAGAATTATCTTATCTAATTAAAATGTCAAAATAATGTTTATTATAACTTTTAAATCTTTAAAGTAATTTTTTTATAACTTTATCTTAAGAAATATTTTTCGAATTCCTCCTCTGACAATATGCCAAGAGCTATTGCCGAGGCCTTTAAACCTATAGAATTTTCATAGGCATATCTGGCTATTTTACTGCTGTTTTTATAACCTATATAAGGAGTTAATACCGTTACGTCCATTAAGGATTTTTCAAGAAAACCGTTTATTCTGTCTTCATTCAGCTCCAAACCCTCTATACACTTTAAAGCAAAAGATTCCATTGCATCGTCTAAAAGCCTGATCGACTGTAAAAGATTGTAAATAATGACCGGCCTGAAAACATTAAGCTCAAAATTTCCCTGGCTTGCCGCAATGGAAACGGCACTGTGATTTGCCATAACCTGCACAGCAACCATAGCCATTGCCTCAGGCTGGGTAGGATTGGATTTAAAAGGCATAATTGAACTTCCAGGTTCGTTTTTTGGAAGTTTCAATTCACCTATTGCACAGTTTGGTCCGCTTCCAAGCCAGCGTATATCATTTGCAATTTTCATAAGATTTGAAGCAAGGGCATTTAATGCACCGCTTAAAAACACCTCCCCGTCATGTGAGGTAAGACCGTAAAACTTGTCCTCGAGCGGTGAAAGCCCGAACTTTAGCTCACTGTTAAGATATTCGCAGACTTTCTTGTCAAAACCTTTTGGTGCATTTAAGCCGTTTCCCACAGCCGTTCCCCCTATAGGCAGCTGTTTTATATATTTCAAACCGTCATTTATTTGCAAAGAAGGATATTCAAGCATCGAGGCATAACCCCCTATTTCATCACTGATATAGATCGAAGCCGCATCCTGAAGATGTGTTCTTCCAACTTTTAAAACACCTTTGAACTGTTTTTCTTTTTTAGTAAAACTGCTTTTTAGCAGTGTCAATGACTTTTTCAACTTTCTGATCTGCATTAAAACTGCTATTCTCATTGCACTTGGGAAGGTATCATTGGTACTTTGTGACATATTTACGTCATCATTGGCATCGAGCTTAATTGTATTATCCAACTCATATGCCCTGTTTACTATCACCTCGTTTAGATTCATATTAGTGTGCGTTCCGCTTCCCGTCTGCCAGATATGCAGGGGGAAATGGCTGTCAAGTTTACCCTGTATTATCTCTTCACATACTTTTACTATAAGATCGCATTTGCTTTTATTAAGCTTTTTAAAATGAAAATTGCTTAAAGCACAGGCTTTTTTCACATAAGCATAAGATACTATAAACTCTTTTGGTATAGTCTCACTTCCTATATGAAAATTTTCAAGGCTTCTTTGGGTCTGCGCACCCCAAAGTTTATCGGACTGAACTTTTACGTTTCCCATTGTATCTTCTTCAATTCTAAAACCCATTTTAAAACCTTTTGCGATTAATTAACCTATTATAGTAGTAATTAAATAAATTTATATAATAATTACGCATGATTTTTGAAGTAGCGGAATATATAGGCATTATTGCCTTTTCATTAAGTGGATTTTATATAGCAGTAAGAAACAAACTGGATATGCTCGGGGTATTTATAGCCTCCTTTTTAACAGCTCTTGGCGGGGGGATAATAAGAGACACCATAGTTGACGAACCACCAGTATCCCTTTCAACCCTCACCCCTATGGGTATAGTGTTTTTTATGGTTATTGTGCTGTATTTATTAAAATTCCATAAAAAACAACACTATGAGAGAAAATCTGTTTTTGTCTTTACCGACAGCATCGGACTTGTCTCCTTCTCCATAACAGGGTCTTTAATAGCCCTTGAACACTCCTTTTCACTTTCAGGGGTGATCATTCTTTCTTTTATAACCGCAGTCGGGGGAGGATTATTAAGAGATATACTTATAAACGAAGTTCCATATATTTTAAAAGGCGGGTTTTACGGGATCATCTCCATAATCATAGGTATACTTATCTATATTCTTGATTATATTGATCATTTAAGCTTCCCGGCAATGATAGGGATATTTATTTTCGGTATAACGTTAAGATGGGCAGCTTTTAAGAATAACTGGAAGCTTCCCGTTCTTTAGGAGCTAAAAACCTTTTTCAAAGCTTTTATTATTGCTTTGCTTTCTTGCTCTTTAACCTTTTTTTCAAGGGTTAAAGGGGTATCGTCTGCTTTTACTTCAACGCTGTCTTGAAATATGATCCTACCCTCATCGTATACTTCATTTACAAAATGGATAGTTACTCCTGTAGTTGTTTCTTTGTTTTTTATCACCGCTTCGTGTACAAAAGTTCCATACATCCCTTTCCCGCCGTATTTAGGAAGCAAAGAGGGGTGGGAATTGATGATTCTGTTTTTATATTTCTCAACTATGGGATCAGAGATCTTTTTCATAAAACCAGATAAAAAAATATAATCGCAGTTATATGTGTCCAAAACCTCTTCAAGTTTTTCATCGGGCGTTTTATCACCGTTGATACTGTTCTTATTTATAAGATAATTATCAATACCGAATTTTTCTGCTTTTTTCAAAACAGGCGCATCCGTATTATTTGATATAACAACTTCAACCGAAGCATCCAGCTCATTATTTGCCGTTGCATTATAAATAGCTTCAAAACCGCTGCCGTTCCCGGAAGCTAAAACAGCTATTTTTTTACCCATATGAACTCCATCTTGTTTATTTTGTGAAAACTTATCATAAATTAGCTTTATTATCCAATTATAATGAAACTTAATCTTTAACATTTTTATTACATTTTCTTTTATTTTAAATAGTTTAATAATTTAGGTTACCTTTTGTAACTTAAGCTTAAAATAACAAAGCTTATTTTAAACTTGAAAGTAAATTTGATTTTATTTAGCACTAAAGAATAATAAAATAAAATCTTACTATTAAAACTTAAGGAGTTGAAATGAAAAAGACTATTCTAAGCACTGCCCTTGCGGGTCTGCTTTGTGTTCCGGCAATGGCTGCCCAGTTTGTAACAATAGGTACAGGTGGAGTTACGGGTGTTTATTATCCTACAGGGGGTTCTATCTGCAGGCTTGTGAATAAAGATAAAAAAGAACACGGCATAAGATGTACGGTAGAGTCAACAGGCGGTTCAGTTTACAATATCAACAATATCAAAGCAGGTGAACTGGAGATGGGTGTTGCCCAGTCTGACTGGCAGTATCATGCATACAACGGTACAAGCAAATTTGAGAAACAAGGTGCATACAAAGACCTTAGAGCAGTTTTTTCACTTCACGGTGAACCGTTTACTATACTTGCAAGAAAAGACGCAAACATTAAAGAGTTCAATGATATTAAAGGCAAAAGGGTAAATATAGGAAACCCCGGTTCAGGAAACAGAGGAACCATGGAGATGGTTATGAAAGCAAAAGGCTGGACAAAAGACGACTTTAAACTGGCTTCTGAACTAAAAGCGGCCGAACAGGCAAAAGCACTTTGCGATAATAAAATAGATGTTATGATATATGTCGTCGGTCACCCAAGCAGTGCCATCAAAGAAGCGACTACTACTTGTGATGCAAATCTTGTAAACGTAAAAGACAAAGATATCGATAAGATCGTAGCAGAAAATGATTACTATAAATATTCTACGATTGCAGGAGGAACTTATGAAGGCAACCCTGATGAAGCAACAACATTCGGTGTAGCGGCAACACTTGTTACAAGTGCAAAAGTTCCTGAAAAAGTTGTATATACATTGGTAAAAGCCGTATTTGAAAATTTTGAAGCATTCAAAAAACTTCACCCTGCTTTTGCAAACCTTAAAAAAGAGGAGATGGTAAAAGAGGGGCTTTCTGCGCCGCTTCATAGAGGTGCGTTAAAATACTATAAAGAAGCAGGTCTAATTAAATAGATCAATCATAAAAACGAAGATGAACTCTTCGTTTTTTAATTAAAGTCTATTTTTAAATATCTTCAACAATAAGGATATTTAAAAGTATATTTTAAACAAGGAGCTGTTTTGTCTAAACACAATGATGCACAAGAACTGGTACTGGAAGCAGAAACGGGAGGGAGGGAACCCTCCAACCCGTTTATAGCAAAATTCATTTTATACTTGGCTCTTACCTGGTCTTTGTTTCAATTATATGTTTCATCACCTCTTGTGTTAGAATTCACGCCCTGGATGAATGCAGATGTTGTTAAAAGAATTCACCTTATATTCTCGGGATTTTTGGCATATTTAAGTTACCTGCCCTTTAAATCTTCCCCTAAAAGGTATATCCCGTTTACTGACTGGGCAATGGGGTTAACCCTTGTTTTGAGCACTGTTTATTTTATCTATTCCCAAATTTGGGATTCTACGGCGTTTGAGATGCGTCTGGGAGCTCCCAACCAGCTTGATCTCTTCTTCGGGGTTGCGGGTATAATACTGCTGCTTGAAGCTACAAGAAGATCTTTGGGTCCTCCGCTAATGATAGTTGCCGTTGTTTCACTGGCCTATGCCTATTTTGGTATGGGTGATTACGGGGGAGCATCTTTAAACAAGATTGTTTCACATATGTGGATCACGACCGAAGGTGCATTTGGTATTGCTATCGGCGTATCTGCAACCATGGTATTCCTTTTTGTACTTTTTGGTGCACTTCTGGAAAGAGCCGGTGCGGGTAACTATTTTATCCGTGTCGCTTTTGCACTAATGGGACACTTTAGAGGAGGACCCGCCAAAGCAGCGGTAGTATCAAGTGCCATGACCGGGATGATCTCGGGATCCTCCATTGCAAATGTGGTAACCACGGGAACCTTCACCATCCCTTTAATGAAAAAGGTGGGATTCTCAAAGGAAAAAGCCGGAGCCATAGAGGTTGCATCATCCACTAACGGACAGCTTACACCTCCTATTATGGGAGCTGCCGCATTTTTAATGGTCGAGTATGTGGGAATTCCCTTTATAGAAGTTATAAAACACGCTTTTTTACCTGCTGTTATCTCATATATAGCACTTGTGTATATTGTTCATCTTGAAGCAATGAAAGCAGGCATGACAGGGCTTCCAAGACCGTACAAGATGAAAAAAGCGGCAAAACTGCTTGGGGTTTTAAGCGTCTTGATAGTTCTGGGCTTTCTGGTATGGGTACTGCCCCCTTTGATAACTTTTATAAAAGATACTGCAGGGGAAAATTCACTTAATATTATACTGGCTTTGATCGTAATTTCTTATATCCTCTTGGTCTATGTTGCCTCAAAAGTTCCTGATATCCCTACAGATGATATAACAGAACTTCCAAAAGTGGGAGAGACTGTATTATCGGGTCTACATTACCTGCTGCCTGTCGTTGTGCTTGTATGGCTTTTAACTGCAGAGAGATTATCGCCCGAGCTGTCTGCATTCTGGGCAACGATATTTATGATATTTATAGTTATTACGCAAAAGCCCATTATGGATTTTTTCAGAAAAAAACAAATTATCTTCAAAAGAGTAAAAGCGGGATTTCTAGACCTTGAGATAGGCCTTATAAACGGCGGAAAAAATATGATAGGTATCGGTGTTGCCACGGCAGTTGCGGGTATCATTGTAGGAACCGTTACATTAACAGGTATCGGGCAGGTTGTTATAGGGCTTGTGGAAACCGTATCAGGAGGGAATATTTTCCTTATACTTCTGTTTACTGCTATAATCAGCCTGATTCTTGGTATGGGTCTCCCCACAACGGCGAACTATATAGTTGTTTCAAGTCTTATGGCCCCTGTTATAGTAAGTCTCGGTGCTGCTAACGAGATAGCCATACCGTTGATTGCCGCTCATATGTTCGTATTTTATTTCGGTATCCTGGCAGACGACACCCCTCCTGTGGGACTTGCCGCCTTTGCCGCTGCTGCCATTTCAAAAGGCGATCCTATACGAACGGGTATACAAGGGTTTACCTATGATATTAGAACGGCGATGCTTCCTTTTATGTTTATATTCAATACCCAGCTGCTTATGATAGGTATAGATAACATCTTTGAGTTTGTAATCGTTGTCATCTCCTCCATTATAGGGATGCTTCTTTTTGCAGCCGCTACGCAAGGGTTCTGGTTTACAAAAAACAGATGGTGGGAAACCGCAGCGCTTTTATTGGCAGCATTTTTAATCTTCCGTCCGGGATTCCTTTGGGATAAAATACAAGAGCCTTACGAGCATCTTCCAGGAAAAGAGATATTCAAAGTTGCCGATAAGCTAAAAGAGGGGGAATCTATCCAGTTCATGGTAAAGGGTGAAACCCTTGAAGGGATACAGAGGGAATACACCTTTGCCCTACCCCTTAAAAAAGGGGGAACAGGAAAAGAAAAGCTTGACAATACAGGTCTTATGCTTGACGACCTGTTCGGACCTATGGAGGTTGCTATGATAATGGAAGGGGGCAACAAACAGCTTGAAGCTATTAAAAAAGCCGGCGTTACAAGCGGATGGATCGTTGAATCTGTAAGGGTCGAGAAAGAGAGACTTCCAAAACAGATAGTTCTTATACCTGTTCTTGCCTTTGTAATATTCCTGGCAGCTATACAGTTAAAAAGAAGAAAACTTCAAACATTGGATCAATAAAGGAATTATAATGGAATGGATAATTATAGTGGGTATTGTCGTAGCCGTGTATATAATAGTATATAAATACGAGAAAAAAATAGACAAGATCGAAAAGGTTCTGGATGATCACAATGAAAAACTGGAAAAACACCATGAGAAGCTCAAAAAGCACGACAATCATATAGAACAGATGTGGGTTACCATTCCAAAAAACAAGAAACAGCAATAAAATAAGGCTGCTTATAGCACAAAATGATATAATTGCCGAATATTATAAATAAAGAGTTTTAATGATAAGATCAATTATAAAATTTGGTTTGGAAAAGCCCATATTAAATTATATGCTGTTGTTTTTCATATTTGTGCTTTCACTTTTCTCCTACCTGAAAATTCCAAAAGAGATATTTCCTATCTCTTCACTTGATGCTGTTTCAGTAACGGGAACCTATACCGGTGCAAGCAGTGATATGCTTGATCTTATGGCAGTTTCAAAGATCGAAGACGAACTTGTGAACCTTAGTGAAGCGGATACCATTAAAACCGTGATCAAGACTGGATACTTCAACATAAGAATTGACCTTAAAGAGGGAAATGATATCTCCAAGATGATCGATGACGTAAAAGATATTGTTACAAAAAGCAGGTCAGACCTTCCAAGCGATATGGATGAACCCGTTGTAAAAGAGATAACAAGCGCCTTTCCTTTGATCACAGTAGCAATCTACGGTGACAAAACAACACAGGAGCTTCTTGATGTTGCAGATGATATAAAAGGAAAATTAAGTTCAATAAGCGATCTTAGTGAAATAAATATCTGGGGGGACAGCGACAAGCAGCTGCTTATCACCTTTGACGAGGCAAAGATAGAAGCTTACGGTTTTGACAAAAATACGCTTATAAACACCATCTCCCAGACCAGTTCCATATTCCCGGCAGGTATCATAAAAGAAAACGGCATACACTATTACCTAAGCAGCCAGAACGGGGAAAAAGATCTAAGAAAACTATCAAATATGATAATAAAAATAGGCTCAAAATCCATATACCTGAAAGATATAGCCAAAGTTGAATACAAACTTGAGGATGTAGCCACCCTATCCCACTTCAACGGCAAAAAGAATATCTCCATAGGGATAAACAAAGGGCGTGAAGGTGACAGTATTGCCCTTGTAAAACAGATAAAGCAGATACTCAAAGATGAGCAGAAAAACTACAAAGATATAGAGTTTGACACCTATACGGATACTTCGGTATGGATCAAGAACAGGCTTAATACCGTAGTTTCCAATATACTGTTCGGGGTAATACTTCTTACGCTTGCACTGCTGTTTTTCATTAATGCCAGAATAGCCTTTGTTATTGCAGTAGGTATACCGACAAGCTTTATGATTGGTCTTATCGGTGCAGAACAGATGGGATACAGCTTGAACATGCTCTCGCTTCTGGGGGTTTTACTGGCTCTTGGTATGCTTGTGGATGAGGCTATAGTGGTGGGTGAAAATATATACAGGCATATGGAGATGGGGAAAGATAAAATGACAGCTGCACTTGACGGTGCAACCGAAATGTACCCGGCAGTTCTTACTGCAACCGCAACAACCATATTTGCCTTTTTACCGATTCTTCTTTTAAGCGGTGAGACGGGTCTGTTTATGAGGATACTTCCAATTATGATATCTATTTTACTTCTTAGTTCTTTACTGGAAGCTTTTTTCTTTCTCCCTCTTCATGCAAAACACATCTTAAAAGTAAACCATGAAGAGAAAAGAAGCGAATCTATATGGCAGGCAAATAAAAATATATACAACACTATTTTAACTTTTCTTCTAAAATGGAAATATATATCTTTGATTGCACTCGTTGGAATGATCCTTTTTAGCACCTTCACTCTAGTAAAGACCCTTAAGTTCGAGTTTCTGCCAAAATTTGACACTACTCAGGTTTATATCAGCGGCTCGGTAGGCGTGGGTCATGATATCGAACTTACCCAGAAAAGTATAAACAAACTTGAAAAAACTCTTTTAGAAAACTTTGAACTTGGAAAAGAGATAGACAGCATAAGTTCAATAATAGGTTTAAAACTTGACGGTAAGCAAGAACCCCAAAACGAGGAGTTCTATTTTCAGGTATTTATAAATCTTAAAGAGAGAGCACCTTCAAACTTTTTTGATAAATTTATCAATCCGTATCTCAGTCCCAAATACGACGACACTGAGATGACAAGAGAAGAACCGGCCAGAGTTATTGCTGCGAAGATAACAAGTGTACTGGATAAAAGATTCCCCAAAGAAGATAAAAGTTTTGACGAGCTGAAAGTTTATGTTCCGGGAGCCGCAATAGTCAGTAATGATTTCGAGATAGCATTAAGCAGTGATGACGAGAAGATAAAAGCAGAATCTATAAGAATGATTAAAGAAGCACTGGGAAATATTAAAGAAGTATCTAATATAGCCGATGATGTTTTAACGGGTAATCTTGATCTTAAATTTACGGTGAACAGTTACGGGCAGATGCTTGGATTCAATGAATCCATACTGGTAAATATCTTAAAACCCTACTACTTCAAAGGAAGTTTTTCAAAAATGTATGATCAAAGCGGTATAGTGGAAATAGTATACCAAAGCAAGAACAAAGATATAAAAACAAGCCTTGATGATTTTGAAGTAACGGTGCCAAACTCCAATAAAAATGTTTTATTAAAAGATATTGTGGAATTCAAAACAAAAGAGAGCCTAAGCCAGATATTCAAAGAAGACGGAACTGCTATTCAAAGTATCACCGCTTCACTAAATAACATCACAAGTGAAGAAGTATATGCAAAACTTCAGCCGACCCTTGACAAGATAGACAAAAGCGTAAAAATAGATATAAAAGGGGAGCAGAAAGAGAATAAAAAAGTTCAGGATGAAATGGCAAAAGCTTTTATAATTGCACTTCTTCTTATATTTATAGCTCTGGTATGGATGTTTGACAGTATCGTAAAATCTTTAATAATCCTAAGCACCATACCTTTATCGGTTCTTGGTGTGCTTATAGGACACTTTATAATGGGTCTTAATCTTACAATGCCCGGACTCATAGGTATTGTTGGACTTGCAGGGGTGATCGTGAACGACGGGATTATTATGATGGACTTTATCCAAAAGGCCAAGAATCTTGAGCAGATGAAAGAGTATGCCCTGCTTCGGTTAAGACCTATACTATTAACTTCACTTACGACCATACTTGGACTTAGTACACTTATATTCTTTGCTTCGGGACAGTCTTTGATACTTCAGCCTATGGCAGTTGCTCTTGGGTTTGGGATACTTTGGGCAACCATATTGAACCTTTATTATGTGCCTATGATGTTCAGAATCATATATCTAAGGAAAGAGTAGTGGTAGTTTTCATTCCCCTTACCATTATTTTTTTATCTTTGACATACCTTGAAGTAGCAAACAATATTACCATTATCGATAAGAGCATAGTTACAATAATTATAATCGCCACTTTAACAGGCTCTTATATTATGTACAAAAAGATAAAACAAAATTTTAAGCAGCATGAGATAAACCTTATATTAATGGAGATAAATGAAATAAAGAAAAAGCTTCAAAGTTCAAAGGAGGAGAAAGAGGTACTCTATTTGACCCTGAAGCTGAAGAGATTAAAAGAGGAGCTTGATACTATACAAGTATCTTAAGGCTCCTTGCCGTGAACAATCTTAAAGATTCCCCTTTTAAAGCCTTAAGCTCGTTTGAGAAGCCTCTTTTTGCAAAAAGTACATAGATATCGACATTAAGCTGAATATCTTCACACTCATGCTGAAGTTTCGTAAGCAGTGATTTTTTAACCTTCCCGTTTGTGTAGCTGCAGCTGCCTGCAATGATCCTGCTTGAATTTGTTTTTGCTACAAGTTCAACTTCCCCTTCATCATCCCAGTATCTTCCAATTGAATAAACAGGGTCGATTTCCTTGAACTGCAATTTCAGGAATTCGTGACAAAGCTGTTCAAATATGAAGTTGCGGAATTCATCTTTTCTATTCTTGAAGTTTTCAAAGAATTCGGTGTAATCACCGTCCCTGATACCTTTAAATATAGGGGAGATAAATGCAAACCAGAATCTTAGGAACGGGGTAGAGATTATGATCCTTTTTGATATCTCTCCGTAACCTGTCTGGTTTGTAAGATTATGAACCGATGATTCAAGTCTTAATGCACCTTCATCTCTTAACTCTTCTACACACTCCATGCCGTTGTTAAAAGAAACGTTTGCCCTTCTGAAAGTGGAATTTGTACGTCTGTCACCTGTTGCAGCCCCGCTCATTATTGACTGAAGCAATGGATCCGAAGTTGTAATATCCGCAACTATGTTCCTGTAATATTTATATTCATCGAGTATAAGCTCTTCGATCAACTCTTCAAGAGGAAGATTAGTATTTACCTGAATATCAAGCCCCCCGAAAAAAGCAAAATAATCTACGGCTTCCTCCATATCTTTTGGATTGTTTTTCTTGCAAAAAGCGCTGAACTGCTCCTGCAAACTCATCTCATTTAAAATTATGACATATCCTTTTATTTTAATTACGCAATTATAACATATAATTACACTAAATTTTGATACAATCACGAATATACAAAAAAGGACACTAAAATGGAAAACTGTTATAAAAAACTAAAAGAGCTTATAGAAGAGGTTGTATTACCGGATATTGAAGATCATATAGACTCTATATTTGAAACTATCGCAAAAGACAAGGTAACAGATGATGCAAAAAACACAGAGCTGCAGAATATGCATGAACTCAAAGATGAATTTAAAACCATTCTTGAAGAGATCGAAAACAAAGAGCTTGATAAAGATGAATGTGAAGATATATACAAAGATATAATGGATATGATAAGTTCAAAGGAGGAATAATCCTTAATGTATCATTTCAGCAATGAAAACCTTACTACGGTAATCAGCATACTTAAAAACGAGATCTCAAAACTTCAGCCCAAAGAGATTTACGAGTTCGAAGTTCTGAATCCTGATATCGAAGACTCCGTTTATAACGGAACTATCTTTGAAATAGAGGGCAAACCTTATATATACAGGGAGCTTAGATCCTGGATCGACCTGGCGGACAGCCTTTATTGCAAGGCCCTGCTTCCTGAAAAAAAATCAAAAAATATCATTACAATAAGATTTGAAAAGCTTGATTTGGAAGGGAGTTTTCACAAAAGCAAACTTTCCAAAGAAGAAAAATACGGAAGCGGTTCTATTTTCTGGCAGATAGATAAAAATGAAACTCCCTCTTTTTTATATTACTATATCCAATCCCTTGAAAACTCGAACATAAATGAAAGAAAAAGGATACTCAACCTCGGCGTCAATAACGGTGACGAGTTTGAAGTTATAAAACAGCTTTCCTCAAACTTTGAACAACATGAGATCGTTGGGATAGATTTCTGTCAAAGTGCAGTAGATGAAGCAAAAAAAAGATTTAAAGATGATGACAATATCAGTTTTTACCAACATGATATAAATGACCTTGATGACCTTGACCTTGGGCAATTTGATCTGATCATAACCATAGGTACTCTGCAAAGTTCAAATCTTAACTTCAAACCTCTTTTTATGGATATTGTCCAGAAATACCTAAAAAAAGAGGGAAGCATGATCATGGGATTTCCAAACTGCAGATGGCTCGACGGTACATTTATCTTCGGTGCAAATGCCAAAAACTACAACTTCCCCGAATACTCTGTACTATATAACGATGTTGTTTTCTGCAAAAAATATCTGCAACAGAAAAAGTACCGAGTCACAGTAACAGGGAAAAACTATATATTTTTAACGGCAACTTCGATACAAAAAAATTACAAATCATAAAAAATAATTACTTTTTATGATTTCTTTTTCTTATAACACAAATTTGACATAATTTTTTTCTACTATTAAAGAATCACTTTATTACATAGGAGGAAAACATGGAAGAAACTATTTTAGTA
The DNA here is from genome assembly GCA_963678145.2 of Arcobacteraceae bacterium. Classification (GTDB taxonomy): domain Bacteria; phylum Campylobacterota; class Campylobacteria; order Campylobacterales; family Arcobacteraceae; genus JAIOSF01. The sequence goes on along the minus strand of CAXXWH010000002.1, from coordinate 605,631 downwards.
ATCGGCTCTAATGAAACTTATATTGATACTGTTGAATCGGAATTGGTCAAAACCAATTACGATGTGATCACAACAGACAACCTCTCTATCGTCAAATCTGTTCTAAAAGAAGAAGATGTGATGATGATCATCGTTGATGAAGCATATTTAGAACAGGAAAACGATAAACTTGTACCACATTTAAGAATGTACGGGCACAATCAGCCTATTGTCGTATTATATGAATACTACAATGAAAACTTTATCCTAAAAGCTTTCAATGAAGGCGTTGACGACTGCATATCTGTTATGTCGGGAGTTAAAGTATTTCTAGCAAGGATCAGAAACCTTTTCAAAAGATATTACAAAAACTATGACGTGATAAAATACAAGAACCTAACCTTCATGTCAAAGAACAACAGCTTTTACGTAAACGGAAACAGCCTGAAACTTACAAGACTGGAAAAATCACTTCTTTTGGAATTCTTAAAAAATACAAATACCATCTTAAGCCGTGACAGCCTGTTGGAAAATGTATGGGAAGAAAATTTCAATGTTAAGATAAAAACGGTCAATGTTGCCGTTAAAAGACTAAGAGATAAGATAAATCTGTATCTTGGGGATAATTACATCAAATCTGTACGGGGTCAGGGTTACCTGTTCTCATAAAAGGATTTTTCATGAATACAATAGTAAAAAGAATAGTAAAAAAGATATCTAAAAAAAGAAACGACTGCTGCTTTGAAGTGCTCAACGTTGATAACCAGCTGATCCTGTTCGCAAACAAGGGCAGTGTGATAGATATTGAAGAACCACTTAATAAAAAGCTTTTAGCTTACAATAAAATGTTAAAAATAATAAACATAGCTACGGCTCATATAGTTCCCCGTATCCGGTAGATAATCTCACTCTATTGATATTGTCAAGCCCACTTTTGGCAGGCTTGACAATATTTGGTTTAACAATACTCATCCTTGAACTTCACATATCTTGCCGCATGTTCGATAAGCTTTTGCGACTCTTCATCAGTTAAGCTTTTAACTACTTTTGCAGGACTGCCCATGATCAGGCTGTTTGGAGGGAACACCTTATTGCTTGTTACAAGAGAATGCGCTCCTACGATAGACCCTTTCCCTATTACTACTCCGTCCAGAATAGTTGCATTCATACCGATAAGGCAGCCGTCTTCAATAGTACATCCGTGAAGCATCACTTTATGTCCCACAGTTACGTCATTTCCGATTATTGTAGGATTTCCGTCACTCATATCCTCTTTTTTATAGTGAGTTACGTGTATCATTGAAAGATCCTGGATAGATGTTCTTTTACCGATCCTGATCTTATGGACGTCACCTCTTATTACAACGCCGAACCAGATCGAACTGTCCCGCCCTATTTTTACGTTGCCTATTACATCCGCACTGGGTGCCACCCAGGCTTTTTTGCTTATTTTGGGGAACCATTTTTTAAACTTCAAAATCATATATAAAATCCTTGATATATTAAACTAATAAGGATAAGTTTACTGTAAAGTAATATTAAGTTCAATTATATCAGCAGGCAATTCAAAATAAAATGATAAAGCTGTGACTAAATGTAGCTATTAGTCTTTATCTTTTATCGCCTCTAAAAGGTATTTTTCAAATAAGCCAGACTTGGATTATGCTGTTTGAACTTGTAATTGTATTTTTTCAAATAACTATTGAGTTTCTCTATGTCTTTTTTGCTCAACTCTTCATCATCATACAAAATAACTTCATCTTCATGGCCTATAAGTTCCAGCTGGGGAAACTCTTCAGTAATGATCTCTTTTAGAATTTTAATTAAATTTCCCAATGATGCTTCATCTTTTTCATCTATTATCTGTATATAATTTTCATATACTTCATATTTGATACCATTGATCAGCAGCTCCTGGGTAAGCTCAATGATATTTAAAGAGAAGTCGCTTTTATCCAAATAAGAAAACTGCATTTTTTCCATATTAAAATTCAAATGCTCGTGGGATTTGGATATCACCAGAAGTTTAGTAAGCAACCCTTCATTACAATATTCATACTTGCACTTGTTACCTTTTATTACATTTGTCAGGTCAACGACGTTCAAAGGCTTCACCAGCCTTAATTTATTATAATTTGATTTGCAGAAATCACACCCATGCTCTTCAAAACACTCAAAACTGTTATTTATTGTTACAAGCCTTTGTTCAGGGTTGGTATGAAGTACAAAATGCAGTAATTCTCTACCGCATTCATTGTTAAGATCAACAAATACAATATCAAATTTTTCATTGTCATAGACCATTTTAAAGTCTTCGGACTCTGTTAATTTATTGATCTGGGTATCAAACGGCAGATAATCAAATAATTTACAAAACATTTCTAAATCATTAATATTATTATCATATATCAATATATTCATCTATCACCCTTACAAGTTTTATATAAGTATATTATAAGTATATAGAAAATATTATTAAATATTATTTAAGTATAGTTTAAGTTTTAATGACAATAAAGTTACATTGAAGAAAAATTGCATTTTGTAATCTTTTTTAAGTAACAATTATCATTTGAATATAATTACAGAATGAAATTACATATAGATATAGACTGTTTTTTTGTATCTGCGCACAGGATCGGCAATCCCCAATTAAACAATATTCCAGTTGCCGTAGGAGGAAGAAGCAATTTATCAATATTTGATAAAAAGAACTCAGGTAACTCCATAAGTAAAATAAAGGGTGCTTTTACAAGTTCTATTTTAAGCAATACTCGGAATCTCTCATTTGAAGAATATTTTATGGATGAAAATAAAAGAATAAGGGGAATAATCACTACTTCATCTTATGAGGCCAGGGCTTTCGGGGTAAAAACCGCCATGAGCGTGTCGGAAGCTTTAAGATGGTGCCCTAACTTAAAAGTAATACCCCCGAATTATCAACTCTATCACGAACTATCACACAAACTAAAAGAACTTTTACAAACCGAGATACCCCATATAGAGCAATTTTCCATTGATGAGTTCTTCGGAGACGTATCGGGATGGATAGAGGAAAAAGATATTGTAATATTTGCCCAAAATCTAAAAAACAGAATATTAGAGGAAACAGGACTTCCCGTGTCCATAGGAATATCAAATTCAAAATGGATAGCAAAGCTCTCAACAGAGTTTGCAAAACCCTATGGAGTAAAATATACGAAAGAAGAGGAGATTTACCCCTTTACGAAAGATCTGCCCATAAAAATATTCCCGGGCATCGGTAAGGGGTATCAGCAGAAGCTGGAAAGCCGGAATATAAGAACACTGGGAGATATCAGGAAGAACAAGGCTCTGCTGTATTCATGGAAAAAACCGGGGATCCAGCTGTATAACAGAATATGCGGTATAGACGGGGAGGAGATATCAGTAGAAAAAAGCAAAAAATCAGTAGCTTTGGCCAGAACCTTTGATCCTGTTTTTCCAAGGCATGAGCTAAAAAGGATGGTTTCCATATTATGCAGGCATTTAAGCTTTTTATCCATAAAGAACAATTACACCCCTTTAACCTTTTCTTTAGAGATAAAGTATCAGTATGGTTCCAAAGCAAAAGATCATATCAGGACAAACAGGATCTTTAATGAGCACAATTTAAGAAAGGAGATGCTAAGAATGTTTGATAAGTGCGACATTCACCCCTCTCATGCGGTTACAAGACTGACCCTTAGCTTATCGAACTTTCTACAGAGCAATCCAACCACAATGGATATATTTCATTATGAAAAAGATACTAAACAGGCTGTACTTACAAAATCGATAAACAAACTTCGGGAAAAATACGGTATTGATATAATAAAAAATGCAAATGAACTGTAGTTTTACTTAAAAAACAGAAGTTTAAAACAGGCTCCCTCATTTTTATCAATGATCTTTATTTTTCCTTCATGCACTTTTTCAACTATTGTTTTTACGATATACAGCCCTATCCCCGTACCCTGGGCTGAGAATTTGGTAGTAAAATAAGGATTAAACACCTTCTCCTTGATAGACTCATCTATCCCTTTACCGTTATCACAAAAATAAATCTCTATAAACTTCGGGCTATCCTTGATACGGACCTTGATCTTACCCTCAAAATCATCTTTTTCCTGCTGTAAAAGCTCTATTGAGTCTTTGCTGTTTGCAAGGAGATTTAAAAATACCTGCCGTAATTCATTGTAATATCCGTAATAGGGATACTTTTTCTCTTCTTCATAATAAAAACTGATCTGTATCCCGTGGGAACTGAACTGCGTTTTTACGATATCTATTGTTGATAAAACTGCTTCTTTAAAATCTATAGTCTCTTTTTTCTTTGAAGTTAAAAAGAAGTTTCTAAAATCATCGATCGTTTTGGATAAGAAACCCAAAGTAGTATTGATCTTGCTGTTTATCCTTTTTATCTCGTTTAAATCCAAAAGATCAAGCTCTGCTTTGGTTTCAAGATTCATTATAGAAGTTGCTATTATGTTCAAAGGCTGTCGCCATTGGTGGGCTATTGCACCTATCATCTCTCCCATTACCGAAATTTTGCTGTGATGTATAAGCATATCTTCCTGTATTTTTGATTTGACTTTCTCTTTGTTAATCTCGCTTTCGAGTAATTTGTTATTATGCTGGAGAATTTTATTTTGTTCCAGAATTGTTTTGTAAAGGTTCATTCTGTTTATCAATATATTCATATCCACCGGCTTTGATATATAATCGACACTGCCCAGTTCAAAACCGAATTTCCGGAAATCCTCGTAACTGCTGCTTGTGACGAATATTATTGGAATATCTTTCGTCTTTTGGGTGTGCTGGAGTGTTTTTGCCACTTCGATACCGTCGATACCGGACATCATGATATCCAACAGTATTATGTCAATATCCAGAGTTTGGGCACTTTTTATCGCCTCATAACCCTCATATGCGGTAAATATGTTGATCTGTGCTTTAAAAAAATCATTTAATGATTCGCAGATCTGGGAAACAAAACTTTTACTGTCATCAACTATTAGAACATTCATGTAAACCCTTTTAAATATCTATTCGGGGTTCACCCAAATAATAACCCTGTTTGCCTTCGACTCCAAGTTCCTGCGCTATTTCATAAACCTCTTTGGTGCTTATGAACTCCCCAACTGTCTTAATGCCCAGCTCTTTTGAGAATTTAACGATAGTCTTGGTGATGGTATATGATTTTTCATCTGTTGCAATGTTTTTCATAATAGAACCGTCTATTTTTATATAATCAGGATCCAGCTCCAGCAAGTATGAGAAATTGGAGTATCCACTGCCAAAATCATCTATGGCTATTCTTACACCGTATGATTTCATCTCAGATATAAAATCTTTCACTATTTTAAAGTTATCTATTGATTCACTTTCTAATATCTCAAGGATAAACCTGCTTGCTATTTGATATTTATCAAGGTGCATTTTGAGGTATTCAATAATATCCCCGTTCGAGATATCTTCAAAAGAAAGATTTATCGAAAAACTGCACTGCTTGTCACTGAAATAATCAAAAGACTTACCGATCATGGTTTTTGTAAGATTCACATAATAAGAGGTCCCTTTTATCTCATCCAAAAAAGAATAAGGTGAAATAACTTTACCCTCTTCGTCAATGATACGTACAAGACACTCGTAAGACCTTTCGTAATCTTTGATTATAGGCTGAAAAAACGGTACTACGGCATCTCTTTCAAAAGCATTTTTTACCAATTTTATGGCATCAAAAGTTTTTTTGCTGTTTATCTTTTTGTCAATCTCATCACTATATATTACAAAGTTCTGATTCGTTTTTTTCGCATAATGCAAGGCCAGATCCGCTGATTCAAAGAGTTTTTCTACTTCAACCAGATTTGATGCAGATATGGTTACGCTTATAAATATCTCTACAGGAAGACTATTAACGTTCAGATTAATCGTTGTCTCATTTATTGCTTTTTGAATAAGCTTTACAAATGTATCACATGAATAATATGATGATTCAGTCAGTTTAATAAAAACAAACTGATCTGCAGATATTTTGTACAAACCGCCGTGGATATTTATATTAACCAGTTTTTTCGTAACCGCTCTTAATACATCATCCCCTGCTTTGTTGCCGTACAGGTCATTGATAACTGAAAACTTGTTGATATCTATAAGGATCAGAAGCTCCGGCTTAAATCTTTTTATATCTTTAAGAAGAGAATTCCTGTTTCTAAGTCCTGTTACTTCATCAAGGTAATATTTCTGCTGCACCTGCAGGGCTTTTTCATCAAGTTCGTTTTGAAGTGTTATCAAATATTTTTTGTTTTCCCTTTTTTCGACTATCTTGTTCACAATTGCAATAATCTGATTTAGTAAAGCATCAAAACTTACGGGTTTAAGCAAATAACCGTTCACGCCAAACTCTATTAGTTTTGAAAGATACTTAGGCTCATTGCTTCCGGAGATCACAAGAATATGTATATCACTTTTTATCTGTTTCATCTGCTCTATTAAACATATACCGTTTTTATTGGGAAGAATAAGATCAGTGATAACCAGATCAATACTATGGTTAAACTTTTTCATAGCCTCATCGGCATCTTTTGCAAGAACCGTATTAGGAAATATGTTTTTAAAAACCTCTCCCAGCTCTTCCAAAACAAAAAGCTCATCTTCCACATACATGGTATTAATTGTTTTACACTCTTGATGAAGTTTATCTAATTGCTTTTTCATAATAAGATGTTATTGAAAAAAAATGTCAAAGTTATGTCTTGATTTTAATTAGAATCTCAAACAATGCACCGTCGTTGATATTATGTACTTTCAACTCTCCGCCCATATCGTTTTCTATGATCATTTTGGACATATAAAGCCCTATTCCAGTACCTTTTGACTGGAATTTTGTAGTAAAGTAAGGATCAAATATTTTTTTGATTATATTTTTGTTTATTCCCCCTCCGTTATCCAGAACTGTAACCCTTATAAGGAAATCGTTTCTTGTTAAAAGCACTTTTATCTTACCGGGGAAATACGGGGACTCTTTCCTTCTTTTTATAATTGCGTCTTTTGCATTGTTAAGCAGATTAAGGATCACCTGTTCAAGTTCACTCTTATACCCTTTCATGGTAAAGCCTTTTAGGTTATCATCAACTTCTATTTTTATATCTTCCCCTGTAAAGTGTGCATTGACTATATTTACAACGTCAAAAACCGCCCTAGAAACTATAAATCTCTTTTTCTTCTTTGTGGGAGAAAAGAATCTTCTAAAGTCATCAATAGTATTTGACATAAACTTCAAAGAATCATTCGTATTTTTTATCATCTTTTCCACTTCCGTACTTTTAAACTTTGTCTCATTCATCAGTTCCAGCTTCATCATCACAACGGCTACAGCATTTAAAGGCTGTCTCCATTGATGGGCTATATTACCTATCATCTCCCCCATAGTTGCCAGTTTTGACTGCTGTATAAGCATTTTGTCTTTTTTACGCAGAAGTTTTATCTTTTTTACTACTTCCTCTTTTAATAATATCTTATGTATGATATTTATATATATTATATAGAGCAGAAGAAGTATCATTATAAACAAGATCATATTTATAAATAAAAAATCATTGATTATATTCCCGATATTTCTGTTATTGCTGTGAGATACTATATATGCGGACACATTATCGCTTTTTATGTTCTTTATAGGGAAAAAAGAGAATATTTTATATTTATTTCCCTCTTTTTTGTAAAGTGAAAAACCCTCTGAAGACTGCATATATTTTTTGATCTTTTTCCTTAGCACAAGTATCGAGTTTTTTTCACTTTTTGAAATATTTTCCAGATTATGCCCATCCGACACGGCAAACATATAATCTTCGTTCTCAAGACTTGGTATATAATGGTACTCATTGTCGTTCCGCTGCCACTTTTTTACTTTAAAAAGATCTTTTTTAACAAGAAAATGGCTGTAAAGCCTGCTTGACTCTATAAGACTTTCCTGAATAAATTTGGGAGAAAAAGAGATATCAACCAATCCTATATATATCCCATCTCTAATTATCGGGAAAATATGCCTGAACCCGGGTGTTGTCTTCCCCTGCTCCAGTCCCGAGAGATAAACCTTGTTCTTATGGATATATTCATAGCTTTTTCTGACATTGTTAAGTGAATCGCCGTTTTTAGACGGTTTGTGAAATCTTAAAAAACTGGTATTATCCGGAAATACAAAATGAAACTGTAAAACTCCAAGATTTTTCATATATCCGTATTGTTTTTTCAGTCTTTGATATAATTGTGTGCGAAGAAGATCCCTTTTTTCTTTATTTACAACATATGCATTAGAAAAAATTTCAAGTGCTTTTTTATCCGAGATCACCTGCTCATAGTTATTTTGTGCAATTTTTTTAAAGTATTTCATATTGAATAAATAATGTACTTTCAGTGCCTGGTAATCTTTCTTGAGCAAATAATCTATTCTGTCGTCTTTTGTATTTTTGGTAATAAAGAAAATAGTTACTATTATAACAATAAATAGTATGACCAATACGCTTTTTACTTTACTTATAATATTTCCATGATCCTTATCCACACAAAACCTTTAAAAACTTGGTAACCTTTATATTACAATTAAATTGTGTTAAAAAAATGTTTTAGTAAAAAATTAGTTAGTAAAAGATAGAATAATGAATGGACATTTTAAAAATAGATGCTACAAAAGAAACACCTCTGTTAAACTTTGACCCTTATAGCGGGGTGTTTGTTTTTGAAGGCAAATCATATCCCGAAAACACTTATAAATTTTATGAGCCAGTAAAAAAGTGGTTGGTAAACTATTTAGAAAAAACAGAAAATAAAAAAATCGAGATAAATTTCGATATCATCTACATGAACTCCAGCACCCTTAAGGTGTTTTTCGAGATCTTTGATATATTTGAAGAGTTTTCAACATTAAAAACAGATATCAGGATCAACTGGTTTTATGAACAAGAGAACGAGATAAGCCTGGAAACGGGAGAAGATTTTAAAGAGGACTTTCCCTCCCTTGAAATAAATCTTATCCCAAAAGATATTAAAGAATAATCACCTGCCCTAATATTTATCAATCTATGTGCCTGCTCTTTTGAAAAGTGAACTTAGCCCCGTTATGAACATTCTGTGCAAAAAGTTTGCCGTGAAATTTTTTTGCTATCTGTGAAGAGATATAAAGCCCTATCCCCGTACCTTTGCCTATGGCTTTAGTTGTCACATTGGGCTTAAAGATATCATTCAGCACATGATCGGGAATACCGCCTGCATTATCTATTATCTCCAGGCAGATATAATCACTGTCACGTTTTGAGATTATATCTATTTTCCTCTCTTGAACATCATTTTCATTAAAAGCATCTTTTGAGTTGTTTATAATATTTAAAATAAGATGTATAAACTCATTTGAATTACCTTTTAATATCATGGGAACTTTTGTTTTGCTTTCTATCTCTATCCTGTTTTTTATGAACTCGTCTTTTACCAGTAATTTAACAGAATCAATCGCTTCAGAAACATAAAATTCTCTTGCGTTCGTATTGGGTCTGAAAAAGCTTCTGAACTGCTCCAGGGTATTTAACATATGAAGCATCTGCTTTTGGAAGTTATCACTGTATTTTTTTATATATGATTTATCTATATTTTTGTCTTCATAATCGAACTTTAACATATCCGCATTCATTGACAGTATGTTCAGGGGTTGTTTCCACTGGTGGGCAATAGCATCTATCATCTCTCCCATAGCGGCCAGCTTTGACTGCTGTACGAGTATCTTTTCCTGGTATACTCTTTTATCAATTTCATTTTTGACCTTGTTTTCCAAAAACTCCTTATACTCCTCATTCTCCTTTTTCAGCTCAATTTTATCGATCGCTTTTTTTAATGTCACCAAAAAAGTTTCCAACTCGATAGGCTTTAATATATATCCGTCGATCCCGAGCTTTATGGTCTTAAGAAAGTAATCCAGCTCGCTGTATGCGGAGATCACTATAACAGGCAGATTAATATCTTCGTTTCTTATATGCGTAATAAGCTCTATTCCATCAACTACTGGCATTCTTACATCAGTTAGCAGAATATCTATATTATTAGCTTTGTCATTATAATACTGTAAAGCTTCTTTTCCGTTGGATGCAACGATGGTTTTCGGGAATATAAGGGATAATATGTCACTTATCTCTTTTCTAACCTCTTGTTCATCTTCTACATACAACACAGTTATTTCAAAAACCTGTTTTGAGAGCTTTTTTAACAGTTCCATAACTGCCCCTTTGGTTTGATATTATAAAAGCTTAATAAAAAAATGTGTTAAAAGTATGAGTTAATTTTTTTATGATAGAATATTCAAAATGATTAGGAAAGTTATTTTATGTTAAATTCAAAAGAGCTGTCAAAACTTTTAAAAGAGATCACTATTTTATATGTCGAAGATGAGTGTGAAGCAAAGAACGAAATATCACAAACACTTGAAAATTTTTCAAAAAATATCTTATCTGCCTCCAATGGAAGGGAAGCCATAGAGCTTTACAAAAACAACGAGATACAGCTAATAATAACAGATCTTCAAATGCCTTTGATGGACGGAGTAACACTTATTGAATCTATAAGGAAAACCGATATACATACTCCTGTTATAATACTGACAGCCCACGCAACTGCAGATTACCTTCTGCCTTGTGCAAACCTGAATATCCAGTCCTATATAGTCAAGCCCATTAATTTCCAAAAATTGAAAAGCGCCCTTTACAAAGTAGTGGAATACCTGAACCTTACATCAAACATTCTGGTTCATATAGACAAAGAGCTTTCATATGACAAGATCAACGGAACATTAAAACACAAAACCCTCGAATACAAACTCAACAATAAAGAGAAATCTCTTATGGATCTTCTTGTACAAAACAAGAATAAAGTTATCACCTATTCACAGATCGAGCAGGAAGTCTGGCTTAAAAATGATGAAGTGATGAGCCAGTCTGCCCTTAGAACCGTAGTAAAAAACCTCAGAAAAAAGTCTCCTGTTAATTTTATAGAAAATATTTCCGGCACGGGGTATAAACTTTTTACAGATTAACACCATTTTGCCACAATTTATAACTATAATTTTATATAAAAATTAGGAGTTATAATGTTAAGTATCAAGGAATTAAAAAAGCTTACCAAAAACTTGACAATTTTATATGTTGAAGACAATAAAGATACACAAAGTGAATTAAAAGAGCTTTTAGATGAACTTTTTCTTTGTACACTTACCGCAAATAACGGCAAAGAGGGTCTGAAAACCTTAAAAACAACCAATGTAGACCTAATACTCAGCGATATAAATATGCCCAAATGCAACGGGCTGGATATGATAAGAAATATCAAACAGATATATCCCCAGATCCCGACTATCCTGTTAAGCGGTTACGGGAACTCCGAACATCTACTGAAATCCATAGAGATAGGAGTGAATAAATATTTAATGAAGCCTATGAACAAAGAGAAACTGTTTCAGTCTATAGAGGAGATGGCATACCTTATAAACAGCAGAAAAAAATATAAACTCGAACAAATAGGTCTAAGCAAGAATATTAAAATGATAGCTATTGCAAAGCTTCTGGACAACCTGAGCCACCAATGGAGACAAAACCTAAGCATCATCAGCACCTCCGTAAGTGCCGTACTTTTAAATGAAAATATGAAAGTATCCAGCAATTATGTAAAAAAGCTGCTGCTAAATGTAAATGAGCAGGTCAAACAAATGGATAATCTTCTAAAAGATCTTTTTGACAACTATAACAAAGAGTACAACATCCAGCAGATAAAATTGAACAAACTTGTTCATAGCTCATTAACCCCTTTTCAAAGCAGTATAGAAGAAAATAATATCGATATACGCCTGGATATAAAAGAGGATATCAGTTTATTTATAAATGTTGAATCATTGAAACAAGTATTTCATAATCTTATAGAAAATGCGATAGAATCTATTATATCAAATAAAAAACAGGATGCTTATATACAAATCACGGCTAATGTTAAAAACGATAAGCTCATGATCGATATTATAGATAACGGAGGTGGCATAAACGCACTTATCAAAGATGATATCTTTGAACCATACACAACAACAAAACACAGCTTTATAGGTACCGGGCTTGGGCTTTATATCGTTTATATTTTAACTACCAAGTCACTTAAAGGGGATATTTCAAACAGCAACTTAGTCGTAGAAAAAGATAGATGTGCAAAATTCAGACTATCTCTTTCATTGAAGTAAAAGGAAAATAATGAATAAAGATATATTAAAAAAAAACTTAAGAAAATCAAACATATTATTTGTGGATGATGAAGAGTTCGTAGTACAGACAATGAAAGATATCCTTCCAATACTTTTCAACAAAGCCCATTTTGCCCTAAACGGTTTCGATGCCATTGATATAGTAGAAAAAAACCATATAGATATTATTATTACAGATCTTAGTATGCCAAAAATGGACGGAATAAAAATGCTTAAAAAAATAAAAGAACAGAAACCCCGTATAAAAACCATCTGCGTCAGCGGTCATAACGAAAAAGAGTATTTAAACGAAGCAAAAAAACTTGGAAGCTCTTTTATAATAAAACCCATAAGCTCCTCCGAACTGTACAGTGCTTTGGAGAAAGTTATATAATGGATTTAAATCTGATCAAACAATCTACTGTATTATATGTTGAAGATGACTGGATCATATCTAAAACTTTTCAGGAATTCACAACTTCATATTTTAAAAAAATAATAACGGCACAGGACGGCCTTGAGGGCTTAAAACTGTTTAGAAAACACCGAAAAAAAATAGATATTATTATTACAGATATCAGTATGCCGAAGATAAACGGTATTGATATGATAAAAGAGATAAGGGAGTTGGACTTTGAAGTACCTATTGTCATAACAAGTGCATTTAACGATAACCAGCTTTTAAATGATGCTATTAACCTGGCAATCGACGGCTTTGTAAAAAAACCGCTGAATATCAAACACCTTATGTCTATAATTAATAAAGCACTTAAACCTGTCTTTTATAAAAAAGAGCTTCAGAAAAAAGATATGATACTTTTCCAGCGATCAAAATTCAGTGCTCTGGGTGAGATGATAGGTAATATTGCACATCAGTGGAGACAGCCCCTTAACTCCATTGGTGCTACAATGATGAAACTGGAACTGCAATGTGAAAACGATATATGTTCCCCTGATGATATAACAGATGCCGTAAGAAAAACAAATTCCATTCTAAAACACATGTCTAAAACTATAGATGATTTCAGAAACTTTTTTGAACCCAATAAAGATAAAGAGTTTTTCAAACTGGATGAATCTATCAACAGTATCAATGCACTTCTCACCCCGCAGCTTGTACAGCATAATATACAACTAAATATATCCGGTGACCCTCAAATCGAAATCTTCGGTTATTCAAACGAGATCAAGCAGGTACTTATAAATATTGTCAGTAATGCAAAAGATTCCATAATCATTAATAAAATAGAAAACGGCTGCATAAACATAAATATTGAACAAAATGATGATAAAGTGGATGTTATTGTGCAGGATAACGGGAAAGGGATCCCTCAAAATATCATAGAAAAAATATTTGAACCTTACTTCACCACCAAATTCAAATCACAAGGGACAGGGATCGGTCTTTATATGTCAAAAATTATTATAGAGAAGAATATGCACGGATCATTAACCGCTTCAAATCTTAATGATGGAGCACTATTTAGGATATCGCTGCCTATTATAAAGAAGGAAAAAGAAAATCTTGTTCAAAAAATATGAAGCTTAATTAAACTTCATATTTTTTGCCAACTCCCTCATATCTATATTTTTGTCCAGTTCATCAACTATCTCTGTTCCCAAAAGGGTTTCAACGGCATCTTCCAAAGTTACTATCCCTTCAGTCTGGTCATAACTGTCTACAACAATAAACATATGCTCTTTCTTTGCAATAAAAAGATCCAGAAGTTTTGAAACGGGAATATTTTCATTAATCTTAAAAACAGGCTTTATAAGGTTGAATTCTTTTTTCTTTTTTCTGTTTATATATTCGTAAAAATACTCTTTTGAGAGTATTATACCCGCTATATCATCTATATTTTCATCATAAACAGGAACCCTTGAGTACTCTTTAAGCTTTATGAAGTCCAGTTCCACCTCGCTGTTTTCGTCAAGACTGTCTAGAAGCTCTTTTTTACTTATAGAGAACATAACACTTCTTGGAGTGTGTATATCTCTTACTTTTATACTGTTAAGCGCCAGGATGTTTTCTATTATCAGGGAATCTTTCTCTTTAAGAAGTCCCGCTTCCTCGCCAAGTGCAACGGTTGCTTCAAGCTCCTCTTTTGTAATATTGTGTGCAAGATCATCAGAAGGGGAGATAAATGCCGTGATCTTCTGCATTATTACCAGCAGGGGGTATGTAATAAATACCAGAACCTGTATTATTCTGGCACTAATGCCGCTTAAAGCTTTCCAGTAATATGCACCTATGGTTTTGGGAATTATCTCAGAAAAAATCAAAATAAGAATAGTCAGTATCGCAGAGACATAAAACATATACTCTTCACCGAATATTTTCACAGCTTCTGCACCTACTCCCGCTGCACCCAAAGTATGGGCAAAGGTATTAAGAGTAAGTATCGAACCTATTGATTTATCAATATCTTTTTTATGTTTTTCAAGAAGTGCAGCCGTTTTGGGCCTTGTATCTTTTAGTGAGGTAATATATGCAGGGGTTAAAGACAATAGTACCGCTTCAAGAATAGAGCAAATAAAAGAAACCCCGACGGCAATTAAAAAATAAAGAGTCAATAACATTTTAGTATCTTATCTCAAAACGTTCAAGGAAGATCTCTTCGCAATCAAATTTTTCAATATTTTCTACAAAACTTTCAGGAGAACCCTCCTCTAAGATCGAGACAAACTCATCAACTTCTTCCTCATAGCAGGTTACGCAGGCTTCTACGCTTCCGTTTTCAAGATTTTTCACATAACCTTTAAACTCTTTTTCCAAAGCATTACTAGAAGTGAATTTCCTGTAATAAACACCCTGAACTCTTCCGCTTATAATAAATCTGTAACTTTTCATAAAACTATTTTACACTATTAAGCATAAATATCCAAAAGAGTTCCCGTTATCTCATCCTGTGTTTTTATTGCCGCACCGTTAGCTCCCACAGCATATCCTGCTACTATCTGATTTGTTATCTCTTTTGCAAGGTCGGTATTGCTGTAAGGGGTATCGTTGGGCTCTTTTTGGTACGAAGCCTCGGCACCGCCTGTTGCATTCTCGTTTATATTTGTTTTTAATCTTTCAAAACCCTGAGTATTGCTGTTAGCTATATTATGGGCACTGGCATTTGCCAGACCCTCATGTGCCGCAATTGACGATACGTTATTACCAATATTCATATCTTATCCTTTACGACAGCAGTGCAACTACTCTGCTTTGAACGGCATTAGCCTGGCTTTGTGCAAAATATCCCACCTGAGACTGTATATTCGTTTTATTAAAGTCACTTACGCTTTTAGGAATATCTGCATCGATTATGGTCGATCTTGCAGCTTGGGTATTTGTTTCAGCCGTCATATAATTTCTTACCATAGATTCAAGCTGATTTGTAGCACTTCCGAATTCTGCCGCATTAGAAGAGAGTTGATCCAGTCCACTGTCTACGGCGTCAAGGATCCCTTCTCTTGAAGAAGGATTCGTCACAAAATCCGACATAAAAGTTCTTAACTGATCGCTTACGCTGGTCGTATCTGCTTTTTGAATAGGGATACTTCCCTGATCGTTAACAATGCTTAGATCATCCTTTGCAGGATCACCTGTAGTAGTCAAAAGCTGCGTACCGTTATAATTAGTCTGCTGTGCAATATTCTCGTATTGATCCAGATATTTATTTATCTGACCAGAGATCGCTTCCCTGCCTGCAGTGCCCGTGGTACCGTTCATTGCCTGAATGGTTAATCTTTTTATTTCCGTTAAAATATCTTTTTGTTCAGATATTGCATTATCTGCAATATTGCTCATGGCAATACCGCTGTTTGCGTTTTCTATAGATTGGCTTATACCGCTGGTTTGCGTTCTAAGGTTGTCAGCTATCAACAATCCCGACGCATCATCGGAAGCCTGATTTACTGCCTGTCCGCTAGCAATTCTGTCCAAAACATTATTTTGAACCTGATTTAATCCGGTATTCAGGTTTACCATATCATTGACAGTCATTTCAAACTCCTTAAGTTTTAAAGAGTATCGTTACAATTAATTTGAGTCGTACATTGTGTAGAATAGTGCAACTCGGCTATCTTGCAACAAGACCCGCGGTTTTCCGTCCCTACCTCACGATAGGTTTGGCTATTTGTTTACTTAAAATAATCTTACACCATTTAAAGTTAGTAAAAACTTAAAGGTCTTAATTAGTTTCCTCTTTTTTGATTATGAACTGAAGTATCAAGGCAGAAACAGGAACTATTATAAATCCGAAAATATATGAGAATATATGAAGATATCCGTTGTTGTTAAGATAAAAGAATCCTATCACAAGCCCTGCATAACCCGCAAGCCTGTAAAGGGAAGCCATACCGCCCATACCACCTGCGAAGTTTTTCAGGTTATTTTTCTTGAGAGCTTTTTTTGACTTTGCTATTTCTTCTTTTATCTCTTCGGCACTCATTTGCTCTTTTACCTCGTCCTGGGGAACATCCGGAGAATAAAGATCGAACTGGTCATCCATCTGGTCAAGTTCGTCATAACCGTCATCGTAGGAGCTTTGAGTATGCGCCCTTTTTTCTATATTTCTCTTGTACCCCATATAAGATCCCAAAGTTACCATCAGGGAACTGAAAAATGCGATCTGGGTATTTAAAAGCCAGTCGGTTCTACCTGATAAAAGGCAGAATAGGATAACCCCGATATCAACGATAAAGAATACCTTTAAAGCTTTAGTCGTCATCTTCGTCTTTATATCCTGTCTTTTTCAAGTGTGCATATTTAGGATCGTCCGCAAGCTTGTCAAGCTCTTTTTTTGCTCTTTTATAAGCCTTTTGAACGTTTAGAACGGCCGCAGCCACCCCGTAAAATACACCAAGCCAAAGTGTCCAGGTATATCCCGTCCACTCTTTTAATAAAAGCCCTATTCCCACACCAAGGGCAATAGCAACTGCAATTGAGATACCCAAAGACATATTGTCCAAGGCTTCAACCTTATCCCTGTGCTTTGGTATCTCTTTTTCCTCTACCTTATTTTCAAGATTTTTATTCTCTTCCATTAAAAACCCTATCTAATATAGGTGCAGCAGTAATCTGTAGGTACATTAACCTTGATATCAAAACTGGAATTCGCCGGTACTTCAAAATATTCACCCGACTTGAAAGTTTCCCTGTTGCTTGAACTTCCTGCAAGTTCAACTTCAACTTCACCTTCCAGTATCTCCATGTGCTCTGCGTCTTCCGTTCCGAATGTATAACTTCCCGGCATCATAATTCCCAATGTTTTTCTCGTACCGTCGCTTTCTATAACCGTTCTGCTCGTAACCTGCCCGTCATGGTAGATATTAGCTTTCTTAACGATAGTCGCATTTCCAAACTCCGTTTCGCTCTCTTTTGCTATTTCGTAATCAACAACTTTTGTCTCGATCCCGTTTGATTTGATAAACTCGATCACGGGAAGATGGTTCTCATGTACTGCATAAGCTTGAAGTGCTTCTTTATCCGCTACAACAACAGTTAGTGAAACATCAAAAGCTCTGTCGCTTTGGGCAAAGTTTATACCAACTTCTAATCCTTTTATCAGATCTATCTGATCTTTCAGGCTGTTTAATTTTTCAACCAAAAGATCTTTTTGCGTAAAGTTTTGAGGTAATTTAAAAAACACAATATGTTTTATCATTTTCATATCCTTGAAATGTAATATATTTCGGGAGTATATCAAGTTATCACTTAAGATTTAAAGCCCTATTATGCTTTTTAAACTTTTTGTGATAGAATCAATAACTTAACAACAGGAGGGAAAAATGTTTAAGAAATTACTAATTGCAACCTCTTTGATCTGCACGGCAGAAGCTGTCCAGATCGAAAAAATATGGGAATCAAAACCGCACCTGAAGGTACCTGAAAGTGTAATTCTCGATTCCAAAAGAGATATTCTGTATGCCGCAAACATCAACGGGAAGCCTTTAGACAAGGACTCGAACGGGTTTATAAGTATCCTGGGACTTAACGGGGAGATTAAAAACCTGAAGTTCTCGGAAGGGTTCAATGCTCCAAAAGGGATGGCGATTCACAATGATAAACTTTACGTAAGCGATATCGATACTTTGAAAGTTGTAATGCTGAGAAACGGAAATATTCTAAATTATTACAAAATTAAGAATGCGAAATTTCTAAACGACGTGGCAGTGTCAAAAGACGGTACCATATTCGTATCCGATTATTCTGAAGGTAATAAAGCCGTATATAAAATAAAAAAACACAAAGTTGAAAAATGGCTTGATTCAAAAGACCTTCAAAACCAAAGACCTAACGGCTTATGGATCCAGGGTAATGACCTTGTGGTAGGGACAAAGAACGGAACGATCTTTAAAGTTAATATGAAAAACAAGGAAAGCGAAATATTCAGGAAAAATATAGGGGTTAACGGAATAGACGGGATCCTGGCTTTTGACGATAACAGCTATATCACTTCTGATTGGGCAGGAAGGGTATTTGTCTCGGATAGGAACAAAAGTGTAAAGGTTCTGGATAATACGAAAGATAAAATAAGTGCTGCTGATATCTGGTACGATTCTAAAAGCAATAAGCTTTATATCCCGACCTTTTTTGATAACAGGATTTTATGTTATGAAATAAAATAGTGAATCTTCTTGATTCACTATTTGGTTTATAATATTGCCATTACCTCGTTGGCAGCTTTGATAGTATTTTCTATATCACCATCTGTCATGCTGTCACAGATAAATCCTGCTTCATACTGAGAACACGCAAAATAGAATCCTCTTTTTAGCATCTCGTTATGGAATTTTGCAAATCTTTCAAAATCGCATTTACCTACCTCTTTTACGTTTGAAGGAACATCTTCACAGAAGAAGAACCCGAACATACTACCTCTTGTATCTGCTTGAAGCGGGATATTATGCTTTAATGCGGCTTCTTTTAAACCTTGTGTCAACTTAACAGCTTTTGCATTTAGTCTGTCATAAATATCTTTATCGGCTTTTAGTTTTCTCAAGCTTGTAAGTCCTGCGGCCATGGCAACCGGATTACCGCTTAATGTACCTGCCTGGTAGACCTTACCTTCAGGACTTAAATGAGCCATAATATCTTTTGAAGCTGCAAAGGCACCGACAGGCATACCTGCACCTATTACCTTACCGAAAGTTACCATATCAGGAACTGTTTTTACTATTCCCTGCGCCCCTTTAAGGCTTGCCCTGAATCCGCTCATAACTTCATCAAAGATCAAGATCGCACCGTGCTTGTCACAAAGCTCTCTACACTTTTCAAGAAACTCTTCTGTTGCAGGAACAAGTCCCATATTACCTGCAACAGGTTCAATAATGATGCAGGCAATATCGTTTGATTCTTCAAAACATTTCTCAAGCTGCTGTATATTATTGTATTCGGTTAATAAAGTGTGTTTTGTAAGATCTGCAGGAACTCCCGGAGAACTCGGGGCACCGAATGTGGCCATACCGCTTCCCGCGGCCACAAGAAGAGAGTCACTGTGTCCGTGATAGTTTCCTTCAAATTTTATAATATCGTTTTTACCCGTAACTCCCCTTGCAAGCCTGATTGCACTCATAACCGCTTCAGTTCCCGAGCTTACGAACCTGACCTTGTCAATATTGTCGAACATCTCGACTATCTCCTCAGCCAGTTGTGTTTCAAGCTGGGTAGGTGCTCCGAAAGAAAGCCCTTTTTTAACCGTATCTAAAACCGCGTTTTCGATATCTGCGTCACAATGACCGAATATTAAAGGTCCCCAGCTTTGTACAAAATCAAGATACCTGTTACCGTCTATATCCACAAGATAGCTTCCTTCACCTTTTTCCATAAAAGGGGGTGTTCCAATTACTCCGCCAAAAGCCCTTACAGGAGAATCAACACCTCCGGGGATAACTTTCTTCGCGTCTTCGTATGCTGCTATAGATTTTTCAAACATTATATTCCTTCTTCTAGTATATTATTTTGCTAAATTTCGGCAATTATACAATAAGTTTTTAAAATTAACTATAGTAATATCTGTTTTAAATAAATAATCTTTATACGTCCATATAAAAACTCTAAGGGAACCTGTAATCTAAATGAGAAACTTTCTTTTCGCAACCGCGGCAATACTTTTGTCTTTGCTTATTCATTATTTGATTTTGTTAAACCTTGATAAGCAGATGGCAAATAAAGAACTGAAATTTCCAACAGACAACAAAATAAAAGACTCTAAAAAAAGAGGCATGACCAGCGTAAAATACGTCAAGCTTGCCCCGAAAGAAAAAAAGCAGATAAAAAAAGCAGACCTGAGCGATATAAAGAATCTCAAAGCCCAAAAGAATAGCAGGCCAAAAGAGATCAAAAAAATACAACCCAAAAAACCGGTGGTAAAAAAACGTAACAATCTTAAAAACGTCAAAACCGTAAAAATACCAAAACCTACTCAGCCAATAGACCTGAAACAGCTTTTTATAAAAAAAGAGGATGACAAACCCAAAATAAAAAAAGAAGAAAAAAAGATAGTTCAAAAACAAAAAGAGATGTCAAAAGAGAAAAAGAAAATAAAAAGGCTTGATAAAAGAACTCAAAAATATATAAAACTCTACGGAGAAAAATATTATGCCTATTCAAAAGAACAGCAAAAATTCATAAAGAATAATATAAGTGAAATAGGACGTATCACTCAAAGATACCTAAGATACCCGAGAATCTCCGCAAGAACCAAACAAAGCGGTACGAACGTAATTGAGTTCAGACTGCACCCGAACGGCGATATAACCGATCTTCGGCTTGTTGACAGCTCATACTACACTGCTTTAGATCAGAACAGCATAAATACGATAAAAATAGCTTACAAAGATTACCCCAAACCAAGCGAAACCACCTGGATCAGGATAAATATACATTATATACTATACTAGGCGCTTAAGACCATAGAGAACAAGAATGCCGCCACAACACTTGAGATCATCATAAAAATCTCGGAGCTTACATTCTCTTTACCCGTCAGGGCAACTCTGACCTCATTTAAAAATACAAAAAACAAAACTATTGTCAATGCTGCTATTAGTTCCATAATCTTCTCCTTTTAAAAGATATAGTGCTATAACTTTTTATTATATAAAGATTCTATAACTTTTGTTTTTAAGCGGATGATATATTTTTAATCTAATCTTAAATTTTAAGTTTTTTTAAGGTTTCTTATAGGGTCTTTTATATCTTATATACTGGCCGTTTGATTCGATGGATTTTTCAACCTGGTATTCAACCATCTTTTCAAAAGGTCTTAAAAAAGATGCTATCTTGTCTTTTGATATATCTTCAACACCCTGCTGCGTCAATAGCTCCAAAACACAAAGGGTCGATTCCATTGTTGAAAGGCAGTATGAGTTAGGCTGGGTTTTTATCTTGAAATTAGAATGTTTGGTATGTTCGAAGCTCACCCTTTTAAGATTATGCAGATTTTTGCTTACTCTTAATATCTTTTTTGAACACGCCCAGGTAGAATCTATAATAAATATAACATTATTTTTGCCCTCTTCTTTTATGCTTTGGGTATTTAATTTTATAGTATCAAGCCCCGGATAAAGTATATAACAGTTGTTGTTTGTATCGTTTATAAGGGTGTTTATCTCTTTATGATTCGTAAAGTCTATACCGATAAATATACGGGAATTATCCAAAGACAGATTTGTCAGGTGGCCGCTTCCGTTCTTGGTCTTTTGGAACTCTTTTGGATGCATTAGTATTATAAATTTCGTATCTGTGTTTATGCTGTTTACATATTTACACATACAACTTGACTTTGGTCTGTAGCATTTATAGCAGTTTTCTCTGTATATCTCTTCGTTATTTTCCATTTTTATCCATATGTTTTTTTGTTTTGTTGGTAGCGACCGCAAGAGAAGGATCATCCGGCCAATAGTGTTTTTTATATTTACCCCTTAACTCTTTTGCCACCTCTTCATAAGAGTTTTTCCAAAAGCTCTCCAGATCGTAGGTTATCTGTATTGGTCTTTGTGCAGGTGTCAGCAGGTGTATCTGCAAAGGAAGCTTTTCTTTTAATATCCTTGGGGTAGTTTGCATTCCGAACATTTCCTGAATCCTGACGGCAAGTACGGGCACATTTATATCGCTATAATCTATTTTGATATTTGAACCGCTTGGCACCTTTATATGTGAAGGGGCAAGAGTATCAAGCTCTTTTTGCATATCCCAGGGTACCTGTGACAATAATATATCATAAAGCTGCAAAGACTCAAGCTCTTTGATACTTTTAATATTATCAAGGTAAGGGGAAAGCCATACTTCAATATCTTCCAAAAGCTTTTCATCAGAAAAATCCGGCAGGCCAGTATCGCTCAGACGGCTGTTGACAAGATTGATCCTTTGCTTTAGATCAACAGCTCTTTTATCCCACTGTAATACACTTAGCCCCTCTTTGGCTATTACACCGAGTATCAGCTCCTTAAAGTCAAGATCACTGTTATCAAGGGGCTTTGAATCGACCTGTAAAGATAAAAAGCTCTTTATAGCTTTAACACTGAACTTTTTTGTTTCTTTGTTGTAAGAGACCTCCTTCTGCTCCCTGACCAGCAAAGGAAAATACTCTAATATATCTGATCTGTTTACAACCGAGGCCAAAGATATATATGATCTGCCGTCGCTTGTGTTCAGATTGGGTACAACAAGGAACTTTTCATTAAAAAGAGAACTTTGTATATCTAAAACAGCCCCTTTACCGTTACTTAGTTTGTAATTGCCGCTGTTTTGCTCCCTTTGCCTCGCAAGCCTGTTTGGGTAGGCGTACAGAAGCATTATACCGATCAGTTCACGTGAAAGCTTTTTGTCTTTTTGTATAATCTTTTCTATCTTTTTTAGTTTACCAAAAAAATACTCAGCTCTTTTTATTATATCTTTGTATTTTTCCAGATCAATATAGATATCATATATATCATTATAGTTTCTAAACCTGTGTGACTCTTCAAGTATTGCAGTAAGTATGCACGCTTCAAATCCCAGCCCCAATTTATTGCTTTGTAATATCATAAAAGAGTATCTAGGGTGAACACCCAGTTTGATAGAGCTTTTCCCGTAATCACTTATTTTAAAGCTTTTGTCAAGCATCTGTATAGTCTTAAGGGTCTTTTTTGTATCGGATAATATATCTTTTGAAGGATAATCGAGAAATTTCAGCTCTTTTATATCATCCACTCCCCAAAGTGCCGTTTCAAGAACCAGGTTGCTAAGATCGGTTCTTAATATCTCGGCTTGGGTAGAGTCCTGCAATATCTTCTTTTCATGCCAAAGCCTGTAACACTTCCCGTTTGATAATCTTCCTGCCCTGCCCGCTCTTTGAGCTGCGCTGTCTTTGGAGATAAAACTTAAATTTAAGCTATTCATATCATTTGAATGATCAAAGGATGAAAGCTTTTCAAGCCCCGTATCGACAACCACCTTTACCCCTTCTATGGTAAGGGAAGTCTGGGCTATATTTGTAGATAATATTACCTTTCTTTTTTCACTGCTGTTGCTTTTAGATATAGCCCTGTCCTGATCTTTTTTGCTCAATGATGAATATAAGGGTAAAACCTCTATATCACTATTACAAGGTTTGCTTTTTAGAAGCTCCTGCACCTTTAAAATATCTTTTGCACCTGCAAGAAATACCAGTATATCCCCGCTGTCATTGGCTATAGAGCTTATTATTGTATCTGTTACAAGGGTATAGACAGTTTTATAGTCAGGCTGTTTAATATTTAAAGGCAGATACACATATTCAATCTCGTAGCTTCTCCCTTTGCTCGTGATCAAGGGAACAGTTCCAAGCATCTGCAGAAGCTTAGCTGAATCAAGTGTCGCGGACATGATCAAAAGCTTCAAATCATCCCTTAAAAGCTCCTGCACCTGCAAAGAAAGTGCCAGTGAAAGATCGGTATGGATACTTCTTTCGTGAAACTCGTCAAATATCACCAAAGCTACATCTTCAAGACTCTGGTCGTTTTGAAGCATTCTTGTTAGTATTGCTTCTGTTACAACTTCTATTTTAGTCTCTTTTGATACGCATGATTCCATACGAACCCTGTAACCTACCCTTTTGCCCACTTCTTCACCCAAAGAGTGCGCCATACGTGTCGCAACTGCCCTTGCGGCCACACGTCTTGGTTCAAGCATGATGATCTTCTTCTCTTCAAGCCACGGCTCATCCAGCAAAGATATGGGTACTACGGTACTCTTACCGGCTCCCGGAGGTGCTTCAAGTACCAAAGCATTGTTTTGAAGAAGTGTTGATCTTATATCGTCTATTACGTCGTATATGGGTAGATTGTTATTCATGGGTAGAATTATACTTGAAGAAGCTTATTATTTCTAATGCAATAAAAAGCTTTTATAGTTTGGTTTCAGCCGATATATATCACAAGGTTGTAGCAGAATACTCCCCATAAAACCTGTACTACAATAACGGAGATAACAATTTTTTTGTTTTCGATCAGGTTTTTTGAAAGCTGGTCCATTGTATCTCCTTTGGATAATTTTTTTATTGAAAGAGAATTATATGAAGAAAAAGTAGTAAAATTGTGTGGTATATTATAAAAACTATTTATTTTAATGATCTGGGTGAGTGTACTGTTTGAATGTAAAGAAGAGTGGGAAATATCACTTAGTTGCTTAATAATTGTAGATACTTCGTTAAGTTCTTTCTTAGATTAAAATAATATTTTATTATTGTAGTACAACGGTTGAATATAGTCCAATAAATTACCGCTAGGAAATTTATTGGCTACTATGTTTTGTTATCTTTTGCTCTGCTGAGAAGATTACTTCTTCTAACGTTTTTTTCATATTAGGAGACACAGCATTTAAACTATCCTTACAAATTTTTAGAATTTCTTTATGTTGAAAAGCATTTGATGTTAGAGACCATTTTGCTGCATTTCCAACTAAAATTGCATTTCCATTTTTACTATTTATATATCTTAATGCTGATATTATTCTTTTGATTGCCCATGGGTTTTTACTTCTAAAGTAATCTTCCCAAAGTTCATCTAAGTGCTTTGCACTTTGAACTGGTTTCATAATAATATCTTTAGATTTTTTATTATCAAACAATAAAATTGATACTTTTTTAGTTATAGATTCTTTTGAAATATTATCTTTAATAGTTATTTCAATCCAATAAGTTCCTAATGAATCACCATTTTCAAAATATAAGTCATAAATACCATTTAACGGAATTTCTTTTTGATTATCTTGTATAACACTATTTGATGATATCAAATCCATGTGTGCTATGTACTTATTTTCAGGAGTAAGCACTTTTATACTTGAACTTAAATCAACTTTGTTAGATTTATCAACATTAAATCCAGAAACAAAAAATATAGCACTTGCTCTTTCTCCATAAATATATTCTCTTTTAACTTTATCAAAATCAAATGATTCTACATCATCAGATACTAATATATCAAAATTTAATTTGTTTTCAAGCGCATTAGCATGTATAAGCATTGTACACATAATCAAAATTTGGATAAATATCTTTTTCATTGGCTTCCTTCTACTTTAGATAACGTTTGATTCAAGTGGAGAAGGGTATTTGACCACTTAAATATTTGAACTAAATTTTAGCTTTTTAAGGCTTTAAAATTTAAATTATCACAAGTATACCCTTGTTCACTTCGAGGATTTGTTATACCTCATTTTTTGTTATTTGTTCAATTACACTATTGATAATTTTAGTATTTGGTTTTTCTGTTTTAAATATATCAATATATATGATATTATTTTTTAATTTCAATTCTACATATTTAAAATCATCATGGTTATCATTGTTAAGCATCCAAGAATTGTCTTTATCTGATGCAATTTTAGTTAATCCATATTGACTATAATATTGTAACAACTCTTCTTTTAACTCATTCCAAGTTTCATCATTTTTAATTTCAAATGATATTTTAAAATTATTTTCACTTTCTTCCATACTAGGTGGAATGGGTTCTTTTTTTACTACTTTTAGATCAATAACTTTAGTTTTTGCAACATAATCATGAATACATCTTTTTTCTTTACCAAAAATAAAAAGTATATTAACTAATGAAAACCAACTACCAATAACAGGAATATGATTAGGTATAAAATAAACTAAATATCTATTGAGTAATGTTTTTTTAGAAGGTAGAACATTATCCAATTCAACAATTTTTATTTTTAAAAGTTTTTTACCTATTGTTTGTCCATTATATATAAGTAGTTTATAATTAAAAATTACAAAAACAACAATTCCTAACAATCCAATTAAAGTTTCATAAAGAAATGATTGTTCAATTAACTTTCCATCAACTTCTTCAAGCCCACCAGTAAAGTAAACTGTCGGTGCAGTCACTAAAGCAATTAATAGTCCGTCAATCATAGAAGCCCAAAACCTATCCCATCTTGATGCTAATATAATTCCTTGATTGTTTTCCATTTTTTCTCCTTATGTGTAGCTATAACGTTTAAAATGAGCCGATGAATTGCCCGCAGGGTAATTTATTGGCTCCTCTGATTTGTTAGCTTTCTTTTTTAGTAGCTACAAAAATACCACCAACAACTATCAATGCTGTTGCAGCTATACCTGCAATTGATTTCCACAAATTATTATTTTCTTGATTAGTTGCTTGTAATATTTTTGCGATTTCCATTCCATGCTCTGCAAGTTTTAATGATATATCTGCAATTTTTAAACGAAGTTCTTCTGTTTCAGATTTCTCTACAATAGTTTGAAGTAAGGCTGTAAGATTTTCTATTGTGATTGTGATTCCACGCAAAGCATCTTTTTGTGTTTCTTTTGCAGAATTTATT
This sequence comes from Arcobacteraceae bacterium, assembly GCA_963678145.2. GTDB lineage: Bacteria > Campylobacterota > Campylobacteria > Campylobacterales > Arcobacteraceae > JAIOSF01. The sequence goes on along the minus strand of CAXXWH010000002.1, from coordinate 578,578 downwards.
ATTGTCTTTAATCCATCTATATAAGTTTCTTGAAGTTGAATAAAATTAGGTATTGCTTCAACAAGTAATTTCATTTCTTCTTTAGAAATTTTACCTTCTCCCGCTAATCTTTGAATATTTTCAAATTCTTGCTTAGAAACTGAATTGAAATTATCAATAGTTGTTTTTATTTTTAAATCATTTAGTCTTGAATTTCCATTCATTTATTTTCCTTTTTTGTAAGCTAACGGTTGAGTTGAAAAACAAGTGGGCGATAGACTTATAAATTCAATCTTTAAAGTCTATCTAATCGATACTTAAAAGGTATATTTTTCGGCAGTGTACACTTGTTTTTCTTTCCAACAATTTGTTATGTAATTACTTTTTAGTTTATATTACAGTAAACTATTTTATTAATTAATAATAAATGGAGTTTTCATGAGTAAACAGAAATACGATATAGTAGATGTAGCAGAAGAAATTGTTGGTTTTGGTTATTCTGTTTCAGTATTTGCTTGTAAATATTTTTATCAAGTAAGCAATCTTGAAGCTTTAAGTAATTCAATGGATGCATATATTGCTGATAGGTTTAAGCAAAGACTTGAATATTTTGTATTTGAACATAAACAATTAACTGATAAAGAAAAAAAAGATTTTTATCAAGATTTATCTTCTAATAAGCAAAATTTAAATTATCTATATGATTTTATTGAAAAAGCTAGGACTACAACATATGAGTATCATGTTGAAATCTTAGCAAAGTTATCAGTAAAACTAATTAAAAATAAAGGTCTTAACTATTACGATGATGTCATATTGTCATATTTAAATAATTTCAATGATGAAGATTTAAATATTTTCTTTTCTGCTATTATAGCTAGTAGTTTTTTAGATCCAACTACTAAATTGAAAGATAAATATAGAGTAATTAATAATGAATGGATGGAATTAGAAGATGATAAAGAAATAAGATATTTTGTTTTAAGGAAATTCGAGAATGCAAACTTTATTGAAGATTTACAATATAAAGAAAATCAAGTTATTTTTAAATGTAATAACACAACATATCAATTTATAGATCTAATGTGTATAGATTAACATTACATAACTATTTATTAATAGTACATTTTGTTAAATTATTACGAAAATAACCTTAATAAAAAACACTTGTTATGCTATATATAAAACTTAAATATTTACCTTAACTAAAGGCTTTATAGTAGTTTTTGTATAATATTATTATAGTATATTTTCAAGTTTCTATCTGAAATGTGCTGATTTTAATGTATATTTATTATAGATATACCCTAATAAACCAACATTATGTACTATTATTTGTTAAATATCGTGATAAACATACATTTTGCAGTTTTATTTTTTTGTAAAAAAGTATAGTTTATTCAAATATCCCCTTTTTCCTCTTCACACTTTTTTATAAAAGTATACAAAAATCTTCCACGGCTTCAGAGCCATGAAGGGTTCCCTCAAATATACCAATAATTTGTCACGAAGTTTGCCTTATGCCTTTTGGCATAAGTTTTCCCCTGCTCCCATTGTGCAACTCGTAAGTAAAAGTAAGTTTTCTAACCCCGCAAATTTTTACTAAAAAAAGAAACTAATATATTCACGGACTTTAAAAGGTGGTTGCATTTGAAAAGCTAAGGATTTTGTAGTTTTATACGGAAAAAACCGAGGACTGTTTGAAAGAAACAAAAGTGATGAATTCACTTTTTTTCTTGAGTTCCGCAGGTTAGTATAAAAATATAAAATCGGAAGGAACCCGGAGGGCTTTGAAACCGTAACCGATTTTTTGGATACTTTTTTTTAAAAAAAGTATCTTCCACTTATTTGATCTTTCGAATAAACACAACCTTCAGGTAATCACCCTGCTTAAACTTATCATTCACCCTGAAATCCTTAGGCAAAGTAAACACCTCATCGATCTGATACTTACCTTTTAACTCTTTAAAGGCCTTGTCTATAAACTGCCTGAATTTTCCCATACCGAAGTTAGCATAGTTAGTTGAGGCTACTATTACACCGCCTTTATTCGTTATCTGTATTATTTCCTTTAGAAGCTTCCCGTAGTCTTTCGCTACGCTGAAGGTATGTTTCTTACTCCTTGCAAAGCTTGGGGGATCTACAACCACCATATCGAACATCATTTTCTTCTTTATTGCAAATTTAAAGTAGTTAAATACATCCTGTACTACTATCTCCTGAGTCGATGCGTCTATACCGTTTACCTCAAACTGCTCTATTGTTTTAGGCTTACTTCTGTTTGCAAGGTCTACGCTTGTGGTCTTTTTTGCTCCCCCCAATGCGGCTGCAATACTGAAAGCTCCGGTATAAGAGAAAGTATTTAGCACGGTCTTGCCTTTGGCATATTTGTCCCTTATTCTCTTTCTGACCTCTTTTTGATCCAGAAAAACTCCAACCATGGGACCGTCATCCAGATATACGGCATAGTTGATATTGTCCTGCTTTACTATTAAAGGGAATTCACCTTTATCCCCGCATACATAGTCCGTATCATCTTCAAGGTATTGGCCGTTGTCGTTGAATCTTTTCTTCTGGTATATACCTTTATACTCAACCACGCTTTTAAAGCCTTCTAATATATCCTCTTTGAAAGTATATATCCCCATACTGTACCAGGTAAATACATAGTATCCGTCGTAATAGTCTATTGTAACTCCGCCTAGTCCGTCACCCTCTCCGTTTAGAACCCTGAATGTGGTAGTTGTCTTATCTTCGTAATACTCTTTTCTATACTCTATGGCTTCTTTTATTTTCTTTGCGAAGAAGCTTTTATCTATAGCTTCGTTTTTATCCTGTGTAAATACCCAGCCGTAACCTTTGTTCTGTCTTCCGTAATACCCCTTTGCTATGAACTTTCTTTTCTTGTCATAAAGCTTTACTATAAGTCCTTCACGTGAGAGCTTGTCTATATTCTCTATAGCTTCCAGGCTTATTAGGGGATACCCTTCTTTATAATCGTTTACAAATCTGTCTTTTATAGTTATATCTACTTCTAATTGCATATCTTTCCTTGAAAACGCCATTATACCATTAGTATCACTATTTCACACTTATTTGGATATAATGCGCCTAAAGGAATATAATGAAAAAAAGATTTGCATTAACTGCACAAAACAAAAAACCAGAAAGAGTATTAGACTCAATTAAAAACGAGATAAGAAAATATATAAAAAGGGAAAAAAGAAAACCTCTACCGCAGGAAGCTGATTTTTGGAAGATCGACTGCCGTTTTGCAAAAAACGAGGATGAACCCCGGGATATTAAATTTGAGGATATTATGAAAAATATAAACGAAGCTTCACAACACTCCTGCGAAAGTTTTTATATAGAGCTTATCTCAAGTCCTGCTAAAAAAGCACCAAAAGAAGACAACTTCCAAAACGACAATGTCATAATACAAGACACTACAGATACCTCAAAAGAGAACTAAAATGGCAAAAGGGAAAAAGACTCTTATTAAAGAGATACAAAGAACAAGCAGTGATGAGATTCTTATAAACGGCAAAGAGTATATCATCATAGAGGATACGAAAGATATTCAAACCGCTACAACTATGAAGATATCCTCCAACGGGAACAGAATATTAAGATTTGAAGATCCGAAGAAAAAAGCCACCATTGACGTAAAAAGGGATATCACAATATATAAATATACTATACCCGATACGTTCAGGGGGAAAAGATTTGTAAAAGGTTTTGACAAAACGATCCTGACAAAGCAGGACACTATAGAAACTATAGCAAACACCACTTCAATTTTAAAGGCTAAAAAGATCATCTCTTCATTTACCTCCAGAGATAGTCATGATTATGACAAACACTCAAACACCACAACCTTCTACGAGGCAAAAGAGAACAAATAGTTTATTTACCATGACAGACAAAAAGCAAATAAAAACACTCCACCCCAAAAACCTGCATAACCAAGGCTACGACTTTGATGCATTGTGCATTACGGAACCTGAACTAAAAAAGTTCGTATCAAAAAACCCTTACGGCAATCTTTCTGTAGACTTTGCCGACCCTGATGCAGTATTTACACTGAACAAGGCGCTTCTTTCACACTTCTACGGAATAAAACACTACTCTTTACCAAAAGGGTATCTGTGTCCCCCTATTCCCGGACGTGCAGATTATATACACCATATAGCCGATATATTAAAAAAACACAAAGAAAATATCGGGGAAGATATACATATACTTGATATCGGAAGCGGTGCTAACTGTATCTACCCTGTTTTGGGCGTTACATCTTACGGATGGAATTTTACAGCAAGCGATATAGATAAGACCTCTATAGAGAATATAAATAAGCTGGTAAAACAAAACGATATATTAAAAGATAAGATCACGGCAGTTTTACAGCCGAATATCCATGATATATTTAACGGAATAATAAAAGAAAACGACTATTACCACTTCACCATGTGCAACCCGCCCTTTCACTCTTCAAAAGAGGATGCCCTAAAAGGCTCTAAAAGAAAAGTTAAGAACCTAAAAGGTGTTGATACCAAAGAACCACCTGTACTTAACTTTGCGGGTCAGGCAAATGAACTGTGGTGCAAAGGTGGAGAACTGGCATTTTTAAAAAAGATGATAAAGCAAAGCGTTGACTATAAAGAGAATGTACTGTACTTCTCGACTCTTGTATCAAAGCAGGAAAACCTGAAAACCATCTACAAGCTTCTAAAAAGGTTTAATGCCAATCATAAAACTATAGAGATGAGACAGGGGAACAAAACAACCAGAATAGTTGTATGGAGTTTTAAAGACCCCAATAACCTCTAGTCTTTTTTCAGTTTTAAAAATATCATGGCAGTCATAATAACGTCGTTTATGGCGTCATGTTTACCAAGCCTTGGCAGACCAAGCCTGTTCATTATCACATCAAACCTAAGATCGATATTTCCTTCGGGGTATTTTTTTATCATTTTATCGTAATAAAGAGCCGATACCTCTATGCACTTATTGGGAAGTTTTATCCCAAGCTTTGGCTTGATATACCTGTTTACCATAGCCATATCAAACTCAAGATAGTATCCCACGCAAGGGCGGTTGCCTGCAAAATCAAGGAACTCCCCTATCACCTCATCTATATCCCTGGCATTTAGGATATCGCACTCTCTTATATGGTGAACCTTTATACTCTCTTCATCCAAAGGCTTGTTTGTCTTGCAGAATCTTTCAAACTTACGGCTGTGCAGTATCTTATTCTCTTTTATTATTATTGCACCTATGGATATGATCTCATCCTTTTTGGGATCCAGTCCCGTTGTTTCGCAGTCAAAGCACACATACTCATTTCCCTCGTATTTATCGAACAAGTAGGCATAGTTTTGATCTTTCAAAGATCTTTTATTGAAATATTGTTTTACAGCTTCAAACATTCTACAAACCCTAGATCATATTCAGTTTGTAATGGTATGTTACAAACTTCTTGAACTTGTTTACTATTTTAAAGCTGTCTTTTAAAAGGTCTTTTTCAAGAGTGCTAAGCTTATCCGGACTTATATAGTTGTCAAGCTCTATTCTTGCATCGATCTTCTCAAGCCTGAACTTTAATCTTAGCTGCAGCAGAAAGTTAAACGCTTCTACTATTTCATGTGAAAGCTCATCGTCCAGCACTTCCATATTATTTAAAGCCTTTACCCTTTTTACCGTACCTGTTTCTTTTATATGTTTCTGCATTGCAAGGCTTCTTACCCCGTGTACGAGAGGGAAGATCCCCCCTTTTTTAATATCAAGTTCATCTTTGTGCTTATCCGTATCAACTACAAAATCACTGAAGAATCCTAGCGGCGTCTCGAACATCAGCGTAGGTTTTGCAAAAAATGAATTAAAAGAATCGCTTTGGGAAGCTATATTGAATATATGATCTTTTACTTCATCAAGCAGTTCCCCTTTACCGCTTACGCAGACCGCATCATAGAATATGGCAAGGTTCATAAAGTTCTCTTCGCTTGGCTTGTGTATCCACTCAAATACGGTATCTTTATACTGATCAACCGTCTTTACCCAAAACGGGTTCGATACCATAATATTACCGTCACATAAAGGGTAACCGAAGTCAACGAGATTCTGGGTAAAACTTTGGGTAAACTCTTCTAATACTTTTTGATCGATCTGTATGTTGTTATCAAGTATAAGGGCATTGTCCTGGTCTGTTCTTAATATCTGTTCCCCTCTTCCTTCACTTCCCATAATAAGCAGTGCCGAGTTTTCAAGGAGATCTTTGGGTGCGGTAAGTTGGAACAGTTTGTTAAACAGCTTATGATTAAGTGCCGAGATAAGTTTTGATATGTACCTTACCTTCACCCCTTTCTCATATAAAGCCCGTATGGTTCTAATAAACTTGGTGCTTGCCTCTTTTAACTGTTCTATATTTTGTGATTCCTCTATCTGCTTGCTAGTGGAATGGGTATGGGAGGCAAAGTGGCTGCTTAGGCTTACAATATCCAAAAGCCCTATTATCTTTCCATCTTTTTTTACAAGAAGCCTTTTAAGATTATGTTTTGCCATCTCTAACTGGGCGTTGAATAAAAAATCCCCCGCATCGATGGTTTTCAAGCCGTAAGTGGTTATCTGTTTTACGGGAAGATCAAGATCCATCCTGTTTAAGGCAACTTTCTTGACAAATGCCGAATCTGTAACGATACCCACTTCACCGTCGGCACCTTTTACAAGTATTGCCTGTATTCCCTTATCAACAAGTATCTTTACGGTGTTGTGGATAGTTTCGTTCTCATCTACGAATGTAGGCTTTTGCAGGTATGCGTCTTCTACTTTGGACATGGCAAAATCAAGAAGCTTGTTTTTTACCTTGGTCTGATTACTGGTATTTAATTTATCGGAGATGCTTGAGAAGAAATAACGCTCAAGCTGGGCATTATGATACATTATCTTTAAGAACACCTCTTTGGGAAGAGCATAGCAGATCGTTTCCTGGAGAGTTTTAAATCTGTGTTTTACCTTGCTCTCTATTAGGCAGATAGGATCAAAGAACTCATTTGCAGAATAACCGGACACTATCTCATCCTCAAACTTCTCCTGAACCACCCCTTTTATAATAAAATAAAGAAAATCCGGATCACTCTTCTCATCCATTACGGTTATATTCTCTTTAAAATAAAGTATATCAAGGCTTGAGGAGAGTTCTTCAAGCTCCTCATTGCTTAAATAATTAAACGGTTCTATATTTTTTATAAAGACCTTTAATTCCAATAGACTCATAAGCTTCCTTTTTATAGTTCTTGTTTTATTATACCTATAAATATACTGTTATTTCAACATTTATCCACCAAGAGATTACATGGTTTTTAAATCTTTTTATTATAAGATAATACCAAATTACAAAAAGTTGGATAAGATGGATTTTGATATAGAGGAAAATGTGTTCTATGATGAGGTGATGAACAAGCTTCATACAATAGAAGAGGCATTATATTTGGCAAAAGACGGTACCCGAGACAAAGAGGTCATCAATGAAATATTCAGGGCCTTTCATACCGTAAAGGGTGTTTCCGACCTTCTTGGTTTTGTGGATATAGTAAAGCTTACCCACAAAGCCGAAGACCTGCTTGATGAGATAAGAAACGACACGATCAAATTCTCCCCCGAAGTTTATTCAATACTGATGAACCTGAAAGAGTTTGTCTCAAAGCTTGTAACGGATGCTTTAAGGGGAAGAGATATGAACAGTGAGAAAAAAGAAATTTTTGACTCTTTTATCAGGGATATAAACAACCACCTCTCAAAATCCGTACTGATCCTTGAAAAGCAGCTGCAAAACTCAGAAGTTTTAGAAAAGCTTGCCAAAGAACACAAATTTGATCTTATTACACAATCTGATATCAATACCGATGCACAACTGCATCCAAATAATATAAAACTCGTATTTTGGGATATTGAAGATTTAAAGGATGCAGATATTCAACGCCTTGACAACCTGCGCGAAAACAGCAGGTACACAAAAGTATATATCATCCTGTGCGTAGAGAAAGTTGACGAAAACCTCAAGAGCCTGGGTAAAAGAACAGGCGCCGCCGCCTGGATCAAAAAACCTTACGAAAAAGAGAAACTGCACACACTTGTCGAGAAACTTATCGGGTAATAAAAAAGCTTCACCAAAACAGTGAAGCTTTTTTTGTGACTTTAAACTTTGTAAGAGAATTTACCGGGCGTTAACAGCTGGGCACATTACCCGAATCACTTGCGTATTCGTAAAAGAAGTCGTAATAATGGGGTACAAACTTATCTTTTACTTTTTTTACGTTGGGGCATATCTTTTTGATCTCCTGTGAAAGAACACCCTCTTCCATAATTGCTTCCCACTCGTCCTGAGTATGCCAGGAGGCCATTTTGGCTCCCGTCATGCCGCAGGCTTTTTTAAGCTTTTTGGAATAAAGTTTCTGCCCCTTTGCAACATCCGCATAAACCGTTGTAGATAAAAGCCCTAAAGCCAAAAGTGAACTTACCAATATTCTTTTCATCATCTATCCTTTCAACTATTATCTATTTACCGATATATTCAGCAATTGCTGCTATATCATCACTGCTTAATGATTTAACTTGTCCTAGCATAATGCTTTTCATAGGACCGCCGTAAGAGCCGTCTTTGTAACCGTTAAGAGCCGTTATGATCTCGTCTTTTGTCATATCCTTGATGATCTTAGATTTTCCAAGGGCAACGTTCTGACCGTTTGCACCGTGGCACCCTACACATTTTCCGTAACTTGCAGGAGTACCTGCCGCCATTAAACCTGTTACCGATACGATTGCTAAACTTGCGATTATCTTTTTCATTTCATACTCCTTATTTTGTATATGTAGAAGTATAAAATTTAATTGTGAAGTGATTGTGGAGTATTAGATTTAAAACTATACCCCTTGCTATACCAGAATATTATTTCAGTTTTCCGAACACCTTGTACTTCTTCCAATATATATTTACGGCTTCTTCAAGCTCTTTATCATTTAACTTTGTGGGCTTTTTTACCCCGAATCGTTCTATAAATCCCTCAGCCATAACGGTTTTCTCTTTGGAAGGGTATTTCAGATAATCTATGAGCTTCTCTTTTACATTTCGCTCGCTGCTGTATTTTAAAAGATACCTGAAAAAGAACTTGTCTATTGAGACGGGAAGTTTAGTATGACACGAGACACAACTCTTTTCATAAACATCAGCTTTTATAAAAGAGATAAACAATAAAAGAATAAAAAAACATCTTACCATGATATACCCGCCTTTGTGCCCTTGTTTGGTTTTGAAGTGATATTTATCTTAAGTCCGTACTCCTCACAGATAGAAGCAACTATACTTAAGCCTATGCCGAATCCTCCCGCGCTTTTGTCAAACCGTGTATACCTTTCAAACATCTTTTCTATTTTCTCTTCCTCTATTCCTATGCCGCTGTCTTGAATATAAAAGCTGTTCTGTTGTAGAACGATATCTATTTTTCCTTTTATTTTATTGTATTTTATTGCATTTGATATAAGATTGTCTATAAGCCTTGATATTTTTCTTCGATCTATCATAAGTGTCGGGGTCTCTTTAATATCCAGCGTGACGGCTATTTTTTTGCCATCGGCGATCGTGGTAAAATATTCAACCCTCTGTTTTAAAAGTTCCGCCATATCCACGATTTCATCTTTTGTTATAATTTTATTGTTAAGGGTTAGAAAGGTCAGGTCTTCATATATATTGGAGATGGTTTTTGCCCCTATATCTATACGGTTTATCTTTTTTGCCGTTTTCTCGTCCAAAGAATCCCTGTCTATCATCTCCACGTTTGTTACTATTGTACTTACAGGAGTGTTCAGTTCATGGGTGGTGTCTTTAATGAATCTGTCAAGAAGAAGCAAGGCGTCTTTTAAAGGTCTTATAAAAAGCTTCAAAAGAAAATATCCCGCCATTATCATAAAAGCAAACGCCCCAAGCCCGTAGATCAATATAGTTCTTTTAACCTCGTTTAACCAGGCTGCGTTATCATCTATCTCAATTACTATATATTTCGTACCAAGATAATATGAATCGGGCTGATTGACAAAATGTATCTTGCCGTTGTTGATATATATGTTCTTCTCAAGCTGCACCTCTTTGTTTTGAAGTGTGGAGAATATCAGGGTTTTATCGCTGTCGTATATGGCGGAGCGGAACCTGTCGTCTCTTGGGTAGATATTGTTTTCCTCAAAATTGATATGCATATATTTTAATATAAGTATAATATCGTTTGAATACTGGTAAAGTTCGTCACGCTTTTTTTGAAGAACCAGGTCTTTTTGGAAATTGTAATATAAAAAAGAAACAATAGTTATGATAACTATTGTTAAAAAAGTATAAAGGGCCAAAAAACTAAAAAGGGTTGCTTTCTCCCTTTTAAGTAAATTTATATCCAAGTTTCTTAATACTAACAATTCTTTCTTTCCCTATATGTTTTCTAAGGTTCTTTACATAAGTTCTAAGGCTGTCTTCACTTACACTCTCGTCATAGTCCCAAAGGGTTTCGTGTATTTTTTCATGGGTTAAAGGCAGATTCCTGTTCTGTAGGAAAAGCTTTAGAAGCTTTAACTCTTTCCTGTTTAAAGAAACCTCCTGTTCATCTTTGTATAAACAGGAAGAGTTTATGTCGAACTCTATGTTATCGTCTATTTTTACCATTTCGTTTTTATTATGAAAATATCCCCTTTTGAGGATACTCTCAACCCTTAAAAGAAGCTCTTTTAAGGCAAAAGGTTTTCTTATATAATCATCAGCACCGCTTTGATACCCCTGCTCCAATGATTCAACCGAGTTCAAAGAAGTGATATATATAGCAGGTGTTTTATCCTCATTTTCTCTTCTCTCTTTTAAAATGGTGAATCCGTCCAAAACAGGAACATTCACGTCAAGTATAAAAAGATCGAAAGTCTTTTCATACATAAGGTTCATAGCCTCTTCTCCGTCGTAAACCGATAGAACCTCGTAGCCGTTCTCTTCAAGATATTCCGTAACCGTTTCATTTAATGTTACGTCATCTTCCAGAAGAAGTATCTTTTGAGCCATCTACCTTTTCCCGTAAAACTTTTTTAGATTTTTCTTATACTGAACTTTGATATTCGGCTTCATAAAAGGTTCCCTTTTTTTCAGCTCCCTTAAAAACTGAACCTGTTTTGCACTCTTCACATACCCCATTATGGCAACTAGTTCCTGGGTGCTCATTTTGCTGAATTCGTTGGCAAAAGAGATTGTGGCAAAAAATATAAATATTAAAAAAAGTTTTTTCATAAATTATCCCGTATAAATTTCTAACATTATACTTTAATTTAGATTATATCATACGGCAATATCTATGGAGTTTACCATCCCTGCACCAGAACCGTCCTCTTTTATAAAGATACCGTTGCTTTTTTGTACGGCCTGGGTATTTTCTATACTGCTTTGATATTTATATCCGCTTTGAACATCGCCAAGATAAATAGCCCCTACGTTCAGATCAAGAAGCGACACAAGCTTGTTATCACCGTTTTCGTTTCTCTGCCAGATCTTCAGCTTGTTGAATACTTCATCATTCTCATCTATCCAGTTATTGTTATCAGAGTCATATTTGCCCAGGTCTTTAAAGCCGTCATTTGATTTGGTACCAAACAGTTCACTTCCATCATCGATTATGCCGTTACCGTTTTTGTCAAGTGCCAGATACCCTGCACCCTGCTTTAACATAGGTATAAGATCATCTTTACCGTCCTGGTTAAGATCGAACTCGAACTTTAAAGAGCTTAGATTCTCAAAAGGGTTTACGTCCGTATCATAGTTTATTACCAAAGGATCAATAAACCTCTCATCACCTATGACAAAGGAACTGCTGTGGGATTCATACAAAGATTTTGAATAGGAGATATCAAGGTCAAGGCTGAAACTTTTACCGGGTGTGTTTATTTCAACCGAGGCACTAAAATCCACCGTTTGTTTCTGGTAATATTCATGTGTTGTATTATAAACTATTGCTCCTATCTCCTGTTGCCCGGAATTATTGGCGCTTGTATAAGGATTTGAGATTGCCACTTGGGGAATATTTCCTTTTTTATGGGGATATAATTCTGTTTTTTTATGCTCCCCGTAAAATGCCTCCAGAAGCTTTTCAATAATGATCTTTTTTATCCTGTCCTCATGGCTCATATTCCCTTCCACATCATAAATAACCCTGCTTGATTCTGTGAAGATGCTTTGGGAAAACAATATATCCATGCTTACCGCCTCTGAACCGTTGTTTTCAGGCTGACCCTGGGCATTGTCCTGTTTATAATGGATCTGACTGGAGGTTATTCTTTTTTGGCTGAACTGGAAAGTCGACTCACTGTAAAGTGAAACATTTGAACTGTCTATTTTCATAATTTACTCCTTAAAACTAGTTTAATTTAAACTATATAAAAGAATTGTATAACAATAATAGATCTTTGTCAATATATAAATTAGAAAAATTTTGAAATAAAAAAGCCCCGGGCTTACACCCGGGGCTTTTCTTCGTGATTTTAAACTTTAAACTTTAGAAACTGTTTTTATCAATTAGTGATTAACAGCACTGTCTGCACCGATACCTGTTTGACATCTGATATCTTGTGCATCAAACTCTTCGATACATCTAGCAGCATCATCACTGTTATCTGTAATAGAGAAGAACCAAATAGCTATGAACGCTAAAGGAACCGAGAATACTGCAGGGAACTTGTATGGTACAAGAGCTTCACCCATTCCAAGAATCTGAGTCCATACAACAGGTCCCAGGATAACAAGGATAAGAGCAGATGCTAGACCGATATATCCACCTAGAACCGCACCTCTTGTTGTCATCTTCTTCCAGAAGATAGACATGAACAGTACAGGGAAGTTAGCTGATGCAGCGATAGTAAACGCTAAGGCAACAACGAACGCAATGTTTTGTTTCTCAAATGCGATACCGAAAATAATTGCAGCGATACCGATAGCTAATGTAGCATATTTAGAAACTCTCATCTCTTTCTCTTCACTTACTTTTACACCCTCTTTTGCAAAAGCATTTGCATAAAGGTCATGTGAAATAGCCGAAGCACCCGCAAGTGTAAGACCTGAAACAACCGCTAAGATAGTAGCAAACGCAACCGCAGAGATAAATCCAAGGAAGTAGTCACCACCAACAGCATGTGCAAGCCAGATAGCAGCCATGTTATTCATACCTTTAAGTGTATTTGTAGTTTCATCCCAGTAAATGTTACCTTCAGCACCAAGAACAAGTACGATCGCACCGAATCCCATGATGAATGTTAATACATAGAAGTAACCGATAAGTCCCGTAGCAACGAATACAGATTTTCTAGCTTCTTTTGCATCTGCAACAGTAAAGAATCTCATAAGGATATGAGGAAGACCCGCAGTACCGAACATTAATGCAATACCAAGAGATATAGCAGAAACAGGATCAGAAACAAGACCACCCGGACTCATAATCTCAATACCTTTAGGGTGTACTTGAGTCGCAGCAGTAAACAGCTCTTCAAAACTAAACCCGAATTGAGCCATAACCATTATAGACATAAACGTAGTACCAGCCAATAAAAGGATAGCTTTGATAATTTGTACCCATGTAGTTGCAAGCATACCACCAAACGCAACGTAAAGGATCATCAATGCACCTACAAGTACAACTGCAAACTCGTAATCAAGTCCGAATAATATTTCGATAAGTTTACCTGAACCAACCATTTGAGCGATAAGGTAAAGAATAACAACAGAGATAGAACCAAGTGCAGCAAGAATTCTTACCGGTTTTTGTTTTAATCTGTAAGCTGTAACATCGGCAAACGTATATTTACCAAGGTTTCTTAACTGCTCAGAGATCATAAACAAGATCACAGGCCAACCAACAAGGAAACCGATAGAGAAAATAAGACCGTCATAACCTTTTAAGTATACCATACCTGTAATACCAAGGAAAGATGCCGCAGACATATAATCTCCCGCGATCGCCGTACCGTTTTGTGTACCTGTTATACCACCACCTGCAGTATAGAAGTCACTAGCAGATTTTGTTTTCTTAGAAGCCCAGTATGTAATACCAAGTGTAGCAAAAACAAAAATAAAGAACATTACAATAGCAGGAACATTTAATTCCTCAGCTTTTGTACCGGCACCTAAATCAGCACCAGCTGCAAATGCAGCAACTGCAGTCAGCATTAAAGCAGATAAAATTTTACCCAACATTATTTCATCTCCTTTGCGATATCTTCTTTTACTTTATTTGACAGGTCGTCAAACTCGCTATTTGCTCTTTTAACATAAATTCCTGTTAGAATAAATGCAAAAACAATAATTGCAATACCTACTGGTATCCCCACTGTCATCATACCGCCAGTTAAACTAGCTCCCAATGTTTCGGGACTGAATGCAATATATAAAATAAATGCATAATAAACCACAAGAATAGTGATTGTCAATTTCCAAGCAAATGATCTTCTTTTAGTTACAAGTTCATTGTAAGAAGGATTAGCTTTAATTTTTTCAACTAAACTTTTATCCATAAATATCTCCTTTTTTAGTTTCAATAGAAGTTTAAATTTTGTAAATAGCATTTATATAGCATTTGGTATTTTTTTGAACTTTTATAATATTTAATTATTAGGATGGGTAAAAAAGAAACATTTTAGTAATATTATGTGTAACCTAAAGTAGTATTTTTTCTGTATTTACACTATGTTTGTATTAAATTGAAGTATGATTTCTCTTTGAAGAGGTGTTTTAAGAAGCTTTTTTTTTGGTTTAAAAGTTGACTAAAATTAAAAAAAGGCCGGTGCCTTTGATTAAATGCTGGGGATATACTTCTCAATAGTATACCCTACCCCTTTTATATTTTTAACGAAATCCTCTTTCAAGGATTTTTTAAGTCTGCTCATTTCTGTTCTGATAGTGGCATCAGATACCGGCTCATTCTGCCAGATATATTCCCTGAGTGTATCTATAGTTATAATTCTTCCTATATTTAAAGCAAGATATCTTACTATTTGTATCTTTTTGTTTGTAAGCTTCTGTACCTCGTTGTTAAAATAAACCATATTATCCTCTTTTGAGTAGGCATAGTTCTTGCTTAATTTTATATGGATATTTTTGTTTTGCTCCATTGAAGCTATCTCTTTTTGTATACGAAACCCAAGCTCTTTAAGATGAAAAGGCTTTTTCAAATAATCAAGCGCCCCTTTTTCAAAGGCATCGGAGATGGTATCTATATCTGTATCTGCACTTATAAATATGGTAGGGGTGAAATTATGATTCTGCTTCAGTGTCTCAAAAAGCTGAAGCCCTGAAAAATTGGGAACATTTATATCCAGCAAAAGCAGGTCATAGTCATTGTGCTTAAGCTCTTCTTCGGCTTCCTTTCCGTCACTGAAACATTTTATGGTGTACCCCAAAGCCTCTATATATTCCTCTATTGAGCTTTGCAGCATCAATTCATCTTCCAAAAGCAGAATCTTCATTATACCCTTTCTTCAACAGACGCAAAGCTGTACTCAAAAGTCGTATAATCATCTTTTGAGCTTACATTCAATTCAACGCCGTTTTTATCGCATATCTCTTTTATTATGTTCAATCCTATCCCGAATCCGCCCCTGGAGTCGTTTTCCCTGTAAAATCTGTCAAAGAGCTTATCTTGATCCTGAATAGTTTTTCCATTATTTGATATTTTCAATATTATACCATTTTCTTGTTTGAAAAGTTTTATAACTATGACACTATTTGAATAGCTGTATTTTATTGCGTTTGAAAGGGTATTGTCACAGATACGCTGAAGAAGTGTCTCGTTAAAATCAATTTTAAGGTTTTTTTCTATATTTGATTCAAATTCAAGACTGTTCCCAATAGCAACCTCATAGAAAAAATCAAGCCTTTTTTCAATAAACGAGGAAAGATCAATAACACTGTTTGTATATTCTATCCTGTCTTTTTTTATCATATACTCAAGATCGTTGTATATGTTGTGTATTATCTTTGATCCAGCTTCTATCTTAGAGAGATACCTGTTCTCTTCGTGTTTAAGCTTAAACAGGTCGATATTTGTAATTATTATGCTAAGGGGAGTGTTTATTTCATGGATCGCATCTTTTACGAACTTATCCTGCTGTTTTACAAGCTTTCTTGCATACTGTTCAGACTTCTCCAGCTCTTTGGTTCTTAAATGAACTTTTTTTTCAAGGTTCTTGTTAAGGTCATGGAGGTTCTCGTTCATAAGGTTCATATAATAGGCTACATACTGGAACTCTTTAAAATACAGCCTGCTTATATCAATTTTCCTCAGCTCTTTGGCCCCGTCGTTTATATTTTTTATATCCCCCCTTATCTTTGACATAAGGTGCTCATACAGAAGTATACCTATGATAAAAGCCAAAATACCCATTGAGAATATCTGCACTAAATAGTGGGCGATCTTTTGGGAATACTCCTGCTTTTTCTCTTTTATCACCTCTTCCACGTTCTTAAGATATACCCCGCTTCCTATCATCCACTTCCACGGTTTGTAGGATATGGCGTAAGAGACTTTTTCCTCCAGGGTATTATTTGTGGGCTTGTTCCATACATAGTTGACATAACCCCCTTTGGGTTCTTGTGATACCTTTATCAGCTCGTAGATCACTTTTTTGCCGTTAGGGTCTGTAAAGTCTATAAGGTTCTTGCCTGCATTCTCTTTTAGGATCGGATCTGCAATATTTATACCGTCAAAAGTATATATAAAAACATATCCCGTACCGTCAAGTTCATTTCTCATATTCTCTATAATATCTACTATCTCTGCCTGCAGTTCTTTCAGGGGAGTATTCTTGTTTGTCCTGTTTTTGTACTCAATAAAGTTAAGGACTCGAAGAGTTTCATCTTTGATGAACTTTTTCTGTGAATTTATATATTCATCTTCCAATGCAGCTATATCCGATTTATATTGGGAATAACTGTTATATAATGCGACCGAGACAAAAACAACAAACAATACAGCACCGAAAATGATACTGAAAAAATTAACCTTGTTTATACTTTTATTTTTTAGTAAAATATTCTCCATGAGCTATTATAACAAATTATATTAAATTTTGTTCGTATAACCATAATGTAATATTGTATCGGTATCATTTTATAGATAATATTATTTAGGAAAACAGATGAACTCTTTTTATATATCCTCTTTGCAAAATAACTGTGGAACCATAAGTATCTCTTTAGGGCTTATGGAACTTCTAAAATCCAGATATCACAAGGTGGTTTTTTTCAAACCTATAATCTATAACGACGATACGGATATAGAGCTTATGACGGAGCATTTTAACCTGAGCATATCAAAAGAGCAGTCTTATATATTCACTTCCAGCGAAGTTGAAGAGCTTGTTTACCGGAATAAAACCAATGAAATAATAGAAAAAATAATAGAAAGATACAACCTCTTAAAACAAAGTTACGATTTTGTGTTTATCCAGGGTCTTAACAAAGAGATGATAACGGCATCTTTGGGTCAGGATATCAATATCCTAATAGCAAAAAACCTCTCCATCCCCTATATAAGCGTTATAAACGGTTTTGAAAAAAGCAACACCCTTATACAAGAGGAGATAAACATAGAAGCAAGATCGCTAAAAAAAGAGGGTATCGAGCAGTTCGCATCTTTTGTGAACAAGATCGATGCGGTCCAGATCAACCCTTTGAATGAACTTTTATTAAAAGACAAATTAAGCTCCCCCGTTTATCCTCTGCCTTATATCCGGGAAGTGGATAACATAACCATGAACGATGTTTTTGAGAAGCTGGACTGTGAACTTCTGTACGGCAAGAAAAGGTTTTTAAACCAGCAGATATATGATATAAAAGTAGCTTCCATGACTCTTGACAATTTCCTCGGGTATATCAACCACCAGGATCTTATTATAGTTTCAGGGGATAGAAGCGATATAATAGCAGGAACCGTTCTTTCACTTAAATCAAAAGGATCAAAAAAAATAGCGGGAATGCTTCTAACGGGTAATATTCGGCCAAAAGAGCTTATGAACGAAATCCTCTGCGGCATAGATGATTTCCCCATAGCTGTTCTAAGCACCCAAACGGCAACACACGAAACAGTTGTAAACGTAGATAAGATAAAACCAAAGATCACCGCGAAAAGCTACACCAAGATATCCTTGATCCTGGGAGCCTTTTCAAAATATATAGACAAAGATGCAATAACAAACAAACTGAAGAACATAAATCACCAGATCACAACGCCGCTTATGTTTGAATACAAACTTGTGAATATCGCAAGACAGAACAAACAGCATATAGTCCTGCCCGAAAGCGGTGACGACAGGATATTAAGAGCCGCAGAGTTCCTGCTTCACAGGGATATCGTGGATATAACTCTTTTAGGAGAAGAATCAGAAGTAAAAAACAAAGCGGACATACTGGGGCTGGATATCTCAAAAGCTAATATCATAGACCCAAAAAACTCTAAACTGACAAAAAAGTTTGCAAAAGAATTTTTCGAACTTAGAAAACACAAAGGCCTGACCAAAGAAGCCGCAGATGAAACCATGCATGAGAATGTAAACTTCTTTGCTACCATGATGGTACAAAAAGGGCTTGCAGACGGTATGGTAAGCGGGGCATCCCATACTACGGCAGATACGGTAAGGCCTGCCCTTCAGATAATCAAAACTCTCCCCGGGGTTGATATAGTCTCAAGCGTCTTTTTCATGTGCCTTGATACCAAGGTTCTGGTTTACGGAGACTGTGCCATCAACCAGTCCCCCGATGAACACCAGCTGGCGCAAATAGCTATAAGCAGTGCAAAGACTGCAAGAGCTTTTGGAATCGAACCGAAAGTTGCCATGCTTTCATACTCCACAGGTGATTCGGGAAGCGGGGAAGATGTACAAAAAGTTGTGCAGGCTACAGGAATAATAAAAAACAGTAATATAGATTTTCAGATCGAAGGACCAATACAGTATGATGCGGCAATAGATAAAAACGTGGCGGCAAAGAAACTTCCCCACTCAAAGGTAGCAGGAGCTGCCAACGTGCTTATCTTCCCCGATTTGAATACGGGGAACAACACCTATAAAGCGGTGCAAAGAAGCAGCGGCGCCGTTGCCATAGGGCCTATCCTGCAGGGACTTAACAAGCCTGTCAACGACCTAAGCCGCGGCTGTACGGTAAAAGATATCGTAAACACGGTAATAATCACGGCCATCCAGGCTCAAAAGAAGGATTGATATTGAAAGTATTAGTTATAAACAGCGGAAGCTCATCTATTAAATACAAACTTTTTGAAAATGAAACCCAGATTTACCACGGTATCAAAGAAGAGGTAAAATCCCACCACGATGCCCTGGAGGAACTGTTTGAAGAGTTGAACCATATTGAACAGATAGATTCCCTGGAAGATATAGATGCCATAGGACACAGGGTAGTTCACGGAGGTGAAAAGTTCGACAAACCTGCTTTGGTTGATGATGAAGTGATAAAAGATATAGAAGAGCTGATCCCTTTGGCACCCCTTCATAATCCGGCAAACCTGGAAGCTATCGTAATTATAAAAGAGAAATACCCGCATATTCCACAGATAGCGGTATTTGATACGGCATTTCACCAGAGCATCCCCCCTGAAAACTATATCTACCCCATAAACAAAAACTTTTATGATAAAAACCATATAAGGAAATACGGTTTTCACGGTACGTCACATTACCACGTAGCAAGAAAAGCGGCAAGATTTTTGGATAAAAGTATGGATGAATGCAACTTTATAACATTTCATATAGGAAACGGATCAAGCGTTACTGCAGTGAAAAAAGGAAAATCCGTAGATACCTCTATGGGGTTTACCCCTTTGGCAGGTCTTATGATGGGTACCAGAAGCGGTGATATCGATCCTTCTATCATCTTTTATCTTGAAAAGATGCTCGGATACAAAATAGAAGATATCGACACCCTTTTAAATAAAGACAGCGGCCTTAAAGGGATATGTGGAGAAAGTGATCTAAGAACCGTACTGGAGCATATGAGAAGCGGCGATAAAACAGCAAAACTTGCAGTTGATATGTTCGTAAAAAAGATCAGGGATTTTGTTGGTTCATATATCGTTGAGCTAGGAACCGTGGATGCCATGATATTCACAGGCGGCATCGGTGAAAACAGTTCATACATAAGGGAAAAAGTGTGCGAGAACCTATATGACAGTATAGGGCTTACGGTAGACACATACAGAGATGAACACCTGAAAAAACCTATTGACGATATTACGGGAGAAAACAGCCGTGTAAGAGTGCTGGTAGTTCAAACGAATGAAGAAAAATCCATAGCCCTGCAGACTATGGAACTTTTAAAAAAGCAGAGTTAAACCGCTTTTTTAAGATAAAAAGTTTTTAACTTTTTCTATTTCATCTTTTGAACCGAAATAGATAGGTGTCTTTTGGTGAAGGCCGGATTCTTTTATATCCAGGATCCTGTTCTTTCCGTCTATAGCTTCACCGTTTGCAAGCTCGATAATAAACGAGATAGGGAAAGCTTCAAAAACAAGCTCCAACGTACCGTTAGGATTTGAAGGTGTTGAAGGGCTTGAAAAGATACCCCCTTTTTTAAATAATATCTGGTGTGTATCTAATGCCAGAGAGTTACTCATTCTTAATCTGTATCCCTCGTCAAAGAAAGAGTTTAAAAGATCTTTATGCTCTTTGGGAAATTCGCTGTAGATTCCTGCCGGCGAGTTTATCTTACCCTTGTTTGAAAGTTCCAAAGAATCCTGCTGGATAAACTCCCCGTGTTCATTGGAGAAATATTTAACTCCCTCGTCTTTTGAAGCGAATACAAGCTGAAATGTAGGCCCGTAAGTTATATATATGGAAGCTTTTAGATTCTGGGCACCGAAATCATTCTCGTAGATTCCGAAAATCGTACCTAGAGAGAAGTTAAGGTCAAGCAGTTCTATATTGTCTATGGCAACGAAACTTACCATATATTTACCGTTTTCATTGATAGTACAAAGCTGTTTTTTATCTTTTCCTATAACCCCTTTTACACTTTTGAGGTATTCAAACTCTTTTTCGATTGCCTGTGAACAGTAATCATAAATATCACCGTGGATATCCTGGGCATTTTGCCCCTCTTTTATAAAATCATTATAATTAACAAATACATTTTTCTCTATATCGTTTGCAATATTGGTAATTGCATTATATACTTCAATCATTATAAACCTTAAGATATAAATTTTTATCTATTATATCTAAAAGTAACTTTCTATGAAGTGAATAAGTTATTTCAAAATAATTTTTGCACTCCTTAAAACCTCGGGGGAGAACTCTATGCCTATCTTTTTGGCAACAGCTTCATTAAGCACAAGATGAAACTCCCCTACTTTTACGGGAAGATCACTTACGGCCACCCCTTTTAATATTTTGTTTACATAGCTTGCCGCTTCCTTTCCTATATCATAATGGACAAAGCCGTATGCAAACAAGGCACCCTGCTGTACCTGCTGATAACTAGGTACACTTAAAGGGATCTTGTTCTTTACCGTATATTCTGAAAACTCTTTTATTTTTGATTCAACCTTTGAATCCCTTGGAATATAAACCGCATCATACTCCTCTTTTATATCAAGAAAGAACTGCTCCACGCTTTTCTCTGAGTCAAAAGGTTTTTCGATGATTTGAACATTCAATATATCCTGGATATTTTTAGCATCGTTCCTTGAGGCAAGGGAACAGTCGTCTTTTAGGGTAAAGGGGATCAAAACCTTTTTAATATCAGGGGATATTTTTTTAAGCCACTCAATTCTTTTATCATCATTACGGGAGAGTCTAACTCCTGTAAACATCCCTTCCGGTTTTAGAAGGTTTTTTACGATATTTGAGGAAACTGGATCATTAACGGGACAAAAAACTGCAGGGATATTTTTACCCCTGATCGCTCTTTTCACTTCCTGTGCCGCAGGGGTGCTTGATACAAATATCAGATCAGGCTTTTGTTCAATAACATTTGAAACAATAGCTTCAAGCTTTTCTATTTTTCCTGCAGGGGGCATTTCAAGATAACGAATGTTTTTTCCCTCTGTCCACCCTAGATTTGCCATCTCATCCTTAAATCCCGCAAATGTTTCGTTATCCACTTTTGAGAGGCTTACAAATGCAACGCTTTTGATATTTTTGGTGTTGCCGGTTTTATTTAACAACATAAAAGTTAACAATAAAACTAAAAGAAAGATGAAAATAAGAAAATATCTGCTCTTCATTATAAACCTTTATACAATTTTCTGCTATTTTATATATATAAAACTTAAAATAAGCTACGATTTTACGATACAGGGATAAAAGTGAAAATTAATATGAAGTTACCGTTAAAAGTTGCTCTGTCTGCGGCTTTGCTTATAATTATATTTATGCTTATGCTTTTTAGCAATATACATAAGCAATTGACAAACAATGCAAAAGAAAGCCTAAACCAAAAACTAATAGATGAACAGCATAGTATAAACAAGCAGATAGACCAAAGAATAGATACCATAATCAATAGTTTGAAATTAACTTCAATATACAACAAAAATGTACTTTCAAAAGATGATATTACAAAAAAAAGATACGACTACTTCCTGAAAAACCTGCAAGGAGTGGAGAATATAATTTTTATACCTTTGAACGGTCAAAATATCATCATCTCCTCAAAAGATTCAATTATAAAGGCAAAAGAGAAAAGTCTTCTATATAAAAAGAACCTGCAGAAATTTGCACAGGAAGATCTTACCATAAGTCCCATATACTACGATGACAATATATTAAGCCTTGATCTTTCTTTGGTGGTCAGGGATATAAATACTTTCGAAAAACTCGGAGTATTGATAGCACAAGTTTCCCTTAAGAATATCCAGGAGTTCATTGTAGACAAACTTGTAAATTTTGATGCGGTTGTACTGACTAATCTTAATGACAAAAAATTTATCTATAAAAGTACAAAATCAGAAAATATTCCCAATGAATATTTCTTCAAGCATACGCCCGGCATAAAAAATATAAAAGCTAACGGACAAAACTACCTGCTCTCCTCAAGTAGATACCACAAAAGCAATCTTGACCTTAACATATCGCTGATTATCAATGAAGAGAATCTTTTTAAAGACATTACCGATACCTTAAAGGAGAATCTGCTTAAACTGTTTATTTTAATTTTCATAACAACTATTGCTCTTATTTTACTTATGAAGCAGCTGCTAAGACCGCTTAACAGGTTAACGGAATCTATCAAAAAGAAACTGCAGCTGATCGAAAATGACGAATTTGACAATTCTCTGGACGAAATAAGCCAGCTGAAGCTTTATTTCCTAAAATTCACAAAGATAATCGAGGATAAGAACAAAGCCCTGGAGAGCTTCAATAAAGAACTGCAGAAAAAAGTAGACAAAGAAGTGAAAAAGAATCAGGAGAATCAAAAACACCTGATGCAGCAAAACAGACTTGCCCAGATGGGGGAGATGATAAATATGATCGCCCACCAGTGGAGACAGCCTCTCACGGCTATAGGCTCAACAACAAACACCCTGCTTATAAAATCGATGATGGGAAAATACGATAAAGAACTCTTTAATGAAAAACTTGAAAACATAAATAATTACACCCAGCACCTGTCTTTAACTATAGATGATTTCAGGAACTTCTTCAAAAAAACAAAAGAGAAAAGACAGATCTCCTTAAGCACTATATGTGAGGACTCTTTGAATATTATCCAGACATCACTTTATAACAAAAATATAACCGTACAGAAGAACTATCAATGCAACAGCAAACTTTTCACTTACCCAAATGAGTTAAGACAGGTTGTTTTGAACCTTATTAAAAATGCCGAAGATGTTCTGATAGAAAAAGATATCGAAAATAAGAAAATAAATATAGATACCCTGTACAAAAATGAGAAGTTTATTATACGAATATCTGATAATGCGGGAGGTATACCCAAAGATATAATAAAAAAGATATTTGAGCCTTACTACTCCACAAAACTGGAAAAAGACGGTACGGGTCTTGGGCTTTACATGTCAAAAACCATTATTGAAGATCACTGCCGTGGTAAAATATACGCAGAGAACGACGAAAACGGAGCGGTGTTTACCATAGAACTTGAAGATTTAAGCTGATTAAGCGTTGATGAGAAACTTTACAGTTTGTTCTATCTGCTTAGTATAAAGCTTTTTATCCTCAATATTGTCAAAAGAGTCCGTTAAAAGTGAATATACTTCATACTCGGGGGTCTTCCCGTAAAGATCTTTTAATATGGATACAATTGTTTTAAATCCTATATGGTGGCTTAGACTTGAAGTTATTTCCCCTTCCAGAGAACACGCCATTGCATAATGAAACTGTGATGAATATGCAGCATCTACGAATATTATTTTTTTAGCATCCAGAAGCTTTAAGCAAAGTTCCGGGGTAAGCTGAAAACAGCTTATAAGTTTCGTATCATTCAAAGAATGTTTTTCAAGCTGTTTTACAACTTCTATGCCAAATCCGTCTTCACCGCGAAGCTCATTGCCGTACCCTATGATGAAGCGCAAATATTATGTCCTGCTGATCATTTCTATGGTCTGCTTGTTATGGTCTCTTATTTCAACTTTTGAAGAGACTATACCCATGGCATGGGTGGAACAGCTAAGGCAGGGATCAAAACACCGGATAACCGCTTCTACCCTGTTTAGTGCACCGTCGGTTATATTGCTTCCGTCCACAAACTCTTTTGCAACCTGTTTTATTCCGGCATTCATTGCCAGGTTATTATTTCCCGTTGCTATGATCAGGTTCACACCCGTAATGATACCGTCGTTGGTTACACTGTAATCGTGGAACAGTGTTCCCCTTGGGGCCTCGGAGCACCCAACACCCTGGTTCCTGTTTATATCAGCATGGGCCCTTACATTTTGGCTCATTGTTTCATCTTCGTTCAACAGCTCTTCGATTCTTTCAATTCCGTAAATTATCTCGATTATCCTTGCATAGTGATAATAAAACGAGTTTAATACAGGCTTGCCGGAATTAAGGTTCTTGAACCTCTCAAACTCTTTATCCGCAAGATGCGTACCGCACGAATCAGCTACGTTAAGCCTGGCAAGGGGACCTACTCTGTACATACCTTCAGGATAGCCTAATGGCTTATAATAAGGAGATTTTAAATAGCTGTCTTTCTCAACAGCCTCACCTATATAATCTTTGTAAAATCTTGGATCTATCCCCTCTTCCAGAACATTGCCGTTGGCATCGATAAACTTTAAAAAACCGTCGTAATGCTCTAACTTCCCTTTTTTATTAACAATAGACATGAATAAAGAAGGAAACGAAGCAAAAGTATCTATCTCTTTTTGGAATCTGTGCAGATTATCAGTAAAGTATTTAAGAGTTTTTTGGGCTATTTCCATAGCTTCAGGCAGCTGGGAAAGTATATTCTGTCTTTGCTCATTTGTTATTGTATGGCTTACGCCTCCCGGAACTATCCATGTCGGGTGGATCCTTTTACCCCCAAGCTCTTCAATGATCTTTTGACCGAAAGCTCTAAGTTTTATACCGTCTTTTGCCATATCGGGATGGGTCTGCATAAGCTTGAAGATATTCCTGTCTTCTTTTGCCGCATCAAAACCGTACACGAAATCGGGACTGCTTAAATGGTAAAAGTTCAAAGCATGAGACTGTACTATCTGCGCCAGGTTTATTATCCTTCTTAAGTTTCTTCCCCCTTTTGGAGGACGTACGGCCATAAGATTGTCACAGGCTTTTGTAGATGATATGGCATGACTTACGGGGCAGATCCCGCAGGTTCTGGCCGTAAGTGCAGGCATCTCGCTGTACGGCCGCCCTTCGCACATCTTTTCAAAGCCCCTGTATTGGGTCACATGAATCTTTGCATCATCAACTGCACCCTGCTCATTTAGATCAATGGTGATCTTTGCATGACCTTCGATTCTGGTTACGGGATCGATTACTATTTTTTTCTTTTCCATTTTACTTACCAAACCTTGTATAATCACTTATTTTAATCTCTCTACCCTCAATGATGGCTTTTATCACTTCATAGATAGCATCTGCAGGCGTAGGACACCCGGGAACGAAATAATCAACATCGATTGCCTCATTTAGAGGGATCACTTTATCCAGAAGCTTTGGCACCACAAGATCAGGGTACTCCCCTTTGTTTATGTCTGCCAGATCAAAATACCCTTTTTCAAGCACCGCATCCGTACCTACAAGGTTTTTCATAGCGGATATATTTCCGGTAATGGCACAATCCCCAAGGGCTAAAACTATTTTCGAGTTTTTTCTTATTATGTTGATAAGCTCCAGGTCATGGTCTGTACTTAAAGCACCCTCTACTATAAAAAGATCTATATCTTCAGGTATCTCTTTTGCATCGACATAAGGGCTGTAAACCACATCCATATACTGCGAGAGTTCAACTATCCTCTCATCCATATCCAGAAACGACATATGACAACCTGAACACCCGTCAAGCCAAATAGTTCCAACTTTTACCTTGTTCATTTGTTCTTCCTTGCCTGAATTAAATTCGTAATGATATTCTTTTTCTTAACCATCTCCGTTGCACTTACCCCTTTTTCAAAAAGAGCCCCTGTAGGACATACCTGAACACACTTTCCGCAGCTTGTACAGGTTTCGGAATCTATCCAGGGTTCATCCATATCATGTATGATCTTTGAATCGATCCCACGTCCTAAAATATCAATAGCATGGGCACCTTCAACTTCATCACAAACCCTTACACATCTTGTACAAAGTATACACCTGTTCGGATCGTAAATATAGTCTTTGTGGGAAGCATCTATATCGAACTTCTTATGGATATAAGGAACAAGGCTGTGCTCAAGATCAAGATCAATTGCCTGGTCCTGCAGTTCACAATGTCCATTGGAGACGCAGACACTGCAGGTATGGGTACGTTCGGCAAATATCATCGAAAGTATCATTTTCCTGTGAGATTGTATTTTAGCAGATTCAGTGTAAACTTCCATTCCTTCTTTTATCTTTGAGGTACATGCAGGTACAAGTTTTCTGCCCCCTTTTACTTCAACTAGGCACATTCTGCACGCACCCACGCAGCTTAATCCTTCAAGATAGCAAAGCGTAGGTATTTTTATGCCGTGTTCATTAGCCACTTCAAGGATAGTGCTGTTTGATCTTCCCGTGACGTCTATGTCATTGATCTTAAATGTTTTTACTCTTGCTTTTTCTCTTATCATTTTTTAATCCCTTGAAGATATTCATTCTCAAAATACTTTATTGTACTAAGTACGGGATTGGGTGCAGTCTGCCCAAGTCCGCAGAGGCTTGCCTCTTTTACAACCTCGCACATATCTTTTAAAAGCTCAAAGTCACTTGCTTTTGCCTCTTTTTTCACAAACTTGTCAAGAAGCTCTGTAAGTTCCGTGGTACCGACCCTGCAGGGTACACATTTACCGCACGATTCGCTTTTACAAAAGTCCATAAAGAATCTGGCAACTTCAACCATATTGGATGTTTCGTCCATTACGATAAGCCCGCCGCTTCCCATAATAGAACCCACTGCCTTAAGACTGTCGTAATCAACGGTAATATCAAGCATATCTTCAGGGATACACCCTCCGCTTGGTCCACCCGTCTGGATCGCTTTTAGTTTTGCACCTTCGGGAACTCCACCACCTACTTTATAGATAAGATCCCTTAAGCTTATCCCCATGGGAACCTCTACAAGCCCTGTATTTTTAATATGTCCAGTTAATGCAAATACTTTCGTACCGCTTGACTTTTCTGTTCCGATACTTTTATACCACTGGGAACCGTTTCTTATTATAGGCGCTATATTTGCAAAGGTCTCCACATTATTTAAAATAGTAGGTTCGCTCCATAATCCGTAATCGCTAAGATGCGGTGGCTTCTGCCGTGGATTTCCCCTGTTACCTTCAATAGAAGCTACAAGCGCCGTTGCTTCACCGCACACGAATGCACCTCCGCCAAGCCTTACTTCAATATCAAAACTAAAGCTGCTGTTTGCGATATTGTTTCCAAGTATCCCTTTTTTTCTGGCCTGCTTAATTGCTTTGTTCAGCTTTTCAACCGCAATGGGGTATTCAGCCCTCACATAGATAAAACCTTTTGATGCTCCACAGGCAAATCCTGCCAGTGCCATCCCCTCGATAACTTTATGGGGATCAGCTTCCATAACTGCCCTGTCCATAAAGGCTCCGGGATCCCCTTCATCACCGTTGCATACGATATATTTCATATCACTTTCAACTTTATAAACGGTCTCCCATTTTAGTCCCGTAGGATATCCTCCCCCTCCACGACCTCTAAGTCCGCTGTTTTTAACCTCTTCGATGACTTCAACCGGACTCATATCCTCTATTGCCTTAAACAGGGCGAAATAACCGTTATGGGCAATATAATCATCTATATCGTTTGGATCAATGGTTCCCGCATTCTCAAGCACTATTTTTTTCTGCTCTTTAAAGAAAGGCTCGTTGGTATCAAGTTTTTTATCCTCAAGGGCTGCATCGTTTTCAATAAGCTCTAAAAGTTTATCCTCATCGCTTGCTTCTACTCCTCCGTAGATTGTCTCTTTATCATTTGCCCTGTCATATCTCATAGCCATGATAGCCGCCGAACAAAGACCGTTGCACCCGACACCTTTAACTTTACATTTGTCATTTAAGCCTTTCTCTTTTGCTTTTTTTGACAAAGATTTTTCAAGCTCCACAGAACCCAAAGCGGCGCAACTGCTTCCCGTACAGATCCTAAGTTCGCCTTTACAGCTTTTCTCTGTACATCTTTTTTTATCTGCTATCTCCTGCAGATCTTCTATTGTCTGTATCATTTGATCAACTCCTCAACAGCTTCATTCGCTTTTTCCAGGGTTAAATTACCTACAGGTTTATTATCATAGATAACAACAGGTGCCAAAGAACATGAACCAACACATCTGGCCGTTAAAATGGATATCAAGGAATCTTTTGTGGTTTCTCCCGCTTTTATGCCGAATCTTTTCTCAAGGCTCTCAAGAATAGCTGAAGCCCCTTTGATATAACAGGCTGTACCCATACAGACTACGGCAGTATGCTTACCTTTTGGCTTGAGTCTGAAGAAGTGGTAAAAAGTCGCAACTCCGTATACTTTTGAAAAGGGAAGTTTTAATCTTCTGGCAATAAACTTTAATACGTCATTTTCCAGATAACCGAATGTTTCCTGCGCGGTATGAAGGGTCTCTATAAGGGCACTTCTGTCATATCCTAGTTTTTTCATGGTTTTTTCGACCATTTTATATCTGTCGTCAGTTTGAGAAACCATCAAGTTTTTCCTTTTTAGTGATTTATAAAATTTTATACTACTAGAATAACAATAAGGTTACTAGAATAACTAATTTTATAATTTTTACTAATTTATCATAATAAGGGTAAAAAGGAGAAATACTTTAGGAAAGAATATCGATATTTAAAGTGATTTTAAAAAATCTGGGTAGCGGGTATGTTTTATATATAATCAAAGTAAAAAAAAGAAGCACCCAAGGGTACTTCTTTTATATTTTAAATATGGAAGATTAAGCCATGATCTCTTCAACAGTGATGTAATCACCAACTCTACCTGTCATCTGCTCAACGTCAGTGTTAACCGGAAGTGTTTTTCCACCAGGAACCCATCCTGCAGGGCAAACCTCACCTGTTTTTTCAGCATGCTGCCAAGCTTTTACTTGTCTTAGGAATTCGTTTACATTTCTACCAACAGACGGTGCTTGAACCTCTTGTGCTACTACAGTTCCCTCCGGGTTGATCAGGAATCTTCCTCTTAATGCGATACCTTCTTCTTCGATCATTACTCCGAATGCTCTTGAAACAGTTCCTGTAGTATCAGCTCCGATTGTAAGTTTTAAGTCTTTTAATAAAGGCTCAGTCTCTACGAATCTTTTGTGTGAGAATTTTGTATCTGTCGATACTGCCAAGATCTCAACTCCAAGCTCTTGGAACTCGTCGTATTTTGCGTTCATTGCAGCGATCTCTGTTGGACATACGAATGTAAAGTCAGCAGGGTAGAAACATACTACTGTCCATTTACCTTTGTAATCTTCACTTGATACTGTCTCATAGTGTCCTGTTTTTGCGTTGTACGCGTCCATTTTAAACTCTGGTGATTTTCTTAATACTAAACTTGATGCCATATCTTTGTTCTCCTTGTTTTGTGTGTTTGTGTTTTCTTCATTTGAAACCGCAGTTTCTATCTCTTCGATTGGTTTTGCACCTGTATCGCAAGCCATATATTACTCCTTTAAAAAAGTTAATGGAAGTATAGCTAATGGAAAAAAATTATCCATTAGAACACATAATTATATTTTTTTCTTAAGTTTTTTATAAAAATTAAACTACTTAAGTGCCTCTATCTCAAACCATTTATTATTAACATCCTCTTCTTTTACCGCAACGGCCGGTTTCTTTTCACTTTGCCATAATGCCTCGTCCGGTTTGGGACAGGCCCGTACACACTCCCCGCAATATATGCAAAGATGAGGATTGTATTCATACTTTAATCCCTTTTTATTTTTGGGGTTATCGCTTGGATTTTCAGTAGGTACAAAAAGTATAGCTCCCGGGGGACACGCTTTTTCACACTTCAAACAGTATATGCACGATTCCTCCCCGTACTCTATAAGCCCTCTGTAATCCTTTTTCCTCTCAATAGGCTTGAAAGGATAACTTATTGTCTGTGGCTTTTTAAAAAGGTTTTTAAATGCTTTCTTTATTGATCCGAACATTTTAACTCCTATTTAGCCGTACACGACAAACAGGGGTCAAAAGATGCCAGAATTGCAGGGGCATCGGCATAATTTGACCCTTTGAAGATTTCCATAAATGCAGGGATACACGAGAAAGTGGGAGTCTTTATCCGCACCCTGTCAAGTATAGGCTTTCCGCTTCCTTTAACATAATACATCAGTTCACCCCTTGGGGCTTCAAGCCGCACTACTGTTTCCCCTTTTGGTTTTCCTTTTAATTTAGTGAAGATATCACCTTGAGGCAGACCGTCTATAATATTCTCACACATCTGTATAGAGTTTAATATCTCGTTTAATCTTACTATATTCCTTGAATGTATATCACCGTTTTGCGCTTTTTGCATCTTGAACCCTATCTCTTTGTACGGGAGATAATTTGTCTCTGACCTTACGTCGGTCCCTAGTCCCGCTGCTCTGGCAAGAGGACCTATTGCATTATAGGTACACGCTTCATCAAGATTAAGAGCTCCTATGTTTTCAAACTTTAACGACAGGCTCCAGTTGTTGGTGAACTCGTCAATATACTGGTTCACTTTTTCTTTTATAAGTTTCAGGTTTGTTCTTATATCTTTTTCAATATCTGTTGTAAGATCCCTGTTTACCCCGCCTATACTTATATAATCAAACTGGATCCTGTTTCCGGTCAGGCTCTCCTGCAGATCCATTACATACTCCCTGTCACCCATTATCTGCATAAACATCGCTTCAAACCCTGCACTTTCAGCAGTATGGGAAAGGCACAGCATATGTGAATGGATCCTGTCAAGTTCCACAAGAAGCACTCTTAAATATTTGGCACGGTCACTTATCTCTCCCTCGAGAAGGTTTTCCGCAGCAGTGGTATAAGCAAGGGAGTGGGTTATGGCACAAAGCCCGCAGATCCTTGCAACCACATAACCTATAGAATCAAATTTGAATTTTGTAACACAGGCTTTTTCTATTCCCCTGTGTACAAACCCCACGTCGCTGTCTACGCCTATTATCTTTTCGTTTTCACACTCGAATTTGAACTTAACGGGTTCCAGCAGGGAGATATGCTGGGAACCAAGTGGAATATTTATAGTTTTTTTACCCATATTTTATCCTTATATTCCGCAAGAAGAAAGCGGCATACTTTCCGAGTCTTCATCCAGGTAAAGACCTTTTTCCGAGTTTTCAACCTCTATTCCGAACATATCTACTATTTCCCTTTGGGAAATGGTTGCAGACGGCAGTATCTCGCTTAGATCAGGGATTATATCATCTTGTTTTACGCTTAGGTAAAACATGGTTATATTTTCGTCTGTACTTCCGTACATTGAAAATATCCATTGAATCTCAGTCTCTTCTTCATTTAACTTTACCCCGTTAAGGGTCAGAAAATGCCACTTTTTCTTATCATAAAAATCTATTATATCATCCTTGATCATATCAAGACTTGACCTTTTTCTATTTATCATCATCTTCCCCTACTTTCAAAGCGGTATTTGTTCTGTCTATTGTTCCGTTATTATCGGTCTCTTTTCTAAAAAGCTTGAACGGTCTTTCTATCTCTTTTGTCTTCTTTTCAAGAACCTCCAGGCCTTTTACCACTCCGTCAATTATAAGCTCGGGGCTTGCTGCGCATCCTGGAATATATACGTCTACCGGGATATACCGGTCAAGACCGTCTTCAACATTATACATCCCCCTAAACACTCCTCCAGTACAGGTGCAGCTTCCTACTGCTATTACCACTTTTGGTTCGGGCATCTGGGTATAAAGCTCCACCACTCTTTCACGGCTTCTTTTGGTTACGGGTCCCGTTACCAAAAATATATCCGACTGCTTTGGATTACCCGTATTTATAACCCCGAACCTTTCAAGATCGTATTTTGGACTAAGACACGCCAGAATCTCAATATCGCATCCGTTACAGCTACCCGCATTGTAATGGAGTATCCAGGGTGATTTTTTCCTGTATGGTTTGAAATTAAATAGTTTATTAAACATAAGCAAGCCCCGCTAAATTTAAAATGGCAAGTGTTACCCCAATGATAAGGGTGATCTGCACAAGCTCTTTTATCTTTACCCTTGCCGTTGAGTTATCAACAAGATTCACTCCCAGAAACACAACCGTACACAGGACCAAAGCAAGGATAAGATTATCTCCGGCAAAGAGTGTTACAAGAAGATAGATAAACATATACTCCACCCACTTTGCCATATAAAGTATCTCAAAAAATATCCCGCTGAACTCTATCTCTATCCCGCCTATTATCTCCTGGTGGGCTTCCGCCGCATCAAAAGGGGATTTTTTAAGCTTTATGGGGATGATCAAAAGAAGTGCCGCAAATAAAAGTATCATACTTAAAAGACTTGAAGAGCTTGAATATATAAGTGAAGTGTCAAAACTACCGTTAACCATATAAAACCCTACAGCTATTAGTATCAATACCGGCTCGTATGCAACAATAGTCAAAAGCTCCCTGTTAGAACCCATATGGGAATAAACAGAATTAACGCTGTAACCCGCAAGAACAAGAAAAACTGAAGATAAAAGATGTATGAACACTATATAAAGCAGATTAAATCCAAGTATCACCATAGCGGCAGCTACCCATAGCGTTATAAAATGGGCAAGGGCAAAAACTATATGATATGAGTTTATCATAAAAGGCTGTTTGTCCATAAGCTTGTACATATCGTAAAAAGGCTGCAAAACGGGAGGTCCCATCCTGTTTTGCATTCTTGCTCTTACAACTCTTTCAACTCCGTAGATCAATCCCCCGATAACAGGGATCAATAATATTAAAACTGTCTCAAACATATTATATCCCCGCCGTTAAAATTAAGATCATCAAAGATATGGAGATAAAAACAATGATCTTTTTGTATTTTTCATCTATATTGAAATAGTACGCACTTAAACTTACACTGTCCTTCTCCCCGCAATTATACTCTTTGACAAGGTGGGCATTTTTAAGTTTTACAAAATATAGCATAAAGAGGGTTGAAGCTATTATTACAGCAGGGATCAATGCTTCTTCTAAACTTAAAAGACCGACCTTGTATATAGTGTAAATACCAAACAAAAGCAGCCCGATCAAAGAGAATGATGTCAGGATATAAGACAAGGGGATCTTCTGCTTTGAAGTTTCGGTATTTTTTGATACGGCAAGGAGTTTCGTAACCACTTTAAAATAAAGAAGCGTTAAAAACACAGACCCAAGCAGAATAAATACCAGTGCAAACACATAAAGTATATTATCCTCTATCAAAGATGCTACCAGTTCTATGGAAGCCAGTTTCCCTACAAAAGCACCAAAAGGCGGCAGAGTAAGGGAAGCAAATCCCGTAAGTATGAAAAATACCACAAGTTTGGAGTTTGCCACAAGATAGTTTATATCTTTTAGATATTTCAAATGATACTGTTTTTCCAATATTCCCGCCTGCAGGAACAATAAAGCTTTAGATATAGCATGAAATACGATAAGAGTAAGGCATATATCAACTGCCCTTGGATCATTTATGGATGCTATGGACATCATCAGGGCCAGAAGTGCAATAGTAGAAAGCCCCAGTATCTCTTTGAAATAATCTTTGCTAAGGGCAAGCATTGACGCCGACATAAAAATAAAGCTTCCGAATATCATAACAAGCATAGACACAGAAGGGGAAAATGCAGGGGAGATCTTCAAGATAAGATACGGTGCTATCTTAACCATAGTGGCACTGTGCAATATTGCACTTACGGGCGTGGGAGCAACCATAGCACCCAAAAGCCATTTGTCAAACGGTATACTGGCTCCTTTAACGAAAGCCGCAACTGCTAAAAATACTATTGCAAGAAGAAACATATCATCCACTCGTGCTAATAATATATCAAAATAAAGGGTATCGTAAACGGCAACCGAAACAATAAGGCTTACAAGTATAGCCACACCCCCTACCTGGTTCATCCAAAGAGCTCTTAAAGCATTAGTAACAGAAAGTTCGTCACCCCTGTACTTGATAAGCAGGTAGGAACATAGCGTAGTAAGCTCAAAAGCCAGAAAAAAGATCTCTAAATTATTCGTAGTTACGATAAGGTTCATCACTGCAACAAAAAAGAAAAGTATTGCAATAAAAGCATTTTTCCTGCACTGCTTGAACTCCTCCGTATCTATATAACGCAAAGAATAGATTATAATGATTCCGCCTACTATATTCACTACAAGAAGCATAATAGAAGATATCTTATCTACAACAATATCGCTTGAAGATATAAAAGGATCCTGAAAAAGGAAATAGCAGAACAAAGCCGATTGTACCAGAGCAAGGGATGTTACGAGATTGTTTTTTTTCTTAAGTCCCACAAAGATGAAAAAAAGCAGAAGAATTATATCTGCTGCTATAAACAGATTATGAAGCAGATGGGAAAATTCAAGCCGGATTATATCTGTTTGAAAAAATACCCCGATAGATAAAAGGGATAAAAAGAATACCGCCGAATAAGTAACGATATTTCTGACTCTTACACTGTTAAATGGCAATATAATTGCAAACACCAAAGGTGTGAATATCAATGCCAAGATATATCCCTGCATAAAAATGCTCCTATTTTATTTATAAATATTTTATAATATTACAGTTACACAAGAATTACAAAAAGTAGTACTACTTTATAAAACTAAACTTTTCCAATATATCATCTTAATATATAAGGTAAAATAAAATAAGGTATTTTTTATATTTTGATTTTATAATTTAAAGCAGGATTTATATCTGCTATGAAAAAAGCGTTATCTTGAAACAGGCACCTTTTAAGCTGCTTTTATTGAATTCGTAAGCTTTATTATATGCTGTGATCTTTCCGTTGAAATGTTCTGTGATGATCTGATGGCTCATATAAAGCCCTATTCCCGTCCCTTGGGAAGCGAATTTGGTTGTAAAATAGGGTTCAAATACCCGTTCGATAACACTTTCGTCTATGCCGTTTGCACTGTCTTTAATAAAAATAGTGCACTTTTTCTCATCAACGCTCATTTTAATAAAAACATATCTTTTATCGGGGTCTATATTATTTATAATAAAAGCATCTTTTGCATTATTCAAGATATTAATAAATACCTGGATAAGTTCATTCTCTTTTTTTTCGATCTCATAATCATTAAGATCCAGAATGAACTCTATTGAATTGCTTTTATATGAATCTTTTACAAGAGATATACTCTTATAAACAGCATTTTTTATATTGAACTTTACGCACAAATCATCTTTGGAGTAAAAGTCCCTGAAATCATCAATGGTATTTGAAAGGTAGTTTACCTGATTCAGGATCTGGTTTGAGTTTTCAATGATCTCGTTTTTTTGCACTTGCCCTTTTAATTCAAGATTTAGCAGAAACGAACTTGCAGCTGTCGATATCACGTTTAAAGGCTGTCTCCACTGATGGGCGATATTTCCTATCATCTCACCCATTGATGCGATCTTGCTTTGTGTCTGTATCATATTCTGCAGATCTGCCTTTTCGTTTTTAAGTTCAAGCATTTTTACCACCGCATTCAGTGAAGCCAGAAAACTCTCTGTTGAAAAAGGTTTTTGTATATATTTATCTATACCTGTATTTATAGCTTCTTTTAAAAGTTCGGTATCGTCAAAAGAGGTTACAAGGACTATGGGAAGATCGGGTTCTTTGCTTTTTAACTGTTTTGACATCTCAATGCCGTCCATAAAAGGCATATTTATGTCACTTATTACAATATCGGGCTTGAACCGATCATATAACTCCAATCCATCTTTTCCGTTGTCTGCAGTTAATAACTTCTTGCATCGGGGTTTCAAAATATAGTCCACAAGTTCTAAAATCTCCTTGTCATCCTCCACGTACATAATAGAAAAATTTTTTAACTGCATGGGAAAGCCTTAAATATTATTTATCTTCTCTTTGGTTCTTCTGATAAGTTTTTCTACCGCTTTTAGCTTTTTCGTTTCATCTTTTTCTTTTAAAAGCTCTTTATGTTTTTTCTCGAGCTTTTGAAGTATCTTCTGGAATTTCTCTTTATCTGTTTCTTTATCTTTTAAAAGGCAGTTTAGCTTCTCTTTTAATTTATCAATCATTTTCAGCCTTTCGTACAATAGATTCTAAAATCAAGGAAAGGGAAAATGGAATTTTTGTACTCCAATTCCTCAAGGAACTCATAATCAAGCTCGGAGCAGATCATATTCTGCAGGTTATTGAAATTTGATATATGCTCTTTGGTTCTTTGTTCACTGTATTCCACGGCAGTTTTGGTGGTCATTAAAAATGCCCAGTCGCTGCTTTGGGCAAGTAGAAGCTCCCTTGCCATCTGGTTTAAGATCCTGCCCGTATTAAAGTCGTTTGTTGTTTTATATTCATTTGCAAGATGAACCATCATATCGGCCATATGGTGCAGGTGTCTGTATATCCAGGCATTTGATTCATTAAGCCATACATCATAATACCCCTGATCACCCCATGATGAAGCAGAAGGTGCTATAACCTGGTTTTGAGGGTACATATTAAGATACTCCACGGGGGTAACGGCTTTGAAAACTTTATGTTTATCTATGCTTTTAAACACATTGTATAAGAACTCCGGCCCCTCAAACCACCAGTGTCCGAAAAGCTCCGCATCATACGGGGAAACCACCATAGGGGTTCTGTCCATATTTTGACCCAGATATTCAAACTGCCTGTCCCTGTTAAAATGGAAATCCTCCCCATGGCTTATTGTAGTATCCAAAGCTTTTTGGGGATCATACACCTCTTTATAGTTCGTATCTCCCGTTACTTTATGGTACTTGAATCCGGTAAACACCCTTGAACCGTCGGGATCGATAAAATCCCTGATATATTCATAATCAAGGTCATAACCTATGTCACGGTAAAAATCCCTGTAGTTAAAATCACCCGGGTAACCCTCTTTTGAGCTCCAAACCTGTTTTGCAGAGTGCGGATCCCTTGCAAAGGCTGCAACACTGCTTGGAGTATACACAGGAGCATAAACTCCGTTTACGGCAGTGGGTTCACCGTAAATCAGTGCATGGGAATCCATAAAGAAAAAATCGATCCCGTTATCTTTTAAAATAGAATCCAGTCCTTCATAATAGGCACACTCGGGCAGCCAGATACCTCTAGGCGGTTTGCCGAAATGTTTCTTATGTGCGCTAACCGCAACTTCTATTTGAACCTCTACGGCTCTTTGGTTTACACTTAATAAAGGAAGAAAACCGTGCGTAGCTCCGCAGGTTATCACCTCGATCTTCCCTATATCGTTAAAATATTTGTAACCGTTTAAAATATTTTTATTTAAGAAGCCCTCAAAGAACTCTTTCGTCTGCTCAAAAAAGTTTTTGTAATAAATTGCAATATTTGAAAATACTTCCTCATTTTTGGTTCTTTCAACCTCTCTATGTCCCAGTTCAATAAGCCTTTGAAGGTATTTTTCATACTTATCCATAAGATGCCCGTCATCAAGCATCTGGGCCAATGGCGGGGTTACGGAAGTAGTAAGCCTGAAATCCACACCCTCGTCATTTAACCTTTTCAGGTTTCTCAACAATGGAATATAACACTCCGTGATCGCTTCAAAAAGCCAGTGCTCCTCTAAAAAATAATCATGCTGCGGATGTTTTACAAAAGGCAGATGTGAATGTAAAACAGGAACCCAGTATCCTTTTATCATAATTGTCCCCCAAGGTCGGAAGAGCTGAAGCTTCCTTTTGATATCTTTTCAAACTCTTTTAATCTGCTGATCTCGTCTACATAATTCTTGGACGACATCCCAAGCGTAAAATGCTGCAGTGAAGATCTTATAACTTCGGTAAACCCTTTTTGCTTGTTTATCCATACGTCGTTTCGGGGTATTTTTATTTCAGAATTAAACACTGTTACTTTATTTGAAGCAAGCAGGTGCTTTAACTGAACTCCGTGCTTGTATCTTGCTATGATCTCAAGCAGTTTTACATCACTTTTAATTTCAAAGAAATATTGTCCCCATTCCCCCTGGCACTGAATTGATTCCAAAAGATTATGCTTCTCATCCACAATATGAAAGAATATATCTTCTATTGCTGCTTTGTTGTTTTTGATAAACTCGGGCGAGAATTCCCAATAAAAAAAATATTTGGTTTTATTCACAGGCAAAAGCACGATCTTATTTTCATAATATCTTTGGGGGATGTTATAGTGTTTTATCCCCTGGGTATTAACGTCTACGGCAACAGTGTCAATAGCGTGTATGTTGCTTGAAAAACCGTCACCCTCTTTCAGGCTCTCTGTTATAAGTTTGTTATTCATCTTAAACCTCTTTTTTGTAGGATCTATATTACATTAATATTGTTACATTGCGATTACAGGAAGTATTATAAAGCTATAAGTTCGGCAAACCAGAGAAAGCTGAAAAACCCTATAATATCAACCAAGGTTATAACTATGACGGAACTTGCAACGGCAGGATCGATATTAAACTTTTTAAGCACCATTGGCACAGTAGTTCCAAGTATTCCCGCACTTACAAAACTCACAAACATAGATAAACCTATGGAAACCGAGATCAATGTATTATTAAACCACATCTGTGTTATGCCGAAGCTTAAAAGCGCAAACAGAATACCGTTTAGAATAGAGATATTTATCTCTTTTGACAAGATCGGTTTCAAATTACTTATACTTATCTCCCCTAATGACATCTGCCTTACTATTACCGTCATTGTCTGAACCGATGCTGTTCCCGCCATATTTGCCACAATAGGCATCAAGACAGCCAAAGCTACTATTGCATCAAGGGCTTCTTCAAATATACCTATTACCAAAGATGCCAGAATCGCATTTAAAAGATTGATCGTAAGCCAGGTTGCCCTGGTCTTGGTCGTTTTACTGAAGTTCTCCTGCAGTTCCTCGTTTTCATCCAGTTTATTCAGATTGTACAACTGCTTGGTTGCACGTTCTTGCATAATATCAATAACATCATCATGGGTGATACGCCCTATTAAATGTCCCATCCTGTCAACTACCGCTAATGATACCAGGTCATACTTTTCTATCATGTTTACCACATTATCTATGGTCTCATGGGAAACAATACTGTAATCATCACTGTATTTTCCCAGTATATCCTCAAATCTGCTCTCAATATTCTCCAGTATCAGGTCATCAATGGAGATAGATTTGATAAAACGCCCTTTTTCATCCGTAATAAATATATTCTGAACCGTACCGATGCCCGATTCTTTCAATCTTCCAAGTTTCTCTATAGCATAAGCTACCGTTCTGGTCGCACTTACTTTAAATATCTCTGTCTGCATCAATGAACCGGCTTCATTGGAATCGTACGAGATCAGTTTCTCAATGGTTTTTTGCTTTTTATCACTTAATAAAAGGAATATCTCCTCCTCTTTTTCTTTGTCAACTTTGCTTATTGCAAGAAAAAGATCGGTTGCATCGTCACTTTCAAGCTCTTCGATTATCTCTGAGAGTGATTTTGGGTCGGAATTTATTATAAGATCCACCTGGAATGCAGTAGGCAGTTCCATAAAGGTCTGAGCCCGCAGGGGCAGAGGCA
Organism: Arcobacteraceae bacterium; assembly: GCA_963678145.2. Lineage (GTDB taxonomy): Bacteria > Campylobacterota > Campylobacteria > Campylobacterales > Arcobacteraceae > JAIOSF01. The sequence goes on along the minus strand of CAXXWH010000002.1, from coordinate 538,222 downwards.
GGGAGCCTAGATAATCAAAAAACTTGTTCTCGTCTTTTTGCTTTACTTCTTCAAGATAATCGGCAATATCCGCATCATCTATATTATGTTCTTTTACCGATCCCTGCTTTAGTTTTTGAAGATATAGATCAATTGCTTTTATATTCATCAAGTTTTCGTTTTTTTCTCAAGATTTTCAAAGCCCGGCAGTATTTTTCCTTCAAGAAGCTCCAAACTCGCGCCCCCTCCTGTTGAGATAAAACTTATATTCTCTTTCTCTCCGGCTTTGTCCGCGGCATTGGCGGTATCTCCACCGCCTACTATACTGTATGCATAGGTATCGGCAATTGCATGGGCTATTCTGAAAGTTCCTTTTGAGAACCTGTCTATTTCAAATATACCCATCGGGCCGTTCCAGATTATTGTATTTGACAACCCTATCGCTTCTTCAAACAGCTTTACCGTTGCAGGTCCTATATCAACGGCACTGAAACCTTCCAGGAGATCCTGTGAGGGCACTATCTTGGTATCAACGGGATGATCAATGGAATCTGTTATAACAACATCCACGGGAAGATATATATTCACCCTGTTTGCTTTTGCGTTTTGGATTATCTGGGAAGCTTCATTCAGGTAATCATCCTCAACAAAAGAGTTTTGCATATCATACCCTATAGATTTTAAAAAGGTGTTTGCCATGGCACCCCCTATTACTATCTTGTCAACCTTTTGGATAATATTGTTCAAAAGTGTTATCTTCGAAGAGACCTTGGCACCTCCCACAACTAAGCAGATGGGATTTACGGGATTGAATAACGCCTTTGCAAAAGCATCAATTTCTCTTTTCAGCAAAAAGCCTGCAACCTTTGTATCAACATATTTTGTTATACCCACTGTAGAACTGTGCGCCCTGTGGGAACTGCCGAAAGCATCGTTAACAAAAACATCGCACAATGAAGCCAATTCCCGGGAAAGAGTTTCGTCATTTTTGGTTTCCCCTTCAAAAAACCTTATATTCTCAAGTAGAAAAACTTTTTGCTTTTTGGCTTTTTTCAGGATATCTTTCTGGGAGCTTTGCGTAAAATCTTCAATAAACTGCACATCTCTGTCCAAAAGCCTTGAAACCCTTTTTACTATATGTTTTAAAGAAAATTCAGGGTTGATCTTCCCTTTCGGCCTGCCAAGATGTGTTACGAGTATAATAGAACCTGCCTTATGGTCTATACAGTAATTGATCGTATGCAGGGCTTCTTTTATCCTGTTGTCATCCGTAATATTGCCGTGAGAGTCCATGGGAACATTAAAGTCAACCCGTATTAAAACTTTTTTATTCTCGACATCAATATCTTTTAAAGATTTAACATTTTGCATTAACTCAATATTTGATAACATCATCTTTCCTTAAAACTTATACATTTTTTCATAATACTGGTGAGCCATAGAACCTGAATCAAACCCGTTAAGCACGTCATTCATTGAGTTTTTCATCAACGTTGTCCATTTTTTGATATCACCGTAATAAATAGGAATGATATCATTTTCAAGCCTGTCCATCATCGATTTATTATCATACCTGTCCTGCTCGTCAATAGTCAGTGTCGGATCTGAACCCAAAATAGTAAAACTGTTAACTCCCTCTTTGCAGAACTCGGGATGCCAGCCGTCTGCGACAGAAAAATTTATTGCAGCATTCATTGCTGCACTCATACCGCTTGTACCGCTTGCTTCTCTTGTGATCCTCGGGGTATTTATCCAGATATCGGCACCTTTTTTAAGAAGACTTGAAAGCTCAAGTTCATACCCTATCATTACCGCTACGTTTTTATAGCTTTTGGCAACATATGTCAATTCGTTAAAAAGGTTTATTGCATTGGTATCGTGGGGATAGGGTTTCCCCGCCCAGATGATCTGCACAGGCTTTTCACTTCTTGTGATCATCTCTTCGAATCTTTCAAAATCATATTTTAAAAGCCCCGGTCTTTTATACTCGGCAAACCGTCTGGCCCATACTATAGTTAGAATATCAGGATCAAACATTTTCCCGGTCTGGTTCGCAACTACGTTAAACAATACCCTTTTTAAGTGTTTTTTCCTTGCTATAAGTTCATAATCCTCGTGCTCGTCAAGGGCCCTTAGCATAGGCTTGTCTGCCCAAAACCTTTTATTCTGAGAGTTGGTGATGGGGATTATATCACAGATATCTTCATACTCCTTCCACATACCCACAGCTACTTTCGCGTGCATTTTCGATACGGCATTGGCTATTTTCGACACCCTTAAAGCTCCTACGGTCAAGGAGAACTTATCCTGTGTTATCCCTGTTAATTCTGCAACATCCTCAAGATCGTGCGAAGCGAAAAATCCCATTTTTTTAAGCAGATTTATATTATGTATCTCGTTTCCGGCAGCTTCGGGGGTATGGGTCGTGAATCTTACCGCTTCTTTAAGCTGCTCTTTTGTCTGGAATCTGTTCTTATAAAGCTCAAAAACCATAGGCAGGGAGTGGCCTTCATTCATATGATAGATATCTACATTATGCCCCAAAGATTCAAGGGCTTTTACTCCCCCGATACCAAGAACTATCTCCTGGGCTATTCTTGTTTGTTCATGTGAGTCGTACAGTTTATGGGTAATTGTTCTTGAGAGGTAATCATTCTCTTCTATATCAGTTGAAAGCAATATCAAAGGAGCTGAACCGAACAGCCGGGCAGGAACGATATATGCTTTTACGATTACGGGCTTGGAGTCGATATATACGGTTACTTTAATATTAGGATCTTCAAGGAAATAATATCTTTTTCTTCTAAATTCGACTTTAAGGTTCCTGTCTTCATCCCTTGCCTGGTCATAATATCCGTAACTCCATAAAATACCCACACCTACAACATTCTGCTGCAGGTCAAAAGCACTTCTCATATGAGACCCGGACAAGAACCCAAGACCCCCTGAATATATTTTTAGAGCCTGATGTATCGCAAACTCCATAGAGAAGTAAGCTACCGGTTTTTCATAATCTTTATTAAATTCATATTGTTTTATCTGCATATATCACCCTTTAAATAGTATTTTTATATTTTATAAGGATAATATTGCATTACGGTTACATCACCTGATCACGTTTTTTGACGAGATGTTCAGGACGACTCTCGTTTTAAGATCTTTTTCTATTCTCTTTTTTAACAGCGTATAATCACTTTTATCAAGTAGCTCTTCACTTTTTATTATCAATGTTATATTTGGCAGTTTTTTCGATATATCCACTTCAACTATCTCTGTTTGTACAACTTTACTGTTTAAAATATATTGTTTTTTGTTTAAATCCGACAAAATATTATTCTGCTGTATCACTTTATAGAACGAAATTATCAAGGGTACTGTTATAACCGCCAGTATCACTGAAGTATATACTATCCCTTTTTTTGCCCTGTGTATCGGTGCATACCCAAGAACAAGAAAGGTCAAAGAAGCTGAGAGTGTTATCCCAACAAGGTTTGTTATAAATAAAAGGAACGATCCGTAAACAATATCAAGATCGCCCCACCCTATTCCGATCCCCGTAACGCTAAGGGGCGGAACAAGGGCAACGGCAATAGCAACACCCGCAAGGCTTTTTGCCACTTCACTTTTTGAGTTTGCATAAGCCCCCGCGATCCCTGAGATAACCGCAACTATAAGATCAAGCAGATTTGGATTAAGACGGCTTCTCATCTCATCGTTCAAAGTATCCAAAGGGATTACCGCAGTAAGCATACAGGAGAATAAAAGAGCAGTAACGATCCCTGCAAAAAGAGTTTTAGAGGAGTTTTTTATAAGATACTCTTCTGCTCTTGCAACACCCATTGAAAGACTTACAATAGGCGCCATCAAAGGAGCCAGAACCATTGCACCGATTATCACGGGAGCAGAGCCCTGAAACAGCCCCGTAGTGGCTAAAAGCGTGCTTAGTATCATAAGTGTAATAAATACCCAGCTTAACTTTGCGCTTTGTTTCAAAGAAAGGAAAAGCTCTTTGAACTCGCCCTCCTGCGCTTTTTTGAACAGAGGCACAGGTTCGTTTATAAGAAGCTCCTTCATATCCCCTTTTGGAAGGGTTGAAGTTTTTACCGTATCTTTCTCTTCATCCTCGCTTTTGGTTGATATAAGCTGCCCGAACTCTTTTTTCAAGGCTATATGCAGGCTGTCTTTTTTAACCTGCAGTTCTATATCCCTGGAACTTATCAAGACCCCGTCTATTTTGAAATCAAGGGGATTGGAACTTGAAACCAGCAGTTTTGAAGTTTGAATAAAGCCAAGGCTTTTTGGAAGGTTCTTATAAGAAACTTTCCCTAAGAAAAATACCAGAAACAAGTAATACAGATATGCGAACTTGCTAAGGGGAGCTAAAATAAAAGCATTTAGTTTTCCGTCATGCAAAGAAAGCTCCTCATCAAGAAAACTGTTTTTGCTTTTTTTAAAACTGTGTTCAAGAACCATCACCCCCGTGGCACAGGTCTGAAGGGTATGCCCCTTTGAGGTCTCAAAAGAAAAATCCTTAAAATTTAAGTTTAAAAGATTCCCGTAAAAAGCTTTCAGCTTTGAAAATAAGCTCTGTGATTCAAGGGGAGTATTGTTTAAGCCGTGTACATCCCCTATTATAATATTAGAGAACACAATTTGGCTGTTACAAAGGAGCATATCCACTTTATGATAATTCTCTTTCTCAAAAGCAAGATCCAAAGCTTCATATATATCCGAGGGTATGCCGTAACTGTTTAGGGCATTTTGATTATCTTTTGCGGGAAGGATAGCCGTTTTCTGCTGACTGTCAAAGTGATTCATCAAATATAACTTTATCTGCTCGTCGTTCAGATAAAGGATCGTGACGCTGTTTTGATCATAATCAACAATAATGTCTTTATAGTCTTTTATTTCAATATCTGTTATTTTATAATGTATCTTTATATGCTGCAACAGTTCATCAAAACCCTGCGCAGATCTTTTTTCATCGTTTGTTACTAGGAATATCTTTTTAATCATGGATTGATTATAACCAATTTTTTATTTGTTTAGAAGATAATTAATACTCTCTTTTTCAATAATGCTGATATTGTTCGTCGCGTGCTTAATACTTATCGGGGAACCGATGGTAAGAACATAGGTTTTCTCTTTGGCGATATGATTCTTTTTCAATGCCCATTTTAAAAAACCTTTTATCAGCTCGTCCGAATCGTTTAGCTTTTGGGAATGGTAAATAGAATCTATACCCCACACAACCTGCAGCTTTCTTAAAGTGTTTATATCATAGCTGCTTACAAGTATTTTTTGTTTTGGCCTGAATCTTGACATGGATATAGCACTTCTGCCGCTTCTTGAGAATACAATAAGAGCATGGGGCTTGATGCTTTTTGCAATCGTAGCTACTGCAGCTGCTACAGAATCTTCTTTTGCCACATCTTTTACATCCCTGTAATAAGGATAGTCTTTTTCGGTTTCGATTATCGTTTCTCTTAATACCTCTACAGCTTTTAGGGGATGTTTACCTATGGTTGTCTCATCACTTAACATCACGGCATCGGTTCCGTCAAGCACTGCATTTGCGATATCTGATATCTCTGCTCTTGTAGGATAGGGTGAGTCTATCATCGAGGTTAACATCTGTGTTGCCGTTATAACCGGCTTTGCACGGCTGTTGGCAAGCTTTATTATCTCTTTTTGCATCAAGGGAACTTTCTTTAACCCCAGCTCAACCCCCATATCGCCTCTTGCAACCATGATACCGTCTGCAAAGTTTACTATTCTTTTGATATTTTTTATAGCTTCTTTTTTCTCTATCTTTGCAAATACCAAAGGATCGCTGCCGCACTCTTTTAGTATACTTTTCGCTTCGATGATATCATCCTGGTCCGAAACAAAAGACAAGGCAACGATATCCACCCCGATTTTTGCGCCGAATTTCAGGTCTTCTTTGTCTTTTTGGGTTATGGCATTTATATTTAATTTTGATTTTGGCAGGTTCATCCCTTTTTTGGACTGCAGCGTCTGGGCTATAATGATCTCGCATTTTACTTCATCATCAAACTTTTTAACCACCTTCGCCCGAATCGTACCGTCCGCAAAATAAACTGGATCGCCTATTTCAAGATTATCTATAATTGTCGGGTAACTTAAGCTTACCGTTCTTTTATCCTCATCGCATATCGTTTTAGAAAGGGTCAGGATATCTCCCGTTTTTAACCTGATCGGATTGTCAAGATGGCAGATCCTTATTTTAGGCCCTGCGATATCCTGAAGTACGGCTACTTCTTTATTAAGGTTTTTGGAGGCTTTTCTTATTTTCTTTACAAGCTTTTCATGGTATTCATGGGTTGCATGGGAAAAGTTAAGCCTGAATACATTTGCCCCTTTTGTTATAAGCTTCTCTATACTTTTTATATTATCTGTTGAGGGACCCAGGGTTACGACGATCTTTGTTTTCTTCATATTATCCCTTATTTCCAGAAATATTGTGCGCTGTCGCCAAGCTGTGCTTCTATCTCTAAAAGCCTGTTATACTTTTCTATTCTTTCACCCCTGCTGGAAGATCCTGTTTTAATATGTCCCGAATCAAATGCAACTGCAAAATCTGCAATAAACGTATCTCCGGTTTCTCCTGATCTGTGCGAAATAAAGGCTCTCCAGCCGTTGTCTTTACACATTCTTACCGCATCTATAGTTTCAGTGACGGTTCCTATCTGGTTAAGTTTGATCAAAACCGCATTGGCACTTTTTCTTTTCAGGCCTTTTTTTATATATTTGGTATTTGTTACAAAAAGGTCATCCCCTACAACCTCTATCTTGTCCCCAAGCTCTTTTGTGAATTTTTCGAACCCTTCCCAGTCATTTTCGCTTAAAGGATCTTCCCACGAAATTATAGGGTATTTTTCGCACCACTGCTTGGCCATCTCTATCATCTCGTCACTTGTCTTGATACCGCACTTTGACCACTTAAGGTTGTAGATATTGCTGCTTCCTGAAGCTAAGAACTCACTTGCCGCACTGTCAAGGGCAAGGCTTATATCCTCACCAGGCTTATAACCCGCATTTTTAATCGCCTGAACTATAAGCTCCATAGCCTCTTCGTTTGAATCAAGATCGGGAGCAAAACCTCCTTCGTCTCCTACGCTTGTCGCTTTGCCTTTTCCATTTAACAGTTTTTTCAGTTCATGGAAAGTTTCCGTTGCATACCTTAACCCTTCGGCAAAAGTAGGCGCTCCGTGAGGTACGACCATAAACTCCTGAATATCTACGCTGTTATCCGCGTGGCTTCCCCCGTTTAGGATATTCATGCAAGGTACGGGAACTCTTCTTGCGTTGCTTCCACCAAGATATTTATATAAAGGAAGGTCGCTGTACATTGCTGCAGCCTTTGCCACGGCCATAGATACGCCAAGTATGGCATTTGCACCCAGATTTGATTTGTTTTGGGTTCCGTCAAGTTCACACATCTGATTATCTATAGATGCCTGTTCAAGTACGCTCATGCCTATTATCGCGGGAGATATGATGTTCTTGACATTTTCCACCGCCTTTAAAACACCCTTTCCGTGATACCTTTTCTTATCCCCGTCTCTTAACTCTATTGCTTCATTCTCACCGGTACTTGCCCCGCTTGGAACAGATGCTGAAGAAACTATCCCGCACTCTAACTCCACATACACTCTTACAGTGGGGTTTCCCCTGCTGTCTAAAATCTCCAATGCATTTATATCGTTTATAATTCCGCTCATAATATTTCCTTTTTTATAATCTTTCTATACAATTTAAATCTTCAAAAGCTCCAAGAGCCCTTTTTACCATGCTGCTTTGTGCGGCTCTTAACCAGACTCTGGGGTCGTAATATTTTTTATTTGGTTTATCTCTACCTTCGGGGTTGCCTATTTGCGACTGAAGATACTCTTTGTTCGTAAACTCATAATCTCTGACCCCTTCCCAAAATGCCCACTGCATATCCGTATCAAGATTCATCTTTACCACTCCATACGATATGGCATCTTTTATATCCTCTATATTGCTTCCGCTTCCGCCGTGAAATACGAAACTGACAGGCTTGGAAGATGTTCCAAGTTTCTTTTGTATATATTCCTGTGAGTTATTAAGTATTGAAGGTTTAAGCTTCACATTGCCGGGCTTATAAACCCCGTGCACGTTACCGAAACTTGCGGCGATCGTAAAATCCGGTGAAATTTTCAATAACTCCTCATAAGCGTAACAAACCTCTTGGGGCTGTGTATATAAAGAGCTGCTGTCAATATCACTGTTGTCAACGCCGTCCTCTTCACCTCCCGTGATCCCAAGCTCTATCTCCAGGGTCATGCCCATTTTTGACATCCTTTGAAGATACTTCTTTGATATCTCTATGTTCTCTTCAAGAGGCTGCTCGCTTAGATCAAGCATATGGGAAGAGAACAAAGGTTTTCCCGTAGTTTGAAAATGTTTTTCACTCTCATCCAAAAGTGCATCTATCCACGGAAGCAGTTTCTTTGCGGCATGGTCGGTATGCAAAATAACGGGCACGCCGTAATGTTCCGCCACCTCATGTATATGACGGGCTCCCGCAACTGCACCAAGCACATCTGCCCTTGATGTCGTGATCTTCCCCGCATTGAATTTTGCGCCTCCGTTGCTGAACTGTATAATAACGGGTGCTTTAGCAATACTTGCAGCTTCAAGCACCGAATTGATAGACTCGCTTCCCACAACATTGATTGCGGGTATTGCAAAAGAGTTCTGCTTTGCATAATCAAAAACTCTTTTTACATCTTCACCCGTTATGACACCTGGATTTACTATATTTAGAAGACTCATAATTCCCCTTTGCTCTTTCTATAATATCTTGTGAATTATAGAAATTAAAAAATACAGTTTGATTACAAATCACTATTTTAATTACTTTTGTAATCAAAAGGAAATCAACATCTCTTACAATAATGAAATAAATTTTTTACAAGGAAATAACATGGCATTAAAAGTTGCAATTAACGGAACAGGGAGAATCGGCCTTATAGCTGCAAAAATAGTTACAAGCAGGGAGGATCTTGAACTGGTAGCTATCAATACGACTGCATCGATGCAGATGCTGCAATATCTTCTAAAATACGATTCGGTACATGAAGGTGTTGATGCCGCGATCATAGATGATACCACTATGGAAATCAACGGTTCCAGAGTAAAGATATTCTCTACAAGAAACCCCGATGAGCTTGGATTCGGGCAATGCGGTGCAAAAGTAGTGATCGAGTGTACGGGAGCATTCTTAACTACACCAAAATGTGAAGCTTACTTAAAAGACGGGGTTGAAAAAGTTGTAATGTCCGCACCGGCAAAAGATGATACACCTACATACGTATTAAATATAAATACAGATAAGTATAAAGGTGAAGCTATCATATCAAACGCTTCTTGTACTACGAACTGCCTGGCACCTATCTGCAAGGTATTAGATGAAAATTTCGGTATAAAAAACGGTCTTATGACAACTATCCACTCATATACGAACGACCAGAATATCCTGGATGTTAAACATCCTAAAGATATGAGAAGGGCAAGGGCGGCGGCTGTCAATATGATCCCGACAACCACAGGAGCCGCAAAAGCTATTGGACTTGTTATGCCAAACCTGCAGGGTAAACTTAACGGTTATGCAATGAGGGTTCCAACAGCAGACGTATCTGTTGTGGATCTTACCGTAAATCTTTCAAAAGAGGTAACAAAAGAGCAGATAAACGAAGTAATAAGCGATGCTTCAGAATCTGAATTCAAAGGACTTATAGAAGTAGACAACGATAAAAGGGTTTCAAGCGATTTTATAGGAAGCACATACAGTTCTATCTTTGTTCCGGATATGACAAGCGTCGTAGAGGGTAAAACAGTTAAAGTTCTTGCCTGGTACGACAATGAATGGGGATATACAAGCAGGCTTATAGATATGGTTAAATTCGTGGGGAATAAATAATGTTAAACTTTGAAAGAAGGTTTAATCCAAAAATAGGGAAAAAAGCAAAAGAGTTTATCAACAACTCTTTTGAAAAACTTCAAAAAGAAAAAAACGGCAATAAAGTGGGATACTACACCCTGCCCGACACTACAGGCAAGCTTATAAAAGATATCAAAGATTATATCTCCGGAAACAAACTTATTCTAAACAAAAAGATCAAGGATATCGTTGTAATAGGGATAGGAGGTTCAAGCCTTGGAACCAAAGCTATAAATGCACTGCTTGAACATAAAAAGCCAACAGATATAAATATCAGTTTCCTTGAGAACGGGGATCCCATCTGTATAGACAAAATGCTTAAGAACATAAAAAAAACATCAACTATTTTTATCGTTATAAGCAAATCCGGAACAACCATAGAAACCACATCCATCTTTAAATATATCATCTCAAGATATAAAATAAAACTCAACTCAAAGGATACTAAAAGACTGATAACAATAACAGACAAGAACTCGCCCCTGTGGCAGTTTTCATCAAAATACGATATTCCAAGCTTTTCCATACCTAAAAACGTAGGCGGAAGATTCTCCGTACTTAGTGCGGTGGGTCTTGTGCCCCTGGCTATTTTGGGATATGATATAAAAAGTATTGAAAAAGGAGCCGCAGCTTTTGAGAAAAGCTTCTTTTTGAAAAAAGAGATGCATCTTCTTGAAAAAGCCTATTTTTACTATAAACAGGGAAAGAACAAACCAATAAACGTGCTGTTTTCTTACTCAAGCTGTTTTAACTATTTCAACCAGTGGTATGTACAGCTTTGGGGAGAAAGCCTTGGTAAATTTAACAAAACCCACCAGAAAGTGGGACTTACTCCCATAGGGCTTGTGGGAAGCATAGACCAGCATTCGTTTTTACAACTGGTTATGCAAGGACCGGAGGATAAAACACTAACCTTTATAAAAATCGAGGATTTCGGGAATAAGAAAAAGATACCCGATATAAAACTTGACAATTTAACGGGTATAAACTATATCAACGGACACAGTTTTAACGAACTGATAAACGCACAATGTATGGCGACTATGGAAAGCACCTGCGAAGCCGGGATTCCTGCAGACCTGATAACCGTAAACAGTCTGAATGAAGAAAATTTAGGTGCTTTGATATATTATTATGAACTGTTAACTTCTTGTGTCGGGGTGATGTTCAATATAAACACCTACGACCAGCCCGGTGTTGAATTCGGGAAAAAGAAGTTGGTTAAAAAATTCGTAAAAGAGAGTTAATTATGTCAATAGGAATACTTACTTCAGGCGGGGACTGTGCGGGGATGAATCCTGCCGTTAAATATTTTGTGGATCACTGTTTTGTTAAAGGTGTACAGCCTTATCTTATCTATGACGGGCTTGAGGGGCTGATAGACGGGAATATAAAAGCGGCGTCTCACAGTGACGTAGCCGGTATCATGCATGAAGGGGGAACAATATTAAGATCCTCAAGGTCAAAAAGGTTTTTTGAGTATGACTACAGAAAAGAGGCTTTTGAAAACCTCAAAAAACATGGGATAGACAAGCTTGTGATCCTGGGAGGAGACGGTTCATTCAGGGCTTTAAACCAGTTTTATAAAGATTTCGGAATACAATTCGTTGGGATCCCCTCCACAATCGATAACGATATATTCGGTACTGATTACTGCCTGGGAGTCGATACTGCTCTTAATATAATAAGAGGTGCGACCGATGCCGTAAGGGACACCTCCGCTTCTTTTAAAAGAGGATGCGTGATCGAGACAATGGGAAGAGACTGCGGCTACCTGGCTTTGGTATCTGCTCTTACAAGCGGTGCGGAGGTTTGTATCATACCGGAATTGGACTATGATCTTGACTCTTTGGCCAAAAAACTAAAAGAGCAGATCCAAAAAGGGAGACAATATGTGGTAACTGTCGTTGCCGAAGGAGCCCACAAAACAGATGATCTTGTTTCCTGGCTTGAGAATGATGTCGGAATCGAAACAAGAGCCACGATCCTTGGGCATATCCAAAGGGGCGGCAACCCTACTGTCCACGACAGGCTGATGGCCGTTGAGTTTGTCACATATGCCGTTGATGAACTTCTAAATAACGATTCACACGAAGGTCTTGTGGTAGTGTATAAAGACTCAAAATTTGAGTTTGTAACTATTGATTATGTAAACAGTCAGAAATATCAGATCAATCAAAGATTATTGGATATGGCATCTGATATGACAAAATAGGAAAATAAATGGAACCAAAAATCACCGAAAGTATATATGCCGAACTTTTATCTTTGAAAAAAGAGATACTCTCTTATATCAAAGAGGATTGGAGTAACAAAAGCCTGAGAAACCTCAAGGCTTATATAAAACTAAGATCAATGGATATAAGAAAGCTGCAAAACCAGCTTGCGGATATAGGTCTGTCTTCTTTGGGACGTGCCCAAAGCTGTATCATAAACTCCATAAACCAGGATATCTTTATCCTCTCCAAGCTTTTAAACAAAGAGTATATACAAACCCAAAGCGACATAGACGCCCTAAGCTATGAGGAAGCAAAAAAAATAATGCTGAAAAATTCCCTCGTATTCGGTGAGACCAGGGATGATTTCAGAACACACGTAATGGTAACCCTTCCAAGCGAAGCCGCACTTTCAAACGATCTTATTGCAAACCTTATAAGAAACGGATCTTCCGTACTTCGGATCAACACGGCCCACGATGATGCCGCAACATGGAACAAAATGGCTGCCATTATCAAAGAGGAAGATAAAAAGCAAAACAAATCAACCAAGATCTATGTAGACCTGGCAGGACCCAAAAACAGAACCCAGAGCATAGAGAAGATATTCAAGCCTTTCAGGATAGGATCCTGGAGAAACCCCAAAACCGTGGAACTACTTCCATTAAACAAGGAAGGAGCACTAACTACAAAGGGCTTAAAAGATAACTTCGGCAACCGTAAATCGACACTAGTAGTAAGCGACGAGTTTTTTAATACCTGTAAAAAAGCAAAAGAGATAACTTTTGATGATTTTGAAAGGGAAACCACCCAGACCTACCAGATCAGTGTACAAAACAACAGGGTGTTTATAGAGGTGGATAAAAAGATCACGATCTATGAGAACACAACCTGCGAAATAGAAGATTATGAAAACAACCAAAACGGTATGAGCAAGCTTTACAATTACGAGCTGCTGCCTCAGGAGATAAGGCTTTTTAAAAACCAGAGACTTATCATCACAAATAAAAATATCCTGGGTCAGGCAAACTTCAAATATCAAGATACCATATATTCAGGAATAGTGGGATGTACCAACAAAGATATATTTCCTTACGTAAAAGTGGATCATGAGATATTCATAGACGACGGAAAGATCGGCTGCAGAGTCGTAGATACCAATGACCTGGGACTTATATGCGAAATATTTCTGGCAAAAGAGAACGGAACCCTCTTAAAAGAGGAAAAAGGAATAAATTTCCCAAGTACAGACCTCATGATCGATGCTATCACAGATGCCGATAAAAAGAATTTTGAGGATATTGTTGATTTTGCAGATATCATAGGGCTTTCTTTTGCCCAGACAAGCGATGATATAAAGATGCTCCAGCAGATGCTCAAAGACAAGGGCAAGACCTCCACAGCCATCGCTCCAAAGATCGAAACCAAAACAGCCCTTAGAAATCTTCCCCATATTTTACAGAACCTTATACAATGGGAAAAATTCGCTATAATGATAGCAAGGGGAGATCTTGCCATCGAGGTGGGCTTTGACAATCTTCCTTATATACAAGAGGAGATATTCGGTGTCTGTGAAGCTGCACACGTTCCCGTAATATATGCAACGCAGATACTTGAAGGCAAGATGAAGAACAACCTTCCAAGCCGTGCGGAGGTCACCGACGCCGCATCCGCACAAAGAGCCGACTGCGTGATGCTGAACAAAGGGCCTTATGTAGATGACACTGTGATCGTACTTAAAAATATTTTAAGACGTATGCATAACCTTTTTCAAAAGAACCGACAGCTTCTAAGCATCTGTGAAGAGTGGAAAATAGACTGATCCCATTCTAAATATACAATTATGTAACCTAATTGTTTCCCAGGAATTATATAATTTACTTATCAATTTAAAAAGGAAATCAATGAAAGCGATAATCTTGGCAGGCGGTTTTGGTACAAGGATACAACCGCTTACTAATTCACTTCCAAAACCCATGCTGCCTATTCTAAACAGACCCATGATGGAACACATTATTATCAAGTTAAGAGACGAACTGGGAATAAAGGAGATGGCGGTATTACTATATTTCAAGCCTGAGATCATAAAAGAGCATTTCAAAGACGGAAGCGACCTTGGGGTAAAGATCACTTACGTTCAGCCTGACGATGATTACGGAACTGCAGGGGCCGTTGCTTTTGCAAGGGAGTTTTTAAACGATACTTTTATTATAGCAAGCGGTGACCTTGTAACAAACTTTGATTTTAAAAAGATAGAAAAATTCCATAAAAAGAAAAACTCAAAACTTACAATAACACTTACAAGGGTTGAAAACCCTCTTCAATTCGGTGTAGTTATCGCAAACAAGAACAACCAGATCGAAAAATTCCTGGAAAAGCCAAGCTGGGGTGAAGTGTTCAGCGATACTATCAATACGGGAATATACATAATAGAACCCGAGATTTTGGAGTATATTCCCCACGGAGAAAACTTCGACTTCGCAAAAGACCTTTTCCCAAAACTTATGAAAAACGATATACCTCTTTGGGGATGCAGTATAGACGGCTACTGGAGAGATGTCGGAAATCCGCAAAGTTACAGAGAGGTTTACCAGGATATCTTCAAAGGGGAGATAGAGCTTCCTTTCAAAGGGGAGAAGCATACCGTGGATAACGGTACGGTTTATATGGAAAAAGGTGTAAAACTACCCGAAAAAGTAAGAATAAACGGTACTGTAGTTCTTGACAAGGGTGTAAAAATATCCGAAGGTGTAACCCTTGGCAACAGCTGCCTTGGAGCAAACACAAAAGTGAAAAAACACGCAGAGATCACGAACTCTGTTTTGTGGGATGACGTCAGTGTAGGTTCAAGGGCAAAAATAAACAACTCTATCATCTGTAACGACAATATCATCAAAGATGAAGTAAAAGCAAACCTTGGCGTGATCATCGCCGAAAAATGTGAAATAGGGAAAAAAGTATCATTTGAAAAAGATATCATGATGTGGCCCGAAAAGATAATAGATGCCAACTCCGTAGTAAGCAACAATGTTATCTGGGGTACAAAATACAAATCCTCTATCTTCGAGAACGGGAAAGTAATAGGAAGAACGAATATCGAACTCTCGGTGGAGATGAGCACCAAACTTGCCGAATCGTTCGGTACTATCCTGCCCGAGGGAAGCAAAGTATATATCTCAAGAGACTATCATAAAAGCTCAAGAATGTTAAAAAGGGCTTTCCTTTCGGGTATGCTTGCAACGGGAATAGACGTGATAGACCTGTTCAATTCGCCGTCAAACGTTATGCGGCACTGCCTTGCAAACAATGAAGATATGAGTGCGGGTATTCACTTCAGGCAAAGTGTCATAGACCCTACAAATACGGAGATAGTGCTGTTTACAAGCGAGGGTATGGTTATAGACTCAAAAGTGGCAAAATCTATTGAAAGAATCTTCTTCAGGGAAAATTTCAGAAGAGTAAACCAAAATGCCATAGGCGAGATATATGAGGAGAGCAACAACAAAAGAAAATATATAGACGCCCTGGTAAAAACAATAGATACTTCCGTTTTCAAAGACAACGAAATAAGAGTAGCTGCGGATATAATGTTCGGTTCAACATCCGAGATCTATCCGAAGATCATGAATGAACTCGGGATCGAAAATATCGTGCTCAACGCTTACAACGACGATAAATCACTATCAAAACTGTATGAAAACATCAGCAAATTCCAGGAAAATATGGGAAATATTGTAAAAGCCATGAATCTTGACTGCGGCTTTTTGATCTACCCAAACGGGCAGAAACTTCAGCTTGTAGACAATAACGGAAAACTTGTATACGACTATGTCGCACTGCTTTCCATACTGGAACTAATAGACAGAACAACCGAAGAAAAAGTAAAAGTGTTTCTTCCTGCGTGGGCACCCGATGCGATCGAGTATAAGAATATTACAATAGTAAGAGGAAAGCCCTCGGACCTAAAAGCCGACAAGGTGGAAGAGTACTACTTCATAGCTTCTACTGACGGGCATTTTGCCTTTACAGAGTTCGGACTTAACAGCGACTCCGTGTATGCAAGCTTTAAGATCCTAGAGCTTATCAAAAAGTCAGGCAAAACACTCTCATCCATCATAAAATCCCTGCCTAAATTCATCTTCAAGGGGGAGAACGTAGCCTGCCCGAGCCAATACAAAGGTAAGATGATGAGAAAGTTCCTCGAAGACGGGAAAGATAAGCAGACAGATTCAACCGACGGTATAAAAACATGGATAAGCGAAGATGAATGGATACTAATGGTTCCCGATGAACATAACGACTTTTTGAATATCTATGTACAGGCCGAAGATGAAAAAAGCGCCGGCAAGATCTTCTGGCAATACCAGGATAAAATAGAGAAATGGATAAAAGAGTAGTAAACACTATTATGAATAAAACCCGTAAAAAATTAAAACTGAATATCTTATGGCATATGCACCAGCCTTATTACAAAGATGATAAAGATGCGGTGACGGTGATGCCCTGGGTATTTCTTCATGCTACCAAGGATTATTACGATATCCCCTGGTATAGTGAAAAGTACAACAGTGTAAAGGCTACTTTTAATCTCGTACCTTCACTTATATACCAGCTTAAAGCATACATCAACAACAGTGCAAATGACAAACTTCTTGAAACTGTCAAGAAGCATACGAATGCCCTGACAAGCGAAGATATCTCGGTTTTACAAAGCTATTTGTTCCTTTCAAATGAAAAGAATATGATAAAGCCTTTGGAAAGGTATTACGAGCTTTACCTGAAATACAAGACAAACAACACCATAAAAAACTTTGACCCGCAGGAGATACTCGACAGCGAGGTTTTATTTCTCCTTGCCTGGAGCGGGAACTATTTAAGGGAAAACAACCCGATCGTAAAAAAACTTTTGGAAAAAAGGCACTACTACACCCATGAGGAGAAACTACAGCTTATAGAGACGCTTATAGAGTTTCTTCCCACCATCTTGGAATATTACGAAAAGCTTTCAAACGAAGGGAAGATCACGCTTTGCACCACGCCATATTACCACCCTATTACTCCGCTTCTTCTGGATATTAACAGTGCAAAAGATGCCAAAAAAAATGTAACCCTGCCATTAACTGAGGTTTCTTTTAAAGAGTTTGCAGTAAAAAACACCCAATGCGCAATAGATTATTTTGAAGAGATCTTCCATAAAAAGCCTACGGGATTCTGGCCTGCGGAAGGTTCAGTAAGCTTTGAAACGGCAAAACTGTTTTTAGAAAACGGCCTTAAATGGTTCTGCACCGACGAAGAGATACTTTTCAAAAGTATTCATAACCGGGATAAAAAAAACATCTACAAAAACTACAAACTTGATATAAACGGCAGATCAATACAGGTAAGGTTCAGGGATCATTACCTAAGCGATGCCATAGGTTTTGAGTACAGCCAGAAAGATCCCCAAAAAGCCGCAAGCGAATTTATCGGGCATCTGAAGCATATATACGATTCATGCGGTTTCTCCCCATTGGTTAACGTGATCCTGGACGGGGAGAATGCCTGGGAATTTTTCCCCGAAAATGCAAAAAGATTTTTCAACGAACTATACACTGCTCTTGAACAAACACCCTGGGTCGAGTGCATAACAATGGATCAGGTTGAGGAAGATAATGATATAGAGCATATAAAACTTGAGCACCTTTCAAGCGGAAGCTGGATAAACGGCAACTTTGACATCTGGATAGGAAGCAATGAGAAGAACAAGGCCTGGGAGCTTTTAGATCTTGCAAAAAAAGATTTCGACAAGCAGAAAGAGCACATGAACAAAGAGGTTGTAAAACTGATTGAAAAAGAGTTCATGATAGCCCTGGGAAGCGACTGGTTCTGGTGGTACGGAGATGAGCACTATACGGTTCTGGCACACGAGTTTGACGAACTGTTCAGAAAGCACCTTATAAATATATACAAATATATGAATATGGATATCCCCCCTAAAATATTAAAACCTATCCCAAAAGAGAATAAAACCCATAAATTCCATACCCCTCCAAAAAGTTTTATCAATGCCCGGATCGACGGTGCAAAAAGCAGCTATTTTGAGTGGCTTGACTGCGGAATAATAGATATTTCAAAAGAATTCAGCGTAATGGACGGATCAAAGAACGTGATCACAAAAGTGCTTTACGGGTACGATAAATCAACTTTTTCCTTCCTGTTTGAGGGTAAAAAACTGCAAAGCTATACCCTGGTGCTGTACCTGAATGACAGTACCTTTGAGTTTTCAGCTTTTCAAAAAGAGTATGACGGAATAACTTATATTTCTACACCCGGCACTATAGAACTTAAGCTCTCAAAAGATATTATAAGCTTCAAAGACGAGATAAAATTTTCTTTTGAGATCAGATCAAAAGAAAAAAGCATACAGTCATTCCCTATATACAGTGATTTTTATATCAAGATCGACGATATAGAACTAAAGAACTGGTATGTATAACACAGGAGTAAGAAGTTTGTCTGAATTTAGATATAACAAATTGATACAACAATGGGTCTTGTTTGCGCCAAACAGGGCAAAGAAACCTATAAAGATCGAGATAAAAGATCAAAACAATATTGAGGGCAAATGCCCCTTTTGCCCGGGCAATGAAGATTTAACGCCAAACGAACTGCTAAGGATAAACGATAAAAGCGGAAGCTGGGCCTGTAGAATAGTTCCCAATCTTTATAACGCCCTTGGAATAAATACCGAGATCTCCTCTTCAAAAGAGGGAAACTTCGAGAAAAGAAACGGTTTCGGGGCACATGAGGTTATTATAGAGACTCCCTGCCACGAAAAGCAGATATTCGATTTTAACGTCGATGAGTTCTACAACTACTACACTGCTGTAAAATTAAGGCTTCTGGACCTGAAAAAAGACAACAGGCTTAAATATTTCAGCGTGTTCAAAAACTACGGTATCGACGCGGGGGCATCGCAGCCCCATTCACATTCACAGCTTATAGCTATGCCTTTTCTGCCCCCTAAGATAAAAGAGCAGCTTCAATGGTGCGAAAACTATAAAACAGAACACGACAGAGAGTTTTTCGATGATATGATATATGACGAAAAGAACTTCAAAAAAGGTATACTAAAAGAGAACAACTATTTTCTTGCATACTGCCCTTATGCTTCAAAATACCCTTTTGAGATAATGGTCATAGCAAAAAAACAGACAAGTTCTATCCATCTAATGGGTGACGATGCACTTTATGCATTAAGCGAGATATCCAGATACCTCTTTGAGACGCTTTTTAAAAAACTGGGAGATTTCTCTTTTAACATGATACTTAAAAACGGAGATATCCAAAATGAGCAAAACCCGAACAGGTTTCATATGCAGATACTTCCAAGGCTTTATAAAACTGCGGGCTTTGAACTTGACGGGGATATTTTCATAAACACGTTCCTGCCGGAACAAGCAGCAAAAATTCTAAAGGATAATTAATGGCAATACTATTTTGTACAAGCGAAATGTACCCCTATGCAAAAAGCGGAGGCCTTGGGGATGTGGCACAGAGCCTTCCACAGGCACTTAGAAAGGAAACAAAGGTCTATACCATGCTTCCCCTTTACAGTACCATAGACAGGGACAAATTCAATATTGAAGATACAAAGCTTACATTTCAATACGAACTAAACGGGGTAAAACACCAGTTTGATATATTCGTTAATAAAAACAACAAGCAGGAGCTTTTCATATACAACCCCGTACTTTGCGACAGAGACGGCCTGTACAGAGACGGCTACGGGGATTTCGGCGACAACGGATTAAGATTCGGTATGTTTTCCTACGCCTGCATAGAAACAATGATAAGAATGAAGCTTGATATTGAAGCTATTCACCTGAACGACTGGCAGACCTCACTTATAGCCCTGCTTGCAAAAACAAAATACAACTTAAAACAGAAGATCATCCTGACCATACACAATCTTGCATACCAGGGAGTATTCCCCAAAGGGATGATGGATGAACTGAACCTTGACTGGAAAGAGTGTTTCAAGCCTGATATCCTTGAATACCATGACCAGGTGAATTTTCTTAAATCGGGTATTTACTACAGCGACAAAATAACAACAGTAAGCCCCACTTATGCACAAGAGATACAAACGCCGCTGTTTGGGAACGATCTGGATGATGTACTTAGAAAAAACAGCTACAAACTGCAGGGGATTCTAAACGGGGTAAGTTACGAAACCTTCAATCCAAAACATGACGATATGGTATATAAGAATTTCAGCCATTCCGATTATGAAGATAAAAAGACAAATAAAAAGAAACTTCTAAAAGAGGTGGGCTTTGTGGAGGTTGACAAACCTTTATTTGTATTTATAGGAAGGTTTACCCGCCAAAAAGGGATAGATCTTTTAATAGAAAGCTTCAATCTGATTAAAGATTTTGATGCGAACGTAATAGTTCTCGGAAGCGGAGAAGACCACTACAACACCATCTTTAACAACATCTCCGTAAGCTACCCGAATGTTTATATCAAGGTGGGATATGACGAAAGCTTCTCTAGAAAACTCTATGCGGCTGCAGATTTTCTGCTGATGCCCTCGCTTTTTGAACCGTGCGGACTGAACCAGATGATCTGCATGAAATACGGCTGTCTTCCTATCGTTGCAAAAACAGGAGGACTTAAAGACAGCGTAATTGACTTTACCGATGTCGATTATGATCACCTCAAAGGGCATATAGGTATAGGGATAACATATGAGGAGCATAATCTGTTCTGGTTTATGCATGCAATAGCAAAAGCTTTATCGCTGTACGGAAACCATAAAAAATTCCTCAAAATATCAAAACACAATATGAAAGTTGATAATTCATGGAAACACTCGGCAAAACACTATCTGGAACTTTACAGATAGTGTTGAACCTTGATATGATCCAACTGATACAAAGATCCCTTGACCCTAAACATAAATAAAAATATTAAAAAAACAACTTTAAGTAATTGATAATACTCTTTATTATAATATATTCCATAAACTGATATTGGATCATCCGTTATGAATATTAAAATAAAATTTGCTTTACTGTATATAATTTTCTGTTCCATATTAACAATTTTTATTTGGATGGAGAAAGAGTACAAGATAAATACACATCTGCAGCAGGAATCAAACCAGATAATCCAAAACTATAATTCAGTCTACAATGAATATAAACAACTCTCAACTGTCATCTTCAATATGCAGATCAATACTCAAAAGGTGCGTGAGATATTCAAAGACGCTTACAAAGGCACTCCAAAGCAGAAAGAAAATATAAGAAAGAAGCTTTATGAACATCTTCTTGGAACATACAATTCTCTTGCAGAATATAATATAAAGCAGCTGCATTTTCACCTGATTGATAATAAAAGCTTTTTAAGGTTTCATCGACCTTTAAAATATGGGGACGACCTTTCCGGCGTAAGAGAGACCGTAAAATACGTGAACAAAAACAAAAAACCCGTTGACGGCTTTGAAGAAGGCAGAATATATGACGGATACAGGTTTGTTTTTCCCTTGTTTGACAATGACAATACGCATATAGGAAGCGTTGAGATATCATTCAGCACCATCGCTTTTCTGGAAACATACCAAAAGAACTTCAAAAACTTTGTGAACTTCCTTATCCCTAAAGAGATCGTAAAGAAAAAACTCTTTGAAAGCGAAAAAAAGAATTATATACAATCCCAGTTATCCTCTTTTTTTATAGAAAAAGAGGTTTTCAGGCTTATCAAAAAACAGCCCGATTATGAAAAATATATCAAAGATACAGGCCTAAAAGAGGATTATATAAAAAAAGAGATCTTCAAAGCAAAGAAGGTTGCTATATATGACAAAAATTACGAATACTATTTTATACCCGTCATGAACCCCGTAAGTAAAACTTTGGAAGGTGTATTTGCAGTAAAACAGATACACCATTTTATAATGGGTAAATCCACCAACTTTTATTTGACTGTACTGTTTATCTGGTTCTCTTTTTTGGTCTTGACCTTTCTGTTTTATAAAAATACCCGTTACAAATCAAACATGAAAGAACAAAATGAAAAACTAAACACGGTTATAGCAGAAGCCGACAGCGGCATTGGGCTTATGGACCTTAAGGGGAACTTCATTGATGTAAACAATATGTATTCAAAACTGCTTGGATACTCAAAAGAGGAACTGCTTAAACTAAACTGTGAGAAAATAACAGATCCCGAATATACGGAAATAGCAAAAAAGTATCTGCAAAAGGCAAGAAAAGAGGGTCATCTCTCAAAGGTACACAAGGTATGTATAAAAAAAGACAACTCTAAAATAGATCTGGAGTTCTCCTTGAACCTGCTCCCTTCAAAAAAGGCGTTTATCGTGGTTATAAACTCCATGGAGGATAAAATAGCACTTAAGAAGCTTAACGGCAACCTTGTCGAAATGGTAAGAGAAAAGATAAACGAGCTTAGAAAAAAAGACAAATTAATGCAGAAACAATCCATGGACGCGGCAATGGGAGAGATGATCGATGCCATAGCCCATCAGTGGAAAGGTCCGCTTAATTCCATAAAAATACTGACTGCTTCCTATGAAGTGGAATTTGACTACAAAGAGAAGCCCGATATAAACAGTCTGAAGAATATCTCCTCGCAGATCGATACGCAGGTTGAACACCTTATAGACACCCTGGATGAGTTCAGATCGTTCTTCAGGCCAAATCAGGAGTTTAAAACAGTATCTTTAAGCAACCTGATAAATTCCGTACTTCTTCTAATGAAAGACGAACTTATAAGACATAACATAGAAACTTTTCTAACAGGAGATGCGGGGATAGAGGTTTCGGTGATCCCAAACGAATTCAAGCACGTGATCATAAACCTGATAAGCAACAGCAAAGATGCCTTTGCCGAAAATAATATTAAAGATAAAACCATAGAATTCAAGGTTGAACAGCAAAAAGATTCCAAAGTGATACTAAAAATATGTGATAACGCAGGAGGAATCAAGAAAGATACCATAAGTCATATATTTGAAGCTAACTTTACCACGAAAAGTGAAGGCAAAGGAACCGGTATTGGACTTTACATGACCAAGCAGATCCTGGACAAACACAAAGCTAAAAGCAATGTTTACAACAAAGATAATGGTGTCTGCTTTGAGATAGTTCTAGACAAAGCAGATCAAATTTAACAGCTGATCAAAAGATCTAGTCTACTAAATTTTTTTTGTGGTGTATCGGTTCAAAGTCGTCATAGTTCTCATAATCTTCATCAAAACCATCATCATCAAAAACGAATAGTTTTTCATAACCCATTTTAACTAAAAGCTTGTCACAATCATCGATAGTAAAGCTTTTATCCTTTAACTTCTCGTTAAAGAGTTTCATATGTTCCTCTTTAACTCCGCTTGATTTTAAAATATTTAATATTGATCTCTTTTCCATATCATTCTCTATAATAAAATTGCATCATACCATTGTACCAAAGTTAATCTATAACCAGATTTAACTGTTAATACTTCGTGTGAAAAATAGGGATTGCTTGGGAATACAAGCATATCACCCGCTTTTGGCTTGATCTTTAACATCTTCCCGTTAACATCGTAAAGATAATTAAAAACCAGCTCCCCGCCTTTGAAATGAAACTCATCACTGCAATTCTCATTGCAGGTAGAGGAGAACAAAACCGTCGTTAATTTTCTCTGGGGCGCAATATTTACAAACCCGACCGTATTTCCCTTTTTATCTACCATTTCACTTGAATCATCTGCATGTTTTGTATAAAAAAAACCTTTTTCATATTCCAAAGCCTGAACATCTGTACCCGTTGTCAAAGCCACGTTAAAGTATTTTTCTATTTTTGACTTGTTCTGCAAAAACTTTTTGTTATATATATCTAAAAAGCCCTCTTCCAATTCGTATATGTTTGTTTTTCTGTACTCTTCATTTAGAGACGAATTTAAAATTCCGTTGTTTTTCTGGATCTTGACTTCTGCTTTTTTCATATCGCTTTGGGCTTTTATGCTTTTAACTATATCTTTTGAGATCTTTTGGGATATGAAGTTCTCAATGATCAAAAACGGGTAATTTTTGTATGGATTTGGCAATAACTTATTTTCTATATCGATATTACTGAAAATATCGTCACAATACACGAAATTACTTATTTGAAGCAATATATTAAACCTTCCTTTAAAAATTCAAATAAGGGTATTTAAAGGAACGACAGTTTAATTTATTAGTTTGATTCGATCTCGTCCAGACACTTTGAGTAGTTTTCATCACATTTATCATAACAAGAATCTTTGTCAGATATATCCGATGAATCACAAGTTTCCAAACATACAGAGTATTTTGCTTCACATTTATCCGCAGCATCCATTTCGTCGTTTGCGGATAAACTAAAACCCAGGAATAATACCGCAAGGGCAATTATTATTTTTTTTGATATCATTTATACTTCCTTTTTTAATATTAAGATAAGTTTTTTTTGTTAGTATAAATGTACTTTTGTAAAAAAGTACATTAACAAAACTTTGAAAATCTATCAGTCTCACGCCAATGAACATTTAGGTTTTCAAGGTTCCTTTAATCCCTTATTTGTAGTAGAATTATAATCTAAAATCTGAATTTTTAAGCTAAAAGAATCCTGAATCTTTTTTTAACCCCTGTTTTCGCCTTTATTTAAAGGGTTTTTCTATATAAAATTATCTTGCTAAAAACACCTGCCGATCCAACAAAAAAGAGTATTTTTTTAAAAAATAGACAAATTCGTTTTGCTAGTGAACAACTCCAGGGCTTTCGTCCCGCAAAAAGAATTACCCCAGCTGTTAAGTCTGGGAGAGAATACTGCTATACTCATCAGCTTTGGCACTACGGCGACTATGCCTCCCCCTACTCCGCTTTTCCCGGGCAGCCCCACATGAAAAGCAAAATCACCGCTAGCGTCGTAATGACCGCAGGTTAACATTACTGCATTTATCCTTTTTGCCTGGCTTTGGGTTACAAACTCCCTGTTTGTAATGGGATCGGTTCCATGATTTGCCAGAAACAGCATAGCCCTTGAAAGCTCTTTGGTGTTCATGGTTATGGAACAGTGTTTGAAATAGGCCTTGACTACGTCATCAACATTGTTGTCGATATTTCCAAAGCTTTTCATCAGATTTGCCAAGGCAACATTCCTGAAACCGTGCTTGTACTCTGAGAACCATACCTCTTTGTCAAAACCTATATCTTGCTGATCGCTGATATCACGGATAAAACCCAGTATCTTTTCAAAACTTTCATCTACTGTTCTGTGCCGCCTTAAAAGAGTGTCCGTAACCACAATCGCCCCTGCATTGATAAAAGGGTTTCTCGGTACCCCTTTTTCATACTCAAGCTGCACCAGGGAATTAAAAGGATTTCCAGAAGGCTCCCTTCCCACTTTTTCGTAAAGCTTTGCTCCGTAATGGTTCAAAGCTTTTGTAAAAGTGAAAACCTTTGATATGCTTTGAATAGAGAATTTTTCCTCATAAGAGCCTATATGGTAGCTTGTACCGTCGAACATCGTAATGCTCATGGCAAACTGTTCAGGATCAACCTTGGCAAGAGCGGGTATATAATCAGCAACCTTCCCTTTACTTAAAAAAGGTTTTATCTCCTGAAATATCTCATTTAGTATTTTTTGGTAATCTGTCATAATCGTTCCGTAAAAAAAGTTCCTAAATTATACTCAAAAATTAAAAGAAATGATGTATAATTTTTAAATAGACAAGCAAAAAAGGATGATCATGATAAGAGATAAAATAGACAATTTCCACCTTGAAGATATAAAAAACGAACTGCACCCTTCCGTGTTCTTCAAACACGAGAATTATGATCTTTTTATTCTGCGTATGCCCATGATCGATCAGGACGGCCAGATCTTCTTTAAAAGCAAGGCTTTTGTTATAACAGACCAGACATACTATCATTACGACACTGTTTCCCAAAAGTTTATCGACCTTATAGATATAAACGGCTTTTACAAAACCCTCGACAGTTATACCGACAATACGCTAAAACTTATATACAACTATTTCAGCCAGCTTGAATCTATTGAGGATCAGCTGTATGAAAACGGTTTTATAAAAGAGTTCAACAAGCAATGGTTCAAATACAAAAACGAACTTGTAAGGGCTGAGAGATTATTAAATAAAGAGGTTGAGACTATCTCCACTTTAATTGCTGCATACAGAAAAGAGGATGATTACCTGGAAAGGAACTTTGAAGATATCCATGAACATATCCAAAGAGCTCATAGAAATGCGGGACTGCTCCTTGAAAAGCTTGATTCCCTTTACAACTTCAACCAAACACAGACAAATGAACAAATGAACAGGATCGTATATATACTTACACTTCTTTCGGGGATATTCCTGCCTTTAAATCTTATAGTCGGTTTTTTCGGGATGAATACAACTTCTTTACCCTTTACCCAGACCCAGGGAGGTACATTTAACGTTATTTTACTGCTTATGCTCTCAGCTGGCGCAGCCGTACTTCTTACATTTCTTATGAAGAAAAGATAATTGGCAAATTATTAGTGTATAATCACAGATTAAATTTATATATTGAAGGATCACAATGACAACGCAGAATATAATATTTTCCCTTTTTGTAGTTATTGCAACCGTGCTGCTGATAAAAATATCCGACTACATTATAAAGCGTACGGGTGAAAGAAAGAAAGTTATCCAAAAAAGGATCTATTACGTAAGCAAGTTCTCCCATTTTATTATCTACTTTTTATCGCTTATAGCCTTTGCCATAGTATGGAACGTACAACTGGGAGGTATAACGGTTCTTGCATCCTCCGTCTTTGCAGTAATAGGGGTGGCTTTGTTCGCGCAATGGTCGATATTAAGCAACCTTACATCAAGTATTATTATCTTTTTTACCTTCCCGGCAAGAGTGGGAGACAAAATAAAGATAATAGACGGGGACAACTCCATAACAGGAGAGATAGTAGAAATATCACTTTTTCATATAGAGATATTAAATGAACAGGGGAATAAGATACTTTACCCAAACAACCTGTTTATCCAAAAACCGATAATGAATATAGAAAAACCACTATCACCGAAAAAGAAAAAATATATCTGAAAATAATATAAAATATACTTGATTTAATTTTGAGTAATCTTTAAAATTATACAAAATATGATATAGTTATTTTGTATAAAATTGCACAAGAGGAATTAAATTGAGTATCAGATATAAAATATTGTTCATTTTGCTGATCCTGGCCCTGTCGACACACCTTATAATCACTTCCGTTTACTACTTTTATTCACAAAAGATGATACAGAAGGAAGCTGTAATAAATCTGGAGGCTATGGCAAATGTCCAAAAACAGCGTTTAAACACCTATATAAATAATAATATGGAGAAACTAAAGCTAATAAACAGCAGAACACAATTAAGACGCTCTTTGAAAAACTACAATCATACAAAAGAGAAAGAATCTCTGCAGTTTGCATATAAGATCATCAATGATGCCATAAACAATACCAAAAGTATCGAAAACATCTTTATCTTGGGATTGAACGCAGATGTACTGGTTTCCATAAACGATATAGATAAAGGGGTCTCATTTAAAAAGCACACCCTCTTCTGCAAAGGTAAAAAAGAGCCTTGCGTATCATACCTGCAGCTTAAAGATAATAAATATTCCAACAAGATCATATTTTCCGCACCCCTTACTTTAGAGGACGAGTTCCTGGGCGTTATAGCCATGGAAGTTAATATGGATTACCTGAACCAATATCTCCGTGACTATACGGGACTTGGAATGACCGGCGAGGTTTTAATGGGTCTGAATTATAGTGAAGATGAGATACTTTTTTTCACCCCTTCGCGTTTCAAGAATTTCCCGATGATTATAAAAAAGTCTTCCAAAACAGCTTTTCTCATGCATACAGCGTTGGAGAAAAAAGAAATAACCGTCGAAAATGCCCTGGATTACCGTGGTGTACCGGTAATAGCAGTTACAAAATACCTGGATAAACTTGATTTCGGAATCGTGGTTAAAATGGACAGGGATGAACTGTTTACGACCTCATATGAATTAAAAGTAATGATCCTTCAGATCATAATCGTTTTAATAGTTATAGTCATACTTGTATCAATCCTGCTTTCTTATATGATTACCAAACCTGTTATAGATATTACACAGGCGGCGATTTTAATAAGCCACGGCGATTTTGAGAAAAGAGTGGAAAAACTAAGCCAGGATGAACTGGGACAGCTTGCAAGGGCTCTGAACGAAATGGCAGATAAACTGATCAACTCCAACAATATTCTCGAAAGCAAGGTAAAAGAGAGAACGCACAAACTTCAGCAGGCAAACAAGAAGCTGGAAAAGCTTTCCCTGACTGACGGATTGACAGGTATTGCAAACCGTGCAAAATTCGATAAATCCATAGATGAGATATTCAGAAGATGTATCCGTTATAAAAAACCTTTATCGCTTTTGATCATAGATATAGATTATTTTAAAGCGGTAAATGATACCTACGGACACCAGACAGGTGACAAATATCTTAAAAAAGTTGCCTCGGTAATAAAAGATTGTGCCGAAAGGGTTGACGACCTTCCCGCAAGATACGGAGGAGAGGAGTTTGCCCTGATCCTGGAAGACACCTACAGTGAAGGTGCGGAACTGATCGCAAACAGAGTACGTCAAAAGATACATAACTGTAAACTTGAAAATATAAACTCCAAAGTCGATCCCTATTTAACCGCAAGTATAGGTATATCAACAATACTGCCCCATAAAAATACCGATCTTAAAAGCTTTATAAAAGAAGCTGATAAAGCTCTGTACAAAGCCAAAGACGAAGGTCGTAACAGGGTTGTTGCAAAAGATAATATCTAATATCTAAAAACTAGATCAGGTACAGCTTTTTCAAAACAGTTACAACAGCCTCTACGGCTCTTTGGGTTGTTGTCTCTTCAACCGTATGATAGCCAATAGTGGGAAGCTGAAGGGTGGTGCCCTGAATTTTTCCTTTAGTGGCTTTGATTATCCTTCCAAGTTCCGTAACTCCCAAAGAGCCTTTTATCCCGTCATGGGTATATTTATTTTTCAGATATGCGTCTTTGTAATGGTAGCTTATATTGTTTTCTATTGCTGTTTTTTTGATTTTTGATTTTAAAGGTGATCTGAAATAACCGTTCTCGTCCCTGTTACGAAGAACTATATCAAGATGGTTTATATCTTCAATATCCGTATAGGGACTGGTATCAAGAACCAGAAGCTCGTTCGTACTTATATCCAGTCTTCTGAAATACTCCAGCAAAAATCTCCAGCTTCTACCTGCTTCCTCACTTGCTGTGAAAAATGCCGTTCCCCTATATCCAAGATGGTACATATAGATTATCAAAGCCACAGAGATCACATTGTCAAGCTGGGCTGAAACCAGTCCCTGGTCATCTATCTCCAGTTTGTCCATAAAAGCTATGGGGGTTCCCGGGAACAGATGCTCGAACTCGTCTATTTTAAAGATAATATTGTTTCTTCTTTCACACAGGAATGCATCCTTTATGGTTCCTATCCCAAGATAGCTTCCCGACCAGGGTTCGTATGCCTGCACTTTTTTATCCACAAATCTCATCTCGAAGTTTTTTAAAAGCTGTTCCGAGTTTGAATTACCAAGAAGGTCTGCCTGGTTTTTGGCAATAAATGCAGCGTACTGAAATTCGTTGTGCCCGGTACATATAAGCCCGTGCCTGTCTGCATGTGCCGATAAAAAACCGCTTGAAGGATCAGATCCTTTTGCAACAAGAACACCGTCGTAATATTCAACCTCAAGCTCAAGCTCTTCTAATTCCCTTTTAATGTTCATAAAAAACGGGTGCTCCGCTCCCACAACGCTTGGAACCCTTATAAGCTGCTTTAAAATATCGTAAAATTTGTCCATCTATTCTATCATCTCTTCATTTTTCAATTCGTGAAACTCACTTTGTTCTATTGCGTCTTCACTGAAATACTCTATCTTGTCCTCTGCCATATCAAGATTGCCGAACTTTGCTATATGAAACACCGCATCGCCCTCCTGAACCAGCGGGATCTGGGACTTTCCGATAATTATTCCCCCAAAAGGAGAGACCAGTTCAAAACTCTGGTCATTAAAAGGATCATCGATATAGGCTATAACCTCGCCCTCTTTTGCCGTATCCCCCAAAGCTTTTATGGTTCGAAGTATACCCCCGTGGTTTGCTCTTATCCATTTGCTGAGCTTCGCTGTAACAGGTATCTTTACTTTTCTTTTCTTCGAGGTTTCGGGGAGCATTTTCAGCTGTTTTAATACGTTTATTATCCCTTTTACACCGATCCTTATACAGGTCTCGTCAAATCTTAACGCTTCTCCCGCTTCATAAAGCAATACGGGCACTCCCGCTTCCTGGGCGGTTGCTCTTAAAGAACCGTCTCTAATCTGGGAATGCAGGATTACGGGAGCTTCAAAAGCCTTGGCAAGATCGAAGGTATATTTATTCTCGATATTTGTTCTGACCTGGGGAAGATTTGATTTATGCATAGCTGCAGTGTGCAGATCTATTCCAAGAT
Source organism: Arcobacteraceae bacterium (assembly GCA_963678145.2). GTDB lineage: Bacteria > Campylobacterota > Campylobacteria > Campylobacterales > Arcobacteraceae > JAIOSF01. The sequence goes on along the minus strand of CAXXWH010000002.1, from coordinate 507,457 downwards.
CACATTTGCTTACTATCTCGTCAAAAAAAGTTTTGGCAAGGCGTCCTGCCAAAGAACCTTTCAATGAACCCGGAAAACTTCTGTTAAGATCTCTTCTGTCAGGAAGATATCTGGAAAGTGTCACCATACCGTAAACATTGACTATGGGAGCAAATATCAGCACCCCTTTTAGTCTTTTAAGGATCTTCAGCTTCCTAACCCTTCTTATTATCTCTATTCCGTTTAATTCGTCACCGTGAATTGCGGCACTTATAAATACCACGGGTCCATTCTGCCTGCCCCTTATTACAATTACAGGCAGCTGGGTCGGGGTATTATAAAGTTTTGGCATATCAAGATTAAGCCTTGTCTCTTTCCCTTTTGGAATAGATACCCCGTTGATCACAAAGTCGTCATTTTGCAACTTAAGCTCCTATATTATCCCTTTTCAGCCTTCTTTTTTTAGGATTGTCAGGATTCAGAGGTGTTACGTTTGCCTCTATATAATCCATTATCTGCCCGGCTATATCCAGTTGAGTTGATTTTTCTATCCCTTCAAGACCAGGAGATGAATTAACCTCCATAACCAATGGTCCTCTTTTTGAAGGGATCATATCAACTCCGCATACCCCAAGCCCCATCGCTTTTGCAGCTGCAAGGGCTGTTGATTTCTCTTTTCTTGTAAGTTTGTGGGCTGTCGCGCTTCCTCCCTGGTGCAGGTTTGAACGAAAGTCCCCTTCTGCACCTTGCCTTTTCATTGCTCCTACGACCTTGCCCCCTACAACAAAGGCTCTTATATCCGCACCGCCCGCTTCTTCTATGAATTCCTGTACTAGCAGGTTAACTTCCATCCCGTAAAAAGCGTCAAGAACAGATTTTGCTGCTTTTTCACTGTCAACAAGAACCACTCCTACCCCTTGGGTACCCTCTAGAATCTTCAATACCAAAGGCGCTCCGCCGCTTAATGCGATAACATCTTTTGCACTTGATTTATTTGAAGCAAATATAGTTTTCGGCATATCTACACCGTATTTTGAAAGAACCTGCAGGCTTCTTAGTTTGTCACGGCTTCTTTTAATGGCAAGATTCCCCGACGTGGAGAAAGCACCCATCATTTCAAAGTGTCTAACCATTGCAGTACCGTAAAATGTCCTGCTCGCACCGATCCTTGGTATTATGGCATCGGGGGTGGGTAGTTCTTTGCCCTGATAGTTTACTTTCAGTTCCCCTTTCATAATTTCAATGGAACATTTCAAATAATCTATAACCTGTATATCCCATCCTTTTGCAGTACCTGCTTCAAAAAGCCTTTTTGTTGAATACAGTTCGCTGTTTCTTGATAATATATAAACTTTCATTTTAATCCTTTTTCCCCGCTAAATACTCTTTTGAAACATCCACCAAAAATTTATCCTTTAAAAACCTTCTTCCTATAAGCATGGGAAACTTCATGTCAGCCCTGTTTGTAAGGGAGATCACACTTTTATATTTCCTGCCGAAGAACTCCACGGTAACTTTAATCGACGGCCTGTTCTGGATCATGCCGTTTGAACTTTTTACCTTTTTTATTTTATAAAGGGGCATTGTGATTCTTTTACCGTGATAAGCTTCATGAACCTCGTCCAAAAGTGTAAAGCTTACGCTGCTGTTTTGCTCATCGATCTGTATATGATCGCAATGCAGGGCATTAGAATCGGCACCTGTGTCAACCTTTGCATCAAGATTATAAAGTTCAAGATCCAAAATTGAGATATTCTCTTTTCTTCCTACAATTTTTTTAGAATCCAAAATATTCCTTAACTTATTGTTTATAACAATTTTATCCCTAAACTTATTTAAACTTCCTTTATTTTTAAAATTATTCTTTAACCGTGCCTGCTTTTGTATCTCTTGTAAGCTTCTTTTTTTGCAACATAGAATATCCCGTTTGAATCTTTTAATATATAATCTCCAAGATTTACCCTTTTGCCGCAGTTAAGCTCTTTTATCTCAAGATAGGGTTTGGACTCCTGCACGAACTTTACCTTTATATGGTCATTGCCTATAAATTTCCTTATTCTGTTGAGGGTTTTTTCTTCTATATCTTTGAATTTGACGTCATCTACTATTTCAACTTTTTTTATATTGCATTTTTTCGACATATTAAACTGTTTCCTTATCTGTTTTTGAAAAATAGATAATATTATATTTTCTAAACAAAAATTTTATTTAAGAGTTTGTAATCAAGTTGTAATTTTCTTTTCATAACATTCCAAAAAAATTTTAGGGAAAAATAATGTTTAAGAACGCAAAAATAAAAACAAAGGTTTTTATCCTTACAGTAATACCTTTGATCATATTAAGCCTGATAATATCTATCAACTCAATTACAAAAATAACTGATTCGATTATGGAATATAATTATAACAATCTTAAAACGGCAAGGGATGTGAAAAGGGTGCAGCTGGAAAATTATTTTGATACCTTAAAATCAAATATCGAGGTTTTTGCCCAGACACAGACATTAAAAAGCTTTGTTCTTGAGTTTGCTAATCTCGACGATGTGGATGACCTTGTTATTGAATCTGACAAAAAATTTCCCATCGATAACGGATATATACAAAGGATGAGTGAAAGAAAAGATGAGTTTTTCAAACTGTTTCTAAACAGCTACAACCTAAAAGATATCTATCTTGTAAGTTTAAGTTACGGACATATCATATACAGTACCGCAAAAAAAGCAGATTACGGAGAGACGCTTCTTCACGGAGAACTAAAAAACTCACACCTTACAAAACTTTATAATGATGTTAAAAAAAGCAAAAAGACGCAATTAAGCGACATAAAGTTCTATGCCCCTTTAAACTCCCCTGCCATGTTCGCAGCAACTCCCGTAATTATTGATGATTATTTTGAATCTGTGCTTATATTCAGGGTAAACCTTGACGAGATAAACAAAATCATGGACTTCAGGAAAGGGTACGGCAGCACCCAGCAGGATTACCTGGTTGGTACGGACAAGAAACTAAGAAGCGATACCTTTTTGGATAAAAAAAGCTACAATCTGGCTTCAAACAAAATCATAGATACAGCCTCTGTAAATAATGCGCTAAAAGGTAAATCGGGGCTTGAAGATATAAAGGACTATCTAAACAGGGAGGTTCTAAGTGCCTACACGACCATTGATATAGACAATGATATAAAATGGAATATCATAAGTGAGATAAGCCAGGATGAAATAGATGAACTCCCCTCATCTATACAGATACAGATCCTCTCAACCTCTGTTGTTATGCTCATTATAATATTCATAATAGCAGGATACATTACAAACAGAACGATAATTGCACCCCTTAATAATGTAAAAGAGGGACTAAACTGTTTATTTTCATACCTGAATAAAGAAACAGACACCTTCCAGAGCATAAAACTGGATTCAAAAGATGAACTGGGAGAGATGGCCGAATCCATAAACAGCAATATGCACAGAACCCAGCAGAATATAAACGAGGAGAGGATATTTATAGACAATGTCCAGGAGACGATGGACGGGGTTACAAACTGCTGTTTTGCAGGGAGAATCAATGTTGAAACAAACAATGAAGCTCTGAACCACCTGAAAAATACCATCAACCACGCCCTTGACACTCTTCATACTAAAATAACGGATATAAACGATATACTTGAAGTTTACGCAGGCCTTGACTATACAAAAGAGATAACTATGCAGAATATAAACCCTACGGGTGTATTCTATGAAATGCTCATAAATATCAATACCCTGCGAGAAACTATCAACGAGATGCTAATAGAGAATAAGGCAAACGGGCTGACCCTTGACAGAAGCAGCGATATACTCCTTGAGAACGTAGACAACCTGAACCAGAACCTGAACCAGTCAGCAGCAGCCCTTGAAGAAACATCTGCAGCCCTTGAGCAGATAACGTCTAATATCTCCCATACAACCACAAATATTGTAAAAATGGCGGAACACGCAAATGATGTAACAACATCCGCAAACGAGGGACAGAAACTGGCATCGGGAACTACAAGTGCAATGGATGCAATAAACAAAGAGGTAACGGCTATCAGTGAAGCTATAACGGTAATTGACCAGATCGCCTTCCAGACAAATATCCTCTCGCTAAATGCGGCGGTTGAAGCGGCAACGGCAGGAGAGGCAGGGAAAGGTTTCGCGGTAGTTGCCCAGGAGGTTAGAAACCTGGCAAGCAGAAGTGCAGAAGCTGCAAACGAGATAAAAGCTTTAGTTGAAAATGCTACCAAAAAGGCCAACGACGGCAAGAAAACAGCAGACACCATGATAAAAGGTTATGATCATCTAAATGAAACCATCTCTCAAACCATAGAGTTGATAAAAGACGTGGAGTTCTCTTCAAAAGAGCAGCAGACAGGTATCTTGCAGATCAACGATGCAATTGCCGTACTTGATAAACAGACCCAGCAAAACGCCAATATAGCGACACAGACCCATGACGTAGCGCTCAGTACCGATACTATAGCAAAAGTTATTGTGGCAAATGCCGATGAAAAAGAGTTTGACAGAAAAAACGAGATAACGGCAAAAGATCTTTCAAATATAATAAGCCTCAAAGAACAAAGAATACAAAACAAAGTATAAACGGCTGTTTTTGAAACCCTCCTGTAATTTACATACTATACAATTTTCATTATAATATGTAAAACAAAAAGGGGTTCTTATGGGGAAAAACTTTATTACGGTTGACGGAAACGAAGCAGTAGCGAGAGTTGCACATAAGATCAATGAGGTAATAGCCATATACCCTATTACCCCATCTTCACCTATGGGTGAACTAAGTGATCTGTACAGTGCGAAAAAAGAGGCAAACATTTTCGGTACCATTCCCGAAGTTTACGAGATGCAGAGTGAAGGGGGAGCCAGCGGTGCCGTTCACGGCGCACTTCAAGCAGGAAGCCTGACCACCACTTTTACAGCCTCGCAGGGGCTTCTTCTAATGATACCCAATATGTACAAAATAGCAGGAGAGCTTACACCTACGGTGTTTCATGTGGCGGCAAGAAGCCTAGCGGCTCAGGCCCTTTCCATATTCGGAGACCATCAGGATGTTATGGGCGTAAGGCAGACTGGATTTGCCCTGATGGCATCAAACAGCGTACAGGAAGCCCACGACTTCGCACTCATATCCCAAGCGGCATCTTTAAATTCAAGGATCCCTTTTCTGCATTTTTTTGACGGTTTCAGAACTTCTCACGAAGTAAGCAAGATAGAAAGCCTGGATAGTGAAGTATTAAAAAGTATGATAGACAACAAGCTTGTAACACTTCATAAACAAAGAGCATTAACTCCCGACAAGCCTGTATTAAGAGGTACTTCACAAAACCCCGATGTCTATTTCCAGGGGAGGGAAACCGTAAACAAATATTATAAAGAGGTTCCAGGGATCCTGCAGGAGCAGATGGATAAATTTGCAGCACTCACAGGAAGAGCTTATAAGCTTTTTGATTATGTGGGAGCAGAAGATGCAACAAAAGTGATCATCCTTATGGGATCGGGTGCCGAAGCCGTGGATGAAACGGTAAATTACCTTACAGGCAAAGGTGAGAAGGTGGGTATGATAAAAGTAAGGCTTGCCCTTCCTTTTGCCATTGAAGAGTTTATAGAAGCACTTCCAAAAACAGTACAATCAATAGCAGTTCTTGACAGGACAAAGGAATCAGGAAGCGTCGGTGAGCCTTTATACCTTGACGTGGTAACGGCAATGTTTGAATCGCAACAGAACCTTCCTTTTGCAATGCCCAAAATAATAGGGGGAAGATACGGAATCTCCTCAAAAGAGTTCACCCCTAGCATGATAAAAACCATCTTTGACGAACTTGAAAAACCCCTTGGCAAAAACCACTTTACGATAGGGATCGACGATGACGTTACTTTCAGCAGCCTTGATTACGACAAAAACCTTATTATACAAAACAAAGATCAGTTTTCAGCAGTGTTTTACGGTCTTGGAAGCGACGGAACGGTCGGGGCCAATAAAAACAGCATCAAGATAATAGGGAGCGAAACAGATAACTATGCCCAGGGGTATTTTGTATACGATTCCAAAAAATCGGGCTCAATGACAACTTCCCACTTAAGATTCGGTCCAAAACCCATCAAGTCGACATATCTTATACAAAAAGCTGACTTCGTGGGGGTTCACCAGGCAGTGTTTTTAGAGAAACTTGATCTTCTTGAGATCGCAAAAGATGAAGCGGTATTCCTTCTTAACACCCCCTACTCTAAAGAGGAGATTTGGCAGGCACTTCCAAGAGTGACACAGGAAAGGATCATTGAGAAAAAACTGAAATTTTATGCAATAGACGCCTACAGTGTTGCACAAAAAAGCAATATGGGAAGAAGGATAAATACCGTTATGCAGACCTGCTTCTTTGCAATAAGCGGTATCTTGCCAAAAGATGATGCTATTAACAAGATCAAAGACTCGATCAAAAAAACCTACGGCAAAAAAGGGGACAGAATAGTTCAGATGAATTTTGACGCGGTAGACAATACCCTGGAAAATCTTTTTGAAGTAGATGTTCCCAAAAGCATCACAAGCAGTATTGAACTGCAAGCCGCACTAAAAGGCGATATAGACAAGTTCACGGAAGATGTCATCAAAAAGATAACGGAATATAAAGGGGACGACGTACCCGTCTCGGCTATGCCTGCAGACGGTACCTGGCCCACGGGAACAACCCAGTACGAGAAAAGAAATATCGCCCAGGAAGTTCCGGTATGGGACAGCGATACCTGTATCCAGTGCAACAAATGTGTATCTGTATGCCCCCACTCGGTTATAAGGTCAAAAGTATGCGACATCTCGCTTCTTGAAAATACCCCTGAAAACTTCAGCTACAAAAAAGCAAAAGGGAAAATGTTCGGAGAAAATGATGTATTTAATATAAGTGTTGCAGTAGAGGATTGTACGGGATGTGCCCTTTGTGTAGAAGTATGCCCCGCAAAAAACAAATCACAGACAAACCTCAAAGCTATCAATATGCATCCGCAGATCCCACTAAGGGAAAATGGAATTAAACAATGGGAGTATTTTATGTCTTTACCGAATGTAGATAGAACCATATTAGACCACTCAAATGCCAAAGAGTCCCAATTTTTGGAGCCTCTGTTCGAATTCAGCGGTGCATGCCCCGGATGTGGTGAAACACCCTATGTAAAACTTACCTCACAGCTGTTCGGGGACAGAATGGTAGTAGCAAATGCCACAGGCTGCAGCTCTATTTACGGAGGGAACCTGCCTACGACCCCTTGGAAGAAAAATGACCAAGGAAGAGGAGTTGCCTGGTCAAACTCCCTTTTTGAGGATAATGCAGAGTTCGGTCTTGGATTCAGGCTTGCTATTGACAACCATACCCAAAGAGCCTTGAGCCTGCTGGAAGAGCTTAAAGATCATCTTGACCTGGAACTTGTAAACGATATTAAAAACGCCGTGCAGAAAACAGAGAACCAGATAGAGGAGCAGCGTGACCGTATAGTGGTGTTAAAAACTGCACTTAAAAGCATAAAAGACCCAAAAGCAGCAGAGCTTCTTGAAACTGCCGATTACCTGGCAAAAAAATCTGTCTGGATCATGGGAGGAGACGGCTGGGCATACGATATAGGCTACGGAGGTCTTGACCATGTTCTTGCAAGCGGCAAAAATGTGAACATACTGGTTCTGGATACCCAGGTTTACTCAAACACGGGAGGTCAGCAAAGCAAAGCAACCATGACAGGGGCAGTGGCAAAATTCGCAGCAGGCGGAAAAGCGGCAATGCCAAAAGACCTTGCCGCAATGGCAATAGCATACCAAAACGTATATGTGGCAAAAGTAGCCTTAGGCGCGAACGATAAAGCTACCACTAAAGCATTTATCGAAGCTGAAGCCTACGACGGCCCTTCTATTATTATCGCATACTCACACTGCGTTGCCCACGGTTATGACCTGAAATACGGTATGGATCAGCAGAAAAGAGCAGTTGACAGCGGACTTTGGCCTATTTTCAGATTCAATCCCGAGCTTTTGAAACAGGGACAGAACCCTATGATACTTGATTATAAAAAACCAAAAATCGACGTAAAAGATTTTATGTACAGGGAAACAAGATTTAAAATGGTTGAAAAAATGGATAAAAGTTCTGCGGACAAATTCCTTGAAACTGCAAAACATACGGCTGAAGGATTATACGCAAGATATGATAATCTTCATAAATTTTACGAAGCAAAAGGAGAATAACATGGTAAACCTATCAACAAAATATCTGGGGCTTGAACTGAAAAATCCTCTGATAGCTTCAGCTTCACCTTTGACGAACAATCTTCAGAATATAAAGAAACTCGAAGACAATGGAATAGCAGCAGTAGTGATGCATTCACTTTTTGAAGAGCAGATCAACCACGAACAGCACCAGCTTGACCATTTCCTTTACAGTTCAAACGATTCTTTTGCCGAAGCTTTGGATTACCTGCCTACCGATCTTGATTTTGACAATATTGAAGCTGATGATTATCTCAAAGAGATAGAAAAGATCAAAAAAAGCGTTGATATCCCCGTAATAGCAAGCCTAAACGGGGTAAGCAGCGGAGGCTGGATAAAATACGCTTCGAAACTCCAAGGAGCCGGAGCCGATGCTTTGGAGCTTAATATAACATATATCCCCACCAGTCTTGACAAAAGCAGCCAGGAGGTAGAGGATATGTATATACAAACGGTAAAAACCGTCAAAGAGCATATAAGCATCCCTTTGAACATAAAAATGAACTCATACTTCTCAAGTCCTGCGAATATGGCAAAAAGATTCGTTGAAGCGGGAGCCGACGGGCTTACTCTTTTTGACAATCCCGTAAGCGTCGATATCGACCTTGAAGAGTTAAATGCGATCCAAAGTGCAAACATCACCGTTTCAAAAGACAAAAGTGAAAGTTTAAGATGGTGTGCTATTTTATTCAACAAACTCAATAATGCCAGCCTGTGCGCTAATACGGGTATACATAATGAATTTGACGTACTCAAGGCTGTTATGAGCGGGGCTGATGCGGTATCTTTTGCATCGGTACTGTTAAAATCCGGAGAACACGAAGCTTCTAATATCCTAAAAGGGATCCAAGCCTGGATGGAGGATAAGGAGTACCAATCCATTGAGCAGATGAAAGGAAGTATCTCTTTACTTCATACCAGAAACCCCGATGCTTATGAAAGAAGCTCTTACATCGGCGCATTGCAGAGTTTCAGAAGATAAGAACTCCTTTAGCAGGGGATTTTCCTGTTAAAGGTAGAAATTCATAAATATATACATAGAGCCTATAAGCACGGCTAAAGAAACAGAAAAGATATAAGAAAGATACAAGCCCAAAAGCCTGTTCCCCAGAACAAAAGACAAAACAAGCTTTGTCAGGGTATTGGCAAAAGTAGCAAGAACGATTCCTATCAATGCGGTATTTATAAAAATATCTTTGGAACCGAACAACTCGGAAAGTGATAAAACAATAGCATCTATATCACTTAATCCCGATAAAAACGAAGCAAGATAAACGCCAAGCTCACCTGAATAGTTATTAACAAGGGACAGGGTACCGAAGATCACACCGAAAATAACACCCATCTTTAAAGCTTCAAAAAACTCCAAAGGATTTGAGAAGTCAACTTCCTGGGAAACCTCTTTATTATCTATGCTTTTATATAAAAAATATATCATAATATATCCCACAAGCGTAGCAAGAAAATAGGGAAAGAACACTATTGTAAAAAGCTCTTTGCTGAATATAAAAGTCCAGATCACAACCCTTAAAAACATAGTGCTCGAAGCCAGTGCTATTGCCACCACAAGAGATTTGTTCACCTCTTTGTTTTCGGTAGCTTTTTTTGACAGGGTGATCGTGATCGCGGTAGAGGATGCCAATCCGCCGAAAATCCCCATCATCACAAGCCCTTTTGAAGTATCTATAAATCTTGTGAACAAATACCCCACAAAGGAAAGTCCGCTTATTAGAATAACCATCATCCAGATATGGGAAGGGTTAATAAGCCCGTAAGGATCAATAGTCTTATCCGGCAATACGGGAAGTACCACAAAAGTCATCAGTGAGAATAAAATAGCTGACTTGACGTCTTTGCTTTTTATCTCCCCTTTTATTGAAACGATCTTAGGCTTTATTTCCAAAAGCGCAATTAATATTACGGTACTGAATACCGCGATTTCAACATAACTTGGAACAAGCACTCCTATAATAAAGGTCAAATAAGCACTTATCTCCGTGGTATTTCCCCTTTCAAGCTTGTCGTTCAGGGCATTTATAATATAAAAAGAGACAAGGAGTATCCCTATAACAACAGCCGTTACGGTCAGGATAGAGGGATAAACATCATAAAGTTTTGTACTTAAATACCCAAGCAGGGCTATAATGCTGAAGGTTCTGGCACCCATGTAGATCTTTTTATCGTTTCTGAAAAAGTTCAGTTCTCTCTGCAACCCTATTATAAATCCCAGAATGATCGTAATAATAAGCTCTTTGGCTATAAGAAACTCCATAAGACCTCTTTTATTTTTATCTATAAATATTTATATCCAAATTTTTATTATAACCATATTTATAGACCCCTGCTTTAAGTAATCAAAAAGTTAAGTTTTTTTGATATAATCAATAATTATAATAAAATAATTATGGAGAAGATTTGAAACATATAGTTATTCTAGGCGGCGGATATTCCGGGATCTATGCTTTAAAAGAGTTAATAAGCGATAAAAATATAAAAATCACGCTTATAGACAAACACACTTATCATAACCTGCAGCCCGAAGTTTACGACTTTATCGCAAATAAAGCAAATATTGCCGATGTTACAATCGACCTTTCCTCTTTGTGCAGCGGTTTTGACCATCCGTTTTTAGAATACAAGAATCTAAGAGTAACCGATATAGACTTTGAGAATAATACCCTGTTTACCCAGGAAAAAGAGAATGTAAATTTTGATTATATGATCATTGCAACCGGTACAAGAACATTTTTCCCAAGATCTATTGAGGGTCTTAACAATACGGATGATATAAAAAAACTCCACAGAGCTTTATATTTTAAACAGAATTTTGAAAAACAGCTTTTCAATAAAGTGGAAGATGAAGCAAAAAAATGCGACAAAACCCATATAGCCGTTGTAGGTGCAGGGTTGTCGGGTGTCGAAATAGCAGCCGAGATGTCACACTATGCAAAAAAGTTTTTCAAAAGGGGAAGTTTCCCCTGCTACAATTTCAAGATATCGCTTATAAGCTCCAGAAATACTATCCTTCCAGGGTTTGATCCCAAAATTATTGCCATGTCAAGCAAAAGGTTAAAAGAGCTGGATATAAATATTATAACAAACACAAAAATGGATTCATGCGACGAAGAGTACCTTTACCTAAGCAACGGTACGAAAATAAGATACTCCTTTGTAGTGTTTGCAGGAGGTATTGAAGCTGCGAACCTTATATTAAGATCTGATCTTCCCAAAAACAAAAAAGGGCAGATATTAGTGGATGAAACACTAAAGGTAAACGGTTTTGAGAATATATTCGCTGCAGGTGATATTGCACAGGTAAAGGATAAAAAAGGAAATATCATGCCGGCAAACGTCACTATAGCAAGGGCAAGCGGCCAGACTGCGGCAAAAAACCTTCTTAGAATCCTAAACAATAAAGAGCCGGTTTCGTGTAATCCAAAACTTGAAGGAACATTAATAGCTCTGGGAGGAAGATATGCGGTGTGTGACCTGTACGGTATTTTGAAAGTGAAAGGTTTTATCGGTTATGCGATAAAACAATATGTATTCATTAGATATAAACTGCCTCTTCTTAAGTTCGTTAAAAAGGGTTATCAGAAACTGTCCAGCCGTTTTTAGGCCGGACATTTTTAATTATGCAGCTTTTTTTACAGCTTTTTTTGCTACTTTTTTTGCTACTTTAACTTTTTTAGGAGCTTTTTTTGCTACTTTTTTAGTAACTACTTTTAATACTTTTTTAGCATTTTTCTTTTTTAGGTCTTTGTTTTTAACCGCTTTTTTTACAGCTTTTGCCGCTACTTTAGATACTTCTTTTTTCTTTAATGTTTTTGCCATTGTTTCGTCCTTTTTGTATTATAATTTACTACCTTTAGTAATAAATTATTGTCATTATATATTATTTGAATAAGAAAGTCAAGGATTATTACAAAAGTGTCTAAATATTATAAAAAATTATATCTAAATTTTATATATTTATGATAATATTTCCTATGGAAAAAAAAGACAAGATTCTAGACATATTTAATAATAATATTTTTCATAATTTTTTTTTAAGTGAAGATGGCTTAACCATCGAATTAAAAAGAGAAGATGATACCAGGGACAGTCAGATATTTGAAGAGCTTAATAAGCTTACAAATGCCCTGATCTGTCTTGATATTGATTTCAGCGTTGATGAAAACGGTTATATACTTTTAGACAAATAAGATCAAGAAGCTTCTTTAAATACACTGCATACTACAAAAGATATTTTTATATTCCTCTTCATTAAAGCCTACATGCAGTTTTTCTTCACCGTTGAGCCCATGCTCAATAACCGGCCTTTTTATAAGAAGATTATCTTCCCAAAGATGGTTTATCTTTTTATTAAGATCCGAGCCTTTGAGGTTTAATTCCCTGTAAGCCTTGCCTCTTGTATTGAACAAGGCTTTAGGTTCCACGAAATTAAGCCAGTATTCTATTTTTTCCCTGGGTACTTTTACCCTGTTTATATCGATAAATTCGTATTCTACACTGTTATTTTCAAAAAAATCTTTTGCCTTTTTCACGCTTGCGCACGATTTGATACCGTAAAGTCTCATGGCATACCCCTTTTTGTTTTTTATATATTATATTAATCAAAAAAGATTACAGTTCAATTACTGTAAAAAAGTATCCATAAAATATAGCCAGCCGATAACAATAGAAGGCCCAAGCAGTGCAGTTATGATCCCAAGTATCAGGAAATCTTTTGATTGAACCTTTTTGCTCGAGTAGATAATCGCATTAGGGGGTGTCGATACGGCAAGGCTCATTGCAAACGATGCGCTTAACGCTACGGCTATAACTGCCATATATGACGATTCCTGCGAAATTGTAACCGCTATTGCTATAACTATAGGAAGCATGATATTAGTAGCGGCAGTGTTACTCATAAAATTCGATATCACAACTACAAGATATGAGAAAATGAACATTATCCATAAAATAGAGAGCCCGTCTGTGGATATAAGATTCGCTATCCACATATCAAGTCCCGTTCTTGATACGGCAAGGCCGAGACTCAACCCGCCTATGATCAGGATTATCACATCCCACCTTATTTTGCAGATATCGTCCGCATCAAGTATCCCAAACAACGTAAAACCGATTATCGGCACGAATGAAACTACAGTTGTCGGTATATGGTGAAGAGGTCCCGTAAGCCATAATAAAATAGTAATACAAAATATAACTATGGTGACATTCTTTTTCCAGCTTGGAACAGAGGGGACTTTTGAGAACTTCTTCGTTGAATCATCGAAGTGCTCCACCTCTTTTATGGTTTTGATATCTATAAAAGGCTCGTTTGAAGGGTAAAGCTTTAAAATAACGTATCTAAGAATTATAACAACCAGCAATGAAGGCGGCAGGGAAAAGAACATCCACCCTATGAACGAGGGTGCATTTTCCCCCAGAACACCTACTGCTATCGCATTTGGAGGTGTTCCTATGATCGTCGCCATACCGCCCAGATTTGCCCCGACAACCACGGCAAGTAAAACCGCTTTTTGAAAAGGATTGGAGTTTTTGATACGGGTTAATAAGGGAAGCAGAATGGTCATCATCATGGCAGCTGTTGCGGTATTTGAGATAAACATTGATAAAACATAGGTTATCCCTATAAGCCCCGTTATTATATTATGGGGTCTTCCTCCAACAAAAAACAAAACCTTTTTGGCAAGCCAAAGATCCAGTTTGGTCTTTGAAGCCGCCGCAGCCATAATAAATCCCCCGATAAAAAGGAATATCAAAGGGGATGACCAGGGTTCCAGGTATATTTTCCAGTCTTTGGGACTATGGGCGAAATCAAAATCCTTGAAACCAAGCAATACTATCTCCAATGCTATTACGAGCAAAGAAACGGCAAAAGCAGGTATTGCCTCGCTTACCCAAAGCCCTGCGGCAAAAAGCAGAATAAACAGCGTATATACCATATCCTGTTCTATTGCGTAATCAGGTATAAAAGCAATCCCGAACGCAATAAGAAAAGAGAGGGTAAAACTTGTAAAAATAAACTTCAGCGATGTTTTATACGCCTCATTGAAAAAATGCTTCAGATATCTTCTTGTATCTAGCATTTTATGCCTTTATCATTAAATAAATACTTCATTAATAATATCTTTTATCTCCTGTTTCATCTCTTCTGTTATCTTCGTATTATTTGAATATATATAAAAAGGAACGGTATTTAATATGGATTTTTTCAGCCTTTTTCTTACTGTTGATATCTCGTCAATTTTTATAACCTTTTTTCCGTCATAAAAGGAAAAATCTTTTTCGATCCCTATATTCAAAGATACTATTCTATATGTAAAAAAAGTATTGTTGTTCTCATATTTACGGCAAAATAGATCCAGAAGATCCTGAAGCTTCTTGAACCTGTTGTCGCTTACATAACCGAAACTCTCCCTGAACCTGTATCTTTGATTTTTCTCAAACTCCAATAGTGTATAAAGATCGTTCAGGTTTTTCCAAACCGTTTTAAAAAACTTTTTACCGAATAATACCTCTTCAAAACTGATAAGATACTTTTTATCGGCAGGATCTCTTTGTTTATTATATTTTATATCAAAATACTCTTTTTTAAAAAGGGTTATCATCCAGTTCTCGTCAAGCTGGCTAATTGTATCTAGTTTCTTCTGAAAATCATCGCCTTGTAAAAACCTCCACAGCATACTGATAGAATCATTCTGCTCATGGGGTAAATCTTCCGATAAAAAATAGCGTTGAGAGAGAAATAATATCACGTTTTCAAGCAGTGCATCGGTTACGGCGATATTATGGCTGTATATGATCTTTTTGTAAAGATTGAATCTCATCTCAAGCATATGCTCTATATCCATTATTTCACTGTCAAAAAAACTAAGGGCGAAGTTTTCATTCTTTTCTATAAATACGGCCTGCTTGGTTATTCTTATAAAATCAACCCCTCCGCTTATATAACCGCTTGATAACATATCCCTGTTTACATAATCAAGCCTGTCCGCATCCACGGTACCGCTTATTATGGTATGAAGCACCCTGTAATCGAAATGTTCGTCGCTGTTCTCTTTTAATATATTCAATACCAAGGCATAGATCAGTTTGATATACTCTTTCTCTTTTTTAGTGCCTTTTACCTGCATCAGCTCATACTCAAACAAAAAACCTATAAGCTTTAAACCGATAGCTTCATGTAAAACAGCATTTTCATTGTTTGTTATATCTTTATAAAAGTCTAAAAACTCTTTCTCTTTTTTATTGGGATTGCTTTTATTCTTCAAAGAGGAATAAAGCTTCTGCATAGAGTATTCGACCTGGTGGGAAAAAGGGAAATGCCCCACATCGTGCAGCAGCCCTGCCACCCTTACGGCCTGAAGTGTGATAAAATATACACTTTCATCTTTTTGTGACTTTAACGGCAGCATAAAACCGTACAGGGAATTATCCCTGAACTCCTTAAGCTCATTTAGTCCAAGATCAATCTGCCGTGTTTCCAAGGTTAGCTCGATAGATTTTTTTAATCTTTTTAAAAACCTGTTTCTGACACTCTGGGTTGCATTTAAGATAGAATTCTTAAAGATATGTGCACTTAGGTGCATAGTACCCAGGCTGTGGATATATCTTTTTGTGTTTATTGAAGGGTAGGCAAAATATGCCAGGGCGTTTTGTGTAACGAACAAAAGCCTGTTTACAATCTTGGTTTCAAGAAGCTTCTGTTCAAACAGGCTGTATTCAATATGATTATAAATCGTATCGTTTATCAGGTTGCTTTGTTTGCTCATTTTCTTTCAAAAATTCTTTCTGTAAACTCGGCAAACCTTCCCCTTACTGCTTTGTCAAGCTCTATTGCGAACATACTTATCTCGGGGTGGGAGAACTTTGTCTGTTTTAGAAGGGTTGTAAGTCCGTTATTGTATTTGTTCAAATACAGGTTATCTATCTGCCTGTTGGAGCCTATCACTATTGCCATACAGCTTTCATCCAGACGGCTTAGGATAAGCTGGGTGGTATTCTCGCTGCTGTTCTGCCACTCATCCATAATAACTATAGCATCGCTTAGTGTCCTACCCCTTGCTTCTCCCGGCCAGAGCATCTCTATATTGTACCTGCTGATAAGCTCTTCTGTCTTGGACTGGATAGATTCCATATTTTCCCTGTTTTCATGTTTTTTGAGCTTCTTTTTTGCAATAAACTCCAAAGTATCGTAAAGAGCCATATTGTATATCCTGAACTTCTCGTCATTTCCAGCAAGATATCCCACATCTGCACCTTTGTCCAACGACTCGATGGAGTTTCTCACATATACGATCTTTTCATATGCTCCTATATCTATAAGCCTCATGGCGCTTGCTATGCTCATTAGTGTTTTACCGCTTCCCGCTTTTGCATCGATCACCAGTAGATCGAACATATTTGATATCATCGCTTTTAAAAAGAACTTCTGTTTCATATTTGCAGGGCGTATAACCAAAGGATTGAACTCCGATTCGTCAATAATATTTATCATCTCGTTTACGATTATTGCATATGTACTGTTCCCGTCGGGGGAAAGAAACTCGTAACAGAAATTCTGCTTGGTGTAGTTTTCGTCTATCTGCTTTATAGGAAGATTGTTGATCCTGTTGAAATGGCTTGAATCAAGCTCCAAACTTTTTATAAAATCAAATTCGGGGATATCCGCCCTGTCGTCTTTAAGGGTCTGTGTTTTGATATTTTTAAACAATGCAAAAGTTCTTGCATATATATCAATAGAAAGGAACACAACCTTTAAGCCCTTGTAATACTCCTGGGCGATCTGGGCTACTTCTATGATCCTTTTGTCGTTGCTTTCTGCCAGGTTATGCTCCAGCATCTCGCTTTCGTAAACATCTTTTGAGATGATATGAACCTCGATATTATCTTTGTACATCTTCACGACTTTATAGTTTCTCTTAAAATCCACCTCTTTTGTTTTGGTGGAGGCTAAGAATCTGGCAAATGCCCTTGAATAATATCCTAGATCGTTGAAGAGCTTCTTTTTGTCTTCTAATTCTATTAGAACAGTTTCTGGGACAACTACGATATTGGTACCGTCATCGGAGATATTGTATATATTTTGGATATTTTGAAGTATAACGTTCGTATCCACTACATAAACTTTTTTAGACATGGATCTACCTTTATAATTATAATATTTTATTCTACACTCTTTAAAATTAAAGAGTGTACTAGTTCAGGTTATTGTGTATATATCTTTTCTGCTGGGCAGGTTTTACTTTCTGCACATCCACGATTATAAATCCGTCTATACAGTCTGAAAAATCGGGGTCTATATTAAATCCGCAGAATTTTATTCCGCCCTCTTCGCACAATTCACTATACTGCTTGTAAAGAGTGGGCACGGCTACTCCGATATCGTTTAAAATAGATTTCATCTTTTTGAAATCTTTTTTATAATCATTCAAGAGAAATTCATCTTTGAGTTCATCTTTTTTTACGATAAAAGGGGTTTTTGGCTCAACTATTCCCTTTACGCCGAAATATTCACTGTAAAAATAAGTTATCAGCTCTTTTGCAACCGCAGGGTATGAACTGCTAAGGCTCACGGGCCCGAACATATAACGGATATGGGGATTTTCCCTTAAATATGCCCCGATACCGAACCAGAGATAATCAAGAGCCCTGCTTCCCCAGTATTTGGGCTGGACAAAACTTCTTCCAAGCTCTATTGAATTTTCAAGATAAGGTTTGAACTCCTCTTTGAAATTAAAAAGCGTTGATGTATATAAACCTTTTATGCCGTGGTTTTCAAGGATATATTTAGTATCGGCTATTCTATATGCGCCTACAATTTCAAGATCATCCTCATCCCACAATACTATATGAAGATAGTATTTGTCATAATTATCAAGATCCCTTTTCTGGTTCACTCCCTCTTCCACTTTCCTGAATGAGACCTCCCTTAATCTTCCCAGTTCATTTAAAACTATAGAGTCTTTTTCGTAAGAATAAAGGTATATTATCTTTCCGTCTTTTGTTTTTCCAAGGAGTTTTGAGTTTTGCAGAGCCTTTTTAAGCTCTTTTCTGTTCTCCGGGTGGGCTATTGGGTTCTGGGTGATAAAAAACTTTCTCTTTCCTTTTTTCAAAGCATATAGATGTTTTTTGTAGAGGTTTACTATATACCCCTCTTCAAGCCCTGAGGGTATCGTGCTTTGTGCAGGTATGATCTGTCCTATTTTGAGGGCTATCTGCTTGTCTTTTTTCTTAAACATCTCGTCACTTAAAAGAAGAGTAGAGAAGGTTTTATTTAAAACAGAAAGGGTATAAAAGGTTTTTGAGTTCTTCCCCTGTACAAGCACAGGTAGAATGGGAGAGTTGGTTCTTTTTGCAAATTTCAAGAACCCTTTGTGCCATTTCCCGTCCAGAATCCCTTTTGGCGTGGCACGGCTTACTTCACCTGCGGGGAAGATTATCACCGCTTCCTCGTTGTTCAGACTGTCATAGACTCTTTGGATATTCTGCTTGTTCTGACGATTTTTGTAGTTGTCGATCTTTATAAACAGATTCTCCAAAGGCTCAAAACCCGCCAAAAAATCGTTTGCTATAATTTTTACGTCTTTTCTTACAAGTGACACGAGCTTCAAAAGACAAAGAGCATCCAGTGCCCCAAGGGGGTGGTTTGCAACAATCACTACTTTTCCCGTTGCCGGGATATTTATAATATCATTATTTGAATAACTAAAATCAAAATTGAAATAATCCAGAACCGCATCGATAAAATCAAAGTTTTCCAGCCCTTTGTTCTGATTTAAAAATATATTGATATTATCTTCATGGATAAGTTTCTTTGCGGTTTTGAATATTGAGTTCTTTATCAGGTTCGGTTTTTTTTGCAGGTTAGGGAATTTTTTAATTATCTCTTTTTGAATATCTATCAATAAAGTTCCTTGTTTATTTTTTCTTTTTCATATCATTACTTACTTCGCTGTAGTTTGCCCAAAGCATAAACTTTAATACCTTGTCTTCACTGCTTAAGAGCTTTCTGTCTCCAAAATTTTCAACCAGAAAACACTCAACGTAATTTAATAGCTTCATAGTTTATCCTCAAAGGCTGTTTGTTAGTAAAGTTCGCTGGCTTTTAACTCTGATGAGGACAATGAGATGTCACTTAGCAGCTGTTTATATTTATAATCTTTGTCAAGACCTAAAAATTCCTCTTTCAATCGTGCTATTGCTTTTTGTTTCACATCGACCGGAGCCTGGCTTGACTGGTAGGTTTCCAACTTTTTTATAAATATTTCTCTTGTCATAACGATTCCTTAAAATTTGATCGAAAGAATTATAAAAACTAATGATTACATTATAGTTACAGTTATTAAAGAGTGTTATCCTTAGTTATATTTTGTAACCAAAGATAAAAAAGTTTTGAAGTTTAGTACTCTATGTAGTGTTTATCCAGCTTTATATAGTTTGAAGTGTAATAGATCTCCCGTAGGAACATAACAAGGGAGAGGATCAAAAAAAGCATTGCCAGCATAAAAGATATGGAGATCACAATCTCACTTTGGAAAGAGAAAAGAGTCGCAGCAAAAGCGGAAAGGATCACAAGCGAAACCATAAGCCCTGTTACGGTGGCGAAAAGTATGGCAAGGTTGACATTTTTCAGACGTATTATCAAAACGTTACGCCTGCTTGATATCCTGCTGCTTGCTTTGTAATCCTTGTTTTTTTTCTGTTTATTGTATATGTAGGCTTCTATCTTTTCAAGCTTGTCAACAATTCTTGTCAAACGTCCTGTAAAAACATTTAAAAGACCCGCAACACCCGCAATAAGAAAAACGGGTGCAACGGATAGCTGAATAAGATGTACTATCGTATCACTGTCGGGAAGCATCATAGATAACCTTTTATACTTTTAATACAATTATACTGAAAAAACAACACTTTTTAAATGATTTTTTGTATAAATTTTACCCTAATTTTAAAATTCCGGTTTCGTTTAAAAATATTGCAAATACGGAAACAGGAGCAACATATCTTACAACAAACAGCCATATCCTGAAAAACTTCTCTCCCATATACGGAACCAGGCTGTTTCTGATAAGCTCCTTATCCATAACATATCCCACAAAAAGCGCAAGCAGAATCCCGCCCAAAGGCATAAGGATAGATGCAGTGATAAAATCAAACCAGTCAAAAAGGTTTTTACCTCCGAAGCTTAATGCTTCAGAGAACGAACTGGTATTTGAAAGCAGTGCAAAAAGCCCCAGAACATAAAATATCGACGCAATGGAATAAGTCGCTTTTTTTCTTGGGATATTCTTTCTCTCAACAAGATATTTTACGGTAGGTTCCAAAATCGAAATAGCAGATGTGATCGAAGCAAACGCAAGTGCCACGAAGAATGCCACGGCCATTACGTTACCTATACTTCCCATCTCATAAAAAGTAGCCGGAAGTGTTATAAATACAAGCCCCGCACCTTTTCCCGGTTCCTCACCTGCACTAAACAGCACCGAGAAGATAATAACTCCCGCAGCCACAGCTATAATAGTATCAAGTGCAACGATTGATATGGAAGCTTTCACTATATTCGTATGCCTGTCCAAAGATGCCGAATAGGTAAGTATTGTAGCCATACCGATAGAAAGAGTAAAGAAGGCATGCCCCACGGCAAGGATCAAAGAGCTTGCATGGAACTTCTCAAAATTAGGATAGAACATAAAATCAACAGCCTGGGAGAAGCCTTCAAGGCTCGTGCTGTATACGAACATAATGATCAGAATAATCAAAAGTGCGGGCATCAGTACATTGTTCATCTTCTCGATACCCCTTTTTACACCTTTTGAAATGGTATATGCGATTATAGCAAATGCCAGAGTATAATAAACGATCTGTGTATAAATATCCTCTTTAAGCATCCCCATAAACACCTTTTCAGCCTCTGATACACTTGAAGGCAAAGAGGTAAGGGCAATAACTATATAGTTTAATATCCATCCCACGACTATAGAATAAAAAGAAAGAATTATGATACCAGTAAGAAAAGTGAAGCCCGTGTATCTCCAATACTTTTTGCCCTCCGGAGAAAGGGTCTCAAAAGCACTTACTGGATCTTTGTTTGTACTGCTACCAACCAAAACTTCCGCTATAAAAATAGACATACCTATAAAAAGGACCGTCGCAAGATAAACAAGGACAAAAACTCCCCCTCCGTTTTCACCCGTAATATAAGGGAACTTCCAAATATTACCCAATCCGACCGCACTACCCGCAGCCGCCAGGATGAACCCTATCCTGGAGAATCTGTTTTTATACATTATTTTCCTTTTTCAAACAAATTAGAATAGTTAATTATATGGAAAAATAGTGTAAAAACAGCAAAAAAAGCAACTAAATATTAAAATTTATCTGCTTTTTTACTGTTTTTTTAATCATCAAGAGCGATCGATTTTGAGAAATACGGGTTATTCAACTGAAATTTGCTTAATATCCTGCTGTATAAAACACTGTTTTGAAACATATCCCCCATCATAACAAGATTATCTATTTTGAACTTTGTCTTCAGCTGGGTAAGCGTCGTAATAACCATATCACCGTAAGCTTCAAAGATCGAATAAGCTATATAATGGTTTTCGGCACCTGCAAGTTTGAAACTTATAACCGAGCCTATGAAGTTCTCGTAAGAAAATCCATTTTCATCAAAGTTCATATCGATCTTTAATCCGCCGTTACCCCTGAATTCGAACGATTTATCGCTTACAGCTTCAAACCCCTCTTCCTTTAGTTCAAGTATTGAAGAAACAGTTTCAAAAAGCCCTTGTTCTTTTTGAAGTTTTTCTACGATATTGGGATATTTTGAGCCGAAGTTCTCAAAAAGCTTCGATCGTTTGGGGTCATTCTTAAAATTTTCAAGTAAAGCACTTAAACTAAAAGGCTGGAACTTTATCACCTCTTTTACCCCCATCTCGTTTGAAACAAGGAAAGATATACCGTTTTTAAGACTTAAATTTGCGCCGATACTGTTTTTAAATCCTGCATCTTTGGAAATATTCAAGAATCTGTTGATAACGCCGTTTTCATTTAATTCTTCCAAAGGCGAAGCAACTCTGTCGCCCCTTATAATGGTTTTGTTCGCTTGTACGACAACCACGTCCAGGTCATGGTTATCATGGAAAAACAGATACTCTATGCCGCTTTCTTTTGCATTGATTGCTGCAAGGGCGCTTCTGTTGTTGTAGGCGGCTTTAAGGTTTATATAGTTTTTCCCCGTAAGCTCTTTTAGGGTTTCATCTTTTATAGTTGCCTTTATAGTGGGCTTCTCTATTGAGAAAAGGGTTTTTGCTTCATCTTCAGTCAGAATAAACAGATCGTTTATCCTGGAAGCGTCGGTTATAAGTACCGCACACCCTTGGGAGTAATGCGGTGAAAACACCGTATTATCCTGGATATCAAGGGTTTCAAGATTATTATAGTGATCACACTTTAAAGACTCGTCAAGATAAAAAGCACTCGCAGGGTCGTTGAGCATTTCAAGGCACTTTGCACAAGGTGCGATATTGTAAGGTTTCGGATGGATATGGTTCTCTTTTATCTCCTCGTCACTGTTTAGGGTTTCGATCTCTCCTATAAACATTGAATGGGGAAGATATTTTGATACAAGCTGGTTAAACTGGTTCAGGGCATGTTCGTCATTGTTATCTATTAGAAGCGTTATCTTTTTGTTTTGAAAGGCAACACTTCCGTTTATTCCGCTTTGGTCTATTATATTTTGCAGGAAACCTGCAAAATAATCGTTTCCGCTGTTGTATTCTATAATCTGTTTAACCGGCATTTGCGTAACCTTTACACTCGCTTTGGGGTTCACCGTAGCTTAATATGATATCTTCCAATGAGACCTGTTCTTCATTTTTCGTGAATTTTATCCCCGACTTTTCCAGTTCACCTAAAGCCGTATCAACAAAGCTTGTGAACTTTTTCTTTATTCCCTCGCTTAATCCGACATTTACGGACTGGATATCTTCAGGGACTATACCTATGATATTCACATCAGCCATTTTATCAAGCAGTGAGCAGATCTCAAGCATCTCAACTATCTCCACTTCATGTGCCGTCTGCTTGTAGCTTCCAAGACCTAAAAGTTCCGATGCGGGCATATTGTAAATAGAACCCGCTTCATCCTCAATTGTTATAGTATCAAGTATCAAAACCCTGTCGTAATCCTGGTAATAGGTCATAAGCTGGAATCCAAGAACTCCCCCGTCAACCATAGTTACGTCATCTTCAAACGTATAGTTCTGTTCAATAAATTTTTGTGCAAAAACACCAACACCTTCATCCTGGAAAATGATGGTTCCGGCACCAACTACAGCAGTTCTCATTTAAACCCTTTTTTAATAATATATAAGAAAGATAATAACCTATCCCTCTTAAATATTATTTAAAACAATAAAGCCTGAAGGCTTTATTGTTATTTCTCTTCCTTTTCCGAGGTTTTGACAAATTTGCTTCCCCCTACGACGATACTTATATCACCCTCGTTCCAGAAAATAGTTCTCCAGAACTGGTAATATACATGGAACATCACCCAGGCGATAATATAATACATAGTATAGTGGTGAGAAAGTCTCACATCCATATATGTACCTCCTGTAGCCCAGACCGTCCAGTCAGTTGCCAGGTGAAGCATCCAAGGCCACCAGTTTCCTATACTGCTAAGTCCCGAAGCCAGTCCATGAACATAAAGCTGCAGTCCTGTTAAAAGCATCCATACCAGCATCATATGAAACACAAAGAAAAATACCGCATTGAAACTGTCTGCATGAGAAGAATCAAACTCTTTTTTTCTGTTTAGCGTTATAAGATTGACAAAAACAGAGATAAACTCTTTTATGTTCTTACCGTTTGGTATAAGCTTTTTGTACGGTTTCTCAAATCTTGAGAAAAAATACAAATATGCCACTACTATACTGCTCACGTCAAATATAATAGCCGCAATAAAGTGAACCCATCTGTTCCAGGCCATCACATATTTATCAACCGCAGGGTCTGCTATAAAACTTTGATAATAGGGATGTCCTATATAAAGCCCCGTAGCAACAGCAGCAACCATACAGATCGCAACCACCCAGTGGTTGATCCGCATAAATGCGGTCATCCGTTTTACTCTTTTATAAGCCATAGTGAACTCCTCTTACTATACAGAACAACTGGTGTTTACTTTAAAGCTGCTTAACTCTTTCCCTTTTGTATCTATAATATGCACGGCACATGCAATACAAGGGTCAAAACTGTGAATGGTTCTTAATATCTCAAGCGGCTGGTCCACATCGGCAACTTTTGTACCGATAAGTGCTGCTTCATAAGCACCCATTCTATCCTTGTAATCTCTAGGCGCCGCATTCCAGGTTGAAGGTACAACAGCCTGATAGTTTTCTATTTTTCCCTCTTTGATCTTAACCCAGTGTCCAAGACCTCCTCTGGGAGCTTCCGCCAGTCCGTGTCCCTGTGCATTTTTTGATACTTTGTCAAAATCAAACTCAGTCCACGTAGACACGTCCCCGCTTGCAACATTTGCCGCAAGTTCGTCAACCCATTCGATCATAACGTCTGCCATAAGCTCTGTTTCTATGGCTCTTGCTGCTGTTCTACCGACTGTAGAGAACAATGCCGAAGCAGGTGCGGCTTTGCCAAGTCCAAGTTTATCACCCAGAAGAGTCAGGAAATTTGTCACATATTTTGTGATTCTTTCATCTTTTGCGGCAACACCTACTACCATTCTTGCTAACGGACCAACCTCTACTCTGTTGTCGTCATAGATAGGAGATTTGATCCAAGAGTATTTCTCATCGGTTTTAAGATATGACATCCCGTCCGCTTTTTTTTCAAGTCCCGTATATTTAGGGTTCGTAGTTCCGTCATACGGATGCTGGGGACCGCTTGCGTCATACCAGGCATGGGTAACATCCTCTGCAACTTTTGTCTGGTCAAAAGGATGAAGCGTGGAAAGGTCTCCGTTTAATACGACTCCCCTTGGGAAAAGCAGTTCAGAGTGGTAGAACCCTGTATCATCAAGCCTGAAATCACCGTAAGACATATAGTTTTTCAATCCGCCTCCCGTACCGTCAAGGGCTTCATCCACATATTTAACCCCTGCCATTGCAAGATCGGGAAGATATGCTGTTTTGATAAAGTGAGTAAACTTTTTCAATAATGTTTTAAATAAAGCTATCCTTGCAGGGTTTTGAATATCCTGAACACAGGTTACCCCTCCTACAACAAGAGATTGAGGGTGAGGCATCTTACCGCCGAAGATCGCCATAAGTTTTGCAGCATCTCTTTGAAGATCAAGTGCCTGTAGATAATGCGCAGTCGCTATAAGATTCTGCTCTGGCGTAAGCTTGTAAGAGTTATTTCCCCAGTAAGCATTTGCAAAGATACCAAGACGTCCCTGTTTTACGAATTTTGTAAGTTTTTCCTGTACCTGTATAAGTTCTGATCTACTTACTCCATAAGGAGTTTTTGACCAGTTGAACGATTCTTTTTCAGCTTTTGCAGGATCAGCTTCAAGGGCACTTGTAATATCTACCCAGTCAAGACCGTGAAGATGGTAGAAGTGTACCACATGGTCATGCAGATATAATGCACCCTGTATAAGGTTTCTTACTATTCTTGCATTTTTTGGGATTGTTACGTCAAACGCATCCTCAACAGCCTCGATACTTCTTTGGTAGTGCGTACCCGTACAAACACCGCAGATCCTCATTGCCAAAAGACCTGCATCTCTTGGGTCTCTCCCTTTTAAGATAGTCTCTATCCCCCTAAACATTGTAGAACTGGCATACGCATCTTTGATAACATTGTTATCATCGATCACCGCCTCAACTCTTAAATGTCCTTCGATCCTTGTTATGGGATCTACAATTATATGCTTACTCATTATCATTCTCCTCTTTTTTACCTGCTGCTATACTTGCCGCCGCATGGATTCCTATACCGATACCAGCGGCAGTTAATAATCCCAGACCGAATTCGTCAACCGTTTTCTCAACTCCCCCCGTAGGAGCTTTGATCCTGCTGTCGGCCACAGGTCTTTCTGTTGCATATTTATCCCAGAACTGCGGTTCCGAACAACCTATACATCCGTGCCCTGCACCGATAGGCCAGTTTACCGCTTCGTTGTATCTTACTATTGAACAGTTGTTAAAGGTCATAGGTCCTTTGCATCCCATTTTATACAGACAGAAATTGTTTTGTGCACCTTCGTCACCCCACTCTTCTACAAATTCTCCCGCGTCAAAGTGCGCACGTCTTTCACAGTTGTCATGAATTCTGTAACCGAATGCGAATTTCGGTCTGTTTAGATGGTCAAGTTCGGGAACCTGTCCCGTAAGTACAAAATGAAGGATCGTACCCGTAATATTTGCAGGGTTTGCTGGACAGGCAGGGATGTTTATTATAGGCTTCCCTTTTACTATATCCTGAACACCGACTGCTCCCGTGGGATTTGGAGCGGCTGCAGGAACTCCCCCGAAAGTAGCACAGGTACCTACGGCAACAAGTGCAGCAGAGTCTTTTGCCACTCTTAAAAGATGGTCTTTAAATGTTTCCCCGTGAGCACCTATTGTTCCGTACATACCGTTCATAGCCAAAGGGATAGAACCCTCAACCACACAAAGATATTTCCCTTTGAACGTATGCATAGCTTCTTCTAAATGCTCTTCAGCCTGGTGACCCGCAGCAGCCTGTAAAGTTTCATTAAACTCCAAAGAGATAACCTCAAGGATAAGTTCGTCTATCGTCGGCGCATCACTTCTTAAAATAGCTTCAGAGTTTCCTGCACAGTCCTGAAGTTCAAGCCAGATAACAGGAACCCTGTTCATAAGCTCCGCCGCTCTTGCAACTGTAGGGGTGAATGAAGCGGGAAGCATCAGCATGGCACATGCCGCACTTGCCCATTTCATAAAATCCCTTCTTGACAAACCTTCAGCTTCCAAAACAGCTTCGATCGAATTTCTCGATGCCGCTTCGGTTCTTTCAAGTTCATCCAGCCTGTCGTTCATCTTTTTCATCAAACCGTTGTAATACTCTTCACCGCGATTTGTATTGACTTTTGCACCCTTTGCACTAAATAAAGACATTAGTGCATCTCTTCTATCTGTCATAACTCACCCCTTAAAAATTTTAACAAGCATTTAAATGAATGCTCATTCACTTAGTAAAATTGTAGTTTAATTAAACTTACAGGGGACTTAACCAATTATAATTTTTTGTAAACTTTGTAAAGAAGCTGTTTTATGAAAAAACAGCTTTATTCTGTAGCTTTTAAAGGGATCTTTATAGTAAATTCTGCACCATTGAACTGTTCATTTTCAAAAGAAAAACTTTCATTTCTTACAAAAATTTCACCTCTTATATGTTTTGAGATAATCTCTTTTGCCATATAAAGCCCTATACCTATTCCCTGGCTTTTATGCTTTGTTGTAAAGTAAGGTTCAAAGATCTTATCGATTATCTGGATATCTATCCCCCCTGCATTGTCTTTTATGCAGATATAGGCAAAATCTTCATCTTTTTTGATATTTATAAAAATATATCTTTTACCCTCAAACTTTTCCAGTACGTCTTTTGCATTGTTTAAAACAACAAGTGCCACCTGAACAAGTTCGTTTTTATAACTGTTTATCTGGAAATCTTCTATATCTTTTATTATCTTTATCTTTTCGCTGTTAAACCTGGACTTCAAAAGATCGGTTGATTTGTCGATTATATCTTTGATCATAAAAAACTTCTTCCCTTTATGTGGTGAAAAGTAATTTCTAAAATCCTCTATGGTCTCTGAAAGATATTCTGCATTTTCATTTATTGTTTCCAGTGATTCTTCCAAAAATCGGTCATCCAGCATATCATAATCTTTTTTCAGCTGCACAGCACTGCTTGCAGTCGTTATAACAGATAAAGGCTGTCTCCACTGGTGGGCGATATTTTCAAGCATCTCACCCATTGCCGCCAGTTTTGACTGCTGGTACAGTATGCTTTCTTTGTTTTTTAGTTCCGCTTCCACACTGTTCTTTTTCTCAAGGATCATGTTCATCTTTTCGGAGATATCGCTAAACTCTTTGAACTTTAGATTATCGGTATCTATTTCTTTATTTTTATTTAAAAGCTCTTTTACCGCAAATATAAAATTTTCCATATCAATAGTCAAAGAGACTCTAAGATATCTGGACATAATATAATAAAAAAGTGTAAACAAAATACCAAACACCGCTGCTATTGATATATCATTGTAAAGTGTACTTAAAAGCTGTTCTTTTTTCTTTTGAATATTTTTATCTATATCCAGGAGATTTTCCCCTTTCCCTATATAGATACCCCAGTCGTTTATGCCGGCAACGAAGCTGATTTTCTCTTTGGTTATATCATCTCCAACAGGCACTGAATACTGAAGGTAGCCGTTCCCGCTCTTTGCTATTTTTATAAGTTCCTGGACAACTTTTGTACCGTTGGCATCCGTTACTTCATAAACATTTTTCCCTTTTGCGGGTTCTGTCAGGGAAACCCCGTCATAGCTTGCGGCAAAAATATAATTTTCCATATTCTCACCTGTTCTGAAATCCTGTATTTTTTTAAGAAACTGCTCTTTTGACTTTTGTGCTATATCTTTTTGAAAAACACCAGTACCTATATAACAGTCAAAAGGCTTGAAGTAGCGGAAGTAAGATATTTTTTTCTCAAACTTTCCCGTAATATGATCCTGCCAGAGATATTCGTGAAAACCTTTTTTCCTGGTTTTTACCATATTTATAATACCTTTGACCGATTCCTGGTTGCTTTTAATTTCCAGATCAAATACATTGTGGCCTTCAAGCTCTTTCAGCCCGGAAGTAAGAAGAAAGGTTCCATCAAGCTTCGTCATAAAGACATACTGGTCTCCAATATCCTTGAATTTCAATTCCCTTAAAGATTCCACCACGATCTGCTGTATATTGCCTTTGTGTTTATATGAGGAATAAAGATTTTGAACTATATTGTATGCAATATCAACCCTTGTTTTTATCTCATCTTTGATATTCTGCTTCTGCTCTTTTTTTATGTTGTCAATATCGGAAATAAAAAACTCCACCTCATTTTTAAGTATCTCTTTTTTTGTTTCAATGAGATCTTTTTTTATGGACTTTTTCTCATTTTGATAATCGTAATAGAACCATATACCGTTAAAGAAAACTATAGATACGGTTGTCAGGGCAAAAAGTAATAAAGTAGATCGGTAAATAGTTTTATAAAGACTTTGTTTTTTCATTTCAGTTCTTTGCATTAAAATTAAATTTTGTAAAAAATCAGCTGTATTATATGTATAAAATAATTAAAATACAAACAAATTACAAAACTATTACAGTAAAACTGCTAATGGGTAGTACAAACAGAACACACGTCAAAAGACTTGAAAACACTCTGTGCGGTGGATATCTCGCTTAATCCGTTCATAGCTTTTTGAGAGATGCCCGGCTGTTCTTTTGTTCCGTTCCCAAGATTCCACTGGGTAGGGGTTATGATCTGGTAATCTTCAATCTTCCCTTTTTCAAGCTGTACTTTATGAACCAAAGAGCCTCTGGCAGCTTCCACGCATCCCGTACCCGTGCCTGAGATATTTGTAATATCTATTGAAGGTTTGATATATGAAGGCTGGGAAAGATCAAGCTCTTTTAGAAGCTCTTTACTGTGTATCAAAAGCTGCGGTATCTCGCAGACTCTTGCTAATATCCTGCTATACATACTGTCTTTATATCTTCTGTGGGAATCTTTGATAAGGGAGGTTTTATTTATCATTGCACGGCTTAGAGGCCCCACTTCATAATAATCTTTTTTGAACTTTACGTTCTTTGCATAAGAGTTCTCATTCTGCGTCTCATAGATATATTTAGAATTTATATTATGGTTTACCCTGGTTTTTACGGCTCTTCCTTTTTTAAAATAGCTGTTTTGCCCGAACACTATGAACCTGTCGTAGCTCTGCCCTGTTTTGGTAAGGTTCCGTTTTTCCATGGTCTGCATAATATCAGGAAGATCACCTTTTTGTTTGAGGATATTATCTATATTCTCGCAGGCAATAAAACCCTCAAGATCAACGTTTATAATATGCTGCCTGTAAAACTCCAGGGTTTCATCTATATAATTCTGTACCTTTATAAGATCGTTGTTCAACACCTCGTTTACTATACCTCCGACTATTGCATATGAGGTATGGGGATACTGCCCGGCAAGAGTTGCGATCCCTTTACCCATAAGCTGTGAGGGGTGTACAGCTTTTAACACATCCTGCTTTTTGCCCAGCAGTGGGGATATAACCATGTAGAACCATTTAAAATGATTTTGAATTAACTCAAAATTCAATGTCAGTTCTCTTATGATCTGAGCTTTTGGGGAAACTTCTATATTCTTATAACAGTCCTCCAAAGCCTGTACCGTAGCTATAAGATGGGCATGACCGCAGATACCGCAGACACGGGGGTTGATCACAAGTGCGTCCTGTGCGGCTTTGTTCTTCAGGATATTCTCGATATGCCTTGAACTTAAAAACTCTATCTCTACAAGGTCTATTCTTTTGTCTTTGTCAAAATTGAAATGAAGTTTCGCTTCACCCTCTATTTTTTCTATCAATTCGGTCATTTAGAAAAATTCCTTTTTTACCACGTCTATATTGTATTTGTGAATATGCTGTTTTATAGCCTCGCTTGACACTTTCCCTTTTTCGTGGGAATCTATCCAGCTTTTGGGAGAATAACTTGAAATAAGGTCAAAACAGTTTAAAAGCTTCTGCCTTGGAAGGTTCTTTTTCTCTTTCATGCATATTCTTCCCTGGTTATCGGCATCGGCAAATAGTATAAGCTCCTCCAAAAGTCTCCTGTCTTTTTTAAAGCTTTCGAAGAACTGGGCAACTTTTGAGGGCTTCATGGTATCAAGAATATAAACCCGTATATGGTTCTGGATAATAAACAGCATCCTTTTTTTCATCTTTGAGGGAACCTGCATATCAAGCAAAGGCTCAACTATCTCTATCTTGTCATGCTTTGCCGAGTTACCGTAAATCCTGTAGCAGGAGGGTTTTGCAATATCATGGTAAAGGGCGGAAAGCTTTAAAAGCCTTGACTCTTTGGACAAATTCTTCAATACCATCATTGTATGGATAAAACAGCTGTTTTCCATATGGTAAACTGAACCCTCTTTTAAAGTTGTAAGCTCGTAAAGTGACGGGAATACCGCATCCAGCACCCCAAGTTCAAAAAGGGTTTCAAAAAACAGATGGCTGTCCTGCATATCAAGAACTTTCTCTATCTCTCTATAAACCCTGTCGGGCTGAAGCTCTTTTAAATGCTCTTTCATCTTATAGATAAGAACTTTTGTTGAGGGTGCTATTTTCCACTCATATCCAAGCTTTGCTCTGAATCTGGCAACTCTTAGAACTCTTAGGGGGTCTTCGACAAAAGCTTCACTTGTATGTCGTAAAACTTTTTTTTCAAGATCAGCTTTGCCGTTAAAGGGATCTATAACCTTGTCATTCAGCTCATCATAGGCCATGGAGTTTATGGTAAGATCCCTTCTTTTCAGGTCCTCTTCCAAAGTAACATTTTTGGTTTGGGTGGCAAAACCGTTGTATCCTTCCGATACTTTTTTTTCAACCCTTGCAAGTGCCAGTTCACAGCCGTTTTCATCTATAAATACGGGGAAATCTTTCCCTACCAGTTTCAAGTGGGAAAAATCATCTGCATCAAATCCCACTGCCACGAAATCCTTATCGTAGGTTTCAAGTCCCAAAAGCCTGTCCCTGACCGCACCGCCTACTAAATATATCTTTTTTTCCATCACTCTATTCCATAAGGTCGTTTTCTAACCTGTCTATTCTAAATGCCTTGGAGATACCGGCCACGGTCAGGTATGTTCTTTTTGCAATACCCAACGGCAGTTTTTCGGGGATCCCCATGTTCTTCTTGGTAAGATAAAGGTTTTCTCTAGGGAACGACGGCATGGTACAACCAAAACACGGATGCCCTATCCTTGTCTTTGAATTTGTTTCGTTCCATAATATTTTATTGCAGCTTCCGTTGGTAAACGGTGCCTGACAGCCGTGGGCATAGAACATACATCCTTCAAGCTTTCCGAATCTGTGATTATCGACCTTGTATTCAAAATATTCGTTCCTTGTACAGCCGTTATGCACGGTATAGGAGAAGAACTCTTTCGGTCGCAGGTACTCATCGAGCTTTATGCTGTATTCATTTCTTATGCTGTACAAAGTTGAAGCCAGCACTTCGGGATGTACGGGACACCCCGAGACGCTTATGGTTTTTGATTTGATCTCCTGGAACCTGTAGTGGGGTTCTTCCCCTTTGAAATGCAGCCCGTACCTGTTCGGCTTATTGTCAAGGAACATCCCCCCGAACGAAGCGCAGGTACCTACTGTCACAATTTTTTTTACTTTTTTTGCATACCTTAGAATAACATCTTCAACCGGAACGTCCGCTTTTAAAAATCCCTCTTCCATGGTTCCGTCAAGAATAAGTATATCACAGGGAATATCCTCATTTACTATCTGCGTCAGGTTATACTCTCCCTCTATAACGGGATGATATATAAACTCAAAATCTTCCAAAAACCTCTCAAGCTGTGTATAATTGAAAAAGGAGTGCACGTTTCCATTACACGACAAGGAACTAAGCCACAGCAGTTTTGTTTTCATTTTGCTACTTTTGCAGTGCTCTATAGATATTTTCGGTTATATCATCGATATAATCCTCTAACTCGTTTGGAAGAATCTGCTCCCCTTTTAAAAAAACCATTCCTCCAAGATAACCCATAAAAAGTCCAAAGGCGCTGAAAAAATCCTGGTCTCTAAGATCGCCTTTTGCAACACCCTCTTCAAAATAGATCATGATCTCCGTTACGAACTCGTTTACGCAGATCATCCCCTCGCAACCTTCCTGGAAAACCTCCCTGTTGGATAAATAAACCCTTAGAAAGTAATCTATCATCTCAGGCTTTAGTCTTGCTGTTTTAAAATACACCTCAACTATTCTTCTTGTTTTCTCTTTTGTGGGGATATCCGAAAGATTGATCTTTTTTAGTTTTGATCCTAAATATGCTGAGATAAACCTTATTATCTCTTTTGCAAGTATATCTTTCGATTTGAAGTAGTTGTACATATTCCCTACACTCATTTTCAGGGATTTTGCAATATCGGGTATGGTTGTAGTGTAAAAACCTTTACTGGCAAAAAGCTGTAATGCAGCCTGCATTATAAGCTCTTTTTTCTGCTGTTTTTTGTCTACTATCTCTTCTGCCAATTTTATCTGCCTTTTATAATCTGCCCCAGGCTTATCGCACCGTCGTTAGGGGGCAGTTCGTTACTGAATGTTGATTCAGGTATTTTATCCAAAATCAGTTTTAATAACACCTTATTCTGGAACACTCCCCCTGCCAATACTACTTTTAAGTTACTTTTTAGAGCAATAGTCTCTATTATTTTTACAACTGTGTTAAAAAACTTTGATACTGCGATGATTTTATTCTCTTCTTCTAAAAGAGCTTTGATCACAGGTTTTATATCTATTATTTTTTCCTTTATTTCAAAAGGGTAATACTCTTTAATATTCCCATCATAAAAGCTCTCAAGCATTGCACCGCTTTGCCCCTCGTAGCTTATTGTATGTATCACGTCCGTAAGGGAAGCAACCGCATCAAACACTCTTCCCATAGAAGAACTCAAAGGGGAATTAAGCCCTTTTTCCCAGGCAGTATAAAGGGAAACAAGCTCAAAGTCCGTAAAACTCTTTATTACAGGATGATCTATCTTTACGGCATCTTTGCCGTATATATCAAAAAGCAGCGAAAGTGCCACTCTTCTGGGTTCTTTTATAGCCTTTCCCCCGCCCAGCAGTTTAAAATAATCTATATGTGCAATTCTCTCATAAGAGTCAAAGTCACAGATAAAGAACTCCCCTCCCCAAAGATTGCCGTCATCCCCGTAGCCAGTACCGTCAAAAGCAACGCCAAGAACCTTTTGGTCAATTCTTTTTTCAAGCATTACTGCGGTTATATGGGCATAGTGGTGTTGTATATCAACAACCTTTAACTTTTCTTTGAATTGTTTTGCAAACTTTGTGCTCTCATAAAAAGGGTGCTTGTCACAGATAATAATATCCGGCTTGAAGTCGTATATCCTTTCAAGGTTTTTTATATTCTGTTTGAAATACTCCACGCTTTGGATACTGTTCAGATCCCCTATATGGGGAGATAATATCACGTTATCCTCAAATCCTATTGCTACAGTTGATTTCTGGTTTGCCCCCAGGCTTAATATGTTTCTTGAAAGTTTAAAAGGAAGCTTCACTGCTTTTGGTGCATATCCCCTTGCACGCCTGAAAAAAAGTGTCTGATCATTTACAACGGCAACGACGCTGTCATCGCACCCGTTTACTATGGGCCTGTTATGATCAAGTACATAATCCCACACATCATCAAGCCTTTTTAATTCATCAAAGTTTGTACACAAAGGCTCATCGCTTATATTTGCACTTGTTGCGACCAACGGTCTGCCGCACCCCTTTAGAATAAGCTCGTGCAAAGGGGTATAGGGAAGGAACAAACCTATCTTATCAATACCGGGGGCTGTGTTTGAAGCTGTGTTTTTATCTGCATGGGCAGATTTTTGCAGCAAGACCACAGGTCTTTGTTTTGAGGAAAGAAGTTCCTCTTCCATATCATTTATACAAGCAAGATCTTTTGCTGAAGCTATATCTTTAACCATAATAGCAAAAGGCTTATGGGGTCTTCTTTTTCTAAGTCTTAGTTTCTCTACTGCTTCATAATTAGAAGCATCACAGACAAGATGATATCCCCCTACCCCTTTTATTGCTACAATGCCGCCTTTATTTATTAGTTCGGCTGTTTTTTCTACAATTTTACTTTGGGATAGATCCAATACCCCCTCACGTGATAAAAGCTCTAATTTCGGACCGCAGTTAAAGCATCCTATAGGCTGGGCATGGTATCTTCTGTTGTTTGGGTCTTTGTACTCTTTTTCACACTCTTTACACATGGGGAAAATATCCATAGAGGTGTTTACCCTGTCATAAGGAAGCCTGTTTATTATGGTATATCTTGGACCGCAGTTGGTACAGGTGATAAAAGGGTATTTGTATCTTCTGTTATCGGGGTCTTCAAGCTCTTTCCTGCAATCCCCGCAGATAGATATATCAGGGGGCATAACGGTAAAGTGTCCCTTTATATCTTTTGTTTCAATAATATCGAACTTTTCAAACTCTTTATATTCAACCTGCGTATACTCAATAGAATCTATCTGGCTAAGATCGGGTCTGTTGGCTTTTATATCATCTAAAAAATTATTTAAAACCTCTTTGGAGCAGGTGAGATTTATCATTACCCCGTTTGAATCGTTATGAACCGTTCCTTTTAAAAAATGCTTCGTTGCAAGGGAATATATAAAAGGACGAAAGCCCACACCCTGGACTATCCCTTTTATTCTTATTGCATAGGTTTCGGACTGAATTATCTTCTTTTGTGTCATAAAGCAATTATATCATAAGTTATTTAGGGGATTATTTTAATCAATATTATTATATTATTTCATTACAAAAATATTACGAGGTATAAATGTATAATATAAAAGAGGAACTAAAAAAAGTTATAACTGAAACTATGATTCCCGAATCTGAAGCTTTTTTAGAAGAACTACATGAACTTCTGGAAAATAAAACAGCGACCGAAGATGATATGGAAGCTATTAAAGATATGGAATCATTTTTGGTAGAACTTCAAAATATCCTTCTAGCTATAGAGAACGACACAATAGATGACGAAGAGGGTCAAGAGATATTTAAGAAAATACAGGCTATGCTTGACGAACATGAGGAACACAAAGACGGGGAAGATTAATCAAAGCGTCATAATTTTGTTACCGTTAGGTATTTAATCTTATGTTATACTTTTTAAAATAAAATGATCAAATCAAAAAGGTTTAATATGAGTATGCAGAATGTTGAAAATATCATAGAACTACAAAACCAAAGGCTCCAAACAGCCAAAAAGCTCTCAAAAAGCAACTGTGAAAACGAAAAAGCAGCACTGAAAGAAAAGATAAACGATACAAAAGAACAAATAGAAAAACTCAACACAAAAGATCCCGAAGCGGCCAAAAGATTAAAAGCCCTTCTTAGAGATCTTCCAAACGCCCCTACCTCATGCTGCTGCATGGGGCACGTACACCATCACCATTATTTTAATAATATTTTTCTTCCAAAAGGAACCTTCTGGTCGCTTTTTGGCATCACCCATACCACATCATATCCCGGTTCATCGGCAGGCATGGTCCCCAGACCGTCTGTAAAATACAAGAACAGTGTCACGTTGTCGATATTCTCGTCGGTGTATTTGAAGGTCTCCTCAAAGTTCGTACCACCTCCCCCTTTTACGCTGTACTCTATCTCGTCACCTGGATAAAGTATATGGTGTTCATGCACCTTTGCATCTGCTACAAGAAGATCTATCTCAAAATTTTCAAAAGAGTTCATTATAGATTCCACTTCACCCAAGAACACAGATAAAAGCTTGCCGTCAATAGATCCTGAACTGTCCACTGCTATTACGAGCTTCGCCTTGGTACCGCTGAGACTTGGAAGCGCCACCCCCTGGCTTAGATATCTTTTATTTGGAGGAAGAAGCGAGTAGTCGAATTTAACAGCATTCTCTATCAGAGTATAAAGCTCGTCACTCCAGCTTATCTGACCATCAAAGATAGAGGGTACGAGTATCTCTATGCCTAAAGGCAGATCCCCTTGAAGTTTTGCCTTGTTTATTGCCTGCTGGTGAATATCATCTATTGGGTCCTGGTCATATTC
This sequence comes from Arcobacteraceae bacterium, assembly GCA_963678145.2. Taxonomy (GTDB): domain Bacteria; phylum Campylobacterota; class Campylobacteria; order Campylobacterales; family Arcobacteraceae; genus JAIOSF01. The sequence goes on along the minus strand of CAXXWH010000002.1, from coordinate 470,307 downwards.
GTTTGTTTCGGGCATCTTCTCATAACGGATATTCTCCACCTCTTTAGGGGTATGCTTGTCCTCATCTATCTCATCTTCAAGTATCTTGTATATAGCTTCGCAGGAGAGATCATCAAACCTTTCATCGTACAAAAGCCCGTCGGGAAGTTCCAGGCCGTTATTTACAAGAAGGCAGTTTATGGCATAATCCTGTGCCATGGTCCAAAGCCACTGCATTCTGCCCTCTTTCCTGTTTTCATATCCCAAAGACTGGTGCATAGCAGAGTTTGTAAGAAGGAAGCTCAGCTCCTCGTCACTTAGGCACTCTAAATAATCGTCATTGTACTCAAAATGCTCAGGGGTGCTTGCAAAAGTGGGAATATCCTCGTTTAACTTCGGTTTCTGCATTGCGGCAACCGTACCAAAATACGGCTGATCCACAAGCAAAGAGGCTTTGACCTGTTCTATTCTTTGTTCTACAGGACTCATCTTATATCCTCTCTTTATTACATTTTACTATCTTTTTAAGAAAAGAATTATACTTATCTATGATAAAATCTCTTGATAGAACAAAATATTTAAAAGAATCAGAGTAAACAATGGGAAAAACAAAAGAACTTTTTGACAGATCGGTAGTATTTATCAAACATGAATCAGACCTTACAAAAGAGATGGTCGTAACATTCAAAGATCTTTTGCATAAACAGCTAGGGGGCAAAAAAGACCCCACAGAAGAGGAGATCGCAGAAGCTCTGGAACAGCTCAAAGACCTTGGCAAGATCACTGCTCTTATCCCCTTGATAGCGTTACCGGGTTCTGTTATAACTATCCCTCTTTTAATAAAGCTCGGAAAAAAATACAACATCGAGATACTCCCTAACGCAAACAAACAGAAACAATCACGAGATTAAGAATCTGTGGGCATCGACCCACTCTTTCCACGCAGGGCTTGCCTCCACGTCTATACCGTTCTTTTGCATATCCCTTATAAGCATAACCGCAAACTCCCCGTTCAAAGAGAGTGAAAAGTTCAATATATTTGTAAGGGCATTGGTTGAAAAATCATCCTTAAGGGCATAAACTATCCCTATTATCAGTGCATAAAGTGCAGAGTTCCTTTCAGGTATATCAACGCTGTTTCCTTCTAATATCTGCTTGATATCGGGCAGTTCATCCATAACCCTGCTGTAGTTTAAAAACTCTTTTGCAGTCTCGTCTCCTATTGCACCGCTTATAACGTTTTCAAGGAGTTTTTCATCAAGTTTTGATCTTAATATATCATCCACGAACTTCCAGCTTCTTGGCGTCGCAAAAGATTTTAAAGCACTTTTGGGATCGAACATAAAAAGATCACCCGGCTTGTAGCTTAGATACGAGATGATCCTTTTATCTATATCGTTCTCATATGCCCATAGTTTCCATGACTCAAAATCAAGGTCAAAGTTAAGATGAACGAACCTGTTTGCCAAAGGAGTCGGCATCCTGTATGTTACACCCCTGTCGCTTTCGTAATTTCCTGCTGCTATTATTGAGTAGTTCTTCGGCAGTGTGTACTCCCCTATCTTCCTGTCAAGTATCAGCTGGTATGCGGCTGCTTGAATAGTAGGAGGTGCGGAGTTTATCTCATCAAGGAACAATATCCCGAAATCTTCACTCTCCGTATCCGGCAGGAATTCCGGCTTTGCCCAGACCGCTTTTTTCTCCTCGCTTTCAAAAAACGGAATACCCCTTAGATCGGTAGGGTCAAGCAAAGAGAGCCGTAGATCTATAAATCTCATATCTTTAAGATCGGCTATCTGCTGAACAAGAGAGGATTTACCGACCCCTGGATTCCCCCATATAAAGGTGGGTATCTGAGAATCAATAAGCGGTATAAGTGCTTCTTTTAGTTCCGTTGAGTTCATTTTGTTATTTCCAATATTTTTATTTGAAGTGATTTTATCATAGGGGATTTAAAAAGCTATTAAAGGAAAAAACTATTTTTAGTTTGAAATTTATAAAAATTATCTTATCATATTACAAGAAAAGGGTTATGATGAAAAATATATGGTTACTTATCTTCTTTGGAGTGTTTATCTGGTCGGCGGTCGAACCTAAAGATTATTTTACCTGGTTCTTGGAAGTTCTTCCTGCTCTTATAGGACTTCTTATAATCGCCTTGACGTATAAAAGATTCCCCCTTACCCCTTTGACATATACCCTGATACTCATACACTCCGTTATCCTGATGGTTGGAGGTCATTACACCTATGCGCAGGTTCCCCTTTTTGATACTATAAAAGATATTTTTGAACTGCAAAGAAACAACTACGACAAGGTGGGGCATTTCGTCCAGGGGTTTGTCCCTGCAATTATCGCAAAAGAGATATTTATAAGAAAAGCCGTAATAAACGGCAAAAACTGGATGAACTTTTTGATCGTGTCCTTCTGCCTTGGGTTCAGTGCTTTTTACGAGCTTATAGAGTGGTGGGTAGCTATAGCTTCAGGTACGAGTGCCGAAGCTTTCCTTGGAACGCAGGGGTATATCTGGGATACCCAATCCGATATGGGCTGGGCACTGTTTGGGGCTGTAAGTGCCTTGCTACTTTTATCTAAAACCTTAGAAAAGCAGATAAAAGATATACAGATTAAAAGAGATTAATCCATCTCTTTTAATTTTTCAAGCCTTTTGATAGCTTCATCCAATTCATCCTCTTTTTTAGAGAAACAGAACCTTGCAAGATTCAACCCTTTTGAATCATTATAAAACGCCCTTGCAGGCACGGCCGCGATACCTGTCTTTTCTAAAAGAGTTACAACCTTTTGTTTGTCGTCGTCCCCTTCAAGCTTTGATATATCGGCAAGCACGTAATATGCACCCTTGACATAATCAGCTTTCAGACCCGTTTCGTTCAGGGCTTTTATAAATTTGTCCCTTTTTCTTTGATGCTCTTTTGCCACATCCGTATAATACGACTTAGGCAATTCCTGTAAACCTTTTAAAACACCGTTTTGCAACGGTGCCGCAGGACATACATATATAAGATCGTTAAAAGCCGAAGCAGAGTCTATAACCTCTTTTGTGCTTATTGCATACCCAAGCCTCCATCCCGTTATAGAATATATTTTTGAGAAGCCCGATATCACTACGGTTCTTTCCCTTAAAGTATCTATGCTTAAAGCGGAGGTAAACTCCAACCCGTCATAAATAAAGTGCTCATACATCTCGTCGCTGAACAGTACCAGCTCTTTTTCATTTATTATTTTGGATAAAGCATTCAGCTCTTCTTTTGTATAGACCTTGCCGCTGGGGTTTGAGGGATTGCAGATAAGTATCGCTTTTGTATCTTTACCTATTTCATTTTTTAAATTTTCAAAATCTATCCCGTAAGCAGGAGGCGTTGTTTTGATATATTTGATCTTACAGCCTATGGCTTTCAGCGTCGCTACATGATATCCGTAATAAGGCTCAAAGACAATAACCTCGTCACCCTCGTCCAAAAGGCTCATTGCAGTGGTGTAAAATGCTCCCGTAGCGCCTGCACTTACGAGAATATTATCCGCAGTAACCCCCTGATCAAAAAAATCATTCTGCTTCTTTGCTATGGCATCTCGAAGCTTATAATTTCCGTATGCGGAAGTGTATACGTTCTTCCCTGCATCAAGGGCTTCTTTTGTACCTTCAATTACAACTTGCGGCACCTCAAGATCGCAAAGACCCTGCGCCATGTTCAGTCCCTCGTGCTCTTTGCACAAAATAGACATCGCCCTTATTTCCGATTGTGCTATGTTTTTTGCTCTTTTACTTAATTTCATAACGTCATTATAGTGGCTCCAGCGTAATAAACGGGTTAAACATTAGTCCTGTATCGTCCAGATAAACCTGTCCTTGTCAAATCCCAAAGCCGGAAGCTTTGATAATATCTTCTGTTTTGTTTCATCGTTTATTGTTTTTGTCCTGCTTAAAATCCATAAAAGTTCCCTGCTTGGACTTCCAACCAGTGCATAACTGTAATCAGAGGAGAGGTCAAGAATATAATAGTCTCCGTAAAAAGGCCTGAAAAAACTTACTTTCAGCTTGGAATTGGTTTGATCCGCGGCATAAGCTACACCGTATGCTTCATCTTTTTCACCGCTTTTGATCTTTGTACACCTGTTGATAACTTTGATACCGCCGTTATCTTTTAGTTCATAGGTTGCCGTTACATTTTTGCACCCTTTTTCAAAAAAGTGCTCAAACCTTGCTATCTCGTACCAGGTACCTTTATATTTTTGTATGTCTACTTTCTCTACCGTAGGCAGGTGCGGGTATTTTGTACCGCATCCTGCCAGAACTAGAAATATTGAAAATAGAAGTAAGTTTCTGTATAACATTTTTTATCCTTTTGTTTTAGAGATTCAACGCTTTCTTCACGAAAGCTATGTTTTTATAAAGCTTTTCAACTCTTGGCTGAAATTCTTTTTTATTGCTCCTGTAATAGATAGAACCCTCTATATCTTCAAGCTTCTCCTCAAAATGGATTATCGTCTGCTTTTGTATCTCTTCATTTGTCAAGCCTATCAAAAGTTCGGGAGTCTGCTTTTCAAGTTTTATTATAACGTGTTCAAGAGTATATTTATTATCGACTTCTATTCCAAGATAACCGCACATATCAATATATACCGTATTTACATGAGAGCCGTATTTGTTATAAATGGTTCCTGCGAAATCATTAAGATAACGGTGATAGTTCTTAAAGTTTGAAAAGAACTCGTTCACCTCTTCTGTTGCAAAATCATCTTCCTCTTTATACAGTTTATCAAGCATATGTTCACAGCAAAGATATAGTATCTCGCTATTGTTTTGGGATCTTAATTGTTGTAAAAATATAGATTTTGTCATAATAAACTCCTATTTTTTACAGTATATAAAAAGTGAAGGTTCTTTGGTAGTATTATTTTGTCGGTTTGTGGAATTTAGCATCTTTGAAAAGGTGATATTGTATAAAAAATAATATTTTACAAATTTGAAAACCAATGAATTTTAACAACGGCTAATAAACTTTGGAACTTATAATTACTTGTGTTTTAGGGGTATTTGGTATATTTTTATGAAAAAGCTGAGAATTTTATAGTTTTATACGTAATCCTGCCGAGAATTGTCTGAGCGTTAAAAAGTATTAATAATAACCCAAATTAATTCTACCTTATTTCAAAAAAACAAACTCCACACCCCAGATTCCCTTGATAAAGATAATGTTACAATTACTCCATGAAAATATTTACAACACTAATACTTCTTTTTACCTTTATGCTTGGAGAAAAGACAATGAACTTATACGATATCGAAGTTAAAGATATAGACGGAAACCATCTGACCATGTCAAAATACAAAGACAGGGTTCTTCTAGTAGTAAACGTTGCCAGCAAATGCGGCTTTACGGGTCAATACGAGGGCTTGGAAAAACTGCATGAGAAATACTTTTCAAAAGGGCTATCCGTACTTGGATTTCCCTGCAACCAGTTCCTAAGCCAGGAACCCGGTACCGAAGAGCAGATCAAAAGTTTCTGCTCCCTTACATACGGGGTGAAGTTCGATATGTTCTCAAAGATCGACGTAAACGGCGGCAATACACACGAACTTTACAGATACCTGAAGTCAAACTCCAGCGGCTTTTTGGGAACCGACGTTATAAAGTGGAACTTTACAAAATTTTTGATTGACCGAAACGGAAAGGTTATAAAAAGATACTCCCCAAGCACAGAGCCAAAAGAGATCGAAAAAGATATATTAAAACTGCTGTAAGATGAAGAATAAAACACAAGAGCAACTCATAATTGAGTGGAAGAACTTAAGGGTAAAGTATTTCAATATACTAAACGAAGATGATGCAAAGTTTGAGAAACTGCACGGTTCACACCCTTTATACGATTCGGTCACAAAACATTTCGACAAAGATTTCAAGCAGGTCAACCAGATCGCACAAAACGAGATAGATATTTTTTTAAACAAACAAAACCAATGTAAAACAAAAGGAGATTAATTGTCACAAGAATACAAATTTATTTCATGGAATGTTAACGGGATCAGGGCCGTTGACAGAAAAGAAGCCCTTAAATGGGTAGATGAGGGCAATATAGCAATGCTTGGGCTTCAGGAGATAAAAGCTGCTCAGGATCAGATACCCTCATCCATATTCGATAAAGAGTTCAAGAAACTGCACGTAAGCACCTCTGCCATAAAAGGAAGATCGGGTGTAGCCCTGTTCTCCGATATAGAGTGGGACTATGAGGACAACTGCCCGGACGTAGATATACTTGACGAGGGAAGGATAAACGAAGTTCACTTTACGCTGGGCGATAAAGATATAGCATACTTCAACGTATACTTTCCAAACGGACAGAAAGACGAAGAGAGGCTGAACTACAAAATGGCGTTTTACGACAGGTTTCTTGAACACTGCGAGAAACTTCGTTTAGAAGGAAAATCTATCATCATCTGCGGAGATGTGAACACCGCCCACACGGAGATAGATATAGCAAGACCAAAGGCGAACGAAAAAACCTCGGGCTTCCTTCCAATGGAAAGGGAGTGGCTTTCAAAATTCCTCTCCCACGGATATATAGACACCTTCAGGCATATTCACGGTAATGCCCCGGACAACTACAGCTGGTGGAGTTTCAGGGCAAACGCAAGGGCAAACAACGTAGGGTGGAGGATAGATTATTTCTATGTAAGCGAAGACCTCAAAGATAATATAACAGGTGCTTCTATTTTAGACCAGGTTATGGGAAGCGACCACTGCCCCGTAGTTTTACAGATGCAGTTTTAAAAGTTCCTACAAGCTCTCTTTTAGCTTGTAATATATTTTCTTCATATTAGGCGTATCAACATCCAGTTCCTCTGCCTGATTTACTATATAACCGCAGAGGGACTCGATCTCGCTTTGGTTTCCTTTCTCGAAATCTAGCTGCATGGAGGTTTTTGACTCGTAGGGCACGTGGGTAGCCTGCTTTACGGCCTTTTGTATATCGTTGTTTGATATATCTATCCCTTTTTTGTTTGCAAGCTTTTGTATCTCAAGAAGTATATCTATGAACAACTCCAGCTGCTCTTTTACCACATACCCCATAGGCTCTTTAAAATAAGTGCTCAAGGCGGCCATAGAGGAGATGAAAAGATACTTTTTCCAGCACTCGTATTTTATATTGGGAGTATATTTTGACCTAAGAGAGCTTTCGTTCAGGATAGATTCCAGCACTTTTAAGTTGGGATACTCTTTTTCCCCTCCGAAAAGCAGGTAAAAAGTAAACGACTTCCTGTTTATGACTCCGGGCTTTTCAATGTTTGAAATGATGTATATAGCCCCTTCGCATATCCGGCACAGGGGCAGGTATTTTTCCAATACCCGCTTGTGTTCTACCCCGTTTGCAAGGGGTATCACAAGGGTGTTTTCATCTACGTTCTTTTCTATTTTTTTACAGGCACTTTTAAAGTCGTAGCTTTTTACAGCGATTAGAACTATATCATATATCACATCCCCTGCATCTTCCACAACATTTGGATAAACGGTAAAATCCTCCTCTTTGTACTCCAAAACCTTCAGGCCGTTCTGTTTTATTGCTTTATAGTGTTCGCCCCTGGCAAAGAGCGTGACATCATACATATTCTTGACAAGTTTGGCGGCTATATAACCACCCACTCCCCCTGCTCCAACGATCGCTATTTTCAGTTCATTCATTCTTTTTTCTTTAATTTTATTTTTCTTATCTTATCAAAATCTTTATGAAGTAATATATAACTTTTAATTTTCAAAGATTTTAGTATAATATATTTTAAATAAAGAGGATATATAAAATGTTCTACTCATACAACGACCTTACAGAGCATCTTATTGCCACGCAGGCTTTGCATACTCCTAAGATCATAGATGCCTTCAGGCATATAGACAGAGCTGATTTTGCTCCTGAAACGATGTTTGAAAATGTTTACGGGGATTACCCTTTGCAAATAGGTTACGGGCAGACCATATCACAGCCTACTACTGTTGCCATGATGATGGAGATGCTTCAGCCCAATGAGGGTGAAAATATCCTTGATATAGGAAGCGGTTCGGCATGGACAACTGCAATTTTGGCTTATATCGTAAAAGAAAGCGGCTTTGTAACAGGCACTGAAAGAGTAGATCAACTTATGAAGAAAGGAATACAAAATCTGTCAAAATACGGTTTTAAAAATGCAAAAATAATCTATGCGGGAAAAAAGCTCGGCATTCCAGGGAAAAAGTTTGACAAGATACTGGTATCAGCAGCGGCAAAAGAACTGCCTAATGAACTAATAATGCAGCTAAACAAAGGCGGTAAACTGGTAATTCCCGTGCAGAATTGTATCTACGAGATAACAAAACTTGAAAATGAGAAAATCGAACTAATAAAACATTACGGCTTTTCGTTCGTTCCTCTTATATATTAAAAAAGGAGTAAAATGACACACCAATTAACAAACCCGGTCACAAAAACACTTATTACCAAACTCAGAGATCAAAGAACAGATGCCTTTGTTTTCAGGCATACGATAAAAGAGATAACAAAACAGCTTGCCTATGAAGCACTTAATAACGTTGAAACAGTAAAAAAAGATATAACAACCTGGCAGGGGCAGAACAGTTTTGACACACTTAATGAATCAGATCTTCTGGTCGTGACGGTGTTAAGAGCGGGACTTCCCATGATAGAGAGCATAACAGACCTTCTACCTGATATAAGTGCGGGTTTTTTAGCTATGAAAAGAGATGAGACCACCCATGAAAGCGTATTATATTATGACAGGGTTCCAAACTGCAAAGGCAAAACCATCCTGCTCGTAGATCCCATGCTTGCAACGGGAGGCTCCATGACTGATGCCATAGAGCTTTTAAAAACAAAAGAACCTTCAAAGATCATAGGTCTTAATATAATAGGCTCCCCGGAAGGGATAAAAAATATTGAAGAAAAACATCCCGACGTTGATATATTTATCTCACAAATAGATGAGAAGCTCAATAACGACAAATTTATCATCCCGGGTCTGGGTGATGCAGGAGACAGGTCTTACAATACAGTGGAATAAACCTCTTTATTGGTATATAATATTTCAGTTTTAATTAAAAAGGAGTTCAAATGAAATGGTTGGCAGGAATAATGCTTCTAAGCGGTAGTTTATTAGCTGATATGATCGCAATTGCAGGTGACGGGAACAGTTTAAGTTCAAATATAAGTTCCAATGCATCCCGAGCGAATTATTATATCTTTGTAGATAAAAAAGGGAAGACTCTGGAGATTCTGGAAAACAGCTTTAAAGATACAAAAGGGGGTGCAAGCTTCCAACTAACACAAATGTTAAAAACCAAAGGAGCATCTCACTTTGTAGCTTCGCGAATAGGCGGTAAACTGGAAAATTCACTGACTTCAAACAACATAAAGTATACGATCCATAAAGGTAAAATCAATACTTTTATCCAACAGCTGAAAGAAAAATAAGCTATTTTTTCTTTTCGGGCTGGTAAAGCATATGATGCCAGAAAGAGAATCCCACTAAGGCAACTCCTGCACCTATATGCAGATTTTTCATCAATCTTGTTTTCATATAAAACGATGTTGCCACAGTGACCCCCATAGAGGCTGTCATACCTATTTTGGCTATCTCTTTTTTCGTATCCAAGTCAACCTGAGGAAGCTTAAAGTTTTTTTGCTGCTCTTCTTGTTCGTTTTTTTTCAAATTTTCGTTTTGCATTTTGTCCTGTCTCGTATGTTAAAGCAACTGTAAAAGCTGCTGCTATTCCGCTTGCAATAGGGAAAAATAATGCCATGCCTGATCCTTTTTATTATAATTATAAAAAGAATAGCATAAAATCTATTACAGCAATATTAATATTAAATATCAATATCAATAAATATCACTGTTTACACCTTTCATTGAATTCAAAAGCAGACCTATTGTCGTACCGTTGTGTAAAACAGCAGTGGTCAAAGGGGAAAACAATCCCATTGTTGCACCGGTCAAGATCGCACTGTTTATTCCAACTGTTGCGTTAAAGTTATTATCTATAAGTTTCATTGTTTTATTTGAAAGCTCTTTAACTTGGGCAACAGCCTCTATATCATCCTTAAGCAGTCCGATATCCGCCGTGGCTTTTGCTATATCCGCACCTTTACTCATACTTATCCCCACATCTGCGCTCATTAATGCCGGGGCATCGTTTATACCGTCTCCAACAAAAGCTATTTTTGCACCTTTTGCTTTGAGCTCTTTTATAACAGCCGCTTTATCTGTGGGTTTCATATTTGCATAAACAGTATCAATACCCAGCTCTTTTGCCAGAGAATCGGCTTTTGACTGGATATCACCTGTAAGCATTACAAGTTTTTTTACCCCGAGCTTTTTAAGCCGTTTAAGTGTCCCCGCGGCATTTTGACGAACCCTGTCCCTCATGCCGATAGTTCCCAGAAGCTTTCCCGAGTAACCTATATAAAGTATTGTTTTCCCGTCAAGGAGGCATTTTTCTATTTTCTCTTCATGGGATGAGAAATCTATATTCTCATCATCTTCAAGAAAGTGCCTGCTTCCTATTACAACCTCTTTGTTATTTACAAGAGTTTTAACTCCGTGGGCGACTATAAATTCAACCTCTTCGTGGTGCATATGGACAAAGCCGTGCTCTTTTGCCGCCTTAACCACTGCTTCTGCAACAGGGTGGAAATAATGCTCTTCCGCACTTGCAGCAAGATTCAAGATATCCTCTTCGCTCCATTGACTATCAAAAGAGTTTATTGTTTCAACCTCAAGTTCCCCGTAAGTCAGGGTTCCTGTTTTATCAAAGACAAAGGTATCTACACTGCTTAAGCTTTCAATAGATTTTGCCCCTTTTATCATAATACCGTCCCTGCCCGCTTTTGAAATAGTTGATTTAAAAGCAACAGGGGTGGCAAGTTTCAAGGCACACGAGTAATCGGCCTGCAGCACTGCGGCTACCGATTCAAAATCCCTGTTTATAAGATAAGAAACCCCCGCAAGCCCCAAGGTAACGGGTACTAATTTATCTGCTAGTTTCGTGGCTTTTAGCCCTACGGATGATTTCTCGTTCAAAGAGGTACTGATATAATTCTTGATACGTTCGGTAGCTGTGTCTTCACCTACCTGTTCAGCCCAGATCTTTAAACGCCCCTCCTCTACTACAGTACCTGAGATAACCCTGTTTCCTCTCTCTTTTTTCACAGGTTCCGATTCTCCGGTCATAGAGACCTGATTCACAGAAGCACTCCCGGAAACTATATGCCCGTCAATAGCTATGGTATCCCCTGCTCCTGCGATCACAAGATCCCCCACTTTTATATCTTTGGTATCAATAAGCTTCTCTACCGTTTTTCCGTTTTGCTCTACCTCGATCCAGGCCTGCTTGACATTCGGTTTTGCAAGCTCTTTTATAAGATCGTCAGATCTGTGAACCGTTGTTTCTTCTATATATTCACCCAATTCAAGCATTACATTTGTACCGTTTGCCGCAAGATAATCACGCCTTGCAAGGCTGACTCCCACTGCGGTAGCTTCAAGCACTTTGGAAGTAAGGCCTTCGGTAAAAAGCTCTTTTAACCCTTCAAACATCAAAGGTTTCGTAGCCAGAGAAGTTACGACGAATTTTGCCGTATCGTTGCTGATCATAGGTTCCACGGCCAAAGCGGTGGAAGCTCTTAGCATACCTGCAAGGCTTGGTTTCTCGTCTACACACGATATGCCGTTCTTCATAAAAGGATCGCATATCTTGTAATTATCGATATTTATATTTTTCAGTATCTCTTCAACTGTATTTTGCGCACTGCCGTCATGCTCGATCACTATTGAACCTATTTTCTTGTTTATCCTTACTTTTTTTATCCCGTTTAGAGATTCAAAATAATTGATTAAGGATCGTTCGTTATATTTATCTTTTAGAAATACACACAGATACCGCAGACGGTTTTTGGTCTTGTGTATGAACTTGATATTTTTACTCATTAAAATTTTCTTATGCGTTATGCTCGGCCTCTAGTTCAGCCTGCGCATCTTCAAATCTCTCTTTCATTTCTTCAATTCCCGCACTGAACATGGCAGTTCCTTTTGCGAAAGTTTTAAATACCGTTTTTTGTGCTTTTTCATTTGTCATGAGATAAACTCCCGCCGCTCCTACTAATGCACCGATTAGAAACTTTTGAGTATCAAAACTTCCAAGAAGCGAGCTTGAAGGGGTATTTGCGCTCTCTACGGCGTTTTGCTGATTTATATACGGATTTACGTTCTGCAGTCCAAGGTCCTGGTTTGGAACCTGCATATTTGTATTATTATTCATATTTATATAAGGGTTTGTTTCAAATGGTTTATTTCTTTGCATATTTATTCTCCTGATTCTTCTAAAATTTCTGTTTCATTATCTTTTAATAGAGTTTTTTCTTCTATTTTTTCACTTATCTTTTCAACTGCATATATCCCCATTGCCCCGACTGAAACAGCTGTAAGCATACCGAATATATTATTCTGCCCAAGATAATTGGCTGCTGCTATGGCACTTCCAGTTGCAATACCCCCTTGTGCAGACAATTTCAAAGAGTTATTTAAAGCTTCGCTTCTTGAAACTTCACCTTTAACGTATCTGTTGTAGTTTAATGCGCCCGCAACTGCTCCTGCTGCAACTGTTCCGCTTACCAAATGTCCCGTAATGCTTCTTGGATCACCGGTATCGATCAGAGTATTATTTGTCATTTTGTTCATTCCCCGATTCTTTGATCACTTCTGTTTTTTCTGTTGATTCTATCTTGTCATCTTTTTTAGGTTTCAGGCAGTCCACTTTTTCAACAACCGTTTCTTTTACGTCCTTTGCGAACTCTTTTGTCTTTTCATACCCTTCTTGGGCAAACTCTTGTGCTTTTTGGGCACTTTTATTGACTTTTTTTCTTAATTTCTTGTTATTGTTTATCGCAACTACAGCAACTGCTCCCGCCGCAACTCCCGCTATAAAAGGTAACATCTTTTCTCCTTTAAAAATGTCCCGGTTTTTAAGGGACCTTCTTGTTAAATACTTCTTTTAACGATAGAACAAGTTCTATCTAAAGAAGCAAACCCTAAAGGGCAAACTAGTTTGCCTATCCTATTTTTTCTTTTTCTTATTCTTTTTCAGCAGGTACACCATACCCGCACCTAAAACCGCTCCCACCGCAAAAGGTATTAAAGGCATTGATCTTCCCCTTGGACCGATTCTTCTTTAGTCATTTGCGAAAATATCATTGTCCCCACGGCTCCCGCAAGAGCACCGCCTATGAATGAAAGATTAGTATTACCCAGGAACGTCATAATATCCTCCTGGCTTAACTCTCCCGTGGAGAGTTTCATTGCCATCTGGTTAAATTCATTCATTTTAGCAGCCATATCTTCCTGTGCAGGAATAGTATCATGGGTAGAATACTGATTATAAATAGCATTGATATCCACGGGCATTGCCGAATGTCCGGCAACGCTTTGCCTGAATGCGGGAAGATGATTATTGTATGATGCCGCCTGAAGTCTGTAAAGGATATCAACTACATCAGGGTAGTTCTTTGCATAGCTTATAAGATTGTCGTACATTTTGACATTATCTATCTCCGCTGCGACACCTACCTCTGAGGCTTCTAAAATATTGTTAGGCTCTTCTATTTTATCAGCCCAGTCATTAACAGGTACAGGAACCCCGTATTTATTCAGTAAAGGTATCAGTGCCTCATAATGCCTCACCTCTGCTTGCATTATATTTGCAAAAGGCTCTACGACACCGAATTTTTCTATTGTCTTTTTATAAGTCTCGTAAGCGTGAAACTCGTCATAAACCGCTATTCTTAATACCTGGTGCAGTACAGGTTCGTTATACGAGGGATCAACCCTTAACCCCGTCAAAAGATCTTCATCGAAATTTCCGATTTGTCCGGGGCTCTCCTCACTTTTGGCTGCTTCATCCCAGTTCAACACCTGCTCGTTATTTTCCATCTATGCTACCTCCCTTGCAAGCTGGTTTAAAATACCCGATATATTATCAAGGTTTCTTTGCTCAAGAAGGTCTTCCCAAAGCTCAAAAGGGAAAATTCCGTTATCATATACAACCGTTATTGAACCTACGATCTTATTGATTTTTATACTCTTTATTCCGTTTATCTTTTGGGGAAGCGTCTGGATATCTTCGATAGTCACATCCGATGAGTGCTCTTTGATCTTGGGGTTCACCCGAACCCTGATACGCCCGTTTATATGATGTATCTTTTTCAGATATGAAGATATCTGAATTATTTTTTCAACTGTAACCATATACTTTAACTCCTGTATTTGAAATATTATTTATATATTTTAAAGCCTTACTTAATATAAAGTAAGAATTATTATCACTAAACTGCCGTTTATAGCTTCAAGAACTGTATGCCAGCCTTGAAGAGTTGGCCATTATCCCTACCGTATGCCCTATATGTATGGCACCTGCCGCTGCGGGACTCAGCTTTCCAAGTGCCGCCAGGACAACTCCTCCCAGATTGGTTCCCGTACCTATCCAGTAGTTTTGGTTTACCGCCTGAATACTTTTTTTACTTAGATCATAAAGGTAAACTACATCTTCGGGATGGGAGTGGGTAACGGCAATATCAGAAACGGCTATTGCAGCTTCGCTTCCCCCTGCCGCGAAAGAAACCGCAACATCTGCTTTGCTCATCGCAAAAGTATCATTAACTCCGTCCCCAACCATTACAACCTTGTTGTAATCATTTTTCAGTTTTTCTATTACAGAAGCTTTGTCATGGGGAGTCTGGTTTGAATAAACAGCATCAAAATCATAATATTTTGCAAAACCGTCAGCTACTTTTTCCTCGTCACCGGTTAAGAGCACTATATGCTTTACACCTTTTTGTTTCAGATCCTCGATCATCTGTTTTGTACCCGCTCTCACCTCATGGGTAAAACTTAAAAGCCCCAGAAGCTTTTTGTTTTTGGCTATATAAACAACTGTTTTACCTTCATCAAGAAACTTCAGGCTTTCAGTTTCAAGCTCTTCAAAGGCGACCTCATATCTCTCAAGCAGTTTCCTGTTTCCTATTAATATTTCATCGTTATCCAAGCTGGTCGTTACTCCGTATCCAGGAATTACCTGGCTTAGAACATTCTGCTCTACAAAGATATTTTTATCTTTTGCGTATTGAACTATCGATCTGGCAATAGGATGGGTATTTCTGTATTCCGCCATTGCAGCATATTTGACCAGATCATCTTCTTTAACGGAATCCAAGGTTATTATATCCGTGACAAGGGGTTTACCCGTAGTAAGTGTTCCCGTTTTATCAAAACAGAACACGTCGGCTTTGGAGATATTTTCCAAAGCCTCTCCCCCTTTTATAAGCAGTCCGTTCTTGGCACCGTTGGCTATTCCTCCGCTGATCGCCGTCGACGCGGCCAATACCGTAGCACAGGGGCAGGACATCACTATCATCACGGCAAAAGCATTCACCAAAGATCCCGTGAACACCAAAGTACCCACCGTTAAAAATGTTCCAAGCTTAAGCAGTCTTGCGGCCAATCTGTCCGCTTCAAGTTCACTCGGGGATTTTAAAGCAAGGCTTCTTTCAACCTCTGCCATGGTTCTTGAAATATAGGTTGCATTTCCCACTCCCTGTACTTCTATATAGATGCGCCCCTTTTCGCAGACTGTTCCTGCGAATACTTCATCACCTTTTTCTTTAAAGCCGGGCTCGCTTCGTCCGTTGATCAAAGCCTCGTTTATCTCTGCACTTCCGTCTATAATAATACCGTCCACAGGGATCTTCTCCCCGCTCCTTGCAACAATAAGATCCCCTAAAGATATTTCATCTATATCAACTTCAAGTTCCACATTATCAATAATCTTGTAAACTTTTTTTACATCAAGCTCTACAAGCTTATGGATCTGTTCTTTGGATTTTGTAGCTATATACTCCTCTAAAAGCATTCCTCCCCTTAAGATATATATGATCTCAAATGCTGCAGTAGCTTCACCGAAAAGTATGGCTAAAAGAAGCGTTCCTCCCATAAATGTCTGAAGAGTGAATTTTTTTTGTTTTATATCATCGTAAGATTCTTTTAAAAGGGGAATTGCGGCCAAAAGTGAAACAGCAGCCACCAATGAGAATGGTGATGCAGCCACGGCCGCACCCAGAATATGCTCCTGTACAAACAGATATCCCATATATAAACTTAAAGCACCGAACTCTACAAGTTTTCTTGTCCAGCTTTTTTTATCAGGCTGTTTCAATTCGCATCTGCTGCAGCTGCTGTTTGAACCGCACACCGCTTCTGATGCCGCAGCTGAGAGGTTTATGGTTTTCACTTTGTCTTTAAAAAGCTCCTGAATCTTTTGCAGCACAAGATCCAAAGTTATATTATCCTTGTACCTAAAGATTATGGAACTGCATTTTCTGTTTACCCTGAAATCTATAAACAGGTCATCAAGCTTTGAGTTGATAAGCTGAATATTTTTTCTGCTTTTGAATATTTCCCATTTAAGTCTTACACGATTACCCGAACGGCTTTTTATTTGTATTGTTTCCATTTATTATTCTTGATTTTGATATTTATTATCAAATGATACAGATTATTAACTTAAACGATAATAAAATTGATAATAATTATCATATGCTGTTATTTAATTTTAAATACTATGGGCAGAATAATGGTAGTTTTTGTTTCAGGTTTCGGCAGTTTTTCATCTAGAACTCTTTGCACCGCTTTTAAAGCTGCTTTATCAAGCTGTTTTCTTTTAGATGATTCAACTATTGAGTAATCAATTATCTTCCCTGCCGTGTCAACGACGAGCTTTATTTTTACGCTGCCGCTCCATCCCATTCTTTTGGCAATAGACGGGTATCTTAAGTTTGAAAGGATCATATCCCTTATCACCGTAAAATTTGTTTTTATAAAACTTTGCTTTTGTAACTTTTTGTCCAGTATAGTGTTGTTTGATTTTTTGCTTTCTTGTTTTTGTACTTTTTTAATATCTTTTTTAATATCTTTTGAAATTTTCTTTGCAGGTTCCATCTGCTCTTTTTTTATAATTTTCTTTTTTAATATTGGTTTATACTTTTTTATATCTTTTTTTACGTTTTTTTCTTTAGTTTCAGCTTTTGGCTTTTTTTTTACTTTTTCAAGCTTTTCTTTTTTCTTGACAACCGGTTTGGGCTTTGTTTTTTCGGGAAGCTCTTTAGAAAAATGAACGCACGTAAGATCCACAGCAACCGTTTTTTCTTTATCTGCGATTTTTACGGGATCGTCACTTTTTACCAAAACAGCCCCTAAAAGTGTTGTATGGATCAAAAGAGAGATCAGTATCCCTTTTGATTCATTTGTTTTAAATAAAAAAGCCATAAGCTTCTTATTCGCTTATCTTACTGCTTGAAATTTCCACAATATGACCCTTACCTGCATCGAACTGCGCTGTGTAATCCCCTGCAGGCTTCTTGAAAGTAAATTCACTTTCGGCTGAGAGTTTACCGTCTGCAACTATTTTATCACCCTGCTTAACGGTAAATTTCACCCCCTGTGCACTGCTTCCGTCACTAAATCCCCCTTCACACGTAACGGTGTTATCACCGTTATCAAAACAATACATGACCGGAGTATGGGCAAAGACAATACCTGCAAACAAAAGGTTTCCTATTAATATTTTTTTCATTTTCACTCCTTCGTTAGTTGCTTACCCAGACTTTCCACTGCTCTTTGGTAAGTATAGATTTGATATTTAATAATGCCTGTACCTTATATTCCATCGCTTCGTGTTTTAACTTGGCGATCTTTTCTATCTTTGATTTAAGTTTTTCATCAAGAGTACCGGCTTTTTTTATGATATCCCTTTGGATACTTTTTTCAAGCATAAATATCTCCTGAACAGAAGGGTTGTATTTCCCGTGCATTATCGGTCTTACTTTTGTAGCAAGCTGTTTTCTCTGCTCTGCGTCTAGTTTTATTTTCCCTGTTTTAAAAAGCTTTCCTCCGGGGAAAGGCAGAGTCACAAGATCGTTTACGATCATCTTCTTGTTTTTATTTCCGCCGTTCGGAGCGGCATAAAGTGTACTACCCGCAATAAACAGGGCTATTAGTAATAATTTTTTTAACATTTTGTCTCCTTAAAATTTATATTTTAGACCAATATAATAATCAACCTTTTCAACGGCACCTAATTCGTCAGGGACATTCTCACCAAAAATGTTATCAATTCCTGCAAATATATCCATGTTCTCCATCGCATCACTGTATACAACTTTAAAGTTTGTAAGAGTAAATGCTTTTATCTTCTGGAATGTATCATCCACCTGCTCGCCCGTATACTTGGTAGTAGCTCTTAATTCAACTCCCGAATCAAGGAAATAACTCAGGCTTAAACCTGCCAGTTCTTCGGGAGAATATGTAATTTTGGTATTGTCTGTCTTATTCTCGCCGTTGATCCTGCTATAGTTGGCTTTTACCAGTAAACTTTCTGCAGGCACTACGCTTAAAGAGGTTTCAAAACCTTCGATCCTGCTGTCACTTACATTTCTAAAAGTATTATAATTTGCTGTAGAAATTCTGCTTATCCTGTCTTCTATATCTGTTTTAAACAAAGATAGATCAAGATTCCAGATTTCCCCTTTGGTACTTAGCCCTACCTCGTAGGTCTGGCTTGTTTCAGGCTTAAGATCCCAAGTATCGGTTTTACCCGAAAGAGCATCTATAACCGTTGCACCCAGCATCTTTTTACCGCTTGGGCTTGTCTGGTCTACATAAAGCTCCCTGTCATCGGGACTTCTAAACCCTTCTGAATAGTTTGCCTTAATAACAGTGTCTTCGGTTATTTTGTAGCTTCCCCCAAGACTAAGCGAAGTTTCATCTTCCCCTATTGAGTCCTTGTCGTATCTTGCACCGTACACAAAGTTCAGTTTAGGCAGAGGAGAATATTCATGCTGAATAAAAGCACCCTTATATGTTCTGTCATCTACATTGTAAGCACTTGATTCAACATCTGTTTTTCTATATTCTCCACCTGCGGTTATTTTACTGTTGGAAGAGTAAATATAACTTCCCGAAATATCATTGTTAATATGTTTTATCGTTGAGCTGTTAAACCCGGAAAGGGAATCTTCATAAGAGGTATAACCAAGCTCGTTCCATAAGGTTGTATATACTTTTCTTTGCTTGTCGTACTGGGAATATGACAGGTCATATTTAAGAGAAAGCTTTTGGGAAGGGTTGTAATCCACACCAAAAGAGTAGGTTTTTCTTTCATTCTCGTCATACTGTTCCACAGGAAGGTATTTAACCTTTATATTATTACCTGCCATCAGGTAATTCGCCTCATAAATAGTACTTATTGCCGTTGATTCCTTATCTTCTTGAAGGTAACTGAAATCGGCTCTTATTCTTAGCTCGTCACTTAACTTATGAGCCAGACTTCCACCGAAACTCTTAAGATCCATTTCCGCCTTGTAAGTTCGATCCACTGCGTAAGTATCATCAAGGTTATTTCTTAAAACTCCCCAATTCCCGGCCATCGGCAAGGTTGAAGGTGACTTTTCCGCACCCGCTTGCATCACCTTAACATCTGTAAATTCGGTATCGCTGAAAGCATCTCTTTTCAGGTAACTTGAATATAATTTATATGAAGTTTTATCAACACTGCCCATAAGATTAATATCGGCACCGTTCTTGTTCTTACCGTGTATAAACTGTATATCCCCTGCAAAAACCTCTTTAGGCTGTTTGGTGATAATATTTATTACCCCTCCCATTGCATCACTTCCGTAAAGCAGACTGGAACTACCTTTTACTATCTCGATTCTCTCTATCATAGATGAAGGGATTCTGTCCAGTTCGTAAGTCTTGCTAAACTCGCCGTTTACCCTTTTACCGTCAATAAGTATCAGCGTATCGGCGTGTGCCATACCCCTAATGCTCATTGTCGCCCCGTTACCGGAGAAATTATTCAGATATATATCGCCCTGGGAATTCAGGATCTCCCCCACACTTGAAGCACCGCTGTTTTGAATCTGTTCTTCATCTATAATAGAAACCTGCATAGGCAATTCTTTTACACTTTTTTGTGTTTTTGTACCTATTGTTACTATATCATCCAGTTTGATCGATTCTGCACCATAAAGAAGTGTTGAAGCAGCCAAACTCAATGAACATAATTTCTTTATATTCATTTTTATCCTTAAATAATCTTATTTGGCTGGCTACTTTTCATTTGCTGGCTATTTGAAATTGATAATTGTTATCGTATTATATTTTTACTTAAATCTTTTTTAAAATGTATATTTGAGGCTTACCCTTATATCTCTCCCTGCTTCTGCGACGGCTTCGCCGTTACTTGTAAGGGAGGTTTGGGCAACATAGTTTTTATCGAACAGGTTGTTAACAGCCAGAGAAAGGGCAATGTTCTTCATTCCTTCAGGAACATATGAAGCATAAATATCATGCAGAGTGTACCCTGATTTGTTGTTTACATCACCTGCCGCATTTTCATTTTCAAAAACATGGGTAAAGGTATATCCAAACTTTACGTTTGCATTAAGATCATAATTTAGGTTCGCAGATACTTTGTCTCCGTAGCTTCCAGCTTCCCTTTTTGTTGTTCCTGTTATCTCCTGCCCGTTTTGTTCAACTTTTACATGGGAATAACTTAAAGCTGTTCTTAGTTTCTCAAGATCATACCCGGTGCTTATCTCAAACCCCCTGCTTTGGATATCGTCGTCATTGATAATATCGCTTACTGGTGCACCCATTCTTCCCCCTGTACCTACTACGACGGGATCCTCTATCTTCGTATCGAACAGAGTCACATTTAATGCGAAACGGTCTGCATCGGTAAAAAAGTCATCTTTTTCAAAGTTTGTCCCTATTTCGTATTTTTTTGCCTTTTGTGGATTAAGGCTGGCTGTTGATGATCCGTTGAAAGTAAGGTTGGGATCAAGGTTGGTCAGCCATCCTACGGGAATAGTGTTTGATCCGCTGACCGCTTCCCCGTAACCTGCAAACAAGGATAAATGGTCTGAAAGGAAATATTCCGTACTTATATTTGCAGATAGTTCTTTATCACTGCTGTTCTTGTAGATAAGGTCGCTTTCAAAGTCATCAAGCCTTGCCCCGAAAGAGAGCTTAAGTCTTTGAACCTGCATCCTGTTTTGGATAAACAAACCTCTATTCTCGTATTCTATTTCCCCGCCGCTGCTTGAACCTTCCTCATTCTCATAATCAAAACCGACTGTAAGGTCGTTTTTAATATTTTCACTCCCGAAGCTGAATATATTCCTTATATCAAGCCCTTTCCCCCTGCTCTTTATATCTTCGGACGAATCTCTTTCAAGATAGGAAAGCTTTGTATCGTTTTTATACACTTTAAACCCGGTATTAATATAGCTGCTTGAAGGGTTGTATTTATGATTTAAAACAGTAGTTTCCCTCTCTACCTGCTGTCTTTCAAGGGTTCTTGCCCCGCTGGGATCATGATATCCCATGTCGCTTCCCGGACCCCCTGATTGGTATAATCCCTCCTGGGTGTTTTTTTCGTGGCTTATTCTTATATCATGGTCCAAAACCCCAAGAGCGCTTATTTTCACCATATAGTCCTCCACTTCTTCGGAGGAACCGTATACGGTTCTGCCGCTTCCCGTTTCATAATCATCGCTGTCGGCTTTGCTTCCGTAGATCAGGAATCCTACTTTATCTGCTTTTCCGTAAACCCCCAGAGTATTCTTGTACGAATCGGCAACGCTTCCCTGTGTGGTTTTAATAAAGGCTCCTGCCGTTTCACCGTCTTTTAAAAGTTCCTGTGCATCGACCGTTTCAAGGGAAACGCTTCCACCAAGATTCCCGGGTCCATTATCCGCCGCGGCGACGCCTGCATCTACTTTAACGCTTTTTAATATCTCCGTATCGATATTGTTCAAGCCTCCCCTGTGCTGGTGCAGGTCTTTACCCTGTTTTGCCCCGTCTACGGTTATATTTGTAAGTGCTTCACTGATACCTCTTATATAAAATCTTTTTGCATTGGGGCTTCCCCCTGCCATATCAATTTTAGTATCATGTTTTAAAACTTCCGAAAGGTTTTCCGGCTGTGATTGTTTTGCACTTTGCAAATCAAATTCCTCAACTTTCTTTTCCTCTATGCTCACCGGTGTAAGCTGTACTGTTTCCTCGGCATTAAGATAATTTGTGCAAAGTAGTGCAGCCGCAGCAATACAACTTATTTTAGATTTTTTCAAACCTTTATCCATTATATCTCCTGTAATAATATTATTATTTTGGCTGGCTACTTTTGAAAAGATAAAGTTTGCTGGCTTTGTGCTGTTTATTTTGTAAGTATTAGTTTGTTTTCTTTTGTAATTCTAAGTGTATACACCGCTCCGTTATGAAATATCTTAACGGTTCTTTTATCATCAAAAAGTGATTTTGAATCTACCAGTTTTATACTATTCTCATTGTCCATTTTGTACTACCATTCCTATTTTTTTTATCCCTTTTTGTTTAAGCAGGTCTATTACAAAGACGAACTCTTCATAGGGAGTCTGTTTGTCTGCCCGTATTGAAACCACATCTTCTTTTTTTATATTCAGGATCTGTTGTTCCAGCTCTTTTTTCAGAATCTTTTTACTGTTTATAAAAAATTCACCCTGCCCGCTTATAGCTATGTCAAAGTTTTTACTTTCTATTTTCTGCTGTGTCGTTCCGCTTGGAAGAGTCAGCTCGATCTTCCCAAGAGTTATAAAAGAGGAGATTGTCAGAATAATTGCCAAAAGCACCAGCATAACATCGATAAGCGGTACTACGTTGATCCCCTCAACTCTCTTCAGTGATCTCATCTTCCCACTCGCTTATTGCTATATCCACTTTTCTCATCAGCCCCGCGTAGATCATTGTAGACGGTATTGCCACTATCAAACCCGCAGCCGTTACTTTTAATGCCAAAGCAAGCCCGATTATGATCTTTGAAGTATCGATCTGACCGCCGCTTAATCCGATTTCGTAAAAAACGACCATGATCCCGCCAACTGTTCCCAGCAGCCCTATATAAGGGGCATTTGAACCGATCAATGAGATCAGGGTAAGATTTTTTGTACTTGCTCTTTCAATCTGGTTTTTCGTTTTAAAAGCTCTGTAATCAATATTCCTGAAAAATATCAATCTTTCTATTGCATACGCCACGGCCAATATGCTCATAAATAGCAGTAATCCCAAAGTACCGAAGTCGACAATATACTTTATATTATCCAATGCTGTTTTCCTCTTTGGCCTGACACTCTTCGCACACGCCGTAAAGGATCATATTATGGCTTTCCATCTCAAAACCGTTTTCATTGGCGACTAGCTCCTGTATCTTCTCAAGTTCGGCATCAAAGAATTCAACTATCTTTCCACACTTGACACAAACAAGATGGTCATGGTGGGCAAGGATATTAAGCTCATATACCTTTCTATCCAGACCGTCAATGGATATCCCTTTTATGATATTCATCTCCTCAAGCAAAGCTATAATTCTGTAAACAGTTGCAATCCCTATATTAAGATTGTAAGTCTCCTTCACTTTTGAAGCTATATCTTCCGCACTTAAATGCTCATCGTACTCAAACAATATCTTAAGTACATATTCCCTTTGATTTGAGTTGTTCAAGCCCAGTGAACGTACCAGTTTCCTAAACTTTACTATAAATTCGTCAAAATCAACCAAATTCCCTTTTGTCATAAGTTCTTTCATTTTCCCCTGCTTATTAATTGATAACAATTATTGTAATCATAATAGAATGTTTCTTAAATATTAATTAAAATGATAATTATTATCACAAAAAGAAATTATTCTGCGGATTCCTGTTATTTTAAAATTGCCGTTATAGAAACAAAAGTTTTATTTAGAGTTTTATCTTTGAATAAATTTATCTTTGAACAGGAACCCCTGAACAAAATCTATACCAAGATCTTCACTTAACTTTAATTCGTCTTTCGTTTCTACCCCTTCAAGCACTACTTTCTTATTTTGGGAGTGTATAAACTTTATCAGACCTTGAACAATATGAAAGAAATATTCATTGTTTTTCAATTGATATAATATATCTTTGTCCAATTTTAAGTAATCACATTGGTTTAATAAAAATATGGAAAATATGGAATCCTCTTTAAAAAAATCATCCACAGCAAACTCGAACTTGAACTTTCTAAATATCTCTATAAGTTTTTTTACATTGATCTTCTGAAAAGAGTTTTCCACTATTTCGATAACAAACTCGTCCTGCTTTGCAAATAACTCCATGAATCTGTTTACCTGGCATTTGCTGCTTATTGCATGCATATCAAGATTAACGAAAAGTTTTTTATCCGGCCTGTTTTCAAACTGGTGTTTTTTCAGATGAAATTCCAGTTCCGAGAAGAGAATTTTATCGCTATGGCATTTCTTTAAAACAACTTCCGGTGATATATGTCTCTCTTTGTATCGAAACCTTGCCAACGACTCATAGGCATATATCTCTTTGCTTTTTAAACAAACAAAAGGCTGGTATTCCGTATAAAAACTTTTTTTATTCAGTATATCTTCAACCGTAGCTAAAGGAATCAGATCCTCTTGTGCACTTAGATTCAATTTACTCATTATTTTGCTTCCCCGATCTTAATTCCTGTAATATTCTTAAAGAGATCCTGCTGCCAAAAATTAAAATACAAGACCTCTTTAAAAACATTTAGAAAAACTCCAAAGGCTGTTAAGCCCCTGAAGAAAATTCAAAAAGAATTTATTTCATAGGTTTTCAAGGAAACCTACTTCATAGGTTTTGCTTCAACCCAGATAACTGCATCCTGGCTTAGCTCTTTACCTTTATACTCTTTATCGCTTCCGGCACCCAATGCGCAGAATCCCCAGAATCCGGCTTTAGGAATAGAGAAGGTAAACTCACCGTCTTTGTTTGCTTTGATTCCCATTGTTACGAATGAATCCTGAGGTGCTTCATATTTATTTGCACCCATTGCATTGTTTTTCATATCAGGAGTATTATTGATATACTCAACTTCGATCTCTGCAAACGGTACAGGCTTACCGTTTGATTTAACAACACCAGTGAAACTTCCGTGCTCCCAGATAGAATAAGGCTTGGTTAAAGGCACTATTTCGGCTTTAAGTCCCAGTTCCGCATCCCAGTCCGTAGGAGTTCCGGCCACGTTTATGATTGTTTTGGTGATCTGCTGGATATAGATACCTTCTCCCGCTTCATAATAAGGTACTGGTTTCATAACAAATAGATGGTCACCCATTCTTCTTGCTTTATATTCAGATTCATAAGCTTTTCCTGCGTTATGTTTACCTTTCCAACTGATCGGTTTTAGTGTATTCTTAAGATCTTTTTTCTTCTCTTTGTTTATTACATAAAACTCTTCAACCCCTGCCATATCCATAGTATGTTCATCGGCAAACGGGTGCGTGAATACGTGTTTGAATTCTATTGTTTTACCCTTTTCAAGTGCCGTATTCGGTGTATATACCATTTGGAAGTGTGCCATTGCGCTTGTTGCCGCTACCGTTGCCGCTGCTATTGTACTGATTACTATTTTTTTCATTTTGTTCCTTTTTTAAGTATGATGTTAATAATCACTATCATATAATAGTGAAAAAAAATAAGCTAAACGCTAACCTCTAAATACCTTGTTAATATTTACAAATTAGCATTTAGCACCTTTGCATAAAGAATAAACCGAATTCTGGTTTATTCTGTTATATCGTCACCTTTAATATGCACGCCATGACCTTCACCTGCATCAAAAACCGCAGTGTAGGCACCGTTTGGCTTATCAAAAGTAACCTCGCTGTCTTCATTCATCTTGCTTTCGTATACAGTTTTACCGTTTTGTTCAACTCTGAACTTAACCCCGCTTGCACTGCTTCCGTCACTGAATCCACCCTCGCAGGTTATAGTCCCGTCACCGTTGTCGAAACAACTCATAATTGCAGTGTGAGCGAACAATGAAGTTGACAACACTCCTAATGTAAATATTACTCTCTTTCCTGTTGAAAAGATACCTTTTTGTTTTTCCATATTTTACTCCTTATTGTAAATTTGATTTATATACTGAATGTTTTCCGTTTACTTTGGAAATCTTTTTAAAACCACCCCTCCAGTTTATTGATTTTGAAGGGAATAGACCAAGTATCAATGCTATGGCAACTACCAGGAAGTAGTAATAACTCATAGCTTCCAGACCGCTCCAGGCTTTTAAAGAACCTAAAGTGAACACCGCTGAGGATATCAATATCCCAAGCCCCACGGGGAAGAATATTGCAAACAGCATCCATCTGTAGCTGTTTGTCTGCATCTTGACCACAATCATCGTTGCGATACAAGGTGGTGTCAACAGCATAAAAATGATTATTGCAGTTGCATGAAGAGGCGTATATCCGCTGTTTTGAGCCATAGCCTCTTCTGCTCTCATATCGTCTGCCTTGTTATTTTCATACAGTGAACCCAGTGTCGCAACGGCACTCTCTCTTGCGGCGAACGAACTTAAGAACGCAACATTTATCTTCCAGTCAAACCCTGCATACTGTGTTACAGGTTCAATCGCTCTACCTGCCATACCAAGCAAAGAGTTTTCAACTTTTTCGTTCTTGATCTCTCTTAAGATCCTTTTTCTCTGCTTTGAAAGTTTTCTTAGACTTCTGTTTATTTTCTTTGCTTCTTTGTCTTTTTTTGGTTTTATGAATACAAAATACCGAGAATTCATGTTTTTAAACTCTTCATCAATCTCAAGAGAAGCTTCTTTTGACGTTGCAGTCATCCTTTTTGCCCTGTAACTGTCATAATAATTTAAAAGATCAAAAACTTCCTGTTTCTCATCCACATGGGAGTAGTAGCTTGATTTTTTTACTTTCTTGTCAAAATCGACCAATGCAGTATTTGCCCTGTTTTCATATTTAAGCTGCGACTCTTCGCTTAAACCCGGGAACTGCAGCATTGCAAAAAGTATTATTGCAACGGCAAGTACGATCGTTACAACTTTTCTGATATATACCCAAACCCTTTGCGAGGCTCTAAATATCACCCCTTTAAATGTGGGAAGATGATATGGCGGAAGTTCCATAACAAACGGCGCAGTTTCCCTTGTTTTCAAGATCGTGCTTGTTAAAACTTTTGCAACTATCAAGGCTATAAAAATAGTGATCGTAGAGATGTAAAACATCATTAACGCCATATCAGGCTTGAAAAACGCCCCGAGCAGCAGGGTATAAAAAGGCACTTTTGCCAGGCAGTTCATATAAGGAACCGTCAGGATCGTTGCCATTCTTGCCCTGTCATCAGATATACCTTTTGTTGCCATTACCCCCGGAACCGCACAACCGCCCACCATAGCACCGCCTAAAACCAAAGGAAGCGTTGACTGTCCGTGCAGACCGAACTTTTTAAATATTCTGTCAAGGATAAAGGCCATCCTTGGCATATACCCCACATCCTCCATTATTGCAATAAGCGCAAAAAGTATAAAAAATATCGGTATATAGTTTAAAAGTGCATTGGCACTGTTTACCATCCATATTGAAAAATCGGTGATCATCGGCACGTCCGTAAATTGTGCCTGGGGTACTATACCTATAACAAAATTCTTAAATGAAGCCAGTATCGGCCAGGTATAATCGGTAAGTTTGTAACCGTACACGATCGATATCTCATATACCAGGAACATTATTCCGAATAATATAGGAAGAGCCAGGAATCTGTTTAACACTATTTTATCTACTTTGTCGGTTAGATTCTCTTTTCCCGTATTTTTCTGCTTGATAGCTTTATGGTATATAATATCTGCCGAATCATATCTGAACGCCGCAAGAAAAGAGGTTGCATCTTTATCATATTTGTCATGGAAAAGATCATTTTGAACCTGAACCTGTTCTGTGATCTGATCAAACTCTTCTTCAAGATGCTCCAATACCGTTGTATCACCCTCAAGGGCTTTTATTGCCATCCATCTTTTATTAAGATCGGAACCTGAACCGTTTATCATCTGCTGTATATTTGATATATGAGGCTCAAGCTCTTCATAGTTGATACCGAACTCCTCAAAAACATTTTTGTTTTCATAGGTATCGACAATAGCTTTCATAATATTGTCTCCGCCTATCCCTTTTGCACCGCTGGCTTCTATAACCGGGCAGCCAAGCATTGAAGATATTTTTTCACTGTCTATTTCGATCTGACGTCTTTGTGCCACATCCATCATATTTAGAACAACTATGACGGGGATACCTATTTCAAGAAGTTGAAAAGTAAGGTAAAGGTTTCTTTTAATATTTGAAGCATCAACAACGTTAACTATAACGTCGGGCTTCTCCTCCATAATAAACTCCTTTGCAACTCTCTCTTCCAAAGAGTATGAGCTGAAAGAATAAGTTCCAGGAAGATCCACCATCTGAATCTTGTAATCGTTAAAATCAAAAAAACCTGTCTTCTTGTCAACGGTAACACCTGGATAATTAGCTATATGCTGGTCTATACCGCTTACCATATTAAATATGGTGGACTTACCGCAGTTTGGCTGTCCGGCTAATGCCGCTTTGATCTTTTTCATATAGCTTGAACCTCGATAAGTCCCGCTTCACTTTTCCTTAAACTGACCAGATAATTTTGTATCTTTAATTCCATAGGGTCAAATAAAGGCGCTTCCCTTATTACTTCAATTCTTGTTCCGTTTACAAAACCCATGTCAAGAAGCTTATGCAGAAGTTTGCCTTGAGCATTTACTTTCGTTATTAGTGCTTTTTGCCCGCTTTTAATATTGTCTAATCCCATATTTTTTCCTATCTTATTACAATTATGATAATTATTATTAAAATAATAGCAAACTAAAACTTTCTTTTTTCTTAATAGTGATAATAGTTATCAAAACATTTATATATTTAGTCGATATTTATTATTTTTATTCTTTCAAAACTTTGTTTTGAGAAGACAGCTGCATTGAAACTTTCTCCGTTATCATATCTGATCAGGTAAGTAAGAGGATTTGAGAACAATTTAAGTTTCATTATTTTATGTTCAAAACCATCCAAGGAGAGTCTGATAAAATCAAAATCCCAGCTTAACAGATAAAATTCACTCTGTTTGCCTATGACATAACCGCTTAACTTTTTCTGCCTGTTTTCAGATATTCTGATAAACTCTATCTCAAGATCTTTTGGGTAATCTATTTTTTTTATATAAAACTTTTTATCTTCCCTTCTCAAGCTGTAAAGTTTATTTTTAGAGTCCAAAATCAAATACCCTTTATCAAAGGGTTTCATGTTTGTAGTTTTACCCCAAATATTTTTGGCGGGGAAAATAAAATCTTCGCTTAAAAGTTTTAAGCTCAGATCACGGCTCAGATTTTCCAAAATATTATGGTCAAAATCATAAACCTTCACTCCATCTGTGAATATCCCGAAGAACTCTTCGGGAAATTTTATCATCCCCTGTGTACTTGAAGGATCGAAAAGAGGATAAAGCTTCACTTCTTGTTCTTTTAACATTTTCGGGTTATAGTTAAATCCAAGCCTTGAGTTTTTGATCATTTGCTTATCATATAACTTATCTTTTATTTTTACAGGCAGCTTGTTTTGTATCTCAAGATCCCGCCAGTATACAAAAGGGAGATAAGACTCGTAGGTTTTTCGATCAAAGGTTGTTTTATCTTTTATTCCGTATTCAAACCTGTGATCCCCGAAATTTTTTTGATAAACAAAATCCTCAATAACACCGGAATAAAAAATATAATATTTATTGAACACCTTTTTATAATTTTTCTCGTAATTGATATAAGAGAGATAAACAATAGTAAATACAGAAATCAGGAAACCTGCTTTATAGAAAAAACTGTTCAAACGCTGCTGCTTGATACTGTAAAAACTGTCTAAAACCGTAAAAGGTATAAAAAGCAAAAATAAAAGCCACAGGGAATCCTCTATTACGTATTGCTCTTTTAAGAATACAAAACAAAAAAGTATCACCAGCAGTGATTTTAATACAACTATCTTCTTACTCTGCTCGATTATCACGGAAGATAACCCGATATATAAAACGATACCTGCAAAACTGTATGCGATGGTGTCTTTAAATACGGCTTCCGTCACCTCGTAAGGATAATAGTAACCGATGATACCCAGCAGAGCAATTGAAAAAAACGTATTTAAAACAACTATAAATCCTATACCCGTCAAAAGATGCACCCATAATATACTGGAAGTTTCCAAAGGCAGATGCAGTGTAATCTTGATCCGTTTCTGGATCTTTTCGGGAAGGAACTGTGCAAAAGCCGTAATTACGCCGATAAGTAAAAATAGGTAACTTATATAAAAATACGGCTTATCGCCCAAATGGATAAACCTGTACCACATCATCGACTCGGGCTCTACGGTTTCAAAGGCGAAAGAAAGGTTAAACCAGAAATATATCAATGTTGAAACGATCAATATAAAAGATATCAGGATATAAAACCTAAGCTTCAGCCACTCTTTTTGAAAAATCGATTTGAACATCATTTCAATATTTCCCCACATAACCCAGGAATTTCTCTTCAAAATCAGTTTCCAGCTCTTCCAGGAAATCAAGCTTCTCAAAAGTGTAAATCTTTTTAAACTCTTTATATTCCTCTATTCTGTGGACAAGGCTTTCATCTATTTGACTGCCGTGATCCAGCCTGTAACATTTAAACTGCTCAATAAAATCTTTCATAGTGCTTTTATGGATATCTCCTCCCCTTTGGATGATAGCCATATCATCAACAAGGTCGACAAGATCGCCCATAACATGGGAGGTGATAAGAATAGTTTTATCTTTATGTTTTATATAATCTTTCAAATAATCGATAAACAGCCTTCTATAGCCAGCATCAAGACCCATTGAATAATCGTCCAGTATCAAAAGCTTTGCATCCTGGGCAAATATACATCCTAATACAACCTGTGATTTCTGTCCGAAAGAGAGTGTTGAAAGTTTCTGCCCGTAATTCAGATTCATAAGATCGACAAGATCGTAAAAAACCTTTTCGTCCCAATTTGGATAAAAGGGGGCAAAATATTTCTCGATCTGCCTTATGCTCATATAATCATACGATATGAACCCTTCATAAAGCAAAGCGATATCCTCTTTTATACCGGCACTTAAATTATGAGAGGGTTCACCGAATATAAGACACTCCCCGCTTTTTGGCTTTAGATATCCCATCAGGATATTTATCAAAGTGGATTTACCAACTCCGTTTTTACCCAGAAGCCCGAATACTCTTCCCTTATTTATCGTTAGATTCAGATTTTCATATATTTTTTTTGTTCCGTAACTGTGGGAAAGATTCTTTATATCAATTATAATATCATTTCTTATCATCTGATTTGCAACAACCTTTACCGTCACAATCACAACCTCCGCTTACGAATATCTGTTTATACAGATAATAAAGTGCCCAAATTGTAAGTGCTATTAGAAGTAGTGTATCCATAACGATCCTTTATTAATTATTTATACAATTATGATAATCATTATTGATAGTAATAAAATAAAACTTAATTTACGGTTAATTATGATAACAATTATTAATATTGCATAGAGATTAAAAAAGAAAAAAGGGCTGCATTTAAAAGCAGCCCTTTTTTGTAAGCAAAATATCTAAGAAACTCTCTAGTCCCAAAAGTCTCCGTAGGTATCTCTTTTGAACCTGTTGTTCTCATCCTGGATAATCCCCAAAGAGTTTCTTGAGAACTCTTTGTATGTTTCATTGTTCGATACGGCCGAGTTGTATCGTGAGTCTACTTGAAGCTGCATCAATATGTTTATAGGTGAAGCTTCGTTGGAAGCTAAACAGAGATTTATCTCGTGCAGGTTCTTTTGGTAAAGCTTTTTTATAATCTGCTTTGGTGTATTTTTATTTTGTGCCAACGCCAGATCTGTATTTATATCACCGGTTTCAAACAATTTTTCAAACAATATCCCGTCCAGGCTTGGATTATGGGCGATCGCTATATTATATACCAGATCATTCTTTTTAAAAAACTCTTCAAGTCTTGATCTTTTGCATAAGGGGTTTCTTAACAGATTAATATTTACATTATCTATATTAAATTCAAAAAGCTTTTCTATATGCTCTTGTGTTAATGAAGTGTTTGAAGAGAGATATGCAAGATGGGGATCACTTAAGCTGTATCCCATGAGCATCTCAAACAGTTTATCATCAAGGGGAAAATTTCTTAAAACATTTATCTTAAGATTCTCATCATCAAGCACCTCCTTTAGATCCTGTGTCTGAAGATTGCCGGAGCTTATAAGATTATTTATAATATCCCTGTTGTTTAATTTAAACAGTCTGCTGCTTATCATCTTGTTTATCGATTCGTTCAGGGCCAGAAATTCCAGCTGCTTTGGCACATTATCTTTTAATATCTGCATCAAAACTGTTTTTGGGGTGTTCGGATTTAGGGCAACCACCTCTTTAAGGCTTAAAGGCTGGGTGCTTAAGGCATTTTTATCGCTAATGGAATAATCGGGCATATTGTAAACCGCTTCCAAAAGCTTGGGTTGAGTTGATTCAAGAGCAGTATAATAGATCCCTATGGGAGAATGCTGTATATTATGGTTGGTCTGTTGAAGAGAGCAGAACCTCTGGACTATTGCAGTTGAGACATCCCTGTTATCATCATTGTCATGAAGCCCCTCGCCTCCCCAGTCATAATATTTTAAAAGAGAAAGAAATATATCATCACTGAAATACCTGTTGTTTAGAAGCTTGATAACCCTTTGCTTCTCTTTGGATATTTTAACCGCCATAAGTATCGAGTCTATATCAATATTTTCGCTGAACTGTTTCTCCAGCTTTTCAATATCCACTACTTCTATTCCATTTTTTGAAAGCAGATAAAACTGCTCCTGCTGATGAACGGGTGTCATATACCCTTCTATTATCATATCCGCTTCATCAAGTGATTTTGTGATCACCCCTTCATTTTGCAGAAAATACTTTATAAGTTCATCTTTTTCTATCTTTTCTCCGCGGCCGGAGAAATATATTTTTTTATCTTTAAACTCTATCATAAGTAAAATATTATCAAAGAAGCTTTAAACTGCTGTTAAGCAGTAAATTAATTCTCCCGTTTAATAGAAGCGATTATATCTATCCCTTTTTCTATCTGGGAGAAAGTTGAATTTGTAAAATTGAACCTTACCTCGCAGCTTCCTTTCTGCCCTACGTAAAACTCATCCGCAGGTACAAAAACAACCTTTTTCTCCATACACCTGTCAAGAAGCTTATAGATATCAACCCCTTCAAATTTTCCGTATACGAACATCCCCCCTTTTGGTTTTGTGTATTTAAACCCGGGTAGTTTTTTATCAAGGCATTCACAGAAATATTCCATTTTCTGCTTATAATTGCTCTGAAGCGTTTTTAAGTGTTTTTCAAAGCTCTTTGTATCTTTCAGGTATTCGTCAAGTACTCCCTGCGCCAGACCGCAGCTGTGAAGGTCGATACTCTCTTTTATAGGAAGAAGCTTTTCTATAAGCTTTACATCTGCTCTTATCCACCCTATTCTAAGGCTTGGTGCAAGTGTTTTTGAGAATGAACCCAAAAGAAAACTTCTATCCGGAATAGATGAACTTATGGTTTTGAATTTTTTTTCAAAATACAGGTCACTGTAGGGACTGTCCTCTATTAAATAGGCTTTGTTCTTTTTGATTATCTTTGCAACAGCTTCTCTTTTTGCTTTGCTGTATGTTGCCGTTGAGGGGTTCTGGAAATCAGGTATAAGATATGAAAGCTTCACTTTTTCGGATAACTTTTTATATCTTTTTATATCTATTCCGTCATCTTCGAGCTTTACGCTTTTTATCTTCAGGCCGTTTAACTTGAAAGTATTGATAGCACCAAGATATGAGGGCTGTTCCAAAATGATCTTTTGATCTTTGAAATATCTTGCAAGGATGAACAGCGCCTGCTGGCTTCCTGTAGTGATAAGTATATTTTCGGCCTTTGTCTCAAAGCCCTCTTTTGTATACCGGGAAGCTATCTTTTCTCTAAGAGTGTCCAGGCCGTTGGTTTTGCTGTACTGCCAGATATTGCTTTTGCTTAAAATCTTTTTGGTGCTTAAAGCAAGGTCGGCCGTCGGGAAAAGGTTCTCATCGGGAAGTCCCCCTGCAAAAGATATTGTATTCTCATCAATCGCTTCGAGGATCTGCCTTATAAACGATCTTTTCATTATATCTCCTTTTTTTGATATGATTTTATAGAAAAAAAAGTTTTTATTCTTTACTAAAAGTGCTTATAAAATTATCTATTATTGCTAATTTTATAGTTAATTATTGCTATAATGGTATTATGAAAAAACAAACCCACCAAAGAAGAACAAAAACAGCTAACGATATTATGTACTATATCTACAAATATATAGATACTGATATAAATCTTGACATGCTGAGCCGTGATCTTCATATCAGCAAGTTTCACATGCACCGTATCTTCAAAGATGAGTTTGGCAAAAACATCTATGAAAGCATCAAATCCATACGCCTTCAAAAAGCATCAAATCTTCTTATTACAAACAAATACTCAACCATCACCGATATTGCCTCCATGTGCGGTTACAGCTCCCAAAGCTCTTTTATCAGAGCTTTCAGGCAGAGATTCAATATGACGCCCAAACAATGGAAGAACGGAGGCTTTAAGGAGTATTCTAAAAATATATTAAGGATATATAATAAAAAAACTTTTGATATCACCCCCGAAATAGTCAAAATGCCGGAGATGAAAGGCTATTATATAAGACATACGGGTTACGGCCGTTCCATAAAACAAACCTGGCAGAAGCTTTACACCTGGACCCTGTTCAATG
This sequence comes from Arcobacteraceae bacterium, assembly GCA_963678145.2. Classification (GTDB taxonomy): domain Bacteria; phylum Campylobacterota; class Campylobacteria; order Campylobacterales; family Arcobacteraceae; genus JAIOSF01. Next base: position 435,472 of record CAXXWH010000002.1, on the reverse strand, counting down.
ATATAAAAGATTTTTCCCAGATAGGGCTTCATCACGACAACCCTATTATCACACCTTTGGATGAGTGCCACTATATTGCGGCTATTGTTTTAAAAGATAACAGGCAGATCAAAGAAAGTACACTCCCCACCTTTATAATACCCGAAGGTATATACGCAAAATTCCACCTTGAAGGTGTTTACGGCGACGTACTGGAGTTTATCAGGTGGGTTTACCACAGCTGGCTTGTTAAAAGCGGTTATGAAACTACAACCTCCCCATCCTATACAATATACAACAAAAACCACTTTTTAAGTTCTGACGAGAAGTTCGATCTGGAATTTTACCTTCCTATCAGATTTGTTTGAGAATACTCTTTACCTCATCTTCCCCAAGCTTGAACCCGAATATCTCAATATCCTCTTTCATATGTTCTTTTGAAGTGGTACCTATTAACGGGATTATCTCTATTTGGTTTAAAAACCTGTAAAATACCTGTGCAGGTGTTTTTGAGTATTTCTTGGCTAGTTCGTTTATAATAATACTTGAAAGTATATGGGGATTTGCCGTTAATGTCCAGAATCCCTGGTAGATGATCCCTTTTTCTTTACACCAGGCTCTTATATCCCTGTCGTAATTTGAGTGCTCATAAAAACGGTTCTGAACTATTGCGGGCTTTACCGTGCTGTTATCGTACAGATACTGCAATATGTCAAGATCGTAGCAGTTGCTGATCCCAAGCTGGCCTGCTTCTTTTTTGCGGTAAAATTCTTCCATAGCCCTCCAGGCTTTCTTTAGCCTTGGTCCGGGGAAGATAGGGGAATGAAGCACATAAGAGTCAATAAAATCGGTTCCAAGATTCTTTTTTGATACTTCAAAGGAGCATTTTATCTGCTCTTCCAAAGAGCTTTCTATCTCGTAAGGGATATTATCTTTATCCTGTCCCTCTATTGGGGTAAACTTTGTCTGGATAAAGATATCTTCTCTTTTAAGACCGTTTTCATAAGCTTTTAAAATCCCCTGCCCAACCAGCTCTTCTTTATAATGTTTGGGCTGGCAGGCGGTATCTACACCTCTAAAACCGTTAAGAAACGCTTCCTCTACAAACTTTGCGGTATCTTCTTTTTTCCAGGCCGTACCGTAGATCAGGGCTGGTATCTTTATATTTTCATTGCTAATAAAATAATCCATTCTTTATCCTTTAGCCCGCTTTTCATTGGGAAAAGAGCGTTAAAAAAGTTTTAGTTTACGGAGATGACATAATTGTCGTTCACCTCAACAACGGCAAACTCGTGCTCGCCGCAGAAAGTGTCATTCAACTCCTGCGCCCAGGCACGTGCTATTTTATAAGCACTCTCTTTATCCTCAAACGATTTGATCTGGGGCATTTTTTTTCTTAGTGCGCAGGCGCACAGTTTCTCTACTACTACATGGTACTGCATAATGACTCCTTGATTTTTCTTTATAATCAATACTCTTCATTATCTATTCCACAGTACCAAAAAACTATAACCTTCTTACAGCAACCGACTGCTTTTTCATTCTGTATTTTTCAAAAGCTTCATTGTCAAACTCTTCATAATCCAATATCTCACAACCCTCATCGAAAAAGCTTTTCAACTCATTTGCTTTTAACAAGAAGTCAGGATTGGAACCCGGTTTCGTATTTGACTCGTGATGCATATATGTCTCAATATACAATATCCCCTCTTTTTTAAGTGCCTGGACAAGATGGGGTATGATCCCCCTGTCAAGATAGTTTGTCATAACTATAACATCATAGCTGTTTTTGGAAGGTTCATACCCCTCAAGATCAACGAGCTTTGTATTAATAGCCCCGTGCCCTTTTTTATCAAGAAACTGCAAGGCTACTTCAGATATATCCAGAGCATCAACCTCAAAACCTTTTTGAGCAAGGTATACGGAGTTTCTCCCCGTACCGCAGGCTATCTCCAAAGCTTTGGTTCCTTTTACCTTGTTTACCAACTCCTCAAGCTTCCTGCTGTGGGGCCTGTCTTTTAACAAAGAGGAGGTCTCTTTATATTTTTTATCCCATTTTATCTTATCCTCTATCGCCATTTTTTACCTTTTATTCGTTTAGATATATTATAGTCTCTTTATCTTTTAAATTGAATATCCCTAAATTGATAATAATTTTCAAAGTAAAATTGAAGTAATATAAAATATATCAAAATTCAAGGAGTTTTTATGAGAGGTTTTGAAGATTTTTTAGCCCGAGTGTTAAACGAAGATTTCGGGAAGCTGCTGCTTAGGCTGGTTCTTGGAGGTTTAATGTTCTTTCACGGATATAAAAAATACCTTGACGGCATCGACGGAATAAAAACCCTTGTAACAAAAAACGGTTTCTCTGAGTATATGGCTTACGGAGTATATGCGGGAGAGCTTGTGGTTCCTGTTCTGATCATAATAGGATTATATACCAGAATAAGCAGTTTCATTATGGCTTTTACCATGTCTTTTGCCATATATCTTGTTCACTCGGCACATATCTTCTCCCTAAACGAAAAGACGGGGGGATTATTGATCGAGACTCCACTTTTGTTTTTAATCGGTTCATTGGCTTTATTCTTTACGGGTCCCGGAAGATACAGTTTCGACAGGGGTTAAACCCTTAAAAAAAGGTTTAGATCTTTCTGTTTTGGTACTTGGACCAGTCCGGGGTCTCATGGCTGAACCCTTCAAAAAGCGGCGAGGTGATAATAAAATCGGCCGTCTGCCTGTTTGTAGCTATGGGTATTCGGTAAGTATCGCATATCCTTCTTAAAGCGGTGATATCCGGCTCATGGGGCTGGGCAGCCATGGGGTCAACAAAGAAAAACAAAATATCCATCTTGTTCTCGCTTATCATTGCACCTATTTGCTGGTCTCCTCCAAGGGGACCAGATTTTAAACACTGCACCCCGAAACCAACTTCGCCAAGAAGCTTTCCCGTAGTACCCGTAGCGTAGATAGAATGCTTTTTTAAAGTCTCTTCATTATGCTTTGCCCATTCGATCAGGTCGTATTTTAAGTTATCGTGTGCCACTAATGCTATTGTCATATTTTGCCTTTTAAAATTTTCTTCCAAGCCTTATTTGGCTTGTACACTTTTGGAGCTGTAAGTTTAGTATTTTTTTGTTTTAATATATCAAAGTTAAATTATATCGTATTTTACCCAACCTTTTTAACCTGAAATACTTATAACTCTTATGGCTTATAAGTATAGAAAAGAGTATTGATCTTAAGAGATACAGCGTCATATCTTGGGGGTAAAATATATATTTATCGTTATATAACGATATTAAGATAACGATTAAGTCTTTTTTCTTTCCTTGGTATACTCCCACCAAACCTTGGGCTTATTGCCTTTTATAAAATCTGTGATCGACATAAACACGTCAAGTACGCAAGGGTCCACTTTCAGCCCTTTTTTTTCACAAAGCTTCTTATATAGATCAAAAGCTTCTTTTCCTTTTAGGTCATCTGGCTTATCTATCCCTATGGATTTTAGATCTTTTGCCATGGCAGGGCCTATATTTGGAAGGTCGGTAAGTTTGATTGTCTTTTCCCTTGTCACTTTTACAGGATTCATCTATCTCTCCTTGTCGGGCAGGTTTTGTATCATTGTATCAAAGGTTTTATAATTTTGCAGAGCTTCCACGACTACATCCAAAGGCTTATGAAAATTTTCTTGAAGTATTGACTCCCCCTCTTTCAGTTCAAAAGCTAACTTTTCAACAGGCGGTATGAACTGTGCATCAACCCCCTCTTTGTTTCCCCTTGGGTCTGCTTTGTACCAGCCGTGGTTTTTAAGGTATATTTCATTCAAGGCATGCAGGTAAAAAACGCGGCTCTCCCTCTCCCCGTGGCTTAATCTTTGATAGATTATCCCCGCAGGAATGCCGTTTGCCCTTAAAAGTGCCGCAAGCAGGTGTGCCTTGGCATAGCACCAGCCTGTTTTTGCCTCCAGCACTTCGCTTGCACTTAAAGTAGTGATATTATCCCTGAAATCTCCCGTATGGCGTATCTCGTCACGCACGAACAAGAAACAGTTCTTTGCTATCTGCTCATCATCTTTGCAATCTTTGGCAAGCTTTTTTACCAAAGCCTCCACTTTTGGGTGGCTGTAGTTTATAATATCAGTTTCTTCCAGATATTTCTTAAAATCCATTCTTTGACCTTTTATTTATTTTCATCTTTTTCTTTTTTAAATTATTAATCAATTTTACAATCAATTCCAACTACAAATATTTTCTCTTCTTCATCATAAAGTTTAGATAATTTAGCAATTTGACTTTCAAATACTTTCTTTGACTTTTTAATATTAAAGATTATAAATATTCCATAATCAGATTTAGTAGCACCTATATAAGTATTTAATTTTGTTTTATACTTTTTGGCTATTTCTCCTCCTCCTGCCTCTTGATTGCTTGATAACTTTAACTCTAACAAAATTTGACCAACAAACCCATAACTAATTGTAAAATCTGCTCTTTTATCATTCGATGTTTGTTCTTCTCTCTTTATCCTAATATCAGTAGTCCTTAATCCTCTTTTTAAAAGTGCTAACTCAATTTGAGATTTTAATGTTTTTTGAATTAAATCCTCTGCTTTTTTCTTTTGACCACCTTCTTTTACTGATAACTCTGCTATATATTTATATGCCCCCTCAATCTCTATCCAATGTCTAATCTCTTTGGTTATCGCCTCTTTAACTATTTCAAGAAAGTGTAAAGTAGAATTAACAACTAAATATTCATTCTCTTTAGACTTTTTATAAGATTTTATAGCTTCCATTATATGTTTAGGTTTGGCTAACTCTTCTAAATAAACCTCTTTTAAATCTTTAAATTTATACTCAAACCAATTCAAGCTTACTTTTGATTTATTTTCTTGTAAAAATTTTTCTATCTCAACTAATGGTTTAAATGATTCTTTATGATTTAAGTGCTTTAAATGTCTAAATACAATCTCTTCAAAAAAAGAAGCATTTAAATCTTTACCTTGTTTCCTCAAACCTACTGCTATTTCTAAAAAATTTTTATCTTTTTCTATATCATAATCAATTTTTATAAGAGTGTGTACTAATTTATTATGAGTTCTATCTAAATCTAATGATGTATCCCATAAACGGGAAGCACTTTCAGGAATTTCTGTTTCTACTCCTTTTTTTATAACTATTTCAAATGTTTTTCTAATAGCTTCTTGATCATCAAAGTTTTTAACTAATGCTATTAACATATCTTCATATAATTTATCCTCTTCGCCTTTATCTTCTATATATTTTTGAATAATCTCTTTTGTTAAAGCTTCTTTTGGCAAAATATCAATTATCTGCTCACGAATGTATTTTTCTATTTTGGAGTTACCAAGCATTTTTAGAAGTAATGGTTCAGCTTCTTTTGTTTTAGTGATTTTGTAAAATTCTACAAAATTTCGAGGATGATAAATATCTAAATCATCATCTCTTTTTTCTCCTGAATACACATCAATAATATCTTGTATAGCTTGATTGGAAGGATTAGAAGCTAATTTGAAAGTAGTTTCATATTCTGAATTTATATCAAACGGCAAATATCTAAATATATTGTCTATTAAATCCTGTTCAGTATTTTCATCAAAATCAACATCCTCACTAAATAACAATTCGATTGCTTCTTTATAATACCACACTCCTCTAATGCTTGAAGTATTACCATTTACTGTAACTTCTCCATCGAGTGGATTATTAAATTTTATGACATCTTTTGCAGTATCTATTGTTCGACTTCTATTAATTTCAAAATTTTCACACTTTTCAAGTCTTTCTTTATTATGCAAATAAAAATCAAATAAGTCTGTAGAAAAAACTTTAGGTTCTGGTTCTATTTTATGTTCCCATTGTCTACAAAGTCCTAACTGTTGATTTATTGCATCTCTCTCAGCTTTATCTTCGTATTTTTGAGAATTTTCTCTTGCTTCTTCTATTTCTTCTTTATAAAGTTTTTCTATTTTATTCTTTACATATTTATCAACCTTATCACCAAAATAAAATCTATAATCCATAAAATTACTTAGATTACTTCTCTTATTTTCACCATCTATCTTTTTTAATTTTTTATAAATTTCATCAAAATTTTTATCATTGAAATACTCTGATAAATTAAAATGAATAATATTTTCAAGTTCAAAATAATGTAGTTTTTCATTTAAGTAAGCCGTATGAACTCTGTCTATAAGTTCATAAATATAACTTACATCTTTTTTAATTACGACTTTCAATAATTCTTTAAATAGATGCTTACTATTGTCACCATAATGAGTTCCTGTTTCAATTAGTAGTTTTTCAATTAACTTTTTTGATAACTTACATATTTCATTATCCATATTATTCTGAATATTTAATACAAATCGTTTTATATCATCTTGGTATTTATCTTTATAACTTTCAAATACTATATAGTTTAAATGTTTTTCTCCATCTTCTGAAGTGATTTTTTCCAAAATATATTGTAGTCCATCTTGTGAATTTACATTACAGATATATCGAACATTATCATCAAGCCTACCTGCTCTATCTAGCTGATTCTTTTTAAACTGTTTATCACATTGAAAATACATATCAATACTAAACTTATCGTTTGGAGCTATTTTATAACAAGCCCTTGAATATTCATGTTGGACTTCAACACCATTTTCAAAAATAAAATATATACTTTTTATCCACTCAAAATCATTTTTCATAATAACTGAACAACTTGAAATAATTGCTCTATGTAAATTTTTATATTCTTTTACATCAAGATTTAACCATTCTAAAAGTCTATCTTTCCAAAATTGTAATAGGCTTTCTGAAATCCAACCATATTTTGATAACTCTTCAATGATTTTTATACTATTACTAACTTTAACCCTATTTGCATAAATTGAAATATCACAATTTATAGAATCTACTATCTTTTGATAATGTTCCTCTTCTATATAAAAATGGATTAATTTGTTTGGATATAACCATTGACTATGTTCATAATAGTAATCAAATACGATATTAAAGATTCTTGATTTTACCTCTTTATCTATTGAGTTTGGATCAATACTTGTAATGACACCAAAATATCCCTCACGTAAAACTTTATTTAAATTTTTTTCTAAAAAATCTAAAACAAGATTTATCATAAAAGGGTGTTGTTCTAATACAAACGGCATAACATAAAACCAACTTGTAAATACTTCTTGAAAATGAGGTTCAACTGCCATGTCAAAAAACACTTGATCTATCTTTTCAAATCTACTTAACTCTTTAGCAGATAAAAAGTCTAAAAACTCTTGATTCTCAAATTCCAAATAGTCAATATTATCTTTTAAAAGACTTTTTTCACTAAGCTTTTCTATCAGTCCTTTACCAGTAAAAATATTTCCTAAGTTCAACTCCTTAAATACTGTAAAAAAATCATCTTTACTAATATGTGAAACTTGAAATATTTTCATCACTAAAGCTAATTCTTCTAAAACTCTTTTTATAGTATGATTTTCAGATTCTGGGTATTTTTTAGCTCTTTCTTTATCTATTTTTCTATAGATAAACTCTTCAAATATTTCACTTCTTGATAGATTGATTATTTCATCTACTTTTTTATCTTTTATTATCTCACTGAAATAGTATAAGTATCTTGGTATAGTTAAATAATCATATAAATTTACTAATTTTGATTTTTCTTCTATTTCATAAATCTGCTTTTTATTTAAGCCACTATCTTTTAAATAGTCAAAAACTTGCTTTTCATAAAATTTATCTAACTCTATATATTCAAAAGGGATATTTGATAAATCATAATCTACTTTTTTAATATGATGTGTTCTGCAAGAGACAAAAAGTTTTATATCAGGGAAATCTGAAATAAACTTTTCAATCTTTTCAAAAAAATCATAAAGATTTGAAAAAGGCAATTCATCCAAAGCATCTAAACAAACTATAGTATCTTTATCTAAAGTTAAATCATAACTATTTGATAGATAAATTTGCTTTTGTAACTTCTCTTCAGATATATTTTCTTCAATTACTTTGCATTTTTGAATACTCTCTTCTATAGTGTTTTTAATATGTTTTGAATCTATAAAAAAGACTTTTGTGTTATTTTCATTTCCTTTTATAACAAGTTCTTTTAAAAGCCTTGTTTTTCCATAACCAGGTTCGGCAACCACCATTATATATTTAAAATTATATAGTTCAATAAAGTTTGGATGGCTTTTTTCTTCATCAAAATAAGAGTGATAATCTTTTTCTAAAGTCTTTTCAAAATGGTTTATATCTGTATATTTTATTATATTTTGAACTATATATCTATCCATTTCTTATACCTTTTATGTAATTTATATTATTATAACAAAAAATTCACTCATCAACTTTCAATCAAATCCCTATTGCCTTTTTCTCACTCTCTTTTGTATCTTCAATCATCTGGGAAATTAGTTTAAAAACAGATTTTCTTCTTCCACCCAACTTGAAGTCGAAAATTTAGACTTCAAAATTCCACTTTCCTCGAATTTATATAAATCTATTTTAGCCGAAAATTTCATACTTGATAAGATAGATTGCAATATGCAATATCTATAAAGGCTTTGTTAATTTACTTAAACTAAAAGATAATTAATATAAAATGATATTAAATTTTAAACGAGGGTTAATAACTTTTAACAATATCATATGAAACAAGAAACTATAAAAATGATAGCTGCGGTTAGTTTTACAATCTGCATCTTAACGATTTACTCTATCTGGAACTATTACGATGAAAGAAACCGTTTAATTGCACAAATCGACAAACAGCTCTATTCGGCAGCCGTTGCCGTTCCTTTTGTATTGGAAGACGACTTCCATGACAGGACAACTTCCCCAGCATCAATCGATAAAAAAGAGGATGACCAGAACATTAAGAACCTTTCTAAACTCAACAACCAGCTTGGCACAAAATTCCTTTATACGGTAATACGGGACAAAAATGGGAAATACCGCCTTACAAGCTCCAGTGCTTTAGACTCCGAATTAAAAGAGCATACAGAAGTTAGATATTTCACCGCTTATCCCGATGCAAGCGATACTTTGAAAAATAGTTTTGAACATCTCGATACTGACTATACTGTACCCAATAAAATCTACAAGCCCTTTTATGTACCCATATTCAGTGATAGGTGGGGGACATACCGATCTATCGTCCTTCCTATACAAACAACAAAAGGAAACCTTTATATTGTAGGGGTCGATATCGATATCTCCTATGTGAACACCCTTTTAAAAAACAATACGATCCAGACCCTTCTTTCCTTTATCTTATTTTTAATTGCAATTATACCTCTTATTATAACCTATAACCTAATAATAAAACGCAGACGTAAAGAGTATCAAGAAGTGCATAAACTTTATATGGACCAGTCAAAACTGTCTGTCACAGATCCTCTTACCCAACTTTATAACAGATATAAACTGGACCAGGAATTGAGTATTCAATACGAAAATTTCAAAAGAAGCACCCAGCCTTTCAGCTTGTTAATATTGGATCTGGACCATTTTAAAAACATTAACGATAGATACGGGCACCCAACGGGAGACAAGGTTCTGCAGCTTTTTGCCGGGATCCTAAAAAAATCTACAAGAACAACAGACACTGTCGGTCGCTGGGGAGGGGAGGAGTTTATGGTCATATGCCCAAACAGCGATTTACAAAAAGGATCACTCTTGGCCGACAAACTGCATCTTGCCCTTAAAAACTCCAAGGAGATCCAAAAATATAATCTGACGGTAAGTATAGGTATAGGAGTATCCAAAGAAGATACTTCTTTGGATGAACTTGTAAAAAGTGTAGATGATGCACTTTACAAAGCTAAAGATATGGGGCGTAACCAGACTATTATCGTAAATTAATACCTATTTTTGAAAGAAACTGTTATAAAACTGCTTTGCCGTCCTTGCACTTTTGCTTGCCCTGCTTTGGGAGAACAGCAAAGCCTCTTTGTGCAAGGCTTCCCTGTCCCCTTTATAATCCTTAAAATAGCTGTCTACAACTTCCAGATACTCTTTCTGCGTCCCGTGGTAAAATGAAAGCCACAGACCAAACCTGTCGCTTAGGGATATCTTCTCCTCCACGCTGTCGCCGTAGTGTATCTCCCCGTTTTCCCCTACGGTCGTGCCATCGTTGTCCCTTTGGTATTCGGTAATAAGGTGGCGCCTGTTTGAAGTGGCGTATATCTTGATATTTTCAGGCGGCGCTTCTATGGAACCCTCAAGTATCCTTTTTAAGCCTTTGTAACCTTTCTCCCCCTCTTCAAAGGATAGATCATCACAGAAGATTATAAACCTGTATGGAAGATCCCGTACCATATCGGAGATCTCTATAAGATCGTCCAGGTCTTCCCTGTCTATCTCTATAACTCTTAACCCTTCATCTTTATAGGTATTTAAAAGTGCTTTTATAAGTGAAGATTTACCCGTACCTCTGGCTCCCCACAGAAGCACGTTATTTGAGGGAAGCCCTTTTAGGAACCTTTTGGTATTTTTTATGATCTGTTCTTTTTGAGAATTTATCCCTACAAGATCCTCAAAGCCCAGTTCCTCTATATGCCTTACGGGTTTTAAAAGCTCTTTTTTGGATCTCCAGATCGCCGCAAAATTTTCTTTCCATTCCACTTTTATATCCTTTTTTAATAAAATTACAAAGTTTTAGCAAAATCTATTTTGCTATTAATATCGATATGTACTCCTGCAACCTTATCGATCTTTTCAAACCGTTTTAAAGCTCCCGTATTATTTGCTATTTGTATAGCAAGTCCCGGTCTTGCATTTAGTTCCAAAACCAAGGGGCCTCTTATCTTGTCTATTACTATATCCGCTCCCAGATATCCCATCTGGGTCATCTCATAACATTCGGCACTTAGATGTAGAATCTGATCCCAAAAAGGGATTTCTAAATTTTTCAGCTCTTTTTGGGTGTCTGGATGGTGTGTTACGGGTCTGCCGAACTGAACGGCGCTTAATGCTTTGCCTGAGCTGATCTCTATACCTACACCAACTGCACCCTGGTGCAAGTTTGCTTTCCCGTCACTTGAAGAAGTTGAGAGCCTGACCATTGCCAAAGCTGGATATCCTCGGTAAACGATCACCCTAACATCGGGGACACCCTCAAAACTGTACCCTTCAAAGGTATCATCAAAATTCACCATTTTCTCAAAAACGGCGATATCCCTTTTCCCTCCTAAGGAGTAAAGACCGCTTAATATATTGGAGATATGGCGCCTTACGTCATCGTATTGCAAAATATCCCCATTTGGTTTTATGAGATTTTCCCCCTCTTTTTTCAAGACAAAGATCCCTTTGCCTCCGCTTCCCTGTGCCGGCTTTATAACAAAGCCCGTTTCATTTTTGATATGTTGTTCAAAATTTTTTACATCGGATTGAAACTCTATATACCCCAAAAGTTCGGGGACTGCGATATTATGCTCCAATGCTATCTTTTTTGTTTTGAGCTTATTGTCAACAAGAGGGAAATCACCTCTTTTGTTGTATTTTCCTATGAAATTGATATTCCGGTTGTTCATCCCCAAAATACCAAGTTCCTTTAACTTAAAAGGGTTTGCGAACATTTTATTTCACCATGGTTCTGAAACGGTAAAGTTCACTCAATCTGTACCCGCTGTATCTTCCCATAAGTATTATCACCCCTAAGACACCCAAAAGGGTTTCGGGGAAATTAAATGTGATAAAACTAAGAGTGGAATCGGTCATAATAAAATATGCCAGGACCGCGACGATCAGCGAACCGCCCCCTTGCTGAAGAACCTCTTTTGAGCCCTCCTCTTCCCAAAGTATCGACATCCTTTCAACTGTCCAGGATAGAATAATAATAGGGAAAAAGGTTATACTCGTTGCATATTCCAGATCAAGCTTTTGGGAAAGAATCGCCACAAAAGACATAATCCCCACAACCACGATCAAAACAGATGATATCCTTGCCACTAAAAGAAGATTAAGATGGGAAAGATACGATCTTACAAAAAGCCCCATTGCAACAACAAGCAGAAACATCAATATCCCGGGCAGCAGTTCGGTTTCGATAAATGCCATGGCAAGTAAAACCGGCATAAAAGTACCCGAAGTTTTTATCCCAACCAAAAGTCTCATAAATACAACCACTAAAGCCCCAAGGGGTACCAGCAACAGGAGTTTAAAAGTGTTTTGGGTCTCATTGGGCAGTGTAAACAAAGAAAAATCCAATAAAACACTCTGGTTTTTTACATCATTGGACAAAGCCGCTGTCCTGGCAGGAACAATACTTTTGGTTATAGAGAAACTGACCCTTGAGTTATCGACACCTTCCGCATCCAGCAGAAACTGTGAACCCCTTTGCCAGATAAAGATATCGGAACTGTTTGAGATGCTCCCTTCATTGATATCAAAAAGATACCACTTGTCTTTATAAAAAACCTCCAGCATCGGATCAAGGGGTATATTTCTTTGCTTGTCCTGTAAATACAATGCCCCGATAGAGTATACCTGGAATCCCTTTTTTTTGATCAGGTATACCAAAGCATCCCTTTTTTCCCTGTCGTCTTTCATATAATTGTTCTTGATCATCTGAACTGCCTGAGAGGGTTCTTTTCTGTTAAACTCTTTGATCAGCAAAGAGGCAAAAGTGATACTGTTTGCGCTTTTTTGGTAGATATTTTCTATAATCGAGGAAGCAGCCTGCGAAATAGGATGGGCGGCTTCTTCTGTCTGTATGGTCTGTTCGAACTGTGTCGGTTCGGTCTTAAAATATCTGTCTTTGATAATGTCAATAGAGTAGTATAAGGTCTGCTCACCGCTTTGGGGCTGTCTTTTTGACCAAACCCCTTTTTTTACATTGTCTATGACGCTGTTTGTATAACCGTAATTCGGGGAACTTGATTCTTCATTTATGGTAATAAAACCGTTTTGAGAAGGCGGCAGAGCCATGGAAACCAATGCGCTTTTTTCTTTCTGGGAATCAAATCTTATCTTTGCTTCGATATTCCATATATTTGATGTCTCATCCTGAAAAAGGGGGAAATTCAAATAATAGATCTTGTAACTTACAAGGGCAACAGATGCCGCTATAAGAAAAATAGAAAACAGTATTATCTGGTTTTTTGATTTCATTTTGCCCCTTTTATTGTTTTAGTAAAAACTTTTTAGAGACATCTACTATAAAAAGCCCCCTTAAAAAGTTTCTTCCGATAAGAACCGGGTAATTTAGGTGGCTGCGGTCATTTAAAGAGACCTCAACCAGTTGTTCCAAATCTCCAAGCTTCAGCTTCATATTGACAACATACCTTCTGTCGCTTTTCGTATCTGATTCCTGCTTGATACGTACAATTCTATGAATGGGAAGAGCTTTTTGCGTTAAGTTCTTATTATTATCTAAAAGCTTGAACTTCACCCATTTTTCTCCGTCCCTTTCAAACTCTCTAATATCTACGGCATGGATTGACGAGGTTTTTGCACCCGTATCAATTCTGGCTTTTAGTCTGATATCCAGGGAGGAGATAAAAACATATTCAACCTCGCCTATTATAGCTTTTGATTCCTGTTTTGATTTCTCTTTTATTGGAACTTCTTTTATTTTAACGATTGTTTTTTCTATAATCTTTATCTTTTGGGGAGGGCAAACTAAGTTTTCCAAAGATCTGTCTTCTTTTAGAGTCATAGAAGCCTCTTTACCCATATCTACCCTGTTAGTTACGCTGCATGCCGTAAAAAACACAATAAATACTATATAAATAAACATTTTGTACATTATAAAACACCTTTGAAAACCGATCTGTTGTATATGAAAATTAGAAAGCTTTTTTGTTAATGATAATCTTTTTTAAAAAAAATATAATAGCATAGAGATCAAAAAAATTAACTAAAGAAAGAAAATTAACTATATATTTGCTTTTTTGACAAATTCATATATTCTTTGTGTTAAAATTCCTAAATTCTAATCAAAGAGAAAATCATGAGCCAACAACATTTCTGGAATGAAAAGTTTTCAAAAGAAGAATATATGTACGGGAAAAAACCAAACGCATTTATAGAATCGTGCAAACACTATTTTGACAAAAGCAAAAATTTTTTATGCTTAGGGGAAGGTGAAGGAAGAAACGCTATCTATTTTGCAAAAAAAGGTTTTAACGTAACGGCTTTGGATGCTTCAAATATAGGTCTTAAAAAACTAAAAGATTTTGCAGACAAAGAGAGTGTCAAGGTTCTTACAAAATGTATAGACCTGAACCATTGGGAAGTTACTTCCCAATACGGTGCAATCGTAGCATCCTATCTTCATCTGCATAAAAACGATCATATACCCTTATTCCAAAAGATAGAAACCGCTTTGGAAAAAGAGGGGTACTTTGTAGGGGAGTTTTTCTCAAAAGATCAGCTCAATTTCAATAGCGGAGGCCCAAGGAATGAAGACCTGCTTTATGATACAAGTGATTTTGAAAACGGTTTTCCAAACTGCAAAAAAATACAACTTGAAAAGCAAACCGTTCATTTGGATGAAGGATACGGACATCAGGGGGAAGCAAGCGTAATAAGGGTTGTTTTACAAAAAAACTAATTCCTTTATTTATTCTTTAACTTTTTGCTAAAAGTATTATTGTAGCAAATGAAGATATCAGTATCCCTATAACTGCATACAGGTTTATGCCGTTTTGGTTAAAGATAAGATCAAGCACCACAACAGCTGCAGGGTTTAAATATACATAAGCCGTTAATTTCTTAGGTCCCAGAACCACGGTTGCTTTTTGATACAGATATACGGTAAAAATAGTTGCCCCAACGGTCAGGTAGGCCATATAAAAAAACAGCTCCCCTTTTATCCTGTACCATTGCAAAGGTATATCCACTATATTTAAAGCCGCACCCATCCAGATACATCCTCCAACAAGGGTCATAAAGGTCAATACCAAAACCTCGTCATCCTCCCGGTAAAAATATTTTACGCTTATCACATAAAGCACCATGGCAATAAGAGCAGATAAAAAGATAATATCCCCGGCATTCAGTGAAAAATTCAAGAGCAGTCCCAAATCCCCCTTAAATACGACGATACAAGTACCGATCATACCTGTAATATAAACGGATAATTGGAAGATGGTAATCTTTTGCTTAAAAATAAATACCGCTAAAACTGCGGTCAATAAAGGCGTCAAGGTAAATAAAGTCCCAGTATTCAAAGCAGTCGTATATTCCAAGGATTTGAACAATCCTATAAAATACAGGGAATAAAAAAGGCTTATCTTCATAGCTTTTGGGAAGCTTTGCCTTATCTTTGAGCGGTAGTTTTTATTTAAAAATATTACGGGAGCTAAAATTACCGTTGCAAAAACAAACCGAAACAAAGTAAGTGAAATTGGATCGATAACGCCCGAAAGCTTCGCAGAAGCGATAAAAGACCCTGCTACCAGAAATGTCGCCATCATTACTAAAAAATGGGCTTTCAGGGTTGTTGACAATGCTTATCCTTTGTTTTAAAAAAATTTCTTATGAAAAAAACTCTTTATCAGGTATAAAAGTCATTATAATAAATAAAATATTAAATCTGTAATATATTTTTATATTAATTGTCCCGCTGGTATTTATTAATTAAAGTATAATTTATATAGAATTTCACCACGATCAATTAAAGGCAGAAATTGAATTTAAATAAAATATTTCCCCTGATAATACTTATTTTAATTTTGAAACTAAACATTCAGGCAGAAGAAGAACTAAAACCAGACGACACAAAACTAAAACAGATGATAGGCCAGATGCTTATTATAGGATTTGATCAAAGCAGGATCGATAAAAACAGCCCCGTCGTCAGGTATATACAAGAGTATAATATAGGTGGTGTGATACTTTTTGACAGATTTTACAAAGATAAAAATAAGATCAAAAATATAAGGTCGCCAAAACAGTTGAAACTTCTAACCTCAAGTTTGCAGAAATACTCCAAAAACAAACTTCTGATCTGCATAGACCAGGAGGGTGGAAAGGTTCAAAGACTTAAAAGCTCTTGCGGTTTTAGATCAACCCCAAGTGCAAAAGAGCTTTCAAAACAGGGAATTGAAAAAGCAAAAAAAGCCTACTCCCATATGGCAGATATGCTCAGGCAAAACGGCATAAACTGCAACTTTGCTCCCGTTGTTGATCTCTCCATAAATAAGAATAACCCTGTAATAGAAGGCTTGGGACGATCCTACGGGGATTCTTCCCAAACTGTGACAAAATATGCCAAAAGCTTTATGGATACGCTTGAATCAAAGAATATCATTCCCGTATTAAAACATTTCCCGGGTCACGGCTCCTCAAGAGACGACTCCCACAAAGGGTTTGTGGATATTAGCGATACATGGAAAGAAGAAGAACTTCAACCCTATAAGAACCTTATAAAAAAGCAAAAAGCAAAAATGATAATGACGGCCCACGTGTTCAATAAAAACCTGGATGAGAACTATCCGGCAACCCTTTCATACAAAATAAATACTGATCTTTTAAGAGATAAGCTGCAATATAAAGGTGTCATAGTAAGCGACGACCTGCAGATGAAAGCTATATCAAAACACTACAGCCTGAAAGATACAGTTACTTTAGCCCTGAACTCGGGCGTAGATATACTGCTTTTTGGAAACCAGCTGGCGGTTCAGGATATAGACGAACTTGTAAATATTATCTTTAAGCAGGTAAAAAACGGCTCCATTAAATACAAAAGGATAATCGAGTCAAACCAAAGAATAAGAGAATTAAAAAAGATACCGGATTAAAATCCTATATAAAAATAAATTATTTATCAAACTCTTATATAAATAAGTTAAAATTATACTCACAAAATAAGAAAGAGTAAAATTTATGGAAAATCTTGAAAAATTCGCAACACAGGTCGTACAGCTTACAGGCTCAAAAGAGGGAGCCGTCAGTCCTGCTATTGTCCAGTCTGCGGCATTTGCCTACGGAAACAGTGAAACCGGGGAAAATATTTTTAACGCAAAAGTAAAAAAACCGCTTTATGCCAGAATGGGAAACCCGACCAACACTAAATTGGAAACAATACTTACAAGTATGGATGAAGGCTGCGGCGCCATCGTAACATCATCCGGGATGGGTGCAATAAGTATGGCTGTTATGTCCATAGTAAACAGCGGTGATGAGATCATATCCATAGGGGGACTGTTTGGGGGAACATACTCCTTCTTTAGTGAAACCGCATCAAGATTCGGGGTAAAAACCCGTTTCTTTGACGTAGACCAGATTGAAGATATAGAAAATGCCGTAAACGGCAAGACAAAGATCATTTTTGTTGAAAGCGTAGGCAATCCAAGCATGAGCCTTGCAGATATCCCTGCTATTTTGGATCTTGCGAACAAGCATAATATAATCTCCATAGTTGACAATACCCTGACCCCTGTGACCCTTCAGCCTTTAAAGCTGGGTGCTGATATATGTGTATACTCAACCACCAAGATCATAGCTGGAAATGCCTCTGCTTTAGGGGGAGCCGCCGTGTTCAGGGAAGCTTTGCAAAACGATGAAAAACTTCTAGGGGGAAGATATCCTTTTTATAAAAAGTTCATTGACAAAGCAAAAGCTTCAGCCATGGTCATGGCGGCTAAAAAAAGAGCCTTGAGGGATTTTGGAATGAGTGCTTCGGCTTTTTCAAGTTATCTTACAATATTGGGACTGGAAACTCTGCCTTTAAGAATAGAAAGAATAAACAGCAATATAACGAAAATAGTAAAAGCCCTGGACAAAGCAGGCTTAAAAATCAATCACCCAAGCCTTCCTGGACATAAACACCATAAAAGATACAAAGATATCTACCACTCTGTCACGGGAAGCCTGTTTACGATTGAATTTGAGACAAAACAGAAGGCTTTTGAGTTTTTGGATAATTCAAAACTTATAACGATCACGGCAAATGTTTCAGACAGCAGGACTTTGGGACTTCATATGGCTTCTACCATATACAGTGATTTTACCGAAAAAGAAAAAGAGTTCCTTGGAATCACAAAAGGACTGGTCAGAATATCAATAGGTCAGGAAAACCCGGATGAGATAATAAACGATATCCTGCAGGCGGTGAGATAGAAAAGAGCAGAAGCCCCTGCTACTCTTCGATCAATACAAAATCCTCTTTGCCTACTCCGCACTCGGGACACATCCAGTCATCGGGAATATCTTCAAAAGCAGTCCCGGCAGCCACACCCGAATCCGGATCGCCTACTTCAGGGTCATAGATGTAATCACACACTGAACATTTATACCGATTCATAATAAACTCCTCATTTTATTCATTATTATATAACTAAATTTTATTAACTAAAACTTAATATAAGATTAAACTGCAATTTCAGAGGCTCTATATAATATAACTTTTTTATTTATTTCATTAGTATATATTAAAGTATGACTAAAAAAGGGGGAAATCATGGAAAGAAGAGAATTTGTATACACTTTTTCCATAATAGCATCAGCTGCCTTATTAGGATGTGAAGAGAAAAAGAATAAAGAAAAAACAATACCAAAAGAGCTTGCTAAAACAGTACCGCCTGCCCCTGGGAATTTGAAAAGCCCCGAACCTGCCTATCAAAAATTAAAACTGCCAAAAGAGATTGATTACAATAAAATAGATAAAACCGTTTTTCAAGCAAAAATGGAAGATATTAATATCTTTAAAGACAGCCCCACTTCCGTGCTGACTTTTAAACAGACACTACCAAACCCGACTATAAGGATAAACAACCACGGTAAATTTAATCTTAATTTTGAAAACCACCTTGAACTGCCTACTATTATCCACTGGCACGGCCTGATCGTACCCCAGGAGATGGACGGCCACCCAAAAGATGCCATTCCAAATAAAAAAATCAAACATTACAAATATACTGTCAACCAAAGAGCCGGAACCTACTGGTATCATACCCATCCCCACGGAAGAACCGGAAAACAGATATATAACGGTCTTGCAGGCTTCTATATCATTGAAGATGAGAATGAAAAAACTTTGAACCTTCCAAAAGGTGAATTTGAATTGCCCCTTATGATCCAGGATAAAAGGTTTGATGAAGAGAAACAGCTTCTTTATAAACAGATCCCAAGAGACAATAACGGTCTACTGGGCGATACTATTCTAGTGAACTACACCCCCTTTGCATATACAGATGTAAAAAATACGAAATACAGATTAAGGATACTTAACGCTTCAAGCGTGAGAACTTACAAGCTTGCATTTGAAGGATTGAAAACTTTCACCCTCATAGGCACGGATGCAGGCCTTATGGAAGAGCCTGTAGAACTTGAGAACATAGTTATTTCAGTAGCAGAGAGAATAGATATAATAGTAGACTTTAAAGGTAAACAAACAGGTGATCAGGTCACACTTAAAACATTGGGCTTTAAGGAGGCAAGCAACATTATATTAAATCCGGATTATCCGGGTTTCGAAAAAGAGATGAATATAATGCAGTTTAGAGTTACCCAAAACTATGCAGGTGAAACATTTGAACTGCCAAAGAAACTATCTACCATTGAAAGATTAAAAGAATCCCAAAGTGTAAAAACAAGAATCATAACAATGGAAGCCGGTAACGGCGGTGTCTGGACAATGAATAAAAAACCTTATGATATGAACAGAATCGACCAAAGGGTAAAACTGAATACTACAGAAGTCTGGGTTATTAAAAATGCAGTTCACATGGCACACCCTTTTCATATGCACGCCGTACACTTCCAGGTGCTTGACAGAAGCGGGAACATCTCATTTCCTACTGATAAAGGGTACAAAGATACAGTTTTGGTAATGCCCAATGAAACAGTAAGGATAATCGTACACTTTACGGTTCCTGGATTATTCTTGTACCACTGCCATATACTAGAACATGAGGATAATGCCATGATGGCTAATTTTTTTGTTGAAGAGTGATCTGACGTTTATATTCTATTAAGATAAAAGTGATAATATTTAGGATCATAAAATAAGGAAATATTATGGCAAAAAGAAAAATTTTTATTCTATTGTGCATATTTATCGGCCTGAACATGCATGCGGCTTCTAAAGCATTTATGCAAAACATAGGTTACAAAACATCCTACAGCGAAGCTTTAAACGAAGCAAAGAACAAAAACCTGCCTATTATGATGGTAATAAGTACAACAAGCTGCCCCTGGTGCAGAAAATTCGAAAGACAGACACTTAGAAAAAAGAGTATCAAAGATGCAGTCAGGGGAAGCTTTGTTCCTCTTGCCCTTACAAGGGACGTCGACACCTATCCTGAGCAGTTCGATGCAAAAGTTGTCCCTACCGTATTTTTTATAAATCCTGATAATGAAGAGTTCTTTGACAAATCGTTAGGTTACAAGAACAGAATCGACTATAAAAAGGTGCTGCAAAAAGCAGCAGAAAAATATAAAAAATAAACTAGGCCTAAACAATGAAAAAACTGTTAATAATATTTATTTTCGCGATAAACAGCTTTGCAATAACCCCTTTCTCACTGGAGGGGTTCAAAGAGGCAAACGTAAAACTTTCATGTAAAAGCAAAGCTGTCTCAAAAGAGTTCAAAGAAGAGTTAAAGAAAAAAGTAACAACACTGCTTGAAAAAGCGGATATCAAAACCTCTACAAAAGAGTATTCAAACTTTATAGTTAAAATTGAGATCCTAAAGATCAAAAAATATTTTGCGGTAAACTGCTCTATATTTATAGTTGAAGATATCATTCCCTACAGAGATCAGGATCTTCTAAGCATGGGGATAACCTACAAAAAAAGCGACCTGTTCGATACTACGGAAAAAGAGCTTCAAAATGACATCAAAGAATCAGTATTGGATTATCTTCTGTTTGACTTTTTGGAACAGTATGACGAAGAGAACAGGCACCTTTAATCTTTAAATTGCCCGTTCCTTCTTATCATCTTGTATGTAAGAATTTTTATAAAATCGTTAAAGAAAAACCATATAGTGGCATATATCCATATATAAGCCGCATATTCCCATCCGATAGCTTCCATAAACAGCCCGTAAACAGCTATCAGCGTACCTAATATACGAGTTGAGAATATTGATAAAAATAAGGGCATAGAGGGATAAGGCTTATGCCAGAAAGGCTTGTCACCCGTTCTTGCCAGGTATATGGTCGCATGACCAGCCACATCCAGCTTCAAAAATATAATCGCCTGTATCAGATCCCTTGAAAAATTCAAAGATTCCAGAAAATAGAATAATAAAAACGAGGATACGACACCTGATAATCCAAGCACCGTAGCAACGGTTAAAACCTCTTTCATATTCCATCTGATGGGCTTTTGGGATACTTCAGTATTATCAAAGGCAATAGTTAAAATAGGTATATCGTTCAACAGTGCAAGTATTATTATCATAACTGCGGTTATGGGATAAAAATCAAATATCAAAATGGCAAGGGTCATAAAAAGTATGATCCTGAGGGTTTCGGCTATCCTGAAAATAGAATAGCTCTGCATCTTTGCAAAAGTTTTTCTGGCTTCTTTAAAAGCGTCGTTTATCACGCTTAATCCGGGTGCCAGAAGTATCACGTCCGCAGCCGCCCTTGCAGCATCCGTAGCACCTGATACTGCTATTCCCACATCGGCTTTTTTAAGAGCAGGCGCATCGTTTACCCCGTCTCCCGTCATTGCAACTATATGATCTGCTTTTTGCAGTTTATCCACGATATAATATTTATCTTCGGGGAAAACCTGTGCAAAACCGTCGGCTTCCTCTATAACATCGATAATCTCCGATTCGTGCTTTTTGGCATAACCTATTGGTATAGGTATATTTTGAAGATCTTTTCTAACCTCTTTGACCACGCTTTTTGCAAAAGATCTTATCTCGTTCTCGTTTTCGTTGCCCAGCTTTTTATATATTGCCGAAGCTACTATATCCGTCAGGATCAGGAACTCTTTGTCCCTGTTCCCTTTTAACTCCTTCTGGTCAAGGATATTATCACCTATATTTATAAGTTTTGATATCTGTTTTGCTATAAAGATATTATCCCCTGTTACCATTTTCACCGAAACACCCAGCTGTTTTGTATGCTCAATAGTTTTGGAAGCATCATCCCTTGGAGGATCGAACATGGGAAGAAAACCTACAAAGTTAAAACTTTTTTCATATTTGAATTTTACGGCAACGCCTATTGTTCTATATCCATCCTGAGCCATAGCTTCAACTTTATTAAGGACATACTGATCATCCATGGTGTTGCAAAGCTCTAAAATTACCTGGGGAGCACCTTTTGTTACGATCAGCTCTTTACCGTTGATATCATAAACAGCTTCAGTCCTTTTTACAACCGGGTCAAAAGGGATAAATTTTTTTAAGCCGTAATCATCATCAAGTGTAATATTCTGCTCTTTTGCATAAGTAAATATAGGAAGTTCAAGTGGATCGTTATTCTCATAACGGCTTGAAAGCATTGCATATTTTATAAGATCCTGTTCACTGTAAGAATTAAACGGTTCTATAGTTCTAAGCCCCATCTGATTTTTTGTAAGGGTTCCTGTTTTATCACTGCATAAAATATCCATCCCCGCTAATTCTTCAATAGCGGCAAGGCGGCTAACTATTGCCTGTTTTCTGGCAAGGTTCATAGCTCCTATTGCCATAGTTACCGATAATACAGCAGGCAATGCCACCGGGATCGAGGCGATGGTAAGAACAAGACTGAAACGTAATATCTCGGATACGGAATCACCTCTGAACAGTGAAGTTATAACTATGATTACTACCAAAACGGCAGTAATGGAGATAAGGTAATTTCCTATAGAGAGTATAGCCTTTTGAAAGTGGCTTTTCTGCTCCTGCTGGGCCTTTGCCACAAGTGCGACGGTTTTACCGAAATAGGTATTATTCCCTGTTGCAGTTACAACTGAAAGCATCTCCCCTTTTTTCACTATGGAATTGCCGTATACAATATCTTCTACGCCCTTTTGAACAGGCAGGGATTCCCCTGTAAGACTGGACTGGTCGACACTTAGATATTCCCCTGCGACAAGTTTTGCATCAGCACTTGCCATATCTCCAATTTTCAGCTTTAAAATATCTCCCGGGACTACAAGGGAGGAATCAATAGCCGTAAAAACCCCGTCCCTTAATACAAGTGATTTTCTTTTTACGCTCTCTTTTAATACCTTTAAGGCGTTTAAAGCCTTTGACTCTTGAAGAAAGTCTATTACAACATTTGTTATAAGTAAAACCATTATAATGATAAAATCTTCCCATTTCTGAACTATTACAGAAAGGATCGCTGCCAATTCTATCATCCAGGGGATAGGCCCCCAGAGCCTTTGAAGGATCCTTTCGTATATTGTCTGTTCTTTCTGGATAAATTCGTTCTTACCGTAACTTTCAAGCCTCTTTTGAGCTTCTTTTGAAGTAAGTCCTTTGTTTATGTCCGTATCAAGCTGATTTAATACCTCTTTGGTCGAGAGTTCTTTATTCTCCATCTTTTATTCCCCTTTTAGGATCATATGCAGTTTGGATAAATTATTATTAACAACCATATAGAATATTTAATTCAAAGCTTCTTAAACACGGTTTTTTTATGATTTTATATCAGTTTTATCCCTTGTGAAATGATGGAACAGCCCCAGCCCTATAATCATTATTGTTACGCCCAATATCAGATAAAAGGCATAACCCAATCCGGTATAGTCATCCAAAGCAATTTTAAATACCACCATCAACGACTCAATAGACAACGCAATGATAATCGATATAAGGAACTTACCCAATATCTGGTACTGGTTTGTTGATTCAAAACCGATAGCTTTAAACAATACCTCATGGGCTATTATGGTTTTTGCCAGGTCGTATATTGCAAGCCCAAGGGTAATGGAGATGATTGATTTGAATATCTCATGTAAAACAAAATCATGCTCGGGGCTTACAAATATTTTAAAGAATATATACAAACCGTAAAGAAGCAGGAAAACCGCAACAAAAGATAATGAATAGCCTCCCAGGGCATATATAAATCTGTTGAATTTATCAAAATTTGAATTATGCTGTACCAGACTCAACTCCATAAGGATCGATATCAGGTCAATATCAAAAACCACATACCTGTCCTCAAACTTTTTTACTATAGTGATACTGGGCTTCCCTGTCCTGTAATGCAGATAGGGATTTGTCATATGGATATTTTTTTCATTATAAATGGTATTTGAGAAATACCTGCTTTTATCCACGCCGATCCTTGAGTCGTCTTCCCCTTTGGCAAAAAAGCTGGCCGTAAGCTGTTTGAAATCTTTCCCTACAATATAAGAGGTCTGTAAAGACTCCAGCCTTTTAAATGCATTTCGCATACTGTTATTGTCCGTAAACTCAAAAGAGTTGTTCTCGATCATTGTCGTTAAAAAATTCTCTATGGTTTCCCGGTGTTTTCTGAATAATTCTATAACTCTTTTCATTATTTCTCCTTTCTTTATACTCTGTAATCTCCTTAAAAACTAGACTTTCTTAAAACAAACTATCAGATAAACTAAAAAAAAACTTATATTTTCAGAACTAATTAAAAAAAATTAGACAATTGCAAAGATTATAGATTAAAATTAAACATAAAATAAAAAGGTAATAAAATGGTAGCAGAGATAGTTTTTGCAGCAGGATGCTTCTGGGGTGTGGAAAAACATTTTGAATCCATGAACGGAGTAATCGATGTCAAATCGGGATATACGGGAGGGAATTATGAAAATCCCACATACAGACAGGTTTTAAAAAAAAGATGGATAAATAACGATAAATCTGTCATAAACCATACAGAGGCTGTAATAGTAAAATTCGATCCGAATATAATAACCGCAAAAAAACTTATAAAATCTTTTTGGGAGATGCATGACCCCACCCAGGTAAACAGACAGGGGAATGATATAGGGAATAACTACCGAAGTGCAATATTCTATACGAACGAGAACCAGAGAAAAATAGCATACGAAACAAAAGCAACATACCAAACCCTGCTGAGCGAACACGGTTACACGCAGATTGTAACCCAGATAAAGCCTTTAAAAAAATTTTATACTGCAGAAGCGTACCATCAGGACTACCTGGAAAAAAATCCTAAAGGATACTGTCCCGACCACAGTACGGGAATAAGATTTAAACCGGAAATGAAAAACAGCACTTCCCCGGATAAAACTGCTTCTGATACGATCACACCGCTAGGAGGCAAAGAGATCATAGTGGTCATATCACCCGATTACTGCCCCTACTGCGAAAAGTTCAAAGAAAACGTAACTGACGATTATAACGGTACCCTGCCCCTTAGAAGTGTTTATAAAAGCCAGCTAAAAGGATTTGATATCAAAACCAGGCTTTTTGCAACACCTACCGTGCTTTTCATAGAAGACGGCAAAGAGATACTTTACCACAGGGGATATCTTTCAGCCGAAGATTTTTACGAACTGCTGGGAGCATTTAAACTGGGTAAAGATTCAAAAGCCTATGAAATAGCCTTTAACAAAAGCACTGAAAGCAGATACTGCAAGCAGTACGATATATTTAAAGATACCCCGGATGGAGTGTTTATAGACAGGGTTTCAGGCGATATACTTTTTGATACAAGGGACAGGTTCAATTCAAAAAGCGGATGGCTCAGTTTTTATAAAGCTGTTGACGGCTCAACGATAGAAAAAGCCGACCACAGTTACGGAATGAACAGAACTGAAGTTCTTGCAAAAAAAAGCGGCATCCATCTTGGGCATGTATTTGAGAGACCCGACGGGAAAAGAAGATTCTGCATAAATGCAAATGTGCTGGAGTTTGTTCCAAGAAAGAAATAAACTCCAAACAGAAAGTTTTATAAAAAAGTATCTATCTAAACTACTTTATTTTTCGATACTCTTTTTTAAGTTCATTGTAAACTTTCTCAAAAGTCGCATCTTCCATATTTTCAAGAACTTTAATCATAACAACGTTATCTTCATCACCGTTCCATACTTTGATATAGGTACCCTCTTTATATCCGTTGTCCTGCCGGAACTTGTTTAAAGAGTTCTTACCGATATAAAGTTTTTGAAGCCAGGTAAATGAAAGTCCCGAAATTTTACAACATCTGAAGAACTGGTCGATAAATCTTTCTACTCCGCTGAATGCAGGCATATTTCCAGTTTCTATGGCAAATGCAATATAGGAAAGCTTTTCTGCTTCTTTTACTATTATTTTAGTATCAACATCGGCCATTTCCAACGCTTCGTAGATACAATGTGTATTTACCAATGAAACGGCTTTTGGGATATTTGTTTCCTGTAAAATATAACTCATAAGGAAATGCCACACATCTACAAGTTCTATATGAATATTGTTAAAATCAGGCTTTGAAGCTATATTTTTCCAGTGCTTCCAAGGTGTGGAATCGATAAGTTCAGATACCTCCATATGGATACATCTAAGCCAGTTTATCTCTTTATCGAATCTATTGATCCCAAGTTCCCAGTTTGTTCCGTTCGTATCGTCATTAAGTTTTTTCTGAAGAACAAACATCTCTTCAAGTTTAGAAGGGAAACTAGAAGACTCTTCCAGTAATTCAGCAAGGGGAAGACACTCTTCAACCAATACGTCAAGAGTATTTTCAGAAGGCAGATTATGCTCGTTTTGTAAAAGATGTACGATCAAGGCTACCGTATAAGGGATCTCGTCTTTCTCTTCCCACGATAATATATCAGAAGGTGATACCCCGATATAGTTGGCAAAACTTTCAATTGTTTCAAACCCTAAGTTTTTAACAGTGTTTTTCAATTCTTCATATAGCAATTTTTTATCTCCTAGATTAATTTTATTTTACAGGCAGGACTATTCTGAAACAGGCCCCGTTTTCGGTATTGCTTACGCTTAAAATACCGTGTCCGGTCTTTTCAATTATTGTTTTTGACATATAAAGCCCCAGCCCCGTACCGTTTTTGTTCTTCTTTGTACTGAAATAAGGTTCAAATATTTTTTTGATAATGCCGTTAGGGATACCCCCTGCATTATCAGCTATCTCAAACACGATATTATCATTTTGTTGATAAAATTCAAGATTGATATTTTTAATTTCCATATTTTTTTGATCAAATGCCTCTTTGGCATTATTGATTATATTAAGAAAAACCTGCGTTATCTCGTTGATATGGATATCGATCTTTAAATCATTTTCATATTTTATAGTAAAATTTATATTATCAACTTTAAAACTGTAAGCCATCATATCTCTTATCTTCTCAACAAACTCACTTGCGTAGATGGTTTCTTTCTCTTTATTGGGATTAAAAAAGCTTCTGAAATCCTCAATGGTCTTGGACATATACGAAAGTTTCTTCTCCACGGAATCCACAACAGTGTTTAAGGTTTCATCGGAGATATTACCGTCTATTAGTTTCTCCAGTGGAAGTTTCTGGATAAGTATAGCTATGGCCTGCAGCGGCTGTCTCCACTGGTGGGCTATCATACTTATCATCTCACCCATGGCAGTGGCTTTGGACTGTTCTATTATTATATCCTGCTGGGTCTGGGATTCTTTTTTATAGGTTATATCATGCCTTATAGCACTGTAGCCTATTATCTTGCCCGATTTATCATACTCGGGGCTTATTGTCGCTTCGACCCAGTAACTACGCCCCTCTTTGCTAAGGTTTTTTATCTCTCCGTACCATATTTTACCGCTTTTTATAGTTTCCCAAAGATCATCAAAAAGCTCTTTAGATGTATCGGGATGACGGATTATACTGTGAGAACGCCCTATTAGCTCCTCTTTTGTATAACCGGAGATTTCACAAAAAGCATCAGAAACAGATGTTATTATCCCGTCAATATCAGTAGTAGACATTATGATGTTCTCATTGATCAAGTGATCGCTTACGGCTAATCTGTTGCTGACCTCAATAAGGGATCTGGTATATTTTTTCGCAACACTTTCAAAATTCTTTTCGTAGATAAAAATAATCTCTTTTTGCAGCTCATAAGAGTGTATATCCTGATTATAGACAAACTCGATTAAAGCATTTTTAAATCCCGCACAGATAACGAAGAGCTCGTCAAGGCCTATATTTTTGCCGCTTAAATATTCAAGAAGATCATCAATCGCAGGACAATCCCCTATACTGTTTTTCTCTTCAAGGATAGATATATAATAATCAAATATTTCAAAAGCAAATCTTTTTATAAAAAATTCTTTTTTTATCTCATAATGTTTTAAGATTTTAGTGACACCCTCATTGGAGATCCACAGATGCATTATTGCTGCTTTATTCTCTTTAAGTAAGCCGATATAAGAATTTAACCGCATAAAAAACCTTAAAACTTTTTTTGAAAAAAAGAACAATCAGATCCGCTTGTTCTTTTTACTACCACGGAAGGTATCGCCTGAGACTCAAAACCGTATGCCCTGCACCCGTGGGGTTTATTCTTTTTCCAAGTAACAAAATAGTGTTTACATTTAACGCATACAATTCTTTCTTTCATAGATAATATTTTACTTAAATATCTTTTAATAAGACTTAACAATGCTGTGCAGCTAAAATTTAAAGAGATTTTATGAGCTGAATAAAGTATCAAAAAGTTACAATAAAACTACTTGTCGAATAGCTCTGAAAAAAATAAACACAATTCTAAAGTAGATTATGGTAGGTTAATAAGACTTAAAAATAAAATATCGGGAGAGAATATAATGTCGGGAAGAAAAGTAGGGATAATCGGTGCAGGTGCAGTGGGAGCCAGTGCGGCATTCAGTCTTGTAATAACCGGAGCCTGCAATGAGATAATTCTTTATGATATTCAAACCCAGGCAGCCATAGGAAAAGCCATAGACCTTGAACAGGCAGGTGCTTATTCTACGAACGGTACTATCGTTAAAGCGGCACTAACTCCCGATGAAGTAAAAGATTGCGACGTAGTGGTAATAACAGCAGGCGTTCCAAGAACAGGTGATATGACAAGGGAAGACCTGCTTACAATCAACGCAAAGATAATGAAAGATGTTGTTGAAAATATCAAAAAACACTCCCCTGATGCAATTATCATCTGTGTTTCAAACCCACTTGACGTAATGAGCTATGCTATCCATAAAATGACAGGCTGGGATAGAAACAGAATCGTGGGAATGGCAGGAGCCCTGGACGGTTCCAGAATGGCTTATCAGATAAATAATGAACTGGGTTACGGAAGAGCACAAACAAGAGCTATGGTCTTAGGTGATCACGGTGAGAACATGATCCCCGTACCTTCTATGAGTTCGGTGGGAGGAGTACCTTTGACCGAGATAGTTTCCAAAGAAGTTATGGAGAATATAATAAACAGAACAAAACACGGCGGGGCACAAATAGTCAAACACCTTGGAACGAGTGCCTATTATGCTCCGGGACGCGGTGTTGCAGTAATGGTTGAAGCTATACTTAACGACAGTAAAATAGTGATCCCCTCATCCTGCCTTCTTAACGGTGAATACGGACACTCTGATGTATCCGTAGGAGTTCCTGCAGTTATCGGGAAAACCGGAGTAGAAAAGATAATCGAACTGGAATTTGATGATGACCTGACACAAAAATTCACAGATTCTGTAAATACAGTTAAAAACGGTATAGATATATTAACAAAAAATAATTTCTTTAAGTGATCATTTCCCATATCAGTAGCGATTTTACACAAAAAGGGTCAACAATTTCGTTGGCCCTTTTTTTTTATACATTATTAAATGTTATGATGTTACGATAACTCTATAAATTAATAATGGAGTCTACATGAGAATTATAGAATTTGAAGATGTGGTAAAAGCCGTCAGGGATATAATCGTCCACTGCGGAACAGATCTGCCTCAAGATGCTTATGATGCATTGCAAAAAGCTATGGAAGAGGAAAAATCTCCCGTATCAAAAGAGGTATTAAGACAAATACTTGAAAATGCGGATATCGCAAAAGATGAGAAAAGACCTTTATGCCAGGACACGGGACTAGCGGTATTCTTCGTAAAAGTGGGAGATGAAGTAAAGATCAACGGAGGCCTTTTAAAAGATGCCATAAACAAAGGTACGGAACAAGGTTATACCGATGCGTACCTAAGAGCATCTACTTGTGAACCTTTCAGCAGGGCAAACCTGAAAGATAAAATAGGTTACAACCTTCCTGCAATTATCCACTTTGATATTGTTGAGGGTGATAAAATAGATATCGAATACGCCGCAAAAGGGGGAGGAAGTGAAAATGTAAGCAGAGCTACAGTTCTTCCACCTGCAGCAGGCAAAGAGGGTGTGATAGAGTATGTAAAAGAGGTTATCTCAAATGCAGGTCCAAACCCTTGTCCTCCAATTACTGTCGGTGTAGGTATCGGCGGTACTTTTGAAAAAGCAGCCATCAGTTCAAAACATGCCCTGTTTAGAACATTGGGTACTAAAAATGAAGATCCTGAAATGGATGAATTGGAACAAAAGATGTTAACACAGATCAATAACCTGGGAATCGGTGCAATGGGTATGGGTGGTACAAAAACAGCTCTTGCTGTTCATATTGAAGCGAATCCGTGTCATATTGCATCACTTCCTGTCTCTGTTAATGTGCAATGCCACAGTTCAAGACATACACATATTACAATATAAAAAATAAATAATAAAGCCAAACTCGATTTGGCTCGCGGAAATAAATTATCAAAATTTCATATTTTGGATAATTTATCGGTAGCGGAAAGGAAAAAACATTGAGTCAAACATACCATTTAACAACACCTCTTACAGAGGAGCAGACAAGATCTTTGAAAGCTGGAGATATCGTATACCTAAGCGGTACTATCTATACAGCAAGGGATGCGGCGCATAAAAGACTTGTTGACCTTATAGAGGAAGGTAAAGAACTGCCTTTCGACCTTGAAGGAAGTGTAATATACTTCGTTGGGCCTACTCCTCCAAAGCCTGGTGATCCAATTGGAAGTGCGGGACCGACTACAAGTTACAGAATGGACAGCTACTCTCCTACACTTTTAAAACACGGTTCTAAAGGGATGATAGGAAAAGGTAAAAGAAACCAGGATGTAAAAGATGCCTGTAAAGAGTACGGTGGAATCTATTTTGGAGCAACCGGCGGTGCGGGAGCACTTCTAGGTAAACAGATAAAAAGTGCACAGATCATAGCATATCCGGAACTGGGACCTGAAGCCGTAAGAAAAATAGAAGTTGAAAACTTCCCTGTTACTGTTATAAACGATACGTATGGTGCTGACCTTTACCAAATGGGAAGGGAAGAGTATGAGGTGAAGTAATTGAACATTACTTTACCTTATACGAGTTACGAAGTAAAGTAGTTAAACACTACTTTATTTTATACTTATACAAAATACTGCGAACCCCCTTCAAAAAATAAAAAGATTACCAAAATACCCAATCTACTGAATTTTCACAATTTTAAACACTTCAGCCTATATAAATCATAACTACGGCTTAACTAAAGGGAATTATCATTATTTAATAATTAATTTGTTATACTATATATACCAAATAGATATTACTTCTTAATAATTGTGTAAAAAGTAAACACTCTATATGCGGTTTTTAACACTTTTTTATCAAATTGTTACTTTTTTACAATATTTTAGGCTACAATTTTAAAAGTTAATTCAAATCTTACATAGGAGAAATAATGAATATTCACGAATATCAAGCAAAACAAATCTTTGCAAAATACGGTGTACCGACACCAAAAGGTATTGTTGCAAATACACCTGCGCAAGCTGTTGCGGCAGCTCATGAGCTAGGTGGAAATATTTGGGTTGTTAAAGCACAAATTCACGCTGGAGGAAGAGGTCTTGGCGGAGGAGTAAAACTAGCAAAATCTATCGAAGAGGTGGAACAACTTGCAAGTGAGATCCTTCATATGACTCTTGTAACCCACCAAACGGGACCAGAGGGGAAAGAAGTGCATAAAGTATATATAGAAGAGGGAGCTGATATTCAAGATGAACTATATCTTGGTGTAGTTCTGGACAGAGCAAAAGAGATGCCTGTCATCATGGCCTCTACAGAGGGTGGTATGGAGATCGAGAAAGTAGCAGAAGAGACTCCCGAGAAGATCGTTAAAGTAGCGATCGACCCTGCGATCGGATTCCAGGGGTTCCACGGAAGAGAACTTGTATTCGGACTTGGGATTACAGACAAAGCAGAACAAAAGAAATTTATCGCTTTTGCATCAAAACTGTTTAAACTATATATGGAAAACGATGCGGAACTTATCGAGATCAACCCTCTTATCAAAACAGGAAGCGGAGACTTCCTTGCACTAGACGGTAAAATGGGATTTGATGATTCTGCGTTAGGCAGACATCCTGATATCGAAGATATGAGAGACCTGACAGAAGAAGATCCTGATGAGAGAGAAGCAAGCCAGTACGGACTTTCTTACGTATCATTAGACGGAGAGATCGGGTGTATGGTAAACGGTGCAGGACTTGCTATGGGTACTATGGATACTATCAACTACATGGGCGGAACACCTGCAAACTTCCTTGATGTTGGAGGAAAAGCAAATGCTGAAACAGTTGCCAAAGGTTTTGAAATAATCCTTAAAAACCCAAAAGTAAAAGCAATATTCGTAAATATTTTCGGTGGAATTGTAAGATGTGACAGAATCGCGAACGGTATTTTAGAAGCTACAAAAATGGTAGATGTAAATGTTCCGGTAATTGTAAGACTTGACGGAACAAATGCACCTGAAGCTGCAGATATATTAAAAAATGCGAACATAGATAACGTAATAGCGGCAACAGACCTTGCAGACGGTGCTGCAAAAGCTGTAGAAGCTGCGAAGAAAGCATAAGGAGAGTAAATAGAATGTCAATTTTAGTAAATAAAGATACAAAAGTAATTGTTCAAGGTTTTACAGGTAAAGAGGGAACTTTCCATGCAGAGCAGTGTATCGCTTACGGTACAAACATAGTTGGTGGAGTTACTCCAAACAAAGGTGGACAAGAGCACTTGAGCAAACCTGTATTCAATACGGTAAGCGAAGCGGTTGCAGCAACGGGTGCAACAGTATCTATGATCTTTGTTCCGCCAGTATTTGTTGCAGATGCTGTTATGGAAGCTGCGGAAGCAGGAATAGAACTTGCGGTAATTATCACAGAGGGTGCGCCTGTTAGAGATATGCAGGCTGCAAAAGCTCATGCAAAAAAACACGGTATGATGACAATTGGACCGAACTGTCCTGGTATTATCACAGCCCAAGAGTGTAAGATAGGTATTATGCCCGGTATGATCTTCAAAAAAGGAAATGTTGGTCTTATCTCTAAGTCTGGAACATTAACTTACGAAGGTGCAAACCAGGTATGTAAAGAAGGATTCGGTATTACAACTGCTGTAGGTATCGGAGGAGACCCTATTATAGGACTTTCATATAAGCAGCTATTACCAATGTTTGAAGCAGATCCAGAGACTGAAGCAATCGTAATGATCGGTGAGATCGGCGGAGATCTTGAGATCCAGGCAGCACAGTTTATTAAAGAGAACATCACTAAGCCTGTTGTTGCATTCATCGCAGGTCAAACTGCACCTAAAGGTAAAAGAATGGGTCACGCAGGTGCTATCGTAAGCGGTAGTGCAGGTACTGCAAAAGAGAAAATGGATGCTCTTGAAGCTGCCGGAGTTAAAGTTGTAGTATCTCCTGCAGATATCGGAAAAGCCGTTAAAGAAGTATTATCAAAATAGTTTAAAACTTAAACGACTCCATTAAAGCCCCTTGAGATATCAAGGGGCTTTTTTTATTACAAACAGAAACAAACGGCAAGTTCATTATAAATTTTTTCAGATATAATGGTTTACAAATCAAATCTAAAGAAACGGCCATGAACTTTCATACAAAATCTATAGATGATACATTCGAACTTTTAGACAGCGACGAAAAAGGTCTAAGTACAAAAGAAGCTTTAATAAGGGAAAATCATTTCGGCAAGAACTCACTGCCCAAAACCAAAGATAAAACTTTCATTGAGATATTTATCGATCAATTCAAAAGCCCCATAATATACATACTCCTAATAGCTTCCATCGTATCTATTATGATAAAAGAATACAGTGATGCCTCTTTTATTATGGCCGTACTTTTTATAAATGCCGCCATCGGGGCCTACCAGGAATACACTGCGGGGAAAAAAGCAGATAGCTTAAGAAGCTCGGTAAAAACATATACAGACGTCTTAAGGGACGATTTAAAAAAAAGGATACCGAGCAGCAACGTTACCATAGGGGACGTCATACTTTTTGAATCGGGTTCAAAAGTTCCTGCAGATGTAAGATTAATACAAACAAACGACCTGTTTGTCGATGAATCCCTCCTTACGGGAGAATCTATAAATAGCCTCAAAGTATGCAGCTTTTTAACAGAAGATATAAACCTCCCCGTAGGAGACAGGATAAATATGCTCCATGCGGGTTCTTTTGTTACAAAAGGTAGAGCCAAGGGAATAGTAACAGATATCGGTTCAAATACCCAAATAGGGAAAATCGCAACCCTGCTTGCAGGTGCAAAGGAGAAAAAAGCGCCCCTTATTATAAGGATGGAAAGATTCTCTTTAAATATTGCCAGAATTATAGGTATGGTTATAGTACTGCTTATCTTTCTGGGTATCTACCAGGATATAGGCATCAAAGAGCTTTTCTTTTTCGCGGTTGCTCTTGCAGTCTCCTCCATACCGGAAGGGCTTCCCGTTGCAATAACAGTGGCCCTTAGCAACGCCAGTTTAAGCATGAGCAGAAAAAACGTCATAATAAGAAAGCTCTCGGCCATAGAGGGACTTGGGTCCTGCACCCTTATAGCAAGCGACAAGACCGGAACCCTGACCCAGAACAAATTAAAAGTTGAAAGATTTGTTAGCCTGGAAAAAGAATTCAAAGAGCCTCAAGGACTGGATCCTCTTATATTAAGCGGCTTTATTCTATGCAATGAATCAGATTATCAAAAAAAACAGAACGGTTACGAATACCTGGGAGACCAGGTAGATATCGCCCTTGCAAAATATGCCATAGAAGCAGATGAAAAATACGCAAACCTCAAAGAGATATCCAACAAAGTACATGAGATCCCTTACGAATCGCAAAATGCCTATTCGGCTATACTTTACGAAACAAAACTGGGAAGTATCCACTATATAAAAGGCTCTGTTGAGATAATACTTGATTTCTGCGATATAAACGCAGAAGAGAAAAAAAGAGCCCTGCAGTTAAATGAAGAATGGGCAAAAAAAGGGTTCAGGAATATCGCAATCGCATATAAACTCTCAGAAGAAAGAACCATCAGTTTAAACGGTTATAGGTTCCTGGGCTTTGCTTCCATAATAGACCCGTTAAGGGAAGATGTAAAAGCCGCCGTCCAAACGGCACAAAATGCAGGAATAGAAGTAGCCATGGTAACGGGGGATCACCCAAGCACCGCATTTCATATTGCAAAAGAGCTGAATATAGCAATAGATGAAGATGAGATCATCAGCGGCGCCCAGATACAGGAATGGATCGACAAGGGAGCACCAAAAGAGGAGATCGCCTCCAAACGTGTTTTTGCTAGGGTATCTCCCGAACACAAGCAGAAAATAGTTACAGCATTTCAGGAACTGGGGCATTTCGTAGCAGTAACAGGTGACGGGGTAAATGACGCACCTGCCTTGAAATATTCCAATATAGGCATAGCCATGGGTAAAAGCGGAACAGACGTAGCAAGGGAATCAAGCGACCTGATACTCACCGACGACTCTTTCAGCTCTATAGTGAACGGTATTGAGGAGGGAAGAGTTGCTTACGACAATATAAGAAAAGTCATCTACCTGCTTATCTCCACAGGCTTTGCGGAAATAGTGCTTATAGTTCTAAGTATGCTTTTTTTCCTTCCTATCCCCCTGCTTCCCGTGCAGCTATTATGGCTAAACCTGGTAACAAACGGCATACAGGATGTAACCCTTGGACTGGAAAAAGCGGAGGACGGGGTATTAAACAGGAAACCAAGACCCCCCAAGGAGCCTATATTCAACAAGGTGATGATAAGCAGGATATTAAGCGGCGGCTTATATATGGGGGTAACCGCATTTATTCTGTTTTACTACCTGCTGCAAACAGGCTATTCGGAAGAATCTGCAAGAAACCTGACTTTACTTTTAATGGTCCTTTTTGAAAATGTTCATGTGTTCAATTCACGTTCTGAAAATATATCGATATTCAGGATAAACCACAGGAAAAACCTGTTCCTGCTCATATCGGTAATAGCCGCACAGACAATCCACATAGTCTGTTTGTACAGCCCGTTTATGCAGTCTCTTCTTGGAGTTGAGCCTGTAAGTTTTTCCATGTGGCTTTACCTGCTGGGGATTGCTTTTATCCTTATTCTGGTTATGGAAACGGAGAAACTTATCCGCGGCTCAATAACAAGATAAGCTTTCTCCTTGAATTTATCGTGACAGCTCTTTTTCAAGATCTGAAACAATTTTATGCATTTTAGGCAGGGAATCGGGATTTAAAGATATGGAATCTATTCCGCTTTGGACCAGGAACCTGGTGATCTCGGGATAATCGGAAGGTGCCTGCCCGCAGATACCTATATATTTGCCCTCTTTTTTACACGCATCTATTGCCATTTTCAGCATCCTCTTAACCGCTTCGTTCCTTTCGTCAAAGATATGGGATATAAGTTCGCTGTTCCTGTCAACCCCAAGCATAAGCTGGGTAAGGTCATTTGATCCTATACTGTAGCCGTCAAATACCTTTAAAAACTCGTCGGCATATATTACGTTGCTTGGGATCTCGCACATGGCATAAATTTCAAGATCGTTTTTCCCCTGAATAAGCCCTGATTCATTCATGATATCGATTACTTTTTTCCCCTCCACGGGAGTCCTTACAAAAGGAAGCATCACCTTGACGTTGACAAGTCCCATCTCATCCCGGACTTTTTTCAAGGCCTCGCACTCCCAGATAAAAGCCTCCTTGTAATCGGGAGAATAATACCTGCTTGCACCCCTGAACCCTATCATTGGATTTTCTTCGTCTTTTTCAAAAGCGCTGCCTCCGGGCATATTTTTATATTCATTGGATTTAAAATCGCTTGTTCTGACAATAACAGGCCTTGGGTAAAAAGCGGCCGCAATAGTACCTATACCCTCGCAAAGCTTGTCTATAAAAAACTTTTTAGAGTCATTGTAACCTTTCATAAAAGCCATTATCTTATCCGACTCGTCAACAAGATTTCCCTTATTCATCTCAACCAATGCCATGGGGTGTGCTTTTATATAGTTGTTGATGATAAACTCCATCCTTGCAAGCCCCACGCCGCGGCTTGGAAGTGCAGCCGTTTCAAATGCCTTAGAGGGATTGCCTACATTTACGAATATCTTTGTTTTAGTATCTTCCAGTTTCTGCAGCTCTATTCTCTCCTCTTCAAAATCCAAAAGACCTTTATAGACCCTCCCCTCTTCGTTTGAGCTGCAGTCAACAGTTACCTCCATACCGTTTTTTAATTCTTCGGTCCCTTTTACCGTACCTACAACTGTCGGGACCCCTATCTCCCTGGCAACAATTGCCGCATGGCAGGTACGTCCCCCTTTGTCCGTAACGACGGCTGAGGCTTTTTTCATCAAAGGCTCCCAGTCCGGATCGGTGGTTGATGCTGCCAGCACCTCTCCCTCTTTGAACTCGTCGGCATATTTCAGGTCGCTTATAAAGTGTACTTTCCCTTTCCCTATTTTCTCCCCTACTGCCGTACCTGTTACTAAGATATCATTTTGAGTTACCTTTGATCTAAGCTTATATTTAAGAAGAATGTTCTCTTTTGATCTTTTCATCTCTTTGGAAACCACCGTTTCAGGCCTAGCCTGTACAATATATATTTCTCCGTCGAGGCCGTCTTTTGCCCACTCTATATCCATAGGCCTGTATTCCCCTGCAAGATGGGAATAGTACTCCTCTATCTTCAGTCCGTAGCCAGCCAGTTTTATAACCTCTTCGTCATCCAGGGAAAAACTGTTTATCTCCTCTTTTAAGCAGTCTATATTTTTTGTCCGCTCTTTATCGTCATAAACCATTTTTAGCGTTTTATTCCCGATCTTTCTTTTAAGTATGGTTTCAAAGCCCACTTTTTGCATAGGCTTGAATACCAGGAACTCATCGGGGGTAACACGGCCGCTTACTATATTCTCACCTATTCCGTATATGGAATTGATCAGGATAAGCTTGTCATTGCCGCTTTCCGTATCTATAGTGAACATGATCCCGCTTGTGGCTTTGTCGCTTCGCACCATCTTCTGCACCCCGACCGAAAGTGCCACTTTCATATGGTCAAAGCCCCTGCTCTGCCTGTAGCTGATGGCACGGTTGGTAAAAAGGGAAGCAAAACATTTCTTTACACACTCTATTAACTGTTCCTGGCTGTTTACGTTTAGAAAAGTCTCCTGCTGTCCCGCAAAACTTGCATCGGGCAGGTCCTCTGCGGTTCCCGAAGATCTTACTGCGACATCTATGTCAGAAAAAGAGTATTTTTCGGATAATATCCCGTAAGCCTCTTTTATCTCATCCTCAAGCTCTTTTGGGAAATCCGCATCTAAGATCAGCTTTCTAACCTCTTCCCCTTTTTTTTGAAGCGCTTCAATATTTGATATATCAAGTTTAAATAGTTTCTCTTGTATCTTTTCCCTTAGGTTGTTCCGGTCTATTAAAAGCCAGTAGGCTTCCGCCGTAGTGGCAAACCCCTGGGGAACTCTTAAGCCTAAAGACCCCATATCGCTTAACATCTGCCCAAGGCTGGCATTCTTTCCGCCGACAATGTTAATATCGCTTAACTTTAATTGATCAAAAAACTTGATATATCTCATCATGGTCCACTCCTAATGTTAAAGTTTGATTTAATATTTATTATTACCTTTAATTGATCATATTTCAATTAAACTTAAGTAACCATACGGCAACATTCCTATTGTTACTATACGAAACAATGTGATTTTAAATAAGTTACAAAGCTACATAATGATCTAAATATAAGGAATCACAAGGCCCGGAGCTTACCTTATGTAGCAGATATTAACATTTAATTATTCATTAAGTAATATATACCTATAATAATCTAATATTAATCTTTGGAATAAACCTATGTCATTAAAAAAAACACTACTTTTTACTATACTGTTAATAACAACTTTATTAAATGCGGAGCAGACAACTACCGATAAGGATAAAGATAACATTCCTGATAAATTTGACAAATGCCTGAACACGCCGCCCGGAGTCTGCGTAACGTCAAACGGCTGTACACAGACCATCAAACAGATTGTATATTTTGATATAAATTCGTACGAAATAGATAAAAAGAACAATGAGACCTTAAAAAGCATAAACGAGATCTCTCTGGA
Organism: Arcobacteraceae bacterium; assembly: GCA_963678145.2. Taxonomy (GTDB): domain Bacteria; phylum Campylobacterota; class Campylobacteria; order Campylobacterales; family Arcobacteraceae; genus JAIOSF01. The sequence goes on along the minus strand of CAXXWH010000002.1, from coordinate 396,126 downwards.
GTGTTACGGATATAAAATACTCTTAACGGGTCACGCCGATGCTACATACGAAGAACAATACAACCTGCAGCTCTCTAAACAAAGAGCTTTAGCTGTACAGAAGCAGCTTATCAAAAATGGTGTAAAAAAGGAAAGAATTTCCATAAAATTCAACGGTGAAGCTACACCTATTGCTACGAATATTACCAACCAGGGCAGATCAAAGAACAGAAGAGTAGAGATTTTATTCTATTAAGCAAAATTTTCTGCTTCGATTTGTAACATATCAACTCTAAATGATTAAACTTTCCATAACTTAAAACTACTATTATTGAATATACGATATTATTTTCTAAGTAATGTATGTATTTCATATATTCTAAGATAAATTATTGAATTATTAAGGAGAAACAATGGCTGTAATGGAAGCACCTGAAAACACTCCGGTGTGGGTAGATGAGTCACGATGTAAAGCATGTGACATCTGTGTTGCTGTATGTCCTGCAGGAGTACTGGCAATGAGACCGGAACCAACTTCTACACTTGGAGCAATGGTTGAGATAATAGAGCCAGATTCATGTATAGGTTGTAATGATTGTGAACTGAACTGTCCAGACTTCGCAATTTATGTTGCAGATAAAAAAGAATTTAAGTTTGCTAAATTAAGTGATGAAGCAAAAGATAGAGCTGCAGCGATCAAAGAAAATAATTATAGAATATTGAGCGCTTAAGGAGATAATGAATGGAAATGAGAGAAATAATTTCAACAGGTAATGACTTAGCGGCAATTGCAGCAGTTGATGCGGGATGTAAATTCTTCGGAGGATACCCTATTACGCCATCAAGTGAGGTAATGCACACTATTTCTGACCTTCTGCCAAAATCAGGCGGAGCGGCGATCCAAATGGAAGACGAGATCGCAGGTGTTGCTGCTGCAGTTGGTGCAGGTATGTCAGGTGTTAGAACCATGACAGCTACATCAGGTCCTGGTATCTCGCTAAAAGCTGAGAACCTTGGTCTTGCACAGATGGCAGAAGTGCCTTTAGTTGTAGTTAACGTTATGAGAGGTGGTCCTTCAACAGGTTTACCGACAAGGGTATCTCAAGGTGACGTTAGACAAGCTAAGAACCCGTCACACGGTGACTACAGATCAATCACTCTATGTGCAGGTAATCTTGCAGAATGTTATACTGAAGTTGTAAGAGCATTCAACCTTGCAGACAGATTTATGCAGCCGGTGTTCGTACTTACAGATGAAACAATCGGTCATATGCACGGTAAAGCAATGATCCCAACAGTTGAAGAGGTAAAAAAAGGCATCGTTCCTAGAAAAACTTTCGACGGTCCTGCTGAAGAGTACAGACCTTACGGTGTAGGTGAAGATGAAGCTGCGGTACTTAACCCAATGTTTACGGGATACAGATACCACTATACAGGTCTTCACCATGATGCTAACGGTTTCCCTACTGAAGAGATCGAAACTTGTAGAAAACTGATCCAGAGACTTGAAGACAAAGTTATGATGCATACAGACGAGTTAGAGTTAAACGAAGAGTTCATGCTTGACGATATGACGGGTGAAGATGGTGAAGTATTAATCATCGCTTACGGTTCGGTTTCATTATCGGCAAAAGAAGCGATTAGACACTTAAGAGCTCAAGGTATCAAAGCTGGATTATTCAGACCGATCACTTTATGGCCGAGTCCTGCAGAATCTATCAAAAAATACACTGATATGATCAAAAATGTTCTTTGTGTTGAGTTAAATATCAGACAATACACTGAAGAGGTTGAGAGAGTTTCAAGCAGACTTGATATTGAAGGTCTTTACAAAGTTAACGGTAGAGCTATCTCTCCACACGAAATTGTAGAGAAAGTTAAGGAGGTATTCTAATATGGCTTATAATTACGATAAATTCCTAAGATTGGAAAAAATGCCGACACTATGGTGTTGGGGATGTGGTGACGGTGTTATATTAAAAGCCGTTATCAGAGCTATTGAAAAATGTGGTTGGAAACAAGACGACGTATGTGTTGTTTCAGGTATCGGATGTTCAGGAAGATTCTCTTCTTATGTTGACTTCAATACTGTTCACACTACACACGGTAGAACTGTTGCATTTGCTACAGGTATCAAACTTGCCAACCCTGACAAGCACGTAATCTGTGTTGCAGGTGACGGTGATGCCATGGCAATCGGTGGAAACCATACGATCCACGCTTGTAGAAGAAACATTGATATTAACTTTGTTATGATCAATAACTTCATCTACGGTCTTACCAACTCGCAGACTTCTCCTACAACTCCGCAAGGGTTCTGGACGGTTTCACAAAAAGCCGGTAATATCGACCCTACATTTGACGCTGCCGAAGTTGCGATCGCATCTGGTGCTTCATTTGTTGCAAGAGAAACAATGCTTGATCCTAAAAAACTTGAAAGAGTTTTAGTTAAAGGTTTCCAACATAGAGGATTCTCTTTCTTTGATGTTATGTCTAACTGTCATATCAACCTTGGTAGAAAGAACAAAATGCAGTCAGCTATGGAAAACCTTGATTGGATCGACTCTATCACAATGCCTAAGAAAAAATATGATGCATTAAGTGAAGAGGAGCAATTGAACAAGTTCCCTACAGGTGTATTAAAACATGATGAGAACGCTAAAGAATACTGTGATATGTATGAGCAGATCAAAGATGTACATCAAGGTAAAAGAGCGAAAATCACTCAAGACGACTTTGAGAAAAAGATATAAGGAGAAACACTATGGCTAGAACTTTAATGAGATTTACAGGTGTCGGTGGACAGGGTGTTCTTCTTGCTGGTGAGATCTTTGCGGCAGCTAAGATCAAAACAGGTGGTTACGGATTAAAAACTGCGACATATACGTCGCAGGTAAGAGGTGGTCCGACAGTTGTTGATATCACTCTTGATGACGATGAGATCTTCTACCCGTATGCAAACGACGGTGAGATCGACTTTATGCTTTCAGTTGCACAAAAGTCTTACGACCTGTTCAAAGACGGTGTAACACCGGGAGGAACTATCGTAGTTGAACCAAACCTTGTTACTCCTACTGAAGAGGATAAAAAAACTTGGAATATCATCGAGATCCCGATTATTACTATCGCAAAAGAGGAAGTTGGTAACGTTATTACACAATCTGTTGTTGCACTTGCAATTGCAAACAACCTTATGGACGCGATCGATAAAGAAACTTTAAAAGAGGTTATGCTTTCAAAAGTTCCTCCAAAAGTTCATGAACTTAACTTAAAAGCTTACGAATTAGGGTACAAATACTCTGCGGAAGCAAAAAACAAATAGTTTTATCTATTTAAAAGAAGAAGGGAAGCTGATTCAGCTTCCCTTTTTTTATGCCTGTTCTATCCAGAGCTTCACTTTTGTAACTATAAAGATATCAAAAATCTATATTATTAGATAATAGCATAGTCTAAAAAATAAACTATTGCAGTATAGAAAAGAGTATTAAAAGAAGTTATACTAAAATAAAAAAGAAAGAGTCTGTCATGAGCGAACATAACAACTTATTGGACATAGTGATATTCGGAGGACACGGCGATCTTGCTTTCAGAAAGCTTATGCCTGCATTTTACCACCTTTTCAACGAAGAGTTTCTAAGCTGTAAAAGCAGGATCATTACCGTATCAAGAAGGGATATGACAAGGGAAGAGCATATAAAGCTCACCGAAACCAAAATGAAAGAGTTTTTACAGGAAGGGTGCTTTGATAAAACCAAATATGATCACTTCAGCAAAAAACTTGAAATAGTAAAAGCTGATCTGGATAAAGAAGCTACCTACTCCACTTTAGCAGAGCTTCTGGAAGAATATCCACAAAGGCAAAGGCTCTACTACCTTTCCACTTCTCCCGATTTTTTCGGCACCATCTCAAAAGTTTTAAGCACTCACAACCTCATAACAGAAGGTTCAAGGGTCGTTCTTGAGAAACCCATCGGCAGGGATATTGAATCTGCTAGGGCAATAAACGACAAGGTTTTAAAGTATTTCAAAGAGAACCAGATATACAGGATAGACCACTATCTTGGAAAAGAGACCGTACAGAATATCATGGCCCTTAGATTTTCAAACAGGCTTTTCATGCCACTGTGGGATGAAGGCAATATCGATCATGTACAGATAACCGTAAGCGAGAGTGTCGGAGTTGAGGGAAGATGGGGTTATTATGATGATTACGGAGCTTTAAGGGATATGGTACAAAACCACCTGCTTCAGCTGTTATGCCTTGTGGCGATGGAACCGCCCTGCTCTTTGGAAGCAGATGCCGTAAGGGATGAAAAAGTAAAAGTATTAAGATCCCTAAAACCCATGAACGGCAGGGATATCGAAACAAAAACCGTAAGGGCACAGTATACGAAAGGTAATATACAAGGTGTAGCCGTTCCGGGATATAAAGAGGGAGAAGGAGTGCAAAACAGCACGACCGAGACCTATGCCTCAATGAGGGTAGATATAAACAACTGGAGATGGAAAGGGGTTCCTTTTTATATACGAAGCGGTAAAAGGATGAGTAAAAGAAACTCCGAGATCGTAATACAGTTTAAATCTATCCCCCACTCCATTTTTGCCAATAACGGAAGATGCATATCCCCTAACAAGCTTATAATAACCCTTCAGCCAAACGAAAGTATCAAGCTTCAGCTGATGAACAAGATCCCGGGACTTACAGAGCAGATGAGGCTGAAACCCGTAGAACTTGAATTAAACAACCCTATAAAAGAGGACAGGAAACCTGAAGCCTACGAAAGACTGCTTTTGGATGTAATAAGATCAAACCCGACCCACTTTATGAGGCTTGACGAAGTTGAGGCGGCATGGAAATGGGCTGATATCATCCTGGAAGGGTGGCAGGAGAACATCTCCCCGATGAGAGAATACGGTGCGGGGACTGACGGACCCACTGCTGCGATCGCGATGATCGAAAGAAACGGGAGAAGCTGGCATGAATAACAATTTCAATCAATTTGAATCAAAAGAGAAACTCCATGAAACTCTCTGTGCTGAAGTGGCAAGACTTTTGGATGAAGGGATTAAATCTGACGGAAATGCCGTTTTAGCGGTATCGGGAGGCAGCACTCCCAAGCCCTTGTTTGAAAAGCTAAGCAGCATTCCCATTGAATGGGAAAAGGTAACAATAACTCTGGTAGATGAAAGATGGGTAAACAACACCCATAAAGACAGCAATGAAAAATTAATAAGGGAGTATCTTTTGCAAAACTGTGCTGCAAAGGCAAAATTCATTCCCCTTAAAAGTGACGATGCAACTCCATTTAAAGGTGTTACTAACTGTAATATCGAACTTTCCAAGCTAAAGAACTCTTTTGACGTGATAATTCTGGGAATGGGAACCGATGCCCATACCGCATCATTCTTTCCAAAAGATGAAAACCTCTCAAACGCTTTGACCACGAATCTTTCCTGTGCCGCAACCGTTCCTTCCGATGCACCTCATAAAAGGATCACTTTAAGCCTTAACAAAATCCTCAAAGCAAAAAATATTTTTCTGCATATAGAGGGTGAATTTAAAAAGTTTATATTCAACAAAGCTTTAGAAGACGGCAAAAGTGAAGATATGCCAATACGCGCCTTACTGAATAACAAAAAAACACTGGAGGTATATTATGCTCAATAGCACAATAGATTCGGTAACCCAAAGAATAATAAAAAGAAGCCGGAAATCAAGAAAAATATATCTGCAAAGAATAGATGAAGCAGTAAACAGTGAAGTGAATAGAAAAGTTCTAGGCTGCAGCAACCTGGCCCACGGCGTTGCCCCTTTGGATGAGAATGAGAAAAAAGAGCTTTTAAACTTCAAAAGGGAAAATGTGGCAATCATTACGGCATACAACGATATGCTTTCAGCCCATGAACCGTACAAGAACTACCCTCCATTAATAAAAAGAGCATTTAACCTAAAAGGGGTAAGCGCCCAGGTTGCAGGCGGTGTTCCTGCTATGTGCGACGGTATCACCCAGTCACAGCCTGGAATGGAGCTAAGCCTGTTCAGCAGGGATAATATAGCCATGGGTACGGCAATAGCCCTTTCACACAATATGTTTGACGGGGCGGTTTACCTTGGTGTGTGTGACAAAATAGTACCGGGGCTTTTAATAGGTGCTTTAAAGTTCGGACACCTTCCTTCACTCTTTATTCCGGCAGGCCCTATGCCCTCAGGGATCAGCAATGCCGTCAAGGCAAAAGCAAGGCAGGAGTATACAAAAGGAAATATCGATTTTAACACCCTGCTTGAAACAGAGGCAAAATCCTACCATGCAAGCGGTACGTGCACTTTTTACGGAACGGCAAACTCCAACCAGATGTTAATGGAGATAATGGGACTTCATCTTCCGGGATCCTCTTTTGTGCCTACAAATACCCCTCTAAGGGATGCTTTGACTCAAAATGCTTGTGAACAGCTGATAACATTGATGAAAAACAGCGGAAACTTTAAGCCCCTTGGAAAAATGCTTGATGAGAAAAGCTTCGTAAATGCAATTATAGGATTACTAGCCACGGGTGGTTCCACAAACCATACAATACATATAATCGCCATGGCACGTGCAGCAGGTATTGTAATAAACTGGGATGATTTCGACGAACTCTCTAAAGAGATCCCTCTTCTATGCAGAATGTACCCTAACGGTTCAGCTGACGTGAACCATTTTCACAAGGCCGGGGGAATGACGGTTGTGATAAAAGAACTTTTAGAAAACGGCCTTTTACACGAAGATACAGATACGATTATTGGCAGAGGTCTTCATTCATACCTAAAAGAACCCAAACTGCAAAACGGCACTCTTGTTTTTGAAAAACTTGAAAATGGATCAAAGAACAAAGATGTGATCTCAAGCGTCAAAACCCCTTTTGACAAGCAAGGGGGTATCAAACTCGTAAAAGGTAATATGGGAAGAGCTGTAGTTAAAACCTCCGCACTAAAAGAGGACAACAAGATCATAAAAGCTGCCGCAATAGTATTTGAATCCCAGGAGCAGCTTCAAGAGGAATTCAAAAAAGGGAACCTGAACAAAGACTTTATAGCAGTAGTAAGATACCAGGGTCCTGCATCAAACGGGATGCCTGAACTTCACGGGCTGATGAAGCCTTTGGGTGCGTTGCAGGATGAAGGGTATAAAGTTGCAATAGTAACAGACGGGAGAATGTCCGGAGCAAGCGGCAAGGTTGCAAGCGCCATACACCTAAGCCCCGAAGCTGCAAAAGGGGGAATAATATCAATAGTTCAAAACGGCGATATAATAAAACTTGATACCATAAAAGGAACCCTTGAACTACTTGTAGACGAAAAAGAATTAAAAAGCAGAAAACAGAAAATACCAAACCTGTCACAAAACAGGCACGGTATGGGAAGAGAACTGTTCAGCGTAATGAGAAACAGCGTTAACGGTGCCGAAAACGGTGCCGCAACATTTCAACTAACAGGAGAAGAGATATGACACCAAGAGAGATTTTAAAAGTTTCACCGATCATTCCGGTAATAAATATAGAAAAAGCCCAGGACGCAGTTTCCTTGGCAAAAGCACTTATTGAAGGCGGTATAAATATTATGGAGATAACATTAAGAACCGATGCAGGACTTGAAGCCATAAAGAACGTAGCGGCAGAAGTACCCGAAATGGTAGTGGGAGCAGGTACTGTTACAAATACAAAACAGTTTGACCAGGTATGCGAAGCGGGAGCCAAATTTGTTATAAGTCCAGGATTTACCGTGTCTCTTTTACAGCATGCTTCTTCAAAGGGGAATATTCCCCTGATTCCCGGAGTAGGAACCGCCAGCGAAATTATGACCGCAATGGAATACGGCTTTGACACGTTCAAACTTTTCCCCGCAAACGTAGTGGGAGGTGTTGATGTACTGAAAGCTTTGCAGGGACCTTTCAAAAATATCAAGTTCTGTCCCACGGGGGGAATTACTCTTAATAATATGGAGGAATACCTTAAGCTTGACAATGTACTTTGTGTGGGAGGCACCTGGCTTACCCCGAAAGAGCAGATCACGAACCACCGATTTCACAATATTGTAAAATTCTGCGAAACTGCCTTGAAAAATATAATCGTAAGTTAATAAGAAAACTTATTTGATCAGCTTATCCCGTGCGAAATATGCGGCTCCCAAAAGAGCCGTATTTTCATTTAAAGATATCTTTACGGGAATATTTTTAAGAAGAGTTCTAAATCTGCCTTTATCCAGAAAGTTTTCCATAAAAGAACTTTCCAAAAGTAAAGGCAGGATCTTGGGGGCGATTCCTCCCCCTATATAAGCTCCCCCCAAAGACAAGGATTTAAGAGCCAGATTCCCGGCTTCCGAGCCGTAGATACTGCAGAATAACTCAAGGGTCTTGATACATAAGGGATCTTTTTCCTCAATTGCACAATAACTTACCATTGCACTTTTGTCCGCATGTTTGGGCAGGGCTTTCATCTTGACCGATTCATTTATCGTACTCTCGTGCTTTAAAAACTCGTAAAGGGTATATAACCCCTCCCCGGAAAGAATCCTTTCATAACTTACATGGCCGTTGTATTTAGATCTGAGCCACTTTAAAAGCTTATCCTGCTTTTCATCGACGGGTGCAAAATCACTATGACCCCCTTCGGTTCCCATGGGATGGTAGTTTCTGCCGTCAAAATATAATATACCCTCTCCAAGACCCGTACCTGCTGCTATAACAGCTTTTATCCCCTCTGTTTCTTCGGCTTGCGGATTAAGCGATACGAACTGCTCCTGTTTTAGATAAAGCATTCCGTATGCTGTAGCTTCAAGATCGTTTATTAAAACTATATTATCAGTTTTAAGCTTTTTGCCCAAAGTAAAAATATCTGTCTTCCACGGCAGATTCGTAGCATCGCATTTCCCGTCAATCACAGGTCCTGCTATACCGAAACAGGCACATTTTAAAGAAAAGCCTTTTATAAACTCTTTTTTAAAGATATCAATTATCTCAAGAAGGTCATTATGATCCCTGCTTGAATATTGTTTGGACTCTTTTAGATAAAGTTCTTTCCCTTTTTTCTCAAACAACGCAAGATTTGTTTTTGTCCCGCCTATATCACCTGCTAAAATCATTTTTATCCTCCTTTTGTTTATCTTGAAGCGTTAACAGGAACATAAATGCTTCAATAAACACCTCATCGACATCTTTTGGGGAAAGCCTGTATATCAGATCCCATGCTTGTGCCCTTTTTTCGTTATAATTGTCCTTTTTATTCCTTTTATTCCAGGCGATTCTCACCCCGTGTCCTATCAGTACATCAAAAACCAGATCCCCTTTTACTTTTATATGGGGATTTTCTTTGAACAGCTTGGATAAAGATTCTATAAGCTCTATATTCAACTGCCTGTATTCAGGAGCGTTTATTCTTTGAAGCTGGTTATCTATTAGAAGTTCGAAACTTCTCTCATCGGGCGTTGACTCCAGTGTAACTTCAGAAGCTATTCTGCTGTTGATATCATACTTGTCCCCTATTACAACCCCGTCACACTGCTGGAGTATATACCATGCCGCTTTATGCAGTTTTTCGCTTAAATGCCCGATCATTCCTCTTTCTTTACGATGCTTTAGCCAGTCTATATCTTTGTCGTAATTATCCCCTAAACGATTATGCCTGATCTTCTCAATACTTGAGATACCGGAGACATTAATACTCTCATAGATACTTGTCTCCTTGATATTCAAAGTGAAAGATTCCAGTATATCTTTCAGGCCTTTGTATATATCATGCGGAGCAAGGCTTAAAAGATATTCGTAAGACTCCCCAAAAGACAAAGAGTTCTTATAACTTATCCTGCCTACAAGCAGCTGCACCAAATGCCAGGTCCTGATTGTCAGGATATTTTTAAAAAGATCGGAGCTTGTTCTTATCAGGTGGCCAAGGTGCAGTATGATCTCCTGGGTTAAAACATCCTCTGCTGTATTTGTTCCGCAAAACTCTTCGATTCTCTTAATAATAGACAAACTGTCCAAAGGCTGTGAAAATGTGGCTTTCCTGTTATAAGCCCTTCCGACTGCCAGCTGCTTTTGCCTTATTACTATATCCAAAAGTGCATCCTCAAGTTTATCGTCATATTTTTTAGTAATATGGGTCAGTCTTCTCACAACCGCCCAGTCGTGGTACAAGGTTGCATATTTATAGTGTATCTGTGCTATCTGTCTTAAAGTAAGCACCAGTGAGCCTATATTTATCTTAAAATCTTCCCCGTGCCTGTTTAAGATTATTTTCAATACTATTGCCGTTTTTAAGCGGTTGGAGTTTTCAACAACGATCTTTACTAACTGTTGTGTTTCCAGGGCATAGAGTTTCTGCAGTTTAACCGCACTTAAAGAGTATCCCATCTCTTTGGAGCTTTTAAAAGGCTGGAACTCTTTGGCTTCGGTGCTTATATCCTGCAGAGTTAATTTATCAAAATAGCTTATATCCTGCACCGAGGCGGTATTTTTAAGCTGGGTCAAAAACCCCTGCTTCAAAGTAACCTGATCACAGCTTCCGTTTTGAATTGAATTTAAAAGTTTCAGTATAACTTCTCTGTCTTTGTCAAGAAGCATATCAGATCTTACGAAAAAAGGTATTAGTGGCTGCCCCTCATGCTGCCAGTTTTTTGAAAGGAACTTCAAAGAAGAGATAAAATGTTCCGCTAAAAGACGGTTGTCGTAACTAAAATAAAAACCTTTTGGATTGAAATAATATGGCAGGAATACCACCTCTTCCCCTTCCAAAAGATATAAATAAGAGCTGGTAATCGTTCTTGTTTCCAAAAGCGGCCTTCCGCTTAAGCCCAGCTTTTCATTTTTCCCAAGCTGTGTATGGATCTTTGAAAGTTCGTCGGAATAGCTTATTTTCAGAGGGCTTACATCATTAGGCGTCTCGGCTTTTATGCCGTAGTCTGATAACTGCTGTTTTATCTGCTTGTTTTGCGCTATTATTGCAACTAAAGGTGTAGTTACCCTTGCATACCCTATTTTGTCCCTTCTTTTTAAGGGATCTATCAAAGAGGGTTTTAATATTCCGTCAAGTATCATCTGGCTTAACATATAAAGGCTCTGAGCCCATACTAACGGGATATTTTCATTTGCTTCCCTTTTTTGGGAGTTTGGGTCGCTTTTCTCTTTCTCTATTAACTCTTCAGGGACGATATAAAGCTCGGGCAGCAGCATCCTTCCATCACATTTTACGAACAGGGGTTTTAATCTCTTCTGCCATTTTGAAGCCTCCTGCTTATCCTCTCTTACCAAAGAATCAAGTAAAAGGTAGGTAAAAAACAAAGGCCACTGGGATTCGATATTTTCGAACATTTTCAGTTCATAGGGTTCATAATGAAGTCTGTTCTTATCTTCCAAAGCACTTTGGTGCCCGTCCCGAAGGAATCTTTTACAGCCGTAGTTTCCGCAAAGCTTTTCAATGATCCTGTTCCTGGTAAGTTTTAAAAGCTTCTCATCCTCTACTGCGTATGCGGGATAACCCGTGATACTCAGAAGTGCCGCGTCTGTTTCTTTGGAGTTTGATTCCCTTGGAAGAAGCCCCTGCAGAGTAAACCTGGATCTTGCTATATCGTTTGATACTACATGTATAACAGCTTCGGGGAAGGAAACATTCCCAAACAGATTAAACCCGTCCAACGCTTCCATGGCGGCTTTTGCCATACCTACGGAACTTGCGTTTATCTCGGGGGTTCCCATGTTTATCTTGTTCCCCCTTTCCCATATGCCGTAATCGCTGCAGCAGTATGTCCTGCTTATATAATGAACCAGGTTCTGGATAAAATCCACCTCGTCCAAAGTGTAAATGATTTTTAATCCCGAAGCCGTCATCTGTGCAAGCTTCAGCAGAAATAACGACGTTGCATCAAGCTGAAGGTGCCCCCATTCATTATCACCCACTACAGGCTGTCCGCTTTGGGTGGCATATTTGGCATGAAGTGCATCGGAGGGATTCAGGCTGTACTTGAAAGCTTCCACTTTATCAGACTGCCTCATCATTGCACAAAGCAATCCCCTCATAAGCTTGACCGTGCTTTGGGAAAGAAGATGTGTCCTGTAATGATCGGGCCTGTAACTTTTATATGACAAAGCCAGACCCCATACGCAAAGTATGCTGTATACGTTATCCCTCACCCAGGCATCGGTATAATCCCCGTGTGCATTAACGGCAGTGCTTGCGGGAAGAAGCCCCGTTACGGGATCCTGCCTTTGAAGTATGATTTCATCTATATTGTTAAAATGTTTTTCCAGTAAAGGATCTATTTTTGAAATGTCCATATGTTTTACCAGCTGATCTTTTATATTTTACATATAAGTTTAGCACTTATATTATTATATAGTACAAAACCAAGATTACAAAGTGTAATTTTATCTTTTCTGTTTAGATAACCTCCTGCCTTAATGATATTTTGGATATAATCGCTTTTTTAACGACAATTTAAACTTAGGATCGAAATTGAACAATTACGGTATAGATATATGGGGTGACGAAAACTTTATTATCGAAAACGGTTTAGTTAAATTAAACCACAAACAAAACACCTCTTTATTGGATATTACAAAAAAAATAAGAGATGAAGGCACTACCGGGCCTTTGGTACTTAGATTTCCACATATAACAAAAAAACAGATACACAAACTGTATACTACTTTTAACGATGCTATCAATGAATATAATTATGATTCATCGTTTTTTGCCGTATTTCCCCTAAAGGTAAACCAATTCCCGAACTTCGTGCTTCCTATGCTAAAAGACAGTAAAGAGTTAAATTACGGACTGGAAGCCGGAAGCAAAGCGGAACTTATGCTTGCCATGGCATACAATAATAAAAATGCCCCTATTACCGTAAACGGCTTTAAAGACAAAGAGATGATAACCCTTGGATTCATAGCAAAAGACCAGGGACACGATATAACAGTTACTATTGAGGGTCTTAACGAACTGCAGACTATTATAGACGTACATAAAGAGCTGAACCTTCCCTGCCCCAATATAGGTCTAAGAGTAAGACTGCACAGCTACGGAAGCGGTACCTGGGCAAAAAGCGGAGGGATCAACTCAAAATTCGGTCTAAGCTCTTTGGAGATCATAAACGCTTTTGAGATACTCAAAAAGAACAATCTCACCCACTGCCTTAAAATGATCCATTTCCATATAGGCTCTGCAATGAACACCATAGGCCCTTTAAAGAAAGCTCTGAAAGAATCGGGACACATATATGTGGAACTGAAAAAAATGGGCGCGGACAAACTTGATTCGATCAATATCGGAGGCGGACTGTCACTGGAATACTCTCAATATGAAAGAAGCACCCAGTACAGCTTAAAAGAGTTTGCAAGCGACGTTATCTTTACCTTAAAAGATATCGCAACCAAGAACTTTGTGGAACAGCCCCATATCTATACGGAATCGGGAAGATTTATAAGTGCGCCCGGAAGCGTGCTTATTACCCCTACTTTGGAACTTTTTTCAAGTGAATACAACGAATCGAATATAAAACTCAAAGATATCAACCCCCCTATAATAGAGGAACTTTTTGCACTTTTCAGGGATATCAAGAAAGAGAATGCAAAAGAGTATATGCATGACAGCCTTGAACATCTTGAATCCGTACTGACTCTTTTCGACCTGGGTTACGTTGACCTGATAGACAGAAGCAATGCGGAGGTTCTAACACACCTTATCATAAAAAAAGCTATAAGATTAAAAGTTCACGACAGAGACAAGGAACTTAAGATATTAGATGATAAGATACAAGAAAAGTATCTGCTGAATTTCTCCATATTCCAGTCGCTTCCTGACTTTTGGGGTATAGACCAGCAGTTTCCGATTATGCCGATCACCCATCTTGATGAAAAAGGAACAAGAAGTGCAAATATCTGGGATATTACCTGCGACAGTGACGGGGAGATCCCCTTCAAGTCAAATCAGCCTTTGTACCTGCATGATGTGGATCTTAACAAAGAGGAATACTTTATCGGTTTCTTTTTAGTCGGTGCATATCAGGATACACTGGGGATGAAGCATAACCTGTTCAGCTCCCCTTCCCAGGTAAACGTCGTATTTACCGAAGAGGGGCAGATGAAACTGGAGAGTTTTATTCAATCACAAAGCATCAAGGATATTTTTGACGACCTTGATTATGATTCTGATATTTTACTTGGTAATCTTTTAGAACAAACAGACAATGAATTATTAAAGGGGAAAATCATCAATTATATAAACGACAACAGCTATTTAAAATCTACAAATATGCAAGGAAACAATTAATGTCATTATGGAGTATAATAAAAGAGGATTTTTCAGTTCCAAAGAAAAACGATCCTGCATTGCACTCTAGTTTTGAACTTTTTTTCAATTATCCTGGAATCTGGGCGATCGTAAACTACAGGATCGCGAACCGACTTTATAAAAAAGGATGGAAGTTTTTGGGAAGAGCTATAAGCGGAATAAGCCAGTTTTTCACCAATATAGATATACATCCTGCTGCAACTATCGGAAGAAGGGTATTTATAGACCACGGCTTCGGCGTTGTTATCGGGGAAACGGCCGAGATCCACGATGATGTCCTTATTTACCAGGGAGTTACCCTTGGAGGGGTAAGCCTGAACAGCGGGAAAAGACACCCCACTATAAAATCCCACACCGTAATTGGAAGCGGGGCAAAGATCCTTGGAAACATCACTATTGGTAAAAACAGTAAAATAGGGGCAAACTCCGTTGTGGTAAAAAATGTCCCCTGCAGTTCAACCGCGGTCGGGGTTCCTGCCAGAATCGTAAGAAGAAGGGATGAAGACTGCAACGATACCGTGCAGCTTGATCACCACGATCTGCCCGATGTTTCAAAAGAGATGTTTGACTACCTGCTGAAAAGGGTTGCCGTACTGGAACATGCAGTAAAAGAACATGACGGCATAGACGTATCAAACGAAGATAAAGAGCTGGAAAAAATCTACGAAAACTTTATCAATGCCATGAAAAAAGAGTAGTTTTGGAAGTTTTGATTCTGCTTGGAGCCGTGACGGGATTCGTATCGGGATTCTTCGGTATCGGAGGGGGTACGATCCTTGTGCCGATGCTTCTTCTTGCAGGATTTGAGATGAAAAACGCAGTTGCGATCTCTATTATGCAGATGGTATTCAGCTCCACTTACGGAAGTTTTCTTAATTTCAAAAAAAACACTTCGATCCTCAAAGATGGTCTTGTTATCGGATTTGGGGGATTTTTAGGGGGAAGCCTGAGCGGCATCGTCGTTTCACTTATAGATTCCATATACTTAAAATACATTTTTCTGATTGTTATAATATTTACCCTTTACAGAATCATATTCTCTTCACCCGAGCCTATAAAAGAAAAAGCGTCAAAAAGCAAAAGCGTACTTATACTTATAGGGTTCGTTATCGGAGTGATCGCCATGAGTATCGGAGTGGGCGGTTCTGTTATGCTGACCCCGATACTTGCCGGATATATGTATTACAATCTTAAAGATGCTTCTTCACTGGGACTTTTTTTCGTCATTTTCAGCTCAATAGCAGGATTTTTAAGCCACAGCATAAGCGGGCATATGCTTTATTACGAGGGTGCAATAATCGGTATTGCCTCTTTGGTCGGGGTTTATTACGGCATCAAAGTAAAGAATATGATCAATTTAAAATCATACAAACAGCTAACCGTGGGACTTTATGTTATAATATTACTTTCTATTATATATAAACTCTAAAAGGATCTGTTATGAAACATCTATTTGAAGTTGAAAACGTAAAATGCGGCGGTTGTGCAAATACTTTGAAAAAAGCTCTTCTTGAGGATTTCGGGGAGGTTGAAGTAAACCTTGAAACAATGCCAAGACAAATAACCATAGAATCAGATGAACTTGACGAAGAAAAACTGAAACTGAAACTCAGATCCATAGGATACCCCCTTACAAGCGATGAACTCTCCACTATGCAGAACGTAAATGCCAAGGCGAAAAGTTTTGTTTCCTGCGCTGTTGGGAAAATGAACAGCTGATTTTCAACAAATTCAAAACTTATAAAGAAATAAATGGTAAAATCCGCTTATGAATTTAGATGAAATAAGAGACGAACGTAAAAAATGGTTTGAGTGGAAGAATATCAAACCTATGATGGAAGCACTGGATAATATCAAAAAAATAGATACCTCCGCACTGGATATAAAACTTCAGGACTGGGTAACTGCAGGGGATAAAAGCAGCCTTGATGAAAAAGAGTTTAAAATCCTTGAAGATAATGCAAAAAAACTTATTCCATGGAGGAAAGGCCCGTTCAGCCTGGCAGGCCTTGATATTGACAGCGAGTGGCAGAGCAATAAAAAATACAATCTGCTAAGACCCCACTTCAATTTAAAAGATAAAATCGTGGCAGACGTGGGATGCAATAACGGTTATTATATGTTCAGGATGCTTGAGGACAAGCCCAAAAGACTTGTGGGATTTGATCCCGCACCGCACTTTAATATCCAGTTTAATATAGTAAACCACTTTGTAAAAAGCGATATCAAATTCGAGCTTTTAGGTGTAGAACACCTGGAGTTCTATGAACACAAATTCGATTTTATTTTTATGCTTGGTGTTCTTTACCATAGAAGTGATCCCATAAGTTCATTAAAATCTTTATACAGAGCTTTAAACAGCGGCGGGCAGATCATTGTGGACAGTTTTATGATCGATGGAGAGGATGAAGTGTGCCTTACCCCGCACGACAGATATGCAAAGATACCGAATATCTATTTCATACCTACGGTTAACTGCTTTAAAAACTGGCTTAACAGGGCAGGATTTATAGATATTGAACTGATCGAAATAACGACAACCGACAGTTCAGAACAAAGAGTAACCCCATGGACCTTTGAACAAAGCCTTGATCATTTCCTTGACCCTGAAGACCCCGGCAAAACAGTAGAAGGCTACCCTGCTCCAAAACGGGCATACCTCAAAGCCAGAAAAAAATAGTTTTTTCATTTTTGTAATCAAAACCTGCCATATTTTTTTGTAAAAATATGGTAAAATTTCCAAAATTTATTTTAGGAAAACAAAATGGAAAAAAAAGGTATTTTAATTATCGGTGCAGGTGGAGTAAGTACTGTTGCGACAGTTAAATGTGCGATGAATATCGATACTTTTGAGAAGATAACATTAGCAAGCAGAACACTTGGCAAATGTGAAGTTATCAAAAAAACGGTAAAAGAAAAAACAGGCGTAGATATAGACATAACTACTATCGATGCAGACGATACGGCTGCTTTAATCGAGCTTATCAATAAACTTAACCCCAAAGTCGTATTGAACGTGGCTCTTCCTTACCAGGATCTTACCATTATGGATGCGTGCAGCGCAACAGATACCCACTATATAGATACCGCAAACTATGAACACCCCGACGAGGCAAAGTTTGAGTATAAAGAGCAGTGGGCCAGAAACGACGACTTTGAATCAAAAAACCTTACAGCTCTTCTTGGAAGCGGATTTGACCCGGGAGTTACGGGTGTATTCGTAAAATATATAGAAGAGAATTACCTAGATACTATCGAATTCATAGATATCATGGACTGTAATGCAGGTGATCACGGATACCCTTTTGCAACCAACTTTAATCCGGAAATTAACCTAAGAGAGGTCTCTGCAAACGGAAGATACTGGGAGAACGGCCAATGGATAGAAACAAAACCGCTTGAAATAAGAGTTGACTGGGATTATCCGGAAGTTGGAGTGAAACCTTCATACCTGCTATACCATGAGGAGCTTGAAAGCCTGTCGAAAAATATCAAAGGACTTAAAAGAATAAGATTCTTTATGACCTTTGGAGATTCTTATATCCAGCATATGAACTGCCTACAAAACGTAGGTATGCTTGGGATCGAGCCTGTTGAACACCAGGGGCAGAAGATCATACCGATCGAATTTTTAAAAACACTGCTTCCTGATCCTGCAAGTCTTGGACCAAGAACAAAAGGTCTTACTAATATAGGATGTATCTGTGAAGGGATCAAAGACGGGAAAAGAAAAAAATATTATATCTACAATATCTGCGACCACCAGGAGTGTTATAAAGAAACTACCGCACAGGCTGTAAGCTACACTACGGGAGTTCCTGCAATGATAGGAACTAAGCTGGTTTACAACGGAACCTGGGACTTAAAAGGTGCAAGAAACGTGGAGGAGTTTGCATCGCAAAGCTATATGGATGAGTTGATGACTCAAGGACTTCCTTGGAAAGTTATAGAGTTGGATGTGTAATTCTTAACTTTTTAGTTTTGGAAAAGGTGGGCTGACTGCCTGCCTTTTAATTACGAATATTAATTAACTATAACTTTCTATACTTATTAAATTATTTTGATTATCTCTAATATTTTTACTTATATCATGTAATATTTCTCTTAAATTTTCAGTATTTAATATTAAATTATCTATATGTTTCTTTATATAATTTCTTTTTTCTAAAAAACAAATTTTTTTATTTATTGATTTCATATATTTAATTTCCTCATCTGTATACATTTTAACAAAAAACAAATCATTTTCTATTTTATACAATTTATCAAAAGTATTTTTTTCACCATAGATTGTAGAATAATACATCAATGTTTTATTTGAAAAGAACTCTTCATATTTACCAAGTAATTTTTCATACTCAGATAATTCTAATAATTCTACTTTTTTTTCTAAATATATAATTTTTTTATACTGTTTCATTTTACTTATTATAAAACCTAAAATTACTATTAAATTATGTATTTCAGATATGTCTTTTCTATTATTTTCCAAAATTTTATTAAGTTCATTTGTACGCATATTTAGCATCGCAACTGTTGAAGCCATTAATGCAGAAACTCCTATAATATATGGTGCAATTAAATCAGTAAAACACAGTTCATGTTTTATCAACATTTTTATCGAAATAATAATTACAATAAATAAAATAAAAAATAAAATAAAAAAAACTACTTTTAAATTTTTCTTTGTTAAAAATATGTCTAAAAACTTATTAATTAAATTTCCCATAATATTTCCCCTAATATCTTTACTAAAAATTATAACTAAACAATATCTCAATTAGTATCACATTATTAATAAATTTTAAAATTTATCTATTGCTATTAATTCAATATACAATATAAGATATACTAAAATATTTTTTCTTGTTACTTTTTTAATAAAGTAACCAAAAATCGGTTGCGGTTTCAAAGCCCTCCGGGTTCCTGCAATTTTTATATATTTTAATGCGTTGCGCAACTCGCTAAAGAGTGACGTCTGTCACTCTTCTTAACGCTCAAACAGTGCTCACTTAGATCATTAAAATATATAAAAACTACAGCTTTTCAAATGCAACCACCTTTAAAGTCCGCGGATACTCCAGTTTCTTTTTTTTCTAAAAAAATGAAAACAGAGAAATAACAGTTAATCCAACTTATAAAATAAAGATATATTATTTAACTAATATATGCTACACTTGTATAATATGATACTTACCATCAGGAGTATGCCATGAGACTTATCGACCTGTTTTCAGACTATGTAAGAAACAAAAAAGACCTTTTAGAATATATCGAAAAAAGAAAAGGTATAAATGAACGTGGGGAATTCAGTGACGCCACAATTAAAAAAGCCGCACAAAAGTTAGAAAAACTAAAAAAAGAATATCCGGAAATATATGACGGTATGCATGAAACATTAGAGGAGTATTACAGAAGGGATGAGGGGCATTATGTGGAATACCCCATTAACTTTTTAAGACAGATATTAAGAATGTTTGAAACCCATGAAACGCTGAATCAGATCTTCGAATCGTATAAAGAGGGTCTTGACCACCACTGCAGAGATGCATACAATTAAATGCCTTTATAGTTATTTTGGCAATAATAAAAATATTATATTATTAGATAATATAATATTTTTCAAATACATCTATCTCTTTTGGAACTGAAAAAATAAAATTATTTTATTACATTTCCATTACAATTACTTATTATATTACATATCCAATCCCTTTACCTATTAATTTTGTTCTATTTTATACCAAATATTAAAAAATAATTAATTATAAATATTAATTTAAGAAAAGGGATGATATCATCCCGAAATTTTTAAACAGCTACTTTTAAGGAAAAGGAAAATAATAAGGCTATGCAGTTATTTAATATTGATACAAAAATTATTTTATTTGTTCTGTTTTTATTTATCACTTCGCTGATATTTATAGCCACAACAATTTTCAATGATATTTCACAAATAAGAGTATTATTACTTTTTCTTACCGCTATATTAATTATATATATCTATATAACAATAAACCAGAAAAACAATTTTCGGTCTTTGTCGGAACTTTACGACAAAAATGTAAACTTCACAAAGATCGATCTCAACGGAATAATAACAGATACAAGTGAACTGTTTTGCAGAATCAGCGGCTATAAAAAAGAGGAACTGATCGGAAAGCATTACTGTTTTTTACGCATACCTTATGTTTCTGCTGAAGCATCCAAACTACTATCAAAACTGGAAAAAAACAAATATTTAAAGCAGGAAGTCAAGCATATCAGAAAAGACGGAAGCTTCTACTGGCTCAAAGAGGAGTACAGCCCAAAGTACAACAAAAAAGGTAACCTTATAGGATACCGGGTGATAAAACAGGATATTACCCATGCAAAAGATATCGAGCAGGTCCAAAAAGAGATCATATTCAATATGGGTTCCATAGGTGAAAGCAGAAGTAAGGAAACAGGCAACCATGTGAAAAGAGTCGCTGAATACTCCAAGATTCTTGCTGTAAAATACGGCCTTTGCGAAGCAGAAGCCGAGATGTTAAGACAGGCAAGCCCGATGCACGATATAGGTAAAGTTGCCATACCGGACTCCATACTTAATAAAAAAGGTGCATTAAGCGAACAGGAAAAACAGATCATGCAGACCCACGCCCAAAAGGGATATGATATGTTAAGGGTATCAGACAGGCCGCTGCTTAAAGCCGCTTCAATAGTCGCACTGGAACACCATGAGAAATGGGACGGTACCGGTTATCCCTATAATAAAAAAGGAAATCAGATACATATTTACGGAAGGATCACCGCCGTTGCAGATGTATTTGATGCCCTTGGAAGCGACAGGTGCTATAAAAAAGCCTGGGAGGATGAAAGAATATTCAAACTCTTCAAAGAGGAAAGAGGAAAGCATTTTGATCCGAAACTTGTAGATATATTCTTCGAGAACATTGAAAGCTTTTTAAAAATAAGGGATCAATTTAAAGATGTGGTATAGTTTAATAATATCTGAATTAAAAAGTATATTTATTTTAACGAGTATTTGATATAATCTCTTTAAATATTAATATAAGGAAACTGTATTGAATACTCTCCCCTCACCTTGTTATGTATGTGAAGAGGAACTCTTGGAAAAGAATCTTCAGCTTCTAAAAAAAGTGCAGGACGAAGCCGGCGTCAATATCCTTTTGGCACTAAAAGGTTTCGCCATGTACTCCACCTTTGATCTGTGCAGACAGTATTTAAAAGGGTGCTGCGCAAGCGGGCTTAACGAAGCGATACTTGCACATGAAAAGTTCCAAGGTGAAGTTCACACCTACTCCCCTGCTTTTAAGCCCACTGAGTTTGAAAAAATAAGTGAAATATCCAACCATATCGTATTTAACTCTTTTAACCAGCTAGAACTATATAAAGATAAAGTAAAACCGTTTAACTCATTGGGTCTTAGAATAAACCCCGAATACTCTACGGTTCAGATCGACCTGTATAACCCCTGCGGTACCTACAGCCGTCTTGGTATTACGAAAGAGGAATTTGAAAAAGGGTTAAGATCTTCCAATGAGCTGTTTAACACTATTGAGGGGTTTCATTTCCATGCCCTATGTGAACAGAACGTGGACGCTCTTGAGGGTGCTCTTGAGATGTTTGAAAAGAACTTCGGCCAATATTTTGATAAACTCAAATGGGTAAATTTCGGGGGTGGACATCATATCACAAGGGAAGATTATGAGGTAGAGACCCTGATACGACTTTTAAAGGATTTCAAAAAACGATATCCGCACCTTGAAGTATACCTGGAACCGGGAGAAGCCGTAGGATGGCAGACAGGTTACCTTGAAGCAACTGTCCTGGATATAGTCCATAATCAAATTGATACGGCAATATTAGACACAAGTGCAGAGTGCCATATGCCCGACACCCTTGCAATGCCCTACAGGCCCGATATAAGAAAAAGCGGCCTTCCAAAAGAGAAAAAATACAACTACAGGCTGGGAGGGAACACCTGCCTTGCGGGGGATATCATAGGGGAATACTCTTTTGACGAGCCCCTTCAAACAGGTGACAGGATAATCCTTGAAGATATGATCCACTACACAATGGTAAAAACCACCACCTTCAACGGGATAAACCTGCCAAGTATCGCAATAAAAAGAAAAAACGGCAGTTTTGAAGTAATAAGAGATTACGACTATAAAAGTTATATGGACAGACTTTCATAATCTGTCTAAAACTTAAAGACTTTATAATTATAAATTAAATATACTACTACCTAAAAACACGACTAAGGACTTATGTGAAAAGAACTCTACTACTATTATCTTCTATTGCAACTTTGTCTTTTTCATCTGAGGTTTATAAATTTGACAATATTAAATTTGAAGGTCTTACTCAGATCTCAAGTAATATTGCACTTGATACATTAAAGCTTGAAGGAAAAAAAGAGATCTCTGAAGAACAGATCAATAAAGCCATTAAAGATTTTTATAACTTTAATTACTTTAAAGATATATCTGTTTCGAAAAACGGTGAGGATATCGTTTTTAATTTTAAAGAGAAACCTTTTATCGTTCAACTTGAGATCACGGGTTATAAAACAAGAGAAGAAGACCTTGATACCCTGTACAATTTTATGAATATAAAAAAAGGTACGATGTTCACAAAAGAGAGAATACAAAGCGCTAAAAAATCTCTCCTTGAATATATAGAAAAAGAGGGTTACTTCAACAGTGTCGTTGAAATCGAAACAACTCATATTGACGATTCCAAAGTTGCCGTAAAGTTTGAAGTAAACAAAGGTGACGAGATCACTATCAAGAGAGTAAAATACCTGGGAGCCCAAGCTCTGGGAGAGAGTGATTTTGAGCCTATGATCGCAAACAAGCAGGAGGACTGTTGTTTCACATGGTTCTTCGGGCAGAACGACGGAGAGATGAACTTCGAACAGCTTGAATACGACAGCCACAGGATCAGGGATCTTTATCTTCAAAACGGATATATAGACGCAAAAGTTAAGCCTGCATTTTCAAAAGTCGATTTTAATACAAACACGGCAGAAGTGCAGTATTCTATCACGGAGGGTGAACAATACTCTATCAACGAGGTTTTAATATATGTGGATGAAACAATAGCCGACCCTGCAAAACTTTATGAAGAGATGAAAGTAAAAAAAGGGAAGATCTTTAATATTGACAAAATAAGAAAAGATCAGGAATATATAAAAACACAGGTTGCTGATAAAGGTTACGCTTTTACTGAAGTAAGATATGATGTAAGAAAAATAGAAGGTACGAACACTGCCGATCTAATCTATAATGTTATACCGGGCGACAAAGTTTATATAAACGACGTAATAATCTCAGGAAACACAAGAACACTTGACAGGGTAATAAGAAGAGACGTTTACCTGGCGCCTTCTGATCTGTTTAACCTTACTGATTTCAAAGATTCGATCAACAAACTTAAAAGAACAGGTTATTTCGAAGATGTACAGATCCAGAAACAAAGAGTTTCAAGTGATAAAATGAACCTTGTGGTAAACGTAACTGAAGCTCCTACGGGGAACCTTATCTTTGGCGGTGGTTACGGAAGTTACGAAGGATGGATGGTTAATGCCTCTATTAGTGACAAAAATATCTTCGGAAGCGGCTTAAACCTAGGATTCTCTATAGATTACTCAAAAAGAAGATCTGATTTCTCTTTAAATCTTACAAACCCTGCAATCAGAGACAGTAAGTACAGCGGTACTATCCAAGCTTACAGTGACGAGTCGGAGATCACTACAACTACCCAGGCTTCGGGAACAGAAACACTAAAAGAGATGGGGCTTCTTGTAGGTGTGGGTAGAGGTATAGGAAGACACACAAGAGCCGGAATAAATTACGGAATCTCGGATAGTGATGTATCCTACGAACTAAATTCCGGATTAAACGACTCTTATATTACAAGTGCGATTACGCCTTATATAAACTATAACAATACAGATGATTATTATATGCCAAGAGAGGGTATAAGCACAGGTGCAAGCGTTAAATACGCAGGTCTTGGTGGAGATGCAGAATATGTGGAAAGCTCACTATTCTTTAAATACTATTACGGCCTTGAAGATATCCTTGATTATGACGTAATTTTCAGATATAAAAACCAATTTAAATTACTTACAGACAACGGATATGTACCGGTTGGTAAAAGTTTTTATATGGGTGGACCTAAAAACCTCAGAGGTTATGAATCTTATGCATTCCAGCCTTCAAGCAGTACTACTCCACTTGACCAGATGTTCGTAAACAGCATAGAGTTAAGCTTCCCTCTTCTTCCAAGTGCAAAAATGAGATGGGCGCTGTTCTATGACTACGGTATGATCAAAGGTGACGGAACAACTTTAGATACGAACGGAAATGTAATAGATGAAGATTACAAACGTTCTGGTGCCGGAGCTCTTATATCATGGAACTCACCGGTAGGTCCAATACAATTCATCTTCTCGCAAGCCTTGGATGACGAACCTGGAGACAGAACATCAAGCTTTGAATTTAACATGGGTAGCCAATTCTAGGTTAACTGATGAATATAATGATGAAAAACAGTTTTAAAAGAATCTCAAATGAGGAAGCACTTGATCTTATCAAAAATGCTTCCCTCCTTGACCTTAGCCAGATGGCAAGCAAAAGAAAAGCACAACTGCACCCAAAAAAAGTAACTACCTTCGTAGTTGACAGGAATATCAACTATACAAACATCTGCTGGGTGGACTGTAAATTCTGTGCATTTTACAGACATGCCAAAGATGCAGACGCTTATATACTTTCTTATGAAGAGATAGATAAAAAGATTGACGAGCTTTTAGAGATCGGGGGAACACAGATCCTCTTCCAAGGCGGAGTTCACCCGAAACTGAAAATCGACTTTTATGAGGACCTGGTGGAACATATACACCAAAAATATCCACAGATCACTATACACGGATTCAGTGCGATTGAGATCGATTATATATCAAGAATATCCAAAATAAGCTATAAAGAAGTGCTTGAAAGATTAAAAGCCAAAGGACTGGCTTCCATTCCGGGTGCAGGAGCCGAGATACTCAACGATGATGTGAGAGATATAATTGCTCCCAAAAAGCTTGATACAAAAGACTGGATCGACGTACACAGACAGGCACATAAAATAGGTGTAAAATCAACGGCAACTATGATGTTCGGAACCGTTGAAACGGATGAGCAGATAATAGACCACTGGGACAAAATAAGACAGCTTCAGGATGAAACAGGCGGTTTCAGGGCTTATATTATGTGGAGTTTTCAGTCTGCCCATACGAAACTTGCCCAGGAGCTTCCAAATATTCCACCCCAAAGCTCCAACAGATATCTAAGGCTTTTGGCCGTTGCAAGACTCTATCTTGATAATTTCCCGAATATACAAAGTTCATGGGTAACACAAGGAAGCTATATAGGTCAGATGGCACTGAAATTCGGTGCAAATGACCTTGGAAGCACTATGATGGAAGAGAATGTCGTAAGTGCCGCAGGAGCTGCAAACAGTATGAACCAAAACGAGATGATAAGTCTTATTAAAGATGTGGGTGAATATCCTGCAAAAAGGAATACTGCATATGAAATTCTGGAAAGATTTTATTAAAAACTTTTTAATACTAAATATTTTACTACAAGGATTATTAATGGGAGCTACCATTAAAAGTATCTCATACGACGGGTTGAAAATACCCGCAATTTATGAGAAGCACAAGACTCTGCCGATTTTCAATCTACAGCTGATCTTTCAAAACAGCGGATATATTAACGATAAAGAGAATCCGGGTCTTACAAACCTTACTGCAAAGATCCTTAATGAAGGAACCATGAGCGACGGTGCCGTAAAGTTCGCAAGAAAGCTGGAAAGTAATGCTATTTCAATAAGCGCCAACAGCGGTTTTGAAACTTTTGTAATTGAGGTAAGCTGTTTAAAACAGGAGTACAAAAAAGCTTTAAAATATCTTGAAGAACTTCTAAAAGACCCAAATCTTACCCAGGAAACGCTGGAGAAGGTAAGAACACTTCAAATAAGCAAACTTGAACAAAAAGAGAATGACTTTGATTTTACCGCTTCGAATGGTTTAAAAGGTATGATCTACAAAGATACTGCCCTGGCATTCCCATCAACGGGAACAAAGCAGAGCCTTCAGGAAATGAGCCTTGAAGATATCAAAAATAATATAAACAGCATATTCAATCTTAATAACCTGATTATTGCGGTCGGGGGAGATCTTGTATATAAAGATTTCAAGGAAGATATAAAACCTCTTCTTTCGAACTTTAAAAAACACCCTTCCCTTCCTGTAAAAAAGATAGATATAGCAGACAAACCCCAAAACAAAGAGATTGTAAAAGAGACACAGCAGTCTTATATCTATTTTGCAAGCCCTTTTAATATAGAAGTTAACAGTGAAGATAACTATAAATCAAAAGTAGCTTCTTTTATCCTGGGAGGAAGCGGTTTTGGAAGCCGTTTAATGGAAGAGATAAGGGTAAAAAACGGCCTTGCGTACAGTGCCTACGGATATATAACCAATAAAAAATCCCATTCCCACTTTACCGGTTATCTGCAGACCAAGCTGGAGAATACCCAGAAGGCCAAGCAGATGGTTAAAGATATAGTAAAAGAGTTTGTTAAAAACGGGGTAACAAAAGATGAACTTAAAGCAGCCAAAAAGTTCCTTCTTGGAAGCGAACCTTTAAGAACGGAAACTTTTTCCCAAAGGCTGAACAGGAGTTTCACTCTTTATTATAAAGGTCTTCCTATGGATTATCCTCAAAAAGAGCTTGAAAAAATAGAGAAGCTTTCTTTAGAAGAGTTAAACGATTTTATAAAATCCCACAAAGAGATAAACCAGTTATCTTTTAGTATAGTTACAA
Organism: Arcobacteraceae bacterium; assembly: GCA_963678145.2. Taxonomy (GTDB): domain Bacteria; phylum Campylobacterota; class Campylobacteria; order Campylobacterales; family Arcobacteraceae; genus JAIOSF01. Next base: position 368,935 of record CAXXWH010000002.1, on the reverse strand, counting down.
AATAAATAAAAAAGGATCAAAATTTGTTAAGGTTTGCACAAAATCCTGAAGAAAGTTTGACTATCGGCAATCTTCGAATTGCCTTATTCAATTTTATACTTTCAAAACAGCAAAACGAAGAACTGTTAATAAGAATAGATGATACAACTAAGGACAAGAACTCAAAAGAGAACAAAAAAGAAAAAGAGCTAATTGATCTTTTAAATCTTTTCGGCATCCAATACTCAAGGGTTGTTGCACAAAGTGAAAATGTAAAATACCACACAGGTATGGCCATGAAACTTCTTTTGGATAAAAAAGCTTTTAACTGCTTTTGTTCAGATGAAGCGTTGGAACAAGACAGGCAAAAAGCAAAAGAGGAAGGGAAACCTTACAGTTACAGCGGTTTTTGTGAAACGATAAGTGATGAAACAAAATTTCACTGTAACGCACCGTTTGTAGTAAGAATAAAAAAACCTTCTGCCGATATAAAGATCGATCTTCCTTTTCAAGGGGAGATCACTTTTAATCCTTCCCAGGTAGACAGTTTTGTAATTTTGGATCGGGATAAAACACCCACACCTGATTTTGCTTCAGGTGTGGATGATATGCTTTATGATATCTCAACGATAATACAAGACCAGAAGCAATTTTCAAACACGGCAAGGCACCTTCATGTAATGCACTCATTGGGATATGAAAAACAAATAAACTGTATAGACCTTCCATCTATCACAAACGGTGATATAACTGTACAGTCTCTTATAGATGAGGGTTATATGCCATCTGCAATTGCCAATTACCTTGTATTGCTAGGATTTGATACACAAAAAGAGATATTTACCATAGAGGAAGCTATAGAGTGGTTTAATATAAAAAAACTCTCTAAAGAAGAGCTAACCTTTGATAAAGAGAAATTAAACACTATTAATAAAGAGCATTTAAAAACCTTGGACGACATGAGGCTTTCCAAAATTTTAGGATATGCAGATACGGATATAGGAAAACTTGCAAAACTATATCTAAAAGAGTGTAATACGATAAATGAACTTAAAGAAAGAATCAACAAGATATTTTCCCCAAAAGGGGATTTCCAAAAATTTCCCCAGGAGTTTGATCAATTAAAAGAGTGCCTGCTTAATGCGCCCTACTTTGAAAACTTTAAAGAACTTCAAGAATATATTTCGACTCAGACATGTCTTCAACAACAGATACTTTTAGAAGTCCTGAATTTTGCGATCACAGGATCAAAAGAATCCCAGGATATTGAAGATATCTACCCGTATATAAAAAACTATTTAGGAGAGATCATTAAATGATAGATTCACTAATCGTTGCTTTTGCAACACTGCTTATAAGTGTTATTTCACTGTATAAATGGGTTATTATAATCGCTGCCATACTTTCATGGGTACAGCCTGATCCTTATAATCCCATCGTTCAGATGCTTTACAGACTTACGGAACCTGCTTATGCACTGGTTCGAAGATTTATACCCACCGTATTCGGCGGGATGGATATGGCACCGCTTATCTTGATATTTGCTTTACAATTTTTAGAGATCTTTTTGGGATCACTTTTCTCAAAAATAATATAGAAATTTCAAAAGCACCAATTAGATAAAATACAGATCAAAATAAAACTAATTAGAAATATTACAAACAATTCGAGGTTGAATAAAAATGAGTGAAAACAAAGATTTTTTACGTTTAAAAGTTGAAGAGGATCTAAAAAACGGTAAATACGAAAAAATCGTTACAAGATTCCCGCCTGAACCAAATGGTTTCCCCCATATAGGACATGCAAAATCTATTGCATTGAACTTTGGAATCGCCAGAGACTATAACGGGCAGTGTTATCTTAGAATGGATGATACAAATCCCACAACAGAAGACACCAAATATGTTGAAGCATTAAAAGATGCCGTAAAATGGCTTGGGTTCGACTGGGGTGAAAGTGTTTGTTATACCTCCGATTATTTCCCTAAAATCTATAATTATGCCATTGAGCTTATAAAAATGGGTAAAGCGTATGTAGACAGCTTGAACGAGGAAGAGATAAGGCAATTCAGGGGAACTTTAACCCAGGCGGGAAAAAGAAGCGAATATGCCAATAGGAGTGTGGAAGAGAACCTTGATCTTTTTGAAAGAATGAATAAGGGGGAATTCAAAGACGGGGAACATGTCTTAAGAGCCAAAATAGATATGGCTGCAGCGAATATGAAAATGAGGGACCCTCTTTTATACAGAATACGTCATGCCCACCATTTCAGGGCGGGAGACAAGTGGTGCGTATACCCTATGTATGACTTCGCCCACTGTTTATCCGATTATCTTGAAGGGGTGACTCACTCTATTTGTACTTTGGAGTTTGAAAACAACCGTGATATTTATGACTGGGTACTGGATACTTTAAACCTTCAGCCCCCAAGACCCTACCAACATGAGTTTGCAAGACTTGGAATAAACTATACGGTTATGAGCAAACGTAAACTTCTGGAACTTGTAAACGGCAATTACGTAAACGGCTGGGATGACCCAAGAATGCCTACAATTGCCGGATACAAAAGAAGAGGTTATACAAAAGAATCCATATTAAACTTCTGCCATCAAATCGGTGTGGCAAAAGCCAACTCAACCGTTGACGTATCACAACTGGAATTCTGTATAAGAGACGACCTGAATAAAAAAGTGCCAAGAGTTATGTGCGTGATCGATCCTTTAAAGGTAACTATTGAAAACTATGATGGAGACGAGCAGATCGAAGGTTCATATTACCCCCACGATGTACCTAAAGAGGGCACTAGAAAAATCCCGTTCTCAAAAGAGATCTATATAGACCGTGAAGACTTTAGCGAGAATCCTCCTAAAAAATACAACCGTCTGACCCTTGACCAGCCTGTGAGATTAAGACATGCATATATTATAAGCTGTAAAGAGATCGTAAAAGACAGTGAAGGTAATATCGTAGAGATAAAAGCAGAATATTATCCAGACTCAAAAAGCGGAAACGATACAAGCGGCATAAAAGTAAAAAGTGCCATACAATGGGTTGAAAAGAACAATGCAAAGAAAATAGAGGTCAGGCTGTATGACAGGCTGTATAAAAATGAAGCTCCAGAAGGCCTGGAAGACCTGAACCCCGTCTCTTTAAAAATCATTAAAGATGCACTTATCGAACCTGCCGTTATAGATGAAAAAATAGATGCAAGATTCCAGTTTGAAAGAGAAGGATATTTCTATGCCGATCCGGTTGACTATAGCGATGAACATCCAGTATTTAACAAGATCGTTGGATTAAAAGATTCATGGAGTAAAAAAGAGAAATCAAACAATACCCATAAAAAAGAAGAAAATAAACCTAAAGCCAAAAAAGTTCAAATAGACGGTGAGGTTACACCTATGAATGAAATCCAGCAGGCCCTTTTTGATAAATACACAAAAGAGTTTGGACTGAACAATGAAGTGGCAAATACTCTGGCACGTGATGAAAAACTTTCAAGTTTTTATGAAGAGGCTTTAGATCAAAACAACTCATATATAACTCTGGCCAATATCGTTGCAAACGAAGTAGCAAGGGAACTAAAAGATAAAGAATCAAGCGAATTGAAATTTACACCGGTTCAAATAACAGAACTGGTTAAAATGATCGATGAAGAAACCATATCTACAAAAATTGCCAAGCAGGTATTTGAAGAGATGGCCCAAAGTGGGAAAAATCCTAAAAAAATCGTAGATGAAAAAGGACTTGTACAAATAAGTGACCCTTCACAGATTTTACCTATTATTGATGAAGTAATAAAGAAAAATCCCGACAATGTTGAAAAATTCAAAGCTGGAAACACAAAGCTTTTAGGTTTCTTTGTGGGGCAGACCCTTAAAGCAACGGAGGGAAAAGCAAATCCTAAAGTTGTCAACGAACTGGTTGCCCAACAACTCTCAAAATAATAAACTTTAGCGGGAGATATATGCTCCCGTTTAGAATCTTCAAATTTAATACTCTACTAACTCCTAAAAATAAATAACAAATTGCAAACTTTTTAACCCTTCTTGATATTTTCGGATAAACTTTTAAAAATATTATGAACAAAGGGTATATTATGTCTGATGATCTTATTTTATGTAAATGTTCCTGCGGCGGTAATGTTATGTCATACCCCGATCTATACGAGTGCAGCAGCTGCAAAGCTAAAATATGGAAAATAAGCCACGGCAAAGAATTTAAAGACAACGAAGCAAAAAAACTTTTCAAAGGCAACACCATCATATTAAAAGGTCTACGCTCTTCCAATAATACCCTATACGATACAAAAGGGAAACTTGAAAAGGGAAAACTAAAACTGATCTTTGATGAACAGACAAAATCAACCACAATGTTCAAATGCAGCTGCGGCGGCAATGTAACCAAGATAAAAGGGGGATATAAATGCCATGGCTGTGAGCAGGTGATATGGGAAAGGTTTATGAACAAAATGCTTACATTCCGACAGGTAAAGAGGCTTTTTAAAGGGGAAAGCCTTCAACTTACTAATCTGAAATCACAAAGGGGAAACAAATTTAATGCCGAAATATTCTATACGGGTGATGAGCTATCTTTAGAATATCTTTGATACAATACGAAAAAATAACAATCATAAAGGATAGTATATGTTACTGGGCGTAAATATTGACCATATTGCAGTTTTAAGGGAGGCGAGAGCCATAAATGATCCAAACCCGCTTGATGCTCTTGGCATATGCAAATTAAGCGGCGCTGACCAGATCACTATCCATTTAAGAGAAGACAGAAGACATATCCACGACGAGGACCTTAGAAAGGTTATGGATATCTCCCAGCTGCCGGTTAACCTCGAATGCAGCATAAATGAAGAGATGGTCAAAATTGCCTGTCATCACAAACCCCATAGAGTTACGCTCGTACCCGAAAACAGGGAAGAGGTAACAACAGAAGGTGGACTTGATCTTGAAAAAAACTTCGAACAGATAAAAAAGGTTATAAAACAGCTTCAGGAAAACAGTATCGAGGTCTCTTTGTTCATTGATCCTTGCGAAAAGATGATAAAATTAAGCAAAGACCTAAATGCACAATGGATCGAGCTGCATACGGGAAGCTATGCAAATATATATGCAATGCTTTTTTCGGGACTTGATAAAACACACCACAGCATAAAAGAGCTGGAGCTTCCAAGACAGCAGCTTCAAAAAAAGCTGAAAAATGCACTTAAAGATATTAAAAAAACTGCAAAATACGCTGATTCACTGGGGCTTAAAGTAGCCGCGGGTCACGGACTTAACTATCAAAACGTAACGGCAGTAAAAGATATAAAGAGTATCAAAGAGTTAAATATAGGGCAAAGCATCGTTGCAAGAAGTGTTTTCACGGGACTTTCAAAAGCTATAACAGATATGAGAGAGCTGATCAGTTAATGAAAAAAAGAATAGCAGTAAGCATCGGAGATATCAACGGGATAGGAATACAGCTGGCGCTGCAGAACCATAAAGAGGTGTCCCGACTGTGCGATCCCGTATACTGCATAGATAAAGCTATTTTAAAGCAGGCTTCAAAACTTTTAAATATAAAGATCCCGAAAGATTTTAAAACTTACGGAAAATTTCAGAATTTTACCATCAAACCGTCAAAGGTGGATAAGGATTCGGGAAGATTCTCTTATGAATCTTTTCTCACCGCAATAGATCTTGCAAAAAAGAAAAAGGTCGATGCTATCTGTACCCTGCCTGTTAATAAAGAATCATGGAACAAAGCCGGAATAAACTATGTGGGTCATACGGATATGTTAAGAGATGTTTTTAAAAAAGACGCCATAATGATGCTGGGATGTGAAAAAATGTTTGTAGCACTTTATACCGAACATATCCCCTTAAAACAAGTACCAAAACAAATAAAAGTAACAAAACTGACAAACTTTCTTATAGATTTCTACAGAAGCATAGGAAGCATCAATGAACAAATAGCTGTACTCGGGCTAAATCCCCATGCAGGTGATAACGGCGTACTGGGAAATGAAGAAACAAAGATAAAAAAAGCTATAAAAAAAACGAACAAATTAATATCAAAAAATATCTTTAAACTACTTGTCCCGGATATTGCATTTACTCCCCATGTAAGGGAAAATTACAAATATTTTGTAGCTATGTACCATGACCAGGGGCTTGCTCCTTTAAAGGCTCTGTATTTTGAGGAGGGGATCAATGTTTCTTTAAACCTTCCTGTTATAAGAACCTCCGTTGATCACGGTACAGCTTTTGATATTGCATACAAAAACAAAAAACTTTCAAACAAAAGCTACATAAATGCGATAAAAGAAGCTATAAACTTTAAAATTAGGATATAATTCTATTATGATAAACAAACATATACGAATAGGTGAAAACAACACCTTAAAAATCAATAGATTCACAGACCCCGGAGCATATCTCGAGGCACAGGACGAAGAGGTAGTACTACTACCAAGGGGATACCTGAACGACAAGATGAAAATAGACGATGAGCTTGAGGTATTTGTATACACAGATTCCGAAGACAGACCCGTTGCGACAACGGAAGAGCCTTTGGCTTATAAAGACCAGTTCCTGTACTCTAAAGTACTTGATACTAACAAACAGGGTGCCTTTATGGACATTGGCCTTCAAAAAGACCTTTTCGTTCCCAAGAACAGGCAAAAAAAACCCTTTAGAACGGGTGAATACAGAATTGTAAGAGTAGTAAAAGATGAACTTACGAACAGGCTTCACGGTGAAGAAAGCATTACAAAATACCTCCTTAAAAATACAAAACATTTTACCCCAAACCAGGAAGTAAATATCCTGATATTTGCAAAAACTCCGCTTGGTTATAAAGTTATAGTAGAAAACAACTACGAAGGCCTTTTATACGAAAATGAGATATTTCAACAGGTTAACACGGGAGACAAGCTTACAGCCTATATAAAAGAAAAAAGAGCTGACGGTAAACTTGATATAAGCCTTCAGCCCTCAGGAAAAAACAATGCCCTTGAGATAGATACAAAAAAGATACTTGATCTTCTAAGAACAAACGACGGTTCCCTTCCTTATACTTACAAAATGGAACCGCAGACCATAAAAGAGGTTTTCGGAATAAGCAAAAAAGCTTATAAAAGAGCCCTTACCACACTTATAGAATCAAAAAAGATCGAACTTAAAGAGAACGGTATTGAACTTCTGTAGAAGCTTTACAGCTTCTATTTTTTAAATACTATTTTAATCAAAGCCCCTTTGTGGAACTTGGAATTATAGTTATACTCTGTATTAACAACATCTATTGACGCATTATATCTTTCTGCTAAAATAGTATGAACCATCGAAAGCCCTATTCCCGTACCTATACTTTGGTGCTTGGTGCTAAAATAAGGTTCGAATATTCTATCTTTTATACTATCATCTATCCCGCCGCCGTTATCCTTAAATGTCACTTCAAGTCCGTTATTAAGTGCTTTTGTGCTGATAAATATATACCTGTCATCATTTTTGGAAAGATTTTCTTTTATGGCATCTTTTGAGTTATTTATTATATTGATAAAAGACTGTACAAACTCGTTTTCGTTTCCTAAAAGCTCTATGTCATCCTTTATATCAAGTACAGGCTTTATATAATTGTTAACAAGCGTAGGTTCCACCATTACAAGAGTTTTTCTTAGAGTTGAAACTATACTTATGGTTCTTTGTGAATGCTCGTCTTTTAAAAAATTCCTGAAATCATCTATTGTACTTGAAAGGTAATTGGCCTGATTGATCACGTTCTGGGTACATGTCAATATCTCTTCATTGGTCACGCTACCTTCCATATCCAGTCTCACTTCGATAGCACTTACTGATGTTGTTATAATACTTAAAGGCTGTCTCCACTGGTGGGCAATATTACCTATCATCTCACCCATTGATGCCAGTTTTGCCTGTGATTCCATAAGTTTGAACCTGGTCATATCTTTAGTTGTTGCAAGGAGTCTTTTTTTATCCGGCAAGAGACTTAAACTCATATTTATGGTTATGATCTTATCATCTTTTACTACACAGTTTTTCTCAAAATTTTCCGCTTCACCTGTTTCAATCACCCGTTGAAGTATCTTTTTTACTTTTTCCCTCTCCTTAACGGGGGTCAGTTCCAGACATGATTTTGAATAAAGCTCCTCTTCAGAAAATCCTGTCATCTGTATATATCCACTGTTAAACTTCAAGAACCTGGTATCAAGATCAAATATCGCGATACCGTCCTTGGCATTGTCAAAAATCATCTGAAGCTCCTGCTTCTGATTTTCAAGCTCTTTTTCTATATTTTTCTGTTTTGAGATATCTGTATGAAATCCTATCACCCGATAAGGCTTGTTGTTTTTGTCAAAAAGAGCTTTCCCCCTGTCAAGAATCCAGATCCAGTGCCCGTCTTTATGTTTTAACCTGTGGATATTTTCATAATAAAGTGTTTTGTCGTCAAGGTGCTTTTGAAGATCAAAATATGTTTTTTCAATATCATCAGGATGAACCCTGCTGGACCACTCTTTTATATCATTTTTTATCTCGTTTTCTTTGTATCCGAGCATCTCTTTCCAGGTATTGTTGAAATAAACCTTATTTGTTTTAGGGTTCCAATCCCATAAACCGTCTTTTGTGGCATCCATTGCAAGTTCAAATCTCTCATTGAGTTCTTTTTGTATAAGCCTTGAGCTTTTTATGGTATCAAGCATATTATTAATCTTGGAGGTTAATGTTAGTATCTCCTTTGATCCGCCGCTTGAGATCTCAGATACAGGGATACCCTCTTTATCACTTTTGCTAATAGAGGATATTATTTTTAAAATAGGTTTAAGCATCATATTATTAATATAAATAAATAAAGACACCATTAAAAAAATATATATGACCAGGGTAGTGATTATACTGCTTCTTACAATCCTTTTTAATTCCTCTTGCATAAACCTGTCTGTACTGTAAATTTTTACGGCAGCTATTTTTTCCCCTGTGTCAGTTAAAACATCAACCTTGTTTAAGAAAAATATGTTGCCTATTTTATTCAAATGTTCGGTATTCAAAGGGTCAAATTCAATTATTTTCCAGTTTTGATCCCGTATTTTACCCACGATATACTCTTTTTGCCCCATTATCTTTGCCATATTGTAATCCTGAACTATTATGGCAATTGTGCTTTTATGTCCCATTTCACTTAAAATAAGCTTTTCATACTCATTTACCGAGTAAGCTTCAACATAAGGCTTTATAGTATTTTTTAACTGATTTAATGAACTATAAGCATCATCTTTTATATCTTTAATGAGTCTTTTTTCAACCGAGATATAATTATAATAGGTTTGAAGTCCCATAACTGCAGTGACAATAAAGATTATAACAACAGCTAAAGAGATATATAAAGAGTAGCCTTTTCTTTTATCCATCTTATTTTATATCTTCTCCAAGTACGTTTCTTTTTATTATCGGAAGCTTTTCCTCTATATTGGCTTTATCTATTGCCAGGATTGAAAGCATTATCTTCTTCTTTACATCTTTACCCTTGAAATGATCGGTTAATACCTCCACAGCCTTTTCCCCCATTAAAAAAGGCTGCTGCATTGCCGCCCCTACCAGAATGCCTTTTGGTATCAACTCTAAAAAAACAGGCTCGGCATCAAAACAGATCAAAAGAATCTCTCCTTTTTTTCCGCTTTGTTCTATAGCATCCAAGGCTCCTTGATATCTATCGGATCCCTGAAGCCAGATTGCCCGAAGATCAGGGTATTTATCGATCAATTCTTTTGAGAAATCAAAAGTCTCTTTATAAGAGAATGTCACCTGCTGTTTGATATCTGCGCCTTTGATATTTGATTCACGCAGTGCTTTCATAAAACCTTTGGTTCTTAATTTTCCGTTTTCCCTTTTCTGTGGAATCGCAATAATCCCCACTTTCCCTTTTTGATACCCTTTTTCTATCATGGTTCTAGCCAGAACTTTTCCTATGTCGTAAGCACCCTTTTCATTATCGGAAGATATATAGCTTAGGTACTCGCCTTTATTCGTTCCTATATCGGCTATAACTACGGGGATATTGGCTTTTTTTGCCAATTTCAGTATCGTTACGCTTGAGGATGAGTTTATAGGGGAAATGATCAAACCGTCAACTTTCTCCTTGATCACTTTTGCCGTAAACTTTACTTCATTTTTTATTATATTGTTTGAACTGTATATTTCAATTTCAAAACCAGCCTTTTGGGAACTTTCCTTTATCCCTTTGGCCATAATACTCCAAAAAGGGATCCTTGTATCAGAAACAATATATGCCAGTTTTTTGGCACCCGTCATTGAGGAATAGAGATAACCGGAGAATAATATCAAACTGAAAACTATTTTAAATACATTTTTCATAAAAACCCCTTTTATATTAAAGTTTTAAGACCTGTTGTTAATAGGCAGTGTTACCGTAAACTGCGCACCTGTATACGTTTTGTTGTTTTTTACTGTTTTTATATTTTCAACCTCAATATTTCCGCCCATGCCGTTAACTATGATATTATAAGTCATATGCAGTCCCAGCCCTGTTCCTTTTGACTTATGTTTCGTTGTAAAATAGGGTTCAAATATTTTTGATTGTATGCTCTTACTCATGCCGCCCCCGTTATCCGTGAACTTCACATGCAGATTCTTATCATCATTACTGATATCTATATCTATAAATCTCTGCTCTGGATCATTATTCTTCAACACATCTTTTGCATTATTAAAGATATTGATAAAACACTGCAACAGTTCATTTTCATAGCCATGCACAAGTATATCATCTTTTATATTTACGCAAAGCTGTAAATTATATGTTCTAATAGATGAATCCATAAGTGTTTTTAATTTTTCTATCTCTGTCGATATGTGGAAACTGCTTTTTTCCCTGTCCCCTTTTATAAAATTCTTAAAATCATCTATGGTTTTGGAAAGATACTGCGCATTGTCGTTTATCATATTACATATCCTGTAAAGCTCCTGATCGTCAAGCTGTTTATATTCCCTTTGGATTTTTATTCCCGTAGCCCCTGAAGAGATGACACTTAATGGCTGTCTCCACTGATGGGCTATATTTCCTATCATCTCACCCATAGATGCCAATTTTGACTGCTCGAACAACAGCTTTTCCTTGTTTTTCAGTTCGGTTATATTCTGCATGGTTACAAGGATCTCATCTTTAAAGTTAAGATATAAGCCGTTTATTGTAAAGAAATATATCTTCTCTTTATATTTCAGCTCTACAAGATGGTCTTCACTGCTGTAATTAGCCAGATATTCTGCCCAGTTTTTTCCCGCTATTGTTTTATCCCTGGGAAAATCGTTATCATCGATTTTTAGAAACAGGTCGCAAATGCAGTTATAATTTTCTTTAAAATCATCTATTGATTCGGATTCGAAGAACTTGAAAAAGCTTTTGTTGGCACTAAGAAGGGTTGAATTTCTGGTTACAAGGATTATACTTGGGTTTGTATCCAAAATTGTCTGTATGTAGAGTTTTTCACTGTTTAATTCTTTTGTTCTTTCTTTTACCTTGCAGTCAAGTTGTTTTGCGTGTTTTTTTGTAATAAAGTAATATCCCAAAAGCCCAAAAAGTAAAATCGGGATCACTGTATAAAAGATAGTATTGCTTTTTAAAATCTTTACGTCATTCATACTTATCGATGAAAGATCCCTAAAGGCTATGATCAGCCCCATTGGATTTCCCTTAATATCCGGAATACTGTAGGTAGTGATTAGTTTTCCGAAATTTTCGTCTAAAATATAGGGTTTTTCATTTTTAAAGAACTCTTGTACAGAATTTTTCTTTACATAATCTGTCAATTCTTTTGAGACGTTGCCGTTCGCCACATAATAATCCCCTATAAAAAGCTTTGTTAAAGGCTTTGTTAATTGTTCTTTGTAGCTTTTATCCACCAGGATGACAGAAGAGATTCCTTGATGGTGCAACTGATCTGCTATGGAATTAAAGTGGGAGATAATCTCGAATATCCCTATAAACTCTTTTTTATCGTATATGGGAACCATGCTTTTAAAGGTCATATCAAATTTACCCGTGCTGATCGTGCTGATCAGCTGGGGTTTTTCTATCATTTTTACAACATCCAGTCTTATTTTCCTAAGACTATCCCCTCTTTTATCTATCCAGCTTCTATATATCGATACCCCGTTTTTATCTATTACATGAAACCAGGTATTTTTCAGACTGGTATTTTTTGCCAGTATTTTTGAAAATCTCTTCAGATGAAGATATCCGGTATCTTTATTATTTAATGCACTCTTGATATCGGGATTTTGGGATAAAGCAAGAGCGATGCTTAATGTGGACTCCTGCTTGTTTTTAATAAGAATCTCTATATTATCTTTTAACTTCTGTGAATAGATATTATATTTCTCATTTTTCAGGACTTCTATCTTGTTTTTTGTGATATTATCTGAAATAACAAATACTGTAAAAGCCAGTGCAGCAACAGATAACAGAACTAAAGCGGCGAATAGCTTTTTACTTAAAATATTTTTTAAATCTTTCACGGTAATATGTTTCCTTAATAATTATTTATTATATTTTAATGAAACTAATTATTAACTAAAACCTTTCCGTTTAAGAACAACAATTTCCAAAATAGGTTATAATACGATTTTGAAAATCAATATAATAAAGGTAACTAATGATAGAAGTTTTACTTTTGGCTTTTGCCCTGGCAATGGATGCATTTGCCGTTTCAATAGGACTCGGAGTAAAAAACAAAGTATTTGACAAAACGCTGGCACTGAAAGCTGCTTTGTATTTCGGAATATTTCAGGGACTTATGCCGCTGATTGGATATCTTGCAAGTATAGGGATTGGAAGCCTTATAGAATCAATAGACCACTGGGTTGCTTTTTTCCTGCTGACATTGATCGGAGGGAAAATGCTCTATGAAAGCTTCCAGGAAAATACAGAAGATGATATAAATGTTATTACTAATAAAGTATTACTCCTACTTGCTATTGCTACAAGTATTGACGCCATGGCTGCAGGATTTACGCTGAACCTTATGAAAATCGATCCTTTTATCTCAATGGCTGTCATTGCCGCAGTGACTTTTGTTTTCAGTTATTTAGGGGTTTTTATAGGTTCAAAAGGGGGAAGCTTCTTTGAGGACAAAGCTGAAAAGCTTGGAGGAGTCGTACTTATAGGTATCGGAGTAAAGATACTAATAGAGCATACCCTTCTTTAATGTAAATACCTGCTGTGATGTATGATTAGGGGAATAATTGATCTGATTTTACAAGATGGTGCGGACGGGGGGATTTGAACCCCCACACCAGTACTGGCACTACCCCCTCAAGGTAGCGTGTCTACCGTTCCACCACGTCCGCATTGTGTAGTTTTTAAATAGAGACGGAATTATACCTTATAAAACTTATAATTTCCGTAAAAAGAGTTAAATTTTAAACTCCATCTCCACTTCTTTTGCTTTTTCGATCCCCAGCATTGTAAGACCTTCATCGTTTATGTAGTTCAAGGCTTTGAGGTTCTTTAAAAATTTTTTACCCTCTTTCCTGCTGAATACCCTGCTGTCTTCAAGCATTGCCGAAATATCGCTGAATGTTTCATCATCTTTTCTTTTGTAAAGAGCAAGCAGCAAAACCCTCTGCTCCATATCATCCATTGTTTTTTCCAGTTCTTTTATATCTTTAGACATTTTTACCTCGTTAAAAATACTTTTTTATAATAATAGGCTACGCCCAGGAAACCACATCCTAACATAATTGTTATTATATCCAACGTAAAATATGCGGCAGTGAAACCTATAAAAAACGTAGTTGTTACGTTTGCTAACATAAACACCATCTCGTTATAAGCAAGCACCCTTCCTAAATATTTCTTATCAACCTCTTCCTGAAGCATTGCATAGGTATAAGACCATATTGTGGTCGTAACCAAACCTGTAAGAAACACCCCCGTCAGGGCGATATAAAAACTGTTTTGCAGCACTGCCCACAATATTATCGACAAGCCCTCGAAAATAAATATATAAAACAGTCTTTGCTTGTTTATCCAGCTGCTTATTAAAAAAGGTCCTATCATAAGCGCAAAGGCACGAAGGGCATTTGTAATACCGATTGCCAAAGGAACCGCTATAACATACTTGTATTTATAATCAGCAAGCAGTGTAACAAGAGAATCAAAAGATGTTAACCCGACGGTTGCGTGCAGAACTATATAGTGAAAAAGATGTTTATTCTGCTTGATATAATCTATCCCCTCTTTTATGGAATGGAAAATATGTTTTTCATGTTTTTCATGGACAACGTCAAAATATGTTTTGGCAAGTATTATCAAAGCAAAGAGAAAAAACAGAGAATCAATAATAAAAGAGATCTTTACCCCGTACATATTTACTACAATACCACCAAAGGCCATACCCCCCGTGAAAGTAAATGACCAGATAATGGAGTGAAGCTCGTTGGCTTTTACGAGAGCTTCCCCTTTAAGTATCTTTGGAAGAAGGGTCATCTCCGTAGTAAAGAACATGGAAGCACTGCCCATTCTTATAAAAAGCAGTATAAGAAGAAGCCAGATATCATTCAAAGAATCAATACTAAGAAACGACAAGGTCATCACAAGCTCGGTAGACAGCAGTGCTATCATCAAAGGCTTTACGGGAAGCCGGTCAACTATACTTCCGCTAAAAGGGGCGAGTATGATCCCGGGTATCAGGTGCATAGCCGTAACCGTGGCTATCATAACCGCACTTGCACCAAAATCCACAAGCATTGTGTATATGGCGACATTGGAGAACCAGGCTCCAAAATATGCTATAAACTGAACGGCAGACAACTGCCGCACCACTTTATGGCTTGCTAAAAGTTCAAGATGGGTCAATAGAAGCTTCTATTCGGTATTTATTTAAATTCAACTTTTACAAGTTTTGAAAAGTTTTTTGCATCAGGGATTATTATTTCACATTTATATGAAGAGATATGCTGTGAATCCGCCACATCGTAAAGTTTTGATATCTTAAGATCCGTAGCTTCACCGTTTAAATAAATTGTTTTGGTTTTTATTTCCCGTGCTTTGTCTATCGGTATATATATCTCAAGTTTACCTTTTGAGATATCCATAGCCGTATAAAGCTCAGTTCCGGGATTCACGTAATCACCAACTTCAACTGCGATATCGTAGATATATGTTCCCTCTTCTTCAAGAGTCTTTTTATCTATAGTATCTTCCAATCTTGCTATTTGGGTTTCAAGATCACTTATGGATGATTCCATATTCAGTATTTTTACTTTTTGGTTATCTTTGTCATATTTTGATTTTGAAGATACTTTTTTGTAGCTTTCCAATATCCCTTTTTCTATGTTCATAACACTTTTAAGGCTTTTTAGTTTTATCTTTGACTGTTGCAGATCTATTTTATCCACTTTAGAATCTATCATGACAATGGTTTGCTTCTCTACAAGCTTCGACTTTGCATCTTCATTTATAAATATCACGCTTCCGCTTACGGCAGATTTTATATTATATGTTTTAAACGGCTCAAGTTTTGAGTAATACTCACTTGCGAAGGTAACCGTACTTAATATCAATAAACTACTTAATATTTTTTTCACTTTTATCTCCTATAATTATTGGACGAAATATATCATCATTTATCTTTACATTTAGTTTAATCTTGAAATCAGGTTTTTCCAAAAAGCTTCCTTTATATCTTTTTGAATCAAAGAACACTTCTATATCTTTCATAAAGATAGTATCCTCAACCCTTTCAAAAACCACTTTTATTTTTGCACTTTTATATCTGTTCCAGAACTTTTCCTGTATATTCGAAGGTATATCAAGTAAGACATCTTTTTGCAGATTGTAATTATATCCATAAAAACTCTTATTATACAAAGTCGCTTTTATTTTGTCATCTTTAAGGGTAAGATCTTTTATCTTTGGATTTCCGTAAAACACCTTTAGGGTTTTGTTTATACTGTTTTGGATCACCCCGTTTATCTGCCCCTTTTGTAGATAATCTTTTTTCAGGTTTGACAACTTGCCGTTGTAATAACCTACTTCTCCTTCATACACTTCAAAGGCAAGATCTCTTTCCTGCTGGTTCTGTTCTTTTAGGAATTTCACCCTTTGCACATAAGTATAGTATCTTTCATAATCCTGTTTTTCTATTTGTCCCAGTGGTTCGATATTTTCAAGAACAGGCCTTTTGGGAAGAAGTGTTTTTAACTCTTCGTTTAAAAAGTGATTCATCAGAAGATTAAACTTCTCGTCAAATTTCAAACTCTTATACGGGTTTTGAAGAGCACAAAGAAACAAAGGGATCAAAAATATTACAAGAAATCTCATTTTCTAAACCTGCTTCTGACACACCGTACATAACAGCCGTAATCTTTGCTTCCAAGGAAAGTAGCCCCGCTTTCAAACCCCACATACCAGGCATGGTTCTTGCTTTTTATATCCTGGGTATTGGACCAGTAACTGGTGTTTTCACAGAACTTGAACTGCTCATTAACGGCAGGCTTTTTGTTTTTGACGTCTACTATTGTCTGAAGCTCTTTGATACTTGGCAGTTCCCAGTCCGTGTAACCGTTAAGGGTAAGGCTGCTGCAATACTCTTTTGCCAAAGACCAGTTTGAGTTGAATATTTTCACATCCTCGTTATCCTGCCACATAAGGTTTTTATCTATATCTATAACCACGTTCTCGCTTTTAAAAAAATTTGAGCCGTAAACACTGCTAATGATAAAAACCGTAAAAACAAAAAACCTCATCAAAAATCATCCCTTTTGTCACTTAAGTCTCTTACGCATCTTACGTTATACCTGTTTGTCCTGATAGCCACTCCGGTTTCACCGTACTTGAAATCCACATACCAGTTGGCACTGTAATCTGTTATATCGTTTGATCTGCTCCAGTATCTTTGAGGTAATATATACTCTATCTCATCCAAAACCGAAGGTTCATACCTGTAATAGTTCACAAGCTGTATAACTTCATTATATTCGGGCAGTCTCCAGTCTTTTTTTGTGGCATGAATAAGATTTCTGCAGTATCTTGTAGCTTCAAGAACATTCATTTTAAGTTCGGTGTTGTTTTTATCATCCTGCCACATAAGACCGCTTGAGAGATAAATAACATCCTTGTACTTTTCAAGTTTTGCTTTTTTTATCCGTTCAAGACTGTTCTTGTAGTTTTCCACTTTTTGGGAATAGTTCTGTTCCACATACACTTTTATAAGAGAGTCCACAAAACTTTTGCTCACCCCTATCTTAACCGAATCGCCCCAGGTAAACTCAACGGCAAAAGAGAAAGAACTAAAAAACAAAAAGGCCCAAACAATTTTTAAAACTCTAATCTTTTATCCTTTGCCAGTTTTATAATATCTTTTTTAAGCTGCCTGATATCGTCATCTTTGCTTTTTTCCATATCAAATATTATTTTATCCAATTGATCATCAATATTTATATAAACAACAAGAAGTTTAAAAAGTTCATCTTTTGTTCTTGCTTTTTTTATGCTTTTTTCAAAAGGTGTATCTTCCCTTTTTTTCTGTTTATTTATAAAATTTACTGCAACGGTAACAATTACTGCTCCGCATAAAAGCCCGAAGAAAAAGTACAGAGCCTTTTCTTTGTCAGTTAACTCAGACGTAGTTACTCTTGTCTTTTTTATAGCCGTTTGGGGCTTTTGTTTTGAGACCTGAAGTTCCGGCTTTTTGATCCCGGGCTTTTTCTGCACGCTTATATCAAAAGAGTCGGTTTTGGCTGTTTGAATTTTGTTTTTGTTTTTATTAAAATATCTTAACTCTACGGCAGGTATAGAGAAACTATCCCCTGAAATTATCGAATATGTTTTTGTATAGGTTCCCCCGTATCTGCCGTCTATTATATCAAACTCTTTTTTTGCAGGGTTATCGTAAACAGTGGCATTTGGGATATTCAGCTTTATCTCCCCTATATCGTCAAGATTTCCTCTCCCTTTTATTGTAAGAGTATAAGATACGGCTTCCCCCTCTTTTACCTTTTGCTTGTCTATTTTTGCTTCTGTTTTAAACTCCCCTATCAAATTAACACCCTTGGGCAAAGGCTTTATCTCAAGTTTCAAGGGGTTTGAATAAACAGATACGTTTTTTGTCAGGGGTGAACCAAAGAAACCGTACCCGCGGCTGTTTGGATCAAGCAGTGATATCCCCATTTTTAAAGGTTCAATATTAATACTGCCCTCTTTTTGGGGAAACAAAAGATAATTCAGCTGATATTCAAAATAATCCCCGTCACTTTTTTTAGGAACTGACTTAAGCTCTTTTACCCAGAAACTTTCAAAAGATGGTCTGCCAAACTCCAAATCCATTATCTGCAAATCTTTTTTGTATCGGAACTTTATGTTAAAAACTATCCCCTCACCTACAAAAGCAGTTTTTTTGTCAACATTTATATCAAGAGAATAAAAAGGTGAATCTGTCTTTTTAAGATCTTTTGCAATGATCTTTTTAGGCTTTGTTTTTTCAACTTTTCCGTCTACTGCTATTTCAAAGCCTGGAATGGTAACCGTATCTTTGGGTCTGAAAATAAAACTTTTTGATATGCTTTGGGTTATTACACCGTTTATATTACTGCTGTTTCTTGAACTTCCTGCACTTTGAACCGCGTAACCGGCTACTTTTTGTATGTTTGGGAATTTAACACTGCTTCCGCTTGCAGTTATGGTAAAGACAACATCGTCTCCTTTAAAAAAACTACTTGGGGCATCTATTGAGACCTTTGCAAATAATATAAAAGGTATAACAAGTATAAATAATATCTTACCAGGGGTGTTCATCATCATTTTTTCCTTTTTTAGATTCAACTTTTTGTATAAACAAAGGGGTATTTTGATCTTGAAGCATCTTCATCCACTTTTTCTCTTCCATATCGCTTATCGGGACTTGTTTTTTTTGAGATTGTTTCTTTTTTTGTTCCGAGTTTTTCCCCTCACTGTTTTTTGAATTTTTTTGATCTTTTTTATTATTTTCTTTGTTTTCTTTCTTATCTTTTTTTTCTTGATTTTTCTCTTTATTCTCATCTTTATTCTTATCTTTATTCTTATCTTTATTTTTCTTGTTATTCTTGTTATTCTTGTTTTTATTATTTTCTTTATTCTTGTCTTTCTTGTTTTGTTTTTTCTGTTTTTCCAGTTCTTTGTTTACCAGATCAAGATTCTGCCTGGTCTGTTCATCATTTTTTATCTTTAACGCCTTTTCATAAAACTCTTTGGCTTTTAAAAGTTCGTTTGTTTTTACAAAACTGTTCCCTAGATTATGCAGCTTTTTATACTCAAGCCGCTCATCTTCAGTTACGATCTTTGAATATGTTTTTAGGGCTTCTTTGTATTTACCCTGTTTATAAAGAGTATTCCCCAAATTATAAAGGGACTGGGGCGTTTGGGGTATTTTCCTGTATTCGTCGGCCGCTTTGTCGTACTCTTTGTTTTCATAATAGTTTTTTGCTTTTTTGATATTTTCAAACTCAAATTCAAAACTGTACCCGCTGATTGGATAAAAGGACAATGCCGCCGCTATAACAAGGCCGTTGGCGGCTTTTCTTTTAAATGAGGGGAAAGAGCTTAAAGCAATCAAAAGTACAAAGACCGCAAGCCCCAGAGGGTAATAGAACAGCTCTTTGTATACTTTTACCTGACGGGCTTTTAGTTCCTCCTTTTTAGACTGGGCGTTTATTCTTTGAACTATCGCCTTTGCATCGCTGTCGTCAAGACTGAAATCTATATAACCGCCGCCGCTTTTAATGCTCAGGTTCTTTATGGACTCGTTTAACTTGACGTTTACAATTTTCCCGTTCTTGTCTGTCAGATAACCTTCTTTTTCAGGAATAGGAGAACCCTGCTTTGTTGCCAGACCTATGCTGTATACTGCAATATTATTATCCTTTGCGAACTCCAGCTCTTCTTCATAGGAGTCGTCGTTTCCCCCGTCGCTTAATATAACAAGATTCTTTACCTTGTAGTCATTTAACATATGGTTCGTTGCCTGAAGTACGCTGGATATATTTGAACCGTTGGATAACTGCACCGAAGTATCAAGATTTGTAACTATATAGTTCAAAGATACGAAATCCTCCGTAACGGGGCTTAGGATAAAAGAGTCTTTTGCAAAAAGCAGTATCCCTACAGTGGCATTTGGTGAAAGTGTGATTATATCTTTTAATTTCTTTTTTGCCAGGGATACCCTGTTTGGATAAATATCTGTTGCCTGCATCGACTTTGAAAGATCAAGGGCGATTACTATGGGTATGAGTTTTTGATTAACATTTATATCTTTTTTATCCATAACAGGTCTGGCAAGGGCGATTATAAACAAAACAAGCACCGCAAAGAGCAGGCCGTTCCTTGTGTTTTTATCCAAGCCCTTTTTACCTGCGGCCAGTTTTTCAAGGATCTCTTTTGAAAAATATTTTTCCATATTCTGCTTGTTGGTTAATACAAGTATGATCAAAAGAAGCAGAGGTATCAGCATCATAAAAAATACATTGGGATATAAAAAGCTCATACTATATATTCTCCCTTCTGTTTTTGAAATATACAAACATCAGAAGCGACAAAAAGCTTATAAAAAGGGGATAAAAGAACAGATACTCTTTAAGCACTATTTTATTCTGGTCTATTTCACTTTTTTCAAGGAGATTTATCTTCTCATAAATCTTTTTCAGGTCATCCTTGCTTCTTGCAGTAAAAGTCTTGCCGCCGTTGGTATTTGACAGCTCGTTTAACATAAAAGTATCCCTGACCCCTATTGCCACGGCATAAATCTTTATTCCGTATTTCTTTGCCATTTTGGTAACTATGTTCAAAGGGATTTTGCTTGCCGTATCGTTACCGTCAGTTAAAAGTATGATCACTTTTGATTTTGAGGACCTTTGCTTTAATATATTTATGGAAGTGGCTATGCTGTCTATTAGTGCAGTTTTTTCACCCACAATTCCTATACCCAAAGTGTCTATTATCTTTTTTTGTGCATTTTTATCGTAACTTAGGGGGGAGGCGGTCATCACGCTTTGTCCAAATACCACCAGAGCAATATTGTCGTTTACCCTTTTTTCTATAAAATCTTTTACGATAGAGCTTACAACATCCCACCTGTTGTGCTGTATATTCTCTTTGTTAAAACCCCTCTGCCTCATGGAACCGCTGGTATCCAAAGACAGAACAATATCGATCCCTTTGTTTTTGGTATTTATAATATTAAGCTCTTTTACGGGTGAAGATAAAGCAATAAGGGCAAAAACTATCGTTATCCACTTTAGCAGAACAACCGTTGAGCTTCCAAGTTTCGTGGAGCTTTCAAACAGATTCAAATGTGGAACAAAATATGATGAAGACTTGGCCTTGCAGAAAAATGCACAAATTATAAAAAGACCCAAAAGAAGCAGTACATAAGGATACTGCAATGTAATATTACCGAACATCCAAAGACTCCATAAATGTTTCAAACTTCACTTTAACGCTTTTGGGTATAGATTTGGTGACGCTTTTTTTATATTTGAACTCTTCAAGATCGTTGTAAATATCATTTATAAGCTGTTTTTCCCTCTCGCTTTTTGCCATAAGCCTTCCGTATTTTGATATCTCGTATGCAGCTTTCTTGGAATCTGAGAAATCAATGTTTTTTAAAAGGCTGAAATATTGTCTGCTAAGAGAGTTTTTGTCTCTTTTGATATATTTATATATAAAATAGCCGGCTATAGACAAAAAAACAAGAGCTGAAAAGATTAAAAGATAATATATGTAGATACTAAAATCGGGAACCTGTTCTAAAGATTTTATATCATTTATTTCTAGCATTTTATTATCCAACACTCCTGTAAAACTGCTTTTAAAGCTTTATTGAAAAGGATTATATCATAATCTCTTTAACATTTATTTATTATAAAGTTATGGTAAATACTGCACCTTTGTACTCCTTGCCTTTATATTTCAAAGAGCCGTTTTTAACGGTAATATTTCCACCCATCCCTTCAGTTATAAGTTTATAGGTCATACTAAGCCCAAGCCCTGTTCCTTTTGACTGGTGCTTGGTAGTAAAATAGGGTTCAAATATGCTGTTGATGATCTTTTCATCAATCCCACCTCCCGTATCGCTGAAGATGATCTGTACTTTGCCGTTTAGTTTTTTTGCTTCTATAAGCAGATATCTTTGTTCCTCGGGTACAAGTTTTAACGCATCTTTTGCATTATTGAATACATTTATAAAACATTGGGCAAGCTCATTTGGATAAGACTCGACTTCTATCGATTCTTCTATTTTGATCTCAACATTTATATGATGGGAAGTTGCGCTGAATCCCGTAAGTTTCAACAGATTGTCGATACTCTCTTTTATTTGAAACTTTTTCTTTATTCTGTCTTCTCTTATGAAATTCCTAAAATCATCAATTGTTTTTGAAAGGTACTGGGCATTACTTTCTATAAGATCACAGGTCTCAAAGAACATCTGATCACTCAGGGTATTAAACTCTTTATGCACTTTTAATCCCGTTGCACCTGTCGAGATAACAGATAACGGCTGTCTCCACTGATGGGCTATATTTCCTATCATTTCCCCCATTGATGCCAGTTTTGACTGTTCGTAAAGTTTTTTATCCTTCTCTTTGAGTTCCGTTATGTCACTTAGGGTCAGGAGTGTATGATCACTTCCGTTAAGGGGTATGGCACTTATGATATAACTTACTTTTCTGCCGTTGATCATCATTTGAAGATGATGTATATTTTCATTATGTTCAACCAGGTAATCACACCAGGTCTGCCCTTGGATAAGTTGTTTGTCATTAAACTCTTTTTCATCAAGCTTTACAAAATAATCACAGATACATTTGTGCTCTTTTTTAAACTTCTCCATATCTTCATAACCAAGAAGCTCAAAGAAGCTTTTATTTGCGCTTATGATATCTTTTCCGTTTGTTACTACTATAATATTAGGGTTTGCATCTACGATGCTTTTAATATATTTTCTCTCTTTTTCAAGCTCTTTAGTTCTAAACTCTACTTTCTTGTCAAGGGTGAGGTTCAATTTCTGAAGCTTGGAGTTTTTGATCTTAAGCTTTTTTACAAAATAATACACAATAACAAAAAGCAGCCCGAAAACAATAACAGAAACGAGCACAAGTTTAAAGAACAGGCTGTTTGCGTAGTTTAGATCTTCTGTCAAAGGGTAACTTGTCGAAAGAAGAGCCCTGACCTGTCCCTGCTTTTCATAAAAGCCGTTCTTATCTCCGTAAACTTCAACCATTTGTTTCGGGGCGGTTTTAGGGTCATAATGACACCTCATACACTCTTTGGTTGTTCTTTTTGTCGGAACCGCATAATATAGACTTTTACCTTTATCGGTTTCAATTATTTTTTTATATGAACTTAAAGTTCCTTCATTAAACTGTTTTAATATTGCCGATTCATCAGGGGTGGCTTTGTTGTTGAGATTTCTTGGGTTGTCACTTGCGAACCTGATTTTGATCTCTTCTTGTTTTTTATTTTGTCTTAATTGATTGTAAAGCTCGTTCACTGCCTTTGCACTATAGGTTGAAGATAGCAGCTGGGGCATAAAATAATCACATGAGATTTTATTATTTTGTTGAAGTCTATAAACTTCTTCTTTTTGTATATTACTAACATAACTTCTAAAAGCTTTATAATTCAAAAGTAGTTCATTTATCTTCACTTCTGCATTTTCAAGTGCTATCTGTCTTGTTTTATCATAGTAAATATAACTTAGTATCGACAATAAAATGATAAATACAATTAATAGATTTTTGAAAACATTTTTCATTACCCGCCTTTCAGAAATAGGTCAAAACTATTATACTGTTTTTATTTTAAATATCAACACTTAATGAAAAAGCTTTAATAATTTTATAAAGTAGTTTTCGTCGGTATAGATTTTGGTAAAATCAACACCCGCTTTTTTAAAATGATCATACAATAAGAGATCATTCTTTTTAACTTTTTTCATATACTCTTTTACTACTGATCCGCTTATTGAAGCGTCAAAAATCCTGGAATCGGAAGGATCGGTGAAGTTGACATTTCCCATTGGTATAGGATTTTCTTCAAATGGATCTCTAATGATCACTGCTACCACCTCGTGTTTCGCAGATAAAAGTTTTAGATCAAGGTTTTCAATATCAAAGAAGTCCCCTATTAAAAAGATTACTGATTTCTCTTTTATATTCTTAAAAAGATCTCTTTTTATTACGTCATTGTCGGTTTTTTTGTTTATGCAGTTGTAATTATAGATATTTTCTACCATCTTCTCAACGCTGAAAAACTGTTTTGACTTTTTGGTATTTAATTGCAGTTTCTCGTTTAATACAAAGCTTGTAAAACTGTCCCCGCTTGCAACACTTGCAAATCCAAGTACCGCACACACTTCGCTTATAAGCTCCTGCTTTAGTTTCTTTGTACCGAAATGAACGCTTCCGTTAAGGATCGGAGCAATAACAATGTTCAATTCCCTTTGGGTGTGGAAAACCTTGACAAACGGCTTTCTTGCTTTTGCACTTATCACCCAGTCTATTTTACGTATATCCTCACCCTCTTCATATTCCCTAAGCTCTACGAAATCATACCCGTCCCCTTTGAACCTGGAACTGTTATTTCCTATGCGGTGGCTGAATACCCCTTTTTTTGTTTTGATAAGTATTTTTTTTATGTTTTTATCCATCTATCTTCTGACCAAATATTTGAATTCTTCTATTATTTTCATCTCTAGATATTTTATATATTTTTTAAAATTACTCTGGTCCGCTTTTGCTACAGATAGACTAGATATAACCTTGAAACCGTTTTTGTAAGGTTCTGTTCGTATAACTTTTCCCTTGGCAAAAACCTTTACGAATATCCTATCGCTGTTTGATATAACTGCCGTATCGATATCAAAACCCAAAGTAAGATCAATGTTTTCAGCTTCTGAAAAAGGGCACGTCACGGTGTCGATAAATATAGATATGGCACCCAGGGAGATATCTTCGGCAAAGGCTTCTATATTTTTATTTTTATAAAAAAATCCCAATTTAAAGCTGGAATCAACCTTTAATCTTTTATTGGAAAGGCTTCTTTGCGTAAAATCTATAAAATGGGGCTTGGTAAATCTGGCAATAGATCTTCTCTCATCAAGACTTAAGAGATATGCATGGACAAATCTGCCTGATGCCCCTGCTTTCAAAACCGTGTGGGATTCATATTTTACCGCCGCCTTTTGTATCTCGCTAAGCTTTACGGTAAATGTATTTTCATCTATCGATTCGATCGTCCCTTCACTTGATATGGGGATACCTTTATATGAATTGTTGAAGATAAGCTCTTTGTTCTTTTCCTTGATATTCTGCAAAAACTTTAAAGACTGTTTATATATCCTTGGCTGTTCCGTATCTTCAAGCACTGAGGAAAGATAATTAACCAGCTGATTTGGGGAAAGAGGCTTTAAAATCAATTTCATAATACCGAAATCAATAGTATGAAGAAGCTCGAAATCCTCGTTATTATCAGAAATTACCACAATATTCGCATCAGGGTTTATCTGCCTTATATCTGCTATAAACTCTATTGCATTCGCCTTTGCAAGAGGAAGCCCCAGAACCAGAAGATCCGGTTTGATTAAAGAATACCTCTCCAAAGCGCTTGCTTCGTCAAAAAAACGGTACACGCTGCTAAAAGCATCGTTAAATATGTTTTCAATAGCTTCATGGAACTTTTTATCTTTTTCCATAAATAAAACAGACAATCCGGTTGAAAGTTTTTTCAGTTTCTCAAAACTATTAATATTCTCCATGCAGACTCTTAAGGGACAGGTATTTTTTCTATAACTTTTTGAATAATGAAGTCACTGTTTATATCTTCGGCCAGAGCCTCATAACTTAGAACTATTCTATGTCTTAAGACATCTTTTACACATAATGTTATATCCAAAGGGGTCACATAATCATTTCCCCTTAAATAAGCTTTTGCTTTTACGGCTTTGAACATATCTATAGTTGCACGGGGACTTGCACCGAACTGCAGCAGATCTTTTATATCTTCAAGTCCGTAATCCTGCGGATATCTGGTGGCAAATACCAGATCCACTATATATTTTTCAAGCTCTTGATCGATATGGATATTTTTGACTTCCTCTTTTATAGTTTGTATATCCTCTTTTTTAAGAACTGTTTCAATCGTTTTAAAAGTGCTGTTTGCAACACTGCTTGCGATCTTATACTCTTCCTCTTTTGTATTGTAGCCGACTACTATTTTGAACATAAACCTGTCAAGCTGTGCTTCAGGAAGGGAATATGCACCCTCCTGTTCTACAGGGTTCTGCGTTGCAAGTACCAAAAAAGGATCATCTATTTTATAGCTTGTCTCTCCAATAGTTACCTGCCTTTCCTGCATAACCTCAAGAAGTGCCGACTGCACTTTCGCAGGAGCTCTGTTTATCTCGTCAGCAAGAAGAAGGTTTGTAAAAACAGGCCCTTTTTTTATCTTGAATTCACTGTTTTTCATATCATAAATCTGCGCACCGAGAATATCGCTTGGAAGCAGATCAGGAGTAAACTGCACCCTTTTAAAATCAAGATTCAAAGATTTTGCCATGGCGTTTACAGTAGTTGTTTTTGCAAGTCCCGGGACACCTTCAAGCAGTACATGGCCGTTTGTGAATAATCCTATCAACAAAGCATCGACCATATGCTCCTGACCTATAACCTGTTTTGCTATCTCTTTTTTTATCTGTTCGATCTTACTCTTCACTGTATACTCTTTTTATAAAAATTTAATCCTATTGCTAAAAAAGTTATTTTAACAAATTTTTTTATTGCAAAGCTTAAATCAAAAGTAAATCTTTTGTAAAGATTTTAACTATTTAACCTGTTTTGTACAAATAAATTATTATTTATTTTTATATCACATTATAATTAATAATTAAAATGTTACAATGTTTATACAATTATATTTTAGGAGAGAAAAAGGTATGAATAACTTCTCTATAGGTAAAAAAATCATGCTATTTGTTGCATCCGTTATTATTTTGGGTGCATTAATAGGTATCAGTATATTATTATACAAAGCCAAACAACTTAAAGAAGATGTTTACCAGGTACAAAAGAACGATCTTGTTAAAGAACTTAAGGGATACCTGACTGGTAAAAAAGACGTTGGTATAACAAATGCATTTTCTATAGCCAATGACGGGCAGATCAAAAAAGCCCTTATTACGAACAACAGGCAGCTTGCCATTGACAGCTTGAAACACATCAGCAGCACGTTTAAGAACGGAACCAGCTTCAAGAATATCAAGGTACATGTGCATACTAATGAGAACCACTCGTTCCTAAGAAACTGGAAACCGGAAAAATACGGTGATGACCTAAGCGGATTCAGAACAAGTGTTGTATATGTAAACAGCAATAAAAAATCCGTAAACGGTTTTGAGATAGGAAAAGCGGGGCTTAGTTTAAGATCTGTGGTTCCAATTATTGACAACGGCGTTCACCTGGGTTCCTTGGAATTTATGCAGGGACTTAATTCAGTAGCCAAAAAATTCGATCAACACAAAGACGGTTTTGTCCTTTTAATGGATAAAAGAATTACGAACGTAAAACAGTTCGATGCAAAGAAGATTTTCCAGAAAAACTACGTTATCTCGCAAAAGTTTTTAAATAAAGCATTTATGTCGGATGCTTCAAATATAGACCTAAAAGCTATGATGGATAAAAAGTTTGCAGTAGGTAACGGCTTCTTGTTCACTTATGTTGATATAAAAGATTTCAACGGAAAGAAACTGGGAATTGCCATTGCAGGTAAAGACCTTAATACTGTAGAAGAAGCTGTAAGAGATGCCAATGATATAGTTTATACAAGTATAGTAATACTTGCACTGATTTCTGTTGTTTCATTGTTGGTTATCCTTTACACTGTAAAAAGATTTATAGTCAATCCTCTTAGCAGATTTGAAGGGGGTCTTCTTGAGTTCTTCAAATACCTGAACAAGGAGACTTCAACAGTTGAACCTCTTCCTATCGTAAGTAACGATGAGATAGGTATGATGTCAAAAGTTATAAACGAGAATATCTCAAAAACAAAATCAATTATAGACTCAGACAATAAATTCATAGATGAAGTAAAAGCCACGGTTGAAGAGATCAAAAAAGGTTATCTTGACACCCACCTTGACACAAAGGTCGAGACTGAAAGCCTGGAAGAGTTAAGGATTCAGATCAACGATATGTTAAAGATCCTGAGACAAAAAGTTTGTAAAGATGTTAACGAAATCACAAACTCACTTGAAAAATACGCACAGCTTGATTTCAGCCACAGGATTACAACCTGCAGCGGTCAGGTATCACTGGGACTTAACAATCTTGCGGAAACGATAAACAATATGCTTATCGAGAACAAACAAGTTGGCCTTACTCTTGAGAACAACGCCAATACACTTTTGGATACGGTACATAATCTGAACGTTTCGTCAAATGAGGCTGCGGCAAGACTTGAAGAAACTGCTGCCGCCGTGGAAGAGATAACAAGTAATATCCACAGTTCAAATGAAAGAATCAGCGAGATGTCACAGCTTGCTAAACATGTTAACAACTCCGCATCAAAAGGTGAAGACCTTGCGAAAAGAACATCATTATCAATGGAAGAGATAAATGAAAAAGTAACTGCCATCAATGAAGCTATCGGTGTAATTGACCAGATCGCATTCCAGACTAATATCCTTTCTCTTAATGCGGCGGTTGAAGCGGCAACGGCAGGGGAAGCAGGTAAAGGTTTCGCCGTGGTTGCACAAGAGGTTAGAAACCTTGCTTCAAGAAGTGCAGAGGCTGCAAAAGAGATAAAAGATCTTGTTGAAGACGCTAACACAAAAGCGAACGGTGGAAAATCAATCGCTTCAAGCATGATAGAAGGGTATGATTCGTTAAATGCGGATATCGCAAAAACAATAGGACTCATAGGTGAAGTAACAACCTCTTCAAAAGAGCAGCAAACAGGTATTTCACAAATCAACGATTCCATTAATTCACTTGATCAGCAGACACAGAAAAATGCAGCTGCCGCTGACCAGGCAAATCAGATAGCACAAAATACTTCTGTTCTTGCCAAAGATATAGTTTCAAGTGCAAACGAAAAAGAGTTTATCGGAAAAAATGATGTAAAAGCGAAAGATTTCTCTTTTAGTTCAAGCAAGCAAGCAGCCCCAAAAACTGCTTCCAAACCGGCACACGGTACTCCTGCGCAGAAAACAGAAACAAAACATTCACAAACAGCACCTAAAAAAACAATACAGGTTGTTCAACCTGCAAAAGAGGATGATGATGAATGGGCAAGCTTCTAACGGCAGTTAATTCTGCTGTTAGACCAGGCTAAGCCCTATTCTGCTTCTTTTAAGATCGACAGTATCTATTTTTATATTTTTCAACTGTTGATTAACCCTTAGAACATCTGATGGATGAGATACCCTTTTATGGGATATTTTTGATATATGAAGCAATGCATCGTTCTTAAGTCCTATATCGACAAAAGCCCCGAAATCGGTAATATTCCGTACAATCCCGTTTACCTCATCGCCCTCTTTTAATTCTTCGATATCTTTTATCTGTTCGCAGAACGATACCTGTTCAAGCTCTTCTCTTATATCATAACCCGGTTTTTTCAATTCAAAAACAATATCTTTTAAAGTTTCAAAACCAATTTCAAACTTCTGTGACAATCCCTTTATATCATCGTTTGATATATTTTCCAGGTCGAAATTGTTTTTTATGTAGTTTGCTACATCGTAGCTTTCGGGGTGGATCCCCGTATTGTCAAAAAAACTTTCCCCATCCTTTATCCTTACAAAACCGACCGACTGTTCAAAAGCTTTCTGACCCAGGCCGCTTACTTCCATAAGCTGTCTTTTTGTCCTGAAAGCGCCTGATCTTTTTCTGAACTCTATAATATTTTTGGCAAGCCTTTCACTTATACCCGACAGATAGGATAAAAGCTTATATGAAGCGGAGTTGATATCCACCCCTACTTTGTTCACCAGGTTTTCCGTAATATAAGCCAATTTATTTGCCAGCTCTTTTTGATTCAGGTCGTGCTGGTACTGTCCAAGCCCCAGACTTTTTGGATCTATTTTTACAAGTGCAGAGATAGGATCTCTTAATCTTTGGGCAATAGATATAGCTCCCCTTATAGTTACGTCAAGATCAGGATACTCCTGCTGTGCTATTTTTGAAGCTGAATAAACAGAAGCACCTATCTCACTTACTACAGCGTAATTGAACTTCAGATTCTGTTTTTCTTTTAAATCGGATATAAAAGAAGCCGTCTCTTTTGAAGCCGTACCGTTTCCTATAGCTATTGCGGTAACATTATGTTTTTTTATAATATTCTGTATCGTTTTTGAAGCTTTGCTTTTCTGCTCTTCGCTTAACAGGTATACAACGCAGCTGTCAAGGTAATTGCCCTCTTTATCTATAACTGCACATTTACATCCTGTTTTGTACCCGGGATCCATTCCAAGAATGATCTGATTTACCAAAGGAGGCGTTAATAAAAGCTCCCCCAGATTCTTTCCGAAAAGCTCTATTGCTTCGCTTCCGGCTTTCTCTTTCAGGTTTGCTACGAACTCCCTTTTTAAAGCTGGAAGGAGCAGCCTTTTAAGTCCGTCGATATAAGCTTCTATAACAAGCTTTGAGGAGCTGTTTGCATCTTTTCTTATTCTGTATTTCTTTATCCCCTCAATAATGTAATCCTCGTCAAGCTCTATTTTCATACTTAACTGTTTTTCATTCACACCCCTTAATACGGCAAGCAGTCTGTGTGATCTCATATATGAGGCTTTCTGGTTTATATCGGCAAGATCTTTGTATAAACCATCCTTATCAAAGCTCTTTGCAGGTTTGGTTACAAGTATGCCGCGGGATTGTATATTTTTCCTTAGTGCCTCTTTTGTCCTTGTTTCCTGGGAATATCTTAAAGCTATAATATCTTTTGCTCCGCTTACAGCTTCATCAACAGTTTTTACATCTTTATTTAAAAACTTTCTTGCTTTTTGCTCTATTTGTGGAATAGTGTATTTCATGGTCGATATAATATTCGCAAGATCAGTCAAGCCGTTCTTTACTGCATTGTCTGCCCTTGTATTTTTGCTTCCCTTGTAAGGTTCGTAGATATCCTCAAGGGCTCTTAAGCTTTGGGCCTGTTCAAGTTCTTCGTCAATCTTTTGGGTTAATGAATCTTTCTGTTTTAATATGTTAGATATCTCTTCACGGCGCTTTAAAAGTTTATGGGAATATTCATAGATCTCCTGAAACTTTAAAAGCGTCTCATCAGTAGCATTGCCGGTCAGATCTTTCCTGTATCTTGCTATAAAAGCTATGGTACTTCCCTCGTCTAAAAGCTTGATTATATTGTTTACGTATTTTTCCTCTATATCTATCTTTGAGGCTATGAGTTTTGTTAAATTATTCAAATATTTCCTTGGTGTTGTCTATTTTTGTTGCTACTATATCCCCAAAAAGCAGGACATCTTTCAAAACGGCTTTATGGCAGATATTGTTCTCATCTATATTTATGATCATCTCCCCGTTGCGGCTTGAAAAGATGTTCTGGTTTATGCTTACTTTTAAAAATCGGTTTATATCTATATTCATAAATTTTTTTATATCTTCAAGAGTGGAGCCCTGGGGCTTTTCTATATCTATTCTGCCGTCTTCCTCTTTTGCCCCTATCGCACTGAATACCATCTGTTTTTCCCCATTACTTTTTGTAAGATCGTTCAAATTAAAATAAAGGGATAAGATATCATTTGACGCATAATAAGGGAATTTCACTTTTGCCGATTGTGTTTTTTTCGTATCTTTGTAAAAATCGGTTCTTTCAAGTATTACAATTTTGTTTATATGGTCAAAGATATACCTTTTTTGTTTTGTATAGCTGTTTGTTGATTTTATTTTTTTATATTCGGTTGGATATAAAAGACCGTTGAGTATTTTCCCTCGGCTGGTATAGATCTCCTGGCGGTTATTGCTTAAAAATCGTGCAATCCCTTTAGTCTCGGCCTTAGCCGTAATAGAATAGCTTTTTTCGTCTCTTTGGATCTTCGTATATGCATTTCCCAAGGTACCGAATATTCCGTAAGAAATATTATACCCCGCTTCAATATTCTGTGAAAAAAGATAGAAAGGGAAAAGCAGGATCAGAAAAAGATTTTTCACTTTAAATAACCCTGACTATGCATAGATCTTAGGATTTCAAAACATTTGCTTACATCATAGGTTGCACTGTGATAAGCATCGGGATCAAAATCTATCCCGTAATGAATACAGGTCTCATCAAGCTTTGGATTTTTTATTCTGCCGTTCTTATTGAGAGCTTTTACGATCTGCTTGTTCTCTTTCATTGTGCAGAAGTGTTTTTCAAACTCCACCATCCCTTCTATATGCTTCAGTTCAAAAGATATATTATGGGCAACCAGTGTTTTTGCGCTAGCACAGAATGTTACAAAATCCTCATCCTCTTTAAAGTATGAGCTATACTTCTCTTCGCTTCTGTTCCTGTGTTCAAGAATAAGTTCGGGAGTTAATCTGTGTACCTGGTAAGAGTAGTAGTTCACGGGATACCTGGACAGATAATACCTGTGGAATCTGTCTTTTACCGTATATTCGCCGTTAATTATTTCAACCCTCACTGCGGCCGCTTCAATTACGTCATGGGGATTTAATGTGTTTGTTTCAAAATCTAAGATAATCATAATGCAATTATATCTTAGATATATTAATAAATAATATCTTTAACAAGAAAGTTTAAAATCACTTCTCTTTTAATGAAGTGTTTAAGCCCTGTCCCTATCACCCCAGAGCCAGGTATATTTTAAAATATACCATAAAGAATTCACAAAAAATTCTCCAGAATATTTCCAATACTATAAAAGCAGCGAAAATATATAGACGCACCCTGCCGCTGTTTATCTCAAATTTGTATTTTTTAAAATAATAATAAACCGCAAATGGAACTGCAAAAGCCCCGAAAAGATATACAAAACCTATAATATAAGGTGTTATTAAAATATCAAAATTAACAAAATCCGCCACTTGGTTATTCAACCTTTTATCACTTTCGCGTTATTTATGAACTTGTCCATTCCATAAGGATCGCTCACTATAAAGCTTATTTTACCGTCGTTCATTATAGCCACGGCACGTGATCTTTCCAAAGTTTCCTCACCGTTGAAATAATCCTTGTCCAGGTACTCTATGACACAGGTTTTACCTTCTGTTACTCCCAGCTTTTTAAGTTCTTCCTGAGTATGGGGTTTGAAGAGTGTCATTTGTCAAGCCCTTTTTCCAGCTCCTGCTTTTGGACAACCTTTACTTCATTTAAAGTTTCATCCGAAAAAAAATAGTTCCAGTTATAGATTATTGCAATTACCACCGCCGCTAAAACAAATAAAACTGTTTTTAGGTCATTAATATATTCTTTCAACTTATTTACTCTTCCTTTTATTAAAAACTGAACAAACTTCTGTAAACTATAACCCCGTCCTTATCCCCAAGATACTGGTCAAGCTCGATATCGACTACTTTCTTTTCCTTAATGCTTGCATGTCTTAAATACCAGGTTCCATCTTTGTTCAAAGCTATTCCCGCACCGATTGTATCAACACCTTGTTTTTTTGTATAGATACCGATATAATCCCCGTCATTCAGGCTCAGACTGTCAAACTCCTCTACAGGCACATAGCTTATTTTCCTTTTTACTATATCTATCCCTTCAAAATAAACCTGGTTTATTCCTTTTTTATTAAGGCTTTTTATAACATTTATGCAAGGTCCCGTTTCACAGGTTATATCTTTGATATTTCTCTTTTCCAGCCAGTCGCTGAAAAAGTGTCTTCTGTTCTTATATGAGACTATTCCATCTTTGTAACGGATATTAATAAGATTTGCTTTGAATTCGTCATTCGTAACGGCACCTTTCATCGCTTCCACATATTCTATCAGGGTAAAATAATCTACCCCGTCAAGCTTCATAACGAGCTTCTCTTTTGTAGTGTCCGAGCCGATCAGGGTACCCGCTTCATATTTTACGCCAAGAAAAAAAGAAGATATATGCCCTGCATTTTCAGTAGCGTATAAAAAGAAAGAAGATAATAAAATTATTAGAAGTTTTTTCATATAACTATTATATCAGATTTTTTTGCTTAAAAGATAAAAGCCTTTAAGAATAAGGCTTGAAGTAGGTTTTTATATGCAGAATAAAAACAGCAATCTTGCGATATACTGTTTTTATCAAAAAGTATCTATTCTGAAACAGCCGAAGAGAAAGCTTCAACAGAAGGATCAGACATATCAAGATCCAAGTGAGCCTGTTCAACTTTTACAAGTTTAACGTTAAAGCCGGATTTTTCAAGCTTGTCATAAAAATCAAGTGTATGTTTCGGCTCGGATATTTTATCTTTTGTTCCGTAAACCAAAATATATTTGAGGTTTTTATCAAGTTTTGATATATCCACTTTATCGTATTTACCGCCGGCAAGGGTCACAATATTAAGCCCGCTGTTATGTTCTGCAACCTTTGCCCCCATAGAAGCAGAAGCAGAATGTCCCATATAGTTCACACTCTGTGCTTCATATTTGTTTTTAAGTTTTGAGATCAGTTCCAATGCAAACTTCACGTAGTCAGGTTTTGTAGACAACCCCTCTCCGTCACCCAGACATTTTAAACTGTTTGTTGTGGAATTTGAATACCCGGGAAGTGCAACGGCAACTGTAGTGATATCGGTTTCCATAACCAATGCCTCGGCAAAAGGTGCATATCTTCCCAATGTATTTGTTCCGCTTTTCCATGTACCGTGCAATACGATATTTAATTTTCCCTCTTCATCACCTTCAAAAGCCTTTATTTCAAGACACTCTCCCGCAACTGAAATAAAGTTATCACCTTTTGCTTCACAGCTTGAAGCGTATAAAGCGCTTCCAAACAGCCCGACTGCAATCAACGTGCTTAATAAAATTTTTTTCATATAATTTCCCCTCTATTATAAATTCTTATAATCCTACTTTAGTTACAATTAGTATTTACTTAATTAAAATCTTTAATTAAACTATTTTTAGAAAAGCTTCGTTAACTTTGCTTAATTACTTTGAAATCAAAAAAGATATAAAATAGCGCCATGAAAAACAATTTTTTTAACAAAGTAAAAGAAGTATTAACCGCAAAAACACCTGAAACGAAATTTGAACTATTTGAAAAAGTTTATAAAGAGTTTTTGGAAAATAAACTCAGCCTTGAACCTATTGATAATATCGAGGTATTTAAAGAACCCTCATATAAAGATTTCTGCACCATAGTCGACCCCAAACAGGTACCAAAAAGAACAAACCTTGCAAGTGACGAAGGAAAGATTACGCTTCTTCACGCTATTGCACATATTGAGTACAGTGCCGTTGACCTGGCTCTTGACGCCTGTTACAGATTTACAAATTTGCCCTTTGAGTATTATAAAGACTGGATGGAAGTAGCCGAAGATGAAATAAGACACTTTAATCTTATAAACGAACAGCTTGAAAGCTACGGCTGTAAATACGGACAGATCGAGGTTCACCAGGGATTATTTGAAGCAAGTATGAGATCCCTGGAATTTATCCCAAGAATGGCACTGATACCAAGATACATGGAAGCAAACGGCCTTGATGCAAATGCTGTGATGATAGAGAGATTAAAGAAAATTCCAAATACCCAAAAGATAATCGAACTGCTTGAGATAATTCTAGAAGAGGAAGTGGACCATGTAAAAAAAGGTGACAAATGGTATAAATACGGATGTTCACAGAAAGAGAACTTTACTTGCGATTATTTTAAGATAGTTGACAAGGTTTATCCAAATTCATTTAAAAAGAACAAGAACCTGAACGTAAAAGCCCGCAAAAGAGCGGGCTTCAGTGACGAGGAGATAGAAAAACTACTAGAGTTCTAGTAGTTTTATTTTGCAGTTTCCTCTTTTACGATAATTTTATCCAGCTCTTTTTTCAGGTAGAAAGTAGCAAAAGGGATAAGTGAAGCTATAAATGCAAAAGTATTGAACTTCCAGCCCCATCCGCACTCTTTACTTGCGTCATATTGTGCTTTTATATACCAGATGAATAATCCTCCATGTATCATACCTACTATTTTAGTAGCGACAGGAATCCCAGCCATATATTTTAAAGGCATGGCAATGAACAATAAGACAAGGAAAGATATACCTTCAACAGTAGTGACTAATTTAAATGTTTTTAAACTATTATCAAACAATTTTAACCCTTTTATTTTTTATTTTAGGAAGTTTAGCAGGATTTTTTGATAAGATTTCTTAAAGAAAATTATTAGTTAAATAAATAAAAAGTTTAAAACTTTTTATTTATGTTTTACTGTCATAAGGTAACTTATAACATTATCAACGAAGGCGTCGTGTTTTCTTTCTTTCAAATAAGCTATATAAAGTTTTCTTTTCATTTTTACGTTTGGAAGCCTTGCTTCGAATAAAACACCGGACTTTACAAAATCCTCAATGGCATGAGTTGAAACGATAGAACATGTCGGCACATCGTCTTTTGAACTATGAAGTACTGTTTGTACGATCGCCGTAGGGGAAGATGCTTCACTTACCACGTTGAAAGTGTCACAATCCTGAAAACCTACAGCTTCAAGGTTCTCTTTGAATGTTTTTCTCGTATGTGAATTTGGATCTCTACAAACCCATTTGAATCCTTGAAGATCTTCATCTTTAACACGTCTTGGAAGTTTTTGGTTTGAGAATATTACGATCTCATCCTCTATCCATTCTCTGTAGATAATACCGTCTTCAAATATCGGAGACTCAATAAGGGCCATATCGACTTTTTTATCCTGTAATGCCTGGATAGCTTCGGCACTTGAAGATATTGTAACACTTACATCATTGTCTATTTTCTCTTTGATATCATTTAAGAACGTAGGTAAAATATAGTTACCTATCGCATTTGAGGCACCGAAAACAAAAGTAATGTCTTTGTTTATGATCTTTAAGATCTCTTTCTCACTGTTTAAAATCACTTTCTCGATCTTTTGAGCGATCTGGTGAAGTTTTTCACCCTCTTTAGTAAGTCTTATACCGTTCTTTTTTCTGTCAACTATTGCAGATCCTAAATAATCTTCCAAAAATCTCATCTGCTGAGTAACTGCAGGCTGGGAGATACCAAGCTTTGCAGATGCTTTAGAGAATGATTTTTCTTTTACAACCGTTAAAAATGTATTTAATTTCGTAAAATCTGATAACATAAATCACCTTTTTCCTATTAGTTTTATTTAAACGCATTTGGTTTTATAATGAGTATGATAACATATATTTATATAAATAAATATTAATTATTAATAAAAGTAATGAAAAAAGTAAAATTTTTTTAATTTTACTTTTTTTTTGATATAATAAATGTAAATATATTATAAAGAAAAGAAGCACAATGTTATCTACTTTAAACGATTCGCAGAAAATTGCGGCACAACATATTGACGGTCCATTATTGATATTGGCGGGAGCAGGAAGCGGTAAAACAAAGACCATTACCACAAGACTGGCTTATCTTATATCTATAGGTATAGACCCGGCATCTATCCTGACACTTACCTTTACAAACAAAGCGGCAACAGAGATGAGAGAAAGAGCCTATGCTCTTATAGAAGAGGTGTCATATCCTCCCTTATTATGTACCTTCCATAAATTCGGGCTTCTTTTTTTAAAATTCCATATGGATAAACTGGGCAGAAAAAACAACTTCGTTATAATCGATACTGATGATAAAAAAAAGATCCTCAAAACAATAGATAAAGAGATAACCACTTCAGCCCTGGCTTCAGAGATCTCAAAGTTCAAGAACTCCACCATGAGCGTTGAAGAAGCAAAAGCTTCGGCACAGGATAAATACTACACGCAAATAGCGAATATCTACGAGAAGTACCAAAACTACCTGAAAGAAAACAATCTTGTCGATTTTGACGACCTGCTTCTGTTAAGCTACAAGATCCTTGAGGAAAATGAAGAACTGGCAAAGCAGACAAGCCAGAGATACCAGTATATTATGGTTGACGAATATCAGGATACCAACGAACTTCAATACAAACTTTTAAAGAAACTGTGCAGTTCACACAATAACCTGTGTGTTGTCGGTGACGATGACCAGTCTATCTACGGATGGAGAGGTGCCACGATCAAGAATATCCTTACGTTCGGTGATACTTTTAAAGAAGCCGTTACCATAAAACTTGAGAACAACTACAGGTCAACCAATAAGATACTTTTCCATGCAAACGCTCTTATCGAACATAACAGGGACAGACTTGGTAAAAAGCTTGTCGGAACAAGAATGGAGGGTAACTCCATCAAGGTTTACGAATCAAACGACGAAAACGAAGAGACCAAAAAGATTGTAGATGATATAAAAAAACTTATAAGCTCGGGGGAAAGTCCCAAAGATATCGCCGTACTTTTCAGGGTAAATGCACTAAGTAGGGCTTTGGAAGAGGGATTTGTAAGGGCAAATATCAATTATAAACTTGTCGGAGGTATAAAGTTCTACGAAAGATCGGAGATAAAAGATCTTATAGCATACTTCAGGGTTATAACAAACAGTAACGACAACTTTTCCATAAAAAGAATAATAAACAAGCCCAAAAGAGGGATCGGTAAAACAACCATCGACAAACTTGAAGCAGAATCCCACCAAAAAGCAAAAGCAATCTTCAGCATCATAAAAGATTACACCCCCGAAGAACTTACTGCCCTTGTGGGAAAAAAGAACAGCAGGACGCTTAAAGTATTCATGGCTTCTGTTGAAGACCTGCAGGATGTTTTAAAAACCGCTAAAATGAAGTTCATAGACCTGTTCGAGGAGACTTTTGATTTTAAAACAACCTATGCAAAAGTGATAGACGCCGATGACAGAATCTCGAATATTGACGAATTCTACGGATACTTAAGAGACTTTTTCCTACAGAATGTGGATCTTAACCTTGAAGACTTTTTAAACGAAATATCACTTGAAAGCGCTGCCGATGAGATAAGCGAGCAGTATATATCGTTAATGAGTATTCATGCCAGCAAAGGCCTGGAGTTCAAGCATGTATTTATAGTGGGGCTGGAAGAGGGATTCTTCCCTATTGTTGGAGACGGAAGCGATATTGAAGAGGAGAGAAGGCTTGGCTACGTTGCACTGACAAGAGCCAAAGATGACCTTACCTTAAGCTTCGTTCACAGCAGATTTTATAAAGGTAGAAGAACACAACTGGTAAAAAGCAGGTTTTTAACGGAATCAGACCTTATAAAAGGAAGTCTTACCATTGAAAAGAACAAAGCGTTTAAAAAAGACGACCTGGTAAAACATAAAATATTCGGGATGGGAAGAGTAATTTCTGTTCAAAAAGCAGGTAAAGACCTGAAACTGAAAATCAACTTCGGCGGAAGCAAAAGGGATATACTCTCTTCATTTGTCGAGAAGATCTAGAGGCAGCTTTGAATAACAGACTTTTTGTAGTAAATAAACCAGTATTTATAAGCAGTAACTTTTACCTGAACAGAATAAAAAGAAAATATAAAACAAAAAAAGCAGGATTCAGCGGAACACTTGACCCTTTTGCCTGCGGCTGCTTAATAGTTGCATTCGGGCAGTATTCAAAACTTTTCAGGTTTTTAAAGAAAACTCCAAAATCCTACAGGGCAACCGTATTTTTAGGGGTCCAAAGTGAATCTTTGGATATCGAAAATATCTATGAGATAAAAGATGTCTCTATCCTGAACGAAGAAGAGATAAAAGAAAAACTTGAAAACCTCAAAGGTACTTTGGAGTACCTGCCGCCAAAATACAGTGCAAAAAAAATCGACGGACAAAGGGCATATAACCTGGCAAGAGAGGGTGTTGATTTTGAAATGAAAAAGATAGTTTCACAGGTTTACGATGTAAATCTTGTAAACTACTGCCACCCTTTTATCACTTTTGATATCACGGTAAGCGAAGGAAGCTATATAAGAAGCATGGCACAGATTTTGCTGGAAAAACTGGGACAAACGGGAACACTTTCGTACCTGAAAAGACTACATGAGGGGGAATTTATTTTTGAAGATGAAAAAGCCCTTGACCCTTTGAAATATATAGACCTACCCAAAAATACTTATACCGGAACAAAGGAGTGGTTTGATCTTGGGAAAAAACTTGATATAAACTATTTCGAGAATAAAAACGACGGAGAATACCTAATAGTGTTCGATACCTTTTTTGCCGTCATTGAAATAAAAGATAATGAGGTAAAATATCTGCTTAACAAGGTGCTTCTAAATGGATAAATTTTATGAAAAAAAATCTTACGCAAAGGTGAATATCTTCTTGAAAATTGCAGGCAGAAGGGAACACTACCATGAACTTGTGTCAAGGTTTGTAAGGGTTCACAATCTTTTTGATATAGTAAGATTTGAAAAAGGAAACTTTGGTGAGTTTACTTTAGAGGGTGATTTCGGCTGTGAAACAAGATACAACACAATCTATAAAGCATACTTGAAATTAACAGAAATATCAAGCAAGACTAGAGAACTATTCAAGAATTATAAAGTAGTAGTGAAAAAAAACATTCCGGAATTTGCGGGTCTGGGCGGAGGCAGCAGTAACTGTGCCGTCTTTATGATCATGGTAAATGAAATAGCAGAACTTGGGCTGTCAAAAGATAAGCTCTCAAAAATAGGTGCAGCTATAGGTGCAGACGTGCCTTTTTTCATCTATGAATACGACAGTGCCAATGTTACGGGTATAGGGGAGATCGTAAAACCTTTTGATGAAGAGATTCTTGATATAAGAACATTCACCCCGAAAGTTCAGTGCAACACCGGAAAAATATTTACAAGCTTCAGGGAAAAGTTTTATAAAGAGGTTTCAAAAGAGCAGGCCCAGAAACTTCTGTCCATGAAAAGCATAGATATATTAAAAACGGTTTCCATAGAAGAGGCAAACGATCTGTATCTTCCTGCACTTGATAATTACAAAGAGCTTAGGCCTTCAAACTACAAGCTTCCCAAAAACAGTTATTTCAGCGGAAGCGGCAGCAGTTTTTTTTATATAAATGAATGATTTGGTATAATTACCCAAATATCATAAAAACTAAGAACAGACTATTTTAAAAGAAAATATCAAAGAGTAAATATTGGCAAAGAAAAAAGAAGAGAAGAAACAAAGAGAATTTCGTAACAAAAAAGCATTTCATGATTACCAGATAAGCGATATACTTGAAGTCGGTATAGAACTAAAAGGAAGTGAAGTAAAATCTATTAGAGCGGGAAGAATAAACCTCAAAGACAGTTTTATCCGTATCATAAAAGGTGAAATGTTCATTTTGAACATGCATATCGGTGCACTTGAAACCACCCATGCATCATACAGACCCGCTGAAGACAGGGATAGAAAACTGCTTCTTCACAGAAAACAGCTGGACAAGTTCTATGAAAAAGTTACAAGAGACGGTTATACTATTGTTGCAACAAAACTTTATTTCAACGACAAGAACATGGTAAAGCTGAATATCGGCCTTGCTTTAGGTAAAAAGCTGCATGATAAAAGGCAGGCTTTAAAAGAAAAAGATATGAAAAGACAAACCGACAGAATATTAAAAGCATGGAACAGGTAAAAGGTATAAAAAATATGGAAAATTTTAAAAAACTTAAATTCGGTATCGTAGGACTTGGGCTTATGGGAGGATCTTTTGCAAAAGTTGTGCAAAAGTATAATCTCTCAAGCGAAGTCGTGGGATACGACCATAACCCTGTCCACCAGGAGCAGGCGCTTGAGCTTGGACTTGTGCAAAAAATAGTAGAAGTGGATGAACTTTTAGAGTGTGATATTATAATATTATCGATCCCGGTTGATGCCATTATAGCTTTCATGCCTATACTAAAGAAAGCTTCAAGCACTACTACTATTATGGATTTCGGCTCTACAAAAAAACTGATCGTTGATAATATACCCGATAAAATGAAACAAAACTTCATCCCTGCCCACCCTATGACCGGAACCGAGAAATTCGGCCCCAAAGCTGCTGTTGACGGTCTATATGAGGGGAAAACAATTGTATTGTGTGACCTTGATATCTGCGGTGAGCTGCATAAGCAGAGGGCTCTTGATATATTTAACGCCATTGCCATGAGAATAGTGCACATGGATTCAAAAACCCACGATATCCATGCCTGTTATATATCCCACCTTCCCCATGCGATCTCTTTTGGACTTGCAAATACCGTAATGTCACATGAAGACCCTGAGTATATCATCTCATTGGCTGCAGGCGGGTTCAAGGATATGAGCCGTATTGCAAAATCAAGCCCCAATATGTGGACGGATATATTCAGGCAGAACAGGGAAAATCTCCTAAAATCCCTTGAAATATATGAAAAACATATGAAACATATGCAGAAAATGCTTGAAGACGAGAACTATGAGGCTATCCACAAATGGATGAAAAGGGCTAACACCCTTCACGATATACTCTAAAAAAATCAATAGGATATTATAAGAACCATGAACAAGAACAAAAAAATATTTTTATGTGCAATATGCAATATTCAAAGCGGCGTATGTAATGAAGACTGCAAATTTTGTACACAAAGTGTAAAATATAAAGCGGATATCCAAAGATATAAAGAGAAACCTATCGATCAGATAGTAAAAGAGGCAAAAGCTGCCCGGGCGAATAAAGCCATGGGATTCTGCCTTGTTACGGCAGGCAAAGGATTAACCGACGAAAGACTGGAATTCGTGTCACGTGCTGCAAAAGCCGTAAAGAAAGAAAATCTTGGGATGAAAATAATAGCCTGTAACGGTACTGCTTCAAAAGAGCAGCTGTTGGAGCTGAAAAAATCAGGAGTTGACAACTATAACCATAATCTTGAGACCTCAAAAGAGTTCTACTCGACAATAGTAACAACCCATACCTGGGAAGAGAGATACCAAACCTGCCTGAACGTAAACGAGGTGGGACTTAATCTTGTCTGCGGGGGTATCTTCGGCCTTGGGGAGACGCAGGAAGACAGGATATCGATGCTTGAATCAATTGCCAGTCTGAATCCCAAAAACGTACCCGTTAATTTTTTCCACCCGAACAAGGCCCTGCCAATAGTAAAGAACTCTATTACAAAACAGCAGGCTTTTGAACTGATCGAACTGACAAGAAAAATGGTTCCAAATGCCCAAAAGATAATGGT
Organism: Arcobacteraceae bacterium; assembly: GCA_963678145.2. Classification (GTDB taxonomy): domain Bacteria; phylum Campylobacterota; class Campylobacteria; order Campylobacterales; family Arcobacteraceae; genus JAIOSF01. The sequence continues at coordinate 325,692 of CAXXWH010000002.1, read as the reverse complement.
AGCAGGAGGTCGTGAGCTTATGTTCGGCGATGACCAGTACGAGATATTTGATCACGGTGCAAACTCAATTGTTATAGGTGATTACCTTACAACTTCGGGTAATGCGGCAATGAAAGATATCAATGAACTCGAAAAGCTTGGCTACACTATAGCCCAAAGCTGTGAAGGGTAAGGGGTTTAAAAAAATGGCTCTTTTAAAAAAGGGAAAACATGGCAAGTGAAGTTTCAATCATTATCACCCTTTCTATTATAATTTTTGCTTCACCGCTTTTGTCAAAAATATTAAGAATACCCATAATTCCTATTGAGATATTCCTGGGTTCTTTAGCCGTATATTTCTCTTTTATAAGTGAAAACCATATTTTCACCCTTGTTGCAGAGCTTGGGTTTATGTACCTGATGTTTCTCGCAGGTCTTGAAGTAGACTTGAAGCAGCTTCTGAAAATTTCACAGGAAACCTTTAAAAAAGGGCTTATGTATGCCACGGCACTTTATATTTTAGCCGCATTTTTCACCTGGAGCCTGGAACTTTCCAATATATTTATAGTAACAATGCCTTTGATCTCCATAGGACTGTTGGCCGTGCTTAAAAAAGAGTACGGAGATGCTCCCTGGCTGAATCTTGCTATTACCGTGGGACTTATAGGAGAGATCATATCCATAGTGGTACTAACGGCAGTGAGTGCCGGGCTTGAGTTCGGACTGACAAGCCAGTTCTACGGAACACTGATCGAGCTTTCTATAGTATTTGCGGTTATGATCATATTTTACAACTTTTTCCACAATCTTATCTGGTGGTATCCGGAACTTAAAACATACCTTATGCCAAAAGATGACAACCAGGAGCAGGATATCAGGCTTTCTATGGCCATATTCTTCCTTATGATAGCTATTATGCTTTATCTTCACCTTGAGCTTGCCCTTGGTGCATTTATCGCAGGGGTGTTTATAAAAACATTCTTTGAACATAACGAGGAGCTTCCCCACAAACTTGAGCACTTCGGGTTCGGATGGCTTGTACCCATATTTTTTATCTGGATAGGTACATCGTTCAAGCTTGAATCTATATTTATGGACAACCTGATATTCACGGCACTTCTTATAACATTCGGGATGATATTAATAAGGGTGATAAGCTCCATGCTTTTTGTGAAAGAGCTTGGCCTTAAGGATACTATACTTTTTGCATTGTCCCACTCTATGCCTCTGACCCTTTTAATAGCGGTTGCCACGCTTGCCTACCACAGCAGCAGCATCAGCCAGTTCTACTACTATGCATTTATCCTAAGCTCCATATTCGAGGTCATATTCTGCATGATATTAATAAAGATCATAAACTCCAAAACACAAAAAGTACAAAATGTATGATCTTATCGTAGCAGGAGCAGGCGCTGCCGGGATGACAGCGGCCATAGTAGCGGCAAAAAAAAATAAAAAAGTTCTTTTAATAGAAAAACTACCCTCCCCTGGAGCAAAACTCAAAGCCACAGGCGGAGGAAAATGCAACCTGACAAATACACTTGACAGTGACACCTTTATGGCCTCTTTCGGCAGAAACGGAAAGTTTATGAGCGAAGCCCTTAAACGGTTTACCAATAATGACCTAATAGAATTTTTTAAATCGATCGGGGTAAAAACAAAATGCTCCGACGGATTTAGGGTATTCCCCGATACACACAACTCCTCTACTGTTTTAAATGCCCTTATAAAAGAGCTTGAAAGATTGAATGTACAGATACTGACCTCCACAAAAGTTGAAAATATTTTACTTGACAATAACAAAGCCGTAGGTATAAAAACGGCACAAGGAGAGATAAAAGGATCCAACATCATCCTCTCAACGGGAGGCCTTGGATACCCCAAGCTTGGAACAACAGGTGAGGGTCTGGATATATCAAAAAATCTTGGTCACAAGATAACACCCACCTACCCTGCCATGATGCCTTTAAATACCAAAGAGACCTGGCAGGAAAACTGTACGGCAGATACCATACCGAAAGCCACTATTAAAATAGATATAAAGAAACACTCAAAACAAAAGATGCAAGGGGATTTGATATTTACTAAAAAAGGCTTAAGAGGCCCGGTTATTCTTGACTTTGCAAAAACAGTAACGCCTCTTATTGAAAAATACGGAGAAGTTCCCGTTTTGATTAATATGACAAAAGGGATGAACCAGGACGATATAATAAGATTTTTCAAAGAGAAACACTCGATAAATCCCAATAACACTGTTTTGGATCATCTTGAAAACCTGCTTCCCTTATCGGTGGCAAAGGAGATATTAAAGCTTTGCAATATCAATGAGACTGAAAAATACAACACCATAAAAGGAAGTGCCAAAGAGAAACTTGTAAACACTCTTGCATGGACACCTTTTACTATAAACGGGCACGACGGCTTTGACAAGGCTATGATAACAAGCGGAGGGGTAAGTTTAAAGCAGATTGACCCAAACACCATGAAAAGTAAAATAATCGATAATCTTTATTTTGCGGGAGAGATAGTGGATCTTGACGGACCCTGCGGGGGATATAACCTGCAGTGGTCCTTTAGCAGCGGTAATCTGGCAGGTGAACTATTGTAGTTTGTTGATAACTATCTGCTCTTTTTTAATCTGTACATCCTCTTTAAAGCTTTTTACGTCACCTTTTACGGTTATAACCACTCTAAAGAACCCTTTGCCCGGGTGATTCCCTACGGCTATAGATTCAAAAAGAGGATGTTTCAAGACTTTTCTTTTTGTATAAAAATCAGCATGTGCTTTAAAATCAAAGATGAATTTATTTGATCTTTTTATGATATCCTGATTGACAAGCTTGTAAGTTCCGTCAATATATATAACTAAAGAACTTTCGTAAACCTTGAACTTCACAAAATTTAAAGGATTGTATTTTATGGCGTTTTGCTCTTTTGCAGTTTCAAGTGCTTTTTGACGAGCCTGCTCTTCTTGCTTAAGCTTTAACTCCTGAGCTTTTCTTTTAGCCTCTTCCTCTTTTGCAACTTTTGCAAGTTCTGCTTTTTGGGCTTTCTCTTTTTCAAGTTTACTAGCAAGATCTTGAAGCTCTTTTTCCCTTTTGATAGCTTCTTGCGCCTCTTTTTGGGCTTGCTTTTGCTCCTCTATCTGCTTTAGATACTCTTGTTTTTTCTGTTCAAATGTTTCAGTTGCCGCAAAAGGGTTTTCCCTTGCGGATAATGTAACGGAAAAGATTAGAAATAAAAAGGAAAATAATATCTTCATAGTTCTTCAGGCTCCAGGTTTTTTAGTTCTAAATATTGTTTTTGCAATTTGGCATTTTCATAATGCAGTCTCTTGATATCCTGCTGTAACTGTGCTTTTTTATCTTTTAGGTCACTGTAAACCTCGTAAGAGTTCTTACCGTAAAAAAGCAGGTTACCCACATAGATACCAAATGCCAGCGTTAAAAGAGTTAATAAAAAAGAGTTAATTATAAACTTTTTATTCTGTTTTAACAGCTGCATTTAATTATATATTCTTACTTTTTAGAGAATGGTTGTTTCCCCAGGTATTCAGAATACCCAACTTCTGCACCGATCTCTAATAGTCTGTTGTATTTAGCGATTCTGTCACTTCTTGCAGTTGATCCCGTTTTGATCTGACCACAGTTAAGTGCAACGGCAAAATCAGCGATAAACGCATCTTCAGATTCACCGGATCTGTGAGACATTACACAGTTGTAGTTGTTTCTCTGAGCAAGTCTGATAGTAAGCATAGTTTCAGATACTGAACCTATTTGGTTAGGCTTGATAAGGATAGAGTTACCGATACCTTTTTGGATACCTTCAGCCAGGATATTTGCATTCGTTACGAATAGGTCATCACCTACAAGTTGAACTTTAGAACCTAACTTCTCAGTTAATATTTTCCATCCGTCCCAGTCATCTTCACTAAGTCCGTCTTCGATAGATACGATAGGGTATTTATCACAAAGGTTTGCATAATATTCCACCATCTCTTCAGACGTTAATTCTCTGTTTTCAGATTTTAGTACATATTTACCTTCATCATTTACAAGTTCGCTAGCCGCAACATCAAGAGCGATACAGATCTGTTCACCAGGCTTATATCCTGCTTTTTCTATAGCTTCCATAATTACCGTGATAGGCTCTTCATTTGATTTAAGGTTAGGTGCGAATCCACCCTCGTCACCAACTGCAGTTGATTCACCCATACCGTCGATGATCTTTTTAAGATTGTGGTAAACTTCGGCAGATGCTCTTAAACCGTCATTGAAGTTCTCAAATCCAACAGGCATAACCATATATTCCTGGAAGTCCACAGAATTATTCGCATGCTCACCACCGTTAATGATATTCAACATAGGTACAGGCATAGTCATTGCATTTGCCCCGCCTAAGTATCTGTAAAGAGGAATTTTCAGGCTTGCCGCTGCTGCTCTGGCAGTTGCCATTGATACACCAAGAACCGCATTAGCTCCAAGATTTGAGTAATTATCAGTTCCGTCGATATCTTTCATTGTAGCATCTATTTCTGCCTGATTAAACGGGCTAAGACCGATAAGTTCGTCAGAGATCTTTGTATTTACATTTTCAACAGCCTGTAAAACACCTTTACCCATAAATCTGTCACCGCCGTCTCTTAACTCTAATGCTTCTCTCTTACCTGTACTGGCTCCACTTGGAACGATAGCACTTTGTTTTGTACCATCACTTAGAACAACTGTAGCTCTAACAGTAGGATTACCCCTGCTGTCCATCACTTCGTCAGCATAAACATTATCTATATAAATCATTTATAATATTCCTTCTAGTTATATTTTAAAACCACATATGATATCTAAAGATTACTTAAATATTTAAAAAGCCTGTCAGGTTACAAATTGTAAGCAAAACTTAAATTAATTTTAAATTTTTATTTTAGATAAATATTTTACAAAAGATTAACAATTACTTAACAATCCGTTGTAATAATTGCGCAAAATTAGGAAAAGGGACAATTTAATGACAAAAATAAAATTATCGCTTGTTGCTACATCATTACTGTTTGCAACGGCAATAAACGCTTCTGAAGATCTTGGAACTATAAGTATAGAATCTTCAACGATCGACGATAAATATGAGACAACCAAAAATGAAGTTTCCAACACAACAGTTGTTACGTCTGAAGATGTAAAAAAAATAAACCCAACAAATATTGAAGATATATTAAATACAATACCGGGTATCACAGCTTCAAATGTGGGTAACGACAGGGTAAAGATACATATAAGAGGTATCGACAACCAGATGTATATGGGTGAAAAGCCCGGTGTGGCAGTCGTGATCGACGGTGTTCCTGTTCAGGAGACTACAGGGAAAATAAACCTTGACCTTGACAATATTGAATCTATAAAAGTTATCAAGGGAAGTGCTTCATACCTTTACGGGAATGATGCCATTGCCGGTGCAGTTGTTATAACAACAAAAAGACCGCAAGGTCAAAGTTCTTCAAAAATAGAAACAGAAATTGGAAGTTTCGGCTTTAAAAGAGCTTTGGCTTCTACGAACCAAAATTTTGAAACAGGTTCACTTCAATTACAAGGAACAATAAGAGATACTGACGGTTACTGGGATGATGCATATTTAAAGCATAAATCCGTTAACGGTAAATACCAACACTACTTAAGTGAAACAAGCGATTTGACTTTTGGTATGGATTATACAACAAGAAAAAGTGGAGACGGTACAAGCGTACACGGCCTGACCCAGTCCATTTTAAATCCAAAAAGTGTTACGGAAGTTTCTTATGCCGGATATTATGATACAAAACTTCTAAAATCATTTGTAACCTATTCAAACGATATTGATGATAATTCAAATATCATGCTTAACCTTTCAAGATATGAAGATAATACAGTTAACTTTTCAGGAGCGACAGATACCGACGGTGACGGATTAAGTGACGATCACAAAACTATATCAGACGAAGAATGGATCCAAAACACTTTTAAAAGTGAATACAGAAGATCTTTTAATAATTTTGCGATAATGGCAGGTGTCGATATAGCAAGAAACGAACAAAAAAATAAAAATAATGCAAAAATAGATGTTGCGGGCAGTATGTGGAGTCCAGCTGTTAATGCAGGTGACCTTACAAGCAGCTCGACCAATGAAGAAGATATAGATGCTTTATATTTTGAACTGCAGAATCAGTTAAGCGAAAACCTGACTTCTACTATCAACTACAGACACGATTCGATCAAATACGACTATGTAAACTATCTTGACAATACATTAAACACTGCCCCTTCTTACAGTGCGAACACCTATAGAGTTGGGTTAAACTACAAATTAAGCAATACCCATAATATCTATACAAGTTATGCTACAGGTTTCAGGGCTCCTACTGCAGGTCAAATAAGCAGTAATATTGCGAAGCTGCAAACAGACCCGACACTTAATATACAGACAAACCTTGATATAGAGACTACAAAGAACATTGAACTTGGTATCAGAGGTGATATCTCTTCTTTTGAATACGATGCTTCTATCTACCAACTTGACAGAGAAGATTACATTGGGAAAAGAGCGGGTAGTTATATCTGGTCTTCAGATGATGATGAGGATGAATCAATAGGGAACCTTGGAGATATGAGAAGTAGAGGTTTTGAACTTTCACTTAACAGTGACAGAGAAAAAATGGTTTCATTCTCTCTTGCATACACATATTTAGATGCAAAATTTAAAGAATATTCTATAAACCCGAATGATGGGGGAACACCTCCAATAAGTCTTAACGGGAATATTGTACCAAGAACCTCAAAGCATACCGTAAATTTAACAGTTGACTTCAAACCGGTTGCAGGACTTACAATTTCTCCGGAGCTTATCTCAAAAAGCAGCTATTATGCAGATGAATCAAATCTGTATAAACAACCGGCATACGAGGTTGTAAACTTAAGAGCAGAATACAAGATCAATAAATCTTTAGAAGTTTTCGGAAAAATAGAAAATCTGTTTGACAAAAACTATAACCAGTTTGTAAACGTAGGTTACGGAAACGACATGGAAGATGCAACAATAAGAGTAGCACCTCCTAGAGCATATTATGCAGGACTTAGATATAAGTTCTAGGATAAAATAATTGCAGTACACACCCTATTTATCTATATTTTTAATAGGTCTTAGTTTCGGAGCGACGGCATGCATGTTCTCATGTATGCCGTTTCTTACTCCTGTTTTAATAAAAAACTCTGACAATATCAAACAGTCCCTGGGAGTAATGATCCCGTTCAGTCTTGGAAGGATTTTTACATATACCCTTATAGCCGTAATATCTTTTTTAAGTGCAGCTCTTATAAAAACACTTTTACAAAATAACACGGTTATAAACACTATTCTTGGGACGGTGACTGTATTACTTGGGTGTGTTATGTTCTATAACAGTTACAAAAACAATAAAACCTGCGGCGTGCATAAACCTATAGCAAAACAACAAAGTTTTTCAAGATTCGGTTTTTTTGCTATGGGAGCTACTATTTCCATAAACCTCTGCACCCCTGTTGTTTCACTTATTGCTCTATCAAGTTCAAGTGCAAGCATTTACAGTGCCATCGCTTTTGGGATATCTTTCGGGGTGGGTGCGGTTTTATTTACGCTGCTTTTTTACGGATTCTTTTTCTCTACCCTTATCAAGGGGTTGCTGGAGCAGTTTTCAAGATATAAAAAACATTTGGAGTTTTCAGCTTCTTTGTTTTTGATATTCGTAGGTATTTTAATATTCAGTGGCATCTTGTCACTATAAAAAAGGAAATAAATGGTTGATTTTATAAAAAGAGACAACAACGATATGTTCAGAAATCCCCTGTTGGGATTTCTATTTAAGAATAAAAAGTTTCTTTTGAGCTTAAGAATAGCAGTTGCCGCACTTTTCTTCTATGCGGTTTATTACGGCTTCGTACACCCGACACGAAATGAAAATATCTTCACGGGCGCAGTATTCTGGGGAATTTTTTGGGCACTGTTTATGGTAGTGACACTTTCAACTTTCGGGCGGATTTTCTGCGGTATCTGCCCCCACGGATTTTTGGGAAAATATATCACCAACCTGGGGCTTAAAAAAACCATGCCCAAATGGATGCAGAACAGATATATAGGTATCACGCTTTTGGTGATCGGATGGTGGGGAATATATTATACTTTCCCCGGATTCTGGAGAACACCCATAGGAACGGCATCGATGTTCGGTGGTATGACCATAGTTGCATTTATATTTTATTTTATCTATAAGGATATGAGTTATTGTAAATATATCTGCCCGATAGGGACTCTTACAAGAGCTTACGACAAACTCTCGTTCACAAAGCTTGAAACATATACCGACAGCTGTAAAGATTGCCGAACCTTTGAGTGTGCAACCGCCTGTGAATATAATCTGAAGCCTTTTACCTTTGCAAAAAAGAACCAGACCGACGACTGTACATTGTGTATGGATTGTGCGGTTTCATGTGAAGCGGTGAAGTTCAAGATAACAAAACCTGCCGAGCAGCTGGGAAGCAAACTTAAAATATTAAGTGCGGAAGTTTGGACATATATACTTATCTTTGCTTCTATCCCTGTATCTATGGGATTTGCACACGGGCTTAACAGAACTAAAATAGCGGACGAACTTATCTGGAACAAAACAGCAGAACTTTTCGGCATGACTCAATATGCGGGAGGATTTGCCTTTGCTTATGCAGTTGTATTTAGTGTTTTCTTTGCCGTATTCGGGATTTATGCGGCTTCAAAAATATTAAAAAAAGATTACAGCTCCACATTTACGAATCTGGGCGTTGCCTTTATCCCTTTATTTATCTTTGCCTCACTTGGGCATACGCTGGAAACATTCTTTATAAAAGATTATGCAACTATCGTTGACGGGTTTGCCCAGGGATTCGGGTTAAATATTCAAGGAGAAGCTTTGGCAAAAAGGGGTGATGCCTGGCTGCATTATTTCGGGCTTTTTAAATGGATAGGTATTATCTGGTCATTTATCCTTTTATATAAAAGAATGAAGCTTATTGATTCAACAAAGCTTAGGAAGATATCGGCTTACTTCTTTGCCTCGTTGATGATCCTTTTCTACATAGGGCTTAATATCTATACCGGATATGTGTTTTCAAAATACGGAGCAAAAAGCAGGGGCGGTCATTCACACGGAGGCCATGCATCACATGGGAATAAAGCGATGTTCCAATCTGTTCCCTTAAAACAGGCAACTTTGCTTCAAGCAGGAGAAGATAAAACAAGCGGTGTAGTGTGCGGCATGAATCTCCCTATGTTCTACAAAACAAACCACAGTGCAGTTCTTGAGGGAAAAACAAGGCAGTATTGTTCTATCCACTGCCTGGCCGAGGACCTTAGAATAAAAAAACTCCCTTTACAAAATATACAGGTCGTGGACGTAACAAGCTTGAAATTCATCCCGGTTAAAACTGCATTTTACGTGGTGGGAAGCAAACAACCGGGAACCATGAGCAGAACAAGTAAGTATGCATTTGCAAATAAAGCCGATGCCGTAAACTTTTCAAAAAAATATGGTGGAGAGATAGTAGACTTTAGAAAAGCTCTTTTTACAGCGTTAAAGGATTTCTCTAAAAAACCTGCCCATGCCCACGGTAAAAAACCGGTTCTAGACCTAACACAGCCTTTGTATCTAAGCCTGAGTGATCCCCAAGCCGCAGGCAAAAGATCAGGGGGTCATATGCACGGCGGTGGAAAACCGAAACCAAAAGGTTATATCCCCACAAAAAAAGTGTATCTTGCAACTTTGAAAAATCAAAGCATAAGCCCTGAAAACATAGAATTTTTCTACTACGATATAAAACAGAATAAAAAAGATATCATCAAAAAATCATCAATGGGAAAAGAGTCCTACAGTTTTGAAGTACCCAATAACGGATATTACAATCTTTTTGCAGTATCAAAATCAAATAAGAACGGCAAAAACTTTTATAATGTTGCAAAACTGGAATACCTGCAGGGTAAGCACGGTATTGATGATATTTACGATGAAAGCCTGAAAAAGAACCTCAGGCAAGATTTAACAAAAATAGATCTTGTCAGATTTAAAAACAATGACGAAGAGGGTTTTTTCTACAAACATAAAATGGGCGACACTCTAAGGTTCCAGGCTCTTTTAAATCAAACTCCCCTTAGCAATGCAAAAATGAAAATAAAACTTCAAAGCGGCTGGGAAAAAGTGATCAGGACAGATAAGAACGGTATGGCCGAATTTACGATTGCAAGAGATTATTTTCCCCAATGGAACAAGTTTAACAAAAGATTCAAGCAAAATCTTTTAATAACGCTGGAGCACGATACGGAAGATACAAAATACACCCTAACCTACCCTGCTTCTTTCTACCCCAACAGCACTGATTATTCTTCATACGCCTATGCTCTTATTCTTATTACATTGACCCTTTTAATATCGGGAATCGTGATATACAGATTCAGAGCCAACAGGTCAAAACCCTTCAGCGAGGTGAAATTCGATGGGTAAGATCAGAAAAATCGTAAATAATATGGACCTTTCAAAAGTAAGGTTCACTATACAGCTTCTTACTTTTGTACTTTTTGTATACGGCGGATATTTTGCCGTTAATCTTGGTTCAAATCTTCCCATATTTGCCTGTCCCTATAACGGCGAGGCTGCCGGGGCCTGTTACTTAATACCCCTGCAGCACCAGCTTTCAATGCCTGCGCAGGTTTTACTGGGCGGTGCCGGGATTGCGGTAATAATGGGATTTTTGACATTTTTGTTTTGGTTTATATTTTTGAACAAGGCCTGGTGCGGGTATGTATGCCCTTTTGGTACATTGCAGGACTGGCTGACGCTTTTAAGAAAGAATATGGGAATAAGATTTTCTACATATACCCAAAACCAGTTTGAAAAGCTCTCAAAGATCAAATATATATTTCTGATTATAGTTATAGCCGTACCGCTTCTTATGGGAGTGGGTGTTTTAAGCGGTGAATGGTCTGCAGCATTCTGCCAGATATGCCCGGCAAGAGTTATAAGCCCTATGTTCAGCGGAGATTTCAGCCAGTGGACCATAGACTTCTCAACAAAAACAGCCATGGCATTAACAGCTATCGGAATGATATTTGCGGGACTTTTCCTGGTGGGAAGCTTTGTGAAAAAAAGATTTTTCTGCTTCTTCTGCCCTATGAGCGCACTTCATTATATCTTTTCAAAATTCTCTATAGTAAGCCTGAAAAAAGACGGCAGCAAATGTACCAAATGCGGTGACTGCTATGCCGTTTGTGATATGCAGATCAAAGATATTGCCGATGACGTTACAAGTACCAATATCCTAAGAGACGACTGTATACTGTGTCTAAAATGTGTAGCGGCCTGCCCTGAAGATGATGCGCTTCATTTTGACATATTGAATTTAAAAACTTTCAGCTCCACAAAAGAGGGGTTTGAAAAAAGAATGGGGATAGAAAAACCAAAACAAGCCGGGGCGCAGTTTCCTCGAAAGGATTTGCAAAATGACTAAAACTATGAATGAAACAACAAATAACACTCACCATATTGAATCGCCGAAAGAGAAACAAAACCGCCATAAAGCTATGGAAGCTGTTAAAGTTCTGAACACCTTAAAAGAGGAGTTCAAAGTACCAATAAAAGCGATGGATTATTTTTATAATCTTTTTGAAGACGTTTACTGTCATCAAAGATCATTGCATAACGACAAGGTAAAAGTCGGAACAATGTGTATCCAGATACCAAGTGAGATAATATATGCTCTTGATGCAGTGCCTATCAGGCTTTGCAACGGTTTTTATACCGATGATGAAATAGGAAGCGATCTTATGCCCCAAAAAGCCTGCCCTTTGGTAAAAGCTACGGTTGGGCATTTTGCAAGCGGAAACTTCAGCGACAAGCCCCACTATGTTTACTCACCGACAACATGCGACCAGAAAACTAAAGCGGGTTCGACAATTGAAAGCTTCGGATATAACGTTATCGACGTGGATTTTCCAAGGGTTAAAGAGTCTGAGATCTCAAGAGAATATTTTAGAAGAAGCATAAAGAACTTCAGTGTCGACCTGTCCCAAAGAACAGGGATAAAGCTTACAAAGAAAAATTTAAAAGCTGCAATTTCCAAGGTCGGTTACGCACAAAGCCTTTACCACAAATTATGTGAATACAGAAAAAAAGAGGAAGTAACAATAAGCGGAAACGACATGTTCCTGGTTACGGGTGCTTTTTTCTTTGACAAGATAGACAGCTGGACAGAAGCCGTTGAAAAGCTACTTGATGAGTGCAAGAAAAGAGAGCAGGAAAAAACAAGCGTTGCGGCAAAGATTGCCCCAAGAATCGTATATACGGGATCGCCCCCTATTTTTCCAAACTATAAGATCCCTATGCTTATAGAACAGTCCGATGCGGTAATTGTTGCAGACGAGACCTGCAGTTCTAACCGGATGTTCAACGACAGGGTTGCCGTAGATGAGTGGTTCGTAAACGATATGCTTGATTCAATGGCCGATAAATACCTAAAAGCCTGTACCTGCCCCGTCTTTACAAAAAATGACGACAGGATAAGAAGGGTTATAGAACTTGTCAGATCATATAATGCAGACGGGGTGATATACCAGGCATTTGCAGGATGTACAGTGTATGAGCTGGAACAACGCAGTGTACTGGCTGCCATGGAAAAAGAGGGAATCCCTATACTTTACCTTGAAAGTGATTATTCCCCAAGCCAGGGTGGACAGCTAAGTACCAGAGTGGAAGCTTTTGTGGAAGCTCTAAAAATGAAAAAAAGAAAAAAAAAGTAAGCTAAAAAGAGCAATTCTTTGCTCACTTTAGAATTTTGCTACTTTTAGTGATTTTTTATAAATCACGCTAAAAAGTAGACATTAAACAAAAGGTTCCCTTTAAAAGTGGAACACTTTTTTAAAGGAAAGAAAATGAAATATTTTGCAGGAATAGATATAGGCTCAACGGCAATAAAAATATCAATAGCCGATGAAAATAAAGAGCTTTTAGGACATAAAATAAGTCCAAGCGGAACTATGTTCTATAAATATGCCCATGAAACACTTGACAGTCTGCTAAATGACCTGAAACTAAACAGAAACGACATAGTTTACACTGTAGCAACCGGTTACGGAAGAAAGATATTCAAAGAAGCAGATGAAAATATCAGTGAAATAACCGCAAATGCGATCGGTGCAAGGGCTGCGGCAAAAGATCACGGGCAGATCAATACCATAATCAATATAGGGGGCCAGGATTCAAAGGCAATCTCGCTAGATACGGACGGACATGTGGTAAACTTCGCCATGAACGACAGATGTGCGGCAGGAACGGGAAAATTCCTTGATGCCTGCGCAATGAACCTGGAGATAGGTGTTGACGAGCTTGGAGAAAAACACTTCGACTCAACGGGAACACCCCTTTCAATAAACAGTACCTGCGCCGTATTTGCAGAGTCGGAGATCATAGGTCTTCTTGGGAACGAACATACTGTACCTGATATCGTATGTGGAGTTCACTATTCAATAGCAAAAAGAATCGTAAAACTGGTAAAAAGGGTCGGAGTAAAAGAGGGGATCTATTTTGACGGGGGACCTGCATTAAACACAGGACTGGTAAACGCCATAGAGAATGAACTGAGCAAAAAGATATTCATACCCCGATTCCCGCAGATCACTACCTCTTACGGTGCGGCGATCATCGGTGTTGATTCCTATAATTATGAAAATGCCTAAAGATCACGTCTAAATTATGTTATAATTTTAAAACATATAAAAAGGGGTATTGAATGTTAATTGAAAAAGAAGAGCTTCCATTGGTGGCAATGGAGTTTATGAACAATACCCATACTGAAGATTTAGAGATCATAAACGAACTGTTCGAACTCGTATTGAAATATGAAAAAGAAGCCTCTATCGAAAATGAAGCCAGATTAAATTCAAAATATAAAGAGTGGCTTGATCATACGATCGAACACTTTAAAGCAGAAGAGATTATGATGCAGGAGAAAAATTTTCCTCCCTATCCAATGCATAAGGCTGAACACGACAATGCATTAAAAACCATAGAAAAGCTGTTTGAGAAATGGCTTCAAACAAAAGATATCCAAATATTAAAACAATATTTTATCGAAACACTTCCCGGCTGGCTGGTCGGGCATATAAAAACAATGGACACTGTCACGGCTATGTTCTTTAAAACAGGTCTTAGTCCCTGCGGAGGGAAAAAGCTCTAAGATTGATCAATAAAATTAAAAAACTTCAATTTTTCTTCAAAACATTTAAATAATATCTATCTCAAATAGCCTTTTTAACTACTGCTAGGCTTAAATCACGCTGTATAAAGATACCTGTTGAGAAGTAAAACATCAGGATAAGTAAAACCTAAAAGTTTTCTTGTATAATAATAATTAATAAAAAGGGTTGGCTATGAAATTCAAATTAATTAGTGCTTTTTTAATCTCTGCCGCAATAATATTCTCAATTATATATTATATAAAAGAGCAAAAAATCCAATATATGCTAAACCAGAAAACAAAAGAGTTTGAGACTCTTTACAGTGCCGTATACAATCAATATAAAGAGGAAGCAGGCATTATAAACGAACTGCTTGTCAATAATAACTTTGTAACAGGAGTATACCAAAAACTGCAAAATGCCGATGAAGCTGAAAAAAGCAGATTAAGAAAAGAACTTTACGAATACATAAAAGAGGATTACGATACCCTCAAACTTGTTTCCATCAGGCAGCTTCATTTCCACCTCAAAAACAATGACAGTTTCTTAAGAATGCACAGACCAAACAAGTTCGGGGACAATCTGACCGACGTGAGGCCTACCATAGCATATGTAAATAAAACCCATAAAAAAATAGACGGGTTTGAAGAGGGAAGGATATTTAACGGATTCAGATTTGTTTTCCCTATAAGCAAAAATGATACACACCTGGGAAGCGTAGAGGTTTCTTTCAGTGCAGTCGCGATCATTACGAAGATAGCAACCGAGTTTAACAAGCAGAGCAATCTGCATATAAAAAAAGATATTGTGGACGAGAAAGTTTTCAGTTATGAGAAAATCAATTACAGAAACAGCCCCTTTGAAGGATACCTTATAGATATAGAGGTATTTAAAAAGTTAAACAAAAACTTTGTCCATACTGATTTTATGGAAGAAACAAAAATCAAAGCCCTCCAAAGCGTAAAAAACTTCAAGAACAATACCTTTTATGATATGAAGGTAAAAAAAACACTGACCATTCTCCCAATCAAGAACCATTTAACAAACAAGACCATCGCTTTTATATCGACACTTGACAATGCCAAGAACATCACAACAATGATCCAAAATTATTATTCACTTTTTTCCATGTCAATTCTGCTTCTTGCAGTGATATTTTATTTTATCTACCATCAGTTAAAAACAAAAAAAGAGTTAAAAGAGAAACTCCTGGAACAAAAACAGATCATCCTGAAAGAGCAGAATAAAACAAAAGAGAAAGACAGAATACTGTTCCAGCAGTCAAAAATGGCAAGCCTTGCAGATATGCTTGAAAATATTGCACACCAATGGAGACAGCCTCTTTCAGCTATATCAACAAATGCAAGCGGTATGGAAGCGGAATTTGAGTTTGGTGTTTTAAAAGACGAAAATCTGAAAAAAGGACTGCAAAATATAATAAGCTCTTCAGAAGAGCTTTCAAGAACAATCGATGATTTTAGAAACTTTTTCAGACCCGAAAAACAAAAAAGCTTTTTCTTTATATCTTCAGCTATCAATAAAACACTGCAGATCATTGAACCGAACTTTAAAAGCAAATCGATAAATATAGTAAAAAAGATACAGGACACCCAGATCCAAAACTACGAGAACGAGCTTATTCAGGTTTTGATAAATATTCTGAACAATGCAAAAGACGCCTTGGAAAAAGTAGAGACTCCAAAATATATATTCATAGATATATACAATGAAAATGATCAGCTTGTAATTGATATTAAAGACAATGCAAACGGTATAGAGGAGAATATAATAAGCAAGGTTTTTGAACCCTACTTTACAACAAAACACAAAAGCCAGGGTACGGGTATAGGGTTGTTTATGTCAGAAGAGCTGGTTGTAAAACATATGAAAGGGAGAATTTGTGCTAAAAACGTTTCATATGACTATGACGGCATGCAGTACCACGGGGCACTGTTTACCATCAAACTTCCCGTAAATTATTTAGAAGAGGAATGAACCGCAGGGGTATAAACTTCTAAAGTATAACTGTTATAATAATGCTTTACGCTTGCATAGGCAAAACCTACTACTAACAGTCCCGCAATTACAAGGTTTACAGTTCTTCTTTTTTCCTGTGATTCTTTTCCGTTGTAATCTTCGATTTGATTCATTGTCGGTTCCATGATCTACCTTTATTTTAAACTTACCGAAATTATAAAAAGTATTTGTTAATTAGATGTTAAAGATATACACCCAATAAAAATTAACACTTAATTAACAGCCCTAAGATAGACTTTTAGCTTTAAAATAAAAACAAAGGAAACAAATGGACAAAAAAATATACCTATCATTGATAGCGTGTGCTACACTGCTTACAGCAAATGAGCAGAATCTTGGAACCATTGAGGTTACGGAAGAAGTAAATACTACGGTGATTGACAAGATCAATACGCAAGAGGTAAAAAATGCAGACCTAGCCGAAGCATTGTCAAAAAAATCTCCCAGCATCTCTTTAATAAGAAGAAGCGGTATTGCAAACGACATTATCTTAAGGGGTCAAAAAAGAGATAATATCAACGTAACCATCGATGATGCAAAAATATTCGGGGCTTGTCCAAATAGAATGGATCCACCTACTTCACACGTTATTACGACTATGGTTGACAGTGTAGAGATAAAAGAGGGGCCTTTTGATGTTTCAGAGTTTGGGAACCTAAGCGGTGGAGTGAAGATCAAAACTGCACAGCCTACAAAAGAGTTAAGCGGAGAGATCGGTGCAACGGTAGGAAGCTACGGATATAGAAAAGGTATGGTAAGCGTAAGCGGCGGAAACGATACGGTAAGAGCAATGCTTACTTATTCTCAGGAAGAATCTGACCAGTATGAAGACGGTAACGGAAATGAACTTTGGCAGCAAACTGCTTTAAGCCAAAACCCTGTTGCTTATAATACGGCAGCCGACAACAGATATGCAGATGCCTATAAAAATATGAAAGCATATGAAAAAAAATCTATCATGGCAAAAATTGCGGCAAATATTGCTGACAACCAGGAGATCGAACTAAGCGCTACTCAAAACAGAAGTGATGATATCCTTTACCCTTCAAGCGGTATGGACGCATTATATGACGACAGCAATCTTTACAATATAAAATATACCGCCCTTGATCTTGGAAAATTATCTAAAAAACTTGAGATCAAAGCGTACAGAACAGATGTTGACCATCCTATGTCAATAGACTACAGGGTTAAAAATACTTTTGTACCTCCTATGATGACGGGAATGACAAACCATTTAAAAACAGAAACAACAGGTGCAAAGATCATAAATACATTTGATGCCTTAGATAGAGAGTTCCAAATAGGACTTGATACAAGCAAAAGAAACTGGGATGGTTTTTACTATACTAATATGAATCCATATATGTTTAAAAGTATAGACGATACGGATACAAAAAACAATGCAATTTTCCTAAAATGTAAAAATGAGCTGACAAATAAACTTACCGTAGAACTGGGATTAAGATACGACCATACAAAAATAGATACGGCAGGAACAGATCAGGATAATAAATACACTGATTTCAGCGGAAACATCGTTGCAACATACAAAAGTGACGAAAATACAAAATACTTTATAGGACTAGGTCAATCAAACAGGGTTCCGGATGCCAGAGAATTATACTTTGTATCTTCAATGGCAGGAGGAACCAGTGTGGGAACTGAAAACCTGAAATCAACCAAGAACAGGGAAATCGATCTTGGAACTGAACATCATTATAAAAATGCAATGATCAAAGGAAAAGTTTTCTACAGTGACCTAAAAGATTATATCTACTATAGAGCTACAGGTGCAGGAACAGACAGATTTGAAAATATCGATGCTAAGATCTACGGTCTTGAATTAAGCGGTAGCTACTTTATAAATGACCAGTTCACTTTTGATGCGGGATACACTTACAAAAGAGGTGAAAAAGACAACCCTATTGCAGGTCAGACTGATAAAGACTTAGCGGATATCACCCCTGCAAAATTAACAGCAGCGTTAACTTACGATTATGATAATAATACCAATGCAATGGTTGAATTTGTACACGTTGACAAATGGTCCAATTATGACCTTGATAACGGTGAGCAGGAGATCAAAGCTTATAATATAATTAACCTGAAAGCTCAGACAACATTTGCCAAAAACTTTGAGCTTACTGTAGGAATCGATAATCTGTTTGACAAAGCTTACGCAGTATCAAATACTTACAGAGACCTAACACTGTTAAGCGACGGAACTGAAGTTATGCTTCTAAATGAGCCTGGAAGATACGCATACGCAAGCTTAAAATATAAGTTCTAACTTAAATTTAACAATCAGTTAACAGATCAAAGATAAAATATCCCATATTTTACAATACGGGATATTTTATGGATGTGAATTTTTTAAAAGAGTTTGTGGACTACGGAATAATCGGTCTGCTTATACTTATGAGTTTTTTATCGGTTTGGTTTTATTTTGAAAGACTGTTTTTTTACAAAAATGTAAAAGTAACTTCATACACTTCAAAAGAGCAGCTTGAGATCGATATAACAAACAATATCTCAATAATCTCCTCATTTGCTTCAAATGCACCTTATATCGGACTTCTTGGGACCGTTTTCGGTATCATCATAACATTTTATACAATGGGACAAACCGGAAATATCGACGTAAAGATCATTATGAGTTCTTTGGCTCTGGCATTAAAAGCAACTGCTATGGGACTTATAGTCGCGATCCCTTCAATGATGTTCTACAACCATTTAGGAAGAAAGATCGAAGTTATAAGCGCAAAATGGGATATGGAGAACAAAACTTCACATGAGAGTTAAAAAATTCGATTCTATAAATGTCGTGCCTTTTATAGATATTATGCTGGTGCTTTTGGTAATCGTTCTGACAACAGCGACTTTCGTGGCAAAAGGTTTTATCCCCGTTGATCTAAGCAGTGCCCAAAGCAGCGAAAAGATGGAGAAGAACAAGGAACTTACCATAACCATAAAACAAAACGGTTCTATATATTTCGATGACAAACCTGTAGATAAAAATGATGTTGAAACAAAACTTTCAGAATTTAAAACAAACACCTCAATAAGCCTGAACTGCGATAAAAATGCAAAATTCGAAAACTTCGTATATATCATCGATATATTAAAGAACAAAGAATATAAAAACCTTGGGATAATAACAAAATATGAATAGATATTTCTCCTCCTTTATCATTACAGGTAGTATATATGCTTTGATATTCGCATCATTGCTATACTCATTTGACAATACAAAACACATATCATCACAACCCAAAAAGAACCAGGAGAATATTAAGTTCACGGTAATTGCGCAGACAAAAGAAGAGCCTGTTAAAAAAACTATAAAGAAGGAAAAAACAGCAAAGAAAGAACCTGTCAAGGAAGTACCAAAAAAGAAGATCGTTAAAAAACAAAAGCCAAAACCTGCAAAAAAAATCGTAAAAAAGAAAAAACCAAAACCGGTGAAAAAAATAGTTAAAAAAGAGCCGCCTAAGAAAAATATAGAAAAAAAGATCGAGAAAAAAATTGTAAAAAATCATATACCAAAGAAGATAAAAACTAACAGAAATATTGCAAAACAGCAGATAAAACAGCAAAAGGTTATCTCTAAAAACGAGCAGAAACTAATAGACAAAGATATAATAAAAGCAAAACAGAACGCCTACTTCAAAATGGTAAAAGAGGCAATATCAAAAAACAAACAATACCCGAGATCTGCCCTTAGAAGGGGTATACAAGGGGATGTAAAAGTGAATTTCACCATCTCAAGATACGGGGAGCTTTTAAAGTTCAATATCCTTAACGGAAAAACGATCTTCCAAAAATCCATAAAAAAAGCATTTGAGCAGACATTCCCCGTAAAACCGCCAAAAGATATCTTTTTGTCAAACACCGATCTGTCTATTACAATTGCCTATAGGTTGAATTAAATCTATTTTTGTACAATTGCAGTATGAGAAAACAAATATTACTTTTACTGTTCCCATTTACATTGTTTGCCCAGCAGATCACCCTTGAGTGGTTAAACTCTAAACCCAAAGGGGTTTATAAAGATTTTTATATCTGGCAGTACCTAAAGCAGGATATTAAACCCTCACAGGCTCTTAAAGCAATAGAGCAGGTAAGATACCTTAATCACAAGATCTTTCACCGCTTCAGCCAAAAATATAACGACGATTCATATAAGCTTTACTCAAAATGCGTAAAGATGGGTACCAAAAAACTTATAAAACAAAAAGACTACTGCATCGAATCGGGACTAAGCTTTTACGATGCAACGAAATTATCAAAAAACGAGCTTACAGGAGTAATTGAGAAACTTAATAAAAACTATCCCGCTTTTTCCAAAAGGCTTAATATTCTAAACTCCCCTGCCCCTTTTAAAGCACTGCTCAAAAGCGATAATAAAACCTTCTTTAATACCTTTAACGAATGCGGCAGCGTATACCGGCTTAAACATTTCAACGAAACTTTCCCTTTGGAGTTTCTAAACAGGTTAAAAAGTGATGAAAAAGATTTTGACAGGACTGTTAAAAGAATAGTAACCAATCTTGATATGAAAAAGGCACAAAGATCACTTCTGTATCTACCAAGCAAAAATATTTCATTTAAAACCCTTTTCCATCTTGCAATAAATGCAATAAGGCACGGTGAAGAGAAATTTGCCCTTAACTACCTTGACCAAGCCTATAAAAAAGCTTACTACCAGATGGAAAAAGACAATATCACATTCTGGCAGTATCTTTTAACAAAAGAGGAAAAGTACCTGAAGAAACTATCTTCAAGCTGGGATGTGAATATTTACTCTATCTATGCAAACGAGAAGCTGAATAAACCTCTGGATAATATAGTTTTCAATATTAAGCAAAACGGCAAAAGTTCTTCTTACAATGTAAATGATCCTTTCAAGTGGCTTTATGTTCTAAACGATACAAAGAAGAAGATGGGTGATATTAAGATGCAAAAATATAATAACCTGTTTAGTTCAGAAGATACACTGCCGCATCTTGCATTTGTAAAAGAGAGATACGACCGATACAAGAACTCCTACTTTATTACACCATTTAAAGATATAGTCTCAAAATACGACAATAAAAGGAAAACCCTTATATATTCAATAGCAAGACAGGAGAGCAGATTTATTCCCACCTCGATCTCTTTTGCCTATGCAATGGGTACCATGCAGATCATGCCATTCTTAAGCAAGGCTATTGCCAAAGAGTTAAACGACCCTTACGATATCTATAAACAGCTTGACCCTTCTGTAAATATAAAGTATGCAGACCATCACCTTGATTACCTGGAAAGAAAACTAAAACACCCTCTGCTTATTGCATATGCATATAACGGAGGAATAGGTTTTACTACAAGATCTTTACAAAAGGGATTGTTTGAAAAAGGGAAATATGAACCGTTTTTAAGCATGGAGCTTTTACAGTTTGATGAGACTAAAAAATACGGAAAGAAAGTACTGGCAAACTATTATGTCTACCATAACCTTTTAAATAAAGAGAAAATAAAAATCTCGGGACTTTTAAAAAGTGCTGTAAAGAAGTAGGTTTCAGCCCTACTCTTTTATAAATGAAAAGGTTAAACTGTCTGTTTCGTCACGGAAAACAAGCTTTAAACTTTTGGTGTTAATATTGATCTCTTCAGGATTCTCCTCATTCTCAATATCTTTAAAAATCTTAATCTTTTCAATATTTTCAAAACTGTAAAGATAATAATCTATCCAGTCGTTTCTCATTGCGATATTTTTATAAAGCTGCTGCTCTTTTTCTATTTTTGCAACAGAAACAGGTGCTGCATCATTTAATGTAAAAGTATATTCCCTAGCTTTTCCCATGGGATAATATACCGAAACTATGAAGTTCTGTTTTCCGTTATCCCATTTTTCCTCTACGGAATTAAGATAAGTCGCTGTTGCAAGGATCTTTACATCCTCTTCTTCCATAACCTTTAAGACCTTGGTGTATTTCAAGTGCTGTGCATATATCGGTTCTTTGCCGTTTGTCAGTTTATTGGCTTTTTCGGAACATCCTGTTAAAAATAGTAATAATATTGCCGCTAAAAAATATCTCATCTACCCCTCTTTGTGATTTTTTGCTTTTTCTATATCTGTCTGGTATTTATATACTATAAAATCAAACATCCTGGTACCCTTGTTCCTTGAGAAGAACAGGCTCATCTCCAAAAGCTTAAAAGATATTCTGTAAAATGCAGTAAACGGGATAAGGTAACTTACCATCGTTTCATATTTCCTGTTTGGATAATAACTGTCAAACTCCTGTTTTAAAAAAGAGAGCTTCTGGTTCTCTTTTTCAACCTCATCCATATCTGTCGTTTTCATTACGTTTATTGCAAGAAAGAGGTTCACCACGAACATCATTGCGTTCAGGTTCCAACCCAATATCAATATATCGGCATAGCTCATAGCTGCTCCATAGTAAAATTTAATACTATATTATACTTAAATTAAAACTAATGTAACATTATATGCAATAAAACTCATAATCCAGGCAACAACTGTAGTAAATACGAACAGGTACCCAAGGTATTTGTATCCTCCTGCTTCTTTTGCAAAAACCATAGATGCCGCAAAACAGGGAAGATATATCATAGAGAATACCACAAAGGCAACTGCCGTAGCCAGCGGTATCTGCTTTCTAAGTTCCGCCTGGAGCCTTTCATCATCTTCTGTCAGCTCTTCACCCACATTGTATAATATTCCCAAAGTCGCGACAACAACCTCTTTTGCCGCAAGTCCCGTTTCAAGGGCAACCGAAAGCTTCCAGTCAAATCCCATAGGGGCAAAGAAAGGTTCGCTGGCTTTTCCTATCATACCCATATAACTGTTTTCCAGCTGCAATGAAGCGTCACCGCTTTCATGTTTTGGATAATTACTTGCAAACCAGATCAGAATTGTCGCAGCAAGGATAAACGTACCCGCTTTTCTAAGATATGACCAGGCTTTTTGGGTAACTATCGTATAGATAAGTTTAAGGCTTGGCAGCCTGTATTTTGGCATCTCCATAACAAAAGGCTCATCTTCCCCTTTAAAGACAAATACCCTTAAAACTTTAGCCATCACAAGACCAAGCAGGGCTCCTGATATATAGATATAAAACAGGATATTACCGGCATCTTCCGGAGCGAAAAACGCCCCTGCAAAAAGTACATAAATAGGAAGTTTGGCACCACAGGACATAAACCCTATGATAAACAGTGTAATTAGCCTGTCTTTTTCATTTTTAAGTGTTCTTGTAGCCATATATGCAGGAACGGAACAACCAAATCCGGTAACCAAAGGGATGAAACTTTTACCGTGAAGCCCGAACTTATGGAAAAACCCGTCCAGCAAAAATGCTACCCGGCTCATATAACCCGTTGTTTCAAGAAGCGCGATTCCTATATAAAGGATAATGATATTCGGAAGAAACAGTACAACTGCCCCCACACCCGCAATAATACCGTCAACTATAAGCGACCTTAAGCCCTCGTGAGAGATATTTTGTCCCACAGCTTCCCCAAGCCAGGAAAAAGAGGCATCAATATAATCCATAGGAACCGCACCAAGCTCAAAGGTAAGCTGGAAAAGCCCCCACATTAAAAACAGAAAAATAGGTATACCGAAAAATTTGTTTATCAGTATATTGTCTATCTTTTTTGTAGAGTGTACAGGTTTTTCCTTATCTTTTCTTGTTACGGTCTCTGTTCTGATACCGTGGGCGATTGAGTGGTATTCCTGACTTCTTATCTCTTTCATATCTTCTGTTTCAAAATATGTTGCCATCTTCTCCTGTGCTAAAAGAAGCTCCCCTTGAAGCTGGGCGAATATGGGCTTGTCATGTATATATGAATAGAAAACCTCGTCTTCAAATATAAGCTTTATAGCCATCTCCCTGCTTGAAAGATCATTATATTTGAAATTTTTAAGATCAAAAAAGTTTGTAAGATTGTATATCTCTTCCTCAATAACATCACTGTAAGAGATATTTGAGGTTATCCTGGTTTCACTGTCGTAATAGTTGTGAACAACCTCCAAAAGCTCATCGATCCCCTCTTTTGTATTTGCACTCACTGCAACAGTCGGGATCCCGGTAATTGCTTCAAGCTGCCTTACATCTATGTCGATCCCCTCTTTCTGGGCTTCATCATACATATTTAAAGCAAGAACCATTTTTTTGTTAAGTTTTAGAAGTTCAAGTGTTAAAAGAAGGTTTCTTGTCAGGTGTGTGGAGTCTATAACATTAATGATAATATCATAGTCTTTCTCCTGAAGATAGTCTTTTGCAACCATCTCCTCTTTTGAAAAACCGTTTATTGAATAGGTTCCAGGGAGATCTATCATCTGTACCGCGTGGCAGTGGTGTTCGAAACATATCTCTGTTTTTTCGACAGTAACGCCGCTGAAGTTTCCCACTTTCAGCCTTGAGTTTGACATGGCATTGATAAGAGAGGATTTACCTACGTTGGGCTGTCCGGCAAGGACTATTTTCATGGGCTTCATTCTGACAACTCCACTTCAATAGCCTGAGCCTCTTCCATTCTTAATGCAATAGAGGTATCTTCGATATTGATCTCTATTGTATTTTTAGCGAAACTTATATTTTCAACTTCAAAGCTTGAGTTTCTGATCATTCCGAAAGAATAAAATCTCTGCTTTAGTTCGGTGCTGCAATTAATATTTTTGATAATCGCTTTTTGCCCTTTTTTTAAATCTGACATTTTCATATTTATATCCGTATAATTATTTATGAAATGATAACCGTTATCAACTTAAAATACTATTAGATTGAGATTGATTATCATTTTATACTGATGCAATAAATATTCCGCCGCCCTAATTCATCTGTTTTAATAATTCCTGTAATGGATGCCGTTTGTTTTAGAATGTTTTTTCAAAAACCTGGAAATAATTTTAAATATCTCTTTCATTGTTTTCCTCTTTGTTAATTTTGATAGTAATTATTGATATAATGATAATACAGATATTCAGCTTAAAGCAAAATTTGTTTTTGATTATAACTAATTATTATTAACTATTTTAAGATTTTTATCTCAAAATTCTTCTCAAACCTATAATGAACCCTGTTCTTATCAAGCAGATGCTGTATATTCAAAAACTCGTCTATATCTGTTTCCTCCTTGAATTTCAGGTTTTCTATTTTTTTTACATTATCATTATATCTAAAGGTTTTAAACTGGTTTATTTCATCTATAACAATCTCCGACATCTTTGATCCTTTAATTGAAGAACTCTTTTATCTCTGAACACCAGATATCGATCCTTCTTTGGGTATACTCTGATTGATTGTCTTCATCCAGTGCAAGCCCTACGAATTTCCCGTCTTTAACGGCTTTTGATTCTTCAAAATCAAAATCATCGTCAATAACAGATTCACCTACTACTTCTGCTCCGTTTTGTACTACCTTTTCATACAGGGTTCCCATTGCATCCAGGAAATTATCTGCATAACCCTCTTGATCTCCAAGGCCGAACAGGGCAACTCTCTTTCCTGTAAAATCTATATTGCAAAATTCGTCCCAGCTCTCTTCAAAATCATCCTGAAGGTCACCCTCACCCCATGTTGAAGTTCCGATTATCACATTGTCAAACTCTTTGATCTTTTCTACACTAACATCTGCAATATCATACACAGGAACATTATTCAGCTGTTCCGCTATCAGATTTGCCGCAGATGATGTATTCCCGGTACTGCTTGCATAAAAAATTGCCGTATTCATTATTGTTTCCTTTTTTATATCTTTTGCTTAGTAAATAATATCTATTTACTACAGGCTTTTTTATACATATTATTCCCCCTTTTTACAGTTTTCGAAGGCATAGCAATCTTCACAGCTCTCTATACCCATTATCTTTGTATACTCTTTATAAACACAAGATGTACTTGATTTTGAACATATCAAGGGAAGTTTTTTCTTTTTTGCTTCTGTCTTAAAATGCTTCATTGCATTATGATTCAAATAAGACGTAAGCATAACTACGCAGTTTGTATCAGTGGGTATAACTCTTTTGCAGATGCTTGCCTTTTTTCTTCCGTCCCAATGTACTATATTATCCGCCCCGAGATCTTTTAAAAGATTCGTTATTGGAGATACTTTGTCTCCCCCTATTAATAAAATACTCATCATTTCCCCTTTTTTGGATTTAAAAAAACCTTACTGTCAATTTTGAATTAGGAGAGTAATTTTCAGTAAGGCTTTTTTAAACCTACATCTATTTTTTCTTCTAAAAACAATCTATTTAATCTGTACTGCTACCGCATCCACTGCAAGCACCGCAGCAAGATTTTTTATTTCGTGTTCTGGTAAGAGATTCCAAAGAGTAAGGTATAACTTTTATGGCATACTCTTCCTGATCATCTTCAAGCTCTTTTAACTTTACACTTATATGCTTTTTAAAATTGTCATTTTTTGGATAAACAAAATATACCTGCTTTATAACACCGTCGCCTTGGATAATGTTCCTGGCCATATCCATCTCTTTGCCAAGATCAAGTTTACTGCTGTCCATCTCTTTGTTTAAAGGTATAACCTTTACAGGTGAACTCTCAAACGGGATTATATCTATAGAGTTGTCATCTCTTGAAACAAATCTGTTTTTGGTGTCCCTTGATATCTTTTTATAAACAAACTCAAAAAAGTTTTTCCCGATATCCTGTTTTGAACTGTACTGTTCCAACAATCTGTTACATTCATTGATGCTCATCTTTTCTCCTTTATGATAACGACTATTAAAATCATAGTGTAAGTAAACTTAAATTTACTTGAATATTGATATTAATTATCAATATTGTACTTAAATCGCTATTCTAAATCACCAAACTAACCCATATATAATAAATGAACCTATTATTTTAAAAATATTTTAGTTATAATATTTGTATGAAAAATAAAGAATTAATAAAAAAACTAAAAGAAGTGATCAAATCAAAAGGTTTGAAATATACCAAACAAAGAGAGCTTATCTTTGAAACTATATTAACCAGTGAAAAACACCTTAATGCGGAAGAGCTTTATGGAATAATCTCAAAAAAATATCCCGAAGAGAAAATAGGGATTGCAACTGTTTACAGAACATTGGCATTTTTGGAAGAAGCAAACTTAGTCTCCTCAATCTCACTGAATAACGACGGTAAAAAGTTTGAATCAAATACGAAAGATCACCACGATCACCTGATCTGTACAGAGTGTAACAAAATAATTGAATTCGTAGATGAGAATATAGAAAACAAACAAGAAGAGATAGCCAAAAAATACGGCTTTAAACTAAATAACCACACTATGTACCTGTACGGTATCTGCCCGGATTGCCAGTCCAAGTCAAAATGAATCAAAAAAACGAGCAGATCACACTGTGGATCGCTTTGATTCCTATTTTTGCCGTGATCATAACCGCGGTTTTTACAGCTAACACATTTATCAACCAGATACATACAAATACCCAAAACAGACTAAAAAAACTTGAAACCCTTGAATACCTGAAAATAAAAGAGGATGAAAAAGAAAGGGTAAACAGAATATTCAAAAGACTGGATCATATTCAAAAATCACACGAAGCCCGAATCCTTGATAATATAAAAAGCTTTACCGACCACGGATATAATATTTTAAAAACCATTTATGAAAACAATAAAGAGCAAAGTAAAGAGAAAATAGAAAAGCTTTATACCACTGCACTTAAGGATCTTAGGTTTTTTGAGAACAAAACAGGCTACTATTTCGTATTGGACATAAAGGGAAAGCTGAAATTCAGACCTGCGAACCATAAAATAGAAAAAATGAACATTCTAAATAAGAAAGACTCCCTGGGAAACTATTTTGTCAAAGATTTTATTAAAGTTGCAAAAACCGTTAAAGAAGGGTTCCTAAGCTGGCAGTGGGAGAAACCCGGAGGAACCGTGCCAAAGGACAAAATCGGATATATAAAATATTTTGAACCTCTTGGTATCATAATAGGAACAGCAAGATACACTGAAGATATAAAAGAACTGGTAAAAAAAGAGTCCCAGGATTTCCTGCTGAGCTTTAATGATTCAAATGAAGGGTACTTTTTCGCAGTAACTTACGACGGAACAGTTATATCCCATATAAAAAAAGAGATCATTGGCAAAAACCTGTGGAACAAAAAAATAAACGGTGAATACCTGGCCAGAAATATAATCAAAACAGGAAAAAAATCAAACGGAGGGTATCTTCAGTATACGGCAAGTAAAAATCCCCGGACAAACAAACAGGAAAAAAAGATCTCATATATAAAAGATTATCCCGAATTCGGCTGGATAATAGGAACCGGGGTTTACAGAACGGAACTTAACGACTTCATATACGAACAACAGCTCAAACTCCAGGATGAAACCAGAAATATAACAAAAAAGACGATTCTTTATATCTTCGTGATCACTTTGTTCATCCTCATAATAATGTTCATAATAACAAGAAGACTCGGTAAAATATTCAAAACTTATGAAAACGATCTTTTAAAAAAACAAAACTATCTGGAACAGCAGGTACAAACAAGAACAAAAGAACTGCACAAATTAAACCAGCACCTTGAACAGAAAATTCAAATAGCAGTAGAAGAGAACAGAAAAAAAGACAAAATGCTTCAGGAACAGGCCAAACTAGCAGCAATGGGGGAGATGATAGGGGCTATCGCACACCAGTGGAGACAGCCTTTAAATACATTAAGCATCCGTACCCAGAATCTAAGAGAGGATTACGAAGAGGGACTTCTGGATAAAAAGTTTATAAACGACTTTATATCAAAAAACAAAAAAACAATAGAGTTCATGTCAAACACCATAAACGACTTTCAAAACTTTTTCAGGATCAACAAACACCGGTCAGATTTCAGTGTAGAAAGATCGATAAAGAGTGTTTTAACGATACAGGATGCCCAACTGAAAAACAAGAAGATCAAAATAGTTTTTAAAGGGGAAGACTTTTTAATAAACGGCTTTGAAAGTGAATTTAAACAAGTGATACTGAATATACTTAATAATGCCCAGGATGCCGTCACGCAAAACAGTATAGAGAATGGTGAGATTAAAATATCGCTGAAAAACAATACCGTTGAGATAAGCGATAACGCAGGGGGAATCCCCGAAAATATAATAGAAAGGATCTTTGAGCCCTATTTTACCACGAAAGAACAAGGGAAAGGTACGGGTATCGGATTATATATGTCAAAAATGATAATTGAAGATAATATGAAAGGCAGTTTAAGTGTCCGAAACCTTGACAACGGGGCTTTATTTTCCATAAAACTAAAATCTTAAAATATAAATTTTTCCTTTACACAATCCGTATAATAATAACTTAAAAAAGTTGTGTTAAAATCAAACTGGAAAATTTAAAACAGCTAAGGAAACATTATGATATACGATGTACTGATAATAGGAGGCGGAGCTGCAGGATACGGCTGCGCCTTGACATTGACAA
Organism: Arcobacteraceae bacterium; assembly: GCA_963678145.2. Lineage (GTDB taxonomy): Bacteria > Campylobacterota > Campylobacteria > Campylobacterales > Arcobacteraceae > JAIOSF01. Next base: position 295,950 of record CAXXWH010000002.1, on the reverse strand, counting down.
GCGTTGAGGGAACAAAGGATTTCGGCAAGAACAGAAAATACCTTATGATAGACGACGAGAACAGTGATATTACAAAAGCCAGATTTTTCAATGTTGCAGGAGTCGATTTTGGGATAGGCGGAGATAAGCTTATTGTAAAAATGCGACAACAGCTGAAGAACTATAAATCGTGTGAACTTCTAAACGACACGGTTACAAAAATATCAAAATGTGAGGATGGATATGAAGTATCTACCAAAGAACAAAGCTATAAAGCCTCTATAGTTGTGATAGCAACAGGAATGCATAAATTCGATATTGAGCACGAAGGTATAGATCTAAAAGTAAAAGAGCATACCGACGTGTTAAAACCAAACAAGATATGCCTTGAAAATGACGACAATATTATAGCGCCCGGCCTTTATGTTGCAGGGCTTGCAAGCGGCGCAAAAACTATGTTCGCCATTGCAAACGGAGAAGGGAGCAAAGTAGCCTGCCAAATATTCAAGCAATGGACCGGGAAACCTGCAGTAGCCCATGACAACCTCAAGAATTAGATCCTACTTTCTTTTTTTCACGATCACCAGTGCCTTAATGCTGGCGGTGGTTATATATAACGACCATAATTTCAAGAAAAATCCCCTTTCAAAAGATATACAAAAAAAAATATACGATAAAAAAGAGCACTTAAAAACTCTCGCATACCGCAAATACGGGGTAAAAGCCGATATTCCAATACTTATCTCGGACAAAATGCCCGACAACCTGTTCGGCCTTGCAGTTTATACAAAGAAAAAAGAGATTAAAATTATACTTAACAAAAACAGATTTCAAGAAAGTGTAGAATATATGATAGATTATGTACTACCCCATGAATATGCCCATGCCTTAATGTTTTATTTCAAGGATTTCAGTTCTGAAAACGGCGGACATACAAAAAGGTGGCAGCAGGTCTGCCTGGAGCTTGAGGGCAAGAAATGCGACAGGTATGTAAAACACAAAGACGTGATATACGGAAAGGTTCCTTTTTAATGAAAATAATCGAAGACAAATACAACGGAATAACAATAGCCCATGACACTCTTTATCCCCCCGAAGATCAATTTAAAAAGAAAATTGAGAGTATTATTCAAACATATACCAAGAAAAATCTGCTTTGGGTAAAACTGCCCATCGAAAGATCTGAACTTATACCGCTGCTTGTCTCTATGGATTTTGAGTTTCACCACTGCAATGAAAGGGATATAACCCTTTTAAGAAAACTCACACATGACCCGATCATTCCAACATCGAAAAACCATACCCTGGGAGTAGGAGCGGTCGTAAGGGATAATAATAATGTTCTTGTGATAAAAGACCGCTTTGCAAAAGGGTATAAGCTTCCAGGAGGCCATATCGATCCAAATGAGAGTATCACAACCGCATTGGCAAGGGAAGTTTACGAAGAAACAGGGGTAAAGGTATCTTTTGAGTCTATAACAAACCTGGGGCATTTTACAAGATCTCAGTTTGGAGAATCAAACCTTTATATAGTATGTACGGCAAAAGCTTTAAGCAAAGAGATAAATATAATAGATAAAGAAGAGATAATGGAAGCAAGATGGATCGACATAGATGAGTTTGTAACTTTAGAAGATACCAACAACTACAATAAAAAGATCATCGATACGGTATTAAAAAGCGATGAACCCAAACTTACCCGCCATGAACTCAAACTGAATGTTCAAAGCCCCTATGAGCTGTTTTTTTAGCCTTCATTTTTCTATCTGTTAATCTTTTATTAACTGTTTTTGAAACTTTATTAACCTTTATGATCTATAATTCCCTTATCATTAAACAAAGCGATTTGTTTTTTTGATACATTTGTCTCCTTTAATTTTTTAGAATCAAACGCTAAAAAAAAGGCTCCTTACCCCGGGAGCCTTTTTTATTTTCAAATCAAAAGCAAAAATTTTAGAATTTTCCTCTTAACTTTTGTAGTTTCAGATTCTTATAGCTGTTTATAATATCAAGAACTATAACCATAATAACACCCATGATCCAGTAGATGAACCACTGTGATATCATTCCTAGAAATCCCTCTTCATAAATAAAATCCATAACCTGAAAAGCCAGAAAAAGAAGAATGGTATTTCTCAGGGTAAGATTAGAACCTGCATTAAAATCCACGACCTCTATCCCCCTTAGTTTTCTTTTATAAAAAAAAGAAACTATAAACAACCCCAATGCGATCATTATAAATAAATACTCGTCCAGAATAAGGCTAACGCTTTTATACTCCCCAAGCACTGAAAAATAAACAGCCATCATCCCCGCAAAGGAGGCCAGAAAAAGAAGTTTGACTCTATTTTGACTCATCTTTTTCAACACTGTTAAATGAGGATGCAAGCATAAGCCAGGCAAGGATAAATCCGGTTCCGCCTATTGGAGTAACGGCTCCAAGCCACTTCATACCCGTTATGGTCATTATATATAAACTTCCGCTGAAGATCAGCATACTGTAAAACATAATATTCCCTGCTGTGTTTATGTTCTTGTTATCGTTTATATATGCACAAAAAGCTATTACGAACATCCCAAGACTGTGGTAAAACTGATACTCGACAGCCGTGTTATAAACGGCACTCATATCGGCATCCAGAATATCTTTTAATGCATGTGCCCCAAAAGCACCGAATGCAACGCTAAGCGCCGTCATAAAGGCACCCAGTTTTATAAACTTTGATGTTGTTTTATTCATATTTTACTTCCCATTTTAAATTTTCCAGCTCTTTTTCCGCCTTGGAACAAAGAGGTGAATCTATTATTATAATTTTCTTCTTGAAAGCTTTGTTTGTAAACTCTTTTACTTTTTGATAAACTTCCAAAAACTTTACCGTATCTTTTATTAGAACCCTGCTTTTTTGACTGATAATGAACAAAACGGTTTGTTCATTGAAATATATGCCCATCTTTTTTCGTACCCCTATATCTTTCGGGTCTATAGATTCAAACTCTTCACTTATCTTAAATTTCTCTATTAATCCACTATACACTTATATTCAGGCCTTTTAAGTTTTTTGATATTATACAGAAAAATATTAAAAGCGCCCTATTTTATATACTCTTGTATCTTTTGGACTATCTCGTCTGTTATCAGGATCTCGTATTGGGTGTAGACTTTCATGTATTCACTTTCGAACTGGTCTTTCATATTCTCACTGAAGAATATATCATCCGATATATCTTTTGATTTCTGCTTGATATAATCATCGGCATTTAAAAGATCGTTATCGTTGTTCACAAAATCCTTCAAAGCGTGCATCAATGCTCTTTTTCTCAAAAGATACTCAAACTTCAGTTCAAAGTCACCCTTTTCAAGGTTGTGAAGTATTATCTCAAATATATTCGACAATGCCGCATAAGATTCAAAATGAAGGTCGAGTTCATTTAACTTTTTTATAGTTTCCTCGATATCCTGAATCGTTTCAAATACATAATTGCCAAGCCCTATCTGGTAATAAAGCTCATATCTTGCGAGCATATCGACTATTTTATCTTTTGTGCAAAAAGGTCGTAATTGTTTATTTATCTGCATGTTGTAATTTCAGCTCCATTTATTAGATTAAAATTAAAAATACTCTTCTAAGAAATACCAAACGGTAAAAACTATAAAACCCGCCGTAATCAAACTGGATATATATTTTTTTATAAGTTCCATAATATTTTACATAAAAGCTACATAGAACTTTTAGCCTCCTGCAATTTTTCGGTTGCCGTGTTTTTCACATTATCTTTTTCACTCAATGCCCAGGTGCTAAGCCCTGCCAGTGCACCTACTGAAACAATAACAAGCAACAAAGTAACAAGTATCTTGTCCATGGAACCTTTTTGGTTCCTAATGATCTTTTGAAAAAACAGTTCTACCATGATTGCCCCCGTTCTTACGATAATATGTTTAATTATATACTAAAAAAATATCAAAAGCAAATTATAAAAATATATTATATACAGATAGGAAGAACCTAATCCTTGATCTTTATATTATACTCCTCCAGCATGCTGTATTTTATATTATACTTCTCAAGTTCATTGAGTATACTGTAATACTGTGTTGTAAGGAGATGTTCACTGGACGAATCACAGTAAATTGTTTTATTATCGTTATCGTAACTGCATAGATTGTAGTTTCTCAGCAGAATAGGTATAACTTTATCCACATCTTTGAAACTTTTAAAATATTTACATACCATCTTATCAAAATTTACGATCGTATGGTAAAGCTCCTGCAGATTCAAAGGTTTCATAACCCTTCTTCTATTATACTTTTTGATACAGTCTACACAATCGCTGCTTTGGCTGCTTTCAAGATTTGAACTAAGTGTAATTACTCTTTGAGATGGGTTTAACTCTGTTATTTTATCCAAAAGTCTCAGGTTGCCTTCCAATGAAAAATCAACGATTACCACATCTATATTATTTTTTTCATAAACGGTTAAACACTCTTTTTCATCTTTGGCAGAAAGTATGTTCCAGTCTGTATTCAAAGCAGAATTAAGCATCATCAGCGATTCACGGGTTTCTGGCGTATCTATTATTAATATATTCATACTTTATTATACTAAAGATTTGTTAAGTCAACAATATTATGTAAAAAATTAAACAAAGAATATAAAAACAACTTTTTTTTGTTATAATAATATAAAATCTTATTTACAAGGATCTAAATTGCTTGAAATCATAAGAAAGAAAATAGTGAAAAACAGCCGTGGAGCTATTGATAAAATTATTGTTACACTACTGCTTGTGATTATATCGGTAAGCGCAATGGTAGGTTTGAGTATATGGGCAAAAGAACAGGAAAGAATAATGAAAGAGAGAACCTCAACGGCTGTAGAAGAAGCAACCCTGGATGCAGCAGGAGGATAAAACAGCCGTTAATACCGCCTATATCACTTCATCAAAATCTGCCAGTTGATTTCTACCTTTCTTTTTTGCTTCTGTTAAAGCATGGTTCGCCATCTTGTAAAATGATTCCTTGGAAAGCTTCTCCCCAAGCTGGTTCGTTTTCAGCCCGATGGATATGGAGATATCACTTTTGCTATGATGAACTTCGTTTATAAGTTTTTCCAGATGTATTTTCACTTTATCTTTATCATCTGCAATCACTATTGCCGCAAATACCCCCGAATCAAGTTTAAATATCGAATCAGCAGCACGCTTAAAACGTATCTGAAGCACATCTTTAACTTCTTGAAGCAAATTGTCCATATCTGTTTGCGAACGGTTTTCAGACAGCTTTTGAAAATTACTGATCTCAACTATAAAAAAACTCAGGTATGATTTTTCCCTGACCGATATTGCATATTCTATATCAAATATATCATCAAGATATTTTTTATTAAAAAGCCCTGTTATGTCACATTTTAATGATGAAGCTTCCAGTTCTTTCCGTGCTTTTTCAAGCTCTTTGACAGTTTTATTCTTGAATTTGATATTGTCATAGATAAAATATACCAATAAACAAATAAGAACTATTGATAAAACTCCCAAACTATTCACTACCATATAAAGCATCTCAAGAAGTTCCGTTACCTGTTTGTCAGCAGCACTGTTAAGCTCAGCACAGGCAGAGGTAATAAAAAAGAAAAATATTAATTGAACGTATCTCATTTTAGTCCTTAATTTAATAATCACCTTTATTATATCATAGCTGATGCTTATTTCCAAATTTCTCCGTACTGGTCGTGACCTAGTTTTACGATATCAAGCTCTTCAAGAAAGTCGTAAAGCTCCTGCCATTTTTTTTCATCGGCTTTTATATCGATATTAAATCTTGGGATCGTATCTTCAATTATGCCGTCCATTAATTCCGATCTGCTCTGTTTGCTGTAATCATAATAGATCCTTTTTGCTTCATCGGGGTTTAAAAACCATTCAAGTGCTATTTTCAATGTTGTTATTCTTTATCCTTAAAATTGGTCTTGGTAAAAATTTGCCCGTGATCTTATATCGGGGCTTTTCCAGATATCGCTTATTAAGCTGACCATATCCGGATTATGATTCATTACTTTTGTTATGTTCTTACTGTTTATCCCTCCAATGGCGCATATCGGGATATTAAGCTGTTCTTTTGCCTTTGTCAGAATATCCAAAGGTACGACCCCGGAATCCGGTTTTGTAGGGGAAGAAAAAAATGATCCGAAAGCAACATAATCAGCCCCTTTTTTCTCAAACTCTTTTGCCAGGGAGATATCGCCGTAACACGAAACCCCGATGATCCCTTTGAAATTTTTTCTTATCTGTTCAAAATTCCCATGGTCGCTTTTCCCTATATGAAGCCCGTCGCAGTTCAACTTGACGGCCAGCTCTATCTTATCGTTTAAAATAAATACTGCACCGTATTTTCTACATATCTGCTGCAGCTTTGAAGCTTTATCGATCACTGTTTGATCATCACTGTTCTTGTCCCTTAGCTGTACTATTCCCGCTCCCCCTTTTAAGCTTTGCTCAACTTTTTCAAAAACAGAATTTCGGGGAGTTAATATATCATCCGTAATAACATACAATCCTTTTAATTTCAAAGACATGCTTTTACTCCTTCTTTATGGGATACGGGGCCTTTGCCGTGTCCTATTTGCGGTGCATTTTTTATTGCATGGTATATGAACTTTTTGGATATGGTTATGGACTCTTTAAGCGTATACCCAAGTGCCAGATTAGCGGATATTGCACTGCTGTAACTGCAGCCTGTTCCGTGTGTATTGTTACTTTCCAGAAAAGGTGTATCGAACAAAAATTTATTATCATCCATGTAGAGAATATCAACACTTTTTTTCTCATTCTCAATCATCAATTGATGATTCTTAACAACAACGGGACACGGGCTGTTCTGGATATATATAAGACTGCTGTTTGAAAAAGGTTCGTAATTAAACAGTTTTTTTGCCTCATAAAGATTCGGTGTCGCAACGGTGCAATATTGAAGAAGCTCTTTTAAAGACTGAACCGAATCGTCACTTAAAAGTGAACTTCCGGCTTTTGAGATAAACACAGGATCAAAAACTACGGGTATTTTCAACTCTTTTATAAAATCCCTGACCGCTTCTATTACCTCATTGGAAAAAAGCATCCCGATTTTTACTGCAGCTACGTCAAAATCATCAAATACGGAATTTAGCTGTGCCTTCACAAAAGAGGGATCAACGGGGAAAATACCTTCCACCCCTTTGGTGTTCTGGGCTGTTAATACCGTTAACACGCTCGTACCAAACACTCCAAAAGCTTCAAAAGTTTTAATATCTGCCTGTATCCCCGCTCCGCCGCTTGAATCACTGCCGGCGATAGTCAAAACTACTTTCATAGGATCTCCTTTATCTTGATTATAAAAGCAGTTTATACTTTATTGCGGTTTTTTTGTATGGCAGAAATGTCTTTTTATAAATTTATCTATATTATAAACTTCTTCTTTCAAGATATTCGCGAAACTCTTTTGCACCCTCTTTTGAACTTGTTACCGATTCTTCTATACCGTTAAATGAGATCTGCAGTTTTGACTGTTCTATGCTTTGCATAGATCTTATTTTGTCAACATTTACTATGATAGACCTGTGGATCCTGAAAAAGTTTTTACCGGATAAAAGCCCGGCCATCTGCCCTATCTTTTTCCTTACGTAGATATCCGCTTCATTTATCTTTATTATCACCTCGTCAAGGTCTGCTTTTATATAATATATATCATCCAGTTCTATTAAATATATCTTGTTTCCCCGTTTACCCATTATCTTTTTGGTTTCACTTTCTGGTTTTGTCTGCATATATTTCAGAACCTTGTTAAGAGCACCTTGAATATTCTCTTTTGTAGTGGGCTTTAATATATAATCAACTCCCCCTGACCTGAAAGCCTCGACTGCATATTCATCATATGCCGTCTGGAAGACGATAAAAGTATTTGGTTCCAATTCCAGTATCTTGTTTGCCAGTTCAAGACCGCTAATATCAGGCATCTGAATATCCATAAATACCAGATCATATCTGTTTTTTGAAATATCTTTTAATGCCTCCATACCGTCATTGAATATTACGGTATCATCAAAACCAAGCTCTGCCAGTATCCGCTCAACCCTTGATGAAGCCAGCTTCTCATCATCTACGATCAATATTTTCATTTTTTACCTCTATTTTGAATCTTGTTTTGTCATCATTTTTTTCAAATACCAGCCTGCCCACTTTTAAAAGCTTCAACCTGTAATCCAGATTTGTAAGTCCCGTACCGAAAGTCAACTCTTCTATTCTTTTTCCGTCATTTGAGACCTGTATATCTTTACCTATATCTATCTCAATATTCAAAGGCTTCTTTCCAAAACCGTGCTTTATGGCATTTTCCACCAGAAGCTGTATAGAGAACTTTGGAACCATTATCTTGTCTACACTCTTTTTGGAAATATGAAGCCTTATTTTATCTTCGAACCTTATATTCTCTATATCCACATATGTTTTGACCATCTCCAGTTCACTGTTTATATCTATCAAACTGTCTGTTTTTATTGCATTCCTTAAAAACTTCGAAAGATCAAGGATAGATTTTTCCGCTTTCTGAGGGTCAAGATAAACAAGTTCGCTCATGGAGTTCAGGGCATTAAAAAGAAAATGGGGATTTAACTCATTCTCCAGGGCTTTTATCTGAGAAGTTAAAACCTCGTTCTTTATAGATTCGTTTTTATATTTCATGGATATAAACTGATGAAGTATAAGACCTATTAAAAAAGTAAGCGATCCTACAGTAAGCGTAAGATATAAACTATAGGGCTTGATTATATTAGTTATTTCCGCGTCTACCAGGTAAAAAACAAAATAACTGAACAAAAACCCAAGGGCACCAGAAAGAAAAGAGAAAACGAAACTGATTATGTACCAGTATTTTTTATCTATTCTTGGAAGTATGCGGTTGTTTGAAACAGTAATGAAAAGAGATGAAAACACGGTAATAAAAAAAGCACTGAAAGTTCCGAACGCTATAGTTGAATAGTTTGCAAAGATATCATTTATAAAATAAAAGAATAATGATATAAAAAACCCGAACAGTGTTCCTATCATACTTATATATACCCAGTCCTTATCTGATACTTTCAGCTCAATCGATTCCATTTAATTCCCTGTTCAGCACATCTACTCCCAATGCTATTCCGGGCCATCCCTGACCGGCAAAAGCTGTATCCCCTACATTGTAAAGCCCCTTAAAAGGGGTGTTATTTGAGGGAAGCTGCATAATATTATTAAAGCCTATGGCTTTACCTCCACAATTATATCTGTTTATATATCTATTAAAAGTAAATGAAGTTGCACTGAAGCATTTAATAATATTCTCTTTTTTTACAGATGTGAAATATTCAAGAAATCTGCTTACTATATGGTTCATTGTCCTTTCTTTTTCCTGCCGGTACTTTTCTTTGGAAAGGAGTTTCCAGAAGATCGCTTTAGTATGGGTTGATATTGTTATGCTGTATCCGTTCTTTGACAATACGGGATCATCTTTTTTGCTAAATGAAACAAAGAAAGAGTTGGATATGCAGTTTGGCAACGGCGTATTGAAAATAAACTGGTAATGCTCAAGAAATTGCTCAGAAGAATCAAGACTTATATATACAACAAAGGCGCTTTGGTCACTGAAGCTAAAAGAGTCGTAATACTTTCTTATATCCTGATCTTCGAACAGCTCCCTGCAGTTGTAAACAGATGTGTTCAAAACCAGATTTTTCGATCGATATTCACCCTCTGTAGACTTTAATATCCATGAGTCACCTTTCTTTATGATCTTTTTTATCTCTTCTTTTCTTTTGATATTTATATCTTTTAAAATATCCTCTATCAAACTTCCCATTCCCCCGTTCACATAAAAAACGTCGTGAAAAGGATAAGAAAGCCCAAGAGCCAAAGAGAGCAGTGATATATCCTTTGAAGTACTCTGTACCGTTATCATAAGCTGTGCATCGATGAAATCCAGGTAATCTTTTGGTATCTCTCCCAGTATATCCTTTATAAACCCTTGGGCGCTTTTAAAAATATCCAACCCGAAAACATAAAGCAGCTCCTGTACAAAGGAGAGGGTCTTTATATATCTTTTTAGAGAATATTTACCGTAATATATTTTTTTCAGCTCCCAGAACTTTTGATCTATGCTTTTTAGCTTCTGCCAAAACACTCTGTTATTTTTATTGGGATAGTTCTCTTCGATCTTTTCAAGAAAATATTCAAAATCTTTTGTTCTGTTCACTATATGATCACCCTGCACCACCCTTATGGCAATATCGCTTTTTTCGATATTCGGATCTAATCCTATTTTGTCAAAATGTTTTTTTAAGATATGCCCCTGCTCATAGCCCGCAAGTGTGGTAGCCCCTGTATTGTAAAAACTGCCGGCATGTTTAAAAGTGCTTGCGCATCCTCCCGGGTTCTTTTCCTTTTCAAAAAGTAAATGCCCTTTGTCCTTATTAAGTGCAGCTATAAGGCTTCCCCCTATTCCACTTCCCACAACCACCAGATCAAGACTCTTCATCTTAAAAATCCTGTATTACTTTTGATGGTCGTACTTCATAACGGTATAAAGGTTTCTCAGACACTCTATAAAAAGCGGATGGTGATTCGGGGATCTGGCGACCCTGTAATCCTCGAATCCAAAATGATCGGCAACTTCTCTGTATTCAATATCAAGTTCCCCCGTCGTTTCCGAATTGTCAACAGTGAAGGAGATCGGATATATTATCACTTTCTTGTTATTTGAAACTACCTCTTCCAGTTTATCCTCAAGATACGGCCTTAGCCATTCCATGGGTCCAAGCCTTGACTGGTAAGCCGTATGTATGCTTTTGAATTTTATGTTTTGTTTTTCTAACTCTTTTTTTGCCGCCTTCACATTGGCAAGGATATGTTTTTGGTAAGGATCACCCTTGTCTATCATTCGCCGGGTCAGACCGTGTGCAGAAAATATAAGGGTAAATTCGCTGCTTTTATCCTCTCCCAGAGACTCTTTTATCCTCTCCACGATCGCTTTATTGTAATACTCATCATCAAAATAGCTGTTTATCGTTTCGATTTTATCTGCTATACCCAGTTTTGCAGCTTCTTTTTGAAGATCTTCTATAGATGACCTGGTAGTAGTGGATGAATAGTGCGGGTACATGGGAATGGCATATATTTTATCATAATTTGTAAGTTTGCCCATTATCTCTCTTGCAAAAGGGGGAGTATATCTCATTGCATAAAAAACATCCGCATCCACCTCTTTGGATAATCTTCTAACAAGTCTTTTTGTATGTCCCACGATCGGAGAAACTGATCCTAACTGTTTATAATTAAAAGTAGCTTCTTTTAACCTTCTTTTTCTTATGATCCACCCGATAAGCGATCTTACGGGCTGTGGAGCCGAAATGATGTATTTGTCGTTGAACATATTTTTCAAGAACAGGTCAACTTCTCCAAGATTATTGGGACCGCCCATATTCATTAATACTATTGCATTTTTCATAAAATAAACTCTTTTTGTTTTATTCTATATAATATTTTTATTGTTTTGTATGCAATTTATGGCACTTAATAAAATATAATATCAATATTTGATTATAAGTTTTGCGTTGTCCAATGTATCTTTAGTGAAGCTCAAACCTATTTTATCAGCTGTTTTTTTATTTAACACCAGATATGCGGAACCGAATTTAACGGGAATATCTTTTACCTTTATCCCTTTTAGCACCTTGTTTGCGATTATTGCGGCATCTTTACCCAGCTCTGAGTGTATGAACCCGTAAGTATACAAACCTCCCTTTTGCACCTGCTGATAACTTGGGACACTTAAAGGAAGCTTCTTCTGTAACGAATAATCTACAAAACTCTCTATCTTTGATTCTACAATTGAGTCCCGGGGCAGTATGATCGCATCTATATTTTCAGGTATATCTTTTAGGAACTCCTTGATATTTTTCCTCTCATCCAAAGGTTTTTTTATTATAGTGAACCCCAGTTCGCGGGCTATTGTTTCTATATCAGATATCGATCTTAGCGAACACAGGTCGTTCTTTGTAAAGGGAACCAGCACCTTTTTGATATGGGGAACGATCTGGTAAAGCCATTCCGTTCTTTTAAAATCCCCGGAAGGAAGCCTGACACCCGTGATAAAACCTTCAGGGGCATTGGTATTTTGCAATATACCTGCTCCCACGGGATCGTTTACAGGACAGAATACAACAGGGATGCCTGTGTTTTGTTTCTTTACTTCCTGTGCAGCGGGGGTGCTTGAAACAAGTATCATGTCAGGTTTTTTATCTATTACTTTTTTAACCTTGCCGGGAAGACTTTTAACATTTTGGGCCGGACCGGATACGATATATCTTATATTTTCATTTTCTATCCAGCCAAACTTTTCCATTTTTAGCTTAAAGCCGTTGAACGTGTTATCATCTACGCTCGAGAGGGACACAAAAGCAACGGTTTTTATATTATTCCCCTTATCACTGCACCCAGTAAGTAAGAATGAAACTAATAAAGCGATTATTAAAAGAAATTTTCCCATAACTTTCCTTTTTATTATTTGCTAATTTGTATAATAGTATACTAAATTAAATAAAATATTTATGAGGTATTGATGAACTTATCTTTAAAGATCAGCTTGCTGGCGTCTGTTATAGGTATCTTCTTTATGATGCTGGTTTTTTTAAATACCCAGAATACACTTAATACACAAAGTAAACAGCACATAATCACAGATTACAAAAATGATATCACCAAACTGGAGAATACTATAAAGTTGATCCTGGAAAAATACACGGAAGTGGTCAATTTATCTTCATTATTAAGAAAAGATGCCGTTAAAAACCCTGAATTATTGAAAAAAAGATTCAATAATTCAATGAAAAACATACCGCTGATCAAAAAAATGATTTTAATCTCCCTTGACGGCAAAGAAAAGGTAATCAGCTCAAGAGAGAGGCTCTTTGCGGCTGTTGACACCGGCAAATCTTATAAGAATGAAAATATTTTCAAAGAAGCTTTAAAGGGTAAAACTTATTATAGCAATGTATATTTTACAAAAGATGAAAATGAAATGGCTATTGATATCTCCAAACGCATCATTGATATCAGGACAAATGAAATAATAGGTCTGCTTATAGTCCAGATATCCTTAGGCGAGATCCAGGAACAGATAAGCAATACACTTGTTAACGGGAACGGGATCTCAATAATCAACCTATCCAATAACAGATTTATCTACAAAAGCTCCGAAGCGGAAAAAATAAACGAAAAAAAGCTGTTGTCATTAAAAGGTAAAAGTGTCAAGATCATTGAAGAATCAGGCACAGAATATTTTCTAATATCAAGCGATTTCAAATTTGACAGGCTGCACTGGAAAATCATCATTTCAAACAGTACGGATAATATTTTCTCCCATATAAAAAAGACGTTCAATATCAACCTGATATTTTTAATAATCGCTATTTTACTTTTGGCTCTTATTATGTTCCTTTTTATAAAATACAGCCTCAAACCCCTGCGTATCTTAACCCGGGAGATAGATGCACTCTCAAATAAATTAAACGCAAATAAAAGATCAGCTGATGAATTTAAAGATTCAAATGAAATCACCAACATCAAACAACACTTCCATACCTTCAGCAAGCTTATAGAAAAAGAGAGAGAAAAGCTGGAAGAGTATAATAAAAGCCTGGAAACAAAGATATCCCAAGAGATCGAGATGAACAAAAAACATGAAGAGAAAATAGCACAAAATGCAAAGCTTGTAAGCATGGGTGAGATGATAGGCAATATTGCACATCAGTGGCGGCAGCCTTTAAGTATCATCTCTACGAGTATCAGCGGCATGGAGATGAAGTCAGATATAAATGACCTTTCAAAAGAGGAGATAAAAAATTTCTCGAACATAATTATCAAACAGGTTGATTATCTGTCTAAAACTATCGATGACTTCAGAAGATTTATCAAAGGGGATGATGATTTCCTAAAGATCAGCATAAAAGATACACTAAAAGAAACACTAAGCCTTGTTAATGCCGCATTGAAGAACAACTATATCAAACTGATCGAAAACACCGACGATGATATGGAAATACCGGGGAACAAAAGTGAACTTACCCAGGCTTTGATAAATATCATCAACAATGCAAAAGATTCAATGGCAGATATAAAAAGTGAAAGACTTCTGTTTATCTCGACAAAATTAATCGATAAGGAGTCTTTGGAACTTAAGATTCTTGATAACGGGGGAGGAATTGATCCCAAGATAATAAGCAGGATCTTTGAACCGTATTTTTCTACAAAACACCAATCCCTAGGTACGGGGATCGGGTTATCCATGGTCGATCAGATCATCAGAGAAAGACACAAAGGCGTTATCTTTGTTTCCAACGAAGAATACGAGTATGAGGGCACTTCCTGCAAAGGTGCCTGTTTTAGGATTGTTTTTAAAAAGTAGAAAGTTTTATTATAATTACTTTACAGCTCTGTACTAAGCTTTGTTTCTTTATTTCTAATGTTCCTCCCGTATCAAATAAATTCCGGGTTTTAACAGAAATAGATTGAGCATTGATCTTTTCTACTGAAACAGTATTTTTAATTGTCAACGTACCCTCAACCATTAATCTCGTGCTACTCATGAGAAATCCCAAAAGAACAATAGGATAAAAAAGGTTTAACCCGTCATATGCGGTATCAATAAGCGCCACAGTTTACGTCACAGTTTTTAAAAATTTCTCAAATAATTATTTGTCTTCAATTAAACTACGGTATAGATAGCTTTTATGTCAAAAGGTTTAATAAGTTTTTAACTGGAAATAGGTTGGAATAGATTTTTAATGAGAATTATTAAAACTTCTATAAACACCTTAAAATAAGGCTTTATAAGTAGTTTACTTTTATATAGTCTTGGTGGAGCCGTGGAGAATTGAACTCCAGTCTTAAAACAGATCATAGAAGCGTCTACATGCTTAGAAAAGGTTGAAAATCTTCATCTAAACAGCAACTCAACCTGCAAGGCAACTGCTAGACTAAGATCTGAATGTCTCCCTTTGGGCGATCAGGCCAAAAAGATAATCTATCTGGGGTGAACTCTCTAAATCCGCGTAGATAGAATCAGCGGTGAGAGCCTCCTTGGACTCAACCCGAAGGGAATCCGTTAATGTAAGTTAAACTTACGCAGCTTTTGCGTAAGCTGGAGCGTAATTTGTATTATTTGCGTCTAAAAAAAATGAACAGATTATCGATATGTTCAAACCGGCATGCAACTTATACTCACTGCTCTAATCGATACCAAGTCGACCCCGAGCTTAAAAGTCTGGAATTATACCAGAATTCTTTTCTAAATGCAATATGATTATTAAAATCAATTTAATACTTTCGTAAACTCTATTTTGAATATTACAATTAATTATAAGTTATATTTAAGTGGTTATTCTTTATTATTCCAGCAATAAATGCGACTTAGTTGCATTTATAATATTCAGCATTATGAAGGATAGAGTTAAATGACTTTTTCAAAAATCGCAAATTTACCTACAAAATACGGGAATTTCAAAGTCAAAGCTTATAAACAAAACTGCCAGGAGCATCTGGCCATTATGAGCGAGGAGTTTTTTGATATGGATATTCCCAATGTCAGGATACACTCCGAATGCCTCACGGGAGATACTCTTGGCAGTCTTAAATGCGACTGCAGCAATCAGCTTCACCTGGCACTTAAATATATAGCTCAGAACGGAGGACTAGTTATCTACCACCGACAGGAGGGAAGAAACATAGGCCTTGTAAATAAAATAAACGCCTATTACCTGCAGGATAAAGGGTTTGATACAATAGAAGCGAACCTGAAGCTGGGCTTCAAGGAGGATGAAAGAGACTACTCCGGCATAGCATTTATACTAAACGATCTTTCCGTAAAAAAGCTGAACATCATCACAAACAATCCCGATAAAATAGAGTTTTTAAGACAAAACGGCATAGAGATACAAAAACGGATAAAAGCGATAACACCCCGAAATCTTTACAACGAAAAATATCTAAATACAAAAAAAGAGTCCATGGGACACCTTCTGTAAAAAGGAATTTAATATGTTAAACAAACAACAAATAGAAAAACTGAATCAACAATTATTGCAAAGAAAAGAGAAACTGACAAAAGAGGTAAACTCAAGCCGCCAGATCATTAATGACCTGCTTTGTGAAGACACCTATGACGAGATCGACTTTGCGGAAGTTTCTTCAGACAGTTTTAATATGAATGCTCTTAGAAACAAACAGCTTGAAGAGTTAAAAGAGATAGAGATCGCACTTAAAAAGATCAAAAACAACAGTTACGGTGTATGTGAAATGTGCAATGAAAAGATCGGCATAAAAAGGCTCAAGGCAAAACCGCACGCAAGATTCTGCGTCGACTGTAGACCCGTTTACGAAGAAACATTAAAGAAAAAGTAAATTTTCTGTACAATTACGCCATGACAATATTAGAACTTGACAAACAACACACCTGGCACCCGTACAATTCGCTTCCTACCAAAACCGAGATTCTTGCAGTAAAAAGAACCTTTGAGCAAACTATAGTTTTAGAAGACGGCAGGGAATTAACAGATGCCATGAGCTCCTGGTGGAGTGCCATCCACGGATATAATCATCCCGTATTGACAAAAGCGTTAAAAGAACAGGCAGAGAATATGCCCCACGTGATGTTCGGGGGCCTTACCCATGAACCTGCCGCAAAACTTTGTAAAAAGCTTGCCGATCTCAGCTCTCTTCCAAGCGTATTTCTTGCAGATAGCGGAAGTGTAAGCGTAGAGGTCGCCCTTAAAACCGCCATACTTTACCAAAAAGCAAAAGGGAAGAACCTGAACAGATTTATAGCTCTGAACAATGCCTACCACGGAGATACCCTTGGGTGTATGAATGTATGCGATCCGGTAAACTCAATGCACTCCCTTTACGGGGATTACCTGAACCAAAACATTTTTACCGATGTAAAAGATTTAGGACAAACCATAGAAAAATATAAAAATGAAGTTGCAGGAGTGATAGTAGAGCCGGTAGTTCAAGGAGCAGGAGGTATGAGAATACACGATCCCTCATACCTGAAAACGGCAAGAGAACTCTGTACCAGATACGATATACCACTTATTGCGGACGAGATAGCAACGGGATTCGGGCATACGGGTAAAATGTGGGGATGCGACCACGCAGATATCACTCCTGATATAATGACCGTAGGGAAAGGTCTTACAGGCGGATTTATGACCATGGCAGCAATGATGACCACGAAAAATATAAGCGACACGATCTCAAACAGCGACATAGGCGTACTTATGCACGGCCCGACCTTTATGGGAAATCCCCTAGCCTGCAGCGTAGCAAATGCTAGTATCGATCTTCTTCTGTCAACACCCTGGGAAAAGAGAGTAAAAAACATAGAAACTGTTTTTGCAAAAGAACTCAAAGAACTAAAAGAGCATCCTTTGGTTGAAAGTGTAAGAAATATAGGGGCAATAGGCGTTATTGAACTAAAAGATGACAGCCATGCCCAGAAGATACAGGAATTCTGTGTAAACAACGGCGTCTGGATAAGACCGTTCGGGAAACTGATCTACAGTATAGTTTCGTATAATATAAAAGAAAATGAGCTTTTAAAGATAACAAAGGCTATGAAAGAATCCGTCAGATCATTGGATTAGGGGGTTCTTTTCATTCTCCTTTGACAACCTCTTCTTTGTTTTTAGAATATTCCTGATCATCAAGACAAAGAACACCAAAGCTATAAAAGCGTTCACTGTGCCGTTTAAAATATTATTTTCCATAAAAAAGCTTACAGACAAAAAAGCAAAAACAAAACCAAGCACCAAACACATATTAATTTTCCAATCCTGATAAATATAAAAAAGAAGTTATTTTTTGTAAAAAATACCCTCATAAACAATTTATTAATTATATAGTAAAATAATTTAATAACTTAAATACATATGGGGTGAAAATGGCGAATGATGATAAACATTTCAGTAAAAGATTAACGCTTATGCTGATCGAGAACAACTCTGAACACTCTTTGGAAAGTGATCTTTCCTGTTACTTCCATGATATCATCAAAGTCAATACCAATACCGCCGCTCTGGAAAGTTTTCACAACAACCATATAGATATGATACTCTTAAACTTTGGCGAAAATGACGATATCCCTATGAAATTTGATCTTATTAAACAAATCAAAAAGATCAAACCTTTTATAATCACGATTATCCATTCATGCCAAAAATCGTTAGATATCCTTGAACGATCAGTAGAATCGGGTATAGACGTAGTTCTCCACACCCCTTTGAACAGATCAAAAATTTTCAAAGCCTTGAAAAAGATCAAAAAAAGATACCTTTTTAACGAAGAATACGAAACAAGCAAACAGAATATCAATCTTTTAAAGCAGTATAAAGATATAGCCGATAAAAGCACTATTATCTCAAAAACAGACAAACAGGGAAAAATAATATACGCAAACGATAACTTCTGCAAGATATCGGGATATTCAAAAAACGAACTTGTGGGGGAAAACCACAATATGATAAGGCATCCGGACAACCCTTCCGAATTATATAAAGATATGTGGGATACTATCAAAATAAGAAAGCAGGAATGGAACGGGATACTTAAAAACATAACAAAAAAGGGGAAACCCTACTACGTAAAAAGTACCATAACACCCATTCTTGACAAAGAAGGGAACATTATGGAGTATATTGCCCTAAGGGACAACATAAGCTCTATTATGAGTGACAAAACCCTTTTCCTTGACAAGATAAACTCCAATATCTTATCACTTCTTATATTGGTACAGATCAATGAATTTGATATGCTTGAAAAGTTCTACAACCTTACGACTATAGACCAGATCGAAAAGATATTCGGATACAATCTTTTATCTTATCTTCCAAAAGAGTATAAATTTGATAATGTTTACCATCTTGAGAATGGAAGATACGCCCTTATTACGGACCTGTACGACTTTTGGGAATCTGATGTCCAGATCAAAAGCTACCTGGAACAGTTTGTAAAGAACGTAAAAGAATCAAAACTGGAAATAGAGAATGTAGACTACGATATAAATATATCCCTAAGCTACGCCTACGGTAAATATATGCTTTACGAAGATGCAAAATCCGGACTGGAAGAATCCCTGGAAAAGAATATTATTGTATGCCACTCAAACGACTTCTCCCTTTCCCACAAAAAAGAAGCAAGCAAAAACCTGCAAGTAATAAAAATGGTTAAAATAGCCTTGGATAACTATAATATAATATCATATTTTCAGCCTATTATAAACAACAAAACCAAACAGATCGACAAATATGAATCACTTGTAAGACTCATAGACGAGCAAGGCAACGTATTAGCTCCTTACCACTTTTTAAATATATCAAAAAAAGGTCACTATTATAATAAAATAACACACCGTGTTCTTGAAAACACATTTAAGATACTAAAAAAGATCACCACAAAACTTTCCATAAACTTCTCCGCACTTGACCTTGAAAATGACCAGATGACTGATCTTATATATCAGTTTCTTGATCAACACAAGGAGGAGAGAGACAGATTGATCTTTGAACTGTTGGAAGATGAGAATATACAAAATTTTGAAAAGGTCAGGAAGTTTATAAAAAAAGTAAAAGCTATGGGGATAAAAATAGCCATTGACGATTTCGGGGTGGGATATTCAAACTTTGAAAGACTCTTGGAGTTTGAACCGGATATCATAAAAATAGACGGAAGCCTTGTAAGAAATATCACCAAAGACCGCTACAGCAGAGATGTGGTCGAGTCGATCGTTAAATTTGCAAAAAAACAAAATATACTGACTATAGCCGAGTTTGTGGAAAACGAGGAGATATTCAATCTCCTGAGCGAACTTGAAGTTGATTACTCCCAGGGGTATTATTTCGGGAAGCCCGAAGAGCTAAAACTTTAGCAGTTTTAAGCGTCTGCCCTTTTTTGCTGTCTCTTGCTTCTTGAAGAGACTTTACTCTTGTCGTAGCTGCTTATAACATCGCTGTATTCCCGCAGGAACTTAGGCAGTTTCCTTCCTCCTACTTTCAAGATATCATCCACCATATCTTGGGCTATTGACTCTTTATCTTTACCCTGCACCTCAACCATAAAGTCAAACAAGTATTTTGCAAGCCTGTCCAGCGAGATATGCCAGGTTGAATAAGTCTGCTCATAAAGCCATGCCGTAAAAGCGTCAAAAGTTTTATACACGCTTTTGTCATGTACCAGATTTTTAAAGGTTTTTATAAAGTTTCCGCTGTTGTATACAAGGTCCCAGTACCTGGCAAATCTTTTCATATGCTGCATCTTTTCAAAAGAGATAAGATCGTTACAAAGTATATCGTAAGGCGGGATATCGGTATATACCATTCCAAATATTTCGTCATGCCTGTTAAGAGTGGTTCCGGATAGTTTTTTCAACACCCCCACCTGCACTTCGCTTGAGCTTAAACTACAAAGATAATCAAGGTTTTCGCCAAAACTCTCCAAAGTCTCTCCGGGAAGTCCTATTATAAGGTCAAGGTGGATATGGGCATTTGTCTCATTCTCAAGAAATGCTATGTTCTCTTTGATTTTTGGGATATTCAGGTTTCTTTTTATATTCATGGCAATATCTTTTTTCAGGGTCTGAATACCTATTTCAAGTTGCAGCGATGCAGGTGGAAACTGCTTTATCTTCTCTCTTAAAGCTTCCGGGAAATTATCCGGTATAACCTCAAAGTGTGCCATATAAGGTTCATCTTTTTCCAGAAAAAAATCAAGAAGCCTGTTTGCAACCTTGATATTAAGGTTAAATGTCCTGTCGATGAACTTGTAGTTTCTAACCCCTTTTTGCCAGAGCTTTTCAAACTCTTCAAGTATCTTGTCTATATTAAAGTTCCTGACCTTTTTATCTATGGAAGAGAGACAAAACTCACAGGAGAAAGGGCAGCCCCTTGAGGCCTCAACATAGATATACCTGTGTGCCACATCATTGTCGTCGTAATAGGAATAAGGCAGTTCAACCTTCTCAAGCTCTAAAACCTGAGGAGGGAATATCTTCTGCTTCGGGGATTTTTCTTTTAAAATATCCCGGCAAAGCTCGTAGAACTGAACCTCGCCCTCCCCTTGAATGATATAATCTGCTATATTATAATCAACCCTGAACGGTTCATAGCTTACCTCCGGGCCTCCTAGTATCACAATTGTTTCGGGGCTTACTTTTTTCAGGATATGCACCAGCTCGTAAACATCGGTTGCATTCCAGATATATACCCCTATTCCCACTATTTTAGGTTTTGAGCTTAATATATCAAAAGCTATATCCTGGATTCTTTCTTTTATCACATACTCTTTTATAGAAGCAGTTTTCTGAAGCTCTTTTAGGTTTGCGTAAAGGTATCTAAGCCCCACAGCACTGTGGGTATATCTTCCGTTTAGGGTTGTTAATATTATTTCCGACAAAACATTCCTTAAAATTTTTTCGCAATTATAACACAAAAAGGTTTTTAGTTATTGACACAGTTTATGGAGTCCTTTATATGCTCTTTTGTATCAAATTGAATGAGTATATGATTAAAACCTTCATCGTTGAGCCTGTTCTTTATATCGGAACTTATATTTTCGCATTCCTGCAAAGTTATTTGATCATCATTTAATACTATATGAAAAGAGATATATTTGTCTTTTGAACTTGGAGTATGGATATGCAGGTCATGGTACTCTATAACCCTTTTATCCAGTTTTATCAGCTGGTCAAGCTTCTGCTTTGATATATCCGTAAAATTTATATCCATTAAAGAAAAGAAGCTTTTTTTCAACAGCGGGTATGAATGATTTAGAATATATAAACTAAACAGCACCGTCAAAACAGAATCGATATAATAGATTTCAAATAGATAGATAAATATACCCGCAACAACAACCGCAACGGATATCAGTGCATCACTTAACATATGAAGGTAAGCTGATCTTATATTGGCATCCTCGTTATGATGATGGTGGTGATCATCTATTCCCATATTATTTAATATATATGCACTTATGCCGTTTGCCGCAACTGCTATAAGACCCACTACTATCATATAAACGGGCTCTATGGCCTCAGGATTGAATATCCTGTTCACCGCTTCATATATAAGATAAAACATGGTAACAAACAAAAAGAGCGTATTTACAAACGCCGCCATCATCTCCGCTTTGATGAAGCCGAAAGTATATTTAAATGTAGTATGAACGGAACCAAGCCTTAAAGCTGTATATGTAATAATAATTGCTATTACATCCCCTGTGTTATGCAGGGCATCTGCGATCAAGGCAAAAGAATTTGATATGAGCCCGAACACGATCTCACTTAAAATAATCAGGGAGTTGAATAAAATAATTAAAAGGATCTTTCTCTCTTTTGACATGATGCTACCTTCTTTTATTATTAAATTTTATTAAAATAACACTTCATATGTAATTAGCAGACACTTAGCCTTATATTAAATAGCTGACCAAGCTTTATTAAATATCCCCTTTATAAAATAAACTTCGATATAATCGCTTTTAGATTCAGGAGTAATTATATGAGAGCAATAGAACTTTTCAAACATATCACGCAGATCCCAAGATGCAGCGGTACGCATGAACCGTTTATCAGATTTATCCGTGACTTTTCAAAAAACAACAATTTTATATGCGAAATAGACGATGCAAACAACATATTATGTTTTAAAGCAAACCAGACACCGCAGATATGCCTGCAGTCGCACTACGACATCGTATGTCTGGAGGACGGCAAAGTTCCCCAAATCATAGAAGAGGATGGTTATCTAAAAGCCAAAGATTCGACTCTTGGTGCCGATAACGGTATAGGGTGTGCCTATATGCTTGCCTTGATGGAAGAGGATGTAAATGCGGAATACCTTTTTACCTGCGACGAGGAGATAGGCCTTATAGGAGCGAATAACATAAAGCACGAACTAAGATCTTCTTATATGTTAAACCTTGACAGTGAGATGGAAGGTGAGATCTGTATAGGGTGTGCCGGGGGAGTAGATATTTTTGCCCTGAGTGCAAAAGGGGAATACTGTAAAAACAACGACGAAAAAACCATGTATGAGATTCAGATAAAAGATCTTGACGGCGGGCACAGCGGAGTTGATATAGACAAAAATATCCCAAATGCCATAAAGCTGCTGGCGAAAACAATAAAAGAGTGTGATGCCGAGATACTTGATATAAACGGGGGAGAGAGAATAAACTCTATTCCAAAAAGTGCAAAAGCTATAATCCTCACCGATAAAACACCCGTTGCCTCGCATCCGGCAATGACAATAACAAAAATAAACGAGAAAACCGTCCACTACAAACAAGTAGATAAAAATATTCTGGAGTTTCTATACACTTTCTCCAACGGAGTAAGGGGCTATGACAAAGAACTGGGCGTAGTGCTTAGTTCCATAAACCTTGCCATCGTGGAAAACACTATAGAGGGGGTTAGAATATCTTTAAGTGCCAGAAGCATGGATAATGAAGAGCTTGAAGTGATAAAGAAAGAGACTATTGCACTTCTTGAACTATTTGGCTTTGAGATATCAACAGACGGTAAATACCCAGCATGGAAACCTTCCCATTCAAGTTTTAACGAAGAGGTGCTTAACACCTATAAAAAACTTGTACCCGATGCACAGATAAAAGCTATCCATGCGGGTCTTGAGTGTGCCATATTCAAAGACAGATACCCAAATATGCAGATCTGCTCAATAGGCCCTAATATCTATAATCCCCATTCATTAAGAGAGAGATGCGAAATAAGCTCTGCCCATAAACTCTACGAGGTTACAAAAGAGATCATTGAAAGGGTCAGTTCTCACTAGTTACAAGGGCAAGATTGGTTAAAGAATATTTCTGGAGCATATCCAGAACCTTTACCACCCTTTCGTATTTGACATCCTTATCTATTCTTACAATTACGGGCTTGTCTTTTTTCTCAACATTGGAAAGTTTTATATCAAGTTTTTCAAAACTGACAACTTCCCCCGAATAAGCCAGCGATTTATCAGAAACCTCTATGCTTACCTGTTTGGTCTGAACCTCCAGTTCTTTGGCACTGGATGCCGGAAGGTCTAAAACCAAAGCCAGCTCCTCTTTTTTAAAAACGGAACTTACAATAAAAAATATAAGCAGAATAAACACCACATCAATCAGCGGTGTAAGGTCAGGTGATATCTGTTCTCTTCTTTTCATTATTTTATACTGTTTAAAACAGCTTTTTCAAGCTTGATCTCCAAAGAATCAAGGGTTCCTATAAGATAGTTATAGCCTATATAATGGGGAATTGCCACGACAAGACCGGCAACGGTAGTGATAAGCGCCACACTGATCCCGCTTGAAAATACGGTTGGATCTCCCAGACCCTGATAAGTGATATTATCAAAAGAGTTCAATATACCTATGACCGTACCCAAAAGTCCAAGTAAGGGGGAAATCGAGGCAATTATCTTAACCGTATTTAGTCCCGATTCCAGCTGTTTTACCTTTAACTGTACCAGTGATTGAATATGCTGCAACTCAAACTTTGAACTAGATTTGAGTTCATTTACGATAGAACCCGAGATATTTTCCACTTTTAAGCTTGCCCATGAAAGTACCAGAAGTTTCCAGATCATTATGGATATACCTATAACGCTCATTGCCAGTAGGAGGTAAACTATGCTGCCTCCCCTTTCTATATATGTGTATATATCTATCATTTAACTATTTTCAAGAACTCTGAAGGGGGTTTATACCCTATGATTCTTTTCTCTTTCAATTCAACTCCGTTCTCAAAGAAAACAAGTGCAGGAGGACCGAAAATATTGAATTTTTTCATCAGTTCTTTATCATCTGCCGTATTCTTCGTAACGTCAACTTTTACAAGAAGATATTTATCAAGCTCTTTTCTTACTTCTTTATCTTTAAAGGTAATATTGTCAAGCTCTTTACAGCTTACACACCATGTAGCCCAGAAATCAACCATTACCGGTTTTCGTGCATGGGAAACAACTTTTTCAAGCTCTGCAATACTTTTTACATAGGTGTAATGGATCTTATCTTCGTCTTTACTGCTGTTGACCCCGTACATTACAAATGCAGTGGAAGCTATCATCAAGCAAGCGGCAACGATCTTGCCGAACCTGTTGCCGTTCTTGATAAGATAAAATGCACTTCCCATAAGCAGTGCAACGGTTAGGAGTATAGTTACCGCAAAAGGAACAATTCTGTCAAGCATCCAGATGGCAATACCAAGCATAATTACACCGAACACCTTGGAAACGGTCGTCATCCATCCGCCGGGTTTTGGCATATATTTCCCTGCTCCTATACCTATGGCTAAAAGAGGCACACCCATTCCAAGACTCATAATAAACAGTGCCGCCCCTCCAAGGAAAGCATCACCTGTCTGACCGATATAGATTAAAGCTCCCGCAAGCGGCGGTGCAACACAAGGACCTACGATAAGAGCTGAAAGGAACCCCATTACGGCAACCCCTGTAAACCCTCCGTGTCTGCTGCTTGTATCGCTTGCTTTGTTTATCTTTGTCATCCATGATTGCGGAAGCCCTATTTCATAATATCCGAACATTGAGAATGCCAGTGCCACGAAAATCGCCGCAAAAGAGACTATCACATAAGGGTTTTGAAGCATCGCCTGAATATTGGCCCCGAACAATCCTGCCAATACCCCTGCTATTGTATATGCGGCACTCATTGCAAGAACATATACAAGTGAAAGGATGAACCCTTTTTTAGAGGACATCTCTCCTCCGTCTTTTGTAGACTGCCTGACTATGATACTTGATAAAATAGGCACCATAGGGAAAATACAAGGGGTTAAGGCTAAAAGAAGCCCGAACCCGAAGAATGTCGCAAGGATAAGAAGAGTATTACCTCCTTTTAGGGTATCCGCAATAGCATCGGTTTCATTTTGCGGTGCTATATCCGTTGAGGACTCTGTTTTTTTGAACAAACTTTGTTTTGTCCCGCCAGGTACAGCCTGTAAACCTTTTGAGTCAAACTCCTTTGATATGGGAGAATAGCAAAGCCCGGCTTTTGAACATCCCTGAAAATTAAATCTTAGTTTATAATCGCTTAAGCCTATTTTCTCTTCTATTAAAGATTTCGGTACGCTTATCTTTACAGAATCAAAATGAACCTTGAAGTCATGGTAATCCACTGGCTCTTTTATCATTAACTCTTTCGTCAAATCAATCTGTTTTGGTGAAACTATGGAAACATTTAGGAACTCGTCATAAAGATATATGCTTTTATCAAGGGTTACGGCGAAGTTAATATTTTTTTCATCCTGCGTTACAGAGGTTTTAAAAGCATCATCAGGATTCAGGAATCCTGCATTTGAAGCCGAATCCTCTTTTTCTTCTGAAACTGCAGAGCCTTTAAAGGTTTCGGACATGGGAGAGTAACAAAGCCCTTTTTTTGAACACCCCTGAAAATTAAACTCCAGCTCATAATCACTCCCCGGTACCTTCTTAGATATAAGACTTTTGGGAACTTCTACAATCAAAGTGTCAAAATGGACCATGAAATCATCATAATTAACCGGCTTTTTTATTTGCAGTTCTTTGGTTATATCAACCTCTTTGGGGCTTTTTATAAAAACTTTTATAAACTCATCGTAAAGATATATGCTTTTGTCCATTTTAACCTGGAACGTTACTCTGTCGCTCTCTTCATTAACAGATGTTTTAAAAGCATCCGAGGGCTTTAAAAAATCACTGCTTGCGAATAATGATGTTATAAAAAATACTACAACTAAAAGTTTTTTCACCATTTTAACTCCTATATTTGTTTTAATTTAAATTCTCTTTGGGCATACCGAAATAGTACCCTTGTGAATAATCTATTCCCATACTTAATACCTTTTCATAAATATCTTCACTGCTTACGTATTCCGCTATTGTTTTTATTTTCATCTCTTTTGCAAAAGAGACTATCGCTTTGACTATGGACTGTGAAGACTGGTCATGGACTATGTTTTTAATAAGGCTGCCGTCTATTTTTATAAAATCTGCCTGCAGCTCCATAAGATATGTGAAGTTTGAGTAACCGCTTCCAAAATCATCTATGGCAATCTTACACCCAAAAGATTTAAATTCAGATATAATCTCCGTAGTAGCTTCAAAATTTTGTATCTCTTCACTTTCGGTTATCTCCAACACTACGTTTTTCGAGATAGGATTGTCTTTAAAAGTTTCCCTTAAAAGCTTAAGCGTTTTTTTATTCTCAAAATCCTCCACTGAAAGATTTATCGAAAAAGAGTATTCGGTATCTTTGAAAGTTTCAATGGACTGCTTTAAAACTATCTTTGTAAGGTACGAATAAAGCTTGGTCTGCTTTGATATATCAAGAAAATAAAAAGGGGATATCATGTTGCCGTTCTCATCCATAAGCCTGACAAGCGCTTCATACTTTTCATTCTTTTTTGTTTTATTATTCACTATAGGCTGAAAGAAGGTTTTTATCTTATCGTCAAAGATCGCTTCATTTAATCTCTGGGTCCATAAAAGATTGTTCTCTATCTCTTTTTGGAAATTAAGCTCACGACTGAACCTTTGAATCCTTTTTTTATGTGATTTTGCATACTGAAGGGCAATATCTGCATTTTGGTATATCTTCTTCCCCTCTACATGGGAAGCTGTACCTATAACCGTATTTATATAAATATCGCTGTCCATGATATTTACTGGTTTTGAAGATATATGCTTACTGAACCGGTTCACTACTTTTTCCAATGATTCAATACTCTGGGATGTAAGAACGGCAAAAATATCAATAGGTATTCGATATATCTCTGCATCAAAATCACCCATAAACTTTTCAAGCTCCTGAGCAATGATATAAAGCAGTTTGTCACCTATCTGGTGTCCGTAAAAATCATTTATATGTTTAAAAGATGCTATATCTATTAAAGCAAGATTCAAATTGGAAGCTTTGTCTTTATCTTCAATAAGCGCGGCACGGCTTTTAAGGTTCGTTACGTCATCCACCATTGCCCTTTGGGCTATCCTTTTTGTCTCGAAGTAGTCTGTGATATCATTTCTAAGACCTATAAACTCAACGATATTTTCATCTTCATCAAGTATGGGAATAATTACGCTGTCCACATAATAAGAACTGCCGTCTTTGGCTCTGTTCTTTACGATCCCTTTCCATACCTTTTTATTCTTCACCGTTTCCCAAAGTTCTTTGAAAACATCTTTGTTCATATCCGGGTTTCTTATAATATTATGGTTTTTGCCGATCAGCTCATCTTTTGAATATTGGGATATTTTGCAGAATTCGTCATTTACGTAGGATATTATACCCTGAGGAGTAGTTTTGGAAACTATCATGGAAAGGTCCACAGCATTTTTATACTGTTCCAAAAGGTTTTTAGTAGAATTTAACTCTTGATTCATTGAATATACCCAAATTATTTTGGGTATATGTTATAAAAAACAATCTAAGAAAGCGGTTAAAATAATAACAACTTATCTTAAACTATTTTGCTTTCTGCAATGCTGCTATCACTGCTTCGATATTTTCTTTTGGGATATGTACTTTCCACTGTACATCTTCATTGTCTCCAACAAGAGAAACACCGATACTTGTAACCTCACCGGTATTCTGCCCATAAGGATCTTTAATATTTGCAATACTAATAGTTCCGCTTTTTGTACCTGCAAGCTGGATCGTTTCGATTTGTGTTGTATCTGACATAATAATTCCTTATTTGTTTCTTTCAATACTAGCATAAAAACTTTTATGTTACAATTACAAAATTCTAATCAAGGTGTAATATAACATGAGTAAAGAACATTTAAGCAAGTTTATAGGTTTTGGGATCGCGGGAAACTTCGCGCACCATTTGGAACAAGCAGGTGAAGCCGGTGATTTTGTAAATGTGGAAGTTGAAGATGAAAATGCCCCAAAAGGGATATTCCCGTTTTACCTGCCGGGCAGTGAAACCTTTTTGGGAACATATCCACTTTCAAGCAAACATATAAAACATCCAAGAACAAAAGAGGGAAACCTGCAGATGGAACCCGAAGCCGCTTTGATCTGTGAACTGAAATATGAAAACGGCAAAGTTACAGACCTTATTGCTAACTTTTTTACCGCATACAATGACTGCAGTATCAGAAAAGAGGGAGCAAAAAAAATAAGCGAGAAAAAGAACTGGGGTGAAGAAACAAAAGGTATCTCCTCCCAGATAATACCCCTGGACAAATTTGAAAAAGGTGGAGTGATGGACAGCTACTCTATCGTTTCATATATAAAAAGAGACGGCCAGCTTCACCGGTACGGAGAAGACAGCCCTGTTTTAACATACAACTATTTTTACGGAAAATTAAAGAACTGGATCATAGAAAAACTAAATACCCAGAAAGATTCAGGCCCATTGGAAGATCTTAACTCACACCTGTCTGACTGCAGCCATCCCAACGGCATGGTTATAAGTATAGGTGCTACAAGTTATACCAAGTTCGGGGAGAACAACTTTTTAGAAATAGGCGACGAGATATTCGTATATCTGTATGATCACACTATATACAAACTTGAAGATATTGAAGCTCATGCCCGAAACGGCGCACAGCAGAAGCTTCAAAGCTGTTCATTCCTGCACCAGGAGGTTATTTAACCTCTTTCGTGCAGTATTCTGTCAAGCAGCTCAAATACATCCTTGCTTGCGCCCTCCATCTCTTCAAAAGATTCAATAAGCTTGTCAAAATCGATTTCTCCTGTTTCTGTCCCCTTTTCAATAGTATCAAACACATGATGGGTACCGTTATGAACAACAGAATGGGGATGATCAAGAAGGTGATAGCTTGCGGTATTGGAGAAATACCTTTTTCCAAGCCCCTCATTGTACCATTTGCCAAGACGGCAGTTTTTATGGTCAACAAAGGCAAAAGCCGGCTCTTTTTTTGCAACAGAAAGATAAGTATTGACTTTCCAGATCACATGGTCAAGCTTTGCAAGACTCATAAAAACCCTGTCCGTAATATGCCCAAGGCCGCTAAAGGTCTCTTTTGAAGTGTTCATTACAGAGTTCATCTGGTTTGAATAGCCATCCGTATCCGTAGTGATAGTATCGATTGATTTTGTCATCTGCTCAAATTTCTGATTCGTAAGGGCAACACTTTGCTGAATAGAGTTTACTACGTCTGTTATCTCTTTTGCGGCTTCAGCACTTCTGCTTGCAAGGTTTCTTACTTCTTGTGCAACTACGGCAAAACCTTTACCCGCTTCCCCTGCAGTAGCTGCTTCAACCGCAGCGTTAAGGGAAAGGATATTTGTCTGAAATGCTATTTGATCGATAGTAGTAACGGTGTCTGCAATATTCGAGGCTTTGGTATTAAGCTGTGAAACCACCTCGTTTATCTCCATGGCATTGCTGTTTAAAGAAGTAAGATCACTTACTATAGCTTCAAGCTTTTGTGATGAGTTATTGTATGTTTCATTTATCTGGTGTGAATTGCTTAAGTTTTCCCTCGAAAGCTCTGTGGATTCCGCAAGGTTTGACTGAATATCAAGAAGCCCTGCTTTTATATTTTCATTTTCATATTCAAAAAGGTGTTCAAGCTTTTCAAAACTGGTATTGTCTAGACACTCTTCGGGTTTTTGTTCATTTTTTTCGTTAAGCTGCTCTTTGAGGCTCTCAATCTCTTTTTCAAGATTATCTCTTAGTTTTTTTTCTATTTGAAGATTTTGAGTTAATTCCCCGACCTTTTCGTGTAAAGTATTGTTAGTAGTCTTTAATATTCTACATTCCTCTTTACTGCTTTCAAGCTCTTCTTTTATCCTGTTATTGAAAAACATCATACACTCTTTCATTAATATTTTGTAGCTAAATTGTAGCATATTAAATCTTATTTATAAAAAAACTTTATTAAAGAAACTTTATTTACCTTTCATTTACTTTTTTTAATCTACAGTTTACTTAATTTGGCAATAATTATAAAATCAAAAATCATTTAAGGGGTTTTAAAATGTTTAAAAACAAAATCATATTATCTGCAATCGTTGCTACAGGATTATTTGCAAATTCGATCAATATGAACCTGGTCGAGCAAAATCCCAAAAGAGTCAACGGCAATGGAAATTACGAAATACTCTCTTTTAACAACAGCATAAAAGATGCAGGTAAAAGCGTAGTGAACATCTCCACCAAAAAGGTGGTAAGAAACAGTGAAAACCCTGTTTACCAGATGTTCTCCGATCCATTTTTCAGGGAATTCTTCGGACAGGGATTTGGAAATAATTACAAACAGGACAGGATCCAAAAGTCACTGGGTTCCGGAGTTATACTTTCAAAAGAGGGATACATAGTAACAAATGCCCATGTAGTTGAGAACTCCGATGAAATAGTGGTATCGATAAATGATGAAGAACATACCGCAAAACTTATAGGTGTAGACAAGGACAGCGATCTTGCCGTGGTAAAAATAGAGGCAAAAAACCTTACCCCAATAAAAGTGGGAAGCTCAAAAAATCTTCTTACAGGGGATATGGTATTTGCAATAGGAAACCCATTTGGCGTAGGACAAACGGTAACACAGGGGATAGTTTCTGCCCTTAACAAAAACAAAGTGGGTATAAACAGATATGAGAACTTTATCCAGACGGATGCTTCAATCAATCCCGGAAACTCGGGAGGTGCGCTTATAGACAGCAGGGGAGCCTTAATAGGTATCAACAGTGCGATACTGACAAGAAGCGGAGGAAACAACGGTGTTGGATTTGCGATCCCGGTGTCAATGGTTAAGAATATAGTAACAAAACTGGTAGAAGACGGCAAGGTTACCAGAGGTTTCCTTGGTGTTTCAATAGACAACCTTAGCAAAGAACTAAAAGATGTCTACAAACATAAAGAGGGTGCGCTTATTCTTGATATATCAAAAGATACCCCTGCATACAAATACAACCTTAAAAGAGGAGATCTTGTTTATTCCGTGAACGGCAGAAAGATAAAAGACGCCCAGGACTTCTCCCAGGTGATAGGTTCTTTCAAACCCAATGAAAAAGTCACTTTAAAAGTTGAAAGAAACAAAAAGAACATATCTCTGGATATCGTGCTTGGATCGAGGGATTCTTTACATATAGTTTCAACAAACACACCTGTTCTTGGAGGATTGTATTTAAGCGAGATAACAAATGAGAATGCAGCAAGATTTAGAATAGCAGCCGGTACAAAAGGTGTGCTCATAAACGATGTCAAAGCAGCGAGCAAAGCTGAAAAAGTTGGTTTTCAAGCAGGTGATATTATAATACAGATAGAAAATATGGAAATAGAAAACTTAAAAGATATAGAAAAAGCATTAGGTAAATTTGAAAAGAAACCCAAAAGAGTTTATGTTAACAGATACGGCAGAATCCTTTTATCTGTTATTGAATAGGATATTGATATATGTTAAATGTTTTAATGGTTGAGGATGATATTGAGTTAGCTCAAATGATAACAAGGTATCTCTCAAGCCATGATATAAAAGTCACAAATATTATCAACGGTCTTGACTGTCTGGGGAAGCTTTCTTCCCCAAACGATTACAAACTGTTGATACTTGATCTTACGCTTCCCGATATTGACGGGCTTGAACTAATAGTAAAAATAAGAAAGCTTTCCTCTATTCCCATAATCATATCAAGTGCAAGGGATGACCTGCTTGACAAGATAATGGGACTTGAACGGGGTGCGGATGATTATCTGCCCAAACCCTACGACCCAAGGGAGCTTGAAGCCAGAATAAAATCAATATTAAGAAGAGGAACCCCCGTTGAGACCAAGCAGGATATATTCAAGCTTGACCTTGATGACCATAATATAACTTTCAAAGGGGAACCCCTTGATCTTACATTGGCCGAATTCGACATATTAAGCCTGCTTATCCAAAGAAAAAACGGTGTTGTTTCAAGGGAGGATATGATTTACGAAAGTTTCCATATAGATGACAACAGCAGTTTAAAGAATGTTGATGTTATGATATCAAGAATAAGGCAGAAACTTGCCCGCATAGACGACAGCAAAAAATATATAAGCTCGGTCAGGGGAATGGGGTATAAACTTATAATATGAAAAACATCTCCATCTCCTCTTTTATCCATTTGATATTCTCAATTACCATAGTAGCGGTTATGTCGCTTCTGTTTTTATTTATAAAGCTGGAGAACCAGGCTTTCCAGCATAATCAGGAAAGCCGGTACCTTCTTATATCCAACACTTTCCTGACAAAATTCTACCACAGCCCGGATGATTTTCAGATAGAAAAACTTTCAAAGAAACTGAATCTTACCAGGATCAAGAACAGGGATAAAAATATCAGGATACTTAACAATGCCAGGGTGATATTCGCAAAAGAAAGCATAGATTCAAGGGTCAGGGTGTTTCAATTAAAAAAGAAATTCTATATCTACATTCAAAGTATAGGGTATAACCTGATGTACGAGATAAACGTTGAAAAGAATTACAAGCTTTTTATAGCCGTTGTACTGTTTAATCTTATACTGCTTTTGATACTGATGCTCTATTTTGCCATATTAAAAAAACTAAGACCTTTAAAGAATCTGCATAACGAGATCATAAAGTTCAGTAACGGGGATCTGGGAGTAGAGCTTAAAGATCTTTCAAAAGACGAGATAGGTCAGATATCAAAAAGCTTTAACACCGCGATAAAAAATATCAACCAGCTGGTAAATTCAAAAAATATGTTTATGAAAAACATACTGCATGAACTAAAAACACCCATCACAAAAGGGCTTTTTCTCTCAAATCTCATAGAAACGAAGAATGAAGAGGATAAAAAAAGCCTTATCAAAACATTTAATACCATGAACTCAATAATAAACCAGCTTTCAAATATAGAGAAACTCAAAAATATCCATCTTAATATCAAAAAAGAGCATATCGATCTGGATCTTATGTTTGAACAGCTTTTTGCAATACTTGATATAGACAAAGATAAAATAGCTATAAAAAAACCGGATAAAGATATAGATATAATCGCAAACAAAGAGCTTTTTACCACATTGATAAAAAACCTGGTCGACAACGCCTTGAAATACTCCACAAAAGACCCTATCATCATAGATATAAAAAAACAAGGCATCGATATAATCTCTTTCGGGGAAAAACTTGAAAAACCGATTGATTATTATACCCAGGCTTTTATACAGGACAAAAAGAACTCCCCAGGGTTCGGACTTGGGCTTTATATTGTCCAGGAAATAATCAATCTTCATAATTTTAAACTTGAATACTCTTACAAAAACGGCCGAAATATCTTCAGCGTACTATATAAGTAAACTAATTATTTATTTTATGTTTAGTTTTATATTAATAGATATATAATAAGTAAAGTTTAAGAAAAGGAGTTAATTATGCAGGTAAACTCAAATGGATATAACCAAGCTAATATAAACGCTTTTAAGGAAAATTCACCAAACAACCAAAAAGGTATGGAACAAAAAGCTCAAAACTCGAACGATATAAAAACAAGAATAGAGCGAAGTGCCGCAGAGGTGGCGTTATCAATGAATGCACAGATAATCTTATTTTCAATGGATGCTTCGCAGCTTAATAAAGAGAATATCACCGCACAAAAAGATATTTTCACATTTTTATCCGGAGGCCAGGCATTTGAGGGCTTCAAACTTGAAGATATAGGGTATGAGGGCAAACCCATTACCGAACTATCAGTTGATGAAGCAAATTCTCTTTTGGATGAAGGTGGATTCTTCTCTGTAGAAGAGACGTCAAACAGAGTTGCAAATTTTGTATTCAGCTTTGCAGGTAACGATATAGATATACTCAAAGAGGGTCTTGAGGGTATCAAAAGGGGATTTGAAGAAGCACAGGAGCTGTGGCAGGGTGAACTTCCCGATATCTCTTACCAGACACAAAGTAAAACCGTACAGCTTATAGAAGAGAGAATTGCACAACTGCAGGCTCAAGAAGCACAACAACCTGTACAAAATGAACAAGAGGTGGAATAACGGCTTAAATAACCGTTCCATCTTCCATTATAATCTTATCCCGTCCCTGTTTTTTTGCGTCGTATAAAAGGCTGTCAGCTTTATTTAAAGTATCAATCGAGCATTTATGGGTATCTCTGTATGCTATACCCGCACTGAAACTTACTTTTATGCTTTTACCTCGGCAGTTAAAGCTGCTGTGCTTAATAAGCTCTTTTACCCGTTTTGCGTATTTAATTATTTCACGCTGTTCGTTATAGTTTAGAAGTACAACGAACTCTTCCCCGCCGTATCTTGCAACCGTGTCTTCCTGCCTTGTAAGTTTTTTCAAAACTGCTGAAAAGTTTTTCAGAACAATATCGCCGCAGTCGTGACCGTAGGTATCATTTATCTTTTTAAAATGATCAATATCATAAAAAACTATCGCATAATTGCTTTTAAATATATCATGCTTTTTCTCTATCTTTTCAAGCTCCATATCAAAAGCTCTTCTGTTATAGATATTTGTAAGGTAATCCAGTTTTTTCTCTTCCTGGGCATTTAACAGCTCGCTTTGCATGGTTAAGAACTTCTCTTCAAGAGAATCAAAACTTTTTCTCTCTTTAAGAAGTGAGACCTTATGCTCCTCAACCGCCTCTTCAAGGTTGCATACCGTATCTACAAGTTTGCTTTGAAGAGCACCCAGTTCCCTTGTTGAAGATTGTGATATATCAAGCCCCTCCAACTCGTTTTTTATCTTTGAAAATGTTTTTGAGGTGTCACTGCTTGAGATTATTGTTTTTTCAAACTGCTTGGATAGGAATTTTGTCAGTTTTACGATATCGTTGGTTTTATTAAACAGAACCTCTCTGTCTTTTTCCACCCTTTTATGGGTTGTTTGTTTCAGTTTTTCTATGGTCTCTTTTTTTAACAGATCTAAAGGCTCTTTTTCCAACTCTTTGGTTAGAAGTTCAATTTCCTCTTCAATATCAAATTGAATTGAGGGAGCCAATATCTCGTTTAGTTCATGTATAAAAGCTTTTATATCCTCTTGGTCGGTTTGCGTGTCCTGTTTTGTGGAGGGTGTTTTTGTTTTTTCAAGCAGTTTCAAAGCCAAGGAGCTGTAACTGTCGATTGTTTTATCGTTGTTCAGGGAGCTTTCTTTTAATACCTTGTCAAAAATATCACACTCATTTATCTTCAGTCCCGCTTTTTGGGCCTGCGAATAAAACTCTTTAAAGTAATTGTCCGGAGTTATATCCAGCTTGTTACTTTTTAATTTTATTAATGTAGTTTTTACTATTTGTGTAATATTATCCAATTTTTCACCCTGCTCATAGAGGGCTATTATAGTATAATTATATTAAACTTTTATAATTTTACAAGAAAAGTTTTCCTGCGCTTTTAAAAACGTAAATAAAAGCCCCTGTCAAAGTTCTCTAAATCTTTATAGAACTCCAAAGATTCAAATTCGAAATTATCCTGGATATATTTCCCAAGAGGTTTCTTCTGGTCGTAACCCATTTCGCATATAAGATGCTTTATCCCTCTAGTGTTTGTTTCTTCTATGATATCTTTTAAAAGTTCGTCACCTATATCTCCCCCGAACAGTGCATTTGAGGGCTCATGTTTTACATTTTGGGGCAGTTTATAGTTATCTGCAATATAAGGCGGATTGGAGACACACATATCAAACTTTTCATCTTTTAAAACTTCACTGAACAGATCGCTTTTAACAAAAGTGATCTTATCTTCAACACCATGCTTTACCGCATTTGATCTTGCAAGATTCAAAGCTTTTTCATTTATATCAACTGCCGTGATTTTTATATCTTTTATAAGCAGTGCAAGCATTACTGAGATTATCCCGCTTCCCGTGCCTATTTCTATAATATTCGGGTTTTGCATATCCTTTAAAACAGCTTCGGCCTTTTCTACAAGAATCTCTGTTTCCGGTCTTGGGATAAGTACTCCCGGTTCTACATTGAACATCTCTCCGTAAAAACTCGCTTTCTTAGTTATATACTCCATTGGATAATGGGTTGCCCTTTTTTTAACCAGCTTTTCAAGTTCAGCTTCGCAATTACACTGTTCGTTATAATTTAAATGAAGCCAGATAACATTCTTGTCCAATATATGAAGAAGCAGTATTTCCACCTCTTTTTGGGGGATGTGGGTCACATCTCTTAAAAGAGGCGAGTATTGTTTGATTACCTGTTTGAATGTCGCCATTACGGTATTTCCGGAGCTTCTATTGGTTCACCTATTTTTGCATAGCTTTTTCCGATTCTGCAGATAGGCTCATCATCATGTTTTTTATCAATATACGCTTTTTTAATTTCCAATATCAATGGAATCGTAGATGTTCCTTCAAGATCAATCTCTTTTAAAAAGTCACAGAAGAAAACCCGGCTTGTATCTTCCACCATAGGGGGATACTCTTCAAACTTTGTTTCAAGCTTAATATCGAACTGCTCCGCCTCGCTTGCACCGTCAAGGGCTTTTGAGCTGTAGTGCATCTTTTTAAGGTGCTTTTTGTCAACCATACAGATGGTGCATTTTTTTGAAGTTCTTATATTAAGAAGCGTATCTTTTGGAAGACCGTCAGCCTTATGCCCTATTGATACTATTACACTTGGGGGATTTGAACTTAACGGGGCAAAGTAGCTAAAAGGAGCAAGGTTCGTAACACCCTCTTCATTTTGCGTCACAATCCAGGCTATCGGCCGGGGAATGATCTCGTTTGACATCACCTTATAAACTTCTTTAGAATCAAGCTCGTTAAAATCTATTTTCATATTTCAGCCTTGCACTCTTGTTTTAAAGCCTCGTCATTACCCAAACTTCCAATACCGGCACCCTCATATCCCAGTTCTTTAAGCCTTTCCACAAGCGGTGGATGTGAATAATGGAAGAATATATACAAAGGATGAGACAAAGGAAACGACTTGTTCTCGTTGGCAAGTTTTAAAAGTGCATTTACAAGATCCTCTTTTGACTGAAGAGTGCTTCCAAACTCATCCGCTTCATATTCGTTGTGCCTACTTATTGCACTTATCAAAGGCATAAGGAAAAACGAAAGTATAGGGGAAAACATCAAGAACATTATAATAATCGCATAAGGCTCATTATTCAAATGAAGCTGCAGGAACATCTCTTCCGGTATATTACCGAATATTGCAAAAAATATAAACATAACTACACCCATGATACCTATGTTTTTAATTATATCGCCGTTTTTAAAGTGCCCAAGCTCGTGCCCAAGAACCGCCAGGAGTTCATTATGGGTAAGTTTCTCAACCAAAGTATCAAACAACACCACCCTTTTCGTGCTACCAAGACCACCGAAGTAAGCATTGAGCCTGTTGTCCCTTTTGCTGGCATCAACACTGAATACTCCGCTGCTTTTAAAGCCTACCTGGTCAAGAAGTTTTTCTATTTTCCCTTCAAGTTCTTTATCCTCAAGGGGAGAGAACTTGTCAAACATCTTGTCCCTTACAACAGGGTATATCATATTTATCAAGATTATAACGGCAAAGATAAACACAAACCCCCATATCCACCAAGCCGGAAAACTTTCTATAATAAACGTAAGCCCCGCAATAACCGCACTTCCGAATACAAGGAACAAGATACCGCTTTTGAGAGTGTCTTTTAGAAACAGCTCAGGGGTCATATTGGAAAATCCGTATTTCTTGTCAAGCTTGAAAGTTGTGTAAAGCTCAAAAGGAAGACCTAAAGCCCAGTTTATAATAATAAATGCATCTACAAAGATAACCGCTTTGAGCCATCCCTGATATGAAGCTGTTAAATCATCCAGGGCAACCAGCCCGAAACTTATCCACATAAAAAATATAACAAACTCATAAAGGATACTTGCCATTGCAACCCTTTGTGATTCCACCGCATAATTACCCGCAGTAAAAAATTTTGCAGGTGTCAGTATCACGGCATCCTGTTCTTTTGCTTTTTTAACGTAATCTATCTGCATAAATGAGGTATATATATTAACTAAAAAGTATATACAATATGCTCCTATAGCAACTGTCAACATCTATTTTCCTTTTTTTAAATTCTTGATTATTCTTATAAATTTCTCTAATTTCTCACTATCATCCGTAATATTTATGATCTCATAGTTCTTTCCGAACGATTGTTTTGTCCAGTTTGCACTTCCGTAAACCGCCACTTTATCATCAATTATAGCAAGTTTAATATGCTGTTTTCTTTTTGGTTTGATTAGATCAAATTTTTTAGGTAGCTCTAAATCTGATTTATCGTATATAACCGTTACTTCCACGCCTTTTTTATGAGCTTTTCTCAAAGCTTTGACAAATTTCTTATAGCTTAGATTATACATAGCTATATCTATTTTGTTTTGAGCATTATCTATTAGCTTTAATATTTCCCTTTTTGCTTCTTTTGCCTGATCTGGAAGGAAATATATCTCGTCAAAAGAGTATGAGAATACCGCTAGAAGTAAAACTAAAAAAAGTTTTTTCAATACCATTAGTGGCATTCCAGTATGGTTCTGTCAGGACTTACAAGATAATCATATCCGTTATAGATCGTATATCCCCCGTAAAGTATAACAGAGATCGCAGCCAGCTTTATCATAATACCCCTTAACCCGCTTTGTTTAAACAGCCCTACAAAGAAACCAAGACTAAAAAGTGCGGGAATAGTGCTAAGACCGAATATTATCATAACAAGCGCCCCGTATAAAGGATCCGCCGTACTTGCCGCTGTTATCGCAAAGAAATAAACAAACCCGCAAGGCAGAAGCCCGTTTAGCATCCCAAGAAGAAAGAAACTGAAAAATGTCTGGCTTTGAAGCAGTGCTTTGAAATTATTGCTGTACCAGTCCGACTTTGATACCGAGTGCTCTATAATTGTCAGGAACTTTATCTTTCCAAGAAGCGATAATCCTGTTAGAAGCATGGCAGTCCCTGCAACAAGCCATAATATACCGTTTGCCGTATTTGAAAAAGTGGCAACTCCCCCAAGGTAACCGAATATTGCACCTAAAATAGCGTATGTAAGGATCCTTCCAAAAGAATAAAGAA
The DNA here is from genome assembly GCA_963678145.2 of Arcobacteraceae bacterium. GTDB lineage: Bacteria > Campylobacterota > Campylobacteria > Campylobacterales > Arcobacteraceae > JAIOSF01. The sequence continues at coordinate 255,892 of CAXXWH010000002.1, read as the reverse complement.
GATGAGCTATTGACTGCTGTGCCTTTGTCCATTCCTGCTGGACTTTTGTACTGCTGTAAGCGATAACTATCCCCCCGCACATACCTATACAATGGCCAAAGGAACCTAAAAATGCAATAGTAATTATACTTATAATATCAACCGTTTCCATATCTACTCACCTAATAACTGTTTTCTTATTTTCGGATTTGCCAAATGTTCACCCCTTACCATATGCAAAAACATCGTTTCAAAATCTATAAGACCCTCTTTTTTGTTCTCGTATGCACCGAAACCGTAGAACATAGGTGTTTCATCGGTTCTGCTGAACCAGGCCTTTCTTCCGTTTATATATCTTTTGGTATCTTTGGTCATAACCCAGATAACGGCATCGTCTTTAAAATCTTTGTTCTTTATCCAGTTTACCATACCGCCGTGGTCGTGAAAGAACCAGGTCTTACCGTTTGGAGACACTACTTGTGAAGCGTAGCTTATATCATCTATTACCATACCGCAGTCGCTGTCCTGGAACTTCCCAAGCTCAATCTTTATTGGTTTTTTATCTTTGTTTCCGGTATATACGACCGTCATGTTCTGTGAAGTTGACATTGATATGAACAATGCGGCAATAACTGCAACAATAAATAGTACCGTCAATATTGGTGTAAACTTTTTCATCATTTTATTTTTAACCTGTGTGCCAGAGTATAAAGTACCGGCAGATATATAAGGTTAAGCACGGTTCCCCATGCAAGCCCGAAACCTAGGGCAATGGCAATAGGCTGGAAAATAACAGCCTGTCCCGTTGCAAAGAAGATAAGCGTACTCATACCGATCAATGTCGTAATAGTTGTAAGGATAATAGGTCTGAACCTTTTTGTAGCTCTTATGAATACCTCTTCGATGGTTTTTGCCTTTTTAAGGTATGTCATCATAATAATACCGTCGTTTATAACAACCCCGGCAAGTCCAAGGGCTCCAATTATAGAAGGCATCGAAAGGTTAAGTCCCATTAGCTTATGTCCTATTAAAACCCCGAGGAACGAGAACGGGATCACCGACATTAATATGGCAGTTTCCCTGAATGAATTAAACAGATAAAGCATAGAAAGCATAATAAGCGTCACAGCCAGAGCAGCGGCTGCCATCATATCCCGTGCAAGCTCTTTATTCTTTTCAGCTTCACCTTTAAGTATTAGTTTTATTCCGTCTTGTTTCATCTGTTCAAGTATAGGGTTGATCTTTTCTAAAACTTCGCTTGCCGTTATTTTCTTTGTATCAACGTTTGCATAAACATAAAAATTCTTAATACCATTGTCTTTTATAAGCTGTTCGAAAGATTTTTTAACCGTAAAATCACACACCTCATTCAGTCTTACCGTTTCACCGCTGCTTATTTTTATAGGGGTGTTTTTAAACGAATCAAAATTATCCTTGTTCAGGCTTTCAATTTTTATATCAAGCATCTCTTTTACGTCAAAAGAAACTGATTTTTTCTTTGAAAGATAAAGGTTTGAAAGGTATGAACCTATTGCAGACTCCGTTAATCCAAGCTGCTGACCATACCCGTTTACTTTAAGTTTTATCTCGTCAATTCCGAACTTTGCAGAGTTGGCAACCGCTTTTGTGCCATCTATTGCTTTTAGCTCGTTTGTCAGTCTTTCAAGGGCATTAATGATCTTTTCATCATTGTTTGATACCAGACCTATTTTGATATCCGCTTTTATGGGCCCTACTTTTCTTTCAAGTACAGCTATCTCGGTCAGCCCGAACTTGGTTTTATAATCCTGCTGTTCGATAAACTTTTTAAGATCCCTTGATATCTGCTGTGATGTTTTTGTCCTGCTTCTGTCATCCGGATCGTAATAGATACTGAAATAAGGAGTAATATATTTATCAAGGAAGTTACTTGGAGAGAGTTTGTTAAGCTCTACCGTCATATACATAACATAAGGGAATTTTTCAGTGTTGCTCCCGCTATCTCTTCTGTACCCTGCCCTAGAATCGATACTGCTTATATGAAATTCACTTTTATTGGCAATAAGATCCTGCTCTATTTTTTTAACTATCTCAAAAGATTCCTCAAGTGCAGTGTTCTGATTTGCTTTTATTGATATCTTCACGTTATCCGCATCAAATTTCGGGAACATCTGGAACTTGGAGGTCTTAACCGCCAGAATCGTTAATATAGGAACAAGTATTATAAATACAACAATAAAAGTTTTTTTCCAGTTCATAAAGAAATGTATGATCTTGTTGTATATTCTGTTTGGATACTGCCATGAGGTAACTTTTGCACCTACTTTTAAGGTATGTGCCGCATGTATAGGCAGAAATACGAATGATTCGATAAGTGAAGCCACAACAAGTGCAGACAGGGCAATAGGTATAAGCTTCATAACCTCACCCATGGTTCCGCTTATCATTAAAGCAGGCAGGAAAGAGAACAAAGTGGTCAAACTTGCCAATGTAACGGGTTTTACCATCTCTTTTGCACCCTGTATAGCAGCTTCTTTTGGAGGAATCCCGTCCTCAATATGCTGCTGGATATTCTCACTTACAACTATGGCATCGTCAACAACGATACCTATTGCTATTAAAACCCCAACCAAAGAGATAAGATTGATAGTATATCCGAAAAGATACATATAAATAGCTGCAATAACGAACGAAGTAGGTATACCTATAAAAATAATAAAAGACATCCTCGCATTGATCAAAAGCCATACAAGCAATACTATAAAAATAATACCTATAGTGATGTTTGACCCTACAATATCAAGTCTCTCCCTGATCCTGTCACTGTTGTCGTCACTTATGCTGATATTTATATCGGGCTGTTTTAGCTGTACTTTTTCTATAAGTTTTTTAATATTTTCCGAAATTGCTATTGCATCGGCGCTGTCAAGCTGTTTGACCGCCAGAGAAAGCGCATTCTTACCATTAAATGAGTAAAGGGTATCTGAATCTTCGTATCTTTTTTTAATGGTCGCTATATCACTTAGATAAAGGCTTCCCGTTGAAAGCCTTATAAGTGTCGATGCAAGCTGTGAAGCTGTTTTTGCCCCGTTATAAGTAGAGATGTAATAATGCTTCGAACTATCCTCTATTTTTCCTATCGGGAAAATATATGACAAGGAAGCGATAGTATCAAACAGTTCGTTCTTATCGATGCCGTAAGCTTCAATTCTCTGATCATCAAGAAGTATCTCGTAATATTTGTCGCTGTCACCGAACACTGTAACTTCACTGATACCCCCTATTGTAAGGATTGAGCTTTTAAAATCATCTGCAAACCCTTTCATCTGGTCTACACTTAGTTTAGCAGAGGTAAGTGAGATATTTATAAGGTCACGGCTTCTTTCAACTACCCTTACGGTAGGTTCGTCCATATCACTGGGCAGGTCGCTTTTGGACAGGGCAACGGCGTCTTTTACCTTATCGGCCATATTGTATCTGTCTTTACCCTTTTGAAGCTCAAGTATAATACTGAATTTACCCGGGCTTATAACAGTTGTTGTATCTATAACCCCTTCCAGGGATTTAACGTTATCCTCTATCTCCGAAACTGCCATTTTATCAAGGATATCAACGCTTGCACCCGTATATGAACCGCTTATTGAGACCATATCCATCTCAAAAGTCGGGAATATCTCTTTTGGCATCTTGTTATATGACCATATACCTATGGCAAATATCAGGAAGAACAATACATAATTCATCCTTGAATTATCAACAAAAAATCTTAAAAACCTTTCAAACATCTACACTTCTTTATTATTTAATTTCATGATTTTATTACAGTTTTGTTAACGAAATATTAATATCTATCTTACAATATCTTTTATCTTCTGCTCATCTAAAAAATCATCATGGTATTTAACGATCAGCAGATTCTCCGTATTATTTATATACCATTCATCTATCCCTTGGGTTGAATCAAGTTTATTATGATGTTCGCTGTTGGTTTCAGACAGATCTATATATACATTCTTTTTTTTCATAGGGTTCGGCAAGGTTGCTATAAGCACAAGCCACGCTGCACTTATAATCACAAGCACGGTTGAGATACTGTTCAGACTTTGAATATAACTTCCGTCGATCTCCTGAAAATATATACCTCCCACAAGTCCCCCAAGGAATGTCCCGAAATATCCAAATGAGTTAAATACCCCAAGAACCTTACCTTTTTCGTGAACTTTTGCATATCTTGTCGTAAGGCTTTGCATAATAGGTTCGTGCATATTAAACCCTGAGAAAAATACTATCACCCCTATTATAAATATTGTCTGTGAAGTGGAGTTCCCAAGAATATAGTACGAAAGAGCAAAGAAAACTATACCAAGAAGAAGAACCTCTTTGAACTTACCCTTTTTTTCCGCCATAACTGCAGCAGGCCCCATAGAGAGTATACCCGCTATCATTGCAGGGATATATACCTTCCAAAGCTCGCTTAACTCCCATCCGTATGTTTTTGTCAATACTACAGGGATGATCATAAATGCAAAGGTCATAAAACCTTTCTGCAAGAAATTAGTGATATTCATTTTCATGATCTCGCCGTTTTTCAAAAACTCTAACTTTGAAGCGTTGTGGTAAGTATGCGTAACCTTTGGTACTTCGGGAGCCTTGTTAAGCAGAATATATATCGAAACCAATGCCAATGCAGCCGTTATCCAGAAAAGGAATTCGATTCCTGCCAGTGCACCAAGAACAGGGCCTAGAACCATAGCCAAAGCAAATGATGCAGCAATGCTTCCGCCCATTAAAGCCATAGCTTTTGGTCTTTGCTCCTCTTTTACCACGTCGCTTATCATCGCCGTTACAACTGCACCTATTGCACCTGCACCTTGAAGAAACCTACCTAAAAGAAGTGTCAAAATATCTGTCGATACGGCACAAAAAACCGAACCGATCGCAAAAAGAAGAAGTCCTGTTACAATGGTTCCTTTTCTGCCGAGCATATCACTCATGATCCCGAACGGAACCTGGAAAAGCATCTGGGTTATGGCATATCCGCCAATTACGATACCTACAAGAGTAGAAGTAGCTCCAGGAAGACTGTAAGCATACACTGAGATCACCGGAAGAACTATAAAAAGTCCTAAGAACCTGAATGAGATTATAAGACTTAAGGGCATAATTGTTTTAAACATATTGATTCCTATTTGTTACATAAACTATGTAAATATTGATAAAGTAGGCGATTATATCTAAATAATGGTAAATTGAACTAAAAAATCTTTTATGTTAGAATTCCAAAGAAATTATTAAGGGAAAACAGATGAAGATCATAATCGCCTCCTCAAACAAAGGCAAAATCAAAGAGATACATAAGCTGCTGCCGCAGTATGAAACCGTACCTTTCAGCGAGATACTTGGAAATATGGAGATAGTAGAAGACGGTGACAGCTTCAAGGCAAATGCCGTCATAAAAGCAAAAGCAATAGTTCAAAAGCTGAAAGAATCGAACTATAAAGAGGATTATATCGTTATAGCCGATGACAGCGGTATAACAGTTCCTGCACTTAACAACGAACCCAATATATACAGTGCCAGATACGCAGGAGAGGGAGCAAGCGACAAGCAAAACCTGGACAAGCTTATCTCAAGACTAAAAGAGAATAATATAAAAAGAACCCCGGCATACTATACTGCCTGTATAGCAGTGGGATTTCACGATAATATCTATACTACCCACGGCTGGATGCACGGTGATGTGATAGACGAAGCAAAAGGAAACGGCGGATTCGGATACGATCCCATGTTTATACCTAAAGGGTACGATAAGACACTGGGTGAACTTCCAGATGATATAAAAAAAGGCCTAAGCCACCGAAGTAAAGGCTTAGACCTGGCAATGAAGCTTATAAGCTCCCTTACGAAAAAAAAGTAGTTAAACCTACTTTTTCAGCTGTTATCTTGCGTAACCCGTAGCCCTAAGTTCCCGTATTACGTTAACTTTGATCTCTCCCGGGTACTGAACCTTGTCTTCGATCTCGTTTGCGATCTTCGTAGCCATAAGGATAGACTCGTCATCGTTTACAAGATTTGCATTTACGATAACCCTAAGCTCTCTTCCTGCATTTATGGCATAAGCATTCAGAACCCCCTCGTGGCTTGTGGCGATAGTTTCTATCTCCTCAACCCTCTTTAGGAAACTTTCAAGCACTTCCCTTCTTGCACCAGGACGTGCCGCACTTAAGGCATCGGCCGCACAAACCGCAGCCGCTTCGATAGATGTTGCCTCTTCATGACCGTGGTGTGCATATATGGCATTTATAACCTCTTCCGGTTCTCCAAGCTTTTTACAAAGATCGGCACCTATATCCACGTGTGATCCCGGCATATCATGGGTAAGCGCTTTTCCAATGTCGTGCATAAGCCCCGCCCTTCTTGCTAAAATGGTATCTCCTCCAAGCTGACTAGCTATAAGTCCGGCCAGATTTGCAACCTCAAGGGTATGGGCAAGGGCGTTCTGCCCGTAACTTGCCCGATATCTAAGCCGTCCCACAAGATACACAAGCTCTTTGTGCATATTGGTAATACCAAGGCTGGCTACAGTTTCCTCACCCTCTTTTCTTATATTGTTGTCAAACTCGTTCTTAACACTGTTATAAACCTCTTCTATCCTTGCAGGATGGATTCTTCCGTCTTTTAGAAGCTCCTCGATAGTTCTTGTGGAGATGGCACGTCTGTACAGATTGAAACTGCTTACGGTAATGGTATTTGGGATATCCCCTATTATGATATCAACTCCCAGACAGAATTCAAGGGCTTTGATATTTCTACCCTCTTTACCTATGATCTTACCCTTTGCCTCTTCATCGGGAAGAGGGATATTGTTTATAAGCCTTTCAGCTGCAAACTCCCCGGCATACCTTGTAACGGCATGGGATAGGATATTGTTGATCTCTTTTTTTGAATCCAGCTGGGCTTTTTTGTACTCTTTTCTAAAGATAGAAGCCACCTGTGCACGGCTTTCGTCTTTAACGTGCTCGAACATAAGATCTTTTGCTTCCTCTTCCGTAAGCCCGCTTGCATTTTCAAGGATCCTGGTAACTTTTTTGTTTTTCTCGTCAAAGGTTCTTTTTTGAACCTCCAGCCCCTGTTTTAAAGATGAGACTTCAGACTTGATATTGCTTATATCTCTTTTCTTTTTTTTGATCTCTTTTAATTCATCTTCAATTAAATGGTTAAGGTCTCTCTCTTTTGATTCTAGTTCCCTTTTTGTACTTTTGAACTCCCTTTCATAATCACTTTTGGCCTTTTGTTTAGCCTCTTTTAACATCGTTTGAGCTTCATGCTCGATAACTTTCGCTTTTGCTTTTGCCTGTTCTGTATAAGCTTCAAACTTCGCATTGTTAAGTTTGTTTGCAATAATAAAACTTATTGCAGAAGATATTACAGCAACTACGGCAGATATAATAATAACTTCCATATTTAAACCTTGTAAATATCAACAGTTTATTTTGCTGATATAATATAATCAGGGCTTATATCGTAATGATCCGTAACTAAAGAATTTGTTTTACATAATTTCAGTTGTGTAAACACGGTTATAGGTCTTTTTTTCAAAGTGGGGAAAAACCTGTCATACATACCTGCACCGAACCCCACCCTGCGGTGGGTTCTGTCGATCCCTACTATGGGGACGATCACCATATCCAGTGGGATATTATTGTTTCTAAATCTTGAAAAAGAGGTCTGTTTTATACCGAACTTTGCTTTTTTCAAAGGAAGCCTGTATTTTACGGGTACAAAAGATTTCCCTTTCATAAAGGGAACATATACCGTAATATCATCTCTCTTTCTTAAAATATTTATAACAGGTCTTACATCAACTTCCATCCCCAAAGGGATGTAAAATAATATGTTTTTTGGTTTATGTATATTTATAATGTTTAATATATCTAAACAAATCGTTTTATTTTTTTTTAATTTACCAATACTACTTGAAATTTTTAATTCATTTAAACAATGTTTTCTAAATGCTTCTTTAGTCACATTAAGCCTTTTTAGGATAAAATCCGATTTATATTCTAGCAGAAGGAACTAAAAATGAAGTTTAAAAATTTAGCATATTTATCAATATTAACAGTAGCACTTTTAACAGGGTGTTCAGATAAAGAGAAAATAGATGAAAATAATTTAGTAGAGTCAAAAGAGAGTACACAAGCGGTACAGCAGACACCGAAATTCAATCTTAAAACTATTGACGGCAAAGATATCCAGGTTGTTGCGGACCTTAACAACGGATGGCAGTTCAAAGGGGTTCCCACGGATAAAGTTATACTTCTTGATTTCTGGGCTACATGGTGTCCACCTTGTAAAGCGGAGATACCTCACCTTAACAACATAAGAGAACAGCTTGGCAAAGATTTTGAGATCATCGGTATCGAGATAGGTCAAAGAAACGGGAACGTAACACCTAAAGATGAGCTGGCAAAATTCGTAAAAGATTATAAAATGAAATACCCGGTAACAAGCGGCGGAGATACTTTTAACCTGTTCAGTGGAATAAGAGAGCTTAATCCTAACGGAAGCATCCCTTTTATGGTATTGTTCAACAAAAAAGGGGAATATCTTAAACACTACATCGGGATGACTCCCGAAGAGATGCTTAAAAGTGATATAGAAGCTGCTATAAAGATGAAATAATGTTCGGCATTTTTAAAAAATTTAAAAAGAACAAACCTCTTGAGCAGGAGAAAAAAGAGGAAACTCTTCCTGTAAAAGAGGAATCCCAAATCCAGGAAGATGACTTAAAGCAGGAGGATCATAAACCTGCAATAGACGAAACAGTTCAAGATATCAAACCTGAAGAAGAAGTGCAGGAACCTCTTATCCAAGAGCCCACAGAACCTATAAAGCCTGAAGAAACCCCTAAAGAGGAAGAACAAACTTCCTCAAAAGGTTTCTTTACAAAAGCTTTGGAAAAAACAGTTTCCAACTTCAAATCAATAGTTCCCCAAAGAAAAGAGAAGATCGAATTTGATCTTGTAGAAGAACTTTTAATTGAAGCGGATATGGAATACGAAATCATAGAAAAAGCTATGGACGGGCTTCCTGATATGATAACCAGGGAGCAGCTAAGACACAGGCTTGTTATGCTTTTCGAACACGCTCCGGAAGTAGATTATGACAATATACCGAAACCTTTTGTCGAACTTATTATAGGTGTGAACGGTGCGGGTAAAACCACAACTATCGCAAAGCTTGCCAATATGTACAAACAAAATGACAAGAAAGTTATCCTGGGTGCGGGAGATACATTCAGAGCAGCTGCTATAGAACAGCTTTCAACCTGGGGAGACAAACTTGATGTTCCCGTTATCAAGACAAAACAGGGTCATGATCCAAGTGCCGTGGCATACGATACTATCCATTCCGCTGTTGCAAAAGATTTTGACCATGCCATTATAGATACGGCGGGCCGTCTTCAAACACAGACAAACCTTGCAAACGAACTAAAAAAGATCGTAAAGGTGTGTAACAAAGCATACGAAGGTGCACCCCACCAAAAGATAATGATCCTTGACGGAACACAGGGGAACACTGCAATTGCCCAGGCAAAAGCGTTTAACGAGATGATAGGCATAGACGGTATAATAGTTACAAAACTTGACGGTACTGCAAAAGGGGGTGCGCTCTTTAGTATCTCAAATCAGCTTGAAATGCCGATATTCTATGTAGGTATCGGTGAAAAAGCTGATGACATTATGCCTTTCAGCCCCGATGATTTTGTAGACAGTCTTCTTGACGGAATATACGAATAATGTCAAAACAGGAACCTAAAAAGTCTTATACTCCCTGCCGATACTGTAAACAGGAGATAAGACTGAATACAAGAAGATGTCCCTACTGCGGGACATTTAACCCTACCGTAAAAATAAAAGATATCATAATAACCACTGTTGCAATAGTAGCAGTTTTATATGCTTTAAGCTTTTTTATAAACTAGTCTATTCCCAGAATCTCATTCAAAAATATCCTCAGATCATTCTCTGCACAGCCTGCAAAGTTGTTTTTGAGGAACTGGTCTATCCCTTTATTGTTATGGTTGATTATGGGTACTATTTTTATCCCCGTTATCTCGGACAGAAAATGGCTCTCATCCCTGCCCTCTTCATATGAATGCATAAGTATCGACCTTGAAAAGTTGTTCAGTATATGGTAATAGATATGCAAAAATTCCATCTCCGTAAGCTTCAGGGCAAAAGTGTGGCTTAGAATCTTCCATTCAAAAGAGGCTATAGGAATAAGTTTTTCCTCTTTTACGGTTATGCCTATTTCCTCTTTTATCTCCCTTTTAAGAGCCTGTTTTAAAGATTCGCCCTGTTCCACTCCTCCGCCTGGAAAGCCCATACGCCCGTCCCAACGATCACACATAATAACCGCAGGGCATTTTATATGGGTCAGGTCTTTGAAATATTTCCACGGAGATATCTCTTCCACATATATTATTAAAAATACCGTATTGTTTTTACCTTGTACGCTCTTTCCGAACTCTACTCTAGTTTTTTCCAATTGAACACCCCGTGTAAATTTAGATAATTATACAATAATTTATTCAAAAAGAAGAAGATTGTTCTTTTTTCTCTAAAACAGCTCCAGGGCCTGCTTGAACTTAAATTTCAGGACCAATTCTTTGATATCTTCAAAAAGCTTTTGTTCATCATCTTCAAGATTGACCCCCTCTATCTGTTCCATCACAGGTTTGCAGTTTTTCGCTCTTTTGGTTTCCACTGCAGCTTTCAAATTTTGGAACAGCTGATCCCTTTGCTCTTTAGTGATATCTTTTTTCTGCACCTTTTTTACCTGCAGTTTTTCTTCAATCTCATTAATAACTTTATTTAAAAGTTTTTCAAATCCGGGCAGTTTTTTTCTATCAAGCGTTAACTCTATCTCTTTAGCCCCGCTGTTTACCTCAACTGCCCCCACACTTGCACTTAGGCCTTTTATCGTATGCATTGTTCTTTTAAGCTCTTCATCGTCAAGGAGACTGTATTTTATATCTTTGAACTTTATCAGCCCTTTTAGTATCTGTATGAAAATATTCGTTTTACCCATAACAAGTTTTAATCCATACTCTTTATCTATGGTTTCAAACTCGGGCAGTTCATCTTCCTCTTGGGCTTTCGATTCTTTCTGTTCGGGCTTTGTTTCATCTTCGGCACTTTTTTGTGGAAGATATTGCAAAACTGTCCTAAAAAGCTGCTCAACTTCAATAGGCTTGTTCAGGTGTTTGTTCATACCCGCTTCTTTTGTTTTTTCGATATCCTCTTTCATCGCATTTGCAGTCAATGCTACTATAGGCATATCCTTATCTGTTTTTCTTATCTGCCTAGTTGCTTCAAAACCGTCAAGTACAGGCATTTGAAGATCCATAAGGATCATGCCGTAACTGTTGTTCCTGTATTTCTCCAGCGCCTCCTGACCGTTTTGTGCTATATCTATTTTTATTCCGCTGTTTTCAAATATAGTCTCTATTATTTCCTGATTTACCTCGTTATCCTCAGCAAGAAGGATTATGTTTCCTTTTCTTGTTTTTATCTGTTCAAACAGATTCCCTCTTTGATCCTGATCATTAGAATGATTAGAATATTGACCATTGTCACCTAATTTTTCAAGTTCGATCTCAAACATAAAACAGCTCCCCTCGCCCTCTTCGCTCTGAGCCCAGATCTTTCCGTTCATAATCTCCACAAGCTGTTTTGATATGGCCAATCCAAGACCCGTTCCTCCGTATTTTTTTGTTGTTCCGCTGTCTGCCTGGGTGAAAGGTTTAAAAAGTTTGTCCATTTGTTCAACGCTTATGCCTATCCCCGTATCTCTTACTTCAAAATATACTTTTTGGTTTTGCTGTTTTTTTACCTCAAGAGATATCTGTCCCCCATCGGTAAATTTTACCGCATTTCCAAGAAGATTCGTAAGTATCTGGCTGAGTCTTAAGCTGTCCCCGTAAAACCCTCTCCCAAGCTCGTCATCATAATAAACATTGAGTTTGATATTTTTTTGGGACGCTTTTGTCTCTATCAAGCTTATAACATTGTTTACTGTTTCCTTAAGGTCAAAATTACTTTTTTCTATCTTCATCTTGCCGGCTTCTATTTTACTTATATCAAGTATATCGTTTATGATCACAAGTAGTGCATTTGCAGAAGTATTCATTTTGTTCAGGTAATTTCTTTGGGTATCGTCAAGCTTGCTGTTCAATGCCAGATGAAGCATACCGATAATTCCGTTCATAGGAGTTCTTATCTCATGGGACATATTTGCCAAAAACTCAGATTTTGCCCTTGTTGCTTTGTTTAATCTGTTCACCATACTTGAAAAATTATGGCTTAAAATACTTATTTCGGATATATGGGTATCAATGGGCTCAAGCTTTTCTGTTGAATCTGTTACCTTTGAGGTCTGTTGAGTAAGTTTGCCCAGAGGCTTTACGATCTCATCTGAAACTTTTCTTGTCTTTTTAAACAGAAAATAGAAAAACAGCAGATAAAATATTCCCATAAATAATATTGCCAGGTAACCTATCTTTTCAGAAAGCATTTTAAGGGCATAAACCGAAGCGAATATTTTCTTCTCCTCAAGCACTATCATTAACTGCCATTTTGTCTCATTAACAGTATGGGTCATTAATATATATTTTTCATCGTCGATCACAAGTTCCGAATAATGCTTTTTATCTGAAAGCAGGTTTTTAAATTGTGCTCCAAAAGGGCTCTCATTCTTATAGATATTAAACTCTTCCGGTTTTGTTACCGTCTTTGTTATCACATCGGTGTAGATATGTTTTTTTAACTCCTCGAGCCCCAGCAGTTTTTCTATTCTTTGGGGCATTGCCAGTATCATACCGTTTTCATCAACCAGAAACATTTTACCGTCATATGGAAGTTTGGTATCAAGGATATTAGATACAAAGTTTTCGATCGTAATATCAAGCCCGCTTACCCCTTCTAAAAAATTTTTGTTATATATGGGGGTGATACATGAGATCATCCACCCGTTTCCGGCAGGATCAAGGTAGGCATCTGTCCAGACCGATCTTTTTTTGGGATTATGTTTTTTATCGGCTAGAAAATAAAAATTGTAATCCTCCATATTTATATGTGCTCCGTACTGCTCATAAACATTGTTTATATAAGGATAAAGTCTGTTCATATTATCATAACTGTTAAAATATGAAGCCACTATATTTGGATTCAGATCCACTATATCTTTTAACAAAGGATCCATAGCCTCGGTGACTATTGCCTTGCTTCTCTCTTTTGAGGTTATTTTTGTTTTGGAAGAGTAATATAGGCTTGAACCGTATTTTGATTCTTTGTAGAATACCCCGTTTGCCGCGGTGTTGAAATCAGGTACTTTGCTTACACGGTAATTTTGCGGATTTGATAATACCCTTTCATGGTCTTTTTGCATGGTTGTTGCAAGCATGGAAATCTTTGAAAGTACCTGGTCTATTTTATTTGATTCATATTTTAACACTTCCAGACTGTTATTTAAAGCATCATCTTTGAGCGTTATAGTATTTTGGTTATATATATAAACATTAATAGTAAAATATAATATCAATAATGAGATCTCTATTATAAAAATAGGCACTAATGAATAACGTAAAAAATGGTTTGATAATATTTGATTAAGTGAAAAAACTTTTTTGATCATCCTGTCTCCTTCGGTATTATGGGCATCTGCTTGACTGTTTACCATATTAAAGCAGTTCTGCCGCTTGTTTGAACTGAAACTTCGAGGTTAAGAGTTTCACTTCGTTAAACAGCTCCCTGTCACTCTTTTCAAGATCATATTTTTCCAGCTCGTCCAAAACAGGCCTGCAGTTTTTTGCCCTTTTGGTTTTTACCGCTTCTTTAAGCTTCGTAAATAAACTGTCTCTTTTCTCTTTAGTTATATTTTCTTTTATTGAATCGGTTTTTATGATCTTTTGTTCGATCTCTTCTATTATCTTGTTAAGCTCATTTACAAACTCGGGTAATAACTCCCTGTCAAGGGTCTGTTCGATCTGTTTTGCCTGTGCGCTAAGTTCCAAAGCCCCTGCACTTGCAAGCAGTCCCTTTAAAGAATGCATTATTCTTTGGAACTCCTGGTCATCCAGATTAGTGTATTCAACGCTTTTATATTTGACTATCCCTTTTAATATCTGTATAAGGGCATTTTCCATACCCATTACGAGATTCAGTGCATACTCTTTATTCAGGGTTTCAAATTCCGGCAAATCCTTTTTTACACTATGGGAGATATTCTCCTGGTCGTCTGCTTCTAAAAACTTCGATAAACTTTTATACAGTCTTTTCATATTGACAGGTTTGCTCAGATATTCATCCATACCTGCTTCTAAAAATCTTTCCCTGTCCCCTTTAAGGGCATTTGCGGTTAATGCAATAACCGGCGTATGGCTCAGGTTGTTTTCCTTTTCATATATAATAATGTTCCGAACAGCTTCCATACCGTTCATATTTGGCATGTTCTCATCCATCAAAATAACATCATAACTGTTTTTCTTAACTGCATTTAAAGCTTCCAGCCCGTCGTTGACTATATCAAACCTTAAAGCCATTTTTTTCAATACGACCTCCATGAACATCTGGTTTGCTTCATTATCTTCAGCTAAAAGAACTTTCCCTTTCAAGGTGCCGATTTTTATATCATCAGGCTCTGTTTCAACAGGCTGCCCCTCTTTTAAAGGTATTGAGAAATAAAACTCGCTTCCTTTGCCCTGCTCGCTTTTTACTTTCAGCTCTCCTCCCATTAAATTCACAAGTTCATACGATATGGCAAGCCCCAGTCCAGAACCGCCGTATTTTCTGGTAGTTGAACTGTCTTCCTGGGAGAACTTGTCAAAGATCGTTTCCAGATAGTTCTGGGAGATCCCTATCCCTTCATCTTTTACACTTACTTTTAAAAATCCGTGTGTATATTCAATATCCAGATAGATGCTTTTACCTTTTGGGGTAAATTTCGTAGCGTTGCTTATTAAATTGTTTATAACCTGTTTTATCCTTAATATGTCACCGTTAAGTGACGGGGGGAACTTATTATAGCTGACATACATGGTTATATCTTTCTGGGAAGCTTTCGCCTTAAACAGCCTTTTTGTTACCTTAAACTCCTCAATAGGGTTGAAATCAATCTTTTCTATAGATATTTTTCCGCTTTCTATTTTTGAGAAATCAAGGATATCGTTGATTATCCCAAGAAGATTGTTGCTTGAGCTGTTTACTATATCAAGGTATTTCTGCTTTTCACTGTCGGTCTCTTTTTCCCTTAACAGTTCTATAAACCCTATGATCGCATTTAAAGGTGTTCTTATCTCGTGAGACATATTGGCAAGGAACTCTCCTTTTGCCTTGGCAAACTCTTTAGCCCTGTCCCTTTCGGCAATAGCAACTTTTATCTGTCCCTCGATAATACCTTTTTGGTACTCGATAAGCTTTTTCATTTTATTCTGTTCGGTAATATCCATACCTGAACTTAAAATACCCGATATATCCCCTTTTTTATCGTATAAATAGGCATTCTGCCAGGCTATATGCTTTATATCGCCTGTTTTTGTAAGAATATTACTCTCAAAATACTCTATCTTTGTTTTTTTATTATCATTGATATGACTTATATACTTTTTAAGCTCTTTATCCGCTTCATTACTCTGCAGGCAAACCTCGAACCAGTTTTTCCCTTTAAGCTCATCTTCTTCATAGCCCAGCAGTTTGGAAGCTGCGGGATTTATCAAGGTTATATTCCCTTTTTTATCTAGTATCACGAGAATTGACTGAATTGAGCGGATATAATAATTCAGCTTTGAAGACAGATCACTTAATTCCCTTGTTTTCCTGAATACATTTTTCTGAAGTTCATTTTTTTGGTTTAAAACTTTATAAGCCAAATATATAAAGATCAAAAAGATAAAAAACGATACAATTCTTACTATATTAAGACCCCAAATGGTTATGGGGATAAAACTGTCTTGGGAATAGGAAACGATCCATGCCGCAACATTGTTTTTTGTATCCTTTATAGGTAAAAACGAGATTACATCCACATGGTTCTTAAGATTTTTGTTACCGTAATGCTCTATTTGATCATGATTTACAAAAATACTAAAAGTTTTTCCCTTGTCCATATTTTCGCTTATCTCGTTTTTAAAAGGTTCAAGCTTTTTTTTATTATCAATTACACATACTTCTTTTATATGCTGTTTTGTAAGAAGCAGCATATAATCATTATTTTCCGCAGATTCTATATATTTGAAATTTAACTCTTTTGTTTTCCAGGTATTTGATTTGAACACGCTCTTGTTTACCAGGAAATGGGAATGAAGACTGCTTATGGTTGTAAGATAGTTTTGTACATAGCTGCTGGAAAAAGAAACCTCCAGTGCACACAGATAATTTCCGTTTCTGTCAAACACGGGTCTTATATATCTTAAGCCGTGGCTAGTTTTACCCCCTTCGAACCCCTCTATAGGCTTTTTTGTTTTATTGGTATATTCAAAGCTGTATCTAACTCCGCTTAAATCGTCACCGTATTTTTCAGGCTTGTGCATCCTTAAAAAGGTTCTGTTATCAGGAAGACAGATTTGAAACTGATATACACCGCTTTTTTGCAGCTGTTTATATTTGAAAAGCAGCCTGTTATAAAGTTCTTCCCTTAAGAGGTCTTTGTCCTGCTTTGAAGAGGAGGGAAGGCGGCTTAAAATATCCATCACATTGTTATTAACATATTCTAAAGTATTCTGTACAACGATATTCTGCTGGTACTGAATAGTTTTATAATCTTTTTCCAGCTCATTAAGTTTGGATTCCAGGGCTATTTCAACCCTTTCGGTTGCATTAATCTGCGTAATTACATACGTTACCGTATTCAAAACAATGAATAATAAAAGAAGTAGTAATTTCAATCTCATTTGTCTCTCACTTTTTTAAACCTTTATCTTTTAGACATCTTTAAATCGTTCTCTTATTTTGAAAAACTGATCCAGGTTTTCAAAAAATATATCCACTAGATTCGGATCGAACTGTTTCCCTTTCTCACTTTTAAAATATTCAATTATCTTCTCGTCATTCCAGGCTTTTTTGTATACCCTGTCGCTTCCAAGGGCATCAAATACGTCTGCTATTGCTGTTATTCTACCCTCTATGGAGATCTCCTCACCTTTCAGGTATCTTGGATATCCTGTACCGTCCCACCTTTCATGGTGTTCAAAAGCCACAGTTGCGGCAGTTTTTAGAAGCGGTCGGTTGGAATGGGCAAGCATCTTGTAGCCAAGCTCCGCATGGGTTCTCATAATATCGAACTCCTCTTCGGTAAGTCTTGCGGGTTTGTGTAAAATATTATCGCTTATTGCCACTTTACCTATATCATGCATGGGGGAAGCATCTGCAAGCATATCAACTTTCTCCTGGCTAAGCCCCGCACATCTTGCCAGTATCCTTGAATACTCGGCAACCCTTTTTACGTGATTGCCTGTCTCCTTGCTTCTTGTCTCACCTATTGCACCCATTGTGAAGACAACCTCTTTTTGCGTATCCTCTATCTCTTTTTGAAGATCGTAAATATCGGTAATGTCATGTCTTACACTTATATACTCTTCGATCTCTCCCTGATGATCAAGTATCGGCATTACTATGCTCTGCACTATATAAGAACCTCCGTCCTTTTTCATATTTTCTACTTCACCCTGCCAGATATTCTTCTTTTTTATGGTATCCCACATATCTCTATAGACACTTTTAGGGGTACTAGGGTGCCTTACAATATTGTGTGATTTTCCAAGCAGTTCCTCTTTTGTATAGCCTGATATCTTGCAGAAGGCTTCATTCACATAGGTTATCTTACCCTTAAGATCTGTTTTTGAAACTATGGTGCTTACGTCGACAACATCTTTGTACTGGTTTAAAAGCAGTATATTCTGCTTAAGGTTTTGTTCCAGGTTCTGCTTTTGTTCTGCCAATGAAAGATGAGTATTGATTCGGGATAAAACCTCCCTTGCCCTGAAAGGTTTGCTTATATAGTCAACTCCCCCTGTCTCGTAAGCCATTTCAATTGAATCCTCATCGGTTTTGGCAGTAATGAATATTACGGGTATATCTTTGGTTTGGGGATCATTCTTTAATCTTCGGCAAAGCTCAAAGCCGTCGATTCCAGGCATCATAATATCCAAAAGGATCAGATCAATCTTCTCTTCAGATACAAGTTCCAAAGCACCCTGAGCATCAAGAGATGCCAGAATATCATAATTTTCATCCAGAAGCTCCATCAAAGTATTAATATTTGCCTCCGTATCATCCACGATCAATATGGTTTTCATACTATCCATTAATATTCACCTTTTATCCTCCGATAATTTTGTTACATTTTTATTACATTATAACACTTTTTTCAAATTTTTGATACTATACTTAGGTATAGATTTAAAAATATATAGTGCTTATTTCCTTACTATATGAGCTTTATAGTTTAGATAAATTATACTATAATAGACCAATGAAAAATGAAATTTACTATTTAGGGCACAAAGACCTACTTAATAAGCATATCTTATTTAACTTTATATATCAAAATAAAAAGCTTAATTATTACTACAGTGATGACTTCAGTGAAGAGTTTTACATACAACTTGCATACTCCGGATTTATCAGTGTAAGCGACAAGATAAACGGGAAATATATCCTGTTTCCCGAGATGCAGTTTGAGTATGCTGTTCTTTATTTTAATAACCTGCATATCTCCAAAAAAGTAAAAAAACTGCTTAATAAAAATGAAACCTACCGATTCAAAGTTGACGAAAACTTCTACGAGGTTTTAAAAAAGATAATCGCTGCCCACGAAAACCCATGGCTTGAGGGGGAATATGAGAAGATGTTAAAAAATATTTACGAAAAGCACAATGATTCCAAAGATTTCAGACTTCTAAGCTTCGAGCTGTACGACACCCAAAGCTCCTCTCTCATTGCAGGAGAAATAGGTTATATAATAGGTAAAACGTATACAAGTCTGACAGGATTTAAAGAGAAAGGGAAAAAATATAACAATTACGGCAAACTGCAGCTAACCCTGCTTGCACAATATCTGAAAAAGAACGATTTTGCTTTTTGGAATCTGGGACATCCTTATATGCAGTACAAGATTGACCTGGGAGCAGAAGTATTAAGCAGGGAGGAGTTTTTGAAAATTTGGTTCGCCCACAGGCAGAGCTGATCCTTATTTCAACTCTTCGGGCTTTCCTAAAAGGAACCCTTGGGAGTAATTGACTCCGATATCTTTAACCGTTTGAAGTATCTCCTCGCTTGCCACGAATTCTGAAACAGTCTTTATATCCTGTTTCCACGCAAACAACTGTATAGTCTCTACAACGTCACGGCTGTATTTGTCTTTATCGATATTTTTTATAAGACACGCATCTATTTTTAAAATATCAGGCTGAAAATCAAGAAGTCTTTCAAAATTTGAAACACCAGCACCGAAGTCATCGATCGCGATCTGAACGCCGAATGTCTTGACAAGTGAAATAAAATCTTTTACCACCTCAAAATCTTTTACCTCTTCATCTTCTAGCAGTTCGAAAACTATCCTGTGTGCATTCTGACTGTTTGCCATTACCAGATTTATAAGCTTGTTCCTAAGCTCAAGTTCTTCTATATCAAGAGCTGAAAGGTTTATTGATATCTCTTTGTCGGTTCTTTCAAGAGCAGCAAAAGAATTATCTATAACGATACTTGTGATCTGATTATAATATTTCGTCTCTTTTGCAATATCAAGGAAAAAGAAAGGGGATATATGTTTCCCTTCTTCATCCACTATCCTTACCAATGACTCATACTTTTCTATCTGGCCTGTTTTATTGTTGACTATTGGTTGAAAAAGGGAGATGACCCTTTTTTCCGATATAGCTTTCTGGATCATTTTTATGGTCTTTGAGTTATTAAGGGCTGTCTCTTTGAGGCTCTTTGTTGTATTGTTTGCAAATAATATATCTATCTTTTTTTTTGCTGCTTCTTTCAAACCGTATTTGGTGTTTTCAAAGATATTATCTTTCTCGTTCGAGAAACTGATTACAACAGAAACTTCGAACTCATACTCGTCAACGATTACAATCCCTTTTTCTATATTGCTTAATAACTGTTTTAGCTGTATCTCAAGCTGTGAAGCAGTAAGTGAAGGGGTGTCATTCAGCTGAAGAAGGGCGAACTCCCCTTCTCCGATATTGTAAATAGAATCAAGTTTTAACCCCTCAGGCAGGTAAGAATAAAGCATCTTGTTAAATATATTTAAAAACTCTTCCAATGTTTTATCATCATACAGATGCTTTAATATATCATAATTATCGATTTTAACCATGATCATTACAGGATGGCTGGATAGATGGATTTTGTCTCTTATCTGCTTTTTAGGATCCATAAGCTCTGTTATCTCATTTCTAAAAGCGATATACTCGATGATCTTCCCTTTTTCATCCAGAATCGGGGCGATCAGGGCATCCACATAATAGCTGCTGCCGTCTTTGGCAATATTTTTAAGCTGTCCCCTCCACTCTTTTTTTGAAGATATCTCTCTCCACAATCTATCAAAAAACTCATCGGGAGTATCCGGGTCTCTTAATATGCTGTGCTTATTACCGATAAGTTCCTCTTTTGTATAACCTGAGATCTCACAGAACTTGTCGTTCACGAAAGTTATATAACCTTTTGTATCTGTTTTTGAAACTATTGAGCTTTTATCTGCTATATCTCTATATTGTTTAAGGGTGTTAAGCTCTTTGTTTTTATTGATAAAATCGACTGCAACTTCCAAAGAGCCGATAAGCTGGGCAACATTGATAGGTTTGGTTATATAGCCCCTTACCCCGAGGCTTATTGTAGCCATGAAGTTTTCCCGATCCGAATATGCGGTAAGAACCAAGGCATAAAAGAAAGGATCGATCTGCTTTATTTTTTCAAGCATCTCTATACCGTTTAGCCTGGGCATATTGATATCGGTGATAATGATATCTATATCACCGCTGCGATACTTTTCAAGACCTTCCTGGCCGTCAACGGCGACCGTGATATTTTTAAAAAGTTTACTTAATATCTTTACTGTTGCATTTCTAGCCGCTTCATCATCTTCCACATATAATATGGAAATATTTCTGCACTCGTCAGGGTTTAACATTTCTAGCCTTTTTGATTATGCTATTTTTTTAAAAACTCTACAATTTCACTTTCAAGTTTTTCTATATCTATAACAGTATTATGCAGGATTTCCGCTTCAAATAAACTTTCGATCCCGGCAGGAATAGAAAGGTTCAGCTTCGAAGATATAGCTTCCAGAGCCTCTTTATCCGAATAGTTTTCACTGTCTTCATTAAGGGCATTTAAAACCGTAGGAGAGAACTTTGTCCACTCGGCAGTTGAATAGATAACGGTTTTTAGATCTTTATTGGTTGCAAGCTGCTCATACCCTTTGATACAAGTTGCTGTATGAGGATCCATAAGGTATCCGTTATCCACATACTCTTTAATTATTTTAAGCCCGTATGCATCGTCACTGTATGTTGCACTGAAATATTTCTGCAGTACCGCAAGCTCCGCCTCTGTATGCTCGAAGTAACCCTTCTCGTTTAAAGATTCCATCAGCTCTTTTGTTCTAAATGCACCGCAGATATCGTAAATAACCCTTTCGATGTTCGATGACTTTAAGATATCCATTGCAGGAGATTTCGTAAGCTTAAGCTCTTTTCCCCTGATATCATAAATACCTAAAGTAAGCCATTGGGTCAGAATGTTGTTCTCGTTTGAAGAAACCAGAAGCTTCTCAACGGGAAGCCCCATTTTCTGCGCATAATAAGCTCCAAGAACATTACCGAAGTTACCGCTTGGCACATTGATATAGATCTTTTCACCAAGTTTTATCTCACCCTGTCTTAGTAATTCAAGGTAGCTTTGGAAGTGGTAAACTATCTGGAAGATGATCCTACCGAAGTTCACACTGTTTGCCGCACTTAACTTTATACCGTCGTTTTGAAGTTCCTCTTTAAAACTTTGAGATGCAAGAAGTGATTTTAAAGCGGTCTGTGCATCATCGAAATTACCGTTGATACCTATTACTTTAAGATTCTTCCCGTCTTCTGTTACCATCTGAAGTCTTTGAACGTCGCTTGTTCCGCCGTGGGGATAAAGACATACGACTTTGATACCCTCTTTATTTTTAAAAGTATTAAGTGCCGCAGGTCCCGTATCACCGCTTGTTGCGGCTAAAATAAGGTATTTCTCACCTCTTTTCTTGGCAATTGAGCTTAAAATATGTCCGAAAGGCTGAAGCGCCATATCTTTAAATGCCCGTGTAGGACCGTGGTACTGCTCGTTTACAAAAAGATTATCTTTGATTTTAACAACAGGAGAAGGGTTTGTATTATCATCAAACTTGTCGTAAAGATTCAATGCATCATTGATAGTTTCATCATCAATATCAATGTCAAATGCCTTTAAAACATCAAAAGCAAGCTCTTTGTAGCTTTTATCTATATGTGAAGTTAAAAACTCCTCACCAAGAAATGGGATCTGTTTTGGAACATAAAGACCCCCGAAAGATGAACTGGGATTTAATATTGCATCCGAAAACTCAACCTCTTGCGGCTTTACACCGTCATTTCCTCTTGTTTCTATAAAACTCATTTGTAATTTTCCTTAACTTTAATCTTTTTGTAAAAACTGCGTACCTATACCTTCATTGGTAAACAGTTCAAGTAAAATAGAGTGTTCAACTCTTCCGTCTATGATATGCGCCTTGTTAACACCGTTGTAAATTGCATCGATACAACTGTCAACTTTCGGGATCATTCCCCCGGCAATCGTACCGTCAGCTTTATAAGAGTCCACATCATTTTTATCTAAAGAGTTCAAAAGATCACCCTCTTTGTCAAGTACCCCTATTGTATCTGTCAGGAACAGCACCTTGTTTGCTTTTAAAGCTATTGCAACTTTTGATGCGGCGATATCGGCATTGATGTTGAATCCGGGATGATTTGGTTTTGCACTGTTTGCAATAGGTGCAATAACAGGTACAAACCCCTCTTCGATAAGATCTTCAAGCACCCTGTAATTAATAGAAGTTACTTCTCCGGTAAAGCCGAACTTACCGCCCTCTTTTGGCTGTGCTTCGATACAGTTGCTGTCTTTACCGCTGATACCTATAGCCTTTGTACCGTGGTAATTTAAAAGTGAAGTGATATTTTTGTTTATCTCTCCGCTTAACACCATCTCCACTATTCTCATGCTCTCTTCGCAGGTAACCCTGTGCCCGTCCACGAACTCTGAAGGGATATTAAGCTTGTTAAGCATATCTGATATCTTTGCTCCGCCTCCGTGTACGATAACAGGCTTGATACCCACAAGCTGCAAAAGTGTAATATCCTGTGCAAATTTCTCCTGCAGTTCAGGACTTGTCTGTGCGGAACCGCCGTATTTTATAACTATTGTTTTGTTTTGGAACTCTTTTATGTAAGGCAGAGCGTCAAGGAGGGTTTTGATCTTATCTTGTTTAAGTTTCATTTTGTTCTCTTTTTCTTTAAAAAAACTTGTTTATCTGCATCCATGCTGTCAAAAAAAGAAACTATAGTTTTTTTATTTTTTCTCACAGCAAGCATATAGCTGTCTGCCGTTACCACGGCACCGTGTTCAACCAGATACTCCACCACTTCCAGGCAATCCTCTTTGATCGCATAATCAAGAGCTGTATACCCGAAATTATCCATCAAAGAAACAGAAGCGCCGTATCTTAAAAGGTCAGAGACCGAAAGAAGATCACACTTCTTGGAAAAGCTCATAAGCAGAGTGAAACCGTCTTTATCTTTTGTATTAGCATCCGCACCGTTTTGGAGGAACGATGCGATCTGGCTATTGCTCATTTTGGTTCTCTTATTACTTCAGGTTTTCAATAATAGCAGCTGCGGCACATTTACCGTCTGCTGCAGCCGTTACGGCAAGGTCTGCACCTCTTACACCGTCACCGCCTGCGTAGATCTTGCTGTTTGATGTCTGGTAATGATCATTTACTTTAATACCGTTCCATTTGTCAAGCTCTAAATCTGCTTCACTTAGGAAAGAAGGAACTTCCTGGTCAAAACCTAATGCCAGGATAATAATATCGGCTTCCTCAAGGTATTCGCTTCCTTCGATCTCTTTTACGCTTTGTCTTCCGCTTGCATCAGCTTCGCTCATTTGTGTTTTGATCACTTTTACGCCGTTTTGCTCGATAGATTTAGGTGATACGTTAAATACGAACTCAACACCCTCCTCTTTTGAGTTTACAACCTCTTTTTTAGATCCCGGCATATTCGCTTCATCTCTTCTGTAAAGACATTTAATTGATTTTGCACCCTCTCTTACGGAAGTTCTTACACAGTCCATTGCAGTGTCTCCACCACCTATTACAACTACGTTTTTATCTTTTACGTCTATAAAGTTCGAAACCTCTTCACCGAAGTTTCTTTTCTGGATAGCTCCAAGGAACTGCATAGCCAAGAATACGTTATCATTGTCTTCACCTGCGATTCCCGGTTTCTTACCTTTTGTAGCACCTATCCCTAAGAATACTGCATCATAATTTTTTTCCAACTCTTCAAAAGATTTGTCTTTACCTATCTCACACTCGGTATAAAGGTTCATCCCGGCTTCAACAAGCCAATCGATTCTTCTTTGAACTCTGTGCTTGTCAAGTTTGAATCCCGGAATTCCGTATGTTAAAAGACCACCGGCTTTTACCGATCTTTCATACATATCTACGTTTATTCCCGCTCTTAGAAGAAATGTAGCTGCACTGATACCTGCAGGCCCGCTTCCTATTACCGCTACTTTTTTACCGATCTTTGTTGAACTGAACTTTGGTTTTAACCCCTGTTCAAATGCAGTTTCACTTATATATGTTTCAACCGCACCGATAGTAATAGCACCGTGTGTATCATTCAGTGTACAATCACCTTCACAAAGTACGTCCTGGGGACAGATTCTTCCAAGTATCTCAGGAAAAGGCGATGTTTCATTAGAGATATTAAATGCCAATTCAAGATCTTTATTTGCAGTTTGTTTTAACCATGCCGGGATAATGTTGTGTAAAGGACACTTGTTGTGGCAGTATGGATCACCACACCCTATACATCTGTCAGCTTGATCCTCGGCTTTATTTTTATCAAATACGTTGTAAACTTCATTGAAGTCTTTGATTCTTTCCATAACCCCTCTTTTTGAAGGGTTATTTCTATCTACTTTTGTAAAATTCAACATCTCTTAGTCTCCCTCGTCCGGATTCAACGGTAAAACTTTCATATCTTTTGGTTTAACCATCCAGAAATTTCTAATCTCTGATCTAAAGTGATCTAATATATTTTGTGCATTTTCAGATTCTGTTTCAGAAACATAATCCCTTAGCGTATTTTTAAGATAAATTCTTTCCAATTCAGTATCATCAGTATCGATTCTAAGCGCCTCGATAAGCTCCTGGTTCATATTATCTATAAACTCTCTGTCTTTATCGTAAACAAACGCCAATCCGCCTGTCATACCGGCACCGAAGTTGATACCTGTTTTACCAAGGATAACAACGATACCCCCTGTCATATATTCACAGGCACTGTCTCCTGTTCCCTCTACTACGGCTATACAACCAGAGTTTCTTACTGCAAATCTTTCACCCACAGTTGCTCTTACGTATAATTTACCGCCTGTTGCACCGTAAAGACATGTATTACCCGCACCGGCATACTGGCTTCCTTGAAGCTGAGGCTTGATAACGATCTTACCTCCGCTCATTCCTTTACCTACGTAATCGTTTGCAACACCCTCAAGGTTTATAGTGATACCTTTAGAAAGGAATGTACCGAATGACTGACCTGCAACACCTTTTAGGTTGTATGTGATCGTATCTTCAGCTAATCCCTCGTCACCGTATCTTTTTGCTATCTCACCTGAAGTCAGAGTACCGAAACTTCTGTTCAGGTTTGTGATCTCGGAACTTACAGTTACCGGTCTCATAGGGTTTTCAATTGTTCCAAGAACTTTTCTAAGAAGTTTATGAGACTCTTCATTTTTGTCGTAAGGTACGTTTGATTCAACCTGGCAGGTATCAACTCCCTCTATTCTTCTAAGAACATTTTGGAAATCGAACTTCTGGGCGAATTCATCGTCAACAACTTTAAGAAGATCGCTTCTACCTATGATATCTTCCAGTTTAGAGTAACCAAGCGCTGCAAGTATCTCTCTGATATCTTCTGCAAGGAACGTAAAGTAAGAGATAAGTCTTTCAACAGTACCTGTGAATTTATGTCTTAGATCCTCATCCTGGGTAGCAACACCAACAGAACATTTATTTGTATGACAGATTCTTAAGATCTTACATCCAAGAAGAGTAAGTGCAGCTGTACCGAATGCATAAGACTCGGCTCCAAGCATTGCAGCTTTAACAACATCAAGTCCTGTTTTTAGTCCACCGTCAGTTTGCAGGTGAACCTGACCTCTTAGGTGGTTTGCTTTTAAAGCATTGTGTGCTTCTGAAAGCCCAAGTTCCCAAGGGTTACCCGTATGCTTGATAGATGTTAAAGGAGCAGCTCCCGTACCACCGTCGGCACCCGAGATAATGATCTTGTCCGCATAAGCTTTTGCAACACCTGCGGCAATTGTACCAACACCGATAGATGAAACAAGTTTAACCGTAACAGTTGCACTTGGATTTACCTGCTTAAGGTCAAAAATAAGCTGTGCAAGGTCCTCGATAGAATAAATATCATGGTGAGGAGGAGGTGAAATAAGTGTAACACCAGGCGTCGTATGTCTTAATTTTGCGATCATCTCTGTTACTTTTGCTCCAGGCAGTTGTCCACCTTCTCCCGGTTTTGCACCCTGTGCAAGTTTGATCTGAAGCTCTTCACAGTTTACAAGATACCCCGGAGTAACACCGAATCTTCCAGATGCGACCTGCTTGATCTTTGAGTTTTTAATAGTATTGAATCTTGCAGGATCTTCACCACCCTCACCAGAGTTGGATGCTCCCCCTATTGTATTCATAGCAGTCGCTATCGCTTCGTGAGCTTCTACAGAAATAGATCCACACGACATTGCAGCAGCTGCAAATCTTTTGAATATCTCTTCTTTTGGCTCAACATCATCTTTACAGATAGGTTTTTTATCACTGTTGAACTTGAAGAAATCCCTGATAAATCTTTGCCCTCTGTTCTCGATAAGTTTTTTAAGACCTTTAAAGTCAGAGATGTTTTCATTTAAACCTGCACCTTTATTATGCATAGCTTTAGTAATAGCAGGACCGTAATCATGGTATTCTCCACCGTCTATATATTTATAGAATCCTCCCATTTGTAACGGGAACATTGTTTTATCGTCAAAGAATGCATCATGGTGTCTTAATTCGATTCTTTTTTCAAGGTCTGCATAAGAAAGTCCCGCAAGGTCGCTGTTGGCATGAGTGAAACACTCATGGCAGATCTCGTCGCTTAAACCGATAATATCAAAAAGAGACGAGTTTCTGTATGATGCCATTGTCGAGATACCCATTTTAGACATGATCTTAAGAATCCCCGCACCCAAAGCTTTTGCAGAGTTTTTAAGTTTCTGCTGCAGCTGGTATCCTGATAATCCTTTTCTCTCATAGAAAGAGATGATCGATGCATACATCATATAAGGGTATATAACCGCCGCACCGAATGCGAACAATACTGCACTACTGTGCGGATCATAGATCTCACTTGTTACACAAACGATAGAGACTGTGCTTCTTATATTGTCTGCAAGCAGCTGCTGGTTGATATAACCAACTGCAAATACCATAGGGATAAGTTTTTTATTGTCAGCAAGTCCCCTGTCGTCAAGGATAACTATACTTACCTTCTCGTTTAATACCGCATTTTTAACTTGGGCATATAAAGCTTTTAGGCTCTCATGAAGATCATTTTCATAAGTAGTATAGAATGTCTTGTTTTTGTAGTCCTGATCGTATCTGCTTGAGTTCTCGTCACCGAAACTTGTAAGTACATCATACTTCTCTTTCATTAAAATAGGAGATGCCGCTTTTATTCTTTTAGAGTTCTCAGGGCACTCTTCAAGTATATTGTATGCGTGTCCAAGACCTGTATTTAACGACATTACTATCTTCTCTCTATATGGGTCGATAGGAGGATTCGTAACCTGTGCGAACTTTTGTCTGAAGAAATCCGTAAAGTTTCTGTGTTTTTCAGAGAAACATGCAAGCGGCGTATCATCCCCCATCGATCCGGTAGGTTCTTTACCCTCATCTGCCATAGGGATGATCATTTGATCCAGTGTTTCGTATGTGATGTTTGCGTATTTTTGTCTCTTTTCAAGGTCTTCGAACTTGTAATCCTCAAGATCCTGGAAGGTATCCTCAACATATTCCTGAAGATATTGCATATTGTTTGTAAGCCATTTTTCATAGTTCTGGGTAGATTTCAGGTAGTCGTTGATATCTTTATTTTTCAGTACAGAACCGTTCTCAAGATCAACTGCTATCATTTGACCTGATTGAAGTCTTCCTCTGTCTACGATCTCCTCTTCGTCAAAAAGAACAGTTCCGTATTCACTTGTAATAAACAGTCTGTCGTCTTTTGTTACGAAATATTTAGAAGGTCTAAGTCCGTTTCTGTCGATCAGACACCCTATATGTCTACCGTCAGTCAATGAAACCGCTGCAGGACCGTCCCATGCCTCGAATCTGATCGCACTGAACTCATAGAACGCTCTAAGATCACTGTCCATATAAGGAGCATTCTGCCAAGGTGCAGGAACAAGGCTTCTTGCCGCTTTGAAGAAGTCCATACCGTTAACCATAAGGAATTCGAACATATTATCCAATGATGCACTGTCGCTTCCACCGGATTGTAATATAGGGAAAATTCTCTGAAGCTCTTCATCACTGAAAATTTCAGATTTGATCGATTCTGTTTTTACCTCTACATTAAATCTGTTTGCTTCAATAGAGTTGATCTCACCGTTATGGGCAATCCCTCTGAAAGGCTGAGCAAGTCTCCACTTAGGCAAAGTATTAGTTGAGAATCTTTGGTGGAACAGGGCAAACGATATCTTGAAATCTTCATCATTTAAATCTGTATAAAATTGCTTTATCGTTGTAGGCATAACAAGCCCTTTGTAAGCAATCACTTTTGAAGAAAATGTAGGGATGTAAAAATCTTCTTCATCTTTAAGTGCATGTTCCGATTCTTTTCTAGCTAGATATAACATCGCTTCAAATCTTTTTGAAGAAACCAATGTGTTTGGAACTACAAATACCTGTACCATTTTAGGCAGAATAGATAAAGCCTGTGCACCAAGTGCATCAGTATCTACAGGTACGTTTCTGTTTAATATAACTTTTAAGTCATTTTTTTCACAGTAGCTTCTGAAAATATCCATTTGTGTTTCATCTTTGGCGAATACAAAAGCAACTGCATATTGTTTAGGCAGATCCACACCTTCATTTAGTGCTACTTTTCTCATAAATTCATCAGGCATAGATAGAAGAAGACCACTACCGTCTCCACTCTTTCCATCTGCTGCAACTGCACCCCTGTGCATCATCCTTTCAAGCGATGTTATTGCATCTTCTAAATTCTGATGAGTAGGTTTGTTCTTCAAATGCGCAAGAAGACCAAATCCACAATTGTCTTTAAAAGAAGTTAATTTGTCTAAATTACAACCCATTGTTTTCCTTTATGTTATTTTAATACCGCAAGTTTAAAAAGGGTATTACTCTAATTTGTCGTGATTTTATCCAAAATATAATTAAAAGGCAGTTAAACAAAAAAAGTTCTATTTAAGTTTAAATAGCATTTTTATAGCATTGTTAAGATTCAGAAGTGTTTCGGGGAAATAAAAAAAGGGAAGCTTTACGCTTCCCTTTTTTAGATTGCATATTGTTTTATTAACAAGAGAATGTTGATTTAAACTCAAATGCAGTAGGTCTTGCTTCGTCAGGCCATACTTGAGTTTCAAATTTGTAAGACTGGTATGCGTCTAGGAATTCTTTAGTAAATACAGGTTTTAAGAAATCGTTGTCTCTGATAAGAGCTTCTAAAGATCCTCTTAATGTGTGAGGCATCTGCTTGATATCTTTCTCTCTGATCTCGTCAAGAGACAGTTCGAATAGATCCTCATCCATTGGTCCAACAGGGATATCCTTATTCTTGATACCGTCAAGTCCGGCCATCATCATAGCAGCAAATGCTAAGTAAGGACAAGCAGTTGAATCAGGGAATCTCATCTCAACTCTTGTAGCTTTTTCACCCGCACCGTATGGGATTCTACAAGAAGCAGATCTGTTTTGAGAAGAGTAAGTTAATATACTTGGAGCTTCAAATCCAGGGATAAGTCTTTTGTAAGAGTTTGTTGAAGGGTTTGTAAATGCAGCAACAGCTCTTGCGTGTTTAAAGATACCGCCAACATAATGTAATGCAGTTTCACTTAGGTTACCGTACTCACCCTCTTTGTAGAACAGGTTTTTACCGTCTTTCCATAGTGATTGGTGAACGTGCATACCGTTACCGTTGTCACCGTATAAAGGTTTTGGCATAAATGTACAAGTTTTACCGTTTAAGTGCGCTACCATTTTACAAACATATTTATATTTTTGAACGTTATCTGCAGCTCCGATAATATCAGAGAATACGATACCGATCTCACCTTGAGCCTGTGCAACTTCGTGGTGTCCTAGAACAACTTCCAATCCAACCTCTTCAAGAACCTGCATCATCTCTGCTCTTAGGTCAACCATTGAATCCGTAGGCTGTACAGGGAAGTATCCGCCTTTTGTTCTTGGTCTGTGACCCATGTTACCCATTTCGTAATCTTGGTTGTCAGCCCATTCACCTTCAGATGAATCAACTCTGTACCCTGCTTCATTGATGTTATCTACGATTTGTACATCGTCAAAGATAAAGAACTCGTTTTCAGGTCCGAAATATGCAGCATCTGCAATTCCCAATTCATCAGCGTGAGCTAAAGCTTTTTTAGCAATAGATCTTGGGCATCTTTCATATAACTGCCCTTTATAGATATCGTAAACATCACAGAATACGATAATAGTAACATCCGCAGTAAACGGATCAAGGAATGCAGTCGGTACGTCCGGCTTCAAGATCATATCCGATTTGTTAATAGGCTGCCATGCATCGATCGACGAACCGTCAAAAGGCATACCGTTATCAAGCAGTTCAGAAGATACCGCGCTCATTCTATAACTGATATGATGCCATGCACCCTTAATATCTGTAAATCTGAAGTCAACGAACTCTACTTCATTTTCTTCACAAAATTTAAAAAATTCTTCAGTATTCTTTACGAATTTTCCCATTTAATTCTCTCCTGTATTTATTTTAGCCTATTTTACCCAATTACAGAAAAAAGTCAAGTTATATCTTGTCTAAAAAATATACAAATTTTGTTTTTTATCTTAAAAATGTATAATATATAAAAAATTTTAAGGATTTTTATGACAAACGAAAAAGCTGTAAAAAATTTAGACACTATAATCACCAGAATTGAAAAGGCAAGACTTGACTTAAGCGACCACCATATCGTACAGTTGGTTGCCATAAGTAAATACTCTACAAGTGAAGATATTGAAATTTTATACAATGCAGGTCAAAGAGCATTCGGGGAAAATAAAGTACAGGACCTTAAAACAAAGATGGAGCAACTTGCAGATCTTCCAATCTCGTGGCATTTTGTAGGAACCCTGCAAAAAAACAAGATAAACAACCTGATCGACTTAAACCCTGTTTTAATGCACTCTTTGGACTCCTTGGAATTAGCCCGGGAACTTGACAAGAAATTAAAAGCAAAAAACAAAACAATGAACTGCCTGCTTCAGGTAAATTCCGCATACGAAGATACAAAATCGGGAGTTGACCCTAAAGAAGCAGTAACCCTATACAATGAAATAAAAGAAAAATTTACAAACATAAAACTAAAAGGGATAATGAGCATCGGGGCACACAGTAACGATGAAGAAGAAGTAAAGAAAAGCTTTCAGACAACAAAAAATATCTTCGGTGAAATAGACGGGACAATATGTTCAATGGGTATGAGCGGTGATTTTGAAACAGCCATATCTTACGGAAGCAATATGGTAAGAGTGGGAAGCGCACTTTTTAAAGACTGAAGCCAGGCAGACAGCCGGCTTCATCTATACTAAGCGTTTAATAAAATAAAACCTAAAAAAATAGATCTCTCAATGATCCTCCTTATTTAACCTCGATCTTTTTAATGTTTTTTTCTTTCTCAAGTTTTGGGATTACAACTTCCAATACACCGTTTTCACTAGAAGCCGTAATAGTTTCTATATCCGCATTTTCAGGTAAGGTAAAAACTCTTTGAAACTTTCCAAACGAGGTTTCAACTTTATAATAGTCTTCCTCTTTTACCTCTTCTTTCAACTCCCGTTGTCCCGAAATCGTTAATTTACCCTCATTTATATCAATATTAATATCCTCTTTTTTTACTCCGGGCAGATCAACATCCACATGATAGGCAAATTCTCCCTCTCTTGTATTTACTTTTGGAGAAAATGCACCTATAGAAGTGTTTTTTGACTGTATCGGGTATGTATCAAAGTATTTTTGCATATTAGAAAACTCTTTAAACGGATCGATTCTTGTTAATAACATTTTATCCTCCTGATCTTTTAAAATTTTATATTACTGATTGAATAGAAGTTTTTTCAAACTTCAACAAAATATTAACATATTTTTTAGCACTTGTCAATATATACTGCTAATATTTTTAGCATTACAATAAATCAAGTGCTAATATTTAAAGATTTTTTAATTTTTAATCATTTATAATTTCAATACTTTAGTTACTAATACTAAAGGTGTTATTTTCAAATAGGGAGGTGATACTGAAAAAGCAGTGCGCTTAATCGCTTATTTAAAATAAAAACTGAAAGAACCGATATAAACTTTACCTTTTAGCACTCGTTTTTTTGAGTTTCTTTTAGTTTTAACATCTTTAATAATAGAGGTTTTCCTCTATTATTTATTAAACTGCATCAAAATTCTCATCTTTTTCATATATAAAATCATTTGTAAAATCTTCTACTTTTAACTCTTCTAATCTTTTGGCTCTCTTTTTTATATCAGGATGTGTTCTTAAAACAGAAAGCTCTTTTGATCTGTAAAACGGATTAAAATATCTGTTAAAAAAATTCTCCTCAATGGTATCAAGCTTCAAAAGGGCATTTTTCAAACCGTTAGGATCCCCGGTTAATATTACAGCATCAATATCTGCACCGTATTCCCTTATTCTTGATAAAAACAGCTGCATAAGCAGTATCAAAGGGGGAATAGCCAAGAACACGATAAATAGTAAAAGAAAATAGAAACTGTCCTCAAAAAAAATAAAAGGAAACAAAATAATTAATATGGCTTGTCCAAGGTATGCTGCGGCCATAGCTATTCTGCTTGCTATGTCGGTAAGCTGCATGACCCAGATATCATTATTCTTGATATGGCTTATCTCATGGGCCAGAACACCGTAAAGCTCCCTTTCGCTTAAAATATTTACAAGCCCTTTGGACAAGGCTATTGCACTGTTGTTTCTTGTTCCCGTGGAGAATGCCGTAAAAGAGAGATCGTTTATAAAATATATTTTGGGAGGATTTTGCAAAGAAGCATTTTGGGAAAGATTATATAAGGCAGCGTAAAGATTCGGTGCCTCGTAATAATCGAGTTTTCGTCCCTTATAAAGCTTAAGTACACTTTGGGGGTCAATTACAGGAATAAGGAATACCAGAAAAAGCCATGAAAAAAGGGCTATAACTATACCTGTGATCCCATATATTAAGAAAGAGGCGACGGAGAGAAGCATCGCAGTCACGCTAATGATAAAAAAAGATTGAAAAAAATTCAGCAATCTTCTTCTTAATATTAAACCTTTTCTTAATCTCATCGCGAATTAGATTCAGTCCTGCTTTACGGTTTCCATTCCAAGGTCAAGCCAGCCGTAGTTTATCCCCCCGTCAAGCTCCCATACATACTTATAACCAAACTGAAGCCCCAGCACCTCGCCTAAGGATTTTGTCCTGTTTGCATGGGCACATACAAGGATAAAAGGCTGCTCTTTTGATTTTACTATTTTAGTGAACTGTTCCATCCATTTTTCCATGTCATACCTGCCCACCTCATCAAAAAAAGTGATCTTGTGGCTGTTTTCAATGGTTCCGTAAGTTCTCCACTCATCTTCTCTTCTTATATCTATCACCTCTATACCGTTTTTTACGGCTTCTTTAAACTGCTCAATATTTAAGCTTCTGAACCCTTCTCCCAAATCTTTCATTTAATCAATCCTTTTTAATATTATACCTTAAAGGTATTGGTTTATATCCACTTCATCTATCTGGGAATCATACATATAATCTTTTGCATACTCTTTGTAAATACCGCTTTTTAAAAAGAGTTTGAAGATATCTCCGTCAAGGTGCCGGTCTTTTACCATGAAGCCAAGTATCCTGATAGATTCCGAGAGGGTCTTTGGTTCTTTATAGGGTCTGTCGCTTGCCGTCAGTGCTTCAAATACGTCGGCTATTGCCATGATCCTTGAAGGGATCGGCATATCGTCAATCGTAAGGCTTCTTGGATATCCCGTACCGACAAGGGTTTCGTGATGTGCTCCGGCATAAAGGGGTACGTTTTTCAGGTTGTCGGGGAAAGGCAGGTGTTCAAGCATCTGTATGGTCATCATCACATGCTCTTCTATTTTAAACCTCTCCTCTTTGGTCAGGGTTCCCTTATCTATACAAAGATTATAAACCTCGCCCAGATTGTAAAGGTCTTCAGGAACTTCTCTTGTAAACCCCATACGTTTATACTCTTCATAATCAAAATAGTCTCTTGGTATAATATCCTTTTTCCTGTCACTCAATAACTTTTCAACAGAAGGTGTAACAGGATTATCAAGCATCATCCTCTTCTTCTCCTCGTGAGCCAGACCTATCGTATTGTCAAAATACCTTACCCAGGTTCTTTTAGCTATGTTCTTTATCTGCTTTTGAGCTTTTTCATCCATAAACTCGGATCCCACATTGGATATAGCTACAAGTTCAAACTCCTCAAAAAGTTTTTTATGCTCATTTTCAAGCCACTTATCCACCTTTTTTTCATCTTCACCTTCAAGCTTTTTATTTAGAGCTTCGATTGTAAGGTCTCTGTGTATCACTTCAAACCTTGTTCTTACCTCATGGATCCTGTTATATATGGTTTCAAGCTTGGTCGCCTTGTCCACTACATATTCAGGAGTAGTGACTTTTCCACAATCATGAAGCCAGGAAGCTATATCAAGCTCACGCAGTTCATCCTCTGTCTGAATATTAAAATCTTTGAAAATTCCCTCTTCTGATTCGCTTGCTGCTTGGGCTAACATCATTGAAAGCTCGGGGACTCTTTTACAGTGTCCTCCCGTGTATCTTGACTTGGCATCGATTGCACCTGCAATAAGCTTGATAAACGAATCCATAAGCTCTTTCTGGGCAAGCTGGAGTTTTTGAACCTCTTCAAGTCTTTTTTGGAGTTCATCATACTCCTGACGCTGCCTTTTGTCAGACCTTAGCATGATCTTTTCCTGCCGCTTGATATCTTTTACGAGTTTATCGGTAGTTTTTATAAAACTATCTTTAAGTTCCTCAACCTCGTCGACCAGCTTATTGTTTGACGTTCCCATTTTAACCCCGCTTACTAAATATTTTTAAATAACTATTTATGTACCAGATTGATCTTTAGCGTCTGAAAATCCTCTATAAAATCTTCCCCCGCTTCCTGGGCACTTTCATTCTCTTGGTCATATATCCAGTTGATCTCAATCTCATTATCATCTTTATTCTCTTCCAAAAGATCAAACAGGTCAAAAAAAAGCTTTGAACTGCTTGAGTTAAAATAGATTATCTCAAGATTTACGACTGTACTCTTTTTTGCATTGCCGTTGAAATAATCCTCAAGCCATTTCATAACAGGCTCATAAAACTCGAAAGTATTCTCAGGGTATGATTTTCCCTCAATGCTTATGATTCCCGATTCTTGGTCCATATCTATCTTGGGGGTGTATTTTGTTTCTTCTATAAACAGTTTTTCCATATTCAATTCTCCTTTTTTGACATAATTTTTGATATAAAATGAAAATAATATTTTTCATCATTGATTTTTTTAAATTCGTATTTTATACTGTCGCTTCTTTTTGCTATTTCGTAAAAACCGATTCCTCCCCCTTTTTTATGGGAGTCTCTTCCGCTTCTTCTTAGCTCTCTGTACCTTTTTTTCAGTTCTTCACGGTTCAGAGTTTCTATCTCGTCAAGTTTGGGTTTTATTTTATCCATATCCTCTTTTGCTATAACATTCTGGGAATGGATGAAGTAGTTCATATTATCATCTTTTCCTACTACTATCAGCCCTTCGGATTTTACCTCTTTACACCCTTTGTTCACGCTTTTTGAATAGTTCATCACATTTTGCGCCAGCTCTATAAATATAGTAAATATATTATTTGCCATGCCCGCTTTAAGATCGTGGTGCTCGGCTTCTTTCTCCAAGGCTTCCGTCATCCCCGCTATTAACGTCTGGGTTAAGAAACCTCCGTATGTCAAGAAAATTATACCGTCTTTTTCTACCATATTCTGTATATCGTCAACATTCACAATTTATCCTTCCCTGTTTAAAGCAAATCAAATAAAGTTATATTACAATCATCTTAAAATATTAAATTTTCTTATTTTGTTAAATAATATCACAATATTATTTATATTGCAATTTAAAAATAATATTTTAAATTCTCACCCCAATCATTGTAATATCATCGTTCCTATCCCCTTTACCCTGATATTTAGAAATCTCACTTTGGAATATTTCTTTCTGGGTAATAAATGTTTTTTCATAATTCTCTTCTATTAATCCCTTAAACCTTTTCTTTCCGTAGGGGAAGCCTTTTTGACCGCCGTTTTGGTCAATAAAGCCGTCTGTTGATATATAAAGCCTGATCCCCTTATCTATAGGAATAAGATGTTCCTTGAACCTGTAGTTCACGTCGGATTTTTTGTATCCTATAGAGTGTCTGTCACCTTTTATCATCATTAACTCATTATCACCCTCAAGATAAAAAAGCGGTGTTTCGGCACCTGCATATTTTATTATATTTTCCTTTTTGTTAAAATATAGAACCCCTCCGTCAAATCCGGCATTTGATATGCTGCTTTGATCCTCCTGCTTTAGAAGCCTTTTCATGTTTTTGTTGAAATACTCAAGCACCCAGGCAGGACTAACCTCAAAGTTCCTGTCGTTTACTATTTTAGCTACTATCTGTCTCTCAATTGCTTTAACAAGCATTGTTACGAAGGCTCCCGGAACCCCGTGACCGGTACAGTCTATTACCATCAGGAGTGCTTCATCTTCATTAATCTTTTCAAAAAGATATATATCTCCCCCTACAATATCTTTTGGCTGCCAGATAGTGAAATAGTCTTCAAAGAAATCTTTAAAATTTTCTTTTTCAGGAATAAGTGCGCCTTGTATCAAGGAAGCATACTCTATAGAATCTTTGGTCTTTTTATGTATATCTCTTACCTCGTTTTCCATATCTTTTTGTTTTGTTATGTCCACGGTCATCCCCAGATAACAATCTTCACCTTTGTAATGGATCGGTGTAACTGATAGTAAACCAATAAACCTTTTACCTTTTTGAGTTATAACAACAACCTCCATCGCTTCAACTTTTCCATTTTGTTTTATTTTATCCACTATTAATTGATGCCCCTGCTCAAGGGTATATATATCATCTACATATGAACCCTCCAGCTGCTCTTTGGATCGTTCATACAGATCGCATGAAAAGCTGTTTGCATACATTATCACTCTTCTTTCTTTTGATGTTATAAGTATAGGTAAAAGGATATTTGCCAATATCTGGTCTGTGGACCTCTTTGAGAGTTCAAGATCTTTTGTTCTTTCGTTTACTATTAGTTCGAGATTTTTGTTGAACTGGAAGAGCTTGTCTTTCTGTTCCTGAAGATCTGCTGTTTTTTTCTCCACCATCTGTTTTAGTTTACGGTTGTTGTATACAATAACCGCAAAGATGAGCAGAATCACTGATGCTGCTTTCCAAATAAGGCTGTAATCAAAATCATCCCCTACTTTCAAGCCTATCCATCTTTGCCTGATAATCTCTATATCTTTTAATGAAATGGTATTGATAGCCTTGTTAACAACGCTTAAAGCCTGTGGAGGCAGATCTTTACGGAATGCCATTCTAAGCTTACGCACTTTTTCCAGCTTATAAACAACTTTCAGGTCAAAAAGGTTATTTTTAAAAATCGTATAGCTTACAACCTCAAGATTCCCCACAAAAGCGTCTATGGTATCCAGAGAAAGCTCTCTTATACCTTTTAATGTACCTTTTATAGGTACCAGTATGATTTTGGGATACTTCTTTTTAAGCATATTATGCAAGGAAGTACCCTCGGACACCCCTACTTTAAGGCCGTTTAGATCATTCAAACTTGTAATAAAAGATTTGTCGTTCTTCATTATAACCCCGTCCGTCAGGATTAAGGTCGGATCTGAGAAGTTAAGGAATTTTTTCCTTTCGGGAGTAACACTTGCGGCTGCAAGCATATCTATTTTGTTTGTTCTTGCCAGGTTTACCGAATCGCTCCAGGAATCAGTAGGGACAAGCTTGAAATTGATTCCCGTAATATCTTTTATCTTTTGAAGATAATCGGCCATCATCCCCTCATATCTTCCCGATTTTTCCTCAATAGATTCCAAGGGCAGCCAGCTTGGATCTACGGAAAATGAAATAACAGGTTTTTTGGACAACCATACGATCTCTTCTTCCGTCAGTTCCAGATTACTTTTTGTATTTTTTATCTGACTCATCCATTTATCGGATATATTTCTTTTTTTATCCCTGGAAATGTTCTTTACCGCTTTATTTATTATGCCCGTTAAAGGTTCATACCCTTTTTTAACACCCATATGCAAAGGAACGGGTATCCTGTTCTTGACTATATTGTTAAACTGCAGCCCTGTAATAAAGTTTTTCTCCATAATATACGTTGTAGAGGGATTATCATTGATAAATACGTCAGCTTCACCGGATACCAATATCTGCAAAGCATCCAGAATTCCCGATGCCTCGACTATCTCTATTTTGGGGTGTTTCTGTTTCAGCCACTCAAGTGATTGATAACCTTTTATCGCTGTTACCTTTTTCCCGTAAAGCTCTTTTATATCATTGATCTTGGGATAATTCTCTTTTGTTATATAATATTCGGTCAAAGCAAGATAAGGGTATGTAAAATTGATAAACGTTTCTCTCTCTTTTGAGTAATTAATAGCAGGCAGCATATCTATCTGCCCGTTTTTTAAAGAGTTTAGTAGTTTGTCCCATGAGCTGTCGGTCTTTACTTTAAACTTTAAGCCTGTTATCCTGGATATTGCATCCATGTAATCTTTTGCCAGTCCTGAATATTCACCGCTTTGGTCCACAAAATCAAAAGGTGCCCAGTCGATCTCACCTCCCACGTTTATTACGGGATGGTTTTTGATCCATTCCCTCTGCTTGGGAGTAAATATTTTTTCTTTATATTCCTGATCCCGTATAAGCCACTTGTCCCTTAATCGATATAACTGTTCCGGTGTTACCTCATCCATCGCTTTTTGTAATATTGAATGAAGCTGCGGATAATCGTTTCTGACGGCTATATGCAGACTGTCCTGAAAATCTTTTTTAAGAAAAAGATCGCTTACTAATTTTATATTATCAAGCTTCATATCCAAAAGAAGATACTCAACAACATCTTTTGACCCCAGAAGTGCGTCAACCTCACCTTTGACAAGCAGTTTCAATCCAAGAGAACTGTTTTTTACCATAACTCTTTGTATAAGCGGAT
Organism: Arcobacteraceae bacterium; assembly: GCA_963678145.2. Lineage (GTDB taxonomy): Bacteria > Campylobacterota > Campylobacteria > Campylobacterales > Arcobacteraceae > JAIOSF01. The sequence goes on along the minus strand of CAXXWH010000002.1, from coordinate 215,959 downwards.
AATTTTTTACAAGATATTCTTCCTGAATAAACCCTTCAACTATTGCAACTTTTTTCCCGGTCAGAGAATCTAAGTCATATATGCCTTTGGAATCTTTACGGATAAATATAGAGCTATTATTATTATGGTATTTTTGCGTAAAAAGCAGGAATTTCTCACGCTCTTTGGACTTTGCGATATTTAGCATAACGTCAAGTTTTTTGTTTATCGCCTTATTGTAAAGGTCGTTCCACTCCCCTGTAACATACTCTATGTGAAGTCCTATTTTTTGAGCCAGAAGATTCATATACTCTATGGAAAACCCCTTTGGTGTTCCCCTGTCATTAAAATTAAACGGCGGCCAATTCTTTTCGTTATGAACTTTTATTGCGGGGTGTTGTTCAAGCCATTGCCGTTCATCTTTTGTCAACTCTTTTAAAAATGTTTTATTATCCTGGTTTGCAGATAAAAAACCTGCGTTCAAAATAAATAAAATAATGTATATTAAATTTTTCATATAATACCTTTTATACCATTTTACACTTTATTTACTTTTATTCCCACCATGGTTATGTCATCATTTCTCTCTTCATCTTTTTGATACTGCAACAGGGTATCTTTAAATAATTTTTTTTGTTGAGAAAACTCTTTTTTGTAATTCTTTTCTATCAGGGACTTGAATCTTTTTTTACCGTAAGGGAAGCTTTTTTCACCTCCGTTTTGATCCAGGAATCCGTCGGTTGTAATGTAGAATTCCACCTCTGTGTCGATACTGAATATATGCTCTTTGAATTTAAAATCACCCTTGGACTTTTTATATCCTATTGACTGCCTGTCTCCCCTGACAAAACCATACTCTCCGTTCTTAACGTAAAACAAAGGGATCTCGGCACCTGAGAATTTTACAACATTTTTCTTTTTATTGTAATATAAAATAGCCGCATCGAAACCTGCATTTGAGATACTCGTCTCATCCTCCTGCTTAAGCAGGTACTTCATTGTTTTATTGAAATATTCCAATATCCATGCGGTACTTACCTCCATTTCCGGATCTGTGGCAATCAATGCAGATATCTGTCTCTCCAAAGCTTTTACAAGCATTGTTACAAAAGCTCCGGGAACCCCGTGTCCCGTACAGTCGATCACCATAAGCAGACATTCATTGTCGCTTCTTAACTCGTCAAATAGATAAATATCGCCGCCTACGATATCTTTTGGCTCCCACATGGTGAAATAATCTTCAAAATATTTGTCAAAATTACTGCTGCTTGGGATAATCGCATGCTGTATCAAAGAAGCATACTCTATTGAAGATTTTGTATGTTTGTGTATCTGCCTTATCTGCTGTTCTATCTCTTTTTGTTTGGTGATATCGGTTACCATTCCTATATAAGCTTCTTCACCTTTATATTTTATCGGGGTCACAGAGAGCAATGCCGTGAACTCCTTCCCTTTCCAGGTTTGAAACTTCTCTTCACTGTTTTCTATCTTGCCGTCTTTTTTTATCGCATCAAGGATATGGTGATGCTGCCCCTGTATGGTATAGATATCATCTATATCACTTCCTATTATCTCATCTAAAGGTTTTTCATACTGAATCTGTGCATGCCTGTTCGCATATAATATTTTCCTTCTTTTTTTGGAAGTAATAAGAATAGGGAGCAGAATATTTGACAAAATACGCTCTATCTCCTCCCTGGTCTTTTCAAGTTCTGTTATATCACCGAAGACGGCCGTTTTAAGCTCCTCACCCTTAAATATAAACATATCTGCAGTTACGGTAAATATATAAGAACTGTCGTTTCGTTTGATCTTTACCTTATGCAGCTCATTGGAACGTTTATATACATAATCAAGCCAGGTTTCGTCACACATCTGCTTTTGTAAATATATATCTGCAAATTCTGTATCAAAAGTATCACAGATGCAGTTTCCGTACTTCTGGACAAAACCTTCAACATCTTTTACGTCAAAAAACTTAAAAAAAGCTCTGTTGGCAGTTTTAAGAACTTTCCCGTTACTTGAGATTACCATATTTGTCTGGGAGTTCATAATTGAATTAATATATTTTCTTTCATTATCCAACTCGGTTGTTCTCTCTTCAACTTTAAGCTCTAATGTTTTACTTAATTCTTCAACCTCTTTTTTTGCAGTTATATCCTGCCTTATGGCACTGAACCCGATAATAGCGCCGTTATAGTCAAACTCGGGGGATATTACCGTATCGGTCCAAAAGAATGTTCCGTTTTTTCTTTTGTTTTTTATCTCCCCTCTCCATACTTTCCCGTTCTTCACGCTTCTCCAAAGATCTTCATAGATAGTTTTTGGCATATCGGGATGACGAAGCAGGCTGTGAGTTTTACCAAGCAACTGCTTTTTATTGTAACCGCTTATATCACACAAGGCATCGCTTACATATGTTATTCTTCCGTATTCATCGGTTTTACTTGCTATTACATAAGTATCAAAAGCCTTGAGCAAGGCTTTTAATTCTGCTGTTTTCTCGTCAACCTTAGCTTTTAATTTCCTGTTCCAATAAAATATCCCCAAAAGAACAAGAAAAGAGATAGCAGTGATCTCGTATATCAGTTCCCAGTCTACTTTTTCCTCCACTAAAAGTTCGGTCCACTTAAGATATATATCGGTTAATTCTTTATCCCCTATCGAGTCTATAGCTTTATCAAGGATCGATATAACCTCGGAAGGATAACTTTTAATCAGTGCTATTTTTAATTCAAGGCTGTATTTTGTTTTTGTGGCTATTCTTAGTTTTTTGTACCCTTTTCTATTAATAAAATATTTTGCAGTCGAAGCGTTTATTATAAATATATCTATTTCTTTATCTTCAAGTTTCTCAAACCCCTCATGTATAGACCCGACCCTTTTAAGATCAATCTGGGGTTCTTTTTCCCTTAATAGACCGTCTATATAATAATCTTTTACCACGGCTATTTTTGATTTTTTGGAGAGATTTTTAAAGGTGTCGAAATAATCCCTTTTATCCTCTTTTCTAACAACAAATACATAAGGCGTCTGGTATACGTTCTTTGTGGTAAAGTTCATATATTCCTGTTTCTCTTTATTCTCTCCCACTGCGCTGTACATATGCGCTTTATACGATTTTACCGTTTCAACAGCGCTCTTCCAGTTTCGAGAAGGTATCTGCTGCAGTTTTATCCCGCTTCTTTGTCCTATAAGGTCTAAAATATCTTTAATGATCCCAGTATGCTCCCCAAGCTCGTTCTTCCACTCAAAAGGAGCCCAGTCCGGGTCATAAACATAAGGTATCGTCAGCCCTTTATCCAGCCAGGCCTGTTCTTTGGGTGAAAGTTCGATTTTTTTAAAAGCTGCCCCTTCCATTCCCAGCCATTTTTTGTTTATCTCCTGCGTTACTCCTTTTGGTATCGCCTCGATCACCCGGTTTACCAAACCTGCAAATATACCCCAGTCTTTTCTTATACCAAGACCAAGCTGCATATTAACTCCCGTTTGTCCCGACACCTCAAGATTTGATAAACCCATCTCTGCAATATTGTATGTGGCAAGGGTCAATGAACAGATCATTGCATCAAATTCACTGTTTGAAACACCTTTTAAGCCCTCTTTTGCATTATTAACCTCTAAATAATTCAGATTTGGATAATCCTTAAATATCTTATCAAGATAACCGTACCCTTTGACCACCGCTACTTTTTTACCCTTTAACTCTTCCGGGCTTGTTATATTATTTCCTTTTCTGCTCACTATGGAAACGGGGCTTACTATATAAGGAATAGTTGAGATATGCTTATTCTCTAACATCTTGTCTACAGTATAATTTGACAACACGTCAACTTCTGAATCTATTGCTTTTTGTAACGATTCGCTCCAGCTTTTGGTAACAACTTTTTCAAAGCTGATATTTAAATTATCCTCGATTATTTTCAAATAATCTGCAACCATACCCCGGTAACTGCCGTTTTTATCAAACGATTCATAAGGCATATAGTTAGGATCGGCGGTAAATCGTATTTTTTTATGGGTTTCAAGCCATTGTTTTTCTTTTTCGCTAAGCTTGATCTTTAATTTTTCATTCCTTATATCAAACCATTTCTCCCTTATTTTGGCCATCTCTTTTAATGAGATCGAATCAAGCCCTTTTCTAAGGATCGAGGCTGCCAGAGGGAATCTTTTGTTTGTACCGATATAGACTTCACTTAATTTGTAATAAACTTTTGAAGCTACCTTCAAACCCTCTTTTTTCAATATTTCATCATCTATATTACTGCTTAGGGTTGCATCTGCTTCCCCCGTTGCGACACTTTTAAAGGTGCCGTAAGTGGTATCTTCAAAGACTATTTCAGCCTGGGGAACCTTTTCTTTGATCAGTTGTTCAAATATTGTATTTCTTTCCAGGGCTATTTTTTTCTCTTTCATATACTCAAGAGAGAGAATATCATTATTCTGTTTTTTTACTATTAGGTAATAGGGACTGAAATGGTAAGGAGCCGAATATATAAAATGCTTATTTTCCCGCTCCTGGTTCCAGCTTAAATTAAAAATTGCGTGAGCATTACCCTCAACCGCCGAACTGTAAGCATTACTCCAGCTGTTATACGGAATCAGAAGTATGTTTGTACCGAGCTTTTTATTTATAAGAGAGATTATATCTGTATGAAACCCTTTTAATTCGCCGTTATCAGCCTGCATATCATAAGGGGGATAGTTATTTACAACAGCTATCTTAATAACGGGATTACTCTTGATCCAGTTTCTTTCCAGTTCATTTAATTTTATGACCTTTGTTTTTTTATACTCTTTATTTTGAATAAGTGACAATTCCTCTTTTGGGATCATCCCGTATGCCCTGTTTATAATAGAGAAAAGCTCTTTTTGTTTTTTGCTGATACCTATATGTACCTCACCGTATTTGCTGAAGAACTTATTTACAACTTTAAGGTCATACTGTTCTAAAAGCTCTGTATCAAGAGTATATGTCAGGATAGCATTCGCTTTTAGGTCTTTGTTGGATGAAAGCTTTTTATACATATCAAGATCACTTTTTAAAACTACGGGCTTGATATTATAATTAAGCTGTTTTAATATTTGTTCCGTAATAGAGTTTTCTTTTAGATAAATACTTTTATTTAAAAGATCCCCCATTGAATTTATAGTGTTATTATCTTTTCTTACGATTACATACACAGGTGTAAAATAATACGGCTTGGTATAATCAAAACTTTTTTCCTGACGCTCTTTACTCCAGCTTAAGTTCAAAATACCCTGTACATTCTCCCCTTTGGCTGCTGCATCGAACCCCACTTTCCAGTTATTGAACTTGACCAGGTTAAGGTTTAGCTTCCCATATCGGCTTAAAAGTTTAACATACTCTTTATGGATATTCTGTCCAGTATCGTCCGTCGGCCAGTAATTCATATATGCAAGTCTTATTGAAGGATTTTTTTCAAGCCATGCTCTTTCTTTGGGACTGTATTTTGTTATATCTTTCTGGAATATTTCGTTTAAAAGCCATTTATTAAGTATCTTGTTCTTTTCTTCCGTCGAGATACACCCTAAGGCTTTATCGACTATGGAAGCCAGAACCGGCTGTTTTTTTGATATTCCTATATAAAGATCGTTTGAATGATAATCAACCGGCATAACAGGCTTAAGCCCCGTTATAAAGTTCGCCTTGATGGTATGCATAACAATGGCAAAACCGTCAATATAAACATCAGCTTTGTTTAATAATACGGCATCTATCCCCTGGGCTTTATTTTTAACTTTTAAAAGATCTATATCGGGAAATCTTGACTTTAATTTCTGTTCGATCGCGTATCCCTCGATGATCGCAACTTTTTTATTTTCAAGATCATTTACCCTGTTGATGGAATTATCATCTATCCTTGAGAATATATAATCTTTTATTTTGAAATACGGTTTTGTAAAAAGGGTGAACTTTTCCCTTGAACTGTTTTTATACATGGCAGGCAGGATATGAAGTTTCCCTTTTTTAAAATCATCCACAAGCCCTTTCCAGCTCTGCCCGATAACATACTCAAATTTCAAACCTGTTTTTTGGGATATCAGGTCCATTATATCTTTTGATATACCCTGATACTCTTTGTCTGAACCCACAAAATCAAAAGGGGGCCAGTCACTTTCTCCCCCGACTTTTACGGTTTTGTTTTCAGCAAGCCACATTTTTTCCTGCTTTGAAAGCCCGATCTTTTTGCCTCTTTCATTAATATGACCGACATAGCTTTCAAAGATCTCCTGTTTCTGCCGTATCGATATTTTGTCATAGGCTTTTTGCAGAATATCTCTTAATATCCTGTTTTCCCTGTTAACGCCGATAGCAAGTATTGACCTGCTTATTGTCGATTTCCCTTGAAAAGCAAGATTGGTAATAAAATTATTTTGCAGGATATGATTAACAACAGCCCTGTTACCCACATAAGCATCTGCCTGGGCGTTGGATAATGCTTCCACAGCATCTACAGTGTTATTATAATATTTAAACTTTACCCCGGGAACACTTTTTTTGAGCTTGTTTATTATCCCGTAGCCTTTTTCAACGGCTATTGTTTTACCGGAAAGATCGTCTATACTGTTAAAATACTCTTTATTGTTTTTAAGTGTAACTATATAATGGGGAATATTCACATAAGGAGTTGTAAAAAAATAGACTTTTTCCCTTTCTTTGGTGGGAGTGATATCTATCATGGCATTAATGGAGCCGTTTTTAAGTTTTTCAAGATTGTTTTTAAAGTTATCGGGGACTATTTTCAGTTTCCCGTCGAGTTGCTCGTTTAAAAGACGGATATAATCGACTCCCAGGCCTTTGGGTGTGCCGTTTTGAACAAAGCTTAAAGGGACCCAGTTCCTTTGTATCCCTACTTTTATCTCTTTTTGTGAATCAAGCCAGGATCTTTCTTCCTGGCTTAAAGAGAGTCTGTTCCCGCTTTGTAAGGCAAAAAGGGAAACGGTATTCAGTAAAAGGATTAATATAATTTGTTCAAATAAACGGCTGTACATATTTATAAACCTTTCTTATAATATGTACTATTGTATAATTTAAAGTCTTAAAAAAGAGCTTAATCTAAACTTACTCGTTTCTCAGTACATCCAGCACGTCGATCTTGGTAGCCTTATGTGCAGGATAAAAAGAAGATAAGAATACTATTACCATACTTCCTATAACTATGGAGATAAAATCGATCTTATCCAGAACAAGTGGAAGTTTACTCGTGCCGTAAACATCCGCAGGAAGTGAGATGATATCAAAATTCTCAAGCAGGTAAATACCTGTGAATCCCAAAGCGATTCCCACTATTATCCCGGCAAAACCTATAATGATCCCAAGCCTTAAGAAGATATGCTTCACCTCTTTTATGCTTGCCCCAAGTGATAAAAGAAGAGCTATCTCTTTTCTTCTGCTCATCACAGTCATAAGAAGGGAGCTTATTATATTAAGCGAAGCTATAAGGATAATAAGCATCAATACGATAAACAATGCTTTTTTCTCCATCTCCATTGCCGCAAAAAAGTTTCCGTTCTGCTGCCACCATCCTACTACGCCTACGGAGAATCTAGGGATCTCGTTCTTTATAAGTTCGATATCCTTAAAAGGCTCTTCACTGTAGATATGAATACCGTCATAATGGGACTTGTCCTTTTTCAATACCGTTCTTAAAGCTTCAATGGTGGTATACATATACGCTTTGTCGTATGCCGTAAGCCCTGACCTGAAATCACCTTCAAAAGTAAATCTTTTCATCTTTGGCATCATTGAAAAACCGCTGGGATTGATACTGCTGAAATATAAAGTGACCTTTTCCCCTTTGTTTAAGTAGAGGTCATCTTTTATCCCCTGTCCTGCAATAAGGTCATATTTCGAGATCTTGTCGATGCTCTTCACTGACTTGGCATATATTTTATTAATTGGAGCTTCTTTTTCCCTGTCAACACCGAATATAACTCCGCCTGACATCTCATTATCTTTTTGGATCATAACCTGTGCAGTAATATAAGGGGAGAATTTAAGGTTGGGAAATTTCTTTTCAAGGTCGTTTAGAAGCTGTTCATTTACAGCCCCGTCAATTTTGGGATAAACGCTTAAAGGATAGTTCATGGTAAAAAGTTTATCTTCAAACTCTTTGGCGGTACCGTTCATAATGGCCATGGCAACGATTAAAACCATAACACCGACAGCGACACCTATAAATGCCAGAATGGCACTTATAGAGATAAACGGATTTTTTTTATCAAACTTTAGATATTTTTTAATTATAAAGTTAATAAGTTTAGTATTCACTACTTAGCCAATACACCTTTTTTAGGACCGCTTTGCCCGCAGCACTGTTTGTATTTTTTACCGCTTCCGCAAGGACAAGGAGCATTTCTGGGTACTTTTTTCTCTATAGCAGGCTTTGAACTCTGCCCTTCGCTGTTTAAAGTGATATCCTCAACAGAAGCTTCCATCTCCTGTTTTAGTTTTTCAAGAGCTTCCTGTTCAGCCTGGATCTCTGACTCGTCTCTTAACTGTACCGAGAAAAGGATTCTTATTATCTCGTATTTTATAGATGAGATAAGCTCTATGAACATATTGTATGATTCTTTTTTATACTCAACAAGTGGGTCTTTCTGGTTATAACCTCTAAGTCCTATACCTGTCTTAAGCGTATCCATAGAGTACAGATGTTCTCTGTAGGCATTGTCAAGAACCTGCAGGTAAAGAACTCTCTCTATTTCGTTCCTTTGATCTTCTGCGGCTACTGACATTTTCTGCTCATAGTTTGATTTAAGAAGCCCGGCAAGTTTTTGCTCTATCTCGTCAAAATCATTGCCTTTGAGATCATCTTCGGAGATATCAAGGTTAAGATCCTCTTTTATCTTTATTACAAGGCTTTCATAATTAAAATCATCTGCCATTGCACTTTGTCCTGCATCTTTTACATTCTCGATCATAACCTGTGCAAACTCACCGATATTTTCATCTATCTTTGAAGTTATATCAAAACTTTCATCAAGAAGTTCATCCCTGAATTTATAGATAACTTTTCTCTGCTCATTTGCAACATCATCATACTCAAGAAGATGCTTTCTGCTCTCAAAGTGCATATTCTCAACTTTTTTCTGTGCATTTTCAACGGCTCTTGTTACCATTCCCGATTCAATATGCTCACCCTCTTCAAGACCAAGACGGTTCATAATACCTGCAATCTTGTCTGATCCGAATATTCTAAGAAGATTATCCTCCAAAGAGAGGTAAAACTGAGATTCACCAACATCACCCTGACGTCCTGATCTACCTCTTAACTGGTTGTCTATTCTTCTTGATTCATGTCTTTCCGTACCTAAAATCGCAAGTCCTCCAAGTTCCAGACACTCTTTTGGAAGCTTGATATCAACCCCACGACCCGCCATATTAGTAGCAATGGTAACGGCACCTTTAAGTCCCGCATCCTCGATGATCTTACCCTCTTTTTCATGCTGTTTTGCATTTAACACGGTATGGGGAACCTTCTCTTTTTTAAGAAGTTCGTGTAAAGCTTCAGATTTTTCGATACTTGCAGTTCCAACCAGTACAGGCTGCCCTTTTTTATTAAGCTCCTTGATCCTTGCCGCTACTGCATTGAACTTTTCCCTTTCTGTTTTGTAAATAAGGTCGTTCTTGTCATTTCTTGCAATCGGTACGTTCGTAGGGATAGAAACAACGTCAAGGCTGTAAATCTCTGCAAACTCTGTAGCTTCTGTTTGTGCAGTACCCGTCATACCCGCTAATTTATCATACATTCTAAAGTAGTTCTGGAAAGTGATATCTGCCAGGGTTTGAGATTCCTCTTTTATTTTTACACTCTCTTTTGCTTCAAGCGCCTGGTGAAGCCCGTCGCTGAATCTTCTACCTTCACTTAATCTTCCCGTAAATTCATCAACAATGATAACCTCATCGTTTTGAACTACATAATCCACGTCTTTTTCAAAAATATAATTTGCTTTTAATGCCTGATCAAGATGGTGTGAAAGCGCAGCATTCTCAAGAGAATACATATTGTCCACTCCAAACAGCTCCTGTGCTTTTTCTATCCCCTCTTCTGTCAGGATAACGGCTTTATTCTTTTCGTCAACGGTGAAATCACCGGTATATTTGTCGTTCTCTTCTGGTTTTGTCGCTTCTATTTTTTCACCGCGGTTTAATTTTAAAGCTATCTCGTTTGCTTTTAGGTAATTCACGCTTTTATGTTTTGTAGGCCCGCTTATAATTAACGGAGTTCTTGCTTCGTCGATAAGGATCGAATCTATCTCATCCACAACTACGAAACTGTGTTTTCTTTGAACCTTCTCATCAAAAGAATAGTTCATATTATCTCTTAAAAAGTCAAATCCGAACTCATTGTTAGTACCGTAAGTGATATCACTCCCGTATGCTTCTTTTCTCTCCTGGTCAGAATTAATCGCACCCGTAACCGCACCTACACTGAAACCTAAAAAGTTGTATAAAGGCTCTAATTCTTTGGCATCCCTGCTTGCAAGGTAATCATTCACCGTAACTACGTGAACACCCTTTCCGTTCATTGCGTTCAATGATACGGCCAAAGATCCGACAAGTGTTTTACCCTCACCTGTTTTCATCTCTGCAATTCTTCCGTCGTTAAGAACCATACCGCCGATGAGCTGTACATCGTAATGTCTCATATTAAGGATTCTTTTGCTGGCTTCCCTTGTTATGGCAAATGATTCGTTTAAAACATCATCTAAGGTTTTGCTTTCCTCTTGCACCTGGGCTTTAAGATTATTAAAATATTCTTTAAGCTCCTCATCGCCCATAGCTTCAAACTTTGGCTCCAGAGCATTTATAAGCTCAGCCCGTTTTCTATATTTCTTTACTTCTTTATCGTTTTTAGTTCCAAAAATTTTTGAAAATATTTTTAACATAGAGTTTATCCCTTGGGTTATCTCAAATAACCTTCTAATAAAATTTTAAGCTTGATTCTATCGAAATAATTGTTATGAAGCTATTAAATAACCATTGATATTAACCCTATTTTATTTTTTTGCATTTATATATAACGGTTCCACAAGATCGGCATATTTTTGAAGATCTTTTATCCTGTTTTCATATACAGGGTGGGTGCTTAATATCTCGGGTTTATTGGCGTGTGGAAGCTTTGCCATCTTCTGCCAGATCTTTACGGCTTCTTTAGGATCATACCCTGCCCTCGCGGCAAGTTCCACCCCTATTCTGTCAGCTTCCCTTTCCGCTTCCCTGCTGTTTGGAAGATTAAAAGTAACGTCAAGTATTTCATTGGCAATACTTGAAATATCGATCTGAAGGCCAAGAGCACTTGTAGCTATGGAGAGAGTAAGCTGTGCGGCAAGGCTTCTTGAAACTTTTTCTCATGAATGTTCTCTTAAAGCATGCCCCATCTCATGTCCCATTATTGCGGCAATTTGGGCATCGTTCAGATTCAACTTCTCTACCAGCCCTGAATAGAACATCATTTTTCCGCCGGGCATACACCAGGCATTCAGCTCCTTGGATTTAAGGAGGTTTACTTCCCATTTCCAGTTTACGGCATCATTTCTAAAAACAGCGGTATGGGGAATAAGGTTGTTTAAGATCCCTTTTAACCTTTTTACGGTTTTATAATCTTTATTAAACAGTTGTTTCTTCTTTGCTTCTGTGACGACCCGGGAATATGCCTGTTTTGAACTTTGGTCCATCTGGGAACTTGAAAGCATCATAAACTGTTTTCTCTCAATCCCCACAGCGGTTTTATTGGTGCTGCTTTTATAGGCGCATCCCGCAGTAAACAGAACAGAAAATATTATAAGCGTAAAATATAAAGATCTACCAAACAGCATCTTACTTGTTTACTTCCCCTATTTTATCCTCGACAGATTTTATTTTCTCTTTTAATCTGTTAGATTTCCCTTTTCTTATATCAAATTTCAATACCGAATATACTCTTCCGCAATCTTTTGCTTCAAGTATCTCGTAACACTCTTTTACAAGATCCAAAGCCTCCCCCATGGTTTCACACTCAACGATAGTTGCCATAGGTGTAAGCTGGTAGGGATATCCGCTGTTTCTAACATGCTTTACCACCTCGCTTACGTAAGCGCTTTTGCTTTCCCCCACATCTGTGGGAAACATTGAAAATTCTAATAATATGCTTTGCATATAAACTCCTTATATTAAATAAAAAGATTTTAACATAAAATATCGCCCCTTAAAATAATATTTCCCTTGAAACCCGGATTTAACTATTTTATATAATTTTTGATCACATTTACCCATAAAGAATAGCCGTAACGGTTAAGGTGAACCTCGTCATTGGTATATTTTCTTTTTAAAGATCCTTTCCTTGAAAGATACCTGTTCAGGTCAATAAACCGTATATCATTCTCTCTTGCGTATTTTCTCAATAAAGCATTTAGACGTTTTACTTTTTTATTATAAGATGGATCAATTCGGTTACCGGTATAAAGCGTGCTTTGGATATATACCTTTAAACCTTTTTTTTGAAGCTTTTTCACAAGCTGCTTATAAATCGCAAATATACTTTTAACGCTGTAACCTTTTGCAATATCGTTAATACCTGCCATTATAAATACTTTTTTTGCATCTGGTTGCACATCATCTGCCCTATTTAGGATATCTTTTACCGTATCGCCGTTTATCCCCATATTTTGGATGTTGTAGTTTTTTAACATCATCTGCCAGTTTGTACGGTAAGTTATGGAATCCCCCAGCATAACTATTTTATCCGCTGCATAAAGTTCCACAATAAATAATAATATTAATAAGAGTTTGATCATTTTTTTACCTTTTTCATATAAAACATTTTATATTAACCAAAAAATGTTAAAATTCAAACTATAAAAAATCATTAGGAAAAGCGTATGAGAATAATCATTACAACACTTTTAAGCATCTGCTGTGTTTTTGCCCTGGACTTCAGGGATAAAACAACTTTTGAAGCAGTGTTCAAGCAGTCGATCATCAACAGTTCAAACAGCGAAATAATTTATAACGGTAAACTTTATATTAAAGAGCCTGCTTTGGTTTTATGGAGATATGATTCACCCGTAAAAAAGGATGTGTATATAAACGACGACGAGGTTATTATTATTGAACCTGAACTTGAACAGGTAATTGTGTCAAAACTTCAAAAAGAGCTTAATATCCTGAAGATATTAAACGATGCAAAAAAAATCAACAGTAATACATATGAAACAACTCTTTACGATACGAAATACTTTTTGCAGATTAAAAATAATGAACTTGAAAAGATAAGTTATAAAGATGAACTTGATAATAAGGTAACGATAAGTTTTACAGATATCAGATCAAATCATCAAATATCAAACAAGACCTTTAAATATACGATCCCGTCTGATTTTGATATATTAAGAAAATAAAAAGAGTCCTAAACTTTAAGCTTAGGAAGATCTCTTTTTCTGCTGGCAAAAGCAATCACCACAAACACCATTGTAGTAACTACATATACCCACATAGGAATCGGCACGGGATCACCCGTTGCATACGAGTGCATTCCGCTTAGATAGAAGTTTACCCCGAAATATGTCATAAGAATCGTACTGAATGCCAGAGTTGATCCTACATTTAGAATAAACGGTTTATTCATTTTAGGTATAAGCCTAAGGTGAAGGACAAGCGCGTAAACCACTATGGCAACATATGCCCATGTCTCTTTAGGGTCCCATCCCCAGTATCTACCCCATGACTCGTTTGCCCAGACACCTCCAAGGAAGTTACCTACGACAAGCGCAGCAAGTCCTATTATAAGTGCAGCTTCGTTTATAGCCGTGATCTGCCTGATAGTATCATCGATATGAGGTCTTTTTATAGGATCTCTTACGATAAACAGAAGCAGTGCCATAAATCCAAGCATTGCACCTATTGCCAGGAATCCGTAAGAACCTGTAATGATCGATACGTGAATCGTAAGCCAGTAAGATTTAAGTACCGGTACAAGATTCGTTATCTGAGGATCGATACCGCTTAAGTGTGCCGTGAACATAAATACGCCCGCCATTACAACGGTCGCACTTAATGCCATAAGTGATTTTCTAAAGAAGAACAATCCCGCAAACATAGAAGACCACCCTATATACACAAGGGATTCGTAAGTGTCACTCCAAGGAGCGTGTCCGCTTATATACCATCTCATCCCCATTCCGTATGTCTGTATCGCAAAAAGTACTGCAAGGATAACAAAAAATGCAGTATTGATCTTTGGAGAGTGCCATTTTTTATTAAATACCGTAATAAATGAAACTATAAACAGAACTATACCTACAAGTACGTAAGCTAATGTAACTTTAGGGAAAATACCAAGTTTATTGAAAAGTATCTCCTGGTCTATCTTTGACTGCTCAGGATAAAGATCGGAACCTACACCCTTCTGGTACATAACAAGAAAGTCAAGGAATTTTTTCGCCTCGTCGTATTTAGCGTCGGAAACATTTGTGAAGAGTCCTTTTATCATATTCTCAAGGGCCATTTTATGCTCTCCGCTAAGCTTTGAGAAAACCTCTGAAGGAACCATCCATTTGGTTGAAGCCACGTTTTTATCAGGGTGGGGGAACACTCTGAAAAGATCACCGTAAAATACCATATAAGCGATATTCAGCCGTTCATCAAGCTTGATGATATCTTTTTCATAAGTACCTCTTTGTTTTGCATCAACACTGTTAGCTTCTTTTACGTAAGGTGCAAGTCTGTATTGTCTGCCGTCGAATATTTCGGAAAATGCGATAAGATCTCTTGATTCTTCGATCCCCAGGGCTTTTTTGAGTTTGGGTGTTTTGATCTTGATCATTTTAATATTCATCCAGATATCAGGTCTGCTCATCATCCCCAATACCACCTGATTGGCATCCATACCCATAAGAGTACTTTTTCTGCTCAGTTTATTTAGAACCTCAGTATTCAAGGTGTCAAATGGCTTCATCCTGCCTGCACTTTGAACAATTACCTTACTAAACTCTTTGGCTATGTTTTTTGATTCTTTCTGATATTTAGTAAGATATTCTACAACATCTTCCTGTTTTACTTTTTGAAGCTGGCCGTTTTCCTGTGCATTTGAAGGCACCGCATACAATATACAGGCAACGGCGGCAACCGCGGCAAAAGAATTAAACTGTTTTATGTACTGGGTAAGCTTCATAAATCTTGATTTTTTATCGAACATATTCATTAAAAGTCCCAAAGCAAGAAGAAAATAACCTATATAAGTTGGAATGGTTCCCGGGTCATTATTAACCGAAAGCACGGTTCCGGTTTCATCAGGGTCGTAAGAGCTTTGGAAGAACTGGTAACCCCCGTAGATCAGAGTAGAGTTCATGAATATTCTGTAATCAAACTCTTTGTTGTTTGCCTTGTCTATAAGAGTTACCTCACTTGCAAAAGATGAAGGAGACATGCTTCCTGGATACCTGTCAAGCTGGAAATCGTTTAATCTTATGGCAAAAGGTATCGTAAGATTTTTAGATCCGTATGTAATAGTTACAACTGTCTTGTCTTTAAATTCAAGCTGCCTGGTAACTCCCTGCTGTCCCCTCTGCCCTACAAGTTTTACAACCTGCTCTTCACCGTTATAAGTGACCTTCGTACCTATAAGGTTCATAGTAGCTTTGCCTTTCTTGGCAAATTTGAACGAATCAAGCTTTATATTTAAAGGTTTGTCCTGAAACATCATATCATAATTGAAATCATTGTTACCGATAGCGCCAAACTCTTTTTGGAACTCTTTATAAAATGTTTTGCCGTCTTTTTCTGCATAGATCTGAAAATAAGGCTCAAGCGAGATCATTTTGTTCTGCGTCTGTCCCTCTTTTATATGCATGATACCTTCATACCCAACATACCTTGTAACACCTGCACCTATTAGCATAACTACAAAAGAAAGGTGGAAAATGAATTTTGCTTTTTGTCTCCACATCTTTCTTCTGTAGATTATCCCCATAAGGTTAATAACCGAAAGTGTCATAACAATTTCGTACCAGACATGGTTATATACTAAAACCCTTGCCGTAGAGGTACCGTAATCATTCTCTATAAATGTAGCAACACCGGCACCGCCTGCCAAAAGGGCAAAAAGTACCAACATTGTCCAATAGGAGAATAAAATATCCGTAAACTTTTTAATTAAACTGTTTTCCATAAAATGTAACCTTACAACTTTTCTATTTCTTTATATTCGGGGATTATTCCATTTATAACCCATGCAGTCCCTAGACCTTATGATCTATAAAATACTATGTGAATCCCTCAAAATTAAAAATGAACGGTAATTATAATTAATCTTTATTAATAGATGATTAATAATTTTCACTATTTGATTAGTTTTTGAAAGATAACACCGTCTATTGATTTTAATGCCAGCTCTTCAATACTGCTTTCATCTTCAATCACGGCCAGGACTTTAGAATCGAAAAGGTAGTTTTCCGCAGTTTTTTGAACCTGTTCCAGGATATTTCTAGCAGGTAAAATATACTTTGCACCCAAAGCGTTTGCATAAACGGCTTCTTTTATGGAAGTTATTTTTACACAGTATGCAACTTGATTATCAAAACAATATAACATCGCGGGCTTGTCATATTCAAAGCAGACCGTGCTGTTAGAAGCCGTATCTTTTATATCTTCGATCGAATCTATATTTTCTATTTGTTCAAAAGGTACGAACTGATCCCCGATAATAATCATTGTATACCCTATTTATTCAAACACTCTTGCGAACAGTAATATTTACCGTTGCTTAAGATGGCGTCGTCTTTTGATACGAATGTACCGCATTTTGGGCACTCTACCATAGTATCTGTTATCTGTTCATTGTCACTTTTTTTAGTTTTATTTTTAAGGCTCTCTTCTCTTCCTTTTTTGAAAAAAACCAAATAAACCAAAAACAGCACTGCAACTACAGCTAAAATCTTAAATATCATCAAATAATCCTTTTCTTTTCATATACAGGAAATTCCTGTGTTCCCCGTTGGGGATAATATCATAGTTTTCAAGCTTTGCTTCCTCTATCTCCTGCTCGCATAAGCTTCCTTTGTAAAACAGGTATTCAGTATCAGGACCGCTTATATTGTTCGTAAGGCTCAAAAGCAAAGAGGTATTGGTAACAGCCCTGCTTGTGATAATATCGTAGCTTCTGGGACTTAGTTCCTCTACCCTTTTTTGGACAACTTCTACATTCTCCAGTTTTAAAGCATTTTTCACGAAATTCAGAAATGCCACCCTTTTTGCTTTTGGTTCTATAAGTGCAACTTTCTTTTGGGGATTCGCAATGGCCAGGAGCATCCCCGGATACCCTGCACCTGTTCCTATATCGGCAAGTGATTCAAAGCTGTTAATGAACTTCATGGGATAGATGCTGTCTACTATATTGTTCTCAATCTGCTGTGTTGTAAGCTGTGCAGTTAGACTGTGTACCGCACCCCACTGTTGAAGCAGTGATATAAACTTACTGCATCTGTCGTAAAACTCTTCGTCGTAAGACAACCCTATGTTCTCAAACTTTGATCTTAACATTTTCACTTCCCGGTTTAAAAAAGATGGTCCATCTTCTCTTTTTTTACCCTTAGGTAATTTTCATTCTGTTTCGTTTTCCCGACTTCAATAGGAACCCTGTCCACGATCTGCGCTTTTATCCCTTTTAGCTTTGCAGGATTGTTCGTGATAAGATTTACCTTTGTAATGTTGTAATAATCAAAAATAAAATCAACCACTTCATAGGTTCTTTGGTCACTTGCAAAACCTAACTGGTGGTTTGCTTCAACCGTGTCAAACCCTTTGTCCTGAAGGTTATAGGCGTTAACCTTGTTTAAAAGACCGATATCCCTTCCTTCCTGTCTTAGGTATATTACCATACCGTTGTGTTCATGTATATAATCAAGTGCAAAATTAAGCTGCGCCTGACAGTCACACTTTATGCTCCCTATGGCATCACCAGTTAAACATTCACTGTGGATCCTTACCGTTACAGGTTTACCCTCGGGAAAACCCTCTTTATAATTTGGCGTAAATATTACCAGGTGCTCTTTAATACCCTCTTTAAATGATTGTATTAAAAAATTCCCGTGCGTAGTAGGCAGATTCGCAACATTTGATACTTCTATATTCATCCTGTCTGGTTACTCCGTTACTTTAATAAGGAGATAATCCCTTATTAGTTAAAATTGTGTGAATTATAACTAAAAAGGTTTACATAAATGTTTAAAAGATTTAGAAGATTACGAATTAATGAAACTTTAAGGTCTCTTGTAAGAGAAACAACACTAACCGCAGATGATTTCATCTATCCCCTTTTTGTAAGGGAGGGTGAAGGTATCAAGGATGAAGTTTCATCAATGCCTGGTGTATTTCAAATGACTATCGACGAAATACTGAAAGAGTGTGAATATATAAGAACACTGGGGCTTAAAAGCATTATCCTGTTTGCCATTCCGGACGTAAAAGACAGTACGGGAAGCGAATGCCTTTGCGAAAACAGCATCATAAGCAGAACCGTAAAAGCGGTAAAAGAGAAGTTTCCCGATATGTTCGTAGTAACCGATCTTTGCTTCTGTGAATACACGGACCACGGACACTGCGGTATTTTAAACGAGGATGAAACAGTAGACAATGACGCTACCCTTGAACTTTCGGCACAGCAGGCGATAGTTCATGCAAAAGCCGGAGTTGATATGATAGCTCCAAGCGGCATGATGGACGGTATTATAGAAACACTAAGGACTGCTCTTGACGAAGCAGGATACGAAAACCTTCCTATTATGTCATACAGCACGAAATTTGCAAGTGCGTACTATGGTCCATTTAGGGATGTTGCCGAATCAGCTCCCAGCCACGGCGATAGAAAAATGTACCAGATGGATCCGGGTAACAGGCTTCAGGCAGTGGATGAATCACTTGAGGATGAAAAACAGGGTGCCGATATACTTATGGTAAAACCTGCCCTTGCATACCTTGACGTTGTACGGGAGATTAGAAACAATACAAACTTACCATTGGCTGTTTATAACGTAAGCGGTGAATACGCCATGCTTAAGAATGCAGGAGCTGCAGGGCTGATTGATTATGAAAAGGTTATGGAAGAAACTCTTCTAAGCTTTAAAAGAGCCGGAGCTGATATCATCATCACATACCATGCAAAAGAGTATTGTGAACTTTTAAAAAACAGAAAATAGTTTTACAAAAGCGACCTGATCTTTGCCGCCAGCCAAGGTGAAGCGGCAGAGGTTAGCAACACAAATATAAAAAGATCACCCTGAAAGATATCAAACACGGCATTTATCTCTTCTAAAGATCTATTCATAACAAAATAACCAAAAATATATTCAAACAAGAGTGTCAGGCAAACAAGTAATATCCCGGCAAGGATATACTCCTTTTTGGTTTTCAGCCCTAATGAACCCACACTTATATATACCGCAGCAAATACCAAAGCAGATAAAATAATACCACCTTGTGATTTTAATATTTTGATCTGCTATGAAGTTCTTTAAATCTGTTTAAATTCATCCCATTTTTAAAAAATAGTTTAAAACAACAGCTTCCAAGCAAGATAAATTAAGCAATTTTAGATAATATCACTTGAAAAATATAATCAAATAATACTAACTAAGGATAATTATGGAATGTGAAATGCCACAGATCAATTCTAATAAAGAAGAGATAAAGAAAATATTAGAGGATACAAAAACCGTAGCTATTATAGGATGCTCACCGAAACCCGAAAAGGATAGTAACAGAGTAGCCGTATATTTACAAAATGCAGGTTACAGAGTAATCCCGGTTTACCCGAAAGAGGAAACGATCCTGGGGGAAAAAGTATACAGAAGCCTAAGCGAGATACCGGCAGATATAAAAGTTGATATGGTAGATATATTCAGAAAACCCGATGTTATAGCAAGTGTGGTTGATGAAGCTTTAAAAAGAGGCGATGCATGGTGTATCTGGACGCAGCTTGGACTTGTAAACAATGCAGCAGCACAAAAAGCCGAAAAAGCGGGATTGAAAGTGGTACAAAGCCATTGTACCAAAATAGAGCACGCAGCTTTATTTTAAAAGATCTGGCAGGTAGGATTGCTTTGCAGCTTCAGTGTTGCAACAGTCCCGCTTACCCCGTCTGTCCTGTTCTTCAAACTGATAGCGCCGCCTAGTGTATCTGCAGCACTTTTAGCAAGGAAAAGCCCAAGACCCGCACCCTTTTCGTTCCCCACTCTTTTAAAGGGAGCAAAAAGATCCACCTCTTCATCTATACCCACACCTTCATCCTCAACTTCTATCATTACGAAACTCTCCGTAGCCGTAGTATATATTGCCACTTTTTTCCCTTCAGGGGTAAATTTTATGGCATTTTGGACAAAGTTCTGGATTATCTGTGTTAAAAGCGTAGGCTGTATAATGGTCGAAAAAGTATCAATATCCGAATGAAACTCCAGATTTATATCCTTCTCTTTTGCAATAAGGGCGAAACTCTCCGTTTTGTTTCTTAAATACTCTATTATATCAAGCTCCACAGGTTTTTCAAACTGTGCACCCTCCTGTCGCCCCATATCCAAAATAGAAGAGATCATCTGGTTCATACCGTCAATCTCGTCGATATGAAGCTTTAAAACTTCCTGGTATTTCTCAGGTTCCCTTGTTCTCCCAAGAGTTACCTGGGATTTCAGCTTCATAACGGCAAGGGGTGTTTTAAGCTCGTGCGCCGCGCCTATGAAAAGCTCTTTTTGATATTTTACGTAGCTTTCTATTCTTGTGGTAAGGGTATTAATGGAGTTTGCCAAAGGAAGAAACTCTACGGGCAGTTTATTTGTATCTATCTGCGTTAGGGAGTTCTCGTTCATATTTGAAAGTTTTCTTGTAATATTTATGATAGGAGTAAGCAAAGACCTCGAAACGGTCAGGGCATAAAGGATAACAAGTATTATCCCCCCCACACCCAGAAACATCAGGTTCCCGAATATCTTGTTTAACATCCTGTGTGATGCGGTGATATTTTTCGTCAGCTTTATATATTTGCCGTTTGCCTTATCTGCAGGATATATTATCTGCATAAAGTGTTCATTCTCTTTTTTAAATTTAAAAACCGTGATCTTAGGAAATTCTTTTAATGTTATAAGTTCGATCTTGGTATCTTTGTTTACAAGTACCTTAAGATGTTCTCTTCTTTCAAAGGAGGTTTGTGTAGCTGTTACGATAAGCTGTGCGTCTTTTATCATCTCATCATGGATATCCTGATAGATGGTTGAACGGGTAAACCCGTAAAAAATAAAAGACAGGACAATGACAAACATTGACGTAGCAAAAATAAGCTTTTGGGAAAACTGTTTATATATACTGTTCTTTGCCATTATTTATCCTGTTTTTATTTTAAATCGGTTCTATTCCTCTTCTTCAACTTTTGGAGGATAACAGAATCTGTAACCTCTTCTTCTGATAGTTTCTATTGTAGCAATATTTAACGGTTTATCCATTTTTTGTCTGATCTGGTTGATAGCAACTTCGATAACGTTTGGAGTTACCAATTCAGGCTCTTCCCAGATAGCGTCAAGCAATTGCTCTTTTGATACGATCTGGTCTCTGTGTCTTGCAAGGTGTGTAAGAACTTCAAAAGGTTTACCTTTAAGTTCTATCTCAACACCTTCATACATAATTTTTTCTTC
The DNA here is from genome assembly GCA_963678145.2 of Arcobacteraceae bacterium. Taxonomy (GTDB): domain Bacteria; phylum Campylobacterota; class Campylobacteria; order Campylobacterales; family Arcobacteraceae; genus JAIOSF01. The sequence goes on along the minus strand of CAXXWH010000002.1, from coordinate 194,299 downwards.
ATCCGGATTAATCGCAAGATCGTCGATTTTGATAATGTTTGTTCCACCAAATCTTAATCTACATTCGATTCTTGCAAGAAGGATATCAAAATCAAAAGGTTTTTTAACATAATCATCTGCACCTGTTTTTAATGCTTTGATCTCACTCTCTTTATCATCTCTTGCACTTACGATAACAACAGCAGTTCTTCCGCTTCTGTTCTTAACGATCTTTGTTAATTCTAATCCGTCACCGTCAGGCAGCATCCAGTCAGTTAATACTAAATCATAATTTCTGATTTCTATAAAATATTCTGCATCTTTAAAGTTTTCTGCAATATCTACTTGATAACCGAAGTCCTGCAGTCCCTCCTGGAGCGTTCTGTTTAAAGTACTTTCATCTTCAACGATTAAAATTCTCATCTATTCACCTTTTTTCTTTTTCTATATATTTTGAAAACTTAAATTTAAGTTAACTCTTATTTTAAGGCTGGGATTATACCATAAAAATTACGAAAATTAAAGAGTATTTAAGATAAATTTCAAAATTTACAAATCCATAACAAAAATCACCTAAGCTTTTCAGCCATTTAACAAATTCATTTAGCTAAAATAGACAAAAATTTAAAAAGGTTGAAGATGAAAAAAGTTTTACTCAGTGCCGTTGCAGCACTTACATTAGCAACAACTGCCTATGCTGCGGAAGATAAAGTATACGTAACAGTAAACGGTGATTCTATCACTAATTCTGATATTGCGGTATTACTAAGAGACCCAAGAGTTAAATTTGATAACTTACCGGGAAACCAGCAGGATGCAATCTTAAATAACCTTATTGAACAAAAGCTTTTATCACAAGAAGCGATGCAGTCTGATATTGTAAAAACAAAAGAATATAAAGATGAACTTGAAAAATTAAAACAGACTCTTGCTTTCCAGATACTTATGAGAGATATCGGAAAAACGATCACGGCCTCAGATAAAGAGGTAAGAACTTTTTATAATGAAAACAAAAGCAGATACAAGGCGCCTTTGAAACTTAAAGCAAGCCATATTCTTGTAAAAACAAAAAAAGAAGCTGATGAAATAATTTCAACATTGAAAAACTCAAAAAACAAAAAAGCAAAATTCACGGAACTAGCAAAATCAAAATCAACAGGACCTTCAGGACCTAACGGAGGAGAACTTGGATGGTTCACACAGGAGAAAATGGTGCCTGAGTTCAGCCAGGCAGCTATGAAGCTGGCTAAAGGCGACTTCTCAAAAGATGCTGTAAAAACACAGTTTGGATACCACGTAATCTATCTTGACGATAAAAAAGAGGCTCAAACCGTACCTCTTGAAAAGATCAAAGAAAATGTTAAACAACAAGTGTTACAAAAGAAATTTGTAAAGATCGTAAAAGAGAAAGCTGAAAAACTAAAAGCAAAAGCAAAAATAAAATATACTAAATAATAAAGGATAATATACATGGCAGTACTAGATATTGTAAAACCTGGAGTTTTAACAGGAACTGAAACAAAAAAACTTTTTGATTATGCAAAAGAAAACAACTTTGCAATACCGGCGGTTAATGTGGTAAATACAGAATCTATCAACGGTGTACTTGAATCAGCGGCGAAAGTTAACTCTCCTATAATCTTACAATTCAGTAACGGGGGAGCAACATTCTTTGCAGGGAAAGGTTGTAAAGCCCCTAATGCTTCTATTTTAGGAGCTATCAGCGGTGCACAGCATATCCATACAATGGCTGAAGCTTACGGTGTGCCCGTAGTTCTTCACACAGACCATGCGGCAAGAAAACTTCTGCCTTGGATAGACGGTCTTTTAGATGCAAGCGAGAAACATTTTGAGAAAACAGGAAAACCGCTGTTCAGTTCACATATGCTTGATCTAAGTGAAGAGCCTTTAGAACAGAACATGGCAACCTGCGTAGAGTATTTTGAAAGAATGGCAAAACTTGACATGATGATCGAGATCGAGCTTGGTATAACAGGAGGAGAAGAGGATGGAGTTGACAACAGCGATGTTGACAATGCCCTTTTATATACTCAGCCGGAAGAGGTAAACTATGCTTTTGAAAAACTAAAAGCCGTAAGCCCGAACTTTACCATAGCAGCGTCATTTGGTAATGTTCACGGTGTTTACAAGCCTGGTAACGTTGTTCTTACGCCAAAGATCCTTGATAACTCTCAAAAATTCATTGAAGAGAAACACGGTCTTGACTCAAAGCCTGTAAACTTCGTATTCCACGGGGGAAGCGGTTCTTCACTTGAAGAGATAAGAGAAGCTATATCTTACGGTGTTATCAAAATGAATATCGATACAGATACCCAATGGGCATTCTGGGACGGAGTAAGAGCTTTCGAAAAAGAGAAACACGATTATCTTCAAGGACAGATCGGGAACCCTGAAGGGGATGACAAACCAAATAAAAAATATTACGACCCAAGAGTTTGGTTAAGAGCAGGACAACAATCTCTTATAGCAAGGCTTGAGGTTGCATATAACGACCTTAACTGCATAGGAAAGAATTAATCTTAAATCTTAAATACTAAAAGGAAGCTTTGAAGCTTCCTTTTTTTTTAGCAAGGAAACATTTATGGATTCACAGTTTTTAGACCACTACCTTGAAAGTAAAAAAAAGATAGTTATACTAGTAGGAATAGTTTTCATCTCAATCTTAAGTGTATTTATAACAATACACAACTATTCAAACAAGCTGCTTATAAATAATCATCAGATCATCCACACAATAAGCGACCTTAAATATCTTATAACAAAATCCCACCTTCTGTTTGAAAAATCACAAAATAATAAAGATATAGACCTTTCACTTATCAATGGTTTTTTAAATACAAATATAAACAATATTACGGACCTTGAAAATAACAAAACCGTAGAGGGTTTTAAGTTCGATACCAACTATGAGGATGCCCAGACAAAAAAACTGCTTTTAACAATAAAAGATGACCTTGTAAAACTAAAAGAACATAAATACAAAAAAAATGAAAACATCTATACGATTTTTGATTCTTTGAACAACGATATCTTAGAGCTTGAAAGCTACCATAAAAACAGATTTAAAAAACAATACGACTCTTATATGGAAATAGAGTATACAATCTACGGCTCAATGGCTTTTTTCATTATCTTCGCTTTATACTTTTTAGGCAATTTCAATAAGGAACTTGAAAACAAAACACTCTTTTCCCATATCGACAAGCTTACCAATATCCAAAACTTTAAAGGGTTCACGAAAGAGAGCGAAAAGCTTGAGTATTTTTTTGAAAGATATAAAACAACTTTCTGCGTAATTGTTTTCAATATAGACAATTTTAAGCTGATCAATAAAAAACACGGAAGAAAAATAGGAAACCTTCTATTAACCGATATTGCAAAACTTGTACACAGAAAGATCAGAAAAAACAGTGATATGCTGTTTCGTGCCCAGGATGACAACTTTATTATCCTGTGCCCGAATATCTCCATAGACAGTGCAATACTAATGGCAGAAAAACTACAAAACGAAATAGACAAAAAACTGCACCCGATAAAAGATGAAAATATAACCATAAGTCTTGGTATAACTGAAGTGCAGGATGGGGATCATCCCGAAAAACTCTATGAAAGGGCAAAAGAACTGGTTTACCTTTCAAAACTTAACGGCAAGAATAATATCACAAGTGATTATGACCTGCTGGAGGACGAGGAGGAAGAGGAAAAGCAGGAACAGCCTAAAGGCTGATCTATTTCCCCGCTTTTTTGAAGGAGTCTGTTTTTCCGTCGTAAAACTCTATGCTTCCGTCTTCTATTTTATAATACCATCCGTGAAGGTCAAGTTTCCCTTTTTTGACCTTTTTTCTAACCTCAGGATAAGTAAGCAGGTTTTCAAGCTGATGCTTGATTGAAGCTTTTTCCGTAAGCCTTAAAAGTTTCTCTTTATTGTTTTTGTCTTTTTTCTTTAAAGCTTTTTTTGCCTCAAACTTTGCTCTTTCACCCAGTTTAAGCCATTTATGAACATGTATCAAAGAGGGGTTGTCGCTTAAATCTTCATATAAAGAGGCGCAGGCACCGCAATGGCTGTGACCGCATACTATAATATCTTTTACCCCCAGAGCGCTTACGGCATACTCTATTGCCGCACTGCTTCCGTGATAGTCGTTATCGGGTTTGTACGGGGGTACAAAATTTCCTATATTTCTTAAAATGAACATATCTCCGGGTTTTGCATTAACAATAAGATCGGGTACTACTCTGCTGTCACTGCACCCTATAAAAAGAATTTCTGGTTTTTGACCGTATTGAACCAGGTCGTTAAATTTACTTTCGAGTTTCAAAAACTTGGAATCTTTGAACTTTTTATTTCCTTTGATAAGTTTCTCTATGACCATTTTAATCCTTGAGTTATAATTTAAGAATTTTACAATATATTAAATGACAATAAGATTTCAAAAAAAAATTAATTGCTGTTTTTATTTCGGATAAATAAAAAAACAGCAAAAATGCTGTTTTTAAGATTCGCAGGCGTTGATCACCGTAAGTTAAGTTTTTTATTCTCTGGAACTTTCCACTTCAGAGACTTCTACGTTTTCCTTCCCTTCAAACTCTTTTTCATTTGCCTTTTTAAGAACAAATTTGGCGATATTATCTGTTTGAACTGCCACTCCATAGGTCTCGTTTGCGATATTTGCATTCTGCTGTGTCTGTCTGTCAAGAGAAGATATGGCATCATTTATCTGTACTATTCCTGCCTGCTGCTCTTTTGAAGCAACCTCGACATTTTTAATAAGATCTATAGTGTTATTGATATTCTCGTTTAATTTTCCATACCCCTGGATCATTCTATCAGATATCTCTTTACCGTGATTTGCCTTATCTGTGGCGTTTACAACAAGTGATTTTATCTCGTTCGCAGCTTCTGCACTTCTTGAAGCCAGGTTCCTAACCTCTTGTGCAACCACGGCAAAACCTTTTCCTGCTTCACCGGCAGTTGCAGCTTCAACCGCCGCATTGAGAGATAGAATATTTGTCTGGAACGCGATCTGGTCTATTACGCTGATCGCTTCATTGATTGAGCTTACCTCGTTGTTGATCTCATCCATCGCTACACCTGTTTCATTTGCCAGATTCTGTCCTTCATTAACCGAACCTGTTACCTCTGAAGCGTAATTTGCCATTTCAACCACAGTCTGGTTGTTTGCTGAAATGTTACCGGTAACCTCTTCAAGTGCTGCCGCTGTTTCTTCTAAAGAAGCTGCCGCTTCGTTTGCATTCTTGTTCAGGGTATCAACATTATTTAAAAGTATATGACTGCTTTTATCAAGATTCAACCCGTTACTTTTATTTTCAACAAGCATCTGTGTAATGCTCACTCTTAGGTAGTTTATATTCTTTAATAAAGAATCAAAAACACCGTCCTTTTCAACACCCTCGACTTTTAACTCTTTTCTGTAATCATGGTTCACATAACCTTCCAAGATAGTGTTAACCTCGTTAAATCTCTCTTTCAAGAGGTCAAGCGCTTCATTCACGACTATTTTTAATTCAGACATATTAGGATTTTTTGTATCAACTTCAATATGCTGTGACAACCAGCCGTTTTGAACTCTTAACATTACCCTTTGGGTATCTTTTATAAATTCATTATCTTCTTTAATAGAGTTTTCTATAATATCAATATTATTATTGATATCTTTTGCCATCTTACCGAACTCGTCACCAGTATCAAGCTCTATTCTGTTTATACTTTCAACTTTCCTGTTTAAAAATGCAAAGAAACTTCCAAGTCCGTTTTGCACTTTTTCAAGAGATGTTGATATTGAATTAATCATCATGAACGAATAAGCAACTATAACAATAAAACCAATGGCTGAAAAGATCAGCAGCATAACCAGGATATTAGCCGAGTTTGCCACATACTCCTGCTTATACATAAGGTCATCTTTTTCACTGGCATTTCTCCATTTTTTTAAAGCCTTTTTTAAAGGCCTCCAAGATTTAACGATATGGGTCGATATCTCTTCAGCTTTTAATCCTGTAGTTTCAATTCTTTTGATCAATCTTCTTACATCGGAAATATATACTTTTGAAAGTGATTCTATCTTAAACTCTTTCATTCCGTTGCTTAGTTTTCTTACTTCGGGCTTTTTAAGATCAATAATATTTCTCTCCATATTATTGATACCTTTTTTAAGATTAGCCAGAGTTTTCATATCTTTTTGGTTTATATACATCCCTCTAAGAGCTGAAGTTATCTGCAACCCTCCGGTTAAAGCACCCACTACACTGTCCCTTACATGTACAGACTCCTGAGTGATCGTAAACTCTTTCTCCTGGCTGTTTAGCTTAAGAGAAATAAATATATTCAATGCAATAAATATAATTAAAAACATTGCAGCCAATGATATTAGCTTTTGCTTTATACTGATGTTGTTCAACACTTTATTTCCTTTATCTTTTTTATAGTTATTTATTTGTTAGCCTTATTGGAAAGTTAACGCGCGATTATATTTAATTTTAAGTTAACGATCACTTAATTTAATTTATTTATTTGTTATTTTTTTACTCATTACTCATTTAAATTAATAATTTAACCTAAATTTAATTTTACTATTATTGACATATGTCAAAAAAAAATGTATTATTGCAGCAAGGAAAGGAAAAATTATGATTAAAATAAGTAATATTTATAATTTTTATATCGATGGTTTTAGAAATATGACGGTAGGGAAAACTCTCTGGAAAATTATTTTTGTAAAACTAGCGATTATTCTGGTTTTTTTAAACTATGTCACTCACGACAAAAAGTTTAAAAGTGAATATACTACAAACGATGAGAGAACACAATTCGTTTATGAAAATCTGATACAAAAGGAGAATAGATGATTGAAGAACATCTGGTTGACTGGTCAAGGGCACAGTTTGCTCTAACAGCGATTTATCACTTTTTATTCGTTCCTCTTACGCTTGGTCTTGGGTTTATAGTTGCAATTATGGAAACTATATACGTTAAAACCAACAACGAAGAATATAAAAAGATGACAAAATTTTGGATGACACTGTTTGCGATAAACTTTGCTATTGGTGTTGCAACAGGTCTTATTATGGAGTTCGAGTTCGGTACGAACTGGGCAAACTACTCATGGTTCGTGGGGGATATATTCGGGGCTCCTCTTGCAGTTGAAGGTATTCTTGCTTTCTTTATGGAAAGTACTTTCTTTGCTGTTATGTTCTTCGGATGGAACAAAGTAGGGAAAAAATTTCACCTTCTTTCAACATGGCTTGTGGCAATAGGGTCAAACCTGAGCGCACTATGGATTCTTGTAGCAAACGGATGGATGCAGTTCCCTACGGGAATGACTTTCAATCCCGATACGGTAAGAAACGAAATGAGCAATTTCTGGGATGTTCTTTTCTCACCTGTTGCAATAAGTAAATTCCTTCATACAATTGGAAGCGGTTACGTTATTGCGGCACTTTTTGTAATAGGTATCTCTGCTTGGTATCTTTTAAAAGGAAGAGAAGTTCTTTTTGCAAAAAGATCTATGGTAATAGGTGCGACATTCGGTCTTATTACCAGTTTGTTCCTGACACTAAGCGGTGACGAATCTGCACACCAGGTAGCTTTAAAACAGCCTGTTAAACTGGCAGCTATGGAAGGACTTTATGAAGGTAAAGAGGGAGCAGGAATCGTTGCGGTAGGTGTACTTAACACCGAAAAAACACTTACGAACGACGAACACCCGTACCTTTTCGAGTTTGAAGTGCCTTACGCACTTGCACTTCTTGGGTACCATGATATGAACGCTTATGTTCCCGGACTTAAAGATCTTGTTTACGGAAATGAAGCAAGAAACATCATAAGTACGGCAGAAAAAATGGAAAAAGGTAAACTTGCAGTACAGGCTTTAGAAGATTATAAAAAAGCAAAAGAAGCCAATGATATGGTAAAAGCTACTGAAGCTAAAAAAATACTTGATGAGAACATGCACTACTTCGGTTACGGTCATATCAAGAATCCTGAAGATGTGGTTCCTCCTATTGGTATAACATTCTACGCGTTCCACGTAATGGTACTTCTTGGGGGATGGTTCATCTTCTTGTTTGCGATTATCTTATACCTTGCAACGAAGAAAGATATAAGCGATTACAGACTAATGCTAAAAGCGGCACTTTGGAGCATACCTCTTGGATATATAGCTGCGGAAGCCGGATGGATAGTAGCGGAGGTCGGAAGACAGCCTTGGGCTATTCAGGATCTGATGCCTGTCGGTATCGCCGCAACAAAAATATCGACTACAAATGTACAGATAAGTTTCTGGATGTTTGCAATACTGTTTACTCTGCTTTTGATCGCGGAGATAAAAATCATGACCAAACAAATAAAAATTGGTCCAAACGGAGGTCATTAAGATGGGATTCGGTGATTTAGATTTATTAACTTTACAACAATACTGGTGGATAATCATTGCTCTTCTGGGTGGACTATTCGTGTTTATCATGTTTGTCCAAGGGGGACAGACACTGATCGGTACATTAAGTGAAAACGAAACTGAAAAAACCATGCTGATCAACTCGATCGGTAGAAAATGGGAACTTGGGTTTACAACCCTTGTTCTTTTCGGTGGAGCACTTTTTGCGGCATTCCCTTTATTTTATGCTTCAAGCTTCGGTGGAGCTTACTGGGTATGGCTTGCTATACTTTTCTGCTTTATTATTCAGGCGGTAAGTTACGAATACAGAACAAAGCCCGATAACTTTTTAGGTCAAAAAACTTACGAGATCTTCTTGAAAATAAACGGTAACCTGGGAGTATTCCTGCTTGGTGTCGCGATTAGTACTTTCTTCAGCGGAAGCGAATTTATACTTGACAGCAACTTTTTCGTTGACTGGCAGAATGATCTAAGAGGTCTTGAAGCACTGCTTAACCCGTACAATTACCTTCTGGGATTGGCACTTGTGTTCCTGACAAAAATAAGCGGGGCTCTTTATTTTATAAACAATATTGACTACGAGCCTATTAGAAACAGAGCCGTTGAATCTATCAAATACAATATGATATTATTCCTGATCTTCTTTTTGGGATTCATGGCATGGATACTTACAAAAGACGGTTTTGCGGTAAACAGCAACGGTGTTGTGTTTATGCAGGAATATAAATACCTGATCAACTTTTTAGAGATGCCTATTGTTCTTGGAATGTTCCTGATTGGTGTGATTATGGTTATTGTTGCTGTTTTCACAACTATTCAGTTCAAAAAAACATGCTGCATAAAAACAGGCGGTGTGGGGGTTGTTCTTACTGTTATGGCCGTATTGTTAAACGTTGGATTCAACAATACCGCATATTACCCTTCTACGGTTGACCTGCAAAGCAGTTTAACAATTGTGAACAGTTCAGGAAGCCACTATACCTTAATGGCTATGAGTTATGCTTCACTGATGGTTCCATTCGTACTTGCTTATATAGCTTTAGCATGGTACAGTATGGATAGAGTTAAAATAACAAAAGATGAGATCGAATCTCCCGATGCTCACAACTATTAATAAAAAAAAGGATTAAAAATGAAAAAAACAATATATATGGATAAATACCCTGTTTTTACTTTAGAGTTAAATAAAAATGAAATTGAACAAACAACAGCAAAAGAGATTATTGAATACTTTAAAACTAAGATCGAAGCTCATCCCATAGCAAAATTTATCGCTGTATTCGATCACTATGCACACACTCAAAATATAGACGGAGAAATAAATCCCGAGATCAAAGATGCACAAAATATCGTATTTTGTTTCGGAGCTGCAATTCCAAACACAAAAATGATAGCAGCTCGTCCTAGAAGTATAGGTGTTGCAGAGCTTGAAGATAAATTTGTAGTGGAATTCTTGGAAGCTCCTAGTGAAAAACTTCATGACGTAATGGAGTCTTGGGCAAAATCTTTAAAAAAAGGATAAAAAATGGAATATATCTATGAAATAGGATGGCTTTGCTTATGGCCCGTAGTTATTTATGCGGGATGGAAATTCAGCGTAAAAAACGCAATGAAATTTGAAGAGAAATTAAAATAAATCTTAAATAAAGATAAATCTTTTTTAACTAAAATAGCACTCTAAGTTTTAGAGTGCTATTTTTTTGATACCATTATAATAAATTTTAACGGAGTTTATAATGGAACAGATCAAAACAGTATTTTTACTCGCACTTCTTTCAGTCATATTTGTTACTATCGGATTTTATTTCGCAGGAAGCGGCGGGGCTTTGATAGCACTGATCTTGGTTGGCGGTATGAACTTCTACGCCTACTACTATTCAGACAAACAGGTACTCTCACACTATGATGCACAGCTTCTGCCCCAAAGCCACCCTATCTATAAAATAGTATTAAAGCTTATAAATAAAACAGACCTTCCCATGCCCAAGGTTTATATCATAAACGATCCTGTACCGAATGCTTTTGCGACAGGAAGAAACCCTGATAATGCGGCAGTTGCCGTTACAAGCGGACTTCTTGAGATATTAAATGAAAAAGAGATCGAAGGTGTAATAGCCCATGAGCTATCCCATGTGAGGCATTATGATATTCTTGTTGGAACCATTGCGGCAACCGTTGCGGGAGCTATAGCCTGGATAGCCAATATTATGCAGTTCAGCGCCATGTTCGGGGGAAGCAACAACAGAAACATCCACCCTGTAGTTATGATACTTTTAGCGATCATACTTCCCCTTGCCGCATCTGTCGTTCAGATGAGCGTAAGCAGAAGCCGTGAATATATGGCGGATGAAGGAGCTGCAAGACTTACTGGAGATCCCTCATACCTTCAGTCTGCATTATCAAAACTTGAGAACTATGCCCAAAGGGGAACACTGCATAACGCAACCCCTGAAAGCGCGCATATGTTTATAGTCAATCCCTTCAGCGGGCATAATATGAGTTTCGGAGACCTGTTTAGGACACACCCTACAACTGCAGACAGAATAGCAAGGCTTGAAGAGTTAAAGTTTGAACTTAAATAAAAACACACCCTTTAAAAGGGCGTGTTTCCCTACTCTTAGATAATAACTTCATCTATCGTATCTTGAACATTCAATATCACCGTCTGATCGACACTTCCATCATTGAAACTTCCCAGATACTGGTTATAAGTAATACCGTTAACTTCGGTAGTACCGCTTAAAGTCCACTGTGAGTCATCTATTTGAACACTGTCTGTGTCATCCCCCATTAGATGCAGGACATTATTATCATCAGTCATATTAAATACGCTTTGAACTGTCAGGTTAGTAACAGTAGTCTCACTGCCTCCTCTAAAGTCAAGGTTTTCGATATTTGAAACTTTTCCACTGCCTAGAGATGAGAAATCCAATGTATCCCCGCTGCTTACTATTAGGGTATCGTTTCCATCTCCCGCATCAATTATATCATCTCCTCCTGCACCGTCAATAATATCATCTGCTGCTGTACCCGATATATAATCATCTCCGGCCGTTCCCGTAATAACTCCCTCTATACTATCTTCATCTGCATCCGAAACAACTACAAATCCTACACTGTCCATATCACCGTCGCTGTCAGTTACCTGTGCAGTATAATCCATAATTACCTCTTCCGTTGTGGTCGTACCCAGCATAAAATCAATATTTACTTTTACGCTGGTTTCCAAAGAAGTGCTCTCCATACCAGCCGTCATTGTCAAAGAATCTATCCCTTGCCAGCCTTCAGGCAGCTCTATAGTATATGTATCTGTAGAACCACCGGCAAACCCACCGGCAATTTCAGTGTAAGTATCTGTTGCTTCGTCATATAGGAAATCCCCGTTTGTAGCACTCAATAATATTTTTTGGGTTTCACCCCCTGTACCTGTGAGATCTAAATATACAACGTCATTTCCAGAAAGCCCGTTAGCTCCGAATTCCAAAGTAATAGAGTATAAAGGCTTATCCATATTAAAAGTGAATGATTCTGCACTAAGATTGTGTTTATTACTTTCAAAGTTGTTATTTCCGCCTACTCCAAACCCCTGATCGCTTACATTAAATTTATCCCCATCTAAAGTCAATGTATCTCCGGACAAAGTATATTTTTCACCGTCAAAAGTATATAAAGCCAAATTACCGCTTGTATTGGCACTTGCTGTACCCTGGTAAACTTCACCGTCAACCGTGTAACTTAAACCATAATCGGCAGTCGGTCCGCCCGGTTCTTGTGAAGCAACCAATGTTTCACTTCCGTCCACAGAAATAACGCTTTCTAAAGTTACAGTATAATTATTACTGTTGGGATCCAACGTAAAATTAAAATTGTATGTTTTACCTTCATAAACAAAGTTACCGTTACCCACTCCCGCAGCCTGATCGTAATTAAAGTTAAAGTCTTGTACTTGGGCACCTGCGACAGTTACAGTATTAAGAATAACCGATGTAACGGCAGGAATATCCGCTCCGCCAGATACATCCATCGTTCCGCTGTATGTACCGTCACCAACCAATCCGATTGCATTGGTCGCCTCAATGGATGGAACATCATCGGTTATAGTTAAAACAAGATCTGCCGATGCCTGCTGTCCGTCACTATCTGTTATAGTAACCCTTACGGTACCTGAATCGCTATCTGCACCGCTGTCATGACTGTAAGGACTTGTTTGCGTAAACGTATAATCACCGTTTGCCTCATTGATCGTCAGTACCCATGCAGCTGATATCAAGGTTGTGATACCGTTAACAGATGTTTGGCTGATCAAACCTCCCAAACCTCCGTCATAAGAAATACCAAACGGATTTGCCGCTGCAGCTCCGTCTATATCATAATCGATACTTAGACTTCCCCGGGCAAATGCCTGAGTAAATAGCAGTGCATCGCTTTGTGAAGCAGCTGCACCTTCAATAGAAGGTTCATAGTTGATATCTATATTCGTAGTTCCTGTTGTAACAAGTTTTTCATATTCTGCACCGCCGGTATAAGAGGAGATACTGTTTACGATATTGGGCTGGTTTAAGATCTGTTCATCTGTATATGTTCTGGTTGTTGAACCTATCGTATCACCTGCATATACTGTTACTTCTTCCCCGTTATCAAGAGTAAATACCATGTCATTATTTGGATCTACTGCTCCGGGACCGCCGCTTAAGGTTACAATATAAGTTACGATACCGCCCTCTTCTGTTATCTGTTCGGTAGTGGTACTAAGCGTTGCCGTTACAGTATCAATAGTATCGTGTACTGTTACTTGCGCCGTATCAGTAGTGATAAGATTCTCAAAATTACCGCCGCTTGTCCCACTTACCGATACCGTGTATGACTCTGCATCTTTAAGCACATCATCATTTTGGATAGAAAACGGTGTAGAGGTTCCTGTCACACTTCCCGCTGCAAAGGTTATCGTTGCGCCGTTACTTAAGGTTACGGTCACCGGTGTTTCAGGAGGATTATCAAGACTTGCTTCTATTACAGCTGTTTCACCACCCTCACTTACAACCACATCGCCAAGGGTCAATGTAGTATTATCTATAGTATCAACGATTGCGGTACTTGCACTTCCGTTCGTGGTATAATCAACAGAAGCGAATCCACCGCTTGTGCTGTCAGTAATAGAAACAGGTATCGAATCACTGTCCACATATACATCTTCAAAATCAGATTCTGTAACGGTAAACGATGCTGTACCCGATCTGCTCCCCGCACCTATTGTAACTGTCAAGCCGTTGCTTAAAGTCACAGTCATATCCACAGAAGGTGTAATATCAGAAGTTACCGTATAGATAATTATACCTCCGTCCTCTGTCAACTGTGGAGTTGCACTTAATGTTAAAACTGCATCCTGAAGCTCTTCAACAGCAGGAGTTATATCCTCACCCTCGTCAATAACAGTATCTGTACCTGCAGGGAATGTTGCATCTCTTAAGTCCGTAGTAATATCTACTTCATCACCCGTTCTATCTTCAAATCTGCCTGCCAGGGCATCAACTTCCGTTGTACCTGCTGCAGCTGTCTCTTCAAGATTCTCTATATCCTCTACATTTGATATCTCTTCACCTGCCGCATCATCATATATAGTATCCAGTATCGATGCTTCTTCAAGGTCTTCGGGCTGGACTACATTATCAGAAGCCAGCTGTGAAGGCAGTATACTGCTGTCTAACAACAGCTGTTCATTTCCGTTTACGGTATACTCTTTACCGCTTTCTGCCAAGGCAAAAGTTATAAAACTTTGAGCACCGTTTGCACTGTCACCTATAATTGTTTCCCCTACAAAAAGCTGATCTCGGGATTTTAAAACCCTGGTCTCGCCATCAGAACCCTTTGCATAGAAAACTCCGCTTACCTCATTTATAATTCCTATTAGTTGTGCCATAACTCTCCCCATTAATTCATATATAAATATTCTATACTTAATCTGAGTTTATTTCAATTGTACTTTGGTACTAGTTGAAAATATTTTTATTTATTATTAATATTTCAGATAAATCTAAGGCATAAAAAAACGGCTCCTTATTTAGAGCCGTTTTGAAATATCTAAGAAGGATTTATTATATCTCTTCAACTATATCCTGCTGAACAAGAAGGGTTACAGTAGGATCACCTACAACCGATCCGCTATTATCGTATACATTGTAGTTGATACCGTCAATATTTGTTGTGGTATTTGTATCTGTCCACTCTGTTGTCGTATCAACCTTAACACTGTCTGAAGCACCGTCTCCAATTATTTTAAGAGTATTGATATTATTATCCGTAGCGGTCATATCAAATACATCATCAACCGTAAGGTTTGTCACAACATTGCTTCCGCCTCCGCTTAGATCAATCGTTTCTATATTATCTATTCTGCTGCTGTTAATAGAATCGACATTTGAGAAATCCAGATTCATACTATTAGATATAAACAGGGTATCGTTTCCTGCTCCGCCGTCTATAGTATCGGCAGGATCAAATACTATTGTATCATCTCCGCTTCCACCGTAAATAGTGTCAACGCCTTCTCCACCGTCTATGGTATCGTTACCTTCCTGACCGAATATAACATCATCGCCTGCTCCGCCGTAGATCTCGTCATTTCCACCTTCTCTGCCGCTTTCGGTTGCTACGGTTTGCTGATTGTCTAAAATATACTGCAGGGTGTTTGTACGATCCCAGCCTGTCGTAGTACCGTTTCCGTTCTCAAGCTGCTGGAACACAAGCCATCCTGACCCTTCAGGGGTAGAAAGTCCCTCATCTATAGCCAACTGATCGGTATTGAACACATCACCAAATATAAGATCGTTTCCTTCTCCCCCTTCTATATAGTCATTTCCAACTGCATCCTGGATACTGGAAGCCCCTGATAATTCACCTATAACACTTGTTAGCTCCTCTGCAGAAGTAACATTTGTCGCATCGCCTCCGGCACCTTCAAGCTGGGATAACAGAACTAAATTATCGCTAGATACATTTATACCTATGGCCTCGATCGTAAACGCCTGTTCAGAACCCTGAACTTCCTCTATAGCTGTAATCTCACTCTCATTGTCATCATTATGCGTTCCATAAGGATCATATGTACCAAGTACATGTTCCATAGCTACCGTACTTCCATCACTTCCCCAACTGCTTGTACTAACAGGATCCCCGTCATTGTTTAAAGCATAATTAGGTTCACCGTCAGAAACAAATACAAGTTTATTTACATCCGCATCTGCCAAAGGAGCATCCGTACCTGTCGAATTTATCCAGTTATTAGCTTCAACCAGACCCGCTTCATAATTGGTACCGCCGCCTGTAGACAGACCGTTGATTGCAGCAACTGCCGCATTATAACCTGCAGTAGTGCTTATATCGTAAGTACCCAATGAAGAAGCACTCTCATCAAATGAAACCAAATGCACGCGGATCGCCTGAGCCCCTGAAGCTGCAAGGTCACCTAATGAATCTATAACAGAACTTTTCAATGCTTCAATTCTACTGGTCCATCCACTTCCAAACGATATATTGGTAGTCATACTACCCGATATATCCAGTACAAATATAATATTTGCAGTAGATCCCGGAACAAGTGTAGTTCCTCCCGGATCTCCCGAAACCACATCATCTCCTGCTCCACCTTCAAGAACTCCAACACTTGCCTGAGGCACGGTATGAAGATCAGTTGAACCGCTTACATCATCTTCTGAAGAACCAACAATAAATCTACCCTCAACAACCGGATTAAACTGTACATCCAGAGTTGAACTTGCAGTATCTCCGTCTTCATCTGTGATCGCAACTTCAAAGCTTGTATTAAGAGGATCCTCCACAACACTTGCAACAATTTCAGAACCTGAAACACGGAAACCGTTTCCTCCGTCATTATCGGAGAGATGAACACTTACGATACTTGTCAGGGTTGTAGGGATCTCTTGTAAAACACCGTTTAAGAATACAGTATCCCCTGATTCCTGCACTAGGTTACCGTCACCGTCAGTACCGTAAGCAGTCCAGTGAACTTCGTTGCTCGCAGCATTACTTTGAATACCTATTGAGAATGAAGCACTGACAACAGGGTTTGTAAAGGTAAAGTAAATCTCATCTGTTCCGACTACCCATTGACTGTCAGAGGCAAGCCCTTGTACACTGGAATTCACTTCTCCTCCTGCAGAATCAACAGACATAATCACATTTTCTGTTGCAGGAACAGTCTCTCCAGGTTTATAGATCTCTCCTGCATCTGTTATAAGAAGGTAATCCTGATTACCACCGATAGTTTCATTAAATGTAGAACCGAAAGTTTGTGTCGAACTATCCAGTTTACCGTTCATATCTATAACATAATCACCGTTTGTATTATAACTTAAAGTAAATATCAAACTCTGAGTCGTAGATGAAGAGTCATATTCACCAGCGGTTACTGCACTGTCCGTATATCCGTATAGAACTCCCGTATTTAATGGGTCAACAAAATAATAAACCGTTTCACCGCCTGAAGTAAGCGTTGAAGCAGCAAATGTAACAGCAGTACCGTCCCAGCCGCTTATATTTCCGGTTAAGTCTGCAGATCCAGGCTGATCTGCACCCATAGATAATACGGAATCACCATCTACATACCCGGAAGCATCATTATCAAGAACCGCAGATTCTACGGAAGTTATTGTCGGCACATCATCCACAACTTCCACATTCACTGTTCCTTCTGCAGTATCTCCGTCGATATCCGTAGCGATAACATCTACACTACCTAAAGTCAAGGTATTTGTTCCATTATTAGCGAATATTGAGTCAAAGTTATCTGCGATATCTGCTTTAACCGATGCGGTACCGTTAATCAGGTTAGGTGTTAATGTTAACGTTATAGCAAGTTGTCCGTCTATAGTTCCCGTGATCTCTGTAGCACTTGTTCTTGTCCACACAACATCGTTACCGCTTTCAGTAGCGTTGGTATCTTCTATTAATCCTGTAAGATCCGTACTGAACGCCATACTCTCGAATGCATCCGATCCGAAGGTAAAGTTTAACGTACCTGTATCATCTGCAGACATATCTGCTTCATCGGTAGTCAGGGTAATTGCGTCTGCATCTGAAGGTCCTGTTCCGTCTGTTATTGTGATCGTATGATTATCACTTGCAACATCCCCGTCGTTATCTGTTACTTTTACGCTGAATGTTACGCTTTGCGGGCTATCTTGATCCAATCCTGTATTTGGGTCGAATGTCCATGTTCCATCTGTTGCAACATTCAATGTTCCCTCTGTCAGGTTAATATCTGATCCAAGGGCATACTCGTTTGATCCTATTACTACTACAGTGCTTGCCGCTTCGTCTGCTCCTGCGTTTGCATTATCCCAGCTTCCTGAAACTGCCGATGTCGCATCTTCTGCCACTGTTGCAGCTCCGCTTACGCTCATTGAAGGCACATCATCCACAACTTCCACATTCACTGTTCCTTCTGCAGTATCTCCGTCGATATCCGTAGCGATAACATCTACACTACCTAAAGTCAAGGTATTTGTTCCATTATTAGCGAATATTGAGTCAAAGTTATCTGCGATATCTGCTTTAACCGATGCGGTACCGTTAATCAGGTTAGGTGTTAATGTTAACGTTATAGCAAGTTGTCCGTCTATAGTTCCCGTGATCTCTGTAGCACTTGTTCTTGTCCACACAACATCGTTACCGCTTTCAGTAGCGTTGGTATCTTCTATTAATCCTGTAAGATCCGTACTGAACGCCATACTCTCGAATGCATCCGATCCGAAGGTAAAGTTTAACGTACCTGTATCATCTGCAGACATATCTGCTTCATCGGTAGTCAGGGTAATTGCGTCTGCATCTGAAGGTCCTGTTCCGTCTGTTATTGTGATCGTATGATTATCACTTGCAACATCCCCGTCGTTATCTGTTACTTTTACGCTGAATGTTACGCTTTGCGGGCTATCTTGATCCAATCCTGTATTTGGGTCGAATGTCCATGTTCCATCTGTTGCAACATTCAATGTTCCCTCTGTCAGGTTAATATCTGATCCAAGGGCATACTCGTTTGATCCTATTACTACTACAGTGCTTGCCGCTTCGTCTGCTCCTGCGTTTGCATTATCCCAGCTTCCTGAAACTGCCGATGTCGCATCTTCTGCCACTGTTGCAGCTCCGCTTACGCTCATTGAAGGCACATCATCCACAACTTCCACATTCACTGTTCCTTCTGCAGTATCTCCGTCGATATCCGTAGCGATAACATCTACACTACCTAAAGTCAAGGTATTTGTTCCATTATTAGCGAATATTGAGTCAAAGTTATCTGCGATATCTGCTTTAACCGATGCGGTACCGTTAATCAGGTTAGGTGTTAATGTTAACGTTATAGCAAGTTGTCCGTCTATAGTTCCCGTGATCTCTGTAGCACTTGTTCTTGTCCACACAACATCGTTACCGCTTTCAGTAGCGTTGGTATCTTCTATTAATCCTGTAAGATCCGTACTGAACGCCATACTCTCGAATGCATCCGATCCGAAGGTAAAGTTTAACGTACCTGTATCATCTGCAGACATATCTGCTTCATCGGTAGTCAGGGTAATTGCGTCTGCATCTGAAGGTCCTGTTCCGTCTGTTATTGTGATCGTATGATTATCACTTGCAACATCCCCGTCGTTATCTGTTACTTTTACGCTGAATGTTACGCTTTGCGGGCTATCTTGATCCAATCCTGTATTTGGGTCGAATGTCCATGTTCCATCTGTTGCAACATTCAATGTTCCCTCTGTCAGGTTAATATCTGATCCAAGGGCATACTCGTTTGATCCTATTACTACTACAGTGCTTGCCGCTTCGTCTGCTCCTGCGTTTGCATTATCCCAGCTTCCTGAAACTGCCGATGTCGCATCTTCTGCCACTGTTGCAGCTCCGCTTACGCTCATTGAAGGCACATCATCCACAACTTCCACATTCACTGTTCCTTCTGCAGTATCTCCGTCGATATCCGTAGCGATAACATCTACACTACCTAAAGTCAAGGTATTTGTTCCATTATTAGCGAATATTGAGTCAAAGTTATCTGCGATATCTGCTTTAACCGATGCGGTACCGTTAATCAGGTTAGGTGTTAATGTTAACGTTATAGCAAGTTGTCCGTCTATAGTTCCCGTGATCTCTGTAGCACTTGTTCTTGTCCACACAACATCGTTACCGCTTTCAGTAGCGTTGGTATCTTCTATTAATCCTGTAAGATCCGTACTGAACGCCATACTCTCGAATGCATCCGATCCGAAGGTAAAGTTTAACGTACCTGTATCATCTGCAGACATATCTGCTTCATCGGTAGTCAGGGTAATTGCGTCTGCATCTGAAGGTCCTGTTCCGTCTGTTATTGTGATCGTATGATTATCACTTGCAACATCCCCGTCGTTATCTGTTACTTTTACGCTGAATGTTACGCTTTGCGGGCTATCTTGATCCAATCCTGTATTTGGGTCGAATGTCCATGTTCCATCTGTTGCAACATTCAATGTTCCCTCTGTCAGGTTAATATCTGATCCAAGGGCATACTCGTTTGATCCTATTACTACTACAGTGCTTGCCGCTTCGTCTGCTCCTGCGTTTGCATTATCCCAGCTTCCTGAAACTGCCGATGTCGCATCTTCTGCCACTGTTGCAGCTCCGCTTACGCTCATTGAAGGCACATCATCCACAACTTCCACATTCACTGTTCCTTCTGCAGTATCTCCGTCGATATCCGTAGCGATAACATCTACACTACCTAAAGTCAAGGTATTTGTTCCATTATTAGCGAATATTGAGTCAAAGTTATCTGCGATATCTGCTTTAACCGATGCGGTACCGTTAATCAGGTTAGGTGTTAATGTTAACGTTATAGCAAGTTGTCCGTCTATAGTTCCCGTGATCTCTGTAGCACTTGTTCTTGTCCACACAACATCGTTACCGCTTTCAGTAGCGTTGGTATCTTCTATTAATCCTGTAAGATCCGTACTGAACGCCATACTCTCGAATGCATCCGATCCGAAGGTAAAGTTTAACGTACCTGTATCATCTGCAGACATATCTGCTTCATCGGTAGTCAGGGTAATTGCGTCTGCATCTGAAGGTCCTGTTCCGTCTGTTATTGTGATCGTATGATTATCACTTGCAACATCCCCGTCGTTATCTGTTACTTTTACGCTGAATGTTACGCTTTGCGGGCTATCTTGATCCAATCCTGTATTTGGGTCGAATGTCCATGTTCCATCTGTTGCAACATTCAATGTTCCCTCTGTCAGGTTAATATCTGATCCAAGGGCATACTCGTTTGATCCTATTACTACTACAGTGCTTGCCGCTTCGTCTGCTCCTGCGTTTGCATTATCCCAGCTTCCTGAAACTGCCGATGTCGCATCTTCTGCCACTGTTGCAGCTCCGCTTACGCTCATTGAAGGCACATCATCCACAACTTCCACATTCACTGTTCCTTCTGCAGTATCTCCGTCGATATCCGTAGCGATAACATCTACACTACCTAAAGTCAAGGTATTTGTTCCATTATTAGCGAATATTGAGTCAAAGTTATCTGCGATATCTGCTTTAACCGATGCGGTACCGTTAATCAGGTTAGGTGTTAATGTTAACGTTATAGCAAGTTGTCCGTCTATAGTTCCCGTGATCTCTGTAGCACTTGTTCTTGTCCACACAACATCGTTACCGCTTTCAGTAGCGTTGGTATCTTCTATTAATCCTGTAAGATCCGTACTGAACGCCATACTCTCGAATGCATCCGATCCGAAGGTAAAGTTTAACGTACCTGTATCATCTGCAGACATATCTGCTTCATCGGTAGTCAGGGTAATTGCGTCTGCATCTGAAGGTCCTGTTCCGTCTGTTATTGTGATCGTATGATTATCACTTGCAACATCCCCGTCGTTATCTGTTACTTTTACGCTGAATGTTACGCTTTGCGGGCTATCTTGATCCAATCCTGTATTTGGGTCGAATGTCCATGTTCCATCTGTTGCAACATTCAATGTTCCCTCTGTCAGGTTAATATCTGATCCAAGGGCATACTCGTTTGATCCTATTACTACTACAGTGCTTGCCGCTTCGTCTGCTCCTGCGTTTGCATTATCCCAGCTTCCTGAAACTGCCGATGTCGCATCTTCTGCCACTGTTGCAGCTCCGCTTACGCTCATTGAAGGCACATCATCCACAACTTCCACATTCACTGTTCCTTCTGCAGTATCTCCGTCGATATCCGTAGCGATAACATCTACACTACCTAAAGTCAAGGTATTTGTTCCATTATTAGCGAATATTGAGTCAAAGTTATCTGCGATATCTGCTTTAACCGATGCGGTACCGTTAATCAGGTTAGGTGTTAATGTTAACGTTATAGCAAGTTGTCCGTCTATAGTTCCCGTGATCTCTGTAGCACTTGTTCTTGTCCACACAACATCGTTACCGCTTTCAGTAGCGTTGGTATCTTCTATTAATCCTGTAAGATCCGTACTGAACGCCATACTCTCGAATGCATCCGATCCGAAGGTAAAGTTTAACGTACCTGTATCATCTGCAGACATATCTGCTTCATCGGTAGTCAGGGTAATTGCGTCTGCATCTGAAGGTCCTGTTCCGTCTGTTATTGTGATCGTATGATTATCACTTGCAACATCCCCGTCGTTATCTGTTACTTTTACGCTGAATGTTACGCTTTGCGGGCTATCTTGATCCAATCCTGTATTTGGGTCGAATGTCCATGTTCCATCTGTTGCAACATTCAATGTTCCCTCTGTCAGGTTAATATCTGATCCAAGGGCATACTCGTTTGATCCTATTACTACTACAGTGCTTGCCGCTTCGTCTGCTCCTGCGTTTGCATTATCCCAGCTTCCTGAAACTGCCGATGTCGCATCTTCTGCCACTGTTGCAGCTCCGCTTACGCTCATTGAAGGCACATCATCCACAACTTCCACATTCACTGTTCCTTCTGCAGTATCTCCGTCGATATCCGTAGCGATAACATCTACACTACCTAAAGTCAAGGTATTTGTTCCATTATTAGCGAATATTGAGTCAAAGTTATCTGCGATATCTGCTTTAACCGATGCGGTACCGTTAATCAGGTTAGGTGTTAATGTTAACGTTATAGCAAGTTGTCCGTCTATAGTTCCCGTGATCTCTGTAGCACTTGTTCTTGTCCACACAACATCGTTACCGCTTTCAGTAGCGTTGGTATCTTCTATTAATCCTGTAAGATCCGTACTGAACGCCATACTCTCGAATGCATCCGATCCGAAGGTAAAGTTTAACGTACCTGTATCATCTGCAGACATATCTGCTTCATCGGTAGTCAGGGTAATTGCGTCTGCATCTGAAGGTCCTGTTCCGTCTGTTATTGTGATCGTATGATTATCACTTGCAACATCCCCGTCGTTATCTGTTACTTTTACGCTGAATGTTACGCTTTGCGGGCTATCTTGATCCAATCCTGTATTTGGGTCGAATGTCCATGTTCCATCTGTTGCAACATTCAATGTTCCCTCTGTCAGGTTAATATCTGATCCAAGGGCATACTCGTTTGATCCTATTACTACTACAGTGCTTGCCGCTTCGTCTGCTCCTGCGTTTGCATTATCCCAGCTTCCTGAAACTGCCGATGTCGCATCTTCTGCCACTGTTGCAGCTCCGCTTACGCTCATTGAAGGCACATCATCCACAACTTCCACATTCACTGTTCCTTCTGCAGTATCTCCGTCGATATCCGTAGCGATAACATCTACACTACCTAAAGTCAAGGTATTTGTTCCATTATTAGCGAATATTGAGTCAAAGTTATCTGCGATATCTGCTTTAACCGATGCGGTACCGTTAATCAGGTTAGGTGTTAATGTTAACGTTATAGCAAGTTGTCCGTCTATAGTTCCCGTGATCTCTGTAGCACTTGTTCTTGTCCACACAACATCGTTACCGCTTTCAGTAGCGTTGGTATCTTCTATTAATCCTGTAAGATCCGTACTGAACGCCATACTCTCGAATGCATCCGATCCGAAGGTAAAGTTTAACGTACCTGTATCATCTGCAGACATATCTGCTTCATCGGTAGTCAGGGTAATTGCGTCTGCATCTGAAGGTCCTGTTCCGTCTGTTATTGTGATCGTATGATTATCACTTGCAACATCCCCGTCGTTATCTGTTACTTTTACGCTGAATGTTACGCTTTGCGGGCTATCTTGATCCAATCCTGTATTTGGGTCGAATGTCCATGTTCCATCTGTTGCAACATTCAATGTTCCCTCTGTCAGGTTAATATCTGATCCAAGGGCATACTCGTTTGATCCTATTACTACTACAGTGCTTGCCGCTTCGTCTGCTCCTGCGTTTGCATTATCCCAGCTTCCTGAAACTGCCGATGTCGCATCTTCTGCCACTGTTGCAGCTCCGCTTACGCTCATTGAAGGCACATCATCCACAACTTCCACATTCACTGTTCCTTCTGCAGTATCTCCGTCGATATCCGTAGCGATAACATCTACACTACCTAAAGTCAAGGTATTTGTTCCATTATTAGCGAATATTGAGTCAAAGTTATCTGCGATATCTGCTTTAACCGATGCGGTACCGTTAATCAGGTTAGGTGTTAATGTTAACGTTATAGCAAGTTGTCCGTCTATAGTTCCCGTGATCTCTGTAGCACTTGTTCTTGTCCACACAACATCGTTACCGCTTTCAGTAGCGTTGGTATCTTCTATTAATCCTGTAAGATCCGTACTGAACGCCATACTCTCGAATGCATCCGATCCGAAGGTAAAGTTTAACGTACCTGTATCATCTGCAGACATATCTGCTTCATCGGTAGTCAGGGTAATTGCGTCTGCATCTGAAGGTCCTGTTCCGTCTGTTATTGTGATCGTATGATTATCACTTGCAACATCCCCGTCGTTATCTGTTACTTTTACGCTGAATGTTACGCTTTGCGGGCTATCTTGATCCAATCCTGTATTTGGGTCGAATGTCCATGTTCCATCTGTTGCAACATTCAATGTTCCCTCTGTCAGGTTAATATCTGATCCAAGGGCATACTCGTTTGATCCTATTACTACTACAGTGCTTGCCGCTTCGTCTGCTCCTGCGTTTGCATTATCCCAGCTTCCTGAAACTGCCGATGTCGCATCTTCTGCCACTGTTGCAGCTCCGCTTACGCTCATTGAAGGCACATCATCTATAAAATTAACCGCACTGCTTATATCTATAGTTTCTGAATCAGTTGCCGTATCTCCGTCTGCATCTGTTATAGAAGCTGTTGCCGTCAAAATTACATTTCCAGCTAATAACCCTGCAGTATTCACGTCATTATTGGTCGAACTCCCATCAAGTTCTTCACCAACATGGTCTATTTTTATATTTTGAATTAAAGTAACATTCCCGCTTCCATCCACGCTAATTGTAAAAATAGGTTCTGATAAAGAAGTCCTTCCTTCTATTACTCCATTATTATTAACTAAAGTAATATCTTCCCCGTTACTTGTTAATCCTGTAGAGGAGTTACTAAATGAAAGTTCATAGTTTAAACTTGCCGGAGTTCCTCCCTGATCGGCTCCCATATTCTGGGTTAATGTAAATAGCCCTCCAAAAGGAATGGCCCCTGAACCGCTGTCACTATTATCTCCTATAGTATTTTCATCGAAAGTTGTTAATACAGGTAATTGGAAATCTCCTCCATATAACAACCCTACATCAACACTCGGGACATCATCCACAATATTTATAGTAATATCAGCTTCAGCAGAATCAACATTACCGTCATAGGCAGTTAAAACAAAGGTATCCGTTTCTGCTACACCCTCAACATCTGTAGTTGCACTTGTTAATTCATATTGATATTCAGCGACACCTGTAGTGCTGTCATAACTAGTAACAGTAAGTGTTCCCAAGCCATAAAGACTCTGGATAACATTATTGTTTCCTAACTCTGCTATTGGGATGGTAATACCGTTTATACTCACACTTTGAACATCAGCCAGTCCATCAGGGTCAGATACGGTAAAAGTACCATAAGCAAACTCAGTATTGCTTGAAGAGTCACTTCCTACGGCCATACCCGATTCATACACTACATCGTCTGCTCCTGTAGGGTTACCTGGATCTACGGTTATATCGGGAGGAAGATTTTCTGCTACCAAATCCTCACCCTCGTCAATAACAGTATCTGTACCTGCAGGGAATGTTGCATCTCTTAAGTCCGTAGTAATATCTATTTCATCACCCGTTCTATCTTCAAATCTGCCTGCCAGGGCATCAACTTCCGTTGTACCTGCTGCAGCTGTCTCTTCAAGATTCTCTATATCCTCTGCATTTGCTATCTCTTCACCTGCAGCATCTGCCTGGGCTCCTGATGCATCATCATATGTAGTGTCCAGCATCAATGCTTCTTCAAGGTCTTCGGGCTGGACTACATTATCAGAAGCCAGCTGTGAAGGCAGTATACTGCTGTCTAACAACAGCTGTTCATTTCCATTTACGGTATACTCTTTACCACCTTCTGCCAAGGCAAAAGTTATAAAACTTTGAGCACCGTTTGCACTGTCACCTATAATTGTTTCCCCTACAAAAAGCTGATCTCCGGATTTTAAAACCCTGGTCTCGCCATCAGAACCCTTTGCATAGAAAACTCCGCTTATCTCATTTATAATTCCTATTAGTTGTGCCATAATAATACTCCTATATGTTGTATACGAGTATTCTACTACTAAAGAATTTTTATTTCAATTGTACTTTGGTACTAGTTGAAAATATTTTTATTTATTATTTGTTGAAAAGCAGTGCCAAGGCAAGTCTGTTTGACACACCTGTTTTTTCGTAGATGTTTTGAGTATGAGCTTTTACGGTTCTAATAGTTATATCAAGTTTTTGAGCGATCTCTTTATTGCTAAACCCTTCTTTGATACATAAAGCAACCTCTTTTTCCCTATGGCTTAAATTATCCAGAATCTGCTGGGAACTGCTTTGGATATTTATATCTTTAAGCCTGCCCACCATCTCGTCTATAAATTCAGAATATAACCATACACTTCCGTCAAGTATGACCCTTAAAGCTTCATTAAGATGGATATCATGCATCATAAGATTACCGTAACCCTTGACTCCCGCTTGTAATATCTTTTTTGTATTTTCAAATCGGGGATTGGGATCAAGAACCAGGATATGTGCTTTTGCCTCAACCAAAGGCTTCAGGAAAGGAATAGGATTATCCCCGCATGAGGCAAGATTTATTATCAATGCTGATTCCTCTTTTAAAACCTCATTATATAGTGTTTCTATATCATTTATCTGTGTCAATTCAAAATTCTTGAGACTCATTTTCCATCTGTCCAATAATCCCTCATCTGTAGAATATAATAAAGTTCTCATTTTATCTCTCCGTAAATGTATAGTGTTTAGCTCTTAATATAGGCTTCAGAATATAATCCATAATTGTTTTTTTACCGGTAAGAATATCGACGCTTGCGACCATTCCTGTCATAATTGGCAGTTTATGACCATCCTTTTCCAAATGGTTGTTATTTGTTTTTATAAGAACCTTGTAAAAGCTGTTCTCTTTTTTGTCCATTTCCGTATCGGCGCTTATTTTAATAACTCTTCCCTCCAGGCTTCCGTATATGGCGAAATCGTAAGCCGTGAATTTCACTTTTGCCTCCTGACCTATAAACAAAAATGCAATATCCGCAGGCTTGATCTTTGTCTCAACTATCAAAGAGTCTTCACTGGGAACGATCTCCACAAGATCAGCCCCCGGTTTTATAACGCCGCCAATCGTATTTACAAAAACCTTTTGAACAATTCCGTTTGTAGTTGAATATACATTTCTTCTGTCAACTTCATCTTTAAGACCCGTCATATTTGAAACAACCCTTTCAAGCTCAGCCGTTGTTTTATTTAACTCCTCCTGCGACGTAGAACTAAATTCCCTTTGTAGGTCCGTGATTTTGTTTTTGGCTTCAAGAATAGAGGATTCAAGCCTTGGTATAGAGTTTTTTGTGAAACTTAGTTCTTTTTGGGCATTATTCTTATCCCTTTGAAGCTTTAAAAAATCAACTTTTGACCGAACTCCTTTTGCCACTAAAGGCTCGGACATCGTCACCTCTTCATTTATAAGTTCCAATTCATTTTTCAAAAACTTAATAGAAAGTTTTGCCTCTTTCAGGCTGCTTCTTTTCTGTTTTAGCTGCTCTTGCAGAATACTAATCTTTGACTGCAATGAGTCTTTATTTATGTTATACAGCTTTTTCTCCAACTCGATATAGCTTAAAAGATCTTTTTCATTCTCTTTTGCCACACGGAATGGAATCCCTTTTGCTTCAGCTGTCAATCTTAATATCTTTGCTTTAAGCTCTAAAGATTTCAGGTAATTTGTTTCATAGGTTGACTGGGATTTCTCATTTGCTATTTTTATGAGTATATCACCTTTTTTTACTATATCACCCTCTGAAACAAGTATCTCTTTTACTATACCCCCTTCAAGATTTTGGATCATATGGTTTTCACTGCTTGGTATAACTTTCCCCTGGCCTCTAACTATCTCATCTATTTCAGAGATAGAAGCCCATGTGATCAAGGCTGCAACAATAATTATCCAGAACCAGACCAGAATACTGATCTTTTTGGGAGTATTTTCAAGCACAGCTGAACTTAGGCTTCGCATATACTCGTAATCATCTTCGCTGTATCTGTATTTAGTATCGTTTTTCATTTTATACAGTACCTTTTAAATTTGACAATACGGCGTCTTTAGCACCGTCAAGATGAACCCTGCCGCTATCTACCACTATAACCCTCTCAACCATTGAAAGAAGATTTATCTTCTGGGTAATCAAAAGAGTTGTTTTGTTTTTCAGATAACCTGTAAGGTTCTTGACAACCTGTGCTTCAGACTGCATATCCATCGAACTTGTAGGTTCGTCAAATATCATTATAGGCTGATCCAGAAGAATAGCTCTGGCTATTCCTATACTTTGAAGCTGCCCTCCGGAAAGGCCCACTCCCCCTTCACCTACAGGCATCTCGTATCCTCTTGGGTGTTTCCTTACAAAATCATCAACTCCGCTTATTTTGGAAGCTTTTAACATCTGGCTGTCTGAAGAATATGAAGCCTTGAAGGTGATATTGTCTTTAACCGTACCGCTGAACAGTGATATCTGCTGTGAGGTATACCCCATATGCTTACGAAGGTCAACAGGGTCTATCTGGCTTATATCTATCCCGTCAAGAAATATTATGCCGCTGTCCGGTTCATACAGTTTTAAAATAAGCTTTATAATAGTGCTTTTACCTGATCCCATTCTTCCAACTATGGCTACATGCTCACCGGGATTTATAGTAAATGATATATTATTTAATACCGGAATATCACTCCCCGGATATGTAAAAGTGACATTCTGGAACTCCACCTTTCCTTTAAAAAACGGTCTATGTACAAACTCGTGATTTTTCGGTCTTTCAACAGGCATCGATACTATCTGGTCAAGCACACCGTATGATGCTTTTGCTTCATTATAGTTTGCTATAAGTGCAGCTGCCTGTCCCATTGGGGCTACTGTTCTTGAAGCTAATATAACCGCTGCTATCAATCCCCCCATGGTCAGTTCAAACTCCTGGATAAGGTAAACCCCGAATATTATTATAAATATTGTATTAAGCTGTATCAAAAGTCCCGTAATAGTCGGGATCGAAGATGACAGCAGTCTTGTGTGGAGGCTTTTTTTGGCGATCTCGCCGCTTGCCTCTTCCCAAAGCCACTGCTTGTTCCCGAATATCCCCAACGATTTCAATGTTTCTATATTGTTCAGTGTTTCTATAAGAATAGAATTCTTTTTAGCAGCAGCCTCATGGGTCTGCTGGATACTGTCCTGAAGGGGTGATCTGACGAAAAAAGTATAGATCAAAATTAAAAGTATCGTAGACAAAGGGATAAATACAAGATCCCCTCCAATATAATATATTACCCACAAAAATATAATAGTAAAAGGCATATCCACAACTGCCACGATAGTCGCATTTGTCAAAAATGAACGTATGGAATCAAAGTCCTTAAGGTTACTGGCAAATGCACCCACAGACTGTGGACGTACGGCCATTTTCAGATCCAAGACTTTTTCAAATAAAATAGAGGACATGATTATATCGCTTTTTTTAGCCGCTATCTCTATAAGATATGCACGGGTGAACTTCAAAAAAGTATCTATAAGATAAACGATCATCACCCCTATTGCAAAGAACCATAAAGTTTCAGTGGCATTGTTGGGGATAACCCTGTCATATACGCTCATTGTGAACAAAGGTGAAGCCAAAACAAAAATATTGATTATAATAGAGGCAAAAAGAACATCTTTATAAATACTTGAAGAAAGCTTCAATGTACTCCAGAACCAGTGTTTTTGTTCAACCTCAAGGTTTTTACTCTGACTCGTACCGCTGTTGAAACTTTTTTTAAGCATTATGGCAAAGCCTAAATACTCTTTTTCCATCTCTTCAACATCTGTCCAGCTCTCAACGATCTCATTATTAAAAAGAGTCAATACTTTTAACTTTGATCTGTCTTTTGAATATGAATCGACAACACATGCTTTACGCCCTTTTAGGATAAGTATCATAGGCAGTTGTAAAGCGGATATATCGTCAAGTTTTCGCTCTATTATCTTTGTTTTAAGTCCGGCATACCCCGCAGCCCTTGAGAAAAGTGCTTTTGCATCCTGCACGGTAAATAACTCGGGCGTATCTTTACCCGGTTCTACGGGAAGATTGGCTACCAAAGCCTCTTTGGAAAAAGGCTTGTGATAAACTTTCGTAAAGACAACAAGACAATCTAGCAAGGAGTCAAGCCCCTTGCCGTATTTTCCTTCAACAGTCATATTATTTACTTTAAAATCTATTTATTTAAAGATGCTTCATAATATTTTCTATGTTTATCTATCTCTGCAATATACGGTTTATGAAGTAATACTTTTGACGGGAAACCGTTTAATACTTTTTGAGCTTTCTCTTTGGTGTCGAATACTCCGTAAACTACTTTTATCCTGTCAGTATTAGGGAATTTGTACATAAATGTATCATTCTCAAAACTGTTTTTCGCAATAAACTCTTTTGCCAGTTTTTCATCACTGTAAGTTGACAGAGATATAGTATATTTGGCAGTTTTGCTGTTAAGGAACTTATCTTTAAAAGAACTAAACTCTACTTGCGGTTCAATAAGTTTTATTGCATCCTCTTTTTCTACATTAACAGCTTGTTTTTCACAACCATAATCATCTATATTTTCAATATTTTTAGAGTTTTCACAAAGGTCATATCTGTCGTCAACTTTATCACCGTCAAGATCTCTAAGAAGCACGTCGTCTTTTACTTCTGTTTTTTTCTCCTCTTCTACCAGGTTTACAGGAGCATAATATTTTGAAGAGTCCTCAAATATTCTATTTACCATATCTCCCATTGCATCAAGAATTCTGTATTTTGAGAATAACCAGTCGTGTTCTGCAGTGATGGTTTTGATCTTTGCAGTTATGTAATCATCCTGTGCAGTTAAAACATCAAGCAGTGTTTTTTGACCCTGATCGAACTCTTCTCTATATAATCGTAAAGTATTTGCACTGTCTTCTGCATAAGACTTTAGAAATTTAAGTTGTTCCTGGATCATAGTATATGCAGACCAAGAAAGCTGCAACCCTTCTATAACCTGTCTTTTTATATCTTTTTGGGTCTCAAACTCCTGATGAATAAGGCTTTTGTTCTTCTGAATACTTGCTTCGTCGGCACCACCTTTGTAAAGGTTGTATTTTAATACAAGCATCGCACTGCTTTGTCTGCTGAATCCCGAAACACCGTCAACATCGTTATCTATTGTATGGTCTAAAACAAGATCAAGCGTAGGAAGATATCCTGTTTGTGATTCTTTGAATAGTTTTTTTGCAGCTTCCAGATTATATTCTGTTACTTTGACAGAAGGATTGTTCTGTACTGAATACATTGTCGCAGCATCAAGTGTTTTTGGAAGTTCCGAATTGAACACCGGAGCTTCAAGCTCTTTATAGCTTACTTTTCTACCTAAAAGTCTTTCAAAATTAAACTCCGCATCTACAAGGTTGTTCTTTTGCGTAAGCATATTAAACTGTGCCAGTTGTAAAGATGATGCTACTTTTTTTACATCCGACAGGGTTCCGAATCCCGAATCATATACATCCTGTATCTTACTGTAGATATCCTGCGTTATTCTTACATTCTCCTCTTCCGCTTCTAAAAGAAGTTTTGTTTTAAGAAGATTTATATATGCCCGAACCGTATTAAAAGCAACATCGTTTGCCTGTTCCACGTAATTATAAGATGCCGCAAGTACCCTGGCCTTATGGTAATCAACCTTGTCTTTTGTAGAGAATCCGTCATATATTTTCTGAGTAAGAGTTAATGAATGTATATAAGTATAATATGCCGTATCCTTGGGACTGTCACCGTTTTGGTAAGTATCTTCATACCCTACTCTTGAAAGAAGATCCAAGCTTGGATAATAACCCGCTTGAGCTATATTTACGTCTTCAACCGTTTTTCTATAGTTTTTCAATCTTTCCAAAACTAGAGGATTTGTATTTAAAGATTCGTCAACCGCTTCTTTTAAAGTCAAGGCACTTCCGCTTGTGGCAATCAGTCCTGCAACTGTTAATACGCTAAAAAACTTTTTCATTATATATCCTTTACTATTTTAATATAATTGCTTCAACTCTTCTATTTTTAGAGTAAGTATCTTCTGTTCCGTCTTCTTCGATCAATAGTTTCTTCTCACCGAAACCTACATACTGAAGTCTCTCTTTTGGAATACCCTGTTTTATCAAAGCATTATAAACAGACTGAGCTCTTCTTTCGGACAATGCCTGGTTGTATTCGTCGCTTCCACGGCTGTCCGTATGTCCCTGGATCTCCGCTTTTAATTTTTTTGGTTCATCCATAAAAACAGCGAACTGTTCTATCACGTCATAAGAATCTTCTGTTAAAACTGCAGAATCAAATTCGAAATTTACCAGAAGTGTATAGAATATCTTACAACCCTGCTCGTCAACTTCATATCTAAGATCCGTATTTGGACACTTGTCAAGCTCATTTACAACACCGTCTCTGTCGTCATCTTCAAACCTGAACTCTTCAACAACCTCTTTTACAGGTTCCGGTTCCGAGATTAAAGGTGCAGCAGGTTCTTTCTCTTTTTCATAACCAAACGGAATAAGTACACCAAAACTGTATACAAGCTGGTTCTCGTCTGATTCAAAAGTAGTAAGGTGCTTGATCTCGGCAAATAATCCCGCATCTTCGTTTATAAGGTATTTTCCCCCTATACCGTAATTAACGCCGAACATATTATCTACACCTGTGTTAAACTTGTCCTGTGGGTTTACATAAGAAAGACCCGCAGTAAGATATGATTGCAGGTTATCTTTCTCAAAATAATAATATTCCGCATTTAGGGCATAAAAATTGATAAACGAAGATCCCAGATTACTCATATAATCGAAGGTTTTTCTTTTATATGAAATATTTGCCATAAAATCGCTATTTATTTTTTTGGCAAAATCTACACCGTAGGTGTACCCGTCTTCGATACCGGATCCTTTTTCAAAATTAACCCCGCTTACATTGGGCCTGATCTCATACTCTGGAAGTTTGGCTCCATAGAGATAAACAAAGCCTATAATAAACAATGCAACAATTTTTTTCATTTTGAACTCCTTTAAGATTAGTCTATCAGCTTTAATTAAAATTAATACTTAATAATTAAGCAATTATACCCTTTTAATATAAATAATCTATAAAAATATTATTTAATAATTATTAGAGCATATATTATAACCCTTTTTATAGAAAAAAGTAAAGTATATAACAAATAAAATGATGTATTGTGTGATTTTAATGATTATTGTAACTAAATTGTAATGATAAGTAATTTTTATAAATAGGTTGAGAGGTAACCTAAATTATTTAACTGCTAATAATGTGTTAGCGTCTGTTTTGCTCAGTCCTGATTTAGAACAAGCATCTTCAAATGTTTCATTAGATTTTATTAATCTTATTAAAACTTTCAATTTTTCGTTTCTTTTTATGTTTTTGATCGACATATTTTCTCCTTTATAATTTAATTTTGTGCAGATAACAGGAGTTTTCCTCATTATACTGCGGGGTTTCATCGAACACCTCTTCGAGGGTTCTCATCCTAATGAATATTCCTGAAGAATTTAATCTTCACGGGTATTCAAATTTTAACTTTAACAATGGCAGACAGGAAGGGATTCGAACCCTCGAGGCTATTACACCTACCCGCGTTCCAGGCGAGCTCTTTCAACCGCTCAGACACCTGTCTATAAAGAAATTAAAGATTGTATTTTCAAAGAAAAGATTTATTAATTGGTTGCGGGAGCCGGATTTGAACCAGCGACCTTCGGGTTATGAGCCCGACGAGCTACCAAGCTGCTCTATCCCGCGATAAACAAATGGATGGGGTAGAGGGATTCGAACCCCCGAATGTTGGTACCAAAAACCAATGCCTTACCGCTTGGCGATACCCCAATATGATTATTATTTGAAAACTCTTTGAAAATATTAAGAATAAAAAAATTTTGGTTGCGGAAGCTGGATTTGAACCAGCGACCTTCGGGTTATGAGCCCGACGAGCTACCAAGCTGCTCTATTCCGCGATCTACTTAAAAATGGATGGGGTAGAGGGATTCGAACCCCCGAATGTTGGTACCAAAAACCAATGCCTTACCGCTTGGCGATACCCCAATAGGCCATCTGTCTTTTCAAGTGACGGAATTATAGTAAAATATTTTATTTTTGTCAATACTTTTTATGATAAATTTTAAAATTTCTGCTATAATCTCGAAATATTAATTTAACAAAGGCTAGAGATGTCAGCAATAAAAAGAGTACAGGAAGCTATTGAAGAGATAAAAAAAGGGAACATGGTTATCATGTTGGATGATGAAGACAGAGAGAATGAGGGTGATCTTGTATACGCCGCTGCACTTAGTGACGACCAGAAGGTAAACTTTATGGCTACACACGCCAAAGGTTTGATATGTGTTTCAGTTACAAAAGAGACTGCGAACAGACTGGAGCTTAACCCTATGGTTGCAAGCAACACTTCTTCTTATGAAACTGCATTTACGGTTTCTGTTGATTGTGCAAAAGCAAGTACCGGGATCAGTGCAGGTGAAAGAGATGACACAATAAGAATATTGGCAAATCCCATAAGCAAGGCAGCAGAACTTGTAAGACCCGGGCATATTTTTCCCCTGATCGCAAAAGACGGAGGGGTTCTTGTAAGAACAGGACATACAGAAGGAAGCATAGATCTTTGTAAACTTGCAGGCCTTGCAGGTGAAGCGGTTATCTGTGAGATAATGAAAGAGGACGGAACCATGGCAAGACGGGATGATCTTGATATCTTTGCCAAAAAACATGATATGAAACAGGTATATATATCTGATCTGGTTGAATACAGAATGGCTCACGAATCACTTGTAAAAATGGTATCTGACGAAGATTCGGTATTTTTCAACACCCCTGTTAAAAAGAAAATATTCGAAGATCATCTGGGCAACAGCCATACTGTTATACAGTTCGGGGATATCCAGGAATCAAGCCTTGTAAAGTTTCACACCGTAGAGCCTGACATAAACATCTTTTTAAATGACGAAAAACTAAACTCAATGCTGAAGTCTATCAACTTTCTTCAAGAAAAAGGGGGTGTTTTGATATTCCTTGACAACCAACACGAAAACAGTGAGACAATGAAAGATTTCGGTATCGGTGCACAGATATTAAATACACTGGGTGTTAAAGAAGTAAAACACATCACAAGCGGAGGAAAACACTCTTTTATAGGTATAAACGGATTCGGCCTAAAAATAAAAGAAGAGATCCAGATAGAGGGTTGATCCCTTTATCTTTCATATACAATCTATATAAAGGGCAAGCTCGTCTGCCAGCAGAAAATCGCTTGAGTAAATTCTGCCGTTCTTTTTGATAACTTTTTCAGCTTCTATAAGATCCTGCAGTTTTTCATACTGTTTTTCATTCAGGATATTTTTATCAACTCCCACAACACTTCTAAATCCTAAAAGTATCTTCTCTATTAAAATATCATCTTTGCTTAAAGTTTCAATTTCCTCATACTTTAAAGGGTCTTCAATATATTTTATCACGTCTTTTTCGTTATAAACTCTTTGAGAATTTATGCACCCCACTGCCCCGCTTCCCGTTCCGAGGTACTCTTTATACTCCCAGTAGCCCAGATTGTGCCTGCTTCTTGCATCATCGGTTTTGGCAAAGTTTGATATCTCGTACTGCTTGAAGCCGAGCTTTTCAAGCTCATTGAACAGGAATCTCCCGTGCTCTATATTTTCCAGTCTGACGCTGCTTTTATTAAAGAATTTCGTACCCTCTTCTATTGTCAGGCTGTAGGCACTTACGTGGTTAACGGGAAGCTCTTTTATGATCTTCAGATCATTTTGAAGCAGTTCTTTGGTATCAAGGGCGGTATCATATATGATATCACAGTTTATATTTTTAAATCCGGCATCCCGGGCTTGCTTTATAGCTTCTATTGCCTGATCTTTATTGTGATTCCGTCCTAAAAATTCAAGCTTTTCATTATTAAAGCTCTGCACCCCGAAACTTATACGGTTGATCCCTGTTTCCCTTATCTGTTCAAGCCAGCTTTTTTGGGCTGAATTGGGGTTGGCCTCGATGGTGATCTCAATATCTTTATTTAATAAATATGGTTTTATAATATATAAAATTTTTTTATAATAAGAGGCTTCAACGGTACTTGGAGTACCGCCCCCTATAAACACTGTTTCTATTTTTCTATCAAGCCTTTGAAGCTCATATTCAAGCTGTCTGCCCAAAGCTTTCATATAAGAGTCTTTGTAGTTATGCAGGTATGTATACGAGTTGAAAGCGCAGTAGTGGCATTTGCTGTCGCAAAAGGGTATATGTATGTACAAAAGCAATTTTGAAGCATCCTTTTAGTATAATCGCGAATATATTATTGTAAGTATAAGGTAAATAAATTAATGGAAGATAAAATAACAAACAAAGGCAATGAAGTTACCGGAAAAAAGAACTACAGACCCAATGTGGCAGCTATAGTTTTATCTTCATCATACCCTGCGAAATGTGAAATTTTTATTGCATCAAGAATTGATGTAGAAGATGCTTGGCAATTCCCACAAGGCGGAATAGATGAAGGTGAAACACCTAAGGATGCTTTATTTAGAGAACTCAAAGAGGAGATAGGAACAAAAGATATCGAGATAATCGCCCAATACCCGAAATGGGTAAGTTACGATTTTCCGCCGTCGGTTGCACATAGAATGGCACCCTTTGACGGTCAGACTCAAAGATACTTTTTGGTAAAACTGAAAAAAGGCGCAAAGATAGATATAAATACACATGAGCCTGAATTCAGCGAATTCAAGTTTGTTAAAACCGAAGAGTTGAACAACTATATAACTTTTTTTAAAAGAACCGTTTATAAAAAAGTTTTAAAATACTTTAAAAAAGAAGGATATATTTAATATGTTAAGGGTGTTGAAATTTGGAGGTACCAGCGTGGGTACCTTGGAAAGAATTCAAAATGTTGCTGATATCATCAAAAAATTCAAAGACCAGGGAGATGATATCGTTGCCGTGGTAAGTGCAATGAGCGGTGAAACGAACAAGCTTATAGAGTATGCGGAGCATTTCAGTAAATCTCCCAATGAATCTGAAATCGATATGCTGTTAAGTTCGGGGGAAAGAGTGACCTCCGCACTTTTATCTATTGCTTTGAACGAGCAGGGATATAATGCAACTTCCATGAGTGGAAGGGAAGCCGGTATCATTACGGATACGGCGCACACAAAAGCAAGAATAGAAAATATCGATACGACAAATATGAAAAATGCAATCAGTGAAGGGAAAACAATCATTGTTGCAGGTTTCCAGGGCGTAAATACTCAAAACAGCAGAGTTACTACACTTGGACGGGGAGGAAGCGACCTGACTGCAGTTGCTCTTGCAGGTGCACTTCATGCAGACGTATGTGAAATATACACGGATGTTGACGGTATCTATACTACCGATCCAAGAATAGTAAGCAAAGCAAAAAAACTTGAAAAAATCTCATATGACGAGATGCTGGAACTTGCAAGCCTCGGGGCAAAAGTGTTGCAGAACAGATCCGTAGAGATGGCCAAAAAACTAAACGTAAATCTTGTATCAAGAAGCAGCTTCACTCCTGAAGTTGAAGGAACATTAATAACAAAGGAAGAAAATATTATGGAACAACCTGTAGTTAGCGGTATAGCATTAGACAGAAATCAAGTAAGAATCGGTATGTACGGACTGGTTGACAAGCCCGGAATCGCATCCTCTATATTCACTGCTTTGGCAGATGCGAACATCAACGTAGATATGATAGTGCAGACTATAGGCAGCGACGATAAAACAAATCTTGACTTCACCGTACCGACAACTGAACTTGAAAAAGCAAAATCCGTAATGGAAAAATTCAAAGATGATACCGAATCTATAGATTACAAAGATGATATCTGTAAAGTATCTATTGTGGGTGTGGGTATGAAATCACACACAGGTGTTGCAAGCAAGGCATTCTCTGCCCTTGCAGACAGCAATATCAATATCAGAATAATAAGTACAAGCGAAATAAAGATCTCAATGGTTATTGAAGAAAAATACGCAGAACTTGCAGTTAGAAGCCTTCATGATATCTATGAGCTGGATAAATAGGATCGGCTTTTGCAAGAGTTTATAAACTGGACAGTTGATACGATCAGGCAGGACAAACTGCTTGGTTCCTGGCTTGAAGAGAGAAAATATGACTGGACACCTCTTATCTCCCAGTCTATAACAAATGTTATAGACAAAGGGAAAAGCGTCTTGATCATTACCGATAACGATTATGAGTGGTATTTAAAATATATCCTCTCAAATATAAATAGAAAAAACCTGGGCAGACCACTTCTTCCCTTTTACGATTTCAACTCTTTTCATAATATAGATTCAATCAAAAGCGATAACGACGTGGAGCTTATAAAAGATATGCTCAGCATCTCTTTTCCCAATGGTTATTTTTTCTGGTATATAGGTAAAAGCCAGCATAGAAGATCGACCCTTGCCAAATTCTCCCATAAACCTCTTTTATGGGTGATGGATGAGGAACTTTCAAACAGCTTTAACCTAAAAAGCAGCGACGAGTCTATAGATATGAAGCTTCTTCAGATGTACAGGCTTTTTGATAAAACAATGGACGCAACACTGTTTGCCCAGGTGGATGTATTAAAATAGATGGTAACAAAATCAACACTTTTTATAGTAAATGATATTCAGCAGTATGTTGAAACCGTAGCAAAGAATCTACCCCGGCACTCTGTTCGGATAATAGAAAACGAAGAAGAGGGGAAAACAGAGTTCCTGCTTCCCCAGGCTCAAAAAGCGGTAAAAGAAGCATATATTGCAACAAACGACACCAAATATATTCTTCTGTGCGGAGAGTCGTTTAGAATTGAAGCACAAAATTCACTATTAAAAGTATTGGAAGAACCACCGCGTAATATTATATTTATACTTATCACAACATCCAAAAACTCTATTTTGCCTACTATTCTTTCAAGACTGCAGGTAAGATACCTGAAAACAAAAAAAACCCTCAGTGATACAAGCTTGAATATAAAAAAACTTGAACTAAAAGAGGTTTACGACTTTCTAAAGCAAAATCAGAGGATCTCAAAGCATGAAGCAAAAGAGATAATAGAGTCTATAATGTTCAGTGTAAATACCCAGCAGGTAAGACTTTCAAAAAAAGAGCTTGACAGCTTCAGCAAAGCCATGAAACTTCTGGAACTTAACTCGAGACCCATAAATGTTATGACAACTCTTCTTTTAAATATAATGGTAAACAAATAAATGGACTTTTATAAAATAAACTCGGACGATACGAACAGGCTTTTTAACAACCTTGGATCAGATAATCCCGGATCGAAAATAATGGCGGCAAAAACCGATATCCACCTTGTATACATAAAAGACCTGCATGTGGGTGCTGCAAATATACTAAAACAGGATGCCCTTTCAATAGGTGCTGACCTTGCGGTTCCGCAGGGAGTTATAATAGCAAAAGATAAATATGTAGATGCTGTTCTTATGGGTAGTTCAAAACACTTTGAGATACTTTCAAGAAAAGAGCTTTCCCAGCCTTTCGGACTCAAAGAACTGGCAAAAGGGCTAAAGGAGTTTATCTCTGTTAAAAAACACCCTGTAAAGATCATGGGTATAATAAACGCCAACGACGACAGTTTTTTTGAACAAAGCAGATTTAAAGGCTCCGACGCGGTAGCCAAAATAGATCAAATGATACAGGATGGTGCGCATATTATAGATATAGGCGGAGTCTCTACGCGTCCGGGAAGCGATAGCGTAAGTGAAAGTGAAGAGCTTGAAAGACTAAAACCTATCTGCGATGTTATAGCAAAAGAGAAGCTGTATGAAAAAGTGGTTTTCAGCATAGACAGCTACACCCCGAGCGTAATTGAATACGCTTTAAAGTCAGGATTTAAAATTGTAAACGATATTACCGGTCTGGCAAACGACGAAGTGGCACGTATCAGTGCAAAATACGGTGCCACGGTTATTATAATGCATATGAAAGGGAAGCCCAAAGATATGCAGAACAACCCGGAATATGATGATGTAATGGTTGAAGTTGACAACTTCTTTAAAGAAAGAATTCAAAAAGCAAAAGATTTCGGGGTTAAAGATATTATTCTGGATGTTGGTATAGGATTCGGGAAAACCCTGGAACACAATCTTACTCTTCTTAAAAATACCGAACACTTCAAACATTTCGGTTATGAGATCCTAATAGGGGCAAGCAGAAAATCGATGATAGACAAGATCATTCCTACCCCTACAAACGAAAGACTTCCGGGAACCCTTGTAATACACCTTGATAATGTAAAAAGAGGTGCTTCTATAGTAAGATGCCATGACGTTAAAGAACACTGCCAGGCACTAAAGATTCAAGAAGCTATAGAGAATATCCTATAGCTTTTACTCTTCAAATACGATAATATCGTATTGACTTTTTTTCACTACCAAAGCCTTGCTTTTTGTAGCCGCACTTTGTTCAACTTCCAGCTTTTTGATCTTTATATGCATCTTCTCTATCTGTGACTGAAGCTTCAGTATCTTATCAACACCTGCAAGATTGACCCCTTCAACCCTCGTTAAAAAAAGTATGTTCTTTATAGAGTCGATATCTTCCTGGGAATAAAGTCTTATTTTTCCGTTGGTTCTACCCGGGGTTACAAGCCCTTCCCTCTCATACTGCCTTAAGGTCTGGGGATGAATATCAAGTATCTTTGATACTTCACTGATAAGATAAACCGGTTCGCAATATGATTTACTGTAAGACATGATCAAATCCCGTCAGGCAGTTTACTCTCAAGCTCTTTTACCAGATCTTCATCAAGTGTTTCAAGCTTAGGAATAACGATATTAGCTTTTAGGTACAAGCTTCCTCTTTGTTTTGTTTTTCTGTTTAAAGCTCCAAGCTCTTTTACTCTGAACTTCTGGTTCTGTTTTGTGTTCTGAGGAACCTTAAGAGTTATAGTCTTGGTCAAGGTAGGAATTTCTACTTTTCCTCCGAACATTGCTGTTTTTAAAGGCAGGTCAAACGATTTAACAAGATCATCCCCTTCCCTTTCATACTCGCTGCTCTCCTGTACTCTAAGAGTTATGATCAGGTCCCCTCTTGGGTACCCCTGAGCCTGCTTACCTTTACCCTTAGCTCTTATTTTTTGTCCGTCGCTTATACCTTCGGGAATCTTGATATCAAAAGTTTCATTGTTTATTGATATATTTTTTGTTCCCCCAAGAATTGCCGTATTAAAATCTATTGAAAGATTGGCGCTTATATCCAGGTCCGGCTCACCGAAACCTGCTTGCCCAAATCCTCCGAATCCGCCCTGGTTAAATCCACCGCCGAAACCGGAACCTCCGAAGCCTCCTGCACCACCTTGGGAGAACATCTCTCTTAGAATATCATTGATATCTACCCCTGCTCCCTGACCTCTTGCGAAGTCATGGAAGTTTTGACCTCCGAACATATTATCGCCGTATGTGTCGTATTGGGCTTTTTTCTGCTCATCCCCAAGCACTTCGTATGCTGCGTTAATCTCTTTAAACTTCTCCTCTGCTTCGGGAGATTTATTCATATCGGGATGATATTTCTTCGCCAAACTCCTATATGCTTTTTTTATCTCTGCCGCTGTGGCATTCTCGCTGACACCAAGTGTCTCATATAAACTTTTTGCCATATATTACCTCTTGTATAATAAAATAATTGTTTGTATCTATCGTAATAGTTGACTATTACTTGATAAATATTATATCATAAACTTGAGTCTAAGTCAATCAAGGTATAAAAATAAAATTGTAGTAAAGGTGTAAAGAAAGGGAAAAGAAGAGAGATAAAAGCAAAGGAAAGATCCCTGCTTTTATCCGTCGTTTGTGATTTTTTCGATAAGCTCTTCTAAAATCTGATCGGCTTTTTCATTTTCAATCTGGCAGGTTCCTGCGGCATTATGACCGCCCCCTCCGTATTTAAGCATAAGCTCCCCTATATTTGTCTGTGAGGTTCTGTTTACGATAGATTTTCCCGTTGCAAATACTGTATTTTGTTTCTGGAATCCCCAGATAACGTGAATTGATATATTCGTATCGGGGAAAAGAGCATAAATAGTAAATCTGTTTCCCGGATATATGATATCTTCATCTCTAAGATCAAGCACTACAAGGTTGTCGTGAAGAGTAGAACATCTTTGAAGCTGATCTATAAAATCATCCTGGTATTTGTTGTAAAGCTCAACCCTTTCAACAACATCGGGAAGCTCCATGATCTCGTCTATGGTGTGATTGATGCAGTAATCGATAAGATCCATCATAAGCTGGTAGTTTGAAACCCTGAAGTCCCTGAATCTTCCAAGACCCGTTCTTGAATCCATAAGGAAACTTAAAAGCTCCCACCCTTTTGGATTAAGGATATCGCTGACACTGAATTGCGCAGCATCGGCTTTATCAACAGCTTCCATCATATCATCCGCGATCATTGGAAGTTTCTCTTTTCCTCCGTAATAGTCGTATACGACTCTTGCCGCACTTGGTGCATCTGCTATAATGATATGATTATCAGCTTTGCCGTTTCTGATCGTTTCACTTTCGTGATGGTCAAATACCAGGTGAGCCTGAGGTACGTAAGGCAGATTGGTTACGATATCGTTTTGTGTTATCTCGATAGTACCGTCCTGCATATCTTTTGGGTGCACAAACTTTATATCATCGATCAGCTCAAGCTGTTTGAGTATAACCGCACACACCAAACCGTCCATATCACTTCTGGTAACAAGTCTAAACTTCTTTGA
This sequence comes from Arcobacteraceae bacterium, assembly GCA_963678145.2. Classification (GTDB taxonomy): domain Bacteria; phylum Campylobacterota; class Campylobacteria; order Campylobacterales; family Arcobacteraceae; genus JAIOSF01. Next base: position 151,377 of record CAXXWH010000002.1, on the reverse strand, counting down.
CATTATTATATCCTTTTATAAGCAATTAAATTATTCTATCGAAATTATGCTAAATTTGTATAAACGTTCTGAACATCGTCATCGTCTTCAAGCTTGTCAAGAAGCACAGAAAGCTCCTCCATTTGCTCATCCGTGATCTCTACGGGGGAGTTGGGGATTCTTTGAAGTGAACCTTTCTCATACTCTATACCCATCTCGTCAAGTTTTTTAGACATATCGCCAAAGTCCGTATAATCTGCGATAATAGATATATGCTCTTCATCTTCCACTTTTATCTCTTCAAGTCCTGCATCGATAAGCTCCATCTCCAGCTCATCCATATCCATCTCAGGCTTTTTAAGTTCAAAAACAGCTTTTCTGTCAAACATGAATTCCAATGACCCTGTAGGTACGATGGAACCGCCGCTTTTATTAAAAATAGTTTTTATATTTGCTACTGTTCTTGTATTATTATCTGTTGCCGCTTCAACGAAAACAAGCACGCCGTGCTGCCATTTCCCCTCGTAGTTTACTTCTGCAAGGTCTGCCGCATCTTTTGCCGTTGCTCTTTTTATCGCAGCTTCTATATTGTCTTTTGGAAGGTTCTGTGCTTTTGCGGTTGCTATTGCAGTTCTAAGTGCAGGGTTCAGATCAGGATCTGCTCCACCGCTCTTTGCCGCCATCGTAATAGCTTTTGCAAGTTTTGGGAATACTCTTGACATATTCCCCCATCTTTTCATCTTAGCCGCTTTTCTATATTCAAAGGCTCTACCCATAATTTATGATTCTCCTTGTTTAATAATTATTATAGATTTTTATAAATTAAAATACCTCAGATTATACCATAAAGAAAATTTCGATACAATTACGCAAAAAAAGGACCCCTTATTGAATAACTCCCAACCCCATCAAATGGACTCAAAATCCAACCATAACAAAAACGTGCTTCACGGCTTTTTCGTGATGTTAGGAACAACCGTGGCAGAAGCCCACACCATACTTCCCCTTATCATCACATATTTCGGGGGAGGTGCTATTCTTGTCGGACTTTTCTCTTCTCTTCTAAGAGGGGGTGCCGTGCTTGTCCAGCTTTATGCTGCATTCCATGCACAAGGCTATCCTTTAGTTTTAAATTATATGAGAAAAGTATTTCTTTTCAGGTTCCTGGGATGGTTCTTTATAGGTGTTTCTATTTTAGTGTTCGGGAAAGATTACCCTACGGTGACACTTTTCTGTATAGGTCTGGGTCTGTTCATTTTCTCTTTCTCTGCAGGATTCGGGGCTATTTATTTTAAAGAACTTTTAGCAAAAATCTTCACCCACAAGTTCAGGGGAAAATCTATGGCCGCAAGACAGTTCTTTTCAGCCTTTGCGGCTATCATAAGCGGTGCGGCCGCGGGATATATGCTGGAACTTTACGAACCCCCTTACAACTTCGCTTTTCTATTTATTATCAGCTCCTTTTTAATGGGATTTGGTTTCTGGGCATTCGGTACCGTAACGGAACCTGTGAAGAAAAATATCTCCGCAAAAGAGAAATCTTTTAAAGAGTTTTTAAAAAACGCAAGAAAACTTTTAAGAAGCGATAAGAACCTGCAGATTCAAGTGCTTACTTTTTTACTTGCTTATTCATACCTGTTTACCCTGCCGTTCATTATCCTCGACGCCAAAGATAAAATAGACCTTGACGGAGTTGCTATTGGTTCAATTATAACGGCGCAGATGGTAGGCGCAATGATCAGCAACATAATCTGGGGGAAACTTTCAAGCAGGGGGTATAACAAACTAATAGCAAACATCTCTATTTTTGCGAGTATATTATCTATCCTTCTTGCCTTTGCGGCATCAACTCTTGTTATGTATATGCTTATATTCTTTATTATAGGCGCAGCCATAGACGGAAGCCGTATATCCTCTACAAATCTTGTAATTATAATCGCCCCTGAGGATAAAAGACCCGTTTATAATGCCATACAGACCAATATAACCTCGTTTGGTATGTTTTTCTCTTTTGCGGGAGGAGCGATACTTGAGTACACCAATCATGGGTTCCTGTACGGTTTTACCATTGTACTGCTTGTTGTTTCATTCCTGTTATCCCTTAAACTGAAAGATCTGGATTAAACAATGAAAAAAAGCATGGTGCTTATAGAGCTTATATTCACTATTGCCATATTCTCCGTAATTGCTCTTTATTCCATGAATATAGCATTGAATATAAGCACCAGGAACCATGCCCTGGTAAACGACCTTGATAATATACTCAAACTAGAGGCAACAAAACTTTTTATACAAAAACATCCCCTCTCAACCATAGAGTTTGTAAACGGCAGTTTAATATATAATAAGGAACACCTGCTTTTAAAGAATGTTGCAAGCTTCAAGCTTTCATCAAAAGGTAACCTTGTAAGTATAGATATCTGCCTTGATAACAACGCGATCTGCCAGAACTGGATAATAAAATGAAAAGATCGTTCGTACTTATATCCTCCATAATTATCGTGCTTTTGTTATCACTTTACAGTTTAACCATACTAAAGAACAATACCCTTTTCTCAAATATAAACACACATAAATACCTGCATCTGCAGGGCAGGATCCATATGGAAAAGTTAAAGAATTTTATAAATACCCATAATGACACGCAGATAAACAATTTTAGTTTAAATGACAATAGATATAATATGAAAATAGTAAAAACAATTACTGAAAGCTCTGTACTGTATCATGTAAGTTTGGAAACATACGATGATACGAATGTAAGAATATATGAAACTTTTGTAAAATAGGATGATCATGGATAAACTGTACGCCCCTTGGAGAACCCAGTATATAACAAGAACCGAAGAAAAGATAGAAGGCTGTGTATTCTGCCATATTGCAAACCATCCGGAAGATGGAGATAAACTCGGAGTCATCCACAGGGAAAAAGATTTTTTCATTGTTATGAACAAATACCCTTACAGCCCGGGGCATTTTATGATTATCCCAAACCACCACACCGCAAACCTGGAGGATCTTGATCCTGATACCTTTGCCAGGATGTCAAACTTCGCCCAAAAAGGTGTAAAACTTCTAAAAGAGGTTATGAATGCCCAGGGTGTAAATATTGGTATGAATCTGGGCAAAGCAGCAGGTGCGGGGATTGCTCCGCATATACATATGCACCTGCTTCCAAGATGGGTCGGAGATACCAACTTTATAACGACTATCGGTGAAACAAGAGTTTTCAGCAGTGATTTTGAAGAGATCTACAGAAAAATAAAAGATGCCGCACCAAGTTACTTTAGATAACCACACCTTTACCCTTGTCCACCGAACAAACAAAAGGATTAAAAGGGTAAGCCTTCAGCTTGAGAACAAAGACGAAATAATCATCAAGACCCCTTTGAAATTCAAGGCCCATCTTCTAAAAGATATCGTTTACGAGCATAAAGAGTGGATATTAAGAAGCATAAACAAAGTGCCATACAAAAACCAGTTTGATTTTATAACGGGAGGAGAGATCCCCTTCCTGGGAAAACACTATCCCATGAACCTTCAAAAGGACCCTTCCATAAAAACGGTAAAGTTCAGTTTCCATGAGGAGTTTTTTCTTGTAAAACATAATCCCCAAAGCGGTTACGATGATTTTATAGACGGATTAAAGAAGTTTTACAAATACAATGCAATAAAGATCATAGATCCCATATTTGACGAATGGTGCCATAAAACAAAGCAATACCCCAACAATATAACCTACAGAAGTGCAAAGACCAGATGGGGAAGCTGCAGCGGCAGAAACGATATATCGATCAATTACAAGCTATTGCAGTTTGAGAAAAAGTGTATAGAGTATGTGGTGCTTCACGAACTATGCCATATTATGCATAAAAATCATTCCAAACAGTTTTGGGATATGGTAAGTTCGTTTATGCCTGAATATAAGAATATAGAAAAAAAGATCAAAAGCAAACTGTTCTAATCTTTATTCTTCGCTTTTTTCCTTGAACTGTTCCAGGCTTGGGATAGTATGTATTACCGATTTTAATTTTCTTTTGTATTGAACCATCTCTTCGGTTCTTTTCAAATATGCAAGAAGCACATCTTTGGTCGAGAGACTTTCATCGGTTGAAAGCATTGCTTTAATACTTTGCTCCAACACTTTATCCGGATCTTCACCGATATCAATAGTATAAGCTATATTATCGATATAAAAAGTTATCTCGTTCACCTTTCGTTTCCGTCTTTCAATTTACTCTTTATTGTGAGAAGCATATCCTGCGAGTTCCTTGTAAGTAAATCGTTCTTATTCTTCATAGATTCAAGCTGTGCTTTTAACTTTCTGTTCTCTTTAATGAGAAATTGAAATTCGTCCGACATTGTTTCCAATCTTTTAGTAAGTAATTCTAACACATCCATTTAGACATTTTATCAAATTATAGCTTATACAAATAAAAAGTTTTTTTATTACATTTTCCTAATAAAATTATAGCTGTCCATAAACCGAAACGCGATCAGGTTCTCAAGTATGGCAATAAGCACTATAAAGTTTATAAAAGAGCTTCCCCCGTAGCTGAACAAAGGCAAAGGAAGCCCAACAACAGGGGCAAACCCTATAACCATAAGTATGTTAACGCTCATATTCAAAAAGATCAAAAGGGCCAGACCGCTTGCGAACACACTTATGAGGTGATCCTTCTTATAATGGTTGTGTATTAAAAGAAGGTGCAGAATAAGAAGAAGATACAATAAAGTAAGTCCCACAGAACCTATAAAACCGTATCTCTCCACAAACGAAGCAAAGATAAAATCACTTGTGGCAATAGGGAGAAACTTCAACTGGGTCTGGGTAGCATCCTCTTTCTCTTTTCCGAAAACCCCGCCCGAACCTATGGCGATAACAGACTGTTTCACATGGTAACTTGGTTCCTCGCTTATAAAATCATGGATACGCTTTTTCTGGTAATCTTTTATCAAGTATGTATATATCAAAGGGGAGCTGATACTAAGGATCAGCACGATTCCAGCTATGATCCGCCAGTTGACACCTATAAGGAACAACACCCCGTACCCCACAAGCATCAGAACAAGCGCCGTTCCAAGGTCAGGCTCTTTTGCAATAAGTATAAAAGGCAGAAGGATATAAAAAGAGAAATATATAAAATCTTTCAGGTTGTATCCCCCTTTTGGGGGAGGCCTGTGCTTAACAAGATATCCAAGCATCAGCAAAAATGCGGGTTTGAACAGTTCTGAGGGCTGTATGGTCATGCTTGTGAAAGGGATCTGCAGCCATCTTGTAGCCCCAAGCTTGGTAATACCGAACAGCTCCACGCACAAAAGCAAAAATATCCCTATCCAGTAAACAACGGGAATAAACCTGTTCAAACTCCTGAAAGGTACGATGAAAACCACGATAAAGGCAAATAAAGATAATAAAAAATATATAAGCTGCTTGTGTGCCAATACCGTATTTATCTCATAGATCAGGTAATGGGAAAGAAATATCAACGGTAATATCAGTAAAACAAGTTCAAAATTAAAATGCGTTATTATCCGTTTGTCAAAGAAGTAAATCATAAGGGATAATATCTAAAACTGCGTAATATTCCGTTTAATCATCCAGAGGGAAGATTAAAGTAACAGTCGTGCCTTTGTCTTTTGTGCTTTGGATATGGATTTGCACCCTGTGTATATTCAGGATATTTTTTACTATTGCCATCCCAAGCCCGCTTCCGTTTGGATACTTTGACCTGCTTTTATCATTCTTGTAGAATTTGTCAAAAACCTTTGAAAGCTGGATATCATCCATTCCTATACCTTGATCCTTGATCTTTATCTTTGTTATGCCGTTCTCTTTAAAAAGAGAAACATCGATATTTGAATCTTTGTAAGAGTAGAATATAGCATTTTCAACAATATTTTTAAGTGCGATCTTCATCAAGAACTCATTGCCCCGTATCAGGGCATCGGTATCTACTTTTATATTTATTTTGCATGATCTTGATTCTGCGATCTTTCGGCACTCTTTTACCGTTTCAAGGAGCAGTTCGTCAAGATACAACTGCTCAAAATCTATATTCTCATTCTCAATTTTTGAAAGGAACAGCAGGTTGTTTATCAAAAGTTCGATTTTTATTATCTCTTCCAAAACCTCGTTCGCACTATGCTCATACTCATCTGCGCTTCTGTGTTTTCGAAGAAGCACCTCCAACTCTCCCCTAATAATCGTAAGTGGTGTTTTCAGCTCATGAGAAACATCCGCATTAAACTGGTTGATCTTTATAAAAGCATTGTCAAGTCTTTCAAGCAGCTTGTTTATTTCTCCGGATATCTGGGATATCTCGTTCTTATTATCCTGCAGTTTTATCCTCTTTGAGGTGTCGCTTCCTTTTATGAACCTTATTTGTTCGAGCAGATCCTCTATAGGGCGGAAGTTCTTGTTTATTATATAGTTTCCAAGAAGTATCGATATAACAAGAATCAAAGGAGTCACAAGCACAAGCATATATATAAAATTATCTATAAGCCCCTCCATGCTCTCAAAGGTCGTAACCGCTTCAATTACGTAATATTGTCCCTTATAATTTATCTTTAAAAAAGAGCAAAGGTATTTCCCCTGTTTTTTAAAATCCACATTTCCAGTGTTTAAGTTTTTTAAAAACTGATTATCAACCGAGATATCATCAGGAAACAGATTAGTTCTTACCTCATCAATGATATTTTTCTTCTTATCAACCTTTACAACTTTCAGATACAAAGGCTCAAACTGAAACTCGATATCCTCGTCAAGCTTTACATCCTTGATATTGCTGTGTTCTGCGATATCATCTTTAATATCAAGAAGAATTATCTTCAAAGAGGATTTAAGTTCATATTCAACCGACTGATTCAGTGAATTAAAGAGTATAAAACCAAACAGAGACAAAATGATCATCTGCACTATCAGGTAATAAAGTAAAAGCTGTTTTTTTATGGAATTGTTAATAATCATCCCTTTCACTCAGAACAAAACCCATCCCCCTTACGGTTTTTATAAGTTTTGTATCAAATTCTTTGTCTATTTTATTTCGCAGCCTGTAGATATATACATTTACTATATTGCTCATCTTTGATTCGTTCAATTCAGAAAGTGAATCGTTAATAAGGGTTTCTGAGAGCACCTTGTCTTTATTCCTTAATAAAAACTCCAAAAGGGTGAACTCTTTTGCCGTAAGCTTTATCGTTTTACCCCCTCTTTTTACCCTTTTCTGTACAAGATCAAGTTCAAGATCGCCGGCACTTAGAGTAACAGAGGTTTCGTTTTTTGTCCTAAGCTGAACCCTTATTCTTGCCAAAAGTTCCGAAAAGGCAAAAGGCTTCGCTATATAATCGTTTGCCCCCGTATCAAGGCCGTTTATCTTATCGTTTAAACTGTCCCTTGCCGTTAACATTATTATAGGGGTGTCGATCCCTTTTTTCCTTAGATCTTCGCAAACCTCAAAGCCGCTTATGGAAGGGAGCATTATATCAAGGAGTATAAGGTCGTAACTGTTTATCTCGCTTAAATATATCCCCTCCTCCCCGTTTTGTACGGCATCCAGGATATACCCCTCTTCACTTAGGCCTTTTTTTAAAAAATTTGTTATTTTAATATCATCTTCAATGAGCAGAATTTTCATAATTTTATTATACTACTTTTTAATTAATCTTATTATCGCCATTTCGCTGTTTGCGAAAAACCTGTACCTTATCCCCCATGTCCCAAGCCCGGGGCTTACATAAACAGCCATCCCCTTTACAAAATGAAGTCCCGATAAAAAAGGCTGCACCAGCCTGACCAGAAGATGAAACGGGTATATCTGCCCGCCGTGTGTATGTCCGCATAAGAACAAAGCCGCCTTTGCTTTTTTGGCATATACATAATCTTTTGGCTGGTGGGCCAGAAATATTTTAAAGCTATCCTTTTTTTGAATCTCTTTCACCAGCGCTTTTTCATCTCTTTTTATTTTGAAATATTTACTGAACCTGTCACCAAGACCCACTAAAATATATTTATTTCCCTTGAAAACAAGATAAGAAAAACGGTTGTCCAAAACCTCAACACCGCATTGATCCAATACCTCCAGCAGCTCTTTATAACCGTAAAAAACATCATGGTTTCCGCTTACAAAATATACACGATGGCGGATATTCTTAAATAAAAAAAGCTTCTGTTTTATCTTTGATACCCGGCAATCTATAATATCCCCCGTGATCACGGCAAAGTCAACCTTTTGTTTATTTACCGTTTCGATAAAAGAAGTTATCTCTTCACTAGATGTTTTTTTATTAATATGAAGATCGCTTAGGTGAAGGATCTTCAACTTGGCAAACTTTTTTCCCTTTACGGGTATATCCACAAAAGTGGGCTCTATATCCAGTGTCGATCTTTTAAAATTATTTAAAAATCTCTTTAATTTTCTTTTCATCTTTTATAAACCTGATTGTTTGAACTTTTTTATTTTTAAACTTAACGACCGTCAAGGCATCTTCCCGTACAGGGAAAACCCTGTTTTTCTCATAAAAAAGCATCATTGTGTAATTGTATTTTCTCATCTTAGGCAGTGCAAAAAGGGAAGTTACAATCGAGGGCATAGTATGAATGTCACAGATATAAACTGCCCTATTTTGATCCAGGAAGTTTTTGCTCTTTGTTTTTAAAAAACCATTTACCCAGGAGGAGACCTCTTTTTGGGAAGATATTAGGAATAACCCGTACTTTTGAGTATCGATGGAGTGCACTTTGTCAAACTGGTCAGACAGGGTAAAAGGTTTCAACTCCTCACCCACTTTTACACTCTGTGCAAAACACACAGACAAAAACAGAATTACTGAAATTATACTTTTTAACATTATTTCCCCTTTAGATTAATATTCACGTCTATATCCACCCGGTCCCTGACGCTTAAGAAAAGAAGCACCGGAGGTTCTACACCAAAATCACTCATATTTATAAAAAAGTTTGATCTAATATTTATCAAGCCTTTTTTCTGCACCATTACAGCATCTGCCGCAAGCTGTTTTTTTATCCCGTGAAGTTCAAGGACACCTTTTAATATGTAGCTGTTTTCTTTATCGGCCTTTTTAGAGATACTGTTTATCCTGTAAGTTATCAAAGGATGGCTTGCTATCTTTAGACTCTTGTACATATGACTGTCCCTGTCTTTATTATCCGAGACAAGATCACCCGCTTTTATGAATATCTTCCCCGTTATACTTTCTAAGCTTTTTTGTATAGTAAGATCTGTTTTTATATCCTTTGTTTCAGGATCAATGGTTGAATCCCCGAAAACCTCCGTATGGGCTTTGATAAGTCCATCTTGTAACTGCAGTTTGGAACCGAATCCCAAACTTAAAACCAGACACGTTAAAACCAAAACTCTAAACATAATACACTCCTTGTTGTGAATTTATTTTTTTCGTTATAAACAGTTCGCTTATAATTATAAAGATTAAAAATATTGCAGGTATATAGATCATAAGATCTTCCAAAGCAAAGTACAGCCCCACACCGCTTGCACCCCAGCCTATGAACACCATTACGATCCCTATTTTTTTTATATCCTTTATTTTGGTTATCTCCTGCAAAATTATCGTATTGTAGTAGGAGATAACGAAAGGGTAAACAATACTTAATAATAAAGGCTCCCTTAGAAAATAAAACAGATACGACAATGCAAATAAAAGAATGACCATCATCTCTTTTAACTTGTGCCCAAGCTGAAGCTTTACCGCAAAAACGACTCCTGTTATATGAAACAGTATGATCTCAAAGCTGTACCCTCCCCTCCAAATGGGTATCTGAATATCCCGCGAGAGGGATTCAAAAAGAGCCGAATCCAGAAAAACCCAGAGCATCATCATAAATACGGGATAACTAAGCTGCCCCTCTTCCTGTGGGTATTTTTTCTCTCCTGTTTTAAAAACACTAAGCAGTACGATCAGACTGAAGATTATTCCCAAAACAGCCCTCTCCTGAACGGGAGTGTTGAACAAAGAGGTTCCCACAAGATACGAGATAGAAAGTATCACTATAAAATCATTGGGTGCAGCTTTTTTCAAAGAGTAGATGATCAAAGGAGCCATCCCCCCTACGCTCAGTCCCAAAATAAATAACAACAATGAATTAAAACCGGGATAGAAGAACGTTACGCAAAGCTGCACAAAAGTCAAAAACAGTATCTTCTTTTTTATATCATAATTGATATATACAGATAATATCGACCCTGTTATCCCCCCAAGAGGCATATAGGCTATAACCGTCAGATCAGACCCGAAAAACTCAACTATACCTGTCTGTGCTATAAGAAGGTAGTAACAAAGCTCAAAAGAAACAAAAAAGATCAAAGGAAAATTAAGCTTATTCATTTCTCTCCCCTTTCGTTTCATATGGATTATGAAACTTTATAAAATAAACGGACATAAAGATAAAATCATACATTGCAATTAAAAGTGCTTCGATCCCAAGCAAGCCTTTTAAAAACAAGGCAAAGAATATCCCGCTTATAATGACCCTTGCAGATGCCGTCAAAAATGTAAGGATCTTTTGGTGTTCTTTGTATTTTAAAGCAAGGAAATGGATAAACCCGGTTATGGAAACAAAGCCGAATACAACATATTCGTATTCACCGTGAAATGTAAACCCTGCAATAGGGTAGATAAAACCGGCAAAAACAAAAAGTATTATTCCCCCTAGAGCGTCGCTTAAGACCCCGAACAGGTTATATTTCTCGATTCGGCTGTAATTTGTGCCTATTTTTATAAAAACAGCCAGGGAACAAATAACCATAATCCCCGCAGCGGTTCTTACACCCCACAGGGTATTTATATCAAGACTGGCAAATCCCCCCTGCACAAAACCCGACAACGACAGGGAAACCAAAATAACAATCATTCCAAGCAGATATAAAAGATTAAAGAACTTTCTTTGCAGCTGCTTTATAATATCCCCGTAGAGAGACAGGGCCATAAACAATACACCCACCCCCATTGCAATATGGGCATGGGCAACGATAAGATCATTTCTGTGGAATATCCACCTTATGGATTCTATAAACAATATATTTCCCTCTATATCCACAAATAAAAACGCAATTATCGAGATTAGTAAAAGCCTTTTTGAACCGCTTTTTATTCGGGCATCCTTATACCATCTGTAAAGAAGAGGAACATAAAAAAAAGTAAGCCACTGGAAGAACCACTCCTGCGTATAGGAAAGCTCCCCTATAAAAGTTCTGTGAAGAACAGACAAAACGTAACAGAACAAAGGGATTATCCAGAATATATTCCATCTGGCTTTAAAATCATTTAGATCCAGGTATTTAAAAATAAGGTAATATATAGGAATAAGAGCCAGGCTCATCCCCAAAGTATTATCCCCGTGTGGACCCGTAACGGTTGCTTCAACCTGCCCTATCTGGGGATTCATCAATACTACAAGAACAAAAGGTGACGCAACTACCACATACAGACACACCTTTATCCATAAAGGGATCACTTTATAAAGCCTGATATACCTGAAAAGCGCCATTGCATAAAAAATTCCTGCAAGGAAAAGTATGAAATTCAAACTGTAATGGAAATCATAAAAAGCCAGTCCCCTGTTTACTCCAAGAAGAAGCGAGATCACCATATACACTAAAAACACGAACCAGAATATAGTATAAACCTCAAGATAACCAACAGCTTTTTGGTCATACCCTATATCTTTGTTGATGATCAAAAAAGGCAGGTAAGAAAGCATCAAAGGTATAAACCCGTAAAGCATCAAAGAGATATGAACCGATCTGGTGTTCACGGGGCTTAAGATTCCACTGTGGAAATTCACCCCCAAAAGATTTATAGAATAAAGCAGACCGAAAAAAAGCCCCAAAGCAAAAAATATCAAAGAAATATAAAAATACTTTTTTATAAAATAATTAAATTTTTCCATCGTTAACCTCATATATTTTATCTGCAAGTTTTGCTAACTTAAGGTCATGGGTTGCCGCAACTATGGTCGTACCCCGAGTGCTTAGACTTTTAAAAAGCTCAAACACTTTTTGGGAATTTTTTGAATCAAGATTCCCCGTAGGCTCGTCCGCAAAAATGATCTTGGGGGTATTTGCCAAAGCTCTGGCAATGGCACAGCGCTGCTTCTGACCTCCGGATATCTCGTTTGGGTATTTCTCTTTTATCTGTTCAATGCCCAAAAACCTCATCATTTCCAGGCTGTTGTTTTCATTTTTGTTTATAAGTGCCAATTCTATATTTTCCTTTATATTAAGATAATTTATCAGGTAATGAAACTGAAATACGAACCCTATGGTTTCTCTTCTGAACTTATCTATGTTTTTAACTTTGTGGATATTTTCACCGTCAAGATTTATGATCCCGCTTGTTGGCTGCAGCAAACTTGAAAGGATAGAAAGCAGAGTTGATTTACCGCTTCCGCTCTCCCCCGTAAGGCACACGAATTCCCCTTTTGCTATATCCAAAGAGATATTATCAAGTACCTTTTCCCTTCCGTAAAAATGGGTGATGTTTTCTGCCCGTATCATCTGGTGCCTTTTTGTATTAAAATAATAGGATCGATCTTTGAAGCTGTATATGAAGGGATAAGAACTCCCAGTATGCTCATTAGAACAGAAGTTATGAATATAGAAGCTGCCAGATTTAAAGTGATCTTCCCGTTTACGTACCCTTGAAGGGTACTTGAGTGTTCAATAGCCGTTAATACCCCCTGGCAGATAATAAAGGCAACTGCAAAAGAGATAAGTGCAAGGATCAGGCTTTCCGTTACCAAGGATGCGGTTATTTTAAAACTGCCTATACCCAAAGCTCTCATTATTCCGAACTCGTCTTTCCTCTCGTTTACCGTTATGCTCATAATAGATGTTATTGCAAGAAGCCCCATGGCAAAAGCTAAAAATGATATAACGTTTGAGGATTTTTCTATGATATTGAACTGGTTGTAGTTGTTTATAAAATCATCTGTTGATTCGGCCTCTATCTTGTCACTTAAGGCATTGATAGTTTTTATGATCTTTTCAGGGTTTAATCCCCTTTCCATATTTACAAGAAGCAAAGATGAGGATTTATGAAAAAGTGAACCGGCATCTTTTATATTCATAACAACCCCGCCGTTCTCAAAACCTATCTTGCTTGAGTAAACACCGCTTAATTTAAAAACCCTGTCGCCGATGCTTATATTTTTTTTATTTGAAAGCTGCTGATATATAGATTTCCCAACTATCGCCTCTCCTTGTTCGGGATATTTTCCCTTAGTCAGTTTGTAGTTTGAAAACCTGTTGCCGCTTGTACCGTAAACGGCAACTATTGGAAGCTTTTCAACGGGGCTTGCCCCCATTATCATAGCAGATACCTTGGTCACACCTTCTATTTCTTCTATGGGTTTTATAAGTTTTATATCCACGTTGCTGAAAAAAGTATCCGATATTTTTGCCTGTGTTACCAAAATATCCCCGTCTGTTTTTAACATATTTGAATACATTCCGATAATCCCGAAAGAGATAGAGGATATCAAAAAAATAGCGCTTATTGAAAAGGTGAAGCTTGAAAATATCAGAAAAGTTTTCAGCCTGTTCGCAGCTAGAGCCTTAAAAGCGTTTAAGAACATATTCTTTTTCCTTTTGTTAATCTTTATGAATTATAAAAAATATTTATGAACGATCTATGAACCTAAAATTAATTTCCGTTCATATTCTATTCATATTTATATATTATAATTTCACTGTGTTGCGGATGCACTCACGGCTGTTGCCGGTTACTTATTAAAACAACCTAGAAATTTCAACTCCTGTTATAGACATATAACTACAACCTGACAACCATAAGTACCGGCACAGCCTTTAAATATTTTAAATTTGGCCGAATAAGTAGATTTAAGGATAAAATATGAAGATTTTGGTTGCCGAAGATGATATTAAGATATCCTCTTTTCTTTCAAAAGGACTGCAGGAGGAAAATTACATAGTTGACTGCTGTTTTGACGGAGAAGAAGCTTTATACCTGATCGAAACCAATCCTTACGACCTTATTATACTTGACCTTATGATCCCTTGCGTGGACGGCATAAGCCTGTGCAAACTTTTAAGAAAGAAAGATATCAAAACACCTATTATCATGCTTACTGCAAAAAGCTCCATCGAGGAGAAAGTCTTAGGCCTTAACAGCGGGGCGAACGATTATATATCAAAACCTTTTTCGTTTGATGAACTTGTCGCAAGGATAAAAGTGCAGCTGCGAGAAGGCAGACACCTTACCAACAGATTAAAAGTAGCAGACCTGCAGCTTGACTGTGATGAAAAAACCGTAACCAGAGGGGATAAAAGAATAGAGTTAAGCTCAAAAGAATACATACTTTTAAAATATCTTATGTTCAACAAGAACAAAACAGTAACAGAAGAGATGATAAACAACTCTTTATGGAATATGGACAAGCAGACAGCAAGCAATATAATAAACGTATATATTTATAGATTAAGAAAAAAAATAGACAAAGAATATAATAATAAACTTATTCATACCGTAAGAGGGATGGGATATAAAATAAGTGCCGACAATGAATCTTAAAAATATAAAAACCAGGCTTCTTTTTTATTACTCTATCGTTATTACCATAATATTAACCCTTTTCTCGGTCGTACTGGTGGAGCAGTTCTACAACCAAAATATAAAAACCGTAGACAAACAGCTGATGACCGTAATAAATGAGATAAACTACAAACAGGATTTTTTCAAAGAGTTTGACAATGAAGAGTTTATGATAAAGAACCTTTTTATCACCATTTACAAGTATGAACAGAACCGGTTTATAAAAACCGCCTCCAATAATAAAAAAAATTTTGACCTTAATAAACTACAAAGCCTGAAAAAAGGAGATTTCCGGCACTTCACTTTGGAGAAAATAAGAATAGTACAATTCCACAGCGACAGAAACGGCAAAATATATATCCAGGCGGCAACCACTATAAATGACAAGGTCCAGTCACAGATGGATCATCTTAAAAACATACTTATAATACTAATCCCCATTCTGCTGATACTTTCCGTTATTGCAGGTTTTTTTATTATAAAAAGCTCTCTGACCCCGGTAAAAAATGCGGTTCACGAGGTTATGGATATAGAATCACACAACCTTAATAAAAGAATAACCAGCCTGACAAGCAACGACGAGATAGAGGAGCTTATCACCACATTTAACTTTATGCTGGACAAACTTGACGAATCTTTCTCAAAAATAAAAAGGTTTTCAAACGATGTGTCCCATGAGCTAAAAACCCCGCTTACCATTATAAGGGGAGAGATAGAACTGGGCTTGAGAAAAGATCGTTCAAACGAAGAGTATAAAGATATCTTGAAAAGTACCCTTGATGAAACCATATCTTTACAGGAGCTTATAAACAACCTGCTGTTCCTTTCAAAATCAAATAACAAAGAGATTGAAGAGGAGTTCAAAGAGGTTGAACTGGACGAGATCCTGACCGATGTGATACTCCAAAACGCAAAGCTTATAGAATCAAAAAATATCAAATTTGATTTTGAACCTTTTGAAACCGTGATGGTTCACGGGCATCCTTTCCTTTTAAAGATAATGATCTCCAATATCCTGCAGAATGCAATAAAATATTCCCACAAGAACTCCACCGTTGAGATAACCCTTGATGATGAAAAGCTTATAATAAAAGATTACGGCATAGGGATAAAGCCCGAAGATATCAAAAATATCTTTGACAGGTTCTATCAAGTTGATGATGCAAGGAGCGGAAGCGGTTACGGACTCGGGCTTTCAATAGTAAAATCTATTGCAAATATACACAAGTTCACCGTCGATATTCAAAGCAGCTACGACGAATATACAAAATTCATTATAAATCTTGGAAAGGAGTCAAAATGAAAAACAGTAAATTCATTATAATCTACACACTTTTGATCGTTTCCGTTTATATATATTTTTATTCATCTATTGCAATTCCGACTTACAAATAACAACCTGCGATTCATACTGTGTTCATAATATTTCAATAAAATTTTATTATAACTAAAATAAGGAGCAGAGCATGGAATCGATCTATATTGAAAACTATATCACATTATCCCCTAAACAAAAACAGGAATTCGTAATATTTATACACAACTTCAAAGATTTAAATGTACAAAAACAGCAACTTATATTTTGCGAAGAATCTCTTCTTTTGGAGTTTTTCGAAAAATCAAATATCAATAAAGCCTATGAACGGTTAAAAACATTTTTCAAGAACTTTAGCAAAATAAAAGTATCTATTATCACCGATATTATCTCAAGATCAAACTATTGCATTTTTACCTTTGACAACAACACAAAATTAAGAATAAAACAGTAGATAGATCTTTAATCCCAAGCTTTTGTAATTCATACTTCATTCATAATTATTTCATATAATTAATTCCAATTAAATCAGTTTAAAAAAGGAATTAAAATGAAAAAAAAGATTTCAAAAATACTTATTGCAAACAGGGGTGAAATTGCCCTTAGAATCATAAGAGCCTGCAAAGAGCTTGGTATAAAAAGCGTTTCCATATTCTCAGAAGTCGACACTCAGGGTGTCTGGGTAAGAAAAGCCGATGAATGCTACCCTATTATGGGGAACCCCGTAGAAGCATACCTCAATTACGACAATATAATATCAATAGCAAAAAAAGCCTCCTGTGACGCCATACACCCCGGATACGGTTTTTTAAGTGAAAATGCCGACTTTGCAAGGGCCTGCGAACAAAACGGCATCACCTTTATAGGACCAAAACCTGAACATATCGAACTCTTTGGAGACAAAATGGCCTCAAAAACAGCTATGAAAGCCGTAGGCGTTCCCGTGCTTGAGGGAACGGAAGAACCTATAGAAGATAAAACCCTGGGAGCTAAAATAGCTGCAGAGATAGGATTCCCGGTTATTATCAAGGCGGCTTTCGGAGGAGGCGGAAAAGGTATGAGAATAGTAAAAAATCCCAAAGATTTCTACTCTTTATTTGACAGTGCGGTAAACGAATCGAAAAAATATTTCGGAAGAGGCGAAGTGTTTATCGAAAAATATGTGGAAAACCCAAGGCATATAGAGGTGCAGATAGTTGCGGACAAGTACGGCAACGTGGTGCATCTGGGTGAACGGGACTGTTCCATCCAAAGAAGGCACCAGAAAGTTATAGAGATAGCCCCATCCCCGAGGCTTTCAAACGAAACCAGAAAAGAACTCTATAGAATAGCAACAAAAGCTATGTTCAAACTGGGCTACGAGAGTGTGGGAACAGTAGAGTTTCTTGTAGATGAAAAAAATAATATATACTTTATAGAGATGAATACAAGAGTCCAGGTGGAACACCCCGTGACGGAGATAATAAGCGGCTTTGACATTATCCAAAGAATGATAGAGATAGCCGAAGGGGACAAATTACAATTTATGCAAGAGGAGATAAGCTTCAGGGGTTACGCCATAGAGTTCAGGATAAACGCGGAAAACCCCCAAAACAACTTTATCCCAAGCGTAGGCACGGTAACGAACTATTTAACTCCCGGAGGTCCGGGAGTCAGGCTTGACACCTCTGTTTATACGGGCTACACCGTCCCTTCAAACTATGACTCAATGATAGGCAAGCTTATCGTATGGGCGCTTGACTGGGAGGGTGCAGTTAAAAAAGCCCAAAGAGCACTTGACGAATTCTATATAGAAGGGTTCCCCACAAATATTGTCCTGCACCGGGAGATATCAAGAGATATAGATTTTATTGCGGGTAACTTTTCTACAAACTACCTTGATAAGAAAATGGATCTGTTCAAGCTTCAGGGTGAAAGGTCAATAAAAGAGGAAGAGGAAAAAATATCAAAAATAAGCCTTCTTATTGAAAAACTTAAATTCAAAAAGGCAAAAGTAAAACATTAACAAAAAAAGATTAACCCTAATATATATTTATATTCAGTATAATAAGTGATTATTAAAAAAAGGCATTTAAAGATATATGGATATAAAACAATTTACCGCCGAAAAAGAGATTCGGCTTGATCTTTTTCTCTGTGAGCAGTTAAACCAGTCAAGAAACCAGACAGAACAGCTTATAAAAAAAGGTTTCGTAAAGGTTCAAAACAAATCAAAGGCAAAAAGCGGACTGAAGCTCCAGGCGGGACAACTGATTACCGTGGAACTTCCCCCCGTACAGAAACAAGAAGCAATGCCTGTAGATTTTAACGTGGAGATAATCTATGAAGATGATTATTTCATGGTACTGAACAAACCTGCGAATGTAGTGGTACACGGAGCGCCAAGCGTAAAAGAAGCTACTTTGGTGGACTGGCTGAAAAAGAAAGGGGTATCCCTTTCGACTATCAGCGGTGAAGAGAGACACGGAATAGTACACAGGCTGGATAAAGGAACAAGCGGACTTATAGTTATAGCAAAAACGAACGAAGCCCATACCGCATTGTCCAAACAGCTTGAGGACAAAACTATGGGAAGATATTACCTTGCCCTTACCGACCAGCCCCTTAAAGAGGATATTACCGTCGAGAAACCAATCGCAAGAAACCCCAACAACCGTCTAAAAATGGGAATAGTGCCCACAGGTAAAAATGCAAAAACCTCATTTATCAAACTCGACACCTCCCTAAACGAAAAATACGAGCTTATTGCAGCAAAATTATTCACCGGAAGAACCCACCAGATAAGGGTACACCTGGAAAGCCTGCACAGGCATATCCTGGGCGATACTTTATATGGTTTTAAGGGCAAAACAGATAAAATCAGTAGAGTTTATCTACACGCTTTTTGCTTATACCTGAAACATCCCGTAACGGGAGAGAATATGAGCTTTAAAGCCGATTTACCGAATGATATGAAAACATTTTATAATGAATACTTTCAAAAGGAAAACTATTGTGAAAAAATTAACGACAACTTTATTATTGATAGGTTCAATAGTCCTATTTAGCGGTTGTGAAAAGAACCTTGAAGTGGCAGAGGTTCCAAAAATAGACAATAATCTGCCCGTAGTGGATGCAAATCACATAAGACTTATCCCCGATCACGAAGCGGTAGCTTTGGAGTGGAAGCCTATTACCAACGAATTCGTAAAAGGATACCATGTTTACAGAGCTAATATGCAGATCGACGGACTTAAATATACAAGGGTAAAAACATTAGAAAACAAATTTACAAGCCATTATCTTGACAGAAAACTTATGTCAAATACAAAATACTCCTATTCCGTTTCAACGATAGGGGAAAACGGCCTTGAATCAAACCCAAGCGGAGACGTTACGGTTACGACACTTCCAAGAATCGAAGCTATAAGCCTTGTTGACAGTATCAGCAATCTTCCAAGACAGATAAAAATACTCTGGAGACCCCACCCAAGCCAGAGAATAGAAAAATATATCGTGGAAAGAACCACTCCTACAGAAGCTGAATGGGATAGAATAGCTACCAACAAAGGCAGATACAATATCGAATATATCGATGAAAACCTGGGTGACAATGAAACCTATATGTACAGGATAACCGCCGTATCTTTCGATAAGATCAAATCGATCCCAAGCGAAACCGTAACCGCTACGACAAAACCCCTGCCAAACCAGATCTCGCAGCTTACGGCAACTATAGACCTTCCAAGAAAAATACAGCTTGCATGGGGAAGATCAAGTACACCTGATGTTGTAAAATACAATATCCACAGAGCTTCAAGCGCAGACGGTTCATACACTAAAATAGCCGAAGCGGATGTTGACCATAACAGATTTGACGATATGGTAAAAGAGGACGGCAAGATCTATTTCTACAAAATAACAACCGTTGACAAAGACGGCCTTGAAAGCAAAATAGAGGAAGTTTCACCTGCAATGGGTCAAACTTTAAGCAAGCCCAGAATGCCCCAGTTGACACTTGCACAGATCCAGGGTGAAAGAACTATTTTAAACTGGATAAAAACAGACGACAGAGCCGTATCTTACAATGTATACAAAGTTATTAAAAAAGACTGGTATTCAAGCGGCGAAGAGATCATTATCCCGAATATCAATGCATTAAGATTTGAAGATCCGGATATTGTAAGGGGTGTAACATACAAATACAGCATCCAGGCAGTTGACAAATACGGTTTGGTATCGGAAAGAACAAAAGAGTCTTCTCTTATCTTGCCGAAAATCCAAAATTTAAATTAATTATAACAGAAGTATAAATGCCGCATATATTATTAGAACCACATAACGATATAAATCTGGACGAAAACAACTCTTTAAAGTCCAGATTTAATTTTGTCGCAAAGTCGCAATATGACCAGAAGATCTCTGTGAACATAGGTGAAAAAGAGTTTTTACTTACAAAAGTAGATAAAAAAGGGAACCACCTTATAAAACTGGACAATCCTACAAGACTGACTCCGGTCAGTTTGATGAAAACTGCATTGAACGATTATGCCGCAGTTTCGAAAGCAAAACTGCTTTTTTCAAATACCGATTCTATGTATAAGAACAAGATCCCGCCTCAGGAAAAATATCTTAAGAATATAGATTATTTCGTAAACGAGTTTAAAACGGACAAAGAGATCTACGTAGAGGTTGGATTCGGAAGCGGAACGCACCTGATACACCAGGCAAAAACAAACCCCGATAAAATAGTCATAGGGCTTGAGATACATACCCCTTCTATAGAGCAGGTATTAAAGCAGACCCTTCTTCAAAACATAGAAAACATACTTGTAATAAACTATGATGCGAGACTTTTCCTGGAATTTTTAAGATCAAACAGCGTAGGAAAAATATTCGTGCACTTCCCCGTACCATGGGACAAAAAACCCCACAGACGGGTCATGAGCAACCAGTTCATAGAAGAGAGCTTACGGGTTTTAAAAATAGACGGGACTCTAGAACTAAGAACAGACAGCCCAAAATATTTTGAATACTCAAGCGGTCTGCTTGACAACTTTAAAGAATATCCGCACGAAATAAAAACCAACGAAGACCTTGACGTGGTAAGCAAATACGAAGCAAGATGGAAAAGACAGGAAAAAACCATCTGGGACGTTACCATAACCTCCACGCAAAATTCACCGGAAGTTGTTTTGGAGGGTAATTTTGATTTTCCGGGAAAACTTGATATTCAGAAGATCAAAAACGATCTTCCCCTAAAGGCCGTTATAAAAGAGGATTACCTTGTACACTTTGAAACCATCTATACGATAGATGAAAACAGTTTCCTTATCAAGCTTACCCTTGGAAGCTTTAACAAGCCCGTAACAAAGTATATTCTTATTAACAACGGCACTGCCAGGTATTTCCAGGGCCACCCCATAAAAACAAGAAGCAATCTTGATTCACATAAACTTATTTTGGAGTATTTAACGTGATCCTGGCTACAAATATAACCCTTGCATACGATAATAAAAAAAATATTATCGAAAACGGAAACTTCAGAATTAAAGAGAGAGAATTTATCTTTATAAGCGGTTCAAGCGGAAGCGGTAAATCAACCCTTTTAAAATCTCTTTACGGTGAACTTAAAGTTAAGCAGGGGCAGTTATTTGTAAATAAAATGGATCTGACCAAAAGCAGCGGCTCAAAACTGCTCGAGCTTAGAAAAAACCTGGGTATAATTTTCCAGGATTACAAGCTGATCAAAGAGTATACAATAGAAGAGAATATAATGCTTCCTTTGAAACTGCACAACTACGATGTCAAAACCTCCAAAGAGCAGGTAAAAAAACTTCTAAAACATGTAAGGTTAAGCCACAAGGTAGACGCATACCCTGAAGAGCTAAGCGGAGGAGAGCAGCAAAGAGCGGCAGTTGCCAGAGCTTTGGCACACAACCCGAGCCTTATTCTGGCGGACGAACCTACCGGAAACCTTGACGAATATTCAGCAGACGTAATCTGGAAACTTTTAAGGGATGCCAACGAGCATCTTGGGATAACCGTTATTGTAGTAACGCATAATATCCCTTCAAACTTCGGTATAAAATACAGAAGATTCAATATAGACGACGGAGTGATATATGAAGCATCTTAAATCGTTTTTCTCTTTCCTGCTCCCTTTGACCGTTATGTTGATAGCTTTCTGTCTTTTTTTGATAGTTAACAAAGTTGTAGATAACTATAAAGCCAATATTACCAATGATTATTCAATAGTGGTTATCTCAAATACACCCCTTATAACAATTGATCAATTAGCCGGTATTGATGTAAAAGAGGTGAAGATCCTTCAAAGGGAGAATATAATCAAAGGGGTTAAACAAAACCTTTCAGAATCCTCTTTGAAACTCCTGAACAGTAAACTGCCCTACTTTTACAATATATTCCTTGAAGAGTTCCCGACAACAAAAAAACTTGAACAGATAAGAAAAGAGCTAACAACCATTGCCAGCGTAAAAAGGGTTGAAACATTTTCAAAAGACCATAACAAGGTCTATTCTATCCTTATTCTTATCCAGAATATTGTAATAACCCTGTTCAGCGTTATACTGATCCTTTCGTTCCTGCTTATAGGTAAACAGATAAAGATCTGGTTCTTTGAACATATTGAAAGAATAAAGATCATCCAGCTGCACGGGGGATCGATCTTTTACAGTTCAAAACCGATATTCAGGGTTATGCTTGGGAGTACCTTGCTTTCAATTATAATAGTATCAACTCTTTTATATATATTATTGGCCAATATCAGTATGGTCGTACCTGCGGAGATAATTGAGCTGATCCCGAGTAATTTCCAGATCTCCCTGGAGATCATAAAGATCGTCGCACTTGCTTTTGTTGTACCTTTGGTTACTTTTTTCGGACTTATATTAAAATATAAACTCTCATAATGCTGAAAAATCTTTTTTTAATACTTTGCATATCACTCTATACACAGGCTTCAATAAAAGATATAGAGAAAAAAATAACCAACAACAATAAAAAAATATCTCGTATAAACGATGATAAGCAAAGCGTAAACAAAAGTATAGATATACTGGCTTCCCAGATAAAAAAAGAGGAAGAGAAATATGACGAGATAGTCAAAAAACTTGAACTTACGAATAATAATATCATACTAAACAGACTGAAGCTCAAAAATGCAAAAAACAATCTTGAACAACTAAAAAAAGATGCGGTCAAACTTCAAAAAAAGAAAGAGAAGATCGAACAAAGCGTAATTGATTTTATTGTGGAAAAATATGCAATGAGCATGGGTATCGAACAAACAGAAAGAACCTCCCTGAAACAGGTCATAGACAAAGAGGTTTATACCCTTATTCTGGAGAATGCAAAGCAGGAAGTTCTTGACCTTAATATCGATTACCTGAAAGTGAACAGGGAAAAAAGATCCAATGAGGATAAAACCAAAAAGCTTTTAAAATATGTAGCAAAACAGGAAGAGATAAAAAAAGAGTTCGCTTCCATGCAGAAGGAACAGGAGAAAACAATTGAGTCTCTAAGGGGAAAACACAAACTCTACCAAAGCAAACTAAAACAGATCATAAGAAAACAGTCAAAAATAAAAGACCTGCTAGGAAGCTTGAATATCCTGAAGAAAAAAGAGATCCAGAAAGAGAAAGAGCGAATTGCAAAAGAGAAAGCAAGACTTAAAAGACAAAAAGAGCTTGCCCGTAAAAAAGAGCTTGCAAAACAAAAGCTGAAAGAAAAAACAAAAAAATCAAAACAGATGAAAATAGTTTCAAAAAAAGAACTTGACGATGATATCGATATTGAAGTAAGAAAACTCGGTTCTTCAGCAAAAGGTATAAAAGTATCAAAATATTACGGGGAAAAAACAATAGCCCCTCTAAAATCGTATGATGTTACAAAAAAATTCGGTAAATACTACGACAAAGTATATAAGATGAAGCTTTTTAACGAGTCTGTTTCCTTAAAAACAAAGATCCCTAATGCAAAAGTGTTTAACGTGCTAAGAGGACAGGTTGTCTACGCAAAACAAAATTCGGGACTTTTGGAGAACGTGGTTATCGTAAAACACAAGAACAACCTGCATACAATATACTCACACCTTGACAAGATATCACCCAATCTAAAAGTGGGAAAATGGATAAAAAAAGGGTATGTAGTGGGTCGGATAAACGATACCCTTATGTTCCAGGCTACAAAGAACAGCAAATATATAGACCCTCTTCAATTAATCAAATAAAAAAAGGATAAAATGAAAGCGTTAGCATTATTCAGCGGCGGACTAGATTCCGTTTTGGCTATGAAAGTTATAAAAGACCAAGGTATCGACGTAATTGCGGTAAATATAAATATAGGTTTCGGTTCAACGGTTGACAGAACAGAGCATATGAAAAATATGTGTAAACAGATAGGCGTAAAACTTGAGATCCTTGATCTTCGGCAGTTATACCTGGATGAAGTTCTCTTCTCACCCAAATACGGATACGGGAAGAATTTCAATCCGTGCATAGACTGCCACGGTTTTATGTTCAGGCACACAGGGGCGCTTCTTGAAAAATTCGGCGCATCGTTTATGATAAGCGGAGAGGTTTTGGGGCAAAGACCAATGAGCCAGAGAAAAGACGCAATGGAAAACGTAAAATCCCTAAGCAGTTTCGATGAGCTTATAGTAAGACCGTTAAGCGCAAAACTACTTCCCCCTTCAAAACCGGAACTTGAAGGTTGGATCGACAGAGAAAAACTTCTTGGTATAAGCGGAAGAAGCAGAAACGCACAACTGGAATTAGCAAAAAATATTGGGCTGGAGAATTTCGAATCACCGGGCGGGGGATGCCTTCTGACAGAGATACAGTTCAGCAAAAAGCTGAAAGACTTCACTTCTTACGACAAGCTTGAAATAGACGATATCGATACACTAAAAGCGGGACGACACCTGAGACTTCCGGGCGGAGCGAAACTTATTATAGGAAGAGACAAAGATGATAACGAGAAGCTTAAAAACACCCGCAGCGCAAAATACCTCAAAGCAAGGATAATAGATGCTTCCGGCCCTTTCGTTCTGTTTAGCGCAGATGCCAAAGAAGAAGACAAAGAGTTGGCTGCGAAACTTATCATAACATACGGAAGATGCGATGAGGGGAAAGAGTATGAAGTAAAGTTCAGCGATAATGAAAATATTGAGCAGTATACCTTGAAAAATACCAAATTCCCCGATAAAAAAGAAGCCGCCAAATATATGATATAAAAATTTGATTTTGTATTAAAGCAAAAAAAGATATAATCGCAATTATTTATAAAGGTAAAAGTGATTGGAAAATGTAAATCTACTTGATATTATTGTTATCGCACTGGTGACCCTGCTCGGGCTTAAAGGTTTGTTCAAAGGGTTTACTAAAGAGTTTTTTGGACTTGTAGGTATCATCGGTGGTGTATTTGTCGCTTCAAGGGTGGCTAAAGACGCAGGTGATATTATAAACGGGATGATCCCTATGAATAACGAGAACACGATTCTGCTCGCGGGATTCATAGCTTCACTTGTTCTTTTCTGGATAATTGCATTTACCCTTGGAACCCTGTTCGCAAAAGTTCTTGACCTAAGCGGACTTGGAGTATTTGATAAACTTTTCGGTTTCCTTTTCGGTGCAGGAAAGATATTTCTTATATTTTCGATCATCGCTTACGCTGTTACACAGGTAAAAGTAATAAACGACAACCTTAAGCCGAAAGTAAAAGACAGCATGGTCTTCCCGCTTCTTGTTGAAACCGGGAAATATATTATAAAGCTTGATACTTCAGGTTTAAATGTAGGGGAGAACATCGACAAAGCGGTAAACTCAACAAAAGAGACTATGAAAGAACTATCTGAAAAAGAGGTAGAGAAAAGATCCAAAGAGCTTGTAAAACAGCTTGAAGAGACAAGCTCCGCAAAAACAGAGGAAGCCGTAAGTGAAAAACAGTAACGAAGCACTTGAAAAGCTCAAAGCTGTCCTGAAAGACAAGGGAATGAAGTATACAGAGCAAAGAGCTTTGATACTGAAACTTCTTATGAAAATAGACGGCCACCTGAATGCCGAAGAGCTGTATGAAGTGGTAAAAAAAGAGTACCCTGAACAAAACATAGGTATAGCCACTGTTTACAGAACCCTGAACTTCCTGGAAGAAGTTGAGCTTATCTCTTCTATCTCATTTGGAAAAGAGGGGAAAAAATATGAATCAAACGACACGGAACACCACGACCATATCATCTGTACCTCCTGCGGCAAGATCCTTGAGTTCTTTGACGAACAGATCGAAAAAAGGCAGGAGGTTATAGCCAGGCAAAACGGTTTTATGATCACAGACCATAATATGCAGCTGTATGGATTATGCGGAAGCTGTAAAGAGAAATAAATTTTAAGAAGGGATATAAAAATTGTTCGAAAATAAATATATACAACAAAGAATAGAAAAAGCAAACAAACTAAGAGAGATAGGGGTAAATCCTTACTGCAACAGATCAGAAAGAAATACTACGATCGAAAAATATATCAACGTAAACAGTGATATAGAGCAAAAAGAGGACAAAAGAGACGAGAACAGAATCTATACGGTTGCCGGAAGAATCAAGTTCTTCAGACTTATGGGAAAAGCCAGCTTCCTTAAAATAGAGGATGAAAGCGGTATCCTTCAGGTTTATGTTGCAAGGGACAACATCAAAGAGGGATTCTATAACGACGTATTCAAAAAAACTTTTGAAGTGGGTGATATCGTAGAGGTTGAAGGGTTCCCTTTCATTACAGGTAAAGGGGAGCTTTCACTCCATGCCAACGATATAAAAATACTTACAAAAGCTATCAGCCCTCTTCCTGAAAAATACCACGGTATTCAGGATAAAGAGTTAAGATACAGACAAAGATATCTTGACCTTATTATGAACTCTGAGGTTAAAAAGACTTTCCATATCAGATCAAAGGTTATCAGTCTAACCAGAAGATTCTTTGAAGACAAAGGGTTCCTGGAAGTTGAAACGCCTATGATGCACCCGATTGCCGGTGGAGCAAATGCAAAACCGTTCGTAACACACCATAACGCACTGGGAGTTGACAGATTTTTAAGAATCGCACCGGAGCTATACCTTAAAAGACTGATCGTAGGTGGATTTGAAGCTGTATTCGAGATCAACAGAAACTTCAGAAACGAAGGTATGGATGCGACACACAACCCTGAATTCACATCAATCGAATTCTACTGGGCATACAAAACATACAAAGACCTTATAGCAATAACAAAAGAGTATTTTGAATACCTTTTCGACCACCTGAATCTTCCTTCCGTATTACCTTACGGTGATATCGAAGTAGATTTCTCCAAGTTCAGCGAGATCCCTCTTATCCAGTCATTAACAGATATCGGGGGTGTTCCTGCTGACGTGGCGATTGATAAAGAGAAAGCGATCGCGTACCTTAAAAAAGACGGTGTAGACGCAAAAGAATCAATGAACCTTGGACAGCTTCAAGGCGAGATGTTCGACGAGTATGTTGAAGCAAAACTTATCAACCCTACATTTATCACGGAATATCCTGTAGAGATATCTCCACTTGCAAGAAGAAGTGATGAAAAACCTCACTTAACGGACAGATTCGAGCTGTTCATTGCAGGTAAAGAGATAGCAAATGCCTTTAGTGAGCTTAACGATCCGATCGACCAGCTTGAAAGATTTGAAGGTCAGATGGCTGCAAAAGACAGCGGAGACGATGAAGCTCACGAGATGGATGCAGACTTTGTAAACGCTTTATCTTACGGTATGGCGCCTACTGCCGGTCAAGGTATAGGTATCGACAGGCTTGTTATGATGCTTACTAACCAGCACAGCATCAGGGACGTGCTTCTTTTCCCTGCAATGAAACCTATTGCAAACGAGATAGACCTACACGGGGATGAAGACCAATAGTAGTACAATAAGCAGATAAATCACTAAAGAATTCGGTTCTTTACGATTTATTGGCAACAGGAAACAACAAACAAAATTAAATTTAATAAAAGGAAACAAAATGAGTTTTTTAAGTAACGACAATTTAGCAGCGGCGGACAAAGAAGTTTTTGATATTATTGAAAATGAGTTGGAGAGACAGACAAACCACCTTGAGATGATCGCATCGGAGAACTTTACTTCTCCTGCAGTTATGGAAGCGGCAGGTTCTGTATTTACAAACAAATATGCAGAAGGTTACCCTAACAAAAGATATTACGGCGGATGTGAATTTGCAGACAAAGTTGAACAGCTTGCAATAGACAGAGCGTGCGAGATTTTCGGATGCTCTTACGCAAACGTACAGCCTCACTCGGGGTCACAGGCTAATGGTGCAGTTTACGCGGCACTTTTAAAAGCTGGTGACAAGATCCTTGGTATGGACCTTTCTCACGGTGGACACCTGACTCACGGTTCAAAACCTTCATTCTCGGGTAAAAACTACCATGCATTCTACTACGGTGTAGAGCTTGACGGTAGAATCAACTACGAAAGAGTAATGGATATCGCAATGATCGTTCAGCCTAAGATCATCGTTTGCGGTGCTTCTGCATACGCTAGAGAGATCGACTTTAAAAAATTCAGAGAGATAGCTGATGCTTGTGGAGCTATTTTATTTGCAGATATCGCACACATCGCTGGACTAGTTGCAGCTGGTGAGCATATGTCACCGTTCCCTTACGCTGATGTTGTTACGACAACTACTCACAAAACTTTAAGAGGTCCAAGAGGCGGAATGATCATGACAAATGACGAAGATATCGCTAAAAAGATCAACTCTGCTATCTTCCCGGGACTTCAAGGTGGTCCATTAGTACACGCTATAGCTGCAAAAGCAGTAGCATTCGGTGAAGTTTTAAAACCTTCATGGAAAGACTATGCAAAACAGGTAAAAGCAAATGCAAAAGTTCTTGGCGAAGTTCTTGTAAAAAGAGGATACGACCTTGTATCTGACGGTACGGACAACCACCTTGTGCTTGTAAGCTTCCTAAACAAAGATTTCTCAGGGAAAGATGCTGATGCCGCTCTTGGTAATGCAGGTATCACGGTAAATAAAAATACTGTTCCAGGTGAAACAAGAAGCCCGTTCGTTACTTCAGGTATCAGAATCGGTTCTCCCGCTCTTACTTCAAGAGGGATGAAAGAATCAGAGTTTGAACTTATAGCAAACAAAATAGCTGACGTATTAGACGATATCAACAATACGGAACTTCAAGCTCAGGTAAATAAAGAGTTAGAAGAGTTAGCTAAAAAATTCGTAATCTATACACAACCTACTTACTAGTAGGTTTGTATAATCCGTATAACCAAAACTGTTTAGATTAACCAGATCAGAAGGGGAGTAAAAGAATGAAAGTAGACGGAAAAGAGTTCTTAAGAAACGTAGGTATCGAAGAGGATAAAGAGAAGTTAAAAAAAGCTCAGGAAAAACTTGAAGAGCAAAAACGGAATTCTATAAAAAAAGACCCCGGCTTCTTTGATAACAACCCTGCCGAAGATGATGCGGTTTCATTGAACCTTTCATCACAGCAGGAGGATCCCCAAACAAGTGAAGGTGAATTCAATAACCTTTACGACATAAAGCTCGACCCCGATTCAAACGGGAAGAACAGGAAAAAATATATTATCCTGATAATCGCCCTTATTCTTTTATTTACCATAACTATCGTTATAATAAGGCTTATATCCAACAGCCAGGAAGAGGATAAACTAAACAGCTCGCAGCAGCCTGCACAGGCTATTGAAAAAGACAGCCAGCTTGACAAGATAAAAACCGATGAAGAGTACCAGAAGATCATCAGCCAGCAAGACAAAGAGGAAAATGATATCTTCAAAGCAGATACCGCATCCAGTAAAAAAGAGCTGATACTTCCCGAACCGGTAAAAGAAGCACCGCCTGTAAAAATAGAGCCTAAAAAAGTTGAGCAGACAAAAAAAGACCTGTTCGGTATAACTAAAGAGACTCCGGAAGTAAAAACCCCTGAGGTTCAAAAAACTGCCGAAACTACGATAGAGAAGAAAAAAGAGGAAGTAAAAAAAGTATTCCAGAAAATAGAAAAACCTGAACCTGTAAAACAGGTCACGATAGAAGCACCGAAGGTCACAAACTTCGTCAAAAAAGAAAGTGCCATAGCAAAAGGCTACTATATTCAAATAGCTTCCTTCACCAAAAAACCTGCAGACAGGTTTTTAACCTCAATAACAAAGAAAGGGTACAGCTACAAACTGCACAAAATGGATATAAAAGGTAAAACATACAATAAAGTTCTTATCGGTGTCTACCCGTCATACAGTGCGGCAAAAGACAGACTTCCGAAGATCAAAAAAGACCTTAATGCACCGGGTGCATATATTTTAAAACTTTAAAAGAAGCAAGAGAGCCATGAATTTTTATACCAAATCATTATTCCTAGACCAGTTTACACCCGTATCTATCTATCAAAAGGTAAAGCAGCTTTATAAAAACGAGATCACTTTCCTTTTTGAATCAACAATAAGCAGCAGTACCGACGGTAACTACAGCTATATTTTCATAGGTGCCAGGGAAAGGGTGTGGCATGAGAATAAAAAAAGTTTCTATAAAAATGAAAACGGTGAAGTAAAGCAAATAGACAAAAATCCTTTCGTCTTTCTGAAAGAGTATTACTCAAAGCTTGACAAAGAGTTCTATAAACAAAAAAGCAAAGAGCTTGGGATCGGGCTGATCGACGGATTCATAGGTAATATGGGATACGATATGGTCGCTACCTTTGAGCCTACTTTGGAAAAGCATATGGATAACCTTCCTGATACAATAGGTATACCCGATTGTGACCTTATAAGACCCAAGATCGTCCTTATATTCTCCCACAAGACCTCGAAGCTTACTATGGTAACTTCCGTAAAAGAGTGCGAATCCAGGATAGATGAGATAGAGAACAGACTAAAAGAGCCTTTCTCCTACACTCCTATCCAAAAGGCAACTATCATTGAAGAGGGAGGTTTCTCCCATACAAAAGAGAAGTTCTTTGAGATGATCGCAAAGTCAAAAGAGATGATAAGAAGCGGGGACGTGTTCCAGATACTTATGACCAACAGATATACGGCAAAGGCTGAGATCGACAACCTTAGCTTCTACAGGCTTCTAAGAAGCAAGAACCCAAGCCCTTATCTATTCCTGCTTGAATATGAGGATTTCTGCATCGCAGGAAGCTCTCCTGAAGTTATGGTAAGGCTTACGGATAACAGAATACTTCTAAGACCGATTGCGGGTACGAGAAAAAGAGGCAAAACAATAGCCCGTGACCTTGAGATGGAACATGAACTTAAAACAGACCCCAAAGAGGTTGCGGAGCATGTAATGCTTATCGATCTTGGAAGAAACGACGTAGGGCGCGTAGCAAAGGCCGGAACAGTAGAGGTTACCGCTAAAATGAGAGTCGAGAGATACTCACATGTTATGCACCTTGTATCTGACGTGGAAGCAAACCTTGACGAAAGATACGATATGTTTGACCTCTTTGCCTCTACATTTACAGCAGGAACTATGACGGGAGCCCCAAAGATAAGAGCTATGGAACTAATAGCCCAGTTCGAGCAGCTAAAAAGAAGTTTCTACAGCGGTAGTATCGCCTACTTCGGCTTTGACGGCAATATGGACAGTGCCATCACGATCAGAAGTACCATGATAAAAGATGAAACCGTGATCTTCCAGGCAGGAGCGGGAGTGGTTGCAGACAGCATACCTGAGCTTGAATACCTGGAAGTGAATAATAAACTTGCGGCAAATATCAGCACTCTAAAAGAGCTGTCTGAATAATATCTTTAGAATATCCTGCCAAAAGGCGGGGTACCTTTTCTAAATCTAAAAAATAATAATATAAATAATTTTTTACAAGATAAAAATCTGGCTCAGTCATACTTACTTTACATCTTTTTCTCCTAAAAATACAATATATCTAAGAAAATAAACTTTTATACCAAATTAATAATTTTAATAAAACACAAAAAAACACTCCATCCCCTCTCCTTCCAAGCCCCTTTATTAAGCCATAAGATAAAGTTATAACTTTTTTGTAACTTTGGTATAAAATTTTATTATTTTTTCTTTAAGGTTTATTGTCCTAAATTTTTGAAATATAAATTTAAAGTGAGAAGTATTATGAAAAATCTTTTTAAAATATTTTTATTATTCTGTATTATTACATATAGTGTAAATGCGAAAGAACAATACTTTAAAGAGAATATACAAAAACATTTAGAAACATTATTTACAAAAAATATTAAATATGAAAAGAATAATAAAAGTAGACGTTATATTCCTTTTAGAGATACTATTAAATTTTATTATGAATTTACATCTTCTATTCAAAATCAAGAAGAAAAAATTAGAATTTTACAAGAGGTTGCTGAAAAATTTGAAAGAATTATAAATTTAAAAATAGAACTAAAACAAGGTAAGCCAGACATTACACTTTCTGAAGAAAATGGCAAACTAAAAACTACATACAATTCAGAAGAATCTCTTTATGAAGAGCATATTTATTTTGGATTTTTAAATAGAAAGGAACTTTTTTCTAAATTAAAAAATGGATTTTGGTATAAAAAATTTTTTATAGGTCAAAGTAGTAATATGTATCAAAAATATATATCATATATGAAAAGAGAGAGAGGGACTTCAATTGAGATAAGAAGTACAAAATATATAACTTTTAAAGATGTTGAGGGAGAGATAGAGCAGGAAGGAAAAATAAATAAAAAAATACCAACAAAATTTCAAATAGATTTTGTGAAATTAAAACATTTTCATTTGATTGAATTAAATAAATATAGAGATACATATTTTAAAGAGTTTATTACTAAAGAATTATATTATTCCTTATTATCATTAAGAGGAAGATGGAATATATCTCAGTTTATAAAACCATCAATTTTTAATGATAAAAATGATGACTTTTTAAAAGAAGAGATAAGTCAATTTGATTTGATTGTATTAGATGAATTTTATAATAACAAAGAATTAAAAAAATTTATGTTTTATAAAACGCAAGTGATACCGATTCTTACAAAATCAATATATAAAAAAATCCAAATAACCAATAATATTCACTGCAAAGCGACAGCAACTAAAAACAGAATTTTTCTTTCTTTTTGATCGATGCAAAAAGGAAAAAATGCAAAACAAGTAATGATCACGGACTAATTAAAACTCCTCGTGCCAAAACGAAGTTTCCTTGAAAATAAACAAAAGAACATACTACTTTATTATTTTCACCTTTTAATACTATATATCTGAAAAAATAAACTTTTATACCAAATTAATAAT
Source organism: Arcobacteraceae bacterium (assembly GCA_963678145.2). GTDB lineage: Bacteria > Campylobacterota > Campylobacteria > Campylobacterales > Arcobacteraceae > JAIOSF01. The sequence continues at coordinate 118,185 of CAXXWH010000002.1, read as the reverse complement.
TTTAATAAAATACAAAAAAACACTCCATCCCCTCCCCTTCCAAGCCCCTTTATAAAGCCATAAGATAAAGTTATAACTTTTTTGTAACTTTGGTATAAAATTTTATTATTTTTTCTTTAAGGTTTATTTTCCTAAATTTCTGAGATATGAAAAATTTTTTAGCTCTTGCTATAAGAGTAAAAGACAGATTGAAATAATCGGGGAAAGTAAAGTAAATTTGGAATGAAGGAAGAGAAAAATGTTGAATAATAAGTATTATGATTCAATTTTTAAAGTGGTGATATAATGGGAAATATGATAGAAGATAAAGATAAAGATAAAGATAAAGATAAAGATAAAGTATTATTTGAAATGTTAGATTATAGTGCTTTAACTTTTGAAATGAGTTTATTAATAATAGCAATTATTTCAACATTAATAACTTCGATTGGTTACGGTGGATTATTTGAAGCTTTTTCTCACTATAGTTATTTAGGATATACGTCTATGATATATATATTAGAGAAAGTAAATTCTTATATAGTTTTTTTTATTTAAAAGAATATAAATTGATATTTTATAAAGATAGGATTGTTCAAACTTCAACGAATAAAACTTTTTTTCTTAATACAATAAATGAAGCATATAATATTAAGATGTACATGAGTGCACAATATAGTACAAATAAAATATCCAGAACAAAATATTTTCTTGCATTAGTTGTTTCATTAATCGGACTTCCTATATCACTGCCTTTAGCAATAATTTTAGCATTTGTAAGGATATTACCAAGTTGGATAATTCAAAAAAGTTTAAAAATAAATAATACTTCTTTAGTTGTAATATTTCCAGAACAAAGAGCTGTAAATATTCCCTATGGAGTATTAAAAATACAAGAGATTGAGGTTTTAGAGAATTACTTTAAAGACTATTTTAAACTGCAAAACCTACAAAAAGCTTTTTTGTATCTACCAGATGAAAAAGAAGAAAGAAATGGATAAAGGGGACAGGTACAATTAAATTTTTACCTATTTTTTAAAACTGTAACATTACCTGTGACAGAAATATATTACTATATAATTAAATTAAATATAAGTAGTCAATATATGCCTAGAATAGCAAGAGGATTAGTAGATAATCAGATTTACCATATAATCAATAGAGGAAACAGAAGAGAAAGTGTATTTCACGATAAATTTGACTATGAAAGATTTTTAAAACTACTTTTAGATTCAAAGGAAAAGTATAAAATAAAGATATATGCTTACTGTCTTATGCCCAATCATTTTCACCTTGTCATTTATACAAAGTACGCAGAATCATTATCCAAAACTATGCACTGGATCAGTTCAAGCTATGTAAGGTACTATAACAAAAAATATAAAATATCGGGACACCTTTGGCAGGGAAGATATAAAAGCTTTATAGTTGAAAAAGATTCATATCTACTTGTACTTTTAAAATATGTGGAAGCAAATCCCAAAAGAGCTAATATAGTAGAATGTTGTGAAGACTACAAATATAGTTCCGCGAATAATAGAATAAATAATATACCAATAGACTTACCAAATGATTGGAGTAAATATATAAATGATAAAGAAGACAAAACAGATATAGACTATATAAGAAATTCTATAGAAAGACAATCTCCCCTAGGAGATGAACTTTGGCAGTTAAATATGGTAAAAAAACATGGGCTAGAGTCAACACTAAACCCAATTGGAAGACCAAGGAGGAAAAATGCAATATGAAAAAAATAAATATAATTGTACCTGTCCCCTTATTTTAAAACAGTTAGAGTCAAATAATGAATAAATTCAAATGGTTTTATTGTGGGCAAGGAAACTATTTATTTGAAGTTTTAAGTATGCTTATAACTTATGGAGTTTTTAAGTTTTTAGTGTATTTATACCAATGGGAATGGTTCAATAATTTTGAAATAGCAATTATAGTGTTATCTATTGCTTTAGGTAGAATTATTTTTATAGTTATTGATTACATTTTATATAATAAATTAAATATATGTGATGAAAAATATACCTTAACAAGTAAAATGATGTCATTAGGAACTACATTACTTCTTAGTTTTGGTTTTATAGTTGTTTTAAACCTTGTTCATGATAATTATAGTAATATCCAAGAAAAAACAAAAAACATCAAAGATAATCAAATAAAGCTTTACATCTATAAAGATAAAAAACCTAATGGGAATAGAAAGTTACAATATGAATTAACATTGGATAATGTTTTATATATTAAAAATATAAAGAAAAATAGTGCTCAAAAAATCGATTTATCTAAAGCATCTAAAAAAATTTTACAAAACTATATCCAAAAACTCAATAATATACCAAGTATAGTAAATGAAAACTTGACACATCCAGCAGATATAAATATAGATATTAGAACTTCTAAAAATTTAATTGTTATTCCTCTTTCAAATTTAAAGTCTGAATATAGAGATGAAGAAGATCAAAAAGCAATACTAGATTTTTTAGAGTTTATAAAATCTGAATCCAATAATAATATTGACCTATCATATGAGTTTACAAAGAAAAACTTAGATAGTATTAAAGAATAACCATAAATAGATGGGATAAAGAGATAAAGGGGACAGGTACAATTAAATTGTCCCCTTATTTCCAGGCAGGAGCGGGAGTGGTTGCAGACAGCGTACCTGAGCTTGAATACCTGGAAGTAAACAATAAACTAGCAGCAAATATCAGCACTCTAAAAGAGCTGTCTGAATAATATCTTTAAAATATCCTGCCAAAAGGCGGGGTATCTTCTTAAAATCAATAAAATAGAACATACTACTTTATTATTTTCACCTTTTAATACTATATATCTGAAAAAATAAACTTTTTTACCAAATTAATAATTTTAATAAAACACAAAAAAACACTCCATCCCCTCCCCTTCCAAGCCCCTTTATAAAGCTATAAGATAAAGTTATAACTTTTTTGTAACTTTGGTATAAAATTTTATTATTTTTTCTTTAAGGTTTATTTTCCTAAATTTTTAAAATATGAAAGATTTTTAGCTCTTACTATAAGAGTAAAAAATAGATTGAAAGAATCGGGGAAAATAAATAAATTGGGAATAGATAAAAAGAAAACAAAACTTATCATTAAAAGAGCGATACAAATAATCATTATATTAAATATTATTCTTTATTCAGTATTTTATCAAAGATATGTATCAACTGCTCCAGACACACATAGAGAAGCAAGAATAAATATGATAAATGCATTGATGATACATAATATATATTTTTTAGCTTTAAAGATTGGTATAGATTTTCAAAATCCCATTTTACAGCCCATAGTAAAATTAAGAAATATTTTTTATAAAAAAGGTTTAAACGCTTTACCTGAAAATGATACTGAAAGAGCTATATGGTTTCATCAATTTGAAGAGGTACCATATAACTTATCAAGTGGAGGATATTATGGAAGTATCATTAAAGACTATGGTAAAACATTTTCAGATAAATTTTTAAAAGATATATTCACATATATCATCCTATTAGCAGATAATGAAATAGTAGATAAAAACTTTAAAGATAAAATATATTTGTCACAAGCTTTTTTTAAACTAAATCAAGTTTTTATAGCCGATTATAAAGCTGTCCCCGGTGAACCTAATTATTCTAATAATAATATTATTGCATTTACACAAAGAAAAGATATCTATGATAAGTTTTTTCTTTTATATGAGAAAAGAAAGAGATTTATAGAAAAATATAAAGAGACGCAACATCTAAAAAATACTCTAAGTAAACAATATTACTATGAAGATGATTATAGGGCATATAATCATAATAATATTATATTAAATACATTTTTACTTTTTTATGGTTTTAAAAATAAAACTATTACAAACTGTCAGTCTGCAAAAAAATATTTTAAAGAGATATTTATAGCAAAAGACAATTTACGAAAATATATGAAAGAACTTAAGCTTTCAAAGAGGTATAAACAGTTTGAAGAAAAATTTTTCTTTAAATTAAAAATCCCAAGTCCAAGATATGATCAAAAGCCACCATATACATCAAATCCTTTTGGAATGTCTGTAAATTGTAATTATGATGATATTTTTATTCAAAATGGGAATTAGAAATAAAGAAATAAAGGGGACAGGTACAATTAATACAATTAAATTTAAATCCCTAAAGATATAGCAAATCAATAAAATTAAAAAGAATAAAACAAAAAAACTTAGCTATTAACTGCATACAGACAATCCAAATAACCAATAATATCCACTGCAAAGCGACAGCAACTAAAAACAGAATTTTTCTTTCTTTTTGATCGATGCAAAAAGGAAAAAATGCAAAACAAGTAATGATCACGGACTAATTAAAACTCCTCGTGCCAAAGCAGAACTTCTTTGAAAATAGATTCCCTACGGCCTATTTCTTCACGAACAAAAACTCCCCATACCTTATAAAACCCATATGTGAATTTAAAGGGGTATATTTGACCAGGTTTAGTTTTAAAGTTTCACTAAAGAAGTTTCCATTTACCTTTCCAGTAAGGTCGTTAGACTCCAAAACCTCAAATCCTGTTCTTTGGGCCAGATCCGATATTCTCTCCATAGGTACAAGCTTGAATTTCCAGTAGTTTTCCCAGTGGATCCTATTTTCTTTTTCCTCTTTGGATTCATCCTTTTTTAAAAACAGATCCTTTAGATAAAAAACACCTCCCGTTCTTAAATTGGAATAAGTGTTTTTTAAGGTTTTCTCAATATCCGCATAACCGGAACTCTCAAGACTCAGGCAATGGGTCAAGGGTTCACGTGATCTGAAGTTTTCCATATTTCCCAACTGAAAATCTGCATCCGGGAAATTCTTTTTTGCCTGCCTTACACACTCAATGCTGTTTGAGATCCCCAAAGCATCACAATACTTGCTTAAATAGTTTACAAGATAACCGCTGCCGCATCCAAGGTCCAAAACTTTTGCATTTTTGAATATCCTGGCTTTTTTGATGATATATTCCATAAACTCCTCATTGGATTCCCTATCATTGAGACATGGTAAAATGATTTATTAGAAAGAATCTTTTTCGCATGAAGGTCATAAAACTCTTCAGAAGTTTCCCAGGGTAAAATCACTTTTTCATTGTTTTTTACAAACTTAAATTTATTATGTACGGCTGTGGCACCTGTAGCTTTTGGTTTTATGGATTTGTTCTCTTTATACATTTGAATAGCCCTTTTGAGACTGATAGATATTTATATTCTAACATAATGGGATTTATTTTGCGAAATGTTTTAGAAAAGAAAACCTTAATAGTATTAAAATACGCTCATTATAAACGTTGTAGGGTAGATAAACACGTTAATATACTGTAACATCAGATTCATAGGCATATCAGGTATGATTTGGCTTATATCTTCATCTTTGTCAATCTTGTTCATAAGATGCAGTTTAAAGCTGATATCTGCAAATTTCAGACCGATAACAATCGTCATTAAAAAAGTGTAATTATGTAAAGAGTATGAAAGATATATAGAATATATAAATGTGGGATTTAAAAGCAGGTATATAAAGATACCTTTTTTATAGGCGGTATAATTGTTCTTTATAAGGCCGTAAAAAGTATCGGCTTTCTGCCAGTTTGATTCAAATATTTCAAGTGCTATGAAAAAAAGCAGAAGATAAAGTATATTTTCCATTATATTATATGCAGAAAAAAAGCAGAGCCAAAAACTCTGCTTTTATTATTTTTCAGAAGCAAATTTTACTTTTTTGTTTCTGTGGATACCTGTTCCAACCGGGATTGTTCTACCGATTACAACGTTCTCTTTAAGGTCTGTAAGCATATCTATCTTAGAACTGATAGCAGCTTCAGTAAGAACTTTGGTAGTTTCCTGGAACGATGCAGAAGAGATAATTGAGTCAGACGTTACCGCAGCTCTTGTAATACCAAGTAGTACAGGCTCTGCAAGTGCAGGCTCTCCGCCCATCTTAACTATTCTTTCGTTTTCTGCAACGAATCTTTTCTTAGAAACCATATCACCGTGAACGAATTTCGTGTCACCTGATTCAAGGATATTAACCTGTCTTAACATTTGAGATAAGATAACCTCAATATGTTTATCGGCAATATTAACCCCCTGCCCTCTATATACGCTTTGAACTTCAGCAACGATAAATTCACTTAACGCTTTGTTACCCAGAATTTTCAGGATATCATGCGAAGCGATCTGACCGTCTGTTAACTGCTCACCTGCGTGAACGAATTCCCCTTCTCTTACAAGAACATTTTTATCTTTAGTGATAAGGAACTCATCTTTGTTACCTGCATTATCAGTAATAACAAGTCTGATCTTGTTTCTTAAAGGCTTACCGAAGCTTACAACACCGTCGAATGTTGCAAGAACCGCAATGTTCTTAGGCCGTCTTGCTTCGAACAGTTCAGATACTCTTGGAAGACCCCCTGTAATATCCGAAGATTTAGAAACAGCTTTTGGTGTTTTACCAAGAATATCCGCAATCGCTACAGTATCACCTTCATTTACGAAGATAGAAGTTTTCGGCTCAAGCACATAACTGTTAACCTCACTACCTTTAATGATGATCGCAGGTTTTAAGTTGTTAGGGATATACTCGTTAACAACAAGTTTAGAAGTACCCGTTAATTCATCGTAAGCTTCACTTACAGTTACACCAGGGATGATATCTTCAAATACTACCGTACCCTCTTCCTGAGTAATTGTAGGGTTCGCATATGGATCCCATTCAGCAACAACAACATGCTCAACACCGTCATTAGGTTTAGCGATAACTGTATTAACATCAACTTCACTGTCGTCTGCCACTTCGATTATAGACTCTCTTGAGATATAGTGTCTTGCAGCTTCTCTGTCTTCAGCATCAACGATAACGGCAAAAAGACCTTTTTGCTTAACTGTGTCACCGATACTTTTCTTAGTGTATCTTTCAAGGTAATCACCGTTTAGTTTAAAGAATTTAACCTTACCTTTAGCTCCGGCTTCGATAGTTCTTGTAACAGGCGCCCCGTCGTCAACTTTAAGTTCAGACGCGTAAGGAATTCTTGAAGGTACATTCCATCCGTCTTTAATAACTTCAACGATAGAATCAAACTCTTCAACCTTGTCACCGTTTTCGTAAGGGAAGTATAATTTACCTTCGATCTTACCGCTTACCCCTGCAAGCTCGTTAGGTTTTGCAACGTCGTTCTTTCTGAAGTAGTATTTTTTCTCTTCACCTTCAGCCGAAACTGTAATGATAAACTCTTCGTGAGTAGTCTCAACACCGATTCTACCTGCAAACGGAGCATTGATCTTAGGTTCAACTAAAAGGATCGCAGCATTTCTTCTGTTTGCTATGATCTTGTTTCCGTCTTTGTTCTCGTAAGTTTTGATATTGTAATATCTTAGGAAACCTTCTTTAGTCGCTTTAAGCTCTTTTTCCGCTTGTGTCGCACTTGCAGTACCACCGACGTGGAACGTTCTAAGTGTAAGCTGCGTACCAGGCTCACCGATCGATTGAGCCGCAACAACACCAACTGCCTCACCCGGAGTAGCTTTTCTTTGCTCACCAAGGTTAAGCCCGTAACATTTAGCACATAAAGTGTTTTCAGCTTTACATGTTAAAGGTGTTCTGATTACAACAGACTTAATACCTGCTTCAGCAACAACTTTTGCATCCTCTTCAGTGATCAACGTACCCTCAGAGAACAAGATCTCATTTGAGATAGGATCAACGATATCATCTGCAATAACTCTACCCGTGATTCTTTCTTCAAGTGACTCGATCAACTCGTTACCGTCAACAATATCAGTGATCTCGATACCTTCATGAGTACCACAATCTTCAAGATCGATTCTAACGTTTTGAGAAACGTCGATAAGCTTTCTTGTAAGGTAACCCGCATTTGCTGTTTTAAGCGCCGTATCCGCAAGACCTTTTCTCGCACCGTGGGTAGAAATAAAGTACTCAAGTACGTTAAGACCTTCTCTAAAGTTCGAGATAATAGGTGTTTCAATAATAGAACCGTCAGGTTTGGCCATAAGACCCCTCATACCTGCAAGCTGTCTGATCTGCGCACTAGAACCCCTAGCCCCTGAATCGGCCATCATGTAAATAGAGTTGAATCCGTCTTTGTCAGACTGTACAAGTTCCATCATCTCAGAACCAAGTTTGTTGTTAAGAACTGTCCAGATGTCAATAATCTTATTGTATCTTTCCTGCTCTGTTAAAAGACCCTGGTTAAATTGTCTTTGAACTTCTATAACCTCTTTTTTAGCAACAGCAACGTGCTCAGGTTTTGTATCAGGAATTCTAATATCATCAACAGAGATAGATACCCCTGCATTTGTTGCATATTTGAAACCAAGGTTCTTAAGATCATCAAGGAATCTAGGTGTTACTTCATATCCACCGTGTTTGTAGATATAATCAACAAGACTTCCGATATCTTTTTTCTTTAAGATCTTGTTCCATAATTCAATAGGAACGAATTCCGGAAGAATATTCTTAATGATCATTCTACCTATAGTTGTTGTAACGATCTGACCTTCGATCACTGTTCTGATCTTGGCATGGATATCAACCTGCTTAAGCTCTAGTGCCATCATAGCTTCGTTAAGGTTAGCAATGATCTTGTGCTCACCTTTAACACCTGATTTCTCTAATGAAAGGTAATAGATACCTAAAATCATATCCTGAGAAGGTACGGCAATAGCACGTCCTGATGCAGGAAGAAGAATGTTCATAGAACTCATCATAAGAACTTTTGCTTCAGCAACAGCTTCTTGAGATAAAGGTACGTGAACCGCCATTTGGTCACCATCGAAGTCGGCGTTGAACGCAGCACACACTAACGGGTGTAACTGGATTGCCTTACCGTCGATAAGGATCGGGTGGAACGCCTGAATTGAAAGTTTGTGAAGCGTCGGAGCCCTGTTAAGCAGTACCGGGTAATCTTCAACGATCTCAGAAAGACATTCCCAAACTTCGTTTGTCTGGTGCTCGATCAATCTTTTTGCAGATTTTAAAGTTGTAGCATAACCTTTCTCTTCAAGTTTTGCCATTAAGTGCGGCTTGAACAGCTCTAACGCCATTTTCTTAGGTATACCACACTGGTCCATATTAAGAGAAGGTCCAACAACAATTACAGATCTACCCGAGAAGTCAACCCTTTTACCAAGAAGGTTTTGTCTAAATCTACCCTGTTTACCTTTAATGATCTCAGATAATGATTTAAGAGGTCTTTTGTTTGCACCTTTTACGGCATTTGCAGTTTTTGCATTGTCAAAAAGTGCATCTACAGCTTCCTGAAGCATTCTCATCTCATTTCTGATAATAATTTCAGGCGCATCTAGTTCTGTAAGTCTTTTTAGTCTATTATTTCTATTGATAACCCTTCTGTAAAGGTCATTTACGTCTGAAACCGCAAACTTTCCACCGTCAAGTGCTACAAGAGGTCTAAGATCAGGAGGAAGAACAGGAAGAACAGTTAACATCATCCACTCAGGTCTGTTTCCTGAATTGATAAAGTTTTCAACAACCTTAAGTCTTTTAACGATAGTTTTCTTTTTAGCTTCAGATTTAGTAGCATTCATCTCGTCTTTTAACGTATTTAACAACTCAACAAGGTCAAGTCCCGTTAAAAGTTCTTTAATGATTGTACCACCCATATCAGCTTCAAAACCTGTATGAGAATAGTTCTCTTCAATGCTTCTGTACTGCTCTTCATTCAGGATATCATATTTTGCAACAGGTTTTGCATTTTCACTGTCGTAGTATGCGTCACCTGTAGATTTAACGATATACGCTTCGTAATATAATACTCTCTCAAGGTCTTTAAGTTTTACACCTAAAAGTGTACCTATTCTTGAAGGAAGTGAAGATACCATCCAGATATGCGCAACAGGTGCAACTAAATCGATGTGACCCATTCTGTGTCTTCTAACTTTTGCAGATGTTACTTCAACACCACATTTTTCACAAACAACACCTTTGTATCTCATTTTCTTGTATTTACCACAAATACATTCGTAGTCTTTTACAGGTCCGAAAATTTTAGCACAGAATAATCCGTCTCTTTCAGGTTTTAGTGTTCTGTAGTTGATAGTTTCAGGTTTTTTAACCTCACCAGAAGACCAGGATAGGATCTTTTCAGGACTTGCCAGCTTAAGCTGGAAAGCTGAAAAATCTGTCGGTTTATCTAACTCTTGAATCTCTATTGGTCTTAACACTGTTTCATTATTGCTCATTCTCTTCACCCTCTTCAAAAATTTCTGCATCAAGCCCAAGTGCTTGAAGCTCTTTTGTTAATACGAAGAATGTCTCAGGAACACCTGATTTTGGAACATTCTCTCCGTTTGCAATTGCTCTGTATGCTCTTGTTCTACCCTCAACGTCATCGGATTTGGTAGTTAACATCTCTTTAAGTACCGCTGTTGCACCGTATGCTTCAAGTGCCCAAACTTCCATTTCCCCGAATCTTTGACCACCGAATAGTGCTTTACCACCAACAGGCTGTTGTGTTACAAGTGAGTACGGTCCAGTTGATCTTGCGTGAACTTTTTCATCAACCAAGTGGTGAAGTTTCAGCATATACATAACACCGACGTTTACTCTCTCTGCCATCTTCTCACCTGTCATACCGTCGTAAAGTACGCTTTTACCGTCTGTATCCATTTTTGCCAATTCGAATAGTTTATCAAACTCTTGCTGCTTAGCACCGTCAAATACAGGAGTAGCGAATCTTACACCTTTTGCCCAGTCTCTACCATACTCAACAAGCTCTTCATCGCTCATAGAGTTTAGCAGTTCTTTTCCGTTCATAAGTTTTGCAACATCAGCTATCTCTGTCATTTTAGATCTAAGATCTTTTATGAATGTTGCTTTTTTCTCATCAAACATTGCCTGGATCTGAGCTCCAAGTTTCTTACCTGCATACCCTAAGTGAACTTCCAGGATCTGCCCGATATTCATCCTTGAAGGTACCCCTAGCGGGTTAAGGATAACATCAACCGTACTTCCGTCTTCCATGTAAGGCATATCAACCTGAGGAACAATATTAGAAACGATACCTTTGTTACCGTGACGTCCGGCCATTTTATCCCCGACTTTGATCTTTCTTTTTGTCGCGATATAAACTTTAACCTGCTTGATAACTCCGTTTGGAAGAATATCATCATGCTCTAATACTGAAAGCTTCTCTTCATGGTTTTCTCTTAGAACCGCTTTTTCTTTGATAAAGTGATCTTTGATGTCGTTATACTCTTTGGCAACATCTTTGCTGAATGATGCGATAACTTTTTTCATTGCGAATCTGTTGATATTTTCAAGATCGTCTAAAGAAAGCATATCACCTTTTTTGAACATTTTTTCACCGATCTCAACATCAGTTTCAAGCTCGTTTGAAGAGATAAGTTTGTTTATTTTCAGGTTCTCTTCTCTGTCTAACATCATAAGCTTGTCATGGTGCTCGATATCCAAAGTGCTCTTTTCAGCTTCGATAGTTGCAACTGCTCTGTCGTCTTTTTCGTAACCTTTTTTAGTAAATACTTTAACGTCAACAACAACACCCTCGATAGATGCAGGACAGTAAAGTGATTTATTTATAACGTGACCGGCTTTTTCACCGAAGATTGCTCTTAAAAGTCTCTCTTCAGGAGTAGGCTTGATTTCACCTTTTGGAGTTACTTTACCAACCATGATCATACCAGGCTTTAAGTAAGTACCGATTTTTACGATACCACAATCATCAAGGTGCTCGATAGATTCAGCTTTAACTCCAGGAAGATCTTTTGTGATCTCTTCGTTACCGTGCTTAAGTTCTCTTGCTTCTACTTCTTTTTCATAAATGTGAACAGAAGTGAACGCATCCTCTTTGATCAGCTTTTGAGAAAGTATGATCGCATCCTCGTAGTTGTACCCGTTCCAAGGCATGAACGCAACAGTAGCATTAACACCGATCGCCAACTCACCGTTATCCATAGAAGGACCGTCAGCTATAACCTGACCGTCAGCAACAACCTGACCCGGTTTAACACTTGCTCTTTGACCAAATGTAGTATTATTATTAGTTCTTGCATTTTTACCTAAAGAGTAATGATCGATAAATGCACCGTTTTCATCTTCACCTTTAATGAAAATGTTTCTAGCATCAGCTTTCTCAACAACACCTGCTCTTCTTGCTTTTAAACTTGCCCAAGAGTCTCTTGCAACAGTTTTTTCCAACCCTGTTCCAACAAACGGAGCGTTTGGTCTAAGTAAAGGAACAGCCTGTCTCATCATGTTCGATCCCATAAGTGCCCTGTTGGCATCATCATGCTCAAGGAACGGAATAAGTGATGCGGCAACACCCATAACCATCGCAGATGAGATATCAATAAGTTCAACTTTTGCTGACTCGATAAGCATGATCTCACCGTCGATTCTAGCTTCAGTAAGTACTTCAGCAATTTTACCATCTTTAGTAAGTTTAGTAGAACCAGGAGCGATAACTTTACCCTCTTCCTGAGTTGCAGTATAGTATTCGATCTCATCCGTAACAACACCGTCAATAACTTTTCTGTACGGAGTCTCGATAAATCCAAGTTCATTAACTTTTGAATAAGTCGATAATGTATTAATAAGACCAATGTTTTGACCCTCAGGAGTCTCAACAGGACAGATTCTACCGTAGTGAGTAGGGTGAACGTCCCTTACTTCGAATCCGGCTCTCTCTTTAACAAGACCACCTTCACCAAGTGCAGAAAGTCTTCTTTTATGCGTAACTTCAGATAACGGGTTAGTCTGGTCCATAAATTGTGATAACTGACCTGAAGTAAAGAACTCTGTAATTGTAGATGTGATCATTTTTGAGTTGATCAGATCGTGAGGCATTAGATCTTCAAGTGTACCGCTTAGAGTAGTCATCTTGTCTTTGATAGCTTTTTGCATTTTGCTTAATCCAGAGTGTAACTCGTTAGATAAAAGCTCACCGATTGATCTGATTCTTCTGTTACCCAAGTGGTCTCTGTCATCCACGTGTCCGTGTCCGGCTTTAACTTTGATAAGGTATTTTACAGTTTTGATGATATCTTCATGAGTTAGAACAGTTACATACTCAGGTACGTTTAATCCCAACTTGTGGTTCATCTTCATTCTACCAACTTTTGTTAAGTCGTATCTTTCAGGATCAAAGAACAGTTTCTTAACGAACTCTCTAGCAGCTTCTTTTGTTACAGGCTCACCCGGTCTCATTACTTTGTAGATTCTTATTGCACAAAGATCATTTTCATCATCGATCTGCTCAGTTTGTTTTAACAGTTTGATAGATTCTGCGTCAGCTTTGAATGCGTTGATAATAGAATCATCAACATCTTCAGCTAAATCGTTTGCTATCTCAAACTCGTCAAAACCAAGATCTAACATTTTTTTCAATTTAAGATCATCAAGAGAAGTCAAGGCATCAAATAATACCTCTCCAGATTCAGGATCGAAAATAGTATTGGCAGTATGTCTCTCCATTAACAGTTCAACAGGGTACTCAACATATTTTAATCCACCTTCTGCAAGAGCATTTGCTTTTCTTGTAGTAAGTCTTTTTCCTGCAGCAATGATCAAGTTTCCTTTATCATCAATAAGGTCGTATTCTACTTTACCGGTAAAGTCTTCTGCTTTGAACTCTGTAAGGAATTTGTTGTTTTTTACTTTGATATTAACAACAGGGTAGAATAGTTTGATTATCTCCTCTTTAGAGTAATCTAAAGCTCTTAACATGATAGTAATAGGAACTTTTCTTCTTTTGTTGATTCTTACGTATAATATATCTTTGGCATCATATTCAAAATATAACCATGAACCTCTATCAGGAATGATCTGCCCGGTATAGATCAGTTTACTAACTCCGGTAGTCGCTTCTTCCTCTTTGAAGATAACACCGGGAGATCTGTGTAACTGGTTTACAACTACTCTTTCAACACCGTTTACGACGAATGAGATTCTATCAGTCATTAACGGGATTTCTCTAATGTATAAAGACTGTTCTTTTATATCTTTAACACCTGTCTTTTCACCTGTCTTTTCATCAAGGTCCCATAGTGTAAGTCTTACATTGATTCTTAATGGAATAGAATATGTAAGTCCCCTTACCATAGACTCTTGAACAGTATATTTAGGTTTACCCACTTCACTGTTGATATAATCTAATGTAAATCTATTTTGAGAATCGTGGATAGGGAAAGAGGATTTAAAGACTTTTTCAATACCTGCTGCGGATCTGTCTTCATAACCGACCATAAGGAAGTTTTCGTAACTGCTTTGTTGTAATTGTAAAAGATTCGGGATATCGATTCTTTGGGGATTCTTAGCAAAATCGATTCTTAATCTGTTTCCTGATTTAAGAGAGTTTAACATATTTACCTTTCAATAAATTTTAAATTGTTATATAGAGAATAATAACACCAAAAATTACGTATTTTAACCTATAGATACTCAAAGCATATACATAGGTTAGAATACTTTTGTTGTAGAAACGACAAAAGCCCCGCAATAAATTGCAGGGCATTTTCGTGTGCTTTTTTTAGAAGTCTAAGTACAAATTACTTAAGTTCTACGCTAGCTCCAGCACCTTCTAATTCAGCTTTTGCAGCTTCAGCGTCTTCTTTAGAAACACCTTCTTTAACTACGGCACCAGCTTCTTCAGCCATTGCTTTTGCTTCTTTTAATCCAAGACCAGTTAACGCTCTGATTACTTTAATAACGTTAATTTTCTTAGCACCAGCATCTGCAAGTACAACGTTGAATTCAGTTTGCTCTTCAGCAGCACCAGCGTCACCACCAGCAACTGCACCAGCAACTGCAACAGGTTGTGCAGATACACCAAATTTTTCTTCAAATTCTTTTACTAATTCAGAAAGCTCTAATACGCTTAAACCTGAAATATATTCTAATACATCTTCTTTAGAGATTGCCATTTCAATTTCCTTAATTTTTTTATTTTTTATTTTAAAGTGACTTTATATCACAACATATTTGAAGCTTATGCAGCCTCTTCTTCTTTTTTCTTTCTAAGAGCATCAAGCCCGATAGTAAAGTTAGTAACTGGAGCCATCCATGTAGCAGCAAGCATACCAAGAAGCTCTTCTCTACCAGGTAATTTAGCGAATGCGTTAACAGTGTTAACATCAGCAGCTTTACCTTCGATAACACCACATTTAATAGCGAATGTATCTTTGTTTGCAGATGCGAATTTATCAGCAACTTTACAAGCATTGATTTGATCATCAGACCATAAGAAAATGTTAGTTCCAGTTAATTCTACTGCTTCATATTCAGCATTTTTAATTGCGATTGTAGCAAGAGAATTTTTAGCAACCTGAACTTTTACACCAGCCTCTTTTGCAGCTTTTCTTAACTCTTCAAGAGATTTGTGAGAAGTACCTTTATAATCAGCAACAACGATTGCCTCAGATGCTTTGAACTCAGAAGTTAACATTTCAATTTGTTCGTTTTTTTCTACTTTAGTCATTTTTCCTCCTTTCAAAACACAAAAACTTCGGCGGGACTTACGAAAACCTAATCGATCCATCCTCCGCAGGTGGATCTATCGATCACATCTGCTTCGGTTTCGAATCTAAAAAAGCAAAACTGTTTGCTTTTTTAAACGATTCTCACCAGCTGTCTTTAGTTTTAAGATAAAGCGTAATTGCTTTTAATATTTTAATAGGCCGAATTCCGCGAAAAGCAAAATCCAACCTAATTTTCCTATTCGGAACTTTAAGTTCGCGAATTATAGCTAATAAAAAATTTAAATAAGCTTTAAGAAGCTTATTTTATATCCATCATTTCAGAACTGTCTAAAATAACTGATGGAGACATAGTTAAAGATACAGCTGCTTTTGTCACAAATCTACCTTTAGCAGTAGCAGGCTTAGCCTTGTTAATTGCAGACATAACTGTTGTAATGTTTTCAACTAATGCTTCAGGAGTAAAAGAAACTTTACCAACTCCACAGTGAATATTACCTTTTTTATCAACTCTGTATGTTACTTTACCACCTTTAGCTTCGCTAACAGCTTTTGTAACATCCATAGTAACCGTTCCTGTTTTAGGATTCGGCATTAAACCTTTTGGTCCTAAGATTCTACCAATTTTACCAACTAGTCCCATTGTATCAGGAGTAGCGATTAAAACGTCAAAATCAATGTTTCCAGCTTGGATTGACTCAACTAGATCATCACTTCCAACTAAATCAGCACCAGCAGCTTTTGCTTCGTCTACTTTAGTTCCTTTAGCCATAACAGCAACTTTAACTGTTTTACCAGTTCCGTGTGGAAGTACAACCGCACCTCTGATCATTTGGTCAGCGTGTCTTGGATCAACATTCAGGTTTAATGCTAAATCAACAGTTTCATCAAATTTTGCTGATTTTAACTCTTTAACTAAACTTACAGCTTCAGCTAATCCGTATTGTTTAGTATTGTCAACTTTTTCTAATAAAGATTTGTATCTTTTGCTCATTTTATTCTCCGCAATTTTAATATGCTACCACTTTTTAAGCCGCGTGGTAATTTGGCTGTGACAAAATAACTTATTATTAAGCTATTTCGATACCAATTGATCTACATTGACCTTCAACGATCTTAGCAGCTTGCTCTTTATCGTCAGTGTTAAGGTCAGCGATCTTTTGTTCAACGATCTCTAAAACCTGCTCTTTAGTAAGTTTTGCAACTTTGTTTTTAAGAGGGTTGTCAGAACCTTTTTTAAGGTTAGCTTTTTTCATAATTAATTCACTCATTGGTGGTTGTTTAGTTACGAATGTAAAACTTTTATCATTATAAACAGTGATCTCTACCGGGATTTTGAATCCAGCATTTTGTTTTGTTTTCTCATTGAACGCTTTACAGAATTCCATGATGTTAATACCTCTTTGACCAAGTGCAGGTCCAACAGGTGGTGATGGATTAGCAGCACCAGCAGGTATTTGTAGTTTTAAAGTACCTTCTACTTTTTTTGCCATTTTTTTTCCTTATTTCTTGTTTGAGATAAACTCTTTTGATGTTTTTAGTTACTATAGCATAAATGCTAAGCGTTAAATATTATTCAATAATACTTAACGCTTAGCACTTATATAAGATCTATTCTACTCTTTCAACCTGAGTATAAGAGATCTCTACAGGAGTGTTTCTTCCGAAGATAAGAACGTTAAGTTTTAACATTCCAGAAGCCATATCGAATGACTCAACCACACCGTTAAAGTTCGCGAATGAACCTTCTGTGATTCTAAGCATTTCACCTTCGTCAAATGAAACTTTAGGTTTAGCAGCAGCTCTGTTTTGAACTTTTTCAAGTATCTGATTGATATCTTTATCACTTAACGGTGAAGGTTTTTTAGATTCACCGATAAATCTACCAACCTTAGGCATAGACTGAATAGCATGCCATAATGCAGTATCAAGGTCTATTTTTGCAAATACGTATGCAGAGTATAAAGGTTTTTCAACGATAACCTTTTTACCTTTTTTAATTTCTATTAGATCTTCAGTAGGTACAATAACCTCTTCGATTCTTCCATCCTGCATATCTCTAGATAATTGTTCTAAAGCTCTTTTAACAGTTAATTCACTCCCTGAGTGTGTTTGGATAGCATACCATCTATGTGCCATAAAAGCTCCTAATTCATTACTGAAGATAAACTTACTGACATGATCGCATCAATAAGTGCTAAAAATAGTGAAATTACAGTCACTACAACAAAAACTGAAAGATAAGCACTTTTAATTTGCTCTTTGATAGGGAAAATTACTTTGTGCAACTCATCTTTTGCTTGCTTATAATATGAAACTAACTTATTCAAAATAGTACCTTTTAAAATAGAAACTAAAAGATAAAAACCTAAACTTTTTACTTTTTACTTTCTATTTGTTTTAGTAGATTAATGGCAGGCCAAGAGGGACTCGAACCCCCAACACCCGGATTTGGAATCCGGTGCTCTACCATTGGAGCTATTGGCCTAATGAAG
The DNA here is from genome assembly GCA_963678145.2 of Arcobacteraceae bacterium. Classification (GTDB taxonomy): domain Bacteria; phylum Campylobacterota; class Campylobacteria; order Campylobacterales; family Arcobacteraceae; genus JAIOSF01. Next base: position 100,210 of record CAXXWH010000002.1, on the reverse strand, counting down.
TGTTGAAACGAAAGAGTACAGAAAAGATCCTGCACCCTTGGGTTTCACAAGAAAAGAAGATTAAGACTTAAGCTTAACTTCTTTATGTACTGTATGTTTTTTAAGTCTTGGACTATATTTTTTAGTCTCAAACTTTTCTGTATGAGTTTTAGGATTTTTCATCGTAGTGTAAGTGATATCACCACACTCTTCACATTTTAATCCTATTTTTATTCTATCACCAGCCATGGTTTATTACTCAATAATCTCAGCAACAACACCAGCACCAACAGTTCTACCACCTTCTCTGATCGCGAACTTAGTACCTTTTTCCATTGCAATTGGAGCAACTAACTCAACAGTCATTTCAACGTTGTCACCTGGCATAACCATTTCAGTACCTTCTGGTAAAGTACAAGAACCAGTTACGTCTGTTGTTCTTACGTAGAATTGTGGTCTGTATCCTGAGAAGAATGGAGTATGTCTACCACCTTCCTCTTTAGAAAGGATATATGTTTCACATCTGAATTTAGTATGTGGAGTAATTGTTCCCGGCTTAACAAGAACTTGTCCTCTTTCTACTTCTTCTTTTTTGATACCTCTTAATAAGATACCTGCATTATCACCAGCTTCACCTTGTTCCATTTCTTTTCTGAACATTTCGATACCAGTAATTGTAGTAGTTTGAGTATCTTTGATACCAACGATCTCAATCTCTTCACCTAATTTACAAGTACCTCTTTCGATTCTACCTGTAACAACTGTACCTCTACCTGCAATTGAGAATACATCTTCAACAGGCATTAGGAAATCTTGGTCTACGTCTCTTTCTGGAGTTGGGATGTAAGCATCAACTTCGTCCATAAGTTTGTAGATTTTTTCTGACCACTCACCAGCTGTACCAGCTTTAGCTTCTTCTAGTGCTTGGAATGCAGAACCAGCAACGATTGGAGTATCATCACCTGGGAAATCGTACTCAGAAAGAAGTTCTCTAACTTCCATTTCAACTAATTCTAACATCTCTTCTTTATCTTCGTCGTCAAGTTGATCTTCTTTGTTTAAGAATACAACGATGTAAGGTACACCTACTTGTCTAGATAATAGGATGTGCTCTCTTGTTTGAGCCATTGGTCCATCAGTAGAAGCGATAACTAAGATAGCTCCGTCCATTTGTGCAGCACCAGTAATCATGTTTTTAACGTAATCGGCGTGTCCTGGACAGTCAACGTGCGCGTAGTGTCTAGTTTCAGTTTCATACTCAACGTGAGAAGTAGCAATTGTAATACCTCTTTCTCTTTCTTCTGGAGCATTATCGATTTGATCATAATCCATAGTAGCTTGACCATTTTTAAGCCCTAAACACATAGTAATAGCAGCTGTTAAAGTTGTTTTACCGTGGTCAACGTGACCAATTGTACCAATATTTACGTGTGGTTTACTTCTGTCAAATTTTTCTTTTGCCATTTTTTTTCCTTATTTATTAAATTACCCTCTGAGTAGATAAGCCTGTGGCCGATCTATTCAAAGGGATGATTTTTATTATTTTAATTCTATCTCGAGGTGGAGCCCACGATAAGACTTGAACTTACGACCTCTTCCTTACCAAGGAAGTGCTCTACCCCTGAGCTACGTGGGCGTAATTTTAACCAAACAAAACTAAAATTAAAATAAAATGATTTACAAACGGAAATATATACTGATAAGTTACGAAATGTTCGTAGGCTATATCAGCTTCCAGTTGTATTTCGTTTTAATGGAGCGGGAGACGAGACTCGAACTCGCGACAATCTGCTTGGAAGGCAGAAGCTCTAGCCAACTGAGCTACTCCCGCAATTTTAGATGGTGGTGGGAGAAGGATTTGAACCTTCGAAGCCGTAGGCGGCGGATTTACAATCCGCAGGATTTGACCACTCTCCAATCCCACCAGTAAAAAACTGGTAATAGCGCTGATCTTTTATAAGATGAACACTTTTAACAATAAAATGGAGCTTCAGATAGGAGTCGAACCTACGACCTGCTGATTACAAATCAGCTGCTCTACCAGCTGAGCTACTGAAGCATAAAAACAAAATGGTGGTTCGAGACAGAATCGAACTGTCGACACAAGGATTTTCAATCCTTTGCTCTACCGACTGAGCTATCGAACCCTCTTTGTTTTTGTGCCGAAATTATACAGGGGTATTACTTAAAATACTCTTAATTTTCCAGGGAATTTACAAAGTTTTTAAATTCTTCCCCTCTTTGCTTATATGATTCAAACTGATCAAGTGACGCAGCGGCAGGTGAAAGCATTGAAGCACTAGTATTTAAAGAGTTTTGAGTCTTCATTTTTTTATCTATTGCATCAACTGCTTCTTTCAAATTTGTGAAACAATTACATAAGATATCGTACTTTTGGGCTAAATCTCCCAGTTTTTGTGAGTTTGAACCTATGGTAAAAAGCTCTATATCGTAATTTTTCATCTCTTTGAATAAAGGGTCAAGCTCTGCTCCTTTATCGTCTCCACCCAGTATAAGGTTTATTTGTTTATCTTTATAACCTTTCAGCGCCCAGACAGTTGCATCAAGATTTGTCGCCTTGCTGTCATCCACCCACAACCTGTTTTGAGAATCCCTGAACTCTTCAACCTTATGTTTATCTACAACAAACTCGTTAATGGTCTCATAATCTATTTCGTCAGTCAGAATCTTTTTTACGCACAGTGCCAGTAATGAATCAAGAAGAAAAGGTTCGTTGAATTTTATCTTTTCAGTATCTATATTAAATTGCCCTGCCAAATCGCTGCTGTCTTTATAATAATAAGTTAAAGCATCTGTTTTTATATCTTTATATATAGAAGGAACAACTGCCACGCTGTTCTTGGGCATCATTGAAAGCGGTTTGAGTTTTGCCTTTTCATACTCTTTAAAACTTCCGTGCCAGCTTACATGATCATCACTGATAGGTAACAGTATATATATGTCCGGTTTTACTTTATTCGTATAATGCAGTGTAAAAGACGATGTTTCCAGTATAATCTGTTTGTATTTATCTTTTTTGTTATTATATATATTTGAGATCTTGGCTAAAGGTGTTCCTATATTCCCGCCGCACAATGAATCCTCTTTTAATAGATCGTATATCATCTGTGTGGTGGTGGTCTTTCCGTTGGTACCGCTTATCCATACTGTTTTTGCTTTTATATCTTCCAGGAACAGGTCATAATCGCTTATTTTGTTCTTTGTATTCTTTACAAGATAATTATAAGGCGGGATCCCCGGACTTACAACAGTCAGCTCGTCACTGTTTATATCATACATATCTTTGTCGCTGTCATCATACATAACGCCGTTTGGGTATAGCTCTTTTATACCCTGTGCAGTTTTACCTTTTCCCAATATTCTCATTTTGAATTACCGTATTTTCAAGCTTGCCAGGGCAAGAAGGTTCGTCATAAACGCTATTATCCAGAATCTAACGATGATCTTGTTCTCCATCCAGCCTTTTTGTTCAAAGTGGTGATGTATCGGAGCCATTAGGAATACCCTTTTCTGCCGGTACTTGAAGCTTCCCACCTGAAGTATCACGGAAACTGCCTCAAGGACAAAAATAAATCCTATAAGAATAAGAAGTATCTCACTTTTCGCTACTATGGCCATATAACCCACAAATCCTCCTATTGCTAGGCTCCCGCTGTCACCCATGAATACTTCCGCAGGATGTGAGTTGTACCAAAGGAACCCTATAAGTGCACCTATAAAACACGCACCTATAATAGCAAGCTCCCCTACCAGCTGGATATTTGGAAGAAGCAGGTAATTGCTAAGCACCGCATGCCCCGTGATATACACTATAAGAGATAAAGAGAAAAATGCCATAATAGAAGGAACAGTGGCAAGCCCGTCAAGGCCGTCCGTGAGATTAACCGCATTGGTGCTTGCTGTCATAACAAGGATCCAGAACACGACAGCGAACAGTTCCATATCAAAAAGGGGATATTTATAAAAAGGTACATAAAGCTGGGTCGTATGCCCTGCATAAAAAAGCATCCCTATAACGACAAGAGAAGCAAGAACCTGTAAAACAAGTTTTCCCCTTGCACTTAACCCTTCGTCATTTTTGTTTGAAGATATTTTTGCCAGGTCATCCTTGATACCTATAAGGCTGAACAATATTATTGCCCCAAGTCCCCCGAATACATACACGTTGTTAAGCTTTGCAGTTAGAACAGTTGCGATAACAGTTGCCGTAACAAATACGACTCCCCCCATAGTGGGTGTTCCGCTTTTTGCCTGGTGTGAATCAGGTGCAAATTCATAGATAGGCTGGTTTGCCTTTCTGGCCCTGGCCCACCTTATAAACCTGGGCATTAGATAAATTGTAAAGAAAAATGCTATAAAAAAACCGATCCCCGCTCTTATGGAGATATATTGAAAGATATTCACATCTAAATGTCTGTAAAACCAATAAAACAAATTGTAACCTTTTATAAGAAGTTTAATGTTATAATGGAAGAGATTATATCCAAATTATTATTAAGGCAAAAGATTAACAATGTCAACTAAAAAAGCAATATTAATTATAACAGACGGTATAGGGCATAACAGCTCCTGCAGTTACAATGCGTTTTGTAACGCAGACAAACCGACATATGACAAATTATTCAAAGAGACTCCCTACAGTTTGATAAAAACCTACGGGGAGCATGTGGGTCTGCCTAACGGTCAGATGGGGAACAGCGAAGTGGGGCATATGAGCATAGGTGCAGGAAGGGTTCTTTACCAGGATCTGGTAAAAGTGAACATAGCTATTAAAGAGGATACTTTAAAAGAGAATCAAGTATTAAAGAACACTATCGATTCTTCAAACAATATCCATATTATAGGTCTTTTAAGCGACGGGGGAGTTCACTCCCATATTGACCATATAATTGCCCTTGCAAAGATAGCATCTAACAGCGGTAAGAAAGTGTTCCTTCATCTTATTACGGACGGAAGGGATGTTGCGCCAAACTGTGCCAAAAAATATACCGCAATGATAAAAAATATCACGGATGAAAATATCCAAATCGCCACAATAGGCGGTAGATATTACGGTATGGACCGGGATAACAACTGGGACAGGATCCAAAAAGCATACGAGCAGATAGTAAACGGCAAAACCCGGTGTGACACTGATATCGACTCGTATATAGATTCACAATACGAAAAAGAGGTTTTTGACGAATTTCTGGAACCAGTTAGTTTCAACTATAACGGTATGCAGAATAATGACGGAGTGATTTTCGCAAACTTCAGAAGCGACAGGGCAAGAGAATTAAGCTCTGCCGTTGCGAAAGAGGATTTCAGCGAATTTGAAACAAAAGATATCAAGCTAAATACTGCAACAATGACACAGTACGACAAGAACCTGCCTCTTCCTGTGATGTTCCCTAAAGAAACCCCGGTTAATACTTTAAGTGAAGTGGTTTCAAAAGCGGGGCTTAACCAGCTGCATACTGCCGAAACAGAGAAATACGCCCATGTGACGTTCTTCTTTAACGGCGGTATTGAAGAGCCTTTTGAGAATGAAAAAAGAGTTCTGATACCAAGCCCGAAAGTCGCAACATACGATATGCAGCCCGAGATGTCCGCTCCTGCCGTGGGAGAAGCCGTCAGAAACGGTATAGACGAAGGCCAAGACCTGATCGTAGTGAACTTCGCAAACGGAGACATGGTAGGTCACACCGGAGTTTATGAAGCTGGAGTAAAAGCTGTTGAAGCAGTGGACAAAGAACTTGGACTGATCATAGAAAAAGCAAAGCAGAACGGTTACAGTATTGTCCTTACAAGCGACCACGGTAACTGTGAGATGATGAAAGACGAAAACGGGAATACGCTTACCAACCATACGGTAGGTGACGTATACTGTTTCGTTATAGATGATGACGTTAAAAAAGTAAAAGAGGGAGCACTTAACAACGTTGCTCCTACTATTTTAAAACTAATGAACCTGGAGATCCCTCAAGAGATGGATTCACCTTTAATCTAAAGGATTATTATGACGATTGAAGCAATATTGGACGACCTGAAAAAAATCAATATTTTGATTGTAGAAGACGGACAGGATATAAGAGAAATAATGTCAAGCACGCTTAACAAGTTATTCAAATCGACAAATGTAGCTGTTGACGGAGTTGACGGGTTAAGAGCTTTCAAAGAGTTAAAACCCGATGTAGTAATATCAGATATCAGGATGCCTAATATGTCCGGTAACGATATGATAGACGAGATCAAAAAAATAAGCCCAGATACTCCTATAATTGTAGTTACGGGACATGGAAGAATGTTGAAAAAAACAAACCAGGCAAACCTTGTTTTGGAAAAACCTATCAAATTTGATTATCTTATTAAAGAGATACACAAACTGGTAAAATAAACAAAACATTAAATGTCTGCTCTTTCTATCAATAAGTTGATCATAAATGATATTAATGACAAGAAGCTCGTAGATCTGTTCAATCAGACGGGAGAACCTTTGAACATTCAAAGTTCCCTTGCCCTCGTTGGACAAAGCGGCAGTGGTAAATCATTGACTTTAAAAACCATACTTAATATGCTGCCTTCAAACCTTTCAAAAAGTTTCGAGTATAAAAGTGATTTCGAGCTAAGCCTTGAAAACACCTCTTTTATACCCCAAAACCCGTTCACATCTCTCTCTCCAATGACAAAGATAAAAAAACAGTTCTTTGCAGAAGAGGAAAAAATAGATGAACTTCTAAAGCTTGTTGAACTTGATACTGAACTAAAGAACAGGTTCCCCGTGCAGTTAAGCGGAGGGCAGCTTCAAAGGATCATAATAGCAATAGCACTTAGCAAAAATCCAAAGCTTCTGCTTTTAGACGAGCCGACTACGGCACTGGATGAAAAAAGCAAGACGACTATTATAGATCTTTTAAAAAAGCTTCAGGAAAAAATGGGATTCTTAATGGTATTCGTCAGCCATGATATAGATTCTATTGAAAACATATGTAAAGATATCGCAATACTTAAAAACGGTACGATCGTTGAAAGAGGCGAACTTAAAAAGGTACTCAAAGATCCAAAGGACGAGTATACCAAAAAACTTATCTCAAGCAGTTTTTCACAAAGGGACTTTAGAATATGATAAAAAAAATTTTCACTCTTATGTTTATCATGGGGCTTGGCGTTTTGGTCTGGCTTATATTTCTTTATTCCCAGATCAGGTTCGATATTGAAAAGATAGTCAACTATCAGCCAAAACTCACTACGCAGTTTTATGACAAGAACGGAAAACTATTGGGAAATATATACGACAATGAACACCGGGTCTATGCAAAATATGAGAATATCCCCCCAAGAATAACTGAAGCGCTTGTTGCAATAGAAGATACAAACTTTTTTGAGCACGACGGCCTTAACGTAGATGCCATAATAAGAGCCATAATAAAAGACATCAAGCATATGGCACTTGTTGAAGGGGCAAGTACACTTACCCAGCAGCTTGTAAAGACAATGGTTCTTACAAGAGATAAAAAAATAATAAGAAAAATAAAAGAAGCCCTGCTCTCTCTCAGGCTTGAAACACTTCTTAGCAAAGAAGAGATACTTGAAAGATATCTCAACCAGGTATATTTCGGGCACGGTTATTACGGGATAAGAACGGCGTCCATAGGGTATTTCCACAAAGAACTTGACCAGCTTAACCTTAAAGAGATAGCTATTCTTGTGGGACTTCCAAGAGCTCCTAGCTTCTATGATCCGACCAAGAACCTCAAATATTCACTTGTAAGGGCAAACCAGGTTATAAACAGGCTTTATAAACTTGGATGGATAAGTTCCAAAGAGTATGAAAAATCCATAAACTATATCCCGGTAGTCTACAATGAAAGCCTTACTCAAAACAAGGCACCTTATATAATTGACCATGCAATAAAAGAGTTAAAAGGGGAAATACCCGACCTTAGAAACGGAGGATATAAAATAAACCTTACCGTTGATCTGGAAGCTCAAAAGCTTGCCCGCGAAGCATTGTCATACGGATACGAGCAGATCAAAAAAAGAGACCTGCACCCCGACAGTGAAAAAAGTACCACAAAAACCCTGAACGGGGCAATGGTGGTTCTTGAGAACAAATCAGGAGCTATATTATCGATGGTAGGCGGGATCGATTATAAAAAATCATCTTTTAACAGGGCAACACAAAGTTTAAGACAACCGGGAAGTGCCGTCAAGCCTTTCCTTTACCAGGTTGCACTGAATCTTGGGTACTCCACGGCCAGCAACCTTGTGGATATCTCAAGAACATACAGGTATAAATCAAGTTCAAATGAGAAAAAGACCTGGCAGCCGAAAAACTACGAGAAAGATTTTAAAGGGCTTGTATCGTTCAGGTATGCGCTGGTTCACTCAAGAAACCTGGCAACGATCAATCTTGTAACAGAGATAGGTATAGATATTCTGCACAAAGAGCTTTCAAGATTCAATTTTGAGGATATCCCGTTTGACCTTTCTATCACCCTTGGAAGTTTCGGTATCTCACCGCTTGATCTTAGTGAAAAATATACGATATTCTCAAATAAAGGTATCATGGTAAAACCTTACATGATAGCGTCTATCCAAAACAGATACAACGAAACTCTCACCTTTGATCCCGAAGAGAGATATATAACTTCTCCTGCACAAAGCTTCCTTATGACCTCAATATTAAGAGATGTAGTAAGAAACGGTACGGGTAGAAGAACAAAAATAAAAGAGCTTGAAACGGCAGGTAAAACAGGTACTACGAACAACAATATAGATGCCTGGTTCTGTGGATACTCTCCATCCCTTCAGACCATAGTATGGTACGGAAACGACGACAACAAACCTATGAGAAGAACAGAAACAGGTGGTAGAAGTGCTGGTCCTGCATTTAAATATTTTTACGACAGATGGCTTAAACTGCATCCTGAAATACCTAGAAAGTTCCAAAAACCGAAAAATGTTTTTGAACAATACTTTAACGGTAAAAAAGAGTATTTCACCGAAATTTCCAATGTTCCCGTAAAGCAGGATACCCTTGAAGAGAAAACAAAACTTCTGGAAAACAACAAAATACTTTTTTAGGGGGACACCATGTTCGAAAGCTTTAAACGTTTTTTAAAAAAGAGTTTTAAAACAGCATACGGCTTTGACGCAAAAAACAGCTGCATAACTCTTAAAGCAAATAAAAAAGAGCTTGTTATAAAGCTTGGCAGGTATTATAAAACACCCCAAAGCTCAAGCTGTGTACAGGAAGCTTATTGCCTGCTTTGCAACGATACGAACTTTGGCAAACTTTTTATTGAATATATCAGCCTTGGGCAAAGATGCAAATGGCAGTCCCTTGCACAATCAAACTTCAAAGACCTGATCAGGTCCGAACTGAAAATAGAAAATATGAAAACAGTGCAGACCCTTGAGCTTGAGAACTATGAAATATGCTCATTTTCCGTCAATGAAAAATACAGACTCTTCACTATAGTTATATACGACGGAAACAGATACACATTTATCCTGGATTATAACGGAAACCTTGCAAAAGATATTGCTGAAATGTTTGATAAAGATATCGAAACTTTAGAAGAGTTGGAAAGCCTGCCTTTAAATTATCAAGGCAGTCTAGCCAAAAGAAACATGATAGAGAATTTTATATCAAATGATTAAACGGACTCTTAAAAGTCCGTTTTAGTTTTTAAGCTCCTCATCAAGAACTTTAACCCCTTCTTCAACCAGAGAATCTATCTCAACAAAGATATCGCTTGAATCGCTTAGTAAAGCATCAAACTCTTTTACGTCACTTGCAAGGGAGTTAAACGAGCTTACTGTTTCAAGAGCTACTATAAGGTTATTACCTTTTTGGATAGAAAGATCAAGTTTGGCAATATTCTTCTCTATCTTTACTATATTCTGTGCCATTTTAAGGGCCTTGTCCTTGCTGTACTCTTTCATTCTCTCTTTAAGAGTATCATCATTTTTAATTTTGTCAAGGTTTTCGTCAAGATGGTCAACGAAGTTCTCCGTTTCGTCTTTATAAACTTCAAACTTCTCTTTTAAAGTATCCACTTCCCTTTGAGCGTCTTTCCATTTTCTCACAAACTCTTTAGTTTTCTCATTTTTAAATACATAATTCACTTTTTTTGCTTCGGCTTGTGCATCTATTGCATCCTGGTATGTATTTTTAACAGTATCTTTCTGTTGTGTAAAATCATTTATTGCATCTTTGAACTCTACCAGGTATTTGGGAGTATCTTTGTATATATAGTTTTCTTCAATATAATCCCATACAAAATATCCGGCAATCAGAAGCAGTATTATCTGAAAAGTTGAAAGTCCTTTTCTAAAATTGTGAGGTAATTTTTCCATTAATATATTTCCTGTAAGTATGGAAGCTTATGCTTCCGTTTTATCCATATGTATATCCATTTGAGGATAAGGTATTGAGATATTCTTCTCGTCAAATTCCAGTTTTACCTTTTCAATGGTGTCAAAATGAACGCCCCAGTAATCGGCTGATTTTACCCAGGCTCTGGTTACGAAATTAACACTGCTGTCACCTAGTTCCGAAACGGCAACAAAAGGCTCCGGGTCTTTTAATATTCTCTCGTCGCTTTTCAAAATTTCAAGAAGAGTATCTTTTGCCAGTTTAAGGTCGTCATCGTAACCTATCCCGAATACATGATCTACTCTTCTTGTCTCTTTTCTTGAATAGTTTATTATATTGCCCCCTATAACCCTTGAGTTTGCAACGATTATAAGTTTGTTGTCCCCTGTTTTGATCATGGTATTAAAAATATTAACCTCTTCCACGGTTCCCGTTGCTCCGCCCGCTTCAACGAACTCGCCTATCTTTACAGGCCTGAAGATTATTATCATAACCCCCGCACTGATATTTGACAGGGTGTCTTTAAATGCAAGACCGACGGCCAGACCTACTGCACCTAAGATCGCTATAAACGATGTTGTCTCAACTCCAAGTTGTCCTAAAGCCGATAAGCCCACAAGGACTAAAAGCACTCCGTAAATAACACTTGATAAAAAAGATTCAAGAGTTTTATCTATCTGTCCGCTTTTGCCTAGACTCTTTACCGTAAAATCGGTTATCCACCTGGCAGCCTTTTTACCGATAAAAAATATCAATAATGCAAGAACAATCTGTCCTCCGTATGAAATGATCATCTCATCCATAGTTTCCCCTTTTTAATTAATAGGTAATTTTACATTAAATATAATTAATTTATTTATATTTAAGCGGTTATCTCCTGAAACTCTAACTTAGCTTCATCAAGGAGTTTCTGAGCTTCATCAAGCTCTTTTAACCCTTTTTTATAAACCTCTACGCTCCTGCTTAATGTGATATCGGGTTCTATAAGCTTTTCCAAAAGTTTCTGCGCTTCTTCAATCTTTGACTCAAAAGGTGTTGACTCGTTCTTTTCAACAGCATCTGCCGTTGTACCGTGATCCTCAAAATTTAAAATATCTTCATTCATATGTTCCCTCCAGCATTGCCGTTATTTTATCTTCAAACTTCTCAACCTCAACCAAGAAGGCGTCGTGACCGTAATCGCTTTCGATCATCTCGTATGTACAGTTGTCTTTACCCACTTTTTTCATAATATTATATATCTCTTCCATCTCTTCGGGGAAAAACAGCATATCGCCCTTGAATGACAGCAGGTGAAGTTTTGATTTTATTCTGGAGAAAGAATCCTCTATAGAATCGTAATTTCTTGCCGCATCAAAGATGTTTATTGTTTTTACAATATAAAGGTAGCTTAAGGGATCAAAATTATGGGGAAATTTATACCCGTTGTATTCCAAATACCTCTCAACCTCAAAGCGCCCGAAAAGCTCATATAGACCATCCTGCTTTGTATACTCCCTGCCGAACTTTTCATTCATGCTGTCTTTTGAAAGATACGAGATATGACCCGCCATTCTTCCTACTGCCAGCCCTTTTAAACCATTCTGATTAATATCTTCGGGATCATAAAGACCGTCTTTAAAGTCAGGATCGTTCCTGATAGCTTCTATTACCACTTTGTTAAATGCAATAGCCCAGGGTCTTGTATACGCCGTTGTAGCAAGGGGGATAATAATATCTGCAAAATCGGGATATTCAATAGCATAACAAAGCGCCTGCATACCCCCCATGCTTCCTCCGATCACGGCTTTGACATGCTCTATACCAAGACAGCTTAAAAGCTTTTTCTGTGCTCTTACTATATCGCTTATAGTAAGTATGGGAAACTTCAGCCTGTAAGGCTCACCTGTTTCCTCCTGTATACTCATGGGGCCTGTGCTCCCGAAACAGCTTCCTATATTATTCGTAGCTATCACGAAATACTTTGTTGTGTCAACGGCCTTCCCGTCACCTATTAGATCATCCCAGTATCCGGGCTTGCTCTCACCTTCATAATATCCCGCAGCATGATGCGAACCGCTAAGGGCGTGTGTAATAAGTATAACGTTTGATCTGTCTTCGTTAAGCTCCCCGTATGTTTCGTATGCTACTTCATAAGGATTTAGTATCCTGCCGCTTTCTAAGTGTAAAGGCTCTTTAAATTCAGCGATTTTTGTAGTTATTTCCAATAATTACCCCAGTGCTTTTGTCAGATCGTCAATAAGGTCATCGGCATTTTCAAGACCGATACTCAATCTTATAAGCCCCTCTCCTATTTCAGCCTGGGAAAGTTCTTCTTTACTCAGCTGTTGATGGGTCGTACTTGCCGGGTGGGTTATAATAGACTTGCTGTCCCCGATATTCACAACAACAGAGAATATATCAACCCCGTCAACTATTTTTTTAGCCTCATCCAAAGTTTCCACCTCAAAGCTTAACAGCCCGCTGCAGCCGTTGTGGATATATTTTTTTGCTCTTTCATAATTGGTATCGCTTTTTAATCCCGGGTAATTCACTTTTTTAACTTTCGGGTGGGTTTCTAAAAACTGTGCCACTTTAAGTGCCGATTCGCTGTGCTGTTTCATTCTTAGACTTAAAGTCTCAAGCCCTTGTATCATAAGCCAGGAGTTAAAAGGACTAGGCGTTGCCCCAAGATCCCTTAGGACAGTAAGCACCATTCTAAGTGAAAAGGAAGGGAAAGGAAGATCGGTATAAACCAGCCCGTGATACGATTCGTCAGGTTGGTTGAAATGTGCATACTTGTCATTGCCTTTTATCTTTTCATTACAACTTGCGGCTTCAACTATGATACCGCCAAGTGCAAGCCCCTGCCCCGTAGTATATTTGCTTGTTGAGTGTACAACAAGGTCACACCCAAGCTCAAGGGGTTTACACAAAATAGGAGTAGCGACCGTGTTATCCACTACTGTTATTATGTTATGCTTTTTGGCAACTTCGTTTATGGTATCAAAGTCTGCTACTGCAAGCTTTGGATTTGACAAAGATTCAAACAGAATCATCTTTGTCTTTTCATCACAAAGCTCTTCAAGATTTGAAGGGTTTGTTACGTCAAACTTTCTAGCTTCGATCCCCAGTCTTTTTATTGTATGGTCGGTCAAGGTACTTGTACCTCCGTAAACTGCATTGGAAACAAGGATATTATCACCCGTTTCACACAGGTTCACAATAGATGAGAATATTGCACTCATACCGCTTGAGGTTGCAACAGCCGCAACTCCCCCTTCAACCTCTGCGAATCTTTTCTCAAATACCGCACTAGTAGGGTTCATAAGCCTTGTATATATATTCCCAAGCTCTTTTAACGCAAACAGGTCTGCCGCATGTTCGCTGTCTCTGAATTCATATGCCGTCGACATATAAATAGGCACTGCCATAGTACCTTGTGAATCTTTTTCATATCCTGCATGTAATGCTATTGTTTCTTGATGCATAGTTTACCTTTTATTTATAAATATATACTACGCGATTGTATCTAATTTTTGATTAGAATAAATTAATAATCCCTCTATACCGGGCATAAAAAAACTCCGGCAGTTATGCCGAAGTTGAATCAAATACCGATTTTGATCTTATGAACCGCATTTCCCGTCACCGCAAGAACCGCTTATCGCTCTTTTAGGCTTTTCTGAACCGCATCTCTTTTCGCTTCCACATTTTGAAGATCTCTTTTCATACTCTTTTTTGCCCTCTCCGCATTTCGAGTTTTTATGTTTTTTCAACATCTCTTCATCACCGCACTTTTTTGGGGAATTATATTTGGCTTCAGAACCGCATTTGTCATTTGAAGCCAGGACAATACCATCCTTGATAACCGAAGCACTTAACGTGCCAACACCGAATCCTGCGAACAAGCTTGAAACAAACAGCGACAAAATTAACTTTCTCATAATGCACCCTTTTTAAGTTTTAATATGTACAATTATACTCACAACAAACATAAAACAAACCTTAAAAATATAATTAATAATTATATTTATATTAAAGGAAAATCGATGAAAAGACGAACCTTCCTGATACTTGCACTGGTTTCATTTGCTGCCAGGGTATTTGCAAACACCTCAAATGAACGAAACAAACTCAATATTATAAAAAAAACATTACTCCATATGTTTCCCACAACATCAAAATACCAAGGAGCAGACAGGTTCAACGCTTTGAGGTTTTTGATCTTCGTTATAAAAGACCCATCCTTTGAAAAAAGCGATCTTGAATTTTTACTTGAAGGCGCACAGGAACTTCAATCAAGGGATAAAGAGATTATAAACTATTCAAAAGAACAAACAGAAGAGGCATTAAGGGATTTCGAGACCACGAAGTTCGGTCAGGAATGGCTCTCTTTAGTCTTGTACTACGGACTTGAAGCTATGCTGGGCGATCCAGTATACCACGGGAACAAAGACAACTGCGGCTGGGAGAATATAAACCATGCACCGCCTCTTCCTACCGCATCAAAACCATTCGGGGAACTGTTATGAAAAACACTATTTACGATATCTGCATAATAGGAAGCGGAGCGGGAGCGGGACCGATATCCTACGAGCTTTCAAAAGAGGGTGCAAAAGTAGCCGTGCTTGAAAAAGGGAAACACTACAAAAGAAAAGATTTCTCGAAAGACGAGATCGCCTTTACAAAAAGAAGCATAGTAACCCCGAAATTGGAAGATGAATACCACACCATTGTAAACGAAGACCAGGAGTATACCACCTATGAGGCGCAATGGGATTTCTGGAACGGCTCAATAGTAGGGGGTGCTTCAAACTTTATGAGCGGATTTTTTCACAGGCTTCATCCCGACGATTTCAAACTTAAAACAAAATACGGCCCGATAAAAGGGGCAAATATAGAAGACTGGCCAATAAGCTATGAAGAGCTTGAACCCTATTATAAAAAAGTTGAAAACATTGTAGGAGTAAGCGGGAAATTCCAGGATGTCAAATATGAACCTCCAAGATCAACCAAAGATTTCCCCTATCCGCCCACAACGGAACACCCTATAGTTGATCTTATAGATAAAAGTGCCCGTGAGCTTGGGATGAACTCACTTGTAACCCCAAGGGCGATACTCTCAAAAGACACGGAAAATAGAGATAAATGCTACTATTCAAACTATTGCGGAAGCTACGGCTGCAGCAGCGGTGCAAAAGGGAGCAGCAGGGAAGCTTTGATAAACCCGGCTCTTGAAACAGGAAATCTCACACTTATAACCGATGCTTTTGTAATAAAGCTCAATGAAAAAGAGGGCAGAATAGTAAGCGCCACGTATATAGATAAAAAAACAAACAGCAAAAAAGAGATTTACGCCAGAATATTCGTAGCGGCAGCCCAGGCGGTAGAGACAAGCAGGCTTCTGTTGAACTCGGTCTCAATGAACTTTCCCAAAGGGCTTGGCAATAACTCTTCCCAGGTGGGGAAAAACCTGCTTTTCAGCGGCGGAGGTATAGTAAACGGAACTTTTGATGAAAACTCTTTTGCCCTTGACAAGCTAATGACTAAAGGGTATTTCGTAAACCGTGTTATAAAAGATTTTTACTTTTTCAAAGATCAAAAAGGGGGAATAATGGAGCTTCTGTTCGAGCATGCCAATCCTATAAGAAAAGCGAACAAACTAAAATGGGACGATAACGGCAGGCTTGTCTGGGGTGAAGCTTTGTATAAAAAACTTTATAAAAGCTTCAATAAGGAAAAAAATCTCAGCATCGAGATATTCAACGACTGGCTCCCAAACGACAACTGCAACGTAAGCATAGATAAGAACAGACGTGACAAATACGGCATAAATGTAGCCAAAATAGCTATAGGCTCACACCCTTTGAATGAACAAACAGGCGATAAGATCGCAGCCCAAGCCGTAAAACTTTTAAAAAAGATGGGTGCAAGAAACATTAACGGAAATATCTCCCCATATCCCCCGTCCAACCTGCAAGCCGGAGGATGCAGGTTCGGGAACGATCCCAAGGCCAGTGTTCTTGATAAGAACTGCCGAAGCCATGAGGTGGAAAACCTTTTCGTGACTGACGGCAGCTTTATGCCGACAGGGGGCAGCGTGCCTTATACCTTTACAATATATGCAAACAGCTTCAGGGTGGCTGATTATCTCAAAGATCAATACAAAAACATATAATAACTTCATAACATCTTTTTAAGTATAATCCCTTTTTAATTTATGCTAAAGGAAAAACTTGAAAAAAGTTGTCATCATAGGGGCCGGTTACGGCGGTCTAAGAGCTATAGAGAAACTGGCAAAAGAACCGGGTCTTGATATAACTCTTATAGATATAAACCCCTACCATTATATGCAGACGGAAGCCTACGGGTATATTGCAGGCAAATTTGACATTTGCGATATCACGGTGGATATAAAAAGCTGGTGCAGCGGTTTTTCCAAAGATATAAAATTTATAAATGAAGAAGCCCTGGATGTAGATACGAAAGATCAAATCGTAACTACTGCAAACCAAAAGCTCCACTATGATGAACTGATAATTGCAACGGGGGCAAAAACAAACTTCCCTGCTTTTATCGAAGGATTAAAAGATCATACCTACGGGGTAAAGATCCTGGACAGGGCTTATGACCTTAAAAGAAAATTTGAGAAAATAATCTACAGTAAGATCCGCCACAGCAACGATGAGCAGTTCAATATCATAATAGGAGGGGCAGGACTAAGCGGTGTTGAAATAGCGGCAGAGATGGCATATATAGCCAAAAAGTTCACAGGAAGCACCGGTATCAGAAACAACAAGATACATATCTATCTTGTGGAAGCCTACGATTCGATACTAAACGGACTCGACGGTTATATCATCAAGAACAGCGTTAAAAGGCTTGACAACCTTGGTGTAAAAGTTATGACAAACTCTTTTATCCAAAAAGTGGGTAAAAAACATATTGAACTAAAAAGCGGCGAGAGAATCGATTTTGACTTTATGATATTCACAGGCGGTATAAAAGCAACGGGGCTGAATGATATTATGGAAGCGGAAAAGAACAAAATGAACCAGTTCATCGTTGATGAATACCTGCGCCTTAAAGGGCATGAAAATGTCTATGCCATAGGCGACTGTGCCCAGATAAAGAACAAGGACGGCGCACTTCTTCCCCCTACTTCACAAATAGCCGAACAGTGCGCAGAACAGGTGGCAAAAAACATAACAGCCAAAGAGAAATTTGAAGATATACAAATATACGAGGGGAAAATTGACGGTATGTTCGTAGCTCTTGGCGGTAATTACGCGGTGGGAACGCTGTTTAATAAAATAAAAGTAAAAGGGTATCTTGCGTTCCTGCTGAAAAAAGCGATAACCAAAATGTACCACTACGGACTTATGCTAAGAGTAAACAACGGTTACAGACTAAGGAGATAATATGAATGAAATAATCAACGCAATAAGCTACTCATGGAACTCCATGACGTGGATCACATGGCTTGTACTTATACTTTTAGGTGCAAAAACGGTTCAATCTTTTAACAAAGCGTACAAAGAGAACAAAAACTACCAAGAGATGAAAAACAACAAAGATAAAAGCGGATTGGCACACTTTTACAACGGTATAGTGGTATCTATACTTTGTATTATTGTTTTTTTCCTGCCGTATATCATAAACAACCAAGGATAAACAAATGGATATGACTAAAATAGCTAACTTCGCACTATACGCAATAGAAAATGATACAGCCTCGCTGAACGATAAAAAATTATCAATCATGCTTTTTCTTATAGATAATGAATCTGTAGAAAAGAACGGGACTAAAATATTCGGCGATCAGTATATAAAATCTGCCCGAAACCCTGAACCGAAACAATTAACCGATATATTCGAGATAATTGCAAATGACGAGGATCTTGAAGATGACGACGAAAGACTTTATATGATCCAGGAGCTTTTGGCCTTTGTGGATATTGAGATATTTGACAAAAAAAGCTTTGTTGAGCTGAAATTCTCCAAGTTTGAAGAGGAGTTCGATCCTTCGATCTTCACAAAAGATGAACTATCCCTTATCGATGACATCCTGGCAAAATATAAAGATATGACCCCAAGAAATATTGCAAATGCCTGCTTCAAAATTGAAAAAGTAAGACAAACACCAAACGGCGAAGTGATAATATAGATCACTTCAACGCTACTATTTATACAATCTCTTCTAGAATTCTATTCACTTTTGCCCTATAATTATAATTGTAAAGATCAAGTATAAAAGGATATTAATTGAAATATATCTATATATTAAAAACAGGTACAACTTTTGATACTACAAAAAATTTGTACGGAGATTTTGACCACTGGATCAAAAGATCACTTAGAAGCAGCAATATAAAAACTATTGATATTGAAAACAATACGAAACTGCCCAATATAAACAGCGCCAAAGGTTTTATCATCACAGGCTCCCACTCTATGGTAAGTGAAGAGCTGCCATGGAGTCTTTCTCTGGAAAAATACATAAGAAAAGCAGCTTCAAAAAAAATACCGCTTCTTGGTATCTGCTACGGCCACCAGCTTATCACAAAAGCTTTGGGAGGCAAGGCTGATTTTAATAAAAAAGGGAAAGAGATAGGAAGCGTAAAAATAAAAAGATTCAAAAGTTCCATAAACGATCCTATTTTTAAAGATATCCCCCTAAAATTCTTCGGACATGAAACCCACTACCAAAGTGCCCTGAAACTTCCCTCATCTGCCGTGGTTCTTGCAAAGAACTCACACGACAGGCACCAGGCAGTAAGGTTTACCGACACGATCTGGGGAGTACAGTTCCACCCCGAATTTGACAGTGGCATTATGAAAGAGTACATTCTAAACCAAAAAGAGAGCCTTGATAAGCTTGGGCTTGATATGGATAAACTAATTAGAGGCATTAAAAAGTGTAAGGCAAGTGCCAAGATACTTGAGAATTTTGAAAAGATTATAGATAATTAAATTCTATTTATTCCCAATGTAGAAGCTGAAAACGGCTGGATATTTATTGTTAATTATACCTAACGTTTGAAGTGAGCTGATAAATTTCCCGCAGTGTAATTTATTGGCTCCACTTATTTGTTAGGTACTGAGTGCAAGTTCCTTTGCTTGAATGATTCTATTATAATCACTTTTCCTCTCGGGTCATTTTTTGGTAGACACCTAATCCGATTACAAACATCACAGCAGTTAATAGCAAAAAGGTTGGATATACTAATAAGCTGATATCTTTTTTTGCTGCGGAAAAAACGAATACTAAAGCCTCAAGCGAGACGGCAATAATTATGATGACAAGAAATTTTATCAAAGTTGTTCTCTGTTTATTACTTGTCTCTTCACCATGGACTTTGAACACTTCTTCCTCCATCAAAAATCTTGACACATCAAAAACCGCGGTTCCGATCACGATAAACCCGACTGCATCGAGAAGGGCTTTGGTAAGCAGTGTTTGCTCGTGCAGTGAAGCCCAAATATCATAAAGGGCAGAACCAATCATAGTAAGGCTGATGAACCCAAGAGATAAACTGATAAGACCATACACGGTTCGACTGATTTTCTCACTAATTGATTTTTTAGTATTCATTTTGACTCCTTAATATTGTGTCTTAAAGTATAACGGCAGTGCTTATTTATATGAAAAGATAAGGATAGGTTTTTTCTCTATTTTGAAACTTTAGTATATTTGGCTTTTTAACGATACCCTCTTCAATATTAATAGCCTGTTTAATTGTCTCGTCTTTTTCCCAATTTTTAGACCCGCCCATCACTGCTTTTAGATGAACAATTAAAGCTGCTGAAATTGAACGCGTAGCACTTTCCCAAAAATAGTTAGGAGTATGATCTACAGCATAATAATCTATAGTACCTACTTTAAAAATCGGGTTTTTAAATGAGGTTGGCTTAGCAAAATAAAACCCCATCCCCTCATCACAACTAACATCAATAATTAAAGAGTTGGGTTTAAGACAAGAGAGTTCATCTTCAACCACATAATTGATTGGTTTATCCGGCTCTTGTAATGTTCCATTTATAATAATATCCGATTCACTTATAAGCTCACTCAAAGCTCTTCTATTTCCATTATGTTCAACTACTACTATTCGTGGTTCATTCTCTTTTCCCGGCATCATTGATACATAATCACAATCTAGAACCTCTTCCCTTACCTCATGGCTTGGACGTTGAATACAAATTGTTATATCCCTAAATCCATGGGCTTTTAAAGCATATATAGCTCCACGGCTGACTGCACCGAAACTAAATATGATCACTTTTCGCTGATTACCGTAATGCCCGTCAATCCCTTTTATTTGCAAAGCGTGAAGTACTGCGCAATAACCTGCCATCTCATTGTTTTTATAAAAGGTATGACGACTTCTTTGTCCATCGGATCCCCAGGCAAACATATCTTCAAAAGCAATAAGTGTTTGCTTGCGGTCAATTGCGATCTGAGTCATTGTTTCTTGTTGTACACAGTGTGGATAGCCCCACAAGACACCACCTTCACGAAGCTCCTTTAAATCCTCTTCTATAGGTTTTGCCAAAATGACTACACCACTTGAAGCAAACAATTCATTACGTGAAGCTATACCGCCGGTTTGTTCAGCAATAGCAGAATCTAAAATGCCAAAGGGTTTTCCATAACCCTCTTCAAACACCATTTGTTTACGAATATATTCTGGAATACGTGCTAAATGTTCAGGATGAATAGGCATACGTAGTTCGCCCTCTTTTTTTGAAGTTCCAATGACTCCGAATTTATTATTAGTGATACTAGTTCCTTTTTGTGAAACTATTAAAAGTAAATAAGCTTAATAGTTTTAATGATTAAAGTCTTCTGCAATATATTGCACTTATTTGTTTATACAAATTTTTTGTAGAAAGAGGAGAAAAGTGGAAGAAATGACTTATCTATCTAGGTATATTATTTTATGCCATTTTATTCACTATATCCGTTTATTTCTAAATTTAAGCTTGCAGATATAATATAGGTGTTTTTGAACAAAGCTTTTATCATTTAAGAAAAATCTAATATATGATTGATCGTATCAAATAGACAAAGTGCAACATCAAATTCTTCTTCTGTTGAAAAAGAAACCATATCCTTGCAATAAAAAGTTCCTTATTAGATTTAGGTATATTTTCCTGGACAATTTAATGCCAGAGAGAATAATCTGTATTTGGTGCATCGTAGTATTTTACATATACAGAATAGTTATCTGTTTTCATATTTTTATATCTCACTTATTTTCAATAAAGAAAGCTCTTGATTTTTTTAAACTATAATAAACTATCACTCATCTTGTTTATCTTTTGGTTCAGTTTTCATGTACTTATAATCTGGAAATTCCCGGTGTTAATTTAGTGACTTCTTATTAAATAAAGATTGTAAAAGTGATGTTAGAAATATTAGATTTTGATAGAATCAAGGTAAAGTTTAAATTTTACACGGAGCGTACTTGAAGTACGTGAGTATTAAAATTTAAACTTCAACGCAGAGTATATTAAAAAGGTGATGTTTAAAACATCACCTTTTTAGATGTGGTAGTTAGGAGACTCGTTAGTAATAGTCACATCGTGAACGTGACTCTCTTTAAGCCCCGCACTTGTGATCTCGACAAACTCGGCAGTCTCCTGGAACGTAGGGATATCCTTAGATCCAAGGTAACCCATAGATGCTCGCAAGCCTCCTACGAACTGATGGATTATATCTCCAACATGACCTCTGTATGGAACCATACCTTCGATACCTTCAGGTACAAGTTTATCTGCGGCAGTTCCCTCCTGGAAATATCTGTCTGTACTACCTTTTGTCATTGCACCGATACTTCCCATACCTCTGTATGATTTGAACTTTCTACCGTGAGATAAGATAACCTCACCCGGAGACTCTTCTGTACCTGCCAAAGCAGATCCCATCATAACGGCACTTGCACCTACAGCCAATGCTTTTGCAACATCACCTGAGTATTTGATACCGCCGTCTGCAATAACAGGAACTCCGTGCTTGGCACCTGCTGCAGCACACTCGTCAATCGCAGAAATCTGAGGTACACCTACACCCGCAACGATTCTAGTTGTACAAATAGAACCAGGTCCGATACCAACTTTTACGGCATCCGCACCGGCTGCGATCAGGTCTTCAGTAGCTTCGGCAGTTGCAACGTTACCTGCGATAACATCTACATCAAGCTCGTCTTTGATCATTTTTACCGTATCAAGGATACCTTTTGAGTGACCGTGTGCAGAATCAAGTACAAGTACGTCAACACCTGCGTCAACTAAAGCTTTAGCCCTGTCCATCTGGAATACGCCGATAGCGGCTGCTACTCTTAATCTTCCGTGCTCATCTTTGTTGGCATTTGGGTATTCCCTTTTTTTATTGATATCTTTTATAGTGATAAGACCTTTTAATTTGTTATCAGCATCAACTATAGGAAGTTTTTCTATCTTGTTTTGGTGCATAACATCTGCAGCCTCTTCAAGTGTCGTACCCTCAACACCCGTGATAAGAGGCATTTTTGTCATTTTTTGCTCTACAAGTTTGTTGTAATCTTTTGTAAATCTCATATCCCTGTTTGTCAAGATACCGATAAGAGTATCATTATCATCAACCACAGGCACACCTGAGATCTTGTAGTCATCCATAATATCCTGAGCTTCTCTTAGAGTCTGGTTCGATTTAACAGAAACAGGGTCTATGATGATCCCGCTCTCACTTTTTTTCACCTTTTTTATCTGTAAAACCTGATTTTCAACATCCATATTCTTATGAACAACACCGATCCCTCCAAGTCTTGCCATTGCAATAGCTGCTCTGTACTCTGTTACAGTATCCATTGCGGCACTCACAAAAGGAACATTAAGTTTTATATTTCGTGTAAGTTTAGATTCAAGGTTTACCTCTTTTGGTAAAACTTCAGATTTAGCAGGTACTAAAAGTACGTCTTCAAATGTTAATGCTTTTTTTCTAATTCTCATTAGTGTTATCCTCTTTATTATTTATTGTAATTGATGTTTTTTTCTAAACTTAAAGCACCGTCGAATACAGTTTGTTCATCGTATGCTTTACCTATGAGCTGCAGACCTATAGGCATCCCCTGCTCATTCTTTGAAACCGGAAGTGAAATAGCAGGAAGCCCTGCAAGGTTCACCGAAATTGTATATATATCACTCAAATACATCTCCAGCGAACTTGAGAAGGCACCGAATTTCGGAGCAGATGTAGGAGCTACTGGATTCAGGATCAGGTCTGCTTCTTCGTAGATCTTGTCAAATTCGTCTTTGATAAGGTGTCTTACTTTTTGCGCTTTGATATAGTATGCGTCGTAATATCCCGAACTAAGCACGAAAGATCCAAGCATGATCCTTTTTTGAACCTCTTCCCCGAAACCTTCTGATTTGGTTTTTGTGTATGTATCTTTCAAGTTTGAAGCTTCAACCCTGTTACCGTATCTGATACCGTCGTATCTGCTCAAGTTCGCACTGGCTTCCGCAGTAGCAACTATATAATAAGATGAAAGGATATTTTTAGTATCCATCATGTTCTTGTGAACTATCTTATGTCCTGCATCTTCCAGGCTCTTGATAGATTTTTCCATAGCCGCTTTAACCTCATCGCTTGCTTCTTCGATAAAGTTGTCTATAACAGCGATAGTCAGTTTTTTTGAAGCGTCAAGGTTTGGAGCTACGGGAGTATAATCAACATCGGCGCTAGTCGAGTCTTTCTTGTCGTAACCGCTTATGATATCGTAAAGGATCGCAGCATCTTCAACATTCTGCGTTATAGGACCACACTGGTCAAGTGATGAACTGTATGCAGCTATTCCGTATCTTGATACTCTTCCGTATGTAGGTTTCATACCAACGCATCCGCAATATGCCGCAGGCTGCCTGATAGATCCACCCGTATCTGTTCCAAGTGCCGCTACTGCCAGTCCTGCCGCTACTGCTGCCGCACTACCGCCTGAACTTCCGCCCGGTACTTTTTCATTATCTACAGGATTCAGGGTTTTACCGTAACAGCTTGTTGCAGTGGTACTACCCATTGCGAACTCATCCATATTTGTCCTGCCCATAGGGCTTAGTCCGTTTTGCTGCAGCTTTTCGATAACCGTAGCGTTGTATGGAGCCGTATAACCTTTTAGTATGTTACTGCTGCAGGTAAGTTCCCAGTCTTTTACGTTGATATTGTCTTTTATTGCAATAGGGATACCAGCACCGCTTACTGATACGTCAGTAGAGTTCAACTGCTCTACATAAGCTCCCAAATGTTTATTTTCATCAATCCTTTTTAATATCTCTTCTCTTAAATTTACTATTTCATCTTCACTTAAACTTAAAGCTTCCTTTAAAGTAACCAAATCTGCTCCTAATTGATCTAAATTATGGTAAAGATTATATCTAAAATTTGCTATAAAGTAACTTATTGATAAACTTACGTTTATGATTAGATATTTTATTTTATTTTTCTGGGCTTACTGTTTCGGTGCTGATATATTCGACAACTCATTTATCACAAAATATGAATACGGGAAAATGCTTTATGAAAACCCAAGAGGTATAAGCTGCAACAAATGCCACGGAGACGATGCCACGGGTAAGGTTATAGTAAGGTTTGAACAGACCTTCAACAAAAAAAGATATATCTGCGAGATAAAATCAAGCGACATTACAAATCTTTCATACGAACAGTTTAAAAGATTCCTTGATCCGAAACTTGAAAAACCGAAAAAACAGTTCACAAAAGAACAAAGGTGCGAAAAATTTACTTACGGGAACAGTATGCCTACATATTTCCTGACAGACGAAGAGCTCGAATCGATACACTTTTACCTGGTGAACAAAGGGAGTAGAAAATATGAATAGATCCTACTTAATGGTAGCGGGGGATAAAGAGAAACACCTGAGCAAACTCCCCTCTTTGAAGTGCGATACTGCCATGATAAACCTGGAAGACGGTGTATTTGACAAAGCCGCGGCAAGGAATCTTCTAAAGCAGATGTTCCCCGGCGGCTTAAAATGCCCCGGTAAAAAAGTTGTCGTAAGGGTAAACGCCCTTGATGAATGCGCAGCAGAGGATATAAAAGAAATAAACGTTTTAAAGCCCGATGCCGTAAGGGTTCCAAAAATAAGAACATCCTGCGATGTAAAAAAAGCCCTTGATCTTTTGGACAAGGATATAGAACTTCACCTCTCATGCGAGACAAAAGAAGCTTTTAACAATATACTTTCTTTAAAGATCGACAAAAGGGTCACAACACTCTATCTTGGGATACTTGACCTTATGGAATCTTTGGATCTTCCCCAGAAACTTTTAACCCCCGATAATCCTGCAATTGATTATATCCTGAGCAAATTCCTCATTGACAGCAAATGTGCGGGATTCTATCCTGTATCATTTACCTACCAGGATTATAAAAATACCCGGGAATTTACCAAGTGGTGTAAAAAAGTAAAAATGATGGGCTACACGGCAAAATCAGCCATCAGCCCCGCCCAGGTCGATCTAATAAACGAGATATTCCAAAGCGATGTAACCGAAAAAGAAAAAGCAAAGTATATCAAAGAGGTATTCGAGAAAAATAGAGAATCAGGGCTCACAGGCTTTGTGGATGAGAAATACGGCTTTATAGATGAACCTATATATAAAGATGCACTGCTGGTCTTGAACAGCTAGATTTCATATATATTTCATTTTTGGTTAATATAATGGTATCAAATAATATAAACTATACGGATTAATATGAAACTTTTAATAATAGAAGATGATGAAAATATACTCTCTTTTTTGAAAAGGGGATTTAAAGAGGAAGGTTATGTAGTAGACAGTGCATCTGACGGAGAAGACGGCGAATACCTTGCGACCACTACAAACTACGATGTTATTGTCCTTGACTGGATGCTCCCTCTTAAAAGCGGCATTGAGGTGCTTGAATCCTTAAAACAGAAAAATATCCAAACCCCGACCATAATGTTAACGGCAAAAGACGAGATAGACGACAGGGTAACAGGGCTTACCAAAGGGGCTGATGATTACCTAAGCAAGCCTTTCAGCTTTAAAGAGCTTCTTGCAAGGGTGCAGGCGCTTTACAGAAGAAGCGTATCAAAAGGGAGCAATATCCTGAAAATAAAAGACCTGCAGATAGATATAGATAAAAAACTCGTCAAAAAAGATACACAAGAGCTTGACCTTACCCAAAAAGAGTATGAGCTTCTTTTGTTTTTGATAAAGAACAAGAACGCTTCCGTATCAAACAGCATGATTGAAGAACAGCTTTGGAACGATGAAGAGTATATCAACAGCAATGTAATCCAGGTTACAATATATAACCTGCGTAAAAAGATAGGCAAAGAGTTCATAAAAAGCTCCAGAGGTCTGGGATATAAAGTTGAAGTTTAGAAGTCTTAAAACAAAGGTTCTTTTCTGGTTCGGTACGGCTACGTTCCTGATCCTGATGCTTTTTAACGTGGCGATCTACCACTTTTTGGAAGAGAATACCAAACTAAGCATACAAAACAAGCTTTACAACAAAGCGGTATATATCAACAGGAACCTGCTGGGAAGCGTACCCATAAAGGAGCTTCTGGAAGATGAGGCTCTTAAAGAGGTCGATGTTGCTATCGTAAAAGGTGACAAAATCATCTTTAAAAAAGGGGATACAAACTTCAACCAGTTCAAAAAGCTGATCAAGGCAAAAGAATCATTCTATGTTTTTAAAGACAGAGGAAGCCTTGACGGACTCTATATCCTGAATATCTCCACCCCTTTTAAAGGGGCGATACTGTTTTACGAAAACAAGATCGACCAGCAGATCAACGACAGTATAAAAGAGATAAAAGAGATTCTTTTTGCCCTTGAGCCTATTTTGTTCTTTATCCTTATATTTATGGCAAGCAAACTTACAAGAAAAATACTCAAACAGATAAACAAAATTATAAACACCGCAAACAATATATATGTAAGCGACCTTACCACGGAGATCCCCCAGCCCAAATACGATGATGAGATAAAAGACCTTGTTGACTCATTCAACGGAATGATAAAAAGGCTGAAAAAGGGAGTCGATACCCTGGAGCAGTTCAACAGCGACGTTTCCCACGAACTTAAAACCCCCCTTACGGTTATAAAAGGTGAGATAGAGATAACACTTAATAAAGACAGAGAAAAAGAATATTATATCCAAAGCCTTAAAACCATAGAGAATGAGACCGAACAGATCCAGGCAATAGTCGACAACCTGCTTCTTCTGACAAAATACACAAAAGAGAACATCAAGCAGACTTTTCAGGAAGTCAGCCTTGATTCCCTGCTGCTCAACACCCTGGACAAGTTCAAATCGCAGTTAAAACAAAAAAATATAAAACTCTCCATAAACAGGTTTGAATCAATTACGACCGAAGCAAATCCCACTTTGATATCAACAATTTTTTCAAATATAATTGACAACGCGATAAAATACACTCCAAAAGAGAAGAAAATATTCGTATCTCTTTACAAAAGGGATAAAATCTATTTCATCGTAAGAGATGAAGGGATAGGGATAAGTGAAGACCAGATCCAGAAGATAACAGACAGGTTCTACAGAGTCGATGAATCAAGAAACAAAAAAATAAAAGGGTTCGGACTTGGGCTTTCTATCGTTAAAAACGGTATAGAGCTTCACGACGGGGAGATTGAGATCTATTCCAAAAAAGATATGGGGACAACAGTTAAGGTTATACTGCCACTTTAAACAAACCTTAAACATATTTTAGCTAAAATCCCGATTCAAAACTAAAGAACACCTATTTCCGTAAAGAAAAAAGTTTCTTTGGTAATTACTAATTAAGGACTAAAAATGTTAAAAGGTATACTTAGAGATAGTATCGCAAAACAATCTACAAAACAGTTAAGACGAGATGGTTATCTAATTGCCAACATTTACGGAAAAGGTATGGAAAACGTAAATGCTGCTTTTAAATTAAATGACTATATCAGAGCTTTAAAAGCTAAAGAAACAATCGCATTTGACGTTGACGTATCAGGTACAACTTACAAAGTAGTTGTAAAAGA
Source organism: Arcobacteraceae bacterium (assembly GCA_963678145.2). Classification (GTDB taxonomy): domain Bacteria; phylum Campylobacterota; class Campylobacteria; order Campylobacterales; family Arcobacteraceae; genus JAIOSF01. The sequence continues at coordinate 71,798 of CAXXWH010000002.1, read as the reverse complement.
GTACCAAAAAGATCCAATCACTTCAACTCCTATCCACGTTGATCTAATGGTTGCACAACCGGGTGTAAGAGCTACTTATACTGTGCCTGTTACAACTGAAGGAACTCCAAAAGGTCTTAAGAACAAAGGTCTTTTATTCTCTCACAGAAAAAGAGTTGAAGTTAAATGTACGATCGAAAACTTACCGGAAGCTTTCCACTTTGACGTAACTGATCTTGATACTGGTGACAATGTTCTAGTAAGAGATATTCAATTACCTGAAGGTGTTGAATGTTACCTAGACCCAAGAGTACCAGTTGTCGGTGTAATCAAAGCTAAGTAATTTTAGGTAAATCATGTATTTAATCGCAGGGCTGGGTAATCCCGGTGTTAAATACGAAAAGACAAGACACAATATAGGTTTTTTAGTTATCGACGAGATAACTAAAAACCTTGAAACTACAAATATAAACAACCCCCAATTCAAATCAATAACAAAAAAACACCGTACAAACATCTATGCAAAACCCCAGACATTTATGAATGCTTCGGGCGAGTCGATAATAAACATTGTCGAGTATTATAATATTCCAAACGAAAATGTTATAATAGTCCACGATGATCTTGACCTGCCTTTTGGGACCATCAAGTTCAAGCTTGGAGGCGGACACGGAGGCCATAACGGACTTAGGTCAATAGATGCAAATATAGGAAAAGATTACCTAAGAGTAAGATTCGGCATAGGAAAACCTGCCCCAAAAGGGGATGTGGCGAACTATGTTCTAAGCGATTTTACAAAAGAAGAGCTCAGTAAACTTGGAGATTTAATCCAACATTGTATAAAATCTATTGATGCATTGCAAAAACTACCTCTAAACGAGGTCAAGTCTTTATATACTTTTAAACTTTAGGAATCCTGATTGAATATAATCACCAAACACCTTCTGGGTAAATATTTAAAATACTTTTTCATTATACTTTTATCTTTGGAACTTTTTTTTGTAGGGATAGATTTTTTACAAAATATAGGAAAGATACCAAACTCCGCAAACCTGCAGCTTCTTTATCTTTTATACAACGGTTTCTTTACCCTTACTATTACTCTGCCTTTATCTTTGGTATTTGCCTGGATCGTTACCCTTACGGTTCTTGTAAGGAACAATGAACTTGTAAGCTTCTATGCCCTTGGCATCTCCCCGGGACAGATTCTGTTCCCGGTTATAAATATCACCGTACTTATCACAGTTTTTCTTATATCACTTCAAGCAACACCTCTTGCATACTCATACGAAGAGAAAAAGAAAATCCTTGATAACCAGTATTTCGTAAATATGCAGTCGGATATATTTTTAAAATACAACGAATATTTCGTATATTTTAAAGAGCTGTACCCAATAGAGAAAAAAGCGGTAGACATACATATTTTTAAAACAAAAGGTACAGATATAGTCCAAACTATCAAAGGGGAAAAAGCTTACTACCAGAACAACAAATGGTATGTAACAAACACCAAAATAACCAACAAACCTGAAAACATAGACTGGAACGAATCAAAACTTCAGATCTCATATGAAAAATTTCTTTATACCCTGGAGGGGTTTGAGCCGAAGATCCTTCATAATGTAAACAAGGCAAACGTGCAGTTTTCGATCATAGATGCAATAAGAACGATTCTTCTTCTTGATAACGAAGATTTCAATACGGACAAGATAAAATCGATACTCTATTCACAGATCATACTGCCTTTTTTTATTATGCCCGTAATTGTAATCATCTTTTTGTATACTACGATAAGCAATAGATTTTTTAATGCTGCCACATTTGTCTCTACGGCGATTTTCTTTACGCTTATCAGCTGGGGGATCATGTTCGTACTGCAAAAGCTCTCGCTGGGGGGAGTTATTATGGCAGAAGCGGCAATTATCCTGCCGATCGTATTATTATATCTTATTACTTACTATCTTTATACGCAAAAGGTTAAATAGATGGCTAAAAAGCTGAAAGCTTACGGTATCTGCCTATATAAAAAAGAGTTTCATACCATGAAAGTGCTGCTTTGCAAATCCGTAAACAGCCGTAATAAATGGGGATTTTTAAAAGGTGTTGCAGAAGAGTTCGAAACAAAAGAGGAGACTGCCCTTCGGGAGTTCTTTGAAGAGAGCAGTATAGAAGTGGGGAAAAAAGAATTAGAGGTCTACTTCGAACAGACAAACAAAACCAAAGATATAGGTATATTTTTAGTAAATTTCGATAAAATTAAAGGTATATATAAATACTTTGGTAAAGAACAGTTGTTCAAGCAATATCTATCTTGCGAAAATAGCAGCGTGAAATTTTTCAATATTGAAGAGTTGCCCCCTATTAAAGAAAAACAAACTGAACTTACCAAGGAGATAATAAACTTTCTGCGTAAGGAAAAATAATGTCCACAGCGTCATTCAGCAATACTTCAAAGCCCACTATCAAAATACTAGGAGCATACGGGGGCAAATCGACAAATATGCAGTTAACCTCTATACAGCTTTCAAAAGAAGTTGTTCTTGATGCGGGAAACATACTTGAAGGACTTGGAAACGGTATAAAAAATATCAATCACGTTTTTATAAGCCACTCCCACCTTGACCATATAAATGATATAGGTTTTTTAATAGACGCCACTTTTGAACAGCGTACCCAGCCTTTAAAGATATACGGAAGGGAAAAAACACTCAGTGATATTCAAAACCATATACTAAACTGGGATATCTGGCCCGACTTTACCAAGATAAACCTGATCGGCTCCGAGCAAAAAGCTATAGAACTCATACCTGTTGAACTAAACGAGATTATCGAAGTTGACGGATGTAAAATAAAAGCGGTGCAAAACAACCACACATCCTCCAGCAACGGATACGTAATAGAAAAAGAGAACCGTGCCCTGCTTTTTACTTCCGATACCTACTGTTGTGACGCTATCTGGGAAGAGGTAAACAGCAATGAAAAAATATCATCGGTGATCGTAGATGTTTCCTTTCCTTCCAGAATGGAACAGCTCGCCTATGACAGCAAACACCTCACCCCAAAGCTTTTACTTAAAGAGCTTGAGAAACTAGAAAGAGATGACGTTATAATACATATAAACCATATAAAACCCTCATATAAAGTTGAGCTGGTAAAAGAGATCATAAAAGCCGATGTTCTTTTAAACGAAGGGATAATACTCGAAGCGCAAGACGTAATTGAGTTCTAAAAATGAACGCTATAAAGAAACACCTGAAAAAGTTCTTTATCTATTTTAGCGCCGTTGCTTTATTATCAGTTCTTCTTTCTATTTTATACTCATATATCCCCAAAACCCTGGAATCTTTCGATAACAGATTAAGAGATTATATGTTCATCTTAAGGGGTGAGGAACCGGACAGCGGCAATGTGGTTATAATAGACCTCGATGATAAATCGTTAAAAGAGATAGGTCAATGGCCATGGAGCAGGGATATAATTTCTGATATGCTTGTTAACCTTACAAACGCCGGCGTAGGTCTTATCGCCTTTGACGTTGTTTTTGCCGAAGAGGACAGAAGCAACCCCTTAAAAATAGTAGAGAAATATAATCTGCAAACAAACAAAGAGATTCCCGATTATGATTATATCTTTGCCGCAACCGTGGCACAAACCCCTACTATTCTTGGATATCAGTTTCAACTTTCAGAGGATAATTTTATAGAAAGAAAAGCTCCCGATATTCCCGCAATATTTATAGAAAAGAACAGAAGCGAACAGAACAAAGAGATGGTGATAAAAGCCCACGGTACTATCTTGAATATCCCCCTTGTCCAGGATAATGCCTATTCAAGCGGTTTTTTCAACAATGTACCGGATGAATCGGGGGTTGTTAGAAGCGTACCCCTTGTTATAAGGTATGACGACCAGCTTTACCCCTCCTTGGCACTTGAGGTGATAAGAACAATAAGTGATGCAAGAAAAGTTTATGTCAACTATGATGCCAACGGTGTATCAGATATCAAGGTTGGGGATTTTAATATCCCTACGGACAGGTACGGAAGGTCAATAGTCAATTTCAAAGGCGGGGAAAAAAGCTTTTTATATATAAGCGCCGCGGATATAATCAAAGGGGATTTCAACAAAAAAGATATTGAAGGCAAAATTGCAATAATAGGTACAAGTGCCGCAGGTCTTCTGGATCTTCGGGCTACACCTTTTGAATCTATATTCCCCGGAGTCGAGGTGCATGCGAATGTTATAGACAATATCCTGACATCAAACTACATCCAAAAACCTTCCTGGGTAGATGGATTGAATCTTGTTCATATATTTATACTCGCTTTTATTTTACTGTTACTTGTAGCTTATCTTCCTTTATGGATTGCATTGCCATTTATTATAGTCGTATCTGTCATAGATATGTATTTGATATTCACGGCCCTGTTTGATCACGGCTTGATCCTAAATATTCTCTTCCCGATACTGACTATTTTTGCTTCTGTTGTCTCGGCAATGACCCTTAACTATTTCCTTGAAACAAGACAGACAAGAAGCATAAAAAACAAATTTGCCTCTAAAGTTTCAAAAGAGGTTATGGAATCACTGCTTGCAAATCCCGATGAAGCCGGCTTTGCGGCAATGGATAAAGAGATAACGGTATTCTTCAGTGATGTAAGAAATTTTACCAATATCTCCGAAGCTATGCCAAATGCAAAGCTCCTGATCGAGTTCCTAAACGAATACATGGATCCCATGACACAGATCATTATAAAACAGCACGGGACCGTAGATAAATTCATAGGGGATGCTATCATGGCATACTGGAATGCCCCGGGTGATGTCCCCGATCATGCGGAACGTGCACTTGTGGCAACTTTGGAACAGCTTCATATGCTTGACGAGTTAAATGAAAAAGTAAAAAAAGATCCAAGATTCGCGAATGTCGTAAGAATGGCAGCTAATAAAGGTGTCGAACCTATTGACATAGGCATAGGGCTTAATACAGGTGTTGCCGTTGCAGGAGAGATGGGAAGTTCTCAAAGAAGTGATTATACGGTTATCGGTGATCCCGTAAACCTGGGTGCCAGACTTGAATCACTATGTAAATACTACAACTCAAAATGTAATATATCAAACTTCACGAAAGAAAAACTAACGGGAAATTATATATTCAGGTTCCTTGATCTTGTAACGGTAAAAGGAAAAAAAGAACCTGTAGAGATCTGGCAGGTAATTGATTATGACAGGGATGAATCATTTCACAAACTATACAAGGTAAGCAGAAAAAGGCTTGATGAAGAACTGGAACTTTATAATAAAGCAATAAAGCTTTATAAAGATGCGAAGTTCAAGGAAGCTTTGGAGATATTCGAGCTTGTTAATTCAAGGGAAGATAAAACCAACAAAAGTATCTATGATATCTATATCCAAAGGTGTGAACACTATATAGAAACACCCCCTGAAAACTTCAACGGGGTATTCGAGCACACTACAAAAGGATAAACTTATCTGCTAATAGCTGTTTTTAAGGAAATAGCTCTCAACGCCGTCGGCCATACCCTTTGCAATAAGTTTCTGATAAGTCTTTGTGTTTATTCTTTTACTCTCTGTAGGATGGGATACGTACCCTACTTCAACAAGAATCGAAGGCATCTGGGCACCAACAAGAACCCAGAACGGTCCTTCCCTTACCCCGCCGTCAAATATTGCTTTTTTACCGTATCTGTTCCTTAAGGAGTAAAGCATATGTTTTTGGATATCTATTGCCATTTTGTTCGATGCTGTTATTTTGCTTTGGTTTAAAATCGTAAGAAGAGAGTTTTTACTGCTCCATCCCATCTTTGACATATCACCTTTATTCTCAAGTGCGGCAACCCTTTTTGCCCTTTTGCTTCTAGCGGGAGATAGGAAATATGTCTCTATCCCGTGGGCATATTTGGCCCGTTTTTTCGCTACGGCATTTGCATGAATAGATATAAACATATCAGCTTTTTTTCTATTGGCGTATTTTGTTCTATGGGAAAGCTTTACAAACTTGTCACCGCTTCTTGTCAAGTATACTTTAAAGCCTCTGTCTACAAGATGCTGCTTTAAATACCTGCTGATATTTAAAACAATATTCTTTTCATATATTTTTCTGGATCCCACAGCTCCCGGGTCTTTACCCCCGTGGCCTGCATCTATAACTACGGTTTTACCGTAGGTATAGTTTATCGGCTTTTTTGAAGCTGCTTTGGCACTTGCAGCTTTGGGTCCCAGGTATTTTATAATGATCCTGTCTTTTCCTATGATATAGATCGTTTTGGGATTCTTTTTATTCTGCAGATAGATCCTTAAAATGTTTTTCTTGTACTGGTAAATAACCGTCTTGTCAATACCGTTCAGGACTATCTTTTTTTCCCTGGCACCCTCATAATTACCTTTTATATCAAAATAGTCCCTGTAAAATCTACTGTATTTCTGCTCAGTGAACTTGATATATGACTTATCTATATTTTTATTAAATTGTATAACAATACTGTTATTAATCTGCTCTACGCTTTTGATACTGTACTTTTTTTTGAAAAGAACTTTATCAAGCTTTTTCTCTTTGAAGCTCTGCTTTAAAAGCTTCACTTTCTGGGCAGCGGTTTTCTTCTCTTTTTTTGGTTTTTCGTAAAGATGTTTTAGTATTATTTTGTTCTTGCTTATGATATATACTGTTTTGGGGTTGTCTTTTTTCTGAAGATAGATTCTTAGGATATTCTTCTTATGCTGATATATTGTAGTTCTGTCAATCCCGTCAAGCTTGATCTTTGTCTCTTTTGCGTATTTGAAACTCCCTTTTATATCAAAATAGTCTCTTCTGTAATTTTTATACTTCTTTTCAAAAAAGTTTATATATGACTTATCTATATTTTTATTGAACTCTATTGTAATTGTATTGTTGGTATGGGAGACTGATTTTATAGTATATTTTGGTTTTAACTTGAACGTGGTCCGCATAGACTCGGAAACTACGGCTGTTTTATCCAGCCTGTTTAGTTCCCTTTTGTATTTTAAGGTATCGGTTTTAAGTTTATTTCCGTAAGAAATTATCTTTTTTAGATATTTTATCTCGTTTTTTTTATCCCCGGACATAACAGCACCGAGGTAAAGTTTTTTACTTTCATTAAACTTCTGCTGATAATACGAAGAAGAAGCAAATGAAAACTGAAATGACAATATAACTAGTAATAGGATCCTAATATATATTTTCAATTTTAAATCTACTCGCCGTGGGTTAATTTATCCATCAACTCTTTAACGCTAATTACTTTATCGATCTTATATCCGTTTGATCCCGTGAAGAACAATCCTGTTTCAACATCACCCTCGTAAGCTGCACTTAATCTGTCGGCTATACAATAACCTACGGCTTTTGCCTCTTCACCCCTGTGACACGGTGCCACACAGTTACTTATACATGCGACTTTTGGAGCAGTGCCTGCTTCGATTGATCTTTGAAGATTGGTTATCACTCCTCTTGCAGGCAGTCCTACCGGTGATTTTATAAGTTTTATATCATCCTCTTTTGCATCAAGGAGCACTTTTTTGAAATTTGCATCCGCATCACACTCGTACGTACCTATAAATCTTGTAGCCATCTGAACTCCGGCACATCCAAGATCCAGGAATCTGTCGATATCTTTTTTGTCCCAGATACCTCCAGCAGCAATTACGGGAATATCTCCCCAATTTTTCGCCTCTTCTATTACGGGACCTACAATGTTTTCAAGCTGAGATTCCTCTTTGAAGCAATCTTCATACTTAAACCCCTGGTGCCCTCCGCTTAAAGGACCTTCAACAATAACAGCATCCGGAACCTTGTTGTATCTTTTCCATTTTCGGCAGATAAGTTTCAACGCTCTGGCACTGCTTACGATCGGAACCAATGCAACATCCGGATAATCAGCAGTGAATTCAGGCATATTAGTAGGGATCCCTGCACCTGTAATAATAATATCCGCTCCATATTCACAGGCATCTTTTACAACTCTTCCATAATCGTTTATTGCATAAAGTATATTTACGGCCAAAGGCTTGTTATCGCAGATCTTTCTTGCATTCTCTATGATCTTGCCAAGACCCTCTTTTGAATAAAAGTTCTCTTCACTGTAAGGTTTCCCCTGAACCAGCTTGTGCGCATATTTTTTATCTTCGTAATAACCGGTTCCTACTGCACTGATCACACCAAGACCACCCTCTTTTGAAACGGTTCCGGCTAATTTGTCCCAACTGATCCCGACACCCATTCCTCCCTGGATTATCGGTTTTTCAATTGTGTACTTTCCTATTTTAAGTTGATTCATCATATTCCCTATTTTACTATTACTTTAGCGAAGTTCTTTTTACCCTTTTGTAAAATATATTCTCCACTTTCTAAATTTAATTTATCGTTATCTATTTTTTTCTGGTCTATCTTTACTGCGCCCTGCTTGATATCACGTCTTGCCTGTGATGTTGAAGGCTCCAGCTTAATATCAACAAGAACCTGGCATATCCAGCTTCCCGCTTCTATCTCATATTCGTCCATATCGGTAGGGATATCTTTTTTTGCAAATATTTTTTCAAATTCTGCTCTTGCATTCTCTCCCGCACCCTCGCCGTGGAACCTGTCTACTATTTCCATAGCAAGCATATCTTTTACTTTTTTAGGGTGTAATGTTTTGTTCTCTACACCCTCTTTTAGTTCCTCTATCTCTTTAATAGATTTTGATGAAAGAAGCTCGAAATATCTCCACATAAGCTCGTCAGAGATACTTAATATCTTACCGAACATATCATTTGGCGCATCAGTTACACCAATATAGTTACCTAAAGATTTTGACATCTTCTGAACTCCGTCAAGCCCTTCAAGAATAGGCATCATAAGGACTACCTGCTGTTTTTTAAGATTATACGCTTTTTGCAGCTGTCTGCCCATAAGAAGGTTGAACTTCTGGTCGGTTCCCCCTATCTCTATATCAGACTTTAACTCGACAGAATCATATCCTTGAAGAAGCGGATATGTAAATTCACTTACTGCAATAGGAGAGTTTGAAGCATATCTTTTTGAGAAATCGTCTCTTTCCAGCATTCTTGCAACAGTAAGGTTTGAAGCCAATGCTATCAATCCGCCTGCTCCCAGGTCATTAAGCCATTGTGAATTAAATACTACATGGGTTTTTGATTCGTCAAGAATTTTAAAAACCTGGGTTTTATATGTTTCTGCATTTGCAAGAACATCTTCTTTGCTTAAGATTTTTCTTGTAACGCTTTTCCCCGTAGGGTCACCTATCATTGCAGTAAAATCACCGATTAGAAACTGGACGATACCTCCGTACTTTTGAAATACCGATAGTTTTTGAAGTAAAACAGTATGACCTAAATGTATATCCGGAGCCGTCGGGTCAAAACCCGCCTTTACATAAAAGTTTTCACCGTTTTCAAAATAATCTCTTATTAATTTCTCAAGTCTTTCTTCATCGATGATCTCGTCACTACCTCTGCTTATTTCGTCTAAAGCTTCTTTTATCCTAACTTCTATATCCATAAATTATATTTACCTTTTAAAATTTATTTGTATGCATCTTGTACCATGTAAAATTCGATAACTTTCATCTTTTGTTCACAAAATGCTCTAACTTTCTCTTTCGAGTCGTTTTTCATCTCAAATTCAATAGTACAATATTGATTTGATGAGTGTTTATCTTTACCGTAATCTACAAGCAAGATGGTTGCTTCATGATCCAAAGAGAGATATTTAAGTACTCTTGCCAATTCTCCTCTTGCGTTTGGGAAGCTTATAACCATCGTATATTTGTAGAATTTATCTTTGACCCAGCCGCAATAGAGCATCTGCTGCTCTTTTTTCATTCTCTTATACGCAGTTTCACACATCTTGTGGTGAATGGTCACATCTTTGTTATCTTTCAAAGCAACGATATCATCCCCGAATTTGGGGTGACAACAATGGTCAAATGATACTGAATTTATACTAAAATTGGAATATACCAACACATTGTCAAATTGTATCTTTTTAAGCTTCAATGTTTGTAGTTTTATTCTAGCCAATATACCTTCAGTTTTCCTAATAAAGTTCTCTATGATCTTCTTTGTATTTTTAAGATGATCCAGATTGTAAACAACTTTGGGAAGACTTGTTATATTCAGGTCTTTTACCTCTTCCAGCACCATTTTTTTATGCCTTGAGAATATCGTATTTATTATATTCCTGCTTGTAAGTTCATCTATATGTTTAAGTCTGTTGTGGCATACTGATTTTATAGCTTTTTTTGCCTTGGTTGTAGCAACCATATCGACCCAGGTACACCTTGGGACTATATGCCCCCTTCTTTTAATAGAAACAATATCACCGCTTTTTAATTCCGTCAAAAGAGGTTTTTCAACTTTGTTTATAACGGCTTCAATGGCATGATTTCCCACGTCTGTATGTATAGCATAAGCAAAATCAAATGCCGTGGCACCTCTTGGGAAAGTAAAGGTATCCCCTTTTGGTGAATAAACCACGATATCCTCGCTGAAAAGATCATGCTTGGCATCATCATAAAACTCTTCCGCACTTCCCTCGCTTGTAGCCAATGATTTAAGCCATTCAAGATTCGGGGATCTTGAAGTTGTGGGGGTATTCCCGTCTTTATATATCCAGTGTGCCGCAACCCCGAATTCCGCCACGTCATGCATATCAAAAGTTCTTATTTGAACCTCAAATATTTTTGACTTTGAGAATACAGTCGTATGAATAGTTTGGTATCCGTTCTCTTTTGGAACAGAAATATAATCTTTAAATCTTGCAACCAAAGGTTTATAAGTAGTATGGATGATACCCAGAACATCATAACAGTCCAAAGGTCTTTTCACCAGTATCCTGATAGCAAAAAGGTCAAGCACCTCGTCTATGCTTACCCCTTTTCTCTGCATTTTAAGGTATATGGAGTAGTTATGCTTTATTCTGCTTATAATCTTAACGTCACCGTCCATATAACCGTGCTGTTCCAATATCTTTTTTGTATTTGAAAGAAAATTGTTAATAGTAAGCTGCATCTCCTGCTGATACTCTTTAAGATACTCGTCTATCTTTTTCCACTCATTTGGATAAAGGTAATAAAAAGAGAGATCCTCCAACACGTTTTTAATAGTAGATATACCGAGCCTGTGGGAGATGGGTGCATAAACAACCAGTGTCTCTTCCGCAATTCTTTTTTGTTTTGCAAGGGGAAGGGCATCAAGGGTCAGCATATTGTGAACCCTGTCGCAAAGCTTGACCACCATTACCCTTACGTCATCAATGGAAGCTATAAGTATCTTCCTGAACGTCAGTGCCGAGGATAAAAGTTTTTTATTCTCGGTTGAAGGCACCAGCTCATGATCCCTGATCTCGTCTATTTTTGTAAGACCGTCTACAATATGTGCCACATCGCTTCCAAACTCTTTTTCAATCATTTCCAATGTTATATGGGTATCTTCAACAACATCATGCAGAAGTGCGGCTATTACCATATGTTCATCATTACTGTAATATGCTGTTATTGCCGAAACCAATATGGGATGGACAACATACGGTTCGCCGCTTTTTCTGAATTGGTCTTTGTGTGAATCTATTGAAAAGTCCAGTGCTTTCTGGACATTGAAAGTTATCGGGAAGTGTAAATTTAGAAAATCTGTAGCATCATCTATATTATTAATAGTTTTTAGCGATTTTAAAAATTTATCCAAAAGTAATTTTTTCCTGTAAATTTAGAGGGTTTAGTATTAAACTAAACCGTCAATTTTTAAAGCTCCGCTAGCTATCTCTTTAATAGCGATATCTGTATACTTCATGTTTTTTGTTTCACTGCTCTCAAGTAAAGGCTTTGCCCCTTTGCTTAATTCATCGGCTCTTTGACCTACTGCTACAGCTAAAATATATCTGTCGTTATTAACTTTTTCCAGTGCTTTTGATAAAATCTCTTCTAATCTCATTTTTACCTCTTTTAATTTATTTTACTATAGAACATTGACTATAATCACCGTTGATTATATTTAACAGGTTCCCTTTTTTGTTCATGTTTGCTACAACTATAGGCAGTTTGTTGTCTTTTGCCAAAGCTATTGCAGTATCATCCATAACTTTAATATGATCTTTTAATGCATCATCATAACTGATTACATCAAGTTTTACGGCGTCCTCATACTTTGCAGGATCTTTATCATATACTCCGTCAACTTTTGTAGCTTTGATAAGCATAGAAGCCTCGATCTCAGTCGCTCTTAAAGTTGCCGCAGTATCCGTAGTAAAGAAAGGGTTACCCGTTCCGGCACTAAAAATAACTACTCTGCCTTTTTCAAGATGTCTTTTGGCACGTCTTACGATAAATGATTCAGCGATCTGTTCCATTTTTATCGCAGTTTGAAGCCTTGCGCTTATACCTTTATACTCTAAAGCCTCCTGCATGGCAATACCGTTTACAACAGTTGCCAGCATTCCCATGTAATCTCCGCTGGTTCTTTTAATGATACCGTCAGCCGCAGCGGTAACTCCTCTGATTATGTTACCTCCGCCGATAACTATACCAACCTCTATACCGTTGTCTAAAAGCTGTTTTATCTCTTCGGCAATATAATCTAGTATCTGTGTATCGATTCCGTAACCGCCCTCACCTGCAAGAGCTTCACCGGAGAATTTCACAAGGACCCTTTTTTCCATCATCATCCTTTCAGTATTTTTGGGATTATATCGAAAATTTAATTATACTTTGGTTATATATCTTTTTTAAAGAAAAATTTACTTTTTTTAGATAGTATCTTTTTTATGAAAAATTTTATCAGTTACAACAAATCAATAGAGATCATAAACCAAATAAACATCGACAATAGATCGACTCAAAAGCTTTATATATCGGACTCTTTGGGCTATGTCCTGGCAGAAGATATAATCGCGCGGTACAATTCTCCGGAGTTTGAAACTTCGGCTATGGACGGATATGCCCTTAGAGCAGAAGACCTCAGCCTGGACAGCATTAAAATAATAGACAAAAACCCTGCCGGGTCCATTGTGGAATCAAAGGTATCAAAGGGTACCTGTATAAAAACATTTACAGGTTCTTTAATGCCCGAAGGAAGCGATACACTCATACCAATAGAGAACGTAACAGTACAGGGTGATTCAATAATCATAAACGAACCTGTTGTAAAAGGTTTTGCAGTAAGAGAAATAGGAGAAAACTATAAAGAAAACGAAGTGCTTATAAAAAAAGGCACATTGATAGATTTCGCCCAGATAGGCGTAATGGCAAGTTTGAATATCGTAAATGTAAAAGTTTTTGCAAAACCCGTAATTGCAGTGGCATCAACGGGAAGCGAGATACTTGACCTGGGCGATATACAGACAAACGATTCACAGATTAGAAGCTCCAACCACCTGACACTTGAAGCGATATCAAAGAAGAACGGATGTAATGTTTACCAGATGGGTGTCGTTAAAGACGACAAAGCCTCAATCACGGCCCTTTTAAAAGATGCCCTTGGTAAATCAGATATCGTGGTAACAACGGGGGGAGTAAGCGTAGGTGATTATGATTTCGTAAAAGATATTATAAAAGATGAATTGCAAGCGGAGGTTCTATTCCAGGGAGTTACTATAAAACCCGGGCGACATATACTCTTTGCCAAAAAAGGTGACAAGTTTATCATAGGGCTTCCTGGATTTGCATATTCAAGTACGGTTACTTTCCTTTTATATGTTCTGCCGCTTATTTATAAACTAAAAGGCTCAAGTGAATCTTTAAAAACAGTTGATGCAATAATAGACCACTCTTTTCCCAAAAAAGGGAAACTGACTGTGTTCAGTGCCGGTAACGTTACATTCAAAGAGGGTAATTACCATATTGATTTTAACGGTAAAAAAAGCGGTTCAAGCGCAATCTTGACAAATATGCTTGGAGAGACAGGACTTCTTCTGCAAGAGGAGCAAAGCCCAAACCTGAAAAAAGGCGACAAAGTTAAAGTTATATTACTTTAACTTTATAATAAATTCCGCCCCCTTATAATCTTCCCCTTTATATTTAAAACTTCTGTTTTGCACATCTATTGATCCGCTCATTCCATTGTTTATCATCTGCAGAACAGAATAAAGACCAAGACCTTTGCCCGGAGCCTTGTGCTTGGTTGTAAAATAAGGATCAAAAATCTTATCGATTATGGAGTTGTCTATACCCCCTGCTGTATCTCTTACTTTTATTACAGTTTCATTCTCTTCCGGTTCCACTTCTATAAAGATCAATTTATCTTCTGCACTGCTCTTGTCATATATATCTACTGAGTTTTTCAGAATTGAAAGTATACTTTGAAGAAAAAGATTCGGGTAGTTTTTTATCCTGATATTATCAGGGATCTGCGTAATGATCTTTATACCCTTGTTTTCAAGCTTTAAGGACAGATTGGATATGGTTCTTTCAAGTACCTTTTTAATATTGAACTCTTTTTTTTCGGGAGAGTCGTAGATAAATGCATTTCTAAAATACTCAATGGTCTGTGAAAGCTCCTGGGTAACATCTATTATCGTATTCAAAAACTTTTCGGTCTCGTTCTTTTCTAGGATTCCCATATCGTTTTGAAGCTGCATTATCCCGGCAGTTGTTGAGATGACGGACAAAGGCTGTCTCCACTGATGGGCAATATTTTCTATTAGTTCTCCAAGTGCGGCATTTTTCGATTGTATATATAACTGTTTGTTCTTATACTCAACTTCCCTTTCCAGAATCTTCGATTTTGCGAATTGCTCGACTGTACGGAAAAGCTTCTGGTTGTCTATTGGTTTTAGTACATAACCGTTTATACCTATCTCTATAGCTTTTAACAAAACATCCGCCTCACCGTGTGCCGACGTTATGATTATAGGAAAAGAGGGATCCTGTTCTTTTATGATCCTGGCCATCTCCAGGCCGTCCATTTTGGGCATTTTAATATCACTTACAATAATATCCGGTTTGAAGGTTTTATACTTTTGCAAGCCGTCCTCTCCGTCAACCGCAACTTCAAGCTTCTTTATCTTTCTTCGCAGGGTTTTTAAAAAGATCTCTCTTATCTCATCATCATCTTCAACATAAAGAAGCTTTATCTGTTTTAATATATCCATTATCTTATTCCGTTATCGATAGATTATAGTTTTTACCCTATATATTTATTCTAACATTATTTTGATCAAGAAGCAAAATAATAAAATAGTTTATGATTTTCAATTTATTTATCCTATTACAATCAATTTTTTGTTACCATTTATAAACAGCCATAGATAGGAGAAAGTTATGAAGAGAAAAAAACCAAACTGCTCTATATTAAAAATATGGTGCTGTTTTTTATGTTCGGTATTGCTGTTGCGTTAATTACGACTTATATCAATTACAATATGGAATATAAAAAGATTCAAAAGAATATAGATCAGAGGTCATTATTTGTATCTAATAATATTGAAACACATATAAAAGATTATATTGGTAAAGTTGAAAACAGTATTGATGCAGTAAACGAGAATCAACTCTTTATAGACTTTATACTTGACCCTTCCAAAAATTCAAAAAAGATCGCTGAACAGCTTTTTGTAAATTCAATGAATAACAATCAAAACTTTTTCCAATTCAGATTTATCGATACAAACGGGAAAGAGATTATAAGAGTAGACAGAAATAAAGATACCGATGCTGTTTTTATAGTTAAACAGGAAAACCTGCAAAATAAATCCGGCAGATATTATTTTAAAGAAACAATAAATATGAAAAATGATCAATACTGGTATTCAAAACTTGATCTGAATATTGAGAACAAAGAAATCGAAAAACCTATAAGACCCGCTTTCCGGGTATCTACGAATGTATATTATAAAGGGAAACATTACGGAATACTTATAGTTAATGTTGAAATGGAAAAACTTATTTCATATATAGGGGAATTTGATCAGTTTGATACTTTTTTAGTCGATGACAGCGGATATTTTCTTCTACACCCTGATACCAAAAAGAACTGGAGCAGGTATCTAAAAACCAACCACAATATATTCAAGGAGTTTCCAAAGCTTACGGAAAATGAATTCAGCGCCAATAATATTATCCCAAACTTTTATATATTCTCTCTGGAAAAATATTTTAACAACAGGGAGAATATTAAATTGGTTTTGCTTACAAAAGAGCAATATATTCAGGGTATGAAAAAAAACAATCTGCAATTTGCGATTACCCTTGGAATAATAGTTTTGCTTTTTTCCGTTCCAATAGGATTTGCGATCTCCATTCCCGCATCAAAACTGTATGCAGATATAAACAGGCTTCTTAAAGAAAACCTCAGACATAATGATACCATTGACAAATATGTTCCCACAATGAAAGTGGATTTGAATAAAACGATAACCGATGTGAGTTCTGCACTTTGCAAGATAAGCGGTTACTCAAAAGAAGAGCTTATCGGCAAGTCACCTTCATTGTTTAAAAGCGGTAGAATGAACAACGAGGTTTACAAAGACTTGTGGAATAAAATAACTAACGGTTTAATTTGGCACGGAGAACTGGAAAACAGAACAAAATATAATCAACCTTACTGGATCCATATTACGATACTTCCAAATTATGACCAAAACAACCAAATAGAGAGTTACACTTCATTATTTGAAGATATAACCGACAAGAAAAGAATAGAAATAATATCCCAGACAGATAAACTGACCCAGATATACAACAGGGTTAAACTGGATGCTTCTTTGGAGATCGAATTCAACAGGTTCCAAAGATACAAAGATATCTTTTCAATTATTCTTATTGATATTGATCACTTTAAATCGGTTAATGACAACTACGGCCACCAGGTGGGAGACAGTGTATTGATCCAGTTATCAAAACTGCTAAAAGAGCATTGCAGAAGAACAGATATTGTAGGAAGATGGGGAGGAGAGGAGTTTATGATAATCTGTCCCGATACGGACATTAAAGGTTCAACTCTATTAGCCGAGCATTTAAGAAAGCAGGTAGATGAGTTTGAGTTTAATGTCGTTAAACATAAAACTATAAGTGTAGGCGTGGCTGAAATTTACAATTCAGATAATATAGAAACTCTGCTCAAAAGAGTCGATGACAATCTCTATGAGGCTAAAAACAGCGGCAGAAACAAGGTTGTTTCAGATAAAAGTGTTTGATCCTCTTATTTAGGAAGAGCGGATCAAAAGCAGCAGGGAATAAAAAAAGGAGTGCCTAAACAGCACTCCTTTTTTAGGGTTTCTCACGGCCTTGACGGCTTCGTTTTACTCCGAACATTCTACCTGCAAAACCTAAAAAGAACAGCCTCGCGGCTCATTACATTCGGCACGCTTCGGTTCCTGACCTAAAAAGAGTCGTTTAGACTCTTTTTTACGGTCATCACATCATACCCATTCCAGGCATTCCACCCATTCCGCTCATGTCTGAAGATGCGGCAGCAGGCTCATCCTCTTTAACATCCGAAACAGTTGCTTCAGTAGTAAGAAGAAGTGATGCAACTGATACGGCATTTTGCATTGCTACTCTTTCAACTTTAGCAGGATCAACGATACCTGCAGCAAACATGTCTACATACTCACCGCTTGCAGCGTTGAATCCAAGATTCGCATCATCTGATTTAGCGATCTCGTTTACAACAACACCCGCATCAAATCCTGCATTGGAAGCGATCTGTTTCATAGGAGCAGTTACCGCTCTTATGATAATATCGGCACCGATTTTTTGGTCACCTTCAAGATCATGGGATACTTTTCTTGCAGCTTTGATAAGTGCAGCTCCACCACCGATCACGATCCCCTCTTCAACAGCGGCTCTTGTAGCAGAAAGTGCATCATCAACTCTGTCTTTTTTCTCTTTCATCTCAGTCTCTGTCGCAGCTCCGACTTTGATCACGGCAACACCGCCAGAAAGTTTTGCAAGTCTCTCTTGAGCTTTCTCTTTGTCATACTCGCTTGAAGTGTTTGCGATCTCGTTTCTGATCTGACCTACTCTAGCTTCAACAGCGGCTTTATCACCTGCTCCGTCAACGATAGTAGTGTTGTCTTTGTCTATAACTATTCTAGCTGCAGTACCAAGTGTTTCCATACCTGCACCCTCTAAAGTCATACCCATCTCTTCTGATATAACCGTACCGCCGGTTAACACAGCGATATCCTGAAGCATAGCTTTTCTTCTGTCTCCGAATCCAGGAGCTTTTACAGCTGCAATGTTCAGGCTTCCTCTTAATCTGTTTACAACCAATGTTGATAACGCTTCACCTTCGATATCTTCGGCAATGATTAAAAGAGGTCTTCCTGTTTGGTTCACGGCTTCTAAAATAGGCAGGATATCTTTAAGGCTTGTGATCTTTTTATCACTTAAAAGGATAAACGGGTTTTCCAACTCTGCAACCATCTTTTCAGTATTTGTTACAAAATAGGGAGACAGGTATCCTCTGTCAAACTGCATACCCTCAACTACGTCAAGTTCGTCATTGATACCTTTAGCTTCCTCAACAGTGATAACACCGTCTTTCCCAACTTTGTCCATAGCTTCTGCTATCATATCACCGATAGCCGTATCAGAGTTTGCAGAAATAGTTGCAACCTGAGCGATCTGCTCTTTAGTATCAACAACTTTAGAAAGCACTTTGATCTCAGCAAGGATATCGTCGCAGGCTTTATCCATACCTCTTTTTAACTCAACAGGATTAGCACCTGCAGTTACGTTTCTAAGACCCTCTTTAAATATAGAGTGTGCAAGAACAGTTGCCGTAGTTGTACCGTCACCAGCTTCGTCATTTGTTTTAGATGCAACTTCTTTTACAAGTTGTGCACCCATATTTTCCAAATGTTCAGGAAGTTCGATCTCTCTTGCAACGCTTACACCGTCTTTTGTGATCGCAGGGCTTCCGAACGCCTTTTGTAAAAGTACGTTTCTACCTCTTGGACCCATTGTTACCTTAACCGCATCGGCTAATTTTCTAACACCTGAATATAAACTGTTTCTAGCCTCGTCGCTAAAATGTATCTCTTTTGCCATTAATTTTCCTTTTTATCTCTTCTATAATCTATTATATTTATTTAAGTACACCTAGGATTTCGCTAACTTCCATCACTAAGTATTCTACATCATCAAGGGTAACTGTCGCAGTTCTTGCATATTTCGCGAAAACTACTTTGTCGCCAACCGCTACATGTTCAACTTCCGGACCAATTGCCATAACCTCTGCTTGTGTAGGCATCTCTTTTGAAGCGTTGTCCGGGATAATAATTCCACTTGCCGTTTTTGTTTCAGGCTCTTGTACTTTTACAAGAACTCTATCACCTAATGGTTGAAAATTCATAATTAATCCTTAATATTATTATTACTTTGAGTTCTATAGACTCATGTTGTTTTAATCTTTAGCACTCATTAATTTTGAGTGCTAGAATTGTATATCATTTTTGTAAGTTTGTCAAGTGTTTTTTCTAAAAAGAAAGAGAAATTAAAAAATTTTTATTTGTGTCTGTATAAGTAGTTTAAAACAAGTTCTTCAAGGCTGTTTTTGAGGTTTTTATCCAGCTGTCCAAGTGTCGTTTCACATCTTTTAGCCAGCTTGTCCGCACTATTTACTGCACCTTCCAATCCAAGAAGATTAACAAAAGAGTTCTTTGCGCTGTCGTTTGAAGTTGTTTTACCCGCTTCCTCTTCCGTTGCGGTCTCGTCTATAATATCATCCTGTATCTGGAACAGCAGTCCAAGATCGATCCCGAAACTGTAAAGCTTATTTTGAATATCCAAAGAATAGTTTGCAATAACAGCACCCATCTTCAATCCTGCAGCTATAAGCTTTGCCGTTTTATGAATATGCAGAAACTCAAGCTGTGACAACTCCAGTTTCTGGTTCTCAAAGTAGCAGTCTATGGCCTGGCCTATTATCATTCCATTAATTCCGCCGTCACTGCTTAGGATCTTTATAAGTTCTATCTTAACGTCACTGCTTAAAGGAGCGTCTGCCAAAAGGCGGAAACTCTCTGTATTTAACGCGTCGCCTGCAAGTATTGCGGTAACTTCGTCGTAAGTTTTATGAAGAGTCGGTTGTCCACGTCTAAGATCGGCATTATCCATTGAAGGAAGATCGTCATGTATCAGGGAGTATGTATGAAGATACTCAATAGCCAGAGCCGCCGGCATTGCGTTTTTCAATAAAAGGCTGTTTGAAGAATTAACAACAGAAAGCAGAAGCATAGGCCGGAATCTTTTTCCCCCTGCCTTTAACATCTGCTGCAAAGAATCCTGGAAAATCGGATGAAAAGTTTCTGAAAGGGGAAGATTATCAAGAAGATAATCTTCAAATTGATTTAATAGTAGTTTTGCACTGCTCATTGATCTATTTTGTGAACGGGTTCATTCCGCCCATCATATTCATAGCCATTGCTTTTTTACTCTCGTCACTTTGCTTGATCACGTCGTTCATTGCAGAGATCAATAAAATTTGCAAGGAGTCTTTATCTTCAAGAAGTGAGTCATCTATCTTAAGATCGACAACCTCCGAGTTGCCGTTTATTGACAACTCTATCATACCGCCTCCGACTTTTGATGTAAAAACCTGTTTTTCACCGTCTTCTTTGGCTTTTTGGGCCATCTCTTGAACCTGACCCATCATTTGATTCAGGTCGATTTTACTTAAATCTATACCGTCAAACATTATCCGTCACTTCCTATAAGCTCGTTTGTGATCTCAACTATATCATTCTTTTCGTCGACATGTACAACAATAGGTTTGTAAGTATCAAGCTCTGATTCATTATATGAAGCGTAAGCGATTACTATGATCTTGTCCCCTATTTCCACTTTTCTGGCTGCTGCACCGTTCAAGCACATATCTCTTGAACCTCTTTTCCCTTTTATAACATAAGTTGAAAATCTCTCTCCGTTGTTTATATTAACAATCTCAACTTTTTGACCGACTCTTAAAGAAGCAGCATCCAAAAGCTCTTCATCGATCGTAATAGAACCTACATAGTTAAGATTTGCATCGCTAACCGTAGCTCTATGGATTTTACTATACAACATATCAAATGTCATCTACTTTCCTAAATTTAAAATTAACTAAGCGGTTGAGGCTCACCCCAAAACTGCTCAGGTATGATATATTCTTCTACTGGTTTTCCACCTACAATGTGTTCATCTATAATTCTATCGATTTTTTCCTTTGTAAGTTGAACATACATATGATGACCAGGTTCTACCATCATAACAGGACCCATTTGGCATCTGCCAAGACAGCTTGTTCTGATCGGCTGTACAGGACCCATTAATCCTTTTTCCATCAGTTTTTGCGCCATATGGTTGAACAGGTCTCTTGACTGTTCATTTACACATGAGGGTTTCGGCATTCCCGGAGGTGAACTTTGCTCACACTTGAATATGTAAAAATTTGGCTGCGGTATAACTGGCATTTCCATAATTTTATCCTTTTTAATCTATTTGTTAAAATTTTGTGAATTTTATCCGAGAAGTCTTAAAATAATATAAAATTAACAATTTAAACAATTTTTAATAATCATCCCCGCCTTTATGCATCTTAAGCTCAAACTCAACAACTTTGTTCCTGCCGCTGTTTTTTGCTTCATAAAGTGCCTCGTCTGCATATTTAATGGCTTTCCAAAGGGTATCTGCATCTTTTGGGTAACTTGCAATACCTACACTTAAAGTTTTTTTGAATGTTTCATTTTGTGACAAAAAAGTTTCAGAAGCAAACTTTTCATTAATGGTGTTTGCAATATCAAGACTTTTTTCTCTTGTAGTATTTAGTAACAATACTAAAAACTCCTCCCCGCCAAAACGAACAGGCATATCTGAACTTCTTATAGAATCTTTCATTATCTGTGCCAATTTTTTTATTACGCCGTCACCGATATCGTGACCGTATGAATCGTTTACTTTTTTAAAGAAATCGATGTCGATCATTAAAATTGCGTGTATATGCTTTTGGGAATGCCTGCTTGGAATATTTGAATCCAGAAGTTCGTTTAAAAATCTCCTGTTGTAAAGTTTTGTCATAGGGTCTCTTAAAGTCGTATCCTTCAGGATATCCAGTAATATTTTACTTTCTATTACAGGTTTTGCCATCTCTAAATAATTGCTTATTACCGGGATAAACTCTTTGATTCTTAATATCTCATCTTTTTTTGAGGCTTGAATATTTAATACAAGTGAATTATTATCATCTATTTTAAAAATAAAACACATATATTCACTGTGTTTTTGCCGGCAGTTTAAACAAATATCTTCAAAATCGCTTGAATATACATGATTCGATGTTCTAAATGCCCTGCAGAGATTTGCATCATCATCCAATACCGTTTCGTTAAGATCGACAGAATCAAAGATCACGCTTCTTAATTTGGTTTTGTTATTGATCTCAAAAAATATAAACTTGCTTATATTGAACTTTGTCTGCAGTATATGAATTATCCTACCGTAAATAATATCTTTGTTCTCATCCAGTTCTATGGTTTTTTTGAATTTGTATATTTCAGAAAGCTCATTCAGCCTCTGGGCAACTTTTCCCGCTTCATTTTTAAGCTTGGTTTCTATCTGATAAGAAAAATCACCTCTATAAGCTTGTGATATGCCGTTTTCAAGATCATCAAACAGTTTGATATAGGGTCTTATATAATAATTGGCGGTTATTATGGATATGATAACGATCACTAAAACTATTAGAAGTATTTTGGAAGCTATCAATATCCCTTCCATACGGGTTGAGCTTACTTCAAGATCCATACTTATTACACCGAGAAGATCACCCTCTTTTGCATTATGACAGCTGATACAGTTGGGTATGGAGCTTGAATTTGCTATGTAAGGTATTGCAACTTTCAGAATAACTTTATCTATAGTCTCGATAAGTTCTGTTTGCAGTTTTCTGCTTTGTACAACTTTTTTCTCTAACTCTGTAGCTCTTGCTTCACCGTAAAACCCTTTTCCGTACTGTTCTATTACAGACTTGGCCCTTAAAAGATGAAAATTCTCAACATTTTGATGCCGTGCTATATTCTCAAGAAAAAACTTCCTTTTATCCATAGTGCCGTTAACCATATGGGCAGTTAATCCGTCCCTTACGTTTTGAGCGATACTTACGGCTTTGTCTTTTGTATTTTTTATACTGTATGACTTAAAATTATAGATAAATACTATTATACTTATCAACGATACCGTCAGTATCATCGCTACGACAATACTTAAAACTTTTTTATTTGTGCTCATCACTTTTCAAAATATCTAAAATGATATCTTTATCGTTTAATTCAAATTTTTTATCATAAACGATCTGGTGCTGTTCATCACCTTTTCCAAGAACAAGGACAACAGGGTCATCATAAAGCTTTGAAAGTTCAAAAGCTTTTTTTATTGCTTCTTTCCTGTTTAATTCAACCAGCACATTATCTTTATTATCTATACCTTTTAATATATCTTCACAAATAAGGTCTGGATCCTCGAATCTTGGATTATCGCTTGTAACGATTATCTCTTTTGAATATTTCTGTGCAGCTTTACCCATAAGTGGTCTTTTGCTTATATCCCTGTTCCCCCCGGCACCGAATACCGTGATAATATCTTTATCTGCAAAGTTCTTTAAAACCTCATCCATTCCGTCGGGAGTATGGGCAAAATCAACTATCGCCAAAGGATCGTTGGAAACTATCTCCATTCTACCCGCAACACCTGCAAAATACTCAACCTCGTCGCATATCTTCTGCAAAGGCTCTTTTGTAAGAAGGTTAACCGCAGCAACTGCTGCAGTAAGGTTATAAACGTTGAATAATCCCATCATAGGCGAGCTGTAACTTGCAATATTTGCAAAATACTGTATCGCCACATGAATCCCGTTTTTCAAACTGTAAGCGTTAACCTTATAGGTTGCAGGGTTGTCAAGAGCATAGGCGTAGGCATTTTTCATCTTGAACTTTACTTTTGGATCATCTTTGTTTATAAGCTTGGGTGTATCGTCAGAAAAAAAGCTGTTCTTTATATCTATATACTCTTGAATAGTTTTATGGTAATCAAGATGGTCCTGGGTTATATTCGTATGAACTTTCAATGCAAAATCAAGACCTTCTATCCTGTTCTGCTCTATTGCATGAGAACTTACTTCCATAATGAAAAACTCGCACCCGTTATCTATCGCTTTTTGTATATGGGCAAAGTTTCCAAGCTGTATTGGAGTGGTGAGCGAGTAATCCTCAACTCTTTCATCATTTATAAAAAAGCCCCTTGTTCCCTGCAGGGCCGCTTTATAGCCAAGATCAAGCAAAAACGAATAAATTGCCGCAGCCGTCGTTGTCTTCCCGTTGGTACCTGTTATACCTACTATTTTAATTGAGGAGAAGTCAACTTTCTCTTTTAACTCACTGCTTTGTATAAAATCCTCGCAACCGTTTTCTTTGGCAGATTCCAAGAATTTTTCATTATGTTTTGAAATAACAAATGTAGAGTCTTTGTCTGCTTCATTTGAATTATCGGTGTATTGCTTATTGTTTAGAAACGTCTTCAATATTTTTTCTCTCTAGTTTCTCATATAAACTTGTTACTTCGTCGTCAAAAGAGAAATACTCATTGAAACCGTCAAGATATTTATATGCAGTTTTATTAAAATTATTGTCTATTAGTTTGTTTATAAAGTCGATCAGATCCTCTTTAGAGGTTATCGCGACTTTTGTACTGAACATAATATCCTGGTAAGCCTCTTTAAATGACCCCCTTGATTCAACAAGCTTCATAAAATCTTTGTAATCTATTGCGTTTAAAGATTCAATGCTTGTTTTTGATATATCCTGGAAAATATCCATCATTTTATCATTATCGCCGTCATAGGCATTGATAATATCATGAACATAATCCAAAGCCTCCTGCAGGTTAACGGACTTTGTTACTTCAAAATAATCATAAAGATTTTGGGCTTTTCCTGCATTATCAAAACCAAGGTCGCATAAAATACAATATAGCTTATATGTTTCATTGTCCGGTTCGTAAGATAACACTTGCGAAAACATAAATAATGCTTTGTCAAACTCTTTTGCACTGAAAAAAGAGTGTGCCTCTTTTAACAATTCATCAATTTTAACCATTAAGTATCTCTTCCTCCTGCCCCTGTGGTACATTAATAATCTCAAGGTCTGGATGAATTGCCGACTTTAACTCTTTTTCAACTATAAACTTTAAAGTACTTCCGCTGGCAGCACACCCTACACAGGCACCTTGCAACTGTACATAAACTTTTCCATCTTTAATCTGTAATAATGATATAGCTCCCCCGTCTCTTGCCAACATAGGAGCGATTTTTGTCTCGATAATGTTACTTACTGGTTGTTGTAAATCTTCATCACTAAACGGCATAACCATAAATATATTCCTTTTAAATCTTTTTTATTTTTTTAATTTGACCAATACTATCCCTACGGCAGTCAATGCCAGGATAGCACCTATAGTTTGAAATATAAACGTTAATGTAACTGGTTCAGACATTAATTAACAACTTCTTCACATCTTTTACAAAGCACATCTTCTTCAGCACTTATATATTTCCAACATCTAGGACATTTAGCTTCATTTGCTTTATAGACTTCAAACTCTTTTCCGTCTACTTCAAACGAACCTAGAGCATCGTCTCTTTTCTCTTTAATAATCTTACTTACTACAAACCAGTCTTCGGCTATTGTACTGTCAAGCTTCACAACCTCTTCACTGTCAGTGTAAATAACAAGTTCAAGAGTAGCTTTTATCACTTTCTCTTTATTTAGTTTATCTTTTATTTCTGCAAATTTTCTTTTTGCTTCCAATAAATGTGATTCGTTAAGTTTGCTTTCAACTTCCGGAAGCTCATATTTCTCGATATCGAAGATATCTTTTGCATCCCCTTTTATAACTTTTGGGGCATGCTCTATAAGCTCATCCATAGTAAAGGTTAATATCGGAGCCAAAGTGCTGATAAATGCTTTTGCGATCATCGCCATAGCCGAAGCTGATGCTACTCTTTCTTTTGAGTCTTTTGCATTACAGTACATCTTGTCTTTACAAACATCGATATATACGTTAGAAAGCTCTGCTACAAGGAAATGGTTAAGCTTGTTCAAGCCTCTGCTGAAATCGTACGCTTTAAAGCTCTCATCAACCTCTTTAAATACTTTTTGAGCCTTGTCCAATATCCAAAGGTCGATCTCACCCATAGTATCGACAGATGCAATCTCTTCCAGGTCAGAAACATTTCCAAGCAATATCTTACCTGTGTTTCTTATCTTTCTATACTGTTCCGCCATCTGTTTTAAGATCGCGTCAGATATTTTCTGGTCATTTTGGTAATCGGACATCGCTACCCACATTCTAAGGATCTCTCCCCCGAACTGTTTTAATACCTTATCGGGTGCTACAACGTTACCTTTTGATTTGGACATCTTCTCGCCCTTACCGTCCATAGTAAAGCCGTGAGTTACCACACTTTTATAAGGTGCTATTTCACTTGAAGCAAGAGAAGTTAAAAGTGAAGACTGGAACCAACCTCTGTGCTGGTCTGAACCTTCAAGATACATATCAGCAGGATAAGTTCCCGCATCATAGTTTCTGCTTCGTAATACCGCATTCTGAGTAGATCCGGAGTCAAACCATACATCAAGGATATCCATGGTTTTTTCAAGATCGTCAGGGTTTAATCCGCTTCCCGGATATAAAAGCTCGGAGATCTCAAGATCATACCATGCATCGGCACCTTTTTGTTCAAAGATCATAGCTACATAATTTAAAACCTTTTCATCATAGATGATCTCGTCTGTTACTTTATTTCTAAAGAATGCAATAGGCACACCCCAGTCTCTTTGTCTACTGATACACCAGTCCGGTCTGTTCTCTATCATCGTTCTTAGTCTGTTTCTTCCGTGTTCAGGATAAAACTCTACGCTTTCTATAGCTTCAAGGGCATTTTCTCTTAAAGTTTTACCCTTTTGACCGTATGGCTGATCCATTGCTATGAACCATTGTTTTGTAGCTCTGAAGATAACAGGCTTATGTGTTCTCCAACAGTGAGGATATGAGTGCGTTAGATCAATTCTTTTAAGAAGCGCATCCCCTAAAAGCTCCAATATCCTGTCATTGGCTTTAAATACGTTCACGTTTAAAAACTCTTCAGGGTCTGGAAGAAGATTCTCTCTTACTATAGTATTATCATACGCCCCGTTCGCACCAACAGGCATAATCACCTCAAGTCCATATTTAAGACCCACTTTGTAGTCATCCTCACCGTGTCCGGGAGCCGTATGGACTGCACCAGTACCGCTGTCCATGGTAACGTGATCACCAAGTACTATTTTCGATTCTCTTCCGTTTAAAGGGTTTATTGCAAATGTATTCTCTAAAGATTTAGGGTCTATATCTTCACCCATGTCACCTTTTACTATCTCCTCTGCAAGAAGTGTCCCGTAAAGTTTTTTAGCTACGATAAATCCGTCTGTTGTTTTTACATATTCCTCTTCACCGTTTAGGGCTATACCGCTGTTTGCAGGAAGTGTCCACGGAGTAGTTGTCCAGATAATAACCTTGTCGTCGCTGTTTTTTAATTTAAACGCCACATAGATAGATGGAGATACTTTATCTTCATATTCAACTTCAGCCTCAGCCAATGCAGTCTGCGCCGCCCACGACCAATATACAGGTTTGCTTCTTTGCACCAAAAGTCCCTGTTTTGCTATTGCTATAAGCTCTCTGTAGATATTAGCTTCAAATTTAAAATCCATAGTAAGATAAGGGTTTTCCCAGTCTGCCAATATACCAAGCTGCTTGAACTCGCCTCTTTGTATATCGATGAATTTTGATGCATGGTTTCTGCATAACTCTCTTAATTTGCTTTTTGGAAGCTCTTTTTTCTTCTTACCGCCGATCTTCTCTTCAACTTTCTGTTCGATAGGAAGCCCGTGGCAGTCCCATCCCGGAGTAAGTCTTACAGATTTTCCGTCAAAATAGTGGTATTTTACAACCATGTCTTTAAGTACTTTATTCAGTGCATGACCTATATGTGTATGTCCGTTGGCATACGGAGGTCCGTCATGTAAAGTGAAGCTTTCACAGTCGGCTCTGTTTGCCTTCATTCTTTCATAAACTTTTGACTCGTCCCAAAACTCGTATCTTTTAGGTTCGTTATTTGGCAAGTTACCCCTCATAGGGAAACTTGTTTTAGGTAACTGTAATGTATCTTTATAATCTATATTCTCTGCCATTTTCTTAATAGTCCTGTAAAGTAAAATAAGCTAGAGTATATCTAAAAATAGCTTAAAATGTTTTAATGGAGTTTTCTTTGGTATATATTATTATGTTCGTAACCGCATTCAGTTCGGCGACACTTATACCTATGGGGAGCGAGGCTGTACTGCTATACAACATTTCAAAAGGTTATGACATATATATCCTCTTTACCGTCGCCGTAGTAGGAAATACCCTTGGGGCTTACGTGAACTATTATCTGGGCTTTAAGGGTGAAGAGTATCTGGTAAAAAAGAAGTACCTTAAAGAGAAGAAGATAAACAAACACAAAAAAACCTTTGACAGATACGGTGCATTTGCCCTTTTACTTGCATGGGTTCCCATTATAGGGGACGGGCTTACTTTTGTTGCGGGTATATTAAGATACAGTTTATTGAAGTTTTTCATATATGTATTTATATCAAAGTTTTTCAGATACCTTGTAGTGGTACTGATCTTCAACAATTACAATTAAAGGAAAATAAAGATGAAAAGATTTGAACATATGCAGAAACTGCAGGATATATTAAAAAAGAACAATCAGACTATCACCTGTGCAGAAAGCTGCACAGGGGGACTTATAGCTTCTATGATAACAGAGCTTTCAGGATCCTCTGCAATATTCAGAGGTTCTGTAGTTACATACTGTAATGATATAAAAGAGCAAGAACTAGGCGTAAAAAAAGAGACTATGATAAAATACGGTGCAGTGAGCACCCAGACCGTTGACGAGATGCTAAACGGAGTGATCGAAAAATTTGATGCAGATTATGCAATAGCAGTAAGCGGAGTAGCAGGACCTACGGGAGGAACAAAAGATAAACCTGTAGGAACTGTTGTGGTCGGGGTAAAAAAAAGAAACAGTCCTCCGATTTCAAAAATTTATCATTTTGAAGGAGGGCGTAAAACCGTACAAATAAAGGCTTCAGTAAAAGCTTTTGAAAAAATTTTTGAAATTTGTTCAAAAAATACTTGACAAATAAAAATTTTTCTATTATAATTCCGCCACCAAAACGAAATAAACGTTTTAAATGACCTGTTAGCTCAGCCGGTAGAGCATCTCCCTTTTAAGGAGGTGGCCGTTGGTTCGAATCCAACACGGGTCACCATTTTTTAACGTATTCGGTCGATTAGCTCAGTTGGTAGAGCGCTACCCTTACAAGGTAGATGTCAATGGTTCGAGTCCATTATCGACCACCATTATTTTTTTAATTTTAGAATGGCCCCATCGTCTAGCGGTTAGGATCCATGGTTTTCATCCATGTTACAGGAGTTCGAGTCTCCTTGGGGTCACCATTTTAAAATGATTTAAACAAATATATTGGCCCCATCGTCTAGCGGTTAGGATCCATGGTTTTCATCCATGTTACAGGAGTTCGAGTCTCCTTGGGGTCACCAATATATTAAAGGTCGATTAGCTCAGTTGGTAGAGCGCTACCCTTACAAGGTAGATGTCAATGGTTCGAGTCCATTATCGACCACCATGATAATATATAAAAGTGCGGTTGTAGTTCAGTTGGTTAGAATACCTGCCTGTCACGCAGGGGGCCGCGAGTTCGAGTCTCGTCAACCGCGCCACTTTTATTTATTACTTTTAATGACCTGTTAGCTCAGCCGGTAGAGCATCTCCCTTTTAAGGAGGTGGCCGTTGGTTCGAATCCAACACGGGTCACCATTTCAGATTAAACAAATCACAATATTAAAGTGCGGTTGTAGTTCAGTTGGTTAGAATACCTGCCTGTCACGCAGGGGGCCGCGAGTTCGAGTCTCGTCAACCGCGCCACTTTAAATAAAAATCAAAAAAAACATTTCAAATTACTATTTAATTCTTATTTATATTATCTTAATAAAGATAACTATATAGATTAAACGTTATAGTTATCTTTGTACTTTTCTATTCTTTCAAGAACCTCTTTATTTACTATTTCAATATTCAGATCCATAACAAAGGGGCTTATATCAAACTGTTCAAGCTTTACAAGGTCTTTTTGGGTCGTTATGATATCAAACCCTTCATAATCGCTTTGTATCTTTTGAATATCATCTTTCGTAAAAGAGTAATGGTCAGGAAATATTCTTGTTTTAATATCCTTAGGCAGATATTCCAAAAGCCTGTCTGCTTTTGAGATGGCAGTTACAAGGAGTAGTTTTTCAGGCAATTTCTCTACATTTTCTCCATTTTGACTGAATGTGACTTTTCTTTTAAAATCAACCCCGTCCCTTAATACTGCATCGGCAAAAGAGTAAAGCATCTTTGTATCACGGTATCCTCCGCTTGGAAGGCAGAAGATATTAGTGGGTTCCTTTTCTGGTCTTATTAGGATATCAAACTTTTTTATCCCGTGTTTGCTGTAACCGTCATCAAGATAAACGGTTTTTACTCCCAGCTGTTTTGCTTTTAATATCCCCTCTTCCCTTACTTCTGCAACAATAACCGTTGCATTTGGAAGGGATTTTGCATAAAGCATCGCTTCATCACCGCTGGTTTTTACGTCTGTTAATATTTTCCCTTTATTGGAAACCACCTGCAAACCTTTTGATTCCCTTCCGTAACCCCTTAGAACGATCCCTATGTTCTTTTGATCTTTTGTAAGCTCTATAGTTACCGGCGTTTTACCCGAACCTCCCACTACAAGGTTACCAATACTTATAACGGGGATCCCAAAATCAAAAGGCTTTTGAGACACTCTTTTATAAGCGGCAACGACACAGTAGATAACGGTAAAAGGGAGAAGTAATATTGAGATAAGCTGTTGAAAAGGTGTAGGGAAGAACAGATACTGTTCAACCCATTTTATTAGATATTGTTTCAAGTTAAACCCATGAATCGGAAACTTTTTTTATCATGCTGCAAACATACTTTACATCCTCATCACTCATTGAAGGATAGATAGGCAGGGATAAAACCTGTCCGTAGTTTGTCAGGGCACTTCCGAATGCAGTGATCTTGAGTTTATACTTTTTTTTGTAATAGGTTAAAAGATGTAAAGGGATATAGTGTAATCCTGTTGAAACACCCTGCTCTTTTAAGGCTCTTGCAAAACCGTCCCTGTTTTTAGTGACTTTTATAATATACTGGCTGAAGATATGCTCCTCATCGTATGAAGGTCTTATTATATGCTTGACATCTGCTAATTCCTCGTTATAAATAGCGGCTATCTCCTGTCTTCTTTCACAAAAAGAATTTGTTTTATAGAACTGTCCCAGGTTAAATGCGGCTTCAAGTTCTGTCATATCGTATTTGTAACCGATATCAACCACGTCATATATATAATCAAGGTTACCGTATGCATCAAAACTGCTGTTAATTGCATGGGTTCTTAAAAGCCTTGCCCTGTTTGCAAGTTCTTCGTTATTTGTTACGATGAAACCTCCCCTGCTTATTGCAACTTTACTGTTTGAGTAGTTTGTAGAGAAGATGGTCATATCAGCTTCAAGCGATCCTACCATTTTCTCTTTATACATAGCTCCAAGGGCACTTGTTGCATCTTCAATTATCATAATATCGTATTTTCTTGATATCTCGTAAATCCTGTCAAGATCGGGAACTTGTCCCGCAACAAAAGTGATCATCAGGGCTCTTAATTTTTTGGAGTTATTCTCCTCAAGATATTTTTCAAGTTTGTCAAGGTCTATATTAAAACCGTTTGATTCAATATCAATAAATACAGGCTCCGCATCAAAGTGTCTTACGGTTTCAGGAAGATTCGGGAACGAATTTACGCTCATTAAAACCTTGTCTGCTCTTTTTAGTTCCATAGAACTTAATGCAAGGTGTAATGCAGAGGTTGCATTATTGGTTGCTATTGTATGCTTAACCCCGATAAATTCAGACACCTCTTTTTCCAGCTCTTCAACTTTACTTACAGGGTTCATCTCATTATTTAGAATATTTAAAACCTGTTCTCTTTCCTCTTCATCAATCGTGGGTTTGAAAAAAGGTATGTTTCTTTCTACTTTTTCATTCTTTAACATCTATTTTCCTTTGTAAAGTTAAAATTCAATATTGGCTATTTCAGGCATCTTGCCTTTAAAAGCATTTGCCATAATTCTGTACTCAAGCATATGGATAAGTTTCTCATCTACTCCGCTTAATATAAGTTCTTCTTTGCTTTTGTTTTCATCTACCAATTGTTTAAGGACATCATCCATTGTTTTATATGTATATCCAAGCTCCTCTTCATCGCTTTGGCCTTCCCAAAGGTCTGCACTTGGTTTTTTATCTATTATTGATTCTGGAACACCTAAAAATCTTGCAAACTCAAATTCATCGCTTTTATACATTTGACCGATAGGGTTTATTGCGCATGCCGTATCGCCGTATAGTGTTCCGTACCCTAAAAGTATCTCTGATCTGTTTGAGGTTCCCACAACTATTGCATTATCCCTGGCACTTATATCATACAAAGTTGCCATTCTCATTCTTGCACTGAAATTTCCGATTCTAAGGGCATTTGCATCTTTTTTATCTTTAAAATACCCTTCCACCATAGGTGCAATTGATATCACTTCATAAGAAATTTCAAATTTTTCGCAAAGCTCTTTTGCATGTTCCAGACTCTCATCACTTGAATACTGTGAAGGCATCATTACCGTATGCAGATTATCTTTGAAAGCCTCTTTGCAAAGTACTGCCACTATAGCCGAATCAAGCCCTCCGCTAAGGCCTACCGTAACATTCTTTACGCCTATTGCTTCGGTCTGTTCTTTTAAAAATCTTATCATCTGTTCTTTTATATTTTGATAGTTCATTTTATAAAACCTTCTTTATGTTTTATTATTAAATTAAATAAATAATTATTCGATTATATCAAATATTTCTTAATGAAACAAGAGCAATTTTGTCTTTTAAAGATAACTTCTATATAATAATGTATCTATGAAACAAAGGATTATAATGGATAAAAAAATATTTATTGAATTATTTAGATTTAACCATAAAACTGATTATCTTCCTTACTATAAAAAGTATGAATTCTCCTATGAAAACGAAGACAGGGTAAAAGATCTGTTAAACAAGATCAACTCAATCGAAGAATTCAGCTTTGAAGGAACTGATAAATTTGGTATAAAAATAAATAACTATTTCACAACTGTTGATACGCTTATTGACAATATCGTATCTAAAACCTCAAACGAACTCGTAATTGAACCTGTAAGCTCATACAGAGCCGTAAACGACCTTACAATAAACAACGAAGACTTCTTTGAAAAAATGGAGCTGTTTGGCAATTTCCTGAGCAGTGAACAAAAAGAACATTATGCAGATAAACTTCAGGTTTTATATTACGCTTCAAATACGTTAAACTTCAACAAAGCCTATGTCGGTGACCATATGCTTCTTATTGCCGATGATATAATCAAAGAAAACCCTTCTGCTAAAAATGAAGTATTTAATATTTTAAAGGACAACAAATCGGGAGGATGGTTCCACACCTCACTTGACAAAAGAGTTATCGATCTTGATAACAGCTTTAAAGAAAAGATCGATTCACTGCTCCTTGAACTGACAGGTAAAACTGCAAAAGAGAGTTCTCACCTTGAAAGTGAAGATCTGCAGATAGCACAAAAATTTACCAACTTCAATATTGCCGTTTACGACAAAGATGACACATCTGTTCTTGAGAACTTTGTGACAAAAAGTGATGCAAAATGTGTTAATACTGCTTCAAAAAATGATGACCTGGCACTTCACTGTATCGGGATCGATAAAAGTTTCAGCTACAAGATCGCAGGTAATGTACTGCTTGACGCAAAAGACAGCAATGCCGATTTCATGGTTGTAAAAGATGAAGAGATTTTCAAGATTTTTGATAACGACCAAAAAGAGATATCAAAGGCTGTAGGCAGAGAGATAGATTTACCTATCGTAACATTCCAGCAGTTCACGAATATTCTTTCAGGAGAGAAAGACCCTGTAAAACTAGGCTTTAAAAAGCATAAAGTGGCTGTAAACTTCTTATAATTTCAGCTTTCGGTAAAAAGTGGCTTCACTTTTTACTGATTCAATTCGTAACAATACTATTTTTATTCAATCCATTCAAAAATATTTAATAAACTTATACATAAAACTTGTGTAGAATATGACAAAGTTTAATCTTACTAAATCACAAAAGGAAAATATATGAGTATTCCAATTCATAAATACGATGTAGTAATTGTCGGTGCAGGCCTTGCGGGATGTGCTGCTGCCAGAGAAGCGGCACATGCCGGACTTAGCGTATGCGTACTGACGAAACTACACCCTCTAAGATCACACTCGGGTGCTGCTCAAGGGGGGATCAATGCTGCTTTAAGTGAAGAAGACAGTGTAGAACTGCACGAATTCGACACTGTAAAAGGTAGTGATTATCTTGGTGATCAAGATGCAATACACCTTATGTGTTCCCAGGCTCCTGAAACTATCAGATGGGCTGAAAAAATGGGAGCAGCTTTCAGTAGAAACAGTGAAGGAAAGATCGGTCAAAGACCTTTCGGGGGACAAAGTTCTCCAAGAGCCTGTTACGCAAAAGACAGAACAGGTCTTACATTATTACAAACTATCTACGAGCAGGCGCACAGAGACGGCGTAACATTTATGGATGAATACTATGTATCGGATATATTATACGAAGATGGAAAAGTTAACGGTGTATTTGCATATAATATCGTTGACAGCAAGCCTATTATCTGTAACGCAAGAGCCGTTATGTTCGCAACAGGAGGATACGGTAGAGCATTTAAGATCAACTCAAATGCCCATGCAAACACCGGTGATGCTCTTTCAATAGTTGCAAGACACGGACTTCCTCTTGAAGATATGGAATTCGTTCAATTCCACCCGACAGGAATCGCAGGAAGCGGAGTTCTGATCTCTGAAGCTGCAAGGGGTGAAGGTGGAAGACTTTACAACTCCGAAGGTGAAAGATTTATGGAGAAATATGCTCCAAACAAACTTGAGCTTGCTTCAAGAGACGTCGTATCAAGAGCCATTACACAAGAGATCCTTGAAGGCAGAGGTTGCGGAGAGAACAAAGATCATGTTAAGATCGACCTGACACATTTGGGTGCGGACCTTATCAATGAAAGACTTCCCGAACTAAGAGACCTGGCTATTACGTTCCTTGGACAGGATATGATAGAGGAGCCTATCTCTATTGCGGCAACTGCCCACTATTCTATGGGTGGAATCCCTGTTAATATTGACGGACAGGTAAGAAAAAACAGCAGCGAACTTGTTGAAGGTTTTTATGCAGCGGGTGAATGTTCATGTGTATCGGTTCACGGAGCAAACAGACTCGGGGCAAACTCGGTTCTTGAAGCATTGTTCTTTGGAAGACACGTTGGGCAAAGCATCGTAAAAGACTTAAAAGAGGGGATCGACTTCAAAAATGCCACTGAAGATTGCATTAAAAGCGCCCTTGAGGAACTGGAAAAAATAAAAAGATCAAACGGAAATGAAACTGTTCCAAACTTAAGAGAAGAGCTTCAGCAATCTATGACAGACAATGCGGGTGTATTTAGAACAGAAGAATCTTTACAAAAACAAGAAGAGATCATTAAAGATCTTAAAAGAAGATTCAAGAACATAAGAATAGACGATAAATCCTCTGTTTACAATACAGACCTTCAAGAAGCTGTAGAGCTTGGACATATGCTTGACTTCTCTGCGTTTATCGTAAACGGTGCAATAAACAGAAAAGAGAGCCGTGGAGCACACTACAGAAATGATTTCCCTGTCAGAGATGATGAGAATTTCTTAAAGCACACTATGGCATATATGGACAAAGAGGGTAATATCACTACTGAATATATGGATGTTGCGTTAGGTAAATTTGAACCTCAAGAAAGAACCTACTAAGGAGCAGATGATGACAGAAACTAAAAAATTAACATTCAAAGTATTCAGATTTAACAAAGAAACAGATTATCTGCCTCACTACGATACGATTCAAATGGAAGTAACCAAAGATGAACTTGTACTTGACGTAATGAACAGAATAAAATGGGAGCACGACGGAAGCTTTTCATACAGAAGAAGCTGTAGACACGGTATCTGCGGGTCGTGTGCGGTAAAAGTAAATAAAAAGCCTACCCTGGCATGTAAGGACAATGTGTTCGAACTTGTTAAAATATTCGGGAACGAGCTTACGATAGAGCCTCAGGATATAAAAAGAGCCTACAAAGATATGGTTATCGATAAAAATAACTTCTGGGCAAAATACGACTCTGTACAACCTTATCTGGTAGCCGATATTGATGAACATCCGGAACAGGAGAACATAGTAAGCGCAGAAGATGCGGAAAAACTGGATGAAGCAGATTACTGTATCCAGTGCGGAAGCTGTTTTTATGCCTGTCCTGCGGTTGAAGTAAACCCTGAGTATACCGGACCTGCGGCACTTGTAAAAGCATGGAGATTTAATGCGGATGTCAGAGATACTGCAAAAGAATCAAGACTTGAGAGCCTTCAGCAGTTAGGAAGCGGAATCTGGGACTGTGTTAAGTGTAACGAATGTGCAGAAGCCTGTCCAAAAGAGCTGGATCCTATCGGCAAGATCACAAAACTTCACTGCCAGACCTTTGAAGAGGGTAAAGCCCTTAACAATGTTGCTGTTAAGCACGCAGTAGGATTCAAATGGTCGATCCAGAAACACGGTATCCTTGACGAGGGTGAACTTGTAAGATACTCAGAGGGTAACATCGGTGTGATGAAACACATCCCTGAAGCTATTGCAATGTTCAAAAAAGGTAAGATCGTAATGCCATGGAATATGCCGAAATCGAAAAACCTGGATGAGATTAAAAAACTTGTTGATATAACTTCAACGGCAAAATTTTAGGAGTAATAAATGGAAAAATTAAAATATGCACTATATACGGGATGTACTGCAAGAGAATCTACTCCTGAATTGCTTAAATCAACAATGGCGATTGCAGACAAACTTGGAATAGAGATTGTTCTGCTTGACGAAGCAAGCTGTTGCGGGGCAAGCCACCTTCAGGATTATGATGACCTGTTATCACTTGTTTTGAATGCCAGAAACCTGTGCTATGCTGAGAAACTTGGGCTTCCAATGATAACAATATGTAATACCTGTCAACTAAACACTGCTATGGCAAAAGATAGACTTGACAGCGACCCGGAACTTAAAGCAAAAGTAAATGAGAAACTTGCCGAAGTTGGTCTTGAGTATAAAGGGACAAGTGAAGTTAAGCACTTCTTATATGCGCTTCAGGATGATTACGGATACGAAAATATTGCAAATGCAGTTACGAATCCTATGGGTGATATCAATATCGCTTCATTCTACGGATGCCATAACATCAGACCGAGCCACCTGCAGAACAAAACAAACGGTGGGGAAAATGCTTACAGACCGACCTCTCTTGACAATCTGGTAACTGCCCTGGGCGGTAATGCCGTAGATTACGAATCAAAAAATAAATGCTGCGGGTTCCATGTTGAACTTCAAAATCCGGCTACTGCCAACAGGCTAAGCGGTACTGCAATGCTAGACGCAATGGATAACGATGCGGATATGATGGTAACACCTTGTCCTTTATGTCACTTAAGAATGGATGTGCAGCAGCACAATATTTCTAAAGAGATGGGAAGAGAAGTTAATATCCCTATACTTCATCTGCCTCAGATGGTAGGAATTGCACTTGGGATCGATCCTAAAGAGTTAGGGCTTAACCATAATATCAACCAAACAGGATTGAACGTAAAATAATCCTCTAAACCCCATAACTTATGGGGTTTTCTGCAAAGGTTCTTAAGAAAAAATTATTATTTACTTAAACATTTTTATTAAGGACTATTTTTATCTTTTATATTAAAGTTTGTTTGTGTATAATTTATTCAATTTAACAAAAAAAGGAAATTAAATGCCAAAAATTAATAAATACCAAGATATAAGCGAAATAGACAGAGAAGCGAAAAAAGACCTTATTGACAGACACTCACCATTCATTCACTGTGCCGACACTGCAAAAGCCGGAGAGCCTTTTGAAGTAACAGTTAAAATGGGTAACGAGTATACTCACCCTGATGATTTTGACCACTACATCGAATCTGTTTCATTATTCAACGGAGAAACTCTATTAGCAAAAGCTACTTACGTTCCAGGAACATTAGGAAACGTTAAAGCACACAACACTACAACTTTTACAATTATCCCTACTGGTAAAAAACTGAACCTTGTAGCTCACGGTTACTGTACTAAGCACGGTATCTGGGAAGGTACAGCTAAAGAAGTAACTGTAACTGAATAGATAAAAAAGGAGATACACATGGGTCATTTCGGCAGTGATTTTATCATATCATCTCTGATCTGGCTGTGTATCGTTCTGCTTTTTGTCTTTACTTTCAGACATCAGCTGAAAAAACTGTTTTATAAAAAGACTCCCTTTGATATCTTTTTAAACAAACTAAAAAACTATCTTGAAAAAAACTATCCAAAAATCAATTTTGATTTTTCAATCATTGAAACAAGCAAAAAAGAAGAAAACCCCGATACCAGAAAATATCTGATAATAGATAATATCATTGATCAATACCTTGCATTAAAGATAGAGAACAAACCCTCACCCAAACCCATTTCGAAGAATCTGCAATGGCAGAGTTATACTTTTAACTGCGAACCTAATAGGGACAAACTTCCTCCCGACTGGATCCAAAGAAAAAATGCACTTCTTATAAGAGAAAACGGCGTCTGTTTCAGATGTAACAAACATATAACTATAGAAACAAGCGATATACATATGCTAAGATCCCTTGATCAAGGGGGTAAATATTATCTTGAAAACCTTGTTCCAGTTTGTAAAGATTGTAAAAGAGTTCTGTCAAAAGACCCGAAAAAACTCAATCATTTAGACATAAAAGATGACCTCCAGGCCATAGCAAAAAACTATTAAAAACGCATATAACCGTTTTTTTATCGATTTTTAGCTAATATAAAGACCTTAACAGCAATTTAAAGGAATATATAAGATGACTATACTTGACGGTAAAGCATTATCAAAAAAAATAAGATCACAAGTAAAACACGAAGCTGAAGATTTACAGCAAAAAGGTGTAACTCCGGGACTGGCAGTTGTATTAGTGGGTTCTGACCCTGCAAGTGCCGCTTATGTTAATATGAAAAGCAAGGCGTGTAAAGAAGCGGGAATCTACAGCATAGTTCACGAAATGCCAGAAACAATTTCACAGGAAAATATATTAGAGATAATAAATATGATGAATAACAATCCCAATATCGACGGTATTCTTGTTCAGCTTCCGCTTCCAAAGCATATCAATACAACAGAGATCCTTGAAGCTATTGATCCTGCAAAAGATGTTGACGGATTCCACCCTTACAATGTCGGAAGAGTTGTAGCAGGACTTGACGGATATATTCCCGCAACTCCATACGGAGTTATGGAACTTTTAAAAGAGTATGATATCAACCCTGAGGGTAAAGACGTATGTGTAGTAGGTGCCAGCAATATTGTGGGTAAACCTATGGCTACACTAATGTTAAACGCAAATGCTACCGTTGATATATGTCATATCTACACAAAAGACCTTAAAGCCCACACCCAAAAAGCAGATATAATCTGCGTAGGTGTAGGTGTGGTTAACCTTATTAAAGAAGATATGGTTAAAGAGGGTGCAATAGTTGTAGATATCGGTATAAACAGACTTGATAACGGAAAACTGGTAGGTGACGTTGATTTTGAAAATGTTTCCAAGAAATGTTCATATATCACTCCTGTTCCCGGCGGTGTAGGTCCGATGACTATAGCAATGCTTCTGAAAAATACTATCAAATCTGCAAAAAACAGAAAATAATATGATAGATAAAGCAAAAAAAATCTACCACTGGAGCGGAACCTGGACTGGTACGGTTATAATCGTTCTTGGTATTATATTCTTTTTAGCCCAGGCATTTGTGATACCAAGCGGCAGTATGAAAAATTCTCTGCTTGTCGGGGATATGCTATTTGTTAAGAAGTTCAGTTACGGTATACCAACCCCAAGAATTCCCTGGATAGAACTGCAGGTAATGCCCGACTTCGACGGTGACGGACACCTTATATCTGCAGAAGGGCCGGACAGAGGTGATATCGTGGTATTCAGATACCCGAAAGACGAAAAGATACATTATGTAAAAAGATGTGTTGCAAAAGGGGGAGATGTAATCTTCCTGAAAGATAAAAAACTTTACCTTCATCCAAAAGAGGGGAACGAATATGTGATAAAGAACTTTGCAGGGTACAAAATAGCCCAGCTTGGAGAAAAGCTTTTCGTTGAAAATCCTTACAAAACAGAGCATCCGGGTATCCATACAGACCCTGAAGTCGTAAACAACGGGCTTCAGCCTATGCAGCTTTTTTATATGATGCCTACAGAGATCCCAGAAGGTGAATACTTCATGATGGGGGATAACAGAGACCACAGTAATGACAGCAGGTTCTGGGGAACGGTTCCATATAAATATATAGTGGGAACACCTTGGTTCATATATTTCAGCTGGGATGAAAACAAAAAAATAAGATGGGACAGAGTATTCCAGACACCGTCACAACTGGAAAACACCCACTACACGGAAAATTTAAAACTAGATCATAAAAAAGGGATATATTAAGATGAAATATTTTATAGGTTCAGATCACGCGGGAGTTGATTTTAAAGCATTTGTAAAAGAGCTTTTTGAAAAAAAAGGGCACGAAGTAGTAGATATGGGCCCTGAGACAAAAGACAGGGTGGATTACCCTGACTTTGCTGCAAAAGTTTGTGAGCAGGTTATCGCAAACGAAGGAACAAAAGGGATACTTATCTGCGGAAGCGGTATAGGTATGTCAATGTCGGCAAATAAGTTCGACGGTATCAGAGCGGCACTTTGCCACAACGAATACTCTGCAATGATGGCCAGACAGCACAATGATGCCAACGTATTATGCCTAGGCGAGAGAGTATCGGGGCTTGGTATGGTGGAAGCTATCGTTGAAGCATGGCTTACTCACTCTTTTGAAGGCGGAAGACATGAAGGCAGAGTTGAAAAAATAAACAAGCTTGGATGCTGCAGAATATAACTATAAAACTTCTTTCTGGAATAAAAAAGGGTGTTGGAAGAACCAACACCCTTTTTTTATAGTTTTAAAGTTTGATTATAAAACTTTAAAAGCCTCTTCAAGATCAAGAGTTCCTTCATAGAATGCTTTTCCAACAATACATCCCGCAACGTTACCGTTGTTTTTGCAATTGATAATATCGTTTATATCTTTAACTCCGCCGCTTGCAATGGTATCTACACCTGATGAGAGTGCAATAGACTCTGTAAACTCAACATTTACCCCGCAAAGCATACCGTCTTTTGAGATATCCGTACAGATAATAGCTTCAACGCCTGCATCAGCAAACTCACGTGCCAGATCTGTTGCTTTCATTGATGAAACCTCTGCCCATCCTTCAACGGCAACCATACCGTCCATCGCGTCAATACCTACTGCAATAGGATATTTAGCGGCCATATCTTTAACGAACTGCGGATCTTTAACGGCGATTGAACCGAGAATAAGCCGGTCAACACCCAGCTCAAGGTACATCTTGATAGTTTCTTCATCCCTGATACCGCCGCCTAGCTCAACCTTCAGATTACAGTTTTCTCTTATCTTTTTGATCTGCTCCAAATTTGCAGGCTCCCCTGCAAAGGCACCGTTAAGGTCAACTACGTGAACCCATTTACTTCCTAATTCCTCAAACCTTTTGGCAACCTGCCAAGGCTCGTCGCTGTAGATCTTCGCACTGTCCATAAGACCTTTGCTCAGTCTTACTGCTTTTCCGTCTTTTAGATCAATTGCTGGTAATATATCCATTAATATTTTCCTTCTAAACTTTCATAAAATTTTTTAAAATTTGTATACCGTTATCATGTGATTTTTCAGGGTGCGGCTGGAAACCGTAGATATTATCTTTATTCACCGCACTTGCGAACTCATATCCGTAAAGGGTCTTTCCGATCGTATACTGTTCCTGTGTTACCGCATGGTAAGAGTGGACAAAATAAAGATAAGGGTCTTTCAATCCCTCAAACAACTTGTTTTCTTTATTAAAAACCCTGTTCCATCCCATATGTGGAACTTTATGATCTTCCATGTTCATTCTAGACTTGTCGAAGGCCACAACTTTACCAGGGATCAAACCAAGACCTTCGGTAAAACCGAACTCTTCACTTGATTCAAATAAAAGCTGCATCCCCAGACAAATACCGATCATAGGCTTTCCGCTTGCTGCAAACTCTTTTACGGCTTCTTGCATACCCGTAGATTTAAGATGCTCCATTGCATCTGCAAAAGCACCAACTCCGGGTAAAATAACTCTGTCGAAATCTTTTACTTTATCCGGATCGCTTACTATTTCGGCTTTAGCATCAAGCAGATGGCACGCATTGTAAACAGAAGCAAGATTTCCCATATTATAATCAATAATTGCTATCAATATATCTACCTTATTTAAAATTACGTAATTATACCAAATCTATCAAATTATAAGGTTAAAACTTTGCATCACTTAAGGCCAGGGCAAATAATACTTCACAATCATATTTCTGCAGCAAAAGTTTTGCTTCAAGTATAGTCGTACCTGTCGTTATAAGGTCATCTACCAATATCACTTTAAGTTTTTTCTCTCCTCTGTAGTTAAATCTTCGCGGGTTTTTCTTTCTAAACTGAAGGTCTTTCCCTGCATATTTTACGATATTTGAGGCTTTAAGGGTATTAAACCTGGGCTTTATATATCTGCTTTTTAAAGCTTTTGCCAGCAGTGCCGTCTGGGAAAACTCATGCCTTGCATGATCATCAACAGCTATTGCCGTAACGATATTCTCATATTTAAAATTCTGA
Source organism: Arcobacteraceae bacterium (assembly GCA_963678145.2). Taxonomy (GTDB): domain Bacteria; phylum Campylobacterota; class Campylobacteria; order Campylobacterales; family Arcobacteraceae; genus JAIOSF01. The sequence continues at coordinate 28,692 of CAXXWH010000002.1, read as the reverse complement.
GCAAACTTCTTAAATGCCAGTTTGGCAAGGATCTTATATACTCTGTCCCCGTAAAACCGGTATTTTGTATTTACCAGATCTTTTATATCCTCGTATGGATAAAAGCTGTAAACAAAAAAACCTTTCTCCAATTCCCTTTTATTAAAAGTTGGTTCAAGGAGGTTTTTTTGACATGTTTTACATATGGCAGAAAGGGAAAACTTCTCACAACTAAGGCATCTCATAAATAAAGTATATAGTAATTTCATATAATTTTCCCATAAGTATTGTGTGATATATTTTCAGCAATATTAATATAAGGATTTAATTATGTATACAATAAACGTAGAAAAAGAGTGCGGCTGTTTTAAAAGAAGCGCATATGAGAACAATATGAGTTTTGAATCAAAAGATGATGCACTTATGCAGGCGAATTTAATGGCAAACCACATGAACAGTAAATTCTGCGGTAAACACGATTTTCAGGTTATGGAAAACGGAGATAACTTCAAAATAGGTGTATCAATGGCACAACAGCAAAGCAGCGGATGCTGTGGCGGCGGGCACTGCTCATAAAACAAAAATGGCTTCACAGAATCAATGTGAAGCCTCTTTTTCCTGAGGCTGGATCATCTTATTGTCCAGTATCTGGTGTTTCTCTTCATACATCGCATTTCCCTTAAGAAGATAAAACATAGCTATCGCTGCTAAAAACCCCCAAAATATCATATCACCGAGTTTCATTTTCCATCCTGTTGTAAAATAATATTTTTCAATTCACGGATCTCACTTTTTAGGGACTGTATCTCTTGTAAAGTATGATCTTCGCTTGTCTGTATATTTTCTTTTATATTTTCAGTTTCACTGTTCTGCAGTTCCCCCATTGCATCGACCACAACTGCAATTATCAGGTTTATCATAATAAATGTAGCTATAAATATAAATGGGATAAAAAATACCCATGCATAGGGGTGCTGTTCCATTATCGGCCTTACAATTCCCATAGACCAGGATTCCAGCGTCATAACCTGGAAAAGTGTATAAAAGGATTCCCCCAATGTACCGAACCACTGGGGAAATGTTTCACTGTAGAGATTTGTAGCCATAATCGCAAAAATATAAAAAAACAATATCAACAATGCCGCAATAGATGCCATACCGGGGATCACGCTTACAAGAGCCAATACTATTTTTCTCATTTGAGGAATAACGGTAATAAGCCTGAAAAGCCTAAGTACCCTTAATATTCTTAATATCTCAAAGCCGCTGCTTGAAGGTACCAATGAGATAGAAACTATGGCAAAATCAAACAAACTCCAAGGGTCTTTAAAAAAGCCCAGCCTGTGCACATATATACGCAATATTATCTCAATAGTGAATATGGTAATAACAACCTTGTCAAACAGATGGATAAAGCCCCCTATTTCAGACATAACAGGCTTGGAGGTTTCCATCCCCATTGTTATTCCGTTAAGGATTATAAGGGCTATAATAAAATTCTGGAATACCTTGCTTTGGACAAAATCCTTTATATTTGAATAAAACATTCTTTACCTCTTAAAACAGTATCAGCAGCATAAGCGTCGTAAATGTTATCTGCACTATGAAAATATACGTAGCTATTAAAAATGCTTTTGAACCGTGTTCTTTTATTGTCTTGAAGTTTATCTTTAACCCTATAGCGGCCATTGCTACTAAAAGCAGGTAATGACTGGCAGAAGAGATAATGTCAACTACGAATTGCGGAGCTATTTTCGTTGTGGCTATTATGGAAAAAAGTATAAAACCTACTACGAAAAACGGAACCTGCAGAGCTTTGGGTTCTTTTACTTTTGTCGACTTCCTGGCAAAGAAATAAAGCAAAAATAAAATAACAAAGGTCAACATCAGTATTCTTCCCATCTTAACGATCGTGGAACTCTGCCCAACAGCATCATTTACACTGAATCCCGAGGCAACAACCTGTCCTACTGCCTGAAGAGTATTACCTATTAAGATACCCACTTTAACGTCACTAAAACTAAACAGCAACCCTATTAAAGGGAGAAGAAATATCCCGATGGTTCCAAGGAAATTCACTATTGCAACCGCAAGCCCCGCTTTTTGCTTGTCCAGCCCTACGATATCTTTTGTTGCAGCGATCGCCGCACTTCCGCATACTCCATTTCCTATTCCCAGGATTAAAGAAAAATCTTTGTCAAAATTAAGCGCTTTTGCAAGATATAAAGATACCCAGATAGTAAATGCCATAGACACCACGATCAATAGAAGCGACTGCACTCCCAGATGCGAAAGTATCACAAAATCAAGGTTTATCCCCATAAATGCTATGGCAAAGCCCAAAATCTTTTTTTCGCTGTAAGTTATCCCGTGGTTGTATTTATCTTTCAACTTAACCGTATTACCTATAACAGCCCCGACAATAATGGCTAAAGCAACGGCACCCAGAGGCACAAAGTTTGATAAGAACAATGCGATAAGTCCTATAAATAAGGATAATAATACTCCATGTATATTTTTCAAAACTACACTGCCTTTATATTGATTTTAAAAATGGAATTATAATTAAACTTTTTAAAAAGCTTAATAAAAAAAGAACCTTTTAGTTAAAACTTTTAAGCTCTTTTTTGCCTAAACTGTATTAAATTATTGAATATCACCATAAGGATCCATTATGAAATATACCTATATTCTGTTAATATCTTCCCTTCTGCTTTTAAGCGGCTGCAGTTTCGGGAAACAGGAGGTTGATCTTTCAAAATATAGTGTAAAAGACCAAAATGTGAAAGATTACCTTTTAAAACAAAAAACTCTTGTTACTTATAACTATAAAGAGCGTACTCTAACAAAAACCACTTTCAGCACCCAAGGGGATAAAGTTTACAAGTTTTACAAAAGACTTTATCCTGTCGACGCAAAATATGTTTTTCAACATGAGATTCTAATTTATATGCACAGGCTGACACAGCAGGGATGTGAACTTAACGACATTACCCAATGCCTTAAAAAGAATATAGATAAAAACCTCTTTACAAAGCAAAACGGGTCAAAAGATTATATCCTAAGCAAAGAATTCGGTCTGGAACTGTTTGATATTATAGATGATTATATGGAATTTATAAAAAAACAGGAAAGAAAAGAAGACAGGGATGAAGATATTATAATAAATTGAAATTAGATATTAATCTAATTTCAATACCGCCATGAAAGCTTCCTGAGGTACATTTACCTTACCTATTGCTTTCATTCTTTTTTTACCCGCTTTCTGCTTTTCAAGAAGTTTTCTTTTTCTTGTGATATCACCACCGTAACATTTTGCCGTTACGTTCTTACCTGTAGATTTTACGGTTTCCCTTGCAATAATATCTTTTCCTATACTTGCCTGGATCGCAACTTCAAAAAGCTGTCTCGGTATAAGTTCTTTTAACTGTTTTACAAATACCCTTCCTCTTGACTGGGCTTTCTCTTCAGGAACGATAATGCTCAGTGCATCCACTGGATCACCGGCAACCAATACATCAAGCTTTTTAAGATTACCCGGTCTGAACCCTGTTATCTCATAATCAAACGAAGCATAACCTTTTGTAGTGGACTTAAGTTTATCGTAGAAATCCATAACTATCTCATTCATAGGGATATCATACTCCAAAAGAACCCTTTTGTTGATATAATCCATTTTTATCTGGATACCCCTTTTATCGTTAAGAAGCTTTATCACATTTCCAAGGAACTCATCAGGAACCAGGATAGTTGCTTTTACGTAAGGTTCGCTGATAACATCTATCTTGTTAACAGGAGGAAGCTCGTAAGGATTTTGTATCATAAGCTCTTCACCGTCAGTCGTAAGCACTTTGTAAACAACAGTAGGTGCAGTGGCGATAAGATCAAGATTAAACTCTCTTTCAAGTCTCTCTTTGATAACCTCCATATGAAGCATCCCTAAAAAACCTGTCCTGAATCCGCTTCCAAGAGCAGCGGAAGATTCAGGTTCATAAGAGATAGAACTGTCATTTAACTGCAGCTTCTCCAGGGCATCCCTTAGATCCTCAAACTTATCGGTTTCTATAGGATAAAGCCCCGCGAATACGAAAGGTTTGGCCGGCTCAAATCCTTCAATAGGTTTTAGCGTAGGTTCTTTTGCATCTGTCATTGTATCACCAACAGCTACTCCCTCGGTTGTTTTTAGCCCCAATATAACAATACCGATCTCGCCTGTTTTGATCTCGTCGGTTTTCTCTCTTTTTATCGGGTGAGGATACATAAGATCAAGAACTTTATGCTCAACCTTGGTATTCATCATTTTTAGCATCTGACCTTTTTTGATACTTCCGTCATAAACCCTTACAAGTGCAAGAGCCCCCAGATAGTTGTCAAACCAGCTGTCATAAATAAGAGCTTTTGTTGGAGCATTTTCATCACCGTTAGGTGCAGGGATCGTATCTACGATATCGTCAAGCAGCTGTTTTACCCCAAGTCCCGTCTTTGCACTGATCAGGTTGTGTGCCGTGCAGTCAAGACCTATAGCCTCTTCCGTCTCTTCAAGAACCCTGTCCGGGTCGGCTGAAGGCAGGTCGATTTTATTTACCACAGGCATAAGGGTTAAGTCATTTTCAAGAGCGATATATACGTTTGCTATGGTTTGTGCCTCAACACCCTGCGTTGAATCGACAATAAGAAGAGCACCCTCGGATGAAGCCAGAGAACGGCTCACCTCGTAAGAGAAGTCAACGTGCCCCGGAGTGTCGATAAGGTTTAAGATATAATGTTCACCGTCTTTTACGTAATCAAGCCTTACAGACTGGGCTTTAATGGTGATACCACGTTCCTGTTCGATATCCATGGTATCCATAACCTGAGCCGACATCTCTCTGTCCGCAATAGCCCCGCACTCCTGGATTATTCTATCCGCAAGTGTAGATTTTCCATGGTCGATATGCGCGATAATTGAAAAATTTCTAATTTTACTTTGCAATTTTTATCCTAACTTTTTATGAATTTTTCTACTTATAATTAGCGGATTTTATCTAAAAATTGCTTTTATTTTGGTTTAACTTTTAAACCATACTAAAATCTGTCGGGATCGTCAAATATTTGGCCGCTTAACTGCTTCCCTTCCGTATCAAGGAATCCCCACAATTCACCTTTTTTCACCTTTGCAAAACCGTTTCTGTAATCATAAGCATAATCGTAAACAGGCTTTGTCACTACATTACACTCTTTATCCATGAAACCCCATTTGTTTTCAAGGGAGATTCTTTTAAAACCTTCCGATTCAAGATAGATCATATCATAAACGGGTTTTACCTTGAAATTCATCTGCTTGTCTATACAACCGAACTTTCCAAAAAGTTTCACCACAGCCGTATCTCCGTCAAACTCCTGCACCTCGTCATAAACAGGTTTTAACACCACTTCAAATTTTTCGTTTACAAGCCCTTGCTTCCCGTTTAGTTCAACTCTTGCAAAACCGTTGTAAAAACTGCTTATAGAATCATAAACAGGTTTAAGTTTTAATTCCCCCTGCTTGTCTATGATCCCCATTTTATTATTATGGCTTTTAACTACCGCATAAGTCTGGTCAGGATTGTCATGCAGGTTATGAAAATTGAAATGGTTCGGATGGTAATAGCTTTTATTTTTTCCCTGAAAACTCCCCATATTTCCATATATTGGCTTGATAGATACTTCTCCGCTGCTTTTAAGAAGTCCCTCTTTACCGTTACTGTTTATCACCGTATCATTTGAAAGCTTTGTTCCGCACCCGCTGAATATCAGTCCTGCGAATAAACTAGATGTAATTATAATTTTTTTCATATCGTCTTCTTTTTATTTTTTTTCTATTCTGAACTCGACCCTTCTTGAAGCTGAAGCGTCCTCCATACCGTTTTGATCCAGGATAAGGTTATCGTATGACATACCGTAAGGCTTGAAAGTATCTTTTACCCACTCATTATCCATTGTTTCCGACTCCGATGCTTTTAAGATAGTATAATCCTTTACGGCATCCGCCCTTTCCTGTGAAAGCTTTTTATTTAGGTTATATCTTTGTTCATCATTCTTTGCCGCTTTAAACTCCGATGACGTATGCCCTTCTATTCTCACCTGGGCTATCTGGTCTTTGTAAGATTCCAGGGTTTTTAAATATCTTGGAAAAAAATCACTTAGGATATTTGTGAACTTTTCGTTAAGATCGCTTTTCCCCACTTCAAAAAGTGCTTCGGGATTTTTAAACCTGAACAGCAGATCATCTTTTGTAAGCTCTGCATTCCAGGTTTTAAAATCCTCTTTAAACTCATCTGACAGGGCATCATATAATCCCGTAAAGTGTTCATTGTTTGTTTCCGGCACTTTTTCTTTTACCTCAGCTGCTTCAGGTTCTTCAAGCTCTTCTTTCGTGGAATTACAATAAGTTTCAAGATTTTGAGCCTTTAACAGTTCCATAATATATTCATTCTTGTTTTTTGTACTGTTATGCAACGGTGTCATACCATGTGAATCGCTCACATTTCTGTAAGCACCGTTACAAACAAGAAGCTTGGAAATTTCCGTGTAATCACTTCTTGTAGAATCAAGAAGCGGCGTATCCTTGTAGTTATCCGTAGTATTTACCTCTGCGCCGTTTTCGATCAGCAGCTTTGTGATCTCGTATTCGTTAAGCCTTGCTGCAATATGCAAAGGTGTATATCCGTAAATATCGACTGTATCTGTCTTCGCACCTTGAGATAGAAGATCTTTTACAAGATCGATATCTTTGGCCCTTACCGCATCATGCAGTGCGGTTTCACCTATAAAATCAGCTTTATTGATCTCACTTGTCTTATCTTGAAGGTTTTCCTCTTTTGTAACCTGCGAAGTGGCAGTACAACCGCCTGTAAGCATAGATATCGCAACTAGTGACAATAATTGTGTCTTCATTTTCAATCTCCTTTTTATGTTAGATTTATCGTTCATGTAAAGATCCTTCTTTTACTTTTAAAATAGGCTTCAAGAAGAAGTCCATGATTGTTTTTTTACCGGTGACTATATCCACGCTTGCAACCATTCCCGGGATAATAGGCAGTTTCTCTCCATTTCTTTCAAGATAGTTTTTATCAGTCTGGATTATAACCTGGTAATAACTCTTATCCTCTTTGCTCTGCTCATCTTTTAAGCTGTCCGCAGAGATCTCTATAATCTTTCCGTCGAGTCCTCCATAAATGGCAAAATCATATGCTGTGATCTTAACTACTGCTTTTTGCGCGGGGGATATAAAAGCTATATCTTTAGGGTCGATTTTTGCCTCGACAAGTAAAATATCACTGTCAGGGACTATCTCTATTAAATCAACTCCCGATTTTACAACACCCCCTATGGTATTAATGTTTATCTGCTTTATTATACCGTTCACGGGAGATCTTACTATTGTTTTTTCAAGTTTGTCACTTTCGGAAATAAGTCTTGAACCTATTTTATTCAACTCGAACAGAACATCCTGAAGCTCGTTATATGTTTCAGCTTTAAACCCTTTTACTTTTTCAAGTATCTTATTCTCGGCTTCCGAAATTGCAAGCTTCGATCTTGGAAGAGAAAGCTTGGCACTTTCAAGGTCACCCTCCAGCTGGTTAAACTCTTTTTTCATGTTTATCAATTCAACTTTTGACTTTGAACCTGACCTTGCCATTCTCTCAATCGTTTTTAACTGTTCTTTTACAAGCTTTACACTGGTAGTAAGCTGCTTGATCTTTGACTCAATCTCTTTTCTTTCCTGGATCTTTTGCTGAAACTGTAATTCAAGTATCTTTAATGAGCTTTTATATTCCTCTATCTTATTTCTGTATATTCTGCGTTCTATATCTGTGTATTCACTTATCCCTTTGACCTCATCGGAAAAAACAATGCTGTTTATTTTTTTTGAAGGATTAAACTCAAGCTGTGATTCCAGCCTTGCTTTTTTTGCCATCAAAGAGAGTCTTTCCTCTTTTACCTCTTCCAAAGAAGCCAGGAATCTTGTGGTGTCGATTTTCATCAACGGCTGATTTTTTTCCACATGTTCACCGCTTCTTACCAATATCTCCGAAACAAGCCCTCCGTCAAGGTTCTGCACTTTTTGTATCTTGCTTGGAGGGATGATTTTCCCTTCACCTCTTGCAAGTTCATCCACTTCGGCTATGTTCGCCCAGATCAAAAGCCCGGTGATCACCACAACAACACTGATAAAAAGCAAATCTACACTGATCTTGGGCTTGTCGTAAACCTGTCCGTACAAAGAGTTTACAAAACCTATATCGTCTTCTTTTAGATTAGACATTATTTTGCTCCTCTTTGTTTAAATACCTGTTCTTTAGAACCGTCAGCAATGATCTTGCCGTTATCAAGTATAATAACCCTGTCTACAAGGGATAATACTGACATCTTGTGGGTTATAAGGATCAGGGTCTGGTCGCTTATAAGTGTTTTCATCTTTTTCATAAAAGCCTGTTCACTTTGCTTGTCCATAGAGTTTGTAGGCTCGTCAAGTATCATTGTGTTCGGGTTTGAAATAATAGCTCTGGCCAGAGTGACCGACTGCCTCTCACCGCCGCTTAAGCCTTCCCCCCGTTCACCCACAAGCAGATCGTAACCCGCTTCGTGTTTACCCAGGAACTCATGAACACCCGCAGCTTTTGAAGCTTCCAGAACCTCTTCATCCGTTACGTACTGCTCCCCTATGGTTATATTGTCTTTTACACTCCCCATGAACAAGAAAGGCTCCTGCGGTACACACCCTATAGCCCGTCTTAGATCAGCCGGGTCTATCTGCCTTACATCGGTATTGTCAACAAGCACCGAACCGCTCGTAGGGGAATAAAGATTCATAATAAGTTTGGCCAAGGTTGATTTCCCCGAACCTATTCTTCCCAGAATTGCGACCTTTTCCCCCTGTTTTATGGTAAGATTGATATTCTTTAAAGTCTCAAAACTCTGCCCTTTATAAGCAAAGCTCACATCTTTGAACTCAATATCACCTTTGAGATTGGGTCTGCTTATATATGTTTTATCTTCCCTTTCAACTTCCATCATCATAATCTCGTCGATATTCTCTAGTGAAAGCATCGTCTGGTCATACCTTATGATCATTCCGACTATCTGTGAGATAGGGGCAATCACCCGGCTGTTAAGCATCATTGCCGCGATAATTCCACCCATACTCATATCTCCAGCCAAAGAGAGATAAACACCTGCAACAATTATACCTATTGTTGAAAGCTTTGATATAAGTCCTGTGATCTGGGTGGTAAACTGGGAAAGAAACTGGGATTTTTCACCGTAATAAAGCGTTTTATTCAAAGATTCATCCCAGTGGGTTTTCATCCTGTTCTGGGCTTTTACGCTTTTTATTATCTCAAGTCCCGCAACAGCTTCGTTAAGCGTTGTCTGTCTTAACTGCTCCTCTTTTGAAGATTTTTCGATTACTTTTTTTATCCTTTTTTGCATAACCCAGGAAAAAAGCAGAACCACTACCACGGCGGTAACACTTATCCATCCGATAACTCCGGCAAAATAAAAGATAACCCCAATAAAGAAAATAACAAAAGGGATATCTACAAGTGTTGCAATAGTGGCACTTGTAAAAAAATCCCTAACACTTTGAAAAGATTGTACACGGCTTACAAACTGCCCGGTAGAAGCCGGTTTCTCGCTTAATTTTATATTTAACAGCTGATCGAATATTTTATTGCTCATTATAAGATCGGCTCTTTTCCCCGCCTTTCCCAGATAATAAGCCCTTAAAAGCGTAAATATCAGATCAAATACCATAATAAATATAATACCTATGGCCATTGCCCAAAGTGTTTCTATGGCATTATTTGGAAGAACCCTGTCAAATACGTTTTTCATAAACAGCGGAAGTGCAAGTACAAAGAGGTTTATGAATATTGCCGCAACTATTACCCTTTTGTATATAGGAAGATTGTATTTCAATGCACCCCAGAACCATTTTTTAGGTTCAGGTATAACTATCTCTTTTGATATCTTGTTCTCAAAATTATATGTGGGCTTTATTATTATAACCTGTCCCGTAAATTCGCTTTGCAGCTGCTCTACGGGCATTATAGTTTCCCCTTCGCTTAATCCGGGGATCACTACTCTTGCTTCTTTTTTATCAAAATCTATATCCAAAAGGACACAGGCTCTCTCTTTGTTTAAAATAAGAACAACAGGAAGTGCAAGTTTGGATATACCTTGAAGCTCTCTTGTTACAACTTTAGATATGAGCCCTATTCTTTTAGAGGATATTAGGAAGTCTTTGACCCCCATGGACTTTTTATGTATGGGCAGCCCTGACAATAATGATTCCCTTGAAGCCGTCCTTTGATAATAAGTAGATAAAAAAACCAATGATTCAAGCAGAGAATCCACAGTTCTTCTGTCTTTCATCACTTCATTTTTTATTTGTTGCTCTTCTATAAAATCACTCACTTGGAACCTTTGTTTTATCTTCTTTTATTTGTAATTCTTTTTCGTATTATCTACGTACGCCCCGTATGACAATACTTTCTTATATATTTGTGCCTTTGCATCTTTGGCACTTTTTATTGTATCATAACCACCATACAATAATTTTATATTCCGGTTGTTATTACCGAATTTATAAAAAATGAACTTTCTTTCCAAAGAGTGTCTTTTTATAAAATCATCAAGTTCCTCTTTGGTCTTAAAGCTCCCTATATTCAGAGTAAATCTCTTACTTGTTAAACCCTTCCGGATTATTTAAATTTTTTTTTTACTGTTTTGCTCTTTTGAATCTGAGATTTTACCTTTGCCGTATATATTTTCGAGCCTGTTTGATATATCATCTGAATTTGAAACCCCTTCTTCGATTAGAGGGAGTTTCTTCTCTTTTTCTTTATCCTTTGACTTGCTTTTTGGCTCATCTGTGAAAACATCAAGAAGCTCTTCACTTAACTTGTCGTTTTGTTCCTCTTTCAATGTTTCATCCACTCTTGGTGTAAATACATATTTCGGACAAACCTGGTTCTGCTGCATAAGTATTGTATCGCTTAGGATCGACATATTGAAAAGCAGCTGGTAATATGACGATAAGAACTCTATTTCCTGTTCTATTTTCGTTATATACGCCCTGTAAAGTTCCGATTCCGCATTTAGGATATCGAGGAATGTTCTTGTACCGTCAAGAAGCTGTCTTTTATAAACGGAAAGTATATTAAAGTTATCATCCACGTAAAGTTTCATGTTTTCAATTCTTTTTTTGTAGATCTGGTATGTTCTGTATACGCTTTTTATCTCATCAACAACCTCGTTTGTTATTTGGTCAAGCTTTTTTTGCTCCTCTTTTAAAAACAGCTGCTCTTTTTGTGTTGCATGGTATGTTTTCCCTCCGTTAAAAAGGTTCCACGTCAGGAAGATCCTGGATCTGTAGATATCCTGTCTACCGTTGTCGTCAAGTTCTATATCGTTATCCAATGATGTCTGGAACTGGAACGATACGGTAGGTCTGTATCCAGATTCCTCCTGGACTATTCTTTCTCTTTGCTCATTAATCTTCTCAATTTGTTCTTTTATTTTGTAGCTTCTTCTAAGACCCAGTTCTATAGCTTCTTCCAGGCTATCCGGAATAACCCTGTCATCAATGACCGGACGACAGATATTTCCCTCAAGCTCTTCCCCTACCAGACTTTTATAAAGGCTCAGAGACTGGTCCATATCATTTTGCTGTTCAAGAAATTTATCAAGTACAAAGTGGTATTTTGAATTTACCTGATAAGTTTCAAGTACCTCTCCGCTTATCTGCTCTTTCTCTTTTGCTACGCTTAAATACTCTTCATGGATCTTGATATTATAATCAGACAAAGCTGTAAGCTCCTGCTTACCCACTAGATCAAGATAAGTCTCTGCTACGTCAAGTATGGTATTCTCCACTTCCTGCGTACTTCGGTAATTGTTCCCGTAGAATTTATGCCTGAACTCTGCAGCTTCGCTGGGTGTCAACCCTCCGTCATACAGGATATGCTCGAATTTTAACGCGCTATACCATCCGTCTTTATTTATCCAGTTGTCTGCAGCATTGTCTCTGTTTTCATATGTTTTGGATCTTTCCGCATAAGCTTCAAGATTTAAAGTGGGAAGGTAGTCCCCCTCCTCTTCATCAACATATTTTTTATACGCTTCCCGATTCATATATTCCGCAATGATACCGGGGTTTACATTTAACGTTTTTTCAACACTCTGTTTCAAACTGACCGCACTTAGATTTACTGCGCATATTAAAGCTGACGCAGCCGCACATATTTTTATTTTATTATACATAATTCCCTTTTCCAAAAAGATCATTTTTTAGATTATATTTTAAAAAAGTTGCTAAAAGGTTCCAAATTGTAATTTTTTTTGAAAAATGTAACTTTTTTATATAAATGTAGTTTTTTTGGAATTGTAACAACACTTTTGCTAAAATATCGCTATGATGAACTTTAACGATACACTTAAGCAACTGAAAATACTATATATAGAAGATGAAGACGGGGTAAGGGAATATTTTACAAAAACATTAAACCTGCTTTCCAAAGAGGTAGTATCGGTAAGCAACACAGAAGATGCTCAGCAGATATACGACACAAACGATATCGATATAATAATCAGTGATATTAACCTAAAAGGATCATCGGGTATTGATTTTGTGAAAAATATAAGGCAGACAGATACTCTGACACCGATTATTTTATTAACCGCCCATTCTGAAAAATCGTTTCTTTTTGAAGCAATCAAATTAAATCTTATTGATTATCTTGTAAAACCTGTCGATTTCAATCTTTTGAACGACACTTTGAAAAAAGCGGTGAAAAACCTGGTTCAAAACGGAAAGCTTGAAATAACATTTATAAGCGGGATCAAATACAATCCAAAACAAAACTATCTTTACGACGGGGATAATAATGAGGTAAAACTTACCCTAAGTGAGAATAAACTTTTAAACCTTCTTTTGAAAAACAAAGAAAGAACGGTAAGTGCAGAAGAGATCAAATATTTTATCTGGGAAGATACCTTCGCTACTGACGGGGCTTTGAAAAGCCTGATCAATAAATTGCGATCAAAAATAGGTAAAGAGTCTATCAAAAACCTTTCAAGTATCGGTTACCAGCTTATACTTTCCCGGTGATCATTTAGTAACGATATAATACCCTATTCCCGAAACGTTGCGTATTGAAGACTTCCCTATCTTGCTTCTAAGCTTGTGGAGCAATGACTTAAACGCCGTATCCGTGGCATAATACGGATCATCCCAGATATGATTCTTTATCTCCTGCATAGATACGGTTCTTTCTTTATTTTTTATTAAAAAATTCAAAAGAGTGATCTCGCTTGCGGAGAGCTTTTTCTCTATATTATTCTCATAAAGTGTGTTCTGGTGGACGTTGTATTTTAGATTACCGTTGAACTCAACGCTGTAATTACCATCGCTTATTATTTCAATAGCAGCACTTATCAAAGAGTTCTCAAGTTCAATGAAAGTGATCGGTTTTGTAAGATATTCCACTAATTTCAATTTCGCGGCTTCGAGAAGGTATTCCGTATCGGTATGGGCAGAGAGCAGAATAACGGGTGTTTTCTTGTCTTTTGAGCGAATTGCCTTAACAAGCTCTATACCGTTCATATCGCCCAGGCTTATATCACTTAACACGATATCTGTTTTTTGGGAATTATAAAAATCCAAAGCCTCTTTTGCACTGCTGAAGGGATAAACCTTTGAACATAAAAGTTCAAGGGTATTAGTAAGGTCTTTACGTATATTATCCTCATCTTCCACATATAGAACAGAGAGGGTTTTAAGTAAGTTTACGGCTAAGTCTTTCTCTTTCATGGCAAATATTATACAATAAAAAAGTTGCAATATAGTTTTAGGAAATAAAAAAATAAAATTGGTAAATTTACTGAAAATTATGCTAAAATAGATCAATTAAGTACGGGGATAGTTATGTTTAAAATATTAATTAATTTTATACTCATCTCATCTGTTTTTTTAACCCTTATAATTGCAAGTATTCCTGTTAACATCTCAATGGAGAAATTAAATCTTATCGAGAAAAAATACGGAGAAAAAGCAAAAAAAAGAGTGCTTCTGTGGGATCAGATGCTCGAATCTGCCAGAGATAAAAAAACATTAAACAAATTAAAAATAGTAAATGACTTTTTCAATAAAGTAAGATATAAAAGAGATCTTGACCACTGGCACAAAAGAGATTACTGGGCATCTCCTTTTGAATTTCTCGGAAGCGGTGCGGGTGATTGTGAAGATTATGCAATTGCTAAATATTTTGCACTAAGAGAACTTGGGATCCCTGATAAGAAACTGAAGATCACTTACGTCAAACTAAAAAGCAGATACAAAAGATATGAAGAGGCCCATATGGTCTTGAACTATTACCATAAACCAAACTCCGTACCTGTGGTTTTGGATAATGTAAACAAAAAATTAAAACTTGCCACCGCAAGAAAAGACCTGAAGCCCGTATACAGTTTTAATGCAGTAGGCTTATGGAAAGCACAGAACAAAGGTAAAACCGAACAAAAAATCGGAAGCAACAATCTAAAGAACTGGAAATCTTTGATCCAGAGAATATAATGAAAAAAGAAAATTTTACACTAGGAGAACATGATGTCTTTATCTAAACAGCTTTATATAATCATCTCTTTTATATTTTTTATGATATTTACGGGAAACTTTTTAATAAGCGTAAAAAACACTAAAGAATATTTGGAATTAGAATCAACCACAAAAGCCCAGGATACGGCGACGGGTCTTGGGATGACGCTTAAAAGCTTTATGGATGATAAACAGGACCCCGAAATAGTATCTATAATAAACGCTATTGCAAACAGAGGTTTTTATAAAGAGATAAGGCTTGAAGATGTCTCTTTCGGCTTTACGGCGGAAAACCTGATAAACTCTTCCAACCTTGAAGGCTCCGACTGGGAAATAAGTGAAATCAAAGTTGATCAAAAGCTGGGTTCAATTGAACCTCTGGGGCAGGAGGGTGACCTTGGAAAACAGCTGGCACTTTTGGAGAATGAAACCATTGATCCTTTCAATGAGAAAAAGAAACCCCTGAAGTATATCTTCAAGCCTGCAAAAGATTTTAAAGACGGCTCGGATATAAACATAACATTTAAAGCGTCAAAAGATAAGAAAACCGTAAAATCAAATGCAAGCCTGAATATCTCCAAGATCCTGGTAAAAGTCTCAAGAGCTGAAAAGTTTGAATACGTACCACAATGGTTTATAGATCTGATTCCCCTTAAAATGTCGGAGATGAAAAGCGAAATAACCAACGGCTGGAACACTACGGCTGTTATATATGTAAGCGCAAATGCAGGTGATGCTTACGCAAAACTCTATGAACAGGCAAAGGGTGCCATAATCTATGCAGTAGTAGCTTTTTTTATCTCAATAGTATTACTTGTGATCTTCCTTCAGTTTATCCTTCAGCCTTTGAAAAATATAGAGAAACTTGCCATATCAATAGCCCAGGGTAAATTTGAGATCATTACAAAACTTCCCTGGACAACAGAGATAAGAAAAGTATCTATTGCTATGAACGATATGTCTACAAAAATAGAGGGAGTTATCAGAAAACTTAATAAAAATCTTGAGAATATGACCAAAAAGCTTTCTCAGGATGAGCTGACCTCCCTGCAGCTAAGACAGACATTTGAAACCGATATGAAAAAAATGTTCATCTCAAAAGAGGAAGGGTTCGTATTCAGTATAAAAATAGATGACCTTGGAGAATTTGCAAAAACACACACAAACAAGGAAGTAGATAAGTTCCTGATTGAATTTTCCAAAATACTAAGCACTCTGTCAAACAAGATCACCCCATACAGATTCTTCGGTTCCGAATTTGCAATGATCGCAAAAGGGATAAAACTGGATGAACTAAAGTCAATAGTTGAGAAACTCAAAAAAGACCTGGGAAATCTGTCAATAAAGATCCACAAAAAAGAGATAGCCCATATAGGGGTAACACCTTTTAATCCAATAGGAACAATTCCCGGCATCGTGGCTTCCGCACACGAAGCATACGAAAAAGCAAAACTCATCGGACCCAATGAAGTTCATATCAGGGATGACAACGATCTTGCAAGGGATATGGAAGAGTGGAAATCACTTGTTTTTGATATTATAGACAACAATAAATTTCAAGTAAGCTTTATAGGTCAGGCATACGGCCTTTCAAAAGAGAACCAGGATACCCTGCTTATGGAAGAAGCCTTTACCCAGGCAAGGGACAATGACGGTGAAGCTATACCTATTGGTACTTTTGTATCTATTGCTGAAAAATACTCTAAGATCCTTGACTTTGACAAGGGTGTAGTATCAAAAGTTATCGATCATATAAATAACTCCAAGATCACACACAGCATCTCCATAAACCTCTCTTTGGATTCTGTTGTAAATCTCTCTTTCAGACAATGGCTCAAAGATAAGATCGAAGATAATTCGGATATTGCATCACAGCTTGTATTCAGTGTTACGGCTTACGGAGTTGCAAAAGATGTAGAGGAGTTCAAAAACTTTATAGAAGATATCCACAGCGTAGGGGCAAAGATCATTATCAAAAGATTTGAAACAAAATTCATACCACTTGACCATATAAAAGACTTCAATCTTGATTATATAAGACTTGCAAGAGATTATACAAACGGTATAAGCAAAGGCAGCAGCAAGAAAGGGTTTGTGGAATCAATGCAGGAACTCTCAACGCTTCTTAATATAAAACTTTTTGCAGAAAATGTAAAAGAGGACGATGATTATGAAACAGTAAGATCACTTAACCTCTACGGAGCCAGCAGGTAACTGCAGGGTTCCATATCTATTTCAGGGACTCTCCTAAAGGGATAGAGATAATAAATCTCGCCCCTTCCCTAAAATTATCGGCTTTTAACTCTCCGTCCATATTATTCTCTATAATAAGTTTTGACATAAACAGTCCTATTCCTGTACCGTCCTTTTTACCCTGTGTATAAAAAGGTTCAAAAACCTTTTCTACAGGTTGGGCTTCGATTCCTCCGCCGTTATCAAAGATTTCTGTTATACACCTGTTCTCCTTGACATATATCTTCACATCTATCTTGGCATTTTTAATCTGCCTGCTTATGAGGATATCTTTTGCATTGGCAATTATATTTATCAGAACCTGGGAATACTCATTTTTAAAACCGTAAACGGTAGGATTACTTTTCAGGATTATATTTAGTTTTATATCACTGTTATCCAAGGCACTGCTTATAATATTTCCGGCCCTTTTTACCTGTTCCGATATCTTGAAAGTGGTTTTCTCTTTATCTTTTGCAAAAAAATCCCTGAAATCATCAATGGTATTTGACATATATTTCATAACGTCATTTGATCGGTTTATCATATCCAGGATCTCTTGGTTTGAGATATTGTTTGTCAGTTTTATCTTGGCTTCCGTTGTTATCAAAATAGAGGATAGTTCCATCAAAGGCTGTCTCCACTGGTGGGCAATATTTCCTATCATCTCTCCCATTACCGCCATTTTTGACTGCCGGGTCAGTATCCTGTGGCTTTTGTCGCTATTTTGTTTTAAACTCTTTGTTAAAGACTCTACTTTGTTTTCCAAAGAGTTTATTTTCTGTATATAATAGTTTTCATCTTTCATTTTTATCCAATAAAAAAGGAAGCGATACTCTCACTTCCTTTTATGATTATATAGTATCGTCTACAGATATATCTGTATCTACAAATACCGTTACGTTCGGATTCTGAGTATTTGTATATGCATCAAATGTCCCCTCGTATCCGGCAAGAGTAGTAGCTGTTTGGCTTTGCTGCCAATCATTTACTCCGTCATTGTCAAGATCTTCTTTAAGGTCTATCTCGTCGCCATTTTCTCCGATTACGACAAGATCATTATCATCATCTGTCATATCAACAACGTCTTCAAGATCAATATCAACTCTTTGAGCCTGACCATCAGTGAAATCAACAGCTTCAATATCTTTGGCATTTTGTGCAATATCCGTAAAGTCTATGGTATCGCTGTCAGTATCTATTGCCAGAGTATCTATCAAGCTATCAGAAGTTCTTCCTACAACCACGTCACCGATCTTAGCTTCAAGGGTATCGTCATTGTCAACCGTTACGTCAAATGTCACGAACTGTTGGTCGCTTCCGTCAATAATCTGGGCACCGAATTCAAAAGTCTGCTCTGAGTTGTCTATATTAACTGTTTCAGAATAAGTAACCTTAATGCTATCGGCAATATTATACTCATCATTACTTCCAGGTGCTTCAAAACTTATAGTTTGAATATTGTTACCCGTAATAGGAACAATATCACTTGTGTAATCGTTGCTGTCAACATTTATCACTCTCGTACCGTTATCATCTACAACTGTTATTTTTGCATCGTCATTGTTTCCAAAACTATTTAGGTCAACTTCAACTTTTGTTATAACGTACAAGGTATTAAAAGTCATTGTTAGTTTTTCACTATCTTCAATTTCAGATCTGTCTGCTCCCCAACTACCATCATTATGATTAACTCCAATATTATTATTGGATTCATAAACATTACCGTTGTTTGAGCTTAGAGATACGGTTATTCCTGAATTACTTCCGCCTGTTGTATCTAAACTTATATTTGCAACTTGATTTTCAGATATATTTACAGAACTTGTTATTGGATCAAGAGGCTTAAGCATAGTTACTTTATATGTATTATCCGTTATATTTTCACTTATCGTAAATACTGAAGTATTTGTATCTTTTGAAACTGCAGTTAATACTCCGCCTATCTCTTGGTATTCAAGTTCCTCACCTTGGTATTTTGCATTTACCTCATGAACATTTCCGTTTACATCTGTTACTTTTGAAACAACTGTTTCCCCGATAACCGAATTCCCTGTTTTATCGGTCAGCTCAATAGAAGTACCCGTATACCCGCCTAGTGATGCTTCAATACCATCAGAACTTAAACCTGCCTCATTGGCAATTACCGTATCAACTACACTTTCCGGAATATCAACAGTAGCAACGGAAACATCAACACCCTCAAAGTTTCCTCCCTCAATTCGAAGAACAGTTGCGCTTAACTCTTCATTTGCATACATAGGTACATTTAAAGTTCCTATCCCGTTCGTACCTATACCTACTGAATATTCTGTATCCCCAACTAAAACAATAGCCGTTGCAGGAGTTTGAGGAGGATTTGAAGTAGTGATCTGCAATGTAACTTCACCGTCTTGGGATAATACATCTGTTATTTCGCTTGCATCCACAACCTCTTTGTAAATAATCTCATTGATCAGATAATCATCATCATGACCAGGTGCAGAGAATACAGCTTTTGTAAAAGTCTCTCCGTTACCCGGTTCAAATGTATACGGATCATCAACCACATCCGTACCACCCTGAGTAGTTACCTCCTTAATGAAATTATCGTTTTCATCATAATATGTTACTGTAGCCCAAATATCTCCGCCGATATTTTCACCGCCGCTTACTGTAGCCCATCCGATCAATACATCATTACCGAACTCATCTTCGTTATAGAAAGAAACTTTTGCGGTTTCACCCGGATTTCTCCATGCAAGAGCCACATCAAGGCTTATTACCGCACTGTCAAACTCTACAACTATTTTCTCGCTGTTTCCAGAGTCATCTGCATTTCCAAGCTCGGAATCTGCACCGCTACCTGTAGTCGAACCATCAACACCGAACCCTACAGGATTATTATTAATAGAGATATCTCCCTCGCTTCCGTCAGGATTAAGTGCGTAAACTGTTATACCGTTATGATCCTCTATTAATACATTGCTTACGTCTATAACAGCGGCTTTTGTTACGGTACCGGAAATGGAAACAGTTGTTAGATCAACGTCATCTGTCACATCTACTGTTACAGGTGTTTTATCAACAGTTAATTTCTCGAAGGTTTCTCCTACTACTGATGCAGAGTCAAGTGCTACGCTGATCTCCGGAGTTGCTCCGTCCTGATCTACGTATACATCATCACTGTCTACAACTCTTGTGAATGTTTGCTCGGTTGTTCCGGCAGAGATTGTTACTTCTTGACCGTTATCAAGTTTAACAACCAGATCATCATCCAGTTCTTGATCTACTGTTACTTTATAAGTTACTGTTCCTGTTCCCTCAACTACGCTTGATGATTCAACCGACAAGCTTACTTTTACTTCATCAACGTCATCTGTCACATCTACTGTTACAGGTGTTTTATCAACAGTTAATTTCTCGAAGGTTTCTCCTACTACTGATGCAGAGTCAAGTGCTACGCTGATCTCCGGAGTTGCTCCGTCCTGATCTACGTATACATCATCACTGTCTACAACTCTTGTGAATGTTTGCTCGGTTGTTCCGGCAGAGATTGTTACTTCTTGACCGTTATCAAGTTTAACAACCAGATCATCATCCAGTTCTTGATCTACTGTTACTTTATAAGTTACTGTTCCTGTTCCCTCAACTACGCTTGATGATTCAACCGACAAGCTTACTTTTACTTCATCAACGTCATCTGTCACATCTACTGTTACAGGTGTTTTATCAACAGTTAATTTCTCGAAGGTTTCTCCTACTACTGATGCAGAGTCAAGTGCTACGCTGATCTCCGGAGTTGCTCCGTCCTGATCTACGTATACATCATCACTGTCTACAACTCTTGTGAATGTTTGCTCGGTTGTTCCGGCAGAGATTGTTACTTCTTGACCGTTATCAAGTTTAACAACCAGATCATCATCCAGTTCTTGATCTACTGTTACTTTATAAGTTACTGTTCCTGTTCCCTCAACTACGCTTGATGATTCAACCGACAAGCTTACTTTTACTTCATCAACGTCATCTGTCACATCTACTGTTACAGGTGTTTTATCAACAGTTAATTTCTCGAAGGTTTCTCCTACTACTGATGCAGAGTCAAGTGCTACGCTGATCTCCGGAGTTGCTCCGTCCTGATCTACGTATACATCATCACTGTCTACAACTCTTGTGAATGTTTGCTCGGTTGTTCCGGCAGAGATTGTTACTTCTTGACCGTTATCAAGTTTAACAACCAGATCATCATCCAGTTCTTGATCTACTGTTACTTTATAAGTTACTGTTCCTGTTCCCTCAACTACGCTTGATGATTCAACCGACAAGCTTACTTTTACTTCATCAACGTCATCTGTCACATCTACTGTTACAGGTGTTTTATCAACAGTTAATTTCTCGAAGGTTTCTCCTACTACTGATGCAGAGTCAAGTGCTACGCTGATCTCCGGAGTTGCTCCGTCCTGATCTACGTATACATCATCACTGTCTACAACTCTTGTGAATGTTTGCTCGGTTGTTCCGGCAGAGATTGTTACTTCTTGACCGTTATCAAGTTTAACAACCAGATCATCATCCAGTTCTTGATCTACTGTTACTTTATAAGTTACTGTTCCTGTTCCCTCAACTACGCTTGATGATTCAACCGACAAGCTTACTTTTACTTCATCAACGTCATCTGTCACATCTACTGTTACAGGTGTTTTATCAACAGTTAATTTCTCGAAGGTTTCTCCTACTACTGATGCAGAGTCAAGTGCTACGCTGATCTCCGGAGTTGCTCCGTCCTGATCTACGTATACATCATCACTGTCTACAACTCTTGTGAATGTTTGCTCGGTTGTTCCGGCAGAGATTGTTACTTCTTGACCGTTATCAAGTTTAACAACCAGATCATCATCCAGTTCTTGATCTACTGTTACTTTATAAGTTACTGTTCCTGTTCCCTCAACTACGCTTGATGATTCAACCGACAAGCTTACTTTTACTTCATCAACGTCATCTGTCACATCTACTGTTACAGGTGTTTTATCAACAGTTAATTTCTCGAAGGTTTCTCCTACTACTGATGCAGAGTCAAGTGCTACGCTGATCTCCGGAGTTGCTCCGTCCTGATCTACGTATACATCATCACTGTCTACAACTCTTGTGAATGTTTGCTCGGTTGTTCCGGCAGAGATTGTTACTTCTTGACCGTTATCAAGTTTAACAACCAGATCATCATCCAGTTCTTGATCTACTGTTACTTTATAAGTTACTGTTCCTGTTCCCTCAACTACGCTTGATGATTCAACCGACAAGCTTACTTTTACTTCATCAACGTCATCTGTCACATCTACTGTTACAGGTGTTTTATCAACAGTTAATTTCTCGAAGGTTTCTCCTACTACTGATGCAGAGTCAAGTGCTACGCTGATCTCCGGAGTTGCTCCGTCCTGATCTACGTATACATCATCACTGTCTACAACTCTTGTGAATGTTTGCTCGGTTGTTCCGGCAGAGATTGTTACTTCTTGACCGTTATCAAGTTTAACAACCAGATCATCATCCAGTTCTTGATCTACTGTTACTTTATAAGTTACTGTTCCTGTTCCCTCAACTACGCTTGATGATTCAACCGACAAGCTTACTTTTACTTCATCAACGTCATCTGTCACATCTACTGTTACAGGTGTTTTATCAACAGTTAATTTCTCGAAGGTTTCTCCTACTACTGATGCAGAGTCAAGTGCTACGCTGATCTCCGGAGTTGCTCCGTCCTGATCTACGTATACATCATCACTGTCTACAACTCTTGTGAATGTTTGCTCGGTTGTTCCGGCAGAGATTGTTACTTCTTGACCGTTATCAAGTTTAACAACCAGATCATCATCCAGTTCTTGATCTACTGTTACTTTATAAGTTACTGTTCCTGTTCCCTCAACTACGCTTGATGATTCAACCGACAAGCTTACTTTTACTTCATCAACGTCATCTGTCACATCTACTGTTACAGGTGTTTTATCAACAGTTAATTTCTCGAAGGTTTCTCCTACTACTGATGCAGAGTCAAGTGCTACGCTGATCTCCGGAGTTGCTCCGTCCTGATCTACGTATACATCATCACTGTCTACAACTCTTGTGAATGTTTGCTCGGTTGTTCCGGCAGAGATTGTTACTTCTTGACCGTTATCAAGTTTAACAACCAGATCATCATCCAGTTCTTGATCTACTGTTACTTTATAAGTTACTGTTCCTGTTCCCTCAACTACGCTTGATGATTCAACCGACAAGCTTACTTTTACTTCATCAACGTCATCTGTCACATCTACTGTTACAGGTGTTTTATCAACAGTTAATTTCTCGAAGGTTTCTCCTACTACTGATGCAGAGTCAAGTGCTACGCTGATCTCCGGAGTTGCTCCGTCCTGATCTACGTATACATCATCACTGTCTACAACTCTTGTGAATGTTTGCTCGGTTGTTCCGGCAGAGATTGTTACTTCTTGACCGTTATCAAGTTTAACAACCAGATCATCATCCAGTTCTTGATCTACTGTTACTTTATAAGTTACTGTTCCTGTTCCCTCAACTACGCTTGATGATTCAACCGACAAGCTTACTTTTACTTCATCAACGTCATCTGTCACATCTACTGTTACAGGTGTTTTATCAACAGTTAATTTCTCGAAGGTTTCTCCTACTACTGATGCAGAGTCAAGTGCTACGCTGATCTCCGGAGTTGCTCCGTCCTGATCTACGTATACATCATCACTGTCTACAACTCTTGTGAATGTTTGCTCGGTTGTTCCGGCAGAGATTGTTACTTCTTGACCGTTATCAAGTTTAACAACCAGATCATCATCCAGTTCTTGATCTACTGTTACTTTATAAGTTACTGTTCCTGTTCCCTCAACTACGCTTGATGATTCAACCGACAAGCTTACTTTTACTTCATCAACGTCATCTGTCACATCTACTGTTACAGGTGTTTTATCAACAGTTAATTTCTCGAAGGTTTCTCCTACTACTGATGCAGAGTCAAGTGCTACGCTGATCTCCGGAGTTGCTCCGTCCTGATCTACGTATACATCATCACTGTCTACAACTCTTGTGAATGTTTGCTCGGTTGTTCCGGCAGAGATTGTTACTTCTTGACCGTTATCAAGTTTAACAACCAGATCATCATCCAGTTCTTGATCTACTGTTACTTTATAAGTTACTGTTCCTGTTCCCTCAACTACGCTTGATGATTCAACCGACAAGCTTACTTTTACTTCATCAACGTCATCTGTCACATCTACTGTTACAGGTGTTTTATCAACAGTTAATTTCTCGAAGGTTTCTCCTACTACTGATGCAGAGTCAAGTGCTACGCTGATCTCCGGAGTTGCTCCGTCCTGATCTACGTATACATCATCACTGTCTACAACTCTTGTGAATGTTTGCTCGGTTGTTCCGGCAGAGATTGTTACTTCTTGACCGTTATCAAGTTTAACAACCAGATCATCATCCAGTTCTTGATCTACTGTTACTTTATAAGTTACTGTTCCTGTTCCCTCAACTACGCTTGATGATTCAACCGACAAGCTTACTTTTACTTCATCAACGTCATCTGTCACATCTACTGTTACAGGTGTTTTATCAACAGTTAATTTCTCGAAGGTTTCTCCTACTACTGATGCAGAGTCAAGTGCTACGCTGATCTCCGGAGTTGCTCCGTCCTGATCTACGTATACATCATCACTGTCTACAACTCTTGTGAATGTTTGCTCGGTTGTTCCGGCAGAGATTGTTACTTCTTGACCGTTATCAAGTTTAACAACCAGATCATCATCCAGTTCTTGATCTACTGTTACTTTATAAGTTACTGTTCCTGTTCCCTCAACTACGCTTGATGATTCAACCGACAAGCTTACTTTTACTTCATCAACGTCATCTGTCACATCTACTGTTACAGGTGTTTTATCAACAGTTAATTTCTCGAAGGTTTCTCCTACTACTGATGCAGAGTCAAGTGCTACGCTGATCTCCGGAGTTGCTCCGTCCTGATCTACGTATACATCATCACTGTCTACAACTCTTGTGAATGTTTGCTCGGTTGTTCCGGCAGAGATTGTTACTTCTTGACCGTTATCAAGTTTAACAACCAGATCATCATCCAGTTCTTGATCTACTGTTACTTTATAAGTTACTGTTCCTGTTCCCTCAACTACGCTTGATGATTCAACCGACAAGCTTACTTTTACTTCATCAACGTCATCTGTCACATCTACTGTTACAGGTGTTTTATCAACAGTTAATTTCTCGAAGGTTTCTCCTACTACTGATGCAGAGTCAAGTGCTACGCTGATCTCCGGAGTTGCTCCGTCCTGATCTACGTATACATCATCACTGTCTACAACTCTTGTGAATGTTTGCTCGGTTGTTCCGGCAGAGATTGTTACTTCTTGACCGTTATCAAGTTTAACAACCAGATCATCATCCAGTTCTTGATCTACTGTTACTTTATAAGTTACTGTTCCTGTTCCCTCAACTACGCTTGATGATTCAACCGACAAGCTTACTTTTACTTCATCAACGTCATCTGTCACATCTACTGTTACAGGTGTTTTATCAACAGTTAATTTCTCGAAGGTTTCTCCTACTACTGATGCAGAGTCAAGTGCTACGCTGATCTCCGGAGTTGCTCCGTCCTGATCTACGTATACATCATCACTGTCTACAACTCTTGTGAATGTTTGCTCGGTTGTTCCGGCAGAGATTGTTACTTCTTGACCGTTATCAAGTTTAACAACCAGATCATCATCCAGTTCTTGATCTACTGTTACTTTATAAGTTACTGTTCCTGTTCCCTCAACTACGCTTGATGATTCAACCGACAAGCTTACTTTTACTTCATCAACGTCATCTGTCACATCTACTGTTACAGGTGTTTTATCAACAGTTAATTTCTCGAAGGTTTCTCCTACTACTGATGCAGAGTCAAGTGCTACGCTGATCTCCGGAGTTGCTCCGTCCTGATCTACGTATACATCATCACTGTCTACAACTCTTGTGAATGTTTGCTCGGTTGTTCCGGCAGAGATTGTTACTTCTTGACCGTTATCAAGTTTAACAACCAGATCATCATCCAGTTCTTGATCTACTGTTACTTTATAAGTTACTGTTCCTGTTCCCTCAACTACGCTTGATGATTCAACCGACAAGCTTACTTTTACTTCATCAACGTCATCTGTCACATCTACTGTTACAGGTGTTTTATCAACAGTTAATTTCTCGAAGGTTTCTCCTACTACTGATGCAGAGTCAAGTGCTACGCTGATCTCCGGAGTTGCTCCGTCCTGATCTACGTATACATCATCACTGTCTACAACTCTTGTGAATGTTTGCTCGGTTGTTCCGGCAGAGATTGTTACTTCTTGACCGTTATCAAGTTTAACAACCAGATCATCATCCAGTTCTTGATCTACTGTTACTTTATAAGTTACTGTTCCTGTTCCCTCAACTACGCTTGATGATTCAACCGACAAGCTTACTTTTACTTCATCAACGTCATCTGTCACATCTACTGTTACAGGTGTTTTATCAACAGTTAATTTCTCGAAGGTTTCTCCTACTACTGATGCAGAGTCAAGTGCTACGCTGATCTCCGGAGTTGCTCCGTCCTGATCTACGTATACATCATCACTGTCTACAACTCTTGTGAATGTTTGCTCGGTTGTTCCGGCAGAGATTGTTACTTCTTGACCGTTATCAAGTTTAACAACCAGATCATCATCCAGTTCTTGATCTACTGTTACTTTATAAGTTACTGTTCCTGTTCCCTCAACTACGCTTGATGATTCAACCGACAAGCTTACTTTTACTTCATCAACGTCATCTGTCACATCTACTGTTACAGGTGTTTTATCAACAGTTAATTTCTCGAAGGTTTCTCCTACTACTGATGCAGAGTCAAGTGCTACGCTGATCTCCGGAGTTGCTCCGTCCTGATCTACGTATACATCATCACTGTCTACAACTCTTGTGAATGTTTGCTCGGTTGTTCCGGCAGAGATTGTTACTTCTTGACCGTTATCAAGTTTAACAACCAGATCATCATCCAGTTCTTGATCTACTGTTACTTTATAAGTTACTGTTCCTGTTCCCTCAACTACGCTTGATGATTCAACCGACAAGCTTACTTTTACTTCATCAACGTCATCTGTCACATCTACTGTTACAGGTGTTTTATCAACAGTTAATTTCTCGAAGGTTTCTCCTACTACTGATGCAGAGTCAAGTGCTACGCTGATCTCCGGAGTTGCTCCGTCCTGATCTACGTATACATCATCACTGTCTACAACTCTTGTGAATGTTTGCTCGGTTGTTCCGGCAGAGATTGTTACTTCTTGACCGTTATCAAGTTTAACAACCAGATCATCATCCAGTTCTTGATCTACTGTTACTTTATAAGTTACTGTTCCTGTTCCCTCAACTACGCTTGATGATTCAACCGACAAGCTTACTTTTACTTCATCAACGTCATCTGTCACATCTACTGTTACAGGTGTTTTATCAACAGTTAATTTCTCGAAGGTTTCTCCTACTACTGATGCAGAGTCAAGTGCTACGCTGATCTCCGGAGTTGCTCCGTCCTGATCTACGTATACATCATCACTGTCTACAACTCTTGTGAATGTTTGCTCGGTTGTTCCGGCAGAGATTGTTACTTCTTGACCGTTATCAAGTTTAACAACCAGATCATCATCCAGTTCTTGATCTACTGTTACTTTATAAGTTACTGTTCCTGTTCCCTCAACTACGCTTGATGATTCAACCGACAAGCTTACTTTTACTTCATCAACGTCATCTGTCACATCTACTGTTACAGGTGTTTTATCAACAGTTAATTTCTCGAAGGTTTCTCCTACTACTGATGCAGAGTCAAGTGCTACGCTGATCTCCGGAGTTGCTCCGTCCTGATCTACGTATACATCATCACTGTCTACAACTCTTGTGAATGTTTGCTCGGTTGTTCCGGCAGAGATTGTTACTTCTTGACCGTTATCAAGTTTAACAACCAGATCATCATCCAGTTCTTGATCTACTGTTACTTTATAAGTTACTGTTCCTGTTCCCTCAACTACGCTTGATGATTCAACCGACAAGCTTACTTTTACTTCATCAACGTCATCTGTCACATCTACTGTTACAGGTGTTTTATCAACAGTTAATTTCTCGAAGGTTTCTCCCTACTACTGATGCAGAGTCAAGTGCTACGCTGATCTCCGGAGTTGCTCCGTCCTGATCTACGTATACATCATCACTGTCTACAACTCTTGTGAATGTTTGCTCGGTTGTTCCGGCAGAGATTGTTACTTCTTGACCGTTATCAAGTTTAACAACCAGATCATCATCCAGTTCTTGATCTACTGTTACTTTATAAGTTACTGTTCCTGTTCCCTCAACTACGCTTGATGATTCAACCGACAAGCTTACTTTTACTTCATCAACGTCATCTGTCACATCTACTGTTACAGGTGTTTTATCAACAGTTAATTTCTCGAAGGTTTCTCCTACTACTGATGCAGAGTCAAGTGCTACGCTGATCTCCGGAGTTGCTCCGTCCTGATCTACGTATACATCATCACTGTCTACAACTCTTGTGAATGTTTGCTCGGTTGTTCCGGCAGAGATTGTTACTTCTTGACCGTTATCAAGTTTAACAACCAGATCATCATCCAGTTCTTGATCTACTGTTACTTTATAAGTTACTGTTCCTGTTCCCTCAACTACGCTTGATGATTCAACCGACAAGCTTACTTTTACTTCATCAACGTCATCTGTCACATCTACTGTTACAGGTGTTTTATCAACAGTTAATTTCTCGAAGGTTTCTCCTACTACTGATGCAGAGTCAA
>CAXXWH010000001.1:0-1204272 GCA_963678145.2 Arcobacteraceae bacterium | reverse complement strand
GTTACTTCACCTGCTGTGATTTGTGCTTCAGTTAATACTGTAGAGTTTCCGTTAATTGTTAAGGTATCTCCAGCTGCTGCATCAGAAGGTAATGAGATTGTTGCTGTTACTGTTCCATCTTCTCCTAACTCTTCTGAATTATAAACTGAATCTGTTCCTGTTGATTCCATAGATAGTATAAGCTTGTATCAACGCAGAGTACTTGTTACACTTGTATCTGAACCGGCTACTGTTGTTGAAGCTTGATCTGATGTATTTCCAGCTGCATCTGTAATTGTTGCTGTTACTGTTGAACCTGGTGCAACTTCTGTTGTTACTTCACCTGCTGTGATTTGTGCTTCAGTTAATACTGTAGAGTTTCCGTTAATTGTTAAGGTATCTCCAGCTGCTGCATCAGAAGGTAATGAGATTGTTGCTGTTACTGTTCCATCTTCTCCTAACTCTTCTGAATTATAAACTGAATCTGTTCCTGTTGATTCCATTGTAATTGTTGGAGCTGTTACACTTGTATCTGAACCGGCTACTGTTGTTGAAGCTTGATCTGATGTATTTCCAGCTGCATCTGTAATTGTTGCTGTTACTGTTGAACCTGGTGCAACTTCTGTTGTTACTTCACCTGCTGTGATTTGTGCTTCAGTTAATACTGTAGAGTTTCCGTTAATTGTTAAGGTATCTCCAGCTGCTGCATCAGAAGGTAATGAGATTGTTGCTGTTACTGTTCCATCTTCTCCTAACTCTTCTGAATTATAAACTGAATCTGTTCCTGTTGATTCCATTGTAATTGTTGGAGCTGTTACACTTGTATCTGAACCGGCTACTGTTGTTGAAGCTTGATCTGATGTATTTCCAGCTGCATCTGTAATTGTTGCTGTTACTGTTGAACCTGGTGCAACTTCTGTTGTTACTTCACCTGCTGTGATTTGTGCTTCAGTTAATACTGTAGAGTTTCCGTTAATTGTTAAGGTATCTCCAGCTGCTGCATCAGAAGGTAATGAGATTGTTGCTGTTACTGTTCCATCTTCTCCTAACTCTTCTGAATTATAAACTGAATCTGTTCCTGTTGATTCCATTGTAATTGTTGGAGCTGTTACACTTGTATCTGAACCGGCTACTGTTGTTGAAGCTTGATCTGATGTATTTCCAGCTGCATCTGTAATTGTTGCTGTTACTGTTGAACCTGGTGCAACTTCTGTTGTTACTTCACCTGCTGTGATTTGTGCTTCAGTTAATACTGTAGAGTTTCCGTTAATTGTTAAGGTATCTCCAGCTGCTGCATCAGAAGGTAATGAGATTGTTGCTGTTACTGTTCCATCTTCTCCTAACTCTTCTGAATTATAAACTGAATCTGTTCCTGTTGATTCCATTGTAATTGTTGGAGCTGTTACACTTGTATCTGAACCGGCTACTGTTGTTGAAGCTTGATCTGATGTATTTCCAGCTGCATCTGTAATTGTTGCTGTTACTGTTGAACCTGGTGCAACTTCTGTTGGTACTTCAACGCAGAGTACTGATTTGTGCTTCAGTTAATACTGTAGAGTTTCCGTTAATTGTTAAGGTATCTCCAGCTGCTGCATCAGAAGGTAATGAGATTGTTGCTGTTACTGTTCCATCTTCTCCTAACTCTTCTGAATTATAAACTGAATCTGTTCCTGTTGATTCCATTGTAATTGTTGGAGCTGTTACACTTGTATCTGAACCGGCTACTGTTGTTGAAGCTTGATCTGATGTATTTCCAGCTGCATCTGTAATTGTTGCTGTTACTGTTGAACCTGGTGCAACTTCTGTTGTTACTTCACCTGCTGTGATTTGTGCTTCAGTTAATACTGTAGAGTTTCCGTTAATTGTTAAGGTATCTCCAGCTGCTGCATCAGAAGGTAATGAGATTGTTGCTGTTACTGTTCCATCTTCTCCTAACTCTTCTGAATTATAAACTGAATCTGTTCCTGTTGATTCCATTGTAATTGTTGGAGCTGTTACACTTGTATCTGAACCGGCTACTGTTGTTGAAGCTTGATCTGATGTATTTCCAGCTGCATCTGTAATTGTTGCTGTTACTGTTGAACCTGGTGCAACTTCTGTTGTTACTTCACCTGCTGTGATTTGTGCTTCAGTTAATACTGTAGAGTTTCCGTTAATTGTTAAGGTATCTCCAGCTGCTGCATCAGAAGGTAATGAGATTGTTGCTGTTACTGTTCCATCTTCTCCTAACTCTTCTGAATTATAAACTGAATCTGTTCCTGTTGATTCCATTGTAATTGTTGGAGCTGTTACACTTGTATCTGAACCGGCTACTGTTGTTGAAGCTTGATCTGATGTATTTCCAGCTGCATCTGTAATTGTTGCTGTTACTGTTGAACCTGGTGCAACTTCTGTTGTTACTTCACCTGCTGTGATTTGTGCTTCAGTTAATACTGTAGAGTTTCCGTTAATTGTTAAGGTATCTCCAGCTGCTGCATCAGAAGGTAATGAGATTGTTGCTGTTACTGTTCCATCTTCTCCTAACTCTTCTGAATTATAAACTGAATCTGTTCCTGTTGATTCCATTGTAATTGTTGGAGCTGTTACACTTGTATCTGAACCGGCTACTGTTGTTGAAGCTTGATCTGATGTATTTCCAGCTGCATCTGTAATTGTTGCTGTTACTGTTGAACCTGGTGCAACTTCTGTTGTTACTTCACCTGCTGTGATTTGTGCTTCAGTTAATACTGTAGAGTTTCCGTTAATTGTTAAGGTATCTCCAGCTGCTGCATCAGAAGGTAATGAGATTGTTGCTGTTACTGTTCCATCTTCTCCTAACTCTTCTGAATTATAAACTGAATCTGTTCCTGTTGATTCCATTGTAATTGTTG
This sequence comes from Arcobacteraceae bacterium, assembly GCA_963678145.2. Classification (GTDB taxonomy): domain Bacteria; phylum Campylobacterota; class Campylobacteria; order Campylobacterales; family Arcobacteraceae; genus JAIOSF01. The sequence goes on along the minus strand of CAXXWH010000001.1, from coordinate 1,201,423 downwards.
GAGCTGTTACACTTGTATCTGAACCGGCTACTGTTGTTGAAGCTTGATCTGATGTATTTCCAGCTGCATCTGTAATTGTTGCTGTTACTGTTGAACCTGGTGCAACTTCTGTTGTTACTTCACCTGCTGTGATTTGTGCTTCAGTTAATACTGTAGAGTTTCCGTTAATTGTTAAGGTATCTCCAGCTGCTGCATCAGAAGGTAATGAGATTGTTGCTGTTACTGTTCCATCTTCTCCTAACTCTTCTGAATTATAAACTGAATCTGTTCCTGTTGATTCCATTGTAATTGTTGGAGCTGTTACACTTGTATCTGAACCGGCTACTGTTGTTGAAGCTTGATCTGATGTATTTCCAGCTGCATCTGTAATTGTTGCTGTTACTGTTGAACCTGGTGCAACTTCTGTTGTTACTTCACCTGCTGTGATTTGTGCTTCAGTTAATACTGTAGAGTTTCCGTTAATTGTTAAGGTATCTCCAGCTGCTGCATCAGAAGGTAATGAGATTGTTGCTGTTACTGTTCCATCTTCTCCTAACTCTTCTGAATTATAAACTGAATCTGTTCCTGTTGATTCCATTGTAATTGTTGGAGCTGTTACACTTGTATCTGAACCGGCTACTGTTGTTGAAGCTTGATCTGATGTATTTCCAGCTGCATCTGTAATTGTTGCTGTTACTGTTGAACCTGGTGCAACTTCTGTTGTTACTTCACCTGCTGTGATTTGTGCTTCAGTTAATACTGTAGAGTTTCCGTTAATTGTTAAGGTATCTCCAGCTGCTGCATCAGAAGGTAATGAGATTGTTGCTGTTACTGTTCCATCTTCTCCTAACTCTTCTGAATTATAAACTGAATCTGTTCCTGTTGATTCCATTGTAATTGTTGGAGCTGTTACACTTGTATCTGAACCGGCTACTGTTGTTGAAGCTTGATCTGATGTATTTCCAGCTGCATCTGTAATTGTTGCTGTTACTGTTGAACCTGGTGCAACTTCTGTTGTTACTTCACCTGCTGTGATTTGTGCTTCAGTTAATACTGTAGAGTTTCCGTTAATTGTTAAGGTATCTCCAGCTGCTGCATCAGAAGGTAATGAGATTGTTGCTGTTACTGTTCCATCTTCTCCTAACTCTTCTGAATTATAAACTGAATCTGTTCCTGTTGATTCCATTGTAATTGTTGGAGCTGTTACACTTGTATCTGAACCGGCTACTGTTGTTGAAGCTTGATCTGATGTATTTCCAGCTGCATCTGTAATTGTTGCTGTTACTGTTGAACCTGGTGCAACTTCTGTTGTTACTTCACCTGCTGTGATTTGTGCTTCAGTTAATACTGTAGAGTTTCCGTTAATTGTTAAGGTATCTCCAGCTGCTGCATCAGAAGGTAATGAGATTGTTGCTGTTACTGTTCCATCTTCTCCTAACTCTTCTGAATTATAAACTGAATCTGTTCCTGTTGATTCCATTGTAATTGTTGGAGCTGTTACACTTGTATCTGAACCGGCTACTGTTGTTGAAGCTTGATCTGATGTATTTCCAGCTGCATCTGTAATTGTTGCTGTTACTGTTGAACCTGGTGCAACTTCTGTTGTTACTTCACCTGCTGTGATTTGTGCTTCAGTTAATACTGTAGAGTTTCCGTTAATTGTTAAGGTATCTCCAGCTGCTGCATCAGAAGGTAATGAGATTGTTGCTGTTACTGTTCCATCTTCTCCTAACTCTTCTGAATTATAAACTGAATCTGTTCCTGTTGATTCCATTGTAATTGTTGGAGCTGTTACACTTGTATCTGAACCGGCTACTGTTGTTGAAGCTTGATCTGATGTATTTCCAGCTGCATCTGTAATTGTTGCTGTTACTGTTGAACCTGGTGCAACTTCTGTTGTTACTTCACCTGCTGTGATTTGTGCTTCAGTTAATACTGTAGAGTTTCCGTTAATTGTTAAGGTATCTCCAGCTGCTGCATCAGAAGGTAATGAGATTGTTGCTGTTACTGTTCCATCTTCTCCTAACTCTTCTGAATTATAAACTGAATCTGTTCCTGTTGATTCCATTGTAATTGTTGGAGCTGTTACACTTGTATCTGAACCGGCTACTGTTGTTGAAGCTTGATCTGATGTATTTCCAGCTGCATCTGTAATTGTTGCTGTTACTGTTGAACCTGGTGCAACTTCTGTTGTTACTTCACCTGCTGTGATTTGTGCTTCAGTTAATACTGTAGAGTTTCCGTTAATTGTTAAGGTATCTCCAGCTGCTGCATCAGAAGGTAATGAGATTGTTGCTGTTACTGTTCCATCTTCTCCTAACTCTTCTGAATTATAAACTGAATCTGTTCCTGTTGATTCCATTGTAATTGTTGGAGCTGTTACACTTGTATCTGAACCGGCTACTGTTGTTGAAGCTTGATCTGATGTATTTCCAGCTGCATCTGTAATTGTTGCTGTTACTGTTGAACCTGGTGCAACTTCTGTTGTTACTTCACCTGCTGTGATTTGTGCTTCAGTTAATACTGTAGAGTTTCCGTTAATTGTTAAGGTATCTCCAGCTGCTGCATCAGAAGGTAATGAGATTGTTGCTGTTACTGTTCCATCTTCTCCTAACTCTTCTGAATTATAAACTGAATCTGTTCCTGTTGATTCCATTGTAATTGTTGGAGCTGTTACACTTGTATCTGAACCGGCTACTGTTGTTGAAGCTTGATCTGATGTATTTCCAGCTGCATCTGTAATTGTTGCTGTTACTGTTGAACCTGGTGCAACTTCTGTTGTTACTTCACCTGCTGTGATTTGTGCTTCAGTTAATACTGTAGAGTTTCCGTTAATTGTTAAGGTATCTCCAGCTGCTGCATCAGAAGGTAATGAGATTGTTGCTGTTACTGTTCCATCTTCTCCTAACTCTTCTGAATTATAAACTGAATCTGTTCCTGTTGATTCCATTGTAATTGTTGGAGCTGTTACACTTGTATCTGAACCGGCTACTGTTGTTGAAGCTTGATCTGATGTATTTCCAGCTGCATCTGTAATTGTTGCTGTTACTGTTGAACCTGGTGCAACTTCTGTTGTTACTTCACCTGCTGTGATTTGTGCTTCAGTTAATACTGTAGAGTTTCCGTTAATTGTTAAGGTATCTCCAGCTGCTGCATCAGAAGGTAATGAGATTGTTGCTGTTACTGTTCCATCTTCTCCTAACTCTTCTGAATTATAAACTGAATCTGTTCCTGTTGATTCCATTGTAATTGTTGGAGCTGTTACACTTGTATCTGAACCGGCTACTGTTGTTGAAGCTTGATCTGATGTATTTCCAGCTGCATCTGTAATTGTTGCTGTTACTGTTGAACCTGGTGCAACTTCTGTTGTTACTTCACCTGCTGTGATTTGTGCTTCAGTTAATACTGTAGAGTTTCCGTTAATTGTTAAGGTATCTCCAGCTGCTGCATCAGAAGGTAATGAGATTGTTGCTGTTACTGTTCCATCTTCTCCTAACTCTTCTGAATTATAAACTGAATCTGTTCCTGTTGATTCCATTGTAATTGTTGGAGCTGTTACACTTGTATCTGAACCGGCTACTGTTGTTGAAGCTTGATCTGATGTATTTCCAGCTGCATCTGTAATTGTTGCTGTTACTGTTGAACCTGGTGCAACTTCTGTTGTTACTTCACCTGCTGTGATTTGTGCTTCAGTTAATACTGTAGAGTTTCCGTTAATTGTTAAGGTATCTCCAGCTGCTGCATCAGAAGGTAATGAGATTGTTGCTGTTACTGTTCCATCTTCTCCTAACTCTTCTGAATTATAAACTGAATCTGTTCCTGTTGATTCCATTGTAATTGTTGGAGCTGTTACACTTGTATCTGAACCGGCTACTGTTGTTGAAGCTTGATCTGATGTATTTCCAGCTGCATCTGTAATTGTTGCTGTTACTGTTGAACCTGGTGCAACTTCTGTTGTTACTTCACCTGCTGTGATTTGTGCTTCAGTTAATACTGTAGAGTTTCCGTTAATTGTTAAGGTATCTCCAGCTGCTGCATCAGAAGGTAATGAGATTGTTGCTGTTACTGTTCCATCTTCTCCTAACTCTTCTGAATTATAAACTGAATCTGTTCCTGTTGATTCCATTGTAATTGTTGGAGCTGTTACACTTGTATCTGAACCGGCTACTGTTGTTGAAGCTTGATCTGATGTATTTCCAGCTGCATCTGTAATTGTTGCTGTTACTGTTGAACCTGGTGCAACTTCTGTTGTTACTTCACCTGCTGTGATTTGTGCTTCAGTTAATACTGTAGAGTTTCCGTTAATTGTTAAGGTATCTCCAGCTGCTGCATCAGAAGGTAATGAGATTGTTGCTGTTACTGTTCCATCTTCTCCTAACTCTTCTGAATTATAAACTGAATCTGTTCCTGTTGATTCCATTGTAATTGTTGGAGCTGTTACACTTGTATCTGAACCGGCTACTGTTGTTGAAGCTTGATCTGATGTATTTCCAGCTGCATCTGTAATTGTTGCTGTTACTGTTGAACCTGGTGCAACTTCTGTTGTTACTTCACCTGCTGTGATTTGTGCTTCAGTTAATACTGTAGAGTTTCCGTTAATTGTTAAGGTATCTCCAGCTGCTGCATCAGAAGGTAATGAGATTGTTGCTGTTACTGTTCCATCTTCTCCTAACTCTTCTGAATTATAAACTGAATCTGTTCCTGTTGATTCCATTGTAATTGTTGGAGCTGTTACACTTGTATCTGAACCGGCTACTGTTGTTGAAGCTTGATCTGATGTATTTCCAGCTGCATCTGTAATTGTTGCTGTTACTGTTGAACCTGGTGCAACTTCTGTTGTTACTTCACCTGCTGTGATTTGTGCTTCAGTTAATACTGTAGAGTTTCCGTTAATTGTTAAGGTATCTCCAGCTGCTGCATCAGAAGGTAATGAGATTGTTGCTGTTACTGTTCCATCTTCTCCTAACTCTTCTGAATTATAAACTGAATCTGTTCCTGTTGATTCCATTGTAATTGTTGGAGCTGTTACACTTGTATCTGAACCGGCTACTGTTGTTGAAGCTTGATCTGATGTATTTCCAGCTGCATCTGTAATTGTTGCTGTTACTGTTGAACCTGGTGCAACTTCTGTTGTTACTTCACCTGCTGTGATTTGTGCTTCAGTTAATACTGTAGAGTTTCCGTTAATTGTTAAGGTATCTCCAGCTGCTGCATCAGAAGGTAATGAGATTGTTGCTGTTACTGTTCCATCTTCTCCTAACTCTTCTGAATTATAAACTGAATCTGTTCCTGTTGATTCCATTGTAATTGTTGGAGCTGTTACACTTGTATCTGAACCGGCTACTGTTGTTGAAGCTTGATCTGATGTATTTCCAGCTGCATCTGTAATTGTTGCTGTTACTGTTGAACCTGGTGCAACTTCTGTTGTTACTTCACCTGCTGTGATTTGTGCTTCAGTTAATACTGTAGAGTTTCCGTTAATTGTTAAGGTATCTCCAGCTGCTGCATCAGAAGGTAATGAGATTGTTGCTGTTACTGTTCCATCTTCTCCTAACTCTTCTGAATTATAAACTGAATCTGTTCCTGTTGATTCCATTGTAATTGTTGGAGCTGTTACACTTGTATCTGAACCGGCTACTGTTGTTGAAGCTTGATCTGATGTATTTCCAGCTGCATCTGTAATTGTTGCTGTTACTGTTGAACCTGGTGCAACTTCTGTTGTTACTTCACCTGCTGTGATTTGTGCTTCAGTTAATACTGTAGAGTTTCCGTTAATTGTTAAGGTATCTCCAGCTGCTGCATCAGAAGGTAATGAGATTGTTGCTGTTACTGTTCCATCTTCTCCTAACTCTTCTGAATTATAAACTGAATCTGTTCCTGTTGATTCCATTGTAATTGTTGGAGCTGTTACACTTGTATCTGAACCGGCTACTGTTGTTGAAGCTTGATCTGATGTATTTCCAGCTGCATCTGTAATTGTTGCTGTTACTGTTGAACCTGGTGCAACTTCTGTTGTTACTTCACCTGCTGTGATTTGTGCTTCAGTTAATACTGTAGAGTTTCCGTTAATTGTTAAGGTATCTCCAGCTGCTGCATCAGAAGGTAATGAGATTGTTGCTGTTACTGTTCCATCTTCTCCTAACTCTTCTGAATTATAGATTCCGTCAACCCCTGCATCTTCTACGCTTATAGTCGGTGCCAGTGCCGATGTATCAGGTGTCTCTTCAATTGTAACAGTTACGTTGCTGCCGTTATTGTCATCTCCTGTTGACGGAGGAGTCTCTCCCGGTTCAGGAGAAGTTATGGGATTATCTGTTTGAGTATCGGTATTATCGTTATTATCAGTCGGAGTTTCAGATAGAGGAGCCTGTGTTGTATCATCTTCCGTATCTGCCGTCTCAGTTGTCAAAGATTCTGTTTCTGCAGTAGCTGTAGTTTCTTCAGCAGTCTCTTCAATAGTACCTTCCTGAGCTATGGGCGTAATATTTAGTTCGAAAGGATTTGTCTGGGTAATTGCAGTATCTGTATTAAATGAATCCTGTAATTCAATATCTGTTATTACAGTATCAACCTGGGAAATAGTATTAACGTCTATACTACCTTGATTAAAGTCATACGCAGTTTCTACGATTTGGTCTATCTGGGTATTGTTAAAGTCATACTCATCTTCAAGGTTCTTTCTTAAAAGCTTTTCATCTTCCTCGCTTATAGGATTAGGTTCAAAAGCCCTGCTAAAAAAATCTTCTAAACTTACGGTAACACCACCGTGTTTACTGATCTCATCTTCTCTTGATTCGATCGCTTCCTCAACATTTTGTCCAAGTTGTTCATTAAAATCTGCCATAGCTTTCTCCTACTATTGATTATATTTTATATTGTAGGAAAAAAACCGGACCTTGTAAAGTATACCTTGGTATAAATTTGTTATTTTTTCTTAGGTCTGAAAGGCTTTATTACAGCTTCATCACACTCTAAAAAAGGCCCTTCCATAAGATCGATACAATATGGTATCGCAGGGAAAACCGCATCAAGACATTCCCTAATAGATTTTGGTTTCCCGGGAAGATTTACTATCAGGCTGCTGCCCCTTAATCCTGCCGTCTGTCTTGATAATATTGCCGTAGGTACGAACTTTAAAGATTCCGCTCTCATAAGCTCTCCGAACCCCGGCATCATTCTGTCGCATACAGCTTCTGTTGCTTCAGGAGTCACATCTCTTTTTGCAGGTCCCGTACCGCCTGTTGTCACTACTAGTGAGCACTTTTCATTATCTACCATATCTTTTATAGTCTCTTCGATAACTTCCTGCTCATCAGGAATGATCTTGTATACCTCTTCCCACGCAGATGTGAGATATTCATTCATAGTATCTATGATAGCTTTGCCGCTTATATCTTCATAAACTCCTGCACTCGCCCTGTCGCTAACTGTTATTATCCCTATTCTTGCTTTTTCCATTTTCTCTCCAAATCGTATAGTTTTATCAGCTCGATAAATTTATTATTTATAATATATGCCCTTTGTTTTTTATAAAATAAACCTCTGTAAACTGCTTGAAAAACTCCAAGGCTTTTGACGAATCGATTATTTTATCTTCGCTTCCTAAATAAGCTTCTATTTTTATTCCTCTTTCAAGAAGCTTTTTTATAGTTTCCTCTTCCCATCGGTACTCTAAAAGCTCCTGAAGTTCTTCGTAAGTTCCCATTGAAAAGTATTTATCTTTATCTTCATCTCTAAAACCGCAGTTATCTAAAAAATTATCACAATAAGCCTGGGCGTCTTTTTTGAAGAACATCAACTGAAGTCTTACATATTTTTTATCTTTGTCATTAAAAAATGCCGGAGAGAAAAGCTGCAGTTTATCAACCCTTTTTTTTGAAAGCTCTCCATCCAGAAGGGATTTTACCGCTTTTATCGCCCCGTAACTAAAACCGCTTACGGTAAAATCATTATTTTCTATATAATCGTTGAAAACTTCACTTTCGTTATTTAGACAAAAACCGTTAAAATACAACAACTTCATCCTCTAAAAGCCTGGATTTTATCTGTTTTATTTCCTCTACATTATTAGTTATTTCTGATTTCAACTGGGATTTTATATTTATTATTACCTTATCAACAGAATCTTCCATCTTATAATCTTCAACCATTCTTTGGGCAATCTTGTACGCCTCTTTGAGCTCCTTTTCCGACACTACATATGATTCGTTCTTTATCACCTCAAGTGCGATCGAACCGGAGAGGTATTTTTTTATTTTATCCTCAAGCTGCGTTTTGGAAGGATATACAAGGTCATCACTGCTTACTTCGCAGTCAAAAAGGCATACCTTTGATCTTGAAATAAAGGCTTTCCCCGCCTGATAGGTTGCAAGAATATCTTTCTGGGTCTGATTTAAAAGGTTGAACTGCTTTTTACCGTACTGTATCTTTTGTTTTGACTGTTCGATATCCTCTTGTGATATTACCTTGCCCTCTCTTTTTATCATGGCAAGAAGGGATTCGTTTATTAGTGTAGACAAAGCCGAACTGCTGAAACCGCTCGTTTCGTTGACAAGCTTTTCAAAATCAAATTCGTATTTTCTGTTTTTAAGATAAAGTTTTAGTATCTTTTCCCTGTCGATTCTGTTTGGAAGATTTAAAAATACCCGTCTGTCAAATCTACCTGCCCGTAGAAGAGCTTCATCAAGAACCTCTATCTTGTTTGTCGCAGCAATTACCATTACACCGCTGCTGCTGGTAAACCCGTCCATCTGGGTTAAAAGCTCGTTTAATGTGGCTTCCCTTTCATCATTGCTTCCAAGACCCCTTTGTTTTCCGACTGCATCTATCTCATCTATAAAGATAATAGAAGGGGCATTTCTTTTTGCTGTATTAAAAAGCTCCCTTACTTTTTTTGCACCCATACCCACATAGATATGAACAAAGCTTGCACCGCTTTGATAAAAGAAAGGCACATCAGCTTCCCCCGCAACGGCTTTAGCTATCAGGGTTTTACCAACTCCGGGAGGTCCTACCAATAAAACACCCTTTGGAAGTGACACGTCAAATTTTTGGTATTTCTTGGGATTGTTTAAAAAATCTACTACCTCTTCTAGTTCCTCTTTTATCTCGGCAATTCCTGCAATATCTTTAAAAGTTATATTTGAATGGATGGCCTCTATTGATGATGCGGGCTCTTCATAATTCTCTTTCTCTTTTACATTTGAACTGTTTGCCGTTTCCATTTGGGCCTGGAATTTATTTTTGGGTATTTTTGCTCTTATTTTGTCTTTATATTTCTGTAGGGCAAAGGTCAGAACAAGTAGTACGAATAAAAATGCCACTCCGATATAATAACCGGAACCTTGTATGGCAGTGTCGCTTTTAAGGGTCGTATATATAAATAAAACGATTAAAATGACGGCAGAGATGCTCATCAGTTTAAGATTTTTGTCTATTCTTGTCTGCTCGTCGTCATCTTTTTTAAAATTTTGAAACATTACAGTTTTCCTTTACTTCAAAATCTTCAATTTGGATCCAGTCTCCCACAAGGTCAGCCTCGCTTGAGATCTGTATAGGATTGAAGAACTGGTCATATCCCGTATAGATATCATCTTTTTTTGACTCAACTAGAATATCAAGGGTTTTCTGCTTCTGCCTGAAGGCTTTGTTCTTGGCTGCTATAATAGAATCAAGCTCTTTTAATCTCTCTTTTGCAATATTACCCGGCACCTGCATAGGCATAGTGCTGCTTGGTGTTCCGTCACGTTTACTGTACGTAAAACTGTGGCAATGTGTAAGGGGAAACTTCTCAAGATTTTTCACGGCATCTGCCCAAAACTCTTCTGTTTCTCCAGGATGCCCCACTATATAATCTGTTCCCAGAGCATAACCTTTTGAAGCCAGGAACTCGAACAACTCCAGGTCTTTATCAACCTGGTTTCTTCTATTCATGATATTAAGCATCTGCTTATTCGTATGTTGTAGTGCGATATGCAGGTGTTTACCCATCCATGGTTCTTCAAGGATCTCCTTGAACTGCTCGGTTATCTGTACAGGTTCTACGCTTCCAAGCCTTATTCTTCGCACGCCTCTTATCATTGATATCTTTTTGATAAGTTCCACAAGCTTGTCTTTTTTAGAGGTTCCCGTAACTCTTGAGATCTCTTTACCGTATGAACCTACATTAGTTCCTGTTAGGATAAACTCCCCGAAACCGTTTGAAGCCAGCTTGTTTATCTGCTCTAAAATATGACTTTCATCGTAACTTCTCGAATCACCCCTCACATAGGGGATAATACAGTAACTGCATCTGAAATCACACCCCTCCTGGATCTTGACAAATGCCCTGCTTTTACCTACCATCTTTTCAATAATAGTGTCGTCTATATGTTTAAGGTCACCCGCTTCAAAAAATCTTGTATCATCTTTTAAAAGAGTATTTATCTTCTCTTTTTCACTGTGGCCGAAAAGTGCATCGATCTTTTTATCTTTAAAAAGTCCTTCACCCTTTGTCCATACACCGCAGCCTGTGAATACTACCCTTGGTTTTTTTGGAAGTTTGTTCAAAGAGTTTATATAATTTCTTGCGGTACTGTCCGCACTGTTCGTTACGGTACATGAGTTTATAACCACTATATCCGCGTCTTTCTCCTGCTGTACGATATTAAAATCATCCACGTCAAGCTTGTTGATCATAACCTGTGTGTCAAAAATATTAGTTCTGCAGCCGAAGGTTTTAAAAAAAACTTTTTTTCCCATTGCTTTATCCTGTTATCGGGGGATCAAAAAGGCCGTTCGCCGATCCTCCCGGAAGTAGACTTTCAGCTTCTACCTGTGAATTTGACGATACACGCAGTGTCTGAGTAGGGTATGCAATAGTGATATCATCTTCGGCATTAAATGCATCCAGTATCTCCATGCTTATTGTACTTCTAAGTGCAAGTGTAGCATGGGAGTTTGTATAATACCATCCCGAAACAACTATACCGTAAGGCTCCATAAAGGTAAAAACCCTAGGCTCTGGATTGGCACTTCTTAGGATATACCTTTTTCTCATCTTTTGAAGTCTTTTTCTAGTCAGGTCCGTATAACCTTTTGAGTGAAGCTTTAATATATCTTTTACTATCTCCACTGCTTTTTTGTGGTTTGAATCAAATGTGATATAAACATCTATACCGTCCCATACGGTTCTTAACTCGTCAAAAGTATAGTTTGAAATAAGATCGGTAAATATATAGTTATTGGGTATAAAGAACACCCTTCCACTTCTTCTGTTCGTCATATACGTCGTAAGGGTCACGTCTTCTCTTACTGATATCTTGAATAAGGAGATATCAAGGACATCTCCTACGACCTCTACCCCTTCCCTTACAACTTTGACCCGGTCACCGACGCTTATCATGCCGCTTACCATGATCGCCATCCATCCGAAGATCGACATGAACCAATCTTTTAAAGCAATGGCAATACCAGCAGACGCAAATCCCAAGATCGTTACAAGGTAAGATACATTCTCGATATATGAGAAAAGCACGACAAATACGATCACGACTATAAGAAGGAAATTAACCAGCTTGTTCGTGGTATAGTGCCTGTCGTCATCCTCGATATATTTTTTCAAGGCAACTTTGATACCAAAGAAAATAGCTATGATAAAAAGGATCACCCCTCCTATTTTCATAGTTCTGCTTATTTCGTCAGATATGCTGTCGTTGATCTCCTGGGTTATCTGGTCGATCTTTTTACCGTAGACTTCATAAGTGGTCGATACGATCTCCACGACCATTTCAAAATCTTTGGCTTCCGTATAAAGCTTTTCAAGCTCTTTATCTATTGACTCATCGGCTTTTAGTTTTTTAAGCTCTTCAAGTTTTCCTATTTTATCTTTTATCAATGCAAGAAGTGAAATCAATTCGTTCTTGGTATTTTCATACTCCGACTGATGATCATTTAACAACTGGATATAAGAGAGCGCTTCTACTATAAGTACGGGATTCGTAACCTCTGGAGCCTTTGCTATAACTGCAGGCGTGATCTGCTTACCGATAGGAGAATCTTTATATTCGCTGATTAGTTCCAGCTCGTTCTCTTTGATCTTTATCTTGTTCGTAAGCTGGTACGAAAGCTCCTGCCACTTATCACCTTTCCAGTTACCGTACTTTTTTGCATCTTTTTTTATTTTGGCAAGTTCTGCTTCTATTTTTCTGTAGGTTCTGTAATTGTTGTATCTTGTTATCCAAATGTTATTTTCAAGTTTTTCATTTATCTTTGCAATCCCTGATTCAAGCTGATTTATCTTTACCTGGGTATTAGATTCTTTTTTAAGAACCATATCATCCTCGGCGGAAGATACCGTGAACAATAATGCCAATAATATAAAAAATCTGGATAAGAACTTCATTAAAAACCTTTTAAAACCTCTATAATATCTTCTTTTGAAGTCTCGTCGGTTATTTTACAGTCACCGATCCCCACTGCCAGAATAAGGTTGATCTTGTTATCCAAAGATTTCTTATCCAGGAAAAAATGCTCGTAAAAATCCTCTACGTCGTCTATCTTATAGCTTGTAGGAATATCATACTTTTCAAGCAGATCTTTTACCCTTTGGGCCTCCTGCTCACTCATAAGCCCAAGGCTGCATGAAAGTTCGTTTGCCATGCACATACCTATAGCAACGGCTTCACCGTGAAGGTATGTTTTATAGTTTGTTTCGTTTTCAATAACATGCCCGAAAGTATGTCCGTAATTAAGAGCCGCTCTTAATCCCTTCTCTTTCTCATCCTGCGAAACAACCCAGGCTTTTGTCTCAACGGATTTCTGGATCGCAATTTTGATATTTTCAGGGTCATTCAGATCGTATTCTTCCAGCCACTGGAAAAATTCTTTGTTAAAACATACGGCCATTTTGATTATCTCGGCAACACCTGCCCCGAACTCTCTTTTTGGAAGCGTGGTTAAAAAGTGGGGATCTATATTCACTGCTATTGGCTGGTGGAAGGCACCTATAAGATTTTTACCGAATTTGTTATTTACCCCTGTTTTACCCCCAACGCTTGCGTCAACCTGGCTTAAAAGCGTAGTCGGTATCTGGATAAAATCAATTCCTCTTTGATATATACTTGCGGCGAATCCGGTCATATCACCTATTACACCGCCCCCGAAAGCTATAAGAGTAGAACTTCTGTTAAGCTTATGCTCAAAACAGTGTTCAAGTATATCTTCGATGGTTTTCAAGGTTTTATACTGTTCACCGTCAGGTATAGTTACAACAGAGCACTCTTTTGCATCGACCTTTGATAAAAGATACTCAAGGTGAAGCTTTGAAACAGTAGGGTTGGTTACTATTACTACTTTTTTATCAAAACTCATTTTCTCTAAAGTATCTATAGTTATATCGTATGAAGTATCGGGTAATGTTATGTTTACAGTCATTAATGTTCCATTTTAAAATTAGTTATAATATCGTTCGATTTTATCCAAAAATTGCTGAAAAGAAATAGAAACTGTTTTTTGTAAAGGGTGGTTTAAAATTATTTTAAAAGATCGCTTCCTATTACGTTGTAAGCTATGTTTTTTATATCATCGTCAACTTTCACTCCCCCTATTGCACCCACAGGATGTTTTGAAAGTTTAGCAAGATATGATATCTTCTCTCCAAGCTTGTTCTTCACATCTTTTGTAGATGTGGTTCTGTACGCACCAAGCCCTATGTAGTCTATATCCAAAGTGTTCGATTCAAGTATCTCTATCTCGTTATGGGTTGAGAGACCTATTATCTTGCCTGGATATTTTTTCCTGATAAGTTTCAGTGTATTCTCTTTAGAAAGGCCGTATTTCAAGCATAAAGATTCAAGATCTTCCTGCCCTATATGAAGCCCGTCGGCAAGATCCAAAAGCTCCAAAGAATCATTAATAATTACGGGGATCTTTGTGTTTGCTTTTAGAAATTGAAGATTTTCTTTCTGGGTAGACAGGGGGTTTGCTTTATCCCTGTATTGTATATATACTATATCATATTTTTCTATGAGTTTGAGATACTGTTCTAAACTTACGTTAAACTTCTGCAGCAGCTCAAAATCACATAAAGCGTATATCTTTTTAGGCAGGCTCAACCGTATCCTCTTCAAAATGTTCTATAATATCCTCAGGTTTCGGCATATGCTCCAAAGCAGCTAATTCGTCTCTTGTAAGCCCCTCCCCTTTGTCGTTATAGAACAGTTCTAAAAGATCACTTAATGTTTTTTTCATTTTATTTCTTTCAACAACCATATCTATACTACCGTGCTCTAGAAGGAATTCTGATTTTTGGAATCCGTCAGGAAGGTCTTTACCGATTGTCTGCTTAATTACCCTTGCTCCGGCAAAACCGATCAAAGCACCGGGTTCCGCCATAATAATATCACCTAAGAACGCAAATGAGGCAGATACACCACCAAAAGTAGGATCTGTCAGAACGGAGATATAAGGAAGTCCCGCATTATCAAGCTTTTTAAGTGCCGCACTGGTTTTTGCCATCTGCATTAAAGAGAAAGTTGACTCCTGCATTCTAGCCCCGCCCGAAGCACTTACGATTATAACACCCTGCTTTTTCTCCAAGGCTCTGTTACAGGCTCTTACGATCTTCTCACCCTCAACTGAACCTAAACTTCCCCCAAGGAAAGAGAAATCAAACACTACAAGCTGAACTGCAACGTTGTTTATAGTACATTCACCGGAAACGACCGATGATGTTTTTCCTGTTTTGTGTAAAGCCTCTTCAAGTCTTTTCTGGTAAGACTTGCTGTCAACGAAACTTAAAGGATCCGTCGGGTGAAGTTCGCTGTCATACTCTTTGAAACTCCCCTCGTCTGCAATCAGATCAATTCTCTTTTTGGCTCCGATCCTCATATGGAAGTTACATTTAGGACATATATGGTTTAGATTTTCAACCTCTTTAAAAAATATTAACGATTCACAAGATGGACATTTTACCCAGTGGCTTTTGTTCTCAACATAAGACGGGTCGTTCTTCTGTTTCTCCTGTTTCTCTAATACTTCTGATTTAATTTTATTAAAAAACTGTTTTAAATCCATAAATATATCCCTTTTTATTTTATCTGTATATTTTATCTTAATTTATTGAATAATTCAATATCGTCAAGCTTTTCCCACGGGTAATCACTTTGTCCGACCTGACCTCTTGCAGCTACGTCTGCATAAAGGAAAGTATAAGCACTAGGCTTGTCAAGACTGAATTTTTTTGTTATCCAGTTCGGTGTCAGAGGGAAATTATCCTCAATAAATGTTGAAAGCTCGTCATCACTTTTGCTTGTGTTCGTTCCGTAACAGTCAACTGCAACCGACGTAGGCTTTGCCACACCGATAGCATAAGATATCTGAACCACACATTTTGTAGCAAGTCCTGCCGCAACGATATGTTTTGCTATATATCTCGCAGCATAAAGTCCGCTTCTGTCAACTTTTGTGTAGTCTTTTGAACTTTGAGCCCCTCCACCTATAGGTGAATATCCCCCGAAGCTGTCAACAATAAGTTTTCTTCCAGTCAGTCCGCTGTCGTGCAGACTTGAGTGTGATACATATTTCCCTGTAGGGTTTATGTGGATTATACAATCTTCTTTATTGTAAAGTTCACTTGGAAGCCCTGTTTCGTCGATCAACTTCTGGATCAGGTTACGAACCGTATCAATATCCATGCTTGATACACAAGGAGCACTTACTACAATAGTGTCTATTTTTTGCGGTTTTGAGTTTTCAAAATTTTCTTTGCATCCGTAATCCATTGTAACCTGTGTTTTAATATCTACACCAAGTTCATGGGGATTTTTCAGTGCGTAATCATAAACTTTCTGCATTAACATTCTTGCATAAGTGATCGCACTTGGCATATAGTTTTCGGTTTCGCAGTCGGCATAACCGAACATAATACCCTGGTCACCAGCTCCTGTTTCACCCGTTTCCTGATCAACTCCCTGGTTGATATCAGGTGATTGTCTGTTTAAAAGCACCTGAACGTCAACCTCTTCAGGGTGAAGACATTCCTGCTTTGTAAAGTAAGGATTACCGTTATATCCTATTTTTGCCAGTGTATCGTGTACTATATCTTTGTACTCTTCTGTTGTAAGATTTGTTTTTGAAGTAACCTCACCACCTATTATTACGTGTTTTCCCGCAACGAATACTTCGCTTGCCACTCTTGACTTGGGATCTCCAATAATAAGCTTGTCAACTATGCTGTCTGCTATAATATCTGCACATTTGTCAGGGTGCCCCGGGCTTACTACTTCACTTGTAAAAAGGTAATGTTGTTTTGCGTGTTGTTTGTTTTCCATTTTTGTTTTCCATCCTTTGTTTTCCACAGGTATTGTTTTTTAAATGTTTTACAAAAACATTTTGTTTAAAATCATTAAGTCAATCATGATTTTAAACCAAACAATTCTGAATTGTTGTCCATTCTTTGTTTTCCATTTTTGTTTTCCATCAGTTTAATGAAAGTTAAAAATTTAAAAAAAAAGTATGTGTTTTATATAAACTCATATATAAAAGTGAGGGATTATACTTAAACTTTACTGTAAATTTTCTTATTATTCTACAGTAACACTCTTTGCTAAATTTCTAGGCATATCCACATCATTTCCAAGTCGGATACTTATCTCCATTGAAAGAAGCTGCAGCACCACAAGCATCTCGAAGAACTCCAGCATATAATGATCTGTAGTACCTGTTTTGATAAAATCATCCGAAAGTTCAAAGTCAAGAGGGCTTATGGCACAGATCGTACTATCCCTTGCACTAAGCTCCTCCACGTTTGATTTTATCTTCTCGTAATGAAGATTTGCAGGCATCAAGGCTATGGTAAAAAGCTCAGGGTCTGCAAGTGCTATGGGACCGTGCTTCATCTCCCCGGCAGGATAACCTTCTGCGTGAAGGTAGCTTATCTCTTTTAATTTTAATGCCCCTTCCAAAGCAAGGGGGTAAAATACATCTCTTCCAATAAAGAAGAATCCGTGCCCGTGAAGATATCTTTTAGAAAGTCTTCGGCACTTTTCATGTATCTTGTCAAATACTTTAAGGGAAGAGGGAACCTCCCTTAAAACTTTAAGTTCATTCTGTAAAACATCTTTTGATATCTCGTTCTTATATTTTGCAAAATAAAGGCTCATCATCCAAAGCACCACTGTTTGGGTTGAGAATGCTTTTGTGGAAGCCACCCCTTTTTCAATCCCGGCACGGGTTAATATTGTTGCATCGGCGATTCTTGTCATGGATGAATTATCCACGTTACATACAGCTATTGATTTAAGCCCTGCTTTTTTTGCCATTTTAAGAGCTTCAAGGGTATCTGCCGTTTCACCGCTTTGTGAAATTACTATAAATAAAGTATCATCTTTTAAAAGAGGTTCTTTATATCTAAACTCGCTGGCAATCTCGACAGAACATCTCACTTTTGCAAATCTTTCAAAAAGGTAGCTTGCAGTAAGTCCCGCATGATAACTTGTACCGCAGGCACAAATCTTTATCTCGTTAATCCCCTCTATTATGGATGGATCAACCTCGTCAAAAATAACACCCTCGTCGTTTATTCTTCCAAGCATCGCATCCGCAACCACGTCACTTTGCTCATAGATCTCTTTTTCCATAAAGAACCTGAAACCGTCTTTTTGCGCAAACTGCTTTGAAATCGGCAGGCTTGACCAGCTTATAGCTTCACTAAACTCCAAAGAGTTATCTGAAGCAACCCCGCTTACCCCGTCCTCAAGATAAACCACATCTTTGGCATACCCAATCAAAGGGGCATCAGATGAAGCGAAGAATATCTCCCCGTCCTCGTTCTTTGCGACAGCCAAAGGTGAGCCGTGCTTCATAAAGAATATTTTGTTTGGTTCTGATTTGGTAATAAGAAGTATGGAATAAGCACCCTCAAGCCTTGATATAGTTTTATCAAAAGATTCCCGGGCATTATTTGACTGGTTAAAATAGTATTCAAAAAGGTGAACGATAACTTCCGTATCGGTCTGTGATACGAACTTATGCCCGGCTTCTATTAGCTCCTCTTTAAGCTCTTTGTAGTTTTCAATGATACCGTTGTGTACTACATAGGAGTATTCCCCAAGGTGGGGATGGGCATTAAGTTCCGTAGGTTTTCCGTGTGTAGCCCATCTTGTATGACCTATACCTATGCATAACTCGTTATTTTGCAGGGTACATTTATTATGGCTTACTTTCTCTTCAAGATTTTTTATCTTGCCTACAGCCTTGTATACGTCTATTTTACTATTATCAAGTATAGCAATACCCGCACTGTCGTAACCTCTGTATTCCAACTCTTTTAAACCGTCTATTAAGATCTCTGCCGTGTTATTTTTTCCAATATATCCTACTATTCCACACATATATTAACCTTTTTAAAATTTGGGGATTATATCTAAAACTCTATAAAGTATCAAAAAGATATAATAAAAAAAACTTCAAATAAGGATAATAAAGAATGAGAAAATTTGCTAAGTTTATAACTGCAATAGGTATCGCAGCACTGATAAGCTCACCTCTTTTTGCAGCCAAAAAAGTAAAATGGAAACTGGCAATGACCTGGCCTAGTACACTTACTCCCCTTGCTACGCCCCCTGAGCAGTTAGCCAATATGGTAAAACAGATGAGCGGCGGGAAATTCATCATCCAGGTTCAGGGTAAAGAGAAACACAAATCCGCCCTTGGCATTTTGGATATGGTAAAGAACAAGCAGTATGAGATGGGGCACACCTCATCATATTATTATAAAGGTAAAAGCATAGCCACGGCACTTCTTACGACCACCCCTTTTGGTATGACAAGTACAGAGCAGTATGCCTGGTACTATTACGGGGGAGGTGAAGCTTTAACAAAAAAAGTTTACGACCGATTCAAAGTAGACTGTTACCCGGGAGGGAATACCGGTGTGCAGATGGGTGGATGGTTCAGAAAAGAGATAAACTCCCTTTCTGATCTTCAAGGCTTAAAAATGAGGATCCCGGGAATGGCGGGAGAGGTTTTTGCAAAACTTGGAGTCAATGTTACAAATATCCCGGCAGGTGAACTGTACACCTCACTTGACAGGGGAACTATAGATGCTCTTGAGTGGGTGGGACCCGGAATGGATATAAAAATGGGATTCCATAAAGTTGCACCCTACTACTACACGGGATGGCACGAACCTGCATCAGAGATGCACTTTTTCGTAAACCAAAGAGCTTTTAAAAGACTTCCCGATGAATACAAAACAATGTTAAAAACCGCAATAAAAGCTGTTGCGGCGGATATGATGTATGAGAACTTTGATATGAGCGTTAATGCATGGGAAACCATGAAAAAAGATTATCCCGACATCAAGGTTAAAACTTTCCCAAAAGAAGTCTTAAAAGCTATGAAGAAGTCAACAGACGAAGTTATGGAGTCTTACGCAAAAAAAGACAAACTGTTTAAAGAGATCTACACTTCACAGAAAAACTATATAAAAAAAGCAAGAGAGTGGACAAAGATCTCCGAATACGACTATATAACTACATCAGAAGCGGTAAAGTAATTGATAGAAAAATTCTTTAACTACACAGACAAAGCAATAGGCAGCATAACGGCAGTTTTAATGCTGCTTATGATGGCAAATGTTTTTTTGGACGTAATATTGAGGTATTTCTTCAATACTGGCTCCATCGCCTTTCAGGAGATGGAGTGGCACTTTTTTTCAGTAATGTTCCTCCTTGGTATCTCCTACGCCCTAACCTCTGAATCCCATGTAAGGGTTGACTTCATCTACGACAATCTCTCAAAAAAGAAAAAAGCTTTTATAAATATAATAGGAACTGTTTTTATGCTTATCCCTTTTTCTGTTTTGATAGTTTACGGAAGCTACGAATTCGTTTATGACGCCTATGATATGAACGAGATCAGCCAGGACCCTGGAGGTTTGACACACAGATGGATCATAAAAGCGATGATCCCTTTTGGGTTTGCCCTTTTGATCATCTCTTCACTTGGTTACATCTATAAAAATATTTTAATTTTAAGGAAAAGATCTTGATAGGTATATATATGTTCATTGCGGCTTTAGCGATACTTGCCATTGGATATCCCGTTGCATTCTCTTTCGCTTTTGTATCTATAATATTCGGAAGCATTGCCGCATTTTTCGAGATCGTCCCTTCAGGGGGTACGCTGTTTGAATTCTGGGAAGAGTTTTTATCGATGTTCTCAATGATGCCTTTTAGGATATACGGCATTATGACGAACAAGATACTTCTTGCAATTCCCCTTTTTATATTTATGGGGATCGTACTTCAAAAATCACGCCTTGCGGAGAAACTTCTTGAATCGATGGGGACACTTTTCGGCTCTGTAAGAGGCGGTGTTGCCATAAGTACAGTTCTGGTTGGAACCATGCTTGCAGCTTCTACGGGAGTAGTGGGAGCAAGCGTAGTGGCTATGGGTGTAATAAGTCTGCCCGTTATGCTTAAATACGGCTACAACAAATCTCTGGCCTGCGGAACGATCTGTGCCAGCGGCACCTTGGGGCAGATAATACCCCCTTCTATCATACTGATAATATTAGCAGACGTTTTCGGACAGCCTGTGGGTGATCTTTTTAAAGCGGCGCTTATACCATCACTGGTACTGGTAGGGGGATATATAGCCTATATACTTGTAATATCATATATAAAACCCCATCTTGCCCCTGCCCTTCCGGAAGATGACACCGTAACAAAAAGGCAGAAAATAGCAATAGCATTAAAATCTGTCTTCCCTCCTCTTCTTCTTATAGGAATAGTTCTTGGATCAATCTTTGCAGGTGTTGCAACACCTACCGAATCAGCATCATTCGGTGCGGTCGGTTCTTTGATACTGGCATTTTTTTATAAAGAGTTCTCCGTAAAGCTTATGATGGACAGTGCAAAAGAAACGGTAAAGATAACGGCAATGGTATTTGCCATCCTTATCGGTGCCACGGCTTTCTCCCTTGTATTTGTCTATACGGGAGCAGATATGATAGTAGAGGAGTTTATGACCACTCTTCCGGGTGAAAAATGGGGCTTTATTATCCTGAGTATGTTGATTATTTTATTACTTGGATTTTTTATAGATTTTATCGAGATATCTTATATAGTCGTACCTATTTTATTACCTATTTCGGAAACTTTGGGTATAAATCCAGTCTGGTTTGCAGTACTAATTGCAATGAACCTTCAAACCTCATTTCTAACGCCGCCCTTTGGATTCAGCCTGTTTTATCTAAAAGGAGTGGCAAAAAATATAAAAACGGTTTATATATACAAAGGGGTGATCCCTTTTATTGCTATCCAGGTGCTTGTACTGATATCTATTGTGGCATTCCCGGGTATTTACGGATTTTAAAAAAGGATTTTAATGAACTGGGAAACAGTTATAGAAGATGAACAAAAAAAAGATTATTATAAAAATTTAAAAAAAATTATCGATGAAAAATATGAGACAACAACTGTCTATCCGCCAAAAGAGAAAATATTCAATGCTTTTGAGCTTACAAAATACGACAACCTAAAAGTGGTGATACTGGGGCAGGACCCCTACCATCAGGCAGGACAGGCGCAGGGATTGGCATTTTCAACGCCTGAAAATATCAAAAATCCCCCTTCCATGGTAAATATACTAAAAGAGATACAAAGTGACCTAGGCGATTCTGCCTGCAAGGACGGTGACCTTACACCCTGGGCCAAGCAGGGAGTGCTTCTTATAAACGCGATCCTTACGGTAGAAGATTCCAAACCCAAATCCCACCATAAAATAGGCTGGGAAATATTTACGGATAATATTATCAAGCATATAAACGATAATTTTGAAAATATCGTATTTCTCCTATGGGGAGCTCCCGCCATTGCAAAAACAAAGCTTATAGACAGAAGCAGGCACCATATCCTAACGGCGCCCCATCCAAGCCCCCTTTCCGCATACAGGGGATTTTTCGGATGTAAACATTTCAGCCAAACCAACGAAATATTAAAAGATACGGGAAAGGAACCCATTACTTGGTAAGCTGGTATAATATCTTTGATGCCCTTTTGGCGGGGTTTATAATCTATGCCTCCATCTACAGCTACAAAAACGGTACATACAACAAGATCTTTGATTATTTCAAGATCTTTCTTCTTGTAACGGTAAGTGCCAAGCTCTCTTTATATACGGGTATTTTGCTTCAGGACCTTTATGTAACCAAAGCTGATACCTATACGACGCTTCTTTTAATAGGGTTTGGGATAAACCTTTTTATTCTGTACAACAGCTACAAATTTATTTTAAAACTCCTTGACAGTTGTATAAACAGTAATAAGTTAAAAAAGCTTTTTGCCGTGCTGGTATCGTTCCTTGAAGTGGTAATACTTACCACTTTTGCTTTGTATATAGTTATGCAGCTTTATGTGAGCAAGAAATACCTGTACACCCATATAAACAAAACCTACAGCTATAAAAAAATAGAGAGGTTCTATCACGGATTTTTAAACGACAGCTTTGTAAGGATGCTTATGGGTTCAGATACGGGGACAAACTCTAAAGAGGTGATCTTCAAATCACTGAAGAACGGTTTTTAAAGGAGATAAAATGGAAAACTGGCAACTTATACCCTGCAAAGATATAAACAGGATTCTAAAAGCAAGAACAGACCTGGAAAAATTTGAAAAGTCGCTTTACCCGACTTTATTAACCATATCGCACAAATACGCAAGCTCTGATGATATAGCGTTTCCCGAGCCTGCAACTTTGGCTTTTATGGCAAACTTTGAGCAGAACTTCCTTTTAGGTTATCAAAACGGAATTTACACGGCACAGGATATAAATAGCGGGGTTTTGGATATACATATTTACGTAAAAGACTATGAAAATTCGATCTTTGAAATAATCAAATTCCTAAACCAAAATCCCCAGCTTCACTTTGAATTCAAAGTAACGCCTGATCCCAAGTGGGATATAATAACAAAACTAAGCTCGAAGGCCTAGTTTTGTTTCTTGTATGAGCCTTTTGTTTTTTCAGGTTTAAAATTATCATAAACCCAGGGAACCAGAATATCAACCTGCTCTTTTGATACGAAACCTTTCATGGAAGGCATCAGTCCGTATTTCCTGACAACAAAATCCTCGCAGTTTGCTTTCTGCTTTGACGGATTAAACAAATAATCCTTGATAAACGCAATAGACTCTGCTCTTAACTCATCCTCACTCATAGGTCCCTCAAGGGCATCTATGGTTATAACGCTTCCCGCCATAACAGTTTTAATAGCAGGGGCCGCCATAAGCTTCCTTTGCTCTTTTGTTTTGGGTCTTTCCATCTTGTGGCAAACCGCACACTTCTTCACAAACAAAACCTGAGGGTCTTCTATTTTTTTTGCAAATAGCGAAGACCCTGTAAAAATCAGTATTAAAACCAAACCTGTCAATCTCATAAACCTCTCCTTTTATATAATAAAATATTATAAGATATTTTTTTGTAGATTTAGCTTTTAAAGATAAATAATATAAAAAGTGATAGAATAACACTATACACATACTTATCAAAAGGATAAATAATGAAAAAGACACTCTTTCTGCCGCTGTTTGCAGCCTTTATTCTGCTAGGATGCGGAAGCGAAACAAAAGATGAAGCCAAAGAAACGGCACAAACCACTGTCCCGAAAGAGACTCCCCAGGTAAAAGAATCAGCTGCACCTGAAGCAAAAGAGGATCATGTTGAAAATATAAAAAATGAGGTCAAAGAGATTGTTGAAGATGTACAGACCCAGACAAAAGAGGTGATAAAAAAAGTTCAAAAAGAAGCAGAACCCGTAGTATCCGGTGTGGTAACAAAAACAAAAGAGATCACCACTGATATACAGCAGAAGATACACAAAGCAACAGCACCTGAAATTGACGGTAAGGCACTGTTTGCACCTTGTGTTTCATGTCACGGCGCACAGGGACAGAACAAAGCCTTGAACACTTCTGAAGTTATACAAGGATGGAGCAAAGAAAAAGTCCTGACTGCCCTGAAAGGTTACAAAGAGGGAACCTACGGAAAGCATATGAAAGCTATTATGAACGGACAGGTAAAAAACCTGAGCGACGAACAGCTTGAAGCTCTGGCTTCTTATATCTCTACTTTGTAAACTGCCAAAGAGATAATCCCATCCTTCAGGCTGGGATTATTTAAAGATATTTACGTTCCATTTTTGGGCAAGGCCGTTTTCGTTTTGGCACTGTGTCTCAAAGAACTCTACGATATAAGGCATCTGGCAGTGCTTCTCAAAAGCCTCGATCGATTCCCATATCTCATTGAACAATATTCCGTAATGCTCCCCTTTGGCAAACTGGTTGTCTATTTTTTTCATAACTTTATACTGAATACATCCGGGCTCTTTATGCGTAGGTTCCTCTAAAGCTTGAAGAACTTTGAAAAGCTCCTCCTCTTTTCCCTCTTTTGCTTTGAATTCAGCAGTACAGTAGATCATATAATTTCCTTTTTTTTAACGGGTATTATATATAAACTCTTATCATTAGTGCCTGAATTTTTATCAGCCGTTTTGAAACTTGTACAAAATAATAGATGAAGCAACAGCTACGTTAAAACTTCTTATTCCCTGTGCCATCTCTATAGTTACTATCTCATCACAGATATCAATGATCTGCTTTGACAGGCCGTACCCCTCGTTTCCCATAAGCAGAACCCACTTTGATGCAACCTCAACTTTTGAAAGGGGCGTGGAATCGGGTGTTACCTCAGCCCCGTAAATTCTGTAGCCCCTTTTTTTAAGCTGGTTTACAGTTTGGATTATATCATCATAGACAGAATATTTAAGCCTGCTTATATGCCCCATGGAAACCCGAAGCGATCTTCTTCCGTAAGGGTGGGGAGCCCTTGAGGATACAAGATAGGAGTCTATTCCCATTCCTGCCGTGCATCTTGCGATGGAGCCTATATTCTCTCCTGAAGTTATATAATCAAGCATAACTATCTTGTCACCCAGTTCGTCCAGACTGTTTTGGGCGGGACGTATACCGTGGGCCATCACGTTATGGTGTATCTTGTGCCCCGTAATAGTACCCATAACTTCACGGCTTGCAACATAAAGTTTGTCAATATCCTTTTTTTCTATAAGCTCTTTAAACTCATCATAATATTCTTTTGTCGCCAAAATGCTTTTAAACTTGATATCCGTTTCCAAAAGTGCGTTGACCACCTTGGGACTGTCCGCTATAAAGCTGTTGTCTTTTGTAAAGTGGTTGTCTCTTAGTATTTTGTATATCTGAAGTTCGGGGATATTTATGTCTGTTATTTCTGTAAATTTCATAAAAAGATTATACCATTTAGACTCTTTTTTCTTTTTATCCTTTAAGATACTTTACAAAAACTGCTTAATAAATCTACAAAACTTGATTTTTTTCTTTATTACGGTTATTATAACAATATATCCAAAGGCAGTACGGGAGCATGATATGAAATATCTTTTGCTATTACTATCTTTTATTACCTGGGTATCTGCCCAGACCTCAACAATAATGCACATAAATATTGAAAGTGCCGTCTCCCCCGCTTCCGCTTCATATCTTAAAGAAGCCGTAAAAGAATCATCTAAAAAAAACTATGATTATATTTTGATGGAGCTTGACACGCCTGGAGGACTATCTTCTTCCATGAGGGAGATGATCAAAGATATACTCAACAGTCCCGTTCCCGTTATAGCTTTCGTCTCCCCCGAAGGTGCAAGGGCGGCAAGTGCCGGGACTTATATCCTTTATGCTTCCCATATAGCCGCTATGGCTCCGGGAACAAACATAGGTGCCGCAACTCCCGTGAACATTATGAAACCGCCTATTGAAGATATGAAAAAGAATACCCCTACTGCATTAGAGAAAAAGATTCTTAATGATTCTACGGCATATATAAAAAGCCTTGCACAGCTAAGAAACAGGAATATCTCCTGGGCAGTTGAAGCAGTGACAGAGGGGAAAAGCCTCTCATCAAAAGATGCACTGAAACTAAATGTTATAGATGCGGTTGCACAAAATATTGAAGATCTGCTTCATCAAATAGACACAAAAAAGGTCAAGCTGCAAGATAAAACTGTCACACTTGACACAAAAGAGTACAGCCTGGTATCTTTTGAACCTGACTGGAAAACAAAAATACTTATGAAAATAAGCGATCCCAATATGGCATACCTGTTTATGATGATCGCCGTATACGGAATACTCTTCGAGTTTATCAACCCGGGCAGCATATTTCCAGGGGTGATCGGGCTGATAAGCGGCATAACGGCACTTTATTCTTTTAATATGCTTCCTTTTAACTATGCGGGGCTTATGCTTATAATATTGGGCATTGCATTAATGGCTGCAGAGATATTTATAACTGGCTTTGGAATACTTGGGATCGGGGGAGCCGTCGCATTTGGACTGGGGTCTTTTCTTTTATTCGACGCCCAGACGCTGCAAAACGGCGTTTCCATACCTTTGATCGTTTTATTTTCCCTTACTTCTGTTCTGTTTTTCCTTATAAGCCTGCGCTATATCATAAAATCAAGATCCCAAAAGATCGTAAGCGGAATTGAACAGATGATAGGTTCAAATGCCCGTATCATTGATATCACGCCAAACGGCTACCTGGTAAGGTGTCACGGGGAGATATGGAAGGCAACGTCCGACAGTGAAATGAAAAAAAACCAAACAGCCGTAGTCGAATCCGTCTTAGGACTTACTTTAAAACTAAAACCGGCAAAGGAGTAAAAAATGTTATCCACATCAGTTATCTATGTAATTACTTTAGTTATCGTATTTTTAGGTGCCTCTATCAGGGTTTTAAGGGAATATGAAAGGGGTGTGGTATTCACCCTGGGTAGATTTACAGGGGTAAAGGGTCCCGGGCTTATTATCATTTTTCCTTTTATACAGCAGATGGTAAAAGTGGACTTAAGAACCATTGTCCTTGATGTCCCGACCCAGGACGTAATCTCCCACGATAATGTTTCCGTACATGTAAATGCGGTTGTCTATTTCAGGGTGATAGACCCCCAAAAAGCGATAATACAGGTTGAGGATTTCCATGCGGCCACCTCACAGCTTGCACAGACAACGCTAAGATCTGTATTGGGCGGTCATGAACTTGACGAGATGCTCTCGGAAAGGGAGAAACTGAACTTTGATATCCAGGAGATACTAGATAAACAGACCGACGCCTGGGGTATCAAGATATCAAATGTGGAGATCAAACATATAGACCTGGACGAAAGTATGATCAGGGCTATTGCAAAGCAGGCGGAAGCAGAAAGGCAAAGACGTGCAAAAGTTATCAACTCAAAAGGGGAGCTTGAAGCTTCCAAAAACTTTTTGGAAGCTGCGAAGATAATAAGCCAGAACCCGCAAGGGATACAGCTGAAATACCTCCAGACATTAAGCGATATATCTTCCGACAAGACAAATACGGTCGTTTTCCCTTTCCCAAGCGAATTTAAAGATCTGTTCACCACTCAAAAGGGCAAATCGGAATCTTAGATAAACATCTTTAAGCTTATACCCCGAGTAAAATATCCCGCGCCCGGCTGATTTGGACAAAATTTTCATGGCTTCCGCCTGCGTCTGGGTGTGCCGTTTTGGCAAGCTTTCTAAAAGCAGTTTTTATCTGCGCCGCTTCAAGAACACCGTCAAGGGGAAGACAGAGCAGTTCGCGGTGTTCTTTTTGGCTTGTAAGTTTACTCTCTGAGTGCTTTTTTTTATTGTACCTGTGGATATCTTCCTGCATTTTTTCCTGTTTTACGTAAGCCTCACGGCGTATAGAGTGCTGATCTTTTTCCCACTTTTCACAGGTCATCACCACGCAGGCTGCAAAACTGACACGGCCGCACTTTTTTAGTTCATTTAAACTAAAAGGTCCCACCATATCGTAAGGTTCGTCAAGCCATAGTTTAGTATCTTCGGGCTCACCTTCGAACCTTCCTATGGTCACAAAATCACGGACGCCAAGCGTGCTGTTCCAGATAATAAAATCCTCTTCCAAATAATTCTTCGTATCTTCCATAAACAGTTCCTTTTTTATTGTATATGCAAAATCTATACGCTAGAAAATATAAAATCCGTTCCCTTGGACGTTTGGCACGTTTTTTGCATTAATTATAAATAATTATTATATAAAGGAATCAATATGGAAAAGAATATCTGCCAAAAAGCTTACGACTGGGCCGCAACCCATACTTTTGATCCAATAGAGATCGACTACTCTGCAAAGCTTGCTTTAAAGATGCTCGACGATTCATGTAATATGAGCCATGAAGACAGGAGAATCTTCTTTTATGTGCATGATGCTCTTATGGACAGGGAAGATATACCTCTTGAAGATGAAGTAAACCAGCTTATCAAGCTTGCAAGAAACAGGGAAACGATATTTTCAAAACCTGAGTTCGCACAAATAGTCCATGCCGCAAAAATGGACGTAATGCAGACCACCCAAAAGAAATTTATGAAAAGATTTAAAAAGATGGTAAGGGAAAACCTGGGTTTGACAGAAGAAGGTAATGGATAATTAGATACACTGTGAAGATATTTTCAGGAGTCTAAATGCAGCCATACCGCTTTGAAAACCAATTCTCTTCACAACTTTTGGACAAAACAGTCAAACACCCGAACATCAAAGTTGGAAGATTCTCCTATTATTCGGGCTACCACCACAAACATGACTTCACGGAGTGTGTACGCTATCTGCACGATAAAAGGGAAGATGTGGACAAGCTTATCATAGGCAGCTTCTGTTCCATAGGTTCAGGTGCCGTATTTATGATGGCCGGCAACCAGGGGCATAATACGCAATGGGCAAGCACCTTTCCCTTTTACTTTCAGGCAAATATATTCAAAACTGCGAAAAACGGCTTTGAAAAAGCGGGCGATACAGTCATAGGAAACGACGTATGGATAGGCTCCGAAGCCATGATAATGCCAGGGGTCACAATAGGCGACGGTGCGGTCATAGCAGCACGTGCCGTAGTTGTAAAAGATGTAGCACCATACACAATAGTAGGCGGCAATCCGGCTTCAGTAATAAAAAGCCGTTTCAGTGAAAAGCAAATAAAGCAGCTGCTAACCATGAAATGGTGGAACTGGAAAGAACAAAGCGTAAAAAAAGCGATGCCGTTTATCTGCAGCAGCGATATAAACGCTCTGTGGGCATACTGGCAGGAGCATAAAAAAGAGCTATAAGGTTTCCTTATTGTGTATCAATTGAAGCTTTTTTGCCCTTGAGAGTTTCTTGATCTCGTATTCACGCTTTGAAGCACTGCTTCTATTATCTGAAGGCTCTTTGTACAAAAGCCTGACAGGACGTCTTGCTTTTGTGTATTTTGCACCACGGTCACTGTTGTTGTGTTCATCCAGGCGTTTTGCCACGTCTTTGGCGATACCCGTATACAGACTTCCGTCACAGCACTCCAAGATATAAACAAAATACGACATTAAAACTCCCTAGTCTTTTCTAATGAAAGATTATCTCTTATTTGCTTAAAAATCAGAAGTTTCATATGGTATAATTGCGTAATGAATATAAATAAATTAAAAGATCTTGAGTCAGAATTTTTAGACAGATACCCGCAAGGCTTTGAGGATGCGAACTTTTTCCCTACAATGAAAAACTTCAAGCCTGAAAAGTTGGAGCAGTTCGCAAAAGATGCCTTAAAAAAAGAGAACTTTTCAAACCCGGGTTTGGCAGTTGACGGCTTTTTTAAAACCATACAAAAATCGGTTATGGTCTCGCTCTTTGACAAGCTGAAATTAAGAGATATGATCGCAAGCCTGAACTCTTATGAAAAAGATATGCTCTGCATCGAAATTTACGAGCTTCTCTACGGAGATAAGAAAAACGGATTCGAAGGCCTGGTAGAGTTTCTGGATGAGTACAAACTGGCAAAATGGACTATTGTAAGTGTAGTTCCATACAGTATGAACAGGCAAAGTGAATACTTCATCAAGCCCACCACCACCAAAAACATCATCAAATATCTGGAACTGAAAGATCTGGTATATAAACCCAAACCCGGTTTTGAATTTTATAAGAACTACACCAAGGCTTTAAATGAGATAAAATCCAATGTGGACAGCTCCCTTAGAACAGACAATGCCGCTTTTACGGGATTTTTGAAAGTGGGTATTGAGATGTGCGAGGATTAACTCCTAAAACTGATCCTCTTCAAACTGTTTTATTTTTTCATCGATAAGTGACAGTAGATATTCATTTTGGGGTATTACCGGTCTTATCTTTTGCAGTTGTTTACAGTTATATTTAGAATGATCATCATAGATCAGTTCAAAACATTCATCGACTGACTCGATGCTTTTTTTCAGGTTTTGCAATTCGGAAATAAGATGAGAATCAAAGAGTGTTCTATTCTCTTTATACAGATTTCTTAGCTGGTTTAATGTAGTCAATCCATCGATAACCACATCATCTATCTCATGTGATGTGATAAGGTCCGATTTGAGTGCTTCTATGGTGTGGTAGATTTCTTCTTTTGTTTTCATGGATAGAATTTTAGCTGAATTAGAATCAAAGAAGGGTTACTCAATCTACAAACATAAAGTTAAAGTCTCCCCTCTATATTTTCAGACTTTGGGATAAAATAAAGAACAGTTTCATATATACCCTCCATATAATGTCTCAAATAAAGTTTGTAGCCGCTATGAAAGGATAAAACCGTTTGAGGTATCTTATACCAGTCCCGGGCTTTGTGATAAATACAGATTGCCAAAATAGGTTTATATCTTTTTATGGTTTCCTTTGCACCATCTATAGCATCTTGTTCCGCACCCTCAATATCCATTTTTATAAAATCTACTTTTTCATTTATGATATTATCCAGGGTATCGGTATTTACCGCATTATAATTATGATCACAATTGTTTGATGATATTCTATCCTCAACCGTGACTTTTTGATTTGATAATCCACACTCAATAAACTCTATGTTTTCAATATCTCCGAATTCCCGTTTGGCAATATTGATATGCAGTTTATTGGGTTCTATTGAATATATTTTCTTATAATCGGGAAAATTGCTGATTATATTGGGGATGGTATCTCCAACATATCCGCCCCCGTCTACGAAGGTTATGTTATTTATATCCGGTATGATCTCTTTATCGAAATACTGCTCTTTATGATTATTTGTAAAGCCTTTCATAAAACTATAATCACCGGTTATCTTAAAATTTAAAACCTTTTGAAAAACGGTTTTTGACTTTTCATCTTCCATCAGATTAAAAATTTTTTCATATTGATCTTTGTTCTGCTTGAAATCCTCTTCAAAATCATCCATAAAAGGGGCCGGGGGAAGAGTAAATGAACTGTACTTATAAAATGCAAGATAGCTTATATTTTTTATCCCCATAGAATCAAGCCTGCTTTTAACCTCAAGCGGGCTTCCCCATGATACCCAAAGAACTATGGAGTCGTTTTCTATCTCACTTATTTCTAATATCTCTTTCTTCCTGAATTTTTGAACCCTTGTAAAATCATCTATGATGCCGTCAACAGATATATGTTTTTGTACGGCTTTTGTATATTTGTTTATCCCGAGAATATATTTTTTTATATCTTTTGACTCAGTAAAAAGCTTTACGAGTTTTTTATCTTTTTCATTTGTATAATCAAAATCTTTTATATCTGTCATAAATTATATTTTGCCTTTATATTATTGTTTGCCTAACGATAGTATATCATACCACTCATGATTGTTAATGATCTGCTTTTCATAAAAAATAAACAGTTTGGATTGGGCTAAATAGTGACCGTTTAAATTTGCCTGCACTCTTTATTTTTCTCTATTTTATCTATTTTTTCTTCGATAATGCTGGTTGTAGTGCTGATATTATCAAACAGTGATTTTTTTGTTTGGTGGAGATATCTTCTGTTAATAGATATTTTAGTACGCTTAATGTTATTTCAATTGATTTATTATCTATTTATTCAGGAGCCCCTATAACACTTTTATGAAAAATTGTTTTATATAAAATGGCACCGTCAAATGTAGAGTTTGTCAGATTATTTTCATTGAATATTGCTGATCCCAGTGCGGATTCATTAAAATTACAGCTATCTATTTCTGCATTTGAGAAATCACCTTTCCAGATTCTTGCTTCAAAAAAATCAACCTTTTTCATAGTTGCATTAATAAACTTGGCTCCTTTTAAGTTGGACTTGATAAATATCGCGTAACTTAAATCTGCATTTGCAAAATCAGCCTTATGTGCAGTTACATTGGTAAAATCGGCATGCATCAGATTGGCTTCACTCAAATCTGACATACTCAAGTCCATACCGCTTAGGTCTGCGTAACTCAAATCACACATTGGACAATCTCCATCTTCTTTAAGTTTCTTTAGGTCATCCGGATCAAAACCGAAAAGAAGTGTCGAAAAAACCAGTATAATCAATATGAACTTATTCACTTTAGAGCCTTTAGTTTTTTAAGAAATTTTCCGGCCTTATCTCCACCGACAATTTTATGCCTCTGTTTTCCATTTTTATCAATTAAGAAAAATGTAGGAATACCAATATAATCATACCCTTCGGGTAATTTGTCTTTCTGTATGTCAAGCGTTAAAACAATATAATGTCGTTGTATATGGTCTACTACTTCTTTATCTTTAAGAACAACATCTTTCATATAGTTACACTCTGGACACCACACAGCAGAATAGATCATCATTATTTCTTTGTTTTGATGCTTGGCTTTCTGTAATGCATTATTAAATTCATGTTCATATTGAAGCTCTTGAGCAAACAGTGATATTCCAAATGCAAATACTAATATTAACAATTTCATCTTTTGCCTTTAATGATTTTTATATAATTATTTCTTATTAATACATTATATAAAAACTATCTATAAAGCCACTTAATCTCCCAGGCTGAAAATCTATTCACTACTATTCATCGACAAAGATCTCATGTGCTGCATTATCGACCACCACAGGACTTTCAAAATAAGTTACGGTTGCTTCCGTACCGTATTTCTCTTGGACGAAGGTAAACCATTCGTCTGTATACATTTTTTCAGCTTCTTTCCTTGAATTCCATAGATAGACACCGCCGACCGTTACACCGTCTTCAGAGTATATATAAGTTTTCCGAACCAGTCCGCTTATGCCTTGATAGTTTGCTGCTGTACTTAGGAATATTTTTCGTGCTTTATCGCGGGTGATTGGCTTTGGCAAAATAAATTTTGTAATTACAGTAATCAACTGTTCCTCCTAATAGGCAATCATTTTATATTTTTACATCTCAGTCGTTTTCAATAAAGAAAGCTCTGGATTTGGTACTGTTTTCTCGAAGATGTTTTATTTTTTTATATTCTTCTGAAAAAAAGCATCCATTCGCTTCTTCCAAAGAGTTAAAAGCTATGATTATAGACCTTTCGGGTTTTTCTCCCTCAAAGGGTATGATTTTATTGCTTCTTGCTAGATATTCACCATTATGTGCCTGAATGATTTGAACAACCTGTTTGATATAGTCTGAATACATATTTTTATTATATATCTCTTCAATAATTATGACAAAAACTATCTTTTTCAAACTTTATCCTTTAATCTTATCTCTATTTTTATTATGCAGTCTTGGCATCGAGTCTATTAAGTCCGTTATTATACATCTCTGTCCCGGGGCCCTACCCAAAAGAATGGATTGTATGCAATTTCCCAAAGGTGTCCATCTAAGTCTTTAAAATATCCATGAAAACCACCCCATGAAGTTTTTTGTGGAGATTTTACAGGAGTTGCACCAGCATTTAGTGCTTGTGAATAAATTTCTTCAACTTCTTTTTCTGATTTTACGTTATGTGAAAGAGTGAAGTTGTTAAAACCTTCACCCCGAGATGAAACAGAAGCATCTTTTGCCAGATCATCTTTATTATATAGTCCAAGCCAAGAACCGTTAAGTGTAAAAAATGCGACCTCTGGAGGCGATTCTAATTGTGGAAAACCCAAACCGTCTTTGTAAAATTTTACGGCTTTGTTAATATCTTGTACTCCCAGAGTAATCATGCTAATTCTTGGATTCAACGGTACTCCTTTTTGATGTATAATTATAGGCTCTACTGATCTGTTACAAATTCTGCATCTCTATATATTTCTGAGTAGCTTTAAAAGAAAGCATATCTTCTTGAGTTTTGGCTTCGGTTAATTCCTGTAGTTGGTTTTGTTGTTCTAGAAACTGTTGTGCTAAAAATTGTTGTTCTCTCAAGTGTTTCAAATATGCCTCTTCTTCGAGTTTTTTATCATCATTCTTATCATCTGTTTTCTTAAAAAAACTATTTCTTGAGCGCCCAAAAAATTCCGAATCATTGCTCGTTGGCCATGAGTCTCCTCGGTATTGCTCCAATGATGCACCCACTGTTAAAAGTACAGAAGTATCTCTTGGTGCATATGATGAACCTAAATCTCTCTGTACAAGAGAGAGTATCTTTTCTCTATATTCTGGGTCTTTTTGCATTTTTTCAAATGCCTTATCAGAAACATTAACAGCAGCATTTTTTACACTACTATGGCGTTGTATCTTTTCGAGATCCTGATAAAATTCTTTTTTAAATAAAATCATCTCTTCTTCTGCAGTTAATTTTGTTGTTTGTGATGCTTCCTCATTTTTAACGTTTACAGAGGTTGCAGTTTCTTTTTTATTATTTGAATAGGTGGTTAGATCACTTACAGCAGGGGTTTTTTGAATGGATAGAGACATTTTCAATCCTTTTAACTTTAATTATTTCACACTATTAATCACTATTTATTAACCTAGATTGTATATAAAATACCCTAAAAAGTCAAAAGTTAAGTTCCTGGGAATTGATCTATGAACTTGAGGTGGGGCTTTCATTCTTGCCTATTAAAATCAGCATTAAGGTGACAGATACCATCCCTGCAATACTGAACATTAAAACGCTTTCAACCCCGAAACGGTGCCAGATATAACCTATCACCAAAGCCCCAAGAGAGCTAAATAGCGCAACTCCCCCGTAAAAAATGCCGAATACGAACCCTTTCGAGACCGCATTTGCCGAGATATGGCTCCTTAATGCATTAAGGCTTAGAACAGTGAACAGACCCAAAAACCCAAACGACAGCCAAAGACTGAATTTAACGCTAAGGATAGATAATATTCCGAACACAAAAGCCAAAAGCATTATCTTATAGCTTCCTATCCTGTCGCTTAACAAACCGCCGTAATAACTGGCAAGGGTCTGGACAAAGGTAAAAAGGATAATAAAAAGCGGGATAACAGACAGATCAAACCCCTCCTGCTTTGCATAAACTATAAGAAACTGCTCGCTTACAATAAAAAACAAAAAACAAAAATAGATAAAAAGAAAAGGGAAAAGCCTGTAGTCCTCTTTGTTCACCACGCTGTCGCTCTTTTTGGCCTTCTTGGGCGCATCGCGGACAAAAAATATCAGAATAATAACGGCAAGCAGCCCGGGAATAGCCGTAAATTGGAATATTGCCCGTATGGTACTTTCATCTTTTGCAAAATAGAAAAACACGAAGAACAGGATCAAGGCCCCGCAAAGCTCCCCTGATATATCCATCATCTTATGAAAACCGAAGGTTCTTCCGTGCATCTTCTCTTTTGCAAAGCTGCTTATAAGAGAATCTTTGGAGGCGCTTCTTACAGCCTTTCCCATCCGCTCCGCTCCCCGTAAAAAGGCGACGCTTACAAAACTTTCGCTAAAAGAAAAAAGCGGTTTGGTAAGGGCCGAGATAAGATACCCGCTTACCACGAAAGGTTTGACTATTTCGTATCTGTCGCTTAGATACCCGAAAACTATCCTGAATATATAAGATACAAACGTAGCTACCGCAATAACGATCCCAAGCTTGTCAACCCCCTCGTTCAATATATACACCACAAATACGGGAAGCAAAACGGTGATCATCGAAGAGGCCATATCGGTAAAAAAACTTACCCATCCAAGTGCAAAAATGTTTTTATCTATGTTTTTCATATCAAATCCTTGAAACCTGTGTCGTCACTTTAGCTTTCGCGATATTATTTAGCTTAAAATTTATAGTCTCATTCAACTTTTACTATTCTTATTTTATATTGTTTATACCCAAAATCCATCTTATTAAGATACTGATTCAACCATTCTATCTGACATTTTACCATAACCTTTATCTTCATTACATAGCCTCTTAAGTTATTTTATGAGGGCTAAATTTTCGAAATAAAATTATTGCTATTATAAAAGTAATAGCTTCAGCCATTGGAATCGCTAAAAATATCCCTTGTGTACCAAATAAAAATTGTAATGTAAATATAAAGAGTACAGGAAAAATAAAACTTCTTGATAGTGCAATAATCATTGAAGATAAGGGCTTATGAATTGCTGTTAAATAAGCCGAAATCACAAGATTAATACCATTAAAAAGAAAAGCTATCCATATAAATGTTGCAAAATCTAAAACTATTTGTTTTGTTTGATAATTTGTATCTTCCAAAAAAATATTTGCTAATCTATCCGGTATAAATATAATTAATAATATCATGACAATACCAACTAAAGTTGTAAAAATAGAAGCCAATTTTAAAAAACCTGCTATTCTATTTGTTTTCTTAGCACCAAAGTTTTTACTGATAATCGGTTGTAAAGAATCGCTTATTCCAAAACCTATCATTATCCCGATCAATAAAAGATAGTTAATAACAGCAAAAGCTGCAATTCCTTCTATACTGAAATTTTTTATCATTACATAGTTAAAAATCAAAGTTGTTATTCCTACTGAAATTTCATTTACAAACTCTGAAACTCCATTGTAAGCAGCTTTGATAATTTGTATATAACTCCCTATTGGTTTTACAAATTTTAGTGTTGCTTTTTTTGAGAAAAAATGAACTAAAAGAATAACGAATAAAATAAGTTGAGAGATACCCGTGGCTAATGCTGCTCCAAAAATACCTTTTTGTAAATATACTATCATAAACCAATCCAATAACACATTTATAATTGCACTTAAAAGTAGAGCTATAAAAGCAAGGTTTGGTCTATTATCAAGTCTTACAAAATAATCTAAAACTACTCCTATCATTAAAAACGGAATAAAGATTAACATTATAGACAGATATTCAATTGCAATAGTTGTCAAGTTTTTATCTGCACCAAAAAGATGCAGGATAGTTTCTATATTTAAAAATAAAACTGTGCAAGTTAAAAAACTGAAAAGAGTGATACAAATCATAGTTTTGCTAAAAATAATAGAAGCGTTTTTAGTATCTCCTTCTCCTATAAGTTTTCCAGATACAACACTGCTGCCAATTGCCAACATTAAAGCGAATCCAAAAAGTAAAGAGAAAATAGGAAAACTTATATTTATCGCAGCAAGCCCAGAATCTCCAACATGATTTCCTATAAAAAATCCATCAACTATACTTGCTGATGAAATTGCCAGCATTCCTAATACTGAGGGTATTGAATATTGAAAAAAAACTGATGATATTTTATCTTGTATCACATTCATATAATTTCTTTTAATTTTCTTGATAACTTTTCAATTTCTAAAAAGTAGTTTGTTAATTCCGTTTTTAAATCATAATTTTCTACCATCAGAGATTGTAAAAACATCCCATCAGCTGTTGCGCAAATTGATTTAGCCATAGATTTTGAATTTTTATTAAAATTACCTTTTGTTATCTCTTCATCGAAAATCTGTTCTAAAATAGTAAAAATAGATTGATACATAGTATTGTTAAATTCTCTTATCTCAGGATCATTAGAGTTGATATATAAATGCATAGTGTCTATAATTAATTTTTGAAAGTCACTATAATAATCTTCATCGTTAATATATATTGCAAATAATAAATTTAATTTTTCAATGAAAGTTTTTTTATTTTTATATTCTTTTGCAATATGATTATTTAATTCAAATGTTTTTTTTGACATCACTTGATAAATTAGCTGGTTTTTTGTAGAAAAATAATGATAAAACTGCCCTTTTGACATATTAATATTTATGATAAATTGATTTAACGAGAAATTATCAATCCCAATATCAACAAACATTTTATAGGCTTCATCACAAATAAAATTTATTTTTTCCTCTCTATTGACAGTTTTTGGCATGATAATCCTTTTTTAAACTAATGGTCTATTATATATTTTTAAACTTAGCTTTTAATGATATTTATATAAAATGATTGCTTTTCAAGACCTAAAAAGCCGGACTACCTTGTTTCCCTCCTGGGTATTGTTATACCTTGTCTTAAAGGCAATAGAGAACTTAGATATTCTTTTCGATTTTATCTATTTTTTCTTCAATGATTTTTGTTGTATTGCCGATACCGTTCAGCATGGATTTTTTTTGTTCATCAGGAATATCTTCTGTTAATAGATATTTTAATACGCTCAATGTTGTTTCAATAAGTATATGGTCTTCTTGAAGATCTTTTTTATAAGTTTCAATTCTTTTTATTGTTGATTTTATTTTATTTTTCATAAATATTCCTCGAATATTCTTTGTTTCAATTGCCAGCCTTCTTTATAAATGTTCTATAGAACATTTATAAAGAATTCTATCTAGTATAAACTTATAAATAAATTACCTATAGGACATATTATGGATATAACTAATTTTTCAAATGCAGAGCTTGACATTTTTTATAAAAAAATTGGTGATAATGTTAAGAAATATCGAAAAGAAAAGAGTTTTACCCAAATGCAATTAGCATTAGCAATTGGACATAATTCAGTTGGACATGTTGCAAAAGCTGAACTATATAAATATGGTAAACACTTTAATTTAGAACAACTTTATAAAATATCTAAAGTTTTAGATATAAAATTGAGTAAGTTAATAGATGATTAATTATAGGTATAACGTTTGAAATGAGCCGATGAATTGCCAGCAGGGTAATTTATTGGCTCCTCTGATTTGTTATATTCATATGATTATTTTACGCTTTTGACTTTAGGCAGTAAATTCGATTGACCATATTTTTCAAATATATCCCGAATCTGTTTATTCGTAACTTCATAACAATCACATACTCCATCTTTACGAAGTTTTAACGATGCGATATGTCTTAGTGTCGATATTTGTATAGGTGCAAGTTCTTTTGCAGCTTCAAAAAGTAGTTCATGCATAGCATCGATCTTTTCTTGTATATTAGGCAAATTTTTACGCTTTTCAATTTCTTTTTCCAACAAATTTAAAAGCTCTTGTAATTCATCAGTTAACATATCACTTCTCCTAGTAAGGTTTTAAATATAACGTTTAAAATGAGCCAATGAATTGCCCGTAGGGTAATTTATTAGCTCCACTGTTTTGTTAGATGTAATAAATACTAAAATCAAACTTTTCCCTTTAATCATTTTTAGATGAATCAATTCTTATAAATTCATTATTATGTATAAAATCTGTTGTATAACTATGTGTGTACTTATCAATTGTTTTCATTAATTCATCATAACCTATTTCACCATAATAATAAAAAGTTAATTTAGGTCTTTCGAAATTATTTGTCAGTGAATTAATATAATCTTTAAAGTATGAACTATCAGTTACCCCCAAAGAATGACCAAATAATATTAAATCATTTTTGTCATTAAGATGCTTTCCAATATCAGATTCTCCAAAGTTTAAATTATATGATTTTTGAAAAAAGATATGATCCTTATTGATTCGTGCTTTATCTTCTACTCCTAAGATAATATCTAAATTGTTAATTGAACCATGTACAAATGAATGTTTACTTTCAATATTATTAATATTTAATATTTCTGCAATTTTAAATACTGAATTAGTATAATTAAAATTATAAATTTTATCTGCAGTCTCAATTTCATTTTTAATCATTTCAAAAGCTTTTGAATTTTGATT
Organism: Arcobacteraceae bacterium; assembly: GCA_963678145.2. Classification (GTDB taxonomy): domain Bacteria; phylum Campylobacterota; class Campylobacteria; order Campylobacterales; family Arcobacteraceae; genus JAIOSF01. The sequence continues at coordinate 1,161,589 of CAXXWH010000001.1, read as the reverse complement.
AATTTCTTCATCTTGAGCTTCTTTTAAATAGTTTATTAATGATATTTTTAATGCTTTAAAATCATTTTTTACATTTAAATTGTCATCTTCTACTTGTGCAGAGTAATTAGTTATTTCGTTTTCAATGTCAACCCAATTATTTAATTGAGCATTATTTGATAAGTGCCATGCCAAAGAATTATCTTTTTCAAGTAAGGATTCGAAATAACTACTTTCTATAAAATCTTTATAACTTGTTTTTAATCCCAAATTTAAATCAAATCCATTTCCTATAATTATTATTTTCATTTTTCTCCATTATATATCAAAATTTATATTTATATAATTTTTCAGCTTCATCTAACGTTAGTGCTGAGCGACACTCAGAAAGGAGGATTGAAAACGGAGTTTTCGAAATCCAACTGAATGAGTGGAAGAGAGTGTTCGCTCCTGCGACTTGTTATCCGAAGCCGAAGGCGGAGGATGACAAGAACTCGCTCAGCACTAACGTTATCGGGTCGCCGCAGGCGAGCCGATAACGATTGAGTTGAGAAATATTTGAGCCGCAGGGTCAAATATTTCTCTCCAATGATTTGTTAGCTGTTTATAATTTGCATATTTGACATTCTTTGTCCTTTTTCCCATTGTTCATAAGTTAACATTGTACTCCAGCACGCTTCATTACTCATTTGTTGTATTGGGATTAGGCTTTCAAAATATTCATGATGCTTAATAAGCTGTCGTGTCTTCGTATCCTTGCCCCAGCGAATTTTCACTTTGTTATCTTCAAGATTATTCTGTTTTTCAGGGACATCCAGAACAAATAAAATGTTTTCCTCCCCTTCCGCATTAAATGTTATATCTTTATATGTTCCATCTTTAGACCATATAGCATGTCTTTCTAACTCAATATACTTTGGTTTGTTGTACCAAACTTTATAACCACACAACATTTGTCCACCATTTAACTTAATATATTCTTCTACATTCAGGTCACAACAGGATTGTCTTGACCACGCTTCAGGCTCAATTTTAAGAAAAAAGGGTTCATTATTACTGATTTTTTTGCAAACTTCTAATATATCATTATTTATACTTGTTGGAGTTGTTAGCCTCTTAGGATTAAAAAGTTCTTTTAATCCATTTTCTATTTCAAATTGACTAAGTTCTTTTGACTGACTGTTTTTTATTTGGTTTTGCTTCTTTTTTTCAGCTTTTTTTCTTTTATCTCGTTTAGTACTCATAATTTTCCTCTTTTCGTAAGCTAACGCTTGAGTTGAAAAACAAGCTATCAAAACGTCATGACTATTAGCTATTTAATATATCTAAATGTGACACATAAAAACTATATAATTTTGCACTATTACCTTGTTTTTCTTTCCAACGATTTGTTATATTTATCTCTTATGTATCTAATTCTAAAGTAATACCTTCTGGATATATTTTAGAAATACTTATTAAATCCGAAGTTAGTTTTTTACCAGCATCTACAATTGTAATATTCGTACCAACTTTTTTTGCTTCTTTAACAATTTGTATGATGTCTGAGGTTAATTTCTTTCCTGATATTTTTACATTTACACCAGTTTGAACAATTTTTATAATGTCACTTGTTAATTTCATAATTTTAAATCCTTTTATATAACGACTGTCTTGAGAAATAGTTTCGCCCGCTAGGGTAAACTATTTCTCTCCAAGTTCTTGTTATAAGATAACTTAAACTTTTACTTGCATTAATTTTTTCTTTGCAGATTCTATCTTTTCTCTTTTTCTTAATTCATCTAATTTTTCATCAAGGATGATTTCAATACCAACTCTTAATGTATCAAAGTGATCTAAACATGTAGATTCATCTAATTCATGTATGCCTTTGCTCAAAATTGAGTATATACCTTTATTTTCAACAAGGAAAGCAGGTAAATGTGCTGAAAGTAATGCGATTTTTCCATCCATTCTTGCTTTTGTGTAATCTTCTTTGCCAACAAGACCTTCTTTCTCACAAGTAATATATGCTTCGTAAATCAAATATTCAAAAATTCGTCTCAAGTACACAAAAGAACCAATTCCAACTCCATTAGCAGCTAATCCAATCGCTCTTGTAAATTCTTTTAATTTATCTTTTGACAACAATTTATTGTATTGCTTGATTTCAGAAATATGAAAATCAGCAATTGATGGGTATTGTCCTGTTTTCATAAGTTTATTTGTTTTTGGATTCATATAAATGTAGTAACGGAAGATATCATCAGTTCTTTTACATTTTATTTTTACAATTCCATAGCCAGTGAAAGTACCTCCACTTGGAATTAAGTCTGTAATTACAACGAAGGTTGATTCAACTTGTCTCCATGGGTTGTACCCTTCAAATTCTTCTGAACTTTGATGCTCAATAATTTTTTTGAATATATCTTTATTTGATTCATTAATTTCAATTGGTGTATAAATGGGTGTATCAAAAAAGAATCCACTTAATGTCATGTTTATTTTCCTTTGTCTTATAACTATTTATTCAACGTACATTATATATAAAACACCATAAAAATCAATAAATAACATACACAAAATAAGTCGTATATCAAAACACATATAAACACCTTAGATAAGGTATTCCTGTAGATTTTACTATAAAATAGATTGCAATTTCAAGGAAAGTTTACTCCGTAACCGCTATTCGCTACTTTTGCCATATTCTTTAAATATATTTTAACTTTTTGATATAGTTCTTATGTACATTTATTATCGATATTTAGATGATAATATTACATAACATATGCATATATTATGACATTCTATATCAAACATACTTCAAATATAAAATATAGGGATATTTTTATTATTAATCTTTTTATAAAGCCTTTAAATAAAGGAAAGTAGTGACAAATAAACTAGAAAATATATTGAATTTTTGTTTTGTAAAAAATTAAATTTTTTGATCTTTGATAAGTAAAGATTGGTTTTAAAAGTAAGATCATAAAATTGATTATAAGATGAAGATATCAAAATAGATACAGGCGAAGGAGAAAATTGAAAAGGAGTTTACAAATAGTAAATGACTTGAACAATTTTCTCTTTCAACGCCTAGCTATGAAGAGAGATTCGTGTTAGAATCAATTTTTAGTGTAGGAAGTGTCTCTTTCCTGAAAAGTACAGTGCCATCCCAAACTCATTGGCAGCTTCGATAACCTCATCATCTCTTACTGACCCGCCAGGCTCGATCACACATTTTACACCTGCTTGCGCAGCTGCATCGATAGAATCTCTAAACGGGAAGAACGCTTCAGAAGCTAGAACTGAACCTGTAGTATCAAGACCCATATCCTCTGCTTTTCTAAGTGCGGCTTTTGCAGCGTCAACTCTTGAAGTCATACCCATACCAACAGCAACCATTGCAGAGTTTTTCACGTATACTACGCAGTTAGATTTTGTTAATGAAGCTACTTTGTAAGCTATCTCCATATCTTTCTTTTCCTGCTCTGTAGCAGTTCTAGTTGTTTTTAATTCAGCGTTTGCCACTTCGTCATCTTCAACTTTGTCAGCATCCTGGTAAACGAATCCACCGTCAACTATCTTGAAGTTGAATGCATCGTTAGCCATCTCAAGCTTTTTAGTTCCCTGCTTGAACAATTTGATTCTTTTCTTTCTGTTTAATTCCTCTTCAGCTTCAGGCGTAAAGTCTGCAGCGAATACAACTTCCAAGAAGATCTCGTTCATCTTAACTGCAAGGTCAAGGTCAACGATACCGTTAACCGCAACAACACCGCCGAATGCAGATACAGGGTCACATTTAAGAGCTTCTGTGTATGACTCTAAAAGCGTGTCTTTGATGGCAAATCCGCAAGGGTTACCGTGCTTAACGATACATACTGCATTATCGTCACCGAATGCCGAAGCGATCTTGGCTGCACCTGAGATATCTCCCATATTGTTGAAGCTTGCTTCACCTTTTAAAGTGATGAATTTGTTTGAAAGGTGCTTGTCAAACTCGTATAGTGCACCTTTTTGGTGAGGGTTCTCACCGTATCTTGTATCAAATACTTTTTCACCTACGATGAACTGCTTGTCACCGAACCCGCCGTTGAATCTTTTGTTCATATAGTTTGCGATCATACTATCGTATGCTGCTGTATGCTCGTAAGCTTTGATCATCATGTCACGTCTAAATTCAACAGTGTTAGTATCGTTTTTAAGGTTGTTTAATACTGTATCATAATCTGCTACGTCAGTTACGATAATTACAGAGTCAAAGTTTTTAGCCGCACTTCTTACCATAGCAGGCCCGCCGATATCGATATTTTCGATGATCTCTTCAAAGTCGTCTGTTTTTTCAATAGTAGCTTTGAACGGATAAAGGTTCACACATACCAGATCGATCCCCTCTACTCCCAGTTCTTTTGCCTGGTCTAAGTGAGACTGCTTGTCACGTCTATGCAAGATACCCCCGTGGATAAATGGGTTAAGAGTTTTTACTCTTCCCTCAAAACACTCAGGAAATTTTGTAACCTCGTTTGCTTCGATAACCGCTATTCCCGCTTCTTGAAGTTTTTTATATGTACCACCCGTAGAGATGATCTCGTAACCTAATGCAACCAATTCTTTGGCAAAGTTCTCTACACCGCTTTTATCGCTGACAGATATTAATGCTCTCACTTCTCTTCCTCATTTCATTTATATTAATTATTTGTCGCGATTATACCCAAAAGCTATTTATATATTGCTTTTACGAAAAAGTGACAAAACTTTCCGTAATAAACTCCCTGAATGTCTCAAAAAGTTTGTTCCTTGTTTTGTTTTTATGGTAGATAAGGCTAAACTCTCTTTTAAATTCAAAGTTTTTTAGTTTTACCTCAAAGAGTTTTTTATCTTCTATCTCCTTTGCAACCGCAACTTTGGATATGGCAGATACGGTATCTTTGTGATTTAAAAGCAGCGATTTTATCTCCTGCATCTCGTGAAGCTCCATAAACACGTCAATCTGCTTTGCATGTTTCTGCAGGGCCTTGAAAAATATCTCTTTAGTCCCTGAACCGCTCTCCCGTAACAGCCATTTTTTTTTCACATTGTCTATATAGCACTCTTTTTTAGATTTTTCATCCCCTGTGACTATTATGATCTCATCGTCCAGTAGCTTCTCTTTTATAATATCAAGCTCGTCGCAGTCGGTCTCTATCACCCCCATATCTATCTGGCCGTTTAGAACCTGCTGGATGATAAGTGAAGAGTTCAGGGTATTTGTTTCAAGCTTTACACCCTCGTATTTTGATAAAAAGCGGTAATAGAGTTCCGACATAACAAAGCCCGAGGTGGTCTTGCTTGCGGCTATTTTCAAGCTTCCTTTTATCCTCTCTTTTTTAAAAAGGTCCCTTGTATCAAGAAGCGCGATGTAATGGTCATGGGTTTTTTCATAAAAATACCTGCCCCTTTCGTTTAGAACAAGTTTTTTGCCTATCCTGTCAAACAGCGGTTCCCCAAGCTTGTTTTCCAATGATTTTATCGCTATGGATATGGCTGACTGGCTTATGTTCAACTCTTTTGCCACAAGGCTTACCTTGGGATTTTCACAAAGCTCATAGAAAAAATTCAACTCTTTAAATGTCATATTGCCCCATTATCATAAAAAATATTTAATATTATATTAAAAATAATATATTTTACAAATAAAAAAAGAGCTGATATATTTTCATTATCAAAAAAAGGAGAAAAAAAGATGTTTACAAAAGAAAACAGGGCAGATACGTTAAACGGTATCTTTTTTGTAGCTATGTTCGCCGCCACAGCAACATATATCTCGCAATTTGATCTTATAAGATCACTTGCACTAAGCCCGCTTATCATCGGTATATTTTTAGGTATAATCTATGCCAATACCCTTAGGAACAATATACCCAAAGAGTGGCAAAGGGGGATAAACTTCTCCATGAAGCAGATTCTCAGATTCGGTATCATCCTGTACGGTTTCAGGCTGACTTTTGGCAATATCCAGGAGGTCGGGATAAACGGAGTATTGATAAGCGCCCTGATAGTTGGTATAACCTTTGTGCTTGGGTATATAGTGGGTGTGAAGTTCTTAAAGCTTGACAGGGACGTTACCATCCTTACGAGTGCCGGAAGCTCTATCTGCGGTGCTGCTGCGGTTCTTGCAACGGAGCCCGTGATAAAGGCAGACCCATATAAAAGTGCCGTAGCCGTATCTACGGTGGTTGTATTCGGTACTGTTGCCATGGTGCTTTACCCCTTTTTATACAAAGCAGGGATGATCCCTTTGAATGAATCTCAGATGGGTATATATATAGGAGCGACCGTGCATGAGGTGGCACATGTCGTAGGGGCGTCTAATGCGGTGGGTGATATTGCAAGCACCGAAGCTATAATCATAAAAATGATAAGGGTAATGATGCTGGCACCCTTTCTGCTTATATTGTCTTTCTGGCTTTTTAAAAGCAGTACGGCAAAGGCAGAAAGATCAAATATCACCATACCGTGGTTTGCTGTTATGTTTATAGCAGTGGTTGGGTTTAACTCTTTTGAACTGCTGCCTATGACGACAGTTGAGTCTATAAACAGTTTAGATACGTTTTTATTAACAATGGCAATGACCGCTTTGGGGATGGAGACAACTCTTGATAAGTTTAAGAATGTGGGATTAAAGCCCGTCTATCTGGCGACAGTTTTATTTATATGGCTGATATTCGGAGGGTATTTTCTTACTCTATGGCTTTATTAATAAAATAAAGCCTATTTTTTTATGGTTATCGGTTCCCCTTTGATACCAGCATAAAATACTATTATTTGTGCAGGGGTATCTTTCTCGTTAATCCCGTAGTGCCATTTTCCGACCACTTCTACGATAGTATCACCCTCTTTTAGTTTTAATACCTCATTTTCTTCCGTAATAACCGTTAATTCCCCTTTAGTCATCAGTCCTGTGTTTATTATAGGGTGCTTGTGTAATGCAAGTTTTGTTTTTGGTGGAATGGTTATTTTAAGTATAGTTACTTCTGGCTGTCCTTTTTGGTATGATGCTAAAGTTTTACCGTCCCAGCTTTTTGTAGTTTTTACCAAGGTCTCAACTTTAAGCTCGTCAGTTGAATCATATCCTAAAGCAAATGAGAAAAATATGATTAAGATGCTAAGTGTTTTCAAATACATTGGTTCCTCCTTTTTTCTATACTAAAGGATCAACTTCCCAAAAAAAGTCTATCCACTCTTTTGCCTCTTTGACTTTAAAGTCAGCTTCTATAACTGCAGCAGGCTTGTAGAATATCGTCGCTATTTTAAATTCACAATGGGGATAGCTGTTTTTAAGCAGTCCGCTTATCTCTGCCATAGTCTCCCCGCTGTCTATTATATCATCTATAATAATCACTTTTTTGGCATCCTTAAGATCGGGTATGTTAAAAATATCAAAAGTATCTAACTTCTTTCCATTTTGATAATGTACCGAGTTAATAGTAAAGAGCCTTCTGCTATCAAGACTGCTTGAAAGAAAGTGCCCTAAAGTCACCCCTCCCCTTGCAATAGCAAGAAATGTATCTGCATTATACTCTTTTACCTGCTTTGATAAAATTTTCACATCCTGCAGGAATTCGTCATATCCGTAATAATACTTTTCCATCTATTTCCTTATCATCCGCCCGTCTCGTAAAAAGCACGGCTGGAGTCGTTATCCTCTCCCCATTTATTCTTTTCCGGTTTGTTTTTAAGAACCTCTTTTAAAATAGATACCGCTTTTTTTATATCTTTTTGTTTTACCGCATCGGCAATGCTTAAAGCATCCTCAAAATAAAGACATGGAATAAGATAACCCTCCGCAGTCAGTCTTATCCTGTTGCAGTCACTGCAGAAATCATCAAGGTGAGGCTCGATTATACCAAACTTGTAGCCGTCTTTTAGCTGGTAGCCCTGGGAGGGACTGCTTCCCTCCCTTTCAAGTTTTACGAAATCATATTTCTCTTTTATGATATTTTGTATCTCTTTGGAGTTAAGCCCTTTTTTAACGCTGGCATGGCTATTTTCCATAAACTCGATAAACCTTACCTCATACCCTTTTGCCTTGCAGTATTCAAGTATATCTATGATCTCAGAGTCGTTCACGTCTTTTAAGGGTACGCAGTTTATTTTTACTTTCATCCCCACTTCGTGCGCTTTGTCGATCCCCCTTAGAACAGGTTCGAGAACATCTTTCTGGGCTATATAGTGTGCCGTTTCTTTTTTTAAAGAATCAAGTGAGACATTTATCCTTTTAAGACCCGCATCTTTTAGAGTTTGAGCGGCGTCCTCCAGTAAAAAGGCATTTGTGGTAAGTGCCAGGTCAACATGGGGTGCATAATCGCTTATCATTTTTATGAACACATCAAGGTTTTCCGAAGAAGAGGTTCACCGCCTGTTATTCTTATCTTCGTTATCCCCTCGTCGACAGAAGCTTTTACAAACTCGAAAAGCTCTTCATAACTTAAAAGGTTTTCATGTGGCACCCATGAGAAAGGTTTTTCAGGCATGCAGTACTGGCATCTGAAATTGCACCTTTCGGTTACAGATATTCTTAAATAGTTTACTACCCTGTCGTGTCCGTCTATCAGCATATATTTTATTCCGTATTTTCATATATTTAATCAGTATGAGAAATCATTTCATACTAAAAATTGGGCTTTGATTATAGATTAATTAAGATTAGTTATTGCTTTAGTTTTAAGTTAATTTTTATGATATAAGAGAGAGAAATAATTTTAATAAAAAGAGATTGTAAGCTAAGGTTTATAGCAGGTTTCCCTACTATAAATCCTGTTCTATAACTTTTTTGAATGTATTGTAATAAATATCCGTAGCTTCTTCTAAAGACTTCTTGATACCGTTGATGTATATCTCGTCTCCGCCTGCTGTACCGATCTTCGTACAATTGATATGGTGTTTTCCTACAAGTTCTTCAAATGCAGCTTCATCATCGTAATCAACCTCAACGATAGCTCTGCTTAGAGACTCACTGAAGATATCTTTATTATCGGTTAACGGCATAATTATCTTAACACCTTTACCGCCTGTTACCGCCATCTTGGCAGCTGCTATGGCAATACCTCCGACATTTACGTCTTTTGCAGATTTTAAAAGTCCCTGTTTGTTTGCCTCAATTACAAGATTCCACAATCCAAGCTCCGCATCAAAGTTAACTTCAGGGTGCTCCCCTGCAACTTTTCCGTAAAGCTTTTTCATATATAAAGAAGCTCCGAATTCAGGTTTTGTATCTCCAAGAACATAAAGAGTGCTTCCTTCACCCTGAAGTGAAGAAGATAATACTTTGTTCATATCATCGTTTACACCCACTGTTGCAATTGCAGGAGTAGGGAATACACCCACACCGTTAGTTTCGTTATAAAGTGATACGTTTCCACCGATTACAGGAGTGTTAAGTGCAGCACACGCAGCCTTGATACCTTCACACCCTTTCATAAACTGCCACATAACCTCAGGGTTCTCAGGGTTACCGTAGTTAAGGCAGTCTGTAATAGCTTTTGGAGTCGCACCTGTCATCGCTACGTTTCTTCCCGCTTCCATAACAGCAGCCGCTGCTCCTTTTTCAGGATCGATGTAACAAAGTCTTGTATTACAGTCCGCACTCATTGCAAGAGCTTTACCTGTTTCTTTTATTCTTATAACCGAACCGTCAAGTTTCCCAGGACCTTTTACGGTGTTTGTCTGTACCATCGAGTCATACTGATCGTAGATAAATCCTTTATCAACAACCTCCATATCACTAAACAATGCATCAAACGCTTCCTGATTTGAAATATCTTTATCAAGCGCTACATCTTTGATTGTTTTTAAATATTCAGGTTCCGCAACAGGTCTGTCAAGTACAGGCGCCTCTTCAGATAATGGCTGGATAGGGATATCCGCACACTTCTCACCGTGCCAGAATAGTTCCATATTACCTGTATTTGTTACCTCACCGATAACCGCAGCGTCAAGCTCCCATTTGTGGAAGATATCGATAACATCCTGTTCGCACCCTTTTTTGGCACAGATAAGCATTCTCTCCTGAGATTCAGAAAGCATAAAGTCGTAAGGAGTCATCCCCTCTTCTCTTGCAGGAACTTTATCCAGGTGCATGATCATACCGGATCCTGTTCTACCTGCCATCTCGAATGATGATGATGTAAGTCCCGCAGCTCCCATATCCTGGATACCGATAATAAGATCTTTTTTGAACAGTTCCAGACAAGCTTCAAGAAGAAGTTTTTCAGTGAACGGGTCACCAACCTGAACGGTAGGTCTTTTTGACTCGCTATCTTCGTCAAACGCGGCAGAACTCATAACAGCCCCTCCAAGACCGTCACGACCTGTTTTTGATCCTACGTACATAACAGGATTTCCGATACCTTCAGCTTTTCCGTAGAAGATCTCGTCGGCTTTTGCTATACCAAGGTTAAAAGCGTTTACAAGGTTGTTACCCGCATAACACTCCTCAAAACCTGTCTGACCTCCGATAGTAGGTACACCCATACAGTTACCGTATCCGCCGATACCCTCAACAACACCTCTTAAAAGATATCTGTGTTTTTTTGCAGTTTCGCTATTTCCTTCAACGCTTGCAAACTGTATAAGATTTAAAGATGCAACAGGTCGTGCACCCATTGTAAATACGTCTCTCATAATACCGCCCACACCCGTAGCAGCACCCTGGTAAGGTTCTATGAAACTCGGGTGATTGTGTGATTCCATCTTGAATACCGCTGCATATCCGTCACCGATATCGATAACTCCGGCATTCTCTCCCGGTCCCTGGATAACCCATGGAGCTTTTGTAGGGAAACCTTTTAAGTATTTTGTACTTGATTTGTAAGAACAGTGCTCTGACCACATAGCTGAGACGACACCTATTTCCGTATAATTAGGCTCACGTCCTAGTATCTTAACCGTGTTTTCGTATTCTTCTTCAGTCATAGAGTGTGCAAGTGCTATCTCTAAAGGAGTTTGTTCGCTCATTTATTTATACCTTGAATATGTAATTTTAGGGGATTATAGCTAAATTTTATTTATGGCTTGTTTAAGATAGGAACAAGACGCTCTGTAGATAAATATCTTCTTTAATCCAATGTTGAGAACATATAATATATAATTATATTATTTATGTATTATATGTCAAACCGGCATTAAAAAAATATACTATGGAGGGAACATGAAAAATCTAATTTATGCAGGATTATTCTCTTTATTTGTCGTTGTGACAAATACAGGATGTGTAGGAACTATTTATTCGGCAACTGTTGACGAAAGAAACGTCGGCACTATCGCAAGCGATAAGACGATCGAGGTTAAAATATTAAAAAAACTGACCGAAGGTGAATCATCCGATCTGATCAGCGTATCGGTAACAAGCTATGAAGGTAAAGTATTTTTGGTTGGTGAGTATGAAACAAGTGCTCAAAAAAACAGATTTTATAAAGCTGCAAGGTCTGTTGAAGGGGTCAAATCAGTTGGTTCGTATTTAGTAAAAGCAGATAAAAACCATCCTTGCGGAACAACAGAAAATCTTGAGATCACAGCAAAAGTTAAAGCAGCATTAATAGGTGATAAATCGATCTGGTCTACGAATATAAACATTAGTACTATACAATGCCAGGTCGTACTTTGGGGAACAGTAGGTACTGCACAGGAAATTTCCAAAGCTGTCAAACATGCAAAAAGTGTTGAAGGAGTAAGGTCTGTCAAATCGTTCTTGAAATCAAAGAATTAACGAGTAGAATGTAATAACAGCCGTTTTTACAAAAAGTAAAATATTTTACAAATATAAAGGTGTATAAATAATCATTTATAGTAATAACTAAAATTATTTATAACCTTTCTTCAAGTCCAGATACCAAAATAAGTCCCCATTTTTCCTAAAGTTTTTTACATTAATATTACATTTATTTTTTTATTTATTTTTAAGTTAGTGTAAAGAATCACTTTATTATTATCCTTTTTAAAAAATTAGGAGTATAAATGAAATTAACAACAAACTTTATTGCAGGTGTGGCTGTTGCAAGCTCACTACTTTTCACAGGGTGTGCTACAACAGAGCTTCAAACCCAATCAAAAATGACAAGAAGCGTATTTATAACACCGGTTAAAAAATCGGAAAGAATCATCTACGTTGATGTTAAAAATACATCAGGACAAGACTTAAATAATTTATTAGGTTTAACAGAACAAAAATTGACAAATAGAGGATATAAGCTGACTGACGATCCAGATATAGCTAAATATATTTTAGTAGCTAACGTATTATTTGCCAACAATAAAAAAGAAAATAATGCAGCAGGCGGTGCATTTGCGCTAGGTGCGGCAGGTGCAGGTGTAGGTGCATATAACAGTAACAGTGCAGGAGGCGTAGTTGCAGGTGGCCTTATAGGTGCTGGTATAGGTGCTTTGGTTGGAAAACTAACGGAAGATACGATTTACCAGATGGTTGTGGATATTAATGTAAAAGAAAGAACAGACCAAAAAGTATTTACATCAACAGGTGCAAATACAGGGCAGGCTAAAGTTCAAGACAGCAGAAGATCAGGTTTTATGAACAGCTTCGGAGGTGCTGTTAGAAGTAATGAAGGTGGTGGATCTTTAAATGATAATATTACGGAATCATCAAATCAGCATTATGAAACTAACTTCATAGAAAAAAATACAAGAATCTTTGCAGAAGCAACAAAAATGAATTTAGAACTGGCAGAAGCTTTACCAATCTTAGAGAAAAAAATGTCTTCTCAAATTGCAGGGATATTTTAAAATCAAAAAAAGAAAAGCTGAATTGTTTCAGCTTTTCTATATCTTAACTAATCACACTTATCAAGCTTTTCCTGGATATATTTTTTTACGTCGTCATAAATAACTGTTTCTTTAAAGTCATCAAAGGCAGCACCGCTTGCATTTGGGTGACCTCCTCCGTTTGCAAGCTTGCCTGCAAGAACAGATACATCAACCTTGTTATCGGCCCTGAAACCTGCTCGGCCTCTTCTGTTTACGTCGATGAAAAAGTCAAAATCCGGATTTGCTTTTAAAAATGCGTTCGCAGGAATAGAGATACCGCCAAGGCAGTATGTAAGCAATCCTTTGTGTTCTTTATAATAAACGGTCAGGTCCTCTTTTTTTGACTCCAGTGCATCTACAAGATATTTTGAACTCAGGTTATCCATTGAATCGTTATTTGAGCCTTTGTTCAGATACTCTTTTTTATAGAAATAGATACTTTCGTCAAGCTTTATATACCCATCCTTTTCATCTATGAACTCAAGGCATTTTGTCATAAGGAAATGTTTGTAATCCCTGTGAAGATCGGGGAACAGGCTGTTGTTTATCTCATAAGATTTTGCAACCATGCTCATGCACACTTTACCGTATTCAAAAAGCTCGTCGTCTGAGAGCCAGATATCTGCGGCATTTATTGCCTGGACAAGTTTATCAAAGTTTTTTTCACATTTTTGCCCGAATTCAGGGTAATTTTCTTTAAAATAATCATATGTTATCTTTGTAGCACTTCTGCTAGTATCAAGAAAATACCACTCATATTTTGCGGCGCTTTTTGCACCGGTGCCGTGGTGGTCAAGAAGCTGAAGCTTAATATTATACCCCTGCTCGTTAAGCTTGTTTATCTTATTGTTAAGATCTTTTGATTCATCCGGTGTAAGGTTAAGGTCTGTTATTAAAAAAAGCATCTCCTGCTCTTTTGGCTCTCTTTTGATCCTTTCAAGGATCTCTTTGGTAAAAAGCTTTACCTCAAGCCCGTAGTTCGCATTTAAAAAATAACCTGTCGGAAATACCTTTTTTGATATCAGCTGGCAGCCGTAACCGTCCATATCGGTATGGGACATATGAAATAGCTTCATTTTATAAAATATCCTTTAGTGTCAGATCATCTAAAAAGCCGTTAATTTTGTTCTGAAGATTGTTCAAAAGAGGGAAGACACTGCATTTCCCGTCTACGCTTTTATCACAGGTTCCATGCTCGGTCGTACACTCGAATACGGAAGGTGTCCGCTCTTCGGCAACTTTAGTGATCTCTAATATTGTTAATTCATCACAAGATTTATTTAATGTAAATCCCCCGTTGATACCCTTATATGAATTAAGAATACCTTTTTTTGCAAGATTCTGCAAAATTTTAGCTAAAAATGACTTGGATATATTTAATTCGTTTGCAAGAACGTCCACATTTTTGGGTTCCTTGCTTTTTGCTATAGATACTAATGATAATAAGGCATATTCGCTTTTCTTTGTCAATAACATTTTTATCCTGAGTTTTTTAATATAGTGGATTGTACATAAAATACAATGATGTAATCATAAATCGTTTATCTGAAATTTTTTTTTAAGAATAAAAAAAGGGAAGACTTTTGTCTTCCCTTTTTTACAAACTAAATAAAATTATTTAGCTCTGATTCCTAAATCAGCAACTAATTTAGTAAATCTGTCAAAATCTGTTCTTCTTAAGTATTTAAGAAGTCTTTTTCTTTTTCCTACCATTTTTAATAGACCTAGTCTTGAATGGTGATCTTTATGATTTGATTTTAAGTGATCTGTTAATGCAGTAATCTGAGCAGTTAATATTGCAATTTGAACCTCTGCAGAACCTGTGTCTTTTCCATCTCTTTGGTATTTAGAGATGATCTCTTGTTTTATGTCCTTATCTAAAGCCATCTTGGACCTCCTGATTGGTATAGTATTGATCTCGATATTAAATCGGAACGGAATTTTACTTAAACTTTTATTTTAATTCCCTTAAACTAAAAACAAATTTATCTTTAAATTAAATTGTGTATAATTAGAACTATATACACAAATCTTTTTTTAGGGAAAATCATGACAAAAAGCACTCCCCCCAGCGACTTGTTTGCTTATGCCGTCGTACTTGGCACCGTAGCTGCGATGCTTATGGGAAAATACCTGATGTTCTTCGATAAAAAAGCCTCTGAATCGGAAGCCGAAAAACTCGATGACGAAGCGGAAGCAATAGTTGAAGAGACTATGGATGAAGTCACCCGCGAGATAGAAGAGATTGTCGAGGAAAAGATCAAATGATAAACCCAAAGCTCATAGACTATATATTCAGCTCAGCCTCTATCCAGAGATGGAACGACTACCCTAGAATGGTTGACCTTGTAGAACTGGACAAACAGGCCCATAAATTCATAATCGCATATTTCATAGCAAAACTTGAAGACGACGTAGATTTTACCCGCCTGATAGAAGCGGGGCTTTTCGAGTTTTTCAGAAGAGTCGTGGTAACGGATATAAGACCTGATGTGTTCAGGAAGGCACTGCAAAAGAAAAAATCGGAGATCAATAACTGGGTGATAGAGAAGCTTGAACCAAGCCTTGAAGCTATAGACAAGGGGCTGTTTCTGCAAAAGTTCAAAGAATATCTTGAAGACGAGAACGTATACAAAAAAGAGAGATTTATCCTAAAAGCGGCTTCTTACATCTCGACCAAATGGGAATTTGGCATCGTATACCAGACAAGCCAGTTCCTAAATGATATAGAGGATGTGAAAAAAGAGGTTGAAGAAGAGATCGAGGATTATTACGAACTGATCGGTATAAGAAAAATAGCCTTGAATAAAAAACTTGCAAAGATAGTTGACCTAAGCGGAAGACTAAGATTCCAGAAAAGATGGGCCCAAACCCCGCGAATACCTGAGACCTCGGTGCTTGGGCATATGCTTACCGTCGCAATATTCGGCTACTTCTATTCACTTGAGATAAATGCCTGCGATAAAAGGATCCAGAATAATTTCTTCACGGCACTCTTCCATGACCTTCCCGAAGCTTTGACAAGGGATATCATAAGCCCCGTTAAATACAGCGTCGACGAACTTGCCGATATAATAGCCGAATATGAAGTAAACCAGATAGAGGACAAAATCATGCCTTATGTACCATTGAACATGCAAAAAGAGTTTGCCTATATTCTGGGACTTGACGATAACAACTTCAAAGACGAATTTGAAAACAAAATAAAAGAAAACGGCAAAATAACAGTAAAAGAAGATCTTACAAAATACAATCTTGACAAATACGACCCCATAGACGGTAAAGCCTTGAAACAGTGCGATAAACTCTCGGCCTTCATCGAAGCCAGCCTTTCAATCTCACACGGGATAAAATCAAAAGAGCTTGTAAACGGCAAAAAACAAATAGGTGAAGGGCTGAAAAGTGTGCAGGGGGTTGATTTCAACGCCATAGCAAAACAGATAGATGAAGAGTTCTGCACCACAGGAACCACCCAGGTAAGAATGGACTTTTAAAGGAGAATCTTGGAAACGATCATAATAGTTTTAATCATAGTTACCGGTGTAATTTTGTTCTTTATCTTTAAAGATGATGCCGCCTTTGCCTTTAGATCAAAAGCCTTGAAAAAAGAGGATATCTGTCAAAACTATATCGATGAGCTTAAAACCGTTTTAAACGATTACGATACAAAAGAACAGAAGATCGAGCAGAAAAAGATCTTTTTGCAGAGAGTGAACTCGGAACTTTCAAGAAACATATTCTTCACAGAAGAGGAAGCAAAAGAGCTTATAAAAAAGCTTTCGGTGGTTTAAAATGAAAGAGGTATATTTCGTAACTGCAACCAATACAGATGTGGGCAAAAGCCATGCCTGTGAGGTTTTTCTAAAAAAGTTTGCCGCACAGGGCAAAAAAGTGGGATATTTCAAGCCCATAGAAACGGGAGTAACCGACCAACCGCTTGACGGAAACAGACTTTTGAATATTGCAAAAGAGCTGAACCTGGAATTTGACCTGTCGATCGATGATGTCGTACCTTTCCAATATGAACTCCCGGCAGCCCCTTTTGTTGCAAGCAGAGGTGAAACCATAAATATAGAAAAGATCAAAGAGAAAAAAGATTTTCTTTTGAACTTCTGCGACGTACTTATAATTGAAGGTGCGGGGGGACTGATGGTGCCTGTCAACAAAGATTTCTTTATGATCGATCTTATAAAAGAGCTTGGATGCAAAGCTTTTCTTATCTGCCCCTCGAGCCTTGGAAGCATAAACGATACCATGCTTTCACAAAGGGCTTTAAAAGATTATAATATAGATTTTGAATGGTACATAAATCTGTACAAAGACAAAAAAAGTTTTGAAAAGGTGACATTGCCTTTTTATAAAGTGTATTTCGATACAATTAGATTTTTATGAACAATACAATATGAACTGTAAGGAAACAAAGTGAAAATAATATTACTGCTAAGCGTTTTTATATCAAGTATATTTGCACAAACCGTAATGTGTTACAAAAAAGATGTTGAGACTTCAAAGGTCGATATGGAGATGAAACTAGAGGGTAAAAGATGTAACGGGAACTTTTCCGCAAAAGATATGAAAAGCCACGGCTGGAAACTAAAAGATACCAAGATCGTACAAAAAGACTCAAGCTATACCCATATGTATATTTTCACCAAACCTGACAGAAAAATATCGTTTATCTACAGGGGAGATACTCAAAAACCTTACTTCAACACGGCACAAAGGGAACTTGATATCTTCGCCGTTGATGGTGAAACTGCAAAAATTGCAAAAGGGAACCTGAAAATAGGTCAAAGCGGTATGATACTAAATACGGACAATCCAAGTGATCTATTGATCTCTTATGCTACTGTTATAGAGACAAACGACCAGTACTCTATTATTGAGTTCAGACATAGGGACATACTAAAACAGGACGGTCTTCCAACGGCAAAGCTTGATCCAAAGAACGGCGACAAGTTTATTCTGAACCATCTTTATAATACAAGCCTTCTTATCGTACCTAACATAAAATCAAAAGTTGTGGTACATACAACCTTCCCCAACCAGAACTTCCTGAGCGAAGATTTCTTTGCGGCATATTTGAAGGTTGAAGACAAACCTGCACCAAGCAGGAAAGATATCCAGGCATTCTGTACAAAACATGAGATCGGAACACTTTTCCTTGTTATAAAGAACGGTGTATTTATCGTTGATACGGTTTCATTCAATATTCTTGAGTCTTTCCAGCTTCCTATAAACGATTTCTCAACTATCGAACCTTTCTATACGAATATCTCAAAGATCGAATCAAGCATCTTTACAACTATCGAAAAAAGTGTACAGCACTTTATAGACAAAGGCGAGGTTCAGATCGTAGAAGAGAAGATCTCAAGCTATAATGACCACTTTTCAAAACTTCTGGAGTTATAATGATAGAGCAAAAACATATAGATAAATTTATACAGATCGTAGGTGGTGAGAATGTCAAAAGCGACAAAGCCCACCTGATCGCATACTGTTATGATGCAACAAGGGACAGATTTGAACCTGACGCAGTAGTATTCCCAAGAGACGAGCAGGATATCAGCCAGATACTGAAATACTGTAACGATAATAATATCGTAATCGTACCAAGAGGTGCGGGAAGCGGTTTCACAGGCGGTGCGCTTCCTGCAAGGGGAGGAATCATCCTAAGCCTTGAAAGACATATGAACAAGCTTCTTGAAATAGATATGCAGAACATGGTTGCAAGGGTACAGCCCGGACTTATTAATATGCAGCTTCAAAAAGCTGTTGAGGAAGTGGGACTGTTCTATCCCCCGGATCCTGCAAGTGAAGAGTATTCTACCCTTGGAGGAAACGTAAGTGAAAATGCAGGCGGTATGAGAGCCGCAAAATACGGTATCACAAAAGATTACGTTATGGCATTAAGAGCAGTTCTTCCAAACGGTGATATTATCCAAGCCGGTAAAAAAACCATCAAAGACGTGGCAGGATATAACCTGGCCGGAATCTTAACTGCCAGCGAAGGAACCCTGGCGGTTATTACCGAGATCACTTTAAAACTGATCCCGAAACCAAAGTTCAAGCAGACATATATGGGAATCTTCCCTGATGTTACAAGTGCCATGAATGCCGTATTCAAATCACTGGCAAGCGGTGCAAATCCGGTTGCAATGGAGTTTTTGGATGCACTTGTTATACAAGCCCTTAGGGAGAAACTGAACGTTGACCTTCCTGAACATGCGGGTGCGGTACTTGTAGGTGACGTAGACGGTAATCTAGAAGACGAGGTAAAATTCCAGCTTGAAACTTTGGAAAAAAGCTTTAAAGAAAACGGTGCTAGTGATTTTATAGTCGCACAGGATGATGCCCACGCAAACGAGCTTTGGTATGCAAGAAGAAATGCAAGCCCTTCTATTACAATATTCGGAACAAAAAAACTGAACGAAGATATCTCCGTACCAAGAAGCAAACTTCCAGAAGCGCTAAACGAAATATATAAAATAGGTGAAAAATACGGTATGCAGGTACCCTGCTTCGGACACAGCGGTGACGGAAATATCCACGTAAACGTAATGGTAAAAGACAAGAACGACCCAAAACAGATGGAAGACGGACACAAGGCTATTGAAGAGATCTTCCAGCTTGTTGTGGATATGGGAGGTACTTTAAGCGGTGAACACGGTATAGGAACCGCAAAAGCTCCGTATATGAATATCGCCTTTACCGATGCGGAGATGGAACTGTTTAGAAATATAAAAAAGGCTTTTGACCCGAATAATATTTTAAATCCGTTTAAAATGGGACTTTAAAAGTTCCATCTTTTAAAGGAAAAGTTTGAAAGAAAAATTTACAAAGATCTTTGATTTTTTTGATGACGACACTCCTTACTATGCTGCAAGCTTAAGCTTTTTTACCATATTTTCGATCCTGCCGTTAATAGCACTTTTGATCGTTGTCGTTTCAAAAGTTCCGGCCGTTTCGGAACATATGGATTTAATGACAAGTTATATATTCGACTTTATAAATCCCACCCATTCACAGTCAATGATAAATACCCTCTCAAGATTTTTGGAAAATACAGACAAACTTGGGAATATAGGTATATTTTACCTGCTTTTTGTATTTACGATGTTCTTCAAAGATTACGAACATATCATAAACAAGATATACGGTACCCCTACAAGAGCCGTGTATAAACTGTTTTTCATGTATCTTGGCTTTATGATACTTATTCCTGTACTTTTTATAGTGTTTATCTTTGTTTCCACCCTGCCCTATTTAAAGGTCACCTTTATAACACAGCTTATAACCTTTATTTTTATCTGGAATATATTTATTCTGCTTTTTATCCTTTCCGCAAATACAAAGGTTACTTACAAAGCAGCTGCTGCAGGCTCTCTTATAACCCTTATAACATTAAGCGTTACTAAAAAACTTTTTGCTTTTTATGTGGAATCAAATTCAACTTATGCTACCATATACGGCTCGTTTAGTGTAGCACTAATATTCTTTTTATGGATATATGTCTCATGGAATATATATCTTTACGGAACTAAACTTTGCTCTATTTTAAACAGATATGAATTAATCAATATAGAAAAAAAGGAAAATATTGAAAATATTTAAATATTTATTTGTCTTTTTTATCCTGGGAAGTGCCGCAGTTTTCGCGGAAGATGCACCCCCTTTGGTAAATCTTTCCGTTGCCGCGGTTGACCAGCCGGCACAATTTGTAAGAACCATAAACATTGCCATTATCCTGGCACTTTTTGTTTTGGCGCCGACTTTGATCCTGATGGTTACAAGTTTTACAAGGCTTATAATTGTTTTCGGTCTTTTAAGACAGGCTTTGGGTCTGCAACAGTCACCTCCCAACCAGATCATCATCTCCCTTAGCCTGATCCTTACATTTTTTATTATGGAACCTTACGCTAAGCAGGCCTGGGAAAAAGGGATCAAACCCTATATGGACGAAACCATAGGTTACGAAGTTGCCTTCACTGAAAGTGTCGGTCCTTTTAAA
Organism: Arcobacteraceae bacterium; assembly: GCA_963678145.2. Lineage (GTDB taxonomy): Bacteria > Campylobacterota > Campylobacteria > Campylobacterales > Arcobacteraceae > JAIOSF01. Next base: position 1,140,819 of record CAXXWH010000001.1, on the reverse strand, counting down.
GAGTTTATGATAAAAAATACCAGGGAAAAAGACCTGGCGTTAATGTACCGAATCAAAAAAGCGGAAAACCCGGCAAATGTCGAGGATGTACCTTTGACGCTTCTTATGCCTGCATTTATTATCAGTGAACTTAGGACTGCATTCGAAATAGGATTTTTAATATTTCTGCCGTTCCTGGTGATCGATATTATCGTAGCCTCTATTTTAATGAGTCTTGGTATGATGATGCTGCCGCCCGTTATGATATCCCTGCCCATAAAGCTTATATTCTTTATCATCATCGACGGCTGGCACCTTATAATAGGGAATCTGGCCCAGTCCTTTAAATGACAAAACTATTAGGAGAGAAATTGTTAGAAAATATAAATATTGAAGATATAAAAAAAATAGCACTTAAAGCGGGTAGCACGATCATGGAGATATATAATAAAGACTTTATGATCGAATATAAAGATGACAAATCACCCCTGACTGAAGCAGATAAAAGATCAAATGAAATAATCTGTGAAGCCTTGAAGAAGCTTTATCCGCAAATTCCTATTATGTCCGAAGAGAATAAGCAGACAGAATATGAGATAAGAAAAGATTGGGAATACTACTGGTGCATCGACCCCATAGACGGAACTAAAGAGTTTATCAAAAAAAACGGTGAATTCACCGTAAATATCGCACTCATCCATAAAAATACGCCTGTACTTGGAGTAGTATACGCTCCTGCAATTGATAATATGTACAGTGCAAAGAAAGATGAAGGCTCATTTTTAAACGGTCAAAAACTGCCTTTAAGAATCAACAATACTCCCAAAGAAAAGCTTTTCGTCGTAGCAAGCAAGTCTCACCTGTCTAAAGAAACGCAGGAGTTCATAGACAAACTTGACTCAAAGCAGATAGAACAGGTATCAAAAGGAAGCAGCCTGAAACTTTGCATGGTGGCAGAAGGAAGTGCAGATATATACCCAAGACTGGCACCAACCATGGAGTGGGACACTGCTGCCGCAGATGCAGTTGTAAGGGAAGCCGGGAAAATGGCATACCAGTATGGATCAGATACACCTGTAGTTTACAACAAAGAGGATCTACTAAATCCCTGGTTCGTGGTGAAATAATGGCTGTAGAAAATATAGTGTGGCACCACCACCATATAACAAAAGAAGACAGATCAAAGCACACAGATCAAAAGCCTTGTATACTTTGGTTCACGGGTCTTAGCGGAAGCGGTAAATCAACTATCGCAAACGCATTAGAAGAGATGCTTTTTAATAACGGCAACTTTACATACCTTTTAGACGGAGACAATGTAAGACACGGACTGAATAAAGACCTTGGTTTTGATGAAGAATCAAGAGTTGAAAATATCAGGCGTGTAGGTGAAGTATCAAAGCTGTTTATAGACAGCGGCCTTATAGTCTTAACTGCTTTTATCTCACCTTTTAAGCAGGACCGACAGCTGGTAAAAGAGCTTGTTGAAGAGAATAAATTTATTGAAGTATTTATAGATACCCCTTTAGAGATTTGCGAAAGCAGAGATCCTAAAGGATTATATAAAAAAGCAAGATCCGGGGAAATAAAACACTTTACAGGAATAGATTCACCTTATGAAAAACCGGCCAGTCCGGATATTCATATAAAAAATGACGATTTATCCATAGAAGATGCCTGTAAACAGATCATTAAGTACCTAATTGAAAAAAACTATATAACTTGGAAAGGAAATTAAAATTGTTAAGTGAAAAAAGATTAACCCACCTAAAACAGCTGGAAGCGGAATCGATACATATTATGAGGGAAGTAATAGCAGAGTTCCAAAACCCTGCTATGCTTTACTCCGTAGGAAAAGACAGCTCAGTTATGCTGCATCTGCTTCAAAAAGCGTTCTACCCTGCCCCTCCTCCGTTACCGCTGGTACACGTTGATACGAAATGGAAATTTAAAGAGATGATCAATTTCAGGGACAAAAGAGCAAAAGAAGTAGGGATGGAACTTATCGTTTATTCCAATCCTGATGGTGACGAGCTGAATATATCCCCTTTCGAACACGGAAGTGCTATGCATACGGATATTATGAAAACGCAAGGCTTAAAGCAGATGCTCGACATTTATAAGTTTGATGCCGTATTCGGCGGTGCAAGACGTGATGAAGAAAAATCCAGAGCAAAAGAGAGAATCTATTCATTCAGGGACGAGAATCACAGATGGGATCCTAAAAACCAAAGACCGGAACTTTGGAACATCTATAATGGACGTCATAAAAAAGGTGAAAGTATCAGGGTATTCCCACTTTCAAACTGGACAGAGCTTGATATCTGGCAATATATATATTTGGAAGAGATACCAATTCCTGAACTTTATTTTGCAAAAGAAAGAGATGTAGTTGAATATATGGGTACGAAGATCATGGTTGATGATGAAAGAATGCCAGAAGAGTTAAGAGCTAAAGGAAAAAAAGAAACCGTAAGGTTTAGAACGCTTGGCTGCTATCCTTTAACAGGAGCCGTTGAATCAACTGCATCTACATTACCTGAGATAATCCAGGAGATGCTTGTTTGTACGACAAGTGAAAGACAGGGAAGACTAATTGACAGTGACGGAGATGCATCAATGGAGAAGAAAAAACAAGAGGGGTATTTTTAATGGCACACCAATCGGACTTAATTGCAAATGATATTGAAGCTTATTTAAAAGAGCATGAGAATAAAGAGATTCTTAGATTCATAACATGCGGATCTGTTGATGACGGTAAATCAACACTTATCGGAAGACTTCTATATGATTCTAAAATGATCTTTGAAGATCAATTGGCGTCAATAGAGAAAGACAGTAAAAAAAGCGGTACTACGGGTGATAAAATCGATCTGGCACTTTTAGTGGACGGACTTGCAAGCGAGAGAGAGCAAGGTATCACGATCGATGTGGCATACAGATTTTTCAGTACAGACAAAAGAAAATTTATCATTGCAGATACCCCGGGACATGAACAATATACAAGAAATATGGCAACGGGTGCAAGTACGGCAGACCTTGCGATTATATTGATCGATGCAAGACAGGGAGTATTGACCCAGACAAAAAGGCACTCATATATTGCATCGCTTCTTGGAATAAAAAATATCGTAGTTGCTATTAATAAAATGGACCTTGTCGATTTCAGCCAGGAAAGATTTGAAGAGATAAAAAAAGACTATGAAACAATTATACCAAATCTTCCACACAATGAAGATATAGAGTTCAGGTATATTCCTATTTCTGCTTTAGACGGAGACAATATCGTAACAAACTCTTCAAAATGTGACTGGTATAAAGACAAACCTCTTATGGAACTTCTTGATACTATTGAGATACATAAAAAAGAGAATAATGATTTCAGGCTGCCGGTACAATACGTGAACAGACCGCATCTGAACTTCAGAGGATTCTGCGGAACCATTGCAAGTGGAAGCATAAGCGTAGGCGATGCCATAACCGTACTTCCTTCTAAAAAAACATCAAAAGTCAAGTCAATAGTATCAAATGATATTAAAGAGTTAAGACCTAAGAATAAAGATGAAAATGTAGAAACCATACAAACTGCATTTGCTCCTATGGCCACGACTATCACTCTTGAAGATGAAATAGACATAAGCAGAGGGGATATGATAGTAAAATCAGATAATATTCCTGAAGTATCTACCAAATTCAATGTAATGGTTGTCTGGATGTCAGAACAAAAGATGAACCCAAACAGCAGCTATATAATAAAAAGGGCAACATCGGTTATCAACGGTACATTCAAGTCGGTTGAATACAAAAAAGATATAAATACATTTGAAGAGATTCCTGCTGATCATTTAGAGCTGAATGATATTGCAAACTGTACATTATCTCTTGACAGACAAATAGCAGTTGATCCATATAATAAGAACAGATACACAGGAAGTTTTATCATCATTGACAGATATTCAAATGAAACAATGGGTGCGGGGATGATCGTCTCTTCAATGAAAGAGGAACAAACTAATTCTATAAAAGAGTATACTCAAGCAGAGATCGAACTGAACGAATTCATAAGAAGAAACTACCCAGAATGGGAGTGTAAAGCTATATAATGACTATATTTGTTGCATTTTCTCTGGCAGTACTTCTTGTACTGCTGATCCAGAATAAGATCAGGGCTTCATTTTTATTTTTCGGCCTGCTATTAATTTATTACTTTTTAGATTTTATAACTTTGGAGAAAATGCTCAAAGGGTTTGTAAACCCCTCTTTAATAACTTTATTACTATTACTGATAGTCTCTATAGTATTTGAAAAAACAACTTTTATTAGAACAATCTCAAATAAACTATTTTCAAAATCTTATTCTAAATCATTATTTAAGATGTCTCTTGTCACATCATTCTTTTCTGCTTTTCTAAACAATACCGCAGTAGTAGCATCTATGATAAGTGTAGTTAAACAAAACAGATATCATTCTGCCTCAAAGCTATTATTGCCGTTGTCCTATGCAGCAATTTTCGGAGGAACAATTACTCTTATAGGAACATCAACCAACCTTTTAGTTAACAGTTTTATGATAGAAAATAATTTAGAACCGTTAAAGCTTTTTGATTTTATCTACGTTGGTATACCTATTGCAATAATCGGGGCATTTACCCTTTTACTAATATCAAGATTTCTTCCCGATATAAAACAAACAAACAAAATAGAAAATTACTTCCTTGAAGCAAAAGTACAAACAGGATCAAAACTCATTGGTAAAACCGTATCTCAAAATAATCTTAGAAATCTAGAGTACCTTTTCTTAAGTGAAATAGTCAGAAATGGGAAAATCATTTCTCCTGTTACCCCAAATGAGATTATACAAGAGAATGATGCACTATTATTCAGTGGTGATATAAAACAGATAAATATTTTAAAACAATTTGACGGACTAAAGTTTGAACACTCCAAACACCATATAAAAGATAAACTGTTAGAAGTTATTATCTCCAATGAATCAAACCTTGTAAATAAAAATATAAAAGAATCAAACTTCAGAAGTAAGTTCAATGCTTCCGTAATAGCTATAAAAAGGGGAAATGAAAACCTTTCAGGAAAGATCAGCGAGATCCCTTTGCAGGTGGGTGACAACCTTATATTGTCCATCGGTAAAGATTTTCATAAAAGGGACAATATTAAGAAAAACTTCTACTTAACTACACCTATTGGAATAGATGACAAGCTTTCATCAAAACAAAGCTTCTTTGTCTTAACAGGTTTTTTAGGTGTACTAATCGCAAGTTTTTTCAGTATCATCCCTTTAGTAAAAGGGTTATTTTTATTATTGGTGATCTTTACTTTGTTTAGATTCTTAAAAGTAGAAGAGATAAAAAGAAGATTCCCTTATGAACTTCTTCTTATAATAGGGTCTGCATTAGGGATCGCTGCAGTGATGATTCAAAGCGGCTTAGCACAAAACCTGGCTCAAATGTTAAATAATCTATTTGGAGATTTCGGCGTTTACGGAGCATTTATAGCCGTATATCTGCTTACATTCTTACTGACCGAAATTATCACAAATAATGCAGCAGCGGCACTGAGTTTCCCAATCGCTTATTCAACCGCCATTGCCTTTGACAGCTCTATCCTGCCTTTTGTGATGGCTGTTGCATACGGGGCAAGTGCAAGCTTCCTTATGCCTTTTGGCTACCAGACCAACCTGATGGTTTACAGCGTAGGTGGTTATGATATGAAAACATTTTTAAAAAGCGGTATTATTGTATCTATTGTTTATAGTATACTGGTCATTACACTCATACCTTTAATTTTTCCATTTTAGTTAATTTTATAAACCTTAATATACAACTTATCCAAATGATTTTATTTGTGAAATTATTTTTGTATACTCTAACCAAAATTAAACAAGTTATTTGATATAATAAATATAACAAAATTGAATTTATAAAAGGGAACTGAAAATTGGAAAAAATTTGTATTATCGGTTTAGGATATGTAGGACTGCCATTAGCTCATGCATTTAGTAAAAAATACACCGTAGTAGGTTTTGATATTAATGAATCAAGAATAAAAGAACTAAATGAAGGTTTTGACAGAACTCAAGAGTTAACATCCAAACAGGTTAACGAGTCTCTTGAAAATAATATGAAATTTACATTAAACGTAAATGATATAAAAGATTGTAATATCTATATTGTAACTGTTCCAACACCAATTAATGAAGAGAATGAACCTGATCTTACACCTATTATAAAATCGACTGAAACTTTAGGAAAAGTTCTTAAAAAAGATGATATTGTTATATATGAATCAACCGTATACCCGGGAGTAACGGAAGAAATATGTGTACCTATTCTTGAAAAAGAATCCGAATTAAAATTTAATGAAAGCTTTTTTTGCGGATATTCTCCAGAAAGAATCAATCCAGGAGATAAAGAACACACCGTAACAAAAATACTAAAAATCACTTCAGGATCAACACCTGAAATTGCCCAAAAGATAGATAAATTATACAAATCAATTATTACAGCTGGTACACATTTGGCTCCAACGATTAAAGTTGCAGAAGCTGCAAAAGTAATTGAAAACACCCAAAGAGACGTAAATATAGCACTTATAAATGAACTCTCAATGATATTTGATCTTATGGATATAAATACTAAAGATGTAATTGAAGCAGCTGCTACAAAATGGAACTTCATCAAGCTAATGCCTGGGCTTGTAGGGGGTCATTGTATAGGAGTAGATCCATATTACCTAACACATAAAGCTCAATCTTTAGGTTATGTACCAAACCTTATCCTTGGTGCCAGACAGATCAATAACAGCATGAGTAAGCTTATAGCCGACAAGACTATCAAGAAGATGGTAAAATTCGATAAAAAACTAAAAGATGCAGATGTTTTAATAATGGGAGTGACTTTCAAAGAAAACTGTCCAGATATGAGAAATTCAAAAGTTCTTGATATCATCAAAGAACTTGAAGAGTTTGAATGTAATATAGAAGTATATGATCCATGGGTAGATAAAAGTGATATAGAAACCAAAGATCTAAACTTTGTAAATGCCCTGCCTGTAAACTCCAATAAATACGACTCAATAATTGTCGCAGTGGGTCATAATGAATTCAAAGCTATAACAACTGAACAATACAACAGTATGTCTAAATCTATGCCTATCGTAATTGATGTTAAAGGTGTCGTAGAAAACCCTACATGGAGACTGTAATGAACACTAAAAATTTCGCACTTATAGGAGCCAGCGGGTATATAGCACCAAGACATATGAAAGCTATAAAAGAAACTGGGAACGAACTAGTAGCAGCACTCGATCCTTATGACGGTATAGGAATTATGGATAGTAATTTTCCGGAAGCACACTTTTTTACAGAATTTGAACGATTTGATAGATTTGTAGATAAATGGCATAGAGATGGTAATAAAAAAATAGAATATATAGGAATCACTACTCCAAACTATTTACATGACAGTCATATAAGATTTGCATTAAAAAGCGGCGCACATGCGATATGTGAGAAGCCTCTTGTTTTAAACCCTCACAATATCGATCAACTGAAAGTAATAGAAGAGGAAACAGGGAAAAAAGTTTATAATATCTTGCAACTACGCCTGCATGATTCAATCATAGCATTAAAGGAGAAAATTTCAAAAGAACTTGAAAAAAATCCAGACAAAATATATGATATCGATTTAACATATTTAACTTCCAGAGGAAAATGGTACTTTGTATCATGGAAAGGAGATGAAGCTAAATCAGGTGGTATAGCTTCAAATATCGGAGTTCACTTTTTTGATATGCTTTCTTGGATATTTGGACCTATAGAAGAAAATATCGTCCACATAAAACAAGCAGACATAAATGCAGGATTTATGAAACTTAAAAATGCAAGAGTAAGATGGTTCTTATCTGTAAATTATGATTATATTCCTGAAGAGATAAAAGTTTCTGGTCAAAGAACTTACAGATCAATTACAGTAGAAGGGGAAGAGATAGAATTCAGCGGCGGATTTACAGACCTTCATACTAAATCTTACCAGGATATCCTAAATGGAGGAGGCTTTGGACTGGATGAAGCCAGAAACTCTATAAGTATCGTCTCTGAGATAAGAAAATTAACTCCATTAGGTCTTGAAGGAGAATATCATCCTTTCTGTAAAAAGGTATTAAGTTAATGGCTGATTTTTTTGCTCACGAGTCTTCATATATCGATGAGAATACAACTATAGGTGAAGATACTAAAATCTGGCATTTCTGTCATGTATTGTCAAACACTAATATAGGTCAGAACTGTTCATTTGGACAAAACTGCGTAATAGGTCCTAAAGTAAATATAGGGAATGGAGTAAAGGTACAGAATAATATCTCGATCTATGAAGGCGTAGAAATAGAAGATGATGTGTTTTTAGGTCCATCTATGGTATTTACCAATGTTATAAATCCTCGTGCATTTATAGTCAGACGTGAAGAGTTTAAAAAAACCCTTCTTAAAAAAGGATGCTCAATAGGTGCAAACGCGACAATTATCTGCGGTATTACCATAGGAGAATATGCCCTTATTGGAAGCGGTGCTGTTATAAATAAAGATGTAAAGCCATATGCTCTAATGGTTGGCGTCCCAGCTAGACAAATTGGCTGGGTAGGTATATCTGGAAATACTTTAGAGTTTGAAAATAATAAAGCTGAAGATGAATATGCTTTTTATGAATTAGCAGCTGATAGTTTAAAGGTGACAAACAAATGACTATAGATTTTGCAAATCTAAAATACCAGCACGAACTATATAAAGACGAAATAGAAGATAGTATTTTAAAAGTAGCAAGAAACTGTAACTTTATCATGGGAAATGAAGTAAATGAGCTAGAAGAAAACCTTGAAAAGTTTACGAAAGCAAAATATGCCATAACCTGTAGTTCAGGAACAGATGCCCTGCTTTTAGCAATGATGGCACTAAATATAAAACCCGGAGATGAGATTATCACTACTCCTTTTACATTTATAGCTACTGCTGAAACAATAGCATTTTTAGGTGCAAAGCCGGTGTTTGTTGATATTGATGAAAAAACATATAATATTGATCCTTCAAAAATAGAAGCCGCAATTACAGATAAGACAAAAGCTATAATTCCTGTAAGTCTTTATGGACAACCTGCCGATATGGATAGTATACAAGATATAGCAAATAAATATAATCTAAAAACTATAGTTGACGGTGCGCAAAGTTTTGGAAGTACTTTTAATGATAAAATGGACAGTAACTTAGGAGATATATCAACTACAAGTTTTTTCCCGGCTAAACCGCTTGGGTGCTACGGTGACGGCGGTGCTTGTTTTACAAACAGTGAAGAGTTAGCTGTCAAAATGAAGCAGTTAAGAGTTCACGGTCAAGACAAAAGATACCACCATAAATATATAGGTATGGGTGGAAGACTTGACACTATTCAAGCTGCTGTTCTAAATGTAAAGCTCAAATATTACGATAAAGACCTAAAACTTCGACAAAAGGTTGCAACTAAATATACGGAAGCATTAAAAAACAAATCTTATGTAATCCTGCCTTTCATTGATAATAAAGCAACATCAGCTTGGGCACAATATTCTATTAGAGTAAAAAATAGAGATATACTGCAAGAAAAATTAAAAAACAACGGTATACCGACAGCTGTACATTATCCGAAACCTCTACATCTACAGGAGTGTTTTGAATACCTTGGATATAAAAAAGATGATTTCCCCATATCAGAATTAGTATCTAAAGAGATTATGAGTTTACCTATGAATCCTTATGTAACAGATGAAGAGATTAAATTTATAATGGGAAACCTTTAATATTGAAGCAACTACTTCCTATAGTAAATCACTCATTAAAATATAATCCTTCTATAGATGGACTAAGAGGTTTAGCAATATCTCTTGTTTTATTATTCCACATATGGCCAGAGTATTTTTCTTTTGGTTATGTAGGGGTCGATATATTTTTTGTGTTATCAGGATATCTGATAACACAAATAATATATACAAAACTAAAATCAAATACTTTTTCTTTAAAAGAATTTTATAGAAATAGAATTAGAAGAATATTCCCTGCACTAATAGTAGTTTTAATTACAACATTAATTATTGGCTATTTATTTATGTTTCCAAGTGAACTAGGACAACTTGGAAAGCATATAAAATCATCTGCATTTTTTTATGAAAATTTTAGATTAATTGGGGAAGTTGGATATTGGGATGAATCAGCAATTTTAAAACCATTATTACATTTTTGGTCATTAGCTATTGAAGAACAATTTTATATATTTTGGCCATTAATTTTAATCATTTTATATAAAATAAGATTAAATATAATTTTAACTTTATCTATACTATTTTTAATACTTTTTTCTTTACCTTTAATAATTGAAATTGATAAATTTTATCATACTATATCTAGGGCTTGGGAATTGGCTCTTGGGGGATTGGTATTTATAATCTCTTATAAATATAAAAATATATTTAAGGTATTAAATAAATATAAAATTTTAATATATTTAGTATTTTGTATTTCTATTGTAATTTCTTATAGCAATACTTCTTTTAGTACTTATAAAACATTTATGATAGTATTTTTTAGTGCTTTGTTAATTCTTAGTTTATCTCAAAATCAATCAAAAACAATATTTTCAAATAATATTTTAGTATTTATTGGACTTATTAGTTTTCCTTTATATTTATGGCACTATGTTTTAATAAGTTATTCACATATATTTGGATTTGAAATAGATGTAAATATTGGATTATTACTTATATTAACATCTACATTTTTATCATATCTTACATATAGATACATAGAAATTTATGCAAGAGCAAAAAGTAGTTATATATTTGCTTTAAGTTTATTTGTAATAGTTTTGGCTTTAGGTTTTTTAGGAAACTATATATCAAAAAAAGACGGCTTGCCAAATAGAGCTCATCTTGAATCAAATGAAAGGTTTAAAAAACAATTCATAAGAACACCAGCCCAAAATGATCTAGGAATATCTTTAGTAAAAAAAGTATTAGGCTTTAAGCCTACAAATAATTATATAAAATCAACCTCTGATAATATGTCTAAAAAATTTGTCGCTATAATAGGAGATAGTCATGCTCACAGTTCTTATCCAGGTTTTGCTAAAGAATTTAAAAAGGTAGGTTATGAGACCTTACTTCTTGCAAACTCTGGATGCCAACCCTTAATTAAAGGAGGAAAAGGAAGGAATATAAATCAATTAAAAAAGTGTGAAAAAAAAATAAAAGAAATATATAATTTTATAAATAACTTTAAATCAATAGAAAAGTTAATTTTTATAACAAGAGGTCCAAAAGTTATAACTCAATTAGGTTTTGGTATAGTAGATAATAATTTAAAAAAATCTAACAATAATTATAAAGAATTTTATTACGATAAAAAAACATATAACCATGAAGAAAAATATTATGAAAAATTAAACAATACATTTAATTTCTTAAACACCTTAAATAAAAATATTTATTACTTATTTGAAAACCCTGAGCTAGGGTTTAATCCCAAAAGATGTTTAAATAGACCTTTTAATATATTTTCAAAAGAATGCAAAATAAAATACCAAACTTATTATAATAGAATGGAACAATATAAACGTAAAACTAAGAAATTACTATCAAATTATCCAAAAATCAAACTATTAGATCCCCAAAAAGCTTTCTGCGATAAGAAATACTGTTATGCAATAAGAGATGGAAAACTGTTGTATAGCGATGATGATCACCATAGTGTTGATGGTTCAATACTTCAAGCACAATACCTTATTAATAAAATAATTTCAATAAAGAAAAGTTATGATTAAAAAATATAAGTTTAATAATGGTTTTATGAAAAATATTGCTGCTCTAATGACAGGGACAATACTTTCCCAAATCATTGCAATTTTAACTATACCTGTTCTTTCTAGAATATATTTACCTGAAGACTTCGGCCAATTAGCAGTCGTCATGGTATTTTCAAATATAGCCGGGGTGATCTTGGCATTAAGATATGAGATGGCACTAATGCTGCCTAAAAGTGACTCATTAGCCTTTCATATAATGTTTAAATCAATTATAATAGCTATTTTCATGACTCTTTTAGAAGCTATGATATTAACTATACTCTTTGATCACTTTTTAGAAAACTATTCGATCTTCTTTTATGTAATTATCTTATGTTCTTTTTTCAATCTCTTTTTTCAATTGTCAACACTTTGGTTTAACCGTCAAAGAAAGTTTAAAATCAGTGCATATTTTGCCGTATTTAAAGTCATTAGCATATTTGGTATGCAGTTTTTGCTTTCTGAACAGGGAAATGGAATGATCTACGGTTATATGTACGGTAATATGATAATATTTTTTATCTTATTTTTTATCTACCTTAAAGATGTAAAGAGAATAGGTATAAATACATCCAAACTTAAATTATTTTATATTTTAAAAAGGTATAAAAAATTCCCTATTTATTCTGTCCCTGCTTCTTTAATGAACAGCAGTGCAAACAATATTCAATTTATACTCATAGAACAGTTGTTCGGTTCTGCATCAGCCGGTATTTTATCAATGTTGACAAGATTAATATATGCTCCTGCAGCATTAATTGGCAAAACTGTTAATAACGTAGTTTTTCAACACTTTACGAAAGAGATCAGTCATAAGAAGATGATCTTTGATCAAATGAAAAAAATAACGTTATTTATATCAGCTATAGGTTTTTTAGTTATAATACTGATCTTGATTATATATAAATATAATATTCTTATTATAATTTTAGGGGAAAACTGGTCAGAAGTAAATAACTTGTTAATATACTTTATTCCACTTATCTTTACTTCTATAGTAAGTACCAGTATCTCAAGATTTGCAATATTTGAAAAGCAGGAAATAGGTATGTATTTTCAAGGGTTTATGTTGATTTGCGTAATCACTTCCGTAATTTTAGGGGAAGCTGTTACTAAAAACTTTCAACAAACAACAATATTATATTCAATCATATTAAGTTTGGTTTTTATTCTGCAATTAAATATTAGTCTTTATTTAGCTAAAAACCATGATAATAAATTAAAAGGTAAAAAAAAATGTTAAATGATTCCCCGTTATTCCTAATCTCTTCAGAAAGAAGTGGTACCAATCTTTTAAGAAAATTGATCACCCAGCATCAGGATGTTTACTTTGGTCCATCACCAGCACACTTCCTTTCTGTTCTGTACTACAGAGAACCTTATTATGGAGACTTGGGAAATGACGATAATTTTAAAGAACTGATCAAAGACGCACTAGACCTGTGTTATATCCACTTTTCACCATGGAGTATTGAACTTGATATTGAAACAGTTTTAGATAAGTACAATAATGAGAACTTCAATAAACGGAATACTGTTTTACTTTCACATTTACTTATGACCCTTTATGCAAGAGAAAAAGGTTATAAAACATATTTCTGTAAAGACAATAATTTATATGACTTTATTTTTGAGATCCTTTATAATCTCCCAAATTCAAAATTCATATATCTGCATAGGGATCCTAGAGATTTTGCTGTTAGCCAGTTCGAAAGAAGTCTTCAAAGTGATAGTTTAATAAGAATTGCTAATATGTGGTCTTATGAACAAGTTAAATGTATATCTACATTCTCGACATTAAACAAATGTCAAATATTAAAAACAAGCTATGAGGAGATATTGAACGATTCGAATAAATCAATTTCTACTATTTGTTCCTTCCTTAACGTTAAATTCATTGAAAAAGAAAAGGACGTTGAAGTATTTACAGGGAAAAATGAAGAATGGTCTAATCTAAGCAAGCCCATAATGAAAAACAACACCAAAAAATATTTAAAGAAATTTAATAAAAAGCAGCTGACATTAATAGAGTCCATAACCTGTCAGCAAATGAGGTTTTTAGGATATGACCTTGAATATACCCCTAAAAAAATCAGTTTGCCATATAAACTTCTTGAAATCTTAGTAGGTGAACTTAAATTTAGAATCAGACGATTTTTCATAAAGAACAAAACTGAACACCAAGCTAATATTCAAAGAGCAAAACTGGTTAATAAACTTTCAGTTAAATGGAACAGGGGTTTATAAAATATGTGCGGCATTGTAGGTATAATCTCTAGAAAACCTGAAAATATATCAAAAAATGTTTTTCAGGCAAATAATCAGATGAAAAGCAGAGGTCCCGATGATGAAGGATTCGTACTTTTCAATAATAACAACTTTGAAATATGTTACGGGGAAAATACACCTTTAAATAAATTTAAAGACAAACAGAATTATTATCCTTTTTCCCATATTGAATCAACTTTTGGGAAAAACTATAATATTGCATTGGGGCACAGAAGACTTAGTATAGTTGATCTCTCCTCACACGGACACCAGCCTATGTGCGATGAATCCCAAAGGTACTGGATAATATTTAACGGTGAAGTTTATAACTTTAAGGAGATAAGAAAAGAATTGATCTCTTTAGGGCATAACTTTATCTCAGATGCTGATACTGAAGTGATACTAAAATCCTACATTCAATGGGGAAGTAAAGCTCTTGAAAAATTCAACGGAATGTTTGCCTTCGCTGTTTATGATAACCTTAAAGAGAAAATTTTCCTGGCAAGAGACCGAATAGGTATAAAACCGCTTTATTATACATTTCAAAATGATCACTTTATTTTCGCAAGTGATATAAAAACTATTATTGCTTCTAAACTTTATTCTCCACAAATTGATCTTGAAGGCTTATACCATAATTTCAGTTTTTCTATAACACCAAGACCTAATACTTCATTTAAAGGAATCTGTTCTTTAAGACAAGCTCATTTTATGGAATTAGATACAAAAACACTACAAAATACCATTAATGAATATTGGGATATTCCCACTGATGTTCAAGACGAAAATATGTCAGAAAATGAAGCAATCGAACTTCTTGAAGAGGAATTAAATAAGTCAATAAAATACAGGCTTCTTGCCGATGTGGATGTTGGAACTTTTATGAGCGGAGGTATCGATTCTACTACGATATCGTCTATGGCAAGTGAACTTCACCCTAATATCAAAGCTTTTACTTTGGCTTTTGATAAATCGATAAGTCAATATGACGAGCTGAATGAAGCAGTAGCAACTGCCAATATGCATAAAATGACCCATATAGTTTCAAAAATAAATGCTGATGTTGTACTAGATAATATTAATGAAATGGTACTTGGTTATGAAGAGCCTTTTCATCATTTAGCCCCAAACTTTGCTATCTCTGAAATAGTAAAAAACAATAATGTCAAAGTCGTCTTAAACGGACTGGGAGGAGATGAACTTTTTGCAGGGTATGGACTATATAATAGATTAGACAAGTGGCATAAATTATCAAATTTTAATTTTTTGATTGACTTGATACCCGATTCTTTACACCCAAAAATAAAAGCTTTGAAAAAACTGGCTGCACCTAAAGATATTTACCAATATTACTCCTATGCCTATTCGAATTTTATTGACAAAGAAAAAAAAGAGCTTTTCGGTGAAAGTTTTAACTCTATAGATCAGATAAAAAAACTATATAAAAAAGAAAATAAATCTTTTAGAGATGATATTGAACTTTTAAATTATTTAGATATCAAATCGTATATCGGAAATCATCATGTTCATAGAATTGACCAGTTCACTATGCATTTTTCTATAGAAGGCAGATTTCCTTTTTTAGATCATAATTTGGTAGAAAAAGCTTTTACAATACCGTCAAAGTACAAGTATAAAAACGGTGTTCAAAAATATATATTAAGAAAAGTTGCACAAAAATATATCGCACCCGAATGTTTAAGTATGAATAAAAAAGGATTTGGACTACCTCTTGATATGTGGTTTGACAATCAATTGAAAGAATTAGTAAACTCCTCTATTGCATCTTTAAAAAATAGAGAGATCCTAAATAACAAAGCCATTGATAATATAATGAAAAATGGAAAGATAACGCAAAAATGGCATCTTGTAATGTTTGAACTATGGTATAAGAACTTTATTGAAAAAGGTTTTTTAAATGAATAAATATTTGAACTTTACTTTCAATAAACTTTTAAATTTCATTTCACCTGTCATAAAACCTTGGGAAAAAAAATATATCAAGAAATACGCAAAGATGAAACTAAAACATCAACCTGTATTTATAATAGGTGCTCCAAGAACAGGATCAACTATTCTTTACCAGACAATAACAAATCAATTGGACTTATTATATATTGATAATTTAAGCTGTAGATTTAACAAAAACCTGTTTTTTGGATTTTGGCTTAGTAATAAGATCTTCAATAATCTTGCCCATAATTGCTTTAAATCAAAACATGGCGATACAGCTACTTGTGGAAATCATGCACCAAGTGAATGTGGTAACTTTTGGTACAGGTGGCTTTCAAAAGAGAATCACTTTATACAAGAAGAACAAATAACGGAGAAAATGGTTAAAGAGATAACAGAAGAGATCACAGCTGTAACAAACTATTTTAATAAACCTGTTCTTTTTAAAAACCTTAATGCCGGGCAAAGATTAAGACTATTAAAAAAATGCTTTCCCGAAGCAAAATTTATCTTTGTTAAAAGAGATCCCCTTTTTACTGCCCAATCTATACTAAAAGCAAAAAGAAAAATTAAAATAGCTGATAATACTTTTTGGTCCGTAAAACCAAAAAACTATAAAGAACTGGGAAAACTGGAAACTTATGAACAAATTGTAAAACAAATATACTTTATTGAAAAACAAATAATTAATGATATTAAACTTTTCCCTCAAGAAAATATATTGACCATAGACTATAAAGATCTAGGTGAAAGATTTGACGGCACTATTAAAAAATGCCAAGAACTTATAAATGTAAAAGAGAAAAAATCTTTTAACAAAGCCGAAGTTAATTTAACAGAAAAGTTATCTCTAGACAAAAAAGAGATTGAACAATTTACCTTTGAAATTAAAAAACTTGATTGGATGGAATATAATGACCAATAAAGAAAAATACAGAATTTTTTGTGAAAAAGAAAACAACATACCTATATTCAGTAAAAGCTGGTGGCTTGATTGTGTCTGCGGTACACAAAACTGGGATGTTGCCATTGTAGAAAAAGGCGGTGAAGTCATGGCAAGTATGCCATATTACTATACTAAAAAATCAATTTTCAATATTATTACCATGCCTAAACTTACACAAACAATGGGGCCGTATATAAAGTACCCTAATGGGCAAAAATATTATAAAAGAATCTCTTGGGAAAAAGAGATAATTGATTTATTGCTTGAGCAACTTCCATCTTATGATTATTTTATTCAGAACTTTAATCATGATATCTCAAACTGGCTCCCTTTTTACTGGAAAAATTTTTCTCAAACTACAAGATACACATATATTATAGATAATAAAGAAATAAACGGTGATATAGAAAAAACTTTACTTACAGAATCCCGAAGAAGGAGAATTAAAAAAGCAAGAAAAATGGATATACAGGTCTTGGAATCTGATGATATTGAGCTTTTTTATAAATTAAACAAAAAAACCTTTCAACGTCAAAAAATGAAAATCCCCTATAGCTTTGATTATGTAAAAAAACTTTACGAAAGTTGTAAAACAAATGATTCAGTTAAAATCTACTTTGCCCTTTTTGAAGATAAAGTAATAGCAGCAAATTTTTTAATCTTTGACAACAATACCGTTTATTATCTTATGGGTGGAATAGAGCCTGAGATGTCTGATCTTGGAGCAATGGATTTAATTCAACTTGAAAGTATCAAGTTTGCTATAGAAAATGACAAAATATTTGACTTTGAAGGGAGTATGATAGAAAATATTGAAAAATACTTTAGAAGCTTCGGAGCCAGGCAAAAAAGTTATTCTCAAATAACAAAGACAAACTCAAAACTTTTAAAAATTAGAAATTTTTTGGTAAATGATTTAAGAAAATGATAAATATTAAAATTCCAAATAACAATTTAGAAGAAAGAACTTATATTATTGATACAATATTCAAAGAATTTTTAGGGCTTGAATATTCAACTTCAATAGATAAAGAAGCCATTAACTGGGAAATGACTTTACAAAATGGCAAGAAATTAAGTTTTGAAGATCATTTTTTTAATAAGTATCCCTCTTCATTAGAGTATTTAAAAATAGAAAGTTTTCCCAGTCAGGTAGTATTTGAGAAAAATAGGTTTATTATAGAAAAAGACATCCCTGTATTATACGGAACCGGTAAATTAAAAGAGACCGGTAATGGATTCATATGCGGCATAGATATCTTCGCATCATCATTTTTTATGATCACAAGATGGGAAGAGTATGTAAATAAAAACAGGGACACGCATAACAGATTTTCCGCATTTGAGAGTATAGCTTATAAATTCAACTTTTTAGACAGGCCTGTAGTGAACGAATATCTTGAGATGTTAAAAAATATGATTCTTTATCTAGATAAAAATGAATCTTTTAAAAGCAGGGATTTTCAGTTTATACTTACCCACGATGTCGACTATATTTACAAATGGGATACTGCAAAAAAATTCATAAGACACTTAGCAGGAGATATTGTAAAAAGAAAATCACCCATTGAATTTATGAAAAGCATCATTGGCTATAGTGCATTAAAATTAAACTTGAAAAAAGATCCGTTCGACACTTTTGATTACCTTATGGATATTAGTGAAAGGATCAATACAAAATCATACTTCTTCTTTATGGCTGAAGGAGTCACAAAATATGACAATAACTATAAATCCGATTCCAAACAAGTAAAAGAATTAATAAAGAAGATCAAAAAAAGAGGACATTTTATAGGAATACACCCTTCTTATAATGCATATAATAAGAATGATCAATTTTTAAAAGAAAAAAAAGAACTTGAAAATAATCTTGATACAAAAATCACTTTTGGAAGAGAACATTATTTAAGGTTTGAAGTACCTACAACCTGGCAAATTTGGGATAATAATCAAATGAGCTGGGACAGTACTCTAAGCTTTGCAGATAAAGAAGGATTCAGATGTGGAGTCTGTTATGACTTCAGTACATTTAATATATTAACTAGAAAAAAATTAAATTTAAAAGAAAAGCCATTAATTATGATGGAATCCAGTTTTGTCTATCAAAAAAACATTAGCCCTTTAGAAATGGAGAAAAAAATCTCTGATCTTATTGAAACAGTAAAAATGTATAATGGAAATTTTACTATGCTGTGGCACAACAGCAGCTTCAACATCCTTGAATGGAAAGAATATAAAAAAGTTTTTGAAAGGGTGTTATTGAAAAATGCTTAAATATATGAAATTTTTTATTATAACTTCTATTCTTTATATTACCTATACGATAAACTATATCACATTAAAAGAAACAGACCAGTTCTTACATCAATGTAACTACTTTGAATACACTTATGATACTTTAAATATTATTATATTTTATATTTTAAGTGTCCCCTTTATTGCATATATTTTAAAAAAATCTACCGAAAATATTTTTTCTATGCTTTTATCAACTTTAATAATTGTGGGAATCCTTCCCGGAATCATTGTTTATTCCTTTAGTAATCATCCATCAATACTTTATTTCTTTATACTATTTATATATTTACTTTTCATTTTTTCCTTGCTTAAAACCAATATTAGCTTTAATAGTAAAAAGCCTAAAACTCAAAATAATACTTATATTATTACAATGAATATTAAACTATTCAAGATTATTGGGTTTATCGGTTTTTTTATCTATGTTTATATATTCTTCAAATATATGAACTATTTAGATTTCAAACCAATGAGTGAAATTTATATACAAAGAGCACTTTCCAAAGAATTAATTTCAAGCACTGAAGGCTACCTAATAATGTTTACAAAAAACTTGGCAGCTTTTTTCTTACTTATTTTGGCTCTTAAATTTCGTAATCAATTATATCTATGGATGATCATTTTTATATTTACCGTTGATTATGCATTAGGAGCACATAAATCATCAATTTTTACAATTGCTTTTGCCCTGTTCTATTATTTCCATTTATCAAAAATTGATTTAAAAAAATATTATTATATTTATGCAACAGCTGTAATCATTACCATTTCTATCTTATTAAATTATATAATCATGACAGATCACGTCTATTTAACTAAAATTGTTGGACTTTATGACAGAGTTTTTCATACCAATGTAGGATTATTTGCAAGAATTTATGAATACTGTACCCAATATGGATTTTTTTATGGAGGAGATGGTCTTATTGGTAAAATATTCTTAAATCCAGAAGATGCAATTTCAGGAACAAAAACAATTGGTACTTATTTTTTCTTTGAAGGGGTACAATCCAATACTAATTTTATTGCAAATGGATATCTAAACTTCAATTATATAGGTTCGTTTATCCAAATATTTATAGTATGGCTCTTATTCACTAAAAAAGATGATTTAATATTTAAAAACAATTTTACCATAATGTTACCATTAATATTTATGTATTCAAAACTGCTTACCAGCGTAGGTATCCAAACCGCTTTGTTAAGTGGAGGTATGGCATTATTCGTTCTATTAATGAAATTCGGATTTAAAATAAAATATATTTAGGAATATTATGAAGATACTAAAAATTTGGACCACTTTTCAAACAGAGCTAAAATACCATGATCATTATTTAGCTGATGAAATGAAAAAAGAAGGAATTGAAACAGTATTTTTATCATCTGATAAGATTAATAAAGAATATTTACCTTTTTTAAAAAATAAGTCTATTAAGGCTGGTAAAGATAACTATAATGGATCAAAAATCATTAGATTGAAATCTTTTCAATTTATGGGGAAACCATTTATTTTTGAGGTCAGAAAAATGTATAAAGAAATTAAAAATGGAAATTATGACATTATACATATTTTTGGAATAAGTAATCCTATAAGTATTTTGTGTCTAATTTTGGTAAAGCTTTCTGCTAAAAATATACCTATATTTTTCAATGATCACTCAAATCCTGATTTGAAAAATCAATCATTAATTGGTAAAATTTATTATAAGTTTAATATTTATATGTTTAATCTTTTTAGAAAGAATATTTCAAAAGTTTTTACTCCTAATATTGCTAGTTACAAGCTTGTTAAAAATAGATATAATTTGAATTATGATAAAATTTCTGTTATTCCTTTAGGTTATGATAGTGAAATATTTTATTATTCTGATAAAAAGAATGCAGAAAAAAGCTTAGTTTTAGGATTTGCAGGGAAATTATTAGCCAACAAACGAATAGAGTTATTAATTGATGTATTATCTGAGATAAACGATCCTGATATAGTTTGTGAAGTTATTGGCTTATATGACGAACCCGACGATTATCAAAATAGTTTGATTAGGTATGCAAAGGAAAAAAATGTAGTAATGAGTTTTAAACCTTTAATTAAAGATCCTATGAAGTTAGCTCAGTATTATAACTATATTGATGTAGCAATTTTCCCTGGTTCAATATCTATTACAACGTTAGAAGCCACCGGTTGCGGAACACCAATAATTTTATATGAATCTATAGAAGGGTTAGAAGATAGAGTGCAAAATGGTAGAGGAATTTTATTTAAAGAAAAAATAGAATTAGTAGATGCAATTAAATCTTTTAAAAATAAAAAAAATAACAACTTAATAGATAATAAAATGATTGAAAAAAACAGTATTATTTTTTCATGGAATGAAATTAGTAAAAAATATCTAGATTTTTACAATAAGGTAATATAAATTGAATTTACGCTACATGATAAGTAAAATTATAAGAATGTTTAAAATTCCTGCAATAAGGAATTCAAGAATTCATAAAAGTTCAAAAGTTACTACAGGGTGTACAATTGTAAATAGTACAGTTGATAAATACTCTTACATAGGAAATGATTCAAAAATTATAGAAACAGAAATAGGAAAGTTTTGTTCTATATCTAATGATGTTACAATAGGCGGGGGGCAACACCCTATAAATTGGGTTAGTACATCTCCAATTTTTTATAAGGGAAGAAATGTATTAAAGAAGAATTTTAGTAATGAAGATTTTGTTGAATTCAAAAGAACAGTGATTGAAAATGATGTTTGGATAGGAACACATGTTTTAATAAAGGGAGGAATTCATATTTCAAATGGAGTAATAATAGGAATGGGAAGTGTTGTTACAAAAGATATTCCGCCTTATGAAATATGGGCAGGTAATCCTGCAAAATTTATAAAAAAGAGGTTTTCTAATGAGACCATTATAGAATTAGAAGAAACTAGGTGGTGGGAAGAGTCGGATGCTATCTTAAAAAAGTATAGTAATTATAATGATGTAAAGAAATTTATTAAGTTTTTTAAAAGTAGGGAAAAAAAGTAGTATGTTCAAAAACAAAATATTATTAATAACAGGTGGAACAGGTTCTTTTGGGAACGCAGTATTAAGAAGATTTCTAGATACTGATATAAAAGAGATAAGAATCTTTTCAAGAGATGAAAAAAAACAAGACGACATGAGAAAAAAATACAACAACTCCAAATTAAAGTTCTATATTGGTGATGTAAGGGATATAAACTCAATAACAGATTCAATAAGAGGTGTTGATTATATATTTCATGCCGCTGCTTTAAAGCAGGTGCCTTCTTGTGAATTCTACCCGATGCAGGCTGTTCAGACAAACGTGATAGGAACCGAGAACGTATTAAATGCCGCAATAAATGAAAAGGTAAAAAAAGTTATCGTACTAAGTACGGATAAAGCAGTTTACCCAATCAATGCAATGGGTATAAGCAAAGCTATGATGGAAAGAGTTGCCGTGGCAAAAAGCAGAAATCTTGATGACGATTCTCCTGTTATTGCATGTACAAGATACGGAAATGTTATGGCAAGCAGAGGGTCGGTAATCCCTCTTTTTATTGAGCAGATAAGAAATAACCAGGAAATAACTATTACTGACCCTAATATGACAAGATTTATGATGAGTCTTGATGAAGCAGTTGAACTGGTCCTTTTTGCTTTTAATAATGCAAAGTCAGGAGATATATTTGTTCAAAAATCTCCTGCAGCAACTATTGAAACTCTAGCCCGGTCTTTAAAAGAACTGCTTAATAAACCTCAGCATAAAATAGGAACCATAGGAACAAGACATAGTGAAAAACTTTATGAAACCCTGCTTACCAGAGAAGAGATGGTTCATGCCGTTGATATGGAAAAGTATTACAGAATTCCTGCCGATACAAGAGATTTAAACTATAATAAATTCGTTGAAAACGGTGAAGAAGTTGTCACTGAAGCAGGAGAGTACCATTCCCACAATACCCAAAGATTGGATACTAAAGAATTAAAAGAACTTCTTCTAAACTTGCGTGAGATCCAGCCTGACCTAAAAGAGTTCGGGATAATTTAATGAAGATCTTAATTACCGGAAGCAACGGCTTTATAGGGCAAAATCTGGTTTCCCACCTAAAAGGAAAAGAAGATATACATCTTTACCTTTTTTCAAAAGATGATTCAAATACGATTTTAGATGCTTACCTTGAAGAAGCTGATTTTATCTTTCACCTGGCTGGTATTAACAGGCCTGAAGATACTGAAGAGTTTTATTCAGGGAACAGTGATCTGACTAAATATATAACAGATTCTTTAGAAAAAAAAGCTAAAAAGACACCTATTATATTCTCTTCTTCTATACAGGCTGAACTTGATAATGACTACGGGAAAAGCAAACTTGAAGCAGAAAACCATTTAATGGCATATGCCCAAAAGAGCAATGCTAGAGTTCTTATCTACAGACTTCCCAATGTATTTGGGAAATGGTGTAAACCAAACTATAACAGTGTCATCGCCACATGGTGTTTTAATATTAATAATAATATACCATTACAAGTAAATGATGTAAATCATTCACTAAACTTAGTTTATATAGATGACGTAATTAATTCTTTTTTATCTAATTTAGAGAATGAGCAAAAAACAGGATATTGTGATATATCAATAATTTATAAAAAAACTTTGGGCGAAATAAAAAGCCTTCTTGAAAAATTTAAAAAGAATAGAGATACACTGCTGATCCCGGAAGTTGGGCAAGGTTTTGAAAGAGTCCTTTATGCAACTTACTTAAGTTATATTCCCAAAAGTAGTTTTTCATATGAACTAAATGGCCATACTGATGAAAGGGGAACTTTCTATGAGATACTCAAAACTTTAAACAGCGGGCAGTTTTCACTCTCAACGACAGCACCCGGTATCACAAGAGGGAATCACTATCACCATACAAAGAATGAAAAATTCTTAGTAGTAAAAGGTAAAGCACTTTTAGAATACAGACATATAATGACAAATGAAAAAATATCTTATGAAGTCAGTGATAAAAAAATGGAAGTTATAGAAATGATTCCCGGATATACTCACAATATTACAAATATCGGGGACGAGGAGATGATATTATTCCTATGGGCGAATGAGAACTTTGACCCCCAAAAACCAGATACATATTTTTTAAAGGTATAAGAAAAATGATAAATAAATTAAAAGTTATGACCATCGTAGGTACAAGACCTGAAATAATAAGACTTTCAGCAGTAATTGAGGAATTGGAAAACTCCAATGCAATAGAACATATCCTCGTCCATACGGGACAGAACTATGACTATGAACTTAATGAAGTATTTTTCAATGATTTTAATTTACGAAAACCGGACTACTTTTTAAATGCTGCCGGCGGAG
This sequence comes from Arcobacteraceae bacterium, assembly GCA_963678145.2. Taxonomy (GTDB): domain Bacteria; phylum Campylobacterota; class Campylobacteria; order Campylobacterales; family Arcobacteraceae; genus JAIOSF01. Next base: position 1,116,120 of record CAXXWH010000001.1, on the reverse strand, counting down.
GTGCATCTGAAACCATAGGTAAAATATTTATGGCAATAGAGCCTATACTTGAAAAAGAGAATCCTGAAGCCGTATTGATACTTGGAGATACGAACAGCTGCCTTTGCGCAATTCCGGCAAAAAAAAGGAAGATACCTATATTTCATATGGAAGCCGGTAACAGATGTTTTGACCAAAGAGTTCCAGAAGAGACAAACAGGAAAATAGTAGACCACACGGCAGATATCAACATGACATACAGTGATATTGCTAGAGAATATCTTTTAAGAGAAGGATTACCTGCAGACAGGATAATAAAAACCGGAAGCCCTATGTTTGAAGTTATAAACAGAAAACTAGACGATATCAATAGCTCAGATGTTTTAAAAAGACTAGATTTGAAAAATAATTCCTATTTTGTAGTTTCTGCACATAGAGAAGAGAATATAAGCTCCAATAAAAACTTTTTAAACTTAGTTGATACTTTAAATACTATTGCCGAAATATACAAACTACCGATAATCGTTTCAACCCACCCAAGAACAAGAAACAGGATAAATGAATTAGATATCAAATTTAACCCGTTAGTTCAACTAATGAAACCATTAGGTTTCAATGATTACGTCAAACTGCAAAAAGAAGCAAAAGCGGTTCTTAGCGACAGTGGTACAATAAGCGAAGAATCTTCAATCCTGAAGTTCCCTGCTCTTAATATAAGAGAAGCCCACGAAAGACCTGAAGCTATGGAAGAAGCAAGTGTTATGATGGTAGGACTTGAAAAAACAAGAATCATTCAAGGGCTTAAAATACTTGAAAGCCAAAAAGAAGACACTTTAAGAAATGTTGCAGATTACAGTATGCCAAATGTTTCCGATAAAGTTCTTAGGATCATATTATCATATACTGATTATGTAAATAAAACTGTTTGGAAAAAATAAATTGAAAATATTATTAGTTCACAGGTTTTTTTACCCTGATTCACCACCTTATGCAAAGATACTTGAAGATATGCGTCAACTTTTCATCAAAGAAGGACATGATGTAGATGTATTATCTTCCAAGCCCTCTTACAAAAAAAATGATCGTTTAAAACAGGAGAAATTTGTTACTAAAGAAACACTAAACTCTACTATTTTTAGATTGCCTGTTCTTAAATCAAATAAAGAATCTTTGAATAAACTATTTAATTTTCTTTGGTTTCCTCTTATTGTTTTTTGTTTTTTAATATTCAAAAAAAAATATGATATTGTCACCGTATCTACTAACCCGCCTGTTATATTATCTTTTTTTGTTGCTTTGGCTTCAAAAATAAAAAAGAATAAACTAATTTATCACTATATGGATATCCATCCTGAAATCGGGAATATTTCCGGAGAATTTAAAAATAAAACTATCTTCAATATTCTAAAAAAAATGGATAACTTTACCTGCAGAACAGCGGCTAAAATAGTTGTGTTATCCTCTGATATGAAAAATTCCTTATTAAAAAGAGACCCTAAACTTGAAAATAAAATAGAGATCATAAATAACTACGATCTCTCCGATGGAGAAAAGTCAACTGAAACTTTTTTCACCGAAGGGAAAGATAAAAAACGAATTGTATTTACGGGGAATATAGGAAGGTTCCAAAACCTTGAAAGCTTAATAAATGCAATCAAAACTTACGGCTGCATCGAAAACCTTGAATTGATATTCGTAGGGGAAGGCAAGAATCTCGATAGTTTAAAAGAACTGGCATCGGGACTAAATTGTGTAAAGTTCATTCCCCATCAACCGGTAAGCATTGCCAGAAAGATCATAGAAGAAGCCCATATGGGTATCGTAAGTTTAGAAAAAGAAATAATTAAATACGCTTATCCAAGTAAAACTATGACCTATCTTGCTGAAGGAACTCCCATACTGGTCTGTATAGATGATGAGTCCGAACTTTCAAATATGGTCAATAATTTAGCTCTTGGAATATCGGTAAAACCTTCAAATTTAAAACAAATTCATGACATATTTTTAGAACTCTCTAAAGATAATCTATCTTTTGAAAAAGAGCATATTATAGAAACATTTAATAAAAATTTTCATAAAAACATTTTCAATAAAAAATTTTTAACCCTATTAAGTATAAATAAGGATTCTAATGGAAAGTAATCATCAAGTTGTTTTTTTAGTGGGAGCAGCAAGATCCGGAACTAAAATGTTAAGAGAAATTTTAGAACAGTCTGAAGATATCGGTGTTATCCCTTATGATATGAACTATATATGGAAATATGGGCATTATGATCTTAAACATGATGAAATGAACCATATAGAGCCGACAAATAATGAAATAAACTTCATAACAAATTTCATCAATAAAAAAATAAAACAATCACAAACACCTATCCTGATTGAGAAAACGGTATCAAACAGTATGAGAATCGATTATATAAAAAAAATATTTCCAAATGCCAAAATAATTCACCTGTTCAGGGATGGCAGAGATGTATCATTAAGTGCAAAAAAGAGATGGGAGGGTACTGCCTTCGACTCCGAACAGCAATCAAAAAAGGATATCCTAAAAAAGATAATTGACCTGCCAGTATTGGCAGTTCTACCTTATTTGGTCGAATATGCAAAAAGTAATTTAAAACATCTTCTTTCCAGGGAATCATCTCACATTGAAAGTTGGGGTCCAGTTTATAAAGAGCTGGAAAAAGACAAAAAAGAACTTTCATTACTTGAAATTTGTGCCAAGCAATGGAAAAGATCAGTAGAGCTAGCTTTAGAATCTTTAGAAAAATATACCTATAATAAAGATTACATAAATATTCAATATGAGCAATTGCTGGAAAACCCAAAAAAAGAGATTGAAAATATTTCTGTTTTTTTGGATATTAAAGATAAAAACAAGCTGATTGAGTATGCAAATAAGGAGATAAGGAACAATAATCAAAATAAATGGAAAAAGTTAAATTTAGAAAACCAAAATAAATTAAATGATATATTGACACCTACACTGAAAAAACTAGATTATGAAATTTAAAGGAATATCTATGCAAATACCATTTCATAGAACACATACTACAGAAGAAGAGATAAACGCGGTTACTGAAGCAATTAGATCTGGATGGCTTACTATGGGTCCCAAAACTGTCGAATTTGAAAAAAAGTTCAAAGAATTTATCGGTTCAAAAGAAGCTGTAAGTGTAAATAGTGCCACGGCTGCTTTGCACTTGGCACTTAAAGCTGTTGGGTTAAAAAAAGATGATGAAGTGATCCTACCTACAAATACTTTTGTTGCAACAGCAGAAGTTGTAACATACTTTGATGCAAAACCTGTATTATGTGATATTGAAGAAACAACACATAACATAGATATTTCTAAAATCGAGCAATTAATAACAGAAAATACAAAAGCGATCATTCCCGTGCACTTTGCAGGTCAACCTTGTGACATGGATGAAATTTGTCAAATAGCAGAAAAATATAACCTAAAAGTGATCGAAGATGCTGCACACGCCATCCCAAGCAGCTATAAAGGGACTAAAATAGGCAACTTAGAAAATAGTGATATCTGCTGTTTTAGTTTTTATGCTACAAAAACCCTGTCCACAGGTGAAGGTGGTATGGCAACTACGAATAATGAAAAGTATGCAAAAAATATGAGAATAAACAGGCTACACGGGATCAGTCGTGATGCGTGGGACAGATATACTACAAAAGGTGCATGGTACTATGAAATAGTTGATAACGGTTGTAAATACAACACTACTGATATGAACTCTGCACTAGGTCTGATCCAATTAAAAAAGCAAAATGAACTAAAAGAAAAAAGAGCCTTGATTGCATCAAGATATAATAATGCATTTGACAAATATGATACTATTACCACTCCGGTAATAAAAGATAACAGGGAAACATCATGGCATCTTTATGTTATAAAAATAAATAATAGAGACGAAGTAATAGAGCAGCTTAAGGAAAATGGCATTGGATGCAGTGTACATTTTATACCGGTTCATAAACATCCATACTATAAAAATAAATATGGCTATAAAGATCAAGACTACCCAATAGCAAATAGTGTATTTGAAAGGTCATTATCTCTGCCTATATTCCCTGATATGACAGAAGATGAAATAAATTATGTTATAGAAAATGTAATAGCTCAGGTTAATAAATAAATGTATACTGCTTTTGGAAAAAGAATATTTGACATCTTTGCAGTTTTAATCGGAGGAACCCTGTTACTGCCAATCGTTATACCTATTGCATTTTGGATCAAACTAAGTTCAAAAGGACCTCTTTTTTACATACAAAAAAGAGTAGGCAAAGATTTCAAGGAATTTAATTTATATAAGTTTAGATCCATGGTGATCAATGCAGATGAGATAGGCCCAAGTGTCACCAGTGGAGATGACCCGAGAATTACAAAAGTTGGAAGAATTATAAGAAAAACAAAGATCGATGAACTTCCCCAGCTTTTAAATGTCTTAAAAGGGGATATGTCACTTGTAGGTCCAAGACCGGAAGTAATGAAATTCGTAAAACTAAAAGAAAATGAATATAAAAAAATCCTAAGCATTAAACCTGGTATCACAGATAATGCGGCTATTGAATTTAGGGATGAAGAAACAATAATGGAACAATATGAGGAAAAAGAAAAAGCTTATATTGACATAGTTCTTCCAAAAAAAATAAAACTTTACAACCATTATATTGATAATATTTCTTTAAAAAACGATATTATACTTATATTAAAAACACTTAAGGTAATTTAATGTTTCTCTTAGATAAACGTATTTTAAACTTTTTGGTAATTATATTTTTATCCCTTATCACCTTTTGGTGGACTTTTTTCATATTCCATGACGAATTTAACTGGAATGTCGTTGTTTCGGTAATTGTCTTAAGGATAACTGCTTCATTGTTTATCTTTAAAGATTACTCACTATCTTGGTCAAAAGCCACCCAAAAAACATTTATCATAAAAAGTATAGTTTATATAGTAGCTTTTTGTGTGTATATGCCATTTTTCTATGGAGAATACCGATTTGCCTTTATGGCTTCCGAGTTGGCATTTTATCTTTTTGCAATAAATTTTGCTATGTATTCGTATTATTATATAATCAATAAAAACCAGGTAAAAAAAACAAAAAAGGCAGTGATCTACGGGGCGGGGAAAGCCGGACTAAAACTTGAAGAGGAATTTAGGAATAGTAAATACAAAGTTTTATATTTCATAGATGATGACAAAGCTCTTCAAGGAAGAAGTATAGATGCTATAAAGATCATCTCAAAAAACAAATTAAAAGAACTATCCAAAGATAAAAAATATGATCTTCTTGTAATAGCCATTCCAAGTGCTGAACAAACAAGAATTACTCATATATATGAAAGACTTAACCCCTATTTTAAAGATATAAAAATATTACCATCTTTAGAAGAAATACTTGAAAATAAAAACTTCTCCTCCCAGTTAAAAGATATATCGGTTGAAGACCTTCTTGCAAGACACCCGCAGGATCTTGATAAAGATAAAATTGCAGAGTTCATAAAAGGTAAAACGGTATTAGTAACGGGTGCGGGAGGAAGCATAGGAAGTGAGATATCAAGACAATGTATAAAATTTGGGGCTAAGCAGCTAATACTTCTGGATCACAGCGAATACAATCTCTATACTATAGAGCAGGAACTTTCAAACGAAAAGGTAATTCCTGTGATGCAGTCTGTGACGAACCTTGAAACTTTTGAAAAGACATTTGCAAAATATAACCCTGATATCGTGATCCATGCAGCAGCATACAAGCATGTTCCGCTTGTTGAGCATAATATACAAGAAGGTATAGTAAATAATATAATAGGTACAAAAAACAGTATCGATTTGTCAATAAAATACGGAGTAAAGAAGTTTATCCTTATCTCTACAGACAAAGCTGTACGCCCTACAAATGTAATGGGTACTACAAAAAGAGTCTGTGAACTGTATGCACAGAACTCAAACGGCAACGGTACGGATATAGTCGCGGTAAGATTTGGAAACGTTTTAGGCAGCAGCGGAAGTGTAATACCCAAGTTTAAATCTCAAATAGAAAAGGGACAGAACCTGACCGTAACACATCCGGATATTACCAGATATTTTATGCTGATACCAGAAGCCTGCGAACTGGTACTACAAGCAGGAGCCATAGGAACGGGAGGTGAAATATTCATCCTGGATATGGGTGAGCCTGTAAAGATAGTAGACCTGGCTCGTAAAATGATAGAATTAAGCGGCAGAGATGAAATAGATATAGAGTTTACCGGTCTGCGGCCTGGAGAAAAACTATATGAAGAGTTGCTTATAGATGATACGGATTGTACTACGGATTATAAATCTATAACAGTTGCCAAGCCCACACCATATAATATAGATAAATTAAATGATGATATAGGTAAACTTTTAGTTTCTAAAGATAAAATATCACAGTTAAAAGAAATTGTTCCAGAATTTAACCATCAGTTAAACTAATATTACCTAAAAGGATAAAAATTGCAAAGTAATGAAAATATAAGATATACAGAGGAAGATGAGATCGACTTAAAAGAATTGATTAAAACATTATGGAATAAAAAAGTATTCATCATAATATTTACATCAGTTATCACTATTTTAGCTGTAATTTACAGCTTATCAAAAACTCCTATATATGAAGTAAAATCTACTATAGAAATTGGACATATAAATAATCAACTATTAGATGATACAAAAACTATTGAGAAAAAACTACAGCTTATTTTTAATCTAAAGGATAAGAATAATAAGCCAACAAAAGATAAAGCAATAGTTTCAAATATCAGTATTCTAAAAGGTTATAAAAACTTTCTAGAAATATCAACTCAAGCATTAAATAATGAGGAAGCAATATCTTTAAATAAAGAAGTTTTAAAATTCTTACAGAATGAATATAAATACAAACTTGATGACCATACTATTAAAATAGAACAATCAATAAAAAATATTAAATCTGAAATTAATTATCTTCAAAAAGTAGAAAAAATCAATTTAGAAAAAGACATTGAAAAAATAAAAAAACAATCAATACCTAAAATTGAACAGGAAATTAAGTTCTTAAATACTGTAACAATAAAATCACTTGACAATAAAATTCAATTTAATCAAAAAAAATTATCCGAATATGAGACAAACTTACAAAGAATAATAAAAGAGTCCTTTTCTGATGATAGCCAGAGTATGATCATGTCAATGAGACTACTTAACATACAAAATTTAATATTAGATTTACAAAACAATATTGAAAATCTAAAAAAAGAAAAAGAAAAAATTCTAAACATTAGTTTAAAAAACTTAGAATTGCAAAAAGACAATTTATTAAATGATGTAATTAGAAAATTAAATATTAAACTTAAAGTTGAATTAGTTAATAAATTAGATCATCTAAATGACCAATTAAAAGAAGAAAAAAAGAAGCTTTCAAATAACTATGCAAAAAACACCGAAATCGTAGGAAAAATCATAACAAACGATTACCCCGTGAAACCAAAGAAAAAGCTTATCGTGATAGTTGGCTTTATAACAGGATTTATCTTATCAATTTTCCTGGTATTTTTTATGAACTTTATAAAAAGATTTAAAGAAGAGAACCAAAATGATACACCACAATAAAAACTTCAACCAGCTTGAATCAAATGAAACCATATTTGACAAAATAAAAGAAGAATCCAATACTATTGGCTATTATAACCTGCCGTTGCAGGATACTACCGATATAAAAGACTTTGCCAAAACTGTAAAACAAAAACATATAGCAGTCATAGGCATAGGGGGAAGTACTCTTGGTACCTATGCTATATACAACTTTTTAAACAGATCAAAAGTTTACGAAAAGAGCCTGCATTTTTTTGAATCAACTGATCCTACAGATATAAAATCACATCTGAATGAAATAGATATAAACAATACCCTGTTTATAGTTATAAGTAAATCGGGAACCACCATTGAGACTATTAGCATCTTTAAATACCTAAGCTCTTTGGTAAAGATGGATTCCTCAAACTGCGTGATCGTAAGCGAGACAAAAAGCAAGCTTACAGCATTTGCCAACAAACACTCTATGAAAACCTTTGAGATCCCGGAAAATGTAGGTGGAAGATTTTCCGTATTTACCCCGGTGGGACTGTTGCCACTGGCTATTATCGGTGTAGATATAGATCTGCTGATCAAAGGGGCAAGAAGCATAAGAGACAGATTCTTTGAGAAAAAAGACTACTATGATATGCTTCTTGAAAAAGCAAGGTTCATAGTCGAAAACAAAGACAAATACAACATCAACGTACTGTTTAGCTACTCAAGCTCCCTTGAGGGCTTTAACAAGTGGTATATCCAGCTTTGGGGCGAAAGCCTTGGAAAGATAAACCTCAACGGCAAAAAAGAAGCCCTGACCCCAATAGGGCTAATAGGTCCCGTTGACCAGCACTCATTCCTGCAGCTTATCGCACAGGGTAAAAGGGACAAGACGGTTACTTTTATTAAGGTGGAAGATTTTCAGGATGATACTGTAATACCTGCAGATACAATAGATGGATTTGACGATCTTGAGTATATAGACAACCTGCAGTTCTCAAAGCTTATTGACGAACAGGCAAATGCCACTATAAAAGCAATAGAAGACCTAGGAGATATCCCCTGTGATACTATTACGATCAGAAAACAGGATGAATACAATATAGCCCAGCTAATGTTCAGTTTCCAGATACTAACTTCTGTTGTGGGAAAATTCCTTCAAATAAACACTTACGACCAGCCCGGAGTTGAAGCCGGCAAAATAATACTAAAAGATAAACTAAAAAACTAATTTTTAGTTTATCCTACAAAATACTCTTCAAAAAACTTTTAAAATTATCTTTTTTGTGACACTACCTGTGACACGGCGGTGTTATACTCTATATATAAACATAATAATCTTGATTATTGTGTTTGAATCTTCTGTAAAGGATAATTATGAAAATCTTACTATCAATACTTCTTAGCGCAAGTGCCCTATTCTGTTCCGTGGATATCAACCACGCAACTATCGACCAGCTCAAAAGCCTGAACGGTATCGGTGACTCCAAAGCCGAAAAGATAAAAAGTTACATTGAGAAGAACGGCTGCTTTAAAAGTATAGAAGAGCTTACGAACATCAGCGGCATCGGTAAAGGATTTATATCAAAAAATAAAGAGCTTTTAGACATAACTCCTTGCAAATAAACTAAACTATTTCTTCGTCAGGTTCAGTTCAATAAAGAACTTGGCTCCCTTTTTTGTATTCGTTGCATATAGTTTACCTCCCATATGATTAACGATTATATCGTAGCTCATATACAGCCCTACTCCCGTACCCTGGGATTTGTGTTTTGTAGTAAAATACGGTTCAAATATTTTGGGAAGGATATCTTCGGGGATACCTCCCCCGTTATCCTCTATAGTGATTATTGCCATTGTCTCATTTGAGGATAAGGAGACCTTTATCCACTTATCAGGCATTTTAATATCTGTTAATATATCTATTGAGTTGTTGATAATATTAATTATCACCTGGGAAAGCTCCCCCACTACAAGTTCCAGTTCTACGGGCTTTTTATAATCCACATCTTTTGTAAGGGTAATATAGTTATTTGCAAGCCTTGTATTGATTATCGCCAGGGCATTATCGATCCTTTCCTGGAGAATCACTTTTTTAAACTCGACCTTTTCTTTTATAAAATTTCTGAATACCTCTATGGTATCTGAAAGATAATTTGCATTTTTAGTGATGGAGGAAAGAAGTTCGTCAAGTTCCTTCTCGTTTAACATATTATAATCTTTTTTCAGTTTTATACCCGTTGCGGCAGTTGTAATAACGCTTAAAGGCTGTCTCCACTGATGGGCTATATTTCCTATCATCTCACCCATTTGAGCCATTTTTATACTTTGGGAGAGCAGATTCTCTTTTCTTTTAATCTCGGTCAGGTCTATGATGGAGATTATCCTTGTGTTGTCTTCAAATTTGGTTGACTGTATAAGTGCAGGTGATACCGTCCCATCTGCTTTTATAAAGCTTATCTCGTATTTACCCGAGAACTCAAGCATAATTTTCTCATTCACGATCTGCTTTGAATCTTCAGTTATAAACTCAAACATATTTTTGCCTAAAAAGAAGCTTTTGTCATCTATGCCGTACATACTAAGTACCGCATCGTTTACCTCTATTATTCTGCTATTTTTTGTCAGTACAATAGCTTCCATGGCGGAAGTGAGCATCTTCTCGAATTTAAGATTTTGCTTTTTTAATTCTTTTTGATATTTTTTCAGCTGCTGCTGTCTTATAAAAAGTAGAATTATAACGATGAGCACAACTAACAATATCTCAAAAGCCAGGGAATAATCCATAAAGGACTGCTCGTTTATCTTTACGTTAGACCATTCATTTTCAACTTTTGTTATAGATTTTTTCGGCAGCCTTTCAAGAGCAGATTGAAATATATCCCTTAAAATCACTTTATCATCACGCACGGCAACACTTAAATCAAAAGAGAGATCAAGATACCCCGCAATATGCAGATTATACAAACCGAACTTGGAAATATAATGCGATGCAACGGGCAATGTAGCTATAGTGTAATACACATCGCCGTTTGAGACCATCTTTAAAGACTCTTCATACCCGGAAGTCTCTTTTATATTGATACCCGGATATTTCTCTTTTAACAGAGTGATCACACCTGAGGCTTTTTTTCGGGACATTGTCTTATCAAGAATCGACTCTATACCCCTTACGAACGGCTTATCGTTTTTTGTTATTATTGCCAGCTTGTAGTTTATATAAGATTTTGTAAAGAGGGCATATTTTTCCCTTCTTTTATTTTTCGCAGCTGCTGCCAGGATATCACACTTCTTCTCTTTTAAAAACTGCTGTGACTGAGCCCAGCTCTTTGTCTGCACACTTACAAGTTCAATCCCGAGATCTTTTACCGCTTCATTTAAGACATCTATTGCAATACCTTTTGCTTCATTGTCTTCCACGAACTCTATCGGCTCCCAGTTGGGATTGTTACACATTTTTACGGTTTTATGGGTTTTAAGATAATCAAGCTGTTCTTTGGTAAGGAAACTATCATTAGAAAGCAAAGACAGAGGGAACAATAGTATGATAAAAAATATGGTTCTCATCTAGTATATATCTTTTTTTCTGGGAGGTTTTATTTATTATTGATTGTAACCTAAATCTCTTTAAAAGCAGTGAAAAAGTCTCAAAAATGTAATAAAATTATCTCGTAAGCCTTAAGGTTGAATCGATAGGATACACTTTTATATTGGAAAGATCATAAATAGCTTTGATGGTTTCGGGAGACTTCTGCCTGCCTTTTAGTATATCGGATAATATGATATCGACCGATCGTTCCAGTTCATCTTCATTAAACTTTGAAGCTCCATTCTGTAAAGCCTCTAAAATTTCTATAATACACTGCGTTGACCTGTCATCTTCATAATGTGAAAGGTAATAATACAAACTGTCAACCGCAGCATCCACTTCTTGATAAAAAACACACTTTTGGGAAAACTCTAGCAGGCTCATAAAAGATCCTTTTATTGCAACGATAGAATTTATCATTTGACAAATCCCGCTTTAACCCGGGGGAAACCTTTAATCGTAAAAATCAGATTCTTTTATATTAAAACCAACTAACTTAAAATAAAATTAAAAGCTAGACCATTCATCATCATTATTTGTATCTGAAACTACAGGTTCAATCTTTTTATTCCCGTTTTCAACTGTTGTTTCTTTTTTTGCAGAAACCTTTTTAGGAGAACTGCCGCTTTTCATATCGCTTAACTCTTTTGCTTTTACACTTTCTTTGCCTGTGAACTCTTTCTCGTCCGCACTCTGTACGACAAGTTTGGCTATCGTATCTGTCTGTACTGCTACATCATATGTCTGAGTTGCTACATTTGCATTCTGCTGCGTCTGTTGGTCAAGATTGGTTACGGCATCGTTTATCTGCTCGATTCCGGTTAACTGCTCTTTGGATGCATTTTCCACGTCACCTATAAGTGTTATAGTTTTTGAAATATCACCGTTAAGATGGGTATACCCTTCTATCATCTCATCTGCGATCTTCTTACCGTAATTTGCTTTCCCTGAAGCATTCTCAACCAGAGCTTTGATCTCGTTTGCAGCTTCTGCGGATCTGCTTGCAAGGTTCCTTACCTCCTGTGCAACTACGGCAAACCCTTTACCGGCTTCCCCTGCCGTTGCAGCTTCAACTGCAGCATTAAGGCTTAAGATATTTGTCTGAAATGCTATCTGGTCAATTACCGTGATCGCTTCATTAATGGCACTCACTTCGTTGTTTATATCATCCATTGCCCTTGTTGTCTGGTTGGCAAGTTTTTCCCCTTTGTTAGAAGAATCGTTAAGCGCCGTTGCATATCTGGACATATGAACTATATTCTGTGTATTTGAAGATATATTTGCGGTGACCTGCTCCAATGCAGCTGCAGTCTCTTCCAGGGCTGCAGCGGCCTCATTGGAGTTTTGGTTCAGTATATCCACATTTTTAAGAAGGATATCACTGCTGTTGTCAAGGGTCAGACCGTTCTGCTTATTCTGCAGCAGCATCTGGGTTATAGCATCTCTTAACTGGTTGATATCTTTTGCAAGAATATCAAACACCCCGTCTTTATCAATATTTTCAAGGTGCAGTTCTTTTCTGTAGTCATACTTTGAATACTCGCTTAATACGCTGTTTATATTCTCAAAATGCTCCCTTGTAACTTTTATCATCCCGTTCACGTCGTTTTTGAACTGGTTTAGTGCCTCGTTTGCAGTGTTACTTTCTATGAGTTGTGAATATGACCCGTGCTTAACCTTGTTGATCACCACCTTTGCCTCGTCGATAAGTTTGGAGTCCTGGTCGATCAGGCTTTTTATATTAGTGATATTTTCATTTACGACCTTTGACATCTGCCCTATTTCATCGTTAGCTCTTTCATCAAGACTCTCAACACTGCTGCTTTGTTTATTAAGATACCTGAAGAACCCAATCAGCCCTTCTTGAAAAGCACTCAGTCCTGTAGTAACAGTTTTGATTATAAACAAGGCAAAAGCCCCTATAACCAAAATGATCAGAACAGCAATAACAAATGAAACCGTTTTTGAACTGCTTATACTCTCTTGAACATTTTCTTTTGTATCTTTACTCATCTTTTCAAGTATATTTTCCGTTTTATGAATAACCGCTCTCATCTTGCCCTGAAGCCCCGATTTGCTGTCTAGACCTATCTGCTCTTCGGCTTTTGTCAATTTCAAAAAATCTTTTTTGTATACTTCAAGATTATTAAGCAGTCCCGACTTTTGCGACGGTGTCAAGTTTTTTCCGTTTGAAGAGATACTTTGATAAAGGGAATCGATCTTTTTAACGAATTTATCCACATACTTTATATCCCGTCTGAGCATAAAATCCTTTTCCTGTTTTCTTAGGTCATATATTGAAGCCAATAGTTTATGGTTCTGTGTCTTCTTGGCCAGGTCCTGTGTTTTGTGTACCGCTGCCCTTAGACTGCCGTATAGTCCGCTTTTATGGTCAAGCCCTATCTGCCGCTGCTTGGCAACAAATTCCAAAAATGAGTTTTTATATTCCGAAACTACGGAATTAAACTGATTCAAATCTTTATTATCAACACCGTTTGATAATAAGATATCATTCAGCTCTTTAGAATCTTTAAGTAGATTTTCTAAATTCTTTTTAAACTTTTCCTCATACTTTAAAGACTTTCTCATTATAAAGTCTTTCTCGTTTCTTCTTAACATCAACATATCAGAGTTCAGTTTTTCGATATATGTCAGTCCTTTGTTCAGTTCGTTTGTATTATTAACAGATATATTCAATATATACGTTAACAATACCAACCCCAAAACAGATAATCCGCCAAGTAATGCCAATTTTATTTTTATAGTCATCTTTTCACCTTTACTCTATTATAAAAAAATAATTTTTTACCAAAAGTTGATTATACTTAATACTTACTTAAATTCCTGTTTGGGATATTCAGGGAAGAAGCCTTTTTATTTAATGCCGTTGTTTATAAATTAAACTCTTATTAGCTAAATTATATACAATAAATCTTTTCCCCTTATTTTTCAAGGTCAATAGGAATTGTGATTTTACACTCAACTCCTTTACAGTCATTGCCGTCTACTTTAAAATGTACATTTCGAAGATATATATCCCCGTGCATCGTTTTGGTAATAACATTATAAACCACATTCAGCCCCATACCTTTGCCGAATGACTGATGATGGGTCGTAAAATATGGATCAAAAACTTTGGTAATATTATCTTCATCGATGCCGCCGCCGTTATCTTTTATTTTAATAACCAGAAGATTCTGCTCCGCTTTATAGATATCAAGGTAAATATACCTTTCGCCGTCCAGATCTTTAAGCACTTCTATCGAGTTGTTGCATATATTAAGCAAGGATTGAAGAAGACCGTCTTTTGAAGTGTACATACGAATATCGGCCTCTATATTCTCTACAACCTTTATACCATTCTCCTCCAGACTGTACTCTTCCAGACTGTTTAACTCTTTAACAAGTTCGTTCAATTCAAAATGTGAGTATCCGTAATTACCCTCCATGAACATCTTGATATCTTCTATTGTTTTTGAAAGGATCTGTACATTTCTATCAACTTCGTTCGATATCTCGGATATATACTCATTTGAGATAATATCTAGCTCACTTTTTAGTTTCAGACCGCTTACGGCAGTGGATATTACACTTAAAGGCTGTCTCCAGTGATGGGCAATATTTGTCAGAAGTTCACTGATCGAGCTCATTTTTGACTGTATTGTTAATCTTGTCTTCTGTTCATCAATTTTTTTCTCTTTCTCTTTCATATCGGTAAAATCCATGGTTGTCATCAAGTACTGTTTTTTATTGGGCATAAGGGCAATAGATGAGTTAAACACCTTGATCTCTCCGTTTTTTGTTATACACTTTCTTTCAAAATTCTCATAAAAACCGTCTTTTTTTACCTTTTCGTATATCTGCTGAGCTTCTTCCTTAAACTCAGGAGCAGTAAGCTCCAGGCATTTTTTGCTTTTAAGCTCATCCTCGCTGTAGCCCAACATCTGGGTATATTTTTTGTTAAAATATACATATCTCGTATCAAGATCAAGTACCGCTATCCCTTCCAAAGCGGTATTAAATATCGATTCCAGTTCGTCTTTCTTCTCTATTATCTCTCTTTCATTCTTCTTATCTTTTGTAATATCACGTTGCGAAGAGTAAAGATATTTTTTACCCTCCAGCTCGATACCCTTTGCATTGATCTGTACGTCTATAAGAGTGCCGTCTTTTCTTTTGTGTTTTGTTTCAAAGGTTTTCGGTGCAGCTATGACCTCTTTAAGAGTCTTCAGTAATTGATCTTTTGGAAAGTACGCATCCCAATCATAAATATTAAAGTTTTCCATTTCATTATATTCATAACCCAGATTTTTGGCAAAAGAGTGACTGTATAATATCAGATTGCCCTCTTCATCCAATATATGGATACCGTCCGAAGCAAAATCAAGTAAAGACCTGAACTTCTGCTGTGAATAGTAAATAAATGTGATATCGTAAATGCTCCCTACTGATTTGGTAAAATTCCCCGCAGCGTCAAAATAGTGTTTTCCTCTCTCTTCCACATATTTTATATTATTCTTTTCTGTAATTATTTTATGGGTTACGAAATACTCTTTTTTCTCGCTGATAGACTGCTGAAACTTTTCTTTTAGCACTTCTCTGTCCGCCTCCGGCAGATAAGTCAAAAATCTTTCATAGGTAATAGGGATGCTTTTATCCTCTATTTCAAATATATCATACACCCCGTCGCTCCAGGTGACACTGTTCGAACTTACGTCAAACTCCCAGAACCCTATCTGTGCTACCTTTGATGCACTATTTAATGATTCGTTTAACTTATTGAGTTTTTCCAGATTAAAAAGTTTGCCGCTGAAGATCTTTACTATTAAATATGTCAAGATCAAAGAGAGTATAAACACCATAACAGATACCGTAAGGTACTGTTCCTGGGATTTTTTTTGCTGATCAAGCAGATATGCCTCTTTGAGCTTTAATATTAGATTAACTCCTCCGTACACGGGCAGCTCAAATCTTCTTGATACAAAAATTTCCGTTTCTAAAAAAGATCTTGAAAGAATATCTTTATAATAATCCGGGTATTCACTTGATATATTGTATTTATGAGGCAGGGAATTACCCCAGCACTTTGTATGTATACCGCTTCTCTTGGCA
Organism: Arcobacteraceae bacterium; assembly: GCA_963678145.2. Taxonomy (GTDB): domain Bacteria; phylum Campylobacterota; class Campylobacteria; order Campylobacterales; family Arcobacteraceae; genus JAIOSF01. The sequence goes on along the minus strand of CAXXWH010000001.1, from coordinate 1,099,843 downwards.
TAATGGTACAGGGTGTACCCTTTATCGTCATACAGAAGCATATCATATAGCGGTGCATTGGTAAGTTTGTCGATAAAGCCCTTCATAAAATAGCTGACAATCAGCATCCCGTCAAAACCGTTTTTCGATTTCACAGGAAGTATCGCCCTTATGGTTGGATTGTATGGTATTTCAACTTTTGAGTTTTTTCTGTTAAGCTCTATTGCCGAAAACCATACCTCCTCCAAATTTTTTGAACTGGACTCAGTAAAATAGTAACGGTCCGATTTGTCTAGAAGATTGTTTTTTGTAACCAAACGCGGCTTCTCGCCTGCTTTATCCCTTTGTACTTTTATTATCTCTTTACCGTTTTTGTCAATATACTTTATTTTCATAAAAGTGGAATGGGCATCGGCATATGTAAAGAAAAGCTCTTCTACTTGTTTTTTATTGTTTTGGTTATCTTTGTTGCGAAGATAGTTTTTAAAGAAACTGGAGTTTCTAAGAGCAAAAAGGTTTTTTTCCGAGTGTTCTAAAAATGCCCCTGCTACACTTTCTCTTTCTTTGGATTTGTTAACGGCATTATTCAAAGCAACTTTTTGCGCATTCTGTTCAAAGAACAATTCCTCCATTAACATAATGGAAAATGACAATATTAGTGCAAAAGCTATAAATATTATTGAGAGTTGTTTTACACTTTCCTTGTTTGCATCCATAAATATAACCTAAAATTAACTTTATAATAATTAATGTTATCACAAGGTTTATTTTAACAATATTAAACTTTAGTTTTTTGGAAATTTATATCACTTTATTTTTGGTTTTATAAGTATTTCGTGAAATGTTTAGTAAGAAACGTGGCTCCGGCACCTGGGTATACCTAAAAATAAACTCAAATACTTCTAGATACCATAAATACTACATTCTTGAACTTTTCATTTGGTAGCAAAAATTACTTTTGAAGTAAGAAATGGTACCAAAGTGGTACCAAATTAAAATCTAAAATATAATTTACAGAAAGTTAAAATTCCATTTAAACATATAAGACTAAATATACTGAATAAAATATTAAGATTATAGGCAATACAAAAATATTATAAAGTATATTTAATATTAATGTTTTAATTAAGTAATATGTCAAAAAAGCTGATGGTAATATATGTAATGTAAAACTTAAGTATCCCAAAAATGGGGAGTTCTTATCATAGTGCTCTTTAAAGTATATTACATCATTCATATAACTTATATAATAACTTTTTATTTCTGTAAAATTAAAACTTACATTTAACAAAGGGACAGCTAATAGTATTACTATGGATACTATAACAGCTTTTATAAATTTATCCCAGTTGACCGTAACTTCTATATCTCCAAAATAATCTTCACATACTCCTAAAAATCCAAATTGTATTAATATCATATAAAGACCTAAAAGTATACCTCCCAAAAAACCAGAGAGTAAATAAAATGGTAATGAATTTGCAGAAATTGTTAAATCGTTAATAGGAATGAGAAAAAGGAATGATAATAAACTTTGAGTCATAATGTTTGATACAACACCACCTATTAATCCAGCCATCAATAAGGAATGAGTTAAAAGACATAAAGTTTTTAAAATTTTTTTTGTTAGCTCTTTAGCTTCATCTAATATATCCCTTATAATTTCATTTATAACCCAGTTGTTTTTACCGTAATATTCATAAGATGATTGAACAAGTCGATTGCCTAGTAATTTCAATATACTATAACCTTTCAAATGTTTAAATCCTATTATATTATTATACTTCATAATAGAAACAATTACTGTTACAAAAAATAATCTAACTTAATACACCGGATTCAATAATAAAGAATTTTTAGTATGTAATATATATGATTCAATATTTTTTAAAATATGTGTTTGCTCTTCACTTCTTGCAAAAAGTTCTTCAAATATTATAGCATTTAATTGAACATCTAATCTTTCTAAATTAATTTCATCAAAATCAGGAAATACACTTCCATATACTAACTTTGGAAGTAATATTGATCGGACTCTTTTAATAAATTCATCTTCTTGTTGATATAACTTAAGACTATAAGATGAAGCAGTAGCAATAATATCTGCTATTTGAACACCGTGATATTCTTTTGAATCAACAAGATTAATTTCTTTTAAATTATATGTTATAGGTATCGGTTTATGATTATCTGTAAAAAATGGACTATAAATAATATCTGTTCTTCCCATCATACCATCAAATATTTCTTTTTGTTCATCGATTGGTTTTGATTTATCACAGTATGCTACTATTGGTTGTTTTAATTCTCCCCAAGAACTAAATAAAGCATTTAATGAAGTAATAGATAAATCTACCGTCCATGATGGAAGCTCAAGTACTTCTTGATAAATAACTTCTTTATGAATCTTTATAAAAGAAAGGATTTTCTTAATATAATTATAGGATTTTGAATTATTATATTCTTCTTTTGTAGATAATAAAATCAACTCATCTAAATAGTTAGAACTTTTTTCTCTCATAAGTTTTTCAAAAATATTTATCATATCAACTACAAGTTTATCATTTGAAATATATGAAACATAAATGGAATTAGCAATATATTTATGGAAATTAAGTTGATAAAAAATACTACTTTTTTGTGCTATTACAGGTTCAAAAATATACTCAAAAAACTTAGCAGATAAAGCAAACTTTTTATCATGCACAGATATTTTAATTTTATCTTGAAATTGTTCTAAAATATCTATTATTAACCTTTTCCCTCTTTCTCTCCTGATGAGTTTTACAGCTTTCAATTCTCCATTTTGTATTTTATGTTTTTCTATAGTTTCTTTAACAAAACTTTCTGCTTCAACAGGATCTATATTTATAGAACTATATGAAAATGTAGTTTGTTCCTCATGTAATAAATTTTCTCCAGTAAAACCAGATTCGTCAAAATATAAAACTAAATCATTCAAATTATTTTCCTATATTAATTATTTATTTTATCTTGCAATATAAAACCTCTTTTTCTCCATCGTCTACCATTTACTAATTCTTCAAACTCAACATCATTAAGCTCTAAATTATCTGCATGATCAGTAACTATAATTTGAGGTTCAATACCTGTTTCTTCCAAAGTTGTTTTACAAAAAGAAACTAATTGATTAAAAAGATTAGTTACTGACTTTATATCTTCGTCAAGGTTATTACTACCTTTTTTCTCTTCAATCTTTTTTGCATCAAATACTTTTTCTTCATCTTTAATAACAGTAGGAAAATATACTTGACTAGGTTGATCTAAAAATAATATAGGAGGGATTTTAGATTTATTACCTAATGAACAAAAATATTTATGAAGAGACATAAATAATGTTAGATGACTATATAACCAATTAGCTCCACTTCCCATTGAACGTAAATAAATATCTTGATCTAATCTTTCATCTTGATGCCACAAATCAAAACTTTCCAATGAAAATTTTAAATTTATTGGTTGATACGATTTCTCAAAATCAAAATTTTTTCCTATTTCTTTCATAGTTTTGTTTATATAGTTTCGAGCTTTTTTCATTTTTAAATCTACATCAAACTTTTCTTTAAGTTCTATATTTAATCTTCCAATTTCTCTTTTAACTTTTCTAATTCTTCTATCAATATCTGAGAGTCCATTTTGTAAAATATTTTCTAAAAAATTTTCAATTTTTAATTTTACTTTTAATGATTGTTCATCTAAGCTTCTATTTCTTTTTAGTTTTTTACTAACTTCCTCTATCTTTTTAATTTCTTTATTATTTTCTAGTATTTTAATACCTAAACTTTTAATTTCTTCTTCTGTTTTTTTCTGTTCTACTTCAAATGATTCAAGCATATATGGAGTTTTTGCAAGTTCATCATTTAACCAATTAACAGCATCTAATAAAGCATTTCCTTCTTGAATTATCTCTTCATTTTTATTTTTACAAAAAGGACACTCTGATACATGAACATCAATTCTTCCATTATTATCTAAACTGTCTAAATGTTTCTTGTAATCATTTGCATATTGAATAGATGAATTAATGTCACTTAATTTTACAAATAATTCTCTTTTCTCAGATTCTAATTGGTTATTATCTTTCTTAAGTTGATTCAGTTTTACAAGAGATTCATCCGATTCATAATTTGGTTTTATTTCTACTTCAGACAAATCATCTAACGCTTTTGCAGGGCTTAACAATAAAGTATTTGCATCACTATTAAATAATTTAGTACCAGATAAAACAAAAAACTCTTCCAATAAACTTTCAAGATTTTTAACATTAAAATTATGTTTATTTGTAGCAAATTCTTTTTCCTTCTCTAGTCTTTTTAAATTTCTCTCTTCTTCAGCTAATTTTTGTTTAATTAAAAAGTACTCTTGATCTACAAAACCACAAAAAATTTTAAATTGATCTATTGTTTGTTCTCTTTTCTCTTTCTCATCAAATCTATAGAAAATTGAATGTTTATTTGCAACTAAATTTTGATGTTGCAATAAAAAAGGAGTGATATTTCGTATTGAGGGTCTCTCTTTTGCTCTACCTCTAAATTTTCTATCTTCTTCATCTTCATCAGTATCTTTTATATTTAATCCAAAGTTTTTACCTAAAACTTGTTTAAAGTCTTTTAAGGGAATAAAATATTTATCTTGGAAATATTCATTTGATAAACTATTTATATTGTCAAAAGTTGTTTCTTCTTTAATAAATACATAATTGGAGAATTCTTTTCTAGCGAGAATTAAATTTGTTGAATTTATACCTATTACAACAAAATAAATGTTTGCATTATCTGTTATAACACCAGAAGGAATAGTAAATTCAGAACTTCCAAAACAATAATCAAAAATTTCAATCATTGCACTTTTCCCAGTAGAAGACTTACCTGTAATTACATTTACACCTTTTGTAAAAGCTACACTATGAACTTTATTTTCTTTATCAATAATACCAATATATTTAATATAACTATTCATAATTCTTTAATTCCTAATAATTTATATATTTCAACTACATCATAATCTTTAAAAACTTTATTTAATTTTTCTGAAGACTTTAATGCTCTTTTTAAAGTTGGTACACAATGCAACTTTTTATCTACATTCACTATATTTACAATTAATTCTTCATCCAAATATAAATAGTTATTATCAATTAGATATTGAATACATTTATTTGTTATATCTTTATATTTATTTAGTCTATTTGTCAAACCATATAGATTTTCTTTTTTTCTTGTAAAAGTACTAATTGAACTTTTTGTATTAGAATAGTACAGAGAATTTTCACTTGTTTCATATAACACTAATGGAAGAATCAAATAAGATAATAATATATCTTTAGGTCTGGATTCTGAATATTTATAAAACTCAACTATAAGTGGTGCAAAAATAAATGGATTGTTATTAACTTTGTAAATACTATCTACAATTTTACTCATCTTCTTTTACCTTTAATTTCCAGATAATTTTTTCATTTGTATCGTCTGCTAAATTATGTAAAGTTCCATTTTTAAAATATCTTGGGGTATACCCATAATTAAAAAAAACAGGTGATTCTTCTTTCATTATTTCGTCATAAAAATCTTGAGAATCAACGATATTATTTTCAGTATTAGTTCTTCTTGAATATTTTCTAAATAATGGATTATAAATTTTTTTAACTTCTTCCTCATAATTATCAAAATGTTCTTTATCTATTGAACGCTTTATTAATTCTTTAGAGAAAGTAAGATTAGTTTTCACATAATCAGAAATAGCCTCACTTTTAACTTCTTCATATTCAATATCATTTATTTTAGTAAGATATGTTTTCCCTTCCTGTCTATCTACTTCATCTTGAGATACTTTTAAAGATGAAAATTTAGCAGGAAAAATAATACTTTTAGAATTATATTGCTCAATCAATCTACTCTCGATTGACCTAAATTTTTCATATGTAATTTCCCATCCAAATGATGTTGTTAAAGGATTAACTATTGATCCAAGTAATGCATCTAAATAAATATCCTTATTGTCTTCAGGTATACCACTTGTTCTAGTCTCAATTAAGTGTAAATATAATTCATCATCATTTAGATATGAACTATCAATTATAAATTTTTCTAAAATTTCTTTTAATTTATCTTTTGTTTCATCATCTAAAACAGTTTTAATAAGACCTTCTGTCTTCTCTGATTTCTTTTTTCGGGAAGAATAACCTTTAGCAATTTCTTTTAATATATCTAGTTTTTCATTTTTATTTTTATTATTCCAATTTTGAAACTTTGTATTTTCACCTAAATTTTGGGTTGTCAATAAAACTAATTTTTTATAATGTGATATATCAAAACTTTCATCAATCCAGTTTTTTAATGTTTTCCAAATATTATGATCTAAATCAGTTAAATCGCTATCATAATCTTTTACTTCAATTTGAACATTATTAGAAATAGTAACATCACCATAAGTTTCAATAAACAAACTTTCATTTTTTCTCAAATCAAAACATTTCTCAAGAGCGATATAAAATTGATAAATAATTGGTTTAAATGTTTTGGTAGAATCATGGTTAAGTACTTCAGCCATAATAACCTTTCTAAATTCATTTTTTAAATATTATATAAAATCAAGTAATTCTATCCAAAAATAATAAATAATAATTTAAGTAGAGTTTAAGTTTTTTGTATAAAAGTGAACTACTGACTAAAAACCACTATAATTCAACAAATATTTTGTAATAAATTGAATAAGTATAATTTATATTTATGAATATTTTTTATAGAATAATCTATGAAAGCACAAAGTCAAACATTTTACAAAAAAGCATTAAAAACACTCCATAGTTTAATGGGTTCGTTAACAGATGAATATTACTTTGATATGTATGAGCCTAATTTTCATAAAATACAAGGTAACTATACTATTAAGCATAAAATAGAAAATACAAAAGAAGTCTATTGTAAATATCATCCTGATTTTGATATTGAAACTTTTAATAAATTTCCCAATCACTTTCTTGAAAAAATTGTTGAAAATGATACAACGATCTATTTTGATGAAAAGTATATATACCTAGAGTTATATAAAATACTATATTTACTTGATACAACTATTTATCATAGAAAATATATAAAAACTTCGAAATACAATAAACGAGTTAAAGCAAATAATAAAAGTTTAACAACTCAAAAAAACTCACATAAAAAGAATATACTTCCATCTTCAAATATTTATGATAAAGGGGAGCATAGACTAAATTACCACTATTTAAACAATTTACAAAAAGAAAAAAAGGTAACAAAGTTTTTTCTTCAAACAATGACATTATATGATTTGGAAAAAGTTGCAATGCTTTATAAAGAAAAAAGAGACAATGTCAAAAAAACAATACATTTTTTAGAAGATCGATTAATACAAAAAACTGCCGATGAAGCTATATTAAAAAGCCTAGGAATATTACTCCATTATGAATTTAAAAACTATTTGAAAATAGGTGATGATGATTCAAAAAAATATATTGCTGATATTATGTCATACATATTTAATGCAATAGTAAATGATGATGAATTTAATAGATATGTTTATCTTATTTCAACAATATCATTCTTTCCAATATTTGGAATAAAGGGGACAGGTAACTTTAAATTATTAAATAGAAAATATATTTTAATTAAATGTTGATAAACTCGATGGTTAAGGGGTTTTAAAAGTCGTGGCTCCGGCACCTGGGATCGAACCAGGGACCAAATGATTAACAGTCATCTACTCTACCGCTGAGCTATGCCGGAAGCTGTGAATTATCTGAAAGAAGATATCTTTCGTTTAAGTGGCGAAATTATAGTAAAAAAATATTTATTTGTCAAGGGTATTTTGACAAAATTATAAAATTTTATAAAATTTCACCTTGTTATTATCTACAAGCCCTATTTTACTGCTCTTTACAAGCTTTTCAAGGTGTTCTTTAGATATATCGTCAAATATATTTTCTATATCATCCATGGTCAGGGGTCTTCTTTTTAAAAGCCCCATGATTTCATCTTCACTGTATGTTTGTTTGTTCACTATTTTATTTTTGTGGGCTATGGTTACTGGCAGCCCTTCAAAACTGTCTGCGATCTCAAGCAGTTTTTCGTAAGATACAGGGTTTACCTCATATGCAGGAGGCCTGTCTATAGTACCGATATCCACTCTGTCGGGATTGATGCTTTTTAATGCTTCGTACAGTTTAGATATCTCTTCGTCTGTATCGTTTAGTGTTTTTACAAACAGTGTTTCAAGGATCAACTGTTTTTTGTGAAGTTGCCTAAACTCACACATACCCGGAACTATCCTGCTGCACTCAATGCTCTCATCTACCCTGTCAAGTTTTTTGAAGCATTTTGGGCTTACGCAGTCTAAAGAGAGCTTGACTATATCTATCTTTGAGAGTCTCTTCTGGATATCTTTTTGATATATATTGGCCCCGTTGCTGAGGATCAGTGTTTTTATTTCCCCTTTTAGCTTGTCTACCTCGTCTATTAACTCGTCAAGATAAGGGTAAAGCGTCGGTTCACCGTTTGCGGTAAAAGTTATCACGTCAATATTTTTATGATTTTTCAGAGATGCTTTTAAAGCATCTATAATATCTGTTACAGCTACGATCTCAGTCTGTTTCGATACTGTTTTCGCCTTATCAAGTTCACAGTATAGACAGTCAAAATTGCATTGTTTGATTGAGGGGGAAAGATCGATCCCGAGACTCATCCCGAATCTTCGTGACGGGATGGGACCGAATATTATATTATCCATAGGTTTTATTTTTTGCCGCTTACTCTTTGGCATTCACTTACAAAGTGTTTTGCATTTTCAACCGGTACGTCAGGTAAAATACCGTGACCAAGGTTAAAGATGTGTCTTTTTCCGCCCATGATATTTTGTATAGCTTCTACGCATTCAGTTGTTCTCTCTTTAGAATAAAGTCTGGTTGGCTCCATATTCCCCTGAAGAACATATCTGTCACCCAGTTTTTCTTTTGCCAGTGCCATAGGTGTACTCCAATCAACACCGAATACATCAAAGTTACCGTATACAAGACCTTGCTGAATAAATGACGCCACACCTTTTGGGAACATTATGATAGGTGTTTCGGGATATTTATTTTTTAAATAATCAGCTATCTCTACCATATACTGCCATGAGAATTCATTGTATTTTGAAGGTTCGATCGCAGATGCCCAAGAATCAAAGATCTGTACCACATCAACTCCCGACTGGATCTGCTTCTCCATATAAAGTTTAACAACTTCGGTAACTTTTTTAAGAATATTATGTAAAAGTTCAGGGTTTGAGTACATCATCTTTTTACAGATATTGTATGTCTTTGTCCCCTGCCCCTCTATCATATATGTAGCAAGAGTCCATGGAGCTCCGGTAAAGCCGATAAGCGCTTTGTCATCACCTCTTTCATCCAGCTGTTCCCTTAAAAGTTTGATCGTATCATAAACATAAGTCAGCTTGTGGCTGGCCTCTTTTCCTCCGATAAGTCTGTCAAGGTCTTCTTGAGTTCTTATTGGGTCTGAGAATTTCGGTCCTTCACCTTTCACAAAAGACAGGTCCATTCCCATCTCATCAGGTATTACAAGTATATCACTAAATAAAATAGCCGCATCTACACCAACTATATCAAGGGGCTGAATTGTTACTTCCGCAGCTTTTTTCGGGTCATGGCAAAGGTTTAAGAAATTTCCCGCTTCCTTTCTTACTTCCATATATTCAGGAAGGTATCTTCCAGCTTGTCTCATCATCCATACCGGAGTATATGGAGTTTCTAATCCCTTACATGCATCTACAAATATCTTTCCCATGAATTATTTTTCCTCAACTTTTTTTTCTTCAATTTTTTTTTCTTTTTTCCCGACCATACCCAGAAAGTACAGTCCTATAGCAAGCGCAGCGATAGAAAGTGCAAAATACAGCATCTCTAAAGGTGTTTTGAACTCTGTATGCAATACTCTTTGAAAAAAGTTCACAACTAATACCATAACAATAACTTTTGCAATTTTATCTTTTAATTGGTCAAGTGAATGAATAGCAAGAATTTTACTTGACTGGTCTCCGCTAGCTTCATCTATCTCACTTATAAAAAGCTCATAAATACCAAAGGAGAATATAAACATAACAACTGCTATCAAGTACAAGTCAACCGCACCGATTATACCTGCAACTATATCCTCATGGAAATGTTCAGGGTGTGCATGGGTTACTATCGTATTGTATGTATACACCGCAACTCCCCAGATATCCATAGAAGCAACAACGAATAAAACAAATGCCCCGATAAGTCCGAATACAACGGCAAACAGCACTACGAACCGGCTTCTCCAGATCGCTCCTTCAAACAGTTTTTCCAACATTTTCTAGATCTCCTCTTGCAGTTCGATCCATTTAAAAGCGATTCTTACTGCATTCGTTGCAGCACCCACTCTTACCTGGTCAGCCGCATTGAATATATGAAGAACATTGTTCTCATAGATATCTTTTCTGATTCTTCCTACAAATGTAATATCCGTATCAGTCGACATTATAGGCATAGGGTAAATGTTATTTGCCGTATCATCTGCAACTTCAACATTCTCAAACTCGCCTAATACTTTTCTAACGGCATCAACGTCCACATCAACACCCTCTTCAAATCTTACCGTGATAGATTCAGTATGAGATCTAAGAACAGGCACCCTTACACAAGTAGCGGCTATAGCCATTTTCTTTTTCATTATCTTTTGTGTTTCATTTACCATTTTCATCTCTTCTTTGGTAAATCCGTTCTCCTGGAATACATCAATATGAGGGATAACGTTCAATGCGATCTGGTGTGCAAATGCTTCTTTTTTCGATTCGTCAAGTTTAAAAGCAAAAAAGTCCTGCATCTGGTGAACAAGTTCTTCCATACCTGCTTTTCCTGCTCCGCTCGTAGCCTGGTAAGTAGATACGTCTACTCTTTTGATACCGTAAAGTGTATCTAAAGGTTTAAGCGCCTGAACCATCTGGATCGTTGAACAATTTGGGTTTGCAATGATCCCTGACTCTCTCCAAAGCTCGATATCTTCAGGGTTTACTTCAGGAACAACCAAAGGCACGTTCTCATCCATTCTGAAATGGCTTGTGTTATCAATTACAACAGCTCCGCCCTCAACTGCATATTTTGCAAATTTAGCAGAGATAGATCCCCCGGCACTGAAGAATGCAATATCAACTTCATGCTCTTGAAATACCGTATCTGTTAATTCATATACAGGGTACTCTTTACCTTTGAACTCTACATTTGTTCCAACACTTTTTGCACTTGCAAGGGGAAGAAGTTCATTTACTGGAAAATCCATCTCCTCCATTACTCTAAATAATTCTTCACCAACTGCTCCTGTAGCTCCTACTACTGCAACATTATATTTCTGCATTATTTATCATCTCCGTTATTTTCATTATTTTCGTTACTTACGTCTAAAAGGTTTCTTTCTTCAAGGTCGATTCCTGCCATATCGTCAGCATTTTGGATATCAAGCTCGTCATCTTTCTCTTTTGGACATTTTGCGATACTTACGACCTTGTCAGACTTGTCTACGTTTACAATAGTTACACCTGAAGTATTTCTTCCGGCTTTTCTGATAGTCTGCATATCTACTCTTATCATCTTACCTATAGAGGTTAATGCCATAAGATCCTGGTCTTCGTCAACTATTACGTTACCTACGACAGTTTTACCTGTTTTAGGAGAAAGTTTCATAGATATTACACCCGATCCTGCTCTGTTTGTAAGTCTGTAAGCTTCAACTTCAGTTCTTTTCCCCACACCTTTTTCAGATACGGTCAGAAGCTCCTGCTCTTCGTTCTCGATTATCGCAGCATCAACAACGTAATCCTCTTCAGACTTGAACTTGATACCTCTAACACCTCTTGTTGTTCTACCCTGTGTTCTTGTTTTCTCAACTTCGAACCGGATAACCTGACCAAGAGCAGTGAATATCATCAGGTATTTTGATTCAGGAAGTGTAATCTGAGCTGTTACTATCTCATCTGTAACATTCCCTTCATCGTCAGTGTCAAGAACAATAGCTCTTACACCGTTGCTTCTTATGTTACTGAATTCATTCAATGCCGTTCTTTTAATGATACCGTTTTTAGTAAAGAATGCCAGTGATTTAGACTCGTCAAAGTCAGTCGTAGGGATAATAGCCATGATCTTCTCGTCAGGTTTAAGATCGATAAGATTTACCACAGCTTTACCTTTTGCGGTTCTTCCGCCTTCAGGGATTCTATATACTTTCAGCCAGTAAAGCTGACCCATATTGGTAATGAACATCAAGGTATCGTGGGTATTGGATACGAAGAACTTCTCAATAAAGTCATCATCGTGCGTAGTTACGGCAACTTTACCTTTTCCGCCCCTTCTTTGGGTTTCGTATGCTTTGATAGGAACTCTTTTCACATAACCGTTATGCGTAATAGTCACGACCATTGGCTCGTTCGGTATAAGATCTTCGATATCTATATCATCATAACTGTCTTCGATCTCTGTTCTTCTAGGCTCACCGTATTTATCTTTTGTTTCAATAAGTTCATCTTTGATAATACCGTTTAGTTTCTCTTCAGATCTTAAAATTGACTCTAACTCTGCAATAAGTTCCAGAAGCATTCTTAACTCTTCTTCAAGCTTCTCTCTTTGAAGACCGGTAAGACGTCCTAGTCTCATATCCAAAATAGCTTTTGCCTGGATCTCAGAAAGACCGAATCTGTCCTGAAGTTTGGCACTTGCGTCTGCATCGTTCTCAGAACTTTTAATGATCTGTACAACTTCATCGATATTGTCAAGGGCAATTTTCAATCCTTCAAGGATATGTGCTCTTGCTTTTGCTTTTTCAAGTTCAAATATAGTTCTTCTGATAATCACGGTTTTTCTATGGTTAAGGAAAATACTTAAGATCTCCGGAAGATTGAATACTTTTGGTTCTTTGTTATGTACGGCAAGAAGAATGATACCAAACGTAGTTTGAAGAGGAGTTGCTTTATAAAGATTGTTCATAACTATTTCACTCATAGCATCTTTTTTAAGATCGATTACTACTCTTGTACCCTCTCTGTCAGATTCGTCCCTTACTTCACTGATACCCTCGATAACCTTTTCTTTTGAAAGGTTTGCTATCTGTTCTACAAGTTTTGCCTTATTTACCTGGTAAGGAAGTTCGTCTAAAACGATAAGCTCTTTTTTCCCTTTTGTCTCGATATGGTGTTTTGCTCTTATTTTTACTTTTCCACGACCTGTTTTATAAGCATCCGCAAATCCCTGTCTACCGAATATTGTAGCTCCCGTTGGGAAATCAGGCCCTTGAATGAACTCCATTAACTCAACAGCATCTGCATTTGGGTTGTCTATAAGATGGATAAGCGCGTTCATAACCTCTGTAGGGTTATGTGGAGGAATTTTAGTAGCCATACCGACTGCGATACCCTCACTACCGTTTACAAGCAGTGCAGGCATTCTTGTAGGAAGAACCGAAGGCTCTTTTCCCGTATCGTCGTATGTCGGTATATAGTTTACGGTATCTTTATCGATATCTTTTAAAAGATCCTCGCTAAGCTTCGTCATTCTGGCTTCCGTATATCTCATTGCCGCTGCGTTATCGCCGTCTACGGAACCGAAGTTACCCTGACCGTCAACAAGAGGCATTCTCATGGCAAAGTCCTGTGCCATTCTAACAAGAGCGTCGTAAACGGAACTATCACCGTGCGGGTGATACTTACCGATCACGTCCCCTACGATCCTTGCAGATTTTTTATACGGCGTTCTAGAAGAGATACCAAGATCATGCATAGCATAAAGGATTCTTCTGTGAACAGGTTTGAGTCCATCCCTTGCATCAGGAAGAGCCCTACCAATAATTACACTCATAGAGTAATCTAAATATGAAGCTTTAATACTGTCTTCAATCTTAACATCTATAATATCTTGTGATTCAAAAAGATTTTCCATACCTATTATGTTACCTTTATTTAAAATTCATTTATTCTAACCGAAACTAGCTTAATATATGGTTTTACAACAGCTCTTTAAGTTTTTTACGCCTGAAGCGTTACTGTTTTTTTTGCAAAAAAAAAGGTTAAGGGGAGCTCCCTTAACCTTATTTTGGATTGTGCCTGATTACTTGTCGTTGGCTTTTTTATAATCCATGATCATTGTATATGCCTGATCTTTTAATTTTAATTTCTCTTTTTTCATTTTTTCAACTTCAACAGGGTCGATATGGTCTACACCACCTTCTTCTGCTTTTTCGATCTTGTCATGCAGTTCATTGTGCTCGTCAAAGATTTTTTTAAAGTGAGCGTTTTCTGTTTTTAGTTCTGTTACGATATCTCTGTATTCGTGAAACATTTTCTTTCCTTATTTTAATTTTTGCAATTTTATCTAAATTTTTCTTGTGATGTAATAAAAGCTTTCGCTTCGTCGGTGCTAAAGCACATCGACTTTGGATCTTTACAGATTAAGTCCTGTAGTCTGCGTTGATCTTCACATTTTCGTATGTGCCAAACGCGACATCTAGTCGCCTTTGGATTTTTGCATATTATGTTCTGTAGTCTGCATTGATCTTCACATACTCATACCCAAGGTCGCATCCGTAGGCAGTAAAAGATTCTTCACCCTGCCCCAGATCACAGATAACCTTGAAGCTTTTCTGCTTTAGAACCTGTGCCGCTTCCTCTTCCATCTTCTTGTCAAAAAAGATCTTTCCTTTATCATAGACTGTTACATCTTTAAAAGTGACCGTAAGGGTCTGTTCATCACAGGTTACACCGCTTGCTCCTATTGTGGAAGCGATTCTTCCCCAGTTGGGATCTTCACCGAACAATGCAGTTTTTACAAGCAGAGAATTGGACAAAGCTTTTGAAGCGATCATGGCATCCTCTTTTGAAGCGGCACCGTTTACCTCAAAGGCAACAGCTTTTTTAGCACCTTCACCGTCGGCCACCATCAACATAGCCATATCGTGCATTACCATTCTAAGTGCCTCTGCAAAGGCCTCTTTGTCGTAAGCATTTGATTTTTTATTTGCCAAAAGCAGAACCGTGTCGTTAGTAGAAGTATCCCCGTCAACGCTTATTGCATTAAAGGTTGTTTCACTGTTAAGAGATAACAGCTCTTTCATATCCTCTTTTGGTATATCGGCATCTGTACAGATAAAGCTTAGCATCGTTGCAAGATTTGGATTGATCATCCCTGCACCTTTGGCAATTGCGCCTATTTTAAAACTTTCGCCGTTTTCAAGCTTCACTTCGTAAAAACAGCTTTTCGGGTAGCTGTCTGTTGTCATAATAGCCCGTGAAAGGTTCTCGCCGTTCTTTGCTTCAAGGTCAAACTCAAGCGCCGCAGAGGTGATCTTGTCTTTTGGTATTCTAACACCTATAACCCCCGTACTGCTCATTACGGGATTCTGGATATGGGTAAATCTGTTTTTCAATTCAGCAAAAATCTCATCGATATCATCGATACCCGCTTCTCCTGTCATGGCATTTGCGTTTTTTGAATTAATCAATACGAAATTGGTCTGGAACCCTTTTTCATATCTTTGATAATGTCTTAAAGGAGCTGCCTGGAATCTGTTTTTTGTAAATACAGCTTCAACGTCACACATGGTATCTGAATATATAAAACCTACATCAAGTGCATTCTTGGCTTTCAACCCCGCACTTATACCGTTACAATAAAATCCGTCTATATCACTTATAGAACCTTTAATGGGAAAAATACTAAACATATACACTGTCCTCATTATTTAATTTTTCAATATCTTTTGGCTGCTTTGTCAGGTTTAAAACCCTTTTCGCTCTGGCTATTCCGTTTTGGTTACCTACAATCAAAAGTTTGCAGCCTTTTTTTACTTTCGTTCCGCCTCTTGGAGTTTGGATAAATTTTCCGTTCTTTTCAGTAATACCTATAATACTTACTTTGAGTTTATCCCTTAAATGGGCATCTTTTATGGCATGGTCAATAAACCAGCTGTTATCCTGGATATATACCTCCTCCATATCAATAGGAGTATCTTTTTTGTACAGGAACTGCTCAAGAACATTTTCCATATCCGGTCTTACTGCCATTGCACTTACCCTTTTCGCCATAAGCTCAGGCGGTGCAACAACCTTATTCGCCCCGAGTTTTTTCAGCCTTTCAATATCATTTTGTGATTCTGCATTACATATAATAAGGAAAGGGTTCTTTCTTCCCAGCTCTTTTTCGTACAATCTCACGGAAGCTATGATCGTAATTGAGTCTGAGATGTTCTTTGACAGGGATATTACACCCCTTGCACTTGAAAGATGGGATTTTAAAAAAGCTTTTTCCGTGAACGTCTCCTCTTTTATATAATAAGGATAGTTAAATTTATGGGCTATCTCTTCCATCTCGTCGCTTGGATCAACAATAACAAAAGGAATATGGTTTTCCTTGAACTGCTGTGCCAGCTGTACCGTATATTCGTTATGGTTGAATATAACAAAATGATTACGAAGTCTTGCGATCTTGTAAAGCATATTTCTCTCCTTATAGAGGTCTAAAAATTTTCCTTTTACCAAAACCTGGATCAATGCCGTAATTGCAAGGGTAAATACCAAAAATCCAAAAATAATAAGGGTAATTGTAAATAATCTTCCCGCATTGGAAATGGGTCTTATTTCACCGAAACCGACTGTAGTAAACGTAATACCTGTTTGGTATATTGCATCAAGGATAGGAAAATCATCGATAAACATATATCCGATGGTTCCGACCATCATTATGATTTGTAAAAGTATTAAAGGGAGTCTGAAGTGTTTAAACTGAGAGTATATCTCTTTGTCTAGATCGAACTCCGGCTTGGTATTTCTATATTCCCAACCCAGAGCCTTTTTGATGTTTCTAATGTATTTCATAAAAACATCTTTATTTTTGTCTTATGAATTCTTTTTAAGAGTTCTTAATTCTTTTGCAGATATTTTGATCTTGCTAGTTGTTCCGTCTTCAAGTTGAATTCTAACTGTTCTTAAGTTTGGTAAAAATCTTCTTTTAGTTCTGTTCTTAGCGTGACTTACGTTATTCCCGCTCATAGGACCTTTACCAGAAAGCATACATCTTCTTGCCATTTTATTTCCTTAGTGTGTAAAATTTTTGCAATTCTATCTAATTTTAGTTTAAGTAAGTCTTAAAAATCAAATACGTCAAAGTTAATATCAAACCATCTGTGTGGTTTCTTGTTTGCCGCAGGTTCAAGGTTCTGCATACTCTCACTAACAGAAAGTGTCCCGAAAGGTTTTTCTGTATTATAAAGCATACCGCCTATCACTACCCCGACCAGCCAAAACACGAGAAGATACGAGATCAACTCTGTTTTTATTGAAAGGTTCAATTTTTCTTCTAACAGTCTTGTAATATTTTCCCTTGCCAGATATACTGAAAATATCATAATAATATTAAGGGCAAAATCAGTAGGTGTCATAATTAAACCTCTCTTTGCAAACCTTTACAGGTTTGCTTATATAAAGCTTTTTAAGCTTGTTGTTCCTTAAATTCCAGATACTCTTCGTATGTACCGTCGAAGTCAAGTATACTACCATCCGGCTGAATTGCAAAAATTCTGTTTGCAAATGCGTCAAGAAGTTCCCTGTCATGTGATACACAGATAACGCTTCCCTCATATTCCCTAAGCCCCTCTCCAAGAGCAATAATAGCTTCAAGGTCAAGGTGGTTCGTAGGTTCGTCAAGAAGTAGGAAATTTCTTTTTTCCAGCATGATCTTGGAAAGCATCATTCTGTGTTTCTCTCCCCCTGAACAGTTCATAACCGATTTTTCCTGTTCCTGACCGTTAAACAGCATTCTACCAAGGCAGTTTCTGATTTCACTGATATCAGCCTGTCTGTCAAAATCTCTTAACCAGTCATATAGAGTGATATCACCTTCGATCATATCCGTAGTATTTTGAGGGAAATAACTCACCTGTGCAGTTGCACCCCATTTTACCTCACCGCTGTCAGGCTTGATATGATCCATCAAGATCTCGCAAAGAGTGGTTTTACCCGCACCGTTCGGTCCTATTAAAGCGATCTTGTCTTTCTTTTCCATCATAAAGCTTACATCTTTAAGTACAACCTCTCCGTCGTAAGATTTACAGATATCTTTTATCTCCAAGATCTCTTTAGAGATAGGTTTTTCCTGTCTGAATACGATCGAAGGATCTCTTCTTGAACTAACTTCGATAGCCTGGATATCCAGCTTGTCAAGCTGTTTTTGTCTTGAAGTTGCCTGTTTTGCTTTGGATGCGTTGGCGCTGAATCTTGCAACGAACGCTTCAAGTTCAGCTTTCTCTTTAAGTTTCTTTTCCCTGTCGGCATTTGCCTGTTTTGAAAGAACGGTAGAAGCTATGTACCAGTCGTCATAGTTACCTGTAAACTCTCTGATCTTTTTAAAGTCCACATCAAGGATATGCGTACAAACCGCATTCAGGAAGTGTCTATCATGGGAGATAACTACCATTGTACCGTCATGATGCTGCAGCTGGTTCTCAAGCCATGAGATAGTTTCCATATCAAGGTTGTTCGTAGGCTCATCAAGGAACAGTACATCTGGTTTAGGGAATAGAACCTGTGCCAATAATACTTTGAACTTGTCACCGCCTGTGATAGTCGACATAAGTTCGTTGTGTTCTGAAGCAGGGAAACCCAGAGATTCAAGTATCTTTGTTATCTTTACGTCATATTCGTAAGTAGGATCCTCTTCAACGCAGATCATCTCAAGCTCGCCGAGTCTTTCACCTATTGCGTCAGTGTACTCTTCCATGTAAAGCTTTTCTTTCTCTTTAATAGCATCATATAATCTTTTGTTACCGTAAAGAACCGCATCGGCAAGTGTAAAATCTTCAAAAGCAAATTGGTTTTGTCCCAGTACTCCAACCTTTTTACCCGATTGAACCTGAACTTCACCCTCTGTGATCTCTTCCTGACCGCTTAGCATTTTCAAAAATGTTGTCTTCCCCGCACCGTTTGCACCGATAAGACCGTATCTCTTACCCGTATCAAGTGAAAGATTTATATCTTGAAATAAAACTCTCGGACCGAAAGCTTTCTTTAAATTTACAATTTTTACCATAAAATTTTTACCTTTTTTTTCTGTTTTTTGCTAATTTTGCCGATTATAACAAATGTTTTCTTAGAGCAGTTTTGAAGCTACCCCATCAGCAATCTGTTAATATCGTTATATATCCCAAGCCCCATAAGCCCTATAAGAATAACCCATCCGGATATGGTAAGGTTTATAAGAACTTTTTCGCTTGGAACCTTTTTTGTTATCATCTCGTAAAGATTGAACATAATATGCCCGCCGTCAAGAGCAGGGATCGGAAGCAGATTCAATACCCCGAGATTCACTGATATCAAAGCACTTATCGTAAGAAGTGCTACAATACCCGACTGGCTTGCTTCTGAAATAACCGAGCCTATGCTTATAACTCCCCCTATCTCGCTTGAAGGAACGATCCCCTGGATAAGTTTTTGGATACCCAGGAAGATCATTTTGCTTGATTCTACGGTTTTATCGTAAGCAAACACTATAGAATCAAAAAATGAATAGTGCACCGTTACTATTTCGGGTGCGGGAGCTATACCTATCATCTTTTTTCGTATGTTTTCTTTGAAGATATTCTGGGTATCTCTCATTTTAGGAGTGATGATAAAGGTTCGTAAACCGTTATCTCTTTTTACATAGAATTTCAAAGCCCCGCTTGAGTTTTTGATAATACCGCTTAGGTCATCCCAGGTTTTTATCTCCGTATCGTTTATTTTTAATATCTTATCGTTTTTTTGAAGCCCGGCACTGTATGCAGGGGATTTTTCAATAACCTTCCCAATAGTAGGTGAAAGATGGTTGTTGCCCAAAAGCCCTATAGATATATAAAGGATAAAAGCCAGCAGGAAATTTGCCCCGGGTCCCGCCAAAAGGATCAAAATCTTTTGAAAAGGGGTTAACCTCTGATAACTGTCAGGATCTTTATTGGATAGAGCGGGATTCAAGTCCTCCTGACCTTTCATCTTTACATATCCGCCAAGAGGTATAAGAGAAAAAGCCCACTGGGTACCTTTCCACTGCTTTACGAATATTTTTTTCCCAAAACCTATTGAGAAGACATAAACTTTTACCCCAAGAGCCCTGGCAACACTAAAGTGTCCCAGTTCATGGACAAAAACAAGTACAGACAGTACAATCAGAAAAGTGACAAAACCCATATTAAGATCCTATTTCAAGTAATCTCTGATATATTCATATCCAGAGTAAAGCGTTAAAAATACCGCAAACCATAAAAGCTCAGCTCCAAAAGGCCAGTCCATTATCAAAAACCCGATCGCTATCATCTGAACGACAGTTTTGACTTTACCTGCCATTGTTGAAGCAACGGCTTTGCCTTCACTGACTGCAACAACTCTAAGCCCCGTAATAAAAAACTCCCTTGAAAGTATCAAGAACACGGCCAAAGCACTTGCCCGATCAAGAGCGATAAGACCTATAAACCCTGCAAGTACAAGCATCTTGTCCGCCAAAGGATCAAGTATGCTTCCAAGTTTCGTCATCTGGTCCCAGCTTCTTGCTATAAAACCGTCAAAAAAATCGGTCACCGAAGCGATCACGAAGATAAGACCCGCAAAATAATCAAGCCAGCTCGGATCCCAGGCAGCGAACAAAGGGTTGTTCCTGTCTATCAGGAACCATAACATAAGCGGAGCCAGCAAAACCCTGAAGGCTGCCAGCACGTTGGGTAAATTTAAATTTTTAGCTTTGTTCATTATTTTTTAAAAGTCGTCCCGCCGTCAACGATTAATGTAGATCCGGTTATCCATGAAGACTCGTCGCTGCAAAGGAACCAGCACGCACTTGCAAGATCCTCAGGCTGTCCCATTCTTCCAAGCGGTGACAGTGCCGCTGTTTTAGCTGCAACCTCTTCATAGTTTGTAAACGCTTTAAGTGCATCCGTATCAATTGGTCCTCCGCTAACCGCGTTTACCCTGATATTCTTTTCACCCAATTCAGTTGCCGCATATCTTACCATAGCTTCAACCGCAGCTTTATTCGTACCGTGCCCTGCGTAGTTTTCTATATATACGAGATTACCGGTAGAACTAAGGCTCACTATAGCCCCGCCGCCGTTCTTTTCCATTCTTTTTGCAGCCTGTTGTGAACAACAGACAAATGCGTCTACGGTTGCGGTATAAATATTATTAAGCCCTCTTGGCTTTAACTTCATATATTTACCGTAACCGCCTACAACGGCTCTTCCGTAGATCATTGCATTTGAAATAAAGTAGTCAATTGTCTCGAAATCCCCGTCTATCTTTGCAAAAAGCTCTTTTGCAGTTTCAGGCTCCAAAATATCGTACGGATAATATCTGGCTTTTACCCCGTATGTTGATTCAAGATCAGCCGCTATCTCTTTTGCAGCTTCCTCGTTTGAGTTGTATGTAAACGCTATGTTTATACCCTCTTTTGCAAATCTGTAAGCACAAGCCTTACCGATACCTTTTGTTGCTCCTGTTATTACAAGTGTTTTGTTTGACATTCAGTTTTTCCTTAAAAATTTAAACATATTTTATAAATACCCATATGATACCCAAACTCTGTTTGAAACTATATAAAAAATGCAACTTTTAGCAAAACTAAGATACAATCCCCTCAAGGTACAATAGGCAATGGCTTGTAATACAAGAGGAAAGTCCGGGCTGCCGTGAAGTATGGTTCCATCTAACTGATGGCTGGGGAGACCCAAGGGACAGTGCAACAGAAAGTAAACTACCGCAATCTTGGTTAGATATGCGGAAAAGGTGAAACGGCGGGGTAAGAGCCCACCAGTGTCTTGAGCAATCTTGACAGCTATGTAAACCCAACCTGCAGCAAGAAAAGAGTGGTAAAATCTTCACAATGAATCTTTTCGCTAAAATATATCGGTAACGACATATTTAGATAAATTATTGCCCAATACAAAACCCGGCTTACAATTGTACCTTTATTAATACTTTTCAATAAAATAATAATTCAATTAATTAATTATAACAAACTGTAAATCTATGAACAACCTGAGGACAAGACAACTTTTATACTATTTTTTGATATGCCAGGCTCTATGGAACACTAGTTGCATCATTTAAAATAACTAAAATATTAAAACTTATTTGTTTTATTATTAGTTTAAAAAAATTTGTTATCGTAAAAAAGCCCTGCTTTACGGCGGGGCTTTTTTATTTTGAAAAGAAAATCATATTATTGTATAATCTTTCTAAAGCTGTTAAAAACAAAAAAGTAACAAAAGATGACCAAAATGAAACAATATTTTACTATTTTTAAGATCTCTTTCTATTTAATACTTTTTTTATTACTCTTTTCAGGATGCTCATCAAAAACCCTTTACCAGAAATTTTACGATATAGCCGAGCAGAACAATATAAACCATAAAACACTTATTGCCATCTGCAAAAAAGAGAGCAATCTAAAACCATATGTAGTGAACGTAAACAAATCTTTGTTTAATATCCAAAGAGGTCCCCACTATTTTGACAGCTGGTTCGGGGCAAACACCTATATGGATTTTGTATTGGATCCTTTGTTTTTAAACTATGATATCGGAATGTGCCAGATCAACAAGATTCATCTTGACAGACTTGATCTGGACAACGAAGACCTGCTGGATGAAGATATAAACATAGAAGCTGCAGCCAAAATATACAGATGGAACGTAAAACAGTGCAAAGGAAAAATAATATGTGCTCTGAGTATGTATAATACGGGATATAAAAACTCCACAATAGGAAGAGCTTATGCCAACAAGGTACTGCGAATAAGAAAACAGCTCTTCAACGAATAAAACCTTAAAGCTATTTACCCCTTTTTAACGACACTTTAAATATAATTCGCATATGAAAAAGAAACATATACTTTTAACAAATGACGACGGCTATAATGCAAAAGGGATCTTGAAACTGATCGAAGCATTAAGCCCTGTTGCAAAGCTAACTATTGTTGCCCCCGCGACGGAAAAATCGGCTTCGGCGCACAGCATGACGCTGACACGCCCAATGAAGCTTTTGGGTGTTGACGACGATTATTACAAAATGGATGACGGGACTCCTACGGACTGCGTATTCGTAGGCCTGAACCATCTTTTCAACGAAGGGGAAAAGCCCGACCTTGTAATAAGCGGCATAAACATCGGTTCAAACATGGGTGAGGATATCACTTATTCAGGAACCGTGGCAGGAGCAAGCGAAGCGGTGCTTCAAGGAGTTCCAGGGATCGCAATATCACAGGTATTTAACGATATAAACGGTACTAATAAAGACAGATGGGAATATGAACTTGCCTGCAAAACAATAGTTGATATTGCAAAAAAGGTACTTGACGGCAAGTTTCCTTTAGGGGAGAGAAAACTTCTGAATATAAATATCCCCCACTGTTCCCCTGAAGAGTGCAAAGGTATCAGGATCACGAATGCAGGATACAGGGAATACGGAAACGACTGCCACAGATATGTAAGCCCAAGAGGTGAAGAGGTTTACTGGATAGGGCTTCATCCCCTTATCTGGCAAAGCGGAGAAAAAAGATCATGCGACTTTGAGGCAATAAAAGATAATTATGTTTCAATAACACCGGTTAAACTTGATATGACAAGTTACGACGATATAGAAAAACTAAAGGATTGGATAGATGGATAAATTTTACGAAGAACTGCAAAAAGATATAAACAAACTTGTAGGAGAACTAAAAAGCGGAGATGAACTAGTAGAGGTTCTAAAAAGAAAGTTGACAAAAAAAGAGTTCAAATACTATAAACTTAAAATTGAAGATTCTTCAAAAGAACAGATGATGAACGAACTTAAATGTGACGAGCAAAGACTGGAAGAGATAGCAAAGCAGACTGTTCTTAAACTAAACCAGGAAAAGATCAAAAAAGAGCTTATAAACTAACCATGAAGTACCTAATAACCCTGTTTTTATTTTTTGCAGTAATGCTTTATACGAGCTGCTGCAAAAAAGAATATGTAAAAAAACAGGCCGTATCAAAAGCCGACCTTTACAAAGTCTCCTGGGATGATATAAACGGATTCAAAAATGATGACCTGCATACGGCCCTGAAAGTTTTCCAAAAGGACTGCAGAAGAGCTATCCGGTACGAAAAGCTGAAAAGCGTATGCCAAAGATCTTTTACGGCAAAAGACCCTGAAGAGTTCTTTACCCGGAACTTCACCCCTTATCAGCTGATAGGAGATCAGCAGGAAGAAGAGGGACTTATCACCGGGTATTATGAACCTCTGTTAAAAGGAAGCCTTGTAAAGACGGAAAAGTACAAATACCCCCTTTATAAAAAACCCGACGATCTTTTGATAATAGATCTGGATGATGTTTACACGGATCTTAAAGGATACAGGCTCAGAGGTAAGCTAAAAGGGGATCGTGTAGTTCCTTACGACAGCAGGGAAGAGATAGAAAAAAGAGACGATATGGAAGCGATCTGCTACGTGGATAACAAGGTTGATCTTTTTTTCCTGCAGATACAAGGAAGCGGAAAAGTACAGCTTGAAGAGGGTACAATTTTAAACGTAGGTTATGCGGGACAAAACGGCAGAAAATATTACGCCATAGGAAGGGAACTCGTAAAAAGAGGATATGTTGCAAAAGAGGATATATCACTTCAAAGCATAAAAAAATGGCTTGAATCAAACCCATCGAAAATGGATGAGATACTTAACCTGAACGAAAGCTATATCTTTTTCACAAAAAGCACCAGAGGTGCTTCGGGAAGCCTTGGTTCGGAACTCTTCGCAAACAGGAACCTAGCCGTGGACAGAAACTACATCCCCCTTGGATTTCCGGTATTTATAAATACTACAAACCCCGTAACCAATGAAAAAATAAATGCCCTTACGGTAGCTGCCGATACCGGCGGAGCCATAAGAGGCGAGATAAGAGCCGACTTTTTCTTCGGCTTCGGAGACAGAGCCAAAGAGTTAGCAGGAAAGATGAAGCAAAAAGGTAAACTTTATCTTTTCATACCAAATAATATATAAGGATAAACATTGCATATAACAAACAAGATCTCAAATGCCTTTCACAAATTTGCAACAAAGCAATTTTCAAAACCGGTACAAAGCTTTATCAATAAAGCCTATGTAAATCTTCTGGGGCTTGACATGAGAGAGTTCAACGACCCTGCAAGCTATGAAAGCCTGAGCGCACTATTTACAAGAGAATTAAGAGTACCGAGGGATATCGACTCAACCCTGGACAGTTTTATCTCTCCTGCGGATAGTTTCGTAACCCAGTGCGGTGATGTAAAAGAAGACACCGCCTTGCAGATAAAAGGGATGAGCTACAGCGTAAAAGAGCTTATTACAAACAATTTTGAACAACAGAATGTAGAGAAACTGCATACAGGTAAATATATGAACTTTTACCTAAGCCCGAAAGATTACCATAGATACCACAGCAGCTACAACTGCCAAATAACAAAGCTTGTACATATCCCGGGAAAACTCTACCCCGTGAACTTCACCTACCTTAAAAAACAGAAAAACCTTTTTATCGAGAATGAAAGAGTGATCCTTGAGTGTAAAACAATGGAAGGGAAAATCTTCTATATGGTATTCGTAGGAGCCCTTAATGTGGGTAAGATGGCCTTTACCTTTGAACCTGCAGTCAATACAAATGCCCAGATAAAAGAGCCTCAGGTATTTGAATATGACGATCTGCACCTTAACAAAGGTGACTGCATGGGTTACTTCGAAATGGGTTCCACCGTAGTTATTTTCTGGGAAGACAATTTTGTAGAATTAGAAAATCTTATAAACAAAAAAGTAAGATTCTCAGATACGATAGCAAAGACGATCTAAAAGACTGCCTAAATCAGCAGTCTTTTTATTTACTTAATATTTGCTTAATTTTTATACAATTATCTCTTTACTTATTTTTTATAAAAGGTATATAATTAAAATAGCTTATAAAAAATAGAAGGAGATAAAATGAGTAGATCAATTGACCGTGAAAAGCTGCTTGAAGCACTGAATACCTCAGACGGCAATGTCCTGGAAAAACTTATGTCTCATAAATCAATAACAGTAAGAAGAGCGGTTGCCAAAAACATAAATACCCCAAGAGAGGTATTAAACAAACTGGCTTACGACCCGGTACTTAACGTATCGTACCCGGCCGCACAAAACCCCAACTGTACCATTACAAGGGATTTTTCATCTATCACACACCCCTGTATTTTGTGTACAAGAGATACTGATCCCCAAAACTGCGTAAATTGTGAATTACTCAATAACTTCAACATGGGTTTAAAATAGATAGTATTAATTTTTAGATAAAATATCTTTTTAATTAACCTCAGGAAAAAGATATTTTATGACTAACGAACAATATAATGAAAAGATCCAAACACTTATAAACTGGGCAAAAGCCTATTATGTAGACGATAATCCCATAGCAACCGATGAAGAGTATGACAAACTATCCCGAGAGTGTCTTTTATTCGAACAGCAAAACCCGAAACTTTCACACCCGAACTCACCGAACAAAAGAGTAGGAGGTATGGTACTTGAAGGATTTAACAAAGCAAGTCACCTAAGCAGAATGTGGTCACAGGAAGATGTGTTTAATACCCAAGAGCTTGAAAACTGGATAAAAAGAGCCAAAAAAGTTGAGACAAACCTTGACTTTGTATCTGAACCGAAATTTGACGGGGCAAGTCTGAACCTTATATATGAGAACGGCCTTTTAAAGCAGGCTATCACAAGAGGTGACGGAAGCGTCGGTGAAGACGTAACAAACAACGTAAAAACCATCCACTCCATCCCTATGCAGATTCAATATAATGAGCCTATTGAAATAAGAGGCGAGATCGTTATAAAAAAATCCGACTTTGAAAAAATAAACCAGACAAGACTTAAAAACGATGAAGCCCCTTTTGCAAACCCAAGAAATGCAGCCGCAGGAAGCCTAAGACAGCTTGACCCCAGCATTACCGCACAAAGAAAGCTGTTTTTCTACCCATGGGGAGTAGGCCAAAACACACTTGATATAGAAACAACCTATGAACAGATGCAGTTCATCTATGATCTTGGCTTTTTGGCTCCCCCTATGAGAGTAAGAACCAAGAATCTTCAGGAGATAGAAGAGTTCTACCATGAAGTTATAAAAGCAAGAGACTCTATAGAGATGATGCTTGACGGCATGGTGACAAAAGTAAACTCCATCTCAACTCAGGAAGAGCTTGGATATACGGTAAAGTTCCCAAGATGGTCATGCGCCTATAAATTCCCCGCAGTTGAAAAGACCACCCGTGTAAAAGATATTATACTTCAAGTTGGAAGAACAGGTGCCATCACACCCGTAGCGGCAGTCGAGCCGACACTTATAGACGGCTCGACCGTAAGCCGTGCGACCCTTCACAACTTTGACGAGATAAAAAGGCTTGATCTTAAAATCGGAGATGAAGTTATTATCATCAAAAGCGGGGATATCATCCCCAAAATAACCAAAGTATTCCACGACAGGCGAGACGGAAGTGAAAAAGAGATCACCCCTCCCGCAAACTGCCCCGAGTGCGGAAGCGAGCTTTTGGTGGAGGATATACTTATTAAGTGCCAAAACCTTGACTGCCCAAGCAGGGTCGTAAACTCAATAATCTATTTTGCCTCAAAGAACTGCATGAACATAGACGGTCTTGGGAACAAGATAGTGGAGCTTCTTGTAAAAAAAGGGAAGATCAAAGATATACTTGACCTTTACAGCCTGAGATACGAAGATCTTGAGGGGCTTGAAAGCTTCAAGGAGAAAAAGATAAACAACCTTTTAAACGCTATTGCCGCAACAAAAGGAAGCGAACTTCACAGGGTTATAAATGCCCTGGGAATTGAGCATATCGGGGAAGTTGCAAGCCGCCAGCTAAGTGATGCGTTCGGGGAAAAGATACTGGAAGTAACATACGATGAAGTTATAGGTATAGAGGGGTTCGGTGAACAGATGGCAAACAGCTATTTGGAATTCGTAAGGGTAAATAAAGAGCTAATACTTAAACTTTTTGAATATATAGAACCCAAGATCGAAGAGAAAACAGAAGCAGCTGAGAATCCATTTAAAGATAAAACAATAGTGCTGACGGGAACTATGAGCGAATCAAGGGGGAATATCAAGAAGATGCTTGAAGCTTTAGGTGCAAAGGTTGCGGGAAGCGTATCCAAAAAAACAGACTACCTTATCTACGGTGAAGATGCGGGAAGCAAATACGACAAAGCCGTAACTCTTGGTGTAACGACACTAACCGAAGAGGATATGAGAGGGATGTTATAGTGCTTTTTAGATCACTTTTAATATTTCTTTTATCTATTGCATTTTTAAATGCAGAGGATAAAGAGTTTAAAAAGATCTTTGAGTATCACAAAATTGAGGGTACATTACTTATAACCACTTTAAAAAGCGACGAACTTTATATTTATAATAAAAAAAGAGCCGACCTAAGATTTACGGCGGCTTCAACCTTTAAAATACCCCACACCCTGATAGCTCTAAATGAAGAACTGATAAAAAAAGAAAGTGATATTATAAAATGGGACGGCATAAAAAGAGGGTATGATATATGGAACAAAGACCAGACACTGCAATCTGCCGTTGCTGTTTCCTGCGTATGGTGCTATAAACAGTTTACAAAAAAGATCTCAAAAGAAAAGTATATAGATTATTTGTCCAGATTCAATTACGGCAATAAAACCGTCGGAAAAGACAAATCATCTTTCTGGCTGAACGGTGACCTTAGAATCTCAGCTTATGAACAGATCGATTTTTTGAAAAAACTTTACAACAATAACCTGCCTGTCCAAAAAGAATATATCAATATTGTCAAAAAGATTTTAACCGTAGATAAAAACGGCAAATACGAACTTAAGGCAAAAAGCGGCTGGGACGGTACTACAGGCTGGTACGTGGGATACCTTGAAAAAGATAAAAAGACTTACTTTTTTGCCATGAACGGTAAGATCAAAAGGGATCAATTGGGGCTAAGAGAGAAGATCGTAAAGGAAGCATTCAGAGCAAAAAAGATCATAGATCCCCGATAAACTCAAACCCCTCCCTGCACTCATGCAGATACCCGCTTCCAAAAAGATTATAATGGTTCAGGCAGTGGTAAAGATTGTAGATGATCTTTTTTTCATTGTACACTTTACTCAAAGGATAAGTTTCATTGTACCTTTCATAAAACTCTTTTGAAAACCCTCCGAACATCTGCGTCATGGCGATATCAACTTCTCTGTCGCCGTAATAAACGGCAGGATCTATAAGGTATACGCTATCTTTTGAATACAATACATTGCCGCTCCAAAGATCTCCGTGTACCAGGCTGGGATGTGTGCAGTTATCATTTAAAAAGCTTTCAAGTTTTTTACTGCTGTTTTGCAAAACTGTTTTAAACTCGTTTTTTATATTCTTATCTTTTATAAGCTCTATTTGAAAAAGCAGCCTGTAATTTATAAAAAACTCACCCCAGTTTTTTAACAATATATTTTTCTGAAGGTTAAGCCCTATATAGTTATCGCCGCCCAGTCCATAATACCCATAAGCTTTTTTATGCAATAGAGCAAGCCCTCTTCCAAGATCAGATGAGAGTTTTTTCGTAGAAGAGAAAGAGTCTATCTTCTCTATCTCAAGGGTATTCTCATCTGCTGTGAATATTTTGGGTGTTTTCAGATAAGGATTTTCTTTTAGTGCTTCCTGAAGTAAAATCAAACCCTCTTTTTCTTTTATGAGAGAATCTTTATAGTTTGAGCTGTTTTGTTTTTTGAATATTTGCATAATTTAAAGTATATCAGAAATTGAGATTATTTTTTTGTATAAAGTTATCAATTTTAAGATTTATGTTTTGGTTTCAATTTGGTTTATAAGGAAGGATGGCAGTTTAAATCCCCTTATAAATTAATATAACCCTTTCCTACCTAGAAGTATTCAAAAATTATTTAACAAAATATGCATTAATACTTTCTTATACTTATCTTTTATACAGCTTAAATTTGACAAAATAACTAAAAAAGTTGTAAAATAACAATAGAGGAATGTATAGGAGGTGTGAAATGACCATAAACCTGACTCCAGAAATACAAAGCCAAATTTATTTTGATAAACAAAACCAGTATTTGTTAAATATGGTGGAAAGCATATCCCGAAAATATGAATATGAACCTGAAGAAAAAGAATCCACCTACCAAACAAATGAAGATAAAAAAGACAAACCGTGGATAAAAGAGAGTGACTACGGGTACAATTCTTATGTACATAAAAAAAACCTCAACACCTCTTTAAACACGGAAAGTTTCTTTGGTACCCTTTCAAATGCAGGAGGAAGCGTAAATAAAAAAGATTAGATTACCTGAAGTTATCGAATACCAGCGGTGCTTTTAGATTGTCTAACGATTTTAAATGCTTGATCACTTTTTGAAGATCGTCAAGATTCTTTCCACTTACTCTTATCTCGTCTCCCTGATTTGCCGCAGTAACTTTCAACTTAAGAGCTTTTATCTCCTGCTGTATAGTCTTTGCCTCGTCTTTTTCGATACTGTCTATTATCTTATATGTAAATTTTCTGTTACCGCCGCTTGCATTGTCGCTGCTTACTTCTTCAAGGGCATTGATAGGTACTCCCCTTTTATTCATCTTTGATATAAGGATATCTTTCATTGCGTCTATTTTCTGATCACTGGCCGTTAGAAGCGTAACAACCTTTGCATCCTGTTTTAATTCTATCTCTTTTGTCAGACCTTTAAAGTCATATCTGTTATCAACCTCTTTTTGTGCTTGTATAATTGCATCTTTCATATCCTGCATATTCAATTTTGCAGATATATCAAAACTGTGTTCTTTACTTTTTGCCATAAATTCTCCATTTTAAATTAATATAATTAAGGTAAAAGGATTAATCATCCTCAAATCTGTTTTTTCTGTACTCTTTTTGATCTTTAGATCTTTTCTTTTCCATTTTTCGCTCTTCGTCTCTAAGCTGTTTTTGGTATTGCTGTTTCTTTTTATATTCCTCTTTTTCCCGTTTTCTTTCCTCTTTCAGCCACTTTTTCTCCTGCTTATACTCGTTTCTTTCCATCTCTTTTTGATTTTTCCGCTCTTTTTTCTCTTCTCTCATCTCATAGAGGTATTGGTTTCTTTCCTGTTTGGAAGCATTTCCCTTACCTGCCCAGGAAGGTTTTGAAGCGTTTGCTGACTGTGGTAAACTCAATATTAAACCGGCTAATCCGATAGTTGCTAAAACTTTTTTCATAACAAACTCCTTGTAATGGTTTAATTTATTATACACCAAAGTAGTTTCAAAAAACTCATCTATCTTTTATAGACCCTGAAATCCTTGTTTTTTATCTTATTGTTTTTCAAGCCTTCAAAAGCTTTCTCGTAAGATGCATTTTTTATAGCCACATAAGAACATCTGTCAAAGATATTGATCTTCCCTATATCCTCTTTTTTGCACCCTATCCCTGCGGTTAAGGCTCCCAGAATATCCCCTGCTCTTAGTTTGAGTTTTTTCCCGCCGCTGATATAAATAGTAGAATATTCATAATCAGGATTTACAACCTCTTTTTTCTCAAGGCTGCTGCTGTCTTTCAACTCATAATCCCGGTTTTGGCTTTCTTTAAACTCTTCAAAATACTCACTGTCGCAGAAACTTGCCGCTTTTCCGGTTTTACCGGCTCTTGCCGTTCTTCCTATTCTATGGGTATATACCTCAAAGTTTTCGGGCATATCGAAGTTTATTACAAGATCCACGTCATCTATATCAAGTCCCCTTGCGGCAACATCCGTTGCTATTAAAACAGGGTAACTTTTATTCTCGAACAATACAAGCGTTTCATCCCTGTATTTTTGCTCCAGGTCGCTGTGCAGTACCAGAGGCTCCATATTGTATTTATCTTCCAGATAATCAGCCAGATCGTCACACTGTATCTTTGTATTGCAGAAGATGATAATACTTTTAAACTCTTTATCAAACAGTTTTGCAACCAAAGGCTCCTTCTCCTTGCCCCCTGTATCATAAAAAACCTCTTCGATATTATTCTGCTTCTTTATAGGTTCCGCTTCCACAAACAGTGCATTAGTTGTTATTTTGGATGAAAGCTTTTCTATATTATCGGGAAAAGTCGCAGAGAAAAGCATAGTATGCGTTTTTTGGGGGATATATGACAATAGTTCCATAATATCGTCATAAAATCCCATATCAAGCATCCTGTCCGCTTCATCCAGGACCAGGGTGTCTATATCTTCGGGCTTAAGGTTCCCTTCGCTTAAATGCTTTAAGACTCTTCCTGGTGTTCCCACTATTATATGTGCCTTGTGGCTAAGTGAATGAACCTGAGGCTTGTAAGGCACTCCTCCTGTGAGGGTCAATACTTTTATATTCTGCTTTTTTCTCAAAAGCTTTTTAAGCTCAGCCGAGACCTGCGACGCAAGCTCCCTCGTGGGACAAAGTATAAGGGACTGTATCTTGTAAAGTTCGGGGTTCAGGTTGTTCACAACACCAAGACCGAATGATACGGTTTTTCCGCTTCCTGTTGCAGCTTTGGCGATCACGTCTTTTTTTTCCAATATGAACGGCAGGGACTTTTCCTGAATAGGTGTCATCTGTTCATAGCCGGCTGTATTAAGAGCTTCTAATATATCTTCTTGCAGGGGTAGTTGTTTAAATTGTTTTATTTCCATAGTAGATTTTAGCCAAGAAGTCATTAAGAACTATTAAAGAAATATAAATATAGAATATAATAACTATAATCAAATAAAAAAGGCAGCCCTATGAAAAAACTTTCAGCCATCAGCGACCAGATAAAAAACAACACCTTTTCATACACGGGCAAAGGCTCATTTGAAGCCATAGTGAACAAACACAAAGATGAAGTTCTGGGCTGGCTGGAAGATCTTATCCCTTTACAAAAACAGATTGAAGCTCTGGACGAGATGGAAAACGTATCTTTCCAGAAAAGAAACTACACAAGAATCTTAACCAAACTTTTTCCCGACCAGTACAAAGAGTTCGTTTCCCTTAATATACTTGTAAGGGATTCAAACCAAATTGCAGTTGAGTACAGGCAGAACTATAACATTTCAAGTTTATACAATGCCCTTATTGAAAAAAAACTCTTAAAATATCCGGGCAAATACGATATCTATGTGGAGTTTAACATCTTCCAGAAATTTATCATGACATACAAAGACGACCTTATAAAAAGCATCAATGACCAGCTCGATACAAAAGAGGCTCCAAAAGCGGAATACGTCTATGAAGAACCTGTGGAGAAACTGGAGATACTAGAAAGCATCAAAGGGGAGAAAAAAGAGGAACAGCCTCCCCGGGAAAACCCTAAGATTCAAGAAAACGAACAGGAGGCTTTAACGGCCGTTAGGGAAGAAGAAGAGAAAAGAAAAGAGGAAAAGAAAGAAAAAAACACAAACTGGACAAATCTATTATTGGGGAAACTAAAATGAAAAACTTTACAATATTCGGAAATCCCGTAGAGCATTCAAAATCTCCGCAAATGCAGAACGCAGGATTGAAATATATCAACTACAACGGCGTTTACTGCAAAACACTGCTGGAAAACGGCTCGACCGTAAAAGATATATTTTTATCAAAAAAACTAAAAGGTGCAAACATCACGGTACCCCATAAAGAGGATGCCTATAAAAATGCGGATGAAGTAAGGGGACTGGCAAAAGAGATAGGTGCAGTCAATACCTATATTAACGAAGAGGGAAAGGTAATAGCCTATAATACCGATGCTCCGGGATTCATGAAAGCTATCGAAGAGTTCGGGCCCGTTAAAAAAGCTATTATCATAGGCGCAGGAGGTACTGCAAAAGCTATCGCCGTAGCATTCAAAGAAGCCGGAATCCAAACAGACGTATTAAACAGAAGTGCCAACCGGCTTGATTTTTTCAAAAAGCTTGGATGCAGAACATATACCTGGGAAACCTACAAAAAAGATTCAGCTTACGACCTTGCCGTAAACTCAACAAGTGCCGGGCTTAAAGACGAAAACCTTCCCTGTCCAAAAGAGATCCTTGATAATATACTTCAAGGCACCCCTTTTGCCATTGACTGCGTTTACGGCAAAATGACACCTTTTTTAAATGAGGCACAGCAAAAAGGGCTGAAGTTCAAAGACGGGGAAGATATGCTTTTATACCAAGGGGTAATTGCCTTTGAACACTTTACAGGGAAAAAAGCAGACAGCAAACTTGTAGAAGCCATGAGAAAAGGGCTTAAAGGTTCTTAAAGGCTTACTTACCGAAGAGAATTGATATCTTCTATTATCTTCTCCAACTTAGAAGAGTAACTAAAACAGCTGTTTAACTTACAGGCTAAAAACTCTTTTGAGTCATACTCTTTTTTAAATACGAAGGGGTAGTTAAAATCTTCTGCTTCAAACAGCTTTAGATTCTCTTTATCCGACTTTATAAATACAGGTTCTATATCATAATAGACAGATGCAAACGCGGCATTTGGGAAATGTGACGGGTATTTGTTGATATATCCCCCGAACTTTTCCATAGATCTTTTGACCATATCGAATATTGCATACTCCCCTTCCATAACCGAGTATAAAATAAGATTGCCAAAATGAACCCCCAAGGCACTGGCATAACCGCTGTCTTCAATATCGGCATAGGTTTCAAAACCGTCGTTTGACTCATGCCATCTATCATCTTTGAAAAAAAGTTTTATAGAATCTTTTACAAGCTTTTCGTAAAGGGTGAAATATTTTTTATCAAGGGTAATCTCGTAGGCCTCGAACAGCGTGCTTATTAAAAAGCTGTAATCCTCAAGTATAGCTTTTTGGAAAGGCTGTTTCCCTATAATGGTCTGGTGGTAAAGCACCCCTTCTTTATACATAAGCTTTATAAGAGCATCCAAAGAACTCAGGGTTTCGTTAAGGTAGGTTTCATCTATTTTGGAAGCTGCAAGTTTTCCTTTAAGATAAAGGGCATTCCAGGCTGTATTTATTTTATTGTCTATAAAAAGATACTCTTTGTGCTCTCTCATCTTTTCCAGCAGTTTTATTACTCTCTGCAAAACTTTTGGCTCTCTATTCCCCGTAATATGGGGATTTGAATTATTCCCGTCAAAATTACCGTCCAAAACTATCCCCAGATATTGTAAAGACTCTTTCGCATCTTCATGATCAATACCATTTTGTGTCAGGTACTCCAAAGCCTTGAGATGTTCATATACAAAATAAAACCCCTCTTCGTTTTCACCGTCAAAATTTCTGCTGTCCGCATTGCTTGCACTTTTGTATACCCCGTTTTGCATAAACCTTTTATCGATCTGTGCTATTGTTTTGTCAATCACCTCTTTGAAAAGAGGATCTTTGGTTATAGTATATGCCAAAGAGTAAGCTTCAAGGGCTTCAGCGTTCGTATAAAGCATCTTCTCAAAATGCGGTATCATCCACCTTTCATCTACGCTGTACCTGTAAAAGGCTCCTTCTATCTGATCGAATATTCCCCCGTTTGCCATTGCCCTTAAAGAATCAACGGCCATGCTTAAGGCTTCTTTGTCCCGGTTTATCTTATAAATCTTCAAAAGCAGGATTATATTGGCGAACTGCGGGAATTTGGGTCTATCTGCGAACCCTTTGTATCTAAAATCGTAATAGCTTTTAAACTGTTTTACGATATTTGAAAGCAGCTTTTTATCCAGGTTCTCTTTTTGAAGACTTGAATATTCATTATTTTCCACCGCAGTTAAAACTTTTGAGCCCTGTTCCTTTAAATCATCCATATCAATAGAGTTTATCTGCTTTAGAATATCCATAAGCCCCCTTGATCCGTAACCTTCATATTTTGGGATATACGTAGCTGCAAAAAAAGGTTTTTTATCGGGTGTCATAACAATGGTTAAGGGCCACCCTCCCCCTTTTTTGTTCATAACACGGTATACTTTCTGATAAAAGCCGTCAATATGTGGAAACTGCTCCCTGTCAACTTTAATACAGATATAGTCTTTGTTCAGGATTTTTGCAACCTCTTCATCTTCAAAAGATTCATGTGCCATCACATGGCACCAGTGGCAGGTGCTGTAGCCTATGGATAAGAAAACAGGCTTTTGCTCTTCTTCTGCTTTTTTAAAAGCCTCTTCACCCCAAGGATACCAGTTAACGGGGTTATCTTTGTGCTGAAGAAGGTACGGGGATGTTTCATTTTCCAATCTGTTAGCCATTGCCGCTCCTAGAAATATAAATATAAGAAAAAAGAGTATTTTAATATTCATTGCATTACTCCTGTTAAAACAATGATATCTTTCAATTATTAAAGAGCAATAAATTTTAAGATCAAGATCTGATTTCTTATTTTATATAAAATTAAAGATGGAAAAAGTGTTAAAAATGCAATACTGCTTATTATTCTGTCAAGGGCAAGGCTATAGTGAATTTTGCACCTTTTTGTGATTTTCCCAAATAAGTATACTCGACATTCTCAGCACTGATAGTGCCGTTTAGCTTTTCAACGATTTGTTTTGACATATAAAGACCTATACCCGTCCCTTTCTCTTTTTCCTTTGTAGTAACATGCGTATCAAATAATGTATGAATTATACTTTTAGGTATTCCTCCCGCATTATCGGTTACCGTAATTAACAATTCAGAACTGTTTTTAATCAGATCAAACATTAAAACCTTACTCTTAATTCTGTTTTCGGATAATGCATCTTTTGCATTACTGATAAGATTAATAAATACGTGTTTAAACTCAACAGGGAATAATTCATATTCAATGTCCGGTATATTAACTACGGTTTTAATATTATTTGAGATTAAAACCACTTTATTCATCTGCAAAGTCGACTCGACCAGCTTTTTTATAGATACAAGCTCTTTTTTCTTGTCAGGGCGGAAAAATTGTCTAAATTCGTCAGTAGTATCAACCAAATGTTTAATTTGAGAAGTTATGTCCTTTGTAACGTTATTTACAAACTCGGTTGACAACTCTCCTGAAAGTTCATTTTTAAGCTGCAAATTTGTTATGCTTAAATTTATCAGAGATAAGGGCTGTTTCCATTGATGTGCAACTGCATCCATCATTTCAGACATCGATGCCAACCTTGCTTTTTCCAATAATAGTTTCTCTTTCTCAAGGTTTTTCTTTACTTCCTGGGATACTCTGTGTTCTAAATTTTTATTGATCTGTAATAATTGTTCATTTTTTGAATAGATTTGATCGCCTAAATTATTAAAAGAATCTGCCAGTAAACTTACTTCATCATTGGTTTTGAGTTCTATTTTTGTCTGATAATTTCCTTTGCCGTATTCTTTTATCTGATCTAAAAGAGTTTTTAAAGGTTCTGTGATATTTTTTGAAAGAAGATAAGTAATAATAAAAGCAACAAAAAAGATAAATAGATATATAGATATATCCATTTTTATATATGAAGCTGTTAAAGTATTGAAATTATCCACGGAATAGCTTATAAGGATTTTTCCGTAATTTGTTTTTTTTAGATAATAAAAAGAATCAACACTGTTAATAATTGAACGGGAAAGCTCATTTTCAACTAAAGGATTGTCAACTTTTAATTTAGCCGTTGTCTCGTTATTATTGGAAGAACTTATAATAGCATCATTATCATCTAAAAACCTAATAATAAAACCGTCAGTCAATTTTATATAGTTTGATTTAACGATATTATCAACTGGCGTGATCGCAAATATAAATCCCAAGTCTTCATCAAAATAGTTTCTTTTTAAAACAGAAAATATAATCACAGGTTTTTTCAGGATGTCACAATACTTTACCCCAGATACAAAAATCTTATTTGGGTTTTCTTTTAATTCAGGGATATTATTTTTTATTTTGATAAGGTTATTATAGTTTTTTATTTCTCCGTTTTTATTTATATAACTTATCACCGAATTATTATTATCCGTAAAATTAATAATAGGAAAAGCGTCACTGTAGTTTTTGAATATTTTTTTGATAAGTTTTTCCTGCAGATCGTAAGAGTACAGATCAAACTCTCTGCTGTTTATTATATGTTTTAAATTTCCTGTATAATTCAAAATATTGTCAGTGAATACTTTATCGTAATATTTTGATTGAAATACCATTCCCTCTTTTAAGACTTTATTATATGTCTTTTCCGTGATATAAAAGTTTATAACAGTTATTGAAACCAGAGATAAAAGCAATACAAAAGTGATTATAAATAAAATTTTTTTAAAAATAGACATATTTCACTTAATTAGCGGGAATAATCCCGAAGTTATTCATAAGTTTTTTTGATTCATCTGTCTTCAAATAGTTTAGAAACTTTTTAGACAACTCATCTAATTCACCTTTATATACTAATCCCAAAGGAGTGATCAGCCTGTATTTTTTGTTTTTGATATTTTTTAGTGTCGGTTCATATCCGTTAAGCTTAACCACTTTTAAATCACTGCCCCTGATATTTCCAATAGCAAGATAGCCTATTGTATTTTTATGTTCAGAAATCATTTGAACTGCTTCTTGATTAAATAAAGCCGTCGCACCGGAAAACTTTTTTATGTTACTGAAACCGGGAAGTTTTTTGTTCAATACCTTTCTTGAAGAGTCAGTCTCTTCCCTGCTGACAACATATATTTTGCCCTCTAGCCCGGTAAGCGGAAGTTGCTCCCAGTTTTTAATCTCCCCTTTAAATATCTGAATTATATTTTTTTCAGAAAGCACTCTGTTTTTAATATTGCCGTTTATAACAAAAACTATAGGGGAATAACCGAAAATAACGGAGTTTAAACCTTTGTTCTTTTCATCTGCAGTAATTTCCCTTGCCACTCTGGCCAGGCTGCACTTATTCGCAATTAATTTTTTTATTCCGCCGCTGCTTCCTACGCTATTTGGTACGGTAACAGAAATATTTGAATATTTTTTTCCAAATGAATCGGCAATAGCTTTTAATAATTCCTGAGAATCGCCTGTACCCTCAATAGTAAGATTACTGAAAGAGAAAAGATATGCCGGGAAAAATAAAATATAAAGAAATAAAAAACTTTTTATCACTATAATCCTTTTATAAATAAAAAATAAATATTATTTATTCTACTTTGTTTTGCTTTATTCGTAAAGTTTGTTCCAATATTTATCTAAATTCACAAAATTATTAGATAAGAAAGTAACACTATAGAAAATTACATATTTTACAGTTTAATGGTAAAACAGGCTCCGTTATCCCTGTTTTCAACATTAATACTTCCCTGCAGCTTTTCAATGATCTGCTTTGTCATATAAAGCCCTATCCCTGTACCGTTCTGCTTTGTTGTTATATTTGCATCGAAAATATCATCTATAACATCTTTTGGTATCCCCCCTGCGTTATCCTGAACCTGAAGGGTGTTTTTGTTTATGGTTACTTTTATCTGTTTATTAGGGATATTGTTTTCAATAAATGCGTCTTTGGCGTTATTTAAAAGATTTAGAATAACATGCTTGAACTCGTTCTCAATACCGTTCACGAGCATAGGCTCTTCTACTACCAACTGGGTATCTATATTGTATTTTATAAATTCATCCTGCACCAGTATCATGGCACTTTTAATGGTTTTTTCTATATTAAAGTTAGTTACTTTTTTATCTGTTCTTAAAAAGCTTCTAAACTCTTCCAGCGTATTGTTCATATGCTCTATCTGGGAAAATACCTTGTGCTGGAACTCCTTTACCCTTTCTGAGTCCCAAAGCCCGTCTTCAAAATCATACCCAAGCATATCAACATTCATTTTTATCACGCTTATGGGTTGTTTCCACTGGTGTGCGATCGAATCGATCATCTCACCCATTGCCGCATGCTGAGACTGATAATGGAGAACCTTGTCCTTTTCCCGTATCTGTTTGATCTGTTTTTGAACCCTGCTTTCCAGATTTTTTTGATACTCGACCTCGAGGGTAATATCGGTTCTTACGGCTATGAACTCTATTATGTCCCCTTTTTCATCAACAATAGGGGTTATAATTACATTTACCCAGTAATGATCACCGTTTTTCTTTCTGTTTTTTATACGTCCCCGCCATGATTCTTTGTTCAGAAGCGTTCTCCACATATCTTCAAAAATACCGCTTGGGGTGTCGGGATGCCTTATTATATTATGATTCTCTCCGACCAGTTCATCAACCGTATACCCGGATAGTTTTGCAAATTTAGCATTGGCGTATGTGATTATTCCGTTTATATCTGTTTTTGATACTATTGCGCTGTTATCCAGGGCATTTTGGTACTCCTGGACAAGTTTTGCACTTTTTTTCATTTGCTTTGTCTGATTGATCCTTTTGATCCTCTTATGGAGAACTTTTGTAAGCTGTTGAAGGTTTATAGGTTTCATAATATACCCGTCTACATTCTGCTCCACACACTTTGTAAAATACTCGGGTTCATCATATGCAGAAATAACAACAATGGAAACGTCGTCATTTCCTTCGCGGATCTTTTTTATCATCTCCAAACCGTTTAGCACGGGCATTTTTATATCGGTGATTATCAGGTCGTAGATATTCTTTTGAAAGTTTTCATATCCTATCTGTCCATTCTGGGCATAATCAATATTATCAAAAAACTCCCTTAGAAGTTCAATAGTTGATTGTGCTACGTCTTCATTATCTTCTACATATAATACTTTAATATTATGATCCATTGCATTCTTTTATCGTTTGATTTATTTTAAGTTATAAAACTTTGTATATAATAATATTAAAAAACAGATAAAAGTGTAGTGAAATAAAGTTTTTTTATATATCCAATATCAGCGATATCTCGTCGCAGACCGGGAAATGCTTACATTTGATACAATCTGCCCAGATCTTTGTTTCGGGAATAGACTCTTTTTGTATCTCGATAAACCCGAAAGATTCAAACAGTTTTTTCTGGTATGTCAATACTAATATCTGTTTCAGGTTCAATAATTTGGCTTCTTGAATAGAACTTTGTATAAGCTTTTTACCTATACCTTTTCCCCGAAACTCCTCTTTTACAATAAGGCTTCTTATCTCGGAAAGGGTTGTTGTATGAACATGCAAAGCGGAAAATCCTACTATCTGCCCTTCATATTTTGCAACAGTATAGGATCGAATCGTGGTAGCCATTTCGTTTGCACTTCGTTCAAGGATATTTCCGTTCTTGACATCTTCGGCTACGAGCTCCTGCATTTTTTCAATATCCAAAACAGTTGGTTTGTAAAGTTCAATGTTCATTTTGACTATTCTCCGAATATATATGCTGCTATTCTTTTTTCCAGGGTTTCTATCCCTTTGTTTTTCAGATTGGAGATAAATATCCCTTCAGGATACCTGTTTTTTAATTTTGAAAGATCGGACTGCTTTAACTTGTCTATTTTTGTAAAAGCGTTTATAATTATCTGGTCTCCCCTTTTTATAAACCCGAGGAACTCCTCAACACTCTGATCTATCTCAAGATTCGGGTGTCTTGCATCAATAAGATGCACAAAGATCTGTAAAGAAGCTCTTTGTTCCAAAAAGTCAGTCAGGTTTTTATGCCACTCTTTCTTTAGGGATTTTGATACCTTTGCATACCCGAACCCGGGAAGATCAACAAATCTTGCATAATATCTTTGTGACTCATCCTCTTGATTGTAATCTTTAAATGTTACGTCAAAATAGTTTATAAGCTGTGTCTTTCCCGGTGTTGAGGAAGACTTTGCCAGATTTTTTCTTTTTGACAGGGAGTTTAAAAGGGAGCTTTTACCTACGTTACTTCTTCCCAGGAATGCTATTTCAGCCTTGTCCGGACTTGGGGAGTCATTAAGGCTTTGGGCTGATGTTAAGAACGAAGCATCTATTATCTTATAATTTTTCAATACTATTCCTCATTTAATTTAAGTCTGAATTTTGCAGGCTTGTTCGTATCACCATCTATTTTGGTATGCCCTGTTTTTTCATCAATATATATCTTGTCCGCATAGAGTTTTTTTCCCTCTTTGTCTTCAAGATAACCGTTTCCTACTATTATATATTTTTGATCCTGGGGATAATAATAAAGGGTGTCACCTTTTCCTTTTAATATATTGTTCGCCGTATGGATCACAAAAGATACGTCACCCGTTGCCTTGTAGTTTTTCGGGATCTGTTTTTTTGGATTGTTTTTTGAAGGCTGGGTATTTATAAGAAGATGCTGGCTTAATAATATATCTTTATTTTTCGTCATTTTTACGTTCTCTTTAAAGATCATGGTCTGCTTTTTTTCGTTTGACTCAAAATGTTTTGCATCTATATTAAGGTAATTATCTTCGCCGTATAAATTAAATGATATTAAAATCGTTAGAGCAGCTATCTTTAAACTATTTATCATTTTCATTTTTTTCCTTTAAATCTATTCTGAATTTTGTATCTTCGGCTGTTGCCTTACTCTTTAAAGAGTCGTAGATCAGTGAACTTCCCTTAAAATTGCTGGAACCCTTTGTTGCTTCAAAAAAAGTATCTGTTTTTGCAATTTTATTTTCCGTATTGTATTCTAACTCTTCTGTTTTAAATATTAATCCGTCATAACTGTTATAAACCACGTTGCCGTTAAAGTAGATATCATTGTTGTATTTATTGATTATATTTGCACTGATATTATTTATATCTTCGGTATCGGTACTTTTTTTTGCCCTTGCCATAAGGGTTGCATCGTACAGCTCGTCGTGGTCATTATATATTAATGCTTTTTTTGAGTGAAGAATATGCTCTATATTTTCAGTAGAAAGATCATACATTACCGATTCTTTAAATGTTACTACAGGCTTTATCTGCTCTTTTTTGTCTACTCCTGAGGTGTCTCTTTTGTAAAAAAGAAACAACACCGACAAGGCAAGCATCAAATAGATAAATCTGTTTATAGCCATAAGTCTAGCAAATCTTTTTCAAACTGGTCGTATTTTATGATATATTCTACCATTTCCCTGACCGCACCGCAGCCTCCGTTTTTCACACATACCACATTTACAAGTTCTTTTATTTCGTTTGCGGCATCACCTACGGCAAAAGAAAGGCCCG
Source organism: Arcobacteraceae bacterium (assembly GCA_963678145.2). Lineage (GTDB taxonomy): Bacteria > Campylobacterota > Campylobacteria > Campylobacterales > Arcobacteraceae > JAIOSF01. Next base: position 1,056,789 of record CAXXWH010000001.1, on the reverse strand, counting down.
CTTTTTTTAACATTCGGTAGTCATTCAGGTCATCACCTATCACCGCTACGTTTTCCCAGCTAAGATTCTCTTTTTTTAAGATATTTTCAAGCACTTCGTCTTTGTTATGCACATTCTGGTGCAAATGTGTAATTCCAAGATCCTTTGCTCTTCTTTCTATAAGCTTTGAGGTACGCCCCGTAATGATCGCAGCTTTCTTACCAAACTTTTTCGTCCAGGAAGCAATAGCAAGCCCGTCTTTTACGTCAAACTGCTTTATCTCGTCACCGTTATCGGTATAAATGATCTTTCCGTCGGTTAATGTACCGTCAACATCTAAAACTATTAACTCGATCATCTTAAAGTACGCCTTTGGTACTTGGTATTCCCAGTTTTTCATTTGGAGTAAGTGCTCGTCTTAGGGCGACTGCAAAAGCTTTAAATGCCGCTTCAAGGATATGGTGTTTGTTCTTACCCCTGTTAAAGACAAGATGGCAGGTAATACCGCTGTTTAAAACAAGTGCATGGAAAAACTCTTCCGCAAGCTCCACGTCAAAATTTCCAACTTTTCCGAACAGGTCAAACTCATATACAAGAAAAGGCCTGTTGCTAAGATCAAGGTCACAAGTTACACTCGCCTCGTCCATAACAACTGTTCCGTTTCCGTATCTTTCAACACTTTTTATAGGGAATATCGATTTTTTCAGAAGCTGTCCTATAACTATACCGCAGTCCTCTACACTGTGGTGATCGTCAACATGAAGATCACCCTTACAGCTCAGGTTTATATCTATACCGCTGTGTTTGCTCAGCGCTTCAAGCATATGGTCAAAAAAACCTATACCCGTGTCAATCTTATAATTTCCGCAGCCGTTCAGCTCTAAAGAACATTTTATCGTTGTCTCTTTTGTTTCTCTAACTAACTCTACCATATTTTATCCCCTATTGTGCAATAACCATTGCACCGCTTAGATTGTTTTTCTCTTTGAAGTCCGCAGCTTCCGCTTCACTTCTGAATCCGCTTACCCAGACCCTGTTGATCGGTTTGTTCTGGAAAGTCCCTTTTTTGATAACCACAGTGTATTTATCACTTATGATCATTCCGAATTTTCTTTTTGTTATATTCGCGCCCTCAACTCTTCTGAATGCCCCGACCTGTACATAATAGTTTCCTACACTTGCAGTCTGCTGCTTCTCTTCATAAGTCTGTGCGATCTTGCCGTTAAATCCAAGAACAGTGATTTTTACTTTTGCCGTACCTTTTTTTACCATATCTATCTTGTGCGCCGCCACGTTTGAAAGATCAATGATCCTGCTCTTTACGAATGGTCCCCTGTCATTTACTCTTACTACTACGGATTTGCCGTTTTCAACGTTGTCAACTCTTACCATCGTATTCATAGGAAGCGTTTTATGGGCCGCCGTAAAAGCATACATATTGTAAATCTCCCCGTTGCTTGTCTTCTTTTCATGGAAATCCGGACCGTACCACGAGGCAACACCGTCAAAAGTGTCATTAACATGGGCAACAGTAGGATAATACTTTTTCCCGAACACTACATAAGGTCTCATTGTAGCCCTGTGCATCGCCTTGCTGTTTCTTATACCGGTACTGTTTTGGGTACTTGTTTTTTGGCTTTGGCTGTAAGAATAAGACTTTGAATAATAAGACTTATTATAACTTCTGCTTCCGCATCCTGTCAATAGCAACGCTAAAATAAAAAATACTAAATACTTCATCATATTACCTATACTTGATTACAAGCTTTTCACCTATTCTTATCATGCTTGTTTTAAGATTATTGTCTCTCATAAGCTTTTTAAGATCAACTTTATAATTTTCGGCGATTTTACCAAGAGTATCACCTGTCCTTACAACATAATTCACATCCCTTTTGTAAGTCTCGGGATCAATAGGGATAATCAGTTCCTGATTTATGCTTATTATATTGTTCTTTAGATTATTGTGTTTTCTAATCAGCCTGTAATCAATAGCGAACTTTCTCCCTATTATTCCAAGAGTATCACCTGCTTTTACAATATAATTCTCATAAGCCGTTGATTCAAGCTGGTCTTTGTTTAATTTATATCTTGATAACTTTGAATAAGGGATATAAACCGTATAATGCTCTTTATCAAGGGGAAGCATGTTTTTTCTGATATGGCCGTTAAGCTCTTTGAGCTTCTTTTTATCCTCACCTATAAGTTTTGCAATATTACTTAAAAGAACTCCCCCTTTTACCTCAATAGAAGCGATCGGGTTATTCAGTCCCCTGTTTAAAAGATGGCTGTTCTGGTCATTCAACAAAAAATCACTGTTGTTCATCAGGGCAAGCGAGACTATCTTTCTTATATAATCCCTGCTCTCTTTTGGGATATATTGTCTGTCTATACCTTTTTGAACCAGTAAAAGCTCGTCAATGTCAGGAGTATAACCCCAGGTCTTAACTTCTTTGTAGATTCTGTTGAGCCTGGAGAACTTTGCCTTTTTTGACTGATAGGCACTTATTGTTCTTCTGAAGTTTATGATTTTTTGTTCTTTTCTGCATTTTTTATATCCCACATCCTCGCAGTACATATCAATCGTAGCTCTTGTCAGACCTTCGATCACTCTTCCCTCTCCGCAGTTATACGCAACTGCCGCCAAATACCATTTGCCGAACATTCCGTGAAGCCTTTTCAGGTACTTCACTGCCGCCTGGGTTGATTTTAGTATATCCATTCTTTCATCGATATATCTGTTTGTTTCAAGGCCGTAATGCCTTGCAGTCTGGGGGATAAACTGCCATAATCCTTTTGCACTTTTATTTGAAGCTGCATTTAATTTAAAGTTTGATTCCGCCATTACAAGATACAAAAATGCCGAAGGCATATCGTTCTGTCTTAGAATATTTTTGATCTGGGGGATAAACAGGTGTGCACTGTTAAGTTTCTCGGTATAATGGTCTTGTGTGTGTTTTAATCTTTTTTGAAATTCTTTTTGAAATAAATAATCTGTTATATAAGTTGATTTGATATCAAGTTCGTCCAAAACTTTTACGTCGTTGTAAACAAACGATGTATTAACGAGCGAAGCGTTCAATGATAGTGTCAGTACAGACGAAAGAATAATCTTTTTTAAAAATTTCAAATAAATACCCTATATTAATAATAAATAAAATAGGGTATATTATAGCATTTTAAATCTTAAATAATTTTTTTGAATTCTCAGTAGTTATCTGTTCTATTGATTCAGGCTCTTTTTCAAGAAGGCTGGCTATTTTTTCCACTACCAGTTTTGTGTATTTTGGTTCGTTTCTCGTTCCTCTGAAAGGGTGCGGAGTAAGATAAGGGCCGTCAGTCTCTACGATAATTTTATCCAAAGGTATTTTAGGAAGTATCTGCACAAGTTTTTTAGCATTCTTAAAAGTAAGAACCCCTCCTATACCGAAATAAAAATTATGATCAGCCAAAGGAAGCAGGTGCTCGCTTGCATTAAAACAGTGTAAAACACCGCCTACCTCTTTTGCATTGTGATCCACCAAAAGGGTTCTGCTGTCATTGGAAGCTTCCCTTATATGTACTATCAAGGGTTTGTTTACTTTTTTTGCGAACTCTATCTGTGCCGAAAAAACCTCTTTTTGAAGTTTTACATTGGCCTCTTTTTCCTCTTCATTTTCAGGAAGCCTGAAATAATCAAGCCCGCACTCCCCTACCGCAACACATTTTGGATGAGTGACATATTTCTCCATAATCTCAAGATCGAAATCTTCACAATCATAAGGGTGGACTCCCACTGCAAAATATACTTCATCATACTTTTCACTAAGCTCTACGGCTCTTGGCAGGCTTTTGGGATCGGCTCCCGGTATTACGAAAGCTTTTACACCTTCGTTAAGTGCAGTAGTTATAACTTCATCAACATCATCAATATATTGTTCATTATCAAGATGGATATGTGAATCTATAATTATGCTGACATCCTTCTTTCCACTTCACCTAAAAGCTCTGGAAGTTTCGATATTTCATCCCTTTTTATCCATGCTGTTATACCGAAGTTTTTAAAAGCGTCATAATCGCTTGGGTCGTCTATAATTGCAATAGATGTAAAATCCTTTTTACAAGTATCATGTTTTTTCTCTTCATAATCGAATATAGTGTTAATATCTAATATTATTACATCAGCATCATTACCGCAACCACTATGGAAAAAGCAGATATCGTAACCTTGTGCTTCTATATCTTCAAAACTTGTAATTTTCATCTCTATACTCCGAATTTCATTATCTTTAAATTTTAACCAAACCTATCTTATGAAGTTATAAAATATATCTTGCCGTATCTTCATTTTGTGCTATGGTTTCAAGCTTGTCGTAAACCAGTGTTTTGGTTATTGTCAGGGTTTCCCCTTTATGCTCGTCAGCATCAAAACTTATATCTTCAAGTACCTTTTCTATTACCGTATGTAATCTTCTGGCACCGATATCTTCCGCTTTTTCGTTTGCACTTACACTTAACTCGGCAAATGCCCTTATAGCTTCATCTTCAAACTCAAGCTGCACACCTTCAACATCAAGCAGCGCCTGGTATTGTCTAAGAAGCGAGTTCTTTGTATTTGTCAATATCTTGTATAATGATTCTTCATCCAACGGATTAAGTTCAACCCTTAAGGGGAATCTTCCCTGCAGCTCCGGAAGAAGATCACTTGGCTTGCTCACGTGAAACGCTCCTGCCGCTATGAACAGAATATGGTCTGTATTTATCTGACCGTACTTGGTATGTACGCTGCTTCCTTCAACTATCGGAAGAAGGTCTCTTTGCACACCCTCTTTGCTTGGGTCCTGAGACTTATTGTTGCTTCCCGTTGCTATTTTGTCGATCTCGTCCAGGAATATGATCCCGCCGTTCTCACATCTTTTTACTGCTTCTTGCTGTATAGATTCTTTATCAATAAGATTATCGCTTGCAACGCCTCTTAAAAGCTTTTTGGCATCTTTGATAGTTACCTCTTTTTCTATTTTCTCTTTACCCATTTTTCCCAGCATATTATTTATGCTTTCACTTACGCTGCTAAGATCCATAGGCAAGTTGCTGTCCACAATCTCAACTTGCGTTTTTTTAGGAAGTTCGATAACTATTTTTTTATCATCCATAGAACCGTCAAGAACTTTTGCTTCCATCATATTGTATGTTTTTATAAACGACTCTTTTGCCGTTTCCGTAGCGGTTTCAGGAAGCGGAGGAACAAGAATCTCCACTATCTGCTTTGTAACTTCCGCATCAATAGAGTCTTGTATCTTATCCTCGTACTCTTTTGTAACAAGGTTAACAGCCTGGTAGGCAAGGTCTCTTATCATAGACTCAACGTCTCTACCCACAAATCCGACTTCCGTGTATTTACTGGCTTCCACTTTAACAAAAGGAAGCCCCATCATTTTGGCCATTCTTCTTGCTATTTCTGTTTTACCCACACCCGTACTTCCTATCATAAGGATGTTTTTTGGCATGATCTCCTCTTGCAGTTCTTCATTAAGCTGCATTCTTCTGTATCTGTTTCTTAAAGCAAGCGCAATAGTTTTTTTGGCATCATTCTGCCCGATAATATAATCATCCAGATAAGAGACTATCTGTTTTGGCGTCATATCCATTATTTATCTTCCCCGTCAAGTGTTAAAAGTTTAATATTCTGATTTGTATAGATACACAATTCACCGGCTATCATCAAAGACTCTTTTACAAGCTCTTTAGGCTCAAGATTTGAATGTTTCTTCAAACTTCTTGCCGCGGCAATGGCAAAATTACCCCCGCTTCCTATGGAAGCCAGGCACCCGTCTTCAGGTTCTACAACGTCACCGGTACCGCTTAAAATAAAGATATGATTCTCGTTAAGTACAAGCATCATAGCTTCCAGACGTCTTAACATTTTATCTTTTCTCCACTCTTTTGAGAAATTTATAACAGCTTTTAGAAGATCCCCTTTTGAGTTCTCAAGGTGAATCTCGAACATATCAAAAAGATTAAAAGCATCTGCAGTACTTCCTGCGAATCCTGCCAAAACCTTACCGTTGTAAAGAGTTCTTATTTTTGTGGCATTGTTTTTTAAAACGGTGTCGCCGAAAGTAACCTGTCCGTCACCCCCTATAACCGCTTTGCCGTCTTCACTTTTATATGCAAGTATCGTTGTAGCATCAAACATTATTAAACCTCTTTGATCACGTCTATTTTTGCTGTAGCGTGTATACCGTTTCCAAGTTTACAGTCAACTTCGTAGATACCTATATCTTTTATTTTGCTGTTTAAAGTTATCTGTTTTTTATCAAGCTCTATATCCGCCTGATCAAGCAGTACGGCAGAGATCTCTTTGTTTGTAACGCTGCCTATGAGATGTCCGTTAGCACCCACTTTGTGCTTTATGGTAAACTGTGAACTTTCAAGTTTCTCTTTGATCACGTTTGCTTTTTGGATCTCTTCTGCCAGTGCCTCTTTCATTCTTTGCTGTTCATTGGCCCATTCTTCAAGAACTTCCGGTGTTGCATGTTTTGCAAATCCTTTACCGATAAGGAAATTCTTACCGTAACCGTCTTTTACTTCTTTTACTTCTCCGGCTTTACCTAAAGATTTTACATCTTTGATTAATAATACTTTCATGTTTTGTTTCCTCTGTAATTATAAAACAACTTAATATATTTTTTGTCAGTGAATTTTACTAAAATAGTCTCAAACTCACCTTTAAAGGTGTTTTATTTTCGATCAACTAAGCCGTTTATAATTTAAATAAGCGACTAGTCGTTTTTGTAGTTTTATTTTTGAAATTCCAGTTCAGATACCAGATTTATAAACTTAATAAAGTCAAATGGTTTTAGAAGATAATTTTTTACTCCAAGCTCTTCAGCACTCTTTATGTATTCAGGCTCGGTATGTGCTGACATAATAACGATAGGGATATCTGATTTTAATTCTTCCCTTATGTTTTTTATCAGCTCAAGTCCATTCATCACAGGCATATTTATATCCGTAACGATCAGATCAAAGTTACCCTCTTCTTTGAATTTTTCAAGAGCCACTTTACCGTTTTTTGCAGTATGGAAATTTGCCTGCAATTTTGAAAGAGTATCACTTATTATAGTACAAAGATCTTCTTCATCTTCTACAAATAAAATTTTTATAGATTTAAGCTTTGCAATTTTTTCTTGCATTTTAGTCCTTCAGTTCCTCTTTATGTACAACCGTTTCGATATCCATTATAACCAGCATTTGATTATCTTCAAGTCTTACAAAACCTTTCAGGTATTTAGATGGTATGGCAGAACCCATATCAGTTACGGGAAACATAGAAGAGTTTTCAAGTCTTTGAACATCATCAACCTTGTCAACAACAAGTCCTACCATTCTGTTATCGTCGGTTATTACCGCAACTACCGCCGTATTGTCATCATAAACAACTTCACCCGTACCGAACTTTACTCTTATATCCAGGATTGGAACAACTTCACCTCTTAGGTTAATAAGCCCTTTTACCCATGAACTGGTATTTGGTAGTTTTGTAATAAGCTCCGGATAAGTCAGTATCTCTCTGATCTTAGGCAACTCAATCGCATATTTCATAGCACCTAATATAAATGTCATATATTCATCAGAATTTGAACTATTATATTTCCTCTCTTCAACTGCCATAATCTCTCCTTTTTTTAAATATGTATTTTATAATTTTTTATTCATTTGACTTCCACTCTTTATAAAGAGCTTCGTGCTGGATTATCTCTTCCCTGCTTGCTTTTCTTCTACAGGAAAGGTACCCTTTGCTTCCGTCGCAGGATTCAAAAGGATATACCGTGGCATACACCCAGTAAAAACCGCCCTCTTTCGTGGCGTTTTTTACATAACCTGTCCAGATCTCGCCTTTTTGGACTGTTTCCCAAAGGGACTTGAACGCGATTTTGGGCATATCGGGATGTCTTACCATATTATGCGGTTTCCCCATCATCTCTTCCAGGCTGAAACCGGCTATTTTACAGAAGTCCTCATTTGCAAATCGTATTATACCTTTTTCATCTGTTTCACTGACTAAAAAAGCATAATCATCTAATACCGTTTCCCCTGCCATATAATAACTCCTACTTTTTATTATTCCGTCTTTTTAAAACAAGCATGCCTTTACAGCCGCCTTCTTTAAAATTTTTTTGCCTGGGCATCCGATACAAGATCGTTCGCCAGATTACTTACATCATTTGCTATTTCCGCAACAGAGTTGGTTTCGTTGGCATTTTCCTGCGTCACTTTATCAAGAGTAGTAACAGCGTCATTTATCTGCTCTATACCCGTCATCTGTTCTTTGGAAGCAGAAGAAACATCCTCTATAAGAGATATAGTCTGGTTGAAGTTCTCATTTAGACTTTCATACCCTTTGATCATCTCGTCACTTACTGTTTTACCCTCATTTGCTTTGTCTGCAGCACTTTGCACAAGATTTTTTATCTCGTTTGCTGCTTCGGCAGATCTGCTGGCAAGGTTTCTGACTTCCTGTGCAACCACGGCAAATCCTTTTCCTGCTTCTCCTGCTGTAGCTGCTTCAACTGCCGCATTAAGTGAAAGGATATTCGTCTGGAACGCTATCTGGTCAATAACCGTAATTGCTTCGTTAATAGCCGTTACCTGTTCATCTATCTGATCCATTGAAGATGAAGTTTTCGCAGCAAGGGTCATCCCATTTGAGACTTCCCCTTTTACCTGATTCCCAAGTTCCGACATTTTCACAGCATTTGAAGCATTGTTTCTGGTAATAGAAGTGATCTCTTCAACAGCTGCAGCTGTTTCTTCCAGGCTCGCTGCCTGCTGATTTGCTTTTGAAGCCAGGTTATTTACGCTTTGGGTCATAGTTTCTGAATTTTCCTGCAGATGCTGACCGTTGGCAAGGTTCTGTTTGGCACTGTCTGCCAGTGCATCGCCTAGAGAATTAACGCTTTGCATAACCGCCAGCATCTCCTCTTTCATTTTTGGATTTATATCAATTTTACTTATATAATTATTGTTGGCATATTCTTCAAGTACAGCTTTAAGGTTGACCATATCTTTATTAAGGATCTCCAGCATCTGATTGATCGTATTCTTAAGGGTCGTGATCATCGGATTTTGAGTGTCCGCATGGACTCTGCAGCCGTAAATACCCTGTTCAACCTTGTCCAGAGTTATTACTATCTCACCCATAACTTTCATATCTGCTTTTGTTCTGCTATCTATATCTTCTGTTTTTTCTTCCCACTTAGATAAAAGTGCGTTAACATTTGCATTGCCCGATTTTTCTGAGAAATCAAATCTGTTTTTCCTATTTGTAACAAATTCAACAAACTCTTCAAAAAACCGGTCTAATACGTCCAAATCCCGTTGAGAAGCTCCAAACATCATTATTACCTTTTAATTTTAACTTCAATAATTTTAGCTTTTTATAACTTAAATTTAATAAAAACCTTTCTTAAATCTTATCTTTGGAAAGAATTTTACACCCTAATTTATATTTAGGTGATTCCAATACTACCTCGTCGCCTTTTTTCAGTGTTTCTACGCTTACCAGCTCGTTGTTCTTAGTTACCTGGACATAACCTTTTTTACTTTTGTTCTTTGGATCATTTGCATGAAAACTGTTTTTCAGATTATCCAGCAGTGCCTTTTTTGATCCAAGGTGCTGGGAAAAGAGATTATTAAACTGTTTTTTCAGCTGCTCGATAGATTGCCCTACAAGGGAAAATCTTTTTTCCAGGGAGTGCTGGGAAAACGAGCTGTAAAGATATTTCAGCATCTGTTCTTTTTCATTCAGATACCTTTTAAACCTGTTGTTAAGTTCGTCATTCAAACTGTCTACATAGATTCTAAGCTCGTTTATATCGGGGGTTGATATCTCTATGGCATTTGAAGGGGTACTGGCTCTTACGTCTGCAACAAAATCTGAAATAACAAAATCACTTTCATGCCCCACTGCACTTATCACCGGGGTTTGTGCCGTATATACGGCATCAGCTACGATCTCTTCGTTAAAAGCCCATAGATCCTCTATGCTTCCGCCCCCTCTTCCAACTATCATAATACTGTTTTTTGATGCCCCTGCCAGCTGGTCTGCTTTTTTTATGGCTCTTACAATTGACTCTTTTGCACCCTCTCCCTGTACAAGAGCGGGGATAAGGATCATCTTTGCCATTGGATATCTGTGGGAGAGAACTTTTTTCATATCCTCTATTGCTGCACCCGTATTTGAAGTTACGATAAATAAATTTTGGGGAAATTTCGGAAGCTGTTTTTTTCTGGCATTGTCAAAATAACCTTTTATCTGCAGCTTTGTTTTAAGCTGTTCATAGGCCAAAGCCAGCGCCCCCGTACCGCTTGGTTCTATTTTGGTACACAGAAGCTGGTAATTTCCCCGGGGAACATAAACAGTCAGGCTTCCGCTGATATTTACCTTCTGCCCCACTTCAAGCCTGAATTTAAGATTTTTTGAATTTCCCCGGAACATCACGCAGGAGATGTTTGATTTCTGGTCTTTTATGCTGAAATAGATATGTCCGCTGTTATGATAGGTAAGATTTGAAATCTCACCCTCCACATAAATACTGCAGAATGTTGTTTCAAGCAGGCCTTTTATCTGTTCATTAAGCTGGGATACGGAAATGGGTGCGTTCAAATTTTCTCCATTAAATTTTTTTATTTAATTAAAAAATGTTAGATTTTTCTGGCAATGAAGGTTGTCGACATATCCAAAGAATAGCCTTTTACAAAAATAGGCTCAAGTCCTGCTTCTTTAAGCTCTTCACACATCTGCTTTGTTGTTATGAACCCCTCGATTGATTCAGGCAGATAGGTATATGCATCTTTATTTTTAGATACCAGCCCTCCGATATGAGGCATAAGATTGTTCATATAAAATTTTGTAAGTTTGGCAGGGAAATTGTTTTTGTCATTTTTAGTAAACTCCAGTATTATGCAAAGTCCCCCTTTTTTTAGAACTCTTGCAAATTCCCCTAAGCCTTCTTTTCTTTTCATCACGTTTCTTATACCGTAAGAGATAGAGATAAAATCGGCGCTCTCATCTTCCAGCGGCATATCCTCGGCTCCGGCTTCGACAAAACTTCTGTGCGGTATTTTTGTTTTTCCGACTTCCATCATCCCCACGCTTGGATCGACACCTATTATCTCGTCAACCTCCACGCCGTTCTTCTTGGCAATATTCTCCCAGTCGATCATAAGATCACCCGTACCGCAGGCTACATCCACTATTCTGTTTATATGTGTTTTACCGTAGAAATTGTATGCCATATTGCAGGCTTTTCTTCTCCATGTTTTATCGATACCCATACTTAAAATCCTGTTTGCAAGATCGTAAGTTTTGGCTATATCATTAAACATTTTGATGATATCTTCCTGCTTTTCACTTCCTGTTTCGTTATTAACCGTTGATGATTTCTCTTCTATGCTCATTTAACTCTTTCCTAAAATTTAAAATAGATATTTTGATACCAAAAGCCCGAGTATAAATCCTATGTTAAGGGCAACTATCAGTTTCATATTATTAAGTTTTTTATCTGTTCTGGGTACCACGTGCAGTATCTTTTCCTGCTCTTTTAAAGCTTTGTCAAAATTCTGCGCGGCACTATCGATCCTTGAGACCGTCTTTTTCAATGTTAATTCAGTAAGTTCTAATTGTTCGGTCAGCTCTTTGGCCTGCTTAAAACTCATATCTGCCATTATTTTATATCGATCCATTTATCTAATGCAAAAAATATCCCGTTAAGGGTATTTAATACATAATCTTTGGCTTCAGTCTGAAGTCTTCTGAAAAAAAGGTATTTTCTTGCAGCTTCTATATCGCCTGCTTCTTTTGCGTCAACCGCTTTTTGGGCAAAATCCGTATTATTGTGGGCCATCTCCCATACGGTGCTTCCAAGATATCTGCTCATTGTTATAATCTTGTCGTTCTTAACGGCAAAATATTTGGGGTCTTTTACAAAATCGGTGATTGTTGAATCTCCGCCTAAATATTTATGCCCGAAAAAGTTTATATACTGCTCTTCCAGGTAATCCTGTTCTACAGAGATAGCCCTGTTTAAAGCAAACAGCAGGTTATCGGTGGAGTTTTTTTCTATTTTTCGCAGTTTTTTCATGGTTGCGATAGCATTTTTACCGTCAAGTTCACCGTCGCCCATGGGAACGATCCATTTGATATTATTAAAAGATCCCACTTTTGCGATCTCTTCCAAAACCAGAGTGGAAGTTTTATTTCCCCCTACGTCGACTATGATCTCGTGATTATCATCCATAAGTATCAATTCGTCAAGCTGGGTCAGATGGGTTGTCTGAAGCATTTTTTTATCAACGATCTCTGTTCTTGTAAAACTTCTTGAATCGTTGTTTTCATCATCAATTTCGATGTATGTTATCTTTTTGCCGTGTTTTTTATATAAATAAGGAGCGATAACCTGCATCGCCACTGTTGATTTACCCACCCCGCCTTTTGTTTGAGGAATTATAATCATAAATTCAATCCTTTAGATTTTCTAACAAATTGGCTTTATTTTATCAGAATTGTTTAGTGAGTTTGCTTATATTTTTTCAAAACCGTTTTAATTTATCAAGGCATGGGAAACAACAGGTTCTTTATTGTCGTAAAGTTTTATTTTCGAACCGTTCAAAGCCCACCCGTTTTCATCAAGCTCTATTATCATCATCTGCATGATCGATCTGCAGTTGTTAGGAACCTCGAAATGTCCACCCAGACCTGTCAGGGCTTTTTGTATAGGAACTTTGCTATCCATCCCTATTACGTTATCCCTGCATCCGGTAAGTCCTGTATCGGTAACATAAAAAGTCCCCTCGCTTATCTCAAGGTCATCGGTTCCAACATGGGTATGTGTCCCGCAGATCGCACTGACTTTACCTTTGAACATCTGCATCATCACCCTTTTTTCGGAAGTAACCTCTGCATGAAAGTCTATAAATATATGTTTAAAACCCTCTTCGTGAAGATTCTGGACAAGCTCTTGGGCATGGGTGAAAGGGTTCAGTACCTGAGGCATGGTATAAAGCCCCATCAGGTTAACCACGGCAAATTTAGTTCCTTTTACCTCAAGTTTCATCACACCCGTTCCGGGTACTCCTTGGGGATAATTATCGGGTCGTAATACGGGCTTTGTTTCAAGAAGGGTCAAAATATCATGTTTTTTGTCCCAGGAGTGGTTCCCCCCGGTTATTACATCAATTCCGCAGTTTATAAGCTCCTGGGCATTTTTTACCGTTAAACCGAAACCGTGGCTTGCGTTTTCTCCGTTTGCGATCACTAGATCTATATCATACTGCGTTCTTAAATTTTTAAGTTTTTCCTTGATGATTTTTCTGCCTGGACGGCCTACTATATCACCTATAAAAGCTATTTTCATATCTTATGCACTTTTTAATGAGATTTCAAAAACGGCATTATCCCCTTCATTGTATGCATGGATAAGCCCCCCTTGTTCTTTGATTATTTTCTGGGCTATATTAAGCCCTATACCGATCCCTCCGTGTTTTTTTTCACTTACGAAAGGATCAAATATTTTATCTATGATAGATTCATCTATACCGCCTGCGTTATCTTTAAACCTTACAGTAACGCTTCCCTCTTTTTCCAAAATATCGATATTAAGATATCTTTTTTCATAATCCTTTATATTTATAAGCTGGTCAAGGGCATTGTTTATAATAATAAGCCAGACCTGCTCCACCCTTTCTTTTTGTATCAGGGAATAGAGTTCTATTTTCTCAAGATCCTGTTCTATGGAAAAAGGTTTGCCGTTTATAAATACGTTCGTTATCTGTTTTGTTCTGTTAAATCCTATTCTTAATACAGTCAAAATCGTTTCAAGAATATTTATTCTCTCTTTTTCTTCCTGCTGAAGCTGGGAAACTTCTCTCATAGATTCAACAATGTTCGAAACCCGTTTTATCCCGTCGCTTATTTTTGCAGAATCTTCGAGCATTCTGGTTCTTGTATCGCTTTGGGGAAGATCTTCAATATCGTATTGAAGCATCTCAAAGTTCCCCTTGATATAAGTAAGGGGAGTATTTATCTCATGGGTGATCCCCGCAGCCAAAGTACCTATAGAAGCCATTTTTATGTTTTTGATCTGTTCTTTCTGGATCATTTTCATCTGGGCGGTGCTTTTTTCAACCTCCTGCTGAACTTTCTCTTCAAGATTGTGGTTAATCTGCTCAAGTTCTTTTTCAACCGTTATATCCTGCCTGATGGAAGTGAAAGATATTATATCCCCCTGCTTGTCCAGATTTGGTTCTATCTTTGCTTTGACCCAGTAAAAAGTTCCGTCTTTTCTGGTATTTTTAACCTCTCCGGACCAGACATTACCTTTTAAAATAGTCTGCCACATCTTCTCGAATGCACTTTTGGGCATATCCGTGTGCCTTACTACATTATGGGGTCTTCCAATTAGTTCATCTTTTGAGTAACCGCTTATTTCACAAAAAGCACTGCTCACGTCTGTGATTATTCCCCTTCTATCGGTGATCGATATGATAATATACTTATCGATCAACCCCAGGGAGTCTTTTAAATTTTCAATTTGCTTCATGAAATATTATTTTTTTAATACATCCTGGATCTTGCTTTCTAATGCCTGTAAAGAATCAAAAGGCTTCATAAGATAATGTACCGCTCCCTCTTTATGGGACTTTAAAACCTTGTCCAATGTGGAATACGCAGTCATCATGATAACTTTTTGATCAGGTGTTTTCTCTATTATTTTTTCCAGAGCATCCAGACCGTTCATCTGGGGCATCATTATATCCAGTAAAACAACATCAAAACTCTCATCCAGAGAGTTAACAGCCGTTACCGGATTTGAGAAAGTTGTAACACTGTACTTCCCGCTTCTGTTTAAGAACCTGCTTATCATGTTCAGAATCTCAGTTTCATCATCTATAACTGCAACTTTAAATATTTTATCACTCATATACAACTCCTAGTTCTTTTCAAATAATTCTCTTGCCGCTTCTTTCATTACGGCATTGTTTTTCTCTTCAAGCATTCTGTCAAGTATCTCAAATACTTCCTGGCTTGCGGCTTCAATATTAACGATTTTTGTTTCAATCTTCTCTTTTGAACAAGTAACCGCATTTCCGGCACACTCTTCGGCCAAAGAGTTTGCTTCTGTATGTACGACGGCATGAGGACTGTTCAACGCACCGTATGATTTAACGAAACCGAATTCGCTTTTACCAAGTCCCGTATCGTACCATTTTCCAAGTCTACACTGGGTATGGTCTACAGGGTTGAATTCGTTATTTTCACCGAACAGCAGCTGGTACAGGTTATTTTTATAAATCACATGGTCAAGTTTTGCAAGATTTACGAAAATCGTATTGCTCACTGCCTCAACCTCGTATACGCTTCTTCCCGCATTTTTCTGGAACTGGTTCATCAGTTTGATCAGTGTATCAACACCCTGTTTTGTTTCTACAACAACTTTGGCCACAAAATCTGAGCTTTCTTTCATCCTTGCAGTCTCTTCCTGGATAGACAAAACCACCTCTTTGATCTCTTTTGCCGCATCTGCCGATCTGCTTGCCAGATTTCTTACCTCCTGGGCAACTACCGCGAACCCTTTACCGGCTTCTCCCGCAGTTGCTGCTTCAACTGCCGCATTTAATGAAAGAATATTTGTCTGGAATGAGATCTGGTCGATCACTGTAATAGAGTTTGCAATGGCATCGCTTTTTGCCACAAGATTGTTTACTATCTCGTTTTCTGTTTCTATCTGGTTATTAAGGTTTTCCGTATCACCTACTATTTTTTGCGTAAGCTTCAATCCTTCCATTGACCCCTCCGCCGTCTCTTTTGACTCTGTTGCCATTGCATCAAGTTCTTCAAGAAGGTTCTGGTAAACACTTTGTGTATCTGTCAAAGAGTTTTTGATGTTCGCATTATGTTTAACCAAAAGCCCGTCATCCGTATTGTCGTGTATAGACGTCTTAGCCAATGCCGCAACCATGATATCGCCAAAATCCTTATGTTCGATCTTTGCTTCGCAATCTTCGATTATGATTCTGTTCTGTTCATTAAGCACTGCATCTACAACCTCTAAAGGCTCTTTTACATTCTCTTTCGCTTTTTCGTTCATAAAAATAATATTTTTATTCTTGTCAAAAGCGATAACCCCTTCGGCCATGGAGACGGAGGCTATATTCTGTAGATTTTTGTTTTGCTCTTCCAGGTTGACTATTTTCTGCCGGTAGTCTTTAACAGCAGTGTCGATTTGTGTTTTGGTATTTTCGTTTATTAATGAAATCCTGGACTCAAGATCCTGGACTTTTCTTTTTAAAAGTTCTATCTCATCATCTTTCTCTTTGCAGTTACCGAAAAACATTTGCAGCCTTTATTTAAAATTTAAAAATTTTATCAAAAAAGGTGTTATTATTTCATTAAAATAACATTTTGTAATCTAAATTCGACAAGAATATCCGCTGCTGAACGCCCACTGAAAATTATATCCCCCCAGTTCGCCGGTAATATCCAGAACTTCCCCTGTGAAATAAAGACCGTTTTTCAACCTGCTTTGAAAATCCTCATCGATCTGTTCTAAATCTATTCCCCCTTTGGTAACTTCCGCTTTGGAAAAACCGAAATTACCCGCAGGGGAAATTTTGTATTCTTTGAGGTCGACATTATTCTGCTTCGCAAGCTGCCTGAACCTTTTGGGAAGATAACTCTCTTTAAAAGGGAGAAAATCTATACTTATTTGTCCTTTCTGCCAATATAACGAGGCACTTAAAACAGCAGGGCCGCTGCACCCTTTATGGGTAAAAAGCATTTTACCTTCAATCTTTTTATCTCCTACGCTTATCCTTACATCCACGGAAAGGCCGCTTAGTTCTTTAAACCAGAACTGTTCTTTCTGAACCGTAAAACCTACAAGTGCAGGATCGGTTCTGTTGATCGTATGTCCGAATTTCCGGGCAATTTTCAATCCTATATCGCTTGCTCCTATTGAAGAGTATGAAAGCCCTCCGCTTGCTACGATCAGCTTTTTTGAAACAATTGGCTGATTATCTGTTTCTATAATGAAATTATCATCTTTATAATCAACATCCAAAACTTTCGTACCCAGCTTGTAGTGACAGTGGGAAGTGAGTTTTTTGAACATATTTATCACATCAGAACTGCTGTTGCAAAAATAGGTGCCCTTTACTATTTTTTCATCCAGTTTTGGGAAAACCCCGTTTTTATTCACAAACTTAAGGAGATCTTTTTCATTGAATTTTTTTAAAGTCTTGCGAATAAACTCTTTATCCCCTAAATAATGGCTTTCATCCATATATTTGTTTGTTATGTTACATTTGCCGCCGCCGCTTATTTTTATCTTCTGCCCTGCGGCTTTATTTGAATCGATTATGCAGACCTTTTTGTTTTTGATCCTGCAAGCGGCCATAAGTCCGCTTGCCCCTGCACCTATAATAGCTGCATCGTATACCATGTTTATCTGTAAGCCCTCACAACAAAACCTTTTATTCCATACTGGGATTTTATATCATAATTTACTTTTTGCACATTTGTACTGAACCCAAGGTAATTCTTTATCTGCCAGATCCCTTCAGTTACCCTTTTCTCCACAAGACCTATCTGTGCCAGTTCAAATACCCTTCTCAATTCTTTTTTCTCTTGCTCGTCACCTATTTTCTTGGCCACATCGAACTCTTCGTTGTTATAAACCCCGATAACCTCGAAAAGTTTTGCATCCTTGTTTTTATCCAGGAAAGAGTGAAGCTCGTTTATACAGTTTTTTGAAGCATAATAATCTCCGCTTACCATCTCATAACACCCGAAAGATTTATATTTTGTTTTATCGATATCACTGATATTTCTTATTACCGTTACTGGTTTTTCAACCTCAACGATCTTTTCCACTTCAATTACGTTTGTAATATCAGTATTATCACTGGTCTTGATATTGGAGAGCTTCTCTTCGGTTTCAAGTTTGGCATAATTCTGCTTTGACTCTAAAAGTTTTTGGTTATGTTCAGATTTTGATATATAATCGCTTTGAAGATACGCAGGAAGATCCTGGAATGTTACATCATCTTTTTTTATATATTTTTTATCCAGATCGCCTTTTTTTACCATATCGTTTGAATAATAGGTATAAGCTAAGAAAACTGCAAGTAAAACAGCCGCAAATCCAGAAATATATGCTGCGGTATAATTTTGTTTTATTTCAATTCTTTTCTCTTCTTTTTTCAATTCTTCCATCTATTTTTCCTTCTTGGTCAAGTATTTAAGTGTCGTATTTATAAGGTCGTCATCATCCCTGCTTGGTGATTTTATCACAACTTTTTTATCATCTTCATAAACAAAAGAGATATTCACCTCATAATTGCTTATTGTTTTTACCTTTTTCTCCAGTGCGTTTAATTTGATCAAAATAAGATCGATAAACTGGTTTGTCGGAAGATCAAGCTTCCCGAACCTGTCCTCCATCTCGTCTTGAATCTCAAAAACCTCCTGCTTGGTTACAGCACGGCTTAGCCTTCTGTACAGCTCCAGCCTTACCCTGTCTTCGCTTATATAATCGCTTGTGATATAAGCCGTGATGCTAAGCTTGATATCCACGTTCTTGGATTCCTCCTGCACCTCGCCGCTTAATGTTGCTATTGCCTCTTCAAGCATCTTAAGATATAAAGAGTAACCTATCTGCTTAATATGTCCGCTTTGTGCTTCCCCTATTATATTTCCGCCCCCTCTTATCTCTAGGTCCTGGTGGGCAAGTGCCGTTCCGCTTCCAAGATATGAGTTTGATTCAAGAGCAAGAAGCCTTCTTATTGCATCTTTGGTTATTGTTTTCTTATCCTTTACAAGGAAATAACAGAATCCCTCTTTATCGCTTCTGCCGACCCTTCCCCGTAACTGGTGAAGGTCTGCTATACCGAACCTGTCCGCACCGTCTATTATTATTGAGTTGGCGTTTGGAAGATGCAGTCCCGATTCAACTATGCTTGTTGCAAGAAGCACGTCTATCTCCCCCTGGGCGAAAGATTCAATTGTCTGTTCGCTCTGTTTTGAAGTTATTTTGGAGTGCATAACGGCTATTTTAAGGTTGGGCATAATATCAAGAAGATCATCTTTTTTTGCCTCAATTGTAGCGATATTGTTGTAGATATAGAAAAGCTGTCCCCCTCTTCTTTTCTCCCGAAGAATGATCTCTTTTATAAGTTTGTCGTCATACTCTTTTACAAAACTTCTGACTCCCAGCCTCTCGCTTGGAGGGGTAAGCAGGCTGCTCATCCCTTTTACTTTTGAAAGTGCAAGGTTAAGGGTCCTTGGGATAGGAGTGGCACTCATTGAGAATATATGCACGTCTGAACGCAGGTCTTTGAGTTTCTCTTTTTGTTTTACCCCGAACTTGTGCTCCTCGTCTATTACAACCAGGGCCAAGTCTTTGCATTTTACCCCCAGAAGGGCATGGGTTCCCACTACCAGGTCTATCTTCCCCTCTTCAAGAGCTTTTTTGATCTGGTTTCTCTCTTTTGTGGTTGTTCTTCCGTCAAGCTTTGCTACTTTAGCACCGAACGGTTCAAGCCTTTTTTTGATTCCCTCGAAGTGCTGGGATGCCAGAAGCGTGGTAGGGCATACGAATAAAGCCTGCTTGCCGTTTAGAATAACCGCAAGCAGCCCGTTCATCGCAACCTCTGTTTTACCAAATCCCACATCACCGCTTAAAAGCCTGTCCATAACAAGCCCCGAATTCATATCGGAAAGGAACTCTTTAACACTTCTGTCCTGGTCTTTTGTATAATCAAACCCTGCCTGGGATTTGAACAGTTTAAGCTCCTCTTTGCTTGTATCGATATAGATACCTTTTGTCAGCTCCCTTTTTGCGGCAAGGGCGATTATATCGTTTGCAATCTCGAACAGCTTGTCTTTTACTTTTCCTTTGAGTTTTCCGAAACTTCCTTTTCCAAGTTTGTCAAGTGTTGCCGTGCTTCCGCTGTCGGCTAAGTACCTGTCTATCATTCCGATATTTTCAACAGGTACTAAAAGCCTGTCGTCACCCGCATAGTTTACCACTACGAAGTCTCTTTTTGCACCCATTACCACAACAGGCTCTATCCCTTTGAACTGTCCTATTCCGTGTATCTCATGTACAACGAAGTCATCATAGGTAAGTTCGTCAAGGACGATCTTTGGTTTCTTTTTCCTTTTTTTCCTGACCTGTTTATTAAGGGAAAGAATAACCTCGTCATCGCTTACAAGATTTATTATCTGGTAATCGATCTTATAGTTTATATTTTTATCGTTCAGGTCAAATTCGTAACTTCTAAGTTTACCTTCCGTTGAACTGATTATAGTGGTTTTTTTCTCCTTATGAAATTCCAAGAACTCTTTTATATCCGCAGCATCGACCTGTTTGTAAACTTGAGTGTCAAGAACAGGAGTTGTTGATAGAAGTTTCTCTTTTTCTATCCTTGCCTGCTCAAAGATATAAACCTCTTCTATCTCGTCAAGGGCCTCTTTGGTTATACAGCTTTCAAGATTGTCGGGATAATACTGTGCATCATCATCCAAAAACCAGAATCCCAGAGAATGGATATCTTTTTCAAATACGTCAATATTGCTTGCTTCTATCTTTTCGTTTAAAAGCTCTATCTTCTGCTGGTCAAGAGCCAGAAACGATGCTGAAAGACTGAAACTCTCAATCTCCTCTTTAAACGACTTCTGGTTTTCAACGTCAAATTTCCTGATACTTTCAACTTCGTCGTCAAACAAACTTATCCTGTAGCCGAACTCTTCGTGCGGAGGGCAGATATCGATAATATCACCCCTTATGGAAACCTCACCCTGTTCGCTTACAATTTCAACAAAGTAGTATCCCCAGTTATAAAGCTTGTCTTTTAACTGCCCTATATCAAGAGTATCCCCGAACTCTATGCTTATCGAGGAGAAACACTCAGCTTTTGGAAGCTTGTAGGAGATCGTTCTAACGGGGGAGATCAGTATTTTATTTTGTTTTTTGTAGTTGTGGTAATCTTCAAGGGTTGAAGTAAGCTCTTTTATTTCGTCGCTGAATGAAAGCAGGTCATCCCCGAAATTTGCCCGAAGATCACTTAATACGAAAGGTTTAAACCCAAGGTAACTGGCACAGTCCCTTGCAATATCTGCCTGCTTCTCGTCACTTACGATCAAAGCCTGGGGCTTGTTGTTTTTGAGGTGGTTGAATATTTTGTTCATCTGGTTAAATTTGCCTTAAAAGTCTAAAATGTTTTTTAACTTCTCTTAATTTTAAGGGATTATACAAAAACAGCAGTAAACTATAGTTTAAAACTACGGTTTAATTGCTTTGTTCAAATTTCTTAAGGGAATTAAGGATCGTTACCGGAACGAAAAATAAAGAAACCAGGTAGGCTATCAGGGTTCCCCCGATAAGTGCCACACCAAGACCCCCGAATACCGCATCTGTAGATAAAAGGCTGCTTGCGAACACTATTGCAAGAACCGTCAGTAAAATAGGTTTTGCCCTGGTTGCCGTTGCAACGGCTATGGCCCGGGAAGCATCCATACCTTTTTGCTGCATAAGCTGTTTTGCAAAATCTATAATAAGCAGGGAATTTCTTGAATTTATACCGATAAGCCCTATAAATCCTATAAGCGACGTGGCAGTGAGATAGAACTTGTCCGCAGTTATCATATCCATCGCCCAGTGCCCAAGGATCACTCCTACTATCGAGATAAAACTGGCAAGTACAACCGCGCCTGCCAGGGTAAAGTTCTTATAATACACCACCATAAGAAGAAATATAAGTACAAGTGCTCCTATAAATGCCCCTCCCAGATCTATAAAAGTATCTATAGTAACTTTAAGCTCTCCGTCAAATATAATATCAAACTGCTCCCCCGTTGTTTTATCTTTGATTGTCAGATTTAACATATCTGCTTTTTCAACTTCATAGTTTTCTCCGAACTCGTTCAGGATCATATCCCTTGCATCAAGCAGCGGATATATCTGGCTTTCCATATCGGTCGTGGCTATGACGTTTATCATGCCGTTCAGGTTTTTACCGGTAAGTGTGGGTTTTTGAAGCTGCTCTTCTATAGTTACGAACTCGCTTAAAGGCACCATCATCCCTTTTTGGTTCATAAGCTTCAGGTTTGAAAGCTTCTTTTGAACGCTTTGTTTATCAAACTTCTCAAAAAGCCTGCTTTGATCGAGTCTTAGGAATATAGGGATCTGATTTTGGGCATCAGCCTTGTTTACAACCCCTATTGCCATTCCCTCAAATGCAAGGTAGAGTATCTTCTTGACCTGCTCGAGGCTTACGCCGCTTTTTAATATCTTGTTGTTATCAAGATTCAAGGCATATTTAATATAAGGCTCGTCCGCCAGAACATCCACATCGACTAAAGTATCCTGCTGCTTAAACACTTGGGCTATTTTTTTTGATATCTTATACCTTGCATCAAAACTCTCTCCTCCGTAAACCTCGGCTACTACGTCTGCAAGGACAGGAGGACCTGCCGGCAGTTCTATAAACTTGATATTTGCATTATTTTTACTACATTGTTTCTGGATATCGGGCCTTATTCTGTGCACCATATTGTAGCTTCTTTCGTCCCGGTGAGAGGCTCTTTCTATATTCACCATTATCTCTGCCAGATTTTCCCCGTCTTTAAGGGCGCTTCCTTTTACCATCCCCGCAAAATCAAGGGGAAGCCCCTCTCCTAAAAATACAGAAACAGAAGTTACTGATTGCTCATTTTGCAGTTTTCCCGCTATACAGTCCGTCACCTCTTTTGTCTGATGAACGGATGACCCCTCCGGCAGGTCAACATAGATAGAAAAAGTATCGCTGTCTTTTCCCGGAAGCATTTTGGCTTTTACTATCTTTAAAGGTATCAGGTACACAGAAAAGACAAAAAGGATCAGCGTTATTAAAAGAACCGCTGTTCTTTTAGTTTTACTTTCCAATATAGAATGAATAAGCAGTTCAAGTTTTGAAGTATGATGATGTGACATTACCTATCCTTTTTCTTTAACAGTTTATTCACCAAGTATGGCGTAAATATATATGCGATCACCAAAGATATCACCAAAGATATGGGTACGAACACAGGCAGAGGATGCATAAACTGCCCCATCATCCCTCCAACAAAGAACATAGGGATAAAGGTCATAACAATTGCGAGTGTTGCAATATTTGTAGGATTTCCTATCTCGTTCGTCGCTTCTATTGCTATTTGCTTCAGACTTTTATCCGCACTATCGTGGCTGTGCAGGTGTCTATGGATATTTTCTATTACGATAATAGCCGCATCCACCAAAAGCCCCAGGCTTAAAAGAAGGGCAAAAAGCGTGATCCGATTTATGGTCTCCCCGATTAAAAATCCTACAAAAAGGGTTAACGAAAGGATCATGGGAACGGTTAGCGATACAATAAGAGCCTCTTTGAATCCAAGGGTAAATACAAGAAGTATAGCTATGATCACCACTGAAATAGCAAGGTGGAACACAAGCTCGTTTACCGCATGGTTTGCCGTATATCCGTCGTTTCTTGTGATAACATAACCTATATTCTGCTTTGCAAGTTCATCTTTTATGGTTTCAAGATAGGAGAATATCTTGTCGTTTATCACAACAGTATTGGCCCCTTTCAGTTTTGAAACGGTAAGTGTGGTCTGGATGATCTCGTGGCTTCCTTTTTGGTAAAGAAGGGCCGTTTTTTTATTTTGGATATCATACCCTTTTGTCACTTTTGCCACATCTTTTAGATATATGGCACTTCCCATGTAAGAGGCCACAAGTATATCTTCAATATCTTTTTCACTCTCGATGGCACTTTTTATACCGAACATTACGATCTCGTTTTGTTTCGTACCCCCTTTTACATCAGGAAGCTCAAAAGAAAGCCCTTCAACTGCTTTTACGATCTGTCCCAGGGAAAGATGATAGCCTGAAAGCTTTGAAAGATCTACTTCAATATTATACTGTTCTTTCCTCTCCCCCTTAAGATCAACCACGGCTACGTCTTCGATCTTGTTTATCTCATGGCCCAGACGGCTTATCTTCTTGTAAAGACTTGTCTGAGAGAGTGTGCCGTCTTTTGAATAAAAGGCGATAGTCGCCACAGGTATATCCGTATCTATATCCATGGTTTTTATAATAGGCTGAAGCACCCCTTTGGGAAGCTGATCCATATTCCTCATCACCTGGTCGTAAAGTTTAAGATCGGATTCCTCTTTATCCTGCCCGATATAATACTGCACCTGGATAATACCTACAGAATCTTTGGCAATAGAGTAGATATTCTCCACCCCTTTTATACCTCTTATTTTTCTTTCAAGAGGTTCTATGATAACTTTTTGTATCTCGTCTGCCCTGGCCCCGGGCATTGGAACTATCACCGCACCGCCTGCTACTTTTATCTGGGGATTCTCCTCCCGCGGGGTAAGGTTCAGTGCCATATATCCTACGGCTAAAATGAATACTGCCAGAATAAGGGTAAGCGGGTGTTCTATAAAATTCTTTGCAAGCCTGCCTGCGATATTTGCATTATCGCTGCACTGCTTTTTGATCTTTTCGCAATCGAGTGTTTCTTGATTCTTTTCCATGATCATTTCTGCTTTATATAAACTTTTGCATACATCCCGGGATATACGTTTTTGATATTTTCAAATGAAAGCTTTATTGCAAATGAGTGTGTCATGGGGTTGGAACTTGGGATGATCGCTTCTATTTTTCCTTTTGTTTCTATCCCCATTGAGGGTATAACTATTTTTGCTTCCTGCCCTACGCTTATATTCTTAAGCTCGCTTTCGGCTATTTCACTTTTGATCTTTAACGAACTTAGATCCGATAATATAAGTGCGGGCATCCCCGGAATAGCCATCTCCCCCGCTTTTATGTTCTTTCTTATAATAACCCCGTCGTTTGGCGCTTTTATCGTAAGGTATCTGTACTGATTCTGCACCTCGTTTACCTGGGATTTACTTATCTTTACCATATCTTCAAGATTTTTGGTTCCAAGTTCAAGCTGTTCAACCTCGTATTTTGACACAAGCCCTTTTTCCAAAAGTCTTTTAAATCTTTCATAGTTTCTTTTCATTATCTGGTACTGGTTATCGTACATCTGTACCTGAAGCTGCGCCTGCTTCTTTTTGCTGTCTATCTCTGTTGAGTCTATTGAGTAAAGGGTCTCACCCTTTTTTACCCGGTCTCCCTCGCTTACGTTCACCTGTTTTATAAAGCCCATGAAACGGCTTGTTATAAATTTTTCGTTATCGGAGATCACCGTGGCGCTTAGTTCTATTTTATCCGCATTTAGTGCGGATATTATTAAAATTGTTGAAATCAGTATTTTTAACATCTTTTATTCCTTTGTATCACTTAATGATTCACCGAGAGAAAGTTTTAATGCAGCCGCCGCAAGAGATTTTTCATATTTTGCAAAAATAGTTTCTGCAATGGCTTTTTGATTGTTTGCCTGCTGCATAAGAAGGTCGTTCATGCTTATCAAGTGATTTTTATACATCTGAGTTGACTGCTGTAAAACCTCATCTGCAAGATTCTGGGTTAATTGTTTCTGCTGAAAGATCTTCTTTTTGGCCTTGAGGTTCAAAATATTCTTTTCAACTTCCAGCTTTATCCCCTCTTTCATATATTCATGCAGATGCTGCATCTTTTTATGCTCTATTTTAGCTTTTTGCTTTTTTGCCTTTGTAACAAAGCCGTCAAAAACATTATAACTTATCCCCACCGCTGCCAGGTAATAATCCTTGTCATCCATATTTGAAACGGAAAATGTATCGTCGTTATATCCGTACTCTACCATAGCCCCTATTTTGGGATAATCTTCGGAAGCTTCAAAATTGATCTTCTCTTTCATTGTTTTCTTGTTGTATTCCATCCATTTGAAATCATCCCTGTTCTGCAGGGCCTTTGATTTAAGCTCATCTGGTATTAATACTTGTTTTGATACGGTATTGAACCCCTGTACCCCGTTTATGGAAGGGTCATTCGTAAGAAATCTCAAATAAGCCAAAGCCAGGTCAAACCTGTTTTGCGATTCTATTATCTTTACATCAACCCCTATATCGTAAACCCTTGCCTGTTTTACGTCTATACTAGTTACAAGCCCCTCTTTAAAAAGCTCGTTTGCAAGCTTTACAAAAGCACTTGTGGCCTCTTTTGCTTTTTGAGTGGCCTGTACGAACTCTTTTGCGGCAACCGCACCGTTATAGGCTTTTAAAACTTCAAGACTCAACTGCTTCTCGTCAAATCCGTATTTTGCCTTTTTTGCCAGTATCTGAAGCTTTGCCATCTTTTGGGCGCTGTCAAGCTTGAAGCCCGTAAATATCGGCAGTTCATACTTGACCTTTGTCTCGTAATTTGTACGGTCGTCGGGATAGTTCAGATCGTTGGGCTGTACGTTAAGGACAGAACTCATATCAGGGGGCTGGGTACCGTTTGCCGCCCCGCTTATGGCTGCTCCCATCGGGGTTAAAAAATCACTGAACCCGAAATCGCCGAAATCAGCTTCCCTTGATGAAAGTTTCATTCCGAACACATACGCCGCACTATTTGTTCTTGATATGTTTTCACTGAACACAAGGCTACCGTAGTTATAACCTTCCGCCTCGTTTAAAACCTCTTTGGAGATCTCAATATCTAGTTTTTTTGCTTTGAGGCTTTTATTGTTCTGCAGAGTTTTATCCAGAGCACTTTGAAAATCTATGGTACTGGCAAAGATACTCAGGGGAAGCAGAACTGCTATTATGAGTTTCAACTTCCTTCTCCCTTACAGCTGCATATTAAAAGTATAGAATCAAAATACTCCTCGATCTCACTTTTTGAAGCTTCTATAACAAAGAAACCCTCAATAGCCGCAAAGATACTTGGCACCAGTTTCAAAATGCTGTTGTTTAACTCTTTTCTCTCGATCGCTTTTTTGAATATTCCTATAAGAACCTCGCCGTATTTCACCCTTAGGGATTTGTAATACTCTTTTATCTCTTGTGTGGGATTGTTAAGATATATGGCAAGGAACTCTTTGTATATCTGTTTCTGGGTAAGTGTTGTTTCGTCATTGTCTAAAAAAAGACTGAAAAGGTGGCAGATCTTTTGCTTGGTGGAATCATTATTCTTAAGCTTCTCCTGCAGTTTCGGATCGTAATCATCCTGGAGGCAGCTCATTAGTTCAAATACGATATCCTCTTTGTTGCTGAAGTATTCGTAAATGGTTCCCTTTCCCACTCCCGCAGTTTTTGCTATTTCACTTATGGAGATGTTCACAAAGCCTTTTTGAATAAAAAGGCTGCAGGTGGATTTTGCTATTTTTTTTCTTTTTTCTAATTTGTCAACAATCTTAGGCATATACTATTTCCTTTCCCGACCAGTGGTCAATATTGTAAATAGTATTATAAGTTATCTTAATTTTTCATAATATTACAAAAAGTCTTTTTTAAAGATACTCATTCCTTTTTGATTCAAGTATGTTTATAGCTTCAATATATTTGGGCCGTTTCTCTTTTTCGATAATATCAATAAAACCTTTATACTTCAAAAACGCTTCCCAGGTGATCTGTTTTGCCCTTTGGCTTCTGTTTAAACGAATAAGTGCAATGCTTGTGGCACCGTTTATAAGCCCTTTGTAAAAAGAGGCTTTTTCCTTAAGGCCCTGTCTTTTAAACTCCAGCCAGTCAGCTTCAAGAACCTCGTGGGCTTCTTTGAAATCTTCCTCATGTAGAAGATCTATAAACTTCTCTATACTCGACATATTATGCTATAACCGTAGCAAGAAGTGTTTTCCCGCTTAGGTCTGTGATCCTTGCTTTGTATATTTTTCCAAACTGCAGTTTCCCTTCAAGTTCGCTGTCGTTTACGTATATCTCGCCGTCTATATCGGGAGCCCATCTTAACTCTCTGGCACTTAGAAGATATTCATGTTCGTCGCTTTCGCCGTCTATTACGATATCTACCTCTTTCCCTATTTCAGCTTCCAGTTTCTCTACTGTGATCTTTTCGATTATCTCGCCCAGTTTTACGGCTCTTTGATCTATTACTTCTTCTGGAACCTTGTTTTCAAGGGTACAGGCCTTTGTCCCCTCTTCGTCACTGTAGCTGAACACATTCACCCTGTCAAACCCGAATTCTTTAATATATTCGCAAAGCTCTTCAAAGTCTTCTTCCGTTTCCCCCGGATGTCCTACAATAAAGGTACTTCTTATAAAGGCGTCTTTCTGGGCTTTCATTGTATCCATAAGATCCCTTAACTGTTCGCTTCCTTTTCCCCTTTTCATTATTTTAAGCATAGACTGGGAGATATGCTGAAGCGGCATATCATAATAGGTATGGAAAGTTTTAGAAGCTGCGATCTTTTCTATAAGTGCATTTGTTGTTGTTGAAGGGTAAAGATATAATACCCTTGCACTTTTTACCCCTTCTATTTTCTCAACCGTCTCTATTAACTGTTCAAGGCCGTCGTTTATCCCGTGGTCCCTGAGATACGAACTGCTGTCCTGTGAAACAAAAGAGAAATCAAAGAACCCCTGGGAAACAAGACTTTGAACTTCCTCTTTTATGGACTCGATGCTTCTACTGTTAAGTTTTCCCTTAAATGCAGGGATTGCACAGAATGAACAAAGCTGGTTGCACCCTTCACTTAATTTAACGTAAGCATGATAGCTTGATCCCGTTACCACCCTGATATTCTTCTCCGTAGCCAGGAACACCTTGTCACTGTATTGACTTCGTTTCTCCTCTACCAGTTGGTCGATAATATCATAATCACCCACGCCTGTGAAAATATCGACCTCGCTCTTAAGCCCCTCTTGAAGCTCCTCTTTGTATCTTTCGCTTAAGCATCCGGCCATTACAAGAACTGAAGATTCTTTTCTCATGCTGTCAAGTTCAAAGATAGTATCCAGGCTCTCCTCTTTGGCGCTTTGGATAAACCCGCAGGTATTTACAATTATAAGATCCGCATCCGCAAGATCGTCGCTTACCGTATAATCTTTAAGCCGTCCCAGCATAACCTCGCTGTCGATAAGGTTTTTCGTACACCCAAGGCTTACTAAATATAGTTTTTTCATATTGTTTCCCGTTATATTCTATTTGTTCTGATGGGCGGATTATATATAATTTATACTTAAGAATTAAAAGTGTAAACTTTATAGCTACTAATCAAAAGGAAACTATAATATTGCGAAACTTTTTCACCTACGTTATTTTGAATTTTTTATTAAGTTTGACACTTTTTGGAAATACTCTTGAGAATATAAAACAGAACAATGTTCTAAGAGCCGGAGTATACTATGACTTTGAGCCTTTCAGCTTTATCGACGACAAGGGACAGATCAGCGGCTTTGATATAGATATGCTTACATACTTTGCAAACGAACTTAACGTTGACCTGCAGATATTTCAAATAACCCCTTTGGATAAAGATAATCAGCTTTTAAAAGAGGAGATCGATATTTTCCCCTCGGCACTGAAAAACAACGATAAAGAATTTATCTCCTACTCAAAACCCTATATTGATATAAAACAGTCTTTTTTAGTAAGGAAAAACTCAAAATTCCTAAATATACATACCTTCTCCGGAAAAACCGTCGCATACCTGGAAGAAAGCTACGGCCCTGTTCTAAAAGATCTTATCCCGAAACTTCAGCTAAAAAGGTATTACGACTACACTCTTGCTATTGAAGATCTAAAAGAGGGGGTTGTGGATGCGATTACGGAAAATAGAATATGGTCCCAGACAAAACAGGAACAGCACAAAAGAAAACTGCAGTTCACAAAATTTCATTTTAACGATATCCAATACTCTTTTGCCCTAAGATCAAAAGATCCGGAACTTTTAAAAACAATAAACTCCCTTATAGACAGAAGTATTCAAGACGGTACTTTTGACAAGTTATACGAAAAATGGCTCTTAGACAAGTAATCTTTATAGTTATCGCCTTTTTTATTATAGGCTGCAGTACAAAACAGCCTGTCAGATCATCCTCCCATACGGTCATATTCAAAACTCCGGCCATGAAATTTTACGACAAGGGGTTTATAACAAAATATGACGATCATATAAACCTTACTGTTTATAATATTGGACAGCTTGTTTTATACCTGGATATATACAAAGATAAAGTATGCCAAAGCACTTTTAAATGTATGGAAGCTAAAGAGTTCAATCTAACTTATCTGCATAACTCTTATAAAGATGATTTTTTGTATAATCTCTTTTCAAAAAATAAAATATATCATAAAGATAAAAAAAACAATATACTGATAAAAGTGAAATAAAAGGATTAAATTTATGAATAAATTCGTAGGTGCTCACGTAAGTGCGACTGGCGGGGTGCAGAACGCACCTTTAAATGCAATGGCAATAGGGGCGAAAGCTTTTGCCCTGTTCACCAAGAACCAGAAAAGATGGGAAGCAAAACCGTTCGATACGAAAACCCTGGACGCCTGGTTCAAGAACCTTGAAGAGTCGGGGATATTGCCAAAACATATCCTTCCCCACGACAGTTACCTGATCAATCTTGGACATCCTGAAGAAGAGAAACTTGAAAAAAGCAGAAAAGCGTTCATAGACGAACTAGAAAGATGTGACACCCTGGGGCTTGACAGACTTAATTTCCACCCGGGATCACACCTTCAGAAATTCGCTAAAAGAGACCCGGAATACAACGAAAAACTTTATTATGCGGAAATGGAATGTCTTGATCTAATTGCGGAATCGATAAACTACGCACTTGATAAAACAAAGAACGTAAAAGCTGTAATAGAAAATACTGCGGGTCAGGGTACGAACCTTGGGTACAAGTTCGAGCATCTTGAGCATATTATCGACAAAGTTGAAGATAAAAGCAGAATCGGAGTATGTATAGACACCTGCCATATGTTCACGGCGGGTTACGATATAAGAACAAGGGAAGCTTACGACAAGACTTGGGCTGATTTTGACAAAATAGTAGGACGTGAATTTTTAATGGGAATGCATATTAACGATTCAAAGCCCGAACTTGGAAGCCGTGTGGACAGACACCATTCCCTGGGAGAAGGTGAAATAGGCTGGGATGCTTTTAATTTCATTATGAACGATGAAAGAATGGATGATATCCCTTTAGTACTTGAAACGATCGACGAATCTATCTGGGCAGATGAGATAAAAGCGATGTACGAGTTTATAAAATAATAAGAGAGTAAATGAAAAACGTAATTAATTTTATAAAATCCGAAGATGTGAAATCTTTGGAAATATACAACCATTTAAAGTGCAGCGACGATGAAGTAAAACTTCTTCAGTACCTTACAAAACAATATATCATAGGGAACGATAATCTTCTTATCATCGATCTTCTTGGAGAATTTTACGATCTTAAGGAGCTTGAACACCTCGAGCATCTTGATCAGGTAAGAAACCTTTTGGAGCTTGGCTGGATAGTGCAGGCAAACTTTATAACCACCAAGATAAGCGAACAATCCCAGCTTGAACTTATAAATACAGCAATAAGCCTGAGCAGTTCATTTTTAAAACTGCTGGAAGTGGGATCTTTGGAGATGATACTTCCGGAGATAAAAGAGTACAGCGATCATCTTGAATACCTTCAGGACCAGTTCTTTAGAATAGACCTTGCCCAGAAGCTTAATGTGGTAAAACACAACTTCGATGAGAACTCCCCAAATACCAACCGCTTAAGAACAAAGCTTTCACTTCTTGAGAACAGAATAAAAGAGAGAGTCGAGACTACAAAAACACCTATAATGCTTGAAGATTTTTTCAATGAGCATAACCTGAACGAGCAGGAGCAGATGATCTTCCTTGCACTTTTAAAAGAGGAATACGGTGGAAGCGACGAATCCATAAGAGATATGAATTCACTTATTGCACTTGTTTCAAGCGATGATTACGAAAAGATCAAATTTAGAAGCCTCCTTGAAGAGAGCGGAAACCTGATCTCCAACAATCTTATAGATTACGACGAGATGCTCACCCCGTTCGGTGGAATAAACAGGAACTTCTATATTCCCGAACAGATATTATACAAAATATCCCATCCTACAAAAAAAACCAAAAGACAGCAAAAAATAAAGCTTGATGCGGTTTTAAAAGAACAGGATATGTTCGAGCTTTGCGAACCTAAAAAAAACCTGGAGGATGTTGTTTTAAACGATAAAACAAAACAAACCCTTGACCTTCTGTTAAAGCAGGTGGATAAAACGGTTATCGACAGGCTTAAAAAATGGGGTATCAAAGAGAAGAAAAAAGGGATAGATGCAAGGATCATATTCTACGGCGCGGCCGGTACGGGTAAAACCCTGACCGCCCTTGCTTTGGCAAAATCTTTAAAAAAACAGGTTTTAAGCTTCGACTGCAGCAAAATACTATCAATGTACGTTGGAGAGAGTGAAAAGAACGTAAGAAAGATATTTGATGACTATAAAGAGCTTTGCATAAAAACAAAAACAGAACCCATACTTCTTCTAAATGAAGCTGACCAGTTCCTAAGCAACAGAATAAGCGGAAACATAAGCGGAAGCGACAAAATGCACAATCAGATGCAGAATATCTTTTTAGAACAGATAGAGCAGTTTGACGGAATATTAATAGCTACGACCAATCTGCTTGACAATCTTGACAAAGCGTTCAGCAGAAGGTTCAACTATAAAATAGAGTTTTTAAAACCCGATGAGAACCAAAGAAAAGAGTTATGGTCAAAACTGCTGCCGGATGAACTTCCTCTGGAAGAGAATTTTGATATAGAAAAGCTATCAATACACCCTTTAACGGGTGGTCAGATAGAGATGATCATAAAAAATACCGCATATAAAATAGCGGTTCAGGCTGAACCTTTGTTTAAGACAAAAGATTTCATTGAAGAGATCGAAAAAGAGAAAAAAGGTCAATTTGACAAAGATAAGAAGGTTGGTTTTTTTAGTTAAGTTTAGATAATCTTTTTATATGGAAGAAATATCAATTGAAGAATTAACTAGTAAAAAGATTTTTAACCTTCTTATAGATATAGAGAAGAATAGAAACGCCTATATAAGTGAAGTATACAATCAGGAATACCTTCACCAAATAAGGGTTTCTATTAGAAAGATAAGAGCTTTATGCTCTTTACTTAAAAAATATTTTAAAGACAATAAGGCACAGGACTGTAAAAGCTCCTTCTCGCTTATTGCAAAATATACCAATGAAGCAAGGGATATTGACGTATATCTTATAAAACTTCAGGAATATAAAAATATACTCCCTAAAAAAAGAGCCAAAGATATAGATGTGATCATACACTATCTAAAAGACCAGAAAGATACCGAATACAATAAACTATCAACCTTTTTTAAAAGTGAAAGATATGTTTACACAATCCTCAAATACAAATCTGCTTTTAAGTCAAACTCCATTTTAAGATCAGCAAAAACAAACGCTCAGGAAACGGCAAAAGAAAACCTTATAAAGATACACAATAAGATAGTCACCAACGGTTTGAAACTAGACATCAACAGTAGCAACAGCGAGTTTCACAGATTAAGGATAGAGTTTAAAAAACTACGATATTTAATTGAGCTTTTTGAATCTTTCTACAGCCAGTTCCAATACCAGTCTATAGTGGATAAACTAAAAAAGATACAGGATATTCTGGGAAGTTTTAATGATTATGATATCCAAAAGAAAAAGCTGAAATCTTTTATTGAAACCCTTCACCTGAATAAAGACCAAAGAGATACCCTTGGCCTGTTAATAGAACATTTTGAAGATGAACAGGAAAAATTAAAAAGGAAGTTTCACAAAAAGTTCAAGAACTTTTGCGATAATTATTTTAAAGAGCAGATGGTTAACTTCGGTTAACCGTCAGTTCTGGAGTTTTTCTCCTCTATTCCGCTCATACCGAACCTTCTTGCAAGCTCCTGCTTAACCCTGTCCGGAGATATGTTTTTAGAAGCCATTGCAACAAGACAGTGGTACATAAGATCTGCCGCCTCGTAAACGATCTCTTCTTCGTCATTATCCTTAACTGCAAAGGTAAACTCCCCTGCTTCCTCAACGATCTTTTTAAGCATTGAGTTCTCTTTTCCCTTTAGAAGCTTTGATGTGTATGATTTATCCGGATCATCATTTTTTCTGTCCTGGATTGTATGGTAAAGGGTATCTATCACTCCGTATGCCGCAGTTGTATCAACCTGGACGTCACTTGTGGTTTCTCCTGTTTTAAGGTCTGTGAAAAAACACGACTTTCTTCCCGTGTGGCAGGCAACACCTTTTTGTTTTACTTTTAAAAGAATAGTATCGTTATCGCAGTCAAGACTTATAGAAACAACCTCCTGCGTATGACCCGAGCTTTCACCCTTTTTCCAGATACGCTTTCTGCTTCTGCTGAAATAATGGGCAAAGTTGGTTGAAAGGGTTAATTCAAGTGCTTCTTTATCCATATATGCAAGCATTAAAACCTCATTGGTCTCATACTCCTGAGTAATCACAGGAACCATTCCGCCCTGTTTCTCAAAATCTATTTTTTCTATCATTTATTTCCTTTTAAAATGGCTCAAAACTGTTTGTTCAGTTTTATATTTACCCCTTCGATCTCGTTATCCTCATTTAAATCCACACCGGGCTGCAGGGAAAAATCACTTTTTTCAAGGGGTTCTTCTTCCAAATTTGGGAACCTCTTGTCAAAGGGGTTTTCCTCGTTAGGAATAAGATTATTCATTAGATCGTCATACTCTTCAAAGATCTCCGTTTCGAAAACAGTCTGTTCATTATCCGGCTGTGAACCCAGTAGCGAAGATATATTCTGCTTAAGTGAAACGATCTGTTGATTCTGTTTTTCAATCGTTTCATTTAAACCTTTGATCAAGTCTTGATTTTGTGAATTTAAAGCTTCCAGTTTATTGTTATTGTCATCGAGCTTGTTATTTTCCGAAATTAAAGTTTGGGATATTTGTTTATATTCATAGGACTGGTAATAGGTTAAACCAAGAACTAAAATCAATGTGAAGATAATTATATATTTGAACTTTTCCATATTACCCGATTTGCGATAAAAGGCTTATGCCTTTTATCTGTTTTATTTGTGTATTGAGCTATCTCTAGCTTTGTCTTTTGTATCTACCCAGATATTAGGAGTAGATCCGCCCGGAGTCAGGAATATTTTTGCATCCTTGTTCTCTCTTAGTGCATCGTTGAATTTACCCTGCACCTGGATCTGCTGCATCTGAAGAAGTTTAGGAGTTAAAGAATCTGCAACAAGTTTATTCGCTTTTGCCTGAGCATCCGCTTCGATTGTTACTGCATCTGCTCTACCTTGTGCCTCGATTCTGTTCTTATCTGCTTCCCCTTTTGCCAAGGCAGCTCTTTTTTCAGCTTCCTGCTTAGCTCTTAAAACCTCATATTTCAATCTTTCTGCTTCCTGGTTTGCAATTTGAACTCTTTCAATCTGTTCTTTGATCTTTTCAGGAAGTACGATCTCTCTTAACTGAACAGATTCAATAGAAACAGGTTTCCCCTCTAAAGCCTCTATCTGCGTTCTGATACCGTTTTCAATCATTGTTGCTATCTCGTTTCTTTTTGAAGGCAGTTCTTCCGCGTTAAACCCACCTACAACGTTTCTTACGATATTTCTAACAACTGGGTTTACGATCTTGTCTTCCCAAGCCAGACCCCATGTTGCAATAGTGTTCGGCGCACCGTAAGGGAGAAGTTTGTATTGAACAGTAAGTTCAATAGATACAGGAAGTCCCCTTGCATCAAGAATATTAATTGCAGGGTTTATTTTAATACCACTGTCAAAACCGCTCATCTCTTCAAGTGTTTTATAGTTGATAAGTCTAACTTTCGTATCAACTGTAATAACTTTCTGGATAACAGGAACATACAGATGGAATCCAGGTTGTAAAGGCTCACTCTCATATTTACCCGTTGTAACTTTGATACCAACCTCACCTGAGTTGATAATAACAAAAGGTTTAGCCATAAATAATACTACGGCTATTATGATTACTGCATAGATCGCAGCCGATCCCTTTCCGAAGTTTTTGAACAGTTGCGGCGGCTCGAACGGAGGCTGATATCCTCCGCCGTTACCACCGTTTCCTCCACCCGAATTATTCGAAGAACCGCCCGAGCTGTTTTGTTGTTTTTGTCTATTTTTAAAATAGTCGTTATCTATTGGCATTTTTGCTTTTTCCCTTTTAGTTTTAAATAATGAAATGAAATACTATGCAAATACACTTTATTTATTTCTTAATTTTTTTTGTTAGTTGATGTAAGTTAGATATTTCAGGTATTTCTCATTTTTACCCGCAACCACATCAAAATACGCACTTTGAAGTTTTTCAGTAACAGGACCTCTGCTTCCGCATCCGATAATCCTTGCATCAACGTCTCTTACAGGAGTAACTTCCGCTGCAGTTCCCGTCAGGAAACATTCATCGGCTATATATATCTCTTCTCTTGTTATCCTTCTTCTTTCAACAGTGATCCCCATATCTTTTGCAAGGTCGATCACTGTAGACTGGGTAATAGATTCTAACGAGTTATCATTAGGAGGAGAGATTAAAACACCGTCTCTTACGATAAAGAAACAAGCACCGCTCGCTTCTGCAACATACCCCTGGTCGTCTCTTAACAGCGCTTCGTCATATCCCGCTTCTACCGCTTCATATTTTGCCATTTGAGAATTCAGGTAGTTTGCCACGGCTTTAGCTTTTCCCATTCCTGAAGTATTGGGAGTTCTTGTCATTGAAGATATTTTCAGCCTGATCCCTTTTTTAAGACCCTCTTCACCAAGATAAGCTCCCCATTTCCATGCAGAGACAGATACATTTACAGGTGCATCTTTATGGTAAAGACCCATAACGCCGTAACCAAGATAAACCAAAGGTCTGATATAAGCACCTTCGAAGAGTTCATTTTCCTGAAGCAGTTTGATTTGAGCCTGATTTAACTCTTCAAGTGTATAAGGTACGTCCATAAGGGTCATTTTAGAAGAGTTTATCAATCTTTGAGTATGCTCGTTCAATTTAAAAATAGCACATCTTCCGTCAACCGTCTTATACGCTTTTGTCCCCTCTATGGCACCATTCCCGTAATGAAGAGTATGTGTTAGAACATGAACTTTAGCCTCGTCCCAGGGTTTAAGTTCTCCATCCATCCAGATATATTTTGCTTTTTCCATTTAATTATCCCTAAATTTGATATTTTCAATAATAAGGAATCATTTTACCCAAAAATAGTTTAAAAGTTAAAAAAAGATATAATAAAAGAATGAGTAAAAAGCTGACAATCGAAGATATTAAACAAATTTTACATAATAGAACCAAAGAGGACGAATTTACAACCTTGAAAAGCTTTCCGCAGCCTGATCTATTCAAAGATATGGACAAAGCGACCCAAAGGATCGTCCAGGCAATAAAAAACAACGAAAAGATCAACCTTGTGGGTGATTATGATGTTGACGGTATTACATCCACTGCTATTATGGTAACCTTTTTCAGACAGCTTAACATTGATATAAACTATATTATCCCAAACAGGTTTGAACACGGCTACGGGCTTAGTCCTGTCATCCTGGAAAAGATAGATGAAGGGGTAATTATAACCGTCGATAACGGGATAAGCGCTTATGAAGCTGCAGAAATATGCAGTCAAAAAGGTCTTGACCTGATCATTACGGATCACCACACGGTAGGGGAAAAGCTTCCAAAAGCCTATGCAGTAGTAAATCCCAAGCAAAACGACTGTACCTTTCCTTTTAAGGATATCTGCGGTGCCCAGGTTGCCTGGTATCTGTGTGCAAGCTTAAAAAAACAGCTGAATATCCCTTATAACCTTATGGAGCTTTTTGATTACCTGGCTTTGGCTATTGTTGCCGATATTATGCCGATGCTCAGCCTTAACCAGACAATGGTAAGGTACGGACTTAAAGCTTTGGAATCTTCAGATAAAGCTGCAATAACAGCATTAAGAGATAAATATTTCCTAAACGATACTATAACTGAAGAGGATATAGGGTTTAAATTTGCCCCGCTTATAAACTCTGCGGGAAGAATGAGCGATCCCGGTATCGCATTGGAGTTCCTCCTTTCACAAAGTCTGGATGAGGCAAATATGCACCTTGATTACCTGACCTCCCTGAACGAGGCCAGAAAAGAGCAGCAGCTGCAGATATTCAATGAAGCCAAACAGCAGGTTAAGCAAAATGATGAAGTGATACTTGTAGCCCATGAATCCTGGAATGAAGGGATAATAGGAATAGTTGCATCAAAACTCTGCGAAAAATACAAAAAACCGGCTTTTGTTTTTACTATCAAAGGTGATAAGGCAAAAGCCAGCAGCAGAAGCACTTCAAACATAAATCTTTATAATCTGATCGATCGATGCAGCAACCTTCTGGAAGGATATGGGGGACATAAACAAGCAGCAGGGCTAAGCTGTAAAACACAAAACCTAAAAAAACTGAAAGAGGAGCTAAATCGTAATCTTCCCCATATAAAAGAGGATGAAGAGGACCGGGCAAACTGTGCAATAGGTGAATTCTGCCTTGATAGTGTCAATGCCTACACCTACGGACTTATTGAAAGTTTCAGGCCGTTCGGGCAGGAGAACCCCTATCCGGTTTTCCTTTTCAGGGATATGAAAGTTCTGAATCTTACAAAGATGGGGAAAAACAAAGAGTTTACAAAATTAATAGTCTCAAATAACTCGACAACCGTAGAGGTTGTGGTGTTTGTTGATTTTGAGGGGGTTGAGCTAAACGACAATATCACTTTCAGTGCTACTATCGGGAAAAACGAGTTTAGAGGAAACGTAACCTACAATCTTATGTTCAAAGAACTCTTATAATACGAGCGGCTGATAGATACCGTTCAGGTTACCGTTGCTTGCCGTTCCCATATAAGAGTTGTTAAGATCAAGGATCTCCCTTGTCATTGTAAGGCTTTTTGAGGTGGATTTGATTATTACGCCCGTTTGAAGATTGATAACTTTTAAATAAAGTATAACCTGTCTTTGCGTTAATACATAAGTTCCCACCAGGGCATAAGTATCAGGCTGCATGCTTTGGTTCATAAGCTCGTCAAGATCCCGGGAAAGGATCTTTGTCCCGTCACTGCCGAGCTTCAAATATTTTGCAAACTCTATCTCATGCACAGTATTTGAGGTCTTTGTCGTAACAAGGGCCTTGATCTCCTCTGATAACAAGAACCCGAATCGGCTTCTGTTCTCAAGGCTGTCAAGATTGACAAAATCCGTTACATACAGTGATTTATTCTGCAGCTTTGTAGCTTTTAACTGATTTAATACGGGAATTATCTCTTCAAGAAGGTCAAAAGAGATCTTCTTGAAGTTTGTTTTACGGTCCGAAATATTATCCATTTCGCTTACCATACCGGGTCTGCTGCATCCGCTGAAAAGAACTGCAATTATAAAAACACTTAGTAAGATTTTCATAAACACCCCTTACTTATCTTTTACTATAGGAAACGGATCAAGGGGAACTATTACTTTTTCCTCTTCCTCTTTCTTTTTTGTATTAACGATCTCTATCTCGCACACATCGTAAACTTTACAGTTAAGGGGTTTGAATACCGCTCTGGCTGAAGATATAATCTCCCCTGAAACAGAATCCATGATCCTTGCATTTACAAGCAGGCTCTGATTCTCAAATGCAGCATAGGTTCCGACAAGTATATATTCCGTTTCACTGATCTGGTCTTTAAGCTTGTCAACATCCCTGGTTATATGAAATTCTCCCCGGGCATTTACATTTACTGCCGCCTGTCCCCTGAAGTCCGTAACCCGGAAGCCTCTTACATGAAGTTCGTTAAACATGCTTTCGCTTACGATTCTTCCGAAACTATTAGTCTGCTCAAGATCGTTAAGGTTAACAAATGTTGTTAATATTATTCTTGTATTTTTGTTTTTGTCGATATTTGATTTAAGAAGCTGATCCGCAACACCGTAAATAGCCCTGTTAAGATTAGTGTAAACATAAAGATCGGCAGGGATGATCCCCTCGTCTGATTGTTCCGCGGCAGGTGTATAAACCGCTTTTTGCTCTTGTTTGGGTGTAGTTTTTTTATCCAGATTGAATTTTGACAGAATATCGCAGCCGCTGAACACAAATGCGATCAAAATAATAAAAGAAAATGATCCGTATCTCATATAATACCTCAATTTATAAAGTTGACTCATTATACAGAAGGTTATATAAATTTTACTTTAGAAAAGGCGGGCCGAGACTACCCCTTTAATAAAGGGGTCTTTGGATTATCTTTCGTTTGAAACGATTCTTATTATTCTAGGCTTTGGACAGTTGTTAAGAACTCTACAGTCTGTTGTTTTATGGTATGCTTTTGCAGAAGCTACTATCTGACCGGTAACATTGTCCATGATTCTTGCATTGATAAGAACCTGTTCATCTGCTATAGTATATGTACCTACAAGAACATAACTGTTTTGTACTTTATTAGCAATTCTTTTGGTATCTCTTGTTATATAGAACTCTCCCGTAGGGTTAACCCTTAAAGCTCTCTGACCCCTGAAATCAGCAATATTAAAGCCTCTTACGAAAAGTTCATTAAAGAAAGTTTCCGATAAACTTCTACCAAAACCGCTTGTCCTGCTTAAATTATGCAGATCAACAAATGATGTAATAGCGATACTTCCCATATCCTCTTTTGGGATCTTGCTGCTTGTTAAAAGCATATCCGCAAGCTGAACCACTGTTTCGTCAAAATCTCCGTTTGTATGGGTATAATGTGTTTCAACATTAGATACATAGTTGTTGTTCACCAACTGTATATCTCCCCCCTGATCGTTTGCGGCCAATACTGCTGATGCAGCCATTGATAATGCCATGCCCTTGAATACAAGCTTTTTAAACATAAGGTTCTCCTTATTAGATAATATTATGAAACTATACTTTAACAATTCTTAAATTTAGATTAATTTAATTTATATTCTATTCTTACATAAAACTTATAAAAAATAATTAATCAAATAAAATTAACAAACAATTAACAAATTCAGAATCGTTTAAAATTTACTTTGATAAAATGGCAGGAATAAGTGACGTTTTCGTGGCTTTATTTTAAACTTTAGGAGGAGATTGATGCAAGAAAATGCACAAACAATAGAGTACGATTACTCTATAGCGAAAGCTTTTACTTTTGCAACAATTTTGTTTGGTATTATTGGAATGACAGTTGGTGTTATTTTAGCATTTCAATTAGCATTTCCAAGCTTAAGCAATTTAGCGGGGGAGTATGGTACTTTCAGTAGATTAAGACCTCTACATACAAATGGTGTGGCGTTTGGGTTTACTCTAAGTGGTATCTTTGCTACATGGTACTATGTCGGGCAAAGAGTATTAAAGGTATCTTTAAAAGAATCACCTTTCTTAATGGGTATTGGTAAATTACATTTTGCTTTATACTTTATTACAATTTTATTAGCTGTTGTAACACTTTTAGCTGGTATTACTACATCTAAAGAGTATGCAGAATTAGAATGGCCTTTGGATATTCTGGTTGTTGTTTGGTGGGTACTTTGGGGTATCTCTATTTTTGGACTTATAGGTATTAGAAGAGAAAGAACTCTATATATCTCATTATGGTATTATATCGCATGTTTCGTAGCAGTAGCTATGTTATACTTGTTTAATAACATGGAAGTTCCTACAATGTTCTGGGCTGACGGTGCTCCAAGTTCTGTTATGCACTCTATTTCTATGTATGCAGGTACGAATGATGCGCTTGTACAATGGTGGTATGGACACAATGCTGTTGCATTCGTATTCACAACTCCAATCATTGCGATGATCTACTACTTCTTACCAAAAGAATCTGGACAAAACGTTTATTCTTATAAACTGTCTATTCTTGCATTCTGGGGATTAATGTTCGTATACTTATGGGCCGGTGGACACCACTTAGTGTACTCTACAGTTCCAGACTGGATGCAAACTATGGGTTCTGTTATGTCTGTTGTACTTATTTTACCTTCATGGGGTTCTGCAATTAATATGCTTTTAACTATGAAAGGTGAGTGGGGACAATTACAAACTTCACCACTAATCAAATTTATGGTACTTGCTTCAACTTTCTATATGTTATCTACTATAGAGGGACCGATCCAGGCTATCAAATCTGTTAATGCTATCGCTCACTTTACTGACTGGATTCCTGGTCACGTTCATGACGGTGTTCTTGGATGGGTTGTATTCATGATTATGTCTGCACTATTCCATATGGCTCCAAGAATGTTCGGTAGAGAGATCTATTCTAAATCATTAATGGAAACTCAATTCTGGTTACAAACTACTGCAATCGTTCTTTACTTTACATCTATGTGGATCGCTGGTATCACACAAGGTATGATGTGGAGAGCATACGATGAATACGGTTCATTATTATACTCATTCATCGATACGGTAACAGTATTACATCCATACTACACAATCAGAGCTGTTGGTGGATTATTATACTTAATCGGATTCTTCATGTTCGCGTACAATATTTACAAAACAGCAACTGCAGGTAGAATTCTTGACAAAGAGCCGGCAAATGCATCGCCTATGGGCGCTTAGAAGAAGGAGGGTTATAATATGTTTCATTGGTTAGAACAAAGACCGTTTTTCTTTACGGTGGTTTTATTTTTATTCGTCGCGTTTGCAGGTTTAGTGGAAGCGATTCCTGACTTTGCAAAGCAATCACAGCCTACTGTTGGTACTAAACCATATTCTGTTTTAGAACTAGCAGGTAGACAAGTTTATATAAAAGATTCTTGTAACGCTTGTCACTCACAACTAATCAGACCGTTCAAGTCTGAAACAGACAGATACGGTATGTATTCTTTATCTGGTGAGTATGCTTACGACAGACCGTTCCTATGGGGTTCTAAGAGAACTGGTCCGGATCTTTTAAGAGTGGGTAACTACAGAACTACAGACTGGCATGAAAACCATATGTTAGCTCCTGCAGATGTTGTACCTGGTACAATTATGCCTGCATACCCACACCAATTTACAAACAAAGCGGACATTGCAACTGCTTATGCAAATGCAAACACGCAAAAAAATGTATTCGGTGTTCCTTATGACAAAGCAGGGAATCCTAAGTTAGGTTCTTGGTCTGAAGCTGAAGCAGCTGCTTTAGAAGAAGCTAAGTTAATTGCAGCTGATATGAAAACACAAAGTGTTAAAGATATGGTTGCTAACGGAGAGATTCCTGAAATTGTTGCATTAATTGCATATTTAAATTCTCTAAAGTAAAGGTTTAAAGTGGATTACGAAACTCTTATAACGATTCAGGGGTATGCAAAGTTTATACTTATTACGATCGTTTTTGTAATATTTTACAGTTATGCATATTCTATCTATAAGAGGGATAAGGCAGGGGAAAAGGACTTTGAAAAGTACTCGGACCTTGTTTTAGACGATAATATCGAATCTAAACCTTTAGAGGATAGAAAAAAAGATGATGAACCGAAAAAAGATGATGATAAATCATAATTTTTCAGTGAATTAAAAGTTATGAACTTTGATAAAAATTAAAAAAGGAGATAGGTAGTATGAAATCTATGGTAATAGGTGGTATTATTCTTATCGTAGCATTAATGACAGGAACTTACTTTGTTGCGGGTGACTCGTTTGCGCTAGGTGAAGATTATATAAACGACCTTACAATGCTTGGTGGACTGGCGATAATTACTATCACAGTATTTGTTGCACTTAAGTATGTAAATCAAATGAAAAACGATAAAGCTGGCGGTGAATTAGCTGAAGATAACT
This sequence comes from Arcobacteraceae bacterium, assembly GCA_963678145.2. Taxonomy (GTDB): domain Bacteria; phylum Campylobacterota; class Campylobacteria; order Campylobacterales; family Arcobacteraceae; genus JAIOSF01. The sequence goes on along the minus strand of CAXXWH010000001.1, from coordinate 1,013,018 downwards.
GGGACGGTATCGGTGAATATAAAAACCCGATTCCAACAGGTTGGGGGATGATGTTCATCATCACTATGATCTGGCAGTTATGGTACTTCTATGTAGGTTATCCTACAAATCAATTCTCTCAAATTGGTCAATACAATGAAGAGACTTTAGAGTATCAAGCAAAATTTGAATCTAAATGGGCGAATATTTCTGAAAGTGATCTTGAAAACATGGGTCAATCAGTATTCCTGGTACAATGTGCTCCTTGTCACGGTGTTGACGGTACGGGTATCGACGGAAAAGCTCAAAACTTAACAAAAAGAATGGCTGCAGAGCAAGTTAAACACGTAATTGTTAACGGATCTGCCGGAATCGGTTCAAACCCAGCTGGAAACTTAGGTTACGCTATGGGAATGATGCCTGATAGAAACGGACTGTTCAATGCTAGTACAGGTGCTATGATCTCTGATTCTGAGATCGAAACAGTATCTAACTATATTGCAAACGGTATGACAGGTGAAGGTGCTGACGTATTTGCCGGTGCTTGTGCTTCATGTCACGGTGCTGACGGTAAAGGTATGGGCGGAATGGCTCCAAATCTTGCTGAATATGATGATAAAATCGTAGCTAGCGTACTTACTCACGGTAAGAAAGCTAACATAGGTGCAATGCCAAGCTTTGAGGGTAGATTAAGTGAAACTCAAGTTAAAGCTGTATCAAGCTACATAAGAAGTATTAAGGAGTAATTATGGCTGGAAATACAAAAATGAATGACTCGGAAAGAGGATTATTTAGTTTAGTACACGGTATTACAGGTATGTTAATTGCTACAGTATTACTATTAAGTATCCTTGCATTTTTAACTATAAATGCAATTACGGTACAAAATGCTAATGCTGAAAAATACTATGAAATCGACCAAGATCTTCACGGACTGAAAATGATTAGTCCTGATAACCATAAAAAGTGGATTAATAAGTAAGGATATTAAGATGTATAATGTAATTTGGGTACTTTTAGGAATTACGGCTATTGCAACTATTATGTTGTCCTTTTTAGATTCTACAAGAATTTTTGTAGGATAATCTAAAAATAGCGCTATAACGAAAAAGGCAAAAGGGTTTCCCCTTTTGCCTTTTTTTATTTATACAGCAAAATTATCCATATCTATTGAACTTCTGATCTGTGTATCTATACCTTTTGAAAGAAGACTGTTCTTCAATCCCTCCCCAACCTTCGAGCCGATAAAAATATTGACATTGTTTTGAAGCAGACATTCAGGAAGCACCATTGCGACTTTTTCTTTCCCCATATATGCGGGATTGTCACATTTTTTAATAAACTCCAGCTTTTCATCTTCAAGCTTATAGATAAATATGTATCTGTCCAAAGGTGATAAGCTTTTTAGGCTTTCATCATTGCTGCAAAGCGCAATAATATAAAAATCAAGGCTGTCCTCTATTAATATTTTGCTTCCGCTTATAATACCCGTTGCCAGTTTCTGCCTTGCTGTTTTAAGGATCCTTGTAAATGTCGGTCTTGATACCTCCATCATTTTTGCAGCATCCTCCTGGTAAAGGTTCTTAACATCCATTAAATAGATCGCTTCGATCTCTTCGTCAAGAAGTTTCACAACACCTTCAAAAGTTTTATCTTCGGGAACAAAACTTTTATAAATCGGTTTGAAACTCAAATTTCTTTTATTCTTTAATCTACCCATTTCAACTCTCCTGATTAATATTATATCAAAATTTTTCTAAACTTTCTTGACATATGTTCATAAATATGATAAAATTGAGTTATAAAAATTATAAAAGGATATAATATGATAGCAATTCCGGTAAAAATGAATAAAGAGAACCCTGCTGTAAGTACTCTTTTCGGTAAAGCAAAATGGTTTGCCTTCGTTGACCAAGACGGTAGAATAACTATTGAAGCCAATAAAACTGACAGCGGAAGGGAAGTTGTAGAGAACCTGATTGCAAAAGGTGTTACAAAACTTGTGTTCCACCATATGGGAGGAAACCCCTTCATGCTTCTTCAAAAAGGTAAAATCGAATGTTACCACGACGGGGGAGAAAGAATTTTACTTAAAGATATTATTCAAAAGATCAATAATAACGAGCTTACAAAAGTTGACGGCAGCAATATGTCTGATTTCATAGAGCAAGGCAGAATGCATAACGGAGGCGGAAACCACGAGCATAACCATGATCACGATCACCATCACGATCATAATCACCAACACTAGGAGGATAAAATGAGACTTGTATTTCCAACAAACGAAGATATGGGATACTTAAGCAAAAGAGGTGCCCATTTCGGTAAAGCGAATTTTTATACTATAATTACATTAAAAGAGAATGAGATCTCCGATGTTGAAGTAGTGCCGAACAACGGCCACTCAAGCGGTGAGTGTGCCGATGCTGTTATAAATATAATGAAGCTTCAGCCTGATGCTTTGATAGTAAGCGGTATCGGTACAAGTCCTGCAAAGAGATTTGATAATGAGGGGTTGGATGTTTATTTCGATAATGAATCTAAAACAGTTGAAGAATCGATAAAAAACTTTGTCGAAAGCAAACTTAAATTAATTGGCTCAAAAGGTACTTGCAGCCAAAACTAAAAAGGTTTATAAATGAAAAAGTATATCTATATAATAATCATAGCGGTTTTAGCTTTTTTTATAGGGCAGTCCATATACCAGCAGATTAATAAAACAAGTGCAAAAGCATCAAGGCTTGAGTGCCATAAAAACTCTACAGTTTTTGAGAAAGTCTTAAAACCGGAACTTCTGTCCCGATTACAAAATGATATAAAAAACGGTAAAATTAAAGTAAATATTAATATAGAAAAAGCTAAATATATGGAATCGAAACTTTTTAATTTCGTTGATCAGCAAAATGTAAAAAAAGAGTTTGAGGATCTTATAAAGAAAAAAACCTCTATAGAGACTACCAGCAGCAGCAACGTAGCTATACTGATCTATGAAAACGACAAAAACGATCCGGGTAAAAAAACGCAAAAATCAAAACTTTATGCGGGCTACCTTGTATTTAGTTTTAAAGTCGATAAAAAACTGGTTTACAAACTGCAGATAGATTTCCACGACCATCAGGGGAAAGATATACCAAAAGTATTGGAATGTGCATTGGAATCAATTCAAACAATTAAAAATAATTAATAAATAAAGGAAAAAATATGGAAAAAAATAATCAAGAAGAGTGCAGTATAGTTCCTGCAAACAGGCTTCAATTCTTCCCTATAATGATGTTTGCCGTTATTATGGGGCTGTCCGGGCTTACAATAGTATTTCAAAAAGCGGAAGAGATATTAAACACGATGAACGGGGTAGGCTTTGTGCTTGCACAGATAGATACCCTGGTATTTGCTGTGATCTTGGTGTTGTACCTTGCAAAAATAGTAAAATATTTTGATGAAGTAAAAAAAGAGTTCAACCACCCGGTAAGGATAAACTTTTTTGCCGCGAGTGCGATCTCGTTCCTGCTTTTAGCGATCGTTTACCACCCGATCAACCTTGACATTGCGACATACTGTTTCTATATAGGTACTGCAATGCAGACTTTCTTTACTTTCTATACGATAAGTTTCTGGATAAACAAGAACCTTGAGATCAAGCACTCAAATCCGGCATGGTTCATCCCTATAGTGGGTAATATCCTTGTACCAGTTGCAGGGGGAGGAATAGCGGATATAAATCTGCTTATGTACTACTTCTCAATAGGTATGTTCTTCTGGATAGTTCTAACTGCGATTCTTGTTAACAGAATTATTTTCCACAATCAGCTTGCGGTAAAATTCATGCCGACAATGTTTATATTCATAGCACCTCCGGCGATCGCGTTTATCGCGTATATAAAAATGTACGGAGAGTTTGATATGTTCGCAAGCCTGCTATACAATCTTGCGCTGTTCTTTACGTTCCTGCTGTTATTTATGTATAAAAACTTCTTGAACCTGAAGTTCTTTATCTCATGGTGGGCATTTACGTTCCCGTTAGCGGCGGTTACAATAGCTTCAATGCTTGCTTTTAAATTAACGAATATTGCCGTTTACAGTTATTTTTCTTACTTCTTCCTGGTTATTACCACCCTTGTGGTATTGATCGTGCTTGTAAGAACAATCCAGCATATGATGAAAAAAGAGATTTGTATAGAAGAGTAAAAAATGAAACTTGAAAATAATGAAACCCTTCTTGCCAGAACAAAACAATGTGCGGTTATAGAGCTTCCCTCTATAATCGCGGTACTTCTTATGCCTTTGTTTATGATGGCACTTGCAAACAGCAAAACTGGTGTAGTGCTCGGGGCATTGTTTTTGGGTTTCTTTCTGTACTGGATCGTAATAATCCATAACAAACTTTACAAAAAAGCTATTCTTATAACCGACAAAAGAATTATTTATGAACAAAAAGACTGGTCAAGACTAATAACAAACGAAATATCGTGTAAAAATATCAAAAATATCAAGATAAACAGAAAACTTGTAAATAACCTTACCGATACGGGAACACTCACCTTAGAGCATGGAGAGGATTCTTTTGAGATAGTCAATATTAAATCTCCGGAGCTTATAAAAATGCAATTGGAAAAAAGGTGCGGCAAAAGCTTTTAACAAGGCTGATTCATAGGGTTTTAAGCCCAAACTTTGTAGCATACATACTTAAATTACAACTGGAGTTTCATTTGAAAACAAAGATACTTTTTTTACTTGCAATATTCACATTAACACTGTCTGCAAATCAAAACCCTTTTATCCTGGCACATGACGGACTTATCGATCAAAGGGCACAAGATAAGATTTTCCAAATCGGTTCCGAAACAAAATCAAAATTAAACGTAAATCTTTATGTTTCTATTGAAGAAAACAACGGTATAGATATGGACAAGTCAATTGAAGACAGAAGAAAACTTATGAAGCTTTACGAGCAGAAGCTTTTAAAAGACGTAAAAAGACCTTTTGTTCTTTTATCGCTTGTTATCGACCAAAAATATGCCAACATCCTTATGTCGGATGACCTTAAAAGCATTATTGACAAAGATGATATCCTTGACGGATATGTTATACCTTTGCTTGCTTCAAAAGACAAGAATACGCTTTTTGCCAAAACAAGCGCAGCAGCACTGAACGGTTTTGCCCAAATGGCGGACAGTATCGCCAAGTCCCAGAACATCAAACTTGATTCAAGTATAGGAAGCGAAGGGAAAACGGCGGGTACTATCTGGAGGGTATTTATGTATACTCTTGTGGCAATGGGTATTTTATTATATGCCATTATTATTCTAAGAGAAAAAAAATTCAAAAACGGAAAATAAAATGAAAGATAAAAAAGACAAGTATATTTACATAAAATTCCTGATAATATTCAGTATCTCGCTTTTTATGATAATCTGGACTATTGTCCAAACAAGTAAAGCAGGTGTAGGACTTGACGATGATAACGCCTTTTTAAGCACCTATCACGATGTGGACGAGAACTTCAATAATTTAATCAGGCATAACATCGCCTTTGAGAAAAAATACAATATCAAATTCTCTTTCAACGACCAGGATATTATAGGTCTTACATACAAAGATGTATTCCTTGCCCAAAGAGTTGTACAAGAAAGAAAGATAAGAAAAGATATGATAAAAATAGGGCAGAACAAATTCAGCGTTCTTATCCAGGATAAAAACGGAAACCCTGTTGAAAACAAAAAGATCAAAATGCTTGTAACAAAATCGGTAACCCATGACCATGATGTAAATCTAAGCTTTGATAATGAAAATACAAAAACATTCAATATAGACAGCATCGGTTACTGGAATATAACAGGAAGCGTGGAAGTAGACGGAGAAAAAGGTTTTTTCTATATAAAAACAAATGCTAAAAAATAACCTGATCGTACTGCCCACTTCCAGGGCAATACGGGAAATCACTTCCAAAGAAAAATCACAAAACCAGCTGCTGCCCAAATATATCTCCATAGGGGATTTTTTCGGCCGTATCGTTCTGGATGAAAAAAACAGGAAATTCTGTGAAAAGAATCTGAAAATACTCTACTTAAAAGAGGCAATAAAAAACAGTTCTTTGGATAAGCTGGGTCTTAGCCATGATTTCACCACCTTTGTAAAACAAAGTGAATATCTTTTCAGGTTCTTTACTGAAATATCAAACAACTACGTAACATTCGATACACTCCTGGAGCACGACACCTATATACATTACAGCGACCATATAGAGATACTGAAGCATATACACAAAACCTACTGCGAAATACTTGACCAAAACGGTTTTGTGGACAATATTATGCTTCCTTTAAGCTATATTATAAACAGAGAATATATTGAGCAGTTTGAAAATATTACCCTGTATATTGAGGGGTACCTTTCAAAGTTTGAGCAGAAGATCATAAGTGATATTGCTGCTTTGGTACAAACTAATATCAAGATCACTTTTAATGAATTCAATAAAAAGAATATGGAGCTTTTTGAGCTTGAAGAGAACCTTGAAGAGAATATCTCTTACACAATAGATCTTACAAATAAAAAAATCATTGAATCAAATCTCTTAAAGAACAAAAACAAAGATATCGTCATCTCCCCCGTATCTTCACAGATCGAGCAGGCGGCATTTATAAAATACCAAATAGTACAGATGGTAAAAAGCGGCATCGAACCGGAGAAAATCGCAGTTGCCGTACCAAATGAAAAGATAAGCTCAATCCTGGAACTTTTTGACAAAGAGCACTATTTCAACTTTGCGATGGGTAGAGGGCTTAACAACAGCAAGATCACCCAGACCATAAGGCATATCACTAAAATACTTGTAGACCATGAACCAAAAGATGAACATATAAGCGTTTTTTTAGAACTTGATATGCAAATATTCAACAATCTTTTTAAAAAGAATTGGTCAAAGAAGCTTACAAAAGATATTTTCAACGATATATTCGAATATATCTATTCTTTGGAAAACAATGAAGAGATACTTGAAAAACTGGAACAGATAAAAATATCACTTAATATACTTCTTTTTTCAAATATCAGTAATGTTACGAATCAGGTTTTGGTAAAAGAGTTCATGAAACTTCTGCAAAACCAGATCTCCTCCATCACCGTCGACGACGTAAACGGAGGGAAGATAACCGTTCTTGGTATCCTTGAAACAAGGCTTACAAATTTTGACGGGATTATCGTCTGCGACTTTAACGACGACAAGGTTCCAAAAATAAGCGTAAAAGACAAATTCATCTCCTCAAAGCTCAAAGAGTATGCAGGCCTGCCTACCATAACAGACAGGGAGAACCTACAAAGGTATTACTACAAAAGATTGTTTGACAATGCAAAAAGCATAGCCGTATGTTACATAGATGACGAATCACTTGTAATGAGCCGTTTTATTATGCAGCTTTTTCCAAATTACAAAGAATATATCCGTCCAAAAGATTACAACAGTCTGCTTTTTGATACAAAAAGGCTTAAACACTTCAACAGCGAGATATCTCTGGATATCGACCTTTCCACAAGAGAGTGGTCCGCCACAAGCCTTAAAACATACCTTACGTGTAAAAGGAAATATTACCTAAGCTATATAGCAGGGATCAAAGACCACGTGATATCGATAAAGCCCCAAAATTTCGATATAGGTAACATCATCCACAACGCCCTTGAAAGCGGAGTAAAAAACCAAAGCCTGAACAAAAACTACCTTTATGGATACCTGACAAAAGAATCAAAGAACAATCCATATTTAGTTCTTGAACTTGAACTATGGAAGAAAAAGCTTGAAAAGTTCTTAGACCTGGAGGAGGAAAGAAAACAATCAGGTATACAGATAAGCGAAGCTGAGAAACCTTTCAAACTGCAATACAACGGAATAACCATCAAAGGGAAGATCGACAGAATAGACAAATACCCCAACAACACCTATGAGATACTCGATTACAAAACCTCATCATCTTTAAAAATAGATACGCTAAAAACCTACGAAGATTCAAAAGATTTCCAGCTGGAGTTCTATTATCTGGCATGCAGGGACAAAATGATAAAAGATGTTGCTTACTACAGCTTAAGCGAGTGTGCCGTAAAGAACGAAGTTGTATTAAATGAAAAGCTGGAACTTCTCGATCTGCACTTTAAAACGTTAAAAACGGCAAAAGTCGATTTTGCACAGACCGACAACTATTCAGACTGCCAGTTCTGTGCATATAAAACCATCTGCGACAGGGATTAGAAGTGGAAAATTTTTTAGCATTAAAAGCAAGTGCCGGAAGCGGCAAAACCTTTGCCTTAACTGTAAGATATATCTCTTTGCTTCTGATTGATGCAAAACCCCAGGAGATACTCACCCTTACCTTTACCAACAAAGCTGCAGCCCAGATGGCTGACAGGATATACAAAACCCTTATCTCTCTGGGTAGTGATGAGAATATCATAGATGCCGTAATTGAACAAACCGGTTTCTCAAAACATCAGATACTTGAAAAAAAAGACTCAATGGTAAAAAGGTTTATAAGCGATGAACTTGCCATCTATACCATTGATAAATTTGTAAACAAAATATTAAGGGAATTCAGCGGCTATCTTGGGATCAATGACGATTTTGAGATAAAATTCGACGATGAAGAGCTTTTGATATACAAATTCCTTATCTCTTTGGAGCAGGAGCAGTTCGACACCCTTATCTCTTTCTCATTTACGGAGAATAAAAAACTAAACTCAATAATTGAACTGTTTAAGATACTGATTGATAAGAACGAAACCTTTGAAGCCACCCCCTACCCTTATGAGAGTTTTGCAGCCGTTAAGTCTGCCATTATGGAAGAAGCCAACATAATCAAAGAGTTCATAGATAAAAGCACTATTTCAAAATCGGGATATAACGCCGTTGACTTTAATGATGTTGATTCCCTGCTGGAAAAAGGCAAAACCTGGCTTACAAAAGATTCCTTAAGTGAATTTACGTACTTTAAAAAAGCAAAACCCCCTGTTGAACTTGACGCTGCCCTTGAGAATCTAAAAAAACATATCACGCTTTATTACCAGATACAGGAAAGCTTTACGCTTAAAAATCTTTTCACTCTTTTTGGTGAGTTTAAAAGTTTCAGGGATAGGTATAACACCCAGAGAAACTCTTTGGAGTTCAGTGATATAACGAATATCGTCTATAAGCTTATGAAAAGCCATATAGATAAAGAGTTCTTATATTTCAGGCTTGATTCAAGATACAACCATATCCTTATAGACGAGTTCCAGGATACCTCGACCTTACAATACAAGATACTTTACTATCTTATAAACGAGATAATCTCCGGAAACCCGGAAGTTTTCAAGACCTTCTTTTACGTGGGTGACATCAAACAGTCCATCTACAGATTCAGAGGGGGAACAAAAGAACTGTTTGACCATGTGGCTGAAGTGTTTCATCCCATGCTTAAAGTGAAGCTTCTTGACACAAACTACAGAAGCAGCCAAAATGTGGTAAATTTTGTAAACGATATATTTTTAAAGATCCCTTCTTACTCCTACGATCCCCAGAAGGTAAATAGCTCAAAAAAAGGGTATGTGGAGGTTGCATCTTTAGACCTTGATAAAGATGATATTTACGAAGATATCTATTTACAGGTGGAGAAGCTTTTAAAACAAAATATAGACCCGTCCAATATCGCCATATTAACCTATACCAACGGCGATGTTCTGGGTATTTACGAATACCTTAAACATAGATTGCCAAAACTGGACATCGTAACGGAGATGACCTCCAAGCTTATAAACCAGACAAACGTAAAAGCTGTAATAAACGCCGTAAAATATCTTTATTTCAAAGAAGATATCTACAAAAGTAACTTTAACGCCCTTGCAGGGTTTGACCTGTTCAAACCTTTTGATTTCTCCTGCGATATAAAAAATACCGATCTTACCTCATTGATCAAAAATATCGCCTACGGATATAATATCGTAGATCCCAATGTTATAAAACTAATAGAGCTTTCAAAAGAGTACCCTTCCATAGTTGATTTCGTATATGATATAGATAAAAGCGACGCTGCTATGATAAGCACCAATAAAAAAGGGCTGCAGATTCTGACCATCTTCAAATCAAAAGGTCTGGAGTTCGATACGGTGATCGTATGCGACAGGATCAGCAGAAAAAATGCCGACAGGTCAAGCCTGCTTTTTGAATATGAGAATATTGAGCTTAAAAGGATATTCTACAAAAGATCAAAAAGGGAAAACCTTGACAAGTTCTATAAAGAGGCTTTGGATAAAGAGAAAAACCTTGTAATAGGTGATGAGCTGAATATCCTGTATGTTGCACTTACCCGTGCCGAACATAATATGATCATTCTTAAAAAAGATAAAGCAAGCGTATTTGAGCATCTTGGAGACCTCGAGAAAAAAACATTCGGAGAGCTTTATATCGCCCCTAAAAAAGCAAAACAACAGCTAAAAAAACAAAGTGTCGATTACACCCCTTTAAAGCTTGGTTTTCAGGAAAAAAGCAAAACAGAAGAGAAACAAAGCAATATAAAAGCCAGATACTTCGGTACAGCGGCACACTACTGCCTGGAGATGATGAAAGAGTTTACTCAAAAAAGTCTCGATATAGCCATAAATTCAGCCGTAAACAAATACGGAAACTTCCTAAACGACAAAGAGTTTGAAGATATATACAACAGAATCAAACTTCTTATAAACAACGAAGTGTTCAAAGAGCTTATACGTGATGCAAACTGTATAAAAGAGCAGTCCATCATATATAAACAGGAACACAAGATAATTGACCTTCTGGTGGAAAAGAACGGCGGATATGTGATAGTCGATTATAAAACCTCAAGTGAAGTCAGTGAATCAAATAAAGAGCAGGTAAGCCATTATATTAAAGCGGTAAAAGAGATACTTGGCACTGACAAGATCTTCGGGCTTTTAATATATCTGCATAAAGATAATATAGAGCTAAGGGAAGTATAAAACCTCTTAGAGAAATTTTGATAAAATTGCATTAAATCTTATCAAAAGGAAACCGATGAATAAAAGTTTAGCAACAAATCTTTTATCACTTCTAGCCGTAGTTTTAGGCTTTATCTTACAAAACAACCTTATCCTTACTATCGGGCTTTTTGCCCTAAGCGGTGCCGTTACAAATACCTTGGCGGTACATATGCTTTTTGAAAAAGTTCCGTTTCTTTACGGAAGCGGTGTGGTTGAGAACAGATTCGAGCAGTTTAAGCTCTCTATCCACTCTTTAATAATGGAACAGTTCTTTACACAGCAGAATCTTGAAAAATTCTTTGAATCTGAATTTTCAAAAGATGATAAGAAGTTTGACTTTACCAACCTTATAAACAATACTGATTTTTCCATAGCTTTTGATTCTTTAAAAGCAACCGTACTTGAATCAAAATTCGGCGGTGCGGTGATGATGTTCGGAGGGGAATCGGCACTTGATGGCATGAAAGAACCTTTTGAAGAAAAGATGAAAAAATCCATAAACGAGATAGTACACACTGATACTTTCCAGTCTACTCTTCAAAAAAGCCTTGGCAACAGCAATATAACAGAAGATATATCTTTAAAAATAGATACCGTAGTTCAAAAAAGACTTGATGAATTAAATCCTAAAATGGTAAAAGAGCTTGTACAGCAGATGATAAAAGAACACTTGGGATGGCTTGTGGTCTGGGGAGGAGTATTCGGAGCCCTTATAGGACTGATTAGTGCAGCATTTATAGCATAGCCAAAAGGCTATGCTGTTTTTATTTAAGAGATATTGACTACAACCTCATCATTTTGCACATCAAACTCAACGCTTGATCCTTCACTTACCTTATCTTCCAAAATTAGATCGGCAAGTTTATCCTCGACTATCTCGTACAATGCCCTTTTAAGAGGTCTGGCACCGTAATCGGGATCGAACCCTACATTTGCTATATATTTTTTGGCATTATCGGTCAAGCTTAGTTTTATATCTTTGCCTGCAACTTTTGAAGCGATCGAACCAAACATAATATCAACGATATTAGTAATAGCTTCAAGATTCAACTGCTCAAAGATAACTATATCGTCAAGCCTGTTTAAAAACTCAGGTCTGAAATGCCCTTTTAACTCTTTTAGAACTTCCGATTTTCTGGTATCTTTATCTTCCAGCTCTATAATCTTTCTGCTTCCGATATTTGAAGTAAGGATGATAATAGTATTTTTAAAATCTACTGTTACTCCTTTGTTATCAGTTAACCTTCCGTCATCAAGTACCTGAAGAAGTATATTGAATACGTCGGTATGGGCTTTTTCTATCTCGTCAAAAAGGATAATAGAGTAAGGCTTTCTTCTAACGGCCTCAGTTAGCTGTCCGCCCTCTTCATATCCCACGTAGCCTGGAGCCGCACCCACAAGTCTTGAGACCGAGTGTTTCTCCATATATTCAGACATATCGAATCTGATAAGCGCCTTCTCATCGTCAAACAAAAATCTTGCAAGTGTTTTTGCACTCTCTGTTTTACCGACCCCCGTAGGTCCAAGAAACAGGAAACTACCAATAGGTTTGTTGTCGCTTGAAAGTCCCGCTTTATTTCTTTTAATGGCTCTGCTGATGGCATGAAGAGCTTCATCCTGCCCTATTACATCCTGCTTTAATACATCTTCCACTTTAAGGATCTTCTCTTTTTCGGAAGACAACATTTTGTTTACGGGGATCCCCGTCCATCTTGAAACGATACTTGCAATAGACTCTTCGTCAACAAAGTTTTTAAGAAGAGTTCCTGATTCCTGCATCTTCGCCCATTTTTCCTCATTCTCTTTGATAGATTTTTCAAGATCGGGGATCTGACCGTATTCGATCTGTGCAGCCTCTTCGAACTTGCTTTCCCTTTTTGCTTTTTCTGCTTTTACTTTTAATTCATCGATCTGGGTTTTGATCTTTGATACGGCATTGAAAGTCTCTTTTTCATTTAAGAACTGAGATTCAAGACCCCTTTGTTTCTCTTTTAGATCACTTAACTCTTTTTCAAGCTCTTCCAGTCTTGTTTTGTTTGAAGCTGTTTTTTCCATCTTCAGAGCTTCTTTTTCAACCTCCAAAGTGCTTATTGCTCTTTTAGTATTTGCCAAAGGTGTCGGTTCTGACTCTATCTGCATCTTTAATTCAGCCGCCGCTTCATCAATAAGGTCAATAGCCTTATCGGGAAGGAACCTGTCTGAAATATATCTGTCACTTAGTTTTGCGGCACTTACAAGAGCGGAATCATTTATAGTCACGTTATGGTGTGTTTCAAGTTTATCTTTGATACCTCTTAAAATCTGCAGCGCTTCATTAACGCTTGGCTCGTCAACATTAATCGGCTGGAACCTTCTTTGCATCGCCGCATCTTTTTCAAAGTATTTTCTGTACTCTTTTAGTGTTGTGGCACCGATTGTATGCAGTTCACCCCTTGCCAAAGCAGGTTTTAGGATATTCGCGGCATCCATGCTTCCTTCGCTGGCTCCTGCCCCTATGATCGTATGGATCTCATCAATGAACAGAATGATATTTCCTACTTTTTGCACCTCTTTGACTACAGCTTTTAATCTGTCCTCAAACTCACCTCTGTATTTGGCTCCGGCAATAAGCGCTGACATATCAAGGGAGATTACTTTTTTATTCTCTAAACTAGTAGGCACGTCTTTGTTTACTATTCTTTGTGCCAGCCCCTCAGCAATAGCCGTTTTACCGGTACCAGGCTCCCCTAGAAGGATCGGGTTGTTCTTTGTTTTCCTGATCAGGATCTGCATCATTCTTGTTAACTGCTCATCTCTTCCAATTACAGGATCAAGTTTTCCCTCGATGGCTCTTTTGTTAAGATCTATACCGTATTTTTCAAGTGCTTCAAGATTATCATCGGCACTTTGGCTGTCAACCTTAGCTCCCCCTCTTATAAGCTCAAGCTCTTTTTTAACCTCGTTAAGGTCTACATATTTTCCAAGAACCTCTTTAAACACTTTATTTTTCAGGTTTGCGATTATCCAGGTATCAACTGCTAAAAAGCTGTCCCCGCTGCTTGCCATAAGACCGCTTGCGGCATTCAAACTGTCAACCGTGTTTCTGCTTATTTTTATATTTTCTTTTGTTACACTGCTTACTTTAGGCAGGTTATTAGCAACGCTTTTTGCTTCAAGCTCAATAGCAGCTTTTTCAACGTTCATCTTATTTAACAGCTGGTTTAAAACACTGTTTGTATTTGTTAAAAGCCCCCAGATAATATGGATGATCTCAACTTCCTGGTTTTTATTATGTAAAGCAAGGCTAAGTCCCGACTCTATTGTTTCTTGCATCTGGTTTGTTAGTTTTTCAAAAATTTTATTAGACATTTATATTCCTTGGTAGATTTATTTGGCACTCTATTATCTTAAGTGCTAATAAAAGTATATCACTTTAGTGTATCTTTGTCAAGTATATTTTAAAAATAAAAAACAGCCCCTAAAAGCTGTCTTGTATCCTTAAGTTCCAAAACTTAAATATTGTTTTCTTTTTTTGATACGGGCTTTGGGGGAATCAGATCCAGAAATTCTAAATCTTTTATGATTTTTATATATAAATCATTGATTTTTTCTTTTTCCCACTCAACAGTTACCATATTATCTTTCCAGTTCATCAAGGCGTTCTTGATCTCGTTATGATTGTATGGTTTAGTTTCAAAGCGTGCCGTGTAAAATTTTTTATAGATCAGAATATCATTGGAAAGATTTGTCAGGTCTTTAACTTTTTCATGTTTTCTTTTACCATCCCATTCTTTTGATATCTCTTCAAAATTATATAGACTGATGCTGATCGTAAAATCCTTGGCATCACACATCAAAAAATCTGAAGAGTAAAGTTCAACAGGAGATAATACCAATAATCTTTTTGGATGATACCCTTCAGACATATAGTTCAACTTTACATCACGCTCTTTTAACTGCTCCAAAATCGTATTTTCACGCAATACAAAATCTTGAAGTTTTTTATATTTCACTTTACACTTTTCAAGATTATCATGCCCTCTATGATAACGTATCTTTGTAGGAGAAGATTTGGATATAAATAAAAGATCGGTTAATTTCTCCTGATATTTTGGGTTGGATTTTATATTATTAACATCATAACGGCTGCATCCTGTGAAGACTAAAATAGCAGCAACAAAAATTATTCCATATATTTTTTTCATTAACGACCTTTCTATATTTATAAAAAAAGGGATGATCTGTCTCATCCCTTTTATCTAGATAATTTTACAGACTTTCAAGCCATTTTTTAAACTCTTCCACCTGCTCTTTTGTTCTAACGGTGCTTGTACCACCGTAAGAGTTTCTTGCATTCATTGAGTTTCTAAGATCAAGGTATTCTACTATCTCTTCATCTATATCTTTCAGGTTTTCGTTTGCGCCTCTTATCTGTTCAATATTTAATTCACTGATATCTTTATTTAAGGAATTGGCAGCGGCAACCACATCTTTTGTAATATAGTATGCCGTCCTGAAAGGTATATTGGCTTTTTGTACCAGGTAATCTGCAAGATCCGTAGCACTCAAGTGCCCCACTTTGCAGGCTGCTTCCATTCTGTCTGTATTTATAATAAGCGTATCCATAACGGCAGTTATGATATCAAGGGAGATCTCGGCAGTTGCAACTGAATCAAATACCCCCTCTTTATCCTCCTGGGTGTCTTTGTTATAAGCAAGGGGAAGCCCTTTCATAACAGTTAAAAGTCCCATAAGGTTACCGTAAACTCTTCCTGTTTTACCCCTTAGCAGTTCAGGAACATCAGGATTTTTCTTTTGAGGCATAATAGAGCTTGTAGTTGCGTACTCGTCACTCATTCTTACAAAACCGAACTCGTAGCTTGACCAAAGGATCAGCTCTTCGCTTAGTCTGCTTATATGCATCATTGCCGTTGAGATATTAAAAAGTATCTCCAAAGCAAAATCCCTGTTGCTGCTTGTATCAAGCGCACAAGCCGTAGGAGCATCAAAGCCTAGAAGTTCCGCACTTTTAAACCTGTCGATATTGTGGGGAGTCCCGGCTAGTGCTGCACTTCCAAGGGGTGAATAGTTGTTTCTTTCAAACGAGCTTTCAAATCTTTCAAAATCCCTTTTGAACATATTTGCATAAGCCATCATATGGAAACCGAAGTTTACAGGCTGCGCATGCTGAAGATGTGTCATACCAGGGATCAGGGTTTCCGTATGGTTCGAAGCAATATTGGTTAATGTAGATATAAGGGTTTTCAGTTTTTCTTTAATAACCAGCGTCTTATCCTGTACGTAAAGTGTAAAGTCCGTTGCCACCTGGTCATTCCTGCTTCTTGCAGTATGCAGTCTTCCCCCTGCTTCCCCGATATACTCAGTAAGCTTGCTTTCTATGGCCATATGAACATCTTCATGCTCTATTTTCCATTCAAACTTCCCGGCTTCGATCTCCTCTTTTATTCTTAAAAGCCCTGATTCTATCTTTTCCTGATCCTCAATAGAGATGATCCCCTGAAGTGCAAGCATTTTGGAATGGGCTATACTTCCTTTTATATCCTGAGCATAAAGCTCTTTATCGAACATGACCGAGGCATTGAACTGGTCAAGAAGCTGCGCATTTGTATTTTTTAAAATCTGTTTATTATCCTGTGACATTATTTCCCGCTTTGTAAAAGTTTTATTAAAAGTAATGGATATTATCAAATTTTTCGTTAGTAATGTGTTAAAAGAAATTAATTTTTAAACTTAAATATATTATTATTTCATTATCTAATCGATCGGAGCGTAGCGCAGCCTGGATAGCGCACTACCTTGGGGTGGTAGGGGTCGCCTGTTCAAATCAGGTCGTTCCGACCATTTGATCTACTGCAAAAAGACACTATTCAATTATTTTCAAAATGTATTACTAAATTTTTTCAAGATTATTAAATGATATTTACGAATAAGATTATTCTGTTTGTAAAAGTGGAGCGGGAGACGAGACTCGAACTCGCGACAATCTGCTTGGAAGGCAGAAGCTCTAGCCAACTGAGCTACTCCCGCTTGGGTTATATATAAAAATGGAGCTTCAGATAGGAGTCGAACCTACGACCTGCTGATTACAAATCAGCTGCTCTACCAGCTGAGCTACTGAAGCAATGATACTATACTTTTTATTAATTTGAAATTAAATTAGTGGAGCGGGAGACGAGACTCGAACTCGCGACAATCTGCTTGGAAGGCAGAAGCTCTAGCCAACTGAGCTACTCCCGCACTGTAGAAGTATAGTAAACAAACAAAAGTGGTGGGTCCAGAAGGACTCGAACCTTCGACCACTCGGTTATGAGCCGAGTGCTCTAACCAGCTGAGCTATAGACCCTTTTATTTATCTCAGCTAAATAGCCATCTTCGTTTGTGGATGAAAGTATATTGAATATATAATTAAAAGCACCTTAAAATATCTACTGATTTTGAATAATCTGCGCAACCCTTTTTGAACTGCCCTTTTGAAGGTAGTTTCTAAGCTTCCTGGAATTTTCCATAAACTTTGTTTTATCTATATTTTTATACTCGTCAAGAAGATTTTCAACAGTTACATTCTCCTGCAAATACTCTTTATGTATAGGATCTTCCCCCATCTTGTCAAAGAATATATTTGCCAATCCCACATGATCAAGCTTAACCAGGCGGCTTCCTATAAAATAATCCAAAGGTTTTGCAATATAATTTAGAACAAAAGGTGTTCCTATAAGTGCAGCTTCCAATGTTGCCGTGCCGCTGCATATAAAAGCAAAATCAACCTCTGTCAGGGTTTTATGGGTATCCTTGCTTATGGTAAAGCCGCTTATATCGCCATAGATCTTTTTGATATATTCATCATCAAACTTGGATGGGATTATAAGTACAGGCTCTTCCTTTACAAACGGCAGCAGCTCTTTATATATGGGCATAAGTTTTGTGATCTCTGTTTTTCTGGATCCGGGCATAAATGCCACTTTGTTATTCTCTGAGATCTTTTCTTTAAAAACTTTAATCTCATCAAGCAAAGGATGCCCCACATACTCTATTTTTTCTTTTTTATTATAATGATCTTTCTCAAAAGGCAGAATAGAACAAAGCTTGTCGCATGAAGCTTCTATTTTTGGAATTCTTTTCTTTTTCCAGGCCCAGGCCTGGGGCAGGATATAATATATTATCTCTTTTTGGGGATATTTTTTCTTTATCTTTTTTGCCAAAGGCAGATTGAACCCGGATGAATCCATTAATAAAACCTTATCACAGGAAGATGACAGCTCTACCATCTCGTTTAAAAGTTTGAAAAAGAAAGGCAGTTTTTTTAAAGCGTCAACAAACCCCATAACCGCGAGAGAAGTAAGGTCATAGGTCGGATTACCAAGACTTTTGTCAAAGATCCCCGTTAATTCAATATCATCCCCAAAATACTCTTTTAAAGCTTTTAGATGTATGTTTGAAGATGTTTCAAGTGCACAGACCAGCAGTTTCAAATCAGTCCCTTATATCGTATTTGTCAAAATTGTTCTTTTTTATGATCTTGGCCAGTATCTTGGTATACTCGATACCCTTTTCCGAATATTTATCAAAATACGGAAGCAGTTTATACGGATCATCCGTATAAATCCTGTTCTCTCTTAAAGCTTCATAAGCCCATGATCTGGCCACCGTTTTATAATAATCCTCAACGGCATGCTCAAAAGAGTTATATTTTTTCAGGTAGATTATTCTGTTTTCACGACTTCCACCGGCAGCTATTCTTGGTTCATTTTTATTAAAAGACCAAACACCGAAAATATTATTTGCGTCTTTTGCAAATCGTGAAGTAAGCCAGGCACTCTCCATCGCACCTTGTGCCAGTACAATACTTACAGGGTGCGGTTTTAAAGCTTTTAAAAGTTCTATATTATCTTCAGCCTTATACTCTTTTCTTAATTCCGCCAGTTCTTGTTCATGAGTTTTGTTTTGTACATACGTTAATACTTCAAGATATCTGTTTTCAAGATTTTTGTACACTTTTTGGATAATAGGTGCCAGGGTATTGACAAAATTCGCCTTCTTTTTTGTTACCGTCACGGTAGGCTTTTTAGGTCTTTTTTTCTCTTTGTGGATCACCACTTTTTTAGGTTCAACTTTTTTGATCTTTTTAGGCAGGGTAGTGATCAGTTTCTGGTTTTGTATAGTACCTATTTTGGTATCAAGGAAGTTTGAAGGAAGCATCTTCACTTCGCCGCTTCCGTAAAGTGAACAGGAGATAACAAAAGGGATTAAAATATTATACTTCAACATCTTTTGCGTACTCTCTTTTCACTTTCCCTTTAAAATAAAGGTTACCGTTTTCAGATCTTAGTTCTAAAAGCTCTTTGCTTTTCGGATAAACCTGTGCACTCGTATCTACAAGGTTCAGGTTCAAGGCCCTTAAAAAACATGCCGTCATCCCGGTACCGCAGGCCAGCGTTTCCCCCTCTACTCCTCTTTCGTAGGTTCTTACATATATTTTGCCATCTTCAACTTTAAAGAAATTTACGTTCGCATTATATTCATATCTCATTTTAGAGCAGAGTTCCAGGTCAAACTTATCAAGATCATCTACCATCGTTACAAGGTGGGGAACTCCGGTATCTACGTGCCACCAGTTAAACCCCTCCTTTTCAAAAGGTTTTTCAAGCTCTTTTGGTTCGATCATCGTAGTTTCTACTATATCACCTTCAACTTTACAGCTTATCTCACCTGCTCCTGTTAAGAACTTCATATAGCTCCCCGCTATTTTGTTGCTGTAAGCATAATGTGCAACTGCTCTTGTACCGTTACCGCACATACTAGCAGTACTGCCGTCGTTATTATAAAAAAGCCACTCAAAATTATATACTAAATGGGGAACGACTACTATCATCCCGTCTGTATTTTCCTCTTTACACAGCTTAACCGCGAGCTCTTTATAATCTTTTCTTTCTTTTGTATGGAAGATCACAAAGCTGTTTCCGCTTGCGTCATATTTTTCGATTTTCATTAATTCTTTCCCTTTTATAATAATATTTTATCACAAGTTTTATTTATTTTTATATTTATACTCATATCTCTCAACCATGGTTTCATTACCTATAATTCCCCCTTGATGGATATACAGGTAATCGCACGAAAGCTCTATATCTTTCTTTTCAAGGTGATAAAGAAGGGTATCCCATCCCACAGGGTCATACAGCAGGTCAAACTCTATACCCGTCTTTTCTTTAAGCTGCAGCCAAAGCTCATAGGAACTCTTATAAAGCTTCCCGAAATGGTACTTTTTTCTTGGTTCTAAAATTACAGGATGAAAAGCCTCATCCTTTTCAAGCTCAAGAAACTGCTTTTTCAAATAAGCGCTGTCCCCTACACAGGGGCAGGTTAGAACCTCTATATCAAGATATTTTTGCAAAAACAGTGCCGTTGTTCCCGTACCGCTTGGCAGAAACACTTTAAGAGCATCTAGATTGTTATTCTTTTTATACTCTTTGATCTCACGGGCTAATTGCTTTATACCGTAGGCAGCTTCCTTTAAGGCTCCCCCTTCGTTTATAAACAAAGTATTCTTCTCAAGGCTGATCTGCTTAAGGGGGATATCCTCTTTTGAAGTTTGGATTACCTGCATCCCGTTATCAAGTGCATATTTATAATTGCCTTTTGGGTTCTCTTTCAAATGTCCCGAAATATGATCGGTATAATATTGATACTGCCAGCCTTTTGACTTTGCAAGTACAGAAAGGCTGAACATTGCATTTGACTGGTTTGAACCGTGGCTTACGACCTTTGTAATATGGGGGAAATTGTTGTCTAGGAAATAATGGAACTTTCTGGCCTTGTTGCCCGAAAAATCTTTATGAAGCAGATCGTCCCTTTTAATTAAAAGATCAAAACCTTTGAAGTTTACTTTTTCCACAGGGGAAGATTTGAATTGTATCATAGCAGCATATATAAAAAAAGGTAAGTGTAAACACTTACCTTTTTCTTTTTAGAGTCTTTAGAACTATTTTCTAAGCTCTTTGATCTTAGCAGCTTTACCTGTAAGACCTCTTAGGTAATGAAGCTTAGCTCTTCTTACATCACCTCTTCTTAATACTTCGATAGTTTTTAAACTTTCAGAGTATAACGGGAAAATTCTTTCAATACCAACACCGTTAGCACCGATTTTTCTAATTGTAAAAGTATTAGATACACCTTCACCTTTTAAAGCGATAACAATACCTTCAAAAGTTTGAATTCTTGTTTTGTTACCTTCTTTAATCTCAACACCAAGTCTTAAAGTATCTCCGGCTCTAAAGCTTGGAACCTCTTTGTTCTCAATTTGCGCCGCTTCAAAAGCTGCAATGTATTTATTTTTCATTTTATTCCCTTTCTTCGGGGATGCCATACATCCGCAGTGCCCCATTTTGTCGTCTAAAAGACCAATTAAGGTCTAAAGTACTTTGTTTTGCACCTAGACAGTTTTGATTTTAAGTTGCGAATTTTAGCGTGATTTCCCTTTAATAATTCTGAAGGAACACTTAAACCCCTGAAATTTACCGGTTTTGTAAAAGAGGGAGCCTCCAAAAGCTCCTCTTTCTCTATAATATTATTATAACTTTCCTCATCCAAAGATTCGTTATTCCCAAGCACCCCTTCAACATTTCTGCTTATGCTGTCTGCCATAACGGTAGAGGCAAGTTCTCCACCTGTTAATATATAATCACCTATGCTGAAAACCTCATCGGCAAAGGTTTCGATCACCCTTTCATCTATCCCTTCGTATCTTCCGCTTACAAAAACTATATGCTTCTTCTTGGCAAGTCTTTTTGCATCATTCTGGTTAAAAGGTTTGGCTGCTGCAAGGGGAAATACAATATGCGCATCCGGGTCCTGCTCTTTTATCTTTTCAAGAAGATCAAACAAAGGCTGGGGGAATATAAGCTGTCCCGCTCCACCCCCGCAAAGAGTATCGTCAACCTTGTTGTGTTTGTTTGCCGTATAATCCCTGGGATTGTAAAACTGCAGATTTATTAACTCTTTTTCAACACCCTTTTTTAAAATAGAATCATTAAAATAGGGTTCTATCAGGTTTGGGAAAAGTGTTACAAATGAAAACTTCAACCATAATTCCTTTAAATAACTTCAAGATTGAAACCGTCTTTTTCAACCTCCAAAATAACCTTGAACCTGTACTGCATAGAATCAACATAAAAGATTATCATATTTAAAAGCGTATTTGTCTCTATATTTTCAAATATATAAAGGTATTTCTGTTCCAACTCTACAAGGATCTTGTCTCTTATCTTGTCGGCTCTTCTTAAGATCTCGGCACTCTCCTCTTGGGAAGCTCCCATCTCGTCAAACTCGGATTCCGCGTGTTCTTCACTGAATTCAAGAAATCTTCCAAGAAGCCTTCGCTGCTCCATAAAACCGTTTTTAAGGTTTTCAAACACCTCTTCCCTTGCTGCTTCTTTCGGATCTATCTCTTCTTGTAGATCATTACTTTCAGGATGTGATTCTTCCTGGTTTTCGTTATCTTCTAAAATCTCTTCATTATTTATAGTTGTTAATCTTTCTTCACTCATATCATTCCTTTTTATTTGTATTCTTCCCAAATTGTGGGTTCATCCAGTTTGGGCCTGTTTTTCAGGATCTCAAAGGGTTTGTACTTTTCCTTATAACCCATACTGTAATGATCTTTTATCCAGTACCCCAGATACACATACGGGATATTGTTCTGTTTTGCGATACTGATCTGCGCAAGAATAGAGAATTTTCCCAAAGAGTACTCTTCGTAATCATGGTCATAATAGCAGTATATTGCAGAAACTCCTCCAGGGAGTATATCGCAAAGGGCAACCGCCACAAGTTTATCGTCCCTGAAATATACAAGTTCTTTACCAAAATCGTGGGCTCCGTTAACGTAAGAGTTATGATACTCCTGCACGTCTATTTTATTCTCATGCCACTGTTTTTTGATACTCATATGCTCATGGTATTTGTTAAAAAGATTTATATGATCATGGGTTAAAGCCGGTTTTTGTATATATACTTCCGTATCTTTATTCTTTTTTAGAACCCGTTTATCCGACTTTGAGAATTTATACTTCTGTACATCGATTCGCATGGTAATACACTCACGACACCCCTTGCACTCTGGTACGAAATGCATATTCCCGAATCTTCTCCATCCCCTTTCAAGCATAGCCTGCTGCTGAGAAACCGTGCAGTGTTCCATATATCTGTACCTGATATCACATAACTTCTCGTCAAAATACGAACAAGGCTTATCCTCTTCAAGGAACTCTAACGTTTGTGAATTTCTAAACATATTATTTCCCCAGACAGAACTCTCCGAACATCACGTCAAGCATCTGCGAATGTTCGTAGGGTCTTGTGATATTGGAGATTGATTCCAAAGCTTCATTTATATGGTGGGCAAAGAACTCAAGTTCCCCCGTTTCCAAAGGAACAAACGCCTGTTTTATGGAGCTTAGGGTATTTCCAACCTCGCTTACCTGCTGTTTTGAAACAAGGGTCATATCATCACTGTGGGTATTTTTATTCAGTATATCCTCAATAACGTCAACAAGATCGTTTATATTCTCTTTTGTATTTATTGTCAGGTATTCACTTTTCTGACCCAGTTTTTCAAGATCCAGTTTCTGTTCAAGATCAGATTTCGTCACAACAACAATCTTCTGTTTATTGGTAGTATCAAGTATATCTGTGATATTTTTATCTTCGTTGTCAAATTCACGGCTTCCGTCAAAAAGTGCTATTACAATATCAGACTCTTCTACGGCTGTTTTTGACTTTTCTATACCTATCTTTTCTATCTCGTCGTTTGCTTCCCTGATCCCTGCCGTATCCACTATTTTAATAATATGGGTTCCTACCTTTACGGACTCTTCGATAGTATCTCTGGTGGTTCCTGCTATATCACTTACAATAGCCCTGTTAAAATTAAGAAGCTTGTTTAAAAGACTTGATTTTCCCACATTGGGCTTGCCTATGATAGAGACTTTGAAACCTTCTATCATCCCTTCCCTTCTTGAACTTGCCTTTAGGGTATCGCTTAATTTTATCTCTATATTATTTAGTTTATTCTGGATCTGTTCGTATATATCAGACGGCAGATCTTCCTCTGCATAATCTATATTTACTTCAGTATATGCAAGCATAAACAAAAGATCTTTTCTTATATCTTCAACGAACTCTTTTAGTTCCCCTTTTAACTGCCTTGCAAGAAGTTTTACCGCATCTTCGCTTCTGGCCTCTATCATTTTTGAAATAGCCTGGGCCTGGGTAAGGTCGATCTTGCCGTTTAAAAATGCCCTTTTTGAGAACTCACCAGGATTTGCCATTCTGGCCCCGTGTTTCAAGCAGGCTTCAAGTACCATATTTGATATGGCTATACCTCCGTGGCACTGGAACTCCACTATATCCTCTCCGGTAAATGAATGGGGGTTTTTAAAATACAGCAGCAAAGCTTCGTCAATAAGCTCATCTTTATGGTCATAAAGTTTGCTAAGAGTTGCGCTTCTGTTTGCCAGATCGTTTCTTTTGGAAATTTTAAGTGCAATTTCAAGGGCATCGGCACCGCTTAATCTTACGATGCTGATGGAACCCACGCCGTTGGCGGTCGCTATTGCGACAATAGTAGTATTATCATATAACATTTAGTTTACAACCTAAGGTTAATTTTTATATTCGTTTACAAGAATATATTTTTCCCCTCTTGCATTTGTCTTTACGGCTACATATTTATCAGGAAATTCATTTCTTAGTTTTGTCAAAGCAATATGAACGAGAATACCGTCCAAAGGTTTTGTTTTATAGAAACCTTCCTCTTTTATCACTTCAATCACGGGTAAAAGATAGTTGTGGATGGATTCTTCCTGATTGACAAGGAACTGTGCAACCTCAAGCCTTAACATCATCCCGTATTTTTCGTTTATCCAGTTGAATAGAATATAAGAAAGAGCTTTGTACCTGTAACCCTCTTTACCTATTAAAAGGGCACTGTCTTCTCCGCTGAATTCAACATATACGGTTTGGGAATCTTCAAGAATATCCACTTTTATCTCATCTATTTCATAGCAAAGTTTAGAGAAAAGATCGTTTATCTTTTCATGGATCTCGTTCTTTAGATCTTCATTCTCTTTTTTTATCGTTATCTTTGAGTTTGCGGGTTTTTCATCCGAATTGTAAAAACCTTCAAATATTTTCTCTTTTTGTATCTGTGCAGATTTGTTGGGGGTTGAGACCTCCTCTTTTGCAGGGGAATCGATCTCGTTTAGTTTTGTTTCGAGAGTCTGGACTTTGACCTTTTTCTCTTTTTTGTGTCTGTTTTCTTTTGAAAAGTTATTCTTTTTTACCTTTGCCTGGATCACAGCTTGTTTGGAGAAAAGGCCGAACAGACCTTTTGAGGGTGATTGCAATACCTCAATATGAAGATCAACTATTGAACAGTTTAAAGATTTGGAGGCTTTTTCATAAGCCTCCTCCAAAGTTTTAGCTTCATATTGCTTTGGCATTTGTCACCCCTTATTTTGAAGTTTTTTTACTCTTTTTCTCTTCTATATGTTTTTCGTGTCTTTGCTCTTTTGCACCTTCAAACACTTTGTTTATGTAATATTGGTGTGCAACGGTGAATATGTTGTTTACAGCCCAGTATAATACCAATCCTGCAGGGAACCACAAGAAGAAGAAAGTAAATACTACAGGCAGTAACTGGAACATCTTTTGCTGCATAGGATCCGTCATAGTGTTCGGCGTGATTCTTTGCTGAAGGAACATTGTACCACCCATAATAATAGGAAGGATGAAATACGGGTCCATCTCCGCCAGGTCGGTTATCCATAATATCCACTCTGCACCTTTTAACTCAATAGCATTTAAAAGTACTCTGTAAATTGCAAAGAACACAGGTATTTGTAAAAGTAAAGGTAAACAACCACCCATTGGGTTCGCACCCTCTTTTTGGTAAAGCTCCATCATATGTGCTGAGGCTTTTTGTTTATCTTTACCGTATTTTTCCTGAATAGCCTTGATCTTTGGAGCAAGCTCTTTAAGCCTATTCATTGAAACCATACCTTTATGTGAAAGAGGGAAAAGGATAAGTTTAACCAATATTGTCAGTATAACAATAGTCCATCCCCAGTTACCAACATAATTATGAATATATTGTAGCATAGTAAACATAGGTTTTGCAATAAATGTGAACCATCCGTACTCAATTACATCCGATAATCTTTCATCAAGAGCGATTAATGTGTTGTATTCTTTCGGTCCTGCGTATCCGTGAAGTTCGATATTATCTTTTGCATGGATGAACATATTCGGAGAATTCGTTGAATCCATCATCACGCTTACTGCCATAGACCTGTCATAATTGTAAAGAACCGTTGCATAATATCTATCAAAAGCAGATGCCACATTCACACCTATAAGTTCCGCTGCTTTCTCCATATCTTCATCTTCGATAATATTTAAAGTACCGTCATTTAACGATAATAATGCACCGTGGTCAGCATACATATCGGCTAATACGTCAGGTCTGAATCCAGGAGTGATGAAAAAGTCCGCATTGTTTGTTGAACTTGCGGTTATATCATAATGACCGTCAGGGTAAAAAGTGATCTTTTTCGTAAGAGTAGTATCTTTCAACTTCTGTGTTAAAACAAGCTCCTGCGTCGATTTTGACGCGTCAAGCTCTTTTGATGAAGCGGTTACGCTTACATTGAAAGCTTCACTGTTAATTGCACCGTTGGCAAATCTAACCTCCAGCGGTCTAAGCTGAGTAGGAGTGAAAAGTTTTATATGCTTTTCATCAGTATCCACATATTGCTTGTCAAGTAAAGTTACCTGGGCGATTCTACCAAGATTATCTATTTCGATAATGTTCTTTTGCGTTTTAATTTTCGTAATTACGGAAACTGCCGAACCGTCACTTGATACTGGTGCACTGTTGTTTGACGCACTGCTTGCGGCAGGGGCATTGTTAGCAGCCGTTTGAACAGTATCAGCTGTAGTTTGCTGCTGAATAACCTGTTTATTCTGTTCATTTGTCTGATTTACGATCTCCTGCTTCGGCTTCAGGTATAACATATCGTAAGCTATGAAAAAAGCAAAAGAGATAACTGTAGCTATCAGTATTCTTTTTTGTGTCTGTTGTTTTGTTTGATTGTTGTTGTTTAAACTCATTCTT
The DNA here is from genome assembly GCA_963678145.2 of Arcobacteraceae bacterium. Classification (GTDB taxonomy): domain Bacteria; phylum Campylobacterota; class Campylobacteria; order Campylobacterales; family Arcobacteraceae; genus JAIOSF01. The sequence continues at coordinate 985,873 of CAXXWH010000001.1, read as the reverse complement.
TGTCCCATTTAGTATTGTGACGAATTATAAAGCAGGTATTTGCTTCTTCCGTCGGAATTCGCCAGTATTTTACCTTAATTTTTTTAAATTCTAGATTTATTTTGTTGTTTGGAAAGCATTTTACTTTAGGATGGTCAAATCCGCCTTTAAACAGGGGATTGCATCGTAAAATTCTAAGTGTTGAAAACCAAAGTGCCTTGAAAAAATTATTGTTTTCAAACTGAAGTTTTGCATAAGCCGAGCAGGTTGGATGGTATCTGCAGCTTCCGTAAGAGAGAATTGTCAGATATTTTTGATAAAACCGTATAAGATACAGAATTATCCTGTTCATAAGAACAATCCCAGCTTTTTCATAGCAAAAGAGAAATCTTTTTGAAGAACCTTGTGTTCCCGTTCAAAAATAGATGTTTTTGCTACGAAAATGTATTTACCGGGTTTTAACCGACCTTCTTTTTCAAGCACCAACGCCCTTAATTTTCTTTTGGCCCTGGATCTGTATACAGCATTACCTACTTTTTTTGATGAAACAAATGCAAAACGTGTTTCATCACTTTTTAAAAAAAAGACAACAAAGCTCTGGGTGTGCCATTTCTTGTTGCTTCTATAGATTCGACCAAACTCTTTTTCGAGAAGTTTTTCCCCTCCCGCATTTTTAGCGTTTAACCGAAAGGGTTTACTTAAACAGCTAATCTCTTTCTACCTTTAGCTCTTCTAGCTTTGATAACTTTTCTACCGTTCTTTGTAGCCATTCTTGTTCTGAAACCGTGTGTTCTCTTTCTTGGAGTATTATGTGGTTGGTATGTTCTTTTCATACTATTTCCTTTTGTATATTAAAATAAGTTTGGGATTATATTTAAAAGAAACTTAATTTTAGTTTAGATTAATCTAATCCACTATGGTGTATTGCAAAGTTTGTCCTGCATACATTGGAACTACCTCTTCTTTTTCACTTTTGTAAATAGAAGGAGCCGTGGACTCTTTTTTTACCAGAGTAACTGTTTTTGAAGATGGTGTTAAATTATAAATTTTGCAGGCGTTGTCACTCACAAATGCCTGCATTAAATTCAATTTACCGTGCTTTTCAAAAAATTCTGCCAGCAGAGGTAAAGCCTGCGGAGCCGTAAATATTCCGGCGCTGCCGCTAGCTTTTTCTTTATTTTCTTTTGGGTGAGGCGCGCTGTCGCTTCCAAACATGATCCTAGGATGTCCGCTAAGTACCGCTTTTTGTATAGCATCTCTATCTGCAGGGGTTTTTACAACAGGCTTGCAGAACATATGCGGTTCAAGCATACCTCCTATCAGGTCATCAAGTGTATAAAGTAAATGGTGCACCGTAACCGTTGCATAAAGATTATCGTACCTGTCAAGAAGCTCTAAAGTTCTTCTGTCTGAAATATGCTCCATCATGATCTTTAATTTTGGAAATGCTTTTGCCAAAGACTCCCAGACATTATGAAACTCATATTCTCTGTCCATAACAAAACCGTTTGTTTCACCGTGAAATAAAAGAGGAATACCTAACTCCTGCAGCTTTTCCAAAACAGGCCTCATACTTTCAATATCTATAGATGCCAGTCCATCTTCACTATTAGTTGTTGCCCCTTGCGGATAATATTTTACCGCCGCGATATCTTCTTTCATATCAAGCAGCTTTTCCACGTTCAGGTCTTTATCATAAAACACCGTCATCAAAGGTTGAAACTCATCATCCCCTGCTGCTTTCATGATTCTCTCCTTATATGCAAGGAGTGCTTCTTTAGTCGTAACAGGCGGTATGATATTGGGCATGATGATTGCACCGGCAAAACTTTGAGAAGTAAGGGGCGCTACAAGTTCCAGCATATCACCGTCTCTTAGGTGAAGGTGCATATCAAAGGGGCTTTTTAGTGTCAATCTATCCATTAGTTTTCCTATTTCTTATTTTTTTTATTATATCCAATTATATCCAAAAATCATTTTATTGCAATAAATGTTGAAAAGTTTACCCATTTAAAAATGCAGTCAAAACTTTTAAATCCGGCATCTATGATCATTTTTTTATTCTCTTCGTAAGTATACGGGATAAGAACATTTTCCAAAGCTTCCCTTTTCTGTGCAATCTCAAATTCGCTGTACCCTTGCTCTTTTTTAAAAGAGTAATATTGGTCTATAAATTTTTTATTCAGCTTCTTGTCTTCTGTTATAACCTTTTCACTGAAAATAAAAACTCCGCCCGGTTCAAGGGATTCATATATCTTCTTTACGAGTTTTTCCCTGTTTATGGGTCTTATGAACTGCAGGGTGTAGTTCGAGATTATCACTTTTGAGCGTTTAAGATCAACATTGAATATATCATCGTTTATAAATTTTATTTTGTGTCCGAATGCTTTTGATTTTTTCGATGCCCTTTTTAACATCGCTTTGGAATTATCTATTCCCACAAATTTCAATTTTTTGTCTGCAACATTTGCCAGGCTTATAAGTGTCGTGGCTGTTGAACATCCAAGGTCGTAGACCCTGTCACCCTCGTTTAGATACTCTTTGGCAAATGCCACTGTTAATTTAAGCATCTCCTCATAGTGAGGAACCGAACGCCCCAGCATATCGTCAAATACACTGGCAACCTCCTCGTCAAATTCGAACTGTTTGTTTATAGGTTTGTTAAATACTTTATCTTTCATTGAAAATATTGTATAATAAAAATTATTTTAAAGTATTTAAAGGATAATCTATATGTCTTTATTCGGTTCTATCTCAAGTGTGCTGACAGGAAATGCCCCGCGATTCAAAAAAAGAAAATTCGACCCCGAGAAAATGTCTATAGAAGATATAATTCTTCCTTCATCTATGGAGAATATCGATTCTGAAGGATCAAGAGAACTTATAAAAAATGAAGTTGACGTATTCAAATCCCTGGGCTACAAAGACAAACCGCTGGACCAGTTAAAAGTAAAAGAATACCATTCATTCCAGATAGGACTGATGATGAAGTTCATTAAAGATGAAAAAATATACCTGATACCGAAAATCGACGAGGTATTGCCCTCTTTTGTAATCAGAACTCCCAAAAGGCAGCTTCACAGCAAAGTTTTTGAGATAGTTTACAGATATGATAACGGCGTTGACAAAGAGCAGTCTATAGAAAAACTAAAAAATGAAATAAAATGGAGCCCGCTGGATGCCGCATACCTTCTGTGCTATATCAATACAGAAAACAAATGGGTGCCAAAAGGGATTTAAAGCTTGAAATAGCTTTTTGCCTTTTGAATATCATCAAGGATCTGAAGCTTTAGATCCTCGTAAACTTCAAACTTCTTGTTCCCCCTTATCTTTTCAAAGAACTTAATCTTTAGTGTTTTTGAAGAGTGTTCATTGTCAATTTCACTAAAAATATGTGTCTCAACGGCATATTTCCCGTCGGTTGTAATCCTGTGCCCGATAAATGATACAGATGGCAGGTAAGTACCGTTTATAAAAGTTTTAGTAACATACACTCCCTCCTGTGGAAGCAGAAACTCATCCACATCAAGATTTATCGTGGCTACAAACTGTTTTTTCCCTATCCCCTGACCTTTTATATGTATACCGCTTATTATATACTCATATCCCAAAAGGGCGTTTGCTTCTTTTATATCGCCGGCTCTTAAATACTCCCTGATGATCCTTGAATGAACGGCAATGCCGTTCACCTTGAACTCATCAATTACGACAACATCCCCTTTAAAAAGCTTTTTAAGGTCTTCTGTGGAGGATGATGCATTATGCCCGAAATGAAAATCGTAACCGACCACTATCTTTTCAAGTTTGGGAAACTCTTCATATAAAAGCTTTACGAACTGCTCACCGCTTAAGTGTTTGATATTTTCCAAAGGGTAATAAAAAATGGGATAATTAGTATGTTCGCTTCTGTGTGTTTTTGGGGAAAGATTTGCATATGATGTCTGGATAACAACTATCGCCCCGTTTTTGCAAAGATTCGAGAACAGTTTCTGATGGGCAAGGTGCATACCGTCAAAACCGCCTATTGCTACACTTTTAATTGAATTTTTTATCTTTTTTCCTTTTATATTACTGCTTAAAATAATTTGGTATAATAGCGTAACTTCAATGAAATTAACAATAAGGATATATTATCGCTATAAAAATAAATATCTACCAGATCGTAAAAAAAACAAATGACAATTTTGAACCGCTGGTCAATGAGTTTACTAAAATGTCAAGTAAATATGCAAAAGTGGAAATCCATTCTATTTTCAACAAACAGATCTCAAAAGCACAAACCATAGGACAGGCAGAATCACAAAAAGCATATAACGACGCTTTTATCCCCAAACTTGAAACAGGCTATAATATAGCTCTGGACGTATTGGGCAAAAAAGTTGACAGTTTTAAGTTCAGTTCCCTTATAGAGGGTAAACAGACCATTAACTTTTTCATAGGCGGTGCTTACGGTTTTGACAGGGAGTTCCTGAAAAAATGTGACCAGACCATATCTCTTAGTGATTTGACAATGGCACATAAAATAGCTAATATTGTTCTATGTGAACAGATTTTTCGTTCACTGTGTATACTGAATAATCATCCTTATCATAAATAATTTATATAATTTTGGATAAAATATCGCAAAATTTTAAACGTAAGGGATTAAGGTGGCTTCAAAAAAACAAATAGATGAGCTAAAACAAATATTACTTGACAGAAAACAAACTATCGAAAGTAATATCGAGGATAGCATAGATAATATATCTAAACTTAACAATTGTGATTGTAACGACGAACTTGATTTTGCGGAAGCAAGCAGTGACAGCTTTACTTCAGGGATCATTGTAAACCAGCAAAAACAGGAACTAAAAGAGATCGACGAAGCTTTAAAAAGCATCGATGCAGGTACATACGGTATCTGTGAAATGTGTGATGAGCAAATAGCGATCGGCAGATTAAAAGCAAAACCTTTTGCTAAATTTTGTACAGATTGTAGAGAAATTCACGAACATAACAACAACTAAGGGGAAACCTAATGGGATTAAAGAAATATATTTTTGGATCGTTAATACTGATCATTGCAATATTTGCGTACGCTTTCAGCCTGGAATCGGGTGACTACAGAATACAGATATTCGACTTTGTTCTAGTGCTTCCTGTCGCTTTATGGATAGTTGCACCTGCACTGCTTATATTTGTCCTGGCTTTACTGCACATGATCTATTACGGTTTGAAAAACTATTTTTCACTAAAAGCTGTCAACAAAGACGCTAACTCAATGTTAAAGCTTATTCAGAAAAAGCTTTTAAACGAAAAATCGAACATTACATTTCAAAATGCCCAGTTCAAGGAATTAAGCCAGATCGTTTCTCAATTGAACATAGCTGTAAAAGATAGAAACTTCTCTGCAAAAGATAAAGATATCTCAAAAACCGTAGAGCAGTTATTTGAGATCGAGTCGGGTAAATATATCTCAAACAAAGAGTTAAAACTTCCAAACGACAACCCTGTAATGATAAAAAATCTTATCAACAGGGTAAACAGTGACGAGAACTTTGCTCTTGAAGCTATAAAAAAAGAAAAAGGGTACGACAAAAGAATAGTTACCGCTGCATTTAACAAAGTGCTTGAGGCAAAATCTATCACAACCGTGAAAAAACATATGGATGAAATAGATTTTGACAAAGATATGCTGTTTAAACTGTTTGAAAAAGACAGTGAGCAGAAACCTGAATTTTCTATGACAAACGAGATGATCCAGAAACTTATCTCCAAAGTGGAACTTACCAACGATGATCTGATATCTATTGCAAAAATATATATTAAATCTATGTCTCCTGACCAGATAATCAAACTTTATGAAGATATCTCTTCTGCGAACGAAGAATTCACCTCTGCATACCTTTATGTACTGTGTGAATTTGAAGTAAGCGACAAAATAAGGGATATCCTGCTAAACAGTGCCCAAAACGAATATACTGCATATAAAGCACTTATAGACTTGAAAGATGCGGGAAAACATTCATACAATATCGAATCGATAAGTTATAAATAACTCATAAGTGACCTTATGGCAAAAAAACTAGACTTCTCAAAACCGGTAATTGCTTTAGCACCTCTTGCCGGATATACTGACCTGCCTTTCAGGTCGGTAGTTAAAAACTTCGGGGTTGATTACACGGTAAGTGAAATGATAAGCTCCAACGCTTTGGCCTACAACAGCGAAAAAACAAAAAAAATGCTAATTAAATCCCAAAATGAAGATCCCTATTTCGTGCAGCTTGCTGGAAACAAAGAGGAGATCGTAAGACTTGCAGTTGAAAAACTCAACGAGATCGAGGGTATTGACGGCATTGACCTGAACTGCGGCTGCCCTGCTCCAAAAGTATTCAACCACGGAAGCGGTTCAAATCTTTTAGGGGATCTTTCAAGACTTCAAAAAATATTAAAAACCATAAAAAAATATTCAAACAAGCAATACACCACGGCAAAAGTTAGAATAGGTGTAGATGAAAAGATCCCCGTAGATATCGCAAAAGCAGTTGAAGACTGCGGCGTGGATTTTATTGCGGTTCACGGTAGAACAAAAAAAGGTGCCTATAAAGCCCCTGTGGACTATGATGCAATAGCAGCCATTAAAGAAGCCGTAAAGATACCTGTTATTGCAAATGGCGACATAACAGACCTTGCCAAGGCAAAATATGTTCTTGAGCATACAAGGGCTGACGGTGTTATGATAGGAAGGGGTGCTGTCGGTAAACCCTGGATATTCCACCAGATCGCCAACAATAACGAAACAATATCAAAAGAACTGAAAAAAGAGATAATAATAGAACATTTTACAAAAATGTGTGAGCACTATGGAGAATACGGTACGGTTATGTTCAGAAAACACCTTCACACCTATTCAAAAGGTTACGACGGGGCTAACCAGTTCAGGCAGATAATAAACACTATCACAGACCCTGAGGTGATGCTCGAAGAGATCAAAAAGTTTTTCTAAAACTTTTACTTTTCCTTTGCAGATTCGGAAATTGCGCTTAGAAGATCTGTAATATTCAAAGGCTTTGTGATATATTTATATATCCCTATCTCATCTGCTTTTACAAGATATTCATACTCTGCATGAGCAGTTGTGATTATACAAGGGATTTCGGGGCTTATTTTCTTTATCTCGTCACACATGGTAAGTCCATCCATCTTGGGCATTTTTATATCTGCAATAACAAAATCTATACTATGTTTGTTTTGAATAAACAGGTCAAGTCCCTCCTGTCCGTTCTTAGCTATTAGCACTTCACCAAAAACCTTGTTGAGTATCTTGGTAAACGAATCAACAACGGCAGTATCGTCTTCTACATATAAAACATTTTTTGTTTTTAGATTATCAAAATTCATATATTTCCCCAATGTGCAAAAAAAAAGCCAAGCAGCTAAGCTGCTTGGCTTTAAAGAAAGTTTGTTTCTTTAATTACCCTAAGAATGGGTTAGCGTAAAGTGCGATTAACGCAATTACTAGTGTATAGATAACTTGTGCTTCGATCATCGCTAATGCAATGAACATTGTAGTCATAAGTTTACCACCCATACCTGGGTTTCTAGCAGTACCAGCGATTGTAGCAGCAGCAGTGTTACCCATACCGATAGCACCACCAAGTGCAGCAAGACCAAGACCAATACCAGCAGCAACTACAGAGTAAGCTTGGATCATAGATTGACCAGCAGCAGCGTCAGATGCGAAAGCAGCAGATGCTAAAGCAACCATTAAAAATAGAATTTTTTTCATTCTTTTTCCTTATATAATTTTATATTTTACCAAAAGTCCGTTCGGATAGCGTAAACAGTTAAAGAACTGCCAACAAGTACATAAATGCATCCTGTTTCCCTACTTAACACTTTCAGACGGTGCAATTATATTGAAAAGTTTATTAAATCTAATTTAAACTCTCTGCCAGGGATCTTACAAGATTAAACCTTCTTTCAAAGCTGAAATCTTTTGATCTCTCTTTATTCGTCTGTTTTACAAGCTCTAGTTCCTCTTCATTGGCAAGCAGAGCGTCAACCTTGAAAGCGGTTGCGGGATCATCCGGTTTACTCATTACCGCAAAAGGATCAAGAACCTCCGAGGCAAAATTCGTTTTGGGGATAAATACCACTGTTTTATAATATATTGCTTTTAGAATATTGTTTAAAAAAGGTTTTTGTACCGTAGAAGCTATATAGATATCGCTTACCAAAAACAGTATATCTTTATCCGGGTAATCTTCTATATAATGGATCTTGCACTCAAGCTTCTGTCTGTTTAGAAGAATTTTCAACTGCTCTATCTGCTTTTTGTTCGATTCGACTACAACTTCAAAATTTTTCTGCTCTAACGAAGAGATTGTCTTGAAAAAAGATTTCACACCGCTTTTTAAAAGATCGTTTGCGGTAAAAAATATGATCTTGTTGCCAGGATCAATCCCGTATTGCTTTTTGAAATCTTCCTGCACTGCATTGTTGTATTTGTATTTAACAACGGGATAAGGATAAATAACCTTTAATCTTTGATCCTCTATACCTTTTACTTTCTCTTTTATATATTTTTTCTGCCCCACGCTGTTGCAGATAATATATTTACTGTTCTTAATAAGATATTCAACCTCTTTGTTAACGGTCCCGTTAAAAAAATAAAGATCGATATCGGGAGATTCTTTGGAAACAAGTTTGTTAAGGAAAGAGAGTTTTTTATGATATGTTATATCAAACTGCTCTTCGAGTTTTTTTAATAATTTTGTTTTTTGTTTTATGGCTACTTTTATACTTTTCATTTAAGTATGATAATGTAACAACCTTAAATTTAGTAGGTCATAAAAGAGGAAACGCCGCACCTTATTGTATCAGGGATATCTTTACCCTTGGGATCCATAAAATCTATCTGGTTCTGGTATACTGTTTTATTTTCCCCGTTAATAAACTTAACAACTACATAACCCCTGAAAAACTTACAGCTGTCTGATCTTTTTTTAGGATCTTCTTTGTCGTTTTCATAAACGGTATATTGCACCGTATTCCTGCTGTCTGGATTAATTTTACCGTTACTGTAGCTTTTAAGTTTTTTTACCATCACACGGTCAAGCTCTTTCATATCAACAGTGTCAAAAAGAGTCGATTGCATATATACGGCTTTATCAATAGATGAAGTGACCTTAAAGTCACCCGAAAGAATCATCTTTCTGAGTTTTTCTATATCTTCATCCCCGTACGATCTTTCAAAGCTTGTAACTTTTGCCAGGCACGGGGTTCTTTTTGATTTTCCCGGAACACTTTGCTTGCTTAACTGGGTATATATACCCTGCCCCACTGCAAGAACTAAAAACAGTACAATAAAAGCTATAAAATATTTTTTCAATACGTATCCTAATTTAATTATAATAATTTATGAGAATCATCAATAAATGTTATTAATAGTAGCTGTTTTAATCTTTTTTATCAATAAAAAAAGGGGAAGGCATAAACCTTCCCCTTTTAATTATTGTTAAATTTACGATTAAGCTAAAGCTTTTTTCGCACTTTCAACAAGGCTTGTGAATGAAGCAGGTTCATTCATTGCCATATCAGCTAGGATTTTTCTGTCTAACTCTATGTTAGCTCTTTTTAAACCATTCATAAATCTTGAATAGTTGATATCGTTTAATCTACAAGCTGCGTTGATTCTAACAATCCAAAGTTTTCTGAAATCTCTTTTTTTAGCTCTTCTATCTCTGTAAGCGTAAACTAAAGAGTGCTCAACTTGCTCTTTCGCTTTTCTAAAATGTTTTCTTCTACCACTGTAAAAACCCTTAGCCATTTTAAGGATTTTTTTGTGTCTAGCTCTTCTTACCGTACCTGTTTTAACTCTTGGCATGTCTTTCCTTTCTTTACCATAAATATTTTCTATTTATATTTTGGTGTTTGTATATTTACAAAACTTTTCCGAACCCAATCGGAGGGACTAATTACTTAAAAACTGTAAAGCTTACGCTTTGTTTAACATTTTTTTAACTCTTGAAGCATCGCTTGCATCAACAGTTTGAGCACCTCTTAATGCTCTTTTTCTTTTTTGACTCATTTTAGTAAGGATGTGGCTTCTAAAAGCACTTCCTCTTTTGATTGAACCGTTTTTCTTCACTTTAAATCTTTTTAAAGCTCCGCTGTTAGATTTCATCTTTGGCATTGTCAGACTCCTTTCTTGAATTTTGGAGATGGATTATATCCAAATATTTCTTTAAGTTTTTTTAAACAAAGATTGGTTATACTATATGACTAAAATAAAAACAAGGAAACCGTAAAATGGATATTTTATTAGCAAGAAAAGAGCTTGACGCAAAACCTAAGAAAGTAAATCTGGACAAACTTCTTGAAGGTTTAAACAATAGCATTGAAGAGATATTCTACTTTGACAGAGAAAACTCACACAAAGATATGATGAGTTTAGTCGATAAATTTGAAGAAGCGGGTTACAACGTACACTTCAGAGAAGTTAGATACGGTCTTTCAGACGAAGAGTATATCTACGAACTGCACGCTTTATAATTCTTCATATTCCAAAAATATAATACAATAATGAAAAAACTTTTTATAGAGACTTTAGGTTGTGCTATGAATGTCCGGGATACGGAACACATCATAGCAGAGCTGAACAAGCACCATTCATTTGAAACAACACAACTTCTTGAAGAAGCAGACCTTATTATCATAAACACCTGTTCTGTTAGGGAAAAACCCGTAGCAAAACTTTTCTCCGAACTTGGAATGTTCAACCAGAAGAAGAAACCAGGTGCAAAAATAGGCGTATGCGGCTGTACCGCAAGTCATTTAGGGGAAGAGATATTCAAAAGAGCCCCTTTTGTGGACTTTGTTGTCGGCGCAAGAAACGTTTCAAAGATCTCAGAAGCATTCAATACCCCTAAATTCGTTGCTATTGATATAAACAACGATGAAACAACTTATGAATTCTCTGATTATAAAACCTCAACTTATAAATGCAGCGTAAACATCTCTTTGGGCTGTGACAAAAGCTGTACCTTTTGTATAGTACCCGCAACCAGGGGTAAAGAGATAAGCATCCCTGCCGAGATCATTATAAAAGAGATCGAAAAAAATGTTGCATCAGGGGCAAAAGAGGTATTCCTGTTAGGACAAAACGTAAACAACTACGGTACGAACTTCAGTGACGGCAGGGATAAAACCAATTTTACAAATCTTTTAAGGCAGATCAGCAAGATCGAAGGACTTGAAAGGATAAGATTCACTTCGCCCCACCCTTTACACATGGATGACGAATTTATAGAAGAGTTTGCTTCCAATCCAAAGATCTGTAAACAGATACACGTACCTCTTCAAAGCGGTAACACCAAAGTGTTAAAAGAGATGAAAAGAGGTTATACAAAAGAGTGGTTCATAAACAGATGTGAAAAGATAAGGTCTATGGTTCCAGGTGTTAGAATCAGTACGGATATCATTGTAGGATTCCCGGGTGAGACAAATGAAGAGTTCGCCGATACCATCGACGTAATGGATAAGGTCAGGTTTGACCAGATATTCAACTTCAAATATTCACCAAGACCGCATACTGAAGCTGCAAGCAGAACGGATCTAGTAGATGATGAAACCGCAAGCAAAAGACTTGAAGAGGTTATAGCACTTCATAAACTTCATCAAAAAGAGAATATGAAAAAATTCGAAGGTCAGACCCTCAACGTGCTTTTTGAAGAGTTAAAGCCAAACAACGAGGTATTCGGATACAGCGACAATTTTGCACCGGTTTACGTAAAAGGCAGCGAAGAGCTTCTAGGGAAGATCATGCCCGTAAAGATCACCAAGGCAAATAGAACCTCCCTTAACGGTGAACCGGTCTCGTGATATGAAAAAAAAGGTATTAAACTATCTTCTTTTAAATATCCTCCCTGCTGTTTTGCAGCTGGTAGTAAGATTTATATACCTTACGAACAAAAAAAGATTTCACCTTCCCAAGAGCGGTATCCCAAATGAAAGCTTTATCCTCTCCGTATGGCACGGCGATCTTTTAATGCAGCCTTTTAACTACAAAAACCTTAGAACGGGAAAACCCTTAAAAGCTATTATAAGTATGCATAAAGACGGCGAAGCAATAAGGAAAGTTGTAAGCTATCTGGGCGTAGAAGCTATTTCAGGTTCTTCAAGCAAAGGGGGTGCAAAAGCACTCATAGGCGCTATAAAAACCCTGAAAAAAGGCTCCTGTGTCGCTATAACCCCCGACGGTCCAAGAGGTCCTATTTACAGTATTGCCGACGGAATAGTCGCCATTTCCCAAAAAGCAGATGCAAAGATACTCTGCTTTAGTTCAAAGCCTACTTCATACTGGCAGTTTGATTCCTGGGATAAATTTATCCTTCCCAAACCGTTTGGAACAATAGATTTTTATATAAGCGACCCTTTTGACGTAAAAGATATGAAAATGGATGAGGCAAAAGAGCTTATAAGATCAAAAATGATGGAAAATACCCTGGAAAAATAATGTTATGAAAGAGGATTTTTTTAAACTCATAGATCAATATCTGCATTACCTTCAAAATATAAAAAAATACTCCCCCCTTACCGTAAAAACCTATAAAGCCCCCCTGCTAGATATGCTAGTGCAAAGCGAACTTTACGAAGAGGACGGCAGGATCATCCTTGATATAACCAAATACAGAATAAAGATCTCCAGACAGAACAATAAAACCATCAATAAAAAACTTTCAACTATCAGAAGCTTCTTGGGTTTCCTTGAGACAAAAAATATTATCATAACCCTTACAGGAGCAAACAGCGTAAAATCAGCCCAGACACTACCAAAACCTCTTAGTACGGACAAGATCTACGAAGCATTGGAAAATGCGGACGAGAAGCAGAAACTGATCGTGCTTCTTATCTATTCTTTCGGTCTTAGGATCTCAGAACTGGCTGATCTGAAACTTTCACATCTAAACAAGACCCATATAACCGTTACGGGTAAAGGTGACAAACAAAGGCAGATCCCTTCCAATAAAACAGTAAATGAACTCTTGGAAAAATATATAGAAGAAAAAAAACCAAAAGAATTTATCTTTGAAAAAAATTCAAAAAAATATACCATAAGACAGCTGCAATATGCAGTTGAAAAACTCTTTAAAAAGATAGGGATAAAGGCCACTCCCCACCAGTTAAGACACTCTTTTGCAACAGACCTTTTAAACAACGGTGCAAGAATAAACGATATCAGCGAACTTTTGGGTCACAGCAGTTTAAAAGCTACTGGGATTTATACTAAATTAAACACAAATATAAAATTAAAACAGTATAATACCTCACATCCTTTAAGCAAAAAGAAGTAAAAGAAGAGAATCATGTTCAAAAAAGATAAAAGACAATATATCAACATAATAAGAAACGATAAACAGATCAAACTTGATGGACAAACGCTGATTAACGGGAAAGAGACAAAAAGAGAGAACACCTCTTTTCTTATAAAAGAAGATGAAACCGTGCCCGGTGATTTTATCTATAAACTCCAGGTTATGGAAAAGAATATTCCCGATACATATATATCTTCTATTTCCGTAAACGGCTTCCAGCAGATCGTAAGCTCTGATGAACTAGATAGTGATTTGTACAACTTGGTGCAATTAAACGATACCTACAATATCATTATCCCAAAAAATGAAATCGAGAATGAGAAGCTGCTTTTTGACAACAGCATAGATTATATATTTTCCCCTTTTACACTTCTTTATGAACAATTATCAAACAAGGTTTCAAAAAACTCTTTAAACCTTCTTATTAATGACAATACTCTATACATAATTTTACTTGACAAAGATAAGAACATAAGCTTAAATACCATACACTCCCTTACCTCTTTCGAAAATATCAAAGAGTCGCAGTTTTACAAAGATGATATTTCCGGGCAGAAACTTTATGATGAAGTATATTTCCTGGAGATACAACAGACATTAAGCGACCTTATCCAGACATACTACCAGGAAAATAAAGACGTGGAGTTTATAGAGGAAGTAAATATACTTTACACTATAAACCAGCTTTCCGACGAACAGCTGGATTCTCTGCACGAAACACTTATGGCAAAAGTAAACTACTATTATATCAATCTTGAGGACAAGCTTAAAATATTATCCAAAAAACCAAATGCGGCAAAATACTCATTTATACCACCAAGACCTAAAAAACAAAGCAGCAACCCGATGGTGTGGGGCGGTTTGGCACTTGCAAGTGTAATCTGCGTTGCAGGAGTGTTGTACTACAAAACCCAGACTGCACAGCCTGTAACAGATGAGAAAAAGATTGAAAAAGAGCAGTCGGTAAAAAAAGAGCAGCTAAAAAAACAGCCTGCCCCTGAAGTAAAAACTATCACCCTGCCCGACCATACGGCTATAAATAAAAACATCATACAAGAACTTATGACACTGTTTGATATTATCCCTTACGATGCGGTTCTAAAAGAGCTTCAAATACAAGATAACAGTTCAACCGTAGTGTGCAGCTTTATAGCAAACTCAACATCGCCGCAGGACCTGAAAGAAAATCTTGAAAAGATATACACAAGATCGGATATTATCCTCTCACACCATAATAATGCCATATTAAGCAGTATCATTAACAGTGAAGGGAAAATAAAAAAAGAAGACGGGGTAAAAATCCTTAAAGAGTATAAGGATTTTAAATATGTTTCAATAGCTAAAATAACCCAATACCTGAAATCCAAACTTGCCCAAACTGCGAATATATTATTCGTAAGTAAAAAAGAGGAGAATTTTACAACTTATAACTTCTCTGTATCCAATATCATAAAAGAACCAAAAGAGTTTTTTGATATTTTAGAGGATATAAATAAAAAAAATATCCCCCTGAACATCTCGTACCCCGTAGAATTTGCAAAGGTAAATGAGGGTATAATGGTCAAATATAATATACAATACCATCAGAAAAACAAACAAATCAAAGGAAAATAATGTTAAAGAAAAGTTTATTAGTATTATCTACTGTGTCGCTTCTAAGTGCAGAAACAACCATGTGTTTTAAAAAGAACCATTTTGACCCGACAACCATAGAGACAATACCTCTTCAAGGGGGTAAATGTGAAGGCGTATTCACGGTCGAAGATATGAAAGAGCAGGGTTATACCGTAAGCGATATAAAGATATCCGACGGAGACTCAGGTCTTAATTATATCTACGTGTTCCAGAAAGAGGATATGCTAAACAGTGCCATTATAAACGGACGTCCTATGGGTAAAGAGGAATTAAGAGCCTATATGGAAGAGATCAACCGTGAAGAGCAGATGAAAAAACTGAAAGAGGAAAGAGAAGGAAATATCAAAGAGGGGAAAGCCTTCTATGAAGCCCACTGTGTAGAGTGCCACGGACAAAAGGGTGAACTAAACGCTTACGGCACTTCCAAACCTTTAAAAGATATGACGCTTGATCAGATGTCAAGAGCAATAAATGATTATGAATTTAACGACAGGATGGGATCAAATGCTTTTATTATGAAACAATATGTGGGAATAATAACAGACGATAGATTAAAAAACATATCATCATACCTGAAAAGCATAAAATAAAATATTAATATACTGAAAAATTAAAAGCTTGAAGAGGATATATTCTTTCTTCAAGCTTTTTTTATGCCTAAAGATCAGGATAAATTCAGACATAAAAAAAGGCCGGGATAACCCGGCCTTTAGATTTATAGTATTAACTAAATCAAATATTAGAATTTGTAAGTTAATGATAAAGAGAACTCATCGTTTTCAGTATCAACACCTGCTGTTGCAGAGTTATCTACTTCATACATTGAGTAGTAAGTTGAAACTGTAAAGTTTTTGCTCATTGCGTAAGATGCACTTAAGATTAGTTCATCAAAGTCAACCTCACCAGCAGCTGCACCGTTTTGGTCAGCGTCACCGTCAATGTAAGTTACACCTGCAGTGTATTGACCCATATTTGCTGTAGCAGAGATTAAGTATGCATCAGCATCATTTAATGTATCTAGGTAAGCTTGCTCACCGTTGAATCCTGTATCAGTAGTATCATCGTCATCCCAAGATACACCGTGAATTCTTGCTACACCTGTTGCATTTTGAGCAGTACCAGCTCCCATTGTGTCATTAGTAGTACCGTAAGCAGCAGCGAATGAGAACATATCAACATCAGCAGTTAAAGTAACTTTTGTTAACTCTTCTTCATCATAGTTTAATGTACCGTCAACTTCTGCAGATGAGTGTCTTACGTCGAAACCGATTGGTCCAACTTTACCGTTAACGTTAAGGGTATAAGCTTCAGCATCTTCTGCTAATAAGTTGTTAAGACCTAATGGTGCGTTAGCTGTACCTAAAGTAGTAGTTACATACCATGCAGACATATTGATTCCAGCAACAGAACCGATAGCAGCAACAGCGTTAATATCTTCTCCACCTTGAGTAAGGTTTACACCTGGAGCAGTTAATGTACCATCTAAAATGTTTGCATTAGAGTTTACAAAGTGAGCTGCAGCTAAAGTTACAGGACCTGCATTGTAAAGTGCAACGATACCGTCACCTTTTTGATCGTATAGGAATGGAGTACCTACATTTTGCTTACCAGTGATAACTGTAAGTGGTCCGTTAGAGTAAGTAAAGTTAAGTTGAGTAACATCAACATCATCAGCTACACCAGTTCTTGAAGCATTAGTTGCTTCGATATCTGTATCATGGTCAGCTTGGAAACCAACTGTAGCAGTAATGTTGTCATTAACTGGGATTTTGAAAGTCATATCAATATCGTACTCAGTTTGGTTAGCAGAGTTACCTTGAGCATTAGCAACTCTATCATTTGAATCATTTTGGTATTCTACATTGATCTTACCAGATGCAGTAACACCTTTGATCATTTCCTCTAAGTTACCTGCAGATGCAGAAGTTGAAAGTGCTGAAACTGCAACAGCAGCAGCTAAACTCATTTTAATTGTGTTTTTCATTGTTTTCCTTTTTTAAATTTCGAAATTTAACAATTGTGCAACTCATGATACAAGACAAGAGTGTTCTAAACCTTTATCTCTTAGAATAAGGGCTTAGCACAATGTTATGGAGCAATTTTACGGACACTATTCTTAAAATATACTTAATTAATAACAAAGTCGGTTACATCTTAATAACATTAAACAACCTTTAAGTTTATGTATACCTCTTATACATCGATTCTGTGTACAACTGTTAAAGCACATTTTTATTCATATTAGGATATAATCCGAACTATAATCATATATAATACAAGGTAGAGCATGACTAAATATATTTTTGTTACAGGTGGAGTATTAAGCAGCTTAGGTAAAGGTATCACAAGTGCAAGTATTGCGGCACTTTTGAAACAAAGCGGATTTGACGTAAGTATGTTAAAGATCGATCCATACTTAAATGTGGATCCGGGAACCATGAGTCCCCTAGAGCACGGTGAAGTATTCGTAACGGCGGACGGTGCCGAGACAGACCTTGATATCGGTCACTACGAAAGATTCATAGATAAAACACTGGGTAAAGACAACAACTTTACCACAGGGCAGGTTTACAGCTCTGTAATACAGCGAGAAAGAGAGGGTGGATATCTTGGACAGACGATCCAGGTGATCCCCCATATCGTTGACGAGATCAAGAACAGGATCTACGCTGCGGGTAAAGGTCACGACTTTTTGATAGTTGAGCTTGGAGGAACAGTCGGTGACATCGAGGGCCTTCCTTTTATGGAGGCAGTTAGGGAGATCAGGCACGAAAACCCTAAAACAACTACGATGAACATTCACCTTACACTTGTCCCTTATATAGCAGCTGCGGGAGAACTTAAAACAAAACCTTCACAGCACAGTGTACAGGAACTAAGAAGAATCGGTATTATGCCTCATATGCTTGTTTGCAGAACCGAACAGAAACTCCCTGCAGACCTTAAAAGAAAGCTTGCATACAGCTGTGACGTAGATGAAGACGCCGTAATAGAAGCAGGTGATGCAAAATCTATTTACCAGGTTCCGATGAACTACCTTAAAGAGGGTATCTTAAAACCTATCGCAAAACATTTTGAGATGGAAGAGTTCAAACCGGATATGGAACAATGGGACAGCCTTGTAAAACATATAATCGCCCCAAAAGATGAAATATCTATCGCCTTTGTAGGGAAATACCTTGAATTAAAAGAATCTTATAAATCACTTATCGAAGCGCTGACCCATGCGGGAGCACACCTAAATGCAAAAGTAAGCATAAACTGGTGTGATTCTGAAGAGATAGAAGAAAAAGGTGCTAAAGAGGTTTTAGGGGACAGCTCTTGCGTGCTTGTTGCCGGAGGTTTTGGAGAAAGAGGAGTTCCGGGTAAAATCGAAGCTATCAAATATGCAAGGGAGAACAAACTTCCGTACCTTGGTATCTGTCTAGGAATGCAGCTTGCGATCATTGAATTCTTGCGAAACGTAGTTGGTATCAAAGATGCTACAAGCGTAGAGTTTGACAAAGATACAAAAGAGCCTGCTATATACTTAATAGAGCAGTTCCTTGATACTACAGGGGATTCTCAGATAAGAACCCACGAATCACCGATGGGCGGGACTTTAAGACTTGGAGAATATCCTTTTGAACCAAGAGAGGGTTCACATCTTGAAACAGCTTACGGAAAAGGGATATCTTACGAGAGACATAGACACAGATATGAAGCAAACCCTTCATACAAAGCACAGCTGGAAAAGAACGGTATGTTTATAACAGGTCAGTCAAACGGCCTTATAGAAGTTGTAGAGATCAAAGACCACCCTTGGTTCGTGGGTGTTCAGTTCCACCCGGAATTTACAAGCAGCCTTCAAACTCCGAACCCTATAATCTTTGATTTTGTTAAAAACGGTCTTAGCAATAAATAGAGGAAAATCAAATTGAAATATGATGTTATAGTAGTAGGCGGGGGACATGCAGGTATAGAAGCAAGTCTTGCACCTGCAAGAATGGGTAAAAAAACCCTTCTGGTTACTATGCTTGTGGAGCAAATAGGTGCCGCAAGCTGTAATCCCGCTATCGGAGGTCTTGCAAAAGGACACCTGGTAAGGGAGATAGACGCTTTAGGCGGAGAGATGGGTCTTTGTACCGATGCTACGGGGATTCAATTTCGGGTACTAAACGGCTCAAAAGGTGCAGCAGTTCAGGGAAGCCGTGCCCAGATCGATATGGATGCATACAGAGAGTATATGCGTAACGTAACATTAAATACCCCCAACCTTGACGTATATCAGGATGAAGTATCTGCTTTAAGTATAAATAACGATACCGTAACGGGAGTAGTTACAAAACTTGGAGAAAAGTTCGAAGCCGAAAAAGTTATACTAACTACGGGAACTTTTATGAAAGGTCTTATTCATATAGGTGAAAACAAATACCCCGCAGGAAGAGCCTGGGAACTTCCATCTACCACACTCTCGGACCAGCTCAAAGAGCTTGGATTTAAAGTTGGAAGACTAAAAACGGGAACTCCAGCAAGGATAAACGTAAACTCCATAGACTTCAGTGTAATGGAAGAGCACGGCGGTGATGAAAAGCCGCAGCCTTTCAGTTTCAGGACTGACAAATCCTCTTTCAATCCAAACCAGCTTCCATGCTATATAACATACACAAATCTTGGAACCCACGATACTATTAAAAGCAATTTTCACAAAGCCCCTCTATTCACGGGACAGATAGAAGGTACGGGACCTAGATACTGCCCAAGTATTGAAGACAAAGTAAACAGATTCGCTGAGAGAGAAAGACACCAGCTGTTTTTAGAACCCCAGACAAGAAGAGCAGAAGAGTATTATATCAACGGACTTAGTTCATCACTGCCTATTGACGTGCAAAAGCAGATGATCCACTCTATAGAGGGTCTTGAAAATGCCCAAATTGTAAGATATGCCTATGCCATAGAATATGACTATGTGGACCCTACGGAACTAAAACATACCCTTGAAACAAAAAAGATCAAAGGTCTTTACTTCGCAGGACAGATAAATGCCACTACCGGTTACGAGGAAGCAGCAGCACAAGGTCTTATGGCCGGTATCAATGCAACTCTTTCTATAGAAGGCAAAGAACCTTTCATACTTAGACGTGATGAAAGCTACATAGGGGTTCTTATAGACGATCTTGTGACAAAAGGGACAAACGAACCTTACAGAATGTTCACAAGCCGTGCAGAATACAGACTTCTTCTAAGAGAAGAGAGTGCGGATCTCAGACTTATGCCTTACGGGCATGACTTGGGTCTTATAGATGAAAAGACATTTGATAAAATGAACCATAAAAAAACAACGCTGCAAGATGCAGTTGAATATATGTCAAACGAATGGTTCACTCCAAAAAAAGAGAATCTGGCACTTCTTGAAAAGCTGGGAGAAGACAAGATATCAGACAGAACACTTCTAATAGATGTTGTCGGAAGAAACACAATAGACAGTGAAAAGTTCGATGCACTTGTACCATCACTGGCACACCTTGAACCATACTTGAAAGAGCAGGTTATAATAGAAGCCAAATATTTCAGATATGTTCAGAAACAAAAAAAACAGATCGAGAAAATGAAGAAGATGATGAGCCTTAAGATCCCTGAAGATTTCGTTTATGATAATCTTCCCGGACTTTCAACAGAGGTTATAGAAAAGCTGAGAACTTTTAACCCTCCGACTCTCTTCAGTGCTTCGCAGATCAGCGGTATTACGCCTAGTGCCATTGATATTTTACATCTTAATATAGATTTGCAATCGAAAAAACAAAAAAAAGGGGAAGAATAGATCTTCCCCTTTTTTATTAGTGTGATTTAGAGATCACCTTTAGCATTTTCAGGTTTATTATTATAAATCTTACTATCTGCCATAAAATGCAGGTTCTCATAAACTTTGTGAACTTATTCGGTTTTGGCGGAAAATATGCCTGTTCGTATGCTTTTGTATTATCTTTCATCTTTTTTCCTTTCTTATCATTTATTTTATTTAAACTATAAACCTTAATTCCTATTCAGGAATTAAAGTCCAACCAGGCTTAAGCTGTGCTTTCCATAAGAACATAACATGAAGTATATGTTTTATCCAGTGCCCTGCAAGTCCCACTTCACCGAAAGTAAGATTTTGGTCTCTTCCTGTTTCAGGGTATTTTTTATAATCCGGAACAACAGGATATACTGTCATGGCTGCTGCGGTTCCCGAGAATACACCTTTACCGGTACTTGCAACGCAGGCTGCACCCATTTCGGACATTTTAGCAGTATGTGTTGGTTTGTCAGATTTTCCTTTTATCATATCACAGATACTAGAAGCCACCGCTTTACCCATCATCGCACTTGGCATACCCGTTCTAGGAGGTGTCGGGTTGATAGGTGTTCCGTTAGGTGAGCTTGCAGGCTGGGATATAAGATGCGGAGGAGCAAATGCTATACCCGCTGCAAACATATTACTGTATGTAGGGTTTTGCAGTGTCGCAGGCCAGTCATCTGCAGACCACTGCTCATAAGGTTTGGGAGTATAATCGGCATCAACTTTCATAAAGCCGTTAGGGGCAAATATGGTATCTGTGATATCATTATCATCTTTATCATAAGCCTTCAGCCCTACTCCTGCAAAAGGAGGAATAAGCATCGCAAAATCAAACTCTTGATCCTTTATATCACCCTCTAAAGTTTCATAAGTAACTTTACCCTCTTCAACTTTGTTTACGTGCGCTCCCGTGATCCAGTGAAGCCCTCTTTCGGCAAAGATAGATTCGGTGAATACTTTGGAGTGGGTCTGGTAACCTCCTCTGTCTATATGCATACCTCCCATACCAAAATCACCTAAAGACTGTTCATTAGATATCCAGATAAGGTTTGCCTTGTCTCTTACTTTTTCTCTTCTTAGTTTTTGTTCTATATTAAAGATATACTCAAATGCCGCACCCTGGCAGGTACACATCCCGTGACCCGTACCAACCAAAATATCCTGGGTTTCCCCCTGCTTCATTTTCTTGATGGATTTTTCAAGTTCCCTGTTTGCATGAAGTGCATGATCTGCCGTACACACAGAAACTGTATGGGTACCGATCTCGCTTCCTTCCCCAAGCCCGGGTGTTGCCCCGAAGTTTAGTTTGGGGCCTGTTGCATTTATTAGATAATCATAAGAAAGCTCTTCTTTCTTTCCAAAATCAAGTTTGCTTGTTAGTTCGATAGTAACATAAGGATTATCGGTCTGGCTGCTGCCTTCTGGATGAATGGAGATACATTTTGCCTGCTTGTATGTTATGCCCGCTTTCTTATAAACAGGGTCAAGGTCAAAGGTCACATCATCTTTTCCCATCTCCCCTACACCGACCCAGATATTTGAAGGGATCCAGTTCCATTTCGCGTTTGGTGTCACAACCACAACTTCATGTTCATTCCCCAGCCATTTTGCCGCAAATGTAGCTGCAGTATGCCCGGCAACTCCTCCGCCTAGTACTACTAATCTTGCCATACTTATTCCTTTATCTAATATTATAATTAATACTAATAATTAATTATAAATAATTATAATGGAATAAAGTTTAATCGACCCTTAGTCAGTAATAAATTTTACTTATAATTATAATACATTTTCTACAGTTACTTTGTCCTCTTTTACCACAATATGAAGTGTTATCTCATAAGCATCGGGGTGATCTATTTTCACAGTTACCCTGTAATCTCCGTCATTGGATATATCACACCAGTTCCCAAATCCCGTGATATCTTCCACATCTTCATAGTCATACCCTTCAAAAGCATCTTCGATATGCTCTTGGAACTTCTCTTTCGGGCAGTCTTTTATCCGGGAAAGGTTTTCAATAACCCGGCTTAAGGTCATTCTGTAAATTTTAACAGGTTCTCTTTCAAACATTTTCAATCCTTGTCATATAAAGCAGATGCTGCTTTGTTTCTTTGTTTTTTCAGTTCCATATCTATATATTTATATCTGGAGTCGGGCTGTTTTTTATTTAAAGCGATGGTACTTTTATTTATACCCTCTTGCCTGATCTCATATATATTAAGGCCGTTTTCCCACATGGAAAGCCTTACGGGGGTGGCAATTGAATACGTAGTTATTATCGCATCGCCATCCAGTGATTTGGAAATATCTTCAAAATACTCTTTCGTCCATAACATCCTGTTCACGTCACTGCTGAAAGCGTCCTGGTAAACTATGTTTATATTAGACAGAGTTTTTATATATTTCCTTGCATCACCGTTAAAAACCGTGATTTTTATATTATCATCTTCATAGTGCAGATTGGTTGATATCTGCTCAATAATATTTTTAAAAGGCTCGAACTGTGTAGGATAGTTAAAGTTTTTCAGTGACCGTAAAAGTTCAAGGTCAAATTCGGGAGAATAGATGTTTACTTTTTTGGTTATATTATGTTTTTTCATATAATATAATGTTGCCAAAGTATTGTAGCCTATTCCAAAACATATATCCAGAATATTTAGTTCCTCTTTCGAACTTTGGTACGTAAGTGCCGGGATAATATGTTTTGTAAGTGATTCTTTCAAGGCACCGTCACGCGTGTTATGGTAGTGCTGTTTAAACTCTTTGCTGTAAAGAGTATTTGTTCCGTCGTTTGTTATGACCTCTTCTATAATCCGTTACCCCGCTTATAATTTTTCACTTATTATTTAAGCCGTATTGTAGCGATAATTTATAAATATTAAAATAAACCATATGTCTGATAACTGTTATATATGTTCTAAAAATTCTGCGGCTTTTTTCCTTGTTTGTTTATATTTTTTTGCGATATTTAAACACTTTTTACATTTTGAATGATCTTCCAGTTCATAATAAAGATATGCCAGTTCCATCACAGCCGTTGGATAATTTTTAAGTTTTTTATCTTTTAATGCAATCTTGTATGCTTTTACGGCTTTATGGTATTGATGCAGCATATTGTGCATTCTGGCTTTTTTCAAATAGTGTTCGCTTTTATTACTTATACTCACCAATCTGTCTAAAGCTTTCAAAGAATGTTTATACTCTTTCGCGCTGTAATAAAGGGTATATAATAGATTTAAGTTTTTTTCGTTCTCTTTTATCTCTTTACGGTTAAGATGTCTTTCAAGAAGTTTTGCACTTTTAAAGTAGAGTTTATCCGCCGCTAAAAATCTTGCGAACTCCAAAATATCTTTCCCTTTCAAAAGTTTTAGATTATATGCCTGTTCAAAAGTATTAAGCCCTTTTTTAAGGTTCCCTTCCAGAGTATGAAGTTGATATAGGTACTGCCAATACTCTTTTTTCATAGGCTTTAGGCGTACCATGATCTCAAGGCAGTCTATGGCATTTTTATAATCTTTTATCTTATAATAACTTGAAAACAAAAGATCATACCAGCTTGCAGGCACCTCTTTTTTATTTTGCTTTTTTATCTGTATGGCTTGTTTGATATACGGTATTGCCTGTTTTGTCTTTTCCAATAAAAGATAATTTTGGGAAAGCAGTATATAAGCATCCCCATTTTGTTTTTTATTTTTTTGCAGGTACTCGTTTAGATAATTTATACTTTTCTGATATTCTTTTACAGAGGCTTCCAACTGTGCTAAATTATATAGTGTTCGTATATATGTTGCCTCATCCATAACTTCCAATTGATTCATCTGCTTAAAAGCTTCAATTGCCTTTTTATATCTATTTTGAGAAGTTAAGATAAATCCTTTTGTCTGCAGAAAATACGCCTTGCCGGCTTTTGAAAGATCTTTTGCAAGATTTTCATCCACAATTTTTAAAGCCTCTGTATATTTCTTTTCCCCTGTTAATTCCTGGACTTTCATAAGAGTGCTATAAGTGCTTTTGGATAACTTAACGCTGGCATCCAAAATAGATACAAAGATAAATAGGCTCAAAAAGATCTTTTTCATTTTAATTCCTTAACTTAAATTCTAAAACCTGCATTGCAACTTGTTCCACTGCTTTCCCGTCTATTACTCTTGGTTTGAACTTCCAGCGATATACACTTTGAAGTGCCGCCTTATCAAAGATCTTTTTAGGTTTTGATTCCAAGATCTTTGCTTTTTTTACTAATCCCTCCGACGAAATAAAAAGTTTCAGTTTTACAAATCCCTCTTTTTTCAACATTTTTGCACGCCTTGGATATACAGGCGGGATTCTAAGCATTGGAGTTGCCTCTGCATTTTTTGTAAAATTTTGATTTATAGCCGCCCCTTTTAAAAAGCTGCTTTGGGCTATATTGACGGGAAACTTCACTAAAGGTATGTCTATATCAAGTTTTTGCTGCTGTATTTTTACTTTCTGTTTTGGAAGATCTGCAGATATTTTTGGCGGGTTTTTTATCGGTTTTGGCTTGGGAATATCTTTTTTTACCCTTTGTTTTTTATCTACATCATTCTCTTTTATCATTCTTGTAAAACTTATATTCCCAAAAGAACCGTTATCCAGCTTTTTTGTTGAACTGACAACTATCGCCTGATATAACGCCCAATAGAGCATTAAAGTTCCAAGCAGTGCAAATAAGGGGAGTGAAAATCGAAATATACTCATAATTGAATTACTCTTTTTTTGTTGCTATTGAGATATTCTCAATCCCTGCCATCTTGATCTGATCCATCACATCTACCAAGATACCTGTTTTTGCCATCTTATCTGCTTGAATGATCACATTTGATTTTTCATCACTTGAAGTTAAACTCTGGATACTTGCCCGAAGTGACCGTATATCGATCTGTCTTTTGTCGATCCATATCTCTTCCTCTCCCGTAATAGCTACCATGATATTATTGTTTTTCTCTTTTTGCTGTGTACTTTTTGCTACCGGTTTATTGATATCGATCCCTGCTTCTTTTACAAAAGAGGTAGTAACGATAAAAAAAATCAGCATGATAAAAACAATATCAAGCATAGGGGTCATATCTATACTTGATTCTTCATTCTCTTCAAATAGATCTCTTCTTCTCATCTTTTTTTCCCTTTAAACTCAATTTGTAATTTTTCTGCTAGAAGGCGTAACTTTTTTTTATTGTTTTGCTCCAGATATGTCTTTAATATGATCCCGCTAAGAGCCACGCTCATCCCTGCCATAGTGGGGATTGTAGCTTGAGAGATCCCGCTTGACATCGCTTTTGGATCAGAATTCCCCAAAATTGCGATCACGTCAAAAACCTCTATCATCCCGCTTACGGTTCCCAAAAGCCCAAGCAAAGGGGAAACTATAATTGAGATTTTGATTAAAGCCATACCCCTGTCAAACATTGATCTGGTCTGTAAAAACTCTTTTTTACTGATATATCTGTTTTTAAACGTGGTTTGTTTGATTTTTTTGGGATAAATAAAAAAATGAAAATACAACTTATCCAATATCAACGACCACATAAAAAAAGCGACCAGAAAGATTATTATTAGAACATCCCCGCCTTTTTCAATAAAAGAACCTACCGTATAAAAAAACTCAAACATCTTATCCCATCTTTTTAGCGATCAGGGCAGTTGTATTCTGCTCAAGTATATTAATGATCTTTTTTGCTTTGGAACTTAATATTGCATGGGCGAATAAAAGAGGAATTGCCGCAATTAATCCCAGCATGGTGGTAATCAAAGCTTGTGATATCCCTCCTGCCATCAGTTTAGGGTCGTTGGTTCCAAATAAGGTAATAGACTGAAAAGTTAGAATCATTCCCGTTACTGTACCCAAAAGCCCTAGTAAAGGTGTCGTTGCGGCAAATAGTTTTATCATGGAAAATCCGCCCTGCAGGGACGGGATCTCTTTAAAGAATGCTTCATCGACTTTATATTCAAGATCATTAAACGGTAACTGGTAGTTTGTCTCATAAGCATAAATAATCCGCCCCAGGGGATTTTTTCTATTTGCGGCAGTTGTATCTTTAAGCTGTTTCCCGACTTTAAGATCAACAATAAACAGCCATATATATTTTCCTAATGCGAACAAGATCCCGATAACAGCCAAACTGATAATAATATACCCGATAACTCCACCTTGATCTACCCTCTCTTTCAATGTGGGCTTATGGGAAAACATCTCTAGAATAGTTCCCCTTGTGGGATCTACCACCACTTCGGCAATATTATCCTCAGACTTTATATAATCGTTTATAGTTGAAAGATATCCCCTGTCAGCTTGATATGAAGGCTTTACAAAA
Source organism: Arcobacteraceae bacterium (assembly GCA_963678145.2). Classification (GTDB taxonomy): domain Bacteria; phylum Campylobacterota; class Campylobacteria; order Campylobacterales; family Arcobacteraceae; genus JAIOSF01. The sequence continues at coordinate 958,748 of CAXXWH010000001.1, read as the reverse complement.
ATCTTGTTTGAAGATTCGTACTGTAAAAAGCCTCCTTCGATAATTGCATTGAAATTTCCTATTCTTACAATCTCTGTTTGATCTTTTAGTTCTTCACCCGTTATTACAGGGGTATTATATTTTACTATTTTTCCAGATTCGACAATCTCTTGGAGTATAATATACCATAACCTCTCAAGCTCTTTTATATCGGGGAGAACAGTTTTATCACTTAATAACTTTAACTCTTCAACTCTTTGCGGATACTGTGAAGATACAAGCGAGTTCTTTATATGCACATTCATATCTGAAGATATCTGCTTAACTGTTCCAAACAGCTCTCCCAGGTCTCCTGTTGAAAGCTCAAGTTTATTACTGAGCTTTTGAAGAGTTTCCTCATTCTTCAAAATATCATTTTTTAATTTTTCTGATAAAACCTTTGCCTTTTTAATATCATTTTTAATACTGTTTACCATGCTTTGTTGTTTTCTGACATCATTTAAGAACCGTTGCTCTCTTTGTCTCTCTTCAATAGTCTGGGACTTGTAGCCTTGTTTTACTTTTTCTAAAAGTTCGGAAAAAACAGCTTCGTTTGCAATTACGTTAGAGATTAGAAATAAAAATAAAAATAGTTTTCTCATTATATAGCCTTTGGTGTAAACATCGGGATGGTTAGAAGATTTGGAACAGACTTATTTGAAGCTACTTTAATCGCTTCATTTAATTTGTGGGTATAACTATTATCCAGTTTTAACCAGCTTTTTGATCTGTTATCCCATATCCCGCACTCTTTATTGTCTTCACTCACATAATAAAAAGCGACTCTTCCAAGACGTAAAAATTTTACGTTTTTACTTAAATTATCATGGGTCAAAATATCATTATATGTTTCTATTGTTCTGCCGTACTCGTTCTCTATTTCAAAAGCTTCCATCACCGATTTATATTTTGAAGCGATCGATACATCCGATCTTTTAACAAGCTTTTTCAATCTTTGTACCCTTTGGGTTCTTTCTTTATATAAAAAAGGGGTGTCTTTATTGACAAACTCTTCCAAAGATAAAAGCATATTTCGAATAAGAGGTAATATATCTCTTTTTGTTTCATCGATTTTACCAAGCTGATTTTTAATTGATATTTTTTCATTCTCCTGGGAGCTTGCCATTGCCTGCAGCTCTTTATTATATTGATTTAAAGATTTCAGCACATTGCTTAAAGATTTAAACTTATTATACAGGACCTCTTTTTTTTCTACTAAATTATCAATCTTTTTTTGGGTCTGGATCGATTTATCGTTTCCTTTTGTTGTTATTTCTATACTCTTATCCAAAACTTCCGCATATACGCCGGAAGTAAGTAACAAATAAAATACTTTTCTTTTCATACCTATCCCTTGCTTCTTTATTAATACTAATAATAATTATCAATATACTATAATATCAATACTTTAATTCCGATTAAAATAAGGATCACTCCACCTAATATTTCTGCTTTGCTTTCATATTTTTCACCACCTTTGCTTCCCACATACACTCCAAATATACTAATTATGAAGGTAGTAAGACCGATGATAAAAAGACTCAGAACCGGGTCTAAGTCAAAAAGGTGCAAAGTAAATCCCGCAGCCATCGCATCGATACTTGTAGCAACAGCAAGGGTTAAAAGCACCTTATTTGAAATAAGGGATATCTCATCTTCAACGTTTTCCCCTAAAGCTTCATAGATCATCTTGGCACCTATCAATAAAAGCAGGACAAATGCAATTATCGAATCGTATCCGCCTATATATTCTTTTAATCCTACTCCTCCAAGATAACCTATAAGGGGCATAAGAGCTTGAAAAATACCGAAAAATACCCCTGCTTTCAGGGCTAAGTTTTTTATATTTACTTTTTGTTTTACCCCCAGACCGATCGATACCGCAAATGCATCCATACTTAAAGCAACTGCCAATAATAAAACTTCTATCATCTCTCTTTCCTCTCATATTTAAATGAAAATATTCCTAATATAAAAAATAATACACTTACCAAAATAAAAGGTGCTATTGGATCAATCTTGTAAACCACTGTACTTACCAATGGTCCAATAATCATTCCGATCCCTTGTGCGGCACTTACTGTACCGGCAGATGCACCTTGCTCTTTTTTATCTACCAAGTTTACTGCTAAGGTTTGATATGCAGGGAAGAGCATACCCATACCAAATGCACCTATACAAAATCCAAGTGTCAAGATAAGTTGGGAATCCATCATAAATACAAAGATATATCCAATCATCCCCACAAATGCTCCATACTTTAAAAGCTTTGTTGCTTTGATACTGCTTTTAGAGACTATTATTTGAGAAACTATAAAAGAAAATCCCACACAAGCTAGTACATATCCTGTCATCTCTGCTGCTTTTAAAGAATCAAGTCCAAACCTATCAATGATATAAAATCCTAAACAAACCTGAGCCGTTACAATAGAAAACATCGTAATAAATGCCGCAAACATAGGTATTCGTAGCCTTTCATCAAAAACTTTTAAGATAGGTGTTTTTTCTGTTGTAACAGGCTTTTCATGGGGAAGTATCATATAAAGTGCAACCGTTGCCAATAATGGCAATATGGCAAAAGTATAAAGAGGAACACTTAATCCAAAGTTTGCAAGATACCCTCCAACAGGCGGGCCTATCACCATCCCTACTCCGCTGCTTGCTGCTAGTTTTGCAATATATCCCGTTCGTTTTTCTTTCTCTATATGATCAGCGATCAAAGCATTTGATACGGGAGTAATAGCAGAATAAAATGCCCCTATTCCACCTCTTGTCAAAATCAACATAAAAAGTGAAATTATCGCTGCAGGTGGAGAGAGTAAAGCATTATCTATAAAAATCGCTAAGACCAAATAAGAGACTGCCACCCCTGCTACTCCTATCACTAAAATAGGTTTTCTGCCTACCACATCACTTTTTCTTCCCCAATACCTTGATAATACGACCCATAAAACACCTGCGATCGCTACAGTTAATCCTGCATGCCACTCTTGCAGATGCAACTCTCTTATGATAGGACCGACAACAGCTAAAAAAGCCATCATTGCCGATATACATAAGACATTGACCACCATTAATATTTTTATCTCTTTCATCTTTTTACTTTCTCTTTTTCTAATTCTATTTTATAAGAAGCATATGCTGCTAATAAGCCAACAAATGCTCCTATCAAGGCGATACTTGTATATCCCAAAATTCCTGCAAAGGAAACAGCTAGAGTAGCAAATATTATTCCCGAGAACATATATATACTATGCTGAGCCGCAAACTGGGCTGCAGGAGTTTTTTTCGAAGCTTTATCCATCATCAAGGTTGTCATAATTACCATAGATGGGGTATAAAATGAAAATATTATCCCTACAATTATAATGGTTGTAAAAGTTTCATTATTATGAAAAAGGATTAATAGAAGCAATATCCCCGCACATTGCCCTAAAGAGGCTCCCACTAATACATTTCTCTTACCGTATTTTTTAATAAACCATGAGGCACTAAATGAGGCAAGTACCCCTATGCTATATCCTACAATATGGACTGAATAACCAATCCTGTCCAAACTCCAACCTAGATCTACAAGTATTGGAGTGATCAATCCATACGCTGAACTGATAGATGCAGGATATAAAAATAACAGCAGCATCCACTGCTTTTTATCTTTCCCTTTCCAAAAGAAGAGGAACTGTTTATAATCAAGCTCCGAAGTAGTTTGTTCCTTTTTAGGTTTGGATTCTTTGTAAAAGATCACTTGGATAAGTGCCACTAGCATCGTTAAAGATACTATTGTCATAGTAACTTCCCATCCTAAGTGAGCATAAAGCACAAGCCCTACTCCACCACCTAAAACCATCCCTAAAAGACCACTTGCTGCTTTTACAGACATAGCAAGGGAACGTTCCCTTTTAAATACGTTTTTATATACGAGTCCATCTAAAGCTATACTTTGAGAGGCTGCTGTAAAAGCAAAAACAATGCTTAATAAAACGATTGTCTGAAGGTCATCAATAAGGCTGAATTTTGCTATAGCTAAAAGAATAAGTACCATCAAAAGCTGAAAGATAATGATCCATCCTTTATAATGTCCTATTTTAAACTTGATCCTGTCTATAAAAGGTGCCCATAGAAAACGAAACACCCAAAATAACCCAAGCATATAGATAAGCCCCAGGTTTTCCAAGGGCATATCATGTTGTCGTAAGATCCCTATAAATGCTTCTGCAAAGAAAGCAAAGCCAATATACTGACTGGTATAAAGACTTATTAAAAGAGTAAACTCTTTAAGGGTAAGCTTTTTTTTCATTCAAGACCACTTTTAACGTTCCACTCTTTTACCCTTTGTTGAGCTTGGAACATAGAGTAGTATTTTCCTTTTTCTCCAAAGAGTTTTTGATGGGTTCCGCTCTCTTTTAATCTCCCTTCTTCTATTACCAAGATATTGTCTGCATGAGCAATAGTTGAAAGTCTATGGGCTATCACGATCACGGTCTTATCTTTGATAAGTTCATCTAAAGCATTTTGCACTGCTACTTCACTTTCCGTATCAAGAGCAGAAGTCGGTTCATCGAGGATAACTATAGGAGCGTCTTTTAATATAGCTCTTGCTATTGAGATACGTTGTCTCTCACCGCCGCTTAAACTGCCGCCTATTTCACCAACTTTTGTTTCATACCCTTTTGGAAGTCTTGATACAAACTCATGGCAGAATGCAGCTTTTGAAGCATTTAATACCTCTTCATCACTGGCATTTGGTTTCCCCATACGAATATTATTTAAAATAGTATCGTCAAAAAGATACACATCTTGAAACACTACGGAGATATGGCTCATCAAAGTTGTCTGCTCCATACTTCGTACATCTACACCGCCTATTTTCACCGTACCGTGTTGAGGATCATCATATCTCATAATAAGTTTTGTAATAGTGGTCTTTCCACTTCCTGATGGTCCTACAATAGCAGTAAGTGATTTGTCTTGAATCTTTGTACTAAGATTATCCAATGCTTTTTGCTCTGTCCCTTCATAAGCAAAATCTACATTTTCAAACTCTATATCAAATTTTGCAGGTGTTTGTTTAGGATGTTTGATAAAAAACTCTTTGACATCTAATAGTTTTTGAATACGTTTAAATGAAGCTTCCATAATATCAAGTACTCCAGCTACGGCTAAAAAATTTGCCATAGGTTCACTTAGTCTTCCTAAGATAATAAGCAAAGCAACCAAAGCTCCTATAGTAAACTCACCTCCAGCAATCCATAAACTTCCTAAAACTAAAACTAATAAAAAGATAAACTCTATTACCGTGTTCATAATGATCATAGGAAGTGTAGCACCGTAAACACCTTTTGTTTGAACTTCTCTTAGGTTGACAATCGATTCTTGTAAGTTTTTTGCATTTTTTCCCACTTGATTTACGGCTCGTAAAACCGGTAAGCCTTGGATATATTCAACCGTGTCAGCTTCTAGTGCCGCATGGGCTTTTGCACCTTGGGTTTTATCCCACTTGGTTTGTGTTCTACTCCATTTATAAATAGGAATAGATAAAGGGATAGCGATAAGTAATGCTAAAGCCATAACAGGATCTATAAAAAATGTAGCAACTATGATCACAATAGGTACTATAGCTACTTCAAAGAACATTCCCGAAACTATCCCCATGTGAAGGATCGACTCATCAACATTTTGTGACAAGATGGAGTTTAACTCCCCGGTTCTATATTTATATAGCTTTTGAAGGGGCATAGTTTTTATCTTTTCCCCTAAGTTTGTTCGAAGATCATGGGTTATTTGAATAAGTTCTTTGGAATATTGAAATCCAGAACCCAACCATCTAAAAATAAAAGATATTATACTTGCTACCCCTATAATCCCCAACCAAAATAAGGTATCATTTAGGACAAACTCTTTTGTAAAGATACTATTTAAAAGAGGGAAGAAAAAAGCAAAAGCTAAACCTTGGAAGATATATGCAACTATAAAATATAAAAAGCTTCTTTTTACCAAAGCAGCACTTTTGCCTGCAATATTTAACGTAATATCATACGACTCTTTAAATGAAGACATTTTTTCCTTATTCATCATCTTCCCCTTTTTCTAAATTCCATTGGCTAGCTTTTTCATAGTTATTCCATAGTTTTTTATAGATCCCGTCATTTTGTAAAAGTTGATCATGTTTTCCAACCTCAGCGATCATTCCTTGATCAAAAACAACTATTTGATCAGCATCTTTAATAGTTGAAAGTCTGTGAGCGATCATAATAACTGTTTTATTAATAGTTAAGTTCGCTAAAGCTTTTACGATCTCCTCTTCATTTTCTGGATCGGCAAATGCCGTTGCTTCATCAAGGACAACAATTGGAGCATCTCTTAAAATCGCTCTGGCAATTGTGATACGCTGTTTCTGACCACCTGAGAGGTTTGCCCCTCTATCTCCTGCCATAGTTTCATATCCATTTGGCAAAGTCTCTATAAACTCATGGATCTGAGCAGCCCGTGCAGCATTTATCACATCCTCTTTTGTAGCTTTTGGGTTTGCCATTTGAATATTATTGAAAATAGTATCTTGGAAAAGAAATGTATCTTGAAATACAAAAGAAACCGTATCCATCAAAACCTGAGGGCTGATATCTTTGATATTGACATTTCCTATAGTTATCTCACCTCCACTTACATCCCAAAACCTGGGTATGAGTTTTGCAACCGTACTTTTTCCCGCTCCGCTTGGTCCTACAAGTGCCGTGACACTTCCACTACCTGCTTTTAGATCTATATCTTTTAAAGCATAGTTTTCCACTCCGTCATATTTAAACGATACATTTTTAAACTCTATATCAAAACTTTGTGGAGTTTGTGGCTCTTTTGAAATAGCAAGTGAAGGTACGGCTAAGACCTCTTGTATCCTTAAAGCGGATGCCTGGGATTTTTTGATAAAGTTTTGAAGCCACATCACAGGCATCATAGCATCAGCCATCCCCGTACTTAAAAAAAGTGCTGCTATTAAAGCAAATAATTCCAAAGAACCGTTATTCAAAAGAACTGTTCCCGTACCTAAAACTGCTAACAGAGTTGGAAGAGGACTTAAGATTACCATTCCCAATTTTGCAGGAACAGCACTTGTCTCCATCCATTTACTTAGATTCTCTTTGTATGCCACAAGTGCCGAGTTATATCTTTTAAAAGAGCTTGTTCCGTCATCAAAAGTACGAACTACCGGCATCGCTTGTGCAAACTCTATTACTGATTTATTGATATCGCTTTGGCTTTGATCGTACTTTTCTCTTAACTCTTTTGAATCACGCATGGCATATGCCATAGTAAGCCACCCAAGAACTAAAACAGCAATACTGGCAAGTGCTAATCTATAATCAATAATCAAAAGTGCAACTAATGTTATGATAGGGGCAACGATGCTTTTTGCTATCATCGGCGTACTATCGGCAACAAAAGCATGGAGTCCCCTTACATCATTTTGCATCACTTTTTTTAATGACCCTGACCCATTAGAGATAATATATCCTAACGGAACTTCTGCTAAATGCTGCGCAAGATCGGTTCGCAAGATCTGCTCTAATCTAAAAGCACCTAAATGGGAAACCACAAAGCCGTAGAACCTTGATACAAAAGCGATAACCGTCATAATCGCTAATAATACAATGGTATTAAATAGATCAAGTGTTATCCCAAAGATCTCTATGGGAGTGCCTTGCATAATATTGGTTAATGTAAAAGATAAAACTATCAAAGTTGCGATTAAACTGGTAGCTCCAAAAGCAGCTAAGAACATCGCTGCTCTTATCTCAAACATCACAGGTTTCATAATGGCCCAAAGGCCTTGTTTTTTTTCTGTTTGTTTACTCATATATTTTCCTAAGAGTTTTTTTTAAGGTTGGATTATATACAAATTGATAAGAACTATCAATATCTATATTGTTTTAAAAGGATTCTTTTTTATGCATAACGGAATAAAATAGTATTATTTAAAAATATTAAGTTAAGTAAAAGAGTCAACAATATACCATAGGGGGGTATACTATATAAGGAGTTCGTAATGGAACTAATATTCAATATTTTTCAAAATATAATCCTACTTGCCGATGCGATGAGTTTTTATATTTTACTTGGTCTTTTACTTGCCGGTGTTTTAAAACAGCTGATTCCTGATAACTTTATCAGTTCCCATTTGGGAGAAAATAAAGTGAGTTCAGTTATCAAAGCTACAATATTCGGGATCCCTATGCCTGTTTGTTCATGCAGCGTAATTCCTCTGGCAAAATCATTGCAAAAAGAGGGAGCCAGTAAAGGAGCAATGCAGAGCTTTTTAATAGCCACTCCTATTACTGGAGCTGATTCTATTTTGGCGACTTACAGCTTTTTTGGCTGGATCTTTACTATCTATAGAGTGATCACTTCTATTTTTATTGCTATTGTAACGGGGATCATCCAAAATCTTGTGGAGAAAAAAGAAAAACCTATAAGCTTTAGTGTTGATAAACCTGTACATCATAATAATGAAAATAAGACACAAAGCTGTTGTGCAAGTTCTTGTTGCAGTAGTCAAAAAGGTAATAATAGATTTAGCATAAAAGAGAGTTTTAACTATGCTTTTAACGTACTGTTTAAAGATATCTATTTTGGTTTATTTATCGGTCTGCTTATAGGTGGGCTTTTTACTACTCTTTTACCAAAAGAGCTTTTAGAGCCTTTATTTGAATATCAGTTTTTAACATATCTAGCCGTGCTTGTTATTAGTCTGCCTCTTTATGTATGTGCCACGGCTTCACTGCCTATTGCCGCAGCATTTTTATTAAGCGGCATGAGCAGCGGCGGGGTATTTGTATTTCTAAGTGCCGGACCTGCTACGAATTCTATTACAATGAGTGTAGTCGCTTCTATGTTTGGGAAAAGATCTTTGTTGATCTATCTAGGTGTTATTTCAATTTTGAGTATCTTTTTTGGATATATCTTTGATAACTTTTTTACGGGACTGGAACTTGTAGATATCCATTCTCATGCTGAAGATTCAACACTGTTGGATACAATGAGTACGATTATATTATTTGGATTGATGTTGTATTATTTTTTTAGATCAAGATTTGTAAAAGGGGCAAAATAGATATTGAGTTTTCAATATCTATTTTTTCATTAAAAAGTATATTTAAGCCCTACCCCAAACGATCGTGGATCATTGAAAGTTGCTCTTGCATACGATGATGAAGCGGTAAATGAAGTTATATAATCTTCATCTGTAATATTTTTTCCATACGCGTAAATATCAAAATCTGAGAACCTATATCCTACTTTTATATCTACAGTAGTATTGCTTCCTTGTTTTAACATCTCTTTATTTCTGTCATCATAAAAATAAGTATTCCCTTGATTTTTAATATCAGTTCGGCCATAATATCCTTTTGGATGATAATAAGCCACACTTAAACTTGCCGTGTGTGCCGGTGTATTTTCAATTTTTTCTCCATCAAAATTAAATGTTCCTCCATCATATTTATCATATTGCGCTTCAATAAAACCAAATGCTCCGCTAATCTCCCAACTATCATTAGGAAAATAGGTAAAATCAAACTCTATCCCTTGAGAGTGAGCTTCTTCGGCATTATCCGTTAGGTACACTCCTGTACCTGTTGATTTATAAATATGAATATCCTCTATATCCATTCTAAAGATCGATGCAGTAAAGGTAAGATTATCAATTGTTCCTTTTAGCCCCGCTTCATAATTTGTTGATTTTTGTGGTTTAAAGCTGTTATCTGATCCGCTTCCTGATTGACTAAAAAAGTTATATCCACCGGGCATATATCCTTTTGATACAGAGATATATGAGGTAAAGTTTTCATTTAACTTATATGCAAGTGCCACTTTAGGTAAAAATACATCCCAAGATGTTTCATCATTTAAAGTATAAAATGGTGCTCCTGTAGTTCCTACTGGTAAATAGAAAAGTTTCATATCTATCTCTTTTTTGATCTTTTGATATCTTCCTCCAAGGGTCAATTCAAGATCATCTCCAAAAGGGATCATAGTTTGTCCGAAGACAGCATGAGTCTTACTTTTTGTATCAGAAGGAGCATTCATAATGTAATCTCCTATATAAGTATAAGGAGGGTTTGGTAAATAATTTGGAAACTCCATACCGTATGGACCCATTTCACTGTCTTCTTTATCAAAGTAAACACCGGTGATCCATCTTACTCCTTCACTATTATTACTTGATAAGCGTATCTCCTGAGTATAAGTATCTATCTCATTATCCATAAACTGTGTAAGTCCTGCATATGTTGGGTTATTAGAATAGTCGGCATCATATTCTCCTACCATCTCTGTGTTTTTATGTGTTGTAATAGAATTGATAGTAAAATCATCAGCTACATATTCTAACTTTAAACTTTGAGAATCAATGGTATTGTCTTCATAGGTTGGCGTGTCATAATTTACATTTTCAGCTTCATCTCTTTTAAAGTCTCCTAAACTATTATATGTAGTTCTTGCATACCCTTTTATCCAATTATCCTCTGATTCTTCTCTTTTTAAAACAAGTTTTGCACTCAATCTATCTGTCGCTTTATAATAAAGTGATGCATTATAACTTTCATACTCCTCTTTAATTGCTTCATCATCATTGTTATTTTTATTGGTGATCCATCCATCATCTGAACGGTATTCTGTATTAAATCCAAAAAACAGTTTATCTTCTACAACTGGTCCATAGATATTAAATAAACCTCTCATATAATTATTAGAACCATACTCAATCCCGACATCTCCCTCAATTATATTCTCAGGTTCTTTTGTAATGATATTAATTACGGCACCGATCGCATCCTTCCCGTAAAGTGTCCCTTGCGGTCCTCTTAATACTTCTATACGCTCTACATTTGCCATCGGTGCATCAAAAGAGAACCTTCCACTTGTAGGTATTCCGTCAACATAGATCACTACCGGGTTATTATTGGTAAACATAGAAGTATTGAGTCCTCTAAAATTTACAGCTACTCCGGATAAAGGTACTGCTGTCATATTGGGAATTTCACTTATTACATCTGTAATACTTTTTATCCCTTTTTCTTCGATTTGTGCACCGTCTATTACCGTAATACTCTGAGGAACATTTTGAATATTTTCCTCAACTTTATTTGCTGTTACTGTTACTATATCAAGCTTTTTTTGCGATTCCGGGGATTCATTTGCATAAAGTATATTCCCTGCTACTAATGAAAGCATGGAAAGCTTCAATATCTTATTTAGTCTCATTTTTTCTCCACTTAATCAAAAATTAAGGGGAATTATATTTTAATTGAGACTAATTATCAATATTATAATATCTTTAAAAGGAGTTTTTTTGACGTCAGGAGTAATAAATGAGTAGATATATCTCTTATAATGAATTTTGGGATAATATAAATAAATGTTTCCTTCCAAACAGCCCCCGAGGGAAAAATACAATAAAATTTGATAATAAATACGGAAATATCAAACTAAACTATTTCAGTACAGGCAGAGGGATGACATATTCCTCTTTTATAGCCAGCTTTTCAGAGGATACTATCCTGGAAGGGATCAATGAAGACAATTATTCATTTTTAAGTTTTAATACTGGTAGCTGTATGCAAATGAAAGAGCATAATAAAAAAGATAAAATTCAACTAGATTCAAATCTCTGTTTAAACGGTTTTCAAAACAAAGGACTTCGATCTAATGGATTATACGGAAAAAATAAACAATATATTTCACACCATATCACCTTTGAAAACGAGCTGTTCGATTCGTTTGTACCCAAATGTGATAAGATTCAATCTCCACTTACTCTCTTTAAAAGCGATCATATGCAATTGAATTTTAACAACAAAATTACAAGTCACCAGAAAATATTACTAAATGATCTTGCACAAATATCAAATGTCAATGACAAACTTCAAGAATTATATTTAGAATCTAAATTACTGGATTTAGTTTACACAAGCTTTAATTGTAAAGAATCACAACAAAAAGAAAACTGTTTTCGACTTAGTCAAAAAGATATAGAGTGTCTGCATAAAGCAAAAAGCATTCTTATCGAAAACATGAATAATCCCCCTTCACTAAAAGAACTCTCCTATAAGGCAGCGATCAATGAATTCAAACTAAAAAAAGGATTTAAACAGCTTTTTGGGAATACCGTATATGGTTTTCTACAGGTGCACAGACTTAATGAAGCAAAAAAACTTCTTGAAACAAATGAAATAAACATAGGGGAAGCCTCTTTTTTGGTAGGATATAAAAGCATCAGCCACTTTAGCAAAATATTTAAAGATCATTTTGGATTTACCCCTATTCAAATAAAAAAAGAGAGTAGAAGTATCTATTACTAAGAATCTGTCGTCGTGCAAATAAATTTAGTACTGTTTAATATAACTTAATATACCATAAGGGGTATACAAAAGAAAGGAACAAAAAATGGCATATTGCTGTGATGTAGAAAGAAAAAAGTTACAAAATAGGATAAGCAGGATTGCCGGGCAGGTAAACTCACTTAAAAATAAATTTGACGATGAAGAATTTAATCTTGATAGTGATCCCCACGAAACGATCAGGCAGCTAACTGCCATAAAAGGTGCAGTAAACGGAATGATTACTTCCTATGTAGAACACTATGCAAAAGGTCATATGATCGAGAAGATCAAAAACGGCAGTAATGCCGACTCTGAAGCTCAAGTTGATAATCTATTAGAGATCATAAAGGTGTACGGAAAATAACCGTGATTTATAGTCCGTTGCCCCACATATGCATCTTTTTTCCCATTACCAAGTGATATTGATCAAATATATCTATCTGGTTTACTGCTCTAAAATCATTCCTGTCAAGTATATCTATCATTTGGGGTAGATCCATATTCTCTTTTCTTGATAATAATATGATCTGGGCGGAATTTTCCAAAGAGTGGTATATCTCTTTTATAAACCGGTCTGCATCCTCAAGACAATGAATACAGTCACAGACTACGGCAAATTCATATTCCCTTGCCGTGAGCCTGAAACGGTTCAGTTCGATCTTGTCAAACTCTTTATTTATAAGTTTTCCCTCGTTAACCTGAACAAGATTTTCAATCAGCTCCTTTATATCGTCACATTTGTTACTGATATTCAAAATTGCCATATTGGGATTTGTCTCAAGATCAACAGACGATATATCATTTCCCAAAAACAAAGCTTTGAAAAAATCTGCCTCTTTAGAGATCAAAACTTTAGATCCCCATTTTCTTCATTTTCTTTTCACTTAGGAAAAGTTTTTTGTTATCCATTATCCCTACACCTTTTTTTACAACATAGGCTGCAGTTTTCTTTGCAGATTTAAGTGAGTGCATTTTGTATGAACCGCATTGGTATTCATTCAATTCAGGAATATTTTTTTCCGATTTTACTTTTAATACGTCAGCCATTGCTTTTTCAACAGCCTTTGCCACTTTTTTCTCGCTTGGGTTTCCAAGAAGGCTCATATAGAATCCTGTTCTGCATCCCATAGGAGAACAGTCGATTATCTCTATATCCTTGCTGTTAAGGTGTTCTCTTATAAATCCTGCAAAAAGATGCTCTAAAGTGTGCATACCTTTTGCCGTCATTTTATCTTTGTTCGGTTCGTATAATCTTATATCAAATACGGTGATAATATCACCTTTTTTTGATTTCATTGTTTTTGCTACTCTAACCGCAGGGGCTTTCATAATTGTGTGGTCTACTCTAAAACTATCCAATACAGGCATAATAATTCCTTTTTATTTAATAAAACGTATTATAATAGTATCTTTTTAAAAGTATCTTATTTTTAATATCTACCGTTACGGAATACAGTCATCCAAAGTAACAATAAGTGTTTCGCTTCTTTTAAATCCCTGTACCTCATAGACTATCTCGTCGGTTTCATGGTCAAGGATATAGATCATCGGTACAAAATCTTTTACGAATCTGTTTTCGAGTTTATCCGTATCCTGGTTTGCCATTACAAATATATATTTCCTGTTTATATATTTGATCACTTCTTTATCGCTTAAGGTTCTGTTTTTCATTTTTTTACACCAAGGACAGTGCGAGGCATAGATAAACAGCATTATGTTCTTTTTCTTGATTTTTGCTTCTTTTACGGCGGCTTCATAAGAGGGACTGATTTTTAACCCTTCCATTTGGGCAAAAAGCGCAGAGGTTAAAAGTAAAGTTACCAGAACTATTTTTTTCATTTTCCAACCTTAATAATTGATTAATATATTTTATCAATATTCAACTTTAATACAAATCAAATATATAAAATTTACTTATTTTGGTAGTAAAATTGAATCTAAATAAAAGGGATGGCGGATTTATCTATTTCCCCGCCTTGAATTATCCTGCAGTAAACACCTCTGTGCTCTTTTATCAGATAGGGAAGGTCTTTCTTAATAACTGAAAGATGTGAGCATACCGTGCAGTTTTCGGTGATCTGAAGTTTCACTTCACCTATAGTGATTATCGTACCTATTTCCAGTTCATGGGGATCAAAATCAAAAAGTATATTCTCACCCAGCGTACCGTATTGCATATCAATGCCGTTCTGACCGGCCAGATCGTAAGCTTTTGTACCGACAACCATTACTGTTCTATCCAGATTTTTTCCTGCGAATTTATCATTTTCGATCCCGTGATCTTTGATAAAGTGCAGTTTCTCAACTTTGGGTCTTACACCTGATTTATACCCTTTAGCAGCACTGAATATCTCAAGGATATTTCCAAGTTTTTTATTCAAACCCATCTGCTGAACCATTTTTTAATATGCGGTCATGGGGATATACCCCGCAACTATTCTTTCTATTGCTTCCGCGATCCCTGCCTGGACGTAACTGATATCCTCGATAAAATCATCATCTGTCCACTGCATAGTCTCCATTGTATTTCTACACCCTACGAACTCCACGTCATATTCGATCAATGATTTAATGCGCTTTAAAGTGTGTGGATCATAATCTTTTTTCAATACTCTCATCCCTGACGAATATGCAACAACGGCTACTTTCATCGCTTCTTGCGGATACTCTTTTAGAACATTGTTTATGGAACTTAATATATGGTTCACCGTTTCTACATCATTTGTACTTAAATTTATTACCCATTTTCTCGGATTGTCGAATGTGGGCTGCGGATCGCTGTATTCCATCTGCCCGAAAGATAGAACCGATAATAATATCACTAATAAAAACTTTTTCATAAAACTCCTTTCTGTTGTTATTAACCTAACACTATATTTTAATCAACAATAGATAAATCCACCCTTGAAATCAATATAAAAATTATTAATAAAACTCATACTCCCTGAAAGCGTGACTTAGATTTCCTTTATGGAGATCATCCATCATATATCTGTCTTTGAAAGCACTAGAATCTGCACTGTTTACAAATGTCGTCAGGTCAATATCATTCTCAATAGCTTCTAGTGCAGTATCTTTCAGATTCTGAAAATATTCTCTCATTTGCCCTATTGCCGTATTATCAGTAAATTTACCGTGACCTGTCGCATATACTTTTACGTCATATTTCTCAACAACATCCAATGATTTTAAACCGCCCTCGATACTGCCGTCAGTTACCCTTGGTATTCTTTCCGAGAATAATATATCCCCTGCAAGTAGAACTTTTTCATCGGGCATATACGCCATAATATCCTCGGGACTGTGCACCGCGTAATCAAAGTGCTTAAACTCCAATACCCTTCCGTCAAGTTCCATTTTGATATCTTTATCTATGAACTCATCTATTGCTATGACTTTTGTACCTTTATAATCTTCGGGAGTCAATACATTCACGTAACCCGGTGTTATTCCTGCAGGATACTCTTCCGCCTGTGCTTTGGTCCCTAAAATCTTTGCGCCGAATGTTTCTTTATGAAAGATATTTCCAAGCCAGTGGTCTTCGTGTCTGTGCGTATTTATCACATATTTTACAGGCAGGTTTGATATCTTTTTCATCTCTTTGTATGCCTGCTTTGCATACTGGTATGAAGGTCCGCTGTCAACTACAATCCAGCTGGATTTACCCTTTACCCAGTATGTATTTACCATATTCCCTCCGTTTTGTTTGCTAGGAACCTCTTTTAATCCTTCAAATCTGTATACGGTATCTGATATTTTTTCAGGCTTTAGATTATAATCCATCCCAAAACAGCTTACGGCTGCCAAAACCGCAATAAAAAACTTTTTCAACATTTTATTTCCCCTTTTTTTTAAACCAGAAACTCTGATTTAGTTTTAATGTGTTTTCTTCTCTTCTTTTGAAATGACCGTTAAGATCAAACTTGTCATCACCGTGATTTTCTTTATATTCTTTAATAAAATCGGCATAAACATCTTCAAGCATACCCGATATCTCGAAATTCACCTTTTCTATCATTTCGCCCTTATCCTCCAGTGATTCCCTTGAAAGCTCTTTTACGTTGATCCCTCCGTATCTTTTCTCCTTCGGCTGGGTAAGATTCATAACTATTGTTGAGTGTGCCGTTACGAACATATACTCAAGCTGAATTGAGGGCATCGAATCATCCGTAATAATTACCGGGTCATCTTTTGTATATCCCCAGCCGCCGGTTACCGGAAGCTTTAACTCTAGTGCTCCCAATATTATATCTTCAACTTTATCATCACTTTTTATTTTTTCAAATTCCACTGTTAATCCTCATTTTGTTTATTTTATTATACCCTGTATACTATTTTAATACCTGTATCAAATCTGGAAAGAAGAAGTTTTGTAAAGCAGGAGAGAATAGTCAGAGTTTTATTTTATCTTTTTTAAGACTTTCCCGTGAAAATATTAAAAAAAATAAAACCGGGGAGAAGTTCCCCGTTTTTGGATTATCTTTTACAGTGTTCAGCGTAGAACATACCGAACTTGTTCTTAGTCCCGTGTTTGTCTTTTTTCTTGCTGTATCCTGTTGCTACAGGGTTACACTCATCTATCCAGCTATAAATATCATAGATCATCACTTTTTTGAAGCCCATCATTTTAAATGTCTGTGCTTCTATTGATGCTCTTGATGCCGAGTTACATACTACGATGATCTTATCTTTGATAAAGTTATCATTATCATCCAATACGAAGTTCCCTAATGCTTTCTCCGGTGCCTGTCTTCCGACTCTCTGGCTCCCTTTGATATGTGCTGCCTGCCACTCTTCCATTGTTCTTACATCTGCTACTATCCAGTCTTTTGATGCCAATGCTTTTTTAACATCTGCTGCTGTTGCAATATTTCCTGATTTTTTTGCTTCCGCTTTCAGGTGTTTTGTTAACCCTTTATAATCTACAAAGTCCGATGCAGTTGCTGACGTACTTAATGCAGCAGCGGCAATTGCAGATAATAAAAGTTTTGATACTGTATTTTTCATTATTAAAATTTCCTTTTTAAAACTCAGGGATTATATAATCCCTGGATTTCCTTTTACACCGATAATATCAGGTGTGTCAACTTTTAAGTTACTGATGTGACCTACATTCTTCAAGTAAGTTTCAACAGTATCCCAAATAGGCTCGCCCGGTGATACAGAGTTAACTGTAGACCATCCTGCCACTTTATATTTTTTAGTTGCTTCCATAGGTTTACCCGTATCAGTAAGTGTGATATTAGTAATTCTTTGACCGAATTTCTTAGTTGGATCGATAGTATAAGATATACCGCCCGTTCTAACCATATCTCCACCTGATTGTCTGAATGGATCTTCATGGAATAAGTTGTCCGCAACATCTTCAAGTGCAGCTTTAACCTGAGCACCGGTCATTGGTCTTGCATATGTTTCAGGATATGTAAGTGCAGTCTGAGTAGCTATATCATCAAATGTGATAGGCTGACCAGGCATTACTGTTGTACCCCATCTGAATCCCGGAGACAATGAGATCTCTGCATCATTTACATCTCTTAACGCATCACAAATAATCTGGTCCCAAGAACCGTTAAAGTTACCTCTTCTAAATAGAGTTTCTTCAGTAGTTGCAACAACCCTGTTGATATCTTTTAAGAACGGTTTTCTTACTTTTGCGATGTACGCTTTCATTTCAGGATCTTCAGGAACAAGATCCGAGAAGATTGGAAGAAGCGTAAATTTATGACCTTTGATCTTACCGTCTTGAACATCTAGATCAAGAACATTCAAGAATTTACCGTTAGATCCCGCGTTACAAACGTAAGTTGTTCCACCGTCGTTTTCAACAGGATAAGCTTCAGGAACACCGTCATGCGTGTGACCACCCATAATAAAGTCGATACCTGTACAAACTTTAGCCATCTTCTTATCAACATCGTAACCGTTGTGTGAAAGAACGATAACCGCATCAGGTTTCTCTTCGTCTCTGATTTGATCAACAAGATCCTGCATATTGTCTTCGTTAATACCGAAAGACCAGTCAGGGATGTTTCTTTTTGGATTTGCCAAAGTAGTGTAAGGGAATGCCTGACCGATAACGGCAACTCTCACCCCGCCCATAACTTTGATAGTATAAGGCTTGAATGCGTAACCTTCATCTTCGTCATACGCTGTTGCTGTACCTTCCATTAAAGATTCCTCTTTAACTTTGATATTCTGAGCCAGGAACTCTGCATCTAAAGCTTTAACGTTCTTTAGAACCTCTTCAGCTTTGTATGTAAACTCCCAGTGTCCGACTGCAACGTCTACACCAAGTTTGTTCATAGCACCAACCATATCCATACCTCTGGTTTGAAGTGCAGACCATGATCCCTGCCATGTATCACCACCGTCCATAAGTAGTGTTTTGTCATCACCAAAACTGTCTCTTAGGTAGTTAACAACTGTTTGGATCTGAGCGAAACCACCCATTCTACCCATAGCTTCAGCATGTTTCTCAAAGTTTACACATGAATATGCATACTCTAATCTTTTATTACCTTTGATACCGTAATGTTCAAGGAACTTATCGCCGACTATATGAGGAACTGCACCGTAATTTGAATGCAGTCCCAAGTTAACGCTAGGTTCTCTAAAGTAAACCGGTAAAAGTTGAGCATGACTATCCGTCATATGCATCAATCTTACGTTACCGTAAGGTTGAAGTTTATAATACTCTTCCAGTTTACCTTCTGTATTAGGCATTCTAATATGTGAATTTGCAAATACAGGAGCGGCACCAAGTACCGACATCATGTATATAAATTCTCTTCTGCTTAATTTACTCATTATATATTTACCTTATATTAGTATTCGTACTTATCACCTGGAACAGCAAGTCTCCAAGTAGATTTTGCTTCTTCTTTAAATTGTAATGCAGCCAAACCGAATGCACAAGCTCTGTGAGCTGCGTATTCAACAGTAAAGTTGAATTTAGTCGCTTTACCTTTGTAATCTTTTGGTGCTACAGTTTTTGCTCCAGTTTTTAAAGCCTCTTCAACAGAGATTATAAGATCAGAGTTGTTAACACCAAGTCTTCTAAACTCTACTTTCTCTTTAATAGCCGCAGCGTTGTAAGCTTTAGCATTTGCCAAAACTTTTTCAACACCGTTCTTTTCTACGCTACAAACTTCTTTTTCGTTCAGTTTTACCGCATCTTCAAGAGACACACCCGCATAAATAGCACATCCGTCTGCACTTACTTTTACACCGGGCTTAGTGTTTGGACACTGATCACTGATATCCATTACACCGTCTTTGTCTTTATCCGTATGAGCAGTAGAAAGAGATGTTGAACTTCCCGTACATCCAGCAAGTGTTAACACTAAAGCTGAAGCAACCGTTAAACCGTATATTTTTTTCATAATCATCTCCTTCTATTTTCTGATGTCCGGACCATCAACCGGCATTTCATTTGACATGTATGCCATAAAGTATAGTAACTCTTTCATCTCTTTGCTAGATGGCTTTGGAGGGTTTTGACCCTGATCTTTTACACATCCTTGCATTCTTCTTTCAAGTGTTCCTAAACCGTCACCGTTTGCATCTTTTCCACCCCATTTAAGTCTAAATACAGGGAAATGAGTCGTATGTCCAAGCAGTTGAGATAAAGATTCGTTTCTAACTCTTTGTCCTGCACCTTGAACGTGACAATTCGCACATGAAAGTTTCATATAACCTCTTTGAGAGTAGTAATACTCTTTTCCTCTTTCATAAGCAGCAGCTGCATCGGCACTTTCGATCTTGATATTAACAGGTTTTTCTGCTTCTTTTGTCTGATATGCAAAGTAAGCCTGGATATGAGCCATCTTACCTTTTTTCTCGTTAAGTTTTTTTTCACCCGCTGAAGTAAGACAATTATTGATTGCCGCAGTTAAAGTAACAACCTCTTTTTTATCTTCGTCAAAGTACGGATAATCTCCACCTATAGTCGTATCAGGGAAACATTTTTGCAACGCTTCGCTGTTCTCGTAAGCCTCTGCTCCCATATCAACAAAATCTTCATATGGAGGCATCTCTAACATCTCTTCGTAAGTTGCAAGACCTGCAGTGTTAAATGCATAATTCCCTTTTGAGAACTCATGATGTTTAATACCTTTTTTGATATTGCTTTTTAGCTCTGCATCAGTAGAGTAAGGGAAAAAGGTATATCTATTTTTTAAAGGATCTTCAAATTTCGCTTCAAAGTATTTAATTAACGCCATTCTATCTTTTTCTGCTTGCGCATTGAAGTCACCTGCAACTAGTGCAGATGTCGCCAATGCTACTACTACAGAAGACTTTACTATTCTTTTGAACATACTATCTCCTTTATTTTTGTTACTTTGGAAGTAAACTTATTTGATTTTTTTCTTGCTTGTTTTAGATTTACCTAATAAATCTACCCATTTCATAACTAATTGGTCACCTTTTTTACCTTTAAATGCAAATTTAAGGTAAGGGTTTTTAGATAAGAACTGGCTTGTAGAAGCTTCAAATACTGTTTCTCCGTTTACTGTTCCAACTATGTGCGTGATAAAGTTAGCTTTTTTCTTAGCTCTTTCAGCTTCCTGGTAACTTAACATTGGGTGTTTAGCCATTGCTTTTACTGTAACAATACCTTTTTTCTCTTTTGCTTTAATTCTCATTTTTGTTTCCTTTTTTTATAATTTTTCTAATTTAATCTATTTTATTGTTTATAAAAGGGGTTGGATCAACCACCACATCCACCGGCAGTAACTTTTGTAGATTTAGAAGTACCGTATAATTTACCGTCTGCTTCAACTACTGCTGTTATCGTACCAGTTTGTTGCATTTTGATTCTTACACTGTAATCGATGATTCCAGCTGCAGGAACTGTAAATACAGCTATTAAAGCTTCAGGGTTTGCATCTTGTAAGATCGCAACTTTGCTACCAGCTAATTTAGATGATACGCTTACAGGTACAACTGCACCGTTCTCAGCGATATCAGGAGTTTTAAGTTTAACTTTACCTTCAGTAAATTTATCAGTTCCGAAGATCTCCTTCATTGCTGCAGGAACACCGCTTTGTACAAGTTTACCTTTTGTACCTTTTTCAAATTTGTTTACTACTGACCAAGCCTTTGGTTTAGTTGATCTGAAATCGATCGCACTTAAAGTTGACGGAGCTAATGCTAAAGCCGCTGCTCCTGCAATTCCTAGTCCTAAAAATTTTCTTCTTTCCATTTTTCTTCCTTTATTTTAAATTTGAATTATTCTACTGTTTTTAAATAAGCAACAACTGCTTTTATCTCTGAATCGTCTAATTGACCGCTCTTACCGAATGCAGGCATTTGAGTAATCGGTTTTTTAAGTGCCGTATACGGGTCATAGATAATTTTATATAAAAGATCCTCAGGGTAGTACTTTAAAGCACTTAACTCTTTACCGAAACTCCCTGGTCCCATATTGTTAACTTTGTCTTTTCCGTTAACGGCGTGGCAGGCAACACAGTTTCCCAACTTCTTAGTAGTAAAGATCTTTTCACCTTTTTTAACTAAATCATTTGCAGAACCTGTTGTAACCGCTAAACCACTAATCGCTGCTGCGATTAGTAACTTACTTAATACTTTCATCACGTTTCTCCCCTATTTACTAGCGTCGATCATATAATCCACGATTTGTTTGAACTCGTCATCACTCATGCCTGCTCCACCTTTTGGAGGCATAGCATTAATTCCGTTGATACCGTTGGCGTATACTTGATCAAGCCCTTTTTCAAGAACCGTAACCCAAGCTTCTTTATCCCCGACAACAGGTGCACCGATAGCCGCATTGGCATGACAAGCAGCACAGTACGTATCGTATCCCGCTTTACCAGGATGAACTGCACCTTCTGCTTCCACTACAGGCATATCTCTTACCGTCGAAGCCGGAGGGTTAAAGTCATTCAGCTCAGCCGAGATTCTAAGTACGGGAACATCCCCTTTGATACAATCTGTCATACATCTTGTACCTTTACCGTAATTCTCTGGATTCGCTAAATACTCAGTCATATTTCTAACACCCTGCTTTGGATCTTCAGGAGTGTCAACTTTCGGATAGAAACCGTCTTTGTTCGGCATATCCACTTTCAGGTATTTTTCCCTGTCCATTACAAACTCTTCATCCATATCTTCACCGTCAACAGTCACACCGTTTTCGTAAAGAAGATATGCAGAGATCGCATAAGTTTCACTGTTAGTTAAACTTTTTGGATGAGGGAAAGGCATCGCATCCTGAATGTACCAGAACAATGTACTAGCATACGGCCAGTAACTTCCGATAACTTTTTTAGGAGGTTCGATTCCCGGATTTTCATCCGCAGGGTTCATTAACTGGTTTGTTAAAGAATCTATAGAACCACCCGATAAAGTTGGGTATCCGCTACCACCTGCACCGAAGTCACCGTGACACATTGCACACTGCTCGTCATAAAGTTCGTTACCCCATTCAACGCTACCTTCGGCTTTTTTAGGCTTTCCGTCTTCCATTACAACTTTACCTCTGTGCATATCGTACTCAGGTAAACCCGTACCGTCAGGCATTACGTCTATATTCCAGGCATTGATCTCGTTTTTAGTTGCTGTTCTTCCGTTGCTGTATTTGACCTCTTGCGTATTTACGTGGTAAGCAGTGTATTTACCGTCTTTTACCTCGTATTTAACACCTCCGTCAACTGCAGGTTCACTTGATTTTGCAAAATCTGAAGCAACACAACCCGATAAAGCAAGTGAAGAAGCAACACCTACACTTAAAATAGCTTTATTAAGCTTTGTGATGTTTTCTAATATGTACATTATTAACTTCTCCTTTTGCAGTAACTTCCCATGTCATTATGGCATTTCTGTGGTACACAGATTCAACACCCACTTTTGATGTTTCTTCATCTATTGTAGGTTGTACGTTGTTGATATCATCAACAGCTCTACTTGCTAACAGAATCGGTTTCCCGTCCCATTTATAAATGTAATTGAATCTAGTCCATGATTTTGGTAACACCAATCCTTTAAGATTAGCTTCAACCCAGTTGTCTCCTCCGTCAAACGAGATATCAACATTAGTGATAGTTCCGTGACCAGACCATGCGATCCCTTCTATCTCAACCATGTCACCTTTTTTCAAGTGCGTCCACGGCTTTTCCGGACAGGGGCTGGTAATCACAGAGTTAACCTCATTAGGCCAGAAATACTGGATTGCTCTACCGTCTTTTTGAAGCATCGTATATTTAGATGTTTCCTCTTTCGAGTGCCAAGGCTTATCAGAGAATTCCAATCTTTTTAACCATTTAGTATTAAGGTTACCTTCCCATCCAGGAACAAGAAGTCTTAAAGGATACCCTTGCTCAGGTCTTAACGCTTCACCGTTTTGTCCCCATACAAGCATTGCATCATCTAAAGCTTTTTCAACCGGAAGAGTTCTTGGGTTTCCGGCATTATCACAACCTTCAGCCATCATCCATACAGCATCTTTCTCCAACCCGATATCCTCTAACACGGTTTTAAGCATTACACCCGTCCATGCAGCGGAACTCATCATCCCTTTAAGGAATTGCAGGTTATTGAACTGCGGCTGTCTCCACTCAGGAGAACCGTTTGCAGGACACTCAATAAAGTGGATTCTTGTTTCACTTGGATATTTTTTAAGATCATCCAATGTTAAAACAACCTCTCTTTTTACCTTACCGTGAATCATTAGTCTGAACTCATTAGGATCTACGTGTGCAGTACCCCCGTGATTTCTAGTGAAAAATAATCCGTTAGGAGTGATTATACCTTCTGACTCGTGTATAGGACACATTGAGATCGAAGCATACATATCACCTGATGATAACAGATCAGTTGTTCTTCTTACGTTATTGTGTTCGTAAGCAGACGGGATACCGTATAAATTTTTTGTTACCGGATCACCCAGTTTAGTTCCCCACGGCATCTCTTCCATGATTGCAGGATCATCTGCTTTTAAATTCATTGGAGATAGAACACTAGCGCTAGCTGCAGCACTTATACCAAGAGCTGAAAACTTCTTGAAGAATCCTCTTCTAGTAAGTTTTTCATCAGCTGCTTCTCTCCTTCCCTCTACCATATCATTTTGTCTACTAGATAACTCTAGTTTATCAGCTTCTTTTGACATATCGATATGATCTAAATTGTCATTTTTTGTCAAATTTAGCCTCCTTCTTTTTAGTTTAAAAATTTTAATAAATCAGTATCTTGAAAAATCAAAAATCTGAATGATGTATTCTATACTAAAAACTTATAAAATGTCAAGGATTTATAGCCATTTTTTTATAAATTTTTTTTATGTTATTAGTATGATTTGTTTGAATTATTTTTATAATTAGCAGTTCTTATAAAGCCCGTAAATATTACCATTTTGAGGGTTTATATTAATAATTACAATTGGTTATCTCAGAAAAAATCTTATCTATTTTTTTACAAAAATAGAAACTATTGCAGGGAGTAAAAAAGAGGCAAAAAAAAAGAGCAGACAACAAATGATTTTACACTATTATTATGTACGCTTTTTCAAGACCGAAAGGTTCATTTTTTGAGACTGTTAAAAGTGGTATTTTTCCTAAGAGGTCATTAAGGCTTTAAAGATTTTTTCTCTCTTTTTTTAAAACTGTGAAAGCTGTATTCATCTCTACAAACATCCATATCAAAAAAAGAATCTCAACTTTCTAAAGACCGCTATGGGAAAGTACCTGTTTTGCAAAATTTTGATTTTTTATTTTCGGTTCTTTTAAGAAAATAAAAAAGAAAAGGTTTCCCCCAAAAAACTCTTTTTTTGTATATTTTATTAAAGAATCTTTTACAGCTAAGTATGTGTTACAATTCTTCACACTGTGTTTTTTTAAATATTTTAAGAAAATTGGTTTGAGTTTTTTTTCAAAGAATTTCAAACCCGCTGCTTTATTTTTATATTTTAAATTAGAAAAAAAATTTGATTTGATTACCTTATATTTATAAAATGTTTTTGAATTAAAAAAAAGGTAAATTGAAAATCCGGACAATAGAGGTAAAATAAAAATTATTTTTTCAAATGAGA
Source organism: Arcobacteraceae bacterium (assembly GCA_963678145.2). GTDB lineage: Bacteria > Campylobacterota > Campylobacteria > Campylobacterales > Arcobacteraceae > JAIOSF01. The sequence continues at coordinate 933,308 of CAXXWH010000001.1, read as the reverse complement.
TTGTTGAGAATGTCAAAATATTTTTGATTAATATAAAAAAAACTAAAATTAAATAAATTGAAGCAAGCGCTGAAAACAGAATTTTTTTCAAACTTACATCTAAAAAATCACTAAATCCGTTTCTTCTAAACAAAGGAAGTTTTTGATGAACACCGATCACATTTTTCATAATATTTTTTTTAGAATCAGAAAGAAAAGAACAAATTGCACCAATGCCGTAAAAAGCGATTGATAATAAGATATGGCAAATAAAAAACGGTGTTGTTTTTTCAATATCAGATACCATTGGCATATTCTGTTTCAATTTGTTTCCCCTTAATTATTATTTAGTTTTTAAATGGATAACTATTCTAACCAAGCATAAATAAAACAAATATAAATTCGTCTGTTATTTTTTTAATAATAACTATAATAAGCACTTATTTAAAAGTAAATACTTTGTAAATATAATTAATTATTTTTTTAGAATTATTAAAATATCAAGAGGATATATTTAAGATCTGCCCGTCAATATCACTCCGGCAGAACCCTCCTAACCCTTTTATAATTTCTTTTTAAGTATAATCCCCAAAATTACTATAATTCTAGGAGAAATAGATTGAAAGAATGGCTAGAAAAGATTGAATCTTGCGACTCTTTGGATTCTTTAGAAAATATCAGAGTAGAAGTTTTAGGTAAAAAGGGTGTGCTTACCCTTGAATTTGCCAAAATGAAAGATATTCCAAACGACAAGAAAAAAGAGTTTGCTCAAAATCTGAATAAACAAAAATCAACCGTAACAGAAGCGATAGAAAACCACAAAACACTCCTTATGGCAAAAGAGCTTGAGAAGCAGCTTGAAGCAGAGAAGATAGACGTGACAAAATTCAGCCCAAGCGGTGACAGAGGTGCATATCACCCTGTAATGTACACCCTTGACAGAATAACATCTTATTTCCAAAACCTTAACTTCAGTGTTGAAGAGGGACCGCTTGTTGAAGATGACTTCCATAACTTTGAAGCACTGAATCTTCCCAAATACCACCCTGCCAGAGATATGCAGGATACTTTTTACTGTAACGACGGATCGGTTCTTAGAACACATACAAGTCCGGTACAGATAAGAACCATGATGGCAAAAAAACCGCCTATTAGAATGATAGCTCCCGGAGCCGTGTTCAGAAAAGACTTCGACCTTACCCATACGCCGATGTTCCACCAGATCGAAGGACTTGTGGTTGAAGAAGGTGACGAAGTCTCTTTTGCAAACTTGAAATTCGTAATGGAAGAGTTCCTTCATCATATGTTCGGAGAAGTTGAAGTAAGATTCCGACCTTCATTTTTCCCGTTCACTGAACCAAGTACCGAAGTTGACATCAGCTGTATCTTCTGTAAAGATGAAAACACGGGCAAATCATGCGGCTGCAGAGTATGTTCACACACAGGATGGCTTGAGGTTCTAGGCTGCGGTATTGTTGACGAGAACGTATTCAAAGCGGTAGGTTACGAGAACGTAAGCGGTTACGCATTCGGACTTGGAATCGAGAGATTCGCCATGCTTATCCATAAGATCGGGGATTTAAGATCTTTATTTGAAAGTGATATTAGATTATTAGGACAGTTTAAATGATTATTACAAGACAATGGATTCAAGAATATATTGACATTTCAAAAATAAGTACAAAAACAATGTGTGAAGCTTTGGACTCTATAGGTCTTGAAGTTGACAGCGCGCACAGGGTTTTAATACCGAACGGTGTTGTAATAGGAAAGGTCGAGGAGTGTGAAAAACACCCCGATGCCGACAAGCTTAGCGTCTGCCAGGTAAATATCGGTGAGAAGACTACGCAGATCGTCTGCGGTGCAAAGAACGTGGCAAAAGGGCAGTATGTACCTGTTGCTACGGTAGGTACGGTTCTAGGCGAAAACTTCAAGATCAAAAAAGCAAAACTAAGAGGTGTAGAATCTTTAGGTATGATCTGCAGCACAACAGAGATCGGTCTTCCTAAAATGAACGACGGTATTTTAGAGCTTGATGATTCTATAGGTGAATTAACAGTTGGAAGAGAATTAAACGAATATTCATTGATCAACGACGAAGTTATAGAGATAGAATTAACGGCAAACAGAGGGGACTGTCTGAGCATCCACGGTGTTGCAAGGGAATTAAGCACATATTTCAATATCCCTATGAAAAACATCGACAATGTGGTGAATACCAACAATAAAGGTATAGGACAGATCTTTGAACTTACATACAACACGGCTTGTGAATCAAACCTGATCTTCAAAGCAGCTGATATAAAAAATTTCAAACTGAACCTTTTAGAGCTTATAAGAGTTGCGACCGTTCAAGAGTTAAGAAAAACGGACATTGAAAATGCTGCGGCATACTCTACACACTCAACGGGTGTACTATTGAATGTATACAGTAAATCAATCGCGGCACAACAGTCAAACGACCTGATCTCGTTAACGATCGAAAAGAACGAAAACGGTTTTGATACCGTAAAAGGGAAAGAGACTTTAAGTACGATCGGTATAGAAACAGGAAGCATCTCACAACAATGTGACGAGGTGATCATAGAAGCCAATTATACCAACCCTGAAGTTTTATCACAAAAAGTTTTTGACACAAAACAAAAAACTGGGGATGTTTATTACAGATCTTCAAGGGGAAGTGAAACAGACCTTAATCTTGGTATAGACTATTTTATATCTTTACTTTCAAAAAACGGAGGATCGATCTATAACGGCAGCCAGGATTATATAAACGACCTGATTGCAACTACTCTGACCGTAAGCCTTGAAAAAATAAACAAGATCATAGGACAAACTATTTCCGAAGCTGATATCACAAAGATACTGATGTCTCTTGGATTTGAGGTTAAATCCCCTTCAAGAGGTACATTAACTATCACTATCCCTACATTTAGACATGATATAAAGAATATCGCAGATATAACAGAAGAGATAGTAAGGATCATAGGGATTGACCAGATAAAATCAAAACCAGTAATGATAAAAGAGTCAAACAGAATAAACGAAACGTCAAACAAACTTGTTCTTCAAAACAATCTAAGAGCAAAAGCAATAAGCAACAATTTTTACGAAACTGTAACTTATGCGTTCACGAACAAAGACAACCTTCAAAAATACGGTTTTGAAACGGTAAACAACAAAAAAGACATTATGAACCCTATAGTAAACGAGTTAAACACTTTCAGAACAACTCTTGCTATGAATCTTGCACTTGCAATAAGCGAGAACCAGAAGCAGGGATTCAAATCTATTGGACTTTTTGAAATAGGGACAGTATTTGACAAAAACAGAAACGAGAAGAAGAACATCGCTTTTATCTTCAGCGGCGAAACAGAATCAGAAGCTGTTAGAAACCACGGTAAACCCGAAAAGATAGATTTCTTTGCCTTTGCACAGAAAGTATCAAACGTAATAGGTGATTTTGAACTTGAAGCGCTGGAAAAGATTGAAAATGGATTTATCCACCCTTACCAAAGCGGTAAAATGGTTAAAAACGGCGAAACCATAGGTAAAATCTATAAACTGCACCCTACGGTTGCAAACGAGCTTGACGTTGACAGCGATACTTTCATCTGTGAAATTGATTTTGACAAACTGGAAGCAAAAACTATTTTTGCTAATAATATATCAAAATTCCAGTCATCAAAAAGAGATCTTAGCATCATTGCACCCAAAGAGCTTGAGTACAAGCAGATCAAAAAAGTTATCAATTCACTGAATATCCAGCAGATCAAACAATACAATCTGGTTGATATATACAGTGATGAAAAACTGGGAGACAAAGAAAGTCTGACGATAAAATTTGTTTTACAGTCAGATGAAAAGACCATGGAAGAGAGCGAAATAAACTCTATCATGGACAAAATCTTAGAAAACCTTGATAAAGAGCTGGGTATAGGAATAAGATAATGGAAAAATTAAGTATATCAAAACTGGTAAAACCTTTTAACGTTGTTATTGATAATATTGCAAGTGACAAATCTATTTCACATAGATGTGCCATGTTCTCATTATTTAGCGATAAGCCCTCAACTATAAAAAACTTTTTAAGGGGAGAGGACACTATGGACTCTCTTGCAATTGCCCAAAAACTCGGTGCAGTTATAGAGGATGACGGACTGACAATAAAAATAACACCTCCAAAAAGCTTAAGCGAACCGGATGATATACTTGACTGCGGAAATGCGGGAACAGGAATGAGGCTTTATGCCGGATTATTATCCGGTATCGAGGGAAGTTTTGTATTAACAGGTGACAAATACCTAAGAAACAGACCAATGAAAAGAGTAGCAGATCCGCTAAGAGACGTGGGAGCGAAGATCGACGGAAGGGAAAACGGCAATAAAGCACCCCTTCATATAAGAGGCGGAAAACTCAGCTCTTTTAAATACCACAGTCCCATAGACTCCGCACAGGTTAAATCTGCATTGATATTAGCAGGTATGCAAAGTGACCAGGTATCTTATTATAAAGAGGATCTGCTCTCCCGTGACCATACGGAAAGAATGTTAAACGGAATGGGTGCCAAGATCAAAACAAATGATGAGGGCTGGATAGAGATCCATCCTTTAGAAGGTAAATTAAAACCTTTGGATATTACGGTACCGGCAGATCCTTCAAGTGCCTTTTTCTTTGCAGTTGCGGCAGCTGTTGTTCCCGGTTCCAAAGTAACATTAAAGAACCTGACTCTTAATCCTACGAGAATTGAAAGCTATAAGATCCTTGAAAAGATGGGGGCAAAGGTTGAATTTATCCAAACAGAGAACATATATGAACCAATGGGTGATATAATAGTTGAATACAATGAACTAAACGGCGTAACTGTTGATTCAAATATCGCCTGGCTTATAGACGAACTGCCTGCTCTTAGCATTGCCATGTCTGTTGCTAATGGCAAAAGCCGGGTTAAAAATGCTGCTGAACTTAGGGTAAAAGAGAGCGACAGAATAAGCGCAGTGGTAAACAATCTTAAACTTTGCGGTGTAGAATACACCGAATTTGAAGACGGTTATGAGATAAACGGCAATGCCTCTTTACAAAAAGCAGTTATCAACTCCCACGGAGACCACAGGATTGCAATGAGTTTTGCCGTTGCGGGACTCTTATGCGGTATGGATATCGAAGACACCCAATGTATAGAAACATCGTTTCCCAACTTCATGGAAATCATGGAAACGTTAAAGGGTTAATATGAAAGTCAAGTTAGCAAGCAGTTACGGATTCTGTTTCGGAGTAAAAAGAGCCATAAAAATTGCCGAAGAGCATAAGAATGCTGCGACAATGGGTCCATTGATCCACAACCAAAAAGAGATCGACAGATTAAAGGTTGATTTCAACGTGGGGCTTTACAATACGATCGATGAGGCAAAAAAAGATGATACCATCATCATAAGAACCCACGGTATCCCAAAAAACGAACTTCAGGAACTAAAAGGCAAAAGCACAAAGGTGATCAATGCCACCTGCCCTTTTGTGACAACCCCTCAACAGATCGTAAAAAGCATGTCGAAAGAGAAATACAGTATCCTTATCTTCGGTGATGCGAACCACCCGGAAGTAAAAGGTGTTAAAAGTTATGCCCAGGATGACGTGCATGTGATCTTAAATGCAGATGAACTGGGCAAGATCAATTTTAAGTACGACAAAATAGCAACAGTTGCACAAACAACAAGAAAAAAAGAAGAATACCTCAAAATAGTCAACACTCTTATATTGAAAAATAAAGAGGTAAGGGTATTTAACACCATCTGTGATGCGACCTTTGAAAACCAGGATGCAGCAAGGGAGCTGTCAAAAGAGGTTGATATAATGATAGTAATAGGCGGGAAAAACTCTTCAAACACCAAGCAGCTTTTAAATATCTGCCAGGAGAACGTTATAAGCCACCTGATTGAAGATGACAGCGAAATGGATATAGAATGGTTCAAGGATAAAAAACTCTGCGGCGTAACGGCAGGCGCATCAACCCCGGACTGGATTATCCAAAAAGTCGTAGACCATATCCAAAAGATATAATCCTTGCATTTTCTCAAACTTACATAACAATAAATTATATATAAACTCTATAAAGTAGATTTTCTTTCTACTTTGTTTTTTCCCTTTTCTTAACGTCTTAATAAAATTAAAGTAAAATTTAGATATGATAACCCATTAAAATTATAAAAGGGTAAGCAGATGAAATTTGAAGATTTTGAAATCGAAGGTGAAGACTTCGCAACATTATTGGAGGAGAGTGAAAAAAACACAGAAACAAATCAAGTAGTTGACGGTGTAATCGTAGAGATCAACGATAACGATTTATTAGTAGATGTAGGGCAAAAAAGTGAAGGTAAACTTAATATTGACGAGATCACTGTAAACGGTGAAGTAAAATACAAAGTTGGCGACACTATTAAAGTTATGATCACTTCAAACAGAGGTGAAAGACCTGGAATCTCTCATAAAAAAGTTATACAAAAAGAGATGTTCGACGAGTTCTTTAAAGAACACGGAGAGGAGCCGGAGAACGTAGTTATCGAAGGTACTGTAATCTCTGTTAAGCCAAGAGCAGGTTTTGTTATCCAAGATGCTGAAGGTATGGAATACTTCATGCCTATGGCACAAGGTTTCCTAAAAGCTCAAGGTGCAGTAGGTAAAAAGGTTAAAGCAGCAGTATTAAAAGCAAAACCTGAATCTAACAGCATCGTAGTTTCTAGAAGAAAACTAATCGAAGAGAACCAAAAGAACAAAGAAGAGAAGATCGAAAAGCTAATGGAAACAAACGAGCCTAAAGTTGGAACGATCAAAAAGATCACTTCTTACGGTATGTTCGTAGACCTTGGCGGAATCGACGGACTTGTGAACTACAACGAGATCTCTTACAAAGGGCCTGTTAACCCTTCTCAATACTACAAAGAAGGTGAAGAGGTAACTTGCGTTATCAAATCTTACGATAAAGAGAAAGGTCACTTGTCATTATCGATCAAAGACGCTCTTCCAAATCCATGGGATGAGATGAAAAACGAATTAGAGATCGGTGATACTATTACTGTTACAGTTTCTAACTTCGAATCTTACGGTGCATTCGTTGACCTTGGAAACGATATAGAAGGATTACTTCACATCTCTGAGATCTCTTGGAACAAAAATGTTAAATCTCCAAAAGATTACTTAGAGATCGGTCAAGAGATCAATGTTGAAGTTATCGATTTAGACTGCGATAAAAGAAAATTAAGAGTTAGTTTAAAATCACTTCAGCCAAAACCTTTCGAAACTTTCGTAAAAGAGCATAAAGTCGGTGATATGATCAAAGGAACTGTTGCAACATTAACTGACTTCGGTGCATTTATAAACCTTGGTACTGTTGACGGTCTTTTACATAATGAGGAAGCTAGCTGGGATTCAGCTGCAAAATGTAAAAACATGTACAAAAAAGGTGATGAAGTTGAAGTTAAGATCATCAAGATCGATACTGCAAAAGAGAATATCTCTTTAAGTTCAAAAGCATTACAAAAATCACCTGCTGAAGAGTTTGAAACTAAATACAAAAACGGAGATATCATCAAATCTACGGTTAAAGATATTAAAGATTTCGGTGTATTCGTAAAACTTGACGATAACCTTGACGGCCTTATCAGAAAAGAAGATCTTCTAAAAAAAGAGAACGAAGAGGAAGAAGTTAAAGTTGGTGACGAAATCGAAGCAGTTGTAGTTAACATCGACAAACAAAGAAACAGAGTAAGATTATCTGAAAGAAGATTAGCAGCTCAAAAAGAAAGAGATGTACTAAATTCTGTAAATGATGATTCATCTATGACTTTAGGTGATGCATTAGCAGGTCAACTGAAATAAATTAAACCGGAGATAAAAGCAATGAATAAACCTACAATTGTAGTGTGTGACCATATCCACGAAAGTGGATTGGAAATATTAAAAAATACTAGTGATATAAATTATGTATATGCTGCAGATATTGATAAAACTGCCCTTTTAGATGTAATCAAAGATGCTGACGTATGTATCACTAGAAGTTCAACAGATGTTGACGAAAAATTTTTAAATGCTGCCCAAAACCTTAAAGCCGTTGTAAGAGCCGGTGTAGGTGTTGACAATGTCGACATGGACGGATGCAGCAAAAGAGGTGTAATAGCAATGAATGTTCCAACTGCGAACACTCTTGCTGCAACTGAATTAACAATGACACACCTTCTATCTTGTATGAGAAAAATGCCTTACGCCCATGCCCAATTAAAAGATCAAAGAATCTGGAAAAGGGAAGACTGGTACGGTAGAGAACTGTACGGTAAAAAGATCGGTGTTATCGGTTTCGGTAATATCGGACACAGAGTAGCCCTAAGATGTAAAGGTTTTGAGATGGACGTAATAGCTTACGACCCTTATATTCCTGCATCTAAAGCTACTGATCTTGGAATAGAGTATACTGAAAACTTCGATGATATCCTTGCTTGTGATGTTATCACTATCCACACTCCGAAAAACAGTGAAACTATCAATATGATAGATGAAGAACAGATCGCAAAAATGAAAGACGGTGTTGTTCTTATCAACTGTGCAAGAGGTGGATTATATAATGAAGATGCATTATACAATAACCTTAAATCAGGAAAGATCTCAATGGCTGGTATCGATGTATTTAACAAAGAACCTGCGACAGACCATCCTTTACTTGACCTAGATAATATAATCGTGACTGCACACCTTGGTGCAAATACCGTAGAATCGCAATACAAGATCGCTACTCAGGCTGCAAACAATGCCCTTAAATCTGCAAGAGGCATAGGTTACCCTCATGCCCTTAACCTGCCGATAGACGAAACAAAGATACCGTCATTTGTTAAGCCTTATTTAGAGTTAACTCAAAAAATGGCTTTCCTTATAGCTCAAATGGACAAATCTGCCATCGAATCTATTAAAGTTGAAGCTGAAGGTGAAATAGCAGAATATCTTGAATCATTATCTACCTTTGCAACCGTAGGTGCATTGACTCACTCTTTAAGCAATGAGAAGATCAACTATGTTAATGCAACTTTCGTAGCTGAAGAGAGAGGGATTAAAGTTGAAGCAGCAGAGCATTCAAATACAAGCCCTTTCAAAAACCAGGTATCCGTTAAGATCACAACTACGCACGGTGTAAATATGACAAGCGGTACAATCTTCGAAGAAGAGGTACAAAGAATCGTTAAAATTAATGATTACATGATGGATATAGAACCTACAGGTAAAATGATCCTGTTAAGCAACTCTGATGTACCTGGTGTTATTGGAAGCGTAGGTAAGATCCTTGCTGACGATAATATCAATATTGCAGACTTCAGACTAGGAAGAAGCAAAAACGGAGCATTAGCTGTTATTTTAGTAGATGACAATATTAAAGATTCTACATTAGGAAAATTAGAAAGCCTTGAAGCAGCCAAGTCTGTTTCTTACGCACAAATATAATATGGAGTAATTACTTATGGCAATAGGTATGAATGAACTAAAAAAAGGTCTTAAAATAGAGATCGACGGTATTCCGTTCAAAATTACGGAATACCAACACGTAAAGCCGGGAAAAGGCGCTGCGTTCGTTAGATGTAAAATAAGAAACTACCTAAATGGAAAGACTATTGAAAAAACTTTCCATGCAGGAGACAAGTGTGAAACACCTGATCTTATGCAAAAAACAATGCAATACCTATATGACGACGGTGAATTCTTACAATTTATGGATATTGAAACTTATGAGCAGATCGGTCTTACTCCGGAACAAGTTGGAGATGCGGCTGACTGGATCATAGACAGCATGAATGTTGATATGATGTTCTATAACGGTAAAGCCATAACTGTAGAACCACCTATGGTTGTTGAATTAAAAGTTGTTGAGACTCCGCCTAACTTTAAAGGTGACTCTCAGGGTGGTAAAAAACCTGCAACTTTAGAATCCGGTGCAGTTGTACAGGTACCTTTCCATATCGTTGAAGGTGACTTGATAAAATGTGATACAAGAACCGGGGAATACCTGGAAAAAGTAAAATAGCAAAGCTTATAGCCGATTATCGGCGAACAAGCTTTGTTCCTGCCAGTTACTTACATTGTGTAAGCTTCTTCTTCGAATAAAACTTCTTCTTGATTCTCAATATAAATCCCGCAGCTTAAAATATTTCTTTATATAAAGGAAAAATAAAATGGAAAAAAAAGAACTTATAATCTTTGATATGGACGGTACGCTGATAGACAGCGGTAATGTCATATCCAATACGATAAACTTTGTAAGAAGTAACCTGGGACTTGCATTGATCCCCAAAAGCGAACTTCTTAAAAATATCAACAATCCCGATATAAATGCGGCAAAATTCTTTTACGGAACAAGAGAGTTTACTGATGAACAGACAAAACTATTTCAGGAATATTATAATAAACACTGTATAAGTGACATTATACTCTATGACGGTGTTTTGGATATGCTGGACCAGCTGCAGGGTAAATTCACGCTATCTATTGCGACAAATGCCTCTGTAGAGTTTGCTAACAAAATGATCGAACACTTAAGTATTCACAGCTATTTTGATTATGTTATAGGTGCGAACTGTGTTGAAAAACCAAAACCCCACCCGGATATGCTTATCAAGACATTAAAAACACTCAGCTATGAGAAGAAACAGTCTGTTTTGGTAGGAGACAGCCTCAAAGACCAAAGAGCAGCCCAAGCAGCCTCTATGGATAGTATACTGGTCAACTGGGGATTTACCCGTCACTGCGAAACAAAATCTATTTCCGATACAAAGATCTTAACAGAGGAACTCTTAAGATCACAATCCTGATCATACGATTTTCGTAAACTCCTCATATATCTCGTCACATAAAGGGATCTGCAGCTTTAATTCAAGCTTTACAGGTTTGTTTCCCGTATAATCCAAACTATCCGCTTTTCCAAGATATAAAAACTTCTGTGTCTTCTTATCAACCCGGGCAGATTTTCTGGCAAATATATGAAGATTAACCCCAAACTTTTTATTATTGCACAACTTCTGCCCGTCGCCTTTATCTTGAACATGAAACGGCTTGGATACAAAATTGAACCTCTCGTTTGAAATAAAATCATTGATATACTTTGCACCGCTTGAGAATTTGTCTTTTTCAATGGTAATAAACAAAAAGAAATCATCCCCGTATTTTAAAAATCCGCTTCCCCTGAAAGAGGAATGTATCTTGTTAAAATTACAGCACAACGCGACATTAAGCATATTATATTTTTCATATAATTTAAAGAACGGCATACCGTAATCGATATTTCCAAAATCTCTTTCATATAGCAGTAAGCCGTATTCCAAAGAATTCTCTATTATTTTTTTGTACTCAATATTTTGAACTACTTTTTTAAACTCTGAAGAAAGGGAGAGTTTCCCCTCACTATACACGGCTGTTTTTAAATACCGTGCACATTGAGCCTTGTCAAAATAGTTTTGGTTCAAATACTCAAAAGAGTGTACTACACTTTTGCTATTCACTCTTTTGAGATATTTTTTTAATACGCTTTCAGCTTTACTTATATCTATATGTTCATAATCAATCAGATATCTTAATATTGCAGACTCATAGACCCTTCTAACAGGAAGCAGATTATCAATAAACCTGACAGCCTTTAAAAACATATCATCCTCACATAAGCTTTTTAATGAATCCGACTTTTCAACTCTTTGTACAAACTCGATATAGGACTTAGATTCATCTATGAAATTTACAGGATTGATAAGCTGTTCATAATGTAAGTAGTCGGTTAGTTTCGGTATTTTATTTCCCAAGTATCCCTTTTGTTCTAAATACTGTTCTTTTAAATGTTTAAAACTGTTAAAGTTCTCTTTATCTATCTGCTCAAGTATCCTGCTTTTTGATATCTCATCCATGCAGATATGAATATTTGACAAGTTTGCAAAATTGTTCAATAAAGATATCTTTATACTCTCCTTATCCAATCTCTTTTCTCCCAAAAAAGCCAAAGCAACAAGATAGGCTTTGTTATGGTTTCCTATAAAATCAAGTATTGTTAAAAACTCTTTATTTTTATATTTTCTTAAACCCCGTCCAAGCTGCTGGATAAAAACAATAGGGGAATTAGTGGGTCTTAACATCAAAACAGTATTAACAGAAGGTATATCAATACCCTCATTAAATATATCAACCGTAAATATCACTTCCAAAGTGTTTTTATCATCTTCAAGCTTTTTTATATACTCTTCTCTTCTTGATATGCTGTCTGCACTGCTTAAAGCGATGGAGGTTAGACCTCTTTTATTAAATTCACTGCTCATATAAGATGCGTGCTCTTTTGAAGCACAGAAGCCAAGAACTTTTCTTTTCTCACCGCAATGGGAATAAAACTTCAGTTTCTCAACAATATACTCAACCCTTCTGTTCACGGCTAAAAGTTTTGTAAGTTCCCTTATATTATTTATGTCCGTATTTTCATAATCAAGCTGTTGAATATCACTTATGCCGAAATAGTGAAAAGGAACGACCAGACCGTTATGAAGAGCGTCATTGATTGATATGTCACAGGCAATATTATCGTCAAAGAATTTATAGATATTTTCATTGTCAGACCGATTCGGTGTAGCAGTAAGCCCAAGCAGAAACAAAGGTTTAAAGTACCCTATTACTTTTTTATAGCTGGGACTTGCTATATGATGTGCCTCATCTATGATTATGTATTCAAACTGCTCTTTTGAAAATTCTGTGTAATTTTCTGCCATTGTCTGTATCGTTGCAAAAAGATATTCACAGTTCAACTCTTTTTTATTACCCGTATAAAAACCGAAAGTTTTATCCTTTATTATCGTTTCAAAACTTTCTTTTGCTTTTGACAAGATATTTTCCCTGTGTACCAGGAACAATAAACTTTTCGGTTTTTTATTTAATACCTCCAAAGCTGATAGATATGTTTTACCCGAGCCCGTTGCAGCAACAGCCAATGCCTTCTTTTCATTGATTGTTTTAAAATACCCCAATCTCTTTAAAGCCTCTTTTTGCATCATATTTGCAGTTACTGCTTTTTTATAACTGAACTGCTGTAAAGGTTTATTTTTGTTCCTATAAAGGGTGTAATCTATAATAAATTTATTGTCAGCAAAAAAAGCATCTTCCCATAAATCGTCAAACTCTTTAAATAAGTTTTTAATAAAGGTATCACTCTTTTTGAAACTGTTTTGAATATTCCATTCGATATTTGTTTTAAATGCACTTGCCGTTATATTTGATGAGCCTATAATACTCTTGTAGTGATCCTCAAACTCAAAGATATAACCTTTAGGGTGGAAACCCCTGCTTAACTCGTTTGAGTCGTATACTTTTAATTCTATATTGTTAAACTTCTGCAAGACCTCTAAAGCCTTCGGATCTGTAAAATTAAGATATGTAGATGTAAGTATCTTCCCTTTGATATTTTTATTCTGAAGTTTTGCAAAGCTGTCCAGTAAGAGCTGCACCCCTGAGAAGTTTATAAATGCAACATTAAAATAAAATGATCTCGAGTTTTCAAGCAACGATATAAGATGATTATAAAAATTCGTAGTTTTATTGTTCGTAATTAACATATATTTAAAAGCCTAATAAAAAAGAGATTATACACGAAAAATAGTAAATAGTAAACAGGTAAAAGTAGAATAAATCAGGGAATAAAAAAGCACCTAAAGAGTTGGCGGCGACCTACGTTTCCACCAGGGAACCCGGCAGTATTATCGGCGATGGGAAGCTTGACTACCAGGTTCGAAATGGAGCTGGGTATTTCCTTCCCTCTATAACCACCAACACTTTAAGTGCTGATATAGAGTAAAAATATGTTAAAGTTAATTATAATACAACTTGTTTTACCTTACATTTAATAAGATAGTAGCTTAGAATAATAAATAAGCCAAACGATCTATTAGTACTGGTCAGCTAAATGAATTACTTCACTTACACATCCAGCCTATCAACCTCGTAGTCTTCGAGGGATCTTCAGGGAAAGTTCATCTTGGAGTCGGCTTCGTGCTTAGATGCTTTCAGCGCTTATCTCACCCGTACGTAGCTACCCAACGATGCCCTTGGCAGAACAATTGGTACACTAGTGGTACGTTCACCCCGGTCCTCTCGTACTAGGGGCAAATCTCCTCAACTTTCCTACGCCCACGGAAGATAGGGACCGAACTGTCTCACGACGTTCTGAACCCAGCTCGCGTACCGCTTTAAATGGCGAACAGCCATACCCTTGGGACCTGCTCCAGCCCCAGGATGCGATGAGCCGACATCGAGGTGCCAAACCTCCCCGTCGATGTGAGCTCTTGGGGGAGATCAGCCTGTTATCCCCGGCGTACCTTTTATCCTTTGAGCGATGGCCCTTCCACACAGAACCACCGGATCACTATGACCGACTTTCGTCTCTGCTCGAGTTGTCTCTCTCACAGTCAAGCTAGTTTATGCCATTATACTCAACATCCGATTTCCAACCGGATTGAACTAACCTTTGTAAGCCTCCGTTACTTTTTAGGAGGCGACCGCCCCAGTCAAACTACCCACCAGACATTGTCCCGAATGAGGTTAACTCATCCCGGTTAGCTATCAGAATATTCAAGGGTTGTATCTCAAGATTGACTCCACGTCTACTGGCGTCTACGTTTCAAAGTCTCCAACCTATCCTGCACATGAATATCCCAATAGCAGTGTCAAGCTATAGTAAAGGTGCACGGGGTCTTTCCGTCTTTCCGCGGGTAGGAGGAATTTTCACCTCCACTACAATTTCACTGGATCCCTGGTTGAGACAGCTCCCATCTCGTTACGCCATTCATGCAGGTCGGTATTTAACCGACAAGGAATTTCGCTACCTTAGGACCGTTATAGTTACGGCCGCCGTTTACTCGGGCTTCAATCAAATGCTTCGCTTACGCTAACATCATCAGTTAACCTTCGAGCACCGGGCAGGCGTCACACCTTATACATCCTCTTACGAGTTAGCAAAGTGCTGTGTTTTTGGTAAACAGTCGGGAGGGACTCTTTGTTGCAACCTCTCAAGCTTTCGGGAGTAAATCCCTAATACCTAAGTAGGCACACCTTCTACCGAAGATACGGTGCTAGTTTGCAGAGTTCCTTAACCAGGGTTCTTCCACGCGCCTTAGAATACTCATCCCACCTACCTGTGTCGGTTTACGGTACGGGTTATTATAAATATGCTTAGTGGCTTTTCTTGGCACGACAGTATCATCGATTCCAAACGCTACCCGAAAGTATTGTTCGGCCTGTAAGATCTCGGTCTAATGTTAAGCGGATTTACCTACTTAACAACCTACGTCCTTCGACCCACTATTCCATCAGTGAGCTCGATTAACTCTATGCGTCCCCACATCACGCTTCATAATAAGTATAGGAATATTAACCTATTTGCCATCGTCTACCCCTTTCGGACTCGACTTAGGACCCGACTAACCCTACGATGACGAGCATCGCGTAGGAAACCTTGGGTTTTCGGCGTTAAAGATTCTCACTTTAATTATCGCTACTCATGCCTGCATGCTCACTTCTATCCGCTCCACTGCTCCTTACCGGTACAGCTTCAACGCTGAATAGAACGCTCTCCTACCACTCATAGTAAACTATGAATCTAAAGCTTCGGTGCATACTTTAGCCCCGTTATATTTTCCGCGCAGAATCACTAGACCAGTGAGCTGTTACGCTTTCTTTAAAGGATGGCTGCTTCTAAGCCAACCTCCTGGTTGTCACAGTAACTCCACATCGTTTTCCACTTAAGTATGACTTTGGGACCTTAGCTGTTAGTCTGGGTTGTTCCCCTCTCGACATAGGATTTTATCACCCTACGCCTGACTGCCGTGGTTACACATATAGTATTCGAAGTTTGATAGGGTTTGGTACCGCGGTAAGCAGCCCTAGCCCATTCAGTGCTCTACCCCTATATGCTACTAACACGACGCTATACCTAAATATATTTCGGAGAGAACCAGCTATCACGAAGTTTGATTGGCCTTTCACCCCTATCCACAAGTCATCCCAAGACTTTTCAACGCCTGCGGGTTCGGTCCTCCACTGGCTCTTACACCAGCTTCAACCTGCTCATGGATAGATCACTTCGTTTCGGGTCTGCAGCATATGACTAATTCGCGCTATTCACACTCGCTTTCGCTACGGCTTCGCTCTTGGCTTAACCTTGCCATATACCACAACTCGCAGGCTCATTATGCAAAAGGCAGTCCGTCACCCTGTATAAAACATAGGGCTCCGAATGATTGTAAGCTAACGGTTTCAGGTTCTATTTCACTCCCCTCACTGGGGTACTTTTCACCTTTCCCTCACGGTACTTGTGCACTATCGATCTATAAGTAGTATTTAGAGTTGGAGGGTGGTCCCCCCATATTCAGTCAAAATATCACGTGTTCCGACCTACTCATTCCTAAGTCTAGTACCATATAAAAGATTTCGTATACGAGGCTTTCACTCTCTATGACACTGCATTCCAACAGCTTCTACTATCTTAAATATTATCACTTAGCGCTCTAATCCGTTTTCGCTCGCCGCTACTAACAGAATCTCATTTGATTTCTTTTCCTCAAGGTACTGAGATGTTTCACTTCCCTTGGTTCGCTCTCCCGTAGGAGTAACATACATTGTATGCTGGGTTGTCCCATTCGGAAATCACTGGATCAAAGCTTCTTGACAGCTCCCCAATGCTTATCGCAGTCTAGTACGTCCTTCATCGCCTCTTATAGTCTAGGCATCCACCGTTAGCCCTTAATAGCTTATTTGTATAATTAAAGATTGAATTATGATTTAACATATTTCTTTCTTCGCTTAATTATGATTTATTCTTTGGCTACTATCTTATTAAACATAAGTCTAATAAAACAGAAATTGTATTATTTTTCCATTTAGAAAATTAATTAACTTTAACAATATATTTTTAAATAACTCTTTGATCTCTCTCGAAATCAAATATTAATCTTACGCATAAGACTAATATTTAACTTCATTCAAGTCAACATCTTGCATGATTCAATGGTGGAGAATAGCGGGATCGAACCGCTGACCTCCTGCGTGCAAAGCAGGCGCTCTCCCAGCTGAGCTAATTCCCCATGGTGGGCCTACCAGGACTTGAACCTGGGACCTCACGATTATCAGTCGAGCGCTCTAGCCAGCTGAGCTATAGGCCCATGCAAAATATTTTAACAGTTCTTGTTAATAAAATCTCAATAAGATTATATATAATCTTTATAAACTAGATATCAAGAAAAAACATCTTCTGTTTTATGCGTCTAAGTGCATTACTCTTATTCTCTCTGAATCTATCTAAACGAATAGATAGATTATTTCTTTGAAAGGAGGTGATCCAACCGCAGGTTCTCCTACGGTTACCTTGTTACGACTTCACCCTAGTCGCTAATTCCACTGTGGAAGGTAGCTATCTTAGCATCCCCGCTTCGAATGAAATCAACTCCCATGGTGTGACGGGCGGTGAGTACAAGACCCGGGAACGTATTCACCGTAACATTGCTGATTTACGATTACTAGCGATTCCAACTTCAAGTAGTCGAGTTGCAGACTACTATCCGAACTGGGAGGCATTTTA
The DNA here is from genome assembly GCA_963678145.2 of Arcobacteraceae bacterium. Classification (GTDB taxonomy): domain Bacteria; phylum Campylobacterota; class Campylobacteria; order Campylobacterales; family Arcobacteraceae; genus JAIOSF01. The sequence goes on along the minus strand of CAXXWH010000001.1, from coordinate 915,703 downwards.
TGAGATTTGCTCCACGTCACCGTATTGCTGCTCTTTGTATGCCCCATTGTAGCACGTGTGTAGCCCTGGTCGTAAGGGCCATGATGACTTGACGTCGTCCTCACCTTCCTCCTCCTTGCGAAGGCAGTCTGTCTAGAGTCCTCAGCCGAACTGTTAGTAACTAAACATGAGGGTTGCGCTCGTTGCGGGACTTAACCCAACATCTCACGACACGAGCTGACGACAGCCGTGCAGCACCTGTATAGAAGTTCCTGCAAGCAGGCACTACTCTATCTCTAGGGTGTTCTTCTTATGTCAAGACCAGGTAAGGTTCTTCGCGTATCGTCGAATTAAACCACATGCTCCACCGCTTGTGCGGGTCCCCGTCTATTCCTTTGAGTTTTAATCTTGCGACCGTACTCCCCAGGCGGTACACTTAATGTGTTAACTGCATTACTGCTATATCTAGTATAGCAACAACTAGTGTACATCGTTTAGGGCGTGGACTACCAGGGTATCTAATCCTGTTTGCTCCCCACGCTTTCGCATCTCAGCGTCAATAATGTTCCAGTAGATCGCCTTCGCAATCGGTATTCCTTCTGATCTCTACGGATTTTACCCCTACACCAGAAATTCCATCTACCTCTCCCATATTCTAGGTAGACAGTTTTGGAAGCAGTTCTATGGTTAAGCCATAGGATTTCACTTCCAACTTATCTACCAGCCTACATGCTCTTTACGCCCAGTGATTCCGAGTAACGCTTGCTCCCCCCGTATTACCGCGGCTGCTGGCACGGAGTTAGCCGGAGCTTATTCATATAATACCGTCATTATCTTCTTATATAAAAGGAGTTTACGCACCGAAATGTGTCATCCTCCACGCGGCGTTGCTGCATCAGGGTTTCCCCCATTGTGCAATATTCCCCACTGCTGCCTCCCGTAGGAGTCTGGACCGTGTCTCAGTTCCAGTGTGACTGATCATCCTCTCAAACCAGTTAAGCGTCATTGTCTTGGTAAGCCATTACCCCACCAACTAACTGATACTGTACAGGCCGATCTTGAAGCTATAAATATTTCCCTTGCTCACTTCTGTGATAAAGGCATATAGGGTATTAGCAGGCGTTTCCATCTGTTATCCCCTTCTTCAAGGCACGTTACCTATATATTACTCACCCGTGCGCCACTTAGCTGACAATTTTAGCAAGCTAAAATCCGTTCTCGTTCGACTTGCATGTGTTAAGCACGCCGCCAGCGTTCACTCTGAGCCAGGATCAAACTCTCCATAAAAATTTTTATGAATCTTCTGATTCTGACTTTAAGTTTTACTTAAAATCATTGTTCTAAGTTTTTAGTTTTAAAACTAAAACTCAATTTCTGTTATAGATCTCACTCTATAACTTTTTAGACGAAGTTTTTCTTGTATCTAGTTTATAAAGATTATCTCTCTATAAATTTTAGATTTTTTTATTAACATTTATTTTTTTAAAGAACTCTCAAATCCGATGGTTGTCAGTGTTTCTCTAAACATCCTCTCGTTTTGTGGGGCGAATTATAATAGATTTTTTTTACTTTGTCAAGAGTTTATTCTAAATGTTTCCTTAAATTTTGAAATTTAGTTTTCGCTCATCTTCCTAATTATAAAAATAAATTATCAATTTCTGCTTCATTATACACTGTAACGTCATTGTTTATAAGGGTTTGTGCCGCTACACCCACACCTGGAACCTTACTTGAAGTGAAACTTCCATCATAGATATATTTATTTGAACAAGAGGGTGAGTTTGCTTTAAACAGTGCCTTTTTAATATTTTTATCTTTACATATTTGTAAGGCTATCTGCGCACCTTTGACAAACTGTTGCGTTTTTTCTTCATTTTTTTTATTGATAACTTTCAATGGATCTTGTGAAATAATCTCACAGGGGATTCTGGGAGTCGGTAATCCGCCGTCAACTTCCGGACAGCACGCATATAATTCATATCTTTTTTTCAATTTTTCCAGAAGCTCTTCACTTAATATATTATTTCCACCGTTGTATTTTACATTATTACCCAAAAGGCAGCTGCTTATTAATAACTTTTCTTTTTCCATATTTATAACTCACCTTAAATAAAAAAACCCCAGGCTAATGCCCGAGGTTTATTAAAAACAAAATTTGAAGTTAAAGATTATACTCTAGCTTCTTCTCTTCTTTGTAAATACTCCCATGTAGCATCTACTCTTTTTTGCCACTCTTCAATCAGATATTCATTCTCCGGCTTGAATAAGTGTTTAAATCTAGGCTGTACACCCAGGTAATCTCTTACAGGAACAATATTCTTAGGTCTGTAAGTGATATTTAACTCTTTACCGTCAATGATCTCATATAACGGGAATACTAGTGAATCCGTAGCCATATCAGAAACTTCGATAGTTTGGTGAATAGGGAATTTCCACTCAGTAGTACAAGCAGACATTGCATTAATGTATACAGGTCCTTTTGTATCAAAACCTTTTTGGATCTTCTTAACCATATCTTTCCATTTGTTTGGAGCAACCTGAGCAACATACGGAGAACCGTGAGCCGCCATGATACCTAACATATCTTTTTTGTTTTGCTTCTCTCCGTAAGAGTGTGATCCAGCCGGTGTAGTTGTAGCACTTGCACCAATCGGTGTAGAAGACGATCTTTGACCACCTGTATTAGCATACACTTCGTTGTCAAGACATACATACATCATATCGTGACCTCTTTCAAAACATCCAGAGATCCATTGGAAACCGATATCGTAAGTTGCACCGTCACCACCGAAAGCAATGAACTTAGGCTCAGGAGTATCAGCAGGAATTCTACCTTTTCTTCTTAAAGCCTTATTTGCTGTTTCAGCACCTGCAACTGCAGTTGAACCGTTTTCAAATCCGATATGGATCCAAGAACAATCCCATGAAGTGTGTGGATAAATTGCCGTACAAACTTCAAGACAACCTGTAGAAGCACCGACAACAAGGTTGTCGTTAGTTGCATTTAATATCTCTCTTACAATAATAGAGTGAGCACATCCTGGACATAGAACATGAGCACCCTCAAATCTTTCTGCTGCCGTAGAGAAAGATTTTAAGTTTTTAATCTCTTTATTTCCTTGTGGTTTACCTAATAAACTACTCATTTTCTATCCTTCCACACTATAATATTTTAATTCAGGTCCTCTAACTCCAAGCCATCTTTGAACTGAACCGTTTAATTTTCCTGCATTAACCTCTTCTTGTGCATATTTAAATACTCCGCTTAGGTTTTCAATATTGATATCTCTTCCACCCAGTCCGTAAATAATATTACTTAATAACGGTCTTGAAGAAGTATTGAATAATGCTGCTGCAATGTCATTGTATAATAGACCGGTTTGTCCGCCTGGAGCTGATCTGTCCATACATACTACTGCTTTTGCATTTTTTAATTTCTCTACTAATTTATTCATTTGAGTAGGTCTGAAAACTCTTGGCATAACAACACCGGCTTTGATCCCCTCTTCTCTCATCTTGTCAGCTGCAACTTGTGCAGTTTGGTATGTTGTACCCATACATACGATAATGATCTCTGCATCTTCAGATTTATAGCTTTCAACCATGTTGTATTTTCTACCGCTAACTTTTGCATACTCTTCAAATACTTCTTCAATAACAGATACAGAATCCATCATCGCTTTGTTTTGTTTAGCTTTATGCTCAAAGTGCCAGTCTGATTCTGTTTGTACACCGTGAGTTACAGGTTTGTCAAAGTTAAGCATAGAGTTAACTTCTTTATAATCACCTACAAAATCATAAGCCGCATCATCTGAAAGCGGTCTAACATTTTGTGCTTTGTGAGAAGTTAAGAAACCGTCCTGGTTAACAATAACAGGAAGTCTAACATCCATATGCTCACCGATTCTAAATGCACATAATACCAGGTCATAAGATTCTTCAGGAGTACATGCATCGATACTGATCCATCCAGACTGATTTGCAAGATACATATCAGAGTGGTCACCGTTTACGTTAAGTGGAGCCGCAAGTGCTCTGTTGATCATACATAAAACAATAGGAAGTCTCATACCTGATGCTTGATATAAAGTCTCAACCATAAGAGCAAGACCTTGAGAAGAAGTTGCAGTTGCCGCTCTGGCACCTGCAGCTGCAGCACCGATACATCCTGACATAGCACCGTGTTCTGATTCTGTCATGATCATCTCACCGTCTACGTAACCGTTTGCGTGGTGTGATGCGTATCCCTCAACTGTTCCTGTTGAAGGTGTAATAGGATAAGCAGAAACTACATCAACACTAGCTTGTCTTAAGGCATGAGAGTTCGCAAGATTTCCATCCCAAACTTCTACTGTGTTTAGTTCCATCTGTCTTTTATTTCTATACATTGTTTTATTCACCTTTCTTCTTTTTCTCTGGCCATTGTGTCAGAGCATCTTCATTTGCTGTATTTTCATCAAACATAATTAATGATTTTGGGTTTGTAGGACAAACTTCCGCACAGATTCCACAACCTTTACAGTGGTGGTAATCTATCCCTACCATCTCTTTTTCTCTTGAGATAATAGAAGAATCCGGACAATATAACCAACAGTTTTGACAGTCGATACATAGATCAACATTCCATACAGGTTTTACAACTCTCCAATCTCCAACGAATTTGTTGATAGAGTTTGTTTCTGCCGTAGGTCTGTCTTCAGGTTGAACATCAACTACAGTGTGGTCAACATCTCCCTCAAAAGAGAAACAGGCAGCACCTTGAACCAATTCATCCCATCCCATATCCCAGATAGATTTGTCGAACTCTTCTTTGCTTTTATATAAATTATTAACTACTTCTTTGTGTTGTGCCATAATAAACTCCTATTTAACTTCGTCGTATGCTCGCTGGATTGCTAGCATATTCGCATCAATGATTTTTTCTGGAAGTTTACCAAGAACCTTTCTCATAGCACCTTTAAACTCTTCAATTTCAAAAATTTTACTGATCTTCATAAATGCACCAAGAACCGGAGTATTTGGAATAGGTCTCCCGATAGTTTCCTGAGCAATTTTTAAACAGTCAACTACGTAAACATTATCTTCTTTCCCCTCAAGTGCAGGGATCAATGAAATAAGCTCAGCTTTTGGTAAGTGAGAAGTGATGATATATTGAGTATTCTCATCACAATCTTCCGTAATATTATCTGAAAAAGCTAATCCTGGATCGATAACAAAGACATAGTTTGGACACATATATCTTTCATGGTTTAATAACTCATTATCATCGATTCTGTTGTAGGCCGTCATTGCTGCACCTCTTTTTGCAGAACCGTAAAACGAAAAGGCTTGTACCTGTTTACCTGTTTCTGCCAGTACTGAAGCCAAACCTTTAGCACCTGTTACGGCACCTTGGCCAGCACGACTATGCCATCTAATTTCTAGCATTTTCTCTCCTTAATTTCAAACATATAAAGTAAACTAAATAATAAGCAAATACAACTTATAATATCCTTTAAAGGTAACCTTTTTCGATCAATTTTACCGCTTCAAGTGCATCTTTTACCACATTAGGTGTGTATTTTCTTAACTCCTCATAGGTTCCGCTTCCCGATAACACCGCCACATTATTGACATTTGCCTCATTTGCCGCTATTATGTCCAGCTTTGTATCGCCTACCATATATATTTCTTTATTAGGGCTTAAATTCATACCCTCAAGCGCCTTTAGTATGGGTTCAGGATGCGGTTTTGGATGTTCAACCTCCTGTCTTCCTATTACAATTTCAAAATGATCCAATATCCCGAAATTTTCCAAAATAGGTATAGTATATTTTGTAGTCTTGGTGGTTACCACCCCTAACCTTGCAAATTTAGAAGCTTCTTCGACACTTGACTTTGCATTTTCCAGCAAAGTAGTCATCTCGACGGAGATCTCCTTATACTGATTTTTATAGCTGTCCACATAGTCCCAGACTACATCCTCTTTCACCCCGAAGTGAGAAAACATAACATCAAGGGGATAGCCTATCTGTCCCTTGATCTCATCTATTGTACTGTTGAATTTTGTGCCGTTTTGCTCAAATGCATGTAAAAAACACTTAATAATAGCATCCGTGCTGTCTATGATAGTACCGTCCAGGTCAAATAATATTACTTTTTTATCCATCTATTTTTTTATCCATTCCTCTTGATTATGATATATCCCCGTTAATGCCGGTTCTACGTTTTTAATTTCCCTGCTTACTGCCGTTATGCTGTTTGGGATATATAAGAATACATACGGCAGATCATCACTTATATACTTGAATATTTTTTTATATATTCTCCCGAGTTCTTTTCTGTTTATTGTTGTTTCCCCTTTTTCTATCAGGTCGTCAACTTTTTTATTATTGTAACCTACCAGGTTAAATCCGCCCGTCTTGGTATTGGAACTGTGCCAGATAGACCTGGCATCGGGCATAAGAGACAAACTCCATCCAAGAATTATCGCCTCGAATTTTCTGGGATGGACAACAGTATTTAAAAATGCCTGCCACTCCATAACCCTTATTTTCATCTCAATACCCGCCTTTGCGAGCTGGTATTGTATGATCTGTGCCGCATTTACCCTTGTTGAGTTATTTGCATTTGTTATAACAGTGAAGCTTAATCTGTTATTTTCATCAAAGCCTGCCTCTTTTAAGAGTTTTTTCGACTTTTTCAGATTTTGTTCTATTGTTTTAATATCTTCGTTAAAAGCAAATGAACCGGGAAGAAAAGGTCCGTTGCAAACCTGTGCATGCCCGAAGTACAATATATCGGCCAACTGCTTTCTGTCTATAGCATAACTTACCGCTTCCCTTACTCTTTTGTCTTTAAACTTTTCATCATTTAGATTAAAACCCAGATATGTATAACTGAAACTTGGCTTTTCAAAAATATTGAACTTCTCTTTGAACTCCTGCGATATCTGCCTGTCAATCTGTATGGGGGTCAAGCCCCCGAGGTCAAGCTGCTTTTGCTTCAGCATATAAAACGAAGTAGTTGGATCGGGAACGAACTTGTGTGCTATTTTTTCTATATTGGGTACTTTTCCGAAATATTCCCTGTTTACTTCGAGTACGATATCTTTTGAAAGCTCAAGCTCTTTTAGTTTGTAAGGACCTGTTCCTATCGGCATTTTATTGAAGCTGGAACTCATAAGATCTTTCTCGTCTTTTAAAACATGATACGGAAGCATCCCCATCATCCAGATCTCCAATGCTTTGAAATAAGCTTGAGTATACTGAATCTTTACGGTATATTCATCAACTGCTGTTACGGACTTTACTTTCATAAAATTGGTCGCGTAGGGCGTATAGATCTTAGGGTCTTTGATTTTTTCGTAAGTAAACACCACATCTTTTGAAGTGAACTTTTCACCGTCGTGCCATTTGACATTTTTTTTCAAACTTACCACAAGAGTGGTTTCATTCTCAAAAACATAAGATTCGGCCAAGTCGGGTATTATGTTCCCGTCTTTGTCATATTTAAAAAGGCCGTTGAATATCCATCCGCTTATATCGCTGCTTGCAGTGTCGGTTGACAATATAGGGTTGATCCTGCTTGGATTAGATGAGATTGATAAATTCAGTGTGCTTGAGAATAAAATATTAAGAAATAATAGGTTTAGCAGTATAGTCTTCATGGCTAATTGTATATAAAAAAAGCTGAAAAGATCTCTCTTTCCAGCTTTTGTAAAATAAAGAAAACTTTCCTGAAGCTTTTTCCAGGAAAAGACCAATTATCTTTTTGAGAATTGAGGGCTTCTTCTTGCTTTTCTTTTACCCGGTTTCTTTCTTTCCACTTTTCTAGCATCTCTAGTAAGTAGTCCGTAAGGTTTAAGAATAGTTCTGAATTGCTCATCATAAGCAACTAATGCTCTTGAAATTCCGTGTCTTAAAGCGTCAGCTTGTGCAGAGTATCCTCCACCTAAAGTTTTAGCTACGATGTTAACAGATTCTAATTGTTTAGAAACTTCTAACGGTTGTCTAACTCTTTTTTTAATAGCTTCGTGTCCACCTAACCAAACGTCTAAAGGTTGACCGTTAACTGTGATCTCACCTTTTCCAACTTCTAGCCAAACTTTAGCTATTGCACTTTTTCTTCTTCCCGTTGCGTATACTTTTGCCATTTATTATCCTTGTACCTGTGCAGTGTGTGGGTGCTCGCTACCTGCATACACTTTTAAGTTTTTAAGTATTTTAGCACCTAATTTTGTTTTTGGTAACATACCTCTTGTAGCTAATTTATATAGCTTTTCAGGATTGTTTTCTAACATGTCAGACATTTTGTGTGTCTTTGTACTACCGAAGTACCCTGAGTGTGTGTAGTAGTTTTTATCTTCTAATTTAGCACCTGTAAATTTTACTTTAGATGCGTTAATTACGATTACGTTATCTCCACAATCAATATTTGGAGTGAATGAAGGCTTGTGTTTCCCTCTTAATTTTGAAGCTATTTCTGTTACAACTCTACCGAAGATCTTACCTTCAGCATCAATTATAATCCAGTCTTTTTTTACTTCAGCATTAGTTAAACTTTTTGTAAATTTCATTTTGAACTGTACCCTTTCTTAAAATAAGTGTGGAATAATATGCAAAAAAACCTTATAAGAGGCTTAAATTAAGTTTCTTACAAGTTTTTTTGCAACTTTTGCGTATTGTTACTAATTATAAATTCAGTTTATCTTATATATAATTATCAAATGTTTGATAAAGAATTTTTAAAGACCTTAACAATTATGTATGTAGAGGATGACGAGAGTATCAGAAACTCCCTAAGCGGCATACTGAAAAAAATATTCGGTGAAGTTATAATCTGTAACGATGGTAACGACGGGGTAAATCAATACAAGTATTACACACTTGAGAGAAAAACCAAGATCGATGCCGTGATCAGCGATATTAATATGCCCAACCTTAACGGTATAGAGATGACCAGAGAGATCAGGGCGCATGATGAAGAGATACCTATTATCTTCACAACTGCCCACGGTGAATCAAACTATCTTATGGAAGCTATTAAACTGAAAGTTTCATATTATGCACTTAAGCCTATAAACACTACCGAGCTTCTTCAAAACGTTTCAAAGTTCTGTATGATAGAGCATAACAAACAGCTTGTTGCAAAAAAAGAGGAACAGCTTACCCAATATATGGATATCATGAATGAGATCACTTCTATATTCAAGATCGATACCCAAGGGAAGATAACAGAAGCGAATGAACTTCTATGCCAGATATCCCAATACACAAATGAAGAGCTTCTGACAATGAGCATTGACCATCTTTTACACAAAGAAGCGGTCATTACCAATTTTGATACATTACAGAAAACCATAGGCGATAACAGCAAATACAACGGCAAAATAAAATTCAAATCCAAAAACGGAAATACTTTCTACCTGAACAGTACAATAATACCTATTATCAATGACTCATCATCCGAAAAAGAGGGTTATGTCTATATAGGTATCGACCAGACAGGCGACGAACTTGAAAAACAGCAGACAATGCAAAGAGTTAGAAAAAACATTGTTGAACAAAGAAGTAAAGAATCACAGCTTCAATCAAGAATAAAAGAGCTGGAAGAGCAGATAATCCAACTGAAAAAACAGGCTGTTGACAACAAAGACACCGACTTTATACTAAATGCACTGAATAAAGAGAAGCAAAAAACAGCAGCCCTTAATGCACAGATCTCGCATTACGAAAGAGAAGTGGCAATGGTTACCAGCCAGAAAAATACTATCGTAACGGAAGAAAAAAGCAAAAAGCAGGAACTTCTAAACAGGAACAAGGACCTGACAAGGGAAAACAACCAGCTTCAGTCAAAAGTTATCGACCTGCAGGCAACCATAACCAGAATGGAAGAGAAAGCAAGAGGAACAACCGTAGGTTAATATGAAATTCATAGAATTTAAAAAGCTTTTACTCGATGCAGATATAACTCTGCCTAAATTTGCACAGCTTCTTAAGATAAGTGAAAGCAACCTGCAGTCCTACAAGAAAAAAGAGGAAATACCAAACGCCATTGCGGTTGCCGCAAAATGTTTTGCTCTTATGAACAATAAAGATATCGATTATAAATCACATATAAAAGAATTGAATCTTACGAAGAAAACAAAAAAAGGGTGTAAATCCACCCTGAAAACCCTCTAAAAATAGTAATATAATATACCAAACTATTTTAAAAAAATATTTTTCTCTATAAAAAACTGCCCGATTTTTAATCACTGAATAAATAAAAATACACTACACTATATTTAAACTTAGTTACGATTTAATTACAACATTAAAATTAGGATAGTAAATGGATATTCAGACAGTCAAAACGATTGAAAAATCTACACAAAATGTACCTAACGGTTATGCGCGGGTTGCTATTGCCTTTTTATTTATCGCAATAGTTTTTATCTGGAGTTCACTCTCACATACGGATGTTGCAAATAACAGCTTCCTTATCATAGGAGCAGTATTCGGTGCATATATGGCGATGAACATCGGAGCGAACGACGTGGCAAACAATGTAGGTCCAGCGGTTGGATCAAACGCATTGACAATGATGGGAGCAATCGTGATTGCCGGTATTTTTGAAGCAAGCGGAGCCTTGATCGCAGGTGGCGACGTAGTAAAAACGATCAAAAAAGGGATCATCGATCCGGGACTTATCCAAAATCCCGAAATATTCATCTGGGCTATGACCGCGGCACTTCTTAGTGCGGCAATTTGGCTTAACCTTGCTACGAGCGTAGGAGCTCCCGTATCTACTACCCACTCGATCGTCGGAGGTGTTATGGGTGCAGGTATCGCAGCAGCAGGCTTTGCCATAGTATCATGGGGTACCATGGGTAAGATCGCCGCATCCTGGGTTATCTCCCCGATCCTTGGAGGAATTATTGCGGCAGCTTTCCTGTATACAATTAAGCAGACTATAGTATACAAAGAGAATATGCTTGAAGCTTCCAAGAAGATAGTCCCGATTTTGATTGCTATTATGGCTCTTGCTTTTGGAACATATCTTATGCTAAAAGGTGTAAAAAAGATCGTAAAAGTAGACTTTGTAACTGCACTTGCTATCGGAACCGCTATTGCTGTTGCTACATATTTCATAGTTAAACCTATAATCGAAAGAACCGCAGACAAACTAAAACAGAACAGAGAATCTGTAAACAGCCTGTTTACCATCCCCCTGATTTTTGCTGCGGCACTTCTTAGCTTCGCCCACGGGGCAAACGACGTTGCAAATGCGATCGGGCCCCTTGCGGCTATAAATGATGCGGTAATGGGAGGTCAGATATCCTCTAAGGTTGAGATCCCTATCTGGGTTATGTCGGTCGGTGCAATAGGTATTGCAATAGGGCTTGCATTGTTTGGACCGAAACTTATCAAAACAGTAGGAACCGAGATCACTGAACTTGACCAGATGAGAGCTTTTTCTATTGCAATGGCCGCAGCGATCACGGTAATTATAGCTTCACAGCTTGGACTTCCTGTATCTTCAACCCACATTGCAGTAGGTGGAGTCTTCGGAGTCGGTTTCTTAAGAGAATATCTGGACAATGCCGAAACAAAACTTCTTGAAGCGACAAAAGAGAAATTCAAGTCACATAAAAAAGAACTTGAAAAATACCAGGAAGAGTTTGGGAAACTTGTATCAAAAGAGGACAAGAAAAAACCGGACTACGAAAGGATCGTACAGCTCTATAAACTTATCGACGGTGAAGAGGATATCCTGAAAGAGGAGAAAAAAGAGTTCAAATCTATCAAAAAAATCAAATACGTAAAAAGAGATGCGGTTAAAAAGATCATTGCAGCATGGATCATCACGGTACCTGCCGCGGCACTTTTAAGTGCAGGAGTATTCTTCATGATAAAAGGTATAATGGCATCATAAATGTTAACAAATCGTTAAGCCTTTGTTAATAAAATTTGATTATAATAAACCCCTATAATTAAAAGGGGTTTACTTGGTATACTTTATAATATACTTATTTATTGAAGTGATGGTTTCATCTTCTGTAGCTTCGGCTATAGGAGGTCTTAATACTTTCTTTGAGATTCTTCTCTCTGCCATAATCGGTATATATCTATTACAAAATTTTAAATTTTCTATCCAGGAGAGTATTGAAAAAGCAAGATCGGGACAGATCACCCAGGAGGAGTTTATCAAAACAAATGCCGCAAAAGCAATTGGGGCGGTACTTTTGATAATCCCGGGATTCTTTACCGACTTTCTTGGAATCGCACTTCAGTTTGGGTTCCTTACAATGATGTTCAGTAAGATATTCAAGTTTAAAACACCTGATAAACAACAGCACTATACAAGCTACTCAAACACTTTTACCTATAATAGTAAAAGCCACAACAATACAACTTACGATAAAGGGGAAAAAGATGAGATCATCGACGTTGAAGTCATTGACGATAATAAGTCTATTAAGCACTAGTATTTTTGCAGATTCGCAGATCGACGAAAAAGTCATATCTTTTGAAACAAAAAAAATAAAAAGCATAATAAAAAGAAACCCTATGGTTGAACTGTACAGTATGGATATGGTTTTAAAAAAAGAGATCAAAGACGGCTGGAACGGTTATGCCTTCGATCTTGACCTTAAGGCAAACGGGAAAAGAGGAAACCAAAAACATTACGTATTCTCAAACGGCGATATGATGGCTAGCGACCTTATTGATATGAAGACCAAAAGAAGCTATAAGGGGATCATGTATCCCACTTTAACTAAAGACTTTTTTAACAAAGAACACCTTATAGCAGGAAATCCCGACGCAAAGCACACTTTAGTGCTGTTTAGTGATCCGCTGTGCCCAATATGTCTTGATGAAGTCCCTTTTGCAATAAAAAAGATCATGGACAATCCTAAAAACGTAGCACTTTACTACTACCATATGCCTTTGGATATGCACCCTACGGCCAAGACCCTTTCAATAGCATCAATGATAGCAAAAGAGCAGGGAATCAAAAATATCGATTACAAAGTATATGAGGCCAATTTCGGCAATATGATAGACGCTTACAGGGAAACCGACAGCCAAAAGGTACTGGATCTTTTCAATAAAGAGTTCAACACCAATATCACAATGGCTCAGATAAACGACAAAAAATACGAAGATAAACTTCAACACGATATAAAAATGGCGGACAAAGCTTTCGTGAACGGAACTCCCACAATGTTCTTTGACGGTGAAGTGGACAGAACAAGAGATAAATTCGAAGAGTATCTAAAATAATATTTCATAAGCAAAATTGGAGGAAAATTGGAAAAAATAGTAATAGCAACAAGAGCGAGCAATCTTGCTCTTTGGCAGGCATACCACGTACAGGAAAGAATAGAAAAAGCATTTCCCGAGATAAAAGTTGAGATCAACGAGATCACAAGCAACGGTGACAAGGTTTTAGACAAACCGCTGGCACTTATAGGTGGTAAAGGACACTTTACAAAAGAGTTGGAAGACGAGATGCTGGCAGGCAATGCAAATCTTGCGGTTCATAGCCTTAAAGACGTACCTACTTATATGCCCGAAGGTCTTGAACTTACGGCAATAACAAAAAGACAGGATCAAAGCGATGTATTCCTTTCCCATAACTACGCAAACGTAGACGAACTTCCAAAAGGTGCGGTTGTAGGAACCACAAGTTTAAGAAGAAGGATGCAGCTTCTTTCCCATAGACCAGACCTTAAAGTAAAAGATCTAAGGGGTAACGTAAATACAAGGCTTAGAAAACTGGAAGAGGGTCAGTATGATGCTATTATTCTTGCATATATAGGGCTTGACAGGCTTGATCTTTTAAAAGATATCCCTTATACCCAAAAGCTGCCCCTTGATATGATGATCCCGCCTATGGGACAGGCTGCTCTTGGTATACAGATATTAAGTGATAATGAAAAGCTAAAAGAGGTAGCTGCTATTCTAAATGATGAGAATACATATCTTTGTTCAAGTATAGAAAGAGATTTTATCGCCAAGATCCAGGCCGGCTGTTCTGCTCCCGTTGCAATTAATGCAACTATAGACAACGGTACAGTGAGCCTAAGAGGTATGGTAGGGTTTCCCGACGGAACAAATATTATGAAAAAAACTTTAACCGCACCTATTGAGTCTTCAAAAGATCTTGGAGTCCAGTTGGCACAGCAGATGATCGACGAGGGTGTACTTGATATCCTGAAAGATGCGGAAAAGATCGCATTTAAAGACGAGATGCCCCAAAGGTTATAATCCCATCCCCCCACAATAAAAAACCTGCTGAATCTTCAGTAGGTTTTTTTATACCATTTGCAGAACAGCCAAAGGGCATAGAAATGCTGCTTGAACCTGTTCTGAGATGCTTCGTCGTAAATATACCTTACATAGGTTTCGTTGAACAATCCGGTTTGAGCATTCACATAAAGTATATCATCCAGCAGTTTTTGTCCGTATTCGTTAAAAAGCCATTCGTTAAAAGGGGAATTAAACCCCTTTTTGGGCCTGTTTATTATCTCATCGGGAATATATTTTTCTGCTATTTTTTTCAAAAGGTACTTATTGGTATCTCCCGTTTTTAAAGAGTTGTCAATAGAAAATACCGTATCTACAAGCCTGAAGTCCAAAAAAGGATTTCTCGTCTCTATGGAGTTTGCCATTGATATCTTGTCAACCTTGCTTAAAAGAGCTTCCCCCAGCCATATCTTCATATCGATATAACTCATCCAGTCTACGGGGTCTTTTTTTGGATTTTCATTCTTAAATGTTGCCACTTTTTTAAGAAGCCTTTTTCTTTGTACCTCCGTATATATTTCCCCGAAGCTGTTGTAAATATTCTGTTTTTTAACAACCCTTTTAAGGTATTCGGACTCTTTTGTATTTGTCTGCAAGGCTCCTATGATATCGTCCAAAAACTCGTTTTGATCCTTTGAGAGAGTATCTGAGAACTTATAGTATTTCAAAAATTTGGCATAATTATCATAGCCAAGGAAAAGCTCGTCGCTCCCCTCGCCGCTTAGGACGGTCTTGATCCCCTGTTTTTTTATCTGCTTTGTCAGGTGGAAAAGAGGTATTGCCGCAGGATCGGCATGTGGTTCTTCAAGGGCGTTTAATACCTCATCAAGCGACTCTATAAATTCATCCTGCCCTATTTCAAGGGAAAGGTGGCTGCTTTGTATCTTTTTGGCCACAAGATCGGCATAAGGCAGTTCGCTGTATTTTTTATGGGTCTTGTAACCTACGCTGAAAGTATTTATCCTGTGGTTGGTATGCTGTGAATAAATAGTGCTTACCAAAGAGCTGTCGATACCCCCGCTTAGAAGCGTACCCACCTCAACGTCACTTTTAAGCCTTTGCTTTACGGAATCAACCAAAAGCTCTTCTATATTTTCTATAGCCGTTTGTTCATCTTTGATCGCTTTGTAGGTCTTTATCTTGTAATATCTTTTAACTGAGAGTTTCCCCTTTTCATAGATCAGATAACTTGCCTTGTCAAGCTTCAAGATATCCTGGTAAAAGGTATTTGGAGCCAGGGGAACGAAATACTGCAGGTACTGGGATAATGCAACTTTGTTTAACTTTGGGGTGGTTCCAAGTATCCTGATGATCGGTTTTATCATACTTGAGAAGATAAATTTACCCTCTTTGAAATAGTAAAAAAAAGGTTTCTTCCCGTACCTGTCTCTTGCACAGAAGAACCTCTCTTTTTTCATATCGTATATACAAAAACTGAACGCCCCGTTCAACAGGTGCAGAAACTCTGTCCCCCTCTTTTGATAAAGCCTTATAAGCACTTCCGTATCACTGGAGGTTTCACAGCTTAGGTCTTCACTTGTTTTAAGTTCGTCATAGTTGTATATCTCCCCGTTAAAAACTATAAGAAGATCATCATACACCATGGGCTGGTTTGCCTCATCGTCAAGATCTATTATGCTAAGCCTGGTATGCCCGAAAAAATTATCTCCTACTCTTTTTATTCCGCAGTTATCCGGACCCCTGTTATCAAGAATATGAGTAACCTCTTTAAAATCAACCTTTGCATCATAACTGCACCCTACAATACCGCACATCTATTTAGTATCCACCTCGAACTGTACTACTGCTTTGTCTACTTTACTGTCGTAATTCATTTGTTCTATCTTATCCTTTATTATTACCCTGTTATGATTCAGCTTGTTCTGTTTTAAATACTCTTTAATGGTATTGGCTCTTTTCATAGCCAGAATATTAAGCTCCTCTTCACTTATTTTTATCTGCGATCTGAACTCTTTTACTATTGTATTATAAAAGTCCTCTAGCTTTTTATCCGTGAATTTATCCTGCAGCTCTTTGTACTTTTCCTCTGTGTAAAGCTCTACATATCTCTGCTGTGCAAAAGTAAACTTATCCTCAAAAGAGAGAGCCGTATCAAACAGCTGCGGATACTGTGCTTTGAATTTCGCAGATATCAGGGCTTCCGTATCTTTTGTTTTTATATATGAGGGATTCAGTACAAGAGTAAGGTTCGGTCTTTCTTTAAATGCCTTTACGATCCCCGCAAGCTTCTCTTTTTGGGTAATCTCTATATCGTATTTTCCGTAGGCAAACTGCATATTTGAAAGATCATCCCCCTCTATTCCCACTATAAGTGCCAGGAACTTAAAAGGAGCGGACACAATACCCACTATCATATTGGTCACCACGTCGCCTATCACATCACCCAAATGGAATTTTGGGTCTTTCAGGTTTCCGTCAATCGGCACGTCAAGGTCTATAAATCCCCTGCTGTCTTCAAGAAGAGCTATTGCCAGCCCTATCGGTGCATCTATGGCATCCTTGCTTTGTACTTCGTCTCCCAGTTCTATATCTTTTATCTTTATCTTGTTTCTGTTTACCAGCTGGCCTTTGTCTATCTTCACGTCGATATTCAGCCCGAATTTACCGTTTGATATCTTGTTTCCTATGAATTTACCGCTGTAAGGAGAAAGGGAAGGCAGATCGATATTTTCTACTACAACTTTCGCATCTATTTTTTCCATAGGATCAGAGATCCGCATATCCGTATCTATAGCCAGTGTTGCATACTTGTCTATTATACTGCTGTGGCTTATGGTTGTAAGGGTGTTTTTATCTGAACTTATATTCTTGATCGTTGCTTCAATTTTCTCATCCACGCTTTTAAAGTTCGGCTTTATGGTCCTGTCCTCAAAAAGTGCGTTCCCGTTTGCAAAAGTGACATTCTCAATAAGATAGGTAAATCCTGATTCTGCGGTGCTTTTTTCCTGTGCTTTTTTCTCTTTTGCAATATGGCTGAAGTTGGTTGTGCCGTCTTCGTTTCTGTAAAATGCAATATAAGGTTTCACTACTTTTATATCTTTTATGTGTAGTTTGTCATTTTGATAGTTCAGCTTATTGATCGTTATATCTTCTATCTTTGCAAGCTGCTGTTTCTGCTTACTGTTTGATACGGCAAGGTTCTTTATATTTATATCGGTGTCGGCCTGTATATCCGTTGCGTCCCCGTTCACTTTTACTTTTATATGCGCACTGTTGCTCAAAGAGAAAGAGTCTATATCAAGATTTGCAAAATCTTTCACGTAAACCTCGTAAGGGGTTATATCTATATCTTTGGTGTCAAGTTTCACGTCAAGACTCAAAGGCTCCTGCAACAGTGAAACTTCCGCTTTTAACTCTCCTTTTGAGGGGGTGTTCAGCGACTGTTTTATAAGAACAGGCAGTTTCTTGTCCTGGGTAAAGGTTTCTATACCGGTATTCAGATTGCCAAAAACAAGCTCGTTGTTCTTATCTTTGTCAAAGAATACCAACTCATTGGAAACACTGCCGATATTCTGCACCCGGTATTGAAGGGTTTCGTTCATGTTTACTTTTATATCGTCAATAGTGGTTCTGAAACCTTTTGAAATCACTTTGAACTTATCGATGATATAACTGATACTTGAGAGTGTAGCATCTATCTTTGACAGCTGTATATTCTGCACGCCGCTTTTACTGCTGTAAACATAATCAAGCTCAAGATCAAGGGGCTTTGAATCTATATCAAAGTTCATCTCGGGTGTTTTTATATAGTTGAATATCTTGTTTACGTTTATTCCTGTAAGTTTCAGGTCACCCTTGGCACTTAAAGGCTCTAAAACCACATCTGTACTTAACTGCACGCTTCCCGTATCATTGGTATCGATCTTAAGGTTCAGTCTGTTTATATGATTAGCGGTTACGGCTATATCTTCCAGGGCAATATTAACGGGCTTGGTATGTACGCTGAAAAGTTCTTTCTTTGAATAGTCCGTAAATACAAGCACCACCTCTTTTAGGTTAAACTCGCTTATAAGCAGTTCGTACCCTTTCCCTTTATCTTCATTTTTCGGGGTTTCTTTGGAAGCGTTCTTTGAAAGGGCATCAAGGATATACTGGAAATTCGGCACTTTGTTCTTGTCAAGATCAACATCTACTTTCAGGTTCTCCAGTTTCATATTCTTTAAAACTATTTTATGGTTCAGTATCTTCCATGGATCTATATTGAAATGAAACTTCTCAAAGAACAGCAGGTTTTTGTTCTTTTCATCTTTTATTATAAAATTATCCAGCCTGATATGAAAGTTATAGGGGTTAAGGTGTACAGAGTCTATATAGCTTTCCGTATTTAAAGTTTTTTTCAATATATCTGTTGTGTAAACCTGCACAAAATACGGCAGAATAAAAAAGCCCAGAAAACTGTATAGCGTAACTAACAAGATAGCCGCTTTGGAAAATATCGCAAGTCTCTTTTTCATAATTATCCCTTATAATCGAATATATACTTAATTATCTCCAAATCAAAATAAATAAGAAATAAAAACAACAGTGTGCTTATAAGCACTATCGCAGTCACATCGTACGGCCTGCAGTCGTACAATGCCGCCATATTTACGTTATTCACCGCCAAAGGCACAAGTAAAGACACGGTAAGGATAGCCCCGATCTCATTAGGCAGAGGACTTAACAAGATCACAACAACTCCAATAAAAGGAACAAAAACAAGTTTTGCAAAGCTTGTGGAAAGTGTCAATTTGTAATTATGGCTTCGTATAGGGGTTTTGGCAAGATAGATACCGAATATCATAAGCTGTACCACAATGGCGGAATAAGCCCCCATCTGCAATATCTTCTCAACCTGCGGATGAATGGGAAGTGCGAAAAAATTATACAATAATGCAAACATGGCAAACCAGAGTATGGGCATCTTTACCATCTCATGTAAAGACTCCCTGAAACTGTAACTGCTCTTTGCAAAAAGATATATACCGACGGTATAGATAAAAAAGATATTGGCAATATTTATTATACTCGTATAAGGGACACTCTCCTCCCCGAACAATGCAATACCAAGGGGGATTCCAAGGTTCCCGGTATTTCCTATAAGCGAGGCCGCGGTGAATATCGACCTTTCTTTCTGCTCTTCAAAAAGAACCTTCCCTGTAAACAAAACTACGCCAAGGGATATAGTTATGATAATAAAATATAAAAACGGCGTAAATACAAGGTTGAAATCAATAGGCGCCCTGGTCAGTCCCCAGAAAGTAAGCATCGGCTGAAGAAAGTACAAAGAGATAAGGATGAGCGTTCTTTCGTTTATCTCGTCATTGTAAACTTTCTTTGCAATAAACCCCATGAAAATAAAAATATATATAGATAATACGGCTATAAGTGATGACAAGCATATTCCTTTTTAAAAAGATATTTTACTATATAACGTGTTATAGACTACTTCAATTATTTTATTTTCAGATTTGCATGGGGATGTATAATATATTTTATCAAACAAAAGGATCCAAAATGGAAGAGAAATTTATAAACTGCCCGTACTGCCTGGAGAATATCTCCGTGCTTCTTGATACGGGTATAGAAGGAAAAGCAAATATCATAGACGACTGCGAGGTCTGCTGCAGGCCTATAGATATAACGTATACGGTTGAAGACCTGGAAATAGTAAATCTGGAATACAGAGCTATAGAGGGAAATGAGTTTTAGAACTTATATATCTGTATAGCTATTATCTCATAACAAAAAGTTTGACCGTTGATCCTCAACTGCGCTTCATCCCCTGCACCTTTGCCCAAAAGCGCCCTGCCCAGCGGCGATATATTTGAGATAATATTTTTCGAAGGGTTCGATTCGTGGGTTCCAAGGATGATGAACTCTTTCTCTTCATCGGTATCCAGGTCTAGCACAGTTACTTTTGAGCCGAAGTTTACCTTGGTATGGGGTATCTTGTCGGTCTGTACAACCTGTGAATGGTCTATGATCTTTTGAAGGAATCTTAATCTTTTATCTATATTTCGAAGCATCTCTTTGGCACTTAGGTATTCAGCATTTTCACTCCTGTCCCCAAATGCGGCGGCGATCTCTTTTTCTTTGACCCAGTGGGGTTTTTCTACTTTTAAGAGGGTGTTAAATTCGTCAAGGTATTTTTGGTAGCCTTGGTGGGATATTAGGGTTTTTTGCATATGAAATTTTACTCTAAAACTCTATAGTATCAATTAAATCATTCATATTAAAATTAATTAGAAATGATGTATATTGATTTTCAAAAACACTTTGAATATATTCATTAATTTCGATATTCTCTTCACTATCTTCTTTACTCACTCTATATTTGCCATTTTTATTTATTGAATATAAAAACAATGTATGAAAATATACTTTTGCAATATATTCTTTTTCTGCTTTTTCCCTAAGTTCTGTACTGTTTAATTTTGATTTATGATTCTTTAATACAGTACTATCTAAATTAATATAAATTTTTTCAAGTTTTTCCCCATCGCTTGAATAAATATACAAAATATTATCATATCCCATATCAATGCCACTTTCATCAAGCTTATCCCAGGATATAATTTTATCATCTGCTGGATTTTCAGAAGTCAGTGCTAATTCAGGTAAACCAAACTTCTCATTTTCCTCCTCTTTTGGTTTTTGAGATTGTTCTTTTTGGGGCTCCGTTATCTCTATTAAAATCAATTCTTCAAAATTATTTTCAGGAGAAGTGAGTTCTATTTTAATTTGTATATTATCTCCTACTTCCATATCTTCCGTAGGATCAAGGGATATTTTAATTTTTCCATTTTCTGGACTAGACTTTGATATATTGAAACTTTCACTTATCTCTTTTGGCTCGCCAGGTTTATTCCCACCTTGTGTATCATTTGAATTAGCATCAACCAATGAGATATTTAATTCTCCTGCGTCATCATCTCTGTCAAAATAGTGATTCTCTACATCTGTATCAAATTGAATTTTTTTAGATTTTCCTTTTGGTACCTTTATAGCATTTACACCGCTTTTTGAATTTGATAGATTAAAATAAGAGGGAAACCTTTGAGGAGAAAATTCTTTTTCCTCTTTTTGTTTAGGTTTATTATTTGATTTATTTTTTTGCTTTTGTTTCTTTTCATCTCTTTTATCTAAATCAAAAGTTTTATCAAGCAATTTTAAAAGGTCATTATTTAGTGGTAGGTTTTTTGTAAATGATTTTATAAGGTCATTTGTATTACTACTATCTATGGATATAGAATCTTTTCTAGTTTTATGTATAGTTTCAAGTTTACTATTTTTTAGTTCTTTTGCCAATAAGTTTCTTAGCTCCCTATACTCTTCACCCTCTTTAAGCCTATCTCTACTTGCCATAAAAAGCTGGCTTCTAAAGTCATACTCCATATTTGTACAATCTACATGTATAAGGAGATGGTCTTTTAAAAGTGGGAACTTTAACGATTTGGTTATAAACTCATTTGTAAGATGTCCTTGAACTTGACCGTTCATAGTAAATACTACATACATATTACTTCTAAAAAATTCTCTTTTTATAGTATTCCTTGTCTCTTTTACATTTTTATTATCTATCTTAGTTTTAAAAATATATGAAGCAATTCTAGCTTTTCCAACTTTTGAATTATCAATATCAATATGAAAAAAGTCATCTATATATTTGTTTTCTTTAGTGTCACCTTTTTCAAGCCTTCTTTTTAATCCAAAGGATTCTCTCTGTAAAGCTCTATCATCAGGATATCTTTCTTTTTTATCTATAAACATTATCGGTAATGCAGGTTCAAAAAGGTACTCATCCACTCTATCTTTTAAATCTTTTGATATAACAGACCTTGCACCCTCGGGCAAGTCGTAAGAGTATAGTTTAATAATAGAACCAGTTGTAAACTCTCTTTCATAAAGCCCTAAATCTAAACTATCAATATTAAATGAGGGTATCTGATCATCAATTTTAAAGTACTCATACCAAGTATTTTTTTTAGTTTGTTTATCCTCTTCACTAAAAGGATGCTTTCGAATAAGTGTAAATCCAAATTTTCCACTGCCATCATATTTTTTTGAAGCAATTAGCTGATATCGATTTTTACCACAAAATACAATAGCTCCAGTACCACCCATATTATACTTACCTTGTACAAACAGGATATCGTTTTTATTTCCTTTACCGATAGATAAAAATGTAGATTCAAAATCTTGTGGATTTTGCCCCTCTCCATTATCATAAATTATAAGCGAAGTATCAAAAGTTCTTGAATGTTTTCTTTTGGTTGTACCATCTGCTATAACTTGTATATCAAGTGATTGTTTTTTTACAAATGAGGGAGTTAGCCAATTGTGCTTTGCGCCGTAAAATTGCTCTATGGCTTCTTGCATAGTTTTAGGGGCTTGAGATGATCTTGGGTCAATATCACTTTCATAACATTTCTTCATCAATGTCGCATCTATAGAATTTGTAAGTTTTTCTATAAGTGCCCCTATAGATGAAGCCTGCTGGTTTTCTATAGTTGAGAAGTTATTTTCATTTCCTCCAAGAGGGTACCAATTGTTTTGATCTTGAAGAGTTTTATTTGAATCAATTATTCCCTGTAATTCTAGTTCATTTTGTGATTTGTATAACTCTAAAAATAATAGCTTCATATATTTCTTCCTTTAAAGGTCACTTTGTATTATATTACTATACTTATTGATTAATTCAGGATATTTTATTAATCTTTCTTCAATATCTTCTTTATTCCACCAGTCAATATAAATTTTTTCTTTTTCCTCAATTCTTTCTAGATGCTCGGTAAGTCTAGTTGTAATCTGAGTGTTCGTTACCAAAATATATCCATCAGGGTTATAATCATATATTGTATCAATTATATTTACATCCGATTTACCTATACTCTGTTTTTTACTAGAAGCTAGATTTGTTTTACATTGAACAATCATTTTTTTATAATCAAGTTCTATCTCATTCTCTAGAAAAGACTGCTTTTTATGTTTTAAATTAAATTTACAAATAATATCTCTTCCATTATCTGGTTCATTTGTAGGAGCAACTTTCTTTGCCCAAAAGATATAGCTCTCCCTTTTTAATAATTCTAAAATCAAACTTTCAAAAATCACAGTATCTTCTTTAGAATCAATAATAATTTTAAGAGAACTATCATTAAAAAGTAAAGCTGATTCTTTTATATGTCTTTGTCTAACGATTTCCTTTTCTTTTACGTATGCATCAAAATCAAAATCACCTTTTATAAAAACTAAATGTTCTTCTCCTATACAAGTAAAAATATTATCTAAAGGTATTCCAAAAAAACTTCCATCGTAATTTTCTATTTTTTTTAAAATTCTTTTTGATTCTTCATAGTAAGTGTTGTTAACAAAATTTTTTATATTATTTTCAACTAGTAATTTTCCATTTACACCATCAATACTTTCTATACTACCTTGTTCAATTAATATATTAAGAAGCCATTCACATATACTTTTATTCTTTACTATTGATATATTATTATTTTTACAATAGAACCATTCTGGATTTGTCCTTGAATTATATATAAGCATACTATCCTCGTCTAAATCCTTATGAATCATCTTTATCCAATTATTTAACTCTTCTCCTTCATAATTGTATTCATCACATAACTCATGTGAACAATCAAAAAGACTAAATAACATATTAATAACCATCACAAAATCTACTAAAAGTTCTTCTGTTCTTAACAAAACATCTTTATCTGTTAAATCAATTAGTATATTAATATTTTGTGTGGGAATTAATTCTCTACCATATAGTTCATTTTCAATGAATGGCACAGGATGCTCAATATCTATTAATCTAAATGAATTTTTAGAGATAATTCTTAAAATAGTAGCGATTGTTGAAGATGTAATATCATTAAAGTCTGTTCTATCATTAGAAACATGCCAACTTCTAAATATTAACTTAAAGCTTAAAAAGTATTCGTTTTGATTTATATCTTCTTCAATTTCAAAATCATCGGCATAATACGTATTTAAATAAGTGTGTATATGTTTAAATTCTATAAAAGCAAAACTATTAGCTAACCATAATTGGTATATACCATTTTTTTTATCTTGAAAATCTAGTCCTAATTTTTTTCCAAACTCTTTTATTATATTAATGCACATGATGACTTATTCAAAACTTACTGCCTGTATTATTTCATAAACTTCATTTCCACAATTAAACCTATCACTTTGTTTATATGAAATCATTTTTTCTATAATGGGTTTCATTTTAAATTTATTATCAATTAAATTTATATCAACATTTCCTACAGGATATCTTTGAGTATAAATAAAATACAAAATACAACCTAACATAAATACATCAGTTCTTTTCCCCGAACAATGTATGGAGTCATCACACATCTCTAAAAGTTCTGGAGTAGGCCAATATTTTGGTCCATGTTTTTCGCAAGTAGTGTTTTCTTTTTCAACCATTCCAAAATCTGCTAATTTTAATAACTCTCCATGAACTAATATATTCTGTGGTTTTATATCCCTATGTACATAATCCTTTTCATGAAGAAGTTTAATAGTAGTAGTTAGTTCTATAACTTTTGGTAGTATTTCTCTTTCATCATCCCAATTTAATTTCTTACATAAATAATCTTCAAGTGACTCTGTAGCTAAATCCATCACGTAATATGAATGATTACTTATCTTATCTTTTTTACTTAAATTTATATTCCCATCAAAATGATATGTAATAAAATTAGTTTTATATTCAGATAATGAAAATTCTTTTGCAATAGAAACTTCTGTTTTAAAACCTTTATTAGGAATAACTCTTCCTGTAGTTTTTACAATATTATTTTTAAATTTACATATTTTCATAGCAAAGGTTTTATATTGCTCATCATCACCTTTTTCGCTAATTTGAATTACAAAACTTTGTCCACCACCACCTAATTGATTATCTACTATATATGTTTTTCCATTAGAAAGTGTTATTTCATCATCTATATCAAATATATATTTAGCTTTCTTAGTATTAAAGTTTTCATATATTTCCATACTTTAATCCTCTATATCGGCATAAAATAAATCAATTTTCTCTTTAATATCTTTTAAATCAAAATTTAAAAAATCAATATTTATTTCAAAAATTTCTTTAAAATCATCTTTTAATACTCTGATTAGTTCATTTTCATTTTCTGTGTCAATATATTCGAAGACTTTCTTTAATAATTCATATCTAAATTCTCTGCTTTTTTTTGTATTTCCTTGAGAAACACATTTTACCGCATATGTAGATAATATATCGATATCTGATTCAGGCTCTATTAAATAGTCTAATAATAGTAGTATTCTTAGAAATCTTTCTGCTTTTATATTACTAAAAACATATTGTTGTTCTTCAAGTTCTTTAAATAGTAAAAATAATGAATAAAAATCTGCTTGTTGTCTATATCTTGTAAAGCCAAAATTTTTTGCTGGATTATTTCCATTATATTTTTTCTTCTCATCAATAAAATAATGTTTAAAAGAGAATACCCTTTCTAAAAGTTGTATAATTTTTGAAAAAGTAGTACTAAGATTTGAAGAATTAGCTATATGAGTATTATTTTTATAAAAGTCATCTAAAGTATTCTTTTTATCTTGTATACCATCTATTAAAACAGCCAATAGCTCTGAAACATATTCAACATCATTCATTCTTTGTCTTTTTCTTGGTGTAAAAAATCTTCCATACTCAAAAAACTCTAATAATGCTAATTCTTCTGATAATTTCAGAAAATCACTATCATTATAAGCAGCTTTTCTTAACTCTTGATCATTTAAGTTAACAGTATATTCATTAATTCTAGAATACATATCTATAATATCACCTTTTGATGTACTTGAATCAATTACTACAAAATGAATTTTAAACTCTAAAAAGTTTCTTTTATATGAAAAGTCTATATCTTGATCTTCAATTTCAGTGATTTTTTCTAACTCTTTTAAATGAAATTTTTTATCTATAAAATTAAAAACTGTACTTAATCTCTGTTGACCATCTATTACACTTAACTTACCCTTATTATCTTGATATAAATAAATTTCTGCAATAGGTAATTCTAATAAAATTGATTCGATAAATCTTGATTTTGCTTTCTCTGTCCAAACTAAATTTCTTTGAAAAAAAGGTTGTAAAATCAACACCCCTTTTTTGTACATTTCATATAATTCACTAATTGTTTTTGAATCTCTATCAAATTTCACTTTTTACTCCAAACTATTATAAAGTACACATAGTACAAAGTTTATCTTTCTCTATATCATCAATCATTTTATCATGCTGCGATATAAACTCCATCTCCTGCATCATAGTCCCATTTTTAATTGGCTGGTTCTTTTTTATCTCTTCCATTCTTTTATATGATCTTTTTATCTTATCTATATTTTCGGGCTTTATAAGCTCACTAAGAGGCATATCTTTTATCCAGGTATAGCCTAATTTTTCAAACTCCATAGCTTTTTTAAATTCATCTGGTCTTTGTTCATATAGCCATACCCATTCAATCTGTCTCATAAAAAAACAAAAATAACACCCCGATCTACTTCTAAAATACTCGATATCATAATTTTTATCATATATTACATCATAATATTTAGGAAGTCCTATCCCTGCATCATCAAGTATTCTTTTTACATCATCAAGAGTTATTCCATCTTCTTTAAAAGGCATTACAGTGATAATATTTTCCTCTGTGGGAATCAACCCTTCCCTATTCTCATCGGCCCGTATTCCTACATAGTTATAAATGGTGTAATCTTTAAACTCTTTCATTGTTTTTAAAAAGGTTTCAAGTTTCATCTTTCTTGTACACCATCTTTCTGTAGGAGACGGCAGATAATCATTATGTTCAAGAAGAAGCTCTCTAAAACTTTTATCAGGTTTTTTATACTCAACTTTTATACCCAATGAAGATTCTATTTTATTTAGATACTCATATGTATCTTCAAGCTCTTCTTCTGTATCAAAAAATAGATATTTAAAATCTCTATTGGGATATTTATTTTTTAAATACACTGCTAATGCAGCACTATCTTTTCCACCAGAAATTGAGATAACATGTAATTCTTTATTTTTCATATTTTTTAATAGTTATATTTTTTATAACTTATTTTCCTTTTTAGATTTAAACAAAACGTGAAAAATTAAAATATTTTCACAAAACGATTCTTTATAATTATTTAAATTTATAATTATTAAGTAAAATATCAGTTCTAAGTCAATTTTTTTACTTTAATATTATAGTATTTCCAACTATTTTCTTTTAATAGAAATATTATTCTATAAACTTTATTATATTTTACAAAAATTAAAGAATTTTTCTAAAAAATATTAAAAAAGTTTAATATTATACTAATTTAATAACTCTTCATTTAGAAGTTGTGATATAAGATATAGTTTCTCTTCTATAGTATATGTTTTAGGTATCTGTTCTTTTAGTTTTAATGCTTTATCTTGAATATCATCAATTTTCGATCTTTCTATAGATATAACTTTATTCAAATTTGAATCAAGTGATGATAATGAGATTTTACGAACATCAGTTTGATCATTTGCAATATCTTTTAGTTCTAATTTTGCAAATATCTCATTAGATACTTTTGATAACTTTTCTTTTAACTGAACAATATCATTATCACTACACTTGTCAATTTTTTTTCCTATAAAAATTACGCTACAACTATCAAGTAGATCAATTAAAGAGTTTGTATATTTGAAATTTCTTATAAGAGCTTTTATTTCACTATCAAACTGTTTTATATCTTCAAGTTTATCAGCTAAGTCTATTAAACTATTTTCAAATGGAAATGATTTAGACTTTAAATGAAAGGTTACAGATAAAAAATTTTCTAAAGATATTAACTCTTTTTTATATGACAATGCTATTTGATTAAAAGCATTTTTAAATTTACTTATGAATTCATCAATATCAATTTTTTCAATATTATCATATCCTAATGCTTTAGGAAACATTTTAAAAAATGCCTCATTGGGTTCTTTTGTGGACTTTAAAGCACTTCTTAGTGCTTTTGCCTCATCAGAAATCTTTTGTGTTTTTTGTGCAAACTCCGGTAAAGCAGTAAATTTATTATAAAGTGTCCTAATAATTGCTACGACTTTATCTTTTGAATACTCAAAATCAGTTATATCTGTAGCTATTTGAATATATGCTTTAAATAAAGCCTTCTCTTTTGAAGATAGTTTTATAAATTGTAATTCATATTTTTCAGGAACTTTCCACATATTCATAATAAGATCAATAGCTAATTCATATTTATAGGTATTGTCCCTAAATAGATTTATATTATCTTTGTTAACTATAATAAATAGTGAGATCATAAATAATGCACTGCTTCTGTTTAGTCCGAATGGCTCATTAGATAACTCGTCAATTAAATCAACGACTTGCTTTCGTTTATTTAAAAAATTAGTTATTTGATCCCAAATATACTCAAAATTTAATTTATCTGTAGGTTTAGTTAATCTTAAATTGGTATGAATTCCAGATGGTTTTATCACTGAAAGATATAGTGCCTTTTCTGCTGGGTATTTTTTAGGATCAAATCCTAAATTTTCTTCATGCGAATTATTTAAAAGCCTATCAAATAAAAGTTTTATAGCCGTAGTATTTGTACCTTTATTGGCTACAGTGTGATTTAAAGTATAGTTATTTAATATCGGACATTTATCAAAATTTGTCTGTGCTATTTTACTAAGAATATTTTGTAGATTTCGAGAAGTATATTTCTCTTTTTTATTATCAAAATAGATATGACTTTTTTCAAAACTACTATTAAAAGTATTCTCTAATGTCTGCTTTGCATCTGCTATCATATTTTGAATAATTTCATTAGTTTCGATACTGATTTTACTTTTAAAATTATCTAATATAATATTTAGAGCTTCTATTTTTTCAATTAATTCATGAAGCTTAGAAATATTATCCAATGGTATAAAAACTGATTTTATATTATTTGATATAGACTTTTTCACATTTTCATCATCAATACTCTCAATAAAAAATATTTTATATGGTTTATCTAACTCTTTTATATTTTTAGATATATATCTTTTTTCAAACTCTCTTTTACTTCCATATTCAGCAAAATATCTTTTAGCTACTACAAATTTATCTGTAATAAATTCATTTAATTTAAGCTCGTGATCAAAATTAAAATTACTAGTTAATAAGTTTTTTAGCTCTTTGTTAATGTCTATATTTGAATCTTCTAATAATGAAAATGATTTTGTCTGTTCTTGATATACAAGAATATTACTCTCTTCTAAATAAGTTAGGCTTTTTAATATCTCACCTTTTGAGTATCTATCAATAAGAGATAGTGTAATATGTTCTTTATTTGGTAAAATCGTATTTACTAATTTAAATGTGTGTATTAAAGATATTGTTTTAATTATATCTATTTGTATTTGGTCTTTTATTCTTTGGTCTTTTATTCTTTGATCCGATAAATACCAGATCTCATCATCTGGCAATTGGATAGAATAAACTTTTAAAAGATAAGAAATATAGTCATATAGGTTTGCCAATGTATATAGCTCTGGTCTTTTTTGCTCTTTATCTAAAAACTCTTGAAAAGCACTTGGCTCTGATGAAAAAATAAAAGAATATATTGATCTTTGATTTTGAAAATACTTTGAAAACATCTCGGCTATAACTAAAACAGAATAAGGATGAATAGGGATAATTTGTTTAAATAGCTCATTTAAATTTTCACTCTTTATATTATTTTTAAAACTTTCATCATCACATATTAAGTCTATAAGTTTTTTGGTATCATTTATTAGTTTTGACTCATTATGAGATATAGTTTCTTTAAAAAGATTTAGCATCTCATAATAATCATCTTTAAATACAATATTTTCAAATCTTCCTTGTATCTTATCCCAGTCACTATATGTAATACTTGAGCTTGAACCTTGTGTATATTCATTAAATACTTTATGAAGAGATACTATTAATTTATAGTTGTTCTGCTTATTTACAAATTCAGAAAGAGTTTGTAATTCAAAAATATCATTTGAATCAATATTATCAAAACTAAATTCAATAAATTTTCCAAACTCATCAACTGAGAATAATATATCTGTAAACTCTGTTGTTTCTAAATCTATATTTATAAGATTTAATACCTTGCTTAATTGATAAAAGTTGTTTTCTTTTAAATACTTTATGGTTTGTTTTAGCTCTTTTATATTTAAAATTGTACTTTTAAATTGTTCTTTAAAAGATATATGTTCACCTACAATTTTTATTCTCAAGAACTTTTTACTTTCATTAAAAATCTTGAATTTCTCATAAAGTTTTAAATCTGTTTTTTCCAAAGAAGCCATACATTTTTGACTATTCTTTGTATCTGCTAATAAGGTATTGATATATAGTAATAATGATGACTTTCCTGAACCAAACGGACCAATTATTGAAATAGAATTATGATAATCTAGTTTAAATAAAACTTGTAAGGTATTTTTTGCAGATGTTGTTATAATATAGTTTTCACAATCTTCCTTATCGTAAACTATATTTGTTGATTTATTAAATTTATTATTTAGAGTAATGTAATCTTTATAAAACACTTTTTACCTTTGATCCATTATATTATTTAGAAGCTCTGTGCTATTTAGCTGCTCTTTTATATAAATTTGTCTCATACCCGAAGCTTCAGAGTATTCTAATTTATTATTTGTGATAGTTGATAACTTATTAATTTTAGAAAACAATCCATTTTCACTTAAAAGCAAGCTTTTTTGAATACTTAAATCTCCTCTTTGAATATCATCAATTGAGATTGTTTCTCCAACCTTATCTTTCTTTTTTAATTGTATATAGTCATTAAGTATATAAATAAAAACTTCGTCTGTAATTTTTGAACTTGATTTTATATTTAAAATATAGTTTTCTTTCGTTTTTGTAATTGAATTTAAATCAGTAAATAAACTCATACTTTTTTCATTTTCCAAATCATTTGCATACATTCTTAAAAATACATCTATATCTGAATTTAATGAATTTTGAGAAAGTTTAATTTGATTAGTTTCTAACCATTTATTTACTTCATTTGATATACTATTTTTAGTAAATCTGTATTGGTAAATTTTATTAAAAAACAGATAGTATAGAGTAGACTTATTTATATTTTTTACAAGATTCCAATGTAAAAGCCATAGAGTATTGTCATTTTCTAAAAATGGGTCTTTTTGAAAAATAATTCTTCCAAGATCAGTTAAGTGATCTTTTTCAATTAGTTCCAAAGTTTTCATCCAGTAATTTAATGACTTGATCATATTTATTCCAAGTCCTAAAGTTTGTATTCCTTTTTCTACGTTTGAAAGCTGAAGTATTGTATTGTCATTATCAAAAGCTTCTAAACCTTTTATAATCCAATCAATTTTACAATCAAATTTATCATGGCCTGAAAATGATGTTTTTAATGATGACAAACGCATATCTCCATATAATTTAATTTGATTTTGAATAGTATCTAAAAGATACAAAAAATACGTTAAACCATAAAATGGTTTTGCTATTTTTATTTACTAGATAATACTATTTAGCTAATATCGTAAATTAATCGATTTATCACATTTAACTATTTTATAAATTTTAAAATTTCCTACAAAAAAGATTTTACTTAAAAAACTTACCCATATCACATTCAAATATCAAAGATATCAGATACAGATGTTTCAAATTAAAATGCTGTTTTTTCAAATACAGCTCCGATTGGGAAACAAGACCCACGGATTTAAAGCCCATTGCCTGTGAGAGCTGGAGCTGTGTGTAGCCGTTTTCTTCTCTAAGTCTTTTTACATTTTTCCCTATTTTTATATAAAACTCGTCGATCTTGTTTTCATCTAAATTTTCTATGTTCATTCGCTTTCCAATTACTAGTTATTACTATTTAAGTTAAATGTAATTTTATGCTTATATAATTTTCTTATCAACTAGTAATTACTATGTAGAAGGAGCCTCCCATGCCGCTAGACAACCTAAAAACCCTAAAAGAAAAAATAGACTCAAACCTTCCTTTGCTGAATGCCGTCTGCCCCTACGCAAAGGATCTTTCCAGATCACTGGAGATACTTATACGTAGCAACCCGAATAATAAAAAAGCCGTAATGTGGATAGAGGGCTGTATAGAGATAATCATAAATATTGAAAAGCAGCTGTTCTTTATAGAGCATGAGGAAAACGGCAGAGCAAAAAACAGGCTTATTTTTCTAAAAAAATACGTGAACAGATATCAGAACAGATTAGCACGGAAGTTCACCCAGATAGATACCTTCCTGGCTGCCATAGATTTTTTATTGACAGAAGAAGAGTTAAGCCCTATGACAAAATCATGGCTGAAGGGTACAGATGTCATTTTACAGCAGATAGAAAAAGAGATCTTCTATACTGAATATCTCTACTTTTCTGTTTCAAAATAGTTATTTTTATAATTTTATACAAAAACTATTTCACTTGAAAAATTCGCAAATATCCATTTTGAACAAAACAGATATTTTATAAAGCTGCTCGATATTAAAATGGTAGTTTTTATAGCATATCTCGCTTCCTGCGACCTGCGAAGAGGATTTATATCCCAGCAGCAGGGCAAGATCAAGCTGGCTTAGACCCCGTTCTTTCCTATACATTGCAACATTTTGGCCAATTTTCTTATAATATACTTGTATATCTTCACTTGTCAATTTTTCTATATTCCCAAATTCCATGTCATTTTCCACTCTTTCATATAAGAGTAGATTTTATATCATCTATCTTTTCTAATCAATCGTACATATAAGATTAGTATAATTATTTAAGTGTTAATATACTCGCATATATACGATTAGGAACTTTAATGCCGCTTCAAAAGCTGAGAAAATTAAAACAAAAAATAAACAACAATCTTAACTGCTTGATTATAAAATGCCCGTTTACGCAGAACCTCCTAAACTCCATTGATATACTGCTTCAGGATAATCCCACCAAGATAAAAGTGCGTTTATGGATAGAAGGGTGTATAGAGATGATAGTTGAACTGGAAAAGCACCTGCACTGTATAGAAAACCAAAGCAACTGCGTATCAAAAAATCGTCTTATTTTTTTAAAAAAACATATATTGAAGCATCAGGTAAAGTTAAAAGAAAAGTTCCCCCAGATAAAAACACTCCTAAAAGCGATAGACGCACTTTTGAACTCTCCGGAGGTAAGCCCTCTGGCGCGCCCCTGGATCAAAGGGGTAGATAAGACCCTGCAACAAATAGAGATAGAGTTTATCTCACTTGAGTACCTCGGGGAAGGATCACGCTTGCCCCGACACTAAGAAACATGCTTTAGAGTGCAACGCTTAAAAATGTACCTCGGGAGTTTTTTAATCTCCCCCGTGGTGATTGTGGGTTAGTTTATAGGTTAATAGCCCTGTGAAGTGTAATATCACTTTGCTGAAGCTTTTTGGTCACTTCAACCACGTCGTCTATTTTTACGTCTATTTTCTCACCCGATTTTCTATCTACGAACTCAACCATATCATCGTCAAGTTTTTTACCGACTACTATGGCATAAGGGAAACCGATCAGCTCGAAATCTTTCATCTTGAATCCGAATCTCTCTTTTTTCCTGTCGTCGATTATGGTTTCTATCCCTGCTTCATTCAGTCTGTCGTATATTTTCATTCCAGCATCAAGCTCATGCTCTTTTTTGGCATTTGATACGATAATATCCACAAAATAAGGAGCTGTGTCTTTTGTCCAGACACAACCGTTCTCATCGTGACTCTGCTCGATAACTGCGGCAATAAGTCTGCTTACGCCTATACCGTAAGTTCCCATCTCAAATGCTCTTGACTTACCGTTTGCATCCAAGAAGTTCGCCCCCAGAGCTTCCGAATATCTGGTTCCAAGCTGGAAGATATGACCCGCTTCTATACCCTTGGTATATGATAATGTCCCGCCGCAGCATTTACATACGTTACCTTCCTGAACTGAAACAAGGTCTTTATAAAGTTCGTTCTCTTTACCGCAGATATCCACACCCGTTAGGTGATAGTTCTGCTCGTTTGCACCGCAAACCATGTTCGTCTCGTCTTTTAGTTCATTGTCTATAAAATATGTTATATTTTCAGGCAGATCAACAGGTCCTACATATCCTGCAACAAGACCTGCAGCTTTTATATCCTCTTCGCTTGCATCTTCCATATCAAGGGCATTTGCGGCGTTGCACGCTTTTGTTTCTTCAAGTTCGTCGTCACCTCTAACGAAATATACGATAACCTTGGACTCCTCTTCATAGATAGCTTTTTTGATAACAGCTTTTACGGTCTGTGAAGGCTTCACTTTTAAGAACCCGCTTACCTCTTCTATAGATGTAAGGTTCGGCGTTTCAACCTTTGCCTGATCCATCTCTATCTTGTCTATGGTTCGCGGGCTTCTGACTGCCGCTTCGATATTTGCCCCGTACTCGCAGTTGTCACATACTACTATGGTATCTTCACCGCTGTTTGCAAGTATATGGAACTCTTTTGATCCGCTTCCGCCGATCGCCCCGCTGTCTGCTTCAACAACCCTGAATTCCAACCCGAGTCTTGTAAAGATCTTTTTGTAAGTAGCTTCCATATGGGCAAACTCTCTTTGCATATCCTCTACGCTTTCATGGAAAGAGTAACCGTCTTTCATAAGGAACTCACGACCTCTCATAAGACCAAATCGTGGACGCGCTTCATCCCTGAACTTTGTATTGATCTGGTAAAGGTTAATTGGAAGATCCCTGTAGCTTGTAACCCTGTTCTTCACAAGATCTACCATTGCCTCTTCATTTGTCGGGCTTAGTACGAAGTCGTTGTTCTTTCTGTCTTTGAACCTAAGCATCTCAAGCCCCATCTTTGAAGCTCTGCCGCTTTGCTCCCAAAGCTCCATTGGTGTTACGAAACCTAACTGTACCTCTATGCATCCGGCCTTGTCAAGCTCCTCTTTTACTATTGCTCTTATCTTTTCAAGCACTATCTTCCCAAGAGGCAGATAGTTATAAAGACCTGCTCCCTGCTGACTTATAAAGCCTCCTCTTATCAGAAATCTATGAGACGGCAGAGTCGCATCATTTGGCGTTTCTTTTGTCGTAGGTATAAAACAATTTGAAAATTTCATATATTACTCTTTCGATATTTGTGGTGTTAATTTTGGGGATTATAGCGAATATTGAGTTTAGTTTAGTTAAATCCCGTTATAATACGCCTTCATTTTAAAAACAAGGAATTTATATGGCAACTGCTAGTGCAAGACATATCTTGGTTGATTCTGAAGATCAATGCAAGCAATTAAAAGAAAAAATAAACAACGGTGAGATCACTTTTGAAGATGCGGCAAAAGATCACTCACAATGTCCTTCGGGAAAAGACGGAGGTAACCTTGGAACATTCCCTGAAGGGATGATGGTACCTGAGTTTGACAAAGTTGTTTTCAACGATGAAGTTGGAGTGGTACACGGTCCTGTTCAGACACAATTCGGATACCACCTTTTAGAGATTCTTGAGCGAAAAGACTAAGATAAAGTAACCTTTCAGGTTACTTTACAACTGCTTCCCTTACATCGTCGTACACCTTGGCGTTACACGTAATTTCCATATTTTTATCCGATATTTCATCCAGAACTATTACGCACGACAGGTCATAGGAGCTGTTATTTGTGATCTTTGCTCTTAGGGCAAGCTCATCTTCAAACCTTAAAGGATCGTATGCCAGCTGCATGATATCTTTATAATCCGTTCCGCACAAACTATTAAAATGCCCTATATCTAAAACCTTCACTTCATCTCTGTTGGTATATCCTATATTGTTTATCGTTTTTTCAACTTTTGTTTTGGTTCTTTTGTTCTTCAAGGTTGAGTAGCATAAAAAATATGAAGGCACTGCTTTTTTCTCTATAACGGTTTTTGCATTTAAAAGCCTGTAGTTTAAAAATCTCTGCTTGATTATTTCGCAATCGGGGTGATCGTTCCTGTATCGGTAAAGGTCAAGTCTTTCCTCGATGGATTCGGGTAAGACTTGAGAATTTACGGGACTTATAAGCTCATCTGCAAGTTTCTCCTGGGTATCCCTCTGGGCATTGAGCGCAAACATACAGCCGCAGTAGTTTTGGCGGTAAAGAGAGTTTTTCTTTACCTCCTGCCCCTGAAACTCGACCCCTCTTCCGCTTCTGTAATCTTTGAAGATAAACTGCAGTCCGTACTTTTGAGACAGTTCGTTTCCTATTTTGTCTAATTTGTCCTGGGACTTTTTGGGACTTATTAAAAGTGTAGTGGTAAATTTATCGGCACCTAACTGCATAGCCTTTTTTACAGACACCTCAAGACGGTTGTCAAAACACACCGTACACCTGTCCCCTTTCTCAGGCTCGTTTTCAAGCCCTTTTACCAGAGCAAGCCACTCTTCAAGGGCATACTCCCCTTCCAAAAGTTCAATACCCAGTTTTTTACAGCTGTATTCCACATCCAGGTATCTTAGGCGGTATTCGCTGTAAGGGTGGATATTGGGATCATAAAAGAATCCTACCAGCTTTTCATCCGGGTAATCCTCTTGAAGCCTTTGCAGAAAATAGTGGCTGTCTACGCTGCAGCAGATATGTACAAGGATCATCGTTTCCCTTTCACGAAGATAACTTCAAATTCCAAAAATTCAAGGTCATAGTTTTTGTAAAGATGTTTTGCCTCTTTGTAGGAAAGCTCTTTTGAACTTCCCCTGACCCCTGAATTTTTTATATAGTCAAAAAGCTTTTTCTTATTCTCAAACTCCAAATTGTATTTGATGGTCTCAAATTCGCAACTATAACAGCTGCTAAAAGCCTCTTTGATACTCTTTTCATCAAGTATGGGAGAAACAGTACCTGTCAGTTCAAATATCTTTTTAAAGGTATTGGAGGTAAAAAGCACCGCATTTACTTCATTTGATATCCGGATTAAAGCCTTGACGATCTTTTTAAGATCTTCTGACCACTGCAAAGCTGAAGACGAAAGTACGAGATCGTAGTTTTCCCCTGCAATATTTTCAAAGAACTCTTCACTGTCAAAGTTCAGGCAGACTATTTCAAGGTTCTTCGCTTTTGGGTGGATATCGCACATAGTTTTTGAAAAATCTATTGCCTTGTAATACTCAAAAGGGAAATCGATATTTTTAAATACCTGCCCTGAGCCGCACCCAAGCTCCAAAACTCTTTTGGGCTTTGATCTCATCTCTCTTACAAGTGCTTTTGATACGATCTGCTGGATTATATTATAGGAGTTATATTCGTTTGCGTGTTTTGAAAACTCTTTTTCAACTTCATTTACACTATTCATAACTTTAGTTTAACTTTTTTTAAATAAGTTTTAGATAAAATGCCAAACATTTCAAAAAACAAGGTTAGTTATGACATCTACACTTTTAATAGTACAATTTATTTTAGCGGTTATCATCACGATAGCGATCCTGCTTCAAAAAAGTTCAAGTATGGGACTTGGCGCATACAGCGGAAGCAATGAGTCTATGTTCGGTGCAAAAGGACCTGCAAACTTTTTAACAAAATTAACATTTCTTTTCGGTATTCTGTTTGTTTTAAACACACTGTACCTGGGATACCTTTACAACGAAGATACTAAAAAAAGTGTTGTAGATAACGTACAGATGAACACACTTGTACCTCAGGCCCCTGCTAACGCACCGGCAACTACAACGGCTCCTGCTGCACCTGCGGCTCCCGCTACAAAATAATATAAAACAGTAAAATGAGATACCTTTTTTTTCTTTTTATCTCGTTTTATATGTTATGGGCTGATGCCCATATCTTTGTCTACCACAGATTCGACGATACCAGATTCCCAAGCGCAGATACCACCACTGAACAGCTGACTCAGCAGTTTGAGCACTTCAGGAAAAACAACTATGAAGTTGTTCCATTGGAAAAGATGATCGACAAGCTTTCCAAAAACGAAGACATACCTTCAAACTGGGTGGCGCTGACTATAGACGACGCATATAAAAGCTTCTACGAGAACGGACTTAAAACCTTTAAAAAATATAACTATCCCTTTACTTTGTTCGTTTATGTAAAAGCAACAGATAAAAAATACAGCGACTATATGACCTGGGAGCAGTTAAAAGAGACAAAGCAGTACGGCGATGTACAGCTTCACTCATATGACCATCCAAAACTTCAAAAACTAAGCACCGATGAGATCATAGAAGATACCAAGAAAGCTTTTGAGGTATTTGAAGAAAAAATGGGTTATGCCCCAACTATGTATGCCTACCCTTACGGGGAATATACAAAAAGGGTAAAAAACACCCTTAAGAGCAACTTCCCGTTCAAAGCTATACTCAATCAGAACACGGGTGCCGTTACTTCAAAAAGCGATATTTTCGATATAGACAGAATCGCGCTTGTGGGAGAAGCCAACATCTCCCATAAGTTAAGATATAAGAGTTTTAATGTAAAATGGCAGGAACCAAAAGAGTACCCAAAAGACGGTATTCTCAAGCGGGTAAAAGCGAAAGTTGACAAAAAACACAAAAAGCTGAAACTTTATATCACTTCAAACGGCTGGAGAGATGTCAAAGTGGTAGACGGTATAGTGGATGAGAAGCTTGATATCCCTCTAAAAAGGGACAGGGTAAGGATCATCCTGGGAAGAGATGTATTTACTATTTCTAATCATCTTATAAACAAAAACTAAAAGGAGAAAATATGTTAAATGAAATTTATGCAGAAGCAAAAGAGAGCATGGAAAAGTCTATCGAGGCTTTAAAAAGAGATTACGGAACACTTAGAACAGGTAAGGTTCATACAAGTATCCTGGACAACATCACTGTTGATTACTACGGAACGCCTACAGCGTTAAACCAGGTTGCTACGGTTTTAGCTCCTGATGCTACTACAATTAATATCACACCTTGGGAAAAGAACCTTGTAGGTGATATCGAAAAAGCGATCTCTGCTGCTAATATCGGTGTTAACCCTAACAATAACGGTGAAGCTGTACAGCTTTTCTTCCCGCCAATGACTCAGGAACAAAGAAAAGAGTCTGCCAAAGGTGCAAAAGGGATGACTGACAATGCAAAAGTTGCGATCAGAAACATTAGACAAAACTCAAACAACAAGATCAAAAAACTTTTAAAAGACAAAGAGATCACTGAAGACGAGTCTAAAAAAGCACAGGATGAAGTTCAAAAGATCACTGACAGTTACGTAGCAAAAGCAGATGAAACTTTCTCGGCAAAAGAAGCTGAGATCATGAAAATTTAACATTGGAAAAGAACAGTATGAATTTAGACGTAGAACAAATATACAAAGACTCCCAGGCACTTTTAGAGGGACATTTTAAATTAAGCTCGGGGAACCACTCAAAGTTTTATCTTCAAAGTGCAAAAGTGCTTGAAGACCCTAAAACCGCAAAACTTCTGGCTGAAGCATTAGCGCAGCAGATCAAAGCAAGCGGTGTAAAAGTTGATGCCGTATGTTCTCCTGCACTTGGGGGTCTTATAGCAGGGTTTGCCCTGGCGACTGCACTTGATGTTAGATTTATTTTCGCAGAAAGAGTAGACGGTCAGATGACTATAAGAAGAGGATTTGAAGTACAAGAGGGTGAAAAATACCTTATCTGTGAAGATATCATCACAACAGGCGGGTCTGCACTTGAAGCAGCAAAGCAGGTTGAAGCAGACGGCGGAGAGATCGTAGGATATGCCGCACTTGCAAACAGAGGTTTCTGTACAAGATACGGTAAAAACGACGAGCCTAAAGTAAACTGTAAATTACCGGCAAATCTTCCTTTATTTGCACTTGAAGATTTTACATTTGAGATGTATGCACCCCAGGACTGTCCTATGTGTAAAGAGGGAAGCGAAGCATACAAACCGGGAAGCAGAGGCAACTAACATAATATGGCAAGATGGAGAGATGTAAAAAAAGGCAAAGTTCAGACCCAAAAGCAAAAAGAGGCTGACAAACAGACCCAAGCCGATGAGGATATGATCATCGGTGCATCCCCCCTTGATCGAACCAAAGCTTTTATTACCGATATGTTCATGATCATGATGCCTATCATGTATATAACAACTTACCTTATCATGGAAGGTAAGGACGACTTCCAGGCAAGCGACACCGCCCACTGGATCACCATGGCAATATACGGCCTTATAACCGTGCTTTTTTGGATAACAAAAGGTCAGACTCCGGGATTTAAAGCCTACGACCTTAAACTAATAGACGACCATACGAACGAAAAACCGACATTCGGCCTTGCAGTTGCAAGATATATGATGTTTATCGTAAGTGCCGTGACTATTGTGGGGTTCCTGCTTCCATTTTTTAGAAAAGACAAAAAAACTTTACAGGATGTTATTACCCAGACATCGGTAATAAAGCTTAAAAGCTAAAGCTTTTTCCAAAATCTTTTTTAATGCTGTTTTTTAAACTCTCTGCTTTTTACTTTTTCTATTTTGCCGCTGTAGGTGTTTATGTAATATTCCTGCCAAAAGCGCTTCACGATATAGGATATACCCCGGGTGAGATAGGGATACTTCTGGCACTTGCCCCTTTAATGAGGTTTTTGACCCCCTTTTTATTCCTGAAACATATAAAGCTTGATCAAAAAGTATTTAAACTGACCCTTCTTCTATCAGTAGTAAACGTACTGCTGTTTTATGCAACGATAGAGCATTTTTACGCTTTTATGGTAAACAACGCGATCCTTGGGGTATGTATAAGTATACTGCTTCCTTACATGGAAGTTATCTCGATAAAAAAGCTTGGCAACAGATACGGTAAATCAAGGCTCTACGGCTCGGTAGGGTTTATGATTATAAGCCTTGTTGTAGCAAAGGTATTAACAAGTACCGACGTTGTGCTTCACTTTTATTTTGCAACTATATTCCTGACTGCCGTAACTGCCGTAAGCCTGCTTAAATACGATACCGCGGAACATGAAAAGACCCCGGACAGCGAGAAATTCTCACTTTTAAAATACTGGCCTTTCTGGCTGAGCCTGTTTCTTATGCAGGTTAGTTTCGGAGGATTTTACAACTTCTTTACCATCTACGAAACGGCTCACGGCATAAGCCTTGAGACCACTAGTTATCTTTGGGCGTTCGGGGTGGTATGTGAAATAATTATGCTTTATTTCCAAGCTCCCGTTTTACAGCTGAACCTTTTAAACATTATAAAATTCTCTATTTTTATTACGGGGATAAGATGGTTTTTGCTGTTCCTGTTCCCGGATAATTTGACGGTATCATACTTTACTCAAAGTATACATGCGTTCAGCTTCGGGCTTTACCACAGTGCCGTGGTAATATACCTGTATAAACTTTACGAGGACAAAAAACTGGCACAGCAGTTCATGCTTGGGGTTGCTTACGGTCTTGGGGGATTTGTAGGGGCGATTGTTGCAGGATGGACTTATGGAGAGTACCTGTTCTTATACTCTGCCGTAATGGCATTTTTGGCTTATTTCAGTCTTCTTATTATGAAGAAAAAAGCCTAAACGGCTTTTTTAGTTTGAATACTTTTTAAAAAAATACCCTATATTTACGGTCTGCCCGTTTGAATCTACAAGTGTAGGCGTACCCATGATCCCCAAAGTCTCTACCATTTTTTTATTATCCGCTATTATTGAATCAAGCTTTTTAATATCCTGTTCGCTGTATGGGATATTTTGGTAAATTGAAGAGCCTATTACTGTTACGTCATATGAAGCAGAGAGCTTTTTGGCATTTGTACTTTGATTTAGAATAAACCGGCTCATATCCAAAGCTTCTCCGTGATGGCTTAAGGGGTATAAAATATAATGCACCTTTACCTTCTCTTCAAGGTTTGATTCTTTTAAAAACTTCTCGAACTTTTTACAGTACGGGCACTGGGGATCCGTAAATACCAGGTATTCATCTTTCCCTTTTCCGTAGGTGAAGTTTGAGTTTTTAATATACTTGCTCATATCTTTTTTAAAGATTATCTCTTTTTTTATCTCATTGTCAAATGCAGTACCGAAAAAGGTGTATTTCATATCTTTTGTTACGGTGAAAGTGATGTTCTGCACGCCGTTTTGGGTAGGAACGATACCGTCGATCACATAAAGGTCTTTATGCTCCTGCACATCTTTGATATGTACCTGCAGCGTTTTTATCGTATCGATCTTGTTAAGCTTGTCTATAATACTTTCCTGGGCAAAAAGTGATCCTGCCAAAAGCGTAGAGATTAAAAGTTTTTTCATATAATAATTCCTTTAAAAATAATGCCAATAATAACACAATAAATTTAAAAGGAACCCTTCTGTTTTATAAGTAAAAGTGCTTTTTTTAACAGCTTCGGTTCTATATCAAGCTTGATTATCACCCTTAATATGGCTTCTTTTACCGTAGGCTGCCTGATTGCCCCTATTATAAACCCCTGCTGCATAAGCTCTTTTTGTATCTGCAGCACTTTTTTATTGTCGTTTACCGTAACGGGTACGATCAAAGAGTCTGTCCGGATATTCAGTATATCTTTTACTATTCTTTGCCTTGATCTTATATCCTCTTTTAACTTCTCTTTATGGATGGTCATATAATTCAATGCCTCGTTTGCAAGGGCTATGTCAAAAAGTGAGGGTGCGGTTGAATATATTATGGGCTTCGATCTGTTTTCAAGATAAGTTATAATATGTTTGGTTGAGAGGATATATGATCCGTAGCTTCCGTATGCTTTGCCCAGCGTTCCCATTTTTATATGATAATTTCGGGGCTTTATATTATGATGATCGAACCAGCCTAAAAGATCT
Organism: Arcobacteraceae bacterium; assembly: GCA_963678145.2. Classification (GTDB taxonomy): domain Bacteria; phylum Campylobacterota; class Campylobacteria; order Campylobacterales; family Arcobacteraceae; genus JAIOSF01. The sequence goes on along the minus strand of CAXXWH010000001.1, from coordinate 872,642 downwards.
TCTCCTATTACCCCGGAGCTGTGTGCTTCGTCCACAAGAAGTATTGCCCCGTATTTTTGGGCAATATTGTCAAACTGTCGGGGAGCGATGTCGCCCAGCATGGAATAAACACCCTCTATTGCTATTATGATCCTGTTATATGAATTCTGCTCTTTTATCTTTTTTTCCAGGTCATTATAATCGTTATGCTTAAAATATACTACCCTTCCTTCTGTAAGTTTTGTTGCAAGAATACCGCTTGCGTGATACTCTTCATCCATAAAAAGAATATCTTTTCTTCTTACAAGGGCTTCGATTAAAGAGATGTTTGACAAAAAGCCGCTTCCTACAACCACGCCCTCTTCAAAACCGTTCTTTTGGCAGAGATTTTGTTCAAACTCTTTATGTATAACCGAATAGCCGTTTACAAGCTGGGAGGCTTTGGGGGATTTTGTTTTAAATTCTTTAAGCTTCCGGCAGGTTTTTTCAAATAACTCCTCTTTGGAAGCCAGCCCCAGGTAATCGTTGCTTCCCAAATCGATCAGCTCTTCATCGTAAAGCTTTCTTTCCCTGAAGCGGTTTGCTTTTTTTATGGCGTTTAACTCTTTTTCGTAAAAATTCATAGTGTTATATTCTCCAGGTATTCAAGCTCTTCTGCGCTGAATATAACGGCATCGATACAAAAAGCCGTATCCAGAGCTTTCTCTTTTAGGTAAAACTGCACGCTTCTTATAAGCTTGGCAAGTTTTGAAGGGGTGATATTGTAAACCGCCTCAAAGTCATGGCCGCTTTTTACCTCTACGAAATGATACACATCATCTTTTTTTACTATGATATCTATCTCTCCCAGCTTTTTGGCGTAATAGTTTGTTTCTACAAGCTCAAAGCCGCGCTCTTTTAAAAACTCGACGGCCTTTTTTTCAAAATAATCGCCCTTTGACCTTGTATTCGTCATATTTTTACCACTACCGTACTGTACGGGTTGTAAAGTACGTTTGCTTTTGTTTGTATCTTTACGTTTCTTCTTTGGGTGAAATCAACGCTGTAGACTCCCCCGCTTTCAGTAGAGAATCTTGCACAGATCTTTGCTGCTTCCTCTATGATCTTTTCAGGAATGCTTTTTTTCGTATTTGAAACTATAACATGGCTTGATACCTGCCCTTGAAGATGAAACCAAAAGTCGCTTGCTTTTGAGTTTTCAAGGAGGTAGATATTTTCCCTTTCGTCGCGTCCCAGCATTATTTTGTAGCCGTCAATGAAAAAGCTTTGGTATGGGTTTGCTTTTTTTGTTTTTATCTGGTTCTTGTCTTTTTTCGGAATATAGAACTCAACGTCATTGATCGTTTCACACTCTTGTATAGTTTTTTTCAAGCGCCGGTAAAACTCCAATTTCTGGGAAAGGTTCGTATATTCTATATACTGGTTCTTGGCTTTCTGCTTGGCTTTTTTGCTCTTTGTAAACAGGTCGTTGGATTCTTTTATCTTCAGTTTTTTCTCATATCCTTGATATTTGTAAAGCTCGTTTAGGATCAAGCTTCCTTTCTCGTTTGCTTGTTCGGCATTTTTTTCCAGGGTTTGGACATCTTCCAGAGTATTTAATATCTTCTGCACTTTTTTTATGTTTTTATCTATTTGCAGTATTTTTTGTTTTTTTATGCTTTTTAATTCATTAAGCTCTTTGTTTTTATAAATATCGCAAAGATACTGCTCTATATTGTCAACAGCTTTTATCTCATAAACAAAATCGGGCTTTTCAAGGGGGATAAGTTTCGTTCCCGTTTTTACGACCCTGCTGGAGGTCCACTCGTCTATGTGCCTTAAAGCCTCAAGCACCGTATCATCTTCTTCCAGTATTATTGCATTTGTGTTTTTTCCCGTAAATTCCAGCTGTAAAACGGTACTTTGGGTCTTGTAGGCACTTTTTGAGCTTGTCTTTATGCAAAGTATCTTATCTTCATTCCGTAAATAGACTTCGTCGATTTTGCTGTTTGTGAACCTTCTTTGCAAAATCACGTCAAAGGGTGCGTTAAAATCTTTTTTAATATTGTCGTTTGAATCTTTTTTGTATACAGTCGAGTTACTTTTTGTCATATCAAAATAGAGAATATCATCACGGGAAAACTCGATCTTAAGGGTATTATTATCAACCCTTTTTATATGTTTTATAAGTTTAAATTTACTTAAAAACCGGGTAAGTTCTTTTAGAATATAATATTTCATAGAAAGATTATACCAAACTTTAGACAAAATTTAAGTTTATATCGATATACTTTATCCGAAATTTCAATAAATAAAGGAAAACTGATGACTAAATTATTAAAATTAGCATTTGCTGCTGCGGTTGCGTTATCTTTATCTTCAACTGTTGCTTCGGCAGATGTTGCTAAAGGACAAAAACTTTACTCTAAAAAGCTTAAAAAAGCTTGTGGAATGACTGGTGCTAAAATGGCCGGTAAACATACACAAGACGAGTGGGAAGCTATTATGGAAGAAGGGAAACTTACAGACGAGATCATGAAAATCTGTCCAAACGTTAAAAAAGTAAAAGAGAAATTCGTTCCTCACTACTTTGACTTCTTCTATGAATATGCAAGTGATTCAGGTAACGTACCTTCTTGTTAATCACTAGATCATAGTATAATAAAAAGGGAAGCTTGTTTGAGCTTCCCTTTTTTATTGGCGTTATTTGACAAAACAACTTGACAGCTCCACTCCTTAACGGATATTTAACAATATTATGAAATAATGTTTTTAATTATTTCAAAGGAGTCAACATGAAAATTACCGCCCTCTTCATCCTCGCCCTGCCCGTTATTATATCTGCACAGGATAATCCCAAGACCGTATATTGTGATAAAACCTCACTGCCTGCAAACAAAGTAAACAGCCCCGAATATGCGGACTGCATACAGCCGAGCATAGAGTACACAAAAGATGAGAAACTTGCCTATAAAATCCCCGGGGACTGCTGCACACAAAAAAAACTAAAACTTAAAAAAGAAGCAAAACAAAGACTCAAAGATAAAGGGGAATATACGGAAAACCTTGACTGCTGTACAGAAGCCGAAAAGCTGGCTTATAATGTCCCCGATTACGACAAATGGTCAGTACATGAGTTGAATAAATATAAAAAAGCCGTAAATAGAGTGGGAAAATAGTTTAGAGATAAAAAAAGGAAGCCGTAAGCTTCCTTTTTGATTTAAGCTTTGAAATTATAAGTTTTCGTTAGCTTTGATAACGCAAGGTTTTTTATCACAATTTACGTTAGCATCGAAAATAAGAACGTTTTTCCCGTCCTCATCACTTAAGCTTCCTCTAGCATCAGTAGACATCATACCTGTGTTACAGTAAAATACTACAAGCTTGTCTTTAGGGAATTTGGAAGCATCGATCTTTTCAGCTTTGCTGTCCCATGGAATATTCACGGCACCCGGAAGGTGACCCGCTTTGAACTGCTCAGGTTTTCTTACGTCAACAAGTTGTACGTTTGCAGGAGTTTTACCTTTTTTTAATTCACCCTCGAACCAGAACTGGTCGATCATTGTATTATCTGCACCCATGTAAACTGTAGCACCGTTCATAGTTACAGGTTTACCTTTTGGTTTGTAAGGACCTTTTGGTTTGTTTGAACACTCTTTAACAAGACCCATTAAAGGAAGTTTTTTCTCTTTCCACTCAGGGTATCCGCCTTTATAAACCATAACTCTTGTATATCCTGCTTTCATAAGCAATACTGCAAGTTCGTCTGATTTTTCACATTTGAAACCGTTACAGAATGTTACGATCTTTGCGTTTTTCTTGTTTGGAAGAAACTTTTTCATTCTGCTGAACTTTTTAACAGGTACGTTCATAGATCCTAAGATTGTACCTTTCTTGTAAAGTTTAGCCCCTCTTGCATCAATAAATAATGCACTTCCAGCATAATACATCCCTTTTGCTTTCTTTAGCGGAATGATATCCAGCTTTTCATTAGCTGAAGCCAATGTTGCCAATAAAGCAACAACCATAAAACTTTTTATTAGCTTTAACATATATTCTCCTTTTAAAAATTACAAAATTTTACAAATATTTATATGTTAAAATGGTTAAACAAATAATATATATAATTATAACTTATATAAATAGTTACATGGCACTTAGGCTTTGATATTCATAAAGTGCGTAATCATCGGTCATACCGCTAATATAATCAATAACAAGTCTTGATCTGTAATATTTCTCAAAAAGAAAAAAATTATCATCGGCATTTAGTTCGCTTACGCTTTTTTTATACGCAACAAGGTGTTTTTTTGATAATCTGGTTAAAAGGTTCTTGCATATCAGGCACTCTACCTTACCGCCTCTTAGAAGTTTTTCAAACTCTTCTGCACTTAATTTAAAAAGAGGCTCGTAAATATTAAAAAGACCCTGTATTATTGAATATCCTTTTATCTCCAATGCCTGAACCTGCTTGTTACAGTAGATATGTTCATAGGAGATGTTCTGCAACACTTCAACCGCCTGGGCACACTCGTTTCTTTTATCGTATTCCAGAAGTGCACTGTTGAAAGAGCCTTCGTATATCTGCTTATGGTGTTTTACATAGATATCGGAAACATAATTTACAAGCTTTGATATAAGCTGCGCCCTTGTAAGAGTCAGGAACATATTGAACTGGTAAGGCTCATCCTCTTTTGCTTTTGCATTTTTATAGTTTTTCTGCACGATATCCTTTAAAAGCGTGCTTTGTGTACCGTGCTTTTCATTTACCCTGTCGCACTCTTCCATAATAAGCTCGTATATTCTTTCAAACCCCAAAATCCCCTTGTCAACGGCATCCTCAATATCTGCACTTAAATATGAGATATCGTCTGCCGCTTCCATAATATACGTCAACGGGAACCTGTGCCCCTTTTCCATTTTCAGAGTATCCCAGATCTTTTGAACGAAATCTTTTTCGCTGTAATAATACCCGGGTTTCTTTTTCAGGTAGCCAAGATTCTCATCCTGCTTCCTATTCTCAAAAGCACCCCTTGTATATTTGATAATAGATGCTGTCTGGGTATACGAAAGATTCAGTCTTTGAAGCTTGTGTACTATCCTGATAGCCTGAGCATTGCCGTCATAACTGCAAAGATCTTTTACAAGCTGTTTTTTCATCCCCTCATCTGAGTCAAGGTTCTCAAAATATTTAACCCCTTTTGTTCCCATCCATTCGTTTATGGCGGTTTCACCGAAATGCCCGAAGGGAGGGTTTCCTATATCGTGAAGCAGACTTGCCATCTCGGCAGTTGAGACAAATGCGTTCTGCATCTGCATAAGATCAGGGTCGTTAAGTTTTTTCAGGATTGTCTTTGCTATGAATCTTGCAGTCTGGGCAACTTCCAAAGAGTGGGTAAGCCGGCTTCGAACAGCCGCATTAAGCTCCAGGGCAAAAACCTGCGTTCTTTTCTGAAGCCTTCTAAACGACGGTGCGGATACTATTCTTCCCCTGTCGCTTTCAACGGAGAAATCAAGATCAAGTATAGGATAAAACTCCCTGTGGGTAGTTAATTTGGTAGTATAATCAAACATCTATAAACTTCCCAGTACCCAAACATTCAACTCTTTTACGAAGCTGTTCGCAATAGTGTTAAATACCTCAACCGCACCTTTGGCATCAGAAGAACCGCTTTTAACTTTATAACTGAACTTTTTATAGCTTACGGTTGAGTTCCTGTCTTTCAGGTAAACCGCTATCTGCACTTTTACGAATGAGCCGTCTTCCTTTATAACCTGCTGGAACGATTCTATCTGGCTTAGAAGTTTATAGTCCGTTCGTACATTCATATTGGATGAGGCGGTATATTTAAAGTCACCGTTGTTTGAAAAGTATTCCAGGATCATATTCTGTATCATCTTTGAGGGCGTATCTGACCATTTGCTTAGTGCATAAGACTCAAACCTGTTATCTTCCAAGGAGTAATTTATACTTTTATTGTTTATACTTAAAAGTGCAGTCGGTTCGGAAACCTTTATACTGCTGTTGAGTCTCTTGGTGGTTTTGCTTTTTTCTTCCAGGTTCAGTTTATAAGTATTGTATGCAGGAAGCTCCTTTGTTACGGAGATACATCCCGTATTTAAAACCGCTATAATAAACAGTAACGCCAAATTCTTCTTCATATCTATCTCTCCCCCGGTCCGTATTGCATTTCTCTTGTATTAAATATCATATTTCCGCCGTTTTCCTTTAATCCGTCCAGAGTATTGTCGACTTTTTTCAGGGTATTCTCCAGATTTATCAACACTCCGTCTATATTGTTTGCCCCGTCTAAAGAGGTATCCGCTTTTTCAACAAGATTTTTAAGGTCGTTTTGCACAAATTTTCCAAGCTCTTTTGAAAGATCTCCCCACTGTTTAGTGAAACTGTTCACTCCCTCCAGGGTCAAAGGAACATCTTTTTCAAGAAGGAGATTCATTCTTTGTGTCATTATTTCCATATTTTTCATGTTTTTTTCCAGGCTTTGTTCAACCGTACCGTTTAGTTTAGCTACAAGCTTGTTAAAATTTGCAGTTGTTTTTGAAAGGTTTTCAAGTATCGTTTCTATGTTTTTCAGGTTCTTTTCATCAAGAAGCATATTTGCACGGGAAAGCGCCCCGTCTACTTTCTGGGTTATGTTTTTTGCATCGCTTGATATCTTGTCAAGGAAAGAAAGCTTCAAAGGGATCACCGCGTAAGGTGCATCACCTGCACTTAAAGGTTTTGAGCTTTCACTTCCCCCGTTTATCTCCACATTCTTATTTCCCGTTATCCCCTGGGACTGGATCAACGCGTAACTGTCCTCTTTGATTATCTGAGGTTCGTCTATTTTCAATATGATCTCTATCTGCTCAAGATTTTTGGGATCGATTCTCATAGTCTCCACGACGCCTATATTAAGTCCCTTATACTGGACAAAAGAGTTTTCGTTCAATCCTGCAATAGATTCTTTGCTGTATATTCTGTACTCCCTCACATTTTCATCTTCTACGTTATATCTTGCCTGCCACAGTAAAAATGCGGCGCAAGCCGTAATAAAAATGAGCAGAAACAGCCCCACTAACGTATATCTCGCTTTATTTTCCATCTTCCCTATTCCCTTATAATTTTTAAAAACTTGTCAACCTCTGTCAATTCGGCATTGACCGCGTCGGAATAACTTCCCGTTAATATGATCTTTGAATCATGCAGTATCGAAAACCTGTCCAGGACATTTCTTATTGTGTTTAGTTCATGGGTGATCACCACTACGGTCAGATCAAGCATATCCCTTAGTTCAAGTATCAAAGAGTCAAACCCTTTTGCACTGGCGGGATCAAGCCCGGAAGTCGGTTCATCAAGAAAAACTACCTGTGGATCCATGGCAAGGCTTCTTGCCAGTGCGACCCTTTTTTTCATACCTCCGCTTAACTCTTCGGGATAAAGTTTCCCCACACTGTGTTCAAGCCCCACCATCTTAAGCTTGGTGTATGCAATATCGTCTATTAAATCCTGCGGCAGTTTCGTGTTCTCTTTTAACATCACTCCCACATTCTGAACTACGTTCATTGAGGAAAACAGCGCCCCGAACTGAAACAGAACTCCCCAGTTGCTTTTTAGGTAGTCTCTGTCTTTGCTAGCTGCTTTTCTAAGATCTTTCCCCAGAACCTTTATATCCCCTTTTTGTATCTCGTCAAGAAGTATCATCTGCCTAAGAAGAGTTGTCTTCCCGCTTCCGCTTCCCCCAAGAAGCCCGAATATCTCCCCCTTTTTTACATCCAGTGAGATATCCTCGTGTACTAATTTGTCGCCGAATTTTGTGGAAAGATGTGAAACCTCTATCATATTAAAACCCCAACTGTATCGAGAGCAGTGAGATCATCGCATTTACGACGATCAGCCAGAAAATAGTGTCTACGACGGCTTTGGTGGTGTATTTACCTATATCGGTGCCTTTTTGCACCTGAAGCCCCCTGTAACACCCTATTACAGCTATAAGTATACCAAACAAAGGCGCCTTGCAAAGCCCCAGCATAATATGCCTTATCTCCACATATTCATATATCCTGTCGATAAACTGTGTATACGGGATCCCAAGATGATATTTTACTATCACCATCTCCCCAAGCAGCGTAGCCATATCCGCAAAAAAAACAAGCAGAGGCATCACGATAATCAGGGCAAATATCCTTGGAAGAAGGAGGAACCTGTCAATATCAAGCCCCATGGTTTTCATGGCGCTTATCTCTTCTGTTATCTTCATTGTTCCTATCTGCGCAGTATATGACGAGGCGCTTCGTCCTGCTATTATAACGGCCGCAAGGAAAGGAGCTATCTCCCTGAACATCGACATGGTCGACATCTCGACGACTATTATCGATGCCCCGAACCTTGACAGCTGGTCAGCCCCCTGATATGCCGTAACAAAACCTACAAGAAAAAGTGCCAGTGCTATTATCGGCAGTATCTGGATCGCTGCGATATCTATTTGATTTATAGTCTCTTTTATTCTTATTTTAGAAGGGTTTTTAAGTGTTGAAAGAAAAATAACGCTTAACCGTCCTATAAAGTATAAAAAATTATTTATTCCGTTCCGGGTCTCCACACGGTCTTTTTCAAGGATCTTTGCGAAGCTCTGTTCATCTGAAACCTCATCCTCTTCTTGGGTATAATTCTCTTTGTAAAGTTCGAGCATTCTTTTATGTCTGGGGCTGATATTTTCTATCTTCACTTTGGTTTTTGATTCACCGAAAAGAAATATATACCTTATTATAAGGATTATCCCCGAGGAATCTATATTTTTTAAACCGCCGAAATCAAAAATAACAAGATCTCTTTGTTTATTATCTGCATGGAATTTTTTGATATCGGGAATATATCCGTTTAATGTATCAAACTCCCAATTACCTTCTATTTTATACCTGTTCATTAAGGTAGATTATATAATTATAATGATAAATATATACTTTACACCCGGTTACGGTTTATAACCGGTTTCAAACACAAAAAAAATAATATAATCGTAATCAGACTTTAAGCAACAATAAAGAAACTTTTTAAAATAATAAGCTATAATAATTATTAATATTCAATATTATTTACACAGGTTAAAGAATGTCGACAAAACAAACTCCTAAATTTACACACCTTCATCTCCATACGGAATACTCGATGCTTGACGGTGCAAACAAGATAAAAGCACTTGCCGCAAAAGTAAAAGAACTCGGTATGGACAGCGTAGCAATGACCGACCACGGTAATATGTTCGGAACCATTGACTTTTACAATACCATGAGAAAAGAGGGTATCAAACCCATCATCGGTATAGAAGCATACATACACAACAGTGACGAGATCTCCGATAAAACTACGAAACAAAGATTCCACCTGTGTCTTTTTGCAAAAAACGACATTGGGTACAAAAACCTTATGTTCCTAAGCTCCCAGGCTTATATGCACGGATTTTACTACTACCCAAGAATCAATAAAAAACTTTTAAGGGAAAACTCAGAAGGGATAGTATGTACGGCTGCCTGCCTGCAGGGGGAAGTAAACTGGCACCTTAACCTTAACAATGAAAGAAACGTAAAGAACGGAGCCAAAGGTTACGACGAAGCCAAAAAAATAGCCCTTGAGTACAAAGAGATATTCGGGGATGACTTTTACCTTGAGATAATGCGTCACGGTATCGTTGACCAGCACTATATAGATGCCCAGATATTACAGCTTTCCAAAGAAACGGGCATAAAACTTGTTGCAACCAACGACACCCACTACACTAACCCCAAAGACGCCGAAGCGCACGAAGCGTTCATGTGTATTGCCATGAATAAACTTTATGACGACCCGAACAGAATGCGTCACAGCGTGCATGAGTTTTACGTAAAATCTCCCGAAGAGATAGCAAGACTTTATGCCGATATCCCTGAAGCGATACATAATACACAGGAGATCGTGGATAAATGTAATCTGGAGATAAAACTCGGGAACCCTACTCCTCCCAACTTTAAATTTACAAGGGAAAAATCCCAGGCTCAAAACCTTGAACTTCCCGAACCCCAAGAGGAGTACAGTCTTGAGAATGACAAGGTTCTTTTCGTGCACGAGTGCTGGAAAGGTCTTGAAGAGAGGCTGAAAATTGTTCCGGAAGATAAACACCAGGAATACAGGGAAAGGCTTCAAACAGAGATAGATATTATCAATAATATGAAATTCCCGGGATATATGCTTATTGTATGGGATTTCGTTATCTACGGGAAGAAACATAAAATTCCAGTAGGTCCGGGAAGGGGATCTGCTGCGGGATCCTTGGTGGCATACTGCCTGTTTATTACCGATATCGACCCTATGCCGTACGGGCTTCTTTTTGAGAGGTTCCTGAATCCTGAGAGGGTAAGTATGCCCGATATCGATATGGACTTCTGCCAAAGCAGGAGACAGGAAGTTATCGATTATGTGGTTGAAAAATACGGCCGTGCCAACGTTGCACAGATCATTACCTTCGGTAAACTGCTTGCAAAAGGGGTGATCAGGGATGTTGCAAGGGTACTTGATATGCCTTATGCAGAAGCCGACGCCATGGCAAAACTTATCCCTGACGAACTGGGGATAAACCTAAAAGACTCTTGGGAGAAAGAACCCAAGATAAAAGAGTTGTGCGATTCAAATCCAAAAGCCGCAAGGGTGTGGGAATATGCCCTTGCCCTTGAAGGACTTAACAGAAATGCGGGAACGCACGCCGCGGGTGTCGTTATCTCAAATGAACCTCTGTGGAAAAAAACACCGCTCTTTAAACCTTCGGGACTTGATACCCTGGCAACACAATATAACGGTAAATATGTAGAGGATGTAGACCTTATCAAATTTGACTTCCTTGGATTAAAGACCCTTACTGTTATTGAGGGTGCCAATCAGCTTATTGAAAAAAGGCACGGGGAAAGGATCGACTTTATCACTGCCGATATTAACGACCAGGCCGTGTATGACCTTATCCAGACAGGTAATACGATAGGACTGTTCCAGATAGAATCCCAAGGTATGCAGGATCTTGCAAAAAGGCTTAAACCTTCAAGCTTCGAAGACGTTATTGCGATGCTGGCCCTGTACAGACCGGGGCCTATGGAGTCCGGGATGCTTGACGACTTTATCGACAGAAAGCACGGACGAGCAGAGATCAACTATTTCTACGACGAATTTGACGAACCTTTAAGACCTATTCTCGAACCCACCTACGGAGTTATCGTTTACCAGGAGCAGGTTATGCAGATCGTACAGACGATCGGTGGCTTCTCCCTTGGGGGCGCAGACCTTGTAAGACGGGCAATGGGTAAAAAGATCAAAGAGGAGATGGACAAACTTAAAGTCGAATTCGCCGACGGTGGAGTAAAAAAAGGGTACAACAGGCAGCACTGTGAAGAGCTGTTCGACCTGATCGTTAAATTCGCAGGGTACGGATTCAACAAATCCCACTCTGCGGCTTACGCACTTGTAACATTTTATACCTCATATCTCAAAGCATATTACCCCGCAGAGTTTATGGCATCTCTTCTAACACTGGAAAAAGACAACACCGACAAGGTTGTTAAGTACGTAGACGAGGTTAAAAGGCTTGGCTTTGATCTGGTACCGCCAGATATTAACAGATCAGATCTTGTGTTCAGTGCAGATAATATCGACGGCCAGGAAGTTGTTATGTTCGGTATGGGTGCCTTAAAAGGTGCAGGCGACGTGGCGATCAAATCAATTTTAAATTCAAGAAAAGAGGGTGAGTTCAGAGATATAAGTGACTTTGTAAGTAGAATAGACAGTTCAAAAGTAAACAAAAGAGTAATTGAAACCCTTATAAAATCAGGAGCCTTTGACTGCTTTAACCACAGCAGGCGTGCAATGCTCGAACAGGTTGAATCTATTGTCGAGGCAGCGGGAAAAGCTGCACAGGCAAAGAAAATGGCGGTAGGATCATTATTCGGGGATGACGAAGAGATGACCACCATAGAGGTTGAACTTAAAGATATGCCGGAATTTGAGGATAAAGAGATCCTTGAGTTCGAAAAAGCAAGTCTTGGTTTTTACGTATCGGGGCACCCTTTAGACAAATACAGGGAAAGCATCAACGAGATAAAACACACCCTAAGCTCCGAGATAGAGAGCCTGGGCGACGGAAGCGAAGCAATTATAGTAGGTCAGATAGAGGGTATAACAGAAAGAATATCCAAAAAAGGTAACAAGTTCGGGATCGCAACCATACTTGACCTTCACGGAAGTGTCGAGCTTATGCTTTTCGAGGACAGGATGAAAGAACTGAATGAAGACTTTGACCTAACGAAACCAATTGCATTCAAGGTTCGTGCAAAGGTTAACGATTTCGGAGTGCAGCTAAACCTTTTAAAACTGGAAACCCTAAAAGAAGCAAAATCCGAGAAACTCAGAACTAAAAAAAGGGAAGTAAAACAGGAGCCGTTATTTGTTTCTGTTGATTTCTCCCATGACGACAGGATAATATACAATATGTTCGAGATCATTTCCCAGAACCAGGGGAAAAGAGAATTAAAGATCACGGTAAAATCAAAGCTCGGGGATATTGAGATAGACAGCGGGTACTACATCAATAACAATGTTCCCGAACTATTAAAACAACTTCAAGGAGTTTATGTAGCATGAAAGCATTAGTAGCACTTCAAGACCTTATAAAAGAGGAAGAGAAAAGATTAAGTCTGGCAAAACAACAGCTCTCGGCACATGAATCAGGACAGATGAAACTCTCGTTCCTGGAGAAAAGTTCCACGGAAAATACACTTGAAGAGCTTACTGAAAAACTCGCAGAGCATCAGGCTATGCTCAATGAACTCCTAGCGGGAGACCTTGAAAAACTGGAAGAGGAAGAGAGGCTAAAAGCCGCCATTGAGAGAAAAAACTATTACCACTACCAGAAGATAAGAATGAAAAGGGACAAAACAAGGCCCAACGACGTAAAACTTGAAGCTATGGCTATAATTGACGAACTGCCTGAAGATATACAGTTCGAAGACGGTAAGCTTTATGATATTGCGGAAAAAGTAATAGAGCTTGACCTGGCTGTACATGATATGACCAACGAGCTGTATAAAGAGATCAAGGAGAAGTTTGAATCAAGCCTGGAGAAACTTGAAGCAGAAAAGATAGATGATCTTGGGATGGTCAACTTTTACATCCCCATAATAGTGCTGCATTTTGCTACTCTGCTCTCAAATATCAAAGAGAATATCGAAGAGGACAAACTACCCGAGTTCAAAGGTTTCCCAAAATACGAGGACTGGTGGATAGAAGAGCTTTGGACCAGCCACCAGGCATATTTTGCTTTATATAAATGGAAAAGGATCATAAGCTCGCTTTGCATAACTGCTGACCAGAAAAGAGTCTGGGAAAGGGTGTTCTCAAACTGGATATTTATAAAAAAACTGCTTAACGGCAAAAGAACCCTTGCCTTTGAATATAATTATGCTTTTGATTCTCTAATGAAAGAATACGGGGAGCTTGAAGAGGAGCTGGATGATATAAACCTTGAATCGATGGAGAGCATAATCAAAAAGATCACCCAGAATGAAGATTTCACGACAGTTAAAGATGATCATCATATAGTAACCGACTATCTTCTTTACAAAAGAGATAAAACGGCTCCGGAAACCCCGCAGAAGTAAATATCAATTCTTAAGGTCAAGGGGGAAACTGATAACAAACTTTGCCCCTGTATACTCTTTTCCTTCATAGATAAAATGTTCATTTTGAACTTTTATCTCACCTTTCATACCCTCTGTTATGATCTGATGGCTCATATATAATCCAAGCCCCGTACCCTGACTTTGATGCTTTGTGGTAAAATAGGGCTCAAATATCTTCCCTATGATATTATCAGGAATCCCGCCTGCAGAATCCTGCACCGTTAGAACTATATTGTCATTTTGTTTTTTTGCATCGATTAAGATATATTTTTTAAGATTGGGTTCTTTAAAGGTTTTTAAAATATCCGCGGCATTGTTTATGATATTCAAAAGAACCTGGATAAGATCATTGAGTTTTCCGTTCAGGTAAATATTCTCGTCAAATACCTTTATAACATTGATCTCGTATGATTCAAGGTTTGCACTTACAATACCCGTTGTTTTATCAAGGGCTTCATTTATTGAATAATGCACCATGCTTCTATCATCTTTCAGGAAATTCTGGAAATCCTCTATCGTATTAGAAAGGAACTGGGTATTGTTCACAATATTATCCAGTTCACTTAATATCTCCTTTTCGTCAACCATATCAAGTTCATAGTTTAACTTGATCCCCCCGGCCGCAACGGAAATAGCCGTTAAAGGCTGTCTCCACTGATGGGCGATATTCCCTATCATCTCCCCCATACTTGCCATTTTTGTCTGGTGGCTTAACATCTTCTCCTGCTGTTTTATATCGGTTATATCCATTACCGCAATGATCTTCAGGGTTTTATTCCCGATCTGGACGTTTCTCTCTTTTATCTGTACCTGCAGCTGTTTCCCGCTTTTATCAATTAGCTGGTCTTCAAAAAGATGGTCAACCTTTTCATCAAGAAGTTCAACTCTGTGGCCATTGGAAACATCGGTGAATATATCAAAAATATTTTTCCCCAGGATTTCATCTTTGTTCTGAAAACCTGTCAGTTTCAGTGCTTCATCATTTAATTCGGTGCAGGTATTGTTTTCAAACATAAACATAGCTTCCAAAGTCGAGTTTACAACACAATCCAGGGTAATAAGTGAATTTTCTATCTGCTTTTTCTGCTTTTTAATAGTGCTTTGGCGTCTTGATGTTTCTACCCAAAGATCAATTTTAAGTAAAAACTCCTCGTACTGCAAAGGCTTCCTTAAAAAATCTGAGCTTCCTTTTTTCAAAGCCTGCCTTACAATAGACGGATTATTGGAACCCGACAGAACTAGGATAGGGAATTTCCGGATCCTGTATTCATCCCTTAATCTTTCAAGCAGCTCTATACCGTGAAGATCAGGAAGCTCCATATCAAGAATCAGTATCGAGATATCGTTATTCTTTATTAGCTGTATCCCGTCAAGGGCATTTTGCGCGCACAACACATTATAATTCCTGTTTTCAAGAATATTTTTTACAATATTTCGGGAAAGTTTTGAATCATCTATTACAAGTATCGTTTCATTTTTATTGATTTTGAGTCTTTTTAGAGCGTCATGAATATCATCTGCAATATATTTTACTGAAGTGGAGGTAAGGTGATAATCCCAGATTCCCCGTTGAAAATAGTATTCCCTTTTTTTGGGGTCCTCGTTTTTGCTTAACAAAACAATCTTTGCGTCGGTTTTGTTTTCAAGAAGTTTTAAAATATCTTCACTGTTATTTGAAGCCAGGTCAAGGTTCAAAATAACCATATCGGGATCATAGGAGCCCTCTTCTATAATATTTACGGCTTCTTTATCACTGAATGCCTGTAAACATTTATAGTCCGGTTCATTGAAGTGCTCTGCCAGGTTTTGATTGTATTCTTTATTATCATCTATTATAAGTAAACAATTTTCTTTGTTATCTTCCATAAAGCTGCTTCTTTAAAAGTAATTTTATTTATTTTATCCAAATAGAGATTAAAGTAAATTTTTTGTCATTTCATATCTCCTAAGCAAATTTTAGATAAAATCGCGATCATAATAATATTAATAATAAAAACTAATAATAAGGAAACATTTTGTTAAACTTTAAAGACCATCTTATAGGTTCAAGTGCCAAAAATGACATTTTGTCCGGACTTGTTGTTGCCGTAGCACTGGTTCCAGAAGCGATCGCTTTTTCATTTATTGCGGAAGTCAGTCCAATTGTAGGACTGTATGCCGCATTTATCCTGGGACTTATCACTGCAATAATGGGTGGAAAGCCAGGAATGATAAGCGGTGCAACAGGTGCTGTTGCCATTGTTCTTGTTGGTGTTACGCTTATGGCAAAAGAGATACTAAAAGCACAAGGATTAACGGGGGAAGAGCTTAGTTTCGGTATCTTGCAGTATATAACACTCACAGCGATACTGGCCGGAGTTATCCAGATCACCATCGGGGTACTTAAAATGGGTAAATTCATCCGTCTTGTTCCCCAGCCTGCACTTCACGGTTTCGTTAACGGCCTTGCAGTGGTTATCGCTACCAGCCAGTTCAAGTTCCTTGAAGGGGCGGGGGCAGTTATGTACGCAATCATCCTAGGTACTATGGCTGTTATGTATTTTCTTCCAAAATTCACAAAAGCAGTCCCGGGAGGGCTGGTAGCTATTATCGCTTTTACCCTGCTGATATATTTCACGGGTATGGAAACAAAACTCGTGGGTGACCTTGCGAACCTTTCTGAGTTTAAAGGGCTTCTTCCAAGCTTCCAGGTGCCTACAGTGCTTTTTGACGCCGATGCCCTTATCAGCGTTCTTCCTTATGCAGTTATTATCGCCCTGGTAGGTGTGATAGAATCCCTTCTTACCCTTTCCGTTCTAGATGAGATAAGCGGTAAAAGAGGTAGTGCAAACCAGGAGTGTATAGCACAGGGTACGGGAAACATCACCTGCGGTTTCTTTGGTGCAATGCCCGGATGTGCAATGATCGGGCAATCTATTATCAACTACACAAGCGGCGGTTGGGGAAGATTATCCGGAATCGTAGCCTCCATAGGATTGATACTTCTTGTTGCAACTCTTACGGATATTCTTAATATCATCCCCGTGGCAATACTCGTGGGTATCATGTTCATGGTCTCAATAGGAACTTTTGAGTGGAGCTCCTTTGCAAGGATAACAAAAATGCCCAAATCCGACGCTTTTGTTCTTGTTACGGTTACGGGTATCACGATAGTGGAAGACCTTGCGATCGCAGTTATAAGTGGTGTTATCATCTCTGCGCTTGTATTTGCATGGAAACACGCAAAAGTATTCTCAAGAACCCATATAGAGGATGACGGTACAAAAGTATACAACTTTGACGGTCCTTTATTTTTCGGAAGCGTAACATCATTTAATGAACAGTTCGATATTTCACACGACCCTAAAGCTGTCGTGCTTGATTTTAAAAATGCAAGGGTTATGGATATCAGCGGAGTGGAAGCGATCGATGCTATTACAAAAAAATACCAGGAAGCGGATAAATCGATAAAAATAAGACACTTAAGCAACGAATGTAAAAACATAATGACAAATGCAAAACAGTTCTGTACTTTTGAAGAAGATGATCCGAACTATAAGGTTGCATACGACTATTGATTATTTAATCTATTTTCTAAAATCAAGGGCTTTACTTCCAATAATCAAGCCTTTGATTTAAACTTTTCTTAAATCATATCCTTTTTTTGTACGAGATTATTTTATTTTTTTTTATCAATATTCTTTTGGTTAGAATTATTCCCGATTTATAAATTAAAGGAAAAAAATGAAAAAAATAATTTTAAATACCACAGGTATACTGGCGGCATCTATTATATTGACGGGGTGTGGAATAAAAACAAATGAATACAACGTTTCTGCCGACAATGTTATGCAGTTAAAGAAAATCGAAAACACTAAAATCTCCATTGAGAATTTTGAATCTGCAAATCCGGGAGAAAGCAGCAAACTTTGCAGACTTGCGGAAACTATTTCAACACCTCAGGGTGAGCCTTTTGAAAAATATATTGAAGAAGCTATCAAATCAGAATTGAAAATGGCCGATATGTATGATGAAAATTCTCCATTGAAAATAAGCGGTAAAGTATTAAAAGTTGATGCAAGTACAATGTTAGGAAATGCTTACTGGGCTATTGAATTAACTGTAAAATCAAGTAACGGAAATCAAATAAAAGTAAATACGAAAAGAGATTACCCTTCCGCATACCTGGCGACAACAGCATGTAATAATATGGCAACATCTTTCTCTCCTACCGTAAGAACACTTGTAAGCGATATAATCAACCATAAAGAATTCAAAACACTGATAAACTAATAAAAAAAGGGAAGAGGACAAATCCCCTTCCCTTTTTGATTTAACTTTTCTTATTTTTTTTAGTAAAGTCCGAAATTCCCGTCTTTCATTTTATATAATACTCTGAAATTATCGTCCATATCATAGAACACTTTGAAAATATTATCCGAAGCTTTAAGTGCGTTCAATGCTTCCTCTATCTCTATAGGTTTATATAATTCAAGTTTCATAGGTACGATCTCGTCATCAAGTTTTTCCAACTCTTTTGCGATAGAATCTTCCTCTTCAACAATTGTTAGATCGGCTAATTTAGTCGCATCGTGAGATTTTATTTTATCTGAATGTCTTCTTAAAATTTTACAAACTCTATCCGTAGCGATATCTATCGCCGCATGAATATCTTTATCTTTTTGTTTTACTACAACCGTATCTATATTTGCTATATTTAATACATATTCAAAAGTTATTAGATTTTTTCCATGTTTCTCCTCTTTCGAGATAATAGCATTAACAGAAATAATATCAAGATTATATTTTTTAAAAGTCTCAATAGTGTTTTCTACATGAAGTTTCAAATCATCTGTTAATTTTACATGTCTTCCTACTATACTTGTATTCATAGCTTACTCCTTAGCTTTAATCTGTAGAACTTTTTAGTTCTGTCTAAATTCTAGCATAGTGTATATTAATTATATATCAAAATATCCCATTTATACCCAGGGCAAAGAAATTAAGCTTTTTTGATCTTTTCTATCTCATCCCTTAAACGTATAGCCTCTTCAAAGTGCAGTTCTTTTGCCGCCTTTGTCATCTGCTTGTTCAGTTCCACAAGAATTTTCTTTTTCTCCGAAGCCGGAAGTTTGTTAAGCTTCTCCCTTTTTAACGCGGTTTCGTCATACTCTTCCATTTTCAGGTCTTCATCAAGCCTTCTTATAGTAGTTGTAGGGGTTATTCCGTGTTCTTTATTATATGCTTCTTGTATCTTTCTTCTGTTTTCCGTGGTTTCAATGGCGAACTTCATGGAGTCTGTCACCTTTTTTGCGAACAGCAGAACTTTACCGTTGCTGTTTCTTGCAGCCCGCCCCATTGTCTGGATAAGAGAAGTCCTGCTTCTTAGGAACCCTTCCTTGTCGGCATCAAGTATCGCTACCAAAGAAGCTTCGGGGATATCAAGCCCCTCCCTTAGAAGATTGATACCGATAAGCACGTCAAATTTTCCAAGTCTTAACTGCCTTATGATCTGGTTTCTCTCTATGGCATCTATATCACTGTGCAGATATTTTACTTTTAAGCCCAGATCGCTGTAATAAGTAGCAAGCTCCTCGGCCATCTTTTTGGTCAGTACGGTTACAAGTACCCTTTCATCTCTGGCTATTACTTTTTTAATCTCGTCATGGAGCTTCTCAACCTGGTATTCGCTGTCGTGAATCTCTATAACAGGATCGAGCAGCCCCGTAGGCCTGATGATCTGCTCCGCTACAGTGCTTGAAAGTTCAAGTTCAAGATCTGCAGGGGTGGCGCTTACGAACAGGAAGTTCGCATTTTTATTGATATATTCGTCAAATTTCAAAGGCCTGTTGTCCATGGCGCTGGGAAGACGAAATCCGTAATCCACAAGAACCTCTTTACGGCTTCTGTCAGCCGCATACATACCCCTGAACTGTGACAATGAAACGTGTGATTCGTCAACTATTAAAAGATATGGAATATTCTTTGCCTCGAAATAATCTATAAGAGAATAGGGTGTTTCACCGGGTTTTTTATCCGTTAAAAGCCTTGCATAGTTCTCTATCCCTTTACACATACCCGTGGCTTCAAGCATCTCAAGGTCAAACTCTACACGCTGCTTTAGTCTTTGGTATTCCACCTGCTTGTCGTTATCTTTAAAATACTGCAGTCTTTCGTCAAGCTCTTTTTCTATGCTCTCAATAGCCTTTGCAAGCCTTCCCTGAGATACCACAAAAGGGTTAACGCTGTAGATGGTTACGTCGTTCAGCTCTTTTACCAGCTTGTTCGTAAGATATTCCATCTTCCCTATTGATTCAACCTCATCACCGAAAAACTCCAGCCTTACGAACTCGTCTTCCCAATATGCGGGAAAGATATCCACAACATCGCCGTTTACACGGAAATCTCCCCTGTCAAAGAATTTGTCGTTTCTTTTATATCCCATCTCCACAAGCTTTAGAAGCATCTGTCGCTGGGAATACTCCTGCCCTGCGTCGATCTTCTGGACATTTGCCTTGTACTCTTCAGGATTACCCAAACCGTAGTTTGCAGAAACAGAAGCTATACAGACAATATCGTCAAAACTTAAAAGACTTGCCGTAGCACTAAGTCTCAATCTTTCAAGTTCGCTGTTTATGGAACTGTCTTTTTCTATAAAAAGATCCTGTCTTGGGATATACGCTTCAGGCTGGTAGTAATCGTAATACGAGATAAAATACTCCACATGGTTTTTAGGAAAAAATCCTTTAAACTCACTGTACAGTTGAGCCGCCAGGGTTTTATTATGGGTCATGATAAGTGTAGGCATCTGAACAGATTCTATGATCTTTGCCATGGTATATGTCTTACCCGATCCCGTTACACCAAGTAGTGTATTGTATTTATTACCCGCATTTATGCTGTCGACTATTTTTTTAATAGCCTCGGGCTGATCCCCGCTTGGGGAATATTCTGTTTGTACTTTTAATTCATTCATGTTATGGATTATATCAGGATTTTGGAAAGAGATTGGTAAAGATTACTTTTTGTTAATTATTAAATGGTTATTAATTAAAGTATAAGAAAAACGGCGATACTGATTTAACCGAAAAAGTACGGGTATTTTTTCTTGAAAGGCATTTGTCCCCTATGTTATTTAAAAGCTATGAATCAAGCTTTTCATAGATCGGTATCACGACAGTGAACTGTGCTCCGGTATACTCTTTGCCGTTATAGGTAAAAGTACTGTTTTTTACGTCTATCAGGCCTTTAAATGTTTTCTGTACAATCTCATGACTCATATATAAACCTATCCCCGTACCCTGGCTTTTGTGTTTTGTAGTAAAGTAGGGTTCGAAAACATGGTTCAGATTCTCCTCGTGAATCCCCCCTGCCGTATCTTTTACACACAGAACCGCATTACGGTCCTGCATATAAAGATCGGTAAAGATAATATTATCTTCAGGATTTTTCTCTTTAAACGCATCTACCGCATTGCTGTACAGATTTAGGATAACCTGTACCATCTCCCCTTCCAAGCCTACGACATTTATATTTTCAAGATTTGATACCGCTCTTGCAAATTTACTTTTAAATTTGGAGCTTGATATATTCTGTGCCTTGATCACCGCCTCATGCAGATCAAATTTCTGCAATTTTTTATCCTGCTTGAAGAAGTTCCTGAAATCATCTATTGTTCTTGAAAGATACTCGCCGTTTGCAATAATAGAATCTGTCGATTTTTTGAACTCATCGTCATTTAACATATCCATATCTTTCTTTATCTGCATAGCGCTTGCAAATGTTGTGATAGTTGATAAAGGCTGTCTCCACTGGTGGGCTATATTTTCAAGCATCTCCCCCAGGGCTGCCATCTTAGTCTGATGGATCAGCAGCTGTTTGTTCTCTTCAAGTTTTTGTTTATTTAGAACCTCGTCAGTGATGTCAAGTTTAATAGCAAGAAAATTTATTATCTCGCCGTTACTGTCGAAGATAGGAGTTATCGATGCTTTTTCATATCTTCTTCTGCCTTTTTTATCCACATTGATAAATTCGCCGTTCCATTTTCTGCCGCTGTAAATAGTATCATTAAGCTTTTTATAGAAAGTCTCGCTCTGCAGTCCCGATTTAAGTATTGAAGGTGTCTTGCCAAGTACCTCGTCTGAAGTATATCCTGTTGCTTTTACGAAGCTGTCGTTGATATAAGTGATCTTCTGCTCGCTGTCTGTCAGCACGACTATATTATCCGAATTTTCCACTGCTTTTCTAAACCTGTTTGCCTCAAGGGTCTTTTTTATGCTTTCGTAGTAATAATATATCAAAAGGGAAACCGTTATAAGCATTAAAAGTATCGTAAAAGTGATCACCAGCTTGTAGTTCGACCTTATCTGCTTAACTGTTAAGAAATATTTATTTATAAGGCTGTTCAGGTTATTCTGAATATCAAGCTTCTCTATATCTTTTTTTATCCTCTCAAGCTTCAGGTAGGTTTCGATGATAACCCTTGAGTGCATCTTTATCTTTTTATCCACAGGATCATTCGATCTAAGAGCCAGCACTTTTTCTCTCAAAGTCCCTATATCCTGTTCATCTTTGGTATCCAGGGATAAAAGATCTTTAAGTATCTCATATCTTTGCTGATTGATATTCTTCTGGGGAAAGGTCTGGATATATTTATAAGAATTGTTTATAACCGCCATTGTTGTTTTAAAACGCTCCAGAAGCTGCAGTTTACTTTTAAATTTGTCCGCAAGTGATAGTATATCTTTTTCAAGCACTTTGTTTTCGTACTCTTTAGCAGATATTCTTTCAATATATACAGCCGTTTGATCAACATTTTCATTTATATGATCAAAGTTCGTATAGTTTATATTTTTATATAAAAATTGGTCAAGCTTCCTGTTGACGGACAATATAGTATTAAAAGACATATTGACACTTAATACCTCGTCAAGTTTTTTTTTGGATAATTGAAAGTTAAATATCAATCCCCCGATTGAGATGATAACAAGTATTGAAAGTATTACAAGCCTTATCATTGCTGATCCAATATTTTGGGTCTTTCCCCGTCAAGCGACTTTAAAAATGCCTCGATCTTTGCTATCTGGTCCTTGGACAAAACTATCCCAAGCTGATAATATCCCATCATCTCTATAGTTTCTTTAAGAGTCTTGACATTCCCTGAATGCAGATAAGGTGCTGTTTTTGAAATATTTCTTAAAGTGGGAACCTTGAGATAATAAAGATCATCTTTGTTTTTGGTAACGGCAAATCTTCCTTCCCACTTTTCATTCTCTTCGGATATCACGATACCAAGTTTCTGATAGAGATTTCCCCCGATATTCCTGCCGTTGTGGCACGATACGCATCCGTGTGATTTAAAAAGCTCATATCCCTGCTTCTCTTCAGCGCTTAGTGCATCGTCATCCCCTAAAAGATATCTGTCAAATCGCGACGGAGTTACAAGCGCTTTTTCAAACTCGGCAATGGCATGGGTGATAGTCTCTTCGGTGATCTGTCCTTCGTATAATTTTCCAAATCTTTCTGTATAAAATTCATCTTTTTGGAGCTTTTTTATTATATCTTTAAATTCAGATCCCATCTCTACGGGATTTTTGACCGGAAAAGAAGCCTGCTCTTGAAGTGTTTTCGCCCTTCCGTCCCAGAACTGCACAAAATTGTATCTTGCATTTAGAATAGTCGGGGCGTTTACCTCCCCCTTCTTTCCGTCTATACCGACCGATACGGGAAGGGAATCGTCTCCCCCGTTTTCAAGATCATGGCAGGTAGCGCACGAAACCGTATCGTCTTTGCTTAATCTAGAATCAAAGAAGAGCATTTTCCCAAGCATCGCTTTGTCTTTGTCAAAATCTTTAACCTCGCCAATCGGGGTGATCAAGCCCTGAGCAAAACTTTGTGTAGCAAACCCAAAAAGCAGAAACCCTGTAAAAAGAGTGTTTTTTACTAAACCAAAGGCTATGTTATATTTGAAACCTCTTTTAAAAGTTCCTCTGCTTGTTATGTTCGGGATATGGTGTTTTTTGAGCGTATAATTATTCATAATCGGGAATTATATCAAATCTTTTTAAAAAATAAGGATAAATATCACCCTGCTGTTGTTACGGCTGCCCTTAAAAACACCCTGAAACAAATCTTTTATATAACTTATATAACTACATTGGTTATAATAGTTTTAATGCTATAATTTATTAAATTTAAAAAAGGGAAAAAATGGGCTATACTTTTTTCAGTATCTTAAAAAATACAATGCATAGTTTTTTAGGTATTTTAATACTTTTTACCATATCTGCCGCTGATAGTTTTACCCCTTCAAAAGGGCCTGTTATCCTGGCTCACGTTTCACCTACGACAGGACGGTTTGCCATACACTCCGAAGCAGACAAAAGGGGTGTTCAGATGGCCGTTGACGAATATAATACAAAAGGGGGCGTTCTTGGCAGACAGGTGATTCTTATATCCCAAAACCCTACCCTTGATACAAAAAGAGCAGCCAAAACAGCAAAAGAACTTATAACAAAAAACAAAGTTGCTTTTATGATAGGTGCCGTTAATTCCGGAGTTGCCGCAAGTATGTCCGCAGTATGCCAGGATTACGGCGTTATTTTCATCAATACAAACTCTTCTGCCCCCTCTCAGTCTGTCGAAAACGCACACCGTACAAAATTCGTTTTTGATGCGAACGGAGCAAACTACAACAAGACACTTTTAAAATACGCCCTTGACAAATCAGATACAAAAAGGGTGATAATACTTACTGAAGATAATCAGTGGGGAAGAAGCAACGCCCAGGCTTCAAAACCATATATAGCCCACTATAAAGGGAAAATAATAAAAGAGATCTTCGTACCCCAAAACCTTCCCGATCCCGTAGGACTTATCAAAGAGATCCAAAGCCTGAACGGAGATGTTATTGCCGTTAATATCAGCGGAAACAACCAGGTAAAACTTTTTGCACAGATCGATCCCAAGGTTTTCGACGAACAATCCTGGGTTATAGGGGAAATTGACTGGGAAGATCTTTACTTGGCTCCTGGAAACATAAGACCGCTTTTTGGGGTAAACTGGTCATGGAACCTTAATACCGAGGGAACTAAAGAGTTCGTAAAAAGATACAGGCAAAGATACGGCAAGACAAAGCTTGATTATCCGGGACACGTAACATATTCGGCATATCTTGCCGCAAAAGCCCTTCTTGGTGCCGTCGAAAAAGCGGGCACTACCTTTAATCATGCGGTTATTAAAGAACTGGAACAATACAAGGCAAGTGCAAAAGAGAGAATGCAGAATGCAGACGCCTATATGGATCCTAAAAGCCACCACCTGCAGCAAAGCACTTATGCCGCTACCTGGCGCCCGAACATTAAAGAACCCCATAAAAGCATAAAAATATTAGGCCATATTCCTCCCGAGGAATCAAGATATGCAAAAGAGGATACTACACAGCTTGAATCTTTTGAACAGACACCAGAATATACGCCATGAGAAGATCTAAAACAGGAATCATAGCAAAAATTGCCGTTTTGGTAGGACTGGTTGAGTTTATAGCATTCAGTACCCTTGGATTCGTATATGCGGAAAGATACAGCTCAAAACTTGAAAAAGATATCCAGGAAAGAATCCACCTTATCAATAAGATGCTCGCAAATGAAGAGATGCCAATAAGCAATATCACAAGAATCTCTTTTATGAGCAGCATGATAGGTGAACCCTATCTGGAGGGGATGGTAATAGGGAACAACGGCTTTATTATTGTTTCAAGCAAACCTGAATACCTGGGCAGAAAACCGGATTCTGTACCGGACTTAAAAAAGCAATGGCTTGGCAAAAAAGAGGGGGAAAGGTTTATCTCTTCTGAAAATACACTTACCTCTGTTGCCCATCTCAAAAGCGAAATATACCCAACACCCCTTTACCATACCGTAATAAAAATAGATACCCAGAATCTAAGCCTGACCAAAAGCAGGGTTATCTGGTTTGGTATAATCGGCTCTTTACTTTTCATCCTGCTAAGTACGGCAGCCATAATCTTCTTTGCGCAGCGTTTCCTGGCAAAAAGGATCAATGACTCCCTGGATATTCTGCAGTTGGCAGAAAAAGGCGACCTTGATGTTCAAATTCCAGTATCACAACTTGATGAACTTGGAAAACTGCAAAAAGGGATAAACTCCATGATCAAAAAAGTGGGAGAACTGCTTTTTGAATACAAACAAAGCGTTGAAGAGGTAAAAGAGGCACAGAAAAAAACACTCGAACAAAAAGAGGAATTTGAGTCAATTTTCAACTACTCACAGGACAGTATAGCCATTATTGACCTTAAATCAAACTTCTTAAACTGTAACTCTGCGTGTATCGGTTTTACAGGTTATTCAAAAGATGAACTGCTTAAATTAAACTATGATAATATCACTATATCCCGGGATAAACAAGCAAACCGACAGGAGATACAGACGGTGATCAAAAGAGGATTTATCCAGAATATCGAAAAAGAGTATGTGATAAAAAGCGGCAAGCATGTAAATGCTCTAATTAGTATGTCTTTACTTCCCGATAAAGAACGTATCCTGCTAAGCATCAAGGATATCACTGCATCAAAAATGCTTGAATCACAGTCAAGACTGGCTTCGATGGGTGAGATGATAGGAAATATAGCCCACCAGTGGAGACAGCCTTTAAGCACTATAACAACAGCAGCAAGCGGAATGGACTTTGAAAGTGAAATGGGGACGCTTACAAAAGAGAAGATAACCTATTATGCAGACGGGATCGAGAAAAATGCACAATATCTCTCCGAGACCATAGATACGTTCAGAGACTACATTAAAGAGAACAAAGAACTTAAATCGGTTATTGTCCAGGAGAGAATAGCTACGGTTTTACAGATCATTGATGCATCTTTAAAAAACCATAATATAGAAATAGAAACGCACATCGAACCGGTTCCGATAAAAGTTAAAATGGTAGCCCAGGAGCTTGATCAGGTGATCATAAATATTCTTAACAATGCAAAAGATATTTTAACAGAAAAGAATATCGAGGACGCATGGATAAAGCTGGAACTTTTAAAACAGGGAAATAAAGTAGTTATCCGCATAGAAGATAACGGAGGAGGGATCCCCGAAGATGTAGTGCCCCATATCTTCGAGCCCTATTTTACAACAAAACACCAGTCACAGGGTACGGGGCTGGGGCTTCATATGAGCTACAAAATAGTAACAGAAAGCCTGCACGGTAAACTCTACGCACGCAACAGCGTAAACGGCGCCCGGTTCTTTATCGAGTTTCCCCTAGAGTCGGATACGAAAGAGTAGCCATGATCATAAATAAAAGAAAGGATCTCCATGAAAAATAAAATCTTTTTAGGAATGTTTTTTCTACTTATAGGTGCTGTTTTATTTCTTAATATCAACTCAAGCAATCAGCTAAACAAAAATATCAAAAAAGAAGAAAAAACGTTAAAATTAAAAATGGCCCACAATCTTCCCGTAAACAGTGCAATGCACGAGGCATCACTATTATTCGCAAAAAAGGTAAAAGAAGAATCAAACGGCAGAGTCCTTATAGATATTTACCCCAACCAGCAGCTTGGAAACGACTACAAAATGGTGGAGCTTGCAAGAGAAGGGAGCATAGATATTCTGCTGACCCCGACTGCCAAAATGAGCGTATCGCTTCCCAGCGTGCAGTATGCCGACCTTCCGTTTTTGTTCCCAAGCAGAGAAGATGCCTATGAGCTTCTTGACGGGGAACCTGGAAAAATGATATTAAAACAGCTTGACAAGATAGGCCTTCTGGGTGTAACATTCTGGGAAAACGGCTTCAAACATTTTACCGCAAACGCACCTTTACTTACCCCTGATGATTTCAAAGGCAAAAAGATCCGTATCATGAAAAGCAGGATCATCATGGAGCAGTTCAAGGCACTTGGAGCAAAACCCGTACCTATTGATTTTCATGCAACCAAAAAAGCCCTTGAAGACAGAGTCGTCGACGGACAGGAGAATCCTCTGGTCGCGATTGTCAACATGGATTTTCACAAAGTCCAGTCAAACCTGACCCTAAGTGAACACGCATACCTTCCATATATCTTCTCACTAAGCAAAAAAACACTGCTTAACCTGCCTTTGGAGGTTCAAACTCTTTTAATAGAAACAGCAAAAAAGGTTACCCCTTGGGAGAGAAAAGAAACCCAAAAAAGGGAAAAACTTTTTTTAGACGAACTTAAAAAAGAGGGTGTAAAGATAAATACCCTTACAAAAAAGCAAAGAGAACAGTTCCAAAACAAGACAAAACATATAATAAAAGCCTATGAAGAGGTTATAGGCTCGGATATAATATCTAAAACAGAAGATATGCTTTATAACAAATACAGACCCTCTGATACTATAGTTTTCGGTATTACCGTAAATCTTTCCGTAGGAAGCAGGAATGCCGGTCTTGCAATAAAAAGAGGAGTGGAACTAGCAGCAGACGAAATAAACTCCCAAGGGGGATTATTAGGTAAAAAAGTAGTTGTTATAGCAAAAGACAACAAAAGTATATCCACACAAGGAATCAGAAATTTAAACCTGTTCCTTTCAAATCCCGATGTAAAAGCCATTATAGGGGGAAAACAAAGTGCCATTATAGCAGGAGAGGTCAAATATATACAAAAAGGGGGGAAACCGTATATCTTACCCTGGGCGGCATCTTCAAAACTAATAGATAACGAATATAAACAAAATTACCTTTTCAGGGTCTCCGCAAATGACAAGTACATAACCAAAAAACTTTTCAACGAAGTTATAAGAAACTATCATCATCCCCTGCTCTTAGTCGAAAACTCCATCTGGGGAAGGGGAGCTTTAAAATCTATTGAGGAACTTGCTTTAGAGCAAAAAAAAGATCCACTTCCAAGTCTGGTGATAAACCGCGGGGAAAAAGATTTCTCAACTCTTATAGAAAAGATAAAATCCGGGGATTTTGATTCGATACTTATGATCTTAAACAGTTCCGAAGGTACCAATGTGATAAAAGCTTTTTCAGAAAATGATATTTTACTTCCAATAGTCTCGCACTGGGGAATAACAGGCGGAAAGTTTTACAAAAAGAGTAAAGAATACCTTAAAAAGATCGACCTTAGATTTATCCAGTCTTTCAGCTTTATAAATAACAGTAACCCAAAAGCCAAAGAGCTATACTTCTCATACCTGAAAAAATACGGTAAAAAATCTCTTAAAGATATCCATGCCCCCAATGCGGTCGCACAAGCCTTTGATTCAGCACTTTTATTAGCTGAAGCGATTAAAGAAGCAAACTCATTTGAGGGGAAAAAGATAAAAAAACATTTGGAAACCCTCAAAGAGCTAAAGGGTGTTGTCAAAACCTATAAAAATCCTTTTGACAGCAGTGATCACGAGGCGTTGGAAGAAAATGACTTTTTCTTTGCAGAATTCAACAAAGATGGGATGATAGTTCCTATGAAAAAATCAAAGTCTAAATATGAAAAATAATTTAATTAAACAAAGTATCCGGCATAAAATCGTTTTGCAAGTTGGCGTGCTTATCGCACTTCTTCTGTTTTTGATGATAGGTTCCGTAGGTTACCTGTTCCTGACCGATATGAAAAAAGAGGCCGGCAAAACTCTTGAAAACAAAGTCCTCTCTATACAAAATAAAATAGAAGAACGCCTTTTAAACCGTATAGAAACCACAAAACTTCTCTCAAAGAACAGTTTAATGGTAAATGCACTTATCGATGAAGAGGGTAAAAAAGAGTATTTGACTCCCCTGGCAAACAATTTTATGGAAAACAGGAACGTGCAATACCTCAATATCGTGGATTTTGACGGGAAAACTATCTTTAAAACAAGTAAAGACACCCCTTTGTATAACCAATCAAAATACCTTAGAAACGCACTTGCAATGGGACAGACGGTTTATTATCTGGATAAAAGGCAACACCACCTTATCGTTATGGCACCCATTAAATACTATAATACCACACAGGGAGCCTTGATAAGCGCATTCAATATGGATAAACTTATTAATAAATATATAGTAAAAGTGGAACACGAATATATAAAGATACTGGACAAAAAGAATATACTCTACAGCAGCAATTTTAAAGAAGACAAAACTTACTATTCATATCTTCTTGAACCAAAAGAGGATTCCCTTTTCCAAAAACTTGGTATAAAACTTGAAATGGGGATTCTTGAATCTATTTATCTTTCTCCCATTAAGAACACCATATACAAACTTCTTTTACTAAGTTTGATACTCTTGCTTGCGGGTATAATCATCTCCTATTTTTTAACCCTCTCCATAAGTGATCCCATATTAAAACTATATGAAAGAGTAAAAGAAGACAGATATAAAAAAGAGCATGAACTTTTAGGAAGCGGCGATGAGCTTGAAGTACTTGCAAAAGCTTTCCATGAAAAAACAGCAAACCTTTATAAATCCAAAAAACTCATCCAGTCCGTTATCGATAACATTCCCGATCTTATCTTTTTCAAAGACAAAGATTTTAAATATATCGGATGCAACAAAGCTTTCCTAAAACTTGCAGGAAAAGAGAATACACATCAGATAACAGGTAAAGAGGACTTTGATCTTTTTGACAATGAAACGGCAAATTTCTTCAGGGATAAGGATATCCAAATGCTGCATGAAAACAAAAGCAGGTTTAATAACGAATGGGTCACATTTCCAAACGGAGAAAAAATCTACTACCAGGTCTTAAAGTCTCCCTTTAATTACGATGATTCAAATATCGGTGTTCTTGGAATAGGGAGAGATATAACAGAACTTACCAAACTGCAGAATGAAGAACTGGAAAAACAAAAGATCATTTACCAACAGTCCAAAATGGCCTCTATGGGGGATATGATAGGTAATATAGCCCACCAGTGGAGACAGCCTTTAAGTGTTATTAGCACTGCGGCCACGGGTCTTCAGCTGAAAAAAGAATACGGTATACTTGATGATGATTTCCTTGATACCACATTAACCGAAATAGAGAACAATGCCCAATACCTCTCAAAAACCATTGACACCTTCAGAGACTTTATAAAAGAGGAAAAAATGTATAAAGAGGTGATCCTTCAAGAGAGAATAAGCAAAGCACTTCAGATAGTTGAAACAGCGTTAAAGAACAACCATATCAAACTTCTGAACAATATAGACAAAACCCCGCCCTTAAAAATAAAACTTGTTATAGGGGAACTTTCCCAGGTGATCATAAACCTGATCAATAACTCAAAAGATGCAATAAAAGAACATAATATCAAAGAGCCGTGGATAAAGGTTGATCTTGAAAAGTTAAACAACAAAGCCCTTATCACTATAGAAGATAACGGTAACGGGATTCCCGAAAAAGTACTCCCTAAAATATTTGACCCATATTTTACGACCAAACAGGAAACAAAAGGTACAGGACTTGGACTGCATATGAGCTATAAGATAATTACTGAAAGTTTAAACGGGAAGATTTATGCAAAAAATACACCCAAAGGAGTGAAGTTCTTTATAGAACTGCCTCTTGGCCAGCCAAAAGAGCAAGCTTAGAAGCTTGCCCATTCGTCATCATCATTTACTGAAGATGATACGGTTTCAATCTTTGGTTTGGTATTTATTTTTTTATTTACGGCTGATGTAGCGCTTTTAACTCTTCCGGCTGCTTTTCTATCATGCCGTACCTCTTCCTCTTTGAATCTCTTGATTTTATCATGGTACTCTACTGTGTCTTTTGACTCTGAAGAGACAACATCCCTTGCTCTTTGAAGTTTTAATTCATGACACTTGTGGTTCTTTATTTTGTCTATTCCCTCGAAGACTCTTGTCGTACTATCCTCGATCTTGTGGGCAATATCGTAAAGAGCATGATCGTTTCTGTCTTTTGAATCCAGGTCTATAAATTTCTGTACATTTGTATGCACCTCTTCATGGGCTTTTAAAAGATCTGTCCAGTCCGAGTTATTTGTATAAGGCTGGTTTTCATGCTCTCTTATCCACTTTCCAAGGTCACACGCATTGTGGTCTTTCACTTTCCAGTGCTTGCCGTTTCCTATATCTTTAAAATTGACCTCTTTAAAATCTATATGATCAAGTTTAAGCTTTGTAGTATCAAATACAAGGTTTACGTCACATACTGAATCTGACCTGCTTTTATCAAATGTCGTTCTATTTACCACAGATACAAGCTGGCTTGATATCTCACTTAATGCCATCGCCTTGTTGGAAACAACTTCAGCCGCATTTGCATTCTCCTGTGTTGCCTTATCAAGCTGGTTAACGGCGTTATTGATCTGTTCCATCCCCTGCTTCTGTTCATGTGTCGATTCGGTAACATGAGCTACGATATCCGTAACCTGTGAAACTTTTTCATTAAGGAAGTTGAAACTTTCAACCATCTTGTCCGCAGTCTCTTTACCCTCTTTGGTTTTTGACTGGGCATAAGTTACAAGGTCTTTGATATCTTTTGCCGCCTCTGCACTTCTGGAAGCCAGATTTCTAACCTCCTGCGCAACTACTGCGAATCCTTTTCCTGCCTCACCTGCGGTTGCCGCTTCAACTGCCGCATTAAGAGAAAGGATATTTGTCTGGAACGCGATTTGGTCGATTATGGCAATAGCTTCAACAATATCGTTCGTAGCTTTATTAATCTCCTCCATTGAAGCACCGGTTTTATGGGCAAGCTCATCATCCTCGTTACTTGTATTTTTCAGGTCATTTGCAATTTCCATCATCTGGTTCGTTCTGTCATCGGTCTGGATTATCGTAGAAGTGATCTCCTCGATAGCAGCTGCGGTCTCTTCCAGGGAAGCTGCCTGTTCCGTGGATGAAGCGGACAGCTCCTCGCTTGTTGCTGCAAGCTGCTCCGCATTTGCAGATAACCTTGTTGCCGTATTGTTTACCATACACAGAACTTCTGATATAGAGACCCCAAGGGCATTTGTACCTTTTATCAATGAACCTATATTACCTGAACTTTTTGCATCTATTGTGTAATCAAACCTTGCATTACCGAACTGGATCAGGGCACTTATGATCAATTCTATATTATTCTGAGTAACTTTAAGCATCTCATTTACGTTGACTCTAAGCTGGTCAACCTGAGGAGAATTGGCAGTCTGCTTTATCTCGTAGCTATAGAACCCTTCTTTTGCCTTGTGAACAATCTCGATAGCCTCCTCGATAACCTTTCCGTCCTGCTTTATTCCATCCTCGATCTGCTGAAGATAGTTATTGAAGTTTTGGGCAACTTTACCTATTTCATCTTCTCTTTTTACGTTTATTCTTTGGGAACTGCCGGAGTCTGTTCTGACATTGTCTATGGCTTTGTTCAACTCGTCTAAAGGATTTATAATGATCTGTCTTGAGAAAATAGAGATAATAACAGCTATAACAAGAAGTATTAATATGATCAGCCCGATGGCAGTATAAATTATACCCTGAGACTGGCTTACAAGGACATCTATATATTCAGAGTCCTCACCGATTATGTAGTAACCTATCTGTTTACCGCTGTAATCGATCACGGGGGAAAATGTCACGAAATATTTATCGTCAATAATAAATTTGTTTGATCTTAACTCGCCAAGATCCAGGGTATTTATATAGTTTGCAAATTTTTCATCATAACTTTTCTGGTTCAGGATCATACCGTTTATCTGTTTAAGCTTTTTGAACTGGTCACTGTTAAAGCTTGCTTTTATGGTATCTTTGTCCAAAAGCATAAGCATATGAGCATGGTCAAAAGCTTTTATCGATTTTATAATTGAGTTATAGCCCGCTTTGAACTCCACTGATCCAAGATATGTACCGTCCCTGTCTATTACGGGTGCTACCCCCACAAGGTCAGTGTTAAGCCTTCCTGCTTCCGCACCGACAACCGCTTTTTTATTTGTGTATACGTCGTTTATCGTTTTTCTAAGATCAAGCAAAGGGTCCCCGAACTTCCCAGGCGCCCAGTTTCTTAAAAATGATTTTCCGTTCTCGTCATGGATATGGATCTTGATATTTTTAAAAGGGGTATTGTCTCTGAATTTTTGGGACAGATTTTCCATAGCGGATATTGCCATCTGTCTGTCTTTGTTTTTCAAAGAAGTTATAACACCCGTATTGTTGGCTATGCTTACTGCATTTGAGAGGCATATTTCACTTTTTGCCTCTACTCTTTGGGTAACCACCCCGTTTAGTTGCTCTATTGCATCTTCATGTACCTGTTTCTTTATACTTGAAAGGCTGAAACTGAACATTATCACAGCTACAACCAGACCAAGCAGTGAGCTTGCAACTATCAAGCCAATGAGTTTGTTCCCTATGCTTACATTTTTCAAATCATATCCTTGTTGATCAATATGTGCCTATTATAGTAAAGTTTTACTTACTAAGCAAAAAACTCATATCTTCAACGGAAGCGTTATTTTGAACTTTGCACCTTTGTATTGTTTACCGTTGAACTCATACTCCTCGTTAACGGCTTCAATTCTACCCCGCATATGGGTTACGATCATATTATAGGTCATATGAAGACCAAGCCCCGTCCCTTGCGATTTGTGTTTTGTGGTAAAATAAGGCTCAAATATATTTTGTAAAATATTCTCATCTATCCCCCCTGCATTATCTTTAAAGGTGATCAGCAGAATATCATTTTCCACCTGCTGGGTGATAAACAGGTACCGTTCCTCTTCATCTATATTATTTTCCACAAGAGCATCTTTTGAGTTATTAAAGATATTGATAAAACACTGAATAAGCTCATTTGGATAACCTTTGACCTTTATATGCTCCTGCAGATCAAGAATAAGCTTTATATGATATTTTTTGACACTGCTGTTAACAAGTTTTATAAAGCTGTCCGTATCGTTTTTCAGGTCAAACCTTACTTTCTTAGTGTCGCCCCTGATAAAGTTTCTAAAATCGTCTATGGTCTGGGAAAGATACTGGGCATTCTCATTAATATATGTACAAGTGGAAGAAAACTCCTCATCATCAAGCAGATCCATCTCTTTTTTAAGCATCAGACCTGTTACACCCGTAGAGATCACACTTAAAGGCTGTCTCCACTGGTGGGCTATATTATTAAGCATCTCGCCCATTGCGGCAAGTTTGGATTGCTCCATAAGCTGTATGTTCATTTTATAAATATCATCTATGTCAATATGGAAACCGAAAAACTTGTTTCCGTATATAGAACCAACTGCCTTAACCCAGCTGTAATGGTCATCTTTGTGTAAAACCCTGAACTCCACATTATACACATCTGTTTTTTTGCTTAGATAATCTTTGGTTGCATTTTTTACTTTTTCCTGGTCATCTTTATGGATTATCCTCTCTGCGATAGCCTGCCCCAAAGAATCTTGAAGATTAGATATATCATCGGCGTTATAACCTAAAAAACGGTACCACCCGGAAGAAAAAAAACTTTTTTTGGTGTCAAGGTTAAACTCCCAGTAACCCGCAAGTGCACTTTCTGTGGCAAACTCGAACTTATTGATTATCTCCTGGATATCTTTTGTTTTAGACTCTATCTGCTCTTGCAGTATCTGTTTTTGAGACTCTTTTTCATAAAGCAGCTCCTCTTGCAGTTTCATCTTTTGAAGATTTATCGTTCTGTATCTGCCTGCTAAAATAAGGGTAAAGAAAATAATCTCGATAAATGCCCCAAGCAGGAACAAATGCCTGTAAAATTCATTATATTCAAGGATTGAATTAAAAGTAAGTATCATCAACGACATCAAAGGAGTATAAATAATAAGAGCAATGAGGTAATACCTTGCACTTGTATTGCCCTGCATAAACACCTTCACCGCCGCATAGAACAGTATTATAAAGAAAATTGTAGAATAGATGTTAAACAATTCGTTAACATAAGGCAGATCAAACAGTATAAGCAAAGCAAAAGCACTAAACATAACAACTGAAAAATTAAAAAATCTGTTTATTACAGGTGCATTCCGGTCAAGCTCCAGAAACTTCCTGGAAAAAAGCAGAAGAGTCAGTATAACCACGGCTCCGACAAAATGAAGCCCCTCGTTCCACCCTGCGAATCCCGCAAGCAGGTATATTCCGCTGTGCATGGCACTGAAAACTATAAAGCTCAGGGTATATGACATATAATAGATATAAATCTTCTCTTTTGTAAGAAAATAGCTGTATATATTCAGCCAGAAGATCGTAAACAAAGCAAAAGCAAAGATCATATAAAGATCCACAACTGTAAACTTTGAAGGGGCGTAGTATTCCTCCTGGCTGAATATGCAAAACTCCCCTATCTGGCTTGCAATAGTTTCCCCTCTGATATAAAAGGTACGGCTTTGATCCCGTTGTACTGATATATTAAAAGCCGGATGAATATCTGAAATATCTCTTTCTTTTAAAGGAATACTCAATCCGTTCTTATGAACTCTCCATTTTGAATCTTTATATTCGTAAAGATCGAAGCTCTTCCATATAGCTTCACTGAAATGAAGTATATAATCCTCTTTTGAGGAGTTATTCTTTATTTCGAATTTAAACCACACTGCATCATCCCTGTAACCGAAGGTAAAGTTATCCGTGGTTTGTTTTGTAAATGTTCTTTTTGATATTTCGTTTATTGTTAATAAACCGCTTTTGTCATGAAGATATTTCACATCAAAGGTATCGAAAATTTTTTTATCATCCGTAAGCAGTATCTCCGCCCGTAAAAAAGAGCACATAAGAGACAATAGTATTAATAATCTAATCATATTTAAGCCGTTTATATTTAATGTAATTTTATTGTAATGAATTATAACCGTTTTTGCATAATAGTTATCATAAATTATAAAATTATTTGCCATTTCCTTAATAATTATTTATAAAAAACTTAAGAAAAAAATATAATTATGCCTTCTAATGGATAATTTTTTTCCATTAGCTATACTTTCATCAACCTAATCAAAATGAAGACAATTAATTGTCTCTTTAGGGTTTTGCTACTTTTAGCAATTTTTTATAAATTGCGTTAAAAAGTAGACATAAAATAAAAAGTTCCTTTTAAAAATGGAACATTTATAAAGGAAAAAAATATGGCTTGCGATACAGGTGCAAAACCAATCGAAGAGATAGAAACTGCAGTTTCAAATGAAGAAAACACAAACACACAAAACAAGGAGAACAAAGATATGGCATCAAGTTTAGTATTAAGAAAATCACCAGAGTTTAAAATGGACGCGTACAACGCAAAAACAGGACACTATGAAACAGTATCAAGTGAAGATTACAAAGGTAAATGGACAGTAGTATGTTTCTACCCTGCTGACTTTACATTCGTATGTCCAACAGAGATCGCTGCAATGAACGCAAAATACGACGAGTTCCAAGAGCTTGGAGTTGAGATCTTGGCAGTATCAACAGATACAAAATTCTCACACAAAAGATTCGTAGAGACTGAGCCTTTATTAAAAGACTTGAAACTTACAATCGGAGCTGATACTACAGGAACTGTTTCAAGAGCATTCGGAGTAATGATCGAAGAAGAAGGTATCGCATTAAGAGGAAGATTCCTGATCAACCCGGAGGGAACTGTAGTAGCACAAGAGGTTCAAGCACCGTCTGTTGGTAGAAATGTAAACGAATTCCTAAGACAAGTAAAAGCTTGGCAGCATGCTGAAAAAACAGGTGAGGTTTGCCCTGCAGGATGGGTTCCTGGTGGAAAAACACTTCCGGTTAACACTGACGTTGAGCAGATGACAGGTAGAGTTGGTGATTACATCACTGTTGAAGAGATCATGGCTTAATCTTTTCACTTATAAAAGAGCTTAGGCTCTTTTATTTTGAAACTTTATAACTGCGGTCAGCAAAACTGTTGCTAACATAAAATGATTTAATTCTGGCCGCAGCTATAAGGTTTTAAATGTTCAGACTATATATAATACTAACTATACTTTTTTCAATATCTTCCGCCCATGTGGACGATAAAGTGCTGTACGATTTCAAGAACAGATGCATGATCTGCCACGACACTTATGATAAAACCGATTCAGCCCCTCCAATCGTGGCAGTAAACAGGATATATACCGATTTTTGGGGAGATGACCTGCCTGCGGCAAAAAATGCGATAATGAATTTTCTTGAAAACCCGATCGAAAAAGAAGCTTTAATGAAACCTGCCGTAAAAATATACGGAGTGATGCCGCTGCAGCTTCTCACACCACAGCAAAGGGGCGATTTTGCAGATGTTATTTTAGAGCTGGATTACGGATCTCCGGAGTGGTTTGAAGATCATTACAAATCACACCAGCTGAATTTTGACGACCCGTCTGTTGAGCACCGCAAAGATCAAGACTATCATCAATAAAGATCTTTTATCTTGATCTTAAAAATTTTGTTTATTCTCTTAAGCTTATGAGCTGTTGTTTTATATTAATATCTTCTATAAAGCAAAATCGCTTGCGATAAAATTGCTTCCAAGGGTCTCGTTTATCTTTTCAAGCATCTGTGCACCTATCACCTCGACCCGGCTTTGTTCTTCTAAGTTTATCGAACTGTCATCCGTATCAGCAGGGGCATATTTTAAAACTCCGTTATGTATTCTGTAAAATCCATCTTCTATTTTAACCCAGAAAGTATTATTCATTTCAAATTCTCCTAATAATTTATTACACTAATTACAATATATAATATCAATTTAGTTAAAGATAGATAAAATTTTATAGATTTTTTTGATTTTTTATCATTGTATATTTTATATACATCTGGGTATATAACTTAAAGACAAATTTGTTGTATAATACTCTTGTCTTTCCAATAATGTTTCAAACATTTCCAATTTTAGTTTCCAAAAAGCCCGGGTGAAACCCCGGGCTTTTTTATTTGTAACTGGATTGTTATTATCCACTTATACAATTAGCTCATATTTATACCCAAGGCTGGATTTAAAATGAGAATTTGTCTATTTACCGATACTATCGGCGATCTAAACGGGGTGTCTAGATTCATACAGGATATGGCAGAACAATCTTTATTACACGATCTTGATATCCAGGTGATATCCTCAACGGCAAAATACTGCCCAAAGGCTGTCAATATCCATAACTTCAAGCCCCTGTTCAAATGCCCCATGCCTTTTTACAAAGATCTGGATATAGCGATTCCCTGTAAAAAAATCATTAAAAACAAGATAAAAGAGCTCAACCCCGATATGATCCATATCTCCACTCCGGGAGCCGTAGGGTTTCTCGGACTTAAAATAGCAAAAGAGCTAAACATTCCCTATACGGGAACCTACCATACCGACTTTCCGGCATATATAAAAGATAATACCGGATCAAAAAGCCTCAAAAAGCTCACAGACAAAATAATGGCAAACTTCTACAAAGATTTCAAACTTCTGTTAAGCCGCTCAAAAGAGTATATAGAGATACTAAACAGGGACCTTGATTTTGATCCGGGAAACATAAAGATCATAAAACCCGGAACCAACCTTGATAAATTCAATCCAAAATATAAAGGGCATATAAACTGGGAGAAATTCGGTATCCCTAAAGATGCCGTTAAAGCCCTTTATGTGGGAAGAATAACAAAAGAGAAAAACATCCCCTTTCTGCTTAAAATGTGGGAAGAGTATATAAAAGAAAAAAACTTTCCCGATATCTATTTAATACTAATCGGGGAGGGTAACCTTAAAACAAAAGCAAAAGAGCTGTATAACAGTAATATAAGATTTATAGGACCGGTTATCGGGGAAAAGCTTTCACAGTTTTATGCTTCCTCGGACTTTTTTATATTTCCTTCCCTTACGGATACCCTCGGGCAGGTCGTTATGGAATCTCAGGCAAGCGCCCTACCTGTAATAGTATCCGATAAAGGGGGACCCCAGGGACTTGTCAACAAAGAAAAACCGTCGGGATTCATTATAGACCCCAAGGAGATCTCAAAATGGAAAGATGCAGTCGATACCCTTTATAAAGATAAACAGCTAAGACAGCAGATGGGGCAAAATGCCCTTGAGGGGATATCAAAACTTCCCATTGAAGATTCATTTGAACAGTTCTGGAAATATCAAAAAGAGATCTATGACAAAGCGTGAAAGAAAAGGGGAGATATTTATGATCCTTCTGGCTTTCTTTGAAAGCTGGTTTCCCATTATAGTGATCTTTACATACCAATATATAACGCCTCTGTACGCATACTCTTTGAATATATTTTTTGCGGGCTTGATCTTATCCTTTTTCTCCCTTTATAAAAACAAGCTCCATGACCTGAAAAACAAAAAAGGGCTCAGAGACCTTCTTTTAACCTCCTTTTTTATTACGATTTTGTTCCTTTTCGTATTTTTAGGATTAAAATATACAACTGCATCAAATATGGCGGTTATACTCTTTTTGCAGCTGTTTTTCTCTTTTTTATACTTTAATGTTATAGGAGACGAGTATATCTCAAAACAAAAAACCGCGGGGGCTTTTTTAATGGGAGCCGGAGCAGTTGCTATACTCTACCCCGAAAACCTTGAATTTAATAAAGGGGATATCCTCATACTGCTTGCTGCAATGATAGCACCGGCTGCAAACTATTATCAGAAAAAAGCCAGAAAATATTACCCCTCCCATATGATATTAAGCGTGCGGTACATACTCTCTTTGCCTGTACTGTTTCTACTTGCTTTTCTAATGGAACCTCTGCCTTTATACGAAGATATTCTAAATGCCCTGCCCTATGTACTTCTAAGCGGTTTTGTGATCATGGGCCTGGCAAAGATATTATGGGTTGAAGCGATCTATAATATCTCAATAACAAAAGCCTCGGCACTCGGGGCGGCGGCACCGGTATTTACCATATTCTTCGCCTATATTGTTTTAAACGAGATCCCTACAAAACTTGAGCTTTTATCTATTATCCCCGTACTTTTAGGGGGTTACCTGATCACAAGAAAGGATTCATATGTACAACAACACCGAACAAAAATATAAAATAGCAATAGCCGGTACGGGCTATGTAGGCCTTAGTAACGGTATACTACTGGCACAGCATAACGAAGTGGTCGCCCTTGACATAATAAAAGAAAAGGTTCAGCTCATAAACAATAATATCTCCCCCATCGAGGATGAACAGATCCAGGAATACCTAAAAAACAATCACCTGAACTTCAAGGCAACACTTGACAAAAAAGAAGCTTACGAAAATGCCGATTTTATAATAATCGCAACCCCTACGGACTATGACCCCGATACAAACTATTTTAATACCGCATCGATAGAAAGCGTAATAGAAGAGGTGATGAAGATAAACCAAGACGCGGTAATTGTGATAAAGTCCACCGTTCCCGTGGGTTATACAAAATCCCTAAAAGAAAAGTTTCAAACCCATAATATCATCTTCAGCCCCGAATTTCTAAGGGAGGGCAAAGCCCTGTACGACAACCTCTACCCAAGCAGAATAATAGTGGGGGAGAAAAGCCAAAGGGCAGAAGTTTTTGCCTCCTTGCTAAAAGAGGGGGCAGAAAAAAAAGATATCGATCTGCTGTTCACCGATTCCACGGAAGCGGAAGCAATTAAGCTTTTTGCAAACACTTATTTAGCCATGAGGGTTGCTTATTTTAACGAACTTGATTCATACGCCCAGACCCATAACCTCAACACAAAAGAGATAATAAAAGGGGTGGGGCTTGATCCAAGGATAGGAAACCACTACAACAACCCAAGCTTCGGCTACGGGGGATACTGCCTTCCCAAAGATACCAAGCAGTTAAGGGCAAACTACCAAAACGTACCCCATAATCTTATCTCGGCCATCGTTGAATCAAATGCCACAAGGAAAGATTTTATCGCCCGGACTGTTATACAGATGGTCAACCAATCGATGACAAACCCTAATGCAGAAGAAAAAACAGTGGGGATTTACCGCCTTGTTATGAAATCTGGATCGGATAATTTCAGAAGCTCCGCCATACAGGGGATAATGAAACGGATCAAGGCAAAAGGGATAAAGGTGGTTATCTATGAACCCGTACTGGAAGAAAAGAGCTTTTTCAATTCGGAAGTGATAAAAAAACTCGAAGAGTTCAAAAAGATCTCCGACGTGATCATCGCAAACAGGTTAAGCGACGAGATATCGGATATAAAAAGTAAAGTCTACACAAGGGATATATTCAGGTGTGATTCCTAGTTAAAATAAAAAATAAGCCAGCAGACAAGATGCAGGCTTATTGAGATAAATACCGCCGCGGCTCCCATATCTTTTGCATTTTTTGCCAGGGAATTATACTCTTTTGTGGTAATATCCACCACATTCTCAACGGCACTGTTCAAAAGCTCGACTATAAGTGTCAGGAACATTGTTGCAAGCAGTATCGTTTTTTCAATATAATCAAAATCAACCACATAGATAAGTATCAAAAGCGGTATGGCCGCAAGTATCTCAAGCTTGAAAGATATCTCGTTCTTAAACGTTATCCTAAGGCCGTTAAGGGCATAACTCCAGTTCTTGAAAAGATTGTATCTTGGTTTGTTGTTTAGGTTCGATTCCCTGTTATACATAATGTGTTTCCCTTTATTTGTTCCAGTGGATTATCTTCCACTCTCCGTTTAATGTCTCTACCACTGCGGTGCATGATTCCACCCAGTCTCCGCAGTTTAAATAACGAATATCCTCGATATCCCTTATCTCCGCTTTATGTATATGGCCGCAGATCACCCCGTCGAAGCCGTTCTTTTTTGCATGGCTTGATAGTATCTGTTCATAGTTCATAATAAAATTCGTAGATTTTTTCACATTGTCTTTTACATATCTGGATAAAGACCATTTAGATTTTATCCTTAAAAGTTTGAATATTTTTTGAAGCATGAAATTAAGATTCAAAAGAAGATCATAACCGTAATCCCCCAATACTGCCAGCCATTTTTTGCTTATGGTTATCATATCAAAAAAGTCGCCGTGTGTTATAAGATATTTTTTTCCGTCAAGCCCGCAATATACCATTTCATTCTTTACTTCCAGGGAATCCCCCAGTATCAAAGGGGTAAAAGGTCTTATAAATTCGTCGTGGTTGCCTGTTATAAAATAAACATTGGTACCCTTTTTCGCTTTTTTCAAAACCCTCTGCACCACGTTTGAGTGGGACTGGTACCACCTGAACTTTCTTCGAATAGCCCAGCCGTCTATTATGTCCCCCACTAAAAACAAGTTTTCGGATTCTGTTTTTTTCAGAAAATCAAGCAGCAGTTCAGCCCGGGAAAATTTGGTTCCCAAATGTATATCCGATATAAATATTGATTTGTATTTCATAAACAGAATATATAAAATATCAGTTTCATTTCAGTTACTTGAAAATACTCTCTTATAACCGAAACGTAACCGTATTTTAATAGGATGACTTTATGGATAAGAATGAAATAAAAATAGCCCTTTTTACAGATACGGTCTGCGACGCCAACGGAGTGTCAAGGTTTTTGCAGGATATGTCAAAAGAGGCCTTGAAAAAAGATATAAAATTAAATATCTTAAGCTCTACGGTTAAAACATACTGCGATAGTCTAAACAACCTGCATATATTCAAGCCTTTTTTCAAAATAAAAATGCCTTTTTACAAAGAGCTTGACCTGGTTATCCCCCCTGCTTTCAAAATGGCAAAAAAATTCAAAGAATTAAACCCCGATGTCGTGCATATCTCAACTCCCGGGATCATAGGCCTAACTGGTCTTCTGATCGCAATAAGATACAAAAAACCCGTACTTGGCACCTACCATACGGACTTTCCCGAATATCTTTATAAAAACACAAACTCCAGGATCGTAAAAAAGATCACCGCTTTTTATATGAGGCTTTTTTACAAAAGATTCAAAGCCCTGGCAACCAGATCAAAAGATTATATACAGAATATACAAAACACCGTAAAACTTGAGCCTAAGAACATCTTTGTCCTGACTCCGGGAACCAATATAAAAACCTTTGATCCAAAATACAAGGATGAAACCCTCTGGGAGAGATATAACCTGAATCCGCAATTTAAAAAATACCTCTATGTAGGAAGACTTACAAAAGAGAAAAACGTGGATCTGCTTTTTGATATCTGGGAAAAATTCTATTTAAAAAGCAGCCTGAAACAGTCCTACCTGATAATGGTTGGAAGCGGGGAACTTGAAAAACACAAAGAAAGGTTGAAAAACTACAATATAATATTCCTGGGGCATAAACAAAAAAGCGAGCTTTCATCCCTTTATGCAAGCAGCAATATATTTCTTTTCCCTTCCACAACCGACACGCTGGGACAGGTAATACTCGAAGCCATGGCAAGCGGTACGCCTGTAATAGTAACAGACAAAGGGGGACCTTGCGAAATAGTAAAAGGAAGCCCGAATGATATAGGCAGCATAATAGATATAAAAGATGAATCAAAATGGATCGACACCCTGTGTAAAATAGAAAACGGCACCACAGATATAGATAAACAATCCATAAACAGCTTTGAATATGCACAGAACTTCTCCATAACAAACACTTTTGAAAGTTTTATGGAGTTTCACCTAAACTTCAAAGATTTTAAACAAAGATAAAAAGCCTCATCTTCTAAGAAATACAAAAGCATAATTTGTTAAAATCCCCACCATGAAATTAGAAAACAAAAAACTTATATTATTCGATCTTGACGGCACTTTGGTTGACAGTATCCCCGATCTTGTGGTTTCTGTCAATCATATGCTAAATGAGATCGGGCGTGAACCATTCGATGATGAAACCGTAAGAACCTGGGTAGGTAACGGAGTACAGGTTCTTGTACAAAGAGCATTATCAGGCGATGTAAATATCGATGAGAATATCGACAAGGGATTTTTTGAAAACTCTTTAAAGATATTTATGGAGTTTTACGAAAAGAACGTCTGCATAAAAACAACCATCTACGATAATGTAAAAGATACACTAGAAGCATTGCACGGCAGAGGATATACCCTAGCGGTGGTGAC
This sequence comes from Arcobacteraceae bacterium, assembly GCA_963678145.2. Lineage (GTDB taxonomy): Bacteria > Campylobacterota > Campylobacteria > Campylobacterales > Arcobacteraceae > JAIOSF01. Next base: position 828,102 of record CAXXWH010000001.1, on the reverse strand, counting down.
CAACAAACCTTATGCTTTTGTAGAACCCATCCTGAAAAAATTAAAGATAAACCGGGTTTTTAAAATGATCGTAGGAGGGGATTCCCTTGAAAAGAAAAAACCAGATCCCCTGCAGCTTGTACATGTATGTGAAAAACTAGGATTCACTATAAAGCAAAGCGTAATGGTGGGTGACTCCAAAAACGATATATTAGCCGCCAAATCAGCAGGTATGCAGAGTATCGGGGTTACTTACGGCTACAACTACGGAGAGGATATCTCACTTTATAAACCCGATATCGTAATTGACAATTTTGCCGAGCTGGAAAATCATCTAAAGGATTAATATGGGTAAGATCGCAATAATCGGAGGGGGAGTAGCCGGTGCCAGCTGCGCTTTTTACCTTTCAAAACTTGGTCTTGATGTAACTTTGTTCGAAAAGAACAATACCCTTGTAAGCGGCCCTCCGTTCTGCCATCTTCATGCGGGAGGAAACCTCTACAGGGAGATAGACGACAAGCAGTGCGTAACCCTGCTTCACCAGTCAATAGATCTTCTTCGATTCTACCCTTATGCGATCGATTACAGACCTACGGTGATCGTAACCCCGGAAGAGGACAAAGATGATCCAAGATCACTTCTTCCAAGACTTGAAAAGCTAAAAAACGAATATTCCAAAGCCGTAAACAGGGATCCAAAAAACAGGGTCTTGGGAGAAGCTGATCAATATTTCAAGCTATATGAAAAAGAGGATATCCTAAAACTTCAAGACAAAAAAAACGTAAAGCGCCCCTCAACTCTTGATGAATGGATGATACCCGTGGTAAAAAACATCCAAATCGAAAAGATCAAATTTCCCGTTATCATCGTACAGGAATACGGACTCAATCTTTTCAGGCTTTCTGCAGGGGTTAATATAAAACTTCAGCAGATATCAAACTGTGATCTTCAATTAAACACGACGGTTACGGAAGTAAGCAAAGATAATGAAAAGTTCTGCGTTAAATACAACAGCTCAGAAGGTACGAAAGAGGAACAGTTTGATTACCTTATAAATGCAGCAGGCTATAAAACGGGCGAGATCGATGATATGCTTGGATACAGAAGGGAAAGATTCGTGGAGTTCAAAGCGGCTTATGTGACAAAGTGGGAAAACTGCGAAAATATCTGGCCCGAAGTGATCTTCCACGGACAAAGGGGAACCCCCCGGGGAATGGGTCAGTTTACCCCGTATCCGGGAGGCTACTTCCAGCTTCACGGAATGACTAACGAAATAACCCTGTTTAACAACGGCCTGGTAAAAAGCACAAAAAAAAGCGCCCAGCCGAAACTTAGCAAAAGCTTTATAAATAAAATAGATAAAAAATGGTACGAAGAGGAGATAACCCAAAGAACAAAAAAGGCTATCAACCATCTTTCAAGGTTTATCCCCGCTTTCAAAGAGGCGAAAGTTGCATCAAAACCCCTCTACGGGGCACAGCAGATCCCGGGAGATGACAAAGAGCTTCGTGCCGCGGACGTATCTTTTGAAAATGACAGGTACGCAAGATGCGAAGTAGTAAAAGCATCTTCTGTTCTAACCATGATAGATGAGATAATGAAAAAGCTGGTTAAGCTGGGCCTCGCAAAAGAGGAAGATCTTTTTAAAAGGGTGTTTGAAACTTCAAACCTGAACCCCGAAGATATTTTAAGCAAGGCGGAGAATATCTGCCGCCAGAGGGAATATCCTGTTTCCCTGGCAAATATCAATACCCAAAAGCAGGATCTGGTTTCATAATCAGTTCTGCTTTTTCTCTTTTACCGCCCTTAAAGCCCCGAACTGGGAATCAACGATATGCTCTTTTTCCAGAATATTCTCAATACCCAGACTTAAAAGCTTTAATCTTCTTTGTTCATCTGCAACTATAAACACATCGATCCCCCTGTTCTTTAGTTTTTCGATGCTCTCGCTTAATGCGTATATGGCAGAAAGGTCCATAAACGATACGGAACTGCAGTCCAATACGATGTTCTTCACATCGTATATCTTGTCCACCTTGTCAAGTATGAACGACGTTGAACCGAAAAAGAAAGGTCCCTTGATATTCACTATCCGCACGATTCCGTCTTTGAATATCCTGTCATCCTTGCTTTTTTGGATATCTCCCCCGTTTATATCAACCTCGCTCTCTTTTACAAGTCTGTAGATAATAAGGAACGCAGACAACACTACCCCCACACCCACAGCTACTATAAGATCCACAAAAACAGTCAGGAAGAACACTATCATCATAACCGTTATATCATATTTTGGGACGATCTTAAGCTGCTTTAACATTTTGTAATCAAAGATATCAAATCCAACTTTTATCAAGATACCTGCAAGCACAGGCATAGGAATCTTGCTTGCGAGCGGGGCGAAAAGAAGCAGTATCAAAAGAAGGAAAACAGCATGTGCCATACCTGAAACTCTTCCCGTACCGCCGCTTTTTACGTTCACTACCGTTCTCATTGTAGCCCCGGCTCCCGGAAGCCCCCCGAATAAAGAAGAGACCATATTACCTAATCCCTGTCCTACAAGCTCTTTATTTGAATCATGCTTGTCCTTGGTAATAGAATCGGCAACGAGCGAAGTAAGAAGTGAATCAATAGTACCAAGAACGGCCAGGGTCAAGGCAGAAACAAATATAAAAGAAACAGACGCCATATCAAAATCAAATGAAACGATCCCGGGAAGCCCCGTAGGGATATCACTTACATATGCAACATCCATATTAAACAGATATGCAGCAAATGACAGAACCACCAAAGCTACAAGGGGAGAGGGAAGTTTGGCCGTTAGTTTTTTCGGAAGCAGGTAAAGTATTGCCAAAGTAACGGCAGTCAGTAATACAGCCTGAAGATTCATATTCATTATACTTGAAGGTATGCTTACAAGAGCATCTGCAATAGATGATTTTGCATCAAGTCCTAATGCAACGTTTATCTGCAACAAGATTATTATCATACCTATACCGTTCATAAATCCCGAGATCACAGGATACGGTATAAACCTTACGAATTTTCCTATTTTCAAAAAACCGAACAGAACCTGGAAAGCACCGGCAAGCAAAAAGGTCGTAAATACAAGTGCCAGGTTTGAACTAAAAGAAGCTATGACCGTGGCTGAAACTACAGTCATAGGTCCGGTAGGTCCCGAGATCTGTGTTTTTGTTCCACCGAACGCTGAAGCAAAGAAACCTAAAAATATCGCTCCGTATATACCTGCACTAGCTCCAAGACCACTTGATATACCAAAAGCGATCGCCAAAGGAAGCGCTACAATAGCTGCCGTTAATCCACCAAATATATTATTCATATTTCCCCGTCTTTATTGAAATTTTGCCAATTATACCATATTTTCACATAGATAAATTTAATTATTTAATAAATTATTTCAAGCCTCTTATTTATTCAAACTTCCGCTTTAAACCTAAAATTAATTTGTTATTTACTATAATTTTGTAAGATAAATAACAGGAATCAGGCTTTGAAAATATTAATAGCAGACGACAGCTTAACCGTTAGAAAACTTATTAGATCACATATTGAAACGATAGGCTTGTATGATATCCTTGAAGCTGAAAACGGATTGGATGCTTTAAAGACAATGCAGGAAACAAAAAATATTTTTTTGGTTGTCACAGATATCAATATGCCCAAGATGAACGGTTTGGAGTTTGCAAGAGAGTTGAAAAAAGACAAATCACACGAGTTTGTCAATTTTATTTTCATAACTACAGAAACCACAAAAGAACACCTGACCGAAGCTTTAAGACTGGGTGCCATTAACTTTTTAAGAAAACCCCTTAATCCCGACACCTTTTTAAATACGGTAAAAAAAGTGATCTCCGATTTTGAGAACAACAGGGTTATTATGATGGAAGAGGAAAAAAGAGAGTTTCTCGATAATATTTGTGAGGAGAGCTCTTTAATCTCCCTGCAAAACGGAATAATAACAATTTCAAAAGACGACAAAGTGATGGAGATCCCCTTAAGCCGTGTCAAATTTTACAAAACCTGCCAGGACTATTCCATATAGAAACACCTGCCTTCCCCTTTTCAATACTTTAGATAAGAGGTTCCAACATATATTAAAATTAATAAATAATTAGATAAAATATTTTTTATGATTATAAAAAAAAATTACAAGATTACTATTCCGGTGTCTTTTTTTATCATATTTTTAGGTTTGCTTACACTTTATGTACTAACAGATCATCAGATATTTCAAAAACAGCAGAAAATGCTCTCTTTGATAAATATGGAAAAAGAGCTTAATAAAAGTGAAGATTTTTTATACAAAAACCTGAAAAACTCGGAACGGCTCATTTATTCGGTCAATTCAAACCCTTTATTTAAAAACTACCTGCAAAACAAACCGGACTCAAAAAAGAACCTTGAATATTTATTCGAAAGCCTTATCTCTTCTGACAATTCTATTATGCAGATAAGATTCATAGACCACAAAGGGATGGAGCAGATAAGATACGAACGATACGCCTATGATGATCCAAATTACCATAAAATAGAAAAACTTCAAAATAAATCCGACAGATACTACTTTAAACAAAAAAAGTACATACAAAACACTCTTTTTTACTCTCCCCTTGATCTGAATATTGAAAATAAAAAACTGCAGATCCCCTTCAAGCCGACATACAGGATAGTCCTGCCCGTCAATCACGAAAACACATTCAAAGGGATCCTTGTGGTAAATTATTTTGCACAGCCTTTATTCAGGCAGCTTTTCCACAACCAGTATTATAATTTTATTTTGCTGGACAAGGAGGGGTATATAATCCAGCACTATAATAAGAACTACAACTGGAGCAGATATAAAAAAGAGCCATTCAAAGCAGAAGAGAAGTATTTAACGCTTCTTGATAAAAAATTTTACAGAAATGAAGCACTGGTATCAAAACACTTGGAACTGCCTTTTAGCAATAAATTGACCTTGGTCTGCGAGTTCCCTAATCATATATCCAAAGAAGAACATATTATCTATAAAAAAAGAACTCTTACAAATCTCTCTTTATTTGCGGGCTTGATCTTTATATTAAGTTTTATTCTCCACCTGATACTTAAAAGAATGGAAAAACAGCAGGCATATATAACAGACCTTAACAGGAAGAAACTGCAGCAGGAAAAACTGCTTATACAAAACTCAAAAATGGCTGCAATGGGAGAGATGATAGCAAATATAGCGCACCAGTGGAGACAGCCCCTTTCTATTATCTCTTTGCATCTTGCAAACCTGCAGATAAAAACAGTAAAAAACAAAGTAACCAACGAATTTCTAGAACAGTTCATAAACAAGATCACTAAAAATATCGATACCATGAACCATACGATCGAGGATTTCAGTAATTTCTTCAAACCGAACAGACCAAAAGAGAAATTTGACATTAACACACTTATAAAAGAGTGTCTTGAAATAGTCGAAAAACCTTTAAAAGATGCAGATATATCCGTAACTTTCAATTCCAACAGCACTTTGCTCTTTACGGGTTATAGAAACAACCTTCTTCAGGTATTGATCAATATTATAATCAATTCAAAAGATGCAATTGTAATGAATAATATAAAAAACGGTAGAATCCTGATCAAATCCCGGCAAAAAGACAATTCATTCATAATAAATATCTCGGACAACGGCGGAGGGATCGCCGAAAATATTTTAAACAGGGTTTTTGAGCCCTATTTTACCACTAAATTTAAAAGCAAGGGTACGGGTATCGGACTGTATATGTGTAAAACCATAATTGAAGATTCCCTGTACGGTTCTATAAAACTAACAAATATCGACAAAGGTATCTTGTGTACGATAAAATTAAAAAACATGGAGTAAACGAATATGTCTTTAGAGAATATGAGCGTATTATACGCCGAAGATGAAAGTGAATTAAGAGAGGTTATGGCAGAAATCCTCTCTTACGAGATCAAAACACTTTATGTGGCAAAAGACGGCCTGGAAGCTTATGAAATTTATAAACAGAAAAAACCCGATATCATAATATCCGATATCAATATGCCAGGAATGAACGGTATCGATCTTGGAAAAAAGATAAGGGAAACCGACCACTCTACAAGGCTGATCATGTTAACGGCATATTCCGATGTTGATAATCTTTTATCGGCAACAGAACTTAAGCTTACAAAGTATCTGCTAAAACCTACAAAAGGTGTAGACCTTTTTGAAGCCTTGAGCCGTGCAGTTGATGAAATAAAAAACTTTAACGTAATAAATACCTGTACCCTTCAGCTAAAAGACAACTACTTCTGGGATTTCAAGGAACAGTCTTTATACTGCGGGGCAAAAGAGATACGGCTCACCCCGAAGGAAAGAAAGATACTAAATATGCTCTTTACAAATCTAAACTCTACTATTACTTACGATATGCTTATCCAGGATGTGTGGGAGGATTCGGATCTCTACAGCATCGATACCATAAAGACCATGGTAAAGAACATCAGAAAAAAACTTCCAAAAGATACCATTAAGAATGTCTACGGCACAGGTTTTAAGGTTGAATAGACCTTAAAACACCCTCCAGATTGAAACCTTTCCTCTCTTAATAGCAATAAAAAAAACAAATTAGAGAGATAATTATGATAAAATAAATAAAGGGCAACTAGTAAAGGTGTTCAAAATGAAATATTTTTTAATAATTACTTTCCTTTTCTTTGCTAATCTGTATGCTGCAGAAAAAGTAACCCTGCAGTTAAACTGGAAACACCAGTTTCAATTTGCCGGCTATTATGCCGCAAAAGAACAAGGATATTATAAAAAAGCCGGCATAGACGTGCAGATCAAAGAGTTTAAGCATGGAATAAACCCCTTGACAGAAGTGGAACAGGGACGTGCACAGTTTGCCGTGGGTCGTTCATATATATTAATAGACAAGGCAAAAGGGAAAGATATAGTAGCTCTTGGTGCCATATACCAGCACTCCCCGTTAATGCTGCTTGTTAAAAACGATAACGGCATAGAAACCCTGCAGGACCTGAGAAAAAAAAGAATAATGATAACCCGTGATGCAAAAAGCTCCGCATCGATAATCGCCATGTTAAACTCCCAAAATATCCAGTTAAATGATATAATTATCCAAAAACACACTTTTGATTTAAACGATCTTATCGACAGAAACACCGATGCCATGGCTTCATATATCTCAAATGAACCCTATACCCTGACACAAAAAAAGATTTCATACAAGATATTCCATCCCAAAGATTACGGATTTGACCTGTATAATGACCTGCTGTTTACCTCTTCTGTTTTTATAAAAAAACATCCAAAGCTTACAAAAGATTTTTTCAACGCTACTATAAAAGGGTGGGAGTACGCTTTTAACAATATTACAAAAACAGCCCAGCTGATCCGGCAAAAATATAATACCCAGAACAAATCGACTATTCACCTTATATGGGAAGGGGAAGAACTTAAAAAACTGGCATACCACAAAGACAGCAAGCAGGTTGGCTGCCTTGACAAAGACAAACTGCAGAAAATAGTCGAGATATACAAGGTAATGGGCTTGATAAATGAAGATGTGGACCTTGACAGTTTTGTCTATGAACACAATAACCACGAAGTTTTAAAACTGAAGCTTCTGCATAAGGATATCTACCTTTATTCAACTATTCTGATCCTGACAGTTGTAGGTCTTATGAGTATTATGTTCTACCTTACCATCAAACAAAAATGGCTCCATACGAAAGAAGACCTGGAAGAGCAGATCGAACTAAAAACAAAAGAGATATTAAAACAGACCCTCATAGACCCGTTGACAGGTATCCAGAACAGAAAAGCGTATGTCAAAAGAATAGACGAACTCTTTAACGAATACCACCGGTATAAAACCGTTTTCTCGATCATTCTTATTGATATAGACGACTTTAAGCAGGTCAATGATACTTACGGGCACCGTGCGGGAGATAATGTTCTAATAGAGTTTACGAAACTTATCAAGACCCATCTAAGAGAAAGTGACTTCTTTTACAGAATAGGGGGAGAGGAGTTTATCGTGCTTCTGCCCCATACCAGTCTGCAAAAGGGGCAGATTCTTTCCAAAAAACTTTTAAAAGTTATAGAAAATGAACTGAATATAATTGAAGACAAGACCATAACCATAAGCATAGGACTAACACAGATCCATAAAAACGACAATGAAGACAGCTTATATAAAAGAGTTGACACTCTTCTTTACGATTCTAAAAATACGGGGAAAAACAAAGTAAGCAGCGATTGATATCAATACTCACATTTCTGTTTTAACAGATTGTTTAAGCTTTTAAATACCTTTAAAGTATTCTCCTCTATGCTAAGAGCTTTTTCCTCAAGTATCTCTTTTGGTTTTTTAGCCGCATTCTCGTCAACATACTCCTGGATGCTTCTATGGACATCACCGTGAACTTTTTTCAACTCTTCCCATGCCTCCAGTTTTGTAAACCCTGCACCTGCTTTTTCCTGCTCCTGCATCCATTTACCCATCTCGCAGCTGCCGTGATCTACTACGCTGAAGCTTTGAAACTCGTTGAGTTTTTTGAAATTCTCCGTTTTAAAAGAGATATGGTATCTTTTGTATCGGGAAATCTTCCTGGCCAGATCAGGGTCACATACTATTTTTTTATAACCGCGGTCAAACCTTGCCTGGGAAATTGTAGTTTCTATCTCCTGTGAAAGCTTCTCAACCTCGTTGGATATCTCATTTAAACCTCTTGCGTCAGAAGCATTCTCCTGGGTCATATGATCTATACTGGATATGGCGTCGTTTATCTGGACTATTTTATTCTTTTGATCCTGTGATGCTGTGCTGACATCATCGATGATCGTTTTTGTTTCCCCTATTTTCCCGTTTAATTCATTATACCCCTCTATCATATGGGAGGTTACCTTTTTCCCTTCATCTGCCTTATGTGTTGCACTCTCAACCAGTTGTTTTATCTCGTTTGCCGCTTCTGCCGAACGGCTTGCCAGATTTCTTACCTCCTGCGCAACTACGGCAAACCCTTTTCCTGCCTCACCGGCAGTTGCAGCCTCGACAGCCGCATTTAAGGATAAGATATTTGTCTGGAATGCGATCTGGTCAATAATCCCTATGGCTTCATTTATCTGTGTTATCTTCTCATTTATCTGCTCCATTGCGTTGGAGGTATCGTTTGCCAGAGTATTTCCGTTTTGAGCTTTTTCTCTGAGTTCATCTGAAATAATTCCCATATGTGCCACATTTTTAGCATTGGACTGTATAGTAGATGTGATCTCATCAATCGAAGCCGCGGTTTCCTCCAATGATGCCGCCTGCTTATTCGAGGAGTTCGATAGTGAGGAGGATGTGGAAAGAAGAATATTAGTGTTGCTGTTTAGTTTATCTATCACATTGCTGAATGTCGCCATAAAGATCGATATATCCTCACCAAGGGCCAAAAGTGAACTGCTAAGCGTCCCTATATCGCCTGCCATACCTTTTCTCTGGTTTTCATTAAGCTGGAAGTCATATTTGTACTGCCCGTAGGATTCAAGGATCAACCCTAAAGTATCGAGCTTTTGTTTGGTTGTCCTTATCATATTATTTACATTGAGCTTTAATATATTTACAGCTTCACTTCCCGCTTCGGAACTTACCGTATACGTAAAAAAGCCGTTCTCGACACGACTCATGGTTTCATCGATCTCTTTTAAAACAATATTATCTTTAAAAGCCAGCTCTTTTGTTTTTATAACCTCTTTATTTATTGTATTTATAAGCACTGCGAACTCATCGCTTCCGTCCACATCCCTGATATCGATGTCTTCTTTCTTTTTAGCTATAAAATCAAAGAAATCCAGAAGATTGCCTTTTAAATACTTCATATCCGAATCAATCCTTCTATAGATCAAAAGCCCCAGAATCAAAGTTATAACAAGAACTATCACACCCAGAATCAAATTGCTTACAAATACTGTCTGTGCTTTTTTCTTCAAACTGGACATATCTTTTTGAAGCTTTGATGCTATCATCTTCTCAAGCTTCGCCATAATATCGAGTTTTTTTGATGCCAGGGCAAAGAAACTTTCTCCCTCCCCCTGGTAAAGCTCCAGGTCGCTGTCATTTGCCAATGCCCTTACGAAATCCTTATATTCCTCGATATCGGTTTTCTTTATCAGATCGTTATAATATTTCTCTACACTGCTGTTTGCAACCTTGAAGAACACTGCGAGTTTCTGTTTTTCCGAAGCTATGATCGATTTAAGTTTTATCTGGCTGTAAAGTATCAATTTCGAATTATCGTTCTCATCAGTGATATTATCAAGTTCATTGATCGTATTTATCCCGTAAGCCCTTATAAGCTCCGTATCATCCTTGGTGGAGAGAATATTATAATAAGCTATAAGCCCTGTTGTGATCTCTGAGTTGTCACTGTAATGGGAAAGTTCCAGGATTGTTTCCAAAAGAAGATTATTCAATATCGTATAAAAATTTAGGACATTTGTAGCTTTTAATGATTCTATATTCTGTACCGTTATCTGTTTTCTCACTTCGGACATCCTTTTATAGATATCTTTCTGCTTTGTTAACAATAACTTTTTTAAAGAAGGCTTTATCTCTTCATTGTTTATATAGGAACTCATATTCTCATACAATTTGTCGACTTTTATTCTTTGTTCTTCCATCTGCTGTTTATATACTACTCCCCGGCTTGTAACAAAACCCGCAGTATAGGTTCTCTCTGTTTCTTGTTCCTTTACTATTTTGCCTATATGGTTGGTTACCTTTAAAAGAGGGGTCAGGTCATTCATACTTCTTACCTGATTGTATGAATTAACTACGCTTGCTGCGATAAAATATAATAATCCCGCCAGCGGGATAAAAGTTAATATCTGTAACTTTGTTTTTAACGATAAGTTTCCAAGAATTTTGTTCATTCTTTTCCTTTATAATGATAATAAGCCTGAATAATAATATAAGCTAATATAATAATTGTAACATAATTGAAGCTTTATCTACAAACCGTAAGAAAACAAAAAAACAAAGCATTTATCGATAATAGAGGAGTTTTTTGTATAAAATTTTACATACATCGACTTACTTCGAACAGAAAATAATTCCCGATTATCAGTATAAGAAAATTTAATAATATAAGTGATTATGCAATATGGGTTTTTGCCATTGAATAAAAAAGGGGGAAAGATTATGCATATATCTTTCCCCCTGTTGCTAAAATCGGGGAGAACACCCTCCTCCCCTTCGTTTCAAGAATCATGAAACTATTTTAATTAAAGTTTAACATTGCCATGTATATGAAGTTTTACCATTTTCACCTCCACATTTTTCATAAGAGTATTATAACATTATTTTTTCTTTAAACAATATTAAACTCCCAACTAATTGGATTTTATAATAAATGGCAATTTGCAATAAATCAGCAACAAAGAAGAACAAACGGCTAAAATTTCAATACAAAAACAAAAAGGATATATTGTGAAGATCTGCGGAATTGAACTAAAAGCCAATAATTTGATATTCTGTATTATAGATACAAATGACCAGAACTCTTATATAGATACAAAAATAAAAAAACTAACCCTGGAAGATGATGAAGACACAAAACAGATAACTGCCTTTTTTGAAAGTATAAAAAAGCTTATAGACGAAAACTCGATTGAAAAAGCAGCTCTTAAAAAAAGGGCAAAAAAAGGAAACTTCGCAGGTGGTGCGGTCACCTTTAAAATTGAAGCACTTGTCCAGCTGAACGGTATATGCGAGGTTGAACTGGTTTCCCCCCGGACAATCAGCTCTTATGAAAAGAAGAACAGTATAGAGTTCCCGCCCAAACTGAACAAATACCAGCAGCAGGCATATCTGTCTGCCCTTGCCGTATCGTAAAGGTGTTTCTTATTTTACTGTCCCTTTTTCATAAAACCTTCTAAGGAACCTGTCTAAAGGATAGATAAGTTTGTAAATAGCAGGAACCACCAACAGCGTAAGTATGGTGGAACTTAGAAGCCCTCCGATAATTGCAAGTGCCATAGGGGAGTTTGATTCGCTTCCGGCACCTGTTCCAAATGCCAGAGGTATCATTGCCCCTATCATTGCAAAAGTAGTCATTAAAATGGGTCTGAGCCTTTTCTCTCCCGCTTCCAAAAGTGCATCATCAACACCTTTGCCCTCTTTTAGCGCTTTATTGGCAAAGTCAACCACCAGGATGGCGTTTTTTCCTACCATCCCAAGAAGAAGGATAATACCTATCATAATAAACAGGCTGAAGTTATTGCCGCTAAGATATAATGCAGCCATAACTCCGGTGAAAGATAAAGGCATTGAGACCATAATAATAAAAGGCTGTACCAAAGATTCGTAAAGTGCCGCCAGTATAAGATAGATCAAAATAACGGCAAGAAGTACAGCCGCGGCAAAAGCGGCATTGGTATCGGCCATATTCTCCACGTCACCTGTATATCTGTAACTGTAACCTTCAGGTAAAAGCTTTGTTATATTTGTGTCAACTGTTTCAACAACCTTGTCAAGGCTCTGGCCGAACAACCCAGCCGTAACCAGCACTTTTCTCTCCCTGTCAAACCTGTTAATGGAAGAGGTGGAGCTGTTTTGCTCAAAACTTACAAGCCCTTCAAGGGAGACAAGGCTTCCCTCGCTGTTTCTTACCTGAAGCCTTTTCATATCCTCAATGGATTTTCTATATTTGTCGTCAAACCTTATGGTTATATCAAACTGCCTTCCTTTTTCCTCGAAATAGGATATCGCCCTTTCGCTGCTGTATGCACTGGAAAGGATCCCTGCTATCTCACGTGCACTAACTCCCGCAAGCTGGGCATTCTGCCTTTTTATATCTATTGTTATCTCAGGTTTGCCCTGCTCGTAATCCCTGTCTATATTCGTTACTCCCTTTGTATTTTCCAGAAGCTTCATCACTTTTTGAGAGGTTTCGTTTAAAACATCAAGCTCATCCCCTGTTATAACTATCTGTATGGGAGCATTTGAACTTCCCGTATCAAAAGGCGGCAGATCCTCAACGGTTATCACCATATCTTTTACGGCCTGGAACTGCTTTGAATATTTTATTATCATCTGCTCCTGAGAAAGCTCTCTTAGCTCTTTTGGTTTCAGTTTTGCATATATCTTTGCCTTGTGTATCTCCTTTGCACTATTGTAACCTATTGACAATACGGTATACTCCACAGCATCATCTTTTTCAAGTTTTTCAAGCAGCGGTTCAAGTTTTTTCTTCATGGTTTCAAGATTGGTTCCCACGGGTGCTTTTACAATTACCTGTAACTCTTTGTTATCCTCCATAGGCATAAAGTCCATACCTACGCTTAATTTTGCAGAGGCAAGAAGCAAAACAACAGTAAAGACCACAGTAAAGGTTTTAAACCGCAGAAGAGACTTTAGAACAGATACGTAAACAGTGTCGATCTTTTTGAAAAAAGGCTCAGTAAAATGGAAAAACTTCCCCTCCCCGCTTTTTAAAATCCTGGCACCCATGGTTGGGATGAACATTACGGCTACAAAATAGGATATAACTATCCCGGCAGCTACGGTCATGGCAAAAGAGTTAAAGAACATCCCCACTATTCCATCCATAAACGCCACGGGCACAAATACAGCCAAAAGAACCGAAGAGATTGCAAGAATAGAAAAAGCAACCTCTTTTATCCCCTCCAAGGAAGCTTGAAAAGGCTCCATTCCGCTTTCCATCTTTTTGGTAATATTCTCTATTACCACTATGGCGTCATCTATAAATATTCCGATCGCCAAAGTAAGCCCTATAAGCGTAAGCCTGTTAAGATCATATCCAAGCCAGTCTATAACGGCAAAAGTACCGATAATAGAGGTTGGGATCGCAAGAGCCGAAACAAAAGTGGCGGTAATGTTCCTCAAAAAAGCGAATACTATGATAATGGCAAGGATAGAACCGTAGATAAGGTCAAAAGTGACATTGTCTATATTCACGAGTATCTTCTCGCTTTGATCCTGCAGCAGCTGCAGCTCATAATCCTCGCCCGCAACCGTTTTAAGTCTGGGCATGATCTTTTTAACGTTTTCTATAATATTAAGCACGTTCTCGCCGGAGATCTTCTTAACCTCGATGCTCACTCCCTGATTGCCGTTAAAAGATGAGAAACTGCTGCTGTCGCTTAAACCGTCTTCTATCCTTGCTATCTCTTTTAGTTTAAGTCCCGGTTTTACAAGTATGTTTGAAAGCTCCTCCATATCCAAGGCATCGGCGTTGAGTTTTACTATTATCTCTTTTGAGCTGTCGATAAGTTTCCCCGCACCCTGGGATATGTTCTGGGAAGCGATTATCTGCTGAAGTTCATAAGGGGTCAGGTCGTATTTGTTCAACAAAAAAGGATCAACATAGATCCTTATCTCCCTGTCCTGGTAACCTATGATATTAACTTCCCCTACTCCCTGTATCCTTTGAAGCTTGGGTTTTAACTTCTCATCCGCAACTCTCATAAGAGCCGCGGGGTCGTTCTTTTTTGAAGCTACGAAAAGGTTTATAACAGCACCCGTGGCACCAAGTTTCTTTACACTTGGCTTTTCAACCTCATCGGGAAGATTAAGGGTTCCTATTTTGTCCCTCACATCGTTCGTAGCCACGTCCAGATCTTTAAACAGCTCAAACTGTACGGTTACCACGCTGAACCCCTCATAGCTTGTTGACATAAGCTTGTCAATTCCGTCTATGCCGCTTACCACCTCTTCTATCTTGTCTGTTACCTTTGTCTCCACCGTACTTGCATCTGCACCGTTGTAAACCGTCTGTATCGTTACAACGGGAAAGTCCACATTTGGGAAAAGGTTCACAGGCATTGTTTTATACGAGATAAGACCGAAAACAATAAATGACATTACCGCCATTAAAGTTGCTATAGGTCTGTTGATGGCATATTTGTACATCAGCTTTCCTCTTTATCCTCTATGTCTTTAAAATCAGATCTTCTTTTTTTCAAACTCTGCGTATATGTTTTGTAATCCCCGAAATCAAAGAAGTTATCATATCTTGAGTGTTTGTCCTTTATGGGTGTTGAGTGTTTGATGGGACACCAGAACTGTTCGGTTCTGGCCGCAATTTCCCTTACATAGGCAACTACCCCGTTAAAATATTCGCAATACCAGCAGTTTATCCTCTCAACTCTGTCAAGATAAAACAGGTCGTACCTGTCCATCACTACATAGTCTTTCCTTTTTACCTTTGGTATTTTATATATGGGAAAACAAATTGCCTGGTATATTGTTACGAATATATCCGTTATAACTATAGGTATCATCATAGACCAGATAAAAGGGATCGTCAAGATCACGGCAATGGGGAAGGAGGCCAGATATTTGATAGAACTTATTATTTTTGATCTCCCCTCTTCAATAACCTCCCTTCTAAACTTTGCCTTTCCGTTCTCTATTTTGTAGAAAAATTGATTTTCTTTTTTTTTGAACTCTTCAAGAAGCTCGTTCTCCAGTTCATTCATCTGTGCAATTATCTCTTCAACTCTTTTACTCATCCAATCCCTTTTGTTCTGTAAATATATATCCCTCTCCAAACAGCCCCGTAAGGATCTTTGAAGTTTCAACCTCCGCACCTATTTTCCTTCTTTGCGCATCGGCATAAGGGTAAACTTTTGATATTCTTCCCTCGTACTCTTTTTCACCGCCGTCAAGCTTATACCTGAAAAGATCACCCACTTTAACCTTGCTGTGGTATTTCTGGTCAAACCACAAGATCAGTTTTCTCTTGTTTCTGCTTTCTATTTTAAAAGCGGTTTTTACAGCCTGGGCGCTTACTACGTCCCCTTTTTCTATAGCTTTGGAGATTATCGTCCCCTCAAAAGGTGCTTTAAGTATCGTTTTGTCCAATAATGTCTGCTGGTATACAACCTGTGCTTTGGCACTTTCGTATGCTTTGGCATAACTGTCGAACTTCTCCTTGTCGATTATGTTCTTAATCTTTATCTGCCGTCGATAATCTTTTTCGGTGAACTTCAAAATTGTTTTATGAACGTTAAGCAGTGCTTTTGTCTCTTTATTATCCAAGGTTGCCAGGATATCCCCTTTTTTAACAACACTTCCGATATCCACGGAAACCGTATCTACTATACCGCTTGCGTTAAAAGCAAGTTTGGCGCTTTTATCCGCCGTAACGTCAAAAGTCGCATATATCTGCTGTGCATTAAGCAATGAACCCAAAAGCAAAAACGCGCATATAAACCTTTTTATCATTTTTAAAACTCCCTATTATTCTGCTCTTTCAAAAACTGTTCGGCTGCAATATTACCGCAGTTTCTCTTTAAAATATAATATTATCTTTTATTAATTGTATTTAAACTACCATTATTGTTTTATTAGCAGGGATAATTTCATATAAAAAATCCGTCGTTACTTTAACCTAATATATATTATAATAAACATAACCGATCGGTTAGTTTTACTAATTTATATATAAAAAAGGCTCCCTATGCAAAGCAGAATCATTAAAATTACGGCAGTTACAGCTATTTTAGCTTTTCTTGTTTTTATGATAATGGATAAAAATATTTTTAACAACGGCACTGAAAACGAGAAATTCGGCATAGGGAACGGACGCCTCGAAGCCACCCAGATAAATATCTCGTCCAAGATCCCGGGAAGACTTTTGGAAGTTTATGTCCAGGAGGGGGATATGGTTGAAAAGGGGCAGGTCCTGGCCAAACTTGACACCGATGAACTCGAAGCAAGACTTAAATCAGCCCAGGCATATATCGAGCAGATGAAACAAAACAAACTTTACGAAGAAGCGATAGTACAGCAAAGGCAAAGTGAACTTACCCTGGCACAGAAAACCTATGACAGAAGCCTTAAACTTTATAAGAACAAAAGCATCGCGCTGGCACAGCTTGACCACGATACCGCTACAATGAAAGCTGCAAAGGCTGCACTTCAGGCGCAAAAAGCAAAAGTGGTAAATCAGCAGGCTGCCATAAACGCGGCCGTTGCCCAGGCCCAAACCATAAAAGTAAATATAAACGATTCAACTCTTTATTCCCCCGTAAAAGGGAGGATTTTATACAAACTTGCCCAAAACGGCGAGGTTGTAGCAGCAGGAGGGAATGTCCTGACCGTACTGAACCTTCTTGATACTTATATGACAATATTCCTGCCCACCTCAAAAGTAACTTTTGTGGATATAGGATCCCCGGCAAGGATCGTATTTGATGCACTTCCAAATCTGGCTATTCCCGCATATGTGACATTTATCTCTCCGCAGGCGCAGTTTACCCCAAAAGAGATCGAGACTCAGACAGAAAGGGAAAAGCTGATGTTCAGGGTAAAGGTAAAAATAGAACCGAAACTGCTGAAAGACCATATCGAAAAAATAAAAACGGGAGTCCCGGGTGTGGCGTATATCAAACTTGACGACAAAGCCCGATGGCCTGAAGAATTGACCAACACACCAAAAGAGTAACCATGGATACTATTGTCCGCATAAGCGGCCTTTCCCACGAATACGATAAAAACACTGCACTTGAAAATATAAACCTCCAGATCCCAAGCGGTACCATGACGGGATTCATAGGTCCAGACGGGGTGGGAAAATCAACCCTTCTGGGTATTATTTCGGGAGTCAAAAAGATACAGCAAGGAGAGGTCTTTGTTTTTGGAGGCGACATAAACGATTCCTCATACAGAAACAATATATGCCCCCAGATAGCATATATGCCCCAGGGACTTGGGAAAAACCTTTATATGTCCCTTTCTGTTTATGAAAACGTAGAGTTTTTTGCAAGACTTTTTGAGCAGGAACGAAAAGAAAGAAAAGAAAGAATTTACGAACTGCTGGAAAGCACGGGACTTTTAAAGTTCAAAGACCGCCCTGCAGGAAAACTCTCGGGCGGAATGAAACAGAAGCTCGGGCTTTGCTGCGCCCTGATTCACGACCCCAGGCTTCTTATTCTGGATGAACCCACAACAGGGGTTGATCCCCTTTCAAGGAAACAGTTCTGGGAGCTTATAAACAAAATAAGAAAAAGACAAAAGAACATGAGCGTGCTTATAGCCACGGCATATATGGAAGAGGCCCAGAGTTTTGATCACATTATAGCCATGAATGAGGGAAAGATCCTGGCTTCCGGCAGTCCATCCCTGATTATGGAAAAAACATCTTCCCAGAATCTGGACTCAGCGTTTATAGAGCTTCTGCCCGAAACAAAAAAGAAAGGTCACAAGGATCTTGCCATCACCCCTTACGAAGATTCCAACAAAGACTCTTATGCCATAGAGGCGGATAACCTTACCATGAAATTCGGTAATTTTACAGCCGTTGATAATGTAAGTTTCAAGATCAAAAAAGGGGAGATCTTCGGATTTTTGGGTTCCAACGGCTGCGGGAAAACAACCACCATGAAGATGCTCACGGGTCTTTTAACCCCAAGCAGCGGAGAAGCCAGGCTTTTCGGGGAATACCTGAAGCAAAGTGATATGGAAACAAGGAAAAAAGTGGGATATATGACCCAGTCTTTCTCTTTGTACAACGAACTGACCGTAAAGCAGAACCTCGCCCTGCATGCCAGACTTTTCCATATCCCTAAAGATATTCTTGAAAAAAGAATAGAACAGATGCTTGAAAAATTCGGGCTTAAAAAGTACGAAAACTATACTGCTTTGAAACTTCCCTTGGGGATAAAGCAGAGGCTCTCCCTCGCAGCTGCTGTTATCCATAAACCCGATATGCTTATTCTGGACGAACCCACATCGGGGGTTGATCCCGTTTCAAGGGACAATTTCTGGGAACTTCTGATCCGGCTGGCACGAGAAGACAAGGTTACCATATTTATCTCCACCCACTTTATGAATGAAGGGGAAAGGTGTGACAGAATATCACTGATGCACCAGGGGAAAGTTTTAATAAGCGACACCCCCTCAAAACTGGCAGAATCAAAAAATAAAGATAATCTTGAAGATGCTTTTATCCAATACCTCCAGGAAGCTGCAGGGATTAAAACAGAAAAAAGTGAACCGCTGCAGTCGCCGGCTTCTTACAATAAAAACATTTCAAAAAAAAGAAATTTCTTCAGCTATTTAAGGCTTGTGGGCTATGCATATAAAGAGTCTTTGGAACTAATAAGAGACCCTATCCGCCTGGCTTTTGCCCTTTTGGGTACCGTTTTTTTAATGTTTACAATAGGGTACGGGATAACCATGGACGTAGAGGATCTCAGGTTTTCCGTACTTGATAACGACAAAACTCCCCAAAGCCGTGATTATATACAAAATATATCCGGTTCAAGATACTTTCTTGAACAGCATCCTATAAAAAGTACAGAACAGATGGACCACCGTATGTCAAACGGTGAATTAAGCCTCGCCTTCCAGATACCCTCGGGCTTTGGAGAAGATCTTAAAAAAGGCAATCCCGTGGAGATCGCCGTATGGATAGACGGAGCGATGCCTTTTCGGGCAGAAACCATCAAAGGGTACATAACAGGACTTCATTACGCCTATATCAAATCTTATTACAAAGAGATCCTGGGATATATTCCCCAAAGTTCACAGGTAAGCGTCCAGATGAGATACAGGTATAATCAGGATTTCAGAAGTATCTATGCGATAGTGCCTGCTGTTATCCCCCTGCTTCTTATTTTTATCCCCGCTATTTTAATGGCGGTAAGCGTGGTAAGGGAAAAGGAGCTGGGTTCCATCAGCAATTTTTATGCAACTCCCGTTACAAAGTTCGAGTTTCTGTTTGGAAAACAGCTCCCCTACATAGTTGTGGGGATGATCAACTTTTTAGGTATGGTGCTGCTTGCCCTTTTTATTTTCAAGGTTCCTTTAAAAGGTGATTTTCTTATTCTGACACTGGGGACATTCTTTTATATTTTGGTGACCACGGGACTTGGGCTTTTAATGTCTTCCTTTGCAAAAAGCCAGATTGCAGCACTGGCAGGGACCGCCATAGCAACCCTGCTGCCAACTATCCAGTTCTCGGGCCTTAGGGAACCCGTTAGCTCTCTGGAAGGAGTCGGTGCTGTTGTGGGTCAGATATTCCCCGTAACCCATTATATAACTATCTGCCGGGGTATATTCAGCAAAGCCGTATCGCTGGAGAATCTGAAACTTGAATTTACAATTCTGATCATTTCCATATTCGTTATTTTCATATTAAGCTTAATCGCTTTAAAAAAGCAGGAGAGATAAAATGGTAAAGCACCTGTTAAATATACTAAACCTTGGAATAAAAGAACTTAGAACCCTTTTTGCAGATAAAGGGATGGTTGTATTTATAATCTACTCGTTCAGTGCGGCTATTTATATCGGGGCAACCAAAACCTCAACGGAACTGAACAACGCCTCAATAGCTTTTGTGGACGAAGACCGTTCGGCGCTCTCAAAAAGGATCATAAACAGCTTTTACAAACCAAGATTCAATACCCCCGAAGAGATCTCATATTATGCCATTGACAAGGGGATGGACAGCGGATATTATACTTTCGTGGTGATAATCCCGGCAAATTTTGAAAAAGACATAATATCGGGGAAAACTCCCGATATACAGTTAAACATAGATGCCACAAGAATGACCCAGGCAGGTATAGGCTCGGGATATATACAACAGATCATAACGGACGAGGTAAATAATTACATACAAAGGGAACCGTCTGCTTCAAAACTCCCTATAGAACTTGTAAGCAGTTTTAAATACAACCCGAACCTTACAAGCACCTGGTTTGGAAGCATAAGCGAGATCATAGGAAATATCGCAATGCTTTCTATTCTGCTTTCGGGAGCGTCTTTAATAAGGGAAAGGGAGCACGGAACCATAGAACATCTTCTTGTAATGCCTTTAAATGCCGTTGAGATCATGCTTTCAAAGATATGGTCGGTTGTGTTTGTAATACTTGTTTGCGTGACCCTGTCACTTTTCTTTATTGTTCAGGGCGTGCTTCAGGTTCCTCTGGCAGGATCGGTTCCTTTGTTTTTGTTCAGTACCTTTCTTTTACTTTTTGCAACAACCTCCCTTGGGATATTTATAGGAACCATAGCAAAAAATATGCCCCAGCTGGGGATGATATTTATCCTTACCATTCTGCCTTTAATGCTGCTTTCGGGAAATATAACCCCTTTTGACAGTATGCCCGAAACGATACAGCAGATCATGTACCTGGTACCTACAAGCTATTTTGTACAGATCGCCCAGGCTATTCTTTTCAGGGGTGCGGGGATTGAAACCATTTGGGCAGATATGCTTCACATATTCGCAATCGGGATGGTATATTTCCTTTTCTCACTTTATATGTTCAGGAAAAGCCTTGAATCCCAAAGCTAATTTTTTTTAACAAAGAACGTAAATATAAACAGCGACCCCAATGAAACAAACATCATCATCATAAATACCCTCTCAAGGGTGCCGTTGTGAAAATAACTTGCAAGAAAACCTATCAACGCCGCAACGATGAATCCCGCCACGCCGTTTAAGGCAGTAGCGGAAGCACTGAGGGTTTTAAAGTTCTGAAGAAGAAGGGACATAACGTTTCCAAAGACCAGTCCAAGCATTGAGATATAAAGAACCAAAGAGACTATCACACCGTAAAGATTCAGATAATCACCGATCAAATATATTATTGAAGCTATAACAGCCTGAAAAAGAATACCCGTCTTTAAAAGACGGAATATAGAAAATCTTTCAAGCAGCGTTACATTTACCTTTGTTACGACCATGATCCCTATTGCATTCAGACTGAAGATACCGGCAAAATATACAGGGGGCATTTCAAAATACTCCATATAGATAAAAGAGGCTTTTGTTATAAATATGAAAAATCCCGAGGTTCCAAGACTTCCGGCTATTATCAAAAAAACCGCATTTTTATTTAAAAGCACTTTTTTATAATTGGAGAAAAGGTTCCCCTCTTTTATTTTGGGTGAAGTCTCGGGAAGTCTGCTGATCAAAAAAAGAACCAGAACAGAATACACGGATAAGAATACAAATATATACTGCCAGGAGCTGAAATAAAGTATCGTAGTACCCACGACAGGGGCCAGCATCGGAGCTATCAGCATTATCATCGATATTACGGAAAAAACCTTTGCAGCCTCTTTTCCGTCATAAATATCCCTTACAACTGCACTTGTATTAACAACGGCAAATCCCCCTCCCAAAGCCTGTAAAAATCTGTAAACCCAAAGCTGTTCCACACTTGTAGAGCTGCTTATCAGAAAAGAGAAAACCGTATAGACTATCAGGCCTGAGAATATAAAGACCTTCCTTCCGTACCTGTCGGACAGGGGGCCGCCCAGAAGCTGTCCCAGACCGAAGCCCAGAAGGTATATACTGAGGGTTATCTCGATCTTGTCTATTGAGGTGTAAAAATATCTGGACATATCCGTAAAAGAGGGAAGATAAACATCAATAGCCAGAGGGGTTATGGATGTAAGCATCGCCAGTGCCAGAATAAGTCCGGATGAAGTTTTCTGCAGTTTGTTGCTCAAATTGGATTTCCTTTATCAGAAGAGGTCTGCAAGAAGCAGTTATAAAAAAAGGTGCAGGTTATTTTAACCTGCACCCCGCATATCTATTTTGACTTTATGAATTTTTGTTTGATCCAAAGAACAAGATAGAAGAACAGAGGAATAAACAATACCCCGATAACCATCGCGGCGATCATTCCCCCTACAACCGTAGTACCGATGATATGACGGCTGGCAGATCCCGCACCGCTGCTTAGAGCAAGAGGCAGGGTTCCCGCTATAAATGCAAGAGAGGTCATAACAATAGGTCTGAACCTCAGCCTTGCAGCTTCAACAGTAGCATCAAACAAGCTTAAGCCCTCTTTTAATTTATCCATCGCGAACTCAACAATAAGGATCGCATTCTTGGCACTAAGACCAACCAGGGTTATAAGCCCCACCTGGAAATATATATCAGCTTCCAGACCTCTAAGGTATACGGCAAGCGCAGCCCCGAAGATCGCAAACGGGATAGAGATGATAACAGCCATTGGAATACTCCAGCTCTCGTAAAGCGCCGCCAGAATAAGGAATACGAAAATCGCTGCAAAAAGTGTAGTATAGTTCCCTTCACCCTCAAGCTTTTTCTCCTGGTATGTAGTACCTGACCAGGCAATTGTATAACCATCTGGAAGTATACTTGAAGCTATCTCCTGAATTGCTGTTGTAGCATCACTTGAAGCAAACCCCATTGCAGGATTACCCGTAATCTTTGCAGAACTGAACATATTGAATCTTTGGATAACGCTTGCGTCAACTTTTCTTTCAATATTTATCAACTCGCTTACAGGTACAAGTGTGTTTTCTGTCGTTCTTACATAAACACTCTTGAACTGCTCTTTTGTAGCCCTGTATTGTGACTCCGACTGGATATTTACATGGAAAGTCCTGTCGTAAAGGTTGAAGTCGTTTATATACCCCTGCCCGTAAGTGTTTTGTATAGCGGCATACAATTCATCCATCGTTACGTTCATTGATTTTGCCTTGTCTCTGTCAACCGTAAGCAGATATTGGGGAACATTGGTGTTCAATGTTGTTCTCACTCCGCTTAACCTTGGATCGGCAGAAGCTTTCGCAATAATCTCCTGTGTATACTTGTTAAGAGTATGAATCTCACCTCCTGTTCTGTCCTGTATCCACATCTCAAATCCGCCTGTCGTACTCATACCCATGATCGGAGGAGGGTTAACCGGAATTACGAACGCCTCTTTGCTTGTAGCCATGAACTGTCCCATAAGCTGTCCTGCGATCATCTGTGAACTCTGTTCCTCATTTGGTCTTTCATCCCACGGCTTAAGTTTGGCAAATATAATTGCTGCATCGGTTTTATATGCGAATGTAGCAATATCAAGCCCGGTAATATTACCCGTACCCCAGATCTCAGGGTGTGCCAGAAGCTGCTTCTCGATATCGTTGGTTATCTTTTTTGCCTCACCAAGTGAAGTTGAAGGCATCATATAAGCAAGTACCATCAACGTACCCTTGTCCTCGTTTGGAACAAGCCCGCTTGGCGTGATCTTCATAATTGAATATGTAGCAGACAATAAGATCCCGAATAAAATAAGACTGAACGTCCACCTTCTTATTGTTTTTTTCGTAATTCCGATAAATATATCCGTAAGCCTGTCAAAAAACTCGTTGAACTTCCTAATAGGAAGGATCGGCTCAGGCTCATGCTCTTTTAGGAAAATGGCACAAAGCGCAGGCGTAAGGGTAAGGGCGACGAATCCCGAGATAACAACCGCCATAACGATAGTGATGGCAAACTGCTTATACATAACACCGCTGAACCCGCCGCTGAATGCCGCAGGAATAAATACGGAAGATAATACAAGTATAATAGCCACAAGGGGTGTAGTAAGCTCTTTCATGGCATCGATCGTAGCCTCTTTTACCCCGATCGCTTTTGTCCTTAGGTTTCTTTCAACATTCTCGATAACAATAATAGCATCATCAACCACCAGACCAATAGCAAGGATCATACCGAACAAGGTCAGAAGGTTTATTGAAAAGCCTGCCGCATAAAGCCCTGCAAAAGTACCTATTACGGAAACAGGGATCGCAAGTACTGGAATGATCGTAGCCCTGAAGTTACCAAGGAACAGATATATTAAAATAACAACCAGCACCACAGCTTCAAGCAGCGTTTTTACAACCTCTTTGATCGATTCATTAACAAAAAGGGTCGCATCGTAAGGAAGCTGGTATTCAAGATCTTCGGGGAATTTTTCCGATATCTTCTCTAAAGTTTTCTCAAGTGCCGCCGATACGTCAAGCGCATTTGCCCCGGGTGACAGGAAAATACCCACAGGTATCATAGGCGCTTGGCTGAACTGCCCCGATATATTCAAAGAATCGGCACCCAGTTCAACCTTTGCCACGTCTTTAAGTCTTAATGTTGAACCGTCTGGATTTGATCTTACAATTATATTCTCAAATTCTGCAACATTTTTAAGCCTTCCTTCTGTGGTGATAGAATAGGTAAAAGGAGTTATCTCCTTAATAGGTTCACTTCCTACCCTTCCTGTTGAATACTGGTTGTTCTGGCTTCTGATAAGTTTTGTTATATCTGATGCCGTAAGCTTGTAAAACGCAAGTTTCTCAGGATCTATCCAGACTCTGATGGCATAATCTTTCGCCCCGAAGACCATAACGTCACCGACACCTTTGATCCTTTTAAGATCATCCACCACGTTTACCGTCAGGTAGTTTGAGATAAACGTTGTGTCGTGTACCCTGTCTTTAGAGCTGAAAGCGTATACTTTAAGCATATCGGGAGATTTCTCTTTTACGCTGATCCCCTGTCTTTGAACCTCTTGTGGAAGTTTGCTAAGCGCCAGCTGAACCCTGTTGTTTACGTCAACTTTTGCCTGTGAGACATCGGTACCAACTTCAAACATGATACTCATGGAAAGCACACCGCTTGGTGATGCAGTCGATGTCATATATGTCATGTTCTCAACACCGTTTATCGAGTTTTCCAATGTGGTCGCCACTGTTTTTGACAGGGTCTTGGCATCGGCACCCGGATAGGTCGCCTGCACGTTTATCTGAGGCGGAGTAACTGCGGGGTACTCTTTTATAGGTAATATATTTATCGATATAAGACCTGCAATGATTATAAGAACAGACACAACCGTGGAGAAGATGGGCCTGTTTATAAAAAATCGTGAAAACATCTATTTTCCTTACTTGTTTATTATTTTATCTACCGTTAAAGGCTGTCCCGGCTTTACCCTGAAAAAGTTGTTTACGATAACTCTGTCACCGCTTTGCACGGCACCGCCTGCTACTACGTATTTATCACCGCTCTCTTTACCCGCAATTACCGGTCTAACAGCTGCAACACCGTTCTTCTCAACAAAAACGATAGTTCCCATAGGGTTTTGAAGAAGTGCTTTTTGAGGAATAGTGATCACGTTTTTCTGTACTATCCCGTTTAATGCCACCCTTACAAAGTTACCCGGCATCAGGGTATTATTCTTGTTATCAACGATAGCTCTCATCTTAACCGTTGATGTTCTTTGGTCTATATTTGGATCGATAAAGTCAACATAACCTTCAGCCGCTACCGCTTTTCCTTCAATCTCTACGACTGCTTTTATTTTCCCCTCCTGAGGAATCGCCCAAAGATTGTTCTTGATGTTTCTGTAATCGCTTAAAGGCATAGAAAAATCTATATATACCTTTTCATTCTGTGTTATTGGAAGAAGCTCCATAGGCGGATTCTGGGTAACAAGATCACCTATATCCACAAGTTTAAGCCCTGTAACACCTGAAATAGGAGCTTTTACACTTGTGTAATCCAGATCTATCTTTGCCTGGCTTAACTGTGCTTTTGCCAAAGCCAAAGCTGATAATGCCTCTTCGTAAGCAAAAAAAGTTTCATCTCTTTTCTCGTCACTTACGGCTTTTGTCTTATAAAGCTTTTTTATCCTCTCCCAGTTTCTTTTTGCATTTTCAAGGCTCGCCCGGTTCATCTTCAACGACGCTTCAGCAGCTTCAACTTTAGCTTTATAGATATCATCTTCTATTTTAAACAGAAGATCACCCTGGTTTATTTTTTCACCTTCTGTGAAATATTTTTCTTTTAGAACACCTAAAACCCTTGAATAAACTTTCACGTTTTGGAAAGATTTTATCTGTGCCGGGTATTTCAATTCAATAGGAAGATCAACAGGATCTGGCACCACATACACGTCAGCCTTGGGAGCCGGCATTTTTTTTGCAGGTGCGTCATCTGCACCAGATACTGCAGCAGGCGTTAAAAACAGCGCCGCAGCCAAAACTATCATAGAACTTTTTAATTTTATCATTTTATATACTCCTGTAAATTTTTACCGCTGAAATAGATGATCTGTGCTTTTTTGATCTCAAGATCATTCAATGCCGCCGTTAATGAACTCTGTGCATCGTATTTCTCGCTTAATGCTTCAAGATACGCAACATTGTCCACTAGACCGTTTTGGTACTTTTTCTCTATCACGGAATAAGTGCTTTCTGCAGCTTTAAGGGCAGCTTTTGCAGAATCTATCTTCAGCTTTGCAATATCGTATGATCTTTTTGAAAGCTTAAGATCTACGCTTGCCTTGTTTTTTTCATATTCATATTGTGACTTTAAAGCCTGGTACTGCTTGTAAAGACTTTGGTATTTATATTTTGTTTCACCGAAATCGTACAGCTTCCAAGAGAGGTTCACTTTGAATATATTCTGGGTATCAACCCCGTTGTCAAAAGCAGCATTGTCAAAATTATTATCGTAATAGTTGTAACTGTCTTCAAGAGTTACTGTTGGATAGTTTTCGCTTTTGGCTGTTTTGGCATTCATAAGGATACTTTTCATCTGGTACTCCAACGCTTTGATATCCGCTTTTAATTCACTTTGGATATCTGTTGAATCCTTTACGCTTGATCCCTTTTGTATAGTTACCTCTTTTGCCGTAAGATATTCAAGGTTATGAAGTATGGTCTGGATATCAAGTTCTATTTCGTGAAGCGCCACCTTTGCACTTTGAACCCTTGATACTATTTTGTCCACTTCGTCACTAGTTGCCGTTCCCACATTAAAGAATCTTTCGAGTCTTTTTTTCTGTGCGGTTAATGTCTCTATCTCTTTTTGTTTTGCCTCTTTTGAGAAAACAAGCGATTCGTAGGTAAAATAATGGTTTATTACCTCAAGGGCAATGTCGTTTTTCACGGAAGAGAGAGTCTGGCTTGAACTTTTAATGCTGTTTTCATAGCTTTCATACCTGTGACCTTTTGCTCCCCCGTCATACAAAACGTAACTAAGGTTTGCCGATGCCGTTGAACCGTTTTTTGCTACGCTTGCCGTTTCTTCATTTGTATTACGGTATAACCCGTTAATGCTTAATCTGGGAAGATAACCTTTTTTAAGGCTTTCATACTCGTTTTTTACAGATTCGACATTTTTCTTGTACGAATCTATAAGCTGATTTTCCATTGCATCATTTACAAGTTCGGGCAGTGTCTGCGAATAAAGCGCAAACGGAACAAGTAAAGATAGTGCCAAACTTTTTTTCATTTTCCATCCTTTATAATCTTATGTACTGTTTTTTTAACTATGGGAGCTACTATTATTATCACAGGGAAAGCGACAAAAAAGGCTTTTACCCATGATTCAAGCCATTTCATTGTAAAACCGTCTATGAAACCTATATTTATAAGGGTGATGACAAAACTCATCACAAAACTCATAATAAAGCTCATTACAAACGCAAAAACGATCTTTTCATGTTTTTTATCTATCATTTTTTAACCTCTGCCAGGTCAAATACCGTATCTAAAAACATCCTGAAATCACCTGCAACATCTTTTTTCTGGGTCCATTTAAAGAAAAGGAATCCTTTCTCCGCTGCTTTTAAACCCTCTATGAGCTTCTTAGCTTCCGGGATAAGTTCCCCTTTGTCTATTCCCTCTTCTATAAACTGCGTCAACAGGTCTTTGAAAAAGTCGGAGCATTCGTCGTTGAACTCAAGCATCTCTTCGTTTTCCGTTGAGAGGTTTATGCTTATATACTCTTTGTAAAAATCGTGGTTCTTGTCAAAAAGCCCCTCTTCGTTCAAAACAAAATCAAACAGTAAAAACACTTTTTCCCTGCTTGTAAGATCCTGTTTTTTTATCTTTGCCATAAAATCGTCGTGGTATTCCTGGATAATGTTTCTTATAACCTCGAAAACTATATCTTCTTTATTTTTAAAATAATCGTAGATACTGCCCTTTGCAACACCTGCCGTTTTCGCCACTTCCGCAACGGTAAGCCTTTTGATCCCCTTTTCAATAAGAAGATCGGTACATGCCATTGCTATATCTTTTCTTTTTTGAACTTTGTTTACGATAATTGCCAAGCAAGCACTCCTTTCACAGTTAAAAATAACAAAATGAATGACCGTCGTTCATTTATTTTGCGAATTTTACAAAATGAAACTTAATTTCCAGTTAAAAAAATAGATTATTAATATAAGCATAAATTCAAAGCTAATCGATTATAATTGAATCTAACCGTCCGGTTGATTACAAAGCAAGGATTGAAATTGAAAAAAGACAATATCTTAAACACCGCCACCCGTGAGTTCTCGAAATACGGATACGACGGAGTGAGCATGAACAACCTTGCATCAAAACTGAAGATCAACAAGGCAACCATATATTATTACTTCAAAGATAAAAAAAGCCTCTATAATGAAGTGTTAAAAAGCCTTATCAATATGAACCGGAAAGATATGAAAGAGCTGATAAACAAAAAAATGGACCCAAAAGAAAGGTTCAAGGAGTATATAAATCTTTATATAAGAAGGATAAAAGAGCATCCCCATATCATACCTTTATCGTTAAGGGAGCTTGCAAACTCCGCAAACAATATAGAAAGCAATATGATAAAGGAGTTTGAAAGAGATATGGGCTATTTTGCCGATATTGTTTCACAACTCAACCTGAAAGAAAAATACGAAAATATTGATTTTTTTGCTCTTAAATCACTGGTTCTGGGTACTATAAACACCTATTACACCCTGCAGATGTCAAACCTTGATTTTAACGGCTTGAACGATTTTGAAAAAAAGCCCGACGATATATTCGATTATCTATGCGTTTTTATATCGGATATCCTTCTGGATGCCTTGTGCAAGGATTAACCATGTTCAAGAAGATCAGGTCAAATTCACTTTACAGGTTTATTTTCAGGGTTATACTTGTTTTTATATTAAGCAGCACCGCCTGGATCTTCTTGATAAAATATTATTACACCGTAGAGATATCTGCCCGCCTGGAAAAACAGATACTAAGCAATAAAGAGAAGCTTCAACTTCTTTACAGCTCATCTGCCGATGATATTGAGGAAAAGGTAAAAAACCTTGATAAAAAGGGAATGGTTAAGTATATGGTCTTTTACGATGAAAATAAAAATCCCCTTTTCAAATACGACAAACACTCAGGCACAAAACTAAAGGATTTTGAAGATCCCTCTTTTAAGTCAGGACACAAACTAATAAGCTCCCCGGACAACAACCTTTACCTTTACCACCAGTCCTTCATCTTCTTGAACGACAAAAAAATTTACTACAAGCTTTTAATAGAACTGGATGAAAAAACAAAACATATCATAAAGAACAATGTCCAGGAAACACTCTGGATATTGGTAATCACGACCTTTGTACTGTTTATCTCCGTATTCCCGATCGTTTATTCCCAATACAAATCTATGATAAAAAAACAAACACAGCTTACCAACAGCAATATAAACACCCTTATATCCCTGGGGAACGCCATAGCAAAAAGGGACAGCGATACAAACGAACATAATTACAGGGTTACCTATTACAGCCTGAAAATCGCACAGGAGCTTAAACTTGACGACGAAAAAATAAAAGCGCTTATAAAGGGTGCTTTTCTTCACGACGTGGGGAAAATAGCCATCAGGGACGATATACTTTTAAAAACCTCAAAACTAACCCCCGAAGAGTTCGAGATAATGAAAACCCACGTAAACGAAGGTATAGATATCGTCAGGAACGACCCGTGGCTGGACGATGCCCAAAAGGTGATACAAAACCACCATGAAAGATACGACGGAAAAGGCTATCCAAACGGAACAAAAGGCAAATATATACCAATAGAAGCAAGGATATTCGCCGTTGCCGACGTGTTTGACGCCTTAACCTCGAAAAGACCCTACAAAGAAGCTTTTTCTCTGGAAAAAAGCATAAACATAATAAAAAAAGGTTCAGGAACCCATTTTGATAAAGATGTTGTCGAAAAATTTCTGATGATATACGAGATACTGTATGACAAGGTACACGCAGAAAGCCATTCCAAATTAAAAGAGACCTTTTACGAAAACCTCAAACCATATTTTTTTAACGGGAAAAACTAATTCTTCCCCGGTTTTCATTATTATCAAATAAAAGATTGGATAAAATTTATTTTTATTCAAAAAGGATATTACGATGAAATATATTTTAAGTTCAATTTTATTGGCTTTGGTTTTTACAGGTTGTGCAAAAAAAGAATCTGCAAAAGAGTATAACAAACCTGCCATATATTGGTACAACAAAATGATAAAACAGATCTCAAGCAACCAGCTGGACGATGCGGACGACACTTTCACTTCTCTTGAGTCGGAACACAGAAAATCACCCCTTATCTCAAGTGCGATCATGATCATAGCAACTGCGCATATGGATGAGGAAGAGTACCAGATGGCGAACTACTATTTCGACGAATACCTGAAAAGATTCTCTTTGGAGAGAGATGCCGATTATATCAGGTACCTTAAGATCAAATCAAACTTCCTGTCTTTTAAAAACGAATTCAGGAACCAGAAACTTGTAAACGATACTTTGGAAGAGATAGAAAAGTTCATACAGCTTCACAAGGGGTCGAACTATATCCACCTGGTAGAAACAATGAGAGGAAGACTTCTTATGGCAAAAGCGCTGTTTGAAAAAGAGATCGCCGATCTTTACGGAAGAGTAGATAAACCTGAAGCACAAAAGATATATGAAGAAAAAGCTTCTAAAAACTGGACAGATACTGATATGATAGAGGGTGCGAAAACACCATGGTATCAAGCGATATTTGAATAATTCAGGGGAGAATTAAATGCAATTAAAAGATTACGACGGGTTCCCGGACAGACTTCCTATCCTTGTAGAGGAGAATATGTTCCTTTACCCGTTCATGATAGCACCTATTTTTATAGATGACGAACAAAATATCCATGCCGTAGAGTATGCGATGACGAACAACAAGCTAATAACGGTTGCCGTATCGAAAAAAGCAACCGAAGAAGATACAAATGAATTTTATAATGTTGCTGTTGTTGGAAATATAATGAGAAAGATCACACTTCCAGATGGAAGGGTGAAGGTGCTTTTCCAGGGACTTGAAAAAGTTCAGATCAAAGAAGTGGTAAACGGATCACCCCTTATGGGTATCGTTGACCTTCTTAAAAACGAGGAATACGACGAGGCAAAAGTAAATGCGGTGATCGATGTTTTAAGGGTGAATATAGACAAACTCTCAAAACTCAACAGCAAATTTCCCGTAGACCTTATAAAAACTATCGAGCAAAACGGTGATCCTGTCAGAATCGCCGATCTTGTATCTTCGGTATTAAGGATCACCAACGATGAAGCTTACGATATGTTCAAGGAAACGAACGTAGAAAAAAGGCTTTTGAAGATCATAGATATCGTTAAAAAAGAGATGGAAGAATTCAAACTCAAAAACGAGATAAATGCAAAAGTAAACAGCAAGCTTGACAAACACCAGAAAGATTATTTCCTCAAAGAGCAGTTAAGAGCGATCCAGAAAGAACTGGGGCAGGACAACACCAGGGAAAAAGAGATCCAGGGGTTCAAAAAAGAGCTTAAGAAGCTCAAACCTTTTATGCCCAAAGAGGGCTACAAAGAGGTAAAAAAGCAGATAGAGAAGCTAAGCAGAATGCATCCTGACAGTGCTGATGCATCTACCCTTCAAACCTATATCGAGCAGGTGCTTGAGATACCTTTCGGAAAAACTGCCGATGAAAAAATAGAGGTTCAGGAGGTTGAAAGCCAGCTAAATAAAGACCACTACTCTTTAAAAGAACCAAAAGACAGGATAGTTGAGTTCTTCGCAGTAAAAGAACTGATGGAAAAAAGGGAAATAGAGACCTCAAAAGAAAACAGTACCGTTCTTTGTTTCGTGGGACCTCCGGGAGTTGGTAAAACCTCCCTTGCAAACTCTATTGCCACTGCACTTCACAGACCCCTTGTAAGAATTGCACTTGGAGGAATGGAAGACGTGAACGAACTAAGGGGTCACAGAAGAACCTATGTCGGTGCAATGCCCGGACGAATCGTCCACGGACTTACCACGGCAAAAGAGATGAACCCCGTTGTAGTGCTTGACGAGATAGATAAAATAGGAGCAAACCACAGAGGCGATCCAAGCGCCGTTATGCTTGAGATCCTTGACCCTGAGCAAAACCACGCATTCAGAGATCTTTACCTGAACTTTGATATTGACCTTAGCTCCTGTATCTTTATTGCAACCGCCAACAATGCGGGAAGCATCCCTCCTGCACTAAGAGACAGAATGGAATTCATAGAGATAAGCAGTTATACGCCAAGCGAGAAATTCCATATAGCAAACGACTACCTTATCCCTCAGGAGCTTAAAAAGCACGGGCTTAAAAAGAGTGAAATAAACTTAAGCAAACCTACTATTGAACTTATCATCGAGAAGTTTACAAGGGAAGCCGGAGTAAGGAATCTAAGAAGAGTATTCAGCAAGCTTTACAGAAAAGCCGCAAAAGAGCTTGTATTTAACCCCGAGGTTAAAAAAGTAACCATCAATACGAAAAATATCGAAGAGTTCCTTGATAACCCAGTATTTGAAATAGACCCTGCAGGAAAAACAAACCAGGTGGGTGTGGTAAACGGCCTTGCATGGACAAGCGTAGGCGGAGACGTACTTAAAATAGAAGCTGTCAAGTTCAACGGCAAAGGAACATTAAGCCTTACGGGTAACATGGGTGACGTGATGAAAGAAAGCGCCAGAATTGCCCACAGTGTTGTAAAAAGCCTTATAGACAAAAAGAAACTAAAAGGTGCCAAGTTCAAGGATTTTGATATCCATATGCATATCCCCGAAGGTGCAACACCAAAAGACGGTCCTAGTGCAGGTATCGCCATGGCCCTTACAATCGCATCGATACTTAGCAACACAAAAGTTAAATCAGACCTTGCCATGACCGGGGAATTAACCCTTACAGGCAACGTACTTCCAATAGGCGGTCTAAAAGAGAAGCTTATAGCAGCCCATAAAGCCAAAATGACAAAAGTGCTGATACCCGAGAAAAACTATAAAAGAGATCTAAAAGATATCCCCCAAGAGGTAAAAGAAGCCCTTGAGATAGTTCCGGTAAAAAGAATAGAAGAGGTACTTCAACACGGTCTGGTATAATGGATTATGACAAAAAAATAGAGCATATAAAAAAGCTGCAGAAAAAATCCTACAAAGGGGAGAAGAACCCTGCGGCTGTTATACTCAATTTTTACACCATACTTACCATCGTGCTCGTATCGGTGGTAATACTTCTTTATTCAAACTATATAGCGCCTTCTTACAAGGCAAAAGAGTTACAGCTTCAAAAAGATAAAGAGAGACAAGAATATCTTAAGATGCGGCAAAAGCAGATAGAGCTTTCACATAAATTAAACAGTAAAGAAAATACACAGACAGATGAAAAATAACCGCCTTTTAAACATTACCAATCTTATAATAGCCGTAAACATTATTATGTTTTTAGTGCAGAACTCTTTTCAAAACGCTACTGTTTATTTCGGCCTGAACATATACTTTTTCAAATATGAGCTTTACCACCAGCTTATCTCGACCATGTTCGTCCACGGCGGGATTTTCCATATTTTTATGAATATGTTCATACTCTACCAGTTCGGTACGCAGATTGAAGCAGTAATAGGGAAAGGAAAGTATATACTTCTTTATCTTATAGGGGGAATACTGACCTCTGTCGGAACCCTGGCTTATATGTACTTTACGGGAGACTGGGCAAACGTAGTTGGAGCCAGCGGTGCAATATGTGTACTGCTTGGTTGGTTTGCCCTAAAAGACTCTTTCCAAAGAAGCGGAATAATCGTATGGGTGCTTCTGATTTCTTTTGCACCGCTTCTTTTAGGTATGCCTATAGCTTGGTATTCACATCTAATTGGATTTGCCCTGGGCTGGCTTATGGGATACCTCATATAAAAGCACCCTCCCCTTAGCTTTAAAGCAATTATGCTATAATTCGGAAAAATTATAAATATAATAATCTTAACTAAAGGGAAAAAATGAGTATTAAAGAAGCATTAGAAAAAAGAAGCGGTGGAGTTTGTGAACTGTGCGGTTCAACACATAATCTTGACGTATTTGAAGTAGCTCCTTCAAACGGAACTGTAGAGCAAAGCATCCTTGCATGTGAAACGTGCAGAAGCCAGCTAAACGATCCTGAAACACTGGACGAAAATCACTGGCACTGCCTGAACGACTCAATGTGGAGCGAACATGACGCTGTTAAAGTTGTGGCTTACAGAGTATTGACTATGTTAAAAAACCAGGATATGCTTGATATGCTTTATCTTGAAGATGATGTTAAAAAATGGGCAGACCAGGGGCTTGTGGCACAAGAATCAAAAGTAGTACACAGAGATTCAAACGGCGTAGTTCTTGAAGCGGGTGATACTGTAAACATCATCAAAGACCTTGAAGTAAAAGGTGCAGGATTTACGGCTAAAAGAGGAACTGCCGTTAGAAATATTTCTCTTCCTCAGGATGATGCAGACCATATCGAAGGTAGAGTAAACGGTACCAAGATCATGATCCTTACAAAATTCCTTAAAAAAGCATAACAAACAAGGATAAAAGATGTTGAAAAGACTGGCTTTAACTTCACTTCTGGCTGTATCATCTATGCAGGCAGGGTTTCTTGACAATATGATGGAGGTGGTATCATCTCCTGAAGTTCAAAAAGCGGCAGCCGATACGGTAAGCGGTTCGCAGCTTGTAAGCGACGTGTCAAAAGAAACAAACCTTGACCTGAAACAGGCTTCAAGTGCCGTTGCGAACCTTCTTCAATATTCACAGTCTAATATGACTGCCGATGAACAAAAGCAGGTTACGAATTCATATCCCGCATGGACACAGCTTGCTTCAACCGGCGCAATGACGGCAATTAATTCATCGGAAGCTTTAAGAAACAGTTTTACCGCGATGGGTATAGACCCAAGCCTGATCCAGACAATGATTCCTATAGTTGTCCGGTTTTTTCAATCACAAAGCGATGAGAGTACTGCAAATATAATCTCGAACAGCTTATCTTCACTTTTAAAATAGAAATTTTCTATTTAAAAGTGTATGAACAGTTTTACAAAATAGCTGTTATTAAAACTTCCGTATTCACTTAATTCATCTCCGGAATATATCAAACTTCCTATATCCAGGATAATATCATCTGCAAGACTGTAATCAAAGGTCAACCCGTAAAAACTGCTTTTATCGTCAAAGTTTCGTATAGCTAAAAAGCTGCCCATTAACAAAGGGGTAAGTTCATAAGAGATGGTAGTTCCTAAATAATCACTATTAAGTAAAGAGTTATGCCTGTACTCCCCCAAAAGGGTCAAGGAGTTTTCAAAAGAGTATTCAGCCCCTGCAATAAGGTCAAAATAATCTTTTCCCTCTTTTACGATCCTGTAACCACCCTCGCTTCTTAATTCTATACCCGTTTCAAAAAGCTCGCCTGAATATTCATAACCTAATGTTTCAGTGTCATTTCTCTTGTCTTTTAAAGCCATCAGTGCCATATCTGCAAAAGAAAGAAACCCTTTCAGCCTCAAGGCATATTTGTCTTCCGAGATCGTTGCATCCATATTCGAGAGGGTACTTATGGCATACTCGTATCTTATGGACTCTGTCCCTTTTCTTTTATCGGGTTCGATGGATGTGGCATCTATGGGGTTGAATATATCTGTAGGATTCCAGATTCTGCCCACCCCGAAAGGTATCCTCTGCTTCCCTATGCTTATAAGGTTTTTTTGATCTATATATTTTATATATCCCCTGTAGATATTGGTTTCATTTTCATTTTTATCTTCAGTGATGTCATAACTATTCTC
The DNA here is from genome assembly GCA_963678145.2 of Arcobacteraceae bacterium. GTDB lineage: Bacteria > Campylobacterota > Campylobacteria > Campylobacterales > Arcobacteraceae > JAIOSF01. The sequence continues at coordinate 791,440 of CAXXWH010000001.1, read as the reverse complement.
ATTGTCTATGATAAGCTTTGCAAACAGATTCTCGTAAGTTTCAAAGTTCAAAGTGAACTCAGCTCTGACCCTGTTATAATCACTGCTGCCCGCACTCTCTTCTTTTTGTAGGATATTCACCTCTTCAATTGCTGTTTCAAGCTCCTGGGAATATAGAAAAACAGATAAAAAGCAGAGACTAAGCAGATATCTCATTTTTTACAACTTCTCCGTCTTTTAATACTATGGATCTTTTTGCCTTGGCTATTACCATTGGATCGTGTGACGAAAAAATGATCGTTATCTTTTCATCAAAATTGAGTTTCTCCATCATATCCATTAACTCTCCCGCACTAACACTGTCAAGGTTTGCAGTGGGCTCATCGGCAAGGATCAGCTTTGGCTTGGTCGCAACCGCCCTGGCTACTGCCACACGCTGCTGCTGTCCTCCGCTTAGTTCCTTGGGAAGTTTGTCAAGATATTGTGAAATACCCAGTTTATCCGCTATTTCATTTACCCTTTTTTCGCAAAACTTGTCGTCAAAACCTTTAAGCTTCATAATATATTCTATATTCTCTTTTGCGGTGAATACGGGAATAAGGTTATATGCCTGGAAAACGAAACCTATATTATCCCTTCTCTCATCACAAAGCCTATTTTCATCCAGGCTTGATATCTCTTTCTCCTCCAATACCACAGAACCCTTTGAGGGGGAATCAAGTCCGCCTATTATATTCAATAATGTCGTTTTACCGCTTCCGCTGGGTCCGGAGATAACTACAAATTCCCCTTTTGATATATCGAGATTCACATCCTTTAGAGCCTGAAACTTCAAAGGGGAATCGGAATTAAATATCTTGTTTATATCCACAATCTTTAAAAAACTATCCATTTATCACCTCAACCGGATTTGATCTTTTTAATATCCTCAAAGGGATAAGTATGCTTAATATTATTGCACTGAACACGGCAATAAAGCCTGTGATAAAATACTCCAGCCTTATCACCGCATAGGTTACCGCATCCATCCCGAATTCGTCAAGTGCATCACTGAAACTGCTAAGGTCAAGGCCGTAGATATTGAAATAATACAGGGTTAAAAATCCTGTTAACGATCCCAAAACAAACCCTGCCACTCCTATGATAAGACTTTCACAGAATATCATATAAGCTATGATATGAAACCTTGTACCCACAGCCCGCAATATTCCAAACTCCCTTAGTCTCTCCAACACCGATATAAGAACCACGGCAAAGATACCTGCAGCGGCCGTCAGGAAAACTATCAGGTAACTAACCAGGGCAAACACCTCCATCATCTTCTTTGACTGTAAAAGAGCGGGATATATCTCGTCCCAGCTGTAAGATTCAAGGTCTGGGAAGTTTTTTTTCAAATCTTTTTTCAATCCTGCAATATCACTCTTTCCGTTTACCCTTATTGCTATATGATTCATACCGTCAAGATTCAAGAACTTCTTACCCCTTTTTAGGTCCATGAAAACTGCATTTTCGTCAAAGGCCATATTATTTGTTTTTATGATACCCGTTACATTTAGTTTAATGGACACTATCTCATTATTTATATCCTGCGTTGTCAGAATAAGTTTTTTACCTAACTTTATTTTCAGTTTCTTTGCAAGCTTGAACCCTACTATTACCCCTTGGGACTTTGAACCAAAATCAAAACTGCCCTCTTTGATATATTCGTTCAGCCTTGACTGTTTTATCTCCTGCTCCCTGTCAACTGCATAAATAAAAATATTTTTGCTGTACCTTGCGGTTGCGGCAAGCCCCTGGGTCTGGATTCTTCTTGTATAGCTTTTTATATCATCCCTGCTATTAAAAAAATCCTCCAAAGCTTTTTCATCCTTGATATATTTTTTTATATCTTTTGAAGCCCTGAAATCTTTCGCATACAAAGATATCTCTCCGCAGTCGCTTCGAAGGGCATTGTCTATCATCTGCTTTATCATGCCGTCATAGATACCCTGCATGAACATCAATCCCCACAAAGAAAGAACTATCATAAGTATCACCATAATGCTCCTGCTTTTTCTTTGCAACAGAGAATTCAGGGCACTTTTAAATATAAGCCTAAACATGGTTGATAGCCTCTACAGGTTTAAAAGAGTTTATTTTGATAATTGGATAAAGGGTGCTTAAGACACAAAAAATATACATAATAATCATATCCCTTAGGATATTTACCGTATTAAAGTCTGTCGGCAGCTTGGTATTTACAAGCCCGTACTGCTTAAACTGTTCATCAAACTCCTTCCCGAAATCCAAAGGGTTTATACTAAAGTAGTAGGCAAGATATGCACCTATAAGACCCCCTGCAACTACTCCAAACAGTGACAAAACAGAACTTTCAAACATAAGCATCTCAAAAACCTGTCTCCTGCTAGTACCTATGGCCCTTAAAACCCCTATCTCTTTTACTCTTGCATAGATACTTATAAAAGTATATATCAGTATCACAAAGAATATCACTATGAAAAATATCCCCAAGGTTATATACCCGAACACGCTGTCAAGCTCCATGGCTTTTACCAAAGACTCCATTGATTCGTTCCAGCTTTGGGATATCGTATCTTTTGAAAGTGATCTGTTTATTTCATTGCTTACCTTGAAAGCATCCTCTTTTATCAAAGGCAATACTACTATATGGGTGCTTTTGTTTTCACTTACGAACATAGTGTCGAAATAACTTTTTGAGACAAAGGCACTGCTTGAGTCAAAATCAAAAAGCCCTGTTTGGAATATCCCTTTTACTATCAAATTATCCGCCGTAAAAGAATAATCTGCCCCGGTACCAATGAAACTTAACTTATCTCCGATATCAACTTTAAGGTTCTTTGAGAGTTCATTTCCTATATACACGCTGTTATTATCACTTTTTTCAAGATAAGAGCCTTTTAGAAGGGAGTGTTCAAGCTTTGAAAGATTCTTCTCTTTTTCAGGCTCAATACCGCACAGCATACCTCCTAATGACTTTTCATCGGAAGAGAACAGTACGAAGGTCTCAAACCTTGTCGAAAACTCTTTTATATCTTTGTCTTTTTGCAGGATCTTCAGTACACTTGAAGTGTCTTGTATAAGATTGTCCAGGCTTGGCTCGTCTTTAAATCCCTTATGGGTTATCTGGATGTAGCCTGGATACAATTCGACGGCACTTTTTAACAATGTTTTATGCTCCCCGTCCATCAAGGCAGTTGAAAATACGAGCACAATAGTGGCAATGGCACTTAATACCATTGTTACTATTGTTCTGCCCTTGTTTCTTTTAATATTTTTCAATGCTGCTTTTAAATGGGGTTTCATCTTTTACCTTGAATATCTTTTTAATGCCCTTTTTGAGAAATATGAAGGGGAAATATCTTTGTCAAAGACCGCATCTTCTATGGTTATAAGTGTTTTGTGCCCTTTTTTATCTTCCGTCACGGGAACAAGCTCCCAATACGAAGGATAAAATCTGTTTTGAAACCTTTTTATATCTTTGTAATATAAAACCCGGGAGAGGATACCCTCCTCGTCATAATACTCTACGGTAAGGGGAAGATAATACTCTTTTGAGACATCCATAACAACCTTTCCCCAGACAACAGCCGCCTCCTCTTTTGGGATAAGCTCTACTTTATAAAGCTTGTCATTTTCCTTTAAAAGAGTCTGGCGGTAGTCATCGGATATTGAACTTTCCTTTACAAGATCATCATTTGTAAAGTCACTCCCCATCCAGCTTTGAAGCATCATCGATGCGGGTATCTTTATGATCCTCTCTATCCTCGGGACATACTGCCACATGGTATTGTCAAGCTTTAAAAAAGTGATGCCGTAATCTTTCTTTGGGTAGAGTATCTTTATAAAGCTTTTTTCTTTTCCCACGCTCAGGCTCTGAAGCCTTACAGTCCTTTTGGAGATTTTTGTATGAACCTCCATAGCCATGGTTATATCGGCACTTTTACCGTTCATATTATCTTCGACTTTTTTTATAATATCTTCAGCGCTTATTCCAAAAGAATAAACTGCAAAAGATATAAAAAGTATAATTGTTTTGAACATAATATATTATTTCATCTCGTCTTCTATTGATCTGGTATCAGAGTTGCCGTATGTTCGGATCAGGTGCTTGATATGTTCATTGAGCTTGTGTTTTTCTTTGAGATCGCTTTTTTCGTAAACCTCTTTTAAAGAAGCCAAATGCTCATGAAAACCTTTGCCTGCTAATTTGGAGTCGATATTTTGCTCTTTTTCCATAATTGATCCTTTTTGGTAAAGTTATATATTAGCATAGCAGAAAATTATGGAAAATTACAACACTATAATCTATCTTGATAATGAGATACCGAAGCTTATCCTGTTTATCTCTTCATTATAATCTATCAAGCTGTCCCCGTATCCGCTTGAAAGCTGGATATACCCGAAAGTATGCTTGGAATTGAAAAAAGGAAAAGTCCAGTCCAACTGGGCGAATCCCTTGTTATCATCGTCAAGCTTCAAGTTGTTTCGCAGCCTTAGCTTGAAAGTATGGGTTTTATAAGGATAAAAAAAGGTAAGATCCCCGTACCCCATATAATCTTCAAGATCAGGATTGTCGTCATCTCTTTCCTTTTCCGGGATCCTGTACCAGACCCTAGGCACTATAAAAAGATCTTTCAGCTGAAAATAACTTTCTAAATATATCCTGTTCCATGACCTTGAAGCAGGTACCGGCTGTCCGTTTGACTCATGCAGGAAACCAAGTCTGAAACCTTTAAGTGATGTCTTGTCTCTCTTCCCGTAAGGTACAGTCATAAAAATCTCGGGCTGATAGTTCGTCTCCCGAAACGGTGAAGACTCCTCGTAAAGCTGCCACCACGATGTATGGGTGTACCCGAAACTGATAGTCTCGTTAAATCCCAGAAGATTATGAGCTATGGGCTTTTTGATACTTAACTGGAATTTCGTCTCTGTCTGTCCCCTGTCTGCCCTGTTTTTAAGATCGTAAGAGTAGGGGAAAAAGTAGTTTTCCCTGTGGGGATAGATATCAAAACTTGAAGCAAGCACCTGCTCTAAAGTCTGGCTTGTTTCTTTGTCTTCTATTGAATCAAAGGTCTCGTTTATGACCTCTATCTCTTTTTTCTTGTCTTCGTCGACGAAGATTTCATTTATCCCCCTTTCTTTCTGTGCAAGGCGTTTGTATAAAAGCATCGCTTCTTTATAGTTGCCCTGCTCCTCCAGGATTTGCGCCTGTTTGTATAAAGCATCAAGATCCTGGGAATAGGAATATATAAAGAGTAAAAGAAGAGTAAAAAGTTTTTTCATAAGATAATTTCCTTTTTCTTAAAAGGTATTATATCAGGGGAAGATAAAAATTCTTAAATTTTATAAATCTGTGACACCAGGCGTGAAATAAATTCCCAAAAACTTATGCTTATCAATAAAGTGATATACAAATGGTTATATTGGTATTACAAAAATTGTTAAGAGTATAAAAAAGTTAAGACTGAATTAATATTTAAGAGAAAATATAATTTTATACCAATTTTAATTATAGTTATTTTTTAACGATTTCTATTATTTTAAAGCTTTTTTTTGACTATATTCTTTATATTTTTGTATTAAATTATCTTCATTTTAAAAATTGTTAATTTTGAAACTGTTTTTTGATATTATAAAGTTAAATTATAAATAATGAAAGAAAAATAAACAATTAATGACGAAGTTAGGAAAAATTTTATTATATAGTTTATCTTTAGTACCATTATACTTTTTACTTATTATACAAAATTTAAATTTTAGTACATTTAATAAGTTTTCAATATATTGGTGGGATATAAAATTTTATATACAAATTATATCAAATAATACTATATCTATCTTTTTATTTTTATTAATAATAATTTCATATTTCACATTTAAAAAACTAACAAGTGAATTAAATAGCCGCGAAAACTTACCAAAAGAATTTACTAATATAAAAAATATTGATTTTAACCATTTAACTTTTATTGCAACATATATCATTCCTCTTCTAGCATTCCAATTAGATACGACTAAAGACATTGTTTTTTTAATTTTATTATTATCTTTTATAGGAGTGATTTATATAAAAACTAATTTATATTATTTAAATCCAATATTTATATTATTTAATATTAGTGTATTTAGCGCAACTGATAAAAATAATAATGAATGTATTTTAATGTCAAAAGAAAAAATCTCATCTACGGAAATTTTACACTTTACAATGTTAGGAGATATATATTATGTTGAAAAGGACAAATAAATGACAAAAGAACTTTTAGTTAATAAACTAGAACAACTTGAAAAAGAAGTGACAGGATTAGAATTATATTTTTTTCTTAAAAATGATGATATCAGATTGGTAGAACTAGATAAGGAATTATCCAAAAATCTGAAAAAACAATTTTTAAATGAAATAAATCAATCTTTTTCGAGTGATGTACATTATTCACTAATGGAAATTGATAAAATTGATGATGAAAGAGCTAATACATATTATTACTTTGATAGTGAGAATATGTATGAAAAAGTTAATTTTTTATTAGATTTTGCAAAAGAAGACAACTATGAAAAGTTCTCATTAAAAGAAAATGATTTAACAGATATTAAAGCATTTTTAATTAAGATAGGAAATGACAGAAACAACATTATTTTATATAAAAATAAAGATGGATTTAATCTCCTTAAAAAAAACACAGGTATTAAATTCTTTAAAAAAGGGGATAAATTTACGGAAGTTGAAGGAGATATACTAAGTATTAATAAAAAATTCGACTTTTTACTTATTGATGACCATTTAATTATCAAAAACTTAAATACTTTGGAACGAACATTAGCATACACAGATGTAATTCATAAAAAAGCTTTAGATAATATTGAAATTATAAAAACTTTAGACTTTCTTGAAAATATTGATACATTAAAAAAACATTTAACAACTACAAGAATAGCAAAAAAATTCAATAAAGTTAGATCTTCTCCTGTAATTGATATTATAAAAAAAGATTTAGATAGAGTAATAGACTTTATTAAAAGACATCCTATTACTAAAGAGAAATTAAAATTGAATGAGGAAGAGAAGCTAATTTTAAATACAAAAATATCGGTAGAAGTATTTATAAAACTACTTGATGATGACTATCTACAATCTGAACTTACAAAACTTTTATATGATAGTAAAAGTAAAGATGGTCTAAAAAAATAAATTTTATATTTTTAGGGAAGTTCAAGGCAAAAGGGGATTTCACCAGTCACTTACCACGGTAAGCTCCTTGGGTGAAAATCCCCTTTTAACGCTGAAATCATCCAAAACGAAGTTAAAAACTTCGTTTCCTTGAAAAGATAAAATTTTAAACTGGTAGAACTCTAATATTCTCGTCCACTTTCTGTTTAAGCGTCGACTCGATCGCATAAAGCGTACCAGTAGAACCAGTAGCACATGAACTACATGCACCTAAATATCTAATGTAGATATCATAGTACGGAGCGTTCTCTTTGATATCGATGATCTCCATATCCCCGCCGTCCATTACAAGCATAGGTCTGATGTACTCTTCGATAACAGCGTCAACCGCTTTGATTCTTTGTACGATAGTCATCTTGTCAAAACTCATCTCGCCGCTTTGAGTTGTATCTGCCGCAGCCGTTAGTTTTTCCTGCTCCATAGAGTCTTTTACTTCTGCAAGGATATCTACAAGATATACGTCTTTTGCTTCATGACCTCCCGGTCTAACACATGATTTACAATATGATCCCGCTTTTGTGGTCTCAACTATCTCTTCTACTGTTTGAAGGTTGTTTTCTCTGATAGCGTCTACGATATCTTTTCTTGTTTTTCTTGCACACTCACAAACGATATCCTGATTTTCGATCTCGCTTCTTTCCACACCTTTATATTGTGCGGCAGCTTCAAGGATAACGTCGTATGCCATAACTGAACAGTGCATTTTTTGAGGCGGAACCGCAGGCTCGTCCGGAGTATCTCTTAAGTATGCTTCAACTTCCGTATTTGTAATATGGATAGCATCATCAACTTTTCTTCCGATACAAAGCTCAGCCATAGCATCAGAAGAAGCGATCGCTGTACCACAACCGAAAGACTTGAATCTGCTTCCTTGAATAATATCCGTTTCAGGGTCAACAAGCCAGTATAACCTTACTGCATCACCACATGACTCCGCACCGAAGTCTGCAACGATAAGTTTTGTTCCTGTTTTATCCGCATCTTCCTGAGTATACTCACCTAAGGCTCTTGGGTTGTTCATTCTGTCCTGAACTTTTTTACTGTATTGTTCCCAAACATTTCCCGTAACTAAATCATTTCTTGCCATAATATTTTCCTTTTACTTTTTTCTGTTTTATCTTAATCTACTCTATTTATATTAAACTTTTTAATCGTGCAGATGAACGCTGAACGCTTCCTGCTTAGCATACGTCATGGAGATCTCTCTTAATCTCTTCACCGTTGCTTTGACTTTTTCTATAACATAATCAATCTCTGCTTCTGTAGTGAACTTGCTAAGTGCGAACATAACCGTTGCATTTGCGATCTCCGTTTTTTCACCAAGTGCTTCAACAACGGCACTCCCTTCTAGATCCTCACTTGAACAGCTTGATCCAGTTGAAAGGTAGATTCCGTTTTCGTTCATATCCCATAACATCGCTTCACCCTCAACACCTCTGAAAGATATAGCCACAAGGTTTTTAAGCCTTTTAACTCTAGGTACGTACGATTTCGTATCAGGTATTTTTAGAAGCTCGTCCTCAAGCTTGTTTCTAAGGGTTTGTGTTGTGTGATCCATAAATGAAAGGTTGATATTCGCCAACTCCAGTGCCGTAGCCATTGCCGCTACACCGTTATTGTTAAGGCTTCCGCCTCTTTTACCGCCCATTACGTTCTTCGCACCGTGGATCTGTGTCGCATACGGAACTCCCGCTTTTACGAAAATACCGCCTACCCCTTTTGGTCCGTGAAACTTATGTGCAGACCATGTAAAGTAATCAACATCAAGATCCTGAACGTCTACTTTCATTTTACCGATCGCCTGAGCACCGTCACTGTGGATATATACACCGTGTTTTCTTGCTATTTCACTGATCTTTTTAATATCCTGGATTGCCCCTGTTTCGTTCGATGCCATCAAAACAGAGATAAGACAGGTTTTGTCGGTGATTGCTTCTTCAAGCTCGTTGATCTTTACAAGTCCGTTTTCGTCAGTTCCTATGTAAGTAACCTCCATACCCATCTCTTTACAATATTTAAGAGGCGACTTGATACTTGAGTGCTCCGCTATTGTAGAGATTATATGATTTTTTTCACTTCCTCTTTGGAAAGCATCCAAAAATGTTTTTAATACTATATTATTACCCTCTGTTGTAGAGGATGTGATGATGATATCATCTTCATCTGCGGCATTGATTCCGTCATACAGTTTGTCATATGCATCATTTAATAATGCCCTTGCTTCAATACCTTTGTTATAAATAACATTGATATTACCGAATTTTTTGATGTTCTCGCAAAACACTTCTTGAACTTTAGGATCCATTTGTGTTGTTGAGTTATTATCTAAATATACTTCCATCATTATTACCTTTATTTATAAATTGTCTATTAACGATATACATTTACTGTACCGTTTTTCCAAATTTTTTTGTAGTTTAACCCATTTAAGATAAAATTTGTCTTATTTGAAAAATCTAGTTGAGATTTTTTCATTTATTAAGCAGTCGCTAACCGCTATTTTTGAATTATTTTGCTATTATTCAAAATATATTAACAAGGGTAATTATATCAGTTTTAACTGAAAAAGCAGTTGCACCCTTTGTCAAAAAATATACACAAAACAACCGGCAGAAGGGAAAACAAAAAGATGGAAAATCACAATAACAAAAAAGCGGTATGTATTTTAAGCGGGGGAATGGACTCCACGTTATCCTCATATATTGCAAGGAACGAAGGGTACGAGATAATTGCTGTGCACTTTAACTACGGACAAAGAACGGAACACAAAGAACTCGAAGCTTTCAGGAATATCTGCATAGAGCTTAACGTAAAAGAGAAATACGAGATAAACATCCCTTTCTTCACGCAGATCGGAGCAAGCGCCTTGACAGATACGGCAATAGACGTACCCACGACAGGTATAGAAAAGGGGGTGCCCGTAACTTATGTGCCTTTTAGAAACGGTATCTTTCTAAGTATCGCTACAGCCATTGCGGAGAAGCACGGGGCGGAAGCTTTATATATAGGAGTAGTGCAGGAAGACAGCAGCGGCTACCCCGACTGTACCGATAATTTCATAGGGAAAATGGAAGCGGCCATGAACCAGGGGACAAAAGAGGAAACAAAACTCAATATCATAACTCCTCTTGTACATATGACAAAAGAGCAGATAGTAAAAAAAGCCGTCGAACTTGAGGTGCCTTTAAAATACACCTGGAGCTGTTATAAAAATGAAAACAAAGCGTGCGGAGTGTGCGACAGCTGCCGCTTAAGGCTCAAAGGATTTGAGCTTGCGGGTGTAAAAGACCCTATAGAATACGAGACAGAGGTTTAACCCTCTAGTCCAGTTTGTCTATTTTTTTGGCAAGTTGTTTTAATATTTTAAGTTCGTTGCTTAAAACTTTTCTTTTTTTCTTCGTTTCTGCGGTTTTAAGCTTCTCTTTTGTTTTTTTGATCTTTACTTGAAGCTCGTCATCCAGTTTATCAAGTTTTCCCTGCTTTTTCTGCTGCTTTTTAGAACTCATGTCAAAAAAGTCTGTCAGTTTATCGTATAATTCTCCAAATTTCATTTATCATCTCCTGTTAATCTTCTAAGTTCCGGATCAGGGATCCACAACGTGGCAGCCACTTCGATCAGCCTTCTTGAAATATCATAGGCAAACGAAGAATCGTTTATAAGAGAAGTTGCCATTTTTGTGCTGATCTTGTTATTTCTGATAAGATTGTCGATCCTTCCGTTCTCTATCATATCAAGCCCCTTGACCTCATCTTTTAGGAACTCTATTTTTGTCAGGCTTTCGATCTCATCTTCATTATGCCTGATATTGTTTATCTTGTTAAGTATCTTTGCCAGTTTTTCCCTTAGATAGTTATACTCTTTTTTAATGGCAACATTGTCACTATCAAGATACAAGTCAATATTTTTCTGCATAAGCTTTGCGTCTTTTATGGACTCAACTATATCTTTACAGGCCACCTTATAATAATATACCTGTCTTGCCGACTCCTCTTCCATACCGTCCTGTGAAAGGGAAGCATAATAAACGATCTCCCCGTAAAGGTTTTTTATCTTCATATCATAATATCTGTCTATATCGATATCTATTTTTTTGTTTGAGGATTTCACCACCTCTTTTATATCATCCCCGCCCCATATCTGGTGCCTGTGCAGGTTCAGGGCATGTGCAAGTATCTCAGTGGAATTATCGTAAAGGTGCTCTACCTCTTTTTTTATAGATTCAAGGGCACTTTGCGGGATTTGTATAGTTTCTTTGTCAAGATATTTTGCCTTATCCATCTCCTCCTCTTTTTCAAGGAACAATCCTTCTAAAAACCTAACAAGCATATAAGTAAACGGAGATACAACCACAACACCTATTATATTGAATATTGTATGAAACAGTGCCAGCTTCATAGCATAGTCTTCAGCCCCTATTCCAAATGAATCAGATAAGTTATCTACCACAGAAGCAATCTGGTATAGGAAAATAATGGCAATGACCCCGGTAATGATATTAAAAATAAAGTGTGCAACAGCGAGACGCTTTCCGTTGGAGTTTGAAGACAATGCCCCAAGTGCCGCAGTAACCGTTGTTCCTATATTCGCACCTATTACAAGTTCCAAACTATTGATATAGGTTATCTGACCCGTTGCAAGGGCGGTAATAATAAGAACAACAGTTGCTCCGCTTGACTGGATCACGATAGTTGCAATGGCCCCCAAAAGAACATAAACCAAAATCCCGAGGTACCCTTCCATTGCATACTGTGAAAGGTCAAGACCTGATTTCATTGTTTCAAAGCCCTCTTTCATATAATCTATACCTAAAAATATGAACCCAAGCCCTACAAGTACATTTCCCAACCCCTGATAAGACCTGCTCTTGGAAAACCTGAATATCACCCCGAAAATAAGCATAGGCATAGCGTAATGGGCTATCTTGATCTTCAAGCCAAATGAGGAAACTATCCACGCAGTAGTAGTACTACCGATATTAGAACCGAATATTACCCCGATCGCACTTGAAAGGGTTATTAGCTCGGCACTTAAAAAGGATATAATAATAATACTGATCAAAGAGGAACTTTGAACCAAAGTTGTTGCAACAAAACCTGTACCGATTGCTTTGGGTATATTACTGGTACTTTTTTCAACTACCTTTTCAAGGAAACCTCCGCTAAACAGTTTAAAGCCATCCTCCATAAAAACCATACCGATCAGGAATATGGCGATCCCCGCTATAATGGTTTTTGCATCATTACTTGAAAAAAGAAAATATGCAAACCCCAGTAAAAACAGAGGATATAATGTTTTTTTTACCATCTAAACTCCAGTTATAAACATTCTGGCAATAAGCTGTCCCTCTTTATCGGGTTCAACCTTCAGCTCCGTAGAGATAGGGGTTTTGGTATCCGAGAACTGCCCCTCGATTGTTTGAAGTACATGCCAGTATTTCTCATAAAAAGGTGTATCGATCTCTTTTATTCCCTCCCTTTTTATAACAGCTGCTATAAACTCTATGGCATGCATATAATATATTTTGTTTACCGCCCTTTGAATCCTGTACTCTTTCATTATGTTCAAATTGTTTATCCAGATCTTTTTCTCAACTTCGCTCAGCGTCGAATTGTGTTCGACCTCTTCCACCTCTTCGTCAAGTTTCAGGCCGTAAGCTGCGGCTTCTTTCCGGGCTATCTCTTCCAGATCCGACTTATAAGAGGTTATGATATTCAACATCTCATCATTGCTCAACCTTTCCGTTTCAAGGTCATAACTGTAGGATTTCTTATCCTCATAATCTTTATCGATCGCTTTAAGAATCTGGAGTGCTATCATAAGATAAACGTATTTATCCTCTTTACCCTCTTTGAAACTTACTCCGTGATGTGATATTTGAGGTCTAGGCCCTGCATATTTGATTTTCATAATTTCCCCTTTGGTAATATTATATAACTATAAACTAGAAAAAACAATTAAATACTATTTAAAAACAATATTCCCAGTATTTTCCACCGTGCCGTTTTTCGAAAAGTCATTTTCCAGAACAAGCAGCCTGCCGTATATCTCGTAACTGCTGTTATGGACAAAGATCTTTGATATACAGGCTAATGTCGCAGACAGGATAAATAAAGATAAAATTACCTCAATAAGTGTAAAAGCCTTTTTCTTCATAATATTTTTCCTTATTTTACAAAACTAAGATTATCAATATTTTTATAAAAAATCAATTTTCATAATGATAGTTTTGCTACAATATGTTATGGAAGAGATTAAATTATTAAAAACAAGTATAAACGATTACCTTACTAAAGATATTTTAAAGATACTGCTTTATCCCCTTATTGGAAGTATAATAGTGTTGTATATCGCTTTTTTCGCACTGGCTGATATGGGGCTTGATACACTTGAACAGACCAAGATCGAGATAGACCAGCAGCACACTACTGTTGAAAACGGAGTGACCGATACACAAACCACCCATGAAAGCTACACGGGAAGCTCAATTATGGATTTCCTTTTAAAACACACCCTTACTTCCTGGATCGTAAGTTTTCTGGTCTACACCGTCGGGTTGTTTGCCATAGGGTATATGTCCATATTCATAACCCTGCTTATTATCGGTCTGCTCACGCCCAAAATACTTGCCATAATACATAAAAGGCACTATTCACACCTGAAAATAAACGGCTACGGAAATCTCCTGAACGGTCTATCCAAGCTTTTCACAAGCGCCGTTGTGATGATTGTGCTGTTTCTGCTTCTTGTCCCTTTTTATTTTATACCGCTTATAAATATTTTTGCGATAAATCTGCCTTTTTTTTACTTTTTCCACAAAATGCTCCATTTCGACGTAGGTTCCACACTTTTAACAAAAGAGCAGTTCTCTTTGATTTATTACAAGAACAGATACCCAATGAGATACAGGACACTTTTCTTATACGTTATCTCTTTGGTGCCTTTTGCGGCATTTTTCATCTCTGTATTTTACATAGTTTATCTCGGGCATGCCTACTTTATCCAGATGGAGGAAGAAAACAATAAAAACAACGGCGGCGGTTATCCTTTAAAAGACGAGGGCAATAACCTTATAAGCAATAATCAGCTATAATCCCGATATATCAGAATAAAACAATTAAAGAAGAAGGAATTTTTATAAATGTTTGAAGTAATAATAGGTTTAGAAGTTCATGCTCAGCTTAATACGAAAAGTAAATTATGGTGTAACTGTGCAACTAGTTTCGGACACACACCGAACACCAATGTTTGTCCCACATGTCTGGGGCTTCCTGGTGCGCTTCCGGTTTTAAACAAAGAAGCCGTACACAAAGCTATCCAGCTTGGAACCGCTTTGAATGCTCAAATAAACAAAAAATCTATCTTTAACAGAAAAAACTATTTCTACCCCGACCTTCCTACAGGATACCAGATCTCCCAGTTCGAAGTACCTGTTGTGGGTGAAGGGAAAGTTGTTATCGACTTTGAAGACGGTTCAAGCAAAACAATAGGCGTAACAAGAGCGCACCTTGAAAACGATGCAGGTAAGAACGTACACGCAGGCGATCACTCAAGAGTAGATCTGAACAGAGCGGGAACTCCCCTTCTTGAGATCGTTTCCGAACCTGATATGAGAAGTGCCGAAGAAGCGATACTCTATCTTAAAAAGCTTCACTCTATCGTTAGATATATCGATATCAGTGATGCGAATATGCAGGAAGGGTCTTTTAGATGTGACGTGAATGTATCAATAAGACCAAAGGGTGACGATAAGCTTTATACAAGATGTGAGATCAAGAACATGAACAGCTTCAAGTTCATAGAAAAAGCTATCAAATACGAAGTTCAAAGACAGGTAGAAGCGTGGGAAGACGGAGTATACGAGCAGGAAGTGGTACAGGAAACAAGACTGTTCGACGTAAACACGGGTGAAACAAGATCTATGAGAGGGAAAGAGGACGCGGCAGATTACAGATACTTCCCGGATCCTGACCTTCTTCCCCTTATCATTACGGACGAGATGATAGAGAAATACTCCAAGATCCCTGAACTTCCGGATGAAAAGAAAGAAAGATTCGTAAAAGAGTTTGACTTAAGAGAATACGATGCGGGTGTTATCTGCTCGACCAAAGAGATGGCTCAATACTTTGAAGATATGATGAGCCACGGTATCAGCGGAAAAAATGCAAGCTCTTGGCTGACAGTCGAGCTTCAAGGAAGATTCGGTGAAGGTGAAAGTATCGTTAACTCACCTGTAAGTGCCGATAAACTGGGAACCCTTGTCAAAAATATAGAAGACGGGACGATCTCGGGTAAACAAGCTAAAAAAGCGCTTGATTACCTTATGGAAAACGATGAGCAGATCGATGCAGTTATTGAAAAACTCGGGCTGAAACAAGTAAGCGACGACGGCGCGATCCTTGCAATGATCGACGAGATCCTGGCTGCGAACGAAGACAAAGTTGCAGAATACAAAGCAGGAAAAGAAAAAATGTTCGCTTTCTTCGTCGGGCAGACAATGAAAGCCTCTAAAGGAAGCGCAAATCCTCAGGTTGTAAACAAACTTCTAAAAGAAAGACTGGCGTAAATTCACACATAAATTTTTATTGATAAAGACAGGAAATATTTCCTGTCTTTATATTTCAAAGGATATCTATGATGACCTACAAAACGCAAAAAAACCTTTCAAAACAGAAAAACTTTCTACACAATATCAAAAACAATACAATCCAGACCAAAGGTTCAAATAATGTCTAAAATAGCGGTAATCGGCGCAGGAAAATGGGGACAGGCTTTACGTTTCGCCCTTGACCAGAAACAAACATGTCTAATAACAAACAGAACAAAAAAAGATATAAAGAATTTTGTATCCCTGGAAGAAGCTCTGGATTGCGAATATCTTGTAATAGCGATCCCTTCCCAGCATATAAGAGAATGGCTGGAAAAAAACTTTATCTACAAAGGGCAGAAGGTACTCGTCGCGGCAAAAGGTATAGAAGCTTCTACGGGGGCATTTTTACAGGATATTTACGGGAGGTTCGTTCCTGATGAAAACCTGGGATTCATCTCCGGGCCTTCCTTTGCCGCAGAGGTTATAAAAGGTCTTCCAACGGCACTTGTTATAAACTCAAGCAGTAAAAGCTTTTATGAAAGCTATGAGGAGTTCTTCCCCGATTTTATAAAAACATATTACAGCGATGACGTAGTGGGTGCCGAGATCGCAGGTGCTTATAAAAACGTACTGGCTATTGCAAGCGGTATCTGTGAAGGGTTGAACCTGGGGCAGAACGCTAGGGCTTCTTTGATCTCCAGGGGGCTTGTGGAGATGGAAAGATTCTCCAGGCATTACGGTGCAAGCAAAGACACCTTTATAGGACTAAGCGGCGCAGGAGATCTGTTCCTGACCGCAAGCAGTACCCTAAGCCGGAATTTCAGGGTCGGGCTGGGCCTGGCAGAAGGCAAATCTCTGGAAAGGATTCTTGAAGAGCTTGGGGAAGTTGCAGAGGGGGTTATGACAAGTTTTGCCATTTACAAACTGTCAAAACAGAAGAACATATACACTCCCATAGCAAACGAGGTAAAACTTATCTTGGAAGGAAAACAGCCGATGCAGAGTCTAAAAGACCTTCTCGGCAGTTAAAAAATAATATCCTAATAAGAATATGTTATATAATTTTAAGCCATTTAATGATAGTTTATTAAAAATAATAATAATTTAGGTAAAACGATGCTAAAAGATCTGATACACTCTAAACACCCATCTATAGATGAATTTATAAAAATATTAAAAGAGAGAAAGTTCAATCAAAAAGATGCAGAAAGGGTTTTGCCTAAAATAAACAAGAACTACAGATTCGAAAATGGCGACACGCTTCTTGATATGTGCCTTAGAAACAACCGGTTTAAAGCTGCAAGCTGGCTTGTAATGCAGGGTGTCGAAATAACCAACAGAAACAAGGACAATATCTCCACAGTAAGACTTGCGATCGAAAAAGGGGATATTATCGTTATAGATAATCTCGTAAAATATGCAGACTTCAATATCAATCAAGTCGACGACAACGGCAGAAGCCTTCTTCAAGATGCCGTTATCCTTGGGTACAACGAGATATCGAAAATACTTATAGAAAAAGATATCGACGTAAATATAAAAGACAAATATAACCGAAACGTGATCTTTGATGCGATTAATTACGGAAGCGGTTCGCTTGTAGATACGATACTTGAGGTTGACGGCCTTGAACTTAACAATATTGACGTGAACGGGCAAACCGTTCTTCACCAGAAAAGCGTCCTAAAAAACGATAATCTGGCGATAAAACTTCTACAGAAAGGGGCTGATCCGACCATCTGCGGAAAAGACGGTTACAACTTCCTTACACATACCGCATTAAGAGGGGACGACGGTAAAAGGGTCCTTGATACGGCCATTGAGCAGGGATGCAATCTGAATGCGAAAAATCCCGATGAAAATACCGTGCTTCTTGAAGTTATGACCGCATTCACAAGATCGCCCAAAGTTGAAGTTGATAAAAGAACTGAACTTAAAAATGTAGCCCAGAACCTGATCAACAGCGGATCGGATATAAACGCCGTAAACAAGCACGGGGAGAGTATACTCTTCGAACTCGTAAGAAAAGGCGACTTTGACGGCTGTATATTTATACTGGAAAACGGCATCGATCCGAACCAGCCCAACAGAATAGACGAGACACCCCTGCAGATTGCTGTATTAAAAGGGATAAAATATATAGAGATCATTAAAATTCTTTTAAAATACGATGCAGACCCTACAATCAAAAACAGGTATCAAGAAACCGTGCCGGAGATCCTGAACGACATAATTCTTCATATCCACAAGTTCAAATCGATCAAAGATCGGGAATATCTTATTGATATAGATTTTAACGGACAATATATGATCATCTTAAAAGAGATCATTACACAGGAGAAATTCAATTTCCATTATCTCGGGATCGACGGTAATCCGCTGTTTTTCAAACCTTTCCTTTACGGTGACCTGAACACTACGAAACTTTATCTGCAAAACGGTTTTGATATAAATGAAAGGAACGAAGAAGGTGTTAACCTCTTCTACGAATATGTTCTTAAGTGTTTTGAAGAGGGTGAGTATTTCAAAGAGTTCAAGAGCTTCTTGACCTACCTTCTTGTAAATAAAAGCGATATAAGAGTAAAGAACAAAAACGGCCAGATCATACACCTTAGGGTTGCGCTAATAAAAAACTGCAATATCCGGCTGTTTAGAAAACTGGTCGAATTGACCAAGCTTGATTATATGTCCGTAGATAATATGGGGAAAACAATAATCCATGCCTGCGTAATGAGCAATAATACAGAACTTTACAACTTTGTTTACGGAGTGGAAAGAAATATACAGAATATTGCTGATCAGTATAATATACTTCCAATAACCTACGCAGCACTTTTAGGAAGACAGGAGATAGTTCTGGATCTTTTGAAAAAGGACACAATAATAAACAGCGGAAAGCCTATTGCACAGAGCATGAAAGAGAAGCTCAAACCCATGATAAAGAATCTTGATAAGCTCTCTGAAGGGGTAGAAGACCCCGTTCTGCTAAGACAGCTGGCTATTTTAAAAGAGCAGACAATAAAAGACCTGCAATAGCTTAGAACAAATCCTTGTTCTTTTTGTTCATTTTAAAAGCATTCAAAGACCTTGTGGTATGGTCTTGCTCCTCTTTATTCTCAAAGAACTTTGCAACCGTAGCCGAAGGGTTGATATATAAAATAGATTCGTCAACCACTATTTGGAATATCGCCCCAAGAGGCACGGTAACGGTCGAGGCAAAGTTTTCCTGCCCGAATCCCGCTTCAAACTTTATATTCTCCTCTGTAAGCTCCAAAGTTTCATATGTATAATTCATCAAAGAAAAAAGGGTAAACTGTGAAAAGTTTTTTGCAATCGATACCGGTATTGCCGGCTCGAATTTCACCCCTTTTATATTTGCGGTAACCGAGAACTCCTGATCTTTGTTCAAAAGATATTCAATCTGTTCAAATATCTGGTTCTCTGCTAGATTCTTAAAACTTATATCTTCTACTATATCTTTTATCATCAAAACCCTCCGTTAGTTATTTTTTGCACACTATTATATATTTATCAAAATCCTCTTCGCTGTGAAGATAGAAACCATCCGCTTTTTCAATCCTAAAGC
Organism: Arcobacteraceae bacterium; assembly: GCA_963678145.2. Classification (GTDB taxonomy): domain Bacteria; phylum Campylobacterota; class Campylobacteria; order Campylobacterales; family Arcobacteraceae; genus JAIOSF01. The sequence goes on along the minus strand of CAXXWH010000001.1, from coordinate 772,038 downwards.
CTGCCTTTTGTAAAAGAGCCTTCAGATCCTCTACAGAGTAAAAGAACTGTTCTATTGTACCATTGTGTTTTTTAAACAGTTCGCCGTTTTTTACAAAGAGTGTAATATCGGTGTATAGTGTTTCGTTTTCATAGTTTGCGTCTATTGCTATAAATTTTTCCTCAAGGTCGATTGTCAACGTCCCCTGTGCGATATCTTCAAAACCGTGCAGCGAATTCACGTCGAAGATAAAATGTCCGTTGTTTTCAAGAAGCTCATAAACATATTTGAAAAAAGTTCCTATATAATCTTTTGGAAGATAGTTTACAACATCAAAAACAGCCGTAGCACAGTCAAACTTCTGTTTTATATCTTTTATATCGATACACTGTGCCTCAACCCCTTTTGATTTTGCTATCTCGACCTGTTTTAAGCTTAGGTCAACGCCCAGTGCCTTTATACCGTTATACTCCATGATACGGCAGAATTCACCCTGCCCGCACCCTATATCTATAAGTGACTTTGGCTCTTTTTTTACAGCTTCGAACGCTATTGCCTTGTAAAGCTCATGTACCTCTTCGTCAAATCCCAGGTACTGTTCTATAGAAGCATACAGATCAAGTGGCTGCAATTTTCTCTCTCAAGTCCAGGATCTGGTCTTTTTTATTGTAATAGGAGTTTTTGTTTGAGATCAAATGAACAGAAGAGTGCATAATGGTATCCCCGACCTCTAGACCGTTTTGTTTCATGGTTTCACCCGTCTCAACGATATCTACTATACAATCGCTTAATTCAACAAGCGGAGCAAGTTCGATCGATCCGTAAAGTTTCACTATATTTACCGCCATAGCTTTTTTCTCGAAAAACTTCTTTGCGATCTTCTCATGCTTGGTTGCAACAGTGATCTCCGATCTGTTCCAATCTATCTTGTCACCTTTTTTTAGCCCGATCGCCACTTTACACTGACCGATCTTAAGATCAACAAGCTTTACAAGATCGTACTCTTTCTCTTCCAATACGTCAAGCCCTACAACACCAAGATCAGCCGCCCCGTGCATTACATAAGTGGGAACATCCTGATTTCTTACGTTTAAAAACGTAAATCCGGCTTTTTTCAATATTAGTTTTCTTCCTTCAAATTCAAACTTTTCCCCGAAAACCTTTTCAAATTTTTCCAAAGTCTGTTCTGCGATTCTTCCTTTTGGAAGAGCAATTGTTAACATCTATTTACCTCTCTTTTTATTTTTGATGATCTTTTTCATACTTTTAAAGATCAGGTTCTTATCAAACTCTTTTGGTATACCCTTAAAATATTTTATCAATACTTTCCCGTCTCCTCCGGTAAAATAAAGGGGGATCAAAAAAGTATCGTACTGCCTCTTTATAGACTGGACTATACCGTCAAACATTGCAAAACAAATGGCACTGTTTGTTTTTAGTGGAATTTTATCTAAATTTATATCATTTTTAAAGTCAAATTGAAGTTTTTTTGAAATTTGTGGATAAATTTTCCTGTAAGAACCAAGTCCGGGCATAATATACCCGCCGAGGTGTCTGCCGTTTTTCATAATATCAACGGTAACGGCACTTCCTGCATCTATTATTATACCGTTTTTTATACCGCTGCATACAACTTTTCTGTCTACACCCATCCCTTCATATTTTGTCTTGAAATCTATCAGGGTTTCTATGTTAACCGCATCGGGATATTTTTTCAAAAGTTTTTTGGTTCCTTTTTCATTTACGCTTATAAAATATATCTTTTCATCCCCTTTGAAATCGGGCAGCTCTTTTATTTTGGTATTAATAGCAGTTTTGAAATCTTTTTTGGAAGTTTTAAAATGAAATGTAGAATTTCCTATATCACACAATATCATCACTGTCCTTTATATTCAGCGGGTGGTATGAATCTATGGTATCCCTCAGGTGTTTTTGCTGTATATGGGTATAGATCTGAGTTGTCTCAACATTGCTGTGTCCTAGAAGCTCGCTTACTACCATCAGGTCCGCACCGCCCAGTATAAGGGAGGTTGCATAGGAGTGCCTGAACACGTGGGGTGAATAGTTATAGTATTTTTTTGTTATTTTAAATACGCTTATTCTGCTCAGCGGTTTGCCAAGATAGTTCAAAAAAAGATATTCACTTTTTTTATCCCTGTTTTGAAGGTAGTCGTTCAAGGCTCCAAGGGCAAAGTCCGCTATTGGAACCACCCTTTGCTTTGACCCCTTGGCAAATCTCACCGTTACCCAGTTGTGCTCTATATCCTCCTGCTTGATCGTTATAAGTTCACTTACACGAACCCCCGTAGCGTATAGGAAAAGTATAAGAGCATAATCCCTTTTCCCAAGTACCGTGCTTCTGTCAATAAGATCCAGAGGTTTCATTATCTGCTCATCGCTTAGGTACTTGGGGAGTGTTTTTGGAAGCTTGGCAAATACAGCTTTTGGTTTTTCAATCCCGTCGAAGTTCTCGCTTGCAAACTTGTAAAATGCGTTTATGCTGCTTAATCTTCTGTTCTGGGTTCTTGGGTTTTCTATTATTGAAAGGTAAGATAAAAGCTCGTCGCCCGATGCGTTTAAAAGCTCTTTCTTTGAGGTGTACAGATATTGTTCGTAATCGTTCAGATCGTTAACGTATGCCTCAACGCTGTTTGAAGCAAGGGATCTTATAATAGTAAGATGCTCCTTGAATGCTTCAATAGGCTCAGACATGGGTTCTCTTTATTTTAAGATGGTATAGATATTCTCAAAATAGAGTTTGTTTCCGATAGTTATAACTTTCTGTTCATTGTCAAAATCAAATTCGTAGATCTCAAGGTTTTCAAGGTCATTGTCCATTTTTACCATATACCCCTGTGATTCAAGCGCATAAAGTCCCGATTTTCCGTAACCAAGGGCAACGAATTTTGCGAACTTGAACTTTTTTGATTTTCTCTCTATCAGTTTCAGGTCGTATTTTACAATTCTTCCGTCAAGTGTTGCCGCATAGATGTCGTTGTTGTTCACTGCAACATATCTTACATCAAGGCTTTTAACATTAACCCTACCGTTGGCAAAAGTAAATATCTTGTTCGGAGTCGCGGCAACAAGGCTGTTCCCTACCGTTTCCATAAATGTGATGTTGTTTATCTCACTTTTAGGGTCGATATTTATCGTTTTGTATATCTTGTTGCTTGTCCCGTCAACGATAAGAACTTTTCCGTCAAGGGTAGGATATAATACAAGTGTGTCAAGGAATACGGGACTTGGGATCTTCACGTCATTTACCAAAGAGGTGTTCAGATACTCTTTGAATACCACTTTCTCTTTTTCAAGGTCATACAGTGCAGCCGCATTATCAGTAAGAAGAAGTGCAATAAGGTTTTTATGCTTGGTTGCGCTTAATACGTTCGAATCAAAAGTTAAAAGCCTGTCCTCTTTATTTTTTGACTGGATTAAAAAATTATTGCTAAGATCGGCAGAAAGAATTGTTTCTCCGTCATCGTTCAGGAACTTGAATCCCTCTTTTAGTTTTGTTTCAACTTCGGTGTTTTTCGAAAGGAAAGTATCATCATCCAATGTTACCCCCTCAAGGGTGTAATCTACAACATCGTCATTTATTTCGTAACCCTCAAGTTCCAGACCCTCTGTTATAAACTCAGGCTCGTAATATTTCTTTGATTCACATCCGGTGAAAACAATCAGTGCAACGCTTAGTAGGTAAATTAAATTTTTCATGGTATCTCTATTTCGTCAATAAGTAGTGTTCAAGCATTTTAGCCAGGCCAGTAACATCCGAAGTTGAAGGGATAAGCCCCAAAGTCTCTTTTGCCTCTTTATATTTTCCCTGTTTCGCTTCGATCAGGGCTTTATTGAAAAGTGCAAAATCTTTTAACAGAAAATTTTGGTTCTGGCTTAAACTTCCGATTTTCTCGCTGTTTTGGGACTCTACGGCCTCTGAATATAAAGAAAGCTCTTTAAAGAAATCTATCTCGATCTTTTGTGATTTGTCGTTCGAGTAAACGGCAAGCTGGTACAGCTTTGGATTCAGTGATTTTAATTCCTCAAGGGCTTTGGTATCTTTTGGATCTTCAAGAACCTTGTTGAAAGCTTCGTTTGCCGCTATGGTATTCTGTTCATTAATATACCCGGACACTCCCGTTCCAATAAGAGCAACTACCGCAACCGCAGCAGCACCCAATATAACTTTTTTATATCTTTTATAAAAATTCTCTGCTTTAAAAACACTCTCCAGGAAACTCTCTTCAGTTGAGATCTCCTTTTTTATATAATCTACATTCTCTTTCAGACTCATAAAAAATTATCCTTAAATATATTTAACTACGCGATTATACCAGAACTAAATAAAATCAAAGGTAAAGAACCTAAAACTAAAACTTATACTCTAAAGAGGGCTTAACCATCTCGAACTTTTTAAGTACATCCTGGATCTGCTCTTTGACATCTGAAATATCGTATTTTTCTATTTTTTCGGTTACAGGATAGTTTTTGGTAATATTATCAAAATCCTCAATAAGCTTGTCCATATCGGCACCTTTTGCCGTTGGAATATTGTATTTTTCCAGAAGGTGCATATTTTCAGGCTCTTTGTCTCCCCGCTTAAAGAACACAGGGCAGTTTCCTGCCGCAAGTGATTCCAAGGCAGCCTGGACTGACGCTGTTAAAAGGTATTTTGTGCTTTTTATAGTTTGGATATAATCTTCGTCTTCTATTATCTCACTGAAATATTCTGCTGTTTTTCTTTCGTTCTTAAAGAAAAAGTAATGCCCCCAGATCAAAGGAAATTCCTGTTTTTCACCCGTCTGGAAAAAATCGAAGAACCATTGGGCATAATCATCATCCGCAAAGAACACTGCTTTTTCCTGCGTTGTCCCGGAATTTTCAAAAAAAGTTTCATCAACTATATCGTACGGGATATCACTCCCTACCTTGAAAAGCTTCTGGCAGAACTCTTTCATATGCTCCTGCATGGTAGCGCTTGCTTCGCCGCCGTCGTCATAGATCAGCATATCGCCTCTTTCCATTACATTGGGCATATTACCTATTACATCTACCCCTACGCCTTTTTTTACGCCCAGTTCCGCTTTTGCAAAAGTTGCCGCCCTGTAATCGGCGCTGCATAAAATAGGATCGCAATCCTCAAGCATATTGTATAAGGCACTAGCCCTTCTGATATTCTCCAGACCGTAATTGTGTCCGCTTCTTGCATAAATATATAACTGCATTAATTAAAAATCCTCTCTATTAATTTAAATCCTATTGCTGCACAAAGAATTGTACCTGCTACGTTTAAAACAATATTTAATATTCCATACCAAAGTGAGCTGTTAAGGAGCATATAACTTTCAATGGCAAAGGTTGAATATGTGGTCAGTGCTCCCAAAAATCCAGTGACCAGAAAACCTTTTAGTATATCAGACGGTGTCACGTGTAAAAACAAAGCAACCAGCATCCCTATAATAAAACTACCCGCAATATTAACTGCAAATGTTGCAAAAGGGATCTCGTGGGGAAAATATTTCACCACCTGAACCCCAACATAAAATCTGGCTACGGCTCCTAAAAAGCCCCCTGCCCCAACGGCTAATACGGTAGGGAGGTTAAATACCACGGATATTCTCTTTTTTCAGGGTTTCACGCATTTGGTTCTCCGCCTCTTCAAACCAGTTTGTACCTTTTTGGGCCTGAACCGATGGAAGGTAGATAACTTTAACAGTACCGCTTCTTTGGTTAAAATTCTGTGAATCGAATATTTTTCTGGTACCTACAACTATCATGGGCTGTACAAGAAGCTTGTTCTTGTCGGCTATCATCCTGGCACCTGCTTTGAACTTTCTTAGTTTATTTCCGTCACTTCTGGTACCTTCGGGAAATATAACTATCGGTCTTCCGTTGTCAAGTCTGTTCTTTGCATCTTTTAGAAGCTTCACCAGGCTTGTTTTGTTTTCCCTCTCCACTATTATCATTCTGGGAGCTTTAAGTATATTACCGAACCAGGGGATATCTGCTATCTCTTTTTTGGCAACCCAAGCCAGATTCCTTTTTGCGATTGCTTCATAAAGCACTATATCCAGTATTGACTGGTGGTTCATTATGTACATCTGGGCGTTCTTATCCATTTCGCCCTTTATCTCAAGTTTCACACCCATAAGTTTAAGCTGCATCCTTGCCCATAGGTTTCTTATTCTGTAATTGTTGTCTCTGAATATATACATCAGGATTATAACTACCGAAACCGTAATGGTAAACTGCAGTGCCGTGAACAATGCCCTTAATTTACTTAATATCATTCTCTTTTATCCATCCTATGTTTTTGTTTTCAAACAAGACTTTCCTAAACTGTCCTTTTTCGTTTATCACTTCGGCCAATTCACGTTTTTCAAGTTTTTTGTAAATTGTCGAATTGTTTGTAGGCAGGATATATATGTCCGTACCCTTAGTTAATACCACTTTTTTATTCGGGATAAAAAAATAAACCGTTGCAAGTATCGAAACAATAACGAAAATCAGGTACCTCTCTTTTTTCGTCACTATAAATATCACCAAAAACAGCAGAAGAAAAAAGACGCTCAAACTTTGTTTATAAAGAAGCATACTGCTGTTATAAGGGTTAAGATCCGTCTGGGTACTTACTAGCTCCTCTTCAAGGTTTACCGGTATATTCACAGTTACAAAATCTTTTGATAAGGTATTATAGTAGGTGAACGTTATCTGCTTTATATGGCTTGGGGTCATTACATAGAAAAAAATGTTCTGCAAGGGATATTTCTCATCAAAACTTTTTATACCCTGTTCACCGTAACTTTTCAAGTGTATATCCTCAAGGTTGCTGTTAAGCCCTTCAAGATTGATGGTCGTATGCAGGGTGTTGTTGTTGTACTGTTTTGTTTTTACCGTTAATACCTGCAGCTCTTTTGCAATAATATTTGAAAAAAGCTCTTCATTCACAGCGATCTTTTCAAATGTTATTTCAGGCAGTTCCAACGAAAGGAAATCAATTATCTGCTCCTCTTTTACCAGGGCAACGGTTATCTTTGGCAGAGTAAACGCCGTATCTTGTGTTTTAAAAGTCAGTTTCGTGAAAAATATATTATCTTTCTGCTGTATCCATTCGGGCTCTTTATTTATGATATCAATATTTTTGCCGTTGGCATAGCTTAATATGATTCGGTCATAACTCTCTTTGGGCTTTAATATCGTAGCTTTTAATTTTATGTCGAATTTCTGCCCCGTAAAGACCCTTTTGGGATAGGAGGAGATGTCCAGATAGAACTCTTTTGACTTAACAGCATCTTGGGAATAAGACACTGTTAAAGACAGGAAAAGAATAAAAAGTGAGTTAATGTACCGTTTCACAACTTTCACTTGATATTACTATTTGAAAAAACCTTGAAGCATTTTTACACCGTCGTCACAACCAAGAAGTGTTTCCATTGCTCTTTCAGGGTGAGGCATAAGTCCAAATACGTTTTTCTCTTTGTTGCACACACCTGCGATCTGCTCAACACTTCCGTTTAAAATCTGGTTATTACCCTCTTTGTCGCAATATTGAAGAAGGATCTGACCGTTTGATCTTAACTCTTCAAGTCCCGCGTCATCGATATAATAGTTACCGTCATGGTGTGCTACGGGTATATTTACCACTTCACCTACTTCAAGCTCCTGAAGAAATTGGTTATCGTTGTTCACAACTTTCAAATGGTGGTGTTTTGAGATAAAATGCAGGTTGTCATTTCTTTTAAGTGCTCCTGGAAGAAGTCCCGTTTCAGTCAATATCTGAAATCCGTTACAGATACCAAGAACTTTTCCACCTTTTGAAGCATACTCTTTAACAGCCGACATGATCTTGGCATTTTTTGCAAGAGCACCGCTTCTTAGGTAGTCTCCGTATGAGAATCCGCCTGGAACCACCACAAGATCAGTATCAGCAGGAAGAGCTGCATCTTCATGCCATATAACGTCTACCTGTGCTCCTAACTTCTCAAAAGCATACTTTGAATCATACTCACAGTTAGTTCCGGGGAATTGTAATACCGATACTCTCATAACTATTTCTCTAAAATTATTTCGTAATCTTCAATTACAGTGTTGGCAAGAAGTTGTTCACACATCTTTGTAACTTCCTCTTTTGCTGAAACTTCATCCTCGCTGTTAAGATCCATAATAATCTGTTTACCCACTCTTACGTCTTTTACCATATCCTGGAAACCTAAAGTATCCAGTGTATGATGTGTTGCTTTACCCTGTGAATCTAAAACACCTTTTTTCAGTCCAATGTTAATAATTGCTTTCATTTCTTACCTTCAATTTTATATTATTTATAAATCAAATCACCCTGTGATATGGCGATTATACCTAAAATTGCCTTATAACAATTCAGGCGCCTTTTTCCTGCTTACTTATGCAGTCTCTCAAGGATAGTCTCATATCCGCTTAAGATCTCGTTCTTGATCGATTGTGGAACTTCAACTTCAAGTTTTTCTCCGGGATTCAGATCTTTAGCTTTCTCTTTCCAGCTGTTCTCTTTGGCAAAATTTCTTAGAATCTGCTTATCCATAGAGATGTAATCACCTTTGTCAAAATCCTCTTTTGCTATAAATCTTGAACTCTCCGGAGTTAAAACCTCGTCACCAAGTACCCATTGACCGTTCGCACCCACAAACACCTCAAACTTGGTATCAACTACCACTATTCCGTGATCCTGTGCAAATGATGTAAACTCTTTAAACAGTTTCTCAAGATTTGAGATGATATCAGGGAAAAGTTCTCTTACTTTTTGAGAATTCAAAGGCTCATCCTTGATCCCTTTTGTTGTAGGAGTAAAAATAGGAGTATCAAACTTGTGCCACTGTTCAAGATCCTTTGAAAGCTCTAAACCGTAAGGATCGTTCCCTTTTTGGCAGGCTTCAAATAAAGACCCCGTAAGGTAGTTTCTGAAGATGAACTCAAACTGTACCACGTCACCGTCAACTTCAGCTTCCAAAGGCTTGCAAAGCTCCATAAGCTGGCATCTCGGCGCTATATCAAGTGACTGGTCGACTTTTTCTGACAGGATCGCCGTTGTGATCCCGGACTCTTTTGCAAACTCTGCCCCGCTGTTTGAGATAGTGGTTTGAAGGATACCTTTCCCCTCGATCTCAAGATTTAACGGAATATCAAATACACTTGTTCTGTCACTTCTTACCAATAACACTTTAGGATCACTCCCCGGACAGGTATAAAGATCCGCGTTTTTACCTATATAAAAAAGATTGTACCCCAGTTCTTCCAGCTCATCAACACCTTTTTGTGTTGTTGTTTTCTTTGATTCAGGCCAAAGACCAAGCGCTATAATATCTTTTATGTTCATCTATTTCCCCATAATAATTAATGATTTTAAAATATCGACACCAACTTTTAGCTGGTTGTCATCCATGATCTGCTCGTTCGTTATAATATTCTTGTTTTCAACAATATCCTCTTTTTCCTCTTCTTTTTCCGCCTCTCCTATTTTGTCAAGTTCACCCTCAAGGTGTTTTCTCATATTTTCCTCTTTTAGAACGAACTCGGATTCTTTTTTAGTCAGGACTTTTCCCGGTGCAACCTCTACGTCAGGCTCTATTCCCACAGCCTGGATAGTTCTTCCGCTTGGAAGGTAGTATTTTGCTATTGTAAGTTTTATAGCTTCGCTTTGGTCATCTGTTATTGGGATGATCCTTTGCACGCTTCCTTTACCGAAAGTCTTTTTACCAAGGATAACGGCTCTTTTCATATCCTGTAAAGCTCCGCTTACGATCTCGCTGGCACTGGCACTTCCCTCATTCACAAGGACTACCAGGGGTACTTCCGTAATCGTTGTTGTTGAAGATGCGTTAAAAAACTCGTCATCTTTTTTGTTTTTTCCTTTTTGGGAAACTATAACGCCTTCGCTGACAAAAAGATCAACAGTCTCTATAGCCTGGCTTAACTGACCGCCGGGATTGTTCCTAAGGTCAAGGATAATACCTTTTGTTTTATCTTTATTTTCTTTTATATACTTTTTAAGTTCGCTTGATATCTTCATATCCATAAACGACGAGATCCTAAGATAAAGGATATCCTCACCTATTGTTTTCTTGTAAACAGACTGTATTTTGATTATATCTCTTACTATGTTCACTTTTATAGGTTCGTTCTCCCCTTTTCTGACAAGGGTGATATCAATAGGAGTTCCTTTTTTCCCTCTCATCATATCAACAGCATCGGATAACGACATATTGATAGTTGATTTGTCGTTGATCTTAAGGATAATATCTCCGGCTTTCACTCCGGCTTTATAAGCAGGGGTATCATCAATAGGAGAGATAATGGTCAATGCTCCGTCTCTTTTGCCGATCACTATCCCAAGTCCTCCGAACTCCCCTTTTGTCTCAACCTGCATCTCCTGATAAGACTCTTTGTTAAGCATAGATGAATGGGCGTCAAGCTCATGCAAAAGCCCCGTAATGGACTTGTCCACTATCTTGCTCAGTTTCATATCATCCACATATAAAAGCTCTACTGCAGCTATAACTTTTTGAAGTTTGGTATAAGACTCAAGTCTGCTTGGCTCTTCCGTTTCGCTTTTGACCTCTTCTTGTTTTTCCTGGGCAAAAAGTGTTACGGTTAATGTTATTGTTAAAAATATAGTTAAAAATCTTTTCATATCTATTCACCTGAATTTAGTTTTCTTGGATTATATCTAAAAATGGATATAATACGACTTTAATAAAAATATTAAGGGTATTTACTATGGTAAAGGAAATAGACAAAGAGATACAGAATATGCAGAATCTCTACAATATGGTAATTGAGTTTTTCGTAAACTACAGTTTCCAGATCGTGGGTGCAATTATCATCTCTCTTCTTGGTTTTTATGTGGCAAAGAAGGTTGCGCTTTTAGTTGAATCTTTCTGCTTAAAAAAAGAGATAGACGTAACGTTAACGAAATTTATCTCGACAACGATCCGTATCATTATCGTAGCAGGGACAGTTATTATAGCCCTTGGGAAACTTGGTATCACGGTAACCCCTTTCGTTGCCGCAATAGGTGCCATGTCTTTGGGTGCAGGTTTGGCACTTCAGGGGCTTTTGTCAAACTTCGGTGCGGGTATCTCAATTATAGCCACAAGGCCTTTTGTAGTAGGAAACACAATAACCATACAGGGTCATACGGGTGTGGTAAAGGTTATCAAACTTGCCTATACCATCCTGGAAACGGAAGATAAAGAGGAGATAACTATCCCAAACAAGCATATCGTGGGAGAGATTCTTAAAAACTCTTTTGAATATACGATCGTTGAAACCATTGTTGGTATAGATTACGCTTCAGATCCAAAACAGGCCGTTAAATTGATACTTGAGGTACTGGAGGGTTACGAAGAGCTTTCAAAAGAGGCAAAAGCCCAGGTAGGGATAAAAGAGTTTGCCGACGCTTCTATAAATATAGAACTTAGATACTGGGCGCCGACGGTCAGATACAACGAAATGCAATATAAAATAAATATGGATATATTCGACGCCTTTGCAAAACACGGCATAAACATCCCGTACCCTACTTACAACATAATCAAAAAAAACTAACACTACAGGAGACATATGAACTTTAAACTAGAAGCAACAAGCGGGCGTGCAAGAGCCGCCACTCTTACCATGGCACACGGAGAGGTTCAAACACCGGTATTTATGCCGGTGGGAACACAAGCTACAGTAAAAGCCCTGGATGCGAACGATATGTTAAATTTAGGTGCCCAGATTATTTTGGGAAACACCTACCACTTATATCTCAGACCGGGAAGCAAGCTTATCAAAAAAATGGGAGGGCTTCACGGCTTCAGCAGATTCCCCAACAATTTCCTTACCGATTCGGGAGGTTTCCAGGCATTCAGCCTAAGCGACAACAGCAAACCCGATGAGAACGGGATAATGTTCAAATCCCATATCGACGGAAGTAAACACTACTTCACTCCCCAAAGCGTACTTGATACGCAATATGAACTGGGAAGCGATATTATGATGATACTTGACGACCTGGTTGCCCTTCCTAACACAAAAGAGAGAATACAACTTTCAATCGAAAGAACAACCGCCTGGGCAAAAGAGGCAATAGAGTACCATATGTCCCAAAAAGCAAAAGGGATAGGTGTTGATCAAAACATCTTTGCCATCATCCAGGGGGGCATAGACAAAGAGTTCAGAAAAATGTCTGCCCAGCAGTTATGTGCCCTTGAAGACTACGACGGATTTGCCATAGGCGGATTATCAGTAGGTGAAGCAAACGAAGATATGTACGACACAGTAAAGTGGACAACACAGTTTATGCCCGAAGATAAACCAAGGTATCTTATGGGTGTGGGAACCCCCGAAGACCTTATAGAGAACATCGACAGGGGTATTGATATGTTTGACTGCGTTATGCCCACAAGAAATGCCAGAAACGGTACGCTGTTTACAAGTTTCGGAAGGGTGAATATCAGAAAGGCACAATTCAAAGATGATGAAAAGCCTCTTGATGAAGAGTGCAGCTGTTACACCTGTCAAAACTTCAGCCGTGCATATTTAAACCATCTTTACAGAAGCGGAGAGATGACATATTTCAGGCTTGCGTCACTGCATAACCTTCATTATTACCTAAACCTGATGAGAGAAGCAAGAAGCGCAATACTAAACGATACGTGGACTCAATTTAAAAAAGAATTTTATGAAAAAAGGAGCGGTAAGTAAAATACTGCTTCATCCCTATATATAAAAAAGAAGTATACTATGAAAATAAAATATACCCTGATTTTAGTATTTGTTATTTTAAACGCTTTGGTTTATTATGTAACAGATAAAAACATCAAAAGCAAGATTGCCTATTCAAAACTCCACCATATGGAAAAGCTTCAGATAAACTATCAGATATTCATGGCTACCCAGGCAGACAAGGCAGATGTAATATATCAAACAACCGTAAAAACAAAAGGTCTGACCGATATCATCGCTGATGCATGGAAAACAGAAAACACTCAAGAGAGATCAAAGTTAAGGAAAAAACTTTTAAAACTTCTTGAAAAAAGATACAAAAAATTCGAAGAACAGGGTCTTTTACAATACCATTTTGTATTCCCTGACAACACTGTTTTCCTAAGAGTTCACAAAGTAAACAAGTTTGGGGACGACCTAAGCAGTGTAAGATACGACTTCGATAAAGTGAATAAAACAAAGCAGATAGTAAGAGGATTTTCACAAGGCAGAACTTCCCATGCCTTCAGGAACGTATATCCCTTATTTGACAAGAATAACAACCATATAGGTGCCATAGAGATATCCTACCCTAGTGAACTGCTGCAGCAGAAGCTGAATAAAATAAGCAAGATAGAGTCACACTTTCTGGTAAATAAACATATCTTTGATTCTACTATGTGGTCAAGGGATGACAGAATACTGACATACGTACCAAGTCTTGAACATGAAGATTACCTTCTTACCCTTTCAAAAACATTTGAAAAAGAGGGACATATGGAAAAGACCTCCCAAAAACTGCAGGGGCTTCAAGGGCAGATAAATGAAGGGATGAAAAAGCATAAAAAGTTCTCCCTGGTCACATCGGATATAATAAGCGATATCGAAGTGATATCTTTTTATCCGGTAAGACAAAATATTACAAACGACGTTTCAGCCTGGATAGTGGCCTATGACAAAGCACCTTTTATCTATCCTGCCATAAAAGACAGCTACTATATTAGAGGAATCTCTTTTTTCATTTTTGCCGCTTTATTGTATTTTATGTATAAAACAACAAAACAGAAAAACACTCTCTCAAAACTTTTATCCTCGTACGACCAGAACGTAATATTCTCTACAAGCGATCTTGAAGGGAATATCACCCATGTAAGCAAGGCATTTTGTAAAATAAGCGGTTATAGTGAAGAGGAGCTTATGGGCAAACCCCACAATATCCTAAGGCATAAACAGATGCAGCCAAAACTGTTTAAAAATATGTGGGAAACCGTCCAGTCCCAGAAAACATGGAAAGGTGAGGTCAAGAACCGAAGAAAAGACGGTTCATATTACTGGGTTGAAGCTGAGATAGAACCTTTATACGACGATGAGAACAAGCATATAGGATATAGTGCGGTAAGGCATGATATAACCGATAAAAAAGAGATAGAGGAGATACAAAAAGAGATCATCTTCACCATGGGTTCAATCGGTGAGAGCAGATCAAAAGAGACAGGGAACCATGTAAAAAGAGTTGCCGAATACTCAAAGATCCTAGCCCTGAAATATGGATTAAGTGAAGATGAAGCGGAACTTCTAAAGCAGGCAAGCCCTATGCACGATATAGGGAAAGTTGGTATTCCCGACTCTATATTGAAAAAACCGGGTCCACTTGAAAAAAAAGAATGGGAGATCATGAAAACCCACTCGCAGATAGGTTACAATATGTTAAACAGCTCAAAAAGGCCTTTACTCAAAACTGCAGCCATAGTTGCCCACCAGCATCATGAAAAGTGGGATGGAAACGGTTACCCTAACGGCTTGAAAGAGGAGCAGATACATATATACGGAAGAATAACCGCCGTTGCCGACGTATTTGATGCCCTTAGCAGCGACAGGGTATATAAATCCGCCTGGGATGATGAGAAGATTTTCCGGCTTTTCAAAGAAGAATCGGGAAAACATTTTGATCCGAAACTGATTGAAATATTCTTTGAACATAAAAATGATTTTATAAAAATAAGAAAAAAATTTAAAGATATTTGATTAAATAAGATTGATTGAAAATGAGGAGTGTAGTACTCCTCCCAGATACCTAAACACACCAAAATAAAAGAGTTCCTTGCTGTATTCCTACCCTGGGGAGTTGCCCTTAAATAATGATTGTAAAGGTCTAAGAGAAGCATTCAGAATACCGCGATATTCTCAATGCTTCCCTACATTTAGGAATGGAATTTTATTCTAATTAACTTTAAATACAGATTAAAGATACTTTTTACTCTATATTCATCTTCGGTTCACCGAAATAAAATCCCTGAAACTTATCCACTCCAAGATCGTATACCGCTTTAAAAACTTCTTCACTGTGAACATGTTCAGCTATTGTTTTTATATTCAACTCTTTTGAGAACTTTACTATGGCTTTTACAAGTTCGTAAGATTTATTCTCGCTTGTGATATTCTCGATAAGTTTACCGTCTATTTTTATAAAATCAGGAGAGAGCGAGTTTATATGGGAAAAGTTGGAGAATCCCGTACCGAAATCATCCAGGGCTATCTTTACTCCCATCTGCTTAAATTCATTTATAAACTCAAGAAAGGTGTTGTAGCAGTCTATCCCCTCATGCTCCAATATCTCAAAGATCACGTTATTGCTGATATCAAACTCGGTACGGTCTTCAAGGTGATATTTCTTTATGTTCTCTTTTAATATCCTGTATATTTCGCCGTTCTTTATATCCTGGTATGTAAGATTCAGGGATATCGACACGTTCTTGTTGCTCATCTGCTTGAAGGTGGTTTCTATCATAAACTTGGTCAAAAGCAGATATTGTTTGGTCATCACGGAAAGGTCAAGGAACTTCTCAGGTGCCAGGTATTCCGTCTCCCCTTTGTTGTTCTCCCTTTTAATCCTGATAAGAGACTCATACTGTACAACATTCATCTGTCTGTTTACGATAGGCTGGTAAAATGCCATGACCCTGTCCTCGTAAATGGCGTTTTTTATCTCCTGCCGCCAGAAAAGATTACTTTGCAGTTCATTTGTATAATCGATCTCGTAACTAAACCCTATAAAGTTTCTACCCCTTTTCCGGGCTTCGTAAAGTGCCATATTGGCTTTTTTCAAAGGTTCCGTTGAGCTGAACGAGATACCGGCTGTTATCTCAAGATCTATAGAAAGATCAAGATCTTTTATCTCTATTGTGCTCTTTTCAGCCAGGTCAAAAAGATCTTTCATATCCTCTTCATACTTGCTTATATCCAGATACTCGACAACCTCCAAAAGTACGAATTCATCTGCATTTATCCTAAACAGTTCATAACCTTTGTCTTTGTTGTACTCTTTTATCAACACGGCAAATTTCTTCAATATCTCTATTCCGCACTCCAGACCGTAAAGCTGGTTGTAACTAGAGAAGTTATCGATATTTATAAGTATCAGTACGGGTGATTTGAATTTGTCTATATTGTCTATTTTAGAGATAAGAAGAGGAAGAGTCCCAAATCCCGTCATTGCATCAAAGGACATATTACCGTCAGCGTGTTTACCGGTATTAAGATTTTCATTGTAGTTTTCAAGTTTACTGTTTATGGTCTCTTTTTGCATAATCACATCAAGAAGTTCCAAAAACTTGTCAAACATAAAAGGCTTGTACAAATAACCGTCTATTCCTGCTTTTATACTGTCTATTGCACTTTGGGGATCATTTGCAGCACTTAATACTATTACATAAAAGTCATCCCTTTGCTGCCTCATTTTTTCAATCATTTCGGCACCGCTCATTTTGGGCATTGCAAGGTCAGTGATGATCAGATTATAATCTTTTTTCTTGAATTTTTCCAGAGCCTCTATTGCATTATCCGCAACGTCTATGGTCTGGAAAAATGAACTTAAGACCCGGTATGTTATATCCTGCACAGTTTTATCATCTTCGATAAAAAGCACTCTAAATTTATTTGTGACTTCCGTAATATTTTTTAAATTCAATATATGCCTTTAATTAAATGTATTACTTTTTCTTAATTTAATATTCATTTAAAACAATACCATTTTCTACTTTAATTTTTCCACTTAATTCATACTCAAATAATTTTTTTGGATATTTTTCAACAACTTCGTCATAAAGTGGACCCGATTTACAAAATTCTAAAAATTCATCCTCAAAATCATCTATCTTTTTTCCTGATATTTTTTGTATAAAATTATTAATATCATAGATCGCTTCAGCTTCTCCTTTTTCAAGCAGTTGCTGCGTACCCGGGCTTTCTTCAAGCCTGTGAGGCAGAACATATATCTTTTTTCCCATCTTTTTGGCAAACTCTACACTTCTCATGGTACCGCTGTTCTTGTCTGCCTGGGTAACTATAAGTACACCGCCAAGGCTGACTACGAGTTCATTTCTTATAGGAAAGCTGTATCTGCTTGGAGGAGTGCCCTTTTCAAACAAACTTAATACCAAACCTTTCTTTTCAATATTTTCTATAAGCTTATTATTTACGGAAGGGTATCTTATATCAAGTCCGGTGCCGGCTACTGCAATTGTATTGCTCTCCCCTGCCCCGGCGTGGGCAAGGGCATCTACACCCATTGCCGCACCGCTTACTACCGTAAAACCGGCTTTCGATAATTTGGATGATATTTCCCGGGTGAATAGTTTTGTATATCCGTTGGGTCTTCTGGTGCCTACTATTGATACCTTGTTATTTTTTAATAAACTTTTATTTCCTATATAAAAAATATCTTCCGGGGATTTTTTCATATATTTCAATTCATCTATCTTAAATTCAGAAGTTTTTATTTTTAGTATTCCGTTTTGCACTTTTGCACCTTTAATGTCTGTATATTTATATAACAAGCGATTGCCGTATATTATACAGACTTCAGGTCACAGGTGGTGTCACAAAATAGAAAAATTTTAAGTTGATTGTTTTATAAGCAGAGAATAAAGAAGAAGAGATTAAAGTTTATCTACGTAAACCATCTCTAATCCTTCAAGAAGGTGTTTTGAGTCTTTGAGTGCTTGGAACGTTATACCGTAAGGGTGTCCTATTGCAATGGCCGAACCGTATTTCTTGGCTATTTTTACAGCTTTTTCCAACTGGCCCTGGATATACTCTTTATCTTTTTTATTATCTAAAAATATATTTCTGCTCAGTACCCGCAGTCCATGTTTTTTACCCGATTCTTTGGCTACGGATTTTGCAGTTGTTTTACTGTCAATAAATATGTAATCGTATTTTTTAAGTACCGAAAAAAGCCTGTCCATAGCTTCTTTGTCCGCGGTAAACTTGCTTCCTGTATGGTTGTTTATATATTTTGCTTTTGGGTACAGCCTGCTTAAGGTATCTATCCTTCTTTGGATCCTTCCGATACTGTCGTTTATATAAAGAGTGTTTTCCTCCTCATATTTAAAACTGCTGGCCTGCAAAGGCAGGTGGATCATATAATTATCAAGCTTCTGTGCAACTTTTGCAGAATTTTTATGTCTCGGGGTCGGGGGAAGGAATGACATATTTACCGTGTAGCCTATATTTTGTATCTTGTTTATCTGTCTTGAATTGGTTACATCATCTATAATTATGGCTAACTTTGGAAGTTTGGACTCAACCGATTTTTCTTTTTTCGGTGTCTCTTTTTTTATTACTGCTTCGTCTATTACCCGGGGTTTTGTTATTTCTGTTTTTATATCTTTTACGGGCAGTTCAGAATCATCATAGATGAACTCTACCGTATTGTCTTTTTTCTTTATTTGTACATATTCAGTGTTATCTATTGGATGGGCATACTCTATTTCAAGGTCTTTGGTTTTCTCTTCAAAATATTTTGCAACCTGTTCTTCCTGCTCTTTTAGGAACTTTGACTGCTGCTGCTTTAATTTGGTTATCTCTTTTTTAAATTGTTCGGTTTGTTTCTGCAGATCATTTTTGCTTATTGTTAAATAACCTCCGAAGACTGCAAGTATTATTATTATGAAAGATAAAATAATATTTGGTAAGGTGACATATCTTGATATTTTTCTTTTATTTTTTCTATTAGGCACGATTAAATTCTTTTATATTTTAGGAAAATAAAAAAGGAATCTTACCGCAGGGTTATCCCCTGACAGTAAAACTCCTTTAAATATAAGCCGTTATTAGTTTTTGTCTTGGTCTACTATTTTGTTAGCAGCGATCCATGGCATCATTTTTCTAAGTTCAACACCTGTTTTCTCGATTAGAGTTTCTTTTTGGTTATTTCTCTCAGCATTCATTCTTGGGTACCCTGCAGCACCTTCAAGGATAAAGTCTTTTGCGAATCTACCGTCTTGGATCTCAGTTAAAAGATCTCTCATAGCTTGTTTTGATTCATCATTGATAATTCTTTTTCCTGCAATGTAATCACCGTACTCAGCAGTATTAGAGATAGAATATCTCATATCAGCGATTCCACCTTCGAACATAAGGTCAACGATAAGTTTTAATTCGTGAAGACACTCAAAGTATGCCATTTGCGGATCATATCCAGCTTCTGTTAATGTTTCAAAACCAGCTTGAACAAGTGCAGTAGCTCCACCACATAATACAGCCTGCTCACCGAATAAGTCAGTTTCAGTTTCATCTTTGAAAGTAGTTTCAATAATAGCAGTTCTTCCACCACCGATTGCTGATGCGTAAGAAAGTGCTAACTCTTTTGTAGTTCCGCTTGGATTTTGACCAACAGCGATAAGATCAGGAATTCCTCCACCTCTTACAAACTCGGATCTAACAGTATGACCCGGAGCTTTTGGAGCAATCATTGTAACATTGATATCTGCTCTTGGAGCGATTCTTCCGTAGTGGATGTTAAACCCGTGACCGAATGCAACTGTAGCTCCCTCTTTAAGGTTTGGCTCGATCTCGTTGTAGTAGATCTCTGATTGGTTTTCATCAGGTAAAAGAATCATAACTACGTCTGCTGCCGCAGAAGCTTCAGCCACTGTTAAAACCTCAAAACCTTTAGCTGCAGCTTTAGCCCATGATGATCCGTTCTTTCTAAGACCAACACATACCTCAACACCAGAATCTCTTAAGTTCTCAGCGTGTGCGTGACCTTGTGAACCGAAACCGATCATTGCAACTTTTTTTGATTTGATTAAGTCGATATTACAATCTTTATCATAATAAACATTTAATGCCATTTTTTTTCCTTTTTTTTAAATATTCGGGATTATATCCAAAAAAGTTTGAAACTTCTTTTAGAGTATTTTAAACTTTGGGCAATGCGATCCTGAAACAGGCACCCGTATATGCCTGACCGTCTATATCCATAGACTTGTTTTCCACATTCAGAGAACCTTTTAAATGCTTCTCTACAATATCCTTACTCATATAAAGCCCTATACCCGTTCCCTGGGCCTGATGTTTTGTCGTAAAATAGGGATCAAATATCTTTTCTATGATATTTTCCGGGATCCCCCCTGCATTATCGTGGATATAGATTACATTGTCATTCTCTTCTACGGCATAGGTGATCTTTACATACCTTTTATTCGTCCTGTTTGAGATCAACGCGTCTTTTGCGTTATTCAAAATATTTAAGAACACCTGTGAGAGTTCGCTTGGAAGACCTTTACAGATCAGATTATCTTCCCTTTTATCAAAGAAAATATTTATATCGTTGTCTTTATATACGGCACTTGTAATGGTAAGAGATTTATCCACAGTTTCGGACATATTAAACTGCACAACCTCTTTATCCTCCATAAAAAATCCCCTGAAATCTTCGATTGTCTGGTTCAGGAAATCCACATAATTCATTATCTTGTCATAAGAATCATTAACCTCATCATCAGTTGCGATCCCAAGCTGCAGCTGCAGTTTCATACTTGAAGACGTAGAGTTTATCGCACTTAACGGCTGTCTCCACTGGTGAGCGATATTTCCTATCATTTCACCCATTGCGGCAAATCTTGCCTGCTGCATCATCTGCTTGTCTTTTTCCCTTACTTTTGCAGATTCGATTTTTACTTTTTCCTCAAGGTTTTCGTTCAGCTCCTGAAGCTCTTTTGTTTTATTGTCAACTATAAGCTCAAGATTATCGTTAAGCGCTTTTAGTTTTACCTGTGAATTTATCTCGTTTGTGATATCGTTCAGGGTTATAATAACAACTGTTTCGTTGTTAACTTCGCTTAAAAGGGTTTGCGTAACCAAAATAGAAAAAAAGTGTTTTTTATTACCTTTTTTCATAATGATCTTGAAATTTCTGTGAGGGTTTGCCAGGATATATTCAGCCCAGTTCAGGCCGTTATAATCTTTATTGACTATATAATCATCATTAGGGATATTTGTTTCAAAAAAATCACATATACAGTCGTGTTCTGCTTTGAACTCCTCAAAATTGTTATAATCAAAGAACTTGAACAGCTGCTTGTTGGCATCTATCATACTAACACCGTTGCTTACTATAATGATATTCTGCTGCCCGTCAAGGATCGCCCTTATGGACTTCTCCTGTTTCTCGACTTTTACCAGGTTCTTATTAAGTTTGATATTAAGTTCATGAAGCTTTTCACTGTCCTGGTTAACCCTTTTGATTATAAGATACCCTAATGATAAAACCACTGCTACGATACTGAATATCAGCAGCAGTTTAAGCTGAAGATATTTATGCTTATCCTGGGATATTGCCTTTTCAAGCTCGCTTAACTCTATACCCCCTTCATACAACAGCCTTCTTATATTTTCAGACAGCCTGTTAAAAAATGCGGGCATTGCCTTGTAGTATCTTCTTAGGTCCCTGCTTGCATCAAGGAATTCCTTATTGTTTTTCAGCTTTCTTGATTTATCCCTTTTCCCAAGCAACGACTCAAGCTCTTTAATCATATTTTTTATATCAACAAGCTTCGGCCTGATATCAATCACTTCCAAAGAAAAGCTTTCCCCTTTTAGCCTTTTATATTCGATCACCTCAGTCGTGCTTAGATGTCCCACTATGTTAAGGGCGATCTTTCTTTTAAGAGTTCCCCCTTTTTCCAAAACGACCAGTGCCTCGTTTATACTGTCAATGGTTTTGTATATATCCTCTTTCAGTATATCCCGGGACCTTTTTGAAGTTGCCGTCGTTGCAAGTTCGTTAAACAAAGATCTTATTTTTAAAACATCATAAGCCAGAAACTCACCTATGGTCAGTTTTGCTTCAAGATTCTTGCTCTGCTGGTCAAGTTCACTTATTAGTTTCGTAAAAAGCTGGTTCAAGGAGAATAAAGAGATAAAACCTATTAAAAAAATCGATATAAGAAGAATAAGTTTTCGGTAGGTATTCAGTTCTTTTAACCCTATCATCTAAAGCCGTACCTTTGCATTATCTCCTGTCCGTCTTTTGATGCGGCATATTCCATAAAGGCTTTTACAATTTCAGGATGCTCCGAGAACTTCAAAAGATTCAAAACAAGTTTTTTCTTAGGTGCATACTTCTCATCTATCTCTATAATATCGATATATTTTGAGTTCTCATCCCAAAAGCCCGTTGCTCTCCAGTTAATGGTCATATCTACTTTTTTCTCTATAAGCGCCTTATTCAGGTTTCTTGAATCTGTTCCTATCTCAACCGCAAGATCATAAGCCTCGTCAAAAAAATCCTCCCCTTTATAGGAAACTAAAAGTTTTTTTGTCATCTTCCCTATACTTCCGCTGTTCGGGCTGCAAAGCACTGTTGCTATATCTTCGTTTAAAAGGTCATCCATATTTTTAACATTTTTGGGATTTCCTTTCTGGACGAATATCGCAGCCTTGTTATAGCCTATATACCGGGAGTCAAGAAGATACCCGTCTTTCATGTTGTTTTTTCTGTAACTGTCCGATCCCGGCAGATATATATCCCCCTGTTTTGAAAGAGCGAGAGATTTATAGAGGTCTTTTGAACCCCCTTGTATTATTTTGATATTACAATTATATTTCTTTTCAATTATTTTTGATATTTCCATCATCGGTTTGACCATGGTGATACCGCAATAAAAAAGCAGTGTATGTTTAGTCTCTGCCCAAATATTAGAAACCATAGAGATTAAAAGAACAAAAACAAATACCAATCTTTTCATATCAGCTTCCTTTTTTTAAATTAATTTGTTATCATTTTAACACACTTCATCTTTGAATGAATTAATTTATACTTAAAAACAGGAAAAAAGTTGATTAAAAAATTATTAAAAAAACTATATGAAACTACAGATTATGTAGACTTAAAAGATGATCAGTATTCACTTAAAAGCAAATACAAAATAGGCAAGATCGAACTTCTAAACAATTATGCCCAGTTAAAACTGCTTCAAAACTCCGTGCAGAAAATATTTATAGAGTTTGACAAACTAAACGGGGCTTATAACAACGATACTGTCCTTGTGCAGGTATTATTCAATCCGAAAGGGAAAACAAAAGCAAAAGTTCTCGAAGTTCTTCAAAGGAGTGACGAGAACATATTATGCTATGTAAAAGAGCAGGAGCTGTTCACCGTAAAAGAATCCGTACTTATCGACTGCGACAACGTAAACAACCAGAACGGAGATCTGGTTATCTTTAAAAACGGTAAAATCACCCAAAAAATAGGAACCGTGTACGATGACCTTATCGACGAAAAGGTCAGCCTGTATCTTTACAACGAGATAGACAGGCTTAAGCCGTACAGCGCCGATATTAAAGAGGCTGTTTCAAACAACAGAAAAGACCTGAGGGATCTTAACTTCTGTACCATCGACCCTGTAGGTGCAAAAGATTTTGACGATGCCGTGTATTATGATGAAAAGAATAAAGAACTTTACGTTGCCATTGCAGATGTGAGCGCCTATATAAAAGAGGGAAGCGAACTCGATCTTGAAGCCAGAAAAAGAGCCTTTTCCATATACCTTCCCCACAAGGTTCTTCCAATGCTTCCTTTTGAACTTAGCAACAACCTTTGCTCCCTTGTCCCAAATGAAGACAGGCTTGCGTATGTGTTTAAGATGAAGCTGGATACCAAAAGCTTCAGCGTTTCTTCAAGCGAGCTTTTTGAAGCTACCATAAACTCCAAGCGAAGATATACCTATGAAGAGATAGACGAGATCTTAGAGCAGAACGACAAAGAGAACTATTTTGTAAGATTTTTTAACATCACTTCAAAATACAGAAACAAAAGATTAAAGAACGGTTATGATTTCAGAAACGAGCAGATAAGACAGGAGCTTGACGAAGACCACAAGCTCGTAGGAACCTCAACGGAGGAGTCGACACCCTCCCATTCCCTTATTGAAGAGTGTATGCTTTTAGCCAACCAGGAAGCCGCAAAAAAACTAAAAACAACCGGTATATTCAGGGTTCACGAAGAACCTACGAATAATAAAATATCAAAACTCATAGACGACGTCAACTCCCTTGGAATAAAGGCCTCATTAAAGTCGGATATCCACTCCACCATTTTAAGTATCCAGCAAAAAGCACAAAACGTCGGCCTTGAAAAAGAGGTTGACGAACTTATTATACAATCACAGCAGCAGGCAAGATACGATTTTAAAAAACTGCCCCATTTCGGGCTCGGATTTAACGATTACAGCCACTTTACCTCCCCGATCAGAAGATATGCGGACCTTGTTCTTCACCGTATACTAAAAGGGTCTAAAATACCCAAAGATATAGAACAGATCTGTGAATCAATAAGCGAGACCGAAAGAAGCATAGCAAATCTTGTATGGGATTTTGAAGACAGGAAATACGCAAGATGGGCACAAAGGAACCTAAATAAAACCTTTAATGCCGGCATAGTCGATACCCAGAAACATATTGCCGTATTGGAAGATACCGACTTTAAAGGAGCAAGGATTCAGATCGAAAATTATTCGGGGGAAAAACTTTTTACCAAAATCAGGGTAAAGTTAAAATCAAGCGATCCGGTTTCCAAAAAGATATCTGCCGTTATCACGGAATAATACCTTTTCTACTCCATCCTTTTACTGCAGGGCGAAATTAAACGCTCCTGCACTTTTTAATTTATACACATAACTTGGATTCTTGAAAACATCTTCCAGATTATTCTTTTTTATGATTTCAGGGGAGAAATCCTCAAGATACGTGGATACCACATGGGTAAGTCCCGTATCCTCGAACCATGCAGGGTGGGCACCTGCCGAGAAGCCGGCAATAACTACTGCCCTTGCATTCTGGGTAAACTTTAAAAGAGCATCAATGGTAGATCCTATAAGAGAAGCTCCCGTTATGATCACCACGGTTGCCTTAGCTACCGCCTCATACTCGAATATATCGTTATAGACTCCATTATCGGGTTCTGTTCCCATTCGGCAGAACACCTTTACATCCCTGCCGTTCTCCTTCAGCTTTGCAACTACCGGGCTTAGATGCCCTATAAATACGATCTTGTCGGTATCGGTGGTATTCTCCAGGATCCTTGTTGAAAGCTCCTGCTGGATATTGCCTTTTAACTCTATTTTATCTTTTGATAATTTGTACTGCCCTATCGCATTTACCAAAGCCAGGGTTACCGCCCTTTGGGAGATATCGTATGAAGAACTTTCTAGAACCTCTTTTATATCAAGAAAAGCTGCTTTACTTAAACATCCCTCTTTTTTAGGGGTAAGTGTCACTCCAGTGAACTCTTTGGTTCCGTCACTGACCACCGCATAGGTAAAAAGATCGCAGATCTCGAAGTTTACAAGTTTTAGTTTATTTCTCTTTGCACAATTAAGCGCCTTTTGTTTTAATCTGTCTAAGATCAAGATTCCCCCTTGTGTGTATGTGTCCCTTTTGGGTGTTTTGAATGTGTATGCCTGAAAAAAGTAAAAGGGTGCCCGTTCTGCCAGAACAGTTCGCAATCCACCCCGTAAAGATCATTTATCATCTGCTCATCTATAAACGAACTCTCCTTGAAATGCAGTAGTCTGCTGTTTTTTATCATCATTATATTATCCCCGTAATGCAGCGCATTTTGAAGATCATGGAGCACTACGAAAACTATAAGATCATTCTTTACGGTTTTCTCTTTTATTATCTGAAGTATCTCTATCTGGTTTTTGGGATCCAGGTGGGAGATAGGCTCGTCCAGAAGCAGAACTCTTGGCTTTTGTATCAGGCTTGCCGCTAAAAATATCTTCTGCCTCTCCCCTCCGCTTAAACTGTCTATGTCTCGGTGAAGAAAAGGTTTCAACCCAAACTCTTTAATATTCTGTTCAATAATTTCATGATCCCTTTTGTTCAGAAATATCCCGCTGTATTTTCTTCTGGAGAGTTCCAGCACATCTATTACGCTTAAGTTCGTACCTTCGTTAAACTGCCCCATATATGCCGCTTTTTTCGAGACAAGCTCTATAGAACTGTTTGAGATATCTTTGTTATCAAGATATATCTTCCCTTTTGAATCTATTATTTTCGCCAGCGATTTTAGAAATGTACTTTTCCCTGCACCGTTTGGACCCAGTATTATATTAAGCTTTGAACTTTCGAC
This sequence comes from Arcobacteraceae bacterium, assembly GCA_963678145.2. Taxonomy (GTDB): domain Bacteria; phylum Campylobacterota; class Campylobacteria; order Campylobacterales; family Arcobacteraceae; genus JAIOSF01. Next base: position 745,919 of record CAXXWH010000001.1, on the reverse strand, counting down.
CTGAATATTTATATCTTCGAGCAGAACTTTACCGTTTAAGTTTGCAGATAAGTTTTCAACTTTTAACATCTACCTTCTCCTGTTATATAAAAAATACAAAAATAACGGAGCACCAAGCAGTGAAGTGAAAATCCCCACAGGTATAACAACAGGCAGCATCACTGTTCTTGAAAATATATCCGCAAACAGTAAAAGCCCTCCCCCGCATAGAGCAGAAAGCGGAATAAGGTATTTATGGGATGATCCGGCAAGAAGCCTTACTATATGGGGAGCGATAAGCCCCACAAAACCTATTATTCCGAAAAATGCCACGCTTAAAGCACTTAAAACGGAAGCCCCCAGCATCACTCTCAAAGTGAACTTTTGGGTATCTATCCCCAAAGATCTTGCATGCTCCCTGCCAAGCATAAGAGCATCCAGTTTCCAAAAGAACCTGAAATAAGCGGCCCCTGCAAAAAACAGTACAAAGGCTATAATACAAACGACCTCGAAGCCTGCCTTGGACAGATCACCGAAAGTCCAGAAAAGAGTTGCAGCCGCATCGGCATCATCTGCAAAATACTGCAAGAACATGGTTAAAGCAGAGAAAAAAGCCCCGATCGCCACCCCGAATAAAATCAGGGACTCCGGGGTCATATTTGCTTTTTTTCCCGCCGTTATTATAATAAAGGTGGTAGCCATACTGCTTGCAAAAGCGGCAAGTGCCGTAATAAACCCTGTCTCAAAACCGCTAGAGACAGAATATATCTGTAAAACTATTATGGCAAAGCTGGCTCCAAAAGCGCTTGCCTGGGATATCCCCAGAGTGAAGGGCGAAGCCAGGGGATTTTTCAAAACACCCTGCATCAGGGCTCCGGAAAGCCCCAGCGAAGCTCCTACAAAAAAAGCAGCCAGAGTTCTTGGAAGCCTTATATCGAAAAAGATCAAAGAGAAATTGTCACCCTCATCAAATAAACGAGAAAAATCACCTAATGCGACCCCGCTGTTTCCGCTTGCAAGAGAGATAACAAAAAGTATAGCCACAAAAATTGTAAAAAAAACTATTTTTTGTGATTTGCTTTTGGAATAAAGCTTTTTATCGTACATTAAATCTTATGAGGTTTTAGTTTTTGTAAAGTCTGCAACCCTTTCTCCCCTAAAAATATTTTATATATCTGCTTTTGTTTCTGCTTTATATCTATCTCAAGCCCCGCATATGAAGCTATCATCCAGCTGTTTATAAAAACATTCTCTATATTCGTATTATAGAAATTATAAGCATAAAGCCAGTAAACACGGCTTTTCTTAAAAGCCTCTATATTATCATAAATCCTTTTATTTCTCTTTATCTGTTCCTGTACGATCTTTTTACCCAGCCGGTCAAGGAATATTACCTGGGGATTATAAGAAAGCAGGGCTTCTTTATTTATAAAGAAATGCCCTTTCGTATTCTCAAGAACGCCGTTTTTAAGATTTAAAAGCTTAAAAGGGGGATAACCGCTTTCGGTACTGGTGATACCCTGGGCACCCTTGTAGCCGATTCCGCCTATATAAACCTTTTTCAAAGGCGGTTTCAAAGAAGCAAGGGTCTTTTGTTGAACCTGCATAAACTTTACAAGCTCATCAGCTCTTTTCTCTTTCGAGGTTATTTTTCCCATAAGCTTCAAAGATCTCTTCACGGCGTCAAGCTTTGATTCATTTTTTGATCCCCCGTAGGTCGAACCGTAACTTAACGCAACCACAGGGATCTTTGTTTTATCCTGTATAAGTGAAACCTGCTCATTTGAGAGAAACGAAGTAAAGATAATATCAGGGTTTACCTCCGCCAGTGTTTCCAGGTTCGGCATTCTTCCGGCACCTCCCTGCCCCACTACTCTTAAAGATCGTATTGTTTCTTTATCAAGTACCGCCCGATAGGGTGACCTTAGATCGTATTTGAGTTCAAGCTTTTCTATTCCAACTAATCTGTCCTGCAGATTCAGGTATGCGGCCAGCCTTAAAGCCCCGGGGCCCAAGCAGACTATTTTTTTATTCTGCTTTATTTTAACATCCCTGTCCATCATATCCTGAACATCCATTGCGAACACAATATTAAACAGTAAAGCCGTTAATATAAAAATCTTCATTTTATCCCCTTTAAAAAAGCAATTTTATTTTATTAAAGTAAAAAGGATCTAAAAAATCTTATTTCTTATATAGTTTTGGAACCAGATATGGTCTATTTAGGGAGATATGCAGATTGTGAAAAAGGGCAGCAGAACCTGCCCTTTGAAAGAATTATTCAAACTCCATACGTTTGTATAATATCGCTATGTTCTGTTTTGCCAACTCTTTGAAAGTATCAAAGTGCTCAAATTGCGACAAATCTATATTGTACGCTTCATTAAGCCCTCCGTCATTATCCAGCACCTCTTCAACTTTTGTTCTTAAGTACACAAGGTAATCCTTCGTATATTTCGTAACTGTTGCCATATCCGTAACATCGCCGTGTCCCGGAACCACTATTTTGGCATCCAGTGCCGCAAACCTGTCCCAGGCCTCAAGCCATTTTTCGGTTTCTGTTATCTCGAAAATAGGAAGCATCCTTTGGTTAAACGCAAGATCCCCGGCAAACACTATTTTCTCTTTTGGAAGCCAGATACAGATATCACTGTGCTCGTGGGCATATCCGAAATACAGGGCCTCGACGCTTCTGTTCCCAAGGTCAAACACCCTTTTATCCTTGAAAACTTCGTCAGGAAGGACAACCTTCGTACCCAGAAACTTGTCCTTTTGTGTTTTAGCGTATCTTTTATGGATACTTTCCCCAAGATCAATGATCTCCTGCTTAGCTATCTGTTGTGCTACAACTGTTGCACCCTGCTCCTTCCAGTAGTTGCTTCCAAGCATCGCATGACCTTGAGAATTTTCAAGAACCACGTACTTCACAGGCTTGTCGGTAATCTTTTTGATCTCTTCATGGAAACTTTTTGCCAGCAGGTAACTTGAAGCGGCATTCCATACAAGAACCGATTCATCCCCCACTACGAACCCCAGGTTGTTATTATGTCCTGAATTCTCGTATCTTCCAGGACTTGTCTGCCCTATTGAGGTATATACACCCTCTGCTACCTTTTCTATTTTTGAGAAAAGAAACGATTCCGGATATCTGTCCAAAGACCTTGTTTCAAGATCTGCACTGCTCCAGCCTTTGTAGCTGTCTTTATAATGAAGAACATTCTTGTAACCCATATCTTTTAGTTTTTTTGCCGCAAGCAGACTCATCTTCCCGTCAAAACAGTAAACAACGAACTTGTCATCTTTGTTCACGCTGTTTGATATTAAAAACTCCAGCTTATCCCTTGATATATTGTCTATTTTATTCGCTTTTATAAAACCGCCCTGCTTTAGGATATCACTTTTGATCCTTACGTCTATAAGTCTTGTATTGGGTTCTTTTTCCAAAAGATTCAAAAGTGTTTTCGTATCGATACTCGTTACATCTTTTTGTGCCTCTTTTAACAGCCCGTCAACAGAACCGTAAAGGTTTGAACAAACCATAAACGCTGATATAAAAAATGAATATATTGTTTTCTTTAACATTTTAAGCCCCTGTTTAAATTACGGTTTGATAGTAGTAAGGTTCAACATAGTCCACCCGTACATACCGCTTCTGTACCATCCAAGCTTCTCTTTTGGATAACCTATTTTCAGGAGGTTTTCAATTGCCCAGGTTGACTGGGGACACCATGCACCGTTACAAAACAGCAGCATTGTTTTAGCATCAGAAAAATCATAAACACCATCTTCGTATGATACACCCGCTGCATCCATTACAATCTCAAAATCCTGGCTTTTGGGATTAAAAGATTTGTATGGCAGGTTTACAGCTGTCGGAATGGTTCTTTTTGCATACCACTCTGCCATCCTTGCATCAACAAGTATCATATCCTCATTATTTTGTGCTTTTTTGATAAATTCGATCACCTCAAGCTCTCCAAAAGTATCTATCCCGTCCATTTTAATGGGAGATATCTTACCTATCGTTGTCACAAAAGTTTTTTTACACTCGTCCGGAACACTTTCGTTTGCATAATCGTCTTTCCAGATCGTATCGGGGATCATCCCGTTAACCTTGCTTTTATCTGCACATACGGGATCGTGTATCCTTTTAATAGCAGTGTTTTTGTCTTCACCGTAACTGTCCTGGTAAGTTATCTTTACCCCGTCAGATTTTAAAATATTTTTTTTCTTTTCCGCGGCCTGAGCCGATACCCCTAAAACCAATGCCGCAGCAAGCGCACCTTTTAGCAGTTTTGAAACCATTTGTTCTCCTTTAAAATTGTCATTGTCTGTCGTATTACTTTATACGATGTGTACTTAAAAATATATTAATTTCTTATATACCAATATAAGTTTTATTAATTATTTTTATTACATATTTTTGACATATACTAAATATAATCAATTTAAAGATATAATACTTTTTATGTATAAAAATATGTTCGATAAAGAGATCTCCACCGGTACACGATTCAATGCTTTTATGTTTTACGGGCAAAGCTCGTATCTGGTGGAAAAGTACGCACAGGATACTGCCCAGAGACTTGCATCGGGAGAAGAGATACGGAAAATATATTTTGACGAATATGATTTTAAAGAGTGTTCAAATTTTCTCTCCCAATCCTCCCTTTTCAGCAGATCAAACATCCTTTTGATAAAAACAAACAAGAAAATCCCCAAAAAAGAGGTGGATGAACTGATCCACAACTGTACGACCAACCCGGACAGTTTTGTTATCTTTGCCTGCGTCGGGGATACCGATTTTAAAACCATGGCAAAAAGCTTTACAAAAAAAACAAACTCCGCAGAGGTGAGATTCTTCCCCCCTTATGACAATGAAGCTATCGATATATTAAACAAAGAAGCGAATAATCTGGGGGTAAAATGCCCGGTGGATGTTCTGCAATATTTATATAATATGCATCAAAAAGATCTTGCATTGTGTGTAAATGATCTTAAAAAGCTTTCAATACTCAACGAACCTGTAACAATAGGCATAGCAAATGCCCAATGCTTCGGTCTGGGTGCCGTTACTCTGGATGACTTTTTTATTAATCTGTTCAGCGGTAAACCTGTAAACAAGGATCTTTTTATGATACTTGAAGAGGGGATGAACGAGATACAGCTTGTGAACCAGACAACCACATTTATCCAGCAGCTATTCAATATCAACAGTTATTTAAAACTCTACGGCCAGTTGAACATCATAGAGATATGGGGATACAACCTTCCTAAAAACATTGCCAATACAAGGGCATCCATAGCCATGAAGTTCAAGCATGAGCAGTTTTTACAGATGATGAACTTCTTTCAGGAACTGGAACTTGAGCTCAAAACAAACAGTTCTTTGAATCACAACAGCTATGTTCAGTCCAAATTTAGAAACTTTTCAGCTTTAATTAGATAAAATTGCCGTCCAAAAGTGCCAAGAGGAAACTCATGGCTCTTAACCTTGCTGATATTTATCGGCTAAATCCAAAAGGGAGAAATAGAAATTATGGCTAGAATTAGACATTACGAAACTATGTTTATAGTTAAACCTACACTTACTGAGGAAGAGATCCAAGCTCAAATCGCTACAGTAAAAGGTAACATCGAGAAAAACGGTGGTGAGATCGTTTCTTGTGACGATATGGGAACAAGACAACTTGCTTACGAAATTGAAAAGAACAAAAGAGGTTACTACTACGTAATCTACTTTAAAGCTCCTTCTGACTCAATCAACGAATTAGAAAGAACTTACAGAGTTAACGAGAACATCATTAGATTCATCTTTGTTAAATACGAAAGTAAAGCAGAGATCAAACAATGGACTGTTATGAGTGACGAAGCTGCAAAGAAAGAAGCTAAATAATTTATAAGTTAGCTACAATATAAAGGACCTAAAATGTACAATAAAGTTATTATGATCGGAAACCTTACAAGAGATATTGAACTAAAATATCTTCCAAGTGGCAGTGCAATCGCAAAAAGTGCGATCGCTACAAGCCACAGATACAAGGCACAAAACGGTGAACAAAAAGAGGAAGTTTGTTTCCTTGATTTCACTGTTTTCGGAAAAGGTGGCGAGATTCTTAACCAGTATGTACGAAAAGGTTCAAAGGTTATGCTTGAGGGAAGACTTGTTTTCGAACAGTGGCAGGCTCAGGACGGTTCAAACAGAAGCAGACACACATTAAGGGTTGAAGAGTTTAAATTCCTTGACTCTAAAGGTGAAAATTCTGGTATGAACCAGGGAGGTGGATATAACCAGCCTCAACAGCAGGCACCTGCTCAGGAGAACTATTCTCAACCTCAATATAACCAGCCGCAGCAACAAAACAATTATAACGCTCCGATGCAAAATGGTGGTATGCAGCAGCAACAGCAGCAAAACAACAGCTATGAGCAAAACATACCGACAATTGATATAGACAACGACGAAATACCGTTTTAGTATAAAAAAGGAAATAAAATGGCTGAAAGAAGAAAATTCGCAAAAAAATACTGTAAATACTCTGCAATGAAAGTTGAGTACATCGACTACAAAAACCTTGATCTTTTAAAGATCTCTTTAAGTGAAAGAGGTAAAATTATGCCTAGAAGACTTACTGGTACTTCTAAAAGAATGCAAGAGCAAGTTGAAAACGCAATCAAAAGAGCTAGACATATGGCACTTGTTCCTTACATTGTTGACACTAACAATGTAACTGATTCTGCTTACTCAAAAAGATAATTTACACTTAAAAAACAAAAGGGACTTCTTCGGAAGTCCCTTTTTTTATCTCTTTAATTTACATTTATAAGTATTTTTTAGATATAATCGCGTAAATTAAGAACACTTTGCAGGTTCAGAATTTGAATTAAAATTTTAAATAAAAGAAGAAAAAATGAGAGACATTAGAAATATTGCCGTTATCGCACACGTTGACCACGGTAAAACAACGCTTGTAGATGAGCTTTTAAAGCAGTCAGGTACTTTTGATGAAAGAACCGAAACTGAAGAAAGAATGATGGATAGCAATGCAATTGAAAAAGAAAGAGGGATCACGATCCTTTCTAAAAACACTGCTATTGATTATGAAGGTGTTAGAATCAACATCATAGACACTCCGGGCCATGCCGACTTCGGTGGAGAGGTTGAGAGGGTACTGAAAATGGTAGACTCCGTACTTCTACTTGTTGATGCTCAAGAGGGTGTAATGCCCCAAACAAAATTCGTTGTAAAAAAAGCACTTGAACTTGGTCACCGGCCTATCGTTGTTGTAAACAAGATCGACAAACCTGCTGCAGAGCCTGACAGAGTTGTTGATGAAGTATTCGACCTGTTCGCACAAATGGATGCAACAGACGAGCAGCTAGAGTTCCCTGTAGTTTACGCTGCGGCAAGAGACGGTTATGCAAAAGAGAACCTTGACGATGAGAATAAAGACCTGAAACCTTTATTCAAAATGATCCTTGAGAATGTTCCTGCACCTATTGGTGACGATGAGAACGGTTTACAGCTTCAGGTTTTCACACTTGACTATGACAACTTCATAGGTAAAATCGGTATTGCAAGAATATTCAACGGTACTGTTTCTATGGGAGAGACTGTAACTTTGGTTAAAGCCGACGGTGAACATATCAAAGGGAGAATCTCAAAACTTATCGGATTCAAAGGTCTTGACAGAATGGAGATCAAAAAAGCGGGTCACGGTGATATCGTTGCCGTAGCAGGTTTTGAAACGATCGATGTAGGGGATTCATTATGTGATCCTGCAAACCCTATGCCTCTTGATCCTATGCATATCGAAGAGCCTACTCTGTCTGTTACATTTGCCGTTAACAACTCTCCTCTTGCAGGTACTGAAGGTAAATTCGTTACATCTAACAAGATCCAGGAAAGACTTGACGCAGAGATGAACACGAACATTGCGATGAATTACGAGCAGACAGGTGAAGGTAGCTTTAAAGTAAACGGAAGAGGTGAACTACAGATCACTATCCTTGCTGAGAACATGAGAAGAGAAGGGTTTGAGTTCTCAATCTCTAGACCTGAAGTTATTATCAAGATCGACGAAAACGGTACTAAAACAGAACCTTTCGAGCACCTTGTATGTGACATCCCTGACGAGTTCAGCGGTTCTGTTATTGAAACTCTTGGAAAAAGAAAAGCTGTTATGAGCAACATGGTTCCAATGGGTGACGGGCAGACAAGAGTTGAATTCGAAATCCCTGCACGTGGACTTATCGGATACAGAAACGAATTCCTTACAGATACTAAAGGTGAGGGTGTTATGAACCACTCATTCCTAGAGTTCAGACCATATTCTGGAACAGTTACATCTAGAAAGAACGGTGCACTTGTATCTATGGAGAACGGTGAAGCACTTGGTTACTCTATCTTTAACCTGCAAGAAAGAGGATCAATGTTCATCAAACCTCAGGATAAAGTTTACGGTGGTATGGTTATCGGTGAGCACGCAAGAGAAAACGACCTTGATGTTAACCCGATCAAAGGTAAACAGCTTTCAAATGTTAGATCAAGCGGTGCGGATGATGCGATCAAACTTGTTCCCCCAAGAGACCTTTCTTTGGAGCTGGCTTTAGAGTGGATCGAAGATGACGAACTAGTTGAGATCACACCGGAGAACATCAGAATAAGAAAAAGAGAGCTTGATCCTTCAAAAAGAAGAAGAGCCGAAAAGATCAAAAAAGGTTTATAATACAAACCGGGCCAATAGCCAAAGGAATCTGCAATGAAAAGGTTATATCTAATTAGACATGCTAAATCAAGCTGGAAAGATATGACCCTGGATGATTTTGACAGGCCTTTAAATAAAAGGGGTAAATCAGATGCCCCCTTTATGGCACAGAAGCTAAACTACAAAAACATCCATCCCGATATAATCATATCAAGTCCTGCAAAAAGGGCAAAATCAACTGCAAAAGCTTTTAAAGATATTTTGGAATTCAAAGACAAGATCAAATTTGACGACTCCTTGTACGATGCTGATCTTTGCGATATCGAAAAAGTGATAAAAAACATTGACGATAGATACACCACATCTTTTGTATTCAGCCATAATCCGGCTATAAACGAATTTGCCCAAAAACACCTGAATATAGATGAAAATATCCCAACCTGCGGAATAACAGGCGTTGAGTTTAGATGCAAAGAGTGGAAAGATGCACTAAAAAGCGCGAAAAAGCTTTTGCTTTTTGATTATCCCAAGAACTATAAAGTAGATGAAAATGAAAATTAGCGTAAACTCTTCCTGTCCCTGCGGCAGCGGGCTTAAATATAAAAAATGCTGCGCACCCTTTCACAAAGGTGCCCTGCCTAAAACAGCCCTGCAGCTTATGCGATCAAGGTACTGTGCTTTTTCTGCGGGAGATTATAAATATATCATAAAAACCACACATAAAGAAAATCCCGACTTTACTGAAGATAAAGAGTCGTGGAAAGAATCTATTTTACAGTTCTGCAGTTCATGCAGCTTTCAAAAGCTTGAGATAATCAATTTTACCGACGGAGAGAATGAAGCGTACGTAACCTTTAGGGCATCTTTGCTTTGTGAATCTAAAGACAGTTCTTTTACGGAAAAAAGCAGATTTATTAAAACCAACGGCATGTGGAAATACCACAGCGGTGAATTTTTACAGTAATTTAAAACCTTTTTTTCAATTTATATACAACGAATATTATAAAGCCCGATACCAAAAGCAGAGGTACAAATCCTGTATCAATACTGTTTAAAAAATCTATTATCCTGTTTAGGAACAATCCCCATAAACTTATTGCAATAACCGTAGATACAAATACCACGCTTATTACCATATAATGCCTGATACCTATTAAAAACCCTATAATAGAACCTACAATAGGTCCAGTCATCCAAAAAGGTATAAAAACAAAGATAAACAACCCGAACACCCCGTACCTGTCAAAAAGTTTTTGATGTGTTTTCCTGAATACCTTTACATCCTCAAAGAACTTTTCAAGAAACTTTACATGAAGGATATTATTAAAACTGAAAATAAACAAAGGGTATATAAACAGTACCAGCAGCATCTCGACCAAAATATTTGTACCGATCACAAGAGAATGGGGAAGCCCTGAGGCATATCCCAAAGATAAGGAGGGAACCCTTCCCACAAAAAGGTTTGTAGCTGCCATTGCAAAAAGGGAGTTGGCTGTTTGGATATCAACTATATATACCCCAAGCAGCCCGATAAACGATATCAATAATATAGATATCCCCAAAAGAAATATCTTACCCTCTGATGTTTTAAAAAGCTTGTTCTTTAAAATATTACTCAACTTATGTTCCGGATAGTTTTTACAAATCATAACAAAAAAAAAGAAAATAAACAAAAAAACCCGCCCCGGGGAGAGAATCCGGGGCGGGTTTTTTATCTGTTTTAACTGATCTATTAAAATTGAATGTCGGAAAAAGGGAAAGAGACTATACCGCCTCGTTTCCGCTTTCACCTGTTCTGATTCTTATCACTTCATCTACAGGCATAACAAATATCTTACCGTCACCGATCTTACCTGTTTTTGCCGCTTGTGTAATCAAGCTTACGCAGTTCTCAACTTCATCGTCGTTTACGATTAGTTCTATTTTTGTTTTGGCAAGGAAATCAACAACATATTCCGCACCTCTGTATAGTTCAGAGTGTCCCTGTTGTCTTCCGTAACCTTTTACGTCTGTTACGGTCATACCTGAGATCCCTACTTCACTTAAAGCTTCTTTTACATCTTCAAGTTTAAAAGGTTTGATTATTGCTTCTATTTTTTTCATACTTAAAATCCTTTATTATATTTTGTCAAAAAAGCCTGATTAAGCTTTTTTGAACTCCGGGTAACACTCTAGACCTGTTTCGTGGATATCAAGACCTGTAATTTCAGTCTCTTCATCTACTCTTAATCCAGATACCATATCCAGGATCTTCCATATTATGAAAGAAACGATAAATACGAATGCACCGATTACGATTACACCTTTAAGTTGTGCCATGAATGTTGCAGACTCTGTGAACAGACCAACTGCCAATGTTCCCCAGATACCCGCTACCAAGTGAACTGATAAGGCACCAACAGGATCATCGATTCTTAATTTATCGAACATTGGTACTGCAAGAACAACAAGTAATCCGCCAACTACACCTACACCGAATGCGTAGATCATACCAGCGTCTGGAGCCGCCGTTACAGATACAAGACCTGCCAATGCACCGTTTAGAACCATTGTAAGGTCAACTTTTTTGTAAAGGATTTGAGTCATAACAGCTGCCATAACTGCACCTGCCGCTGCTGCCATATTTGTATCGGCTACAACCAATGCTATACCTTCGATATCAGCTTTAGATCCCAATGCAAGTTGAGAACCTCCGTTGAATCCGAACCATCCCATCCATAGAATGAACGTACCTAAAGTTGCAAGAGTCAAGTTAGAACCAGGAATCGGTCTTACACGACCATCTTTATCATATTTACCTTTTCTAGCTCCAAGGATTAATACACCTGCCAATGCTGCCCATCCACCAACTGAGTGAACGATCGTTGAACCTGCGAAGTCAGAGAATCCTGCTAATAATCCGCCTAATTCAGATCCACCCCATGTCCAGTGACCTTGGATCGGGTAAATTACACCTGATAGGATAACAACGAAGATAAGGAAAGGCCATAATTTCATTCTCTCAGCTACTGTTCCCGAGATAACCGACGCTGCAGTTGCCACGAACATTACCTGGAAGAAAAAGTCTGCCGCAACCGGGTATGCTGCATCTGCCGCACTTGTCATATCAACAAGTCCCATGCTTCCCATAAACGATCCGCCTGATCCGTACATCAGGTTATAACCTATGAAGTAATACATTATACAAGATATTGCAAACAGTGCTATATTCTTTGTTAATATTGTCGCGTTGTTCTTACTTCTTGTAAGACCCGCTTCCAGCATAGCAAAACCTGCCGCCATCCACATTACTAAGATCCCTGATATTACAAACAGGAACCCGTCCAAGATAAACTTTAAGTCTGTAAAGTTTTCCATTTTAACTCCTTTTTTTTACCTCTAATATCCTGCCCCGGATATTGATAACTCAATTATGACATAGTTTACAAATTAGAATCAACAGATTATTGTATATAATTTATACAGATAATTAAAATTTATAATTTATTTACCCCTTTATTTAATCTTCTTAAAGATGTTTTATAAAATATTAAACTTTTTATTTCATTATTGGATTGAATTCTGTTATAATGTAATGTATAATATATATACAGTATTTATTAAAACCTTTAACAATATTTAATATATAATACACAAGAGGTAGACTATGAATTACAAAAATACCATATACACTATAAGCTTTATACTTATCATATTATATTCTTTACTTTTTTTTACATTTGAACTCTATCAATACCAGAAACTTCTAAATACTGCTATAAACAAACAGGTTTACCTGAATAATATCTTCTACTCGATTTTAATCCTAATAGCTGCTGTAATTTTAACCCTCATCGGTGCAAAAAAGACCGAGAACAGGATCTATACAAAAAAACAAAGGGCAAAAAGGGCAAGAGAAAGACTTGAGATGATTAATGATTTTTATACAAATCTTCAGCATAACAAAGGTTTAAAAAATACCTCCGACGTTTCTTTACGCTTCGTAAGTGATCAGTTTGAAGCACAAGAGGGGCTTATATATCTTGCAAATTATAAAAATATGCAGCTGCAGCTTTTAAACTCCCATAACGCCGATTTGAAAAAAACATCAAAAATAATGAACATATATAAAGGTATATGCGGGGAAGCATTTTCAACAAAGAAAATAAAAAAATATGTTAAAAACGACTCAACGCTTTATGCTATACCGTTACTTGTAAACAATAAAACCGTAGGAGTTATTCAGCTGAAATATGACGATCCCAAAAAGGAGCTGGAACTTGATAAAAGGGATAAAACGCTTATAGATATAATTTCAAACAATCTTTTAAATGAGCTGGAACACGATAAAAACGAGAAATATCTTGAACTTATCGATAAATATGTCCTTCTTTCAAGTACAAACAAAGAGGGTGATATAACCTATGCAAGCAAAGCCTTCTGCCGTGCAACGGGATATAAAAAAGAGGAACTTCTAGGAGACACGCACAGAAAGTTCAGGGATACATCAATGCCCAACAGTTTTTACAAAGATATGTGGGGAACTATCATGCTTGGTAAAACCTGGGAAGGTGAGATGCCAAACATTAAAAAAGACGGTTCAAAATACTGGACAAGAACCACCATCAAACCAAAATACGATTTTTACAACAATATTATCGGTTTTGACGCAATTAGAACAGATATAACGGATAAAAAAGTTATAGAGGAGATATCAATAACCGACAGCTTGACAAAACTTTACAACAGAAGATATTTCGACCAGATCTTTCACCAGCAGTTAAATCTGGCAAAGAGATTAAACAGAAAACTTGTATTCACTCTTCTGGATATTGACCACTTCAAACAGTACAACGATAGCTACGGCCACCAGATGGGGGATGAAACCCTTAAAAAGGTTGCCGCTTCTTTAAAATCAAGTCTAAGAAGAGACAGTGATCTTGTATTCAGAGTAGGAGGGGAAGAGTTTGCCCTTATCTATTTTGTAAAAAAAGATCTTGACGCGGCAGCCACGGCTGACAAGGTAAGGGAGAATATCGAGAACCTCAACATAGTTCACGAAAAGAACTCAGCTTCAAGGTTCGTGACCATCTCAATGGGTGTATATCTCTTTGAAAACAGTGAAGCCGATGAAAAGCAGGTCTATAAAGAGTGTGACGACCTGCTGTATAAAGCAAAACAGGAAGGCAGAAACAGGATCGTTTCAAATCTCCGCCGTTAATCTATACGGCTGTTACCAGTAAACAACCGCTATTGCCGTAGTGGCAAATATAGCTATAAAATTAAAAAATATTCCGTATTTGGCCATATCTTTTATTGTCAGTATCCGGCTGCTCATGGCAATAGCGTTAGGCGGGGTTGCAATAGGAAGCATGAAGGCATAGCTTGCACATATCGTAGCGACCATAAGTATCAGCCCCGTATCCATATCTGCAGCCATCCCCAGTGAATATATAATAGGAAGTGCTATGGATATCAAGGCGGTGTTACTCGTAACCTCCGTGGTAAAAGTGATCATAGCGGCAACTATAAGTATCATAACAATAGGATTCAATTCCGTAAGCGTCAACAACATCTGGGATATAGCTTCGGCAAGTCCCGTTGAACCAAAAGCGGTCGCAATTGAGAATCCCGCACCGAAAAGGAACATTATCTCAAAAGGTATTTTTCTGCTGTCGTCCCAGTTTAAAAAACCGAAATTAGGTATCATCATAGCAAGTCCGAACCCAAGAAGGATCACCGCCTCGCTGAACTTAAAGAACGAGTTTACAAACAGAACCACGACCAAAAGACCGAGAATCTTTAAAAGCTTTTTCTGCTCACCGTTCATCTGTTTTGATTCAATACTGTTCTCGATCTCAAGCTGCCCTGCCCCCAAAGATAATATATAAGGAACCACTATTAACATAAATGCCGCTAAAGGGATGGTCTTGAACATCCAGGTGATAAAAGTAAGCGTCTCAAGATTGTTCTGCTGAAGGAAACCCATAAGTATAAGATTTGGCGGGGTTCCTATAGGCGTGATTATTCCTCCGATGCTTGCTCCGTAGGCAATGGCAAGTACAAACCTTATTTTCAGCCTTGGTATATCTGTAAGAAACAATGCGATCGGCATTAACAAAAGAGCTGTCGTCGTATTTGAAAGAAGTGAACTTAAGAATGCGGAAGTAACCGCAAGGGCAAAGATGATCCCCCTGCTGCTGCTTGGAAATATATTTAAAAGCTTGTTCGCTATAACTTTATGAAGTCCCGTTTTCTCAACGGCTATCGCAAGCAGGAAACCTCCCAGGAAAAGGTAAATGATAGACTTTGAATAATTTGCGGTAGTCTGGCCCGTGGTTAAAACCTCCAAAGAAGGGAAAAGCACGATAGGAAGCAAAGACACCACCCCCAGAGGCAAAGCCTCATTCGTCCAAAGAGCAACCAGTAATACTACAACCCCTACCAGTCTTGCCTGTGTTTCATCAAAACTCAAACCCGCTAAAAAATACCCGGCAAGCGCCAGGAAAATAGAAAGCAAAATGTTTTTATATTCTCTAGTCATTTTAGCTCCCTGAAATTAAATGTTCAGTCCAACTGCATCCCGAATAATTTTTAATTTTTCCTGTGCAACTTTTCTTGCTTTTTGGGCTCCGAAAGCCATAATCTCTTTTACTTTTTCAGGGTTGTTCATATAATATTCCCTTTTTTCCGAATAAGGTGCAAAGTGTTCGTTTATCTTGTCAAGAAGCGCCAGTTTAAAATGGCCGTAACCCTCGCCCGGAGTTGAATATCTTCTTTGCATCTCATTAAGTTCATCTTCGTTCATAAAAAGTTCGCAAAGTTTATATACATTACAAGTAGCATACTCTTTTGGTTCATGAAGCTCTTTTGAGTCCGTTACTATTTTCATAACCTGTTTTTTAGTAGACTTTTTAGTCCCGAACATATCAATTGTATTTCCGTAAGATTTTGACATCTTGGCTCCGTCAGTTCCAGGAACTGTTGCAACCACCTCGTCAACTTTTGCCTCAGGCATGACCAAGATCTCGCCGTATGCATTATTGAAAGTATTTGCAATATCCCTTGTTATTTCTAGATGCTGGATCTGGTCTTTCCCAACCGGTACCACATTTGAATCATATAATAAAATATCGGCTGCCATTAGAACGGGATAAGATAAAAGCCCGTGGTTTGCCGCAATTCCCCTTGCAGTTTTATCTTTATATGAGTGTGCTCTTTCAAGAAGTCCCATAGGTGTATGGTTTGAAAGTATCCAGTAAAGTTCCAGAACTTCGGGAACATCACTTTGAACCCAGAATGTTGACTTTTCAGGGTCCATCCCAAGGGCTAGAAAATTGACTGCAACTTCAAAAATGTTATTTCTTAAAATATCACCCTCTTTTACAGAAGTCATTGCATGATATGAAGCTATAAAAGCAAAAAGCTCACCGTCATCCTGGGATTCTATCATCTTTTTAATCATACCGAAGTAGTTACCTATATGGATGGTACCGCTTGGCTGAATTCCACTTAAAATTCTCAAAAATATATCCTTATTGTTTATTTTAAATATTTAATATCTTTTGGATATAATATCCAAAATTTATGGAGAGAAAGATGAAGCAGTTTTTCAGGTATCTGTTCGTGGGTTCATTGGCGATCATCCCGTTGGTAGTTGTTATTCAACTGATTTTCTGGGTCAAAGCGTTAAGTGTTGACCTGTTTACCTATGTCTCGTCATATACGAACAACGGTATATTTACTGCTCTTATAATAGCTTTTACGATATTTGCCCTTGCTATAATCGGCTCATCCATAGAAAAAGCGGGTAAATCATATATTATCTCGCTTATTGAAAATATATTAAACCGGCTTCCCGCAATCAGGACAGTATACTCGATCGTAAAAAAGATAACCGAACTCTTTAAGCCTAACAGCAAAGATGACAGAAAAGAGGTTGTCCTGGTCGAATACCCGAGAAAAGACCTGTGGGTACCTGCATATGTCCTAAGCAAATATGACGGGGTGATCGTTATTTTTATCCCCACAAGCCCCAATCCCACAAGCGGATATACGGTAATAGTGGACAGAAGCAAGGTTAAAGAGACCTCTTACACCGTCGCAGAAGCCAGCCAGTTCATTGTAAGTATGGGTGCGGACTTCGTAAAAAAAGAGGAAATAACACAAATTATAAAAGATACAATAAACAAGAAGGATACGGATAAATAGATGATAGATAAAAAATTATTGGAAAAAGATTTTGACAGCGTAAGTTCAGCTTTAAAGAAAAAAGGTGTATCTGGCGAGATTTTGGAAGAGTTAAAACAAAAAGCACTGGACACAAAAGCAAAAAGACAAAAAATGGAAGCTATGCAGGCACAGCAGAAGCAGCTTTCAAGCCAATTCGGTGCTTATAAAAAAGACGGTAAGGATATCGCCCCTTTAAAAGCACAGATCGACGAGATAAAAGAGCAGAAACAAAAACTCGAAGATGAAGTAAGAGATGACGAGGTACAGGTGGATAGAATCATTATGGGTATCCCCAACCTTCCCGATGCTGACGTTCCAGTAGGTGCGGATGAAGAGGAAAATGTAGTTTTAGAGACTATCGGTAAAAAGCCTTCATTTAATTTCGAGCCAAAAGAGCACTGGGAACTTGGAGAAAACAACGGGATGATCGATTTTGCCAGAGGCGTTAAATTGGCAAAAAGCAGATTCTCTGCTCTTAAAGGGATCGGTGCAAGACTTGAAAGAGCCTTGATCAACTATTTCCTTGACTTTAACAGGGAAAGAGGATTTGAGGAATGGTATGTGCCTTTTATGGCAAATACAAATACCCTTGAGGGTACGGGACAGCTGCCTAAATTTGAAGATGACCTGTTTAAAATAGAAGGGGAAGATCTGTACTTGATCCCGACTGCCGAAGTAACCCTTACAAACCTTTACAACGACGAGATCGTGGACGGGGATGAACTTCCTATGCTTCTTACATCTTACACCCCTTGTTTCAGAAAAGAAGCAGGAAGTGCAGGAAGAGACACAAGAGGTATGATAAGACAGCACCAGTTTGATAAAGTTGAGATGGTAGCCATCACAAAACAGGAGCAGTCAGAAGAGGTGTTCAAGAAAATGGTGGATTGTGCAAGCGATCTTTTAACTTCATTAGGGCTTGCCCACCAGAAAGTCCAGCTTTGTACGGGAGACCTTGGGTTCAGTGCGGCAACTACAATAGACCTTGAAGTATGGCTTCCGGGTCAGGGTAAATACAGAGAGATAAGTTCTATCTCAAATACAAGAGAGTTCCAAAGCAGACGTGCAAAGATAAGATATAAAGACGGTAAGAAAAATATCCTTTGCCATACGTTAAACGGAAGTTCTCTGGCAGTAGGAAGAACACTTGTAGCTATTATGGAAAACTACCAGAACGAAGACGGAACTATTACTATACCCGACGTACTAAAAAAATATATGTGAGACTCGTAAAGAAAAGCCAACTGCTTGGCTTTTTTAGAGTCGGAACCGAAGGTGATGTGTGAGGAAACGAACACCACCGAAGGCTGATCCTTTTAAAATAGCTTCAGAACCGTAGTCGTTGTGCATACTTGCACCGACGAAGGCTGTTCAATCGTAAATACAAATTAAAATCACCCCGCTATCCCAAAAATCAAATATTATAAATATACCCTTTAATGCTTTTTTATACATAAAGTTGCTAAAATTGTTATTTATAATATAAAATTATAGAATCTTTTAATCATACAAAAATTGCCCTCCTGGAGCTGCTTATGAAAAAATATACGATAATACTATTGATCCTTTTCACTCTATTAACTACAGGCTGCGAAGATAAAAAAAACTCGAAAAACCAACCTGAATCAAAACAACCCTATAAAGATCAGACAATTATGGTAATAGTTCCCACCCTTCATGCAGGACTTATAAGAGGTCCTATACTTGAAGAGGCAAAAAAGTTCGAGAAAAAAACAGGTGCAAAGATAAGAGTAGTTACCCCGGGATGGAACGAAACCATAGAAAAGACCAAGCAGTCTTTGGTGGACCCAAATCTTAATTATGATATTTTCGTGGTTATTGCCATGTGGCAGGGTATGCTCTTTGCAAACGACCATATAGAGCCTGTACCCCAATGGGTAAAAGATAAAATTGACTGGGAGGATGTTCTTCCAATATACAAGAACTCTGTTCTTTCTCACAACAACAAAGCCTACGGCATCCCTTACGACGGTGACTGCATAAACCTGTACTACAGAAAAGATATTTTTGAAAACAAACAATACCGGGAAAAGTTCTTTAAAGAATACGGCTTTGAGCTGAAACCTCCCAAAACCTGGAAAGAGTATAAAATAATCGCAAAGTTCTTCAATAACTGGGACTGGGACAACGACGGCAAAAAAGAATACGGAAATGCGCTTTTAAGAAAAAAAGGGGATATTGCAATGCTTCAGTTCTTTGCAACGGCTGCTGCTTATGCAAAGCACCCTGACGATAAGGCATACTTTTTCGATAAGGACACTTTAAAACCAAGACTTACTACTCCGGCATTTGAAAAAGCACTGAATGACTATATCGAATTGCTGGACTATGCTCCGGACGGTACAGTGAGTTTTGCAGGGCATGATGTAAGAAACAATTTCGTTACAGGGAAAGTGGCAATGGCAATAGACTGGGCGGATCTTGGGATATATGCCGCACAGAATAAAATATCGATACTAAGCAGTGATCAGGTCGGATATGCCCAAATACCCGGTTCTGACACTGTATACAATGCAAATACAAAAAAGTGGGAGAACAGATACAACCAGGTATCTTCCATCAGCGGAAGCTGGAGTATTTTTATAAACAAAGACTCAAAATATAAAAATCTTGCCTTTGAGTTTGCCGCTCATATGGGTTCCAAAGAATTAAGCGGAAAACTTGTAGCCATAAGCGGCAATGCAGTAAATCCATCCAGGTATTCACATTTCAAAGAAGCCAAGAAGTGGGTACAAAGCGGCTTTACTGAAAGCTCTGCAAGAAGATATCTTGACGAGATAACCAAATCCCTTACAAATAAAAATGTTGTATACGATATTACCCTTCCGGGAGCCGGAGAATACTACCAGGCTTTGGATGAAGCTGTTTATGAAGCTGTTAAAGGAGACCTAAGCGTAAAAGAGGCATTACAAAAAGCCTCTGCCGAGTGGGAAAAGATTACCGATCAAATCGGCAGAGAGAAGCAGATAGAATATTATAAAAAAAGTTTAAACAACTGATGAATAATTTGAATATAAAACAAATCTCCTTTTACGGTTTTTTAACCATAGTCCTGGCTATAGTATTCAGTGCCTTTTTCATCTATACTGTGCTTAGTAAATATCAACAGCTGGATAACCAGCATAATATCTACACAAAAGCATACAGCTCCATGCTTGAATATAAATATTACACCGAAAGACTGCTTACAACGAATAACCTGTCAAAAGAAAAAAAACTGTGGGAAAACTCAAAAAAAAATTTTAAAAACTCTATGGATCAGCTTCAGACAACCGACCATATAGAGGAAAACATAATAAAAGAGTTTTACATCACTATCAACAACGAATCAAAAAGCATTCTTAAAAAACTGGAAAGTTCCCTTTTCAATGAAAAGAACGTAATGGAAAAATCTATACTAAGAAGGCTTGGGGAGGGACTGAACTCAAACGAAAACAGTGATTACTACCTTGCACTGATCGATCTTAAGAACTCCATTGATTACCTGAAACAGTACGAAGGTTTTCTCCTTGAAGAGATTAGCGACCTTACTTCCAGACAGCAGGATATCTTGACCCTCAAAATTAACGAACTGAAGAACAAGGCTGTTATGATATTACTGGTCACCATAATTTTCGGTATTGTATTTATTATATTTATTCAGAAACTTATAGCCAGAATCGAGCTTGATCTTATTGAAACAAAGAACCGTCTCCAAGATACACTTGACGAGACAACGCATATACTCAATACCTCCATGGAATCTATTATGATAGCAAAGAACGGCAAATGTATTGACGTAAACAAAGAAACTCTTAAAACCTTCGGTTATGATTCAAAAGAGGAGTTAATAGGAAAATCAACATTGATTTTCATCGCTCCCGATTCGGTAAAATTGGCAGAATCAAGACAAAAACTTGAATTGGTGCCTCCATATGAAGCAAACTGCATAACAAAAAGCGGGCAGATCATCCCTTCATTAATTAAAGCCTACAACTATAAGAACAAAAAAGGGGAAATGATCAGGGTTTCGGCAATAGTCAACCTTACCCAGGTAAAAGAGCAGGAGGAGCTTTTATTCCAACAATCAAAGATGGCGACAATGGGAGAGATGCTGGAGAACATAGCCCATCAGTGGAGACAGCCTCTTTCGGTAATATCAACTTCCGCCACGGGGATAAAGGTACAAAGGGAATACGGGGTATCAAGCCCCCAAAAAGAGCTTGAAGCCCTTGATACCATAACCAACTCTGTCCAGCATCTTTCAGACACGATAGATGACTTTAGAAGCTTTTTCAAACCAAATAAAAAGAAAGAAGAATTTAAAATCGCTGATGCTTTTAACAGAACAGAGGAACTCATGAGCTCAAAGCTCAAAAACAGAGATATTACCGTCATTAAAGATACAATGGATATATCTATGTTCGGATATGAAAATGAACTTATTCAGGCATTTATGAATATTATCAATAATGCAAAAGATGCGCTAGAAGAGATAGACAGTGATGAAAAATATATATTCTTCACTTTAAATCAAGATCAAAATAATGTGATCATTACCATCAAAGATACTGCGGGCGGTATACCGCAGGATATTCTTCCCAGTATATTCAAGGAGCACTTCACCACAAAAGGGGATAAAGAGGGTACAGGCATCGGCCTGTACATGACTCAGATGATCATTGAAAAAATAAACGGTACCATACATGCAGAAAATGAACACTTCCAATACAAAGGCAAAAACTATACCGGCGCCGAGTTTACCATTTTAATACCCAGAAAGGAGGATATAAAATAGCAAAACTACTTTTTATGATCGTCGATATAATGGGTGATAGCCTCTTTTATATTTGTCAGCTTATTAGGGTTACCCTGCAGATTCCTAAAATACTGTGAAGTATCTTCGTTCTTTTCAAGTTTAAGTTCAGCTATTTTTGAACAAACCTGCAAAAATACTTCATAAGGAACATCATCCCCTCTTCTTAGGAAATAAATTGCTCTTTGCAGAGATACAAAAGGGTTCACGCTCACTTTTGAGAGATGATTTACCCTTGTGTTTATATAATTTACGAATTCCATTCTCATATCACACTTTTCAACTGTAAACAGTCTCTTTCTGGTATTGTAATTACACTCGAATGCGACTTTTGTGGAATCAAAATCAAAACCGTCCACCAGCTCTTTCAAAAAAGCTCCTTTGAACCTTTCCCTGTATACCAGCTGATACAGCTCGTTTTTATACCTATAGGTATATGAGTTGTTCTCATACTCGAAATAATCCTGGTTCATGGCACTATTAATAAGCTCCCTGTCTTCATTTGAAGGGAAAAACATATCAAGATCCCTGAAACTGTCGGCTTTGAGGCATGAACCTGCAAGGAAAAATCTGATATCTTTCTTCCTTATATTCGTAACGATAAGCCTTTGAAAAAAAGTATTCAGCTTAATAACAATATTATCCAAACGATAATCCAGCAATGATGCCTGTTCATAAGACAACAGCTCCTCATAATCTTTCCAAAAATCATAAATCATCAAGCTCTCCAGTTCATAAATAAAATAATATTATTTTAGCAGAAAAATCTGCCGATTTACCAAAAACATCCCCTATATCAGAATTTTATACCGCCTGTTGTAAAAGAAGACCCTTAGTCGTTTTTGATCTCAATGTCAACAAGCTCTATTCCCAAGCAGTCTTTCTTAAACAGTTTCCGCGAAGCGGCATCCTCTTCGGCCAAAGTTACCAGATCTGCAAAGTCATCTTTGCGTGCTTCGAACTGGTGAAGCTCTTTTTGGGTCTCTATTTTTAAAATCGTATCACTGTGCTTACTGGACAGCTCAATATTTCTTATCCCCTTTGCAAATTCACTCTTTATAACCTTTGCAACTTTTTCATTAGTAAGAAGCTTTTCCAAAGAGACCTCCAGATTGAAATCAGCCTTGCATAATATTTTATAAGTTACCAAAATTTTACCGTCCATTATATATTTCCCTTTATTGATTTGATCTATTTTAACAAAAAAACATGCTATTTGTTAAGAATATTGCATTTTGTAATTTTATATCAGCCTTTATAAGTTAGTCTCTTGTAACTAGATTAAAACATTAAGCTTTATAATATATTAAGCGATCTACAATAGTATTACTTTTTCTTATAGGAGGAAAATCATGGAAATATTAATGACGATGATACCTGCGGGTGTGTTTTTATCAATTCTCAGTTTTACTATCTTTGAGATAAGGGCTATAAAAGCAAACAAAAATACGGCAATCGTTTCAGGAAATATACCGGTGTATGACCTGAACGACAAACTTAAGCATTACGACACTATCAACAATACCGCTTTATTCGGGGTAACGGTATTCGTCTTTACTTTGATACTTGCGATTAACTTCTATAACCCCTCGTACGGATTGATCGATGCGCTGCTTTATATTTTCATTACAACATTCACAGGCTCTTTAGTAATTTTCCTTATTAAGATAAAAAGAAATCTTATCATAAAGGTTTTTGCAGCTTTTCTGTACGGTTCTGCACATATTGCAGGAGCAAGCCTTGCATTCCTGGCAAGCTATATAATCTCTTAAAAGGGGAATATTATGAAAACACTATATATACTTCTGTTTCTAAGCGGGAGTCTTTATGCATTCTCTGCTGATGCACAAAAAGGGAAAAACCTGTATATGGAAAACGGCTGTAAAAAATGCCACGGCATTGATGACGCTTATGATCCAAAAGAGAACAAGGTAAAAAATCTGGGAGAACTTGGAGGCTGGGTCAGCAGCTGCGCTTTGCATTTTAAAATATCCTGGTTCCCTGAAGAGGAGAAGCAGGTCGCTAGATACCTCAACGAGACCTTTTACAGACTCGATAAATAAAATGGCTGCAAATTAAAATGCAGCCAAAGAGATAAATATATCACCGCTTTTACAAAAAAAGAAAAAACGAGTAAATTGTTTTATCTTTTTACTTTTACCTGAGCGGTTATTTTCAGGGTTTCAAAATACTCTTTCAAGTATGCCTGTTCCCTTTCCATCATTATCTCGTTGAAGATTCTTGTTTTTACCTCTTCAAAAGGTACTTTTGTTACATCTTTCTTTTCGAGGATATAGAACATATTGTAAGCTTTGTTCTGAGGGAAGATAACACTGAACTGCCCTTTGGAAGTGGAATTAAGTATATATTTCACAGACGGGTTCAGTTCGTTCTGCTTTAGTGTTATTTGCTGTCTTAACACGTTCTCGATATTTTCCATAGGATTTTTCTGGATCTTGATTAAAGACTGTTTAGAGTTTGAAACATATGCAACAACCTCAATAGTGTCAGCAAGGCTGAATTTTTCTAAATTGTTTTCATAATATCTTTGCATATCCTCGTCTGTAGCGATCTTCAGATTCCCCGCCGCTATCTTCTGTACAAGTTTCTCATGCATCAGCTGCTCTTTTACTTTTTCGGTAAAAGCATCATAATCCTGCTGTTGTCTTATAAGAGACTTGAAATCAAGACTGTTCATATTATTCGATGCTGCAAGTTTGTCGATATAATCGTTTATATCAAAAATATCAACCGTAATACCTCTTTTTTTAATTTCTTCATCATAAAGTATCGTATCAAATAAACTTTCAACAGCCTCTTTTTTAGATAAATTCTTTGATACCATCTCTTTGTCTATATCATATAAAGTGATCGGTATATCGTTTATCGTAACTGCTATACCGTTTATTAAACTACCGTAAGACAGTGATGTCAGTACCGCCAGTGTTGCTAATAGTTTTCTCATCAATTTCCTTTTTTCAAGCTTTTTGCCAATAAAATTTATTTTATCATAATTATAGTAAAATCATTATCTAAATAGCCCTCTTTGATCTGAATATTCCTGCAGAGCTTTTTGCATAAGGTTAGAATATCCCCTTTTGTTATATTGTTAAAAGTCAGCCCCTTTAAAAAATTAAAAATAAACCCTTTTTTCGAATAATTGAAACATTTTTCTATAAAGGCCTCGCACTGGGAATAATTCATGGTATTCATAGCCCCGCTGCATACATAATAATCCGCCGTTATAAGGTCGTCTTTTAGAACATCTTTTTTTAGGAATATTTTATCGCTGAATCTTTTTTTGGAGATATCGACCATCTTTCCCACGCTGTCTATACCGATATAACCTTTGGGCGCAAGGTTGTTTATCTCAAGATAATTATAATACTCTCCAAAGCCGCATCCCACATCTACCAAAGAGCAGTTTTTTATTTTTTTTATATTCGAGGTTATAACTTCAAATCTTTTATACTGGGTAAATTTACTGTTCCAGTGTACCCCCTGTGCAGTAACTCCGTACTCTTTTATAGCTTTTTCATAAAACTCGTTATTTGATATTTTCTTCAATTCAGGTTGCTTTTATCTGCTCTATAGTTACTCCGTTATCACTCAGGAATTTTGTAATAACATCAGATTCGGTATGCTCGTAGCCTTTGTCGTAGACTATCCTTTTTATACCGCTGGCAATAAGGTTCTTGCTACATTCACTGCAGGGCTCAAGGGTAACATAGATAGTACCTCCCTCTATTGAGATCCCTTTTCTTGCGGCCCAGATAAGTGCATTCATCTCCGCATGTATCTCGTATGTTTTTGACCAGTCATGGTGGTCTTTTGTATATTCCCCGTTCCAGTGTGTGCAGCAGTTGGTATACCCCGCAGGCGTTCCGTTATATCCGGTGCTTAGGATCCTGCCGTCTTTTACGATAACGGCACCTACCTGTTTGGATACGCATTTACTTGCACTTGCGATCTCCTTGGCTATATTTATAAAATTACGGTCACTTAACATTTTTTAACCTTTTATGATATGATTGATATAATTATATCAAAATTAGATAAAGGGGATAAGATGTTTTTAAAACTGTTTCTGATTACTGTTTTTATTTTTACGGGCCTTACGGCAAAAGAGTATACTTTAAACCTGGATGGCTCTTCCGACAAAGAGAAATTGAGCCTCAAACTTGAGCTTCAAACCGACGAAGAGGGGAAACCTCTGCCTCAGCAAAAGTTTGATTTCAGGAATCTTGAAAATATAAGATCACTTAAAGTGGTCACGGCTTCGGGGCTTTTGGGCACCCTTAAAGATGAAAGGGAGATCATAGCATATTACAAAACGGACCTCAACGTAAACGGCCTTAAGATAAGAAACCTTTACAAAGCAGCAGTTGCAAGAGTCTATTCAGATGAAAATATTATAAGCTTGGAATTTGATCCGGATCATTACCAGAATATAGTATCGTTTCTAAGATACCACAACGTAAAACAGGATGTTATAAAAGATATTGATAATATGTACGGTACCTGGGAAGAGATTGAAAATAATATATATGAAACAAAAGAGGGAAAAGCCCCGTAACGGCTTTTCTCATTGGGTGTAAGAGGGATTAAAACCTATATAGCCTCTTCATCCTCTTCACCCGTTCTGATTCTTACGATCTTTTCAATAGAAGAAACAAATATTTTACCGTCACCGATCTTACCTGTTCTTGCAGCTTCCGAGATAAGGGCAACAACCTCGTCAACCTGCTCTTCAGCGATAACTATATCAAGCTTGATCTTGGGTAAAAAATCAACAACATACTCGGCACCCCTGTATAGTTCAGAGTGCCCCTGCTGTCTACCGTAACCTTTAACGTCAGAAACCGTCATTCCCGAGATTCCGGCCCCGCTTAGGGCTTCTTTTACATCTTCCAGTTTAAACGGTTTAATAACTGCTTCTACTCTTTTCATAATAATCCTTTTTTATTTAATATAATGCCTGTAAACTTTAAAATGCCCGTTTGAATTCAGGATATGCTTCAACACCGCACTCGTTAACATCAAGACCTTCTAACTCTTCATCGTTAGCGGCTCTTACGCGCATCAGTTTATTTAATAGAAATAATACTATATAACTACTTACAAAAGCAAACACGGCTACAACAACCACACCTTTTAACTGCCCGAGAAGCGTTATCCCGTTTGCAGGGTCACTTGCGAAAATACCTACGGCAAGAGTTCCCCAGATACCGTTTACAAGGTGAACAGACAAAGCACCTACAGGATCGTCAAGTTTTAACTTGTCAAAGAAAGGAACCGCAAGAACTACCAGTGTACCCCCGATACCGCCTATTATGACAGGCTGGTAAATATTATAAAGATCAGGTCCCGCCGTAATTGCAACAAGCCCTCCAAGCGCACCGTTGAGGATCATGGTTATATCAAGTTTCTTGTATTTTGCAAGCATCAAACCGCCTGCAACCATAGCTCCCGCAAGTCCTGCGGTGTTTGTATTCAGGATCGTTAAAGCAACTGCATCGGCATTTTCTTTTGAAGCTATTGAACCGACACTTCCCCCGTTAAATCCGAACCATCCTATCCAAAGCAAAAATGCACCAAGAGTTACAAGAGGGATATTTGATGCGGGAATAACACGCACTCCCCCCTCTTTTGGATATCTGCCTTTTCTGGCACCAAGGATCAGTATTGCAGCAAGCAGCGCCCATCCCCCCGTAGAGTGGATAACCGTACTTCCCGCAAGATCGTACATAGAAAGCTCAAGTGCCGTTCCCTCAAGAAGGTTCGCACCCCAGGTAATATTTACTACAAGAGGATATATCACCGCTGCCATTAAAACGGTAAAGAAGGTCAAAGGGACAACTTTTGCCCTTTCGCTTATACCGCCGCTCATTATATTTACTACTTTTCCTACGAATGCCATTTGGAATAAAAATGCGGCCCAGGTGCTCATCGATTCGCTTCCAAAGCTTCCGAATGCCACATTATATCCAACAAGCAGGAATGCCATCGAAGCAAATGCATAGATCATAGTATTCATCGTCAACACTGCCGTGACGTTCTTTGTTCTTACAAGCCCTGCTTCAAGCATTGCAAATCCGGGAACCATAAATATAATCAATACAAATGCAAATAGTGCATAAAACGTATCTATTACGTATGAAATATTTCCGTCCATATATTACCCTTGTAAATTTTTTATGCTACTATAGCAAAAAAGTAAAAAAATGCACATGGCATAATTGTATATTTTTTATACAACTACAATATAATCGGTACTTCCAGCTTCAACTTATTCTGGCTAAAAAATATATTTGCATTCGCTTTTTTAGCCTTTAATTCAAGCTCCATAGAGGATTCTATCTTATGATCTGCTATAAATTCGATCAATGCTATTTTGTATTTCTTCTTGTTGATTATCTCATATTCACCTGTTTTTATCTGCACCTGAAGCGTTATCTTCTTCTCTTTGTAAAACAACAGAAAACAATCATTAAGACAAAGGAGGAAATCATTGATATTGATCTTCATATCCGGTATTGAGATATCATACAATTCGTCTATCTCAAGATCCGAATTAAGAAGGGTACTGCTTTTTGAAAGATCAATAAGACTGAAAATATTTACCATTTTCAGTTTTTCGTCGTTTATCACGTTTGCTTCGTTGGAAACCGACTTGTAAAGCCTTAATGCGATCTCGTCGTCATTTGCATAACCCACAAGTATCGCATAAAAATTAAGCTTGTTGAATTTCAAACTTACATACTTATGATTAAATCCGAAATTCAAACTTGCATTTGATACCGCAAGATCAAAAAGCTCTTTTACCCCTACAAAGTTCAGTAAAAACTCTGCTTCTTTATTATAGCTTTTTATCTTTCCGTTGGAATCAAATAAAATATATGGGTTCAGATCATTTTCTAATAATTGCTCATAAAAATTTTTCATCTTTTAACTCTCCGATATATTATATATTAATCAATTTGAAAATACTGCGATATTTTCTTTCTAAGTGTCATTCTGTTTATATTCAGATTGGTAGCCATTTGAAGCTGGGACTTAAACTCTTTTTTTGCAGCATTTAACAACGGTACTTCAAAAACTTCCAAAAGATCCTTGTAATCTTTCCCGTTTCGCAACTCTTTAGAGAGGAACGCTTCAAGGCTTTTCATAAGATCGTCTTTTGTCAAGGATTTCAAAAGGGTGTTCTTGTAGATAGATTCTTTTAAAGATATCCCGTTTTTCGAAAGGTCAAAATCAAGTTCATCCTCTTGAAGCCTGTAATTGTATATAGTCGAAGCTTCGTCTAAATATATTGATGCCAGATATTCAAGATCCTCTGGTCTTTCCCCAAGAGCGGGTACGTCTATCTTAATTGCAAACTTTGATTCGATCTCTATGGGAGTAAATTTTCCGGTTGCTACTACTTTCACACCGTCCAGGTTCTGCATCAGTTCTTTTTTGTTCAAAACCTTTTCTATTCCGCTTATAATTATCTCTTTATACTCATTGATGTTTATTGTGTTGTCAACCAATGCTTTTTCAAGAACAATCCCCTCAAATATTGTTGCATCGGGAAGAGCATGGGTAGCCAGAAGCTTTTTTCCCACTCCTTCTTCCCCTATTATAATTATATTTACAGGCAGTGCCGTGGACATCTGCGCAATATTTAAGATTTTCTTTGAAGACTCCGAATGAGCTATAAAGTTTTTCATAACCATATTAAACCTTTTTTCTAGTTAGGTGAATAAACAGTGCAAGGGCTATAATTAATACAGAAACCCCTAATATTAAATATACAGCATTTATCATTAAAGAATAATTATCTATGGCAATTTTAAACACCACCATTAATGATTCGATCAACAGTGCGATAATGATCGTTATAAGGAACTTTGTCAAAACCTTGTATTCCGCCATACTGTTCTTGGAATAGTTTTTAAAGACAACCTCCTGCTCCAGGATGGTTTTTGCAAGGTCAAAAATAGCAAGTCCCAGTGTCAGGGCTATAACCGGCTTGAATATAGACTCAATAGAAAGTCCCGATTTGAACAACACGGAGTGGACAAATTCATAAGCTGAATATCCGATGGTAAAAAGTGCAAGAATTATCATGGTAGCTGCAACTATCAGGTAAAAACCTTTGCTTATCATGTTAAACTCTTTTTGTATCTCTACAAGGTTCATTTTCTGCAACAAAGATAAAAGATTAAAATCAAAGAAGTATATCTTGTCTTTCTCTCTTTTAATGACAGTAATACAGGTATGTCCGTTGGCACTGCTTACATAAGGCTTGGTGATCGCTATATCCTCAAATACGCCGACTTTATCGAGGAGATACTGCCTGTTTCTTCCTATTGGATTGGGGTTTTGTTTGTATTTGCATATATTTGGAGAGATCTGGTTCAAACTGTCTTTATCGCAGACATATACCAGCTCTAAAGAGGGAAAAACCTCAAAAAGCTTTTTAAAGTTATTGGACATACGGTATTCAAGGTTACCGAGATTCGATACCGTATCCGTTAAAAATTTTTCAATTTCAATTTCATTATTACTATAAGTATCCATTAACTCTTTCATATGATTCTCCGGTTTTTTGTATATATTATACCGTAAATCAAGAGTTAATTTCTCTAAAATTGTATACTATTTATACAATAATTATCAATATGTTTTTGTAGTATTTATCCCCGGATTTTCAGGAGTACCTATATACTCTTCATTATCACTGTAGGTTCCTCTTAACATAGAAAAAATCAATCCTACGATCAGACAGAAAATCACTACTAAAATAACAGTTCTTCTTTTTTGGGGTGATTCATTATTGTTATAATCTTCAATATCATCCAGTTTTGGTTCATTATTCATTATGTACCCTTTCACATTTGGCATTTAAAACCGAATGCCCTGAGGCACCGGCTTTATAAAGGAGAGTGTATGAACTCAATAAAATTGTATTCAAATTAGCTAAATCAAATCTTAATTGATATTTCTAGATTATATTTATTATAATAACCGGTTAACAATGTAATGAATTTGTAAGAATAATAAAAAAATGATAAAATAAATTTATATATACAATTAACTACTATTAATATTTAACTTATCTTGTTATAATTCAAAAATAGAAGAATTATAATAAGATACCGGAGCGATAAAATTGACAAACTATGAATATGAGCTTGATGAAGAGTTGGATCTAGAGGAACCGAAAAAATACAAAGTACTGTTACTCAACGATGACTTTTCAACAATGGACTTTGTTATGGAAGTATTAATGAAAGTATTTAGGAAATCTTTAGAGGAATCTGAAAAAATAATGTTAGATGTTCATAACAATGGAAGTGCAATTTGTGGAGTGTATACTCATGAAATAGCATTTACCAAAATTGCACAGGTAAAAACCATGGCCAGAAAAGCCGGTTTTCCCCTAAAAGCAATTGCAAAGGAAGAGTAATGATAAGTCAAAAATTACAAAGAGTTTTCGGTTTTGCAGTAAATTACGCCAGAGCAAACCACCATGAATATATAACACAGGAGCATATATTTGTTTACCTTTTAAAAGAGGAATCGATTCTAAACCTTTTAAAAGGTCTTGGGATCGATACTGAACTTATATACGAAAAGCTTAAGGAATTTATATCAAAAAATGTTCCGAAACTTCCAAAAGAGTTTGAAAATGACGACCCGGTTGAAAGCGTTACCTTATCCAATACGATAGAACAGATGGTTGCCCATACCCAGCTTTCGGGGAAAAGGGAAGCAACAGTAGAGGATATGTTCGTTTACATATTAAAAGATGAAAACGCATACAGTACGCACATCTTGAAAACACAGGGACTTGAAAGAGTAGATATACTTGAAGAGATAAGTCACGGGGGTGCCGAAGACGTTGAAGAGCTTGATAACGAGATAGAGGATGAGCTTAACGTAAACCTTGAGAAAAAAACCTCTAAAAAGTTCAATGAAAAAGAGACTCCCCTTTCACAAAACAGCACAGAACTGGTAGCGTATGCAAAAGAGGGTAATATTGATCCCGTAATAGGCAGAGACAAAGAGATAGGCAGAGTTGTAGAGATCCTGGCAAGAAGAAAAAAGAACAACCCTATTCTTCTTGGTGAAACGGGTGTAGGTAAAACAGCCATAGCAGAAGGTCTTGCTTTGGAAATTGCAAATGAAAATGTTCCGGCTTTCTTAAAAGACTCAAAAATATATTCACTTGATATGGGTTCACTGCTTGCCGGTACCAAATACAGAGGTGATTTCGAGAAAAAACTAAAAGCCGTTTTAAAAGAGGTTGCAAAAAAGAAAAATGCGATCCTCTTCATAGATGAGATACATACGGTTGTTGGTGCAGGAAGTGTAGGTAACAGCGCAATGGATGCCTCGAACATCCTAAAGCCCATGTTAAGCAGTGGAAAGCTAAGGGTAATAGGCGCAACGACCTATGAGGAGTACAGAAACGACTTCGGCAAAGACAAAGCATTCAGCAGAAGGTTTGCAAAGGTTGAAGTAAAAGAGCCTTCAATAGATGACTGTGTAACTATCCTTGAGGGGTTAAAACCAAAATATGAGCAGTTCCACAACGTTTCATATTCCCCTGAAAGTATAAGACTTGCAGTTGAACTTAGCAAAAAATTTATCAATGACAGATTCCTGCCCGATAGTGCAATAGACGTTATAGATGAAGTAGCAGCAACGGTAAAGCTTAAAAAGAAAACCAAAAAAAGTATTAAGATCAGTGCATCTGATGTTGAAAACACAATAGCAAATATTGCAAACATCCCCGCAAAAACTGCTACAAAGTCTGACTTAACTCTTCTAAAAAGTCTTCAGAAGAACCTTCAAAAAAGAGTCTTCGGGCAGGATGATGCCATTGAGACGATCGTAAAAGCTATTAAGATAAACAGATCCGGTATGGGGATCGACAACAAGCCTGTAGGAAGTTTCCTCTTCACGGGAAGCACAGGTGTAGGTAAAACAGAAGTAGCAAAAGAGCTTGCCCATGTTATGGGTATCCACTTTGAAAGATTTGATATGAGTGAATACGGTGAAGCACATACGGTAAGCCGTCTAATAGGAGCACCTGCCGGTTATGTGGGATATGAAAAAGGGGGGCTGTTAACCGAGGCTATCAGAAAACACCCGCATACCGTTCTCCTGCTTGACGAGATAGAAAAAGCCCATCCTGATCTTATGTCTCTTCTGCTTCAGGTTATGGATAATGCCACACTTACCGATAACAACGGTACAAAGGCGGATTTTCAAAACGTTATACTTATAATGACCTCAAATCTTGGGGCGACACAGGCCAGTATAATGGGATTCGCAAAAGATGATTCTATAAATGAAGATAAAGCCGTTAAAAAATTCTTTGCCCCGGAGTTCAGGAACAGGCTGGATGCAACTGTCAAATTTAACCAGTTAAGCGAACAGGTTATCGTTAAGATCGTAACCAAGTTCATAAAAGATCTTGAGCTTCAGCTTGCGGATAAAGATATAAAGATCACCCTTGCCGCAAAAGCAAAAAAAGAGCTTGCAACTCTTGGGTATGACAAGCTTATGGGTGCAAGACCGCTTCAAAGGGTTATCTCCGAAAAGATCAAAATCCCGTTAACCGACGAGATACTTTTCGGTGAGCTTAAAAACGGTGGAGAAGTTAAAATCGACTTTAAAAAAGATGAATTTACATTTGACTATAAAGGGTTAGAGTAGGAGAGCTTGTTCCTTTGAAATTATATTTGAAATTTCATACCTGAAAAGCATTTAATCCATGAGTTTCATCTATATCATAAAGTCTGATTGAAGCACTTGATATCTCAGAATTGAAAGTAACTTTAGCATATGGAAATATAGCAGGGTTACTTACACTTTCACTATTTAGTACCAGTTCGATTGATTCTCCTTTACTATCTAATATTTCACTCCAAGTTCTAACAGATAATCTATCTTCATTTTATTTGCCATAAGAGCTAAACTCTTCCCGGACACCCGGCAAATATATCTGAATAACATTATAGTTTGCGTCACGATTTTTGAAATATTTTTTAATCTTTTAAGTGAATTTATTTTCCAATACGATTAAGAGAATATTAATCCAAAATTAATTATCGTTAAATAATCTATCTAAAAAAGGCTTTCTTATGAGAATAAGCTCAAATACCCAACTTAATGGACTGAATAACACCCTAAAATCAGCACAAAACACTAATAATCCGAATGATCATCCCCTTGGACAGAACAAAAACAATAATTATACCAATCCGGTTCAAGTAAATATCAGTTCAATTTCTTTGGCTAAATCAGCTCAAATAGATAGCAACAACTCAATAACAAATGAAACACTAATTAATTCTCGTAATGGATGGGACGGTTGGGAAAATAAAAGTGCCAAAGCAAAAGAGATTAGAAATGAATATTATGCAAAAGAAGTAGCAATAGATAAAAAGTTTGATAATCCTGCCCGGCATATTAAGGATAAATACTATAATACAAGTTCTCCTTACTATATAGAGGGGTTAACAGAAAATGAAAGACTTGCTGCATATAATAATGAATCTAGGTATTTAGAATATGGAAATAAAGCTCCCATATCATATGGGGATCCGGTTATTTTAAAAGAGATTGGATATATGAACGGCCTTGTTGATGATGCACTAGAGAGACAATTTAATAGAGAAAAAGTAAATGAACAGTTTGGGCAATTATTAGATAAATATAATATCACCATACCTCAAGATACAAAACTAAGCTTTACTATTGACCCTTATACTTACAAAGCCAAAGTTACTGGTACAGATAATTCAGCTCTTATTAGTTCAATAGAAAGTGCTATAAATACAGCTGAAAACTCAAAGCATTTATTTCTTCACATTGACAATAGTGAATGGGAACATAATTCACAAATAACTTCAGAAAAATATAAAAAGAAGTCGCTTTATGATGATATAAAAGATCATACAGGGTATAAACTAGATGAACTTGAAATTATAAATGGTAAATTTGTAACTGATGATGGCACAGATATATTTGGAATCCTAAAAAAAAGTGTAAAAGAGGATACAAGCATACCTGAGTTTTTTAAAAGTTATATTTATGCTGACATATATGAAAAGCTTGATAACCTTGCAAAAGTAGGCTTTGATGGGACACCTGACCTTGTTTTATCTATAGATTATGAAAACGGCTCTTTTTATGATGTGGGGCAAAGCAAGAATTTCGGTACAGGCCAAACTCAGTGGATCGATGCATTTGAAGAGAAATATTCTGCTGAATCTTATAAGTCAGGGTTTAGACCGCATAGTCCAGGTTCATCAGGAGGTAGCAGTGCAGAAAAATTTGATAAAATAGGAATTATCAAAGAAGCACTACAAGAGATGATGGCATTAAAAGATGATGATAAATTTAAAATAGATATAGATGATATCGGCACTTTAGATAAAAATGAACTTATAATGAAATATCTGTTTAAGTCCTGGCAAGAATCAGGAGAAATTGATCTTGATTCTTTTTTGGAAGAACTGGAAAAAGAAGAAATATTCTTGGACCATAATATTAATTCTTCTTACGAAACAAGTCAAAAGGGGAATATAGAAATCGGCAAAACAGATTGGATCAATAAGTCACCAATGTTAAATCAGTCTATAGATATTTATGTTTGATTTAGCCCATTGCATTAAAAAAGGCTATGGAATCATCCATAGCCTTTTTGTTTTCCGAAAGTTTTTTAATCAAAACTTCCCAATGACATAAGTCTGTCATATCTATTCTGCATTCTTATCTGCTCAGGAATCTTTTCAAGCTCCTGAACCTGGTCTATAAAGTAATCCCCAAGAGCTTTTATAGCATCCTCTTTATTTCTGTGTGCACCTATTAAAGGTTCGTTGATCATATCATCGATCAATTTATACTCTTTTAGGTCTGAAGCTGTGATCTTTAAAGCATTTGTAGCCGTTTCAACCATAGCCTGGTCTTTCCATAGAATACTTGCACAACCTTCAGGAGAGATAACAGAATAAACGCTGTATCTCATCATAGCAAGTTTGTCACCCACTGAAATAGCAAGCGCACCGCCTGATCCACCTTCACCTATAACTACCGAAATAATTACTGTTTTAAGATCACTTAATTCAAAAAGGTTTCTTGCGATCGCTTCAGACTGGCTTCTCTCTTCTGCACCGATCCCCGGATATGCACCCGGAGTGTCCACCAAGAACAAAATCGGCAGATTGAATTTTTCAGCCATTCTCGCGGCTCTTAGGGCTTTTCTGTACCCTTCAGGATTTGGCATACCGAAGTTTCTTTTGATCTTGTTCTTTACGCCTCTACCTTTCTGTTCACCGATAACGACACATTTCTGATTACCTATATATCCAAGATAACACACTATCGCCTGGTCATCGGTAAGATGTCTGTCTCCGTGAATCTCATAAGAGTCTTTCATCAGGCCTCTTATATAATCCATTGCATATGGTCTGTCAGGATGTCTAGCTAATTTTAATTTTTGAAAGTCTGAAAGATTAGAGTAGGTTTTTTCAACCTCCTCTTCAAGTTTTTTCTCCAGAATAGAAACAGCATATTCATCTGCTTTTGTCTTAGCAACAATAATTTCCTCTTCAATCTTTTTTAAACTCTCTTCAAAATCTAAATATGTTGCCATTACTTTACCTTCTATGCTTCAAATTTTTTTAGGATAATTACGCCGTTTGTTCCGCCGAAACCAAATGAGTTCGACATTACTATATCAAGTTTGGCTTCTCTTGCTTTATTCGGTACATAATCAAGATCACAATTTTCATCCGCTTCTATCTGGTTAATCGTTGGAGGGATGATTCCGTCTGTCATTGCTTTAATAGAGATAACGGCTTCAATCGCCCCTGCAGCACCCAAACAGTGTCCTGTCTGACCTTTTGTAGATGTAACAGGCGGTACTGTCTGTTTACCTTCAAATAAAGCTTTAAGTGCAGCTGTTTCATTCTTGTCGTTTACAGGAGTTGATGTACCGTGAGCGTTAACGTAATCAATATGAATCTCTCCGCCGTTGTTTCTTTTTGCCATCTCGTATGCCGCTTTCATAGCTCTTAAAGGCCCGTCCTGAGTAGGAGTCGTAATATGGTTCGCATCTCCGCTTTCCCCGAATCCAAGAACCTCTGCATAGATCTTTGCACCTCTTTTTTGTGCAGATTCCAAAGTTTCAAGAACAAGTGCTCCGGAACCTTCACCCATAATAAATCCGTCTCTACCCTTGTCAAAAGGTCTTGACGCAGTTTTAGGGTCATCATTTCTTGTACTTAACGCTTTCATAGAGGCAAATCCGCCTACACCTGCACCGCAGATAGCAGATTCAGCACCAACAACCAGCATCTGGTCAGCACCGCCAAGCATTAAAACCTTCGCCGCATCCGCTACTGCATGTGTTCCCGCAGCACAAGCCGTTACAACTGAAAGGTTCGGACCTTTAAGATTATGCTGGATAGTGATAAATCCTCCAAGCATATTTACCAGTGCAGAAGGGATAAAGAAAGGTGATATTTTAGATGGTCCCCTTTTATCACATAAAATCGAGTTCTTCTCGATATTTGCAAGTCCACCGATACCTGAAGCCGCTACGATACCGAATCTGTCCGCAATAGAATCGTCAACTTTGTTATCTGTAACGATTCCTGCATCTGCCATAGCTTCCTGAGCTGCATGTATACCAAGGTGGATAAACCTGTCAGCTTTCTTAGCCTCTTTTTTACCTAAAATAGCAGTTTGATCAAAATTCTTCACCTCTGCTGCTATTTGTGCAGAATAATCTGAAGCATCAAACAGTGAAATCGTATCAACCCCTGTTTCTCCCTCAACTATTGCATTGAATGATTCATCTACATTGTGTCCTAATGAATTAATCATTCCTAAGCCTGTAATTACAACTCTTTGCATTCTACTCTCCATATTGATTTGTCTAAAATTATATACTAAATAAAACCTATATTAATAAACTTTATTTAGTATACCCGTATATTAAAAAAGTTCAAGCAGTATATTTACTGCCCGAACTTAAAAATTGAAAATTACTTCTTGTTGTCTTCGATGTATTTGATAGCGTCAGCTACAGTTAGAATACCTTCAGCATCTTCATCAGGGATTTCAATATCGAATTCTTCTTCTAAAGCCATTACTAATTCAACTACGTCCAGTGAATCTGCTCCTAAATCTTCAATAAATCTTGACTCTTCTTTTACTTCATCAGGATTACAATCTAGTTGCTCAACAACTACTTCTTTTACTTTTTCTAACATTCAATTTCCTTTTTTAATTAAATTTCGGCATTATTGTAACATAATTAATGTAAAAAATTTCTTTTATATTACCTTTTTAGATTATACGTATAAGCCGCCGTTAACCTTTAGTATCTCTCCTGTTATATAGCTTGAGTGGTCACTTAGAAGAAATGCTACCGCATCGGCAACCTCTTTTGCCTCACCAAATCTTTTTAAAGGGATGTTTCGAGTATACTCATCTTTGATCTCCTGCTTTAGCTCATCTGTCATATCAGTTCTGATAAACCCGGGCGTCACCGCATTAAATCTGATAGCTCTAGCAGCACCCTCTTTGGCAAAAGATTTGGTCATGGTATTAACCCCGCCTTTTGATGCAGAATAGTTTGTCTGTCCCGGATTTCCCATTTCACCTACGATCGAAGAGATATTCACCACTGCACCGAACTTTTTCTTGCTCATTGTTTTTAGTGCGTCCCTGCACCCTATGAAAGTTGATTTCAGGTTTGCGTTTATAACATCGTCAAAATCATCCACAGACATTCTAAGTGCAAGCTTGTCTTTTGTGATCCCCGCATTGTTTACAAGGTAAGATAATGCACCGTCGCTGTCAACTATAGTTTTTATCATATCCGCCCAATCAGACTCTACTGATACGTCACCTTTGATAACTGCTGCAGTTCCCCCCTCATTTTCTATCTGCTCTTTTACGGCATCTGCAAGCTCGGGTTTGCTTCTATAGTTTATCCAAACCTTTAATCCGTGTTTTGCAAGCTCTTGTGCGATTTGCGCTCCGATGCCTTTGCTGGCACCTGTAATTAACACATTACCACCTGTAAATTTCATATATTATTCCTTTGATAAATTTTATATATTGGGCCTATTTTACCCGTTTTTTGATAAAAATTAAGTTTTTCAACGATCTTTGCTCATCTGCAGCTTTAAACTCATCCAGATTCACAAGGCGCTTTTCATATTCAAAGCCTGGTGCAAACTCTTTAAAAAGATCGATTATAAAGCTGCTGTCAAGATCGGGAGAATTAAGACATGACAACACAGTGCAGTTTTCGGCTGAAAGCTGGTCAAGTCTTTTGATTATCTTGGCATAATCTTTTGTTGCGGCAAAACTTCCGCTTTGAAAGGTCGGAGGATCTATGATGATAATATCATAGGGGCCTTTCTTTTTTATTCTTGAGAACGACTTCAAGATATTATACGGCATAAAGTTTATGTTTTCTGTGCTGATACCGTTTATTCTGTGATTTTCTCTTCCCGCGGTTAAAGCACTTTTTGACATATCCACATTTGTAACGCTTTTTGCCCCGCCTGCTGCCGCAGCAAGACTGAAACCACAGGTATAGGAAAACAGGTTTAATACGTTTTTGTCTTTGCTGATGCTTTTTATATATTCCCTTCCCTTTTTCATATCGGGGAAATATCCGCTGTTTTGATTGCTTAAAAGATTAAGCTTATATTTAAGACTGTTTTCAAGGGCAAAATTCTCTTTTGGAATCTTGCCTTCTATTATTTCAGTGGGGGAGTTCTTAAGGTATCTTCTTTGAAGTATTATCGCTTCATGGCGCGAAGAAAGAATAAACTGTTTGAAAAACTCAAGGATCTCTTCCTCTGTTTGATGTTCAATCTCATAATAAAATGCAATGCTCAAAATTTTGTCGATAGAATCAACCGTTAGAAACTTCCACCCTTCATAAAAGTTTCCCCGTCCGTGAAAAACTCTTTTGAACTCTTCATTTAGCTCTTTGGAGTTTTCCAAGATTATGTTTTTGATATCTTCAAATTTTGTCATTTGTCAGTCAATATACCTTTTTGTAAGGTCTGAATAATTTTCTATTCTTCTATCCCGCAAAAACGGCCACCATCTTCTTACGTTCTCACCCCTTTGTAGGTCAAGGTCCGTATAGATAATCTCCTCGTTTTGGTGGTTTGCATGTGCCAGGTATTCACCCTGGGGACCGAACACGAATGAGTTCCCCCAGAATTTTGTCCCTTTTAATACACCTGTATCATCCTTTTCAAAACCTACCCTGTTTACGGTCAATACGGGAATACCGTTTGCAACCGCATGGCCTCTTTGCACCGCTATCCAGCTGTCAAGCTGTCTTTGTTTCTCATCCTCTTCATCATCTTCGAACCATCCGATGGCAGTAGGATAGATAAGCACCTGAGCACCTTTTAGAGCCATAAGCCTTGCAGCTTCAGGATACCACTGATCCCAGCATATAAGAACCCCTAGCTTCCCTACACTTGTTTCTATCGGTTCAAAGCCTGTATCGCCCGGCGTAAAATAGAATTTCTCGTAAAATCCAGGATCGTCGGGGATATGCATTTTCCTGTATTTACCCGCAATTGAACCGTCTTTTTCAAAAACGACGGCAGTGTTGTGATAAAGCCCCGCGGCTCTTTTCTCAAAAAGGGAGGTTACAAGAACTACTTCGTTCTGTTTTGCAACCTTAGACCAGAACTTTATATCCTCTTCCCATGAATTTGCCAGATCAAAGGTATCCACATTTTCATTCTGGCAGAAATAATGGGTCTGGTGCAGCTCCTGAAGTATCACCAGGGAGGCTTCGTTTTTTGAAGCTTCTTCTATCATCTTCACGGTTGCCGTTACGGTTTCTTCTTTATTACCGTAATATTTTTGTTGTATAAGGGCTGTTTTTAACAATTTTTACCTCTGATTTTATATTCTAGCAGATTATATCATTTTTCGTTTAAAATTTTTACACTATTATAATTACTTATATTAATAATTATTATAAA
This sequence comes from Arcobacteraceae bacterium, assembly GCA_963678145.2. Classification (GTDB taxonomy): domain Bacteria; phylum Campylobacterota; class Campylobacteria; order Campylobacterales; family Arcobacteraceae; genus JAIOSF01. The sequence goes on along the minus strand of CAXXWH010000001.1, from coordinate 705,165 downwards.
TCAGTTTAATAAAAAATATAATAATTTAATTTAATTTTCATATAAAATTTTAAGCATATAATTTACTCCACTTTATCTAAAAAAGGACATATATATGAAAAAAACATTAATGAAAGCACTGCTTGGTGCAGCGCTTATTATCCCTGCAGTTTCATCTGCTAACGAGAAAAACCTGATGGTCGTAGTAACATCTGGCGACAGCATGACCCAGTTAATGTCAATGGTACTTGGCACACAGTCAAAAAAACAAGGTGCAAATGTAGATATTCTTTTCTGTGGAAAAGCTGCCGATCTTGTTGTAAAAGGATCTCAAGAGGTTAAATTCAAGCCAAAAGGGATGTCTCCCCAAATGCTTTTAAACAATCTTATTAAAAACGGCGCGAATGTAGAAGTATGCCCTCCATACCTTCCAAACAGCAATAAAACAAAAGCAGATCTTATCTCCGGGGTAAAAGTAGCCAAGCCTCCGATGGTTGCAAAAAAACTTTTAGACGATAATACAAAAATCTTAAGTTACTAATTTTTTAATTTCGGATACTGCATTGTAACGCAATGCAGACTTCCGTGCTGTCTTATAAGTGTTGAGCAGTCTATACCTACAACATCCCTTTTGGGGAAAATCTTTTTAAACACCCCTAACGATTTTTCATCATTTTTATCATTATATACAGGAACAAGAACCGCCCCGTTTATTATAAGAAAATTGGCATAAGTTGCGGGAAGCCTGTCACTGCCGTCATATTTTGCCTCTATCCAGGGGAGAGGGACAAGGTTAAAAGATTTACCGCTTAGGGTTTTAAAACTCTTTAACTCCTCTTCCATCTTTTTTAATTCTTCGTAGTGCTCATCACTCTTATCATCACAGGACTGATACACTATGGTATCCTTGTTTACAAATCTTGCCAGAGTGTCTATATGGGAATCTGTATCGTCACCTGCAAGATAACCGTGATCAAGCCACAATATCTTTTTGGCTCCCAAAAACTGCATCAGGTATTTTTCTATCTGCTTTTTCTCCAACCTTGGATTTCTGTTCTTTTCAGTCAAACACTCTGTAGTAGTAAGAATGATTCCCTCCCCGTTGCTTTCTATGCTTCCACCTTCAAGGACAAACTTTATGGACTGGTGAGAGTACCCTTTTAAAAGCCCTTTGAGCTTCATCTTCTGGGTTATTTTATTATCTTTGTCGTATTGGAATTTCTTTCCCCAGGCATTAAACTGGAAATCAAGGATAAAAGGTTTCCCCTCCTGTTCAACACTGATACCCCCGAAATCTCTTGACCAGGTATCGTTGCTGTCTATATTCACAAAGCTCAGGTTCTTTTTTCTGGGAAATAGAGATTTTATATGTTCGGTATTTTTTGTAATAATAAGCACTTTTTGGTATTCTGCAATTGTTTTTGCAATATCCACAAAAGTTTTAACCGCATCTTCCAGATATTCGTTCCAGTCTGTATCTTTATGGGGAAATACCAGCTGTACAAACTCCTGGGGTTCCCACTCTGCAAACATTCTAGTCAATTCTTTCTCCTATTTACTATTACCCATTAAGGGTTTATACTCTTTTTTTTGAATAAGGGGTTCTGCTATCTTTACCGAATTCAATTCATTAAGGTTTGTGGTTATTGCAAAAAGCTCGTTGCTGTTCTTTACTTTTAATATATAAGTATCGTGGTCTTTTTTATCAAAAAACTCAACCTCGAAGTTTTCCACAATATACAAAATAGCTCCCATGTAATTCAAAGTGATCTTTATCTTATCGTTAAAGGTATAAACATTTCCGTCTTTGAATTTATAATATTTTTCATCGTGTTTGGGATCTTTTAACCTTTTTGTATCAAAAAAGGCTTTAAAGCATACCCTCTGTTTTTTTGTAAAATAGCACTCTTTTGCAAAAAGAGAAAAGCTCAACAGCGATAAAACCAGAACCACCCTGATCATCTTTTATACTCCCCTTTTATTGTCCCAGACCCTTATATGCAGCCTGTCGGAGTACATATACCCTTTTTCAATGGCATACTCTATTACGCTTAAAGAGTTCTGGTCTATTATTTTGGCAGTGTCCCCAAGGGGCATTACGTATATATCACATTTGGGGATAGATGAGATTATAGACTCTATTTCCTGTGAGGCTTTAGGCAGGAACTCCTTGTCTATTACGAACTTCAGGTAGCTTGAACTGTTCTTGTTTATAATATTGCTGAGAGTTTTTATATTTACTCTCTTGCTTAAAGGCTCCCCGCTGTTGCTTAATTTCACGCTCATTGAAAAAAGTATTTTTTCCTGCCACGCTTGTGTTATTTCTATATCAAGGGAGGTATTTGTCTCGATCGTGATCTCAAAACCGTTATCAATATAGTGTTTCATAAACTTCTGGAACTCTTCATCTTCCCAGTAAAGCAAAGGTTCGCCGCCCGTTAATACTATATCAGCCTTATAGCCGGGGATAAACTTGTCCACCTCATCGATAAGTTTTTGTGCCGTCTCGTATTTTTTCCACTCTTCCCTGAACGCTATATCGCTTGCATGGAAACTGTCGCAGGAGCATTTTTTTACTCCGCTTGGGGTCTCGTATTCAACCTCGAACCCTTCACATCTCATATTGCACTTGCCGAATCTTACGAATACGGAAGGAGTACCTATCTTTTTCCCCTCCCCTTGTATGGTGGGACCGAATATTTCGTTGACTTCAAGCATTATCGATAAACCGTACTTCTGCTTTTTGGGGTTTCGAAATACTCAAGGTGGGATACCTGCACCCCTATTTTGGACATCTTTTCATCCACTATCTCAAGAAGCCATCTTGATAGATTTTCACTTGTTGGAACAAAGTCAACTATTATGTACCCCTCGTACATCTCTTTTATATGCACAGGCTCATCTTTTATGACAGTCAGATCAGGAACCTTATAGTTCTGCTCCATCTTATGGAAAGCTTTTTTATCTTTATAGTGGGGCAGAAGCGTTTCAAAAAGGGGATCGTTTATATCTATTATAAATTTATGGTCTATGGTCTCATCCAGAAATTTTTTGAACCAGTTAAGGTGCTTGAAATCCGTTACCATTCCGTTTTCAAGTTTGTCGCTTTCAAGATGGACAATGATCTTCCCCTGGTGTCCGTGCAGGTGCCTGCACATCAAACATTCATCAAGAGCAAACTCTTTGTTCAACTCCTGCGACCACACCCTGTGTCCGTAACAAAAATCAAACTGCTTGGAAATCTGCCATTTCATCAATTTTCACCTTTTTTTATTTTTTCTTCCTCTTTTGAGGTTTTATAGCTGATATAAAGTATCAATACCACTGCAATATCTATAAGTACGTCAGCCAGGTTGAATATTGCAAAATCAAAACCGCAGTGCCAATAAACATAATCAACAACTCCCCCGTGGACAAACCTGTCAAGGATATTACTGATCCCGCCGGCAAGAAGAAGTGCCGCAGGGATATAATAACGATTAAAAACATCCCTGTTCAAAGCAAGATATATGATACCAGCAGCCATAATCGCTATCTGGATATATTTCAGGTTCCCTTCCAAAAACGAGAACATCGAAAATGCCACGCCGTAATTATATGCCAAAACAAGGGAGATACACTCCCCTTGAAGCTCAAAGCCGTTCACAAATTCCCATTTGATAAACTGGTCTATCAAAAAAAGAACGATAAAAACAACGGCGGATGTTACCACTTTTTTCAGCATAATCTGTTTTTTATAAAAGCCTGCAGTTCGTTCATACAGTCCTCTACGACTTTTGTATCTTTACCTTCTAAAAGAAGTCTTATCTTGTTCTCTGTTCCTGAATACCGAATAAGATCCCTAAGCCCTTTCTCTCTGAAAGCCTCCAGAAGTTTCTCAAGACCTTCTATCTGTTTTAAAGGGACTTTCTCTTCCACTATAAGATTTTTTAATATCTGGGGATAAAGATCAAAAGGGTTCAACGCTTCACTTGTACTCTTGCCGCTTTTAATAATCAGCGCCAGAACCTGCAGTGCGGAAGCCAGACCGTCACCTGTTTTTGCTATATCACTGAATATAACGTGTCCGCTTTGTTCCCCTCCGAAATTGATATCTTTTTGTTTCATTATCTCAAGGACATGTTTATCCCCCACATTCGATCTGTAAAGTTCTATACCGTGTTGGGAAAGGTAATCCTCCAAAGCCTGGTTTGACATAACCGTAGCTACGCATCCCCCTTTTAGTTTCCCCTCGTTTTTAAGGAAAACCGCAAGCGCTCCTAGAAGCTTGTCCCCGTCTATTACTTCACCTTTTTCATCTACAACAACAAGTCTGTCTGCATCACCGTCAAGTGCTATACCTATATCGGCTCTGTATTGAATCACAAGTTTTCCAAGCTCTTTTGGATGCAGTGCGCCGCAGCTTTCATTTATATTAAATCCGTCGGGCTTGTCGTTTACCGTGATAAGATCTGCATCAAGTTCTTCTAAAATGGTGGGTGCAACCTTATAAGCAGCTCCGTTGGCACAGTCAAGCACTATTCTAAGTCCGCTTAGTGAAAGCTCTGTGGGAAATGAGCTTTTTATAGATACTATATATCTTCCTATAACGTCGTTTATCCTTTTTGCCTTTCCTATCTCTTTGTGGGTACATTGAGAGGATGCAAGAAGCTCATTATTATAGAAGATATTCTCTATCTCCTCTTCAGCTTCAACTGAAAGTTTGTCCCCTTTGCAGTTAAAGAACTTCACTCCGTTGTCTTCGAATGAGTTGTGGCTTGCACTTAACATTATCCCGGCATCACATCTCATCGATTCCGTTAAGTAGGCAATAGCGGGAGTGGGCATTGGTCCTATTTGTATAACATCATACCCAACGGAGGTAAATCCGCTTACTAGGGCATTTTCTATCATATACCCGCTTCTTCTTGTATCTTTACCCAATAATATTTTTTTAGTTCTTGAATTTTTTTTGAAAAATATACCTGCAGCCTGCGCCAGTTTCAAGGCTGTCATAGCATCGAGGAATTTTCCCGCTTGACCCCTTACTCCGTCCGTACCGAAAAGTTTCATGATTTAAATACCTTATAATCTTAATTATTTTAATATAGATTTTATTGTATCTTAGATTCACTTAACCTTCGATTCAATTATTAATTAAAGCTTATTTTAAGAACTTTTTAAGTAATATTCCAAACTTTAATACCAAAATGATGGTACATACTAAAATCAAAACGAAGGAAAAACAGCTATGGCAAACCATAAATCAGCTGCAAAAAGAGCTAAGCAAACTATAGTAAAAACTGAGAGAAACAGATTTTACAAAGCAAGAATCAAGAATGTTACTAAAGCAGTTTTAGAAGCAGTAGAGTCAAACGATAAAGATGCTGCATCAGAAGCAATGAAAAAAGCGAACAAATACATTCACCACTGTGTAAGTAAAAACATACTGAAAAAAGGTAACGCTGCTAGAAAAGTAAGCAGATTACAATCTAAAGTAAACGGTTTATAATACCTTTTTACTTCCATTCATAAACTATCGATCTTTTTCGATAGTTTTTTCTTCCAAATAACTAAAATCCACACTAGGTACACCTATGTTACAAGATAAACTACAACTTTTTATAGACAGAAATGAAGAGATAAACAAACTTTTAACCTCTCCTGACATACTAAACGATATCAAAAAAATGACCGAACTTACAAAAGAGCAGTCAAGTATTTCAAAAATAGTTGAAGCCGCCGAAGAATATAAGGGTATCATTGAGGGTATTGAAGAAAACAAAGAGATGCTTTCCGATGAAGAGCTGGGCGAACTTGCAAAAGAGGAATTAAAAGAGCTTGAAACAAGAAAACCTGTTCTTGAAGAAGAGATCAAAATACTTCTTCTTCCAAAAGACCCTAACGATGATAAAAATATCTATATAGAGTTAAGAGCCGGAACGGGTGGAGACGAGGCTGCAATCTTTGTAGGAGACCTGTTCAGAACATATCTTAAATATGCGGAAAACCAGGGTTGGAAAACAGAGATTATGAACTCAAGTGAATCTGAATCGGGTGGATATAAAGAGATGGTTTTTCTTGTAAAAGGGGAAAGCGTATATTCCAAAATGAAATTTGAATCCGGTGTTCACAGGGTTCAAAGAGTTCCTGCAACAGAATCACAAGGGAGAGTTCATACTTCTGCAATTACCGTTGCGGTTATTCCTGAAGTTGACGATATCGAAGTTGAGATAAATCCAAATGACCTTAAAATAGACGTTATGAGATCAAGCGGATGTGGAGGTCAGTCTGTAAATACTACCGACTCTGCCGTTAGGATCACCCATATCCCTACAGGTATCGTAGTAACCAACCAGGACCAAAAGTCCCAGCATAAAAACAAAGACAAGGCTATGAAAGTTCTAAAAGCCAGACTTTACGATATGCAGGAACAAGAAAGAATGGCAAAAGAGGGTGCAGATAGAAAAGAACAGGTAGGATCAGGTGACAGAAGCGGTAGAATCAGGACATACAACTATCCGCAGGGAAGAATTTCCGATCACAGGATCAACCTTACTCTTTATAGACTTGAACCTATTATGAACGACGGTCTTCTAGACGAGATCATAGATCCTTTAATAGCAGATCACCAATCAAAACTTATGGAAGCAAGCGGAGTTTAAAACTCCGCTTTTTTTATATCTGCGATTTAACTCTTAACAGATAACTACCGATTTTATCTCGGTAAACTCCTCAATAGCAAAGGCCGGTCCCTCTTTACCTATTCCGCTTAATTTTGTCCCTCCGTAAGGCTGGATATCAAATCTAAGGGTTGGTATATCATTTATGACAACACCTCCGCAGTCTGCGTCACTGATAAAGTTTTGCGTCTGTTTAAGGTCATTTGTAAAGATACTGAACTGCAGCCCGTAAGGGGAGTTATTCATTTTGGGCAGTGCTTCATCATAATCTTTTACTTTAACCAGTGAAACTATGGGAGCAAAAACCTCTTCACACACTATTTTCATATCATCAGTAACTTCGGTCATAACTGTAGGGTAAAAGTTAAGCCCCTCGTTTTTATTTCCCGTTAAACATACTGCACCCTCGTCAATGGCACTTGCAATCCACGACTTTGCCCGCTCAAGCGACTCGTCGTTTATTAAAGGTCCTATAAAAGTATCATCTTCATAAGGGCTTCCAACCAAAAGCTTTTGAGTTTCTTTTTTCATAGCCTGTGCAAACTGCTCGTATATATCCTCATGTACATATATCCTTTGCAAAGAGATACAAACCTGTCCCGAATTGATAAAGGCCCCGAAGGCACATCTGCTTGCAGCAAGCTTTATATCTGCAGTTTTATCTACGAATGTTGCTGCATTTCCCCCAAGCTCCAAAGCTACTTTTTTAATCCCGGCAGATTTTGTGATAATATTTCCCACCGGCACGCTCCCGGTAAAAGAAAGCACCCTTGGTATATCACTTTGAACAAGAGTGCTGCCAACCTCCACATCACCGTATACTACGCTTAGGGCGTCTTTTACCGCATATTCGCTTTCAATAAACAGTTTTGCAAATTTATATGCGGTCCTTGGAGCTTCGGGAGTAGGCTTCAATACAACTGCATTTCCGCTTACGAGTGCCGGAGCTATTTTGTGTGCTACCAGATTTAACGGGAAATTAAAAGGGGTGATACAGGCAACCACGCCTACGGGTTCCCTGAAGTAATATGCCGTTGTTTTCTTGCCGCTTGGCATTGCATCCGTATTTATGGTATGCCCCTCAAGATTTACCATCGCATGGGCTGAAAGCTTGACAGTTTCTATACACCTGTCGACCTCAACCCTTGAAAAAGTGATAGGCTTACCTACCTCGTCGGTTAAAGCTGACGCTATATCCTCTTTATTTTCTTCAAGTTTTTTAGCAACATCCTCAAGCCATGCAACCCTTTGTGCTATTGTTGATCTCTTGGTATCGATACTAGCTTTATGTGCAATCTTCAAAGCATTAAGAGTATCCTCTTTTGTACATTTTGGATACTTGGTAACCACCTTACCGCTGAAAGGATTTATAATATCGCTTAGATCATCCCTTGCCGTTTCTTCACTTCCAAAGAATATGTTTGCAATCATATTAACCTGCCTAAAATCATTTTAGATTACTTTAACATATCTTTTTAGAAATAAAAATGAAATATCTTTTTTATTTCTAAAATAGTTTTTTTCTATTACGAATTGTTAATCCGTCTTAAGATACCCTATCTCTTTTAAAAGCGACTGCCTGAACTGATCAAGAGGCGTTCTTATGCTGTAGTAAGCCCACCTTCCCCTCCTGTCAACCCGTAAAAAGCCTGCATCCTTTAATATTTTCAGGTGCCTTGAAACACGGGACTGGATCATATCAAACTCCTGCTCCACGTCACATACGCAAACTTCCCCTTTTTGGTTTATAAAATCAAGTATCCTGATCCTGGTTTCATCATTAACCGCACTTATTGTTTTTAGAAAAATATCCATCTTATTTCAACAGTTCTACGATCTCTTGCACGGTTAACAGTTTTCCCGTTGATCTAACTTCACCGTCCACAACAAGTGCCGGGGTACTGACCACGTTATACTCCATTATTTTCATAATATCTTCAACTTTTTTTATCTCGTGAAAGCCCCCTATTTGGGCTAATGCCGCCTTTGCATTCTCCTCAAGTGCCTTACATTTTGAACATCCGGTTCCCAGTATCTCTATTTTCATATTTTCTCCTTATTTATTAAAATTTATTCCCATTCCAGCTGGTTGTAATAAGTTGATATATTCATTCCGTTAAGCTGTTCAAAATGGTTTATATAATCAAACTTCCGGGTATTGACATGCTCTTTTATATCTATCACGTCTATCCCTTCCTCATAAGCTGCTCTTACATCATCTCTCAATATCTTAAGGTATTCCAGGGTTGGTTTGTATGAATCCCTGTCATACTCCACTCCGTGACCTCCCAGGAAGTTTTTTACTCCCATTTTGGCAAGGTTTTCTATGGCCTCTATCCAACCGTCAATATTTGAGGTTTTTTTGTAGCTTAATAACCTTCCGTTAAAAACTATATTTCCCGCAAACAAAAAGCTGTCATCTTTTGAATATACTGCAATATCACTTTTCTCTTCACTTACCCTGCTTGGCTTTATGATCTCCAATATCTTCTTAGAGCCTTTTATCTTATATCCTCCATCGACCAAAGTATCTGCATGGATAACTTTGGTTCCCTCATAATCCTCTTTTGAAAGAAGCATTTTCATCCTTAGAAACTTATCGGGATTTTCTTCTATATCTTCGTTCAAGGTTTTATGCCCTACTATCTTTGCACCTTTTTCTTTAAAGAACGAAGCTCCTTGAACCCTGTCGTCATGGTAGTTTGAAAGAACCACATGGGACACCTCGAGTTTTGGATAATCTTTTTTCATCAAAGAATAAAACTCTTTTGCAAACTTATACGTAGGACCGGCATCAAGGACAACCAGGCTGTTTCCCATATCCACATAACACATATTTGATACAAACCCTTTATTCTCTTTGGTCGGTGGATGAAGATCCCCTATTACACAAGTTATATCATCTGTTATCTTTACAGGCTTTAGGTCGTAAATATTCCCAAACAAACCCACTACGGCTATACTTAAAAAAATCAGCTTTCTCATAAATCACTCCTTACAAAATCATATTGAAAATATACCCTATGGATATTATCCCCAAACCTACTATACCAAAAAACAGGGCTATCAGCCTGATATGCAGTATCTTTTTTAATATCATCGCCTCGGGCAGGCTAAGAGCAGTTACGGCCATCATAAAAGACAATGCTGTCCCAAGAAGCATCCCTTTGGATGTCAGCACTTCAACAAGAGGCATAACCCCCGCCGCATTTGAATACATTGGTATACCCATCAGTACGGCTAAAATAACGGCAAAAGGGTTATCCGCCCCTGTATATTCAGCTATAAAATCAGCAGGAATATATCCGTGGATAAAAGCACCTATTCCCACTCCCGCCAATACATACAGATATATTTTCTTAAATATATCCACAGTGTATTGCCAGGCTTCTTTTACACGCTCTTTAAATGTAAGCTTTATCCTTACCTCGTCAAGTTCACCTTCCATTGGTTTCACGTCGAGCAGAATATATTTCTGCATCCCCATTTTCCCGATAAGGTAACCGCCAAGTATAGCAACAAGGAGTCCGAACCCTATATAAACGGCAGTGATCTTCCAGCCGAAGATCCCAAACAGCAGTGCTATTGCTATTTCATTATTCAAAGGGGAGCTGATAAGAAAAGAAAAGGTCACCCCTATTGGTATCCTGGCCTGAATAAACCCTAAAAAAAGCGGAATTGCGCTGCATGAACAAAACGGTGTGACTATCCCGAACAGTGATGCTAATACATTTCCGGTGAATTCAGATTTTCCCTGTAAATAAGCTCTTACATATTCCGTATTGAAATGTGTTCTTAAATAGGAGACTATAAATATGATCGAAATAAGAAGGAACCATATTTTTACGGTATCGTAAATGAAAAAATTGAGAGTCTCGTTTACCCTGCCAGTAAGTCCCAGAATCTCAACGGTAAAATAATCAACTGCTTCTTTCCACATAATATTACTTTAATGCCTCAATTACTTTTGGAAGCAATATTTTTTCTATCTCATTATATGTTTCCTCAAACGCTTCGAATCCTTTTCCGTCAGGGTCTTCAAAACCCACATGGATCGTTTTGGTGACTTTTGGGAACATAGGGCAGGTCTCGTTTGCATGGTCACAAACGGTTACCACCAGATCATATTCATTATTCATCACTTCATCTATCACTTTTGAGTGATATCTATCTTCCCAGATACCTTTTTGCTCTAAAAGTTTTTTTGCATTAGGGTTTACCCTTCCGCTTGCTTTTACTCCGCTGCTGTCGCTGTTGATACCATCAAGTTTTGCATTTATCAAAGCTTCAGCAATAATACTTCTACAACTGTTTCCCGTACATAAAACCAATACTTTTTTTTCCATTTTAACCCAACTTCCAATCTTTACTGAAATTTTCTTTTTTGTTTCCCGATTCAATATAATCGATCAACTTTAACACTTCATACTCTATTTCGTTTCTTAAGTCTCTCACTTTTTCAAGCTTTTCCTCCTCCGCACCATTAAAAGCACTTGGATCCTTAAAGCTCATCATTATCCTCTCCCTTACTCCGGGAAATATGGGGCATTTTTGAGAAGATGCTTCATCACACACGGTTACCACATAATTAAACAGCTTTCCCTGCTTGAAAAAATCAAATGCAGACTTGGTTTCATTTTTTGAAATGTCTATACCTTTTTCATCCATCGCTTTTACAACTATAGGATTTAAAGTTCCAGGTTCTATCCCGGCACTGTAAACTTCAAAATCTTTCCCTGCATGTTTTTTCATAAAACTTTCCGCCATCTGGCTTCTTGCACTGTTATGCACGCATACGAACAGAATCTTTTTTTTCATAAATCATTTCCTTTTAATATATCAAGATATATTGATATATTAACCCCTGTTGATTACAAACAGGTTACAATCATTCCTCCAACATATCCTCATGTACTTTTACCACATAGATATATGTGTCGACTTCAACCTCGTCATACCTCTCAACAGTTACGGGGTGTCTTTCAAATTCAGCCCCCTCGAACTCATCAAGAAAATCCCAGTGGTTAATTAAATTTGAGGAATAAAACAAAAAGCCGTGTACTGTATCACCCTGCTCATCAAGTTTGATCCCGGGATATCCCATTCCCGCACTCCAGCCTGCATCTACCAGATTCCCTTTTACCGTTGCAGGGATGAACTTTCCAACGATCTGCTCCAATACGTGTCCATTCGGGCAGTTTGGCATCAATGTTCCGTATACAAAAAGTGTCTCTGTCATATTTACCTTAATTGTTAATTTTGCAGAGTATAACATATTAAAGATTACATATCAAGATATCTTGATATGTAATACAAATAAAAAGAGCATCCTAACTGCCCTTTTTCTCAAGCCATTTCTCCAAACTGTTTAATTCATCTATTGTTTTGGGTTCCGTACCTATTATGTCCGCAATACTTTTTACACCCATTGATAAGAGGTATTGCAGGTTATGGTCAAAAGAGGCTTCTTCGATAACAAAGATCTCTTTTTTATGTACTTCGAACATATATCCTCCGTTTGGTATCGGTGTCTGTGATAAAGTCACCGTATAGTGGTCTTTGATTATACTCTGTTTCTGTGAGTACATCAGCCCGATATTATACCCCTGGTTCGCGAAGCCCCTGATCGCAACGACCAATACTTTTGTTTCCCCTTTTTTAGATGAGTTGAAAATATTGATTATGTCTTTTATGGTTGAATAACCGGGGATCTTTGATATTAAAGATTCAAAAAAAGAAGCAAGCCTTGTCTCCATTATATGGCCTACAAGATATACCAGAACAACAAACAGTATTATCACAAGGCACAGCCATAAAAACTGATTATCCTCAGGAGCAAATCCCACTACTGAAAACAGTCCCGCTACTATGGAATCAATCTTCTCATACAACCAAAGAACGACTAATATAACAGCAGCAATAGGCAGAAGCCAGAACAACCCTTTTACGGTTGTTTCAATAAAATGTTTCAGTGCGGTCTCTTTCATCTTGATCCTTGGTTATATGTTTTCCCAATTATAACCATTAAATACTAAAATCAAATGAATAATAACAATCCGCTGAACGTAATAAGTACCAGTAATACTACATATGTTATTATAGATGTTCTTTCTATTTGTGTCAGCTGACAATTGTCATTCTGATATTCACCGAAGAACTTATTCTGATTTTTCTCTTTTTTAGTGTCAAAATTCAAAAACACCCCCAAGATCAAAAAAGAGACAACGGCTATAATATATAAATTCTCATATAAAAAATCTACTCCCTCAAACAACATCATACACCTCCAAATAAACTGTTATATTAATAAATAAGCCCTAATCAGACCGCTCCGGTTCCAAACCTATAAAAGTGAAACTGTTCACTTTTATTATACGGTGCCTACATGGCTCCGTTCTACTCCGACCATTTCGGTTTCAAACCTATAAACGATAAACTATTATCGTTTATTATACGGTGCCTACATGGCTCCGTTCCACTCCGACCATTTCGGTTTCAAACCTATAAACGATAAACTATTATCGTTTATTATACGGTTTTCATGTCACAGGTAGTGTCACAGTTTTTCAAAATAAGTATTTTTTTTACTTATTTTGTATTAAATCTCTTCCAAAATTGCAAATTGCAATTATATTAAGGTTCTTTTTTACGAAATGATAAAATCTTAGAATGCAAGGAGATAAAATGAAAACTTTAAAATGTGCATCATTGGACGGAATAAACGCTGCAAGCATTAACGTTGAATCAACTTTTACCAAAGGACTTCCCAGCTTCAGCATCGTAGGGCTTGCCAGTGCCTCTATCCAGGAGTCAAAGGAGAGTGTCAACTTTCAAAGTAATTTGTACAAGTTCATAGCTAACTGTACAAAAACTAATTTATAATACTATCAAGGTGTCCACTATGGAAAAAGTTTCACTTGATAGTATTGTTATTTACAACAATTTTTTTAAATCTTCTTTATTAAAAGATTATCATAATCCTAAGCCATTCACATATTTAATTGGATCCCCTATATGGGCTGATAATGATCAAAATCAAAATGATTTGGTACTGCCAATTTATATCCGTGCTACATGCAGTAAAACAAAAGATTCTAAGTTTATTATATATAAATGCAACTGGTATGATCTCAAACTAACTAAAATTGGATGCGTACCTCATAAACTAATGAATGTATTAGTGAATTCTTCTAATGGGATATTAAAACCTATTGTTATCTTATTAAACTTAAGTTCTATGTTTATTCCATATTCTTTTATTGAGAACCTAAGATAGTCTACCAGGTCTAATTTTTTATCTATATATTTTTTGATTTTACTTTTAATATTATCTTGTAATTCTACATCATCTTCAAATATTTCTTGAAATACTTTTGTCAAAGCTATCTCATCAATAAATAGAAAAAGTTCATTTTTTATATGTATGTTGTCTGTGCTAACTTTGTCCCATGATTTATAAACAGCAAAATAAGAGCCTTCATTTTTAAATTCAATATATTGCTTAGTAAGGTTATTAGAGATTAGTTCCATGAAAGTCTCAACTAATTGTTCACCTAATCTAACTAATGGTTTATCATATGTGTTTAAAACATGATCAATATATTCCTGTAGAAATTTTTTTGATCCTCTTCTTTTTTGTTGTCTAAAAGTTTCATAAGAGATATTGTTACCTGTTTCTGAATTAAAGTCTTCTATAAAATCCTTGTCTGTCTTCAGATACTTTTTTATTAATTGATTTAAATAAGTCCAAGTATAAATTGTTTTCATATGTCACATTATGTCACATCTTAACTTATATAATTGTGACATTAGTTTAATTTTTCTAAATCAAAATTTAATAAAGGAGGATTCTATGGCAAAAACTGGCGGATGTAGACCACCAAATGGTCCAAGCACTACAGGTAACCCATCAGGTGGTGGAAGAGGAAATTGTCCATCAAAATAATTAGAGGATAGGAGAAGAACTCCTATCCTTTATATTAGACTTATCTAGATGCACTATTTGAGCAAAAGCTATCAGTTCTTTCTTGACTTCTATCATCTGAACACATAGCTACACCTTTAAAAGGTCCATCTTTAGTAGCTAAAGCGTTTCCTGTCTCAGTATCATATTTGGTACACTGCTTCGTTATAGGATCACATTTTTGAATTCGATTTATTTGCGAACCATTTCTATAATCATTACCTGTATTTCCAGCCATAATTATCCTTTATTCGCTAAGAAGTATGACAAGCATTACTACAATAATAACACCCGTCAATCTTATGATTTGGCCACCTTCTTTTTGCTTCTGCAACAGCTCCATGACATGAACTGTGCCAACCTAAATCAATTTGATTTTCCAAATCAGGCATATGTGGACAATTTGAACCTTTCTCATGAACTTCATGATCTCCATTACTTTGTGCATTTTTATTTATTATATAATTTGGCATAATACTATCCTAAATTATTATTTCTAGTAGAATCTGGATTGCTAACAGGTGTTTTAATACCATTTACATTTCTAACATGATAGTTGCTGTAATTACCACTTTCTATTTCTCTAACAAATTGACCTCTTGTCATATTTGCACCATTATAATTGTCATGAAATTTTTGATTTCTTCCTGAGTTACTTTCTGATGTAACACTAACTCTTTTTCTAGCCATATGAAATTCCTTATAAAATATTGGCTTGAATAGATATGTAGTAAAATTGTCGTATAATTAACTTTTATTTAAGTTATTAATATTTATAATGTCATTGCTACACAACATCACCAAGAGTTTTACTGCAAATCTACATTTTACTATTTCTAGTAAACCTCTTATGATGAAAAATCATCACAAACTTAAATCCTTATATATCAATACAATTTTAGTCTCAACATATAAACAGTTAGCAAACACTAACCATAAGTGCTATTATATAGTAATAAATATGCTTTTGTCAAGCTATTTTTTCTCAATTAAGGAAAAAGTATTAATATATTTTCTATATTATGAAAAAAATATGATATTTTTTTCATGTTTTGCAGATTTCCTTATTAAATTATGATAGAATTAAATTATAAAATAGTTAAGGTTTAAGGATGAATGAAAGAATTAAAATCATATATACTTATTTATATGAAAAAAGTGAATACTGCACAAAAGCAAAGTTGGCCAATATCCTAAATGTAAATCCAAAAACCATTGAAAATACATTAAAGCCTTTACATGAAGAAATTGTATTTGATAAAGTTTTGGAAAGATATAGATTTAATAGATTATTACCCAAATATATACCATACAAAGTTTTTTACAAATTATTTCAAGATAGTATTGTAAATAATATTATAAAAGATGATTTTTTAAAAATTGAAGAAACAATAAATTCTTCAGAAAATGCATTAATGATTGAAACAGGTAAACTTTCAAAAATTGCACAAAGAATTATAATGTTTAACATAGCAATGAATGACAATTGTATTTTAAATATTGAATACTCTAAACCAGGTAGTAGTGAAATAGAAAATAAATTTGTACAACCAAATACAATATTTACAAATGGATTTACATACTATTGTTATGTTACATATGACGAAAAAAATAAAAAAAATGTAGGAGAACAGAGAACTTTAGCATTTACTAGAATTGGTAATATAAAAGCTGATACATATATTACTAATAAAGTTTTTAGAATAGAACAAAAAGGAAATGCATTTGGTCCATTTAATAAAGATAATTACGTTCTATTAGAATTTGATAGAATAAGTAGTGGTTTTTTTCAAAGAGAAAGAATGTTTAATATAGGTCAATATGAAATAATTGAAATGGATATTGATACAGGAATGAATATTGTTAAAATGTATTATAATAATTTAGATATTGAAGTGATAAAAGTCATTCAACAATGGATGCCGCATATTAAAGTGCATCCTACAGATGAAAATAGAAATTTAATATATGAAAAAATTAAAACTAATTTTTTAGAACTAGATAAATAATTTCTAGAAAAATTTTACAAATAATAGATTTAAGAAGATTAAAAATATGGTTACAGAACTTTTTAGCAGAAAGTAAAAATGACGATAAAATTAGCTTATATTGAATTAATATTAATATAACACACCTAATAAGGTGTTCTGCGGGTTAGCGTTGTAGCATATTTTAATTTTCAATAATATACTCATTCCCGTACCTAACGATATCAACTCCGTATTTATCCCTGATCTTGTTAAGCTGCTTTTGTAAAGAGGAAAATTTTGAATCATCCTTATAATGGATCATATCAAAGGTTTTCAGATTCGATGCAGATATAAAATTTGATGCATGGATAGAGATAAAGTGTATCTTGTAGCCCGGGTGGACGTCAAGCTTTTTTATCATTGAAGCTGAAAGGTCGACCAGGAACTTTTCGTTAAAGAGCCTATTTACGCTTATAGATTCTTTTGAGCTTGTGGTGTAGTTGTATTTTATTTTAAAGTAAAAGGTTGTGGGATTCAGGTTCATTTTTGAGATGGTATATGCCAGGTATCGTGCAAGGATGGTTGATCTTCTATAGATCTCTTCCCTTGAAGCTACTGCTTGGAAGTTTCTTGATATACCTATACCTTTTCTATTATGTGCTGGTATCACCCTTTCATTATCGATTCCAAGTATCCTTTTATAAAGGTCTCTTCCTGTTTTGCCGTACTGGTCAAACAGCCTTGGTCTTTCTGCCACTTCCCCAAGTGTAGTTATATGCAGCTTTGAAAGCTTTTGATATATGGCTCTTCCTATTCCCGGGAACTCTTCTGCAGGGATATTCGAGATATAAGATCTAATATATTGTTTGGGTAGTGCAAAGGCTCCAAAGGGCTTGACCTTATCGGTAATAAGCTTTGCGGTCCACTTTGAAGATGACGCTCCTATGGTAATGGGCAGATCAAACTTTTCCATAATATCATCCCTAAGCTCTTTTATAAACTCATAGGTCTCCTCATCTTTTATATACCCGTTAAGATCTCCAAAGAACTCATCGATACTGTATTGTTCAAGTACGGGGATCTTAAGCTCAAGGTACTCTTTCAGCTTTTTTGATATTTGCTGGTAGAAGTGATGATCGCTTGGGATGATATAAAGATCGCGACACATAACCAAAGCTTCTTTTAAAGGTGTTCCCGTCTTGATCCCGTACTTTTTAGCCTCATACGACTTGGCTATTACGATACCGTGGATATTACCCGTAGTTTCATCTATAAACTCTTTTTTCCAGGCATTTAGTATATGATCGCTTGTATAGTTGTTTTTAAACTCCAGTATTGAGTTAAAAGCCCCCGTATCACCCACAAAGGAGGAATCTTTTTTTGATAAGGTAAATATACTCTTATCGCTGCTTTTTACTACAACCACGTTCTTATCTTTTAAAAATGGATATCTGGTTCTCTCTGCACTTACAAAGTAGCAGTCCAGGTCTAAATGTATCTTCATATTTATTGCATCCTGTCATATTTTTCAGCATTATCTAGCAAACTTGGTATCATTTTCAAAAAAGTTAACAAAGAGGTCAATTGATGATAAGTAGTGATTTTAATAATGTAATGGAAAAGATCAGGGTTTATCTTCAAGACAAGAGAAATAAAAAGATATATGATAAAGATATCGCCGCTGCCCTTGGCTTTTCGAAAGAGTATTATTCAAGATCAAAGAAAGAGAACAATGTACCCCTGCAGCCAATTATTAACTTTTGTGCAAAAGAGAACATTGTAATAAACTATATACTCTTTGACCAGATGCCCGAATCATTAAATCAAACGACTGATAAGATCATTACCGTTAAATACTTTAAACATATTAACAGTTCTGCTGGAGGCGGTGCATACAATGAAACGGAGGAGTATGAGTATCTGGGTATAGATGAAGATATCGTTAATGAGCTTGGGGGATATGAGAGGCTAAAATATATTGAAGCCCTGAATGTTACGGGTGAATCTATGGAACCGTTAATAAAAGACAATTCAATCATCTTTATAGATAAATCACAGATCAATATCTCCTATGAGAAAAAAGATATATTTGTAGTAAATACCCCTTCTGGTGTATTGGTTAAATGGACTACGTTTATTCCCAACTATGATAAAGTACAGCTGCTATCTGAGAATAGATTATATACCCCGGAGGTTTTTGATTGTGATGATGTTATAATAATTGGTAAAGTAGTTGGAGTTAGCCAAGGACAATGATGGAATTTATTGCAATAAGTAGTTTGATATTTATATCTCTAATAAGAAATGAATTAAATTAAAGGTACCAATAATTATTATTGTAAATTGGAATCAATCTATATTATGTATTCTTTTGTAAATACTATAACTCTTTTCCGCTTCCATTACAACACTTACATGGTTTTCCTGCCGGTTTAAGTGCTTTCACCTCTGTCTTTATACTTGCTAACCTAATTTTAATATTTGGCGTTCTTTTTATAGTTTTAGTTACTTTTACTTTTGAGCCCCGTATATTTTTTCTAGAAGATCTTTTTGCCCCTATGGCACCTTTGCTTTTTTTGTATTCATTTAATGCCTCTTCTGCTTCATTGACTTTTTTTAATAATTCTTCATAATCCATATTTTTTTCCTAATACGATAACATTTCTAAATATGCTTTTTTAATATTATCTGTTATAAAAGATTTAGCTGTTCTTCTATCATACCCGGGAACAGTCTTGTGACATTTATCTATTGTCTGATACAATATACTAAAATCTTCAAAAAATTCGCTTCTAATAGTATCTTTACAAAAACTATCATTCAGCCAAATTTTAGATAAATATTTCATTGCATTAATTGCATCATTTAAATCATTTGCAATCATATTTTCACATTTAAGCTCTGACAAATCTTTCCACTGATTCTGAATTTTATCAAAATTCTCAACAAAATTAATTTTTTCTTTTAATCTTGATTGTTCTATATCTTTCTTTTTCCATAAAATTGCATTAGCAATTATGTATATTCCAATAAAAACAAAAGGGATAATTTCTATTGATATAATTATCTTATATTTTAATAATACCTCTATAAGTCCTATACTACTTACAATAAACAATGCTGTAATAATAAATTGCACTATTATTGCTACTACATATTCAAAAAACAATTTTATTAAATTCATACTTATCCTTATTTATATTTCTTATAATTTGATTTGCCATTTTTAATAAATAAATTATAATTCCCCTGGATATTATAAACTCTTTTATTCTTAATTTGTTCCCATTCACTAACAGGATCTTCTTTATCCCATACTTCCATCATTTTTCTTTCTTGTTTAGAAAGGTTTATCTTATAAGTATCTGACATATAAAAATAAATACGAGCTATATCTCCTCTAATATCATCTTTAACATAGGCTCTTTTATTTTTAAAGTCAACTTCCATCTTACATTGACCATATTGTCCTACTTTTGGCTTATCAGCTCCATATCTATAATTAGATCTGTCTCCATTTGCTTCTCCAATAGCAGGAACTAGATTATGCATATCTGCTTCCATAAGTTTAAATATTTTATCTTTTTTACAAGCTTTTCTTCCACCTCCTCTCCAACAGGGAAGATGTTTACCAAAGTTATGAGCAGGCATTACATGTTCCCATTCAATTCTTTGTGCTCTTATATTTGGTTTACCAGATTTATAAAAAGGCTTTCTAGGACTATAGTATTCATCATCTTGAATGATAAGTGTTTTTTCTTTGCCGTTGACTTGTTTAATCTCATAAGGATTATTGCAGTAAAAAGAAATTTGATTATCATAGTATACTTTTTTAAGTAGAAGCTTTTTAGCTTTTGAGAATGATGTTATCTTAGTGTTGCCATTAGCTTGTGATAACTCTATAAGTAGAATTAGTAAAATAAATATTTTGATCATTCATGTCCTTTTAATTTAGATGTCATTCAAACATTCTTTTTATTGCAGCTTTTGTTAAAGGTTTTTTCAATTGAAAAAACCGTGCATTACTTGTAATTTCTATGTTATCTAAATCTATTTTAGGTATGATCATTTATTATTCCTATTAATACTGTGATTTATATGAATCATCATGAATATAATCATTATCTGAAAGAGCTGTTTTGACCATCTTTTTTAGCTCCCGATTTTTTAAAAACTTAAACATATTATGCACTTCTCACTATTATTGGTTTTCTTTTATTCTATTTCATTAACACTTAATGACCAATCATAACTTCTGCTATTGACATTGTAGTTATGAACTATTATATTTGGATGTCCGTTATCCATAAGTATTTTTCCTATATTTATACACATAGAGGCTTGAGCAGAAACAAATAAATGTATCTTCTCTTTGCGGTTTCCTATACTTCCAAGATAGTAAGACAACTCCTGAAGAAGATCGTTTTGCAAGGAGTGATTTGATAGTTTATCATGCCCTATCCCTAGTGAGTTCTTTAAAAATAGAGTATCGTTTTTAAGTTGGGCAGGTATACGGTCTTTTTCAATCGGAAAAGTATATGCAAGAGCAATAGCAGCTTCGCTATTCGAACTTGTTTTGATTCGTTCTATTTCATTCTCTATTGTAAGTCCCTGTTCGTATAAAAGTTTGTGAGTTGCAGAAGAGTCACTATATCTATCCAAGGCATACCATTTACCCTCGTGATCAAACCGTTTAAAGTCTAAAACCTCCACTTTACTATAACCATTTCTAAAAAGCATTCCAAGCAGAAATAAATAAGGAAATCCTCCAAGAGCAGCCACATAAATCTTTTGAGTGTCACTATCTTCAAATCTGCTCTCGAAATATTCCTTGTATTTGGCAATCTTTGTTTTTACGGTATTTTTATCGTAGCTATTTATACTTTCTTTCCTATTGTCAAAATTTAACCTGTATCTTGCAGGTACGGCATTCTCTGGGGAATGAATGTTCATATTTGGAATTCCCAAACTGTAAAAAAGCACCGTTGACTTTTTTGTGTCTTTCAAATATAAATCAATCATCATTAAAAGACCGATCAAAAGAAAGATAAACATAATAACAGTCTCTACAATTCCAAAAGTATTATTGTACATAATACTGAAGAATTTATCCTTTGTCGCTAATGTAATATCAAAAGTGTATCCTAAAATGATCCCAAGTCCTGCTATTATCAAAAAAGTAGCTATTTTGTATCTTATTGAAGCTTTAAAGCCTTCTATAATATAGGTAAAAAAGTTTAACATATTTGCCATCAATATCCTTTAGTGCGTGACATTCACAATAAAAGGCTCACTCCTGGCAACGCACGTGTGATGCTGAATAACAAAGCATCTTACAAGATGTTCGCCGATAAAAGCAGTAGGCTCTTCTCTTATATGTCCGCCATTCTTTATTGTACCATCGTAAAATTCTCCTCTTAGACAACGGTTTGTTTTTGCATCGATCCCAGTGTTTGCTATTTGCCATTGGGTTCTTAGAGGTATTCCTACCCCATTTATTTCCGATATAAATCTAAGCTTTTTGCCTTTTGATATAGGTTCACCGCTTTTTAAAGTTCCTATTGGTTTTCCTCCGGACAGAACTACACACTTTATTTTTACGGAACCTTTAATACTTTCACTCCAATTTGGTTTTTCCAGATAAGGTAGACTTAACAGTTTGCTTGTGATCTCTCCTATATTTAACATTGCTCTCCCAAATACTCCCACACTCTTATTGTAGGTTTCATTAATAGCATTTTGCCCAAACGTACTTTCCAGAAGGGTTCGGTTTTTTGAAATATCCTCATCTGTTAAATATACATAGTCTTTTTTTAGATTAGAAAGCCACTTAAAGAAGTTCTCTCTCTTGCTAGGCTCTTCTTCCCACTTGTCTGCAAAATTTTCTGCCGGATTTATAGGATTTAAGACCTTGCAATGACTGAAACCATCGCACTGAATGTAATTTTCCATGCCAAAAACAATATCTTTAAGGGTTTCTTCAATGGTTTTGGTGCCATTGTAGGCATGAGAAGCCAATGTTGTTATAATTATTGATATAGGCTTATGTTCGTCATCTGCAAACATGATATCTCTATGTCTTTTAAGTATCATGATCGCTTTTTGAAGAGGCAATTTATTGCCATGCTCCGGCAACTGTTCTATTGTACCTGCAGTGCTTTCAAACATCTCGTTACTTGCTGTTAATCTCTTAACAACACATTTTTGCTTAAACCACTCATGATAACCTTTAGGATTGCTTTTGCCCCAATCTCTAGTTATATATTCATAAGATTTGTGAGTATTATCTGTAATTGCAATTGCAGTATTTTCAAAATAGCTAGAAGCATCTGCATAGGCATTATGTGACTCTAGTAATTGTCTGTATCCTTGCTCATCAGGAACACATGGAAGAATATCCATGTGGAACTTTTCACTATCTGCATATTGAATTGTCCAGCATCTTTTCCCTTCATCCGGTTCTTTTTTAAAATTGTTTTTTTCGACATATTTACTTATCTCGTAACCGATGAGATCTTTAAGTTTTTTTTGGCTTATTTTGTCTACACTTAAGTCTTCACATAGACAGACTGAATCCAGGTCATATTCATCATCTTCGTTTATAGGCTTTATTGCCGTTCCTAGCTTTAAAGACCCTTGGGAATATATTGCCGGGGAATATTTAACAACTTCTGATTCCGGACGATTCAGCCATTCAGCTAAATTTTCATATCTCCGTTGGGCTTTTCTAAAAGCAGATTCGCTTATCTCTAATGAGTCAGCAAGATTGTTGAGATTTTTTTCTATTTTACTACTCAATTTTGTCTCCTATTTCTTTTCAATGATATTGTACAGAAAATATTAACTTTAAAAAAGTATCCTTAAGTATAAATACGTAACTATTTGAATAGAAAAAGATTTGTAGATTTTTTCCTATCTAACTCTTATACATCTTATACCATATATGGTTCTTTATTGAAGAAAAGCTGAACTAACTATTGATTTTGCAACTTTTTTCCTGTAAATTCATTATATAAATCCTTATCATCAAATACTCTTTAAGATCTCTGAGTTCATTCAAAAGTCTTTTGAGCATCTCTATGTTTACCATTATTACGTTGTCTGAATCAAGTCCTTTAAATATATCAATTTGATCATTTTTCATAACTTTACTTTCAATTGGATTACACAATTATGACATGAGCTTCTAGATCTATGCTATAGTAGATTGAAAAGTTAATCGTTGACAAGTTAAATCCTTTTATATTTATCATGCATTATATCAAAAAAATATTATAAATTTAGCAGTTATTTATTTATGTACAAAAGAGTATAATTATATACAAAACTATACTTACAACTGTTCTTAGTTAGTTGAATAAGATTATTTTTTAGTGTATAATTAATTTATGATTATAAAAGATGACCCATTTGTACCATATAATTTACCATACAGACATAATATTAGAAACTATACAAGATTTATTAGAGACAAGGGAAACCATGACGAAAACGATTATTTTATATATTTAGTCTCAACCCCTTATAAGCAAAATCATTCAAAAACAAATAATGATTATTCATTTGATGTAGCTATTCTTGTAAAAAATAAAAAGACGGGAGAAATATCTCTTAAATTTGAAACATTTGATTTTAAAACTATTTTAGAAATTAATATTTTTTCAAAAATAAATAAAGAATGTGATGTGACATTATTTGAGGAAACAGAAAAAAAATTTAGTAAAAAGATCAAAGAATTAAATATAGATATTAATGATACGGAAAAATATGAAGTACTAAACCTAGAAGAGGTTGCATCAAGATTTAATATTTTAGATAAATGTGAAATCTATAAATATGATAAGTTTAAAAATCTTGAGTTTTACCTTTTTGATATAGATCAAAAACAACTATTAATACCAGCAATCGAGATTCTTAAATATTTTTACCTATATGATTCACAGGGAAATTTAAAAAGTCACTTTTGTAATGACATCTTAACTCCGCAAGGAATACACAAAAGCCTTAAGAACTATAAAAGAGTATCAAATCATTATGATATTGAGATCAGTGGGGATTATAGTTTATCAGATAGATACAAAATTTTATTTTTCTTAAGTAATACTAAAAGACTTTCCATGTATTCAAAAATTTTTGATACCTATAAAAAAACAAAGAAGATTGAAGCTCTAATTCCCAGAAAAGATGTCTCCTTGAAAGTAAGAGCATTTGACTATGAAGATAAAAATCTTCTATTAGTTCTCAATTTAATTGGTCATGATTCAAATAAAAGTAAAGAGTTCCCTAGTGATTTCTCTTACAACTATACACATACAAAATCTCAAGCAAAAGAAAAAGATAATGGGAAAAGAGACTCTTCAAAAGATATAAAAAAAGGAGAAGTTAACAATAGTAATCTAAACTTTGATGATGACTATTATGGAAATAAAGATTTGGACTATGATGATGAAACCAAGGATGATTTTAAACTAAACATTGAAAAAATAAGATCAGGTGCAAGAATTAATCTAAATGGCAAAAAAATCATTGATAAACAAAAAGAGCAACAAGGAGGAAAAACCATTTCTGAAAACTTAGGTGAGGCTCCCAGTACAACTAAAAAAAATTATGGTAATAAAGATAAAGCAGTTTCAGATACAACTGAGGAAGAAGAAAAATCCAATAAATTAAAAATTACATTGAATGATATTATAGTTCATTCAAAAGAAGCTACTGATTTAATTTATAAAGGGCAAGATAGCTTTATTTATCCAGAGGTAATCAACGATCAAGGTGAAGTTATAAAAAAGGGGTTTATGTTCACAGATAAAAGAAAAAAAATAAAAAGAAAATATCTTATTGCAAAAGTTATCTATGACAATAAAGATCTTTATATTGTTGAACTACAGCCAAAACTTAATGGCACCACGAAATCATTATTAACAATAATCTTAGAAAACCAAAATATCAATTCCATAGATGAATACTTCATAAAAAAAGAACTTTCTGAATTTATAGAAGATAGAGATAGAAGTTGGTTTAGGGGACGTCTAAATTTAAATGATAAACACTATTTTACATATAAACATAGTGGTACATTAAAAGGTTATATTAAAAAATTAACAAAACATATAGATAAATATTTTTAAGGATTATATTATGACATTTGATAAAGCATATTGTAAAGAACTTGATGCAAATATTACAGCATATAAGGCAAGGAGGAGTTATTTCTCTCAAGATAATGAAAAATTAAAATACCACTTTTGTTGTCCAGATGAAAACTGTAATGTTGAACTAACAGCTGTTAATATTTATACTGTTGGTAAATTTAAACATAGACCACATTTTAGAACAAAAAGAAATGCAGAACACACAAAAGACTGTGAGATTATTCAGGAAATAGAAAACAATAAGTCTTCTAAAGGTGATGGTACTCACTCGGGTCATGCTAATAAATCATCCTCTTTTCCGGAAGAATTTGTTTTAAAAAGAGAAAAAAGAGAAACTGACCAGAAGGCACCCAAAGAATTTGATGATGATTATGATATAGAACCAAGAGAAAGTAAACGATCCGAGAATACAAAAAATAATAATGACTCAAAACCACATAAAACAAGTTATTTAGAAAATGTAGTTGATAGCTATGAAGAAATGTCCGATACCATGAAAAAAAGTAACTTTATCGTTCTTAATGGAATTAAACGATCATATAAAAATGCGTTTAAGTTAATTAAATACTGCGAAGATGGAGAAGATTTTATATTTTATGGAGACATAAAACCTGTAGTTAAATATGGTAAGAATTACTCTATTTCTTTCAAAGATAAAATTTGGTTTAATGGAAAATATTATTATGCGTCTATGTACTTAACAGAAGATCTGATTAACTCTTATAGACTAAATCGTCTGTTTAAAGCCTCGATTAATGAATTTGCAAATTTAAAGGATAATTTTAAATCTGCTAAATGCTATTTTGTAGGTGCTTATCCAGAAATAGAAACCGTCCCGAAAAAAGATGGTACCACCTTTGATATTTTAAAAATAGAAATCTCGAACTTGGATCATTTAGTAATTAAATTTACAGAATGAGGCTCTATGAAACTAATTAAATCTAATGTAGCTTTTCTTGCAACTTGATAGTTTAATTCAACAGATAAATTTTTAAAGTATTCATAGTCTGGAATTTCACTATCATTAGATAATTTTAATAAATTTTCTTTAGAAAAATTTTCTTTTATTCTAAATCTCAAGCTTTGTTTATCCCTATAGTCACTGCCTTTTATATCAATAGTTATAATTTTATTTTCCAAATTTTTTTCATATCCATTATCTAATTTTTCTGAAAAATAGAATAACATTTCAGGAACTTTAATATCCAATGTTATTGGTTCAATTACAGTTATCAAAGATTTTATTTTTTTAATAACGGTTGTATAATCATTCATTTTTTCCCTTTCTTTGTTAATTAAAAATACCATCTTGTATTAACAGTATTAAAGTGAATTCCAGATAAATACCAATTAGGAATATTCTTTGTTTTGTAGCGATACTTATCAAAAATCCGATTTGTATTTGTAAATTTATGTTTTTTATAAAATCTACTCAGTCGATTAGGAAATTTTTTTAATAAGATCAAAGAATATGTTATAAAATAAGATAGTTCTTGAGGACTCAATTCTTCAATATAAGTTCTTGATACCTTTTTAGTTTTCATTATGTTTTTTATTAATATTCGTAAAAGATAAAATAATCCTATTGAATAGTAATACCTATTATTTAGCTTGTAATAACCACAGTTCATAATATTTAGCAGTAGTTTCTGATATTTTAGTTCTTTAGATCTTTTATTAATATATACTGGCTCTATTAAACGAAAATCAAACTTACAATTAAAACACTCATAAATACGTTGATTATATTCAATATTTATATACCTCAATGGTTTATTACAATTTGGACAAGTATTAAATAAATAGCAATTGTGCCTTTCACATATATTTACAAATAAAAGTCTCCAATACTGCCGTATATAAGCTTTTTCCTTTAAACACTCAGGACAAAACCTTGTACCTGGAAAACTTTTACTATGATAAGTCTTCTGACATGGTGTAATCCACCTGTGTCTCCCATCCGTATTAAATTCTTCTTCTAAATAGCCTTCAAGTCTCAACAGTTGATATTTCTTTATTGGAATAGAAAATACTTTTAAACTTTTATCTGTAAACCTATAGTAGTCGATATCCTTTTTGTGCAAATTTTTTATATGAAATAAACTATTATATATAGTTATAATATTTGTATAATTAGCTCTAGACAGTCTAAATAACCAAGAGGATAATAATTCATCTTTGTAAGGCTTAACTTGCATCATTATCGCCTTCTTAATGATGGTTTTATAAAATTGATGGAGTTTAATACTTCAATATCAATCTTTTCTTTATTGTTTTTTAATGCAAAAACAGCAGACTTTTGAAGTATCCTTGCTAATTCACCAATCATTCCCTCACACATATTAAATAAATGGGTAAATAGTTCTTTAGAGTGCAAATTTGAAGCTTTTTTAAGTGGTAATGTATTTTCAAAGCTAACAAGTAGTCTTGCAAACTCTTTATCCGGATTCCATTTATTCAGCTTTATTGTCTCAAAACGATTTGCTATTTGAGGATCCGCACTTAACACACTTTGAACCTCCCATACGCCTGCGGCTACAATTGGTATTTGAAGATCTGTTCCTAAATGTTTTATTCCTGTTAAGAATTTTCTTTGTTGACGAACATCACCATGAAATATATCTTGGAATTCGTCAATAATTATCATTTTGGTATCCACATCCTGTAATACCTTTTTTACCTGATACTCTTTTCTTGAAGCTGATTCACTTACTCCATAAGGGATATATAGCTCATCTAATATTTTTTCATACAATGCATTATGACTTGGAGCGATAGGAGCTGAAATTTTAACAATAGGTACTTTATTTACAATATCTAAATGTTCTGGATGCATACCTATAAATCTATTTAAAATCGTGCTTTTCCCATTATTTGTATCACCAACTATTAACAAATTGGGCATACGTTCTTTTTTGGGATAGTCAAACAATTCTTCTAACTCATCCAATATACCTTGTGCTTGAGTATAAGGAATCCAAACTTGTTCTTTACACTTTTTAATTCTTTCATTTAGTGGTTTATCTAAATATTTTTTTGCCGTAGGTGTTAGTCTATCTAAATGTTTCTGTTCCATCATAACCCCTAAAAATTCTTATCTTCTGAATTAAAGTCATCATCAATACCATCAAACGCCTCTAAATCATCGATATCAAACCAGTTTTCAGACATTTCTTCAATTGAAGTATTGTTAACCTCTTGAACTTGAACATTTTTTGAAGAACTAAAATTATCACTATTAATTTTGTTATGTAACTTTGAAATTCTATCAATATTTTTTCTTTGGGTTTTAGTTTTATTTTTTGATTCAAAAGCTATCTGTCTAAGCCTCTCTAGAGCTTCAAATACTTCCTCTTCTTTGTATTCCCTATCTTCTTGTGCTTTTAAATGTTTTTGAGCAGCCCTATACTCCCAAATAGATACCTTTGGCAGTCTCGGATTTCGATATGGAATCATGTAGTATTTTTTAATATTTGGATCAAAAAACCATATATGACTTATATCTCTAGGATCTCTTCTTACTACAAATTTTTTCTTTACTTTTCTACCTCTTACCATGTCATATGAGTCAATCCAGGTATTTAAGACTTCGCTGTAGTAATATATATTCTCTATCTGGATGCCATACTTCTGAATAGTCCTTTCTTCTTTGGGTAATAGATTAACCAATAAGAATTGCTCATCTTCAATTTTTTTAGGTAAACCTTTTGGTGGCTGATTTGCAGTTCCAAAAATACCATTCTCATATTTTTGTAATGGAGTCATGTTTATTTGCGAATGTATTTTTTTATGATAAACATCAGCAATCAATATCGTCAACCATTTTTCAAACTCTTCCAAGGTCATTGATGCATGTTTTGCAGAATCATACTCTCTTCTGTTTCTCGTATTAGAAAAAGTTGTTCCTTCAAGTGTATGGATATATTTACTTAATGTTCCCAGTAGTCTTTCAATGTGACCACCAAACCTCGCTTTTCCAACTGGTCTCCAAACTATATTAATCCCATATTCATCACATACATGCTGCAAGTCAATACCACGAAATTCTTGGGCATTGTCCATATGAATCATATTTGGTATTCCCCAAACTGGCCATTGTGATTCAAACTGATATTTTTCTTTTAACTTATCTTTTGGTGTCATAGCATTAAACAATGTTTGCCCTGTAGCAAAATAACCTGGGCTTTCAAATGAAATATAAAATCCTGCAACCATTCTTGAATACACATCGATAGCCATTGTTATCCAAGGTCTGCCCAGTTCTTGCCTATGCTCATCATCTACAAGAACTATATCTGCTCTTGTATGATCTATCTGCAATACATGTAAAGGATATAAACCATCTGGATACTCTCCCTGGTTTACCTCAAACTTTTCAATTGCTTTTTTACCTTCTCTTTTTTTCAATATTAACTTTTCAGATAAAGCATTGGCTCTTCTTCTAACACTTGCCAATGACGGTGGCTCTACATCAGCATTTTTACATTTAGATACAACCAATTCATAGGTTCTTTGTATAGTTGGTTTCATCTTGGTAAGGTAATAATCTCTTAATACCAAATCTATGATTTCATCTTGTTCTTTTGATAATCTACTTTTACCTTTTCCACCTTTTACTTTCAGCATTAACAATGAGCTTAACTGTCCTGATGAGTTATATGCTCTTAACCAGTTATACAATGTAGTAGGAGATACTTTTAACTCTCTTGCCCTAGCTTCTACTTCTTTTCTTGATTTACCGCCTATAATTGGCTTTATTGCTTCATATCTTTTTCTAGCATCTTCTAATTTCTTTTTGGGTATTTCAGATAAGTCTTCAAATACATCGTTATTAGGACTGTCAATGGGCTTAGATGAAAGATCTTTAATATTTAATCTCACCGTTTCAAACGTTGTAGTATTCTTGGCAAATACATAATCAAAATCAATTACTTTTGTAATAATAAATTCTTCTGATAATCTATATACCTTGCTATTTTCTTTTATTTCTAAACTCATATTAAATACCCTTTTAAAACTCTTCCCTCTAAATGGGCTTTGTATGCATCTTCTTTATAGTCTCTTAAATTTACTAGTCGAGTTTGTAGTCCAAGTTTTTGATACATATCCACCAACAGTATTTTTCTTCTGATCATCGACCAAATAATATTAATAAAGTCTAATTGCTTGTATTTATCATCAGAATATTGTTCTAATAGCTCTTGAACTGTAATATATGGAGTAAAAATTTCTTTTACTATTTCGTAGTTATCTTGTGATACAAGCCTATAATTTAATAGGAAATGAACATTAAACTTATAGTCATCACTCTGGATATAGGGACATCTATCTGTTAGTATATAAAAGTCAATATCTTTACCTTTTATATATTCAATTAGTGCTGTGAATTTTGGCTTCAACTCATTAAAGTTCTTTTTTAATTCATCATAGTACTTTACTTCAACAATAATGTTATTCCTGCCAACAGGCGTTTCTAAATAAAAATCAGGAGTATACTTGTACCTTTTATCTTCCAAAGAGTATTTTATGGTAACAGGTTGTTCTAATATTCTAAGAACTATATTTTCAAACTCAAATAGATACAAGAAATCTCTTTCAAGCTTTGATTCATAGCTTATTAATCTATCTGACTTTTCACTAGAAAACTTTCCAGTTATATTTCTATAGTTTTTAGGAATCTTCCTCGATGGCTCTTTCATCACATAGTCCTTGTTTACTTATACAATTTAGTATGAATTATTTCCAACTAATCCAGTTATTTATTTTATCCTGTACACTTTACTTTGAAATAAAAGTTAATGATTTATACAAAAATTTTCATATTGTACACTTTTTTAAGAACTTTGTCAGAGAGGATAAAATCGGCGCTACTTACAAATGAATTTAAATTCCCCCCAAAAAGGATAACGATTAATCTAAGTCCCGGAGAACTTGCAAAAAAAGGAAGCCATATGGATCTTTCTATCGCACTTCTTATTGCCATGCAGGAGAGTAAAGTAAAACTTGACGACTTTTATGTATTCGGAGAACTTGGGCTCGACGGTTCTTTAAAAGATACAAAGTCGATATTTGTGCTCATTTTGTCTCTGGCAAGACAAGGTAAGATAAAAAAGGTTCTTGTGCCAAAAGAATCTGCCAATAAGATCTCCCTGATTCCAAACCTTGATATCTACGCAGTTTCAAGTCTGGACGAAGCTATAGAGTTTTTTCATGCAGATAACAGATCAATATATAAAATATCCAATAAATCCTACAAGCATGACCATTTTACGGTAGACGGTACAAAATATTATTTCACAAAAAACTATAAACTCGATTTTATTGATATAAAAGGTCAAAAACTGGCAAAGAAAGCTGCGCTTATAAGTGCGGCAGGAAACCACAACATTATTATGGAAGGAAGTCCAGGCTGCGGGAAAAGCATGATCTCCAAAAGACTTAAATATATAATGCCTCCAATGAATCTTGAAGAGATCCTGGATATAGCAATGATTGAGTCCCTTGAAGGGAAAGATCCCAGCTTTATACCCTTAAGAACATTCAGCTCACCCCACCACTCCGGAACCAAGGCTTCAATAGCAGGCGGTACTACCATCGGAGAAATAGCATTGGCTAATCATGGAATCTTATTCTTTGACGAACTTCCCCATTTCCAGAAAAGTGTCCTGGAGGGACTAAGGGAACCCTTGGAAGATCACGAGATATCCATATCAAGGGTAAACTCTAAGATAAAATACCCTACAAAATTTCTTTTTGTTGCAGCACAGAATCCATGTCCCTGCGGTAATCTGCTTTCAAGATCAAAAGAGTGCAGATGCAGCGAGATTGAAATAAAAAGATATAAGAACAAGATCTCTGATCCCTTTTTGGACAGAATTGATCTATATGTCACCATGAATGAAGTAAAAAAAGATGATACAAGCGATATCTCCTCCCATTATCTACATAACAAGGTTATCGAAGCTTTCAAGATACAAATACAAAGAGGTCAAAAAGAGCTAAACGGTAAACTAAATGATACTGACATCAAAAAGTTTTGTATACTATCAGACGAGGCTCAAAATATACTTGATCTGTCCATAGAAAAATTTCAATTATCGTTCAGAAGTATAAACAAGGTTTTGAAAGTTGCCAGAACCATAGCAGACCTTGATGCTAATGCAGTAATACAGCAATCCCATATTATTGAAAGCCTGGGATTTAGAAAGAGGTAAGCTCTTTACTTGTGAAGCTTGCTGCTTACGTCGTTGTAGCATCCCCACTGCATAAGCTTCATAAAGTTCTCATGTTCGCTGTTTGTTTTTTTTCTTATTTCCGGAGCTGTTAATATATCTTTGATCAGTTTAATAAATTTCATAATATATCTCCTTTATGATTATATTAAGTTATTATACCATATTTTATGGTGTTTTATAATAATTAATAGATAAAAACTGTATGTTATGTAACCAATCTAAACATTTCGGGCATAAAAAAAGGCTTTGCCGAAGCAAAGCCCTGATTTAAAGAGGAATTTATTATCCTCTTTTTGCGATGATCTCATCAGCAACGTTTTTAGGTACTTCCATGTATTGATCAAATATCATAGAATATGTTGCTCTACCTTGAGACATAGATCTAAGGTCTGTAGAGTAACCGAACATTTCAGATAACGGAACTAGTGCAACTACAAGTTTAACACCGGCTCTTTCGTCCATAGATTGAACTTGTCCTCTTCTTTTGTTACAATCCCCGATAACATCACCCATATACTCTTCAGGAGTTTCAATTTCAACTCTCATCATAGGCTCTAGGATACAAGCTTGTGCAGCACCTTGTTTACAACCAGCTTTGAATCCCATAGATGCAGCAAGTTTAAACGCCATCTCAGATGAGTCAACGTCGTGGTAAGAACCGTCATAAACAGTTACTCTAATATCAACAAGAGGATAACCGGCTAAGATACCGCCTTCCATTGTTTCTCTACAACCTTTTTCAACAGCAGGGATATACTCTTTTGGAATAGCTCCACCTTTGATTTCAGAGATAAATTCAAAACCTTCTTCATTAGTCTCTTCAGCAGACATAGGCTCAATTTTAAGATAAACGTGTCCATATTGACCTTTACCACCAGATTGTTTAGCGTATTTGTACTCTTGGTCAACAGCACCTTTAATAGTTTCTCTATAAGCAACTTGAGGAGCACCAACTTCAGCTTCAACGTTGAACTCTCTTTTCATTCTGTCAACAAGGATCTCTAAGTGAAGCTCACCCATACCAGAGATAATAGTTTGTCCAGATTCTTCATCAGTTTCAACTCTGAATGATGGATCTTCTTGTGCAAGTTTACCAAGTGCAATACCCATTTTTTCTTGGTCAGCTTTAGTTTTAGGCTCAACCGCAACTGAGATAACAGGCTCAGGGAATTCCATTCTTTCCAAGATCACAGGATCTTTTTCAGAAGCAAGAGTATCACCAGTAATTGTATTCTTAAGACCAACAACAGCACCGATCTCACCTGCATAAAGCTCTGAAACCTCTTCTCTGTTATTTGAGTGCATTTTAAGAAGTCTACCGATTCTTTCTTTTTTCATTTTTGTTGAGTTTTGTACATATGTACCAGATTCTAAGATACCTCTGTAAACTCTTGTAAATGTTAACTGTCCAACAAATGGGTCAGTCATAATTTTAAATGCTAATGCTGCAACTTCACCGTTTTCTGTTGAAGGAACAATAACAGATTCACCCTCTTGAGTTTCACCTTTGATATCTTCAACTTCTGTAGGTGCCGGCATATACATAGCAACTGCGTCAAGTAAAGTTTGAACACCTTTGTTTTTAAATGCAGTACCACAAGTCATTGGAGTAATTGCCATTGCTAAACATTGTTGTTTTAATCCTGCAACAATCTCTTCTTCAGAAAGCTCACCCTCTTCGAAATATTTTTCCATTAACTCTTCAGATGACTCAGCAGCTGCTTCGATCATTTTTTCTCTATACTCTTCAGCCAAATCTTGTAAGTCTGCAGGGATATCTTCTACATGGTAGCTTGAACCCATTGCTGCATCTTCATCCCAAACGATAGCTTTCATTTGTACTAAGTCAACTACACCCTGGAAGTTCTCTTCAGCACCGATTGGTATTTGAATCGGAACAGGGTTAGCTTTTAATCTTTCTGATACTTGCTTCTCAACCATAAAGAAGTCAGCACCTGTTCTGTCCATTTTGTTAACAAAGATCATTCTTGGAACTCTGTATTTGTTAGCTTGTCTCCAAACTGTTTCAGATTGTGGTTGTACCCCACCAACTGAACAGAATACTGCTACTGCACCGTCAAGAACCCTCATAGATCTCTCAACTTCAATTGTAAAGTCAACGTGGCCCGGAGTGTCAATGATATTGATCTGTAGGTCTTGGTTTGTTTTTGGGTGAGGCCAGTGACAAGTAGTCGCTGCAGAAGTAATTGTAATACCTCTTTCCTGCTCTTGCTCCATCCAGTCCATAGTTGCAGCACCGTCATGTACCTCACCTATTTTGTGTGATACACCTGTGTAGAATAAGATTCTTTCCGTAGTAGTAGTCTTACCAGCATCGATGTGTGCAGCAATACCGATATTTCTAACTCTTTCAAGTGGTGTTTTTCTTGCCATCTTAAGTTTTCCTTTTAAGTTTTGTATAAATTTTCGTGATTATAGCTAAAATTAGCTAAAAAAAAAGGGTGTAAAAACACCCTTAATTTTCTTAGTAACAATTCAGTTACTAAATTCCTACCATCTGTAGTGAGCGAAAGCTTTGTTAGCTTCAGCCATTTTATGCATATCTTCTTTCTTCTTGAAAGAGTTTCCTCTCTCTTGTGAAGCTTCAAACAGCTCGTTTGCAAGTCTTTCAACAGAAGTTCTTTCATTTCTCTTTCTTGAGAATTCAACTATCCATCTAAGTGCAAGAGTTTGTCTTCTTACTGCTCTTACTTCAACAGGAACTTGGTAAGTTGCCCCACCAACTCTTCTTGATTTTACTTCAAGTAGAGGTTTAACGTTTTCAACAGCTTTTTCAAAGATATCGTAACCAGAGTCTTCACCTCTAGCATCCAGGTTTGCTATTGCACCGTACATAATTTTTTGAGCGATAGACTTTTTACCGTCTAACATAATTGCGTTTATAAATTTTGTGATCAGTTTACTATTGTAAATTGGATCAGGCATTACTTCTCTTACGGGAGCTTTTCTTCTTCTCATTATCTAATCCTCTCTACTTATTTCTTTGGCTTTTTAGCACCGTACTTAGATCTTGAAACAGTTCTGTTTGCAACACCTGCAGTATCTAATGCACCTCTGATGATTGTGTATTTAACACCAGGTAAATCCTTCGTTCTACCACCTCTTACAAGCACGATACTGTGCTCTTGAAGGTTGTGACCTTCACCACCGATGTACGAGATCACTTCGTAACCAGTTGTTAATCTAACTTTTGCAACTTTTCTTAAAGCTGAGTTAGGTTTCTTAGGAGTAGTAGTATATACTCTTGTACATACTCCTCTTCTTTGCGGACATTTATTAAGAGCAGGTGATTTAGATTTTTCAATCTGTTTCTTTCGCTCTTTTCTAATCAATTGATTAATTGTAGGCATTTCTTTCCTTTATAAGTTTGGTTTGAACGATCAAGCATCGCTCAGGCTTCTCTTACGAAATGGCAATAACCATTTCAATACTACCTAGTCTCGAAAGAAATTTTTCGAAAAAAGTTCGGAATTATACTAAAATAAATCTTAATTTAAGTTGTGATAGGATAAAAAATATAAAATTCATATTAAAACAGGAACTTTAATGAGTAAAGATCAATTCTTAAAAGATATACAAAAAGTATATAACTTCATATCAAACCAGAAAAACGATATAAACAGATTATTTGAATACCTGGAAACCAACCAGAAAGAGAAATTAACCGTAATTAAAGAGTTTGCAGCCCACCTGAAACTGGAACTAAGCGACGATCTGAGAGTTGCTCTTGTTACAAGG
This sequence comes from Arcobacteraceae bacterium, assembly GCA_963678145.2. Classification (GTDB taxonomy): domain Bacteria; phylum Campylobacterota; class Campylobacteria; order Campylobacterales; family Arcobacteraceae; genus JAIOSF01. The sequence continues at coordinate 668,445 of CAXXWH010000001.1, read as the reverse complement.
CTTGTAAACCTCAGGGATGATTCACTGGTACAGGTTCTTAAAAAACAGGGAAAAGATGAAAAGCAGATAATCGCTTTACAGGAGGAATCTTTTATCTTTGTAAAGAACTACTGGCTGGATATACATAAAAACACTATAGACTTTATCAGCGACAATAACCTTTTAACACCTTTTTACCAAAAGATCTTCCAGCGGGTTTACAGAGTAGGTACAGCCATGACGGTATGGCAGAGCCAATGGACCGCAAAGATCATAAACGGGGTTAATAAAGAGCTTCTGGAAAAATTTGACGACGATAACGAAAAGGTTATGCAGTATCTGGAGGAAAACAATCTCTTTGATAAAGGGCACGACGGCCTTATAGCAGACAGAAGCTACTCTATGCTTGTAAAAAAAAGTGACGGTTATGAAAGCAAGGCTTATATTGATGCCTTTAAAAAAGAGGTAACAGCCGTAGTTGATGCCCTAGAATCTTTTGTAGACGATATTATAGAGGTTGAGGATGAAGTATATAACCAGAAATGGGAATATGTACAATATCTTCAAGCCCTTATTACAGCTTTTGCAGAACATAGAACTGATATGCTTGTATCAAAGTGGGCCGACGTTGACAGGGCCTGGATGAAGATAACCTCTCCAGTGCAGATAGGACATCCTTTAGAGTATTACGAAGACCATTTTAGAAAAGCTGTGGCCTTGGAGTGGGATATCAGGCTTACCAATCCTGCCTTGCAGAACAACAATAACAGGGTTGAAAAGATCAAGTCGATGTTTGAAACCCTTCACAACAGTTTTGAAGAAACAAAAGAGAATAAAAGCATCTACAACTTTTCATTAAAAAGCCTTGATAAGGTACAGCTTTATCTGGGACGCCCTGCACAGTTCTTCGGTGCGGAATTCAACGGGCTGTTTTCAGCACAGGTTGTACCAAACGATGAGATAGTTTCAAAGGAAGAGGGTAAAAAGATATTCGCATTCAGTGACGAGATCCTTCAAACCCAAAGGGCAAAACCGTTCTTAAAACTTTCACGTGAGATCTTCGGACAGGAGTTCCTGACAAAAGAGAGAAAATTCTTATTCAATGAAACGCAATCCTGGCACAGGGTTTATGATATTACTACCATTGGGCACGAGTTCGGGCATATTCTGTGGTGTGACGATGAAACCGAAACGGTTATGAACAAAACCGCCAATTTTAAGAACATCGAAGAGTTCAAAGCTACCACAGGGGGGCTTGTATCGTTCTTCATGGATAAGAGCAATGATGAAAAAGAGCTTGAGCAGTTCGTAATAAACGATACCATAAAAAGAGCCGTGGGACTTATAGGATGGATGGAAGTTGACGAGGTACTGCCATATTACTGTGAGGGGATGATCCACCTGAACGGTTTATTTAATACAGGCGTTCTGTCTTGGAATAAAGAGGATAAAGAACTTGCCATCAACCAAAGCAAAGAAAATATCGAAGCCTTAAAACAATGGTATATCGATACTTACAAATCTCTTGCTAGTCATTACCTTGATAAAAAAGATGCAAGTGAATTCTTAAACAGGTATGCAGTTAAAAAAGGGAAATACTTTACTTCAAGCGATGAAACCATCGATGATTTCGTGCAGCACTACTTTGCAAGATATAAACAGATCGGTCAGGAGCTTGACACTGCCGACTCAAAAGAAAACTACATAAAATAAAATGAGATGCTCAAAGAGTTTGATCTGTAGAAAAGCCTTCTCTTTACTTGAGATTATTTTCGCTTTGTCCATCATCGCTTTTATAGCGGCGGTGGCGATACCCAAATTTACGGTTACGATAGATAAAACAAACCTGGTAAAGATAAAAAGTGATATAGCTTTGATAAAAGAGGCTCTTAACGGCTACAAAAACAAAAAAATACTCTCAAACTCCGCCTCTTATTTGAATACCCTGGAAGAAGACAATGATCTGCTGTTTTCAAAAATATTAAAATACCCCATAAAAAACAGCTTTGAGAATAAAGCAGCCACATGGAACAAAATATCAAACAGCGAATATCTCCTTAGAATAGATGATAAAACAGAAGTAAAGTTCTATTACGACAGTTCAAATCTAAGCTTTGAGTGTGACTTTAAAGATGAAAACTGCAAAAAGCTGCTTCAAAGTTATTGAAACAGTTCTGTACTTAGATATCTTTCCCCCGTATCACAAAGTATTGTAACTATCTTCTTCCCTTTGTACCCGGGTCTGGACGCTATATGGCTGCTTGCCCAGATATTTGCGCCGGCACTGATACCTACAAGAAGCCCCTCTTTTTGAGCCAATGACCTTGCAGTTTCCATGGCATCTTCGTTTGAAACTGTTATAACCTCGTCATAAATATCCTGATCAAGGGTTTTAGGAATAAACCCGGCCCCGATTCCCTGAATCTTGTGCGGTCCCGCTTTTTTACCGCTTAATACGGCACTTTCCGACGGCTCCACTGCAATTATCTTAATATCCGGTTTTATCTGTTTTAATACTTTTCCAGTACCGCTTAAGGTACCGCCCGTACCGACTGCCGCTACGAATACGTCAATATCGCTTTCCATATCTCTTAATATCTCCAAAGCTGTTGTCTTCTCATGGATCATGGGGTTGTCAGGATTTGAGAACTGGTCAAGGATAATCGCATTCTTTTCACTTTTTTCCATCTGTTCTGCCTTGTCAATAGCACCTCTCATACCAAGTTCCGCCGCAGTCAGCTCTATATTTGCTCCAAATACCGCCATTAATTTTCTTCTTTCGATGCTCATTGACTCGGGCATAGTAAGGGTTAGTTTTATACCAAGTGCCGCACACTGGCTTGCAAGTGCAATTCCGGTGTTGCCGCTTGTCGGTTCTATAATGTGGGAATCCCTGTTTATGGTTCCGTTCTGCAGTGCCTGCTTGATCATATTCATCCCGATCCTGTCTTTTACCGAGCTTGTAGGATTCATAAATTCACACTTGCCGTAGATGGAGGGGTTTATATTGTTCAACTGTATAATTGGAGTGTTCCCGACAAGGTCTGATATGTTTTTTGCAATATTCATTCTTTTAGCCTTAATAAAATAATATATAAGTTATAATCTCTTTATGAATATTACTGAAATCTCTATAAAAACTCACAAAAACCTTCTTGCTTTCAGCGCAGGAATAGATTCAACAGCGCTTTTTTTCCTGCTTTTAGATAATAATATCCCTTTTGATATTGCAATAGTTGATTATGCCCAAAGAGATCAGGCAAAAAATGAGGTTATATATGCGACTCAGCTTGCGCATAAATACGGCAAAAGATGTTTTATCTCCACATTTCCTGAAGACGGGAAGTTCAATGAAAAAAGCGCAAGGGATTTCAGATATAAATATTTTGAGGAAATTATATTAAAAGAGAATTATGAAGCACTTTTAACTGCCCACCAGCTAAACGACAAACTTGAATGGTTTCTCATGCAGTTCACAAAAGGAGCGGGTGTTGTTGAGCTTATAGGACTAGAAGAGAAATCTTTCCAAAACGGCTATCAGATCTTTAGACCCCTTTTGCAATATACAAAAGAACAGCTGCAAAACTACCTGGACAAGAATAATATCAAATATTTCATTGACCATACCAATTACGATGAAGATATCAAAAGAAACTATTTCAGGCATAATTTCAGTGACAAACTTTTAAAAGATTACCAAAAAGGTATAGCAAACTCTTTTGAATATCTGCAAAATGATATCGACTCATTAATGCTTACCGTTACAAAAGAATCAATAAAAGAGCTTAATATCTACACCTACAACGGGGATATGAATATCGCCCAGAGAGTTATAGATAAAGACCTGAAACAAAGGGGCATTATTATCTCAAAAGCTACAAGGGACGAGATAATTGAAAAAAAACAGCTGGTAGTCTCCCATAAGATCTGTGTCGCTGTAACCCGGGACAAAATATATATCGCACCCTTTACACAAGTGTCGATGAAAAAAGAGTTTAAAGAGAAGTGCAGAATAAACAAAATACCTTCAAATATCAGAAGTTATCTATATAGTATCGATTTTAAATTTTAATTTAATCCAAATTATGTAAATATTCAAACAAAAAATTTAGGAGACCCAAATGTTAGAAGTTGGAACAAAAGCACCGGAGTTTTGTACCCCGAATCAGGATGAAGTAGAAATATGCTCAAGAGACCTGAAAGGGAAATGGATAGTATTATACTTTTACCCAAAAGACAATACACCGGGATGTACGAATGAAGCCTGCGACTTTACTGAAGCAGAGCCGAAATTTGACGACCTTGATGCTATAATCTTAGGGGTAAGCCCCGACAGTGCAAAAAAACACAGAAACTTTATAGAGAAACAAAATCTTTCAATTACGCTCTTGGCAGATGAAGAAAAAACACTATGTGAATCTTACGGTGTATGGCAGATGAAGAAAAACTACGGAAGAGAATATATGGGTGTTGTAAGAAGCACTTTCATAATCGACCCTGACGGTAATATAGCAGCTGCCTGGGAAAACGTAAAAGTCAGACAAAAGAAAAAAGTCAACGGCGAGCAGGTACAAATACTTCATGCGGACGTTGTAAGGGAAAAACTTCAAGAACTTCAGGGGAAATAGTCTTTCACGCATACAGTATTAATATATACTGTATGTTTTTTTAATCCTTAAAAACTTTTTCTTCGTTTTTGATTCTTTGCATAACCTTTCCCCGTCAACCTCTACGCAATTATTGTATCCTGTTATCAGCTCTTCCGTTATGTTTTCATATCTTGGTACCCGATCATATACAACACGCTCTTCATAACAATTGCCGTAATCGTTTCTCATCTGGTTGGCAATATATCCACCTCCTAGACTGCCAAGAACTCTTGCAGCTTCCCTTCCGTGCCCTTTTCCTATTTTATTACCTACGGCCAATCCTATACCCGCACCGATAATAGTATCAAGCCCTATAATATTCGTATCTTTTCCTGATCCGCAGGGAACCGCTTTTTTTATTACTCTTTCCCTTATCTCATCTCCTGTTTGAACTCTTTTTGTTACACTCTTTGTAACTGGCGTGGATGATACAACCCTGTATTTTACATACCCTTCAGACTTTCCATAGCTGTTATTGCTATAATAATCAGCATTCAATACTGTTGAAGCAATTAATCCTACTGTAATCATTTTTATAAAAAGTTTCATTTTAACCCCTTATTATTTATTTATATTGAAACTTTAACAACAGAATGTGTAATAATCGTGAATTAAAGATAAAGTGATAAAATCAACTTCTAGTATAGAATATAAAGGCTTTTTATGAAAATGATAAAGATAATAAACGAAAGATTAAAAGAAATAGAAAAAGAGGTTATGAAGCTTGTTGAGAACCAAAGCTTGTCGTTGACGCTGAAAAACCAGCAAATGCAGCCCCTTGTAGAAGAGAAAAAGGTATTAGAACATACCCTTGTATATCTGGAGAAAATAGCAAATACGGATTATAAAGGGCTATGCCAAGGGGGATGATTCTCTCTTTTTAAAATTTGTAAAAATTGTGACATAAATATATTATTATAATTTAATTATCTCTCTCCTTTATTTTTTTTCAAGGAAGCTTTGCTTTCGAGGAAACTTTGTTTTCAGGGAAGCTTTGCTTTGGCACGCGAAGTTTTAACTAGTCCGTTATCATTACTAGGGTTGCTTTCTTTTCTTTTTGCAACAACCAAAAAGAAACAAAAACTCTGTTTTAGGGGCTATCGCCCTACTGTGAATATTATTGGATATTTAAATTGTCTGTATGCAGTTAGTAGTTGAGTTTTTTTGATAACTTGGAATAGAATTATAAAGGTGGAAACTGTCCCCTCTATTCATCTTTAGTTTTATAAAGTATTTTAACACCTGCTTTAATGATAGAATATCCCTCTTTCCCAAGGTTTTAAGTAAAATCTGTTATGTAGTTTTCAATATCGTTATTCACCTTCTATCTCCAAAATTTCAAATTGTTATATCAAAATATCTCTTTTAATTTTTCTAATATTTGGTTAAATTCAATCATCGATAATATCATTCAATAATTTTAACATTGCAAAAGCACCTTTTGTCAAATAGCACCATTTCGATTGAATGGCTATTTTTTGTCCTTCTCCAAATTGCATCCCTCTTTCATAAACTATTACTATACCTAGCTGTAAGCACTTATTAAATGTTTGTATGTCTTCATATGATTCAATATCAAATCTAACACTTTCGTCTAAACTAGTAATAGCCCTATTTTTTGATAAAAAATAATATATTCTCCTTATATCCTCATCATTCAAGAGGTTTATATTTGCTAACAAATTACTTTCAAAATAAGTCAATTCTCTATTCTTAGCAAAATCAACCAATATCCTAAACAAAAGAGCAGAGTGCATATCATACATCGTACTTCTTGCTTTTTCAAAAAATTCATAAAAGTAGTTTCTATTTTGAGGATCACTTTTTAAGCTTTTATTGAATATATTTCTTTGCTCTTTAGTTAGATCATCATATCTATCCAAATACTTTCTTATTCTATTATCTAATCGAAATAATGTAAAATCTTTATATGCATCAGATAGATCGCGAAACCCTAATACATTATACATAAATTTGTAACCTAGATAACCAACCTCTACAGTTGTTTGACACCCCTCTTCAGCCATATCCTCCATAGTATAATTCTTACTCACTTTTTACCTCCAAAAGTTTCATACTTTAATTATACCAAATAAAAAACCCCACCTAACAGTAGCGCTTCAATAATCATATAATATAAAGAGAAAAGGGGACAGGTACAATTTCCCAGGTAAAACATACAAGAGGTAAGAAAAGGTTTGGTGTAATTAGTGTAAAAGAAGTATCTGCTAGTAAAAGCAGAAAAATAAAGCAAAAAAAAGCACCTAAAGAGTTGGCGGCGACCTACGTTTCCACCAGGGAACCCGGCAGTATTATCGGCGATGGGAAGCTTGACTACCAGGTTCGAAATGGAGCTGGGTATTTCCTTCCCTCTATAACCACCAACACTTTAAGTGCTGATATAGAGTAAAAATATGTTAAAGTCAATTATAATACAACTTGTTTTACCTTACATTTAATAAGATAGTAGCTTAGAATAATAAATAAGCCAAACGATCTATTAGTACTGGTCAGCTAAATGAATTACTTCACTTACACATCCAGCCTATCAACCTCGTAGTCTTCGAGGGATCTTCAGGGAAAGTTCATCTTGGAGTCGGCTTCGTGCTTAGATGCTTTCAGCGCTTATCTCACCCGTACGTAGCTACCCAACGATGCCCTTGGCAGAACAATTGGTACACTAGTGGTACGTTCACCCCGGTCCTCTCGTACTAGGGGCAAATCTCCTCAACTTTCCTACGCCCACGGAAGATAGGGACCGAACTGTCTCACGACGTTCTGAACCCAGCTCGCGTACCGCTTTAAATGGCGAACAGCCATACCCTTGGGACCTGCTCCAGCCCCAGGATGCGATGAGCCGACATCGAGGTGCCAAACCTCCCCGTCGATGTGAGCTCTTGGGGGAGATCAGCCTGTTATCCCCGGCGTACCTTTTATCCTTTGAGCGATGGCCCTTCCACACAGAACCACCGGATCACTATGACCGACTTTCGTCTCTGCTCGAGTTGTCTCTCTCACAGTCAAGCTAGTTTATGCCATTATACTCAACATCCGATTTCCAACCGGATTGAACTAACCTTTGTAAGCCTCCGTTACTTTTTAGGAGGCGACCGCCCCAGTCAAACTACCCACCAGACATTGTCCCGAATGAGGTTAACTCATCCCGGTTAGCTATCAGAATATTCAAGGGTTGTATCTCAAGATTGACTCCACGTCTACTGGCGTCTACGTTTCAAAGTCTCCAACCTATCCTGCACATGAATATCCCAATAGCAGTGTCAAGCTATAGTAAAGGTGCACGGGGTCTTTCCGTCTTTCCGCGGGTAGGAGGAATTTTCACCTCCACTACAATTTCACTGGATCCCTGGTTGAGACAGCTCCCATCTCGTTACGCCATTCATGCAGGTCGGTATTTAACCGACAAGGAATTTCGCTACCTTAGGACCGTTATAGTTACGGCCGCCGTTTACTCGGGCTTCAATCAAATGCTTCGCTTACGCTAACATCATCAGTTAACCTTCGAGCACCGGGCAGGCGTCACACCTTATACATCCTCTTACGAGTTAGCAAAGTGCTGTGTTTTTGGTAAACAGTCGGGAGGGACTCTTTGTTGCAACCTCTCAAGCTTTCGGGAGTAAATCCCTAATACCTAAGTAGGCACACCTTCTACCGAAGATACGGTGCTAGTTTGCAGAGTTCCTTAACCAGGGTTCTTCCACGCGCCTTAGAATACTCATCCCACCTACCTGTGTCGGTTTACGGTACGGGTTATTATAAATATGCTTAGTGGCTTTTCTTGGCACGACAGTATCATCGATTCCAAACGCTACCCGAAAGTATTGTTCGGCCTGTAAGATCTCGGTCTAATGTTAAGCGGATTTACCTACTTAACAACCTACGTCCTTCGACCCACTATTCCATCAGTGAGCTCGATTAACTCTATGCGTCCCCACATCACGCTTCATAATAAGTATAGGAATATTAACCTATTTGCCATCGTCTACCCCTTTCGGACTCGACTTAGGACCCGACTAACCCTACGATGACGAGCATCGCGTAGGAAACCTTGGGTTTTCGGCGTTAAAGATTCTCACTTTAATTATCGCTACTCATGCCTGCATGCTCACTTCTATCCGCTCCACTGCTCCTTACCGGTACAGCTTCAACGCTGAATAGAACGCTCTCCTACCACTCATAGTAAACTATGAATCTAAAGCTTCGGTGCATACTTTAGCCCCGTTATATTTTCCGCGCAGAATCACTAGACCAGTGAGCTGTTACGCTTTCTTTAAAGGATGGCTGCTTCTAAGCCAACCTCCTGGTTGTCACAGTAACTCCACATCGTTTTCCACTTAAGTATGACTTTGGGACCTTAGCTGTTAGTCTGGGTTGTTCCCCTCTCGACATAGGATTTTATCACCCTACGCCTGACTGCCGTGGTTACACATATAGTATTCGAAGTTTGATAGGGTTTGGTACCGCGGTAAGCAGCCCTAGCCCATTCAGTGCTCTACCCCTATATGCTACTAACACGACGCTATACCTAAATATATTTCGGAGAGAACCAGCTATCACGAAGTTTGATTGGCCTTTCACCCCTATCCACAAGTCATCCCAAGACTTTTCAACGCCTGCGGGTTCGGTCCTCCACTGGCTCTTACACCAGCTTCAACCTGCTCATGGATAGATCACTTCGTTTCGGGTCTGCAGCATATGACTAATTCGCGCTATTCACACTCGCTTTCGCTACGGCTTCGCTCTTGGCTTAACCTTGCCATATACCACAACTCGCAGGCTCATTATGCAAAAGGCAGTCCGTCACCCTGTATAAAACATAGGGCTCCGAATGATTGTAAGCTAACGGTTTCAGGTTCTATTTCACTCCCCTCACTGGGGTACTTTTCACCTTTCCCTCACGGTACTTGTGCACTATCGATCTATAAGTAGTATTTAGAGTTGGAGGGTGGTCCCCCCATATTCAGTCAAAATATCACGTGTTCCGACCTACTCATTCCTAAGTCTAGTACCATATAAAAGATTTCGTATACGAGGCTTTCACTCTCTATGACACTGCATTCCAACAGCTTCTACTATCTTAAATATTATCACTTAGCGCTCTAATCCGTTTTCGCTCGCCGCTACTAACAGAATCTCATTTGATTTCTTTTCCTCAAGGTACTGAGATGTTTCACTTCCCTTGGTTCGCTCTCCCGTAGGAGTAACATACATTGTATGCTGGGTTGTCCCATTCGGAAATCACTGGATCAAAGCTTCTTGACAGCTCCCCAATGCTTATCGCAGTCTAGTACGTCCTTCATCGCCTCTTATAGTCTAGGCATCCACCGTTAGCCCTTAATAGCTTATTTGTATAATTAAAGATTGAATTATGATTTAACATATTTCTTTCTTCGCTTAATTATGATTTATTCTTTGGCTACTATCTTATTAAACATAAGTCTAATAAAACAGAAATTGTATTATTTTTCCATTTAGAAAATTAATTAACTTTAACAATATATTTTTAAATAACTCTTTGATCTCTCTCGAAATCAAATATTAATCTTACGCATAAGACTAATATTTAACTTCATTCAAGTCAACATCTTGCATGATTCAATGGTGGAGAATAGCGGGATCGAACCGCTGACCTCCTGCGTGCAAAGCAGGCGCTCTCCCAGCTGAGCTAATTCCCCATGGTGGGCCTACCAGGACTTGAACCTGGGACCTCACGATTATCAGTCGAGCGCTCTAGCCAGCTGAGCTATAGGCCCATGCAAAATATTTTAACAGTTCTTGTTAATAAAATCTCAATAAGATTATATATAATCTTTATAAACTAGATATCAAGAAAAAACATCTTCTGTTTTATGCGTCTAAGTGCATTACTCTTATTCTCTCTGAATCTATCTAAACGAATAGATAGATTATTTCTTTGAAAGGAGGTGATCCAACCGCAGGTTCTCCTACGGTTACCTTGTTACGACTTCACCCTAGTCGCTAATTCCACTGTGGAAGGTAGCTATCTTAGCATCCCCGCTTCGAATGAAATCAACTCCCATGGTGTGACGGGCGGTGAGTACAAGACCCGGGAACGTATTCACCGTAACATTGCTGATTTACGATTACTAGCGATTCCAACTTCAAGTAGTCGAGTTGCAGACTACTATCCGAACTGGGAGGCATTTTATGAGATTTGCTCCACGTCACCGTATTGCTGCTCTTTGTATGCCCCATTGTAGCACGTGTGTAGCCCTGGTCGTAAGGGCCATGATGACTTGACGTCGTCCTCACCTTCCTCCTCCTTGCGAAGGCAGTCTGTCTAGAGTCCTCAGCCGAACTGTTAGTAACTAAACATGAGGGTTGCGCTCGTTGCGGGACTTAACCCAACATCTCACGACACGAGCTGACGACAGCCGTGCAGCACCTGTATAGAAGTTCCTGCAAGCAGGCACTACTCTATCTCTAGGGTGTTCTTCTTATGTCAAGACCAGGTAAGGTTCTTCGCGTATCGTCGAATTAAACCACATGCTCCACCGCTTGTGCGGGTCCCCGTCTATTCCTTTGAGTTTTAATCTTGCGACCGTACTCCCCAGGCGGTACACTTAATGTGTTAACTGCATTACTGCTATATCTAGTATAGCAACAACTAGTGTACATCGTTTAGGGCGTGGACTACCAGGGTATCTAATCCTGTTTGCTCCCCACGCTTTCGCATCTCAGCGTCAATAATGTTCCAGTAGATCGCCTTCGCAATCGGTATTCCTTCTGATCTCTACGGATTTTACCCCTACACCAGAAATTCCATCTACCTCTCCCATATTCTAGGTAGACAGTTTTGGAAGCAGTTCTATGGTTAAGCCATAGGATTTCACTTCCAACTTATCTACCAGCCTACATGCTCTTTACGCCCAGTGATTCCGAGTAACGCTTGCTCCCCCCGTATTACCGCGGCTGCTGGCACGGAGTTAGCCGGAGCTTATTCATATAATACCGTCATTATCTTCTTATATAAAAGGAGTTTACGCACCGAAATGTGTCATCCTCCACGCGGCGTTGCTGCATCAGGGTTTCCCCCATTGTGCAATATTCCCCACTGCTGCCTCCCGTAGGAGTCTGGACCGTGTCTCAGTTCCAGTGTGACTGATCATCCTCTCAAACCAGTTAAGCGTCATTGTCTTGGTAAGCCATTACCCCACCAACTAACTGATACTGTACAGGCCGATCTTGAAGCTATAAATATTTCCCTTGCTCACTTCTGTGATAAAGGCATATAGGGTATTAGCAGGCGTTTCCATCTGTTATCCCCTTCTTCAAGGCACGTTACCTATATATTACTCACCCGTGCGCCACTTAGCTGACAATTTTAGCAAGCTAAAATCCGTTCTCGTTCGACTTGCATGTGTTAAGCACGCCGCCAGCGTTCACTCTGAGCCAGGATCAAACTCTCCATAAAAATTTTTATGAATCTTCTGATTCTGACTTTAAGTTTTACTTAAAATCATTGTTCTAAGTTTTTAGTTTTAAAACTAAAACTCAATTTCTGTTATAGATCTCACTCTATAACTTTTTAGACGAAGTTTTTCTTGTATCTAGTTTATAAAGATTATCTCTCTATAAATTTTAGATTTTTTTATTAACATTTATTTTTTTAAAGAACTCTCAAATCCGATGGTTGTCAGTGTTTCTCTAAACATCCTCTCGTTTTGTGGGGCGAATTATAATAGATTTTTTTTACTTTGTCAAGAGTTTATTCTAAATGTTTCCTTAAATTTTGAAATTTAGTAATTTATGCTTTTTTATAATTTTAAAAGTTTTTATTTTCCTTCTCTGCTTAGTCTGCTAATATCTTCCGTATTTACAATTTATATATGTAAAAACAATACAAAAAATTAATCTTTACATATTCTGAAATAGTAGTTTTACTATTAATTTCATTTTTTATACATCTTTAGGTACAATTCTTAAAAATATGATGATTAATAATGGAGTATATATGAATATAGAAACTATAGATAAAAGTTTTGTATTAAATACGTATGCTAGAAACTATATTAACTTTAAAAAAGGTATCAATTCCACACTCTGGGATGAACAAAATAAAGATTATATAGATTTTACAAGCGGTATAGGTGTAGTGTCATGCGGTCACGGAAATGAAAGAATAGCCAATGCAATATGTGAGCAGGCCAAAAACATCCTGCATATATCTAATCTGTATGCTATTGAGCCTCAGGCTTTGCTGGCACAGAAGATCGCACAGCTTAGCGGCTACGACGTGGCTATGTTCTTTGCAAACAGCGGTGCTGAAGCAAACGAAGGGGCAATAAAGATCGCAAGAAAATACGGTGAAACAAAATTCAACAATAAGAGATTCAAGGTTTTAACCCTGGAGCACTCGTTCCACGGAAGAACAATAACAACCGTAAAAGCTACCGGACAAGGTGATATGCACAAAAGTGACTTCTCCCCTTATCCTGACGGATTCTCTTATCACAGCGCCATAAACGACATCTATGCCTCTATAGATGATGAAACAGTTGCAGTTATGATAGAACTGGTTCAGGGTGAAGGCGGTGTTCAGCCTATGCCCAAGGACGAAATACAAAAACTTGCTGAATATTTAAAACAGAATAATATCCTTCTAATAATAGACGAAGTACAGACAGGTGCATACAGAACAGGTGAATTCCTGGCATCCAATCTTTACGAAATAGAACCGGATATCATTACCATGGCAAAGGGTGTGGGTGCAGGTATACCCATAGGTGTTGTTATGACAAAACACAAAGATATCTTTGTTCCCGGAGATCACGGAAGCACCTTTGGAGGGAACTATCTTTCCACGGCAACGGCACTTGAAGCCTGTAATATCCTTGACGAACTGAAAAACAGCGGTAATCTGGATGAAACCATTATCTATTTCGAATCAAAATTAAAAGAGTTCTTTGAGAACCATAAAAATATCTTTACCGATATGGTGGGTCTAGGATTAATGAGAGGTCTTAGAGTAAAAGATAATGAAACACTGAGCGCCCTAATAAAAAAAGCTGCTGAGTGCGGTGTGCTCGTGCTAAAAGCTGGAAAAAACACTCTTAGATTCCTTCCACCCCTTACTATCTCAAAAGATGAGATAAATGAAGGGTTTAAAAGATTGGAGAATGCCCTTGAAAAGATTTAATAAGATACCTTTTATCTCTTTGGCGTTGAGTGCTGCTTTGTTTGCAAATGAAAACAATATTCTTTCAGACAACAAGAACCAGATACTTAACTATTCATATGAAAAAGCCATACAGGATAGTGAAAAACTGAATAAAGACTGGATAAACCCGGTTACTTATAAGTATATTTATAACAACGGGGAGGATTACGATACCCACAAGTCAACGATCAGCGTATCCCAGCCCATATTTAAAAGTGGCGGTATCTACAGTGCAATAAAATATGCCGGTGCAACCGGAGAGTATACAAAGACCACTATTGATGCACAAAAGAAAGAGTTAATCAAACAGGCACTTGATATTTTGTTCGAGATAAAAAAATCGGATATTACCATCCAAAAGCAGAAACTGCTTATTAAAAATGCGGAACTTGATATTCAACGTAAAAAAGAGCAGGTGTTAAACGGTATTATGGATACCTCGTTTCTGGATAATGCAATTATAGATGCAAATACCCAGAAAAACACCCTTATAGATCTGCAATACCAAAAGCAGACTCTTATCAATAACCTTTCAAACTTTACCGATAACACTCCTGAAGAGCTTGATCTTCCCGTTTTTAAACTAAGATCAAACAAAGAGTTTCTTGAAAACAACATCTATATCAAGCAGCAGAATGAAGATATCCAGAACAGCTACTGGCTCAGCCGCATGGTAACGTCACAATACCTGCCAAGCGTAAATTTCACGGCGGATTATACAAAATACCACGATATAGACAACAGCCCGACCCTTACAGAGGAGGGAACGAGCAATGTAGGTCTTAACCTCACCATACCCCTTGATATAAGGTACTCAAACGATATCCAAAGCAGTAAAATAGAATATCTTCAAAAAAAGCTTGATCTGGATGAAAAGATAAAAGAAGAAAACAACATATATAAAAACAGTGTTGCAAAGATCGAAAGCCTTGACAAAAAGATCGAAATAGCAAAAAAAGATGTTGAACTGTACGATTCACTTCTTATACAGCTGCAGGAACAGTTAAGCGTAGGGATGACGACTCCTACTGATGTTCAGACCATGGAAAACTCCAAAAAGATCAAAGCACTAGACGTAAAAAGTCTGAATGTTGAAAAACAGATGGAACTTTTAAATATCTATTCCAGAGTAATAAATGGCTAAGCAAAAAATATTTAACGAATATTTCAACGACTGGCTCTATGCAGAGCAGGGATATTATTCAAACTATAAAACAATAGGTAAAGGTGGAGACTTCTATACTGCGGTAAGTTCAAGCAGATTTTTTGGGGGAACCATCGGCAAAAGAGCTGTTGATACTATAAAGGAAGGGTTTTTACCTGAAAACTCCACTATTGTTGAAATAGGTGCCCATCACGGCTACCTGTTAGCTGACATGATACAGTTCATATTTACCCTGCAGCCGGAACTTGTAAAAACACTGAAGTTTGCAATAGTTGAAAGATACGAGCATCTTAGGATCAGGCAGAAAGAGTATTTCAAAAAATGTTTCGGGGATGAAATAGAACTGATCCATTACAATGATATAAACGAAGTAAAAGAGGAAAACGCCTTTGTAGTGGCAAACGAGATATTTGACGCTTTCCCCTGTGACCTTGTTTATACCAATGAAAATAATACACTTCAATACGCGGTTGTGGAAGATCATAAGATAAAATTCATAGACAACGACAATGAAAGATTAAAAAATATTTGTGAAAATTACAAAATAACAAAAGGTGAAGTGGCAACGGGATACGAAGAGTTCGCAAAGCAAATGTGCACAAATATAAAAAAATTCGAGTTTATCACTTTTGATTACGGGGAAAAATACCCGCGAAATGATTTTTCATGCAGGATTTATGAAAAGCACAATGTCTACCCTATCTTTGATGAAGAGATAGAGCTTGAAAAGCTGTTCGGAAAATCGGATATAACATATGATGTTAACTTTTCCCATGTAATAGACAGCTTTGAAGATGCGGGGGCGCAGAACATACTTTATGAGACACAGCTTAAAGCTCTGGTTAACTTCGGTATTATCGAGCTTTTGGATATTTTGCAGAAAAATGTAGATGAAAAAACATATCTCGGTGAAGCGAACAAGGTAAAAACACTTTTAAATCCTACTGGAATGGGTGACCGCTTTAAAATGGCAGGGTTCAGACACGACGCAAGTCTTGATTCATAAAAAACTGAATTAAAAAAGGAAGCTAGAAATGAATATTATTATAAACGGGGAAGAGAAATCTTTCAAAGAGAATATAACACTCCAAGAGATCATCACCTCTTTGAAAATAGAGGACAAGGTAATGGCGGCAGCTGTTAATATGGAGATCGTAAAGAAAGAGGATTGGGGAATATTCACCCCCAAAGAGAGCGACAAGATCGAATTATTGCAATTTGTGGGCGGAGGCTGATAAAAGCCCTCTCCCCTTATTGACAAACCAAACAATTTTATATATCATAATAACTTATATATAAAATTATACGGGGACAGAGATGGGCATCAAAACGTTAAAGAACTACTTTAGGCTTTCCAATATAATCATCACATTCAGTTTATTTTTAATATTTTATCTTTTCTCCTCATATGTTCATACAAACCTTACAATAAAAGAGAACCAGAAGATCTCCGAATCTCTATCCAAACAAGTCTTTAACTCCATGTATCAGGTTATGAGAAAAGGGTGGTCAAGAGAGGAACTGCAGGAGTTCGTCAAAAATACCAAAAGCTCTTTCCAAACCAGCTCCTACGATGTTGAGATATACAGAAGCACAAATGTTGAAAAACTTTTCGGGAAGATAGAACAGGGTACAATAACCCCGGATATTCAGGATGTTTTTAAAACAAAGAGCAAACTTTCAACTTCAGATAACAGGCATACAAAAATAATTACCCCTATAATCGCAAAAAACGAATGTCTTTCATGCCACGTGAACGTAAAAGAGAATGATATACTGGGTGCCGTCAAGATAGAATACGATTTCAGCGACCTGATAGACCAGACAAAAATGGAGTACCTGAAATTCTCCCTTATCATACTTCCTTTGATGCTTCTTATCTCCTATTTCATATCTCTGCACCTGCTTAAAAAAATAAACCTATCTATCACTTATTTCGAGGATAAAATAAAAAATATCAACAGCGTAAAAGATTTCAAAAATATAAACGTAACCACCTCAAAAAAAACCTTTAACGAATTTAACCAGATAACAACAGGGCTTAATGAACTAAGCCAAAAGCTCAAACATATTGCAGTGGATAAAGATATCCTTGAGTTTGAGGTAAAACTCCTGGATAAAATGGTCATAACCTCCGATGTTATCAAAGACTGGAAAGAGTATATAAAAGACCTGCTGCATGAAATAAACATTGTTCTTCCCGTACACTGTCTTATTACAATCTTCAAAACAGAAGAGGAGCATTACGAAATAGAGATATTCTGGATAAGCAAACCTAGTGAAAAGATTAAAAAACACCTTGAAGAGGTGTCAAAAAAAATGATCTATGAATACCACCATCTTGATATTATTGATTTTACCATAAACCACAATATATCGAATGAAAACTTCTGCCTGACCCATATAGATACCGATGATATGGAACATGAAGCAAAATCGATACTTCTGGATACTCCAAAAATAGGAGGGATCGTAGGACTTGGTATCCAGTCTCACATGGAAAAAGATTCTATTCAGTCCATAGTGATAGATTCTATTCTAACCACTCTTTTAAACCTCGTAGGTTCCATAAAAGCTATAAACAAATATACAGAAAACCTTGAATTCTATGCAACAAGAGATCCTTTGACCGGATTATTCTCCCAAAGGGTTTTCAGGGATCTTCTTGGATATGAGATAAAAAGAGCCGCAAGGCATAACTACAAATTCGGGGTGATCGTAATAGACTGCGATAACTTCAAACCAATAAACGACACCTACGGCCACAGTTTCGGGGATGATTTCCTAAAAGCTTTCGGGGACGTCCTTGAAAACTCAAAAAGAGACGAGGATATCCTTTCCCGTTACGGCGGGGACGAGTTCACCATTATCCTTCCCGAAAGTGACCAGCAGGAGACCTATACCGTTGCAAAAAGAATACTTAAAAATGTCGAAAACTTTGAACTAAAAGCACCTGACGGTACGTTAACAAGTATGACTGTATCTATCGGTATGGCTATATTCCCCGAACACTCCGAAGATTCAAAAGAGCTGTTTAATATAGCAGATTCGATGATGTACAAAGCAAAACATGAAGGGAAGAATGCAGTAAGATACCCTAATGAAATAGAACTTGAGGAGATACACAAAGAACTTGAGGACAACTCGATGATCGTCCTTGAAGCTATTAAAAACCACAAGATCGTCCCACACTTCCAGCCTATAGTAAATATAAAAACCGGTAAAACGGAGATAAATGAGCTTTTAATGAGAATAGAGCTTGACGGGGAGATGATCTCCGCAGGAAAATTCATTGAAACGGCGGAATCTCTGGGTATAGTTCACCAAATGGATTATATCGTTATTGAAAAAGCTTTCCAGAAAATAAAAGAGGTGGATTACCAGGGGATATTATTTATAAACCTTTCTCCAAAAGCTCTTATGATTGGGGAGTTTATCAAAAAAGTGGTGCAGCTTACCCTTACATACAATATAAACAGGGATAACATAGTATTTGAGATAACAGAAAGGGAAACGGTAAAAAGTTTCTCCTTACTGGAAAAATTTGTGCAGAACCTCAAACTGGAAGGGTTCAATTTTGCCATTGACGATTTTGGAAGCGGTTTCTCATCTTTCCACTATATTAAAAGATTCCCGATCGATTATATAAAAATTGACGGTGATTTTATTGTGAATATAGACAAAGACAAAAAAGACCTGGCATTTGTAAAATCTATCGTATCTCTTGCCAAAGAGCTTGAGGTTAAAACCGTTGCGGAATTTGTAGAAACAAAAGAATCACTGCAGTTCCTCAAAGAGATAGATATAGATTACGGACAGGGATTTTATCTGGGTAAACCAGATGAACAGATCACGAAACAAGGTTAAGAAAACCTCTTTTTTAGTTTATTCTTAAAAAAAAATATCACTTTGATTATGTCTGATTTTTTAAAGCAAATTAGATATAATCGCAACAATAAATTTATACAAAAAAAAGAGAAATGTAATGATTCACGATATTAGTTCTGTTTGTACATACTGCGGTGTCGGTTGTGATATTACCGCACAGGTTAAAGATAACAAAATTGAAAAGATATATGCCCAAAGCGACGGATATGTATCCCAGGGTAAACTCTGTATCAAGGGTAAGCACGGATTTGATTTTGTTGCTTCAGATCAAAGAGTTAGAAATACAAGGATCAAAAAATCTTTTGTAAACAAAAACTACTACAAAATGCCCCAGGAGCTCAAAGCAAGAACCAGAACTTTGAAGATCTTTGACGACCACTGGTTTGAAGCCGATTACGAATATGCCACCAGCCTGGCCGCATGGAAACTTTCCGAACTGAAAAAAGAATACGGAAGACACAGTTTCTTTGCAACGGGAGGGGCAAGAACATCCTGTGAAAGCGGTTTCCTTCTTCAAAAGTTCGCAAGAGAAACCATGGAATCCCCAAACATTGACAACTGTGCAAGAGTCTGCCACTCCCCAAGCCTTAACGGTATGGCCGCAACCATAGGAGAGGGTGCCGCTACAAACCCTTATGACGATATATATGAAACGGAACTTATGATCGTAATAGGATCAAATACGACAGAAGCCCACCCTATCGTGGCAAACCGTATCATAGACGCGGCAAGAAAATACAAAACAAGCGAACTTTATGTATGTGACGTAAGAAACATCCAGCTTGGAAAATTTGCCACGGACGAACTTATACTTCCTTATGAGTCAAACCTGCTATTTCTAAACTCCATAGCTTATGTTATATTAAAAGAGGAGCTTTACGATAAAGAGTTTATAGATACAAGATGTAAAGAGTTTGACGAGTATAAAAGTTCTATCCTTAACGACCCGTATGCTGACCCTGAATACTTCAGAAATATAAAAGGGTATGAAGAGTTGGCCGACCAGGTTCCCCATCTTGCAAGAGAATATGCTTCTAAAAAATCTATGATCTTCTGGGGTCTGGGGATCACTGAAAACCTTGACGGAAGTTATGCCGTTATGGCGATAGTGAACCTTGCTTTAATGACAGGGAATATAGGGAAAACAGGTGCAGGGCTTATGCCTCTTAGAGGCCAGAACAATGTACAGGGAACCTGTGATATGGGATGTCTTCCCTATTACGGTCCGGACTACACCAAACCAAAAGAGGACGGGCTTAAAACCCCTGATGCAATAGATGCCATGCTTGAAGGGAAAATAAAATCAATGATGGTAATGGGTGAAGATGTACTTCATATCCACCCGAATGTCAACAAAATAGAAAAAGCACTTCAAAACCTTGAGCTTCTTATGACCCAGGAACTGTTTATGACAGAGATTGCAAAAGCTTCAGATATCGTATTCGGAGTAAAATCAGCTTATGAGAAAACGGGAGTTTACGTAAATGCAATGAGAAGACTGCACCTCTCCCAGCCCCTGGTACAAAACGACCTTCCTGATGACTGGCAGGTTTTAAGAGATATTGAGAATAAGATAAAAGGGGAGTTCCTGTTCAATTCAAGTGAAGAGGTATGGAACCAGGTAAGAGTCGAGGCCCCTTACAGATACGGCGGGGCAAGCTATAAAAAACTTGAAAAACACAGATCAAAAGGGATGCAGTGGCCCGTAAACAAAACAGACACCCCCAGACTTCATCTTGAAAAATTCAGAACTCCCGACGGTTACGGTTATTTCAAATACAACCCTTACCAGTTAAGAGGGCAGGTTAAACTGCTTGTAGAAGAAGGGAGCCACGACAAGTTCTACCTTACAACGGGAAGAATTCTGATACACTATAATAATGCCGCACAGACCATACAAACACCGAAACTGAAAGAGAAACACCCCGAAGATATTCTGCTTATGAGTATCGAGGATAAAGAGAGGGTAAAAACCCAAAGAGTTATCCTTAAAACCCAATACGGGCAGACAAGCCCGTTAAAGGTAAAATTCGTAAAAACCGTCAAACCCCAAACGCTTTTTACCTCTTTCCACCACGCCAAATCGCATATAAACTTTATCTTCGGGGATGAGTGCGACGTAAATACAAAAACAGCACGTTTCAAATCACTTGAAGTTGAATTAATAGAGGCTAAATAACCTCTATTAATAAAATAACTTTCTTTCTTTTAGTATCACTTTAGATATAATAACTCCAAATCATAATAATAAATAGCATAACTTATACTTTAGTATACTTTTTTATCAATAAGTTTTTAGATAAAATAATAATTTACAAATTATTTCAGGGGGGAAGAATGAGAGAGTGCAGTAAAATAGATGAGATACCGTTTGACGTATATAAGAATATACTGGTCATAGAACATGACAAAGAATACAATAAAAGACTAACCAAAGAACTAGATAATATAGGTTATATCGTTGATTCTTCAGTCAGCTATGAAAAAAACACATCTTTCCTTCAATCAAAAAGCTATGACTACATTATAGTCAACCTTGACTCCGATACAAGTGAACATAATGAGCTTTTGAACTTTTTAAAGATTACAACAAAATCAAAACTGTTTATCCTCTCAAGCAGCGTAGATACCCAATACCAGGAATACCTCTATTTTAACGGGGTAATACAGTTTCTTCAAAAATCACAGGCCTTAAATGATATAGTCGGTATAATTGATACCACTATCCGAGATATTTCCTCAAGGTTTATTTTAAACCAGATTCTTCTTGTTCAAAATTCCAGCTTCGTAATCGAGCAGATAAAAAACCTTTTAACCCCCAGAGATTACAATATCGAAATAGAAAAAGAACATGATAAGATACTAAAACTTATTAAGAACAACGATATAACCACGATCATTCTTGACCTGGAGATGGGAGATATTGACCCCGTAATATTGATCCAGGATATAAAAAAGCTTAAAAATGAACATATACCCATACTGGTTCTTTCAGGAAACAATGACTTCACAAGCCAGGAAAAGATACTGCAGCTTGGTATTTCGGATATTATTAACAAGCCCCTCTCCGCAAAAGAGCTTACTTTTAAGATCGATTTCTGGACAAAATATTTCAAGCAGGAATATTCCCTGCTCTGCCAGCAGAAAATATTAAGTGAATACAAAGAGATTGTTGATAAAGCTTCTATTGTTTCAAAAACCGATGCAAAAGGGAAAATCACATATATAAACAAAAAATTCTGTGAAATAAGCGGATATAACGAATATGAGCTAATAGGAAAATCACATAATATTGTAAGACATCCCGATATGCCAAGAGAAGCGTTCGAAGATATGTGGAATACCATAAAGAATAAAAAACAGATCTGGCACGGCAAGGTGAAGAACAAAAAGAAAAACGGAGATTATTATATAGTCGACACGTTTGTAAAACCGATCCTTGATACAAACGGCAATATCAACGAGTTCATAGCATTAAGAAACGATATAACCGAGATAGAAAAAGCCAAAGAGCACTTTAAAAAACAGCACCATATAATGGGAGACAATCTTGAAAATGCAATGTTCATTGCAAAAGAGTATGAAATGGCGATCGACGAGAGCAATATCCTCTCAAGGACAGATATCGACGGAAACATCACATATGTGAACGATATGTTCTGTGAAGTAAGCGGTTACTCAAAAACAGAGCTTATAGGTCAGAACCACAGAATCGTAAGGGATCCCGACTCACCCCAGAGCGTTTACAAAGACCTATGGGACACCATCACAACAGGGAAAGTGTGGAAAGGGCAGTTAAAGAACAAAAACAAATCGGGCGATATCTATGTTGTAAATACGGTTATCGTTCCCATAAAAGACAGAAACAACAATATAATCGAATTTATGGCTATCAGGCACAACGTAACGGAAATAATTTCACTTCACCAGGAGCTTGAAGATACTCAAAAAGAGATCATTTATAAAATGGGGGAGATCGGGGAAACAAGAAGCAAGGAAACAGGCAACCATGTAAAAAGGGTTGCAGAATACTCCAGGCTTCTTGCAATTCTTTACGGTCTTAGCGAAGAAGAAGCAGAGATGTTAAAACTTGCAAGCCCTATGCATGATATTGGAAAAGTGGGGATTCCGGACAGCGTACTTAAAAAACCGGGAAAACTTGATCCCGATGAATGGGAGATCATGAAAACCCATGCAGAAATGGGTTACGATATGCTAAAACACTCCACAAGACCTATATTAAAAACCGCTTCAATCGTTGCTTATGAGCACCATGAGAAATGGGACGGAACAGGTTACCCAAAAGGTCTTAAGGGGGAAGATATTCATATATTCGGAAGAATTACGGCCGTTGCGGATGTATTTGATGCTTTAGGCAGTGACAGATGTTATAAAAAAGCATGGGAACTTGAAAGGATACTTGAACTGTTCAAGCAGGAAAAGGGGAAACACTTTGATCCAAAACTGATCGAACTTTTCATGGAAAACCTTGATTCATTTTTATATATAAGGGATGAATTTAAAGACAGTCATTAATATTATGATATAATAATCTCTAATAGCAGTAAGGTAAAGTTATGGGAAGTAAAAATATCGTATGGAAATATATATTAACACTTAGTTTAATACTTGCAGGCGTAGTGATTGTAAGGGTATTCTATGATATCAAGCACCATAACAATATGCTTAAAAACCAGCAGGAATCCCTTTCCGAGAATATAACCAGGCAGTTCCTTTTATCGGAACAGGATCTCGTTAATAAATACTATATGTTGTCAAACCACCTTATGCACTCAAAAACAATTTACCACTCTTACCAGACAAAAAACAGGGAAGAACTTTACAGATTTCTTGAAAGGGACTATGAAGATTTTATAAGAGTTGATCCTTTTTTATATGTGATGCATTTTTTTGATAAAAGTAATATCACCTTTCTTAGAATGCATAAGCCGGAACAGTTTAACGACGATCTGACAAAGCAGAGGCCTTTGGTTGCATATGTTAACCAAAGCTTAAAAAAAGAGCACGCTTTTGAAGTGGGTAGGAACGGTGTTGTATACAGGATAACAGTGCCGCTTTTTCATTACGGGGAACATTTCGGTATTCTTGAGTTTGGGATAAAACCGGAATATTTTGTTGAAAGATTAAATAAAATGTTTAACGTCCAATCGCTTATACTTGTAAAATCCTCCGCATTAAAAACTTTAAGCACAAAAAGAGACTACGCCACACTTAACGAATATTCCATCATCTCAAAAGACCCGGTTTTTAAAAAAATAAAAAACAAGCTGGATATCTCCAAACTCAAACAGACAATCAAAGCTGGTGATAAAACATATCTTGTTCTAAATAATCTCAGTCTTAGCAACTATCAGGACCAGACTATCTCAAAGATAGTTCTTATTAAAGATATTACCCCTGTAGTTGAGAAAAACTATCTTTCCCTGTTTAATATAAATCTTATTACTCTTATGGTTTTTTTACTTATAGTAACTCTTTTATATATTGTCCTGAACAGATTCAGCAATGATATACAGGAAAATATTCAGACCATAACAAAGCTTCACAAAAGATCATCAAGGCTTTTGAACAAAGCAAATACGGATCCTTTGACCAATATTTTCAATAAAAGATATTTCAACGGCTATCTCAAAGAATTTTTCAGAAGCGAGAAAGAAGGGGTGTTGATATTTTTAGATATAGACCACTTCAAAAAAATAAACGATACATACGGTCATTTAATCGGTGACGAGATACTTAAGAAACTTACACTAGAAATAAAAACACACCTAAGGGACGAAGATACCTTCGTAAGATGGGGAGGGGAAGAGTTTATAATACTTTTTGAAGATACAGACCTTAAAAAAGGGATTATAAAAGCAGAAGAGATAAGGAAACTCGTAGAAAATATCACTTTCCCCGAAAATATTAAAGTGACTATATCCATAGGGGTTACAAAAAAAGAGCTTTCAGATACGATAAAAAAACTATTAGAAAGAGCCGATGAACTTCTTTATAAGGCAAAAAAGTCCGGAAGAAACTGTATAAAACACTAAACAACCCTTAAAAAAGGTTGTTTCAGGATCGGAAACTACTCCTCTATCCTTATCATATACGGTGCATTTTCAACTACACCGCTGTTTTTTATCTGATCAAGAGCCTCTTTTATATCAGACTCTTTTGAAATATGTGTAGAAAGAAGCAAGATCGCATTGCCGTTATTTGCAATTTTTTGAACCATTGTTTTAATAGAGATATTCTTATCCCCGAAAACTTTTGATACCTTGGCTAAAACACCGCTTTCATCTTTTACTTCAAGTCTTACATAGTATTTTGTTTCAATATTATCAGGGTCTGCAAGCTCTAAACCTGTCTCTAAAGGTTTTGTAAATCCAAGCATTGGAGAACCTTTACCTCTTCTTGCAATATCGATGATATTGGCAATAACGGCACTTGCCGTCGCATCGCCTCCGGCTCCCGGACCGTAATACATGGTTTCACCGACTTTATCCCCTATAACGGAAACGCCGTTCATCACTCCATCAACTTTTGCTATCATCTGGGATTTAGGGATAAGTACAGGATGAACTCTTAATTCAACCTTGTTGTCTACTTTTTTTGCTATTGCCAGAAGTTTTAAAGAGTAGTTGAAATCTTTTGCAAAATCTATATCATCGCTTGTGATATCCTGGATACCCTCGATAAGGATATCTTCAGGCTTTGCATCTATACCGTATGCTATAGAAGCCAGTATCAAAAGCTTGTGCGCCGCATCAAACCCGCCAACATCAAAGGTAGGATCCGCTTCCGCATAACCTAACTGCTGAGACTCTTTTAAAATAGTATCGTAATCAACACCGTCGTTGATCATTGATGTAAGCATATAATTACAAGTACCGTTCATAATGCCTTTTATAGATTCTATATGATTTGCACTAAGACCTTCTCTTAAAGCATTGATAATAGGAATCCCTCCTGCAACTGCAGCTTCAAATTCAAAAGCGGTATCTCCGGCGATCTCCTGAAGCTCATACCTGTGGTATGCAAGCAGTGCCTTGTTTGCAGTAACTACGGCCTTACCTTTTTTAAGAGCTTTTTTTACAACCTCGTAAGGCTTTTCAACTCCGCCCATAAGCTCAACAACGATATCTATAGAATCATCATCCAAAACTTCGTCTATATTATCCGTAAGCTTTATGTTTACGCCCCTGTCTTTGTTCAGGTTATTAACAACACCGATCGTAGGTATAATCTCCCGTCCAGCACGCGCTGTGATAATATTCTTATTATCTTCCAGTATCTGACATACGCTCGCACCTACCGTTCCAACTCCAACTATCCCTACTTTTAACATTATTTATCCTCTTCATCATCAACAATTCCGCACTCTTTGAATTGTTTTAAAAATTTCTTAATATTTCTTGCTGCCTGTCTTATTCTTTTATCGTTTTCTATCAGGGCGATTCTTACATAGTTTTCACCGTAATCACCGAACCCTATCCCCGGAGCCACGGCAACGTCAGCTTCAACAAGAAGTCTTTTTGAGAACTCAAGGGAACCCATATGCTCTACGCATTTTGGTATCCTTGCCCATACGAACATACTCGCCTTGTTTCTTCTTAAAGGCCATCCTGCATTTTCAAATGCTTCAATAAGCACGTCCTGTCTGTGGTCATATTTATCGGTAATATCTTGTACACACTGCTGGTCACCGTTTAATGCGACGGTTGCCGCAACCTGGATAGGTGTGAACATTCCGTAGTCAAGCCACGATTTTATCTTCTGCAGAGCACCTATTAGTTTCTTGTTACCTACAAAGAAACCGACTCTCCATCCTGCCATATTATATGATTTGCTAAGAGTAAAAGACTCAACCGCCACATCTTTTGCTCCCGGAACTTCCATAACAGAAGGTGTTTTATATCCGTCAAACGTTATATCTCCGTATGCGATATCGGAGATAATATAGAATCTCTCTTTTTTCGCCATAGCTACAAGTCTTACGTAAAACTCCGGAGTAACCGTAGCCGTACTTGGATTATGGGGGAAATTCACAACCACATATTTAGGTCTCGGGCTTGCATCTTTGAAAACCCTTTGAAGATCGGTAAAGAACTGGTCTTCATCGATATTGTAGTCCTCATCGAATACAAGACCGAACTTGTGTACGTTTCCACCTGCCAGAATAAAAGCATATGAGTGGATAGGGTATGTAGGATCGGGAACTACCGCAACATCACCCGGATTTGTAATAGCATATGCAAGGTGCGCGTAACCTTCCTTGCTTCCCATTGTTGCCACACA
This sequence comes from Arcobacteraceae bacterium, assembly GCA_963678145.2. Lineage (GTDB taxonomy): Bacteria > Campylobacterota > Campylobacteria > Campylobacterales > Arcobacteraceae > JAIOSF01. Next base: position 641,261 of record CAXXWH010000001.1, on the reverse strand, counting down.
TTCGGTTTGGGGATCAAGATCTACGTCGTATTTTCTTTTATACCAGCCTGCTATTGCCTGAAGCAGTTTTGGAATACCTTTTGAAGACGAGTATCCGTGGGTTTTTGTCTTTTGTGCAGATTCAACCAGTTTTTCCCTGATATGTTCAGGAGTATCGCCGTCAGGGTTCCCCATAGAGAAGTCTATTACGTCGTAACCTGATCTTCTTCTTTCCATTTTCAGATCATTTACTTCTGCAAAAACATATTTCGGTAATCTTTTAATTCTATCAAACTCTATTTCATCAAACATTTTTTATATCCTTATCTTGCAATAATGCTAAGTCCCCTTTTGATATTGATCAGGTTATATGTATCTGAAATCTTGACATATTTTGTACCGGATGGAGCTTTAGCTTTAAAACCTTTATATATTCTGTCTTTTTTGATAACTTTCAAGATATTCAGATCTTTATCAAAAAAAACAATATACGGAAACCAGTTATTTAATTTTCTGCTTATAATCTGCAGTGACTTTATATCATCCAAAGCTAAGAAGTAAGGTTTCAAAGGTTTCTGGAAAACAACCTTCTCGTCTTTATCTATTTTTACGGCTTCATCAACTTTAGAGGTTTCAAAATCTATCTCATAATACCAACTATTAAACCCTCTGTTTTCAATATTTAGAATTTTACAATTTTTTTGCTGTAATTCTTTTAATAAAATCTGCGGATTTAACATATATTCAGCCCTGAATCTTATTATCCAGTTTAATCTGTTTTCACTGCTGCTTAGGGAATCCGTGAAAAAGTATCTGTATCCGATACTTTCCATGGTATCTTTGAGTATCTTATAACCTTTTAAGCTCTTGTTTAAAAGATCGAACTCAATGTTTATCTCCTGGGGATAAGACAGATGAAGATCCAAAAGACCGTTTTCTCTGAGCATCTTTACAAGATTATAATATTTTATCTGCCCGTTGTTTTCATATTTATATCTATCTTTTAAAAGCAGGTTGATAAGGTTTTTATGGATATTATAATCCCTCTGACCGATAAGATTCTTTACTTTGTCATTCAGGATATCCCCGTTAAGCAATGTTACTGCGAGGAGAAAAGAGATTAGAACTTTAGCCATACTATCTCAACTCGTATATTAAAATTCCCGCCGCAACCGAAACATTCAGGCTGTCAAAATCATTTTCCATTCCAATTGAAACCTTCAGGTCGAGTTTTTTCTTCAATTTGTTTGAAAGCCCTCTTCCCTCACTTCCCAGGAAAAGTGCGATTTTTTGATCTTTTTCCCTTTGGATGCTTTTGACTTCATATCCGTCCATATCCGCACCCACAAGGCTGAACCCTTTTTGTTTCAGTTCATTGGCAAAATCATAACTGTTTTCACAAACCGCCACGCTCATATCAAGCATAGCACCGCTGCTTGTTCTGATCACGCCTTCGGGATTGAAATTCTTTATTCCGCTGACGACAACTCCGTCAACTCCCAGGGCATAACAGCTTCTTATGATCGCACCGATATTGCCCACATCGCTTAAACCGTCCAATACCACAAGGAATTGGCTTTGTTTTATATCATTCAAACAGCTGAATTCAAAATCATCGATCTCAAGAAGAAACCCCTGATGGTTTCCGCCTCGAGCAAGGCTTTGAGCTTTTTTGTTATCTGGTCTTATTATTTTAACACCGATATCCATGAACTTTTTAAAAAGCTTTTTATCCAACTCTTTCGTTAAATATATCTGCTTGATTATTTTTGGATGTTTTTCTAAAATATAAAAAACTATTTGTTTACCGTATACTATCATTTTAGGATGATATCCAAAAGGAGCTTAAAATCGTATGGTAAAGGTCGACCCTTCATTCTCTTTTGTCTTAATATCCAATTTAAAATTATGCATATTAACAATATTTGAAACAATCGAAAGTCCAAGCCCCAGCGAGTTGTTCCATCCGTTTGTTGATACCCTGTAAAACTTGGTGGTGATACTTTCAAGATATTTCTCTTTTATACCTATCCCCGTATCTGTTATACTGATCATATCTTTGTTAAGATTAACGGTAACCGTATCCTCTGAATATTTCAGGGCATTCTCTATAAGATTCACTATTGCTATACTTAATAATGTCTCATCGGCTCTTACAACCGTATCTGTATCGCCTATTATATCTATGTGCCTGTTTTTATAGTTTGACTGCAATGATTCAATCAGATCTTGGGTCAGGCTGTGAAGCTTGATATTGGTATACCTTAAGGGCTGTTTCCCCTCGTCAAGTTTTATTGAAAGGCGCAGGGTATCAATAAGGCTGCTTAACCTTGTACCGCTTTTATAAATCTTGTTAAGGAATTTTTTCTGTATCTCTTTGTTCATATCTGTATCGTCAATAAGGGTCTGGCTGTAGCCGTTTATAACCGCTATCGGATTCTTGAACTCATGGGATATTGCAGAGATGATATCATCTTTCTGTTCGTTTGAAGCTCTCAGCTTTGCGGTATATTTTGCTTTTTGCTTCTCTTTTTTATTTAATATCTTGCTGACTTTCGTAAGCAGGGTCGTGATCTGGGAAAACTCCTGAGAAAACTCCGATTTAATATAGGTGCTTTTTCTTTTTTTTGTAAGATCAAGCAAAAACTTTGATATAAGCGCTATCTCTTTCTGTACCTCCTTACTGATCGTAAAAGAAGCGTAGAAAAGCAGAATAAAGAATATTATCAAAACAACGGCAACCTCTATTCCCAGTTTAAACATCTGGGCATTTATCTCCTCTATGGCCTTGGCTATTCTGATATAATATATTTTACCCTTAATATCAAACTTTTTAGCCACATAAAGGTAATCGTTTTTCGTAGTATCGGAATGCCTTATTATCCAGCCTATATCGCTTTTTTTCAGCTGTACGATCTCTTCCCTGTATTTATGGTTGTCCATAAAATTTTTGTCTTCATGGGATTCTGCTATAACTATACCCCTGGAATCTATAACCGTAAGTCTCACTTCAAGATCTTTTTTTACGTCGACTGCCAGTTCATCAAGGTTATATCCCGCTTTAAGGTGGAATGAAACCAGGTTTATTTTCTGGATAAGGGAGTTTTTGGTCTGCTGGATATATATATCTTTAAGCCAGTAATGTATTATTCCCCCTATTACCAAAAACAAAAGGGAAAAAAGGATAATAAACTTTTTCAGATATATATGGTGAAGTTTTAACAAAGTATATATCCCTCGCCTCTTACTGATTTTATATATTCTTTTTCCCCTGCGGGGTCTATTTTCTCTTTTAATCTTTTAATAGCAACATTTACGGTTTTGAGTTTTTTGTCAAAACTGTCGGGCCATACATCTTCAAGGAGTGATTCTCGGCTTAACAGAATATTCTGGTTTTTCAGGAATTCCAAAAAAAGATCGTGTTCAAGGTGGGTAAGCTTTACTTTTTCACTCTCTATATAGAAGGTTTTGCTGTTAGCTTTATAAACGATGTCCTTGTATCTTATCACCTCCTGGTCTTTGGCGGTTCTTTTTAGTATCGCTTTTATTCTTGCTTTTAATTCGTCGATATTAAACGGCTTGGTGATATAATCATCCCCTCCCCTGTCAAATCCTTCTATGATATCGTCACTGCTGTCTTTGGCGGTAAGATAAATTACAGGCTGGTTATAACCCTCATTCCTGATATTCTGGATAAAAACACTCCCCTCAAGTCCGGGAAGATTTCTGTCCATGATTATAAGATCAATCTGCTCTTCGTCAAGAATTGCTTTAACGTTAGAGGTATCAAGACACCCTATCGTTTCATATCCCGCTTTTGCAAGGGTATATTCTATAAGATCCAAAATATCCTCTTCATCTTCTACTATTAATACTGTATTGTCCATAAATCTATTTTACCCTATTATATATTTCCACCAACTTTAATATATAAAAGAAGATTTGCGATGCTTGTGGCTCTGTCTGCAACCTTTTCACTTTTTCTAAGCGCTCTTAACATATTATGGAACTTTTCAAAATCATCAGATTCATTTGCCTGCTTGAAAAGATTTTTTTCAACCATCTCGTAAAGGTCGTCTGTTTTGCTCTCTTCTATAAGAACTTCGTTGTATGTCTCTTTTAGTTCATCTTCGCAATCCATATTCAGCATTGAAATGGCAAGTTTAACAGCTTTTACCGTTGAAGCCTGCATAGGGATCGCATACTCGTTTATTATCTGGATATCCACATCGTCGCATACTTCCGTGAACCCTTTTATAAAAGTTCTTGTATTCGTAGTGGCTCTTAGAAGTTCGTTTGTTATCTTGAAATACGAAACAACCTGCCTTAGGTCTTTGGCTTCAGGATTGTAAAGTGCAAGTATCCTTACTATCTCGTTGTCTATATCGTTCGTTTTCTGGCTTACGTTCGTTATATGCGATTTTGCATCATTGAAATTTTTTGCATCACAATCCTGTATCGCCTGAAGCAATAAACGGTTAGACTCCACCAAACCCTCGCCTATGTTTTTAACCTGGCTTTTTATTGTTTCCAGATCATCTTTAAAATTTGCTAACATTTTTATTCCTCTTAAATTTTATTTTAACCGAATCTACCGGTAATGTAATCTTCTGTCTGCTTTTCTCTTGGATTCAGGAAAATATTTTCCGTCTTGTCAAATTCGATCAAATCCCCAAGATACATAAATGCGGTATAATCGCTTATCCTGCTTGCCTGCTGCATATTATGCGTTACGATTGCTATGGTCACGTCTTTTTTTAGCTCAACGATAAGCTCCTCAATTGCTCCCGTCGAAATAGGGTCAAGTGCAGAAGTGGGTTCGTCAAAAAGCAGAACTTCAGGTTTAACGGCAACAGCCCTTGCTATACAAAGCCTTTGCTGCTGACCTCCCGAAAGCCCCATCGCAGATTCGTTAAGCCTGTCTTTTACCTCTTTCCAAAGAGCGCTTCCTTTTAATGCTTCTTCAACTTTTTCCGCCAGAATATTCTTGTCTTTAATCCCTGCTATTCTAAGACCGTACGCCACATTATCAAAAATACTCATAGGGAACGGTGTTGGCTTTTGAAAGATCATCCCGACATTTTGCCTAAGCTTGATAAAATCATTCTCTTTTTCAATATCAAGGATATTGTTATAATCGTTTCCGTTTGGATCCATAAGCTCTATCTTGCCGTCGTATCTGTTCCCGGGATAAAGGTCGTGAATTCTGTTCATTGATCTTAAAAGGGTGGACTTACCGCACCCTGAAGGTCCTATCAGTGCTGTTATCTTGTTTTTCTCTATAGGCATATTGATACTTTTCAATGAAGGTTCGGGTGCCCCTGCGTATGTAAATGAGAAATCCTTGATATTCATAATGTTTGACATTTTATATTTTCCTTATCTTTTATTTTTATTTCTTGTAATATATCTTCCGGTCAGATTGATAACCAAAACCAGGGCCGTTAATATGAACGATGCCGCCCATGCCAGATCCCGGCTGGCCTCAACCGGTTCATTCGCAAGGTCGTAAATACTTACCGTCAATGACGGGAACGCTTCTGTCAGGTCAAGACTGAAATAGTTGCTTGTCTCGCTTGTGAACAGCAGCGGTGCCGTTTCACCGATAATTCTTGCAAACGCAAGCAGAACTCCCGTCATAATACCCACCTTTGCAGCCTTTAGAACAATATCCAGAATAACCCTGTATCTTGACGCACCCAGTGCCATTCCTGCTTCCCTTAACTCTTTTGGTACAAGGGAAAGCATACTGTCGGTGGTATTAATAATAATCGGTATCATCATAATTGCAAGGGCTATAGCTCCTGCGAAACCGCTTGTTCCCCCGGAAGGTATAACGATTACCGCATAAACAAACGCACCGATAACAATAGAAGGCGCAGACATCATAATATCGCTAAGATCCCTTATCACTTCAGCATATTTGCCAAGACCGTACTCTCTTAGATAAATACCTGCAAGCATACCAAGAGGTATACCGATCACCCCGGCTATACCTGCCATAATAAACTGCCCGATAATAAGGTTTCTTAATCCCCCGTCGATCAGGTCGTTTAAAAACAGGCTGAAGTGAAAAGAACTGATCCCCTTGAAAAACAGAGTAGCCAATATCCATCCCAAAAATGCAAGCCCCAGCAGGGCAGAAAAGATAGACAGTCCCAGAACAATTTTATTTATTAATAACCTCATCTATTTACTCCCTCTTTTTAAGAATACGAATTTTGCTATACCGATAACCGCAAAACTCATCAGGAACAGTATTAAAGCAAGATAGAACAACGCACTCTCACCCACTCCTGCAGCTTCACCGAAATTATTTGCCATGGCAACTGGAATTGAAACGGTAGGATCGTTTATCGCCCCTGGAAGCTGGAAAATAGAACCGATAAGGAATGCAACTGCCATTGTTTCACCAAGAGCCCTGCCAAGAGCCAGGATAATTGACCCGATAATACCGACTTTGGAGTACGGGAAGATAATATCCTTGATAACCTCGAATTTCGTTGCACCAAGGGCATAAGCAGATTCTTTTAAAACGTCGGGAGTAGTATTCATACTGTCCCTTGTAATAGCCGCCATAAAAGGCAGGATCATAACTCCAAGAACAAGCCCTGCAGTTAAAAGTGAAACCTGGTAACCCCCTACCACGTCTGCTACTATAGGGGCAAAATAGTATAATCCCCACATACCGAATATAATACTGGGTATCGCAGCTAAAAGTTCAATAGCGATTCCCACCACATGGGAGATGTTCTTGGGAGCGATCTCGGCAAGGAATACGGCAATACCCATGGCAATGGGAAGAGCGAACACCAAGGCTATCATTGTAGAAAGAACGGTACCCACAATAGGTACCCATCCGCCGAAAATAGTTTTTGTGGAGATATCAGCCATAATGGAATCTTCATCCATAGAATGTAGAAGTTCATCCTCCTCTTCCATCAACAAAGGATCATCCATAAGCACTTCATCTTCATCGATTATATTACTGTCCATCTGGGCCATGGGCTCCTTTTTTTGAGAACCCGGTATCTCTATCTGAACCTCCTGGTTCCAAGTAGGATCAGTGATAAAATTAAAACCAAACTCTTCCATTGCGGGTCTGGACGCATTAAAGAGTGTAATAAAAATACCTATTAGGATAACGAACACCAAAGATGCACTGCCTAAAGATAATTTTTGAAAGATTTTTTCCATAAACCTCAACCTTTTATTTTAAAAATTTCGAGATTGTATAAAGTTTCAGTTACAGATTGGTTACAATACTGCAGGTACCTGTTCTAAAGGATTTTGAACTATATTTTCTTATAGGAGATATCTTTTCTAAGGGAGCTGTAACCGATCAGAACACCCTCATTTGAGTATACGGGAAAGATTGTTGCCTGGATATATAATATCTTTTTTTCTTTGGTTAGGTTTCCAAGTTCACCTACCCATATCTGTTCATCTTTAATCTTTTTCCACATTTTCCTAAAGAAGCTTTTTTTAACCGAAGGATCCCTTACTATATTATGGTTTTTCCCTATAAGCTCCCCTCTTCCGTACCCGCAGAACGCACAAAAAGCATCGGAAACGTTTGTAATGATCCCGTTTAGGTCAGTTGAGCTTGCCATTATATACTTATTTATAAGCTGGCTGTTCAAACTTGCCGATTCATACAATCTGTCAAGCCTGAAGTTCGCCTCGTAAATGTCGGCACAGGAATTTGTAATATTCTCCTGCTTGAAACAGATGTTTTTATATTCAAATTCAAGTTCACCTACATTCATAACAGGCCTTTGGATAAAATACCCCTGAACCAGGTCACACCCTATATCTTTGCATACGTTAAATTCATCCAGGGTTTCCACCCCTTCTGCTAGAACCTTGATATTGGACTGATGGGCGATATTTACTATATTTGAAACAAACAGTCTTTTTTTCTTGTCTTTTAAAATATCGCTTATAAAGAACCTGTCTATTTTTATATATTGGGGATCCAGGTAATACAGCATCTTCAATCCGGAGAATCCCGTACCGAAATCGTCCAAGGCTATAGAGAAACCCTGGTCGCTATATGTACTGAAAACCGTCTGTGCATCTATAAAGGAGGAAAATTCATGCTTTTCCGATATCTCAAAGGTTATAAAAGAGCTGTCGTAACCGTAAAACTTCAACAGAGATTTTGTCGTACCGTGCTCATAATCATCCATATCAAGGATCCTGTTGTCAAGATTATAAAACAATCCAAACTCCGGCCTTTTCTCATATAAGGGTTTTAGTTTCTTTAAAGCTTTTGAACGAAGCTCGATATCTATGGAATACAAAGCCCCCTGTTCATATGCCGTATCAAAGAAGTCATCGATCGAACAAAAACCTGCTTCCTTGTAATCTCTAAGAAGCGATTCGTAAGCTACCACTTTACCGTCGTTTATATCTACTATGGGCTGAAATGCCATATCAACCTTTTCACATATTAGCTTCCACTTGTTATTCAATGCCTGTCCCCTTTAAAAGAGAAATCGCCGTAGGCGTTGAAGAGCTTTTTGATGTTTTCTTGGCCAGGTTCAGGATCTCGTCAAAATCCCTTTTTGTTATTTGTGAATTTATCTCTATAATAGCGGCGGCAACCTGTAAAAGTGGGAACTTCCTTACATTCCCGAACCTGTCTTTTGTTTTGATAAACCCGTTCTGCCTGTCTTTTGAAGAGTAGAGAGAAGAGGCTTCGTTTGAAAATGAGTTTTGGATCCCGCTTATTATGGAATAAACATTTTCAAATTCATATTCACTCATACCCGCAAAAAAATCATCTCCCCCTATATGCCCGATAAAACAGTTTTTCTTACCCGTCAACTGTTTTTTCAGGATATCCGCAAAGATCGTTATAGCCCTGTCCCCCTGCCTGAAACCGTAGGTGTCGTTGAAAGGCTTGAAATCGTTAAAGTCAAAATAGACTATAAAATATGATTTTTTTGATTCATCGCTGAAAGCTTTGTTTATATATTTCTCTATCTGGGAATTTCCCGGAAGTTTGGTCAAAGGATTCTGGTCTCTTGCCATCTGGATATTCCTGAAATATGAAAGCTCAAGAAGATTATTTAGATCCACGAAACCGTAATATTCATTATTTTTAGTGATAAATATCCCTGTTTTGTCAAACTGGGTCAGGTTGTAGATATCAAGAACCTTGTCCACGCTCCATGTTATCTCGGCACTGACCACGTTTTTCATATACTTTTTAACGCTTGATTCCATATTCACGTTCTTGGCAAGGCTCATTCCGTATTGTGAATAGGACATCTTTTTTATATCTTTTTCGTAAACGGCACCGAGCAGGCTGTTGTAACTGTCTACTATTGGAACAAAATGGTTTTCGGGGTTTACCTTGAAATACGAAAACAGCTCCTCAAGAGTAGCCTCAAGATCAAGTGCTTTTATCCTTTCGATCTTCTCTTTTGATATGGTATTTGAGTTATCGTTCCTTTTATCGCTTTTATACAATTCTTTTATCTCTTTATAGATAGCTTCTATCTTTTCTTGACTGCCAATGGGTTCCTGGATAAAATACCCCTGGATAAAATCAACCCCCATATCTTTGCAGACATAATACTCCTCGATACTCTCCACACACGAAGCGATAACCTTTATATTCATAATATGGGCCATATTTATTATGGAAGAGAAGAAAAGCCTTTTTTTAATATCTTTTGCAATATTGTTTATAAACATCCTGTCAAGCTTTATAAAATCACAGTTTGGATAATAAAGCAGCTGAAATCCCGAAACTCCCGTGGCAAAGTTATCCAGAACGACGTTATATCCCTCCTGCTTGTACCTCGTGGAGAGATTTCTGATTATGCTCGGGTCTTTAAGAGATGATTTCTCGCTTATCTCGAAAAATATAAGGTTCTTGTCAAGCTTCAGGTTCGAGAACATCTCTGCCGTGTTGCCTCCCGTAAAATCGGGCATATTCATTATTCGGTAATCGATATTATAGAACAGCCTTAGATTAACAATATTAAACCTTGAAAACTCTTTTAAGACCTTCATCCTGATCTGCAGATCCACCTGATATAAGATACCGTCATTATATGCTTCATCAAAAAAATTGATAATGGAATAAAATCCGCCCGCTTCCTTATAGCCTCTTAAAAAAACTTCCACACCGTAGGTTTTACCGGTTTTTATATTTACTATGGGCTGGTAGGAAAAGGTCAGCTTTGATATTATTTTATTCCATTTTGAGGTAAACATTTCAAACCTTTTGCTTATGGTCTTTTTCTAAACAAATGGAATTTTTGTTTTTCCAGCATCTCTTCAACATACTCCTCTACGCAGGAGGTACATTCACACCAGATACCGGAAGGAAGTCTTACTTCAAGTTTATTTTTATCCCTGAGCTTGATGATCTTCTTTACACTGAGCACTTTTGAAGCAGCCGTAAAATCGTAACTGCTAAGATCGATATCTTTTTTATAATATAAAGTCTGCTCGCTGAAATTACCCCACGAAGGGATCCCCTCTATGGTATAGGGAACCTCGAAGCCGTTCTTGAACTTGACGATAAACTTGTAATGACCCTCGTCAAACACTTCTATAACTTTACCGCGTCCAAATACCAGCCCGTAAACCTTTCTACCTACTTTTACCTTTTTGAAATAAGGTTTTGACATATTAACCCTTTAAAATTTTTTTAGGATTATATGTTGAATCGATTACAGTTTGATTACAGATTTTGTCAGTTGAAAAGTGAGATAAAATAGTATAAACAAGAGGGTAATGCCTATACTATTTTAAAACGGCTAAATTAGATTAAGTTTGAAAACTTACGGTTATTTTAATATATGCCCGTTACACTCTGGTTACATAAATAAAAAAAGGACCGGGCGGGGGAACCTGGTCCTTTTTTGGAGAGAATGTGTTTATTAAATCTTTTTTTTAAATCTTAAAGGAGACGGGGAAGGGATTATTTAATCCCTTTTTCTTCCCAGTATTTTCTGATTTTGCTAGTTAAAGAATCAGGTAACGGAACGAAACCCAGACCTTCAGCGATACCTTGACCGTTTTTGTAAGCCCAGTCATAGAATTTGGTAACTTTTTTATCCATTGCAGGTTTCTCTGCAGGCACAAGGATAAAAGTAGAAGCGATCATAGGGTAAGCACCTTTTCCAGAAGGATCGGCAACCATTGCGTAAAAATCATTTTTAGGATCCAGGCTTGCTTTTGCAGCAGCTTCTTGGAACGCTTTTAAAGTAGGCTTGATAAAGTAACCCTCTTTATTTTGTACAGAAGCCATTGCGATATTGTTTGATTTTGCATCAGCAAAGTCGATGTACCCGATTGAGTATGGAGTCTGCTTGATAAGTGCAGCTACACCCGAGTTTGCTTTACCCCCGATATGGTGGTCACCAGGCCAAGATAATGATTTTTTAGCACCGAAGTTGTCTTTCCACTCAGAGTTAGATTTACTTAGGTAGTAAGTAAAGTTATAAGTCGTACCTGAACCGTCGGCTCTGTGAACGAAAGTCATTTTTTTATGAGGTAATTTTACACCCGGGTTTGCAACGGCGATCACTTCATCGTCCCAGTATTTCGTGTTTCCTAAAGCAATTTCAGCGATAGCTGCTCTAGTTAACTTAATATCTTTGATCCCTGGAATATTGTATGCCATTGTAATAGCACCGACAACTGCAGGGAATTGGTAAAGTTTGTCAGCTTTTAGTTTTCTTGGAGATAAAGGCTTGTCAGTTCCCGCAAAATCAACGGCTCTGGCTTGCGCATCTTTAATACCTTTTGATGAACCTTTTTTAATGTAATCGATCTTGATACCTGTTTCATCATTGTATGCTTTAATCCATTTTTGGTAAACTGTATACGGGAATGAAGCTCCGCTTCCTTTGATGATCTCAGAAGCACTTAATGTCGTTGCCGCAAGTGCAGAAGCAATAGCAAGTGTTACTGCTTTTTTATTAATCAAACTCTTTGAGTGTGTCATTTTCTTCCTTTTTTTGTTGTATATTTGAATTTCAAGTGCAATTGTAAAACAGGACGGTTACAGTTTGGTTACAAATCAGGGATCTATTTTTTTGTATAATATGACTATGAATAAAGATTTAAAAAGAAGATTAACAGCTGAGTTCACAGGAACATATATACTGGTTTTCGCCGGTTGCGGCGCAATAATTGTTGATGCTTTGACAGGAAGCCTGGGGCATACGGGTATAGCCCTTACTTTCGGCTTTACGGTCACTGCGCTTATATACACCTTCGGCCATATAAGCGGTGCCCATTTCAATCCTGCGGTTACTATTAGTTTCGTGGCATTTAAAGAGTTTAATAAAAAAGATCTTTTAAGCTATATAGCCGCTCAGGTGTCAGGTGCCGTTCTTGCATCCTTTACCCTGTTAGTGTTGTTTATGGAGGAGATTAAAAGCCCTTCGCAGCTTGCTTTTTACGGGGCAACACTTCCAAGGGGTTCTGTTTACCAGTCATTTTTATTTGAGATAATTTTAACATTTATATTGATGTTCGTAATATACGGAAGCGCCGTACACGGTAAGGCGGTAAAAAGCTTTGCGGGACTTGCTATAGGTTTAACCGTTGCAGTTGAAGCTATGTTCGCAGGACCCATATCAGGTGCGAGCATGAATCCTGCAAGAAGTATCGCCCCGGCCCTGCTAAGCGGCAACCTGGATCATCTTTGGATATATATCTTCGCTCCCGTTCTGGGAAGCCTGCTAGCAGGTATAATCTTCATCACAACCCAAAAGTGCAGAACAAAAGAGGAATGCTGTATGTAAATTTATTTTTTGGTATAATCTTATAAATATATCTAAAGGATTTTTGATGAGGGCTTTATTATATATTACGGCAATTTTCGCTTTTATTTTCATATCTATTTATACGTTTTTGTTCACTTCTATAGGGAATCCCTTAACTGCACACTATATCAACGAGAAACTTTCACAGTCACTGGCACTTCCCACAAAAATTGAAAATTTCAGGCTCAGTACCTCGAAAATTGCTTTTGCCCTGGATATAGACGGAAAGAACAAACTGCTGGTTGCAGGGAAATACTCTTTGTTAAGCCGGGATTTTGATCTGTTTTACGATATCAGCTTTAACGATATCTCAAGCTTTTCCGAACTGGCAAAACGCCCTCTGCAGGGTAATTTCAATACAAACGGCTATATAAGAGGAAACCTTGATGAACTTATCATAAAAGGGAGCAGTGATATAGCTTTAAGCGACACAAACTATAAGGCATCCATAAAGGATACCCGATTAAGCAATCTTCAGCTGGTAATGAAAAATGCCGATATAGCAAAACTTTTATATATGATAAAAGAAAAAAAGATTTTAAAAGGAAAGCTGCATATCAACGGAGATATCTCAAGTTTTGATCCCCATAACCTTCTGGGAAAACTGGACGGTTACGTATCAAAGGGTGCATTTAACACCTCTCTTATAAAAAAAGATTTTAAAATTGATATACCAAAAAGCAGTTTTACCTCCAAGTTCGACGTTGCTTTAAACAAAGATATCACTTATGATATAAATTTTGATTCCACATTGGCAAAACTTGATTCAAAAGGGAAGATAAAACCCCGAAACCAAGAGATAAAAAGTGACTTTAACCTGTTTATCTCCAAACTGGAACTTCTGGAATCCCCTACCAAGACAAAATTAAAAGGGGATATAAAAGTGCAAGGTTCCCTGAGCGGAGACAAGAACGATGCCCTTTTGAATATCAAAAGCGATCTTGCAAACAGCGATACGAACCTGGATATAAAACTTCTAAAATTCCAGCCTGTATCCATAAACGGAAAGATCAGGAAACTTCAGCTTAGCCAAATACTTTATATGCTTAATCAGCCCTCATATTTAAAAAAGGGAAGCCTTGATATGGTTCTTGATATAAAAAGTCTTGAAAAAGAGAACTACAAAGGTGATATAACTACCACCCTTAGCAATGGTGTGATCAACAGCAGGACCGTAGAAAAAGAATTCAAGCAGAAGCTGCCGAAAAACACCTCGTTCTTTTCAAAACTTCAAACAAAGCTTGATAAAACGAAAGCACTGACCACAGGAGAGATAAACTCTTCAATAGCGGATATTATGATAAAAGATCTTGTATACGATATAAAAAACAGCTCACTGGATACAAAAGGATCGCTTAGTATACAGAACCTTTCAAAGCTTGAATCTCTGACAAAGCAAAAACTAAGAGGGAACCTGAAGATTGATATAAAAAGTACCATAGATAAAGATACAAAAGCCCGGGCAAATTCAAACCTTCTGGGGGGAAACTTTTCAAGCGATACCCTAAATGAGAAAACCGATATAAGCTTGAAAAACATCGATGTAAAAAGCCTTCTGTATATGCTTTATTACCCGCAGGTCTATAACGGAAAAGCAAACGGAACAATAAACATAGATACAAAAAAAGAGCTGGTAAAGTTCAATATCGACCTAAAGAACGGCCACTTTGAAAAAAATGAGCTTTCCTATCTTCTGGCAAATGCATTAAAACTTGATCTTACGAATGAGAACTTTTCCTATGCTGTCATAAAAGGGACAAAGAAAAAGAATATAATAAATTCGGATATAAAAATGCAGTCCCAAAACCTTAATATATCAACAAAAAGATCTGTTATAGATACAAAAAAACAGTTAATAAACTCTGTTTTTAATTTCAAATACAGGCATTACGATTTTGATGTTACGGTAAAAGGGGATCTGAACAGTCCAAAAGTTTCAAGTAAAATTGCCCAGACTATTTTAAAAGAAAAAGCAAAAAGTAAATTAGAAGAAAAGTTGGGGGATAGGCTAAATGATGATGTGAAAGGGCTGCTTCAGAATCTTCTGAAGTTCTAGCCCTTACAATTTTCACACGTTCCTGAAAATACAACATCACTTTGATCGATATCAAAGTTGTATTTCTTGGAAATTCTTAAAGCTTCTTTATCTATATTGAAGTCCACATCTGTCACACTTCCGCACTTTTTACATGCAAGATGTGAATGTTTCTCTTTAACTATTTCATATACAGACTTTTCGTTTGGAATTTTAACTTCCGATAAAAGCATGTTTTTCGTCATTGCGTTTATATTTTTATAAATCGTTGCCAATGATATAGACTCGAATCTCTTCTTTATCTCCTCGTATAGTTTGTCTATATTTATATGACCGTAGTTTTGGATAGACTCCAATATGGCTATTCTTTGAGGTGTAGCTTTTAAATTATGACCTCTTAACATTAAATTATAATCTTCCATTTTGAAATCATACAATAAAACTCCTAATTTAAAAGATAATCTTTCTCCCCTAGTAATTTCAATTTATTTTCGTATAAGAATTAATAATATAGAATTAATTTATGGAAAAAAATTATCCATTAATTTACTAAAAGGAGTTTATCATGGCTAGAGTCGGTAATTCAATTATCAAAGGTATCGAAGTACAGGAAATTATCAATCTTTTAAACAAAGCCTACGCAGATGAGTGGCTGGCTTATTATCAATACTTTATAGAAGAAAAAGTTGTTAAAGGCATTATGAAAGATGCAGCTGTTGCAGAACTTAACCAGCATGCTACAGACGAACTAAGGCACGCAAACCTGATCGCTGACAGGATTCTTCAATTAGGGGGAACCCCTCTGCTTCACCCGAATGACTGGATGAAATATTCAAACTGCGGTTATGAAGCCCCGAATAATTTCGACGTAGTAGCAATACTTGAAGATGCGATCAAAGGTGAACAATGCGCGATAAAAACCTATAGTGAACTTGTGGATATAACCAAAAATAAAGATATTGTTACATATGATATAGTAAGCCAAATCTTGGCGGACGAAGTTGAGCATGAAGAGGATCTTCAGGCATTGCACGACGATATCACTGAGTTTGTCTCGGATATCAAAAAAAACCTAAGTTAATAAAGAAGGTACAAAATGAAGAAATATGAAACTTACAGATGCAGTAAATGCGGGAACGAAGTAGAAGTACAAAACGTAGGCGGGGGAACCCTTTCCTGTTGCGGGCAGGATATGGAGTGTGTAACCCAGAACCTTACTGCCGTAAACCTTATGAAAGCATTTGCCGGGGAATCCCAGGCCAGAAACAAATACGAATTTTTTGCGGATATTGCTTACGAGCAGGGATATCACAGAATTGCAAGATTCCTTCAAGAAGCTGCAGATAACGAAAAATACCACGCTATGGCCGAGTATAAAGCATACAACAAGCTTGTAAATGATTTTGAGTTTGACACAACTGCCAAAAACCTTGTTTATGCGGCAGAGGGTGAGAAATATGAGCACGAGATCATGTACCCCGAGTTTGAAGCTATTGCAAAAGAGGAAGGATTAAAAGAGATCGCCAGAATGTTCAAAGCAATAGGTAAAGTTGAAGTTGAACACGAAAGGGAATACAGGGAACTGCTTGATGCGCTTGAAGCTGAAGGGTTCTTTGAAAGTGAAGAAGAGGAAGAGTGGGTATGTGAAGTTTGCGGTCATGTACACAGAGGGAAAAAACCTCCGGGAGCCTGTCCTTTATGCAGAGTCGATAAAGAATATTTCAAAAAAAGGAATAAAGACGTAACTGTAGGTTAAAACCTGCGGTTGGATCTTTTTCCCGCCGCCGCCCAGGCATCACAAAAATAACAACAAGATCAAAAGCCAGGGCAGGATTGCCTGTTTGGGGATGTTGATAATGAGGCTGTATTTGTTTTAAAGAAGTACAAACTTGAATATTATAAAAGAATCTTTCTCTTTTAATTATAATTTTCCTTTATAATCTCTTAATTTTTAAACTTATTATAACCGCAGCTTGCAGTTTTAAATAAATTTCTGTAAAATCATACTTTCAAATCAAAATAAAGGAATATAAATGTTAGTAACTAAAAAAGCTCCTGACTTTACAGCTACAGCTGTACTTGCAGACGGTCAAATCGTAGAGGATTTCAACTTAATGGATAACCTAGGGGAGAAAGGTGCGGTATTATTTTTCTACCCTCTAGACTTCACTTTCGTATGTCCATCTGAGATCATTGCGTTCTCTCACAGAATCGAAGAGTTCAAATCAAGAGGTATCAATGTTATCGGTGTATCTGTTGACTCACAATTCTCACACTTCGCATGGAGAGAAACTCCTGTTGAAAATGGTGGTATCGGAAGAATCAAATATCCACTAGTTGCAGACTTAAGCAAGCAGATCTCTAGAGATTACGATGTATTATTCGGTGAATCAGTAGCACTTAGAGGATCTTTCCTTATTGATGCAGACGGTACTGTTAGACATGCTGTTATCAACGACTTACCATTAGGAAGAAACATCGACGAGATGATCAGAATGGTTGATACAATGTTATTTACTAATGAGCACGGTGAAGTTTGTCCTGCAGGATGGAACAAAGGTGACGAAGGTATGGACGCATCTACTGAAGGTGTTGCTAAATACCTAGAGAAAAATGCTGAAAAATTATAATAATTAATAGTTCTTTTAACCAAAAAGGGGAAGAGGTATCTCTTCCCCTTTTTTAATGTCCGATTTTTGACAGGAATAATTTAACTGGCATAAAAAAAGGCAGGTGGTTTCCCACCTGCCTGCTTTTTGATTAAACTATCTTCTAATAACCGCTTATCTGTACATAAGTGGAGATCATCTCAAGCAGAGGATTAACATATAACACAGAAGTTATAGTAATAATTGCAGAGATACCGATAACAGTTTTAAGCGAGTTGTTCGCATTACCCATTACCTCTATTCTATCATCCGCCAACGGCTCTTTTAGGAACATATGAACTATTAACTTCAAGTAGTAATATGCTGCTATTGCAGAGTTAAGCGCCATTATCAATGCAAGTACAAGGTGCTCAGAGTTTACAGCTGCACCGATAAGGTACATTTTACCCCAGAATAAACTAAACGGAGGAATACCTGCAAGACTCAGCATGAACAATGCCATGATAGAAGCAGTTATAGGGGATTTTTTAATAAGTCCCGAGAACTTCTCAAAAGGATGGTCACTTTGGAATCCGTGATCATTTTTGGTTCTGTTTACCCATAACATTGCGAATGCTCCAAGATTTGTAAACGTGAACAGTATCCAGTAAAGGAATAAACTCTCAGTTGCCTGGGTAGTTCCCACAAGTACCGCACCCATAACAAACCCTGCATGTGATACCGAAGAGTATGCAAGCATTCTTTTTACGTCTGTTTGAACAAGGGCGATCATATTCGGGATCGTCATAGTAATAACAACCGTAACATAAAGGATCATCTCAACCCATGCATTATCAACACTTACGAATATCTCGAAAAATCTTAATGCAACTATGAATGTAGCAATTTTCGGGATAATAGACATATATCCTGCCATTGCCGAACTTGAACCCTCGTAAACATCAGGAGCCCATGTATGGAAAGGTACAAGTGAAAGTTTAAATCCAAGAGCACCTATCATAAATACAACACCCGCCAATACTAACGGATAAGGCTGGAAATCATTCGCTACAAGGTTTGCAGAGATCTGACCAAGCTCAACGCTTCCCGTGATCGCATAGAATATCATAGCACCGAAAGCAAAGAAACCTGCAGCCAACGCACCCATTGTAAAATATTTGATCGCAGCTTCAGTCGATTTGTCTCTGTTATGCATAGCGATCATTGTATATAATGCCATAGAAGCAGTTTCAAGACCTACGAATATAAGAATAAGATTGTCTGATGCAACCATAAACTGGAAACCGGCCGTCATAAACAGGAACAGTGCAAAATACTCCGGATATCTGTACTCATGGAATCTCTTTTGAGAAAGAGCAAGCAGAATAAATAATGCAGATCCCACGATAATTATGATCTGGGCAAGTATAGCTATACCGTCAACAAGCATTACGTCAAAGAAACCTCTGTTACCTCCGCTGTAACCTATAACCGTACCAAGATCGATCAATAGAACCAGAATAGTCAGCATCACGTAAAGTGATTTATGAAGATTTTTGGTTACAAGGTCGATACAAAGAATTGCAAGTGCACCGAATATCGCCACTAACATAGGAGTCAATGACGGTATGTTCAATGCCGCCATATCTATAGAAATTGGTTCAATCATTATTTTATCTCCCCTATTGTATTAACTGAAGCTATCTTAGCTTTTGTTTCAGGATTAGTTGATTTTAAGTACATAACCTGTACAAGCTGTTTAACCGATTTATCAACAGGATCAAGGATCGGTTTTGGGTAAACCCCAAGATAAACAACCAACATAACCAAAGGTACAAGTGCGGCAACTTCTCTACCTTTTATATCTTCAAGCTTTTCGTTTACAGATTTTGTGATAGGTCCAAAGAATGTTTTCTTGAACAATACAAGCATATAAACAGCACCAAGGATGATCGTAGTACCTGCCAATCCTGCAAGAACAGGTGATACTGCGAAGAATCCAAGTAAACTTAAGAACTCACCGACAAAACCGATCGTTAAAGGAAGTCCGACGGAAGCCATAAGCATAATACCGAAAATAGTTGCATACATAGGCATTGATTTTGCAAGACCGCCGAACTCGTTCATCATCTTTGTGTGTCTTCTATCATAGATTACACCCACAAGCATGAACAGAGCCCCCGAAACAATACCGTGAGAGATCATAAGGAAGATAGATCCACCGATACCCTCAACGTTAAGTGCAAAGATACCTAATATAATAACACCCATATGTGATACGGAAGAGTAAGCAACAACCTGTTTTATATCCTCTTGTGCATATGCAACAAGTGCCGTATAGATAATTGCTATAATAGCAAGGATCGCCATTGGGATCATCATTGCAACACTCGCATCAGGGAACAGAGGCAGAGAGAATCTGATAAATCCGTACGTACCCATTTTAAGAAGTACCGCAGCAAGGATAACAGAACCAATTGTAGGTGCCTGACCGTGTGCATATGGAAGCCATGTATGGAACGGTACCATAGGTACTTTGATCGCAAATCCCAGGAAGAATGCAATAAACAGCCATAACTGCATATTGTATGGAAGCATTAACATATTCCAGTCCATTATACTGAAGCTCCAGTTTCCTGTAGCCTGGAAATATACGTATGCAAGATATAACATACCTACAAGCATCACAAGTGAACCTGTAAATGTATACAGGAAGAATTTAACCGAAGCATAAATTCTTAATTTTCCACCCCATGCACCGATGATGTATAACATAGGAATAAGCGACAGCTCCCAGAATACATAGAATAAAATCGCATCAAGAGCAACGAATACACCAACCATTGTCATCTCAAGGAATAACACGGTAATGATCATATTCTTAAGATCTCTTTTCTCTGTTAATCCAATAACTGCGATCATTGTCATAAACGTAGTCATAATCACCAAGAATAACGAAATACCGTCGATCCCCAGGTTATAAGCTATACCGTATTGGCTGATGATCGGTATATATTCACTAAACTGCATCCCCGCGGCGTTACCGTCGAAAGATGCCCATAAAAAGCAAGAAAGTAAAAACTCAATTGCCGTAACAGTTATCCCGTAAGTTCTTATTGCATCTTTGTCTACTATAAAACCTATAGTAGCCGCAAATGCAGGAAAAAATACTAATATTGATAAAATGTGTTCCATCTGTTCCCTTCCTTACTTCAAGTTGCCAAATGCAACAACTAGAATCAATAATACCGCAATACCGATACCCATCCATTTAAGTGCTTTAGACAGGTTTCCGGACTGCATTGCAGTTCCTGCTTCACCACCGCCGTAGAATCCTTTTCCGATCCCGTCAACGATAGTATCGATAATTTTAAGATCGATCTCTTTCCAACTGAACTCTGCCAGTTTACCGTATGGTTTAGATACAAAATTTTCCCATAGGTGATTCATATAATACTGGTTTGCAAGTATTTTATAACACGGTCTGTTCTTAAACGTCTCGCTGAAATATGTTCCGTCTTTTCTGTACTTGAACACTGCAAGCGCAATACCGCTTAATGCGATACCAAGAGTTACCGCAACAAGGATCCAGAACGTAGCTCCGTGAATATGCACGTGAAGTTCAGGTAACAGTTTTTCGATCATCTCGACAAACGCCCCTTTGAAGAATCCTGCAACAACTGCCAAGATAGCAAGAGGTGCCATAGCAGCGATAACGAAAGAGTATACTTCGTGTGGGTGCTGATAGTTTTCATCCTCTTTATTATGACTCCACTTCTCTTCACCGAAGAAAATATACATAATTAGTCTGAATGAATAGAATGCAGTTAAACCTGCAGTTATCCATAACACTCCCCATAAAACATACGCATGGTTACCGAATGCAACTTCAAGGATCAAGTCTTTTGAGAAGAACCCTGCGAACGGGAAGATACCTGCCAATGCAACAGAAGCCAGGATCATAATAAGACCTGTTTTTGGCATATATTTGTATAATCCACCCATTTTCTTGATACTTATCTCGTCATTCATAGCATGCATAACATTACCTGCACCCAGGAACAGCACTGATTTGAAGAATGCGTGAGTTGCAAGGTGGAACAGTGCCACCCAGTAAGCTCCAAGACCGGCAGCAACGAACATATATCCAAGCTGAGACAGAGTAGAGAACGCAATGATCTTTTTCATATTTGTTGCAACAAGCGCCATTGAAGCAGCACCGATCGCTACAAATGCACCAAGGCATGCAATAAAGTATCCCACTTCCGGAACTACAGTATAAATCTCGTTTGCTCTTATTACAAGGTATACTCCTGCTGTTACCATCGTAGCCGCGTGAATCAATGCAGAAACAGGAGTTGGACCCTCCATTGCATTAGCAAGCCATGTATTGAACGGGAACTGTGCAGATTTACCCATAGCACCGATAAACAGGAATACCCCGATAGCAACAACAGTTGCATGGTCAAGTGTACCTATTTTTGCAAATACTTCGTCGTATTGTAAAGAACCAAGATTCCAGAAGATAAGGAACATACCGATAAGCATAGCAAGATCGGCTACCCTGTTCATAATGAACGCTTCGTTCGCAGCCCATGACGGTGAAGGAGAAGAGTAAGGAGAAAGAGTAGAGAACGGTGATTCCTTAATATCTTTACTTCTTTTAACATCTTCTTTGTGGTACCAGAATCCAATAAGACCCCAAGAACAAAGACCAACACCTTCCCATCCGATGAACAATCCGGCAAAGTTATCAGACATAACAAGGATCATCATTGAGAACACGAACGCTGAAAGCCATGCAAAGAATCTGTTGAAACTTTTGTCATGGTCCATATACCCGATCGAGTGGATATGTACCATTGTTGAAACGATAGTTACAACAACCATCATAGTAACACTTACCTGGTCAACAACAAAACCGAACGGAATATCAACGTTACCTATTACGATCCAGTCTAATAGTTTAACATTAACCGATGTACCCGTTAAATATACATGCATCAAAAGGTTTAAAGACGCCACCAAAGATACTGCAAGAAGTGCCGATGTTACGACACCTACAAATAGTTTCTTCGGGCTGTTCCCGAATAATGCTGCAAAAAGTGAACCGACAAGCGGTGCAAAAAGTGCAATTAATAAATAACTCTCCATCTCTATCCCTTCATACTTTGTAGTGAATCAAGGTTGATATTATTATGTCTTTTGAACCATAAAATCAACAACCCAAGACCTACCGCAACTTCACTTGCCGCGATTGCAATAATAAAAAATGCAAACATTTGTCCCGTAAGATCACCGTGAAATTTTGAAATTGCCGCGAATCCAATGTTAACGGCATTTAACATTATCTCTGTCGAGAAAAACAGCATAAGCAGGTTTTTTCTTCTTAGAGCCCCGTATAGTCCTATCATAAAAATGATAGTTGAAAGCACTAGATAATCATTTAATGTTATACTCATTTAATATCCTTTGCGATCTCTGTATCTGTCTTGTGATTGTCAAGTTCATGCTCACTCATTTGAGTGATAGATACATCCATTTTTTTACCTGCTAGAATAATTCCGCCGATCATTGCAACAAGAAGCATAACTGCCGCAACCTCGAACGGAACAAGGTATTTTGTAAATAATACTATACCAACATCCTGGATATTTCCATATTCAGGGTGCACAGGATAGTGTGCCGTAGCATTTGCCCCGATAACAGGAGCTACAAATATAAATACCACGATCAAAGCAACAAACCCTGTTAAAAGAAATGTCAATTTAGGATTTGCAACTGTCTCTTCCACGTCATTGATAGAATCAAAGAACATCATACCGAATGCATAAAGCGCCATAACGGCACCCGTATATACAACAATTTGCACTACACCCAAAAAGTCTGCATTAAGCAGGAAGAAAAAAGCAGATATGAATATCATACCCGCAGCCAGTGAACTAAGTGCATACAGTGCGTTTTTCGTCATCACCGTAATTGCGAACATTGCTATTGTTAAAAAAGCAAATAAATAAAAAGCTACTACTTCAAACATTCTTTAATCCTTAATATGCAAGAGGAGTTTTCTTGATTTTTTTGTCAGCATCAGGAGATACCGCACCAAAACCGTCATACTCAACCTGGTTAATTAACTCATCAAACGGTGTAAGAAGATCATCTTTTAATACAAAGTGTTCTCTCTGCTCACTTGCATTTTCATATCTACCGCCATGAACGATCGCCAGTTCCGGACACACTTCCGCACAATAACCACAGAAAATACAACGTCCAAGGTTGATAGTATATTCCATAACCTCTTTTCTTGAATTTTCATCTATTTTAGTATCCATTCTGATACATTTTGCGATACAGATCTTTTCACAAAGTCCACATCCGATACATCTGTTGTTACCGCTTTCCAATAATGCAAGAAGCTTGTGTACCGCTCTGTATCTAGGACTTATTGGTAGTTTTTCTATAGGGTATTTGGTATTGTGCATCTCATTGTTGAACAATGCACCTTTCATTATTTTAAATGTAATACCAAGACCCTTGAACAGTTCAACGCTGAATGTTCTGTCAACAACCTGCTTGAACTTTTCCCAAGGTTTCTGCGGATATTCCTCAATATCCACCATCATATACTCTTGAGTCCCTACATTTCTCTCTTTTAAATCTTTAAAACTCATCACTTCTCTCCTATGCCATTACTACTATACCGGTTATTACGATATTAACTAAAGCCAACGGCATTAATACTTTCCAACAAAGCCACATTAACTGGTCAGGTCTTACATGAGGCCAAGATGCTCTTGTCCATAAGAAAAAGAATATCAGGAACATAACTTTCAATAAAATCGCAATTGCTCCGGGAATAAACCATAAATCATTGAACCCGCCCATGAAAACAAGTGCTGCTAGGAACGAGATCGTAAACAGGTTTGCATATTCACCGATAAAGAACATACCCCATCTCATACCTGAATACTCTGTTGCATAACCTGCAATAACTTCAGCTTCATGCTCTAAAAGGTCAAACGGAGTTCTGTTGGTTTCCGCAAAACCTGCAATAAGGAACAGAATAAATGCAACCGGCTGGTATACAAGCATCCATACACCCTCTTGCTCCTGGTAGTTGTTAATATCAATCAAAGATAAACTTCCAACAAGCATTAAAGGCGCTAAAATAGAAAGCCCGGTTACCACCTCATAAGAAAGAAGCTGGATCGCAGTCCTGGCCCCACCTAAAAGTCCCCATTTATTCGCCTGGGCCATACCACCTAAAAGCGGTCCGTAAAGTCCTGTTGCCATTACACCAAGAACGAAAAGAAGTCCCACATTTATATCAGAAACGATCACACCAGGTATAAAAGGTACTGCCGACATAGCGATGAACGCTGTAGCCGCAGTAATTACAGGTGCTATCATAAAGATCACTTTATTGGCATTTTGAGGAATAAAATCCTCTTTTGTGAACAGTTTCGCACCGTCTGCCAAAATTTGTAAAACACCGAAAGGTCCTACATGTAAAGGACCCGGTCTTCTTTGCATAAATGCAAGTACTTTTCTCTCAATATAAGTAGTAAATCCGGCTAATGCCGAGAATACTAGCAAAATAACAAGTACTTTAACTATCGTCATTAAAATTTCGTTATCCATATCTTACACCCTCTTTATATTTGCAGTATTAAATCTAGTTGACCCGAATAACCCTTTTGTATCGATATTTCTATCAAATGTAGGGATATAAGAGATGTCTCCCGTTAGAGTATTATCAACTCTAATCTCCAGGTTAACGCTATTACCGTTTGCTGTTACGGTTACTTTATCACCAGATTCTGCTTCAAGTTTTGTTTTCATATTTTCTGAAACATACAGTGCAACTATATCATCTTTTAGTTGATTTGCCACTGCTGTAAACTCATTGAATTGGTTAATTGGGTTACCATTGTATACAATATACTCATTTTCACCCGATTCAACCCTTTTTTCACCACAAACTACTGCTACATTTTGTAACTCCACAGAGTTTGAAGAGATATCATAACCTCTGTGTTCAACCATAGCGTTCGTAAAACAGTTTGGAAGAGAGTCGAAATCTACACAATCAAATATCTCTTTCGTATAATCAATAGTGTTCTCTTTTTCTCTGTCAAGGATCTCGTTTGCAAAATCGTTTAATACGTAACCCTCATAAGCAACGGCCGCATTGGTAGGAACAACTTTTTTATTGATACTTACAAACGTACCTTCCTGCTGAGCCATAACCGGAGCATCTATATCTCCGTCCCCAAGAGCGCTTATCATATAATCAGCTTTTACATTGTAACCCACTGTTTTCCCTGATGCAGCCTCGTCAAGGTCGCATAACAGGCTAACACCTAAAGTATTTGTCTGCGTCGGTACAACCAATACTTTAAAGTCAGTATATTTCTCTACCATACCTGCAAGAGCAGCTATATTTGAGCTGTCCGGGTGGGTAATACAATCTTCACCTATGATCAGGCTGTACGTATCTTTTTTGGCAAGCATTGCTTCTATGGTTTCAAGAAGTGATTCATCAGAACCAAAAGCATCTAAAAGTTTTGTATATGTATATTCAACATCTTTTGATACTTTTTTAGGAACCATTTTGGTTACTTCTTTCTCTTCACCTGTTTCTGCATCAACAGCAGTTTCTGTAACTTTCTCTTTTATAGTTTCAGTTACAGTTTTTACTCTTGTCTCCCTTTGTGATTCCAAGAAAGATTGAACATCCGAAGGAAGATCTTTACCGAACTGGTCAAGGATAAACATCAATACCGCATCTTCAGAGTAAGGGTTGTTCGCTATTGTTTCAATAGTCTTGCCTTTTTTACCGAAACCTTCGATATGAGTGTCTCCCATTGGATGGAAGTAAAGACCCGCACCCTTGTTCATGCTGATCGCATTATTAAAGGCGTATTTTACGCTTGGAGCGTCAGATTTCAAGTATGACCCCACACTGATAAGGAAGTTGCTGTTATGGATATCATCAAGAGTTGCATTACATAGGCTTTGACCCGTAACTTTTGAATAATCAGCCATAAAGTTCTTAAATCTCAGTGCATCATTGTTTACAAGTTTTGCACCTGTTTTCTCTTTGATTGATTGAAGTATCTTAGCCTCTTCATTTGTGATAAATGAATTGAAAAGGATAGAATCCGCTTCTCTTAAAGCTTCTACAGCAGATGAGAATTTGTCGGCATCCTTTACAGATTTATTTACAAAATCAAATCCGAATCTTGCCGCACCGCTTAGGCTAGTGTAGTGTGCGTCATTTGTAACTCTGTATATTCTTTTCTCTTTATTGTTCTCTATCGTATCATGTTTTACTTCGTAATAGATCAGTGAACAATCTGAAGAGTATGGGTTGGACGCAGGAACTTTTGTCAATTCCCAGGCATTTGATTTATATTGGAAATCTGAACTTACAAGTGCACCTACTGGACAAACTGCTATACACTCACCACAGTCGATACATTTGTCTTCCTCGAAACCGATCAGTGATTTATTAAGTTTGTTCCACATTGCGTATGCATCTTTTGGCATATTTGCTTTGTAGTCTTTATCAAGTGCGTCTGCACCTCTTTTTACCGTTCCAAGAGCGTTTGATCCGATCATATCTTTACAGATTGTCACACACTTCTCACAAACGATACAAAGTCCCGGGTCGTATTTCATAACTCCCCAGTCTGAAGCAGGTCTGTCAACATCCTTAACAGCATAGTTTTGTTTGTCAACTTCCATGTATAAAGAGTAGTTTTGAAGTTCACACTCCCCACTTTGGTCACAAACACCACACTGCAGCGGGTGGTTTACGTCGTAAACCTCCATTATCGCCCGTCTCTCTTTTTCTATGTTCGGTGTATTTACTTCTACAACCATTCCGTCTTTGGACTTGGCATTACAAGCATATACCTGCTTACCGTCCGCTTCAACTAAACAAAGTCTACAAGCAAGAGTCGGAGTACATTTCGTTTGATAACAAATAGCAGGAACAAATATGTCGTTTGCTCTTGCCACATTGAGTATAAACTCTCCTTCTTTTGCAGTACACTTCTTTCCGTTAATAGTTAAACTAATCATATTCCCCATTATGAATCAACCCTTTGAATTTGTACTTGCTTAAATCTATATCCCTCTTCCATCATATCGTTGTGAAATTCATTATCAAAAGTAGGATATAAAGCCACTGTGCCCTTTATTGACGAGTCAATTTTAAACACTTTTTTTACAATTTGGTTATTATATCTTATATTAACTTCATCTCCGTCTTTGATCTTCGCGGCTGCAGCGAACGAGCTGCTGCCCCTTAGATGTTTGTTGGTTTGAAGCAATAAAGACTTACCAGTATTTTTATTAAATTGGTGTAAAGGCTCACATCTGTATACGACAGTCCCGTTATAGGTGTCAATATCCGATATCTCTTCTATATCACTATTTTGGGAGTCTGTTTTGATAGAGTTCTCATCCAAAGAGTAACCTCTTAGATCATTACCGTATCTGTCAAACCCGTTTCTTAGTTCGTCAAACGTGATACCCTTGTATCCTTTGTCAGCAGGAAGCATTGAAGTGTAATTCACGGTATTTTCAACTTTTTGTTCCAAAACAGCGTTGGCTATATCGTTCAGGCAGTAACCGTCAAACGGTAAAGCAACATTTGTATTTAAAACCTTTTTGTCGATACTTGTGAAGGTACCCTCTTGCTGGTTTAGTGCAGGAACATTTATATCCCCCGCATCACCGCTGCTGATTATAAAATCACCCTCTTCGTTGTAACCTACGATTTTTGAACCTGCATTTTCATCAAGATCACAGATCAGGCTTACACCAAGCGTATTTGTTGAAGACGGGATAATAACCACTTCAAAATCCGTATATTTGTCTATCAGACCGATAAGTTTCGCAATATTGTCTGCTTGAGGATGGCTATACAGGTCAGAACCCGCAACAAGAGTTTTGTTCTTTCTTCTTGCAAGTTTCTTTTCTATAGCTTCAAGCTCCTCTTCACCGACACTGCACTCACCGCTTAAATTACCAATATCAAGATCATCAAGGAACTCTTTATACTCTTTGGGAGCATCTTTTATAAGATAGCTTGCAAGCAGGGCAATAACACCCTCTTCGCTTCCCGCTTCATATTTCACGAACTGGTTATATTTACTTTGTAAATTGATATCATCAATTGGATGCATATATACAAAATCAGCCCGTCGCTTTTTAACCGCAATATTTGCAGAATATTTAACGACCGGATTATCTCTGCTGATTCTTGTACCTATCATAATAACCGCGTCACTGTTTCTTATAGTCTCGTTGGTTCCGCCGTAAACAGTTTTACCGCTGGTTGCACAGTAGTTCTTTAAAAATCTTTGATAACTTAATGCATCTGAATTTACAAGTTTTATTCCAAGGCTTTGTTTAAGGCTTTGCAATATCATCGCTTCTTCATTTGTGATGTAAGAATTGAATCTTATGGTATCACTTGATTTAAGGGCTTCAACCGCTTTGTCAAATGCACTTTCGTCTTTCCCTTTTGCGCTGTTTTCAAAATTAAATCCGAATCTTCCCGCACCGCAAAGTTCACTGAACTCCGAATCATTCGTAACTCTTGTGATCTTTTTATCAAAGCTTCCAACACCTGCGTGCTTAACTTCATAATACAAACTGCAGCCGCTGCTACAGTGGGCACAGGTTGCAGGTATTTTCTGTGATTCCCAAGAGTTTGAGGTATATTTGTATTCATTTGATACCAATGCACCTACAGGACATACCGAGATACAATCCCCGCACTGCTCACATCTTGAGAATTTCATGTCGATTATCGATTTATAACCGCCCGGTTTAATGTAAAGTGCCGCACTTCCTATAACTTCGTTACAAGTATGTACACATTTTTCGCACATGATACACAAACTCGGGTCATATCCCAGGATTCCCCATTTCTTTTTCTTTCTGTTAAGGTCTTTTGCCGCAAACTCCTGCGAATCAACAGAGAATTCCAAAGTCTTGTTTTGAAGATCACATTCACCGCTTTTATCACAAACACCGCACTCCAAAGGATGGTTTACGTTATACATCTTCATAATGTTTTGTCTGTGCTTGAAAAGCTCTTCATTCTGAGTCGTAACAACAGCACCGTCCACTGCCTTTTCCTGGCAGGAAAGAACAGTACCATCAACACCCTGCACGTCAACTACACACATTCTGCATGCGGTAATAGGCGATACTTTTGTCAAGTAGCACATTGTAGGTATATAGATATCGTTCGCTCTTGCTATTTCAAGTATGGTCTGACCGAAAACACCTTGACACTCTTTGCCGTCAATAGTGATAGTGATCAGTTTTCCTCTGTGTTGTATTCTTTCACTCATACTGCCACCATCCCCAGGTAATAACATCTCATACATCTTTCAGCTTCAGCCTGTGCTTCTTCTGCAGTGAATCCGAGATTTACCTCTTTATTATTGTCTTTTCTTACTTCTGTTTCAAGTTTTTCACTATGTTCTCTAGGGATACCGGGCATCCATCCTTTGATCTTTTCGTTTTTATTGTAAACTTTCAACCTGTTCATATGGTCTTCCATAATCTCTTCTTCAAGGAGAGTGGTTTCACCATCATAGATATATCTTGAGATAACAGAAGCGGCCCTTTTTGCCTGACCTACGGCGTTAACAATAGTCATCGGACCGTACTCACAATCCCCTGCGGCAAACAATCCAGGACGGCTTGTCATATAATCTTTACCGTTGGTCTGCAATGTACCCCACGAGGTCATCTCAAGTTCCCAGTCTGCAGGTAATATCTGAAGATCACAAGCCTGAGATACGGCAGGGATAACATAATCACAATCTATATCCTCGGAAGCTCCTTCTACTTTTACAAGTTTAGGTCTTCCCCCGTCAGGATCAGGCACCTGCTCGTATTTGTCAACTCTAACCCCGGTAATCTTACCGTTATCATCGTAAATAGTATCAATAGCTGAATAGAAGATAAACTCTACACCCTCTTCCACGGCTTCCGTGTACTCTTCAAGGGTTGTATTTCTGATGATCGTCTTCTCATCCCTTCTGTAAAGCATTACTACTCTTTTTGCACCCTCTCTGATAGAACATCTTACAACGTCCATCGAGGTGAATCCACCACCGACACAAACTACCGTTTTGCCGTTCAGGTCTTCTTTTGCAGGACTTCCTATTCTGTATTTATGCCAAAGATTTACTTTATCAAGCATATCTATTGCACCCCAGTAACCTTCAAGGCTCGGATCTTCATTTTCACATCTGATCTTTTTGGATAATCTTGTACCAAATGCCAGAAGAGTTGCATCAAACTCTTCATAGATCTCTTTCAACCTGTCTGCAGTTACTCTGTGATTCGTAACTACTTCAACCGTAGGCAGAGATGTAACAAGCTCGATATCTTTGTTATATTTGCCAATAGGCATTCTGTATTCCGGAACACCCACTGCAACTTCACCTCCAAGTACAGGAAGCTCTTCAAAGATAGTTACTGCAATACCTTCAAGTCCAAGATAGTATGCAGCTGTAAGTCCCGCGGGACCTGCACCGATAATGGCTACTTTTTTACCGTCATTCTTGGCTTTTTTGGCTTTCACGGGATGGAACCAGTCCATCTCATGGTCAGTTTCAAAATCAGCGCCTATTCTTTTCAGTTCCATAATAGAAACAGCTTCGTCAAGGTTTGACCTTCTACAGGCATCTTCACAAGGGTGCGGGCAAACTCTACCACAGGTATGCGCAAGCGGCATAGTCTGTCTTGTTGCTTTTAAAGAGTTTTCAAAATCCAACTCTCTCACACCCTCTATATATCCCGGTATATCCACATGAGACGGACACATATCTGTACAAGGGGCAGTAACATTTGCTATGTATTTCTCGTCATCTTTATCATACCAGGGAGACTTTGAACCGTTTTTGATCAAAGTCGTGAATTGATCTTCAAAATATTCGATCATTCCCAAAATAGGTGCCGGGACAGTTTTACCTATCTCACACTTGCTTGTGGTCGTCATAGTGGAACTAACTTCTTTAATATGTTCTAAATCTTTTAGTTCACCCTCTCCTCTTGCAATTTTGTCAAGCATATCAAAAAGTATCTGCCCGCCCCAACGTCCAGGGGTACATCTACCACAGGCTTCGCTGTATTCCTGATACTGCCTGGCATAATTCATTGCAAGTTTCACTACATCCACATTTTCATCGAACAGAACGAACCCGTCCCATCCTACGAATGCTTTTGTCTGTGAATCTTTATCGTAAGCTACAGGGAATTTTGCAGATGCCTCGACCCAGCTGTCCCCAGCTACGCCTCTGTTATCTACGATCTCTCCCTGCCAGCTTGAAAAATATACTTTACTCAAAACTAAATCCTTAAAGACTGAATGTCTTATTCAGCCGCCGCTTCTTCTTCAACTGCTTCAACTGCAGGCTTCTCTTTTTTGATAACCACTGTCCAGTCAACTTCATTGTACTTTAATGAATTCATTAAAGTCCATCCGTTCTCTTTCACACAATCCGCACTTTCTTGTACAGAGGAGAAATCACCGATCTCAAAAAGGAAAATACCGTTTTCCCCCTCTGATATATCGTTTTTCATAATCTCTACCATTCTTGGAATAAAATTCTCTTTATGGTTTCTTAGGTCAAATCTTTTCATTATCTGTCAATCTCCCCGAATACGATATTCAAGTTACCGATAATAGTAACAACATCGGCCAACTGGTGTCCAGGCAGCAGGTCTTGCAAGATACCCGTATGCCAGAAACTAGGCGCTCTGCATTTTAATTTGTAAGGGTACGGTGAACCGTCCGAAACAACCATAAATGCCAGCTCCCCTTTTGGAGATTCCGTTGCAACATAAACTTCACCTACAGGCGGTCTCATACCTTGTGTTACAAGTACGAAGTGCTGCATTAATGAATAATTCTGAGTCATCATCTCTTCTTTTGTAGATGAGATATATTGTGGAGAATGAGCCATTAACTGGGTATCACTCTCGTTATACATAGGCACAAGCTGTCTTAATATCTTGATAGACTCGTACATCTCAGCCATGTAACATTTGTATCTTCCGTAAGAATCACATTTGTCCGAAACAGGGATATCAAAGTCAAGCTCGGGATATAATCCGTAAGGCATCTCTTTTCTTAAATCCCATTTAACACCGCTTCCTCTTAAAGTAATACCAGAACAAGCCCATGATTTAGCCATATCTTTTGAAATAACACCCACATCTTCAAGTCTCATTTTCCAGATTCTGTTCTTTGTTAAAAGACCTTCATAAACAGGGATCTGAGTCTCCAGTGTATTCAGGAACTTCTCAAGGTCATTCGTCCAGTTTGAAGGAAGATCCAAAGGAACCCCTCCGATTCTTACGGCACTGTGTGTAAGCCTTGCTCCACAATAATCCTCCATAAGGTCCATTGCGAATTCTCTTTCCCTGAATGCATAAAGGAAAATAGACATAGCACCGACATCAAGTGCGTGAGTTGCAAGCCAGAAAAGGTGAGAGATGATTCTGTTAAGCTCTAAAAGCATAGTTCTTATAACTTCTGCCCTTCTTGGAGCCTCTACACCGATTAGCTTCTCAATTGCCAGTGCATAACCGTAGTTGTTTGAAGTTGAAGCAATATAATCCATTCTGTCCGTAGTTGGAAGGAACTCGTTATAGATCATATTCTCACCCATCTTTTCGATACCTCTGTGAAGGTAACCGATATCAGGATAAGCTTTAACTACCTCTTCCCCCTGAAGCTCAAGCATAAGTCTTAACTGACCGTGAGCAGACGGGTGTTGTGGTCCGAAGTTAACCACCATTGTATTATCTTCTCTCTCGAAAGTGATATTTTCAAAGAAAGGTTTTAATCTGTTAGTTTGTTGCATCTACTTTCTCTCCTTTAACTGTACTTTCTCTTTTTCATCAAAAGGAGTTACAAGTTTCACACCGAATAACTGAACTCCGCCCTCTTCCTGGTAATGGATAGGAGTATCAGGCTCGTTACCCTCACTAATAGGTGTACCTTTTTGAACCTCGTGTCCAAGTCTTGCGAATCTTTCGGTGTCGTATCTGTCAACACATGCTGCATCCCTAAGCTCGGGACCGATAACGTCTCTTGCTTCCTTACCGAATATTTTGTCAACTTCATACCATGAAGCCGCTTCATCACCCTGCAGAGGGTATGTTTTTCTAAGAGGATGTCCAACCCAGTCATCAGGCATAAGGATTCTTTTAAGGAACGGATGGTTATTTACATAGATACCGTACATATCGTACATCTCTCTTTCTGCAAAATCTGCCATTCTGAACAACGGATTTACCGATTCGATCGCCTCATCCTCTTTTATAAAAGTTTTGATTCTCATTCTTTTTCTTTTTGAGGTAGACAACATCTCGTAGAAAATCTCAAAACCACCCTTCTGCTCGATATAGTCAATAGCAGAAAGCTCCATTAAAAAATCATAAGCCATGATCTCTTTTGCATGTTTGATAGCTGTTACATTATCTTCAGGCTTGATATATACAACTAAATGTCCCGCCTGGATATATGCATCGTTTATTTCAACTTTTTTGCTTAAACTTAAATAATCATTGCTGAAAGTTGAATCATCGTAAATACTCTCTTTGGCTAACTGAGGTGTTACGTAAAATCTGTCGTTGTAATAAGATTTTCTCTGAACGTCGTTTTTTGGTTTATAAGCTCTCATCTATACCAACCTTTTTGCTCTTTGAGCCATACCTGCAGGCTCTCGTCTTATTTTTCTTTGAAGCATCATAAGTGCGTATTGCAGTGTTTCCGGTCTCGGCGCACAACCCGGAAGATAGATATCCACAGGGATTACCCTGTCAACACCCTGAACAGTAGCGTATGTATTGAACATACCACCTGTATTTGCACATGAACCCATTGAGATAACCCATTTAGGATCAGGCATCTGGTCATAAAGTCTTCTCATGAACTCTGCGTGTTTTTTTGTCAACGTTCCCGCAACAACAATAACGTCTGATTGTCTTGGAGACGCTCTGAATATCGTACCGAATCTGTCAAAGTCAAATCTTGAACCACCGGCAGCCATCATCTCGATCGCACAACAAGCAAGACCGTAAGTCATCGGCCAAAGAGAGTTACTTCTTCCGAAATTTACTATTTTATCGATGGTGGTAAGCTTTACAGCCTCCCCGCCGTCTTGCAAATAGTTTACTTTATGCTGTGCCATTCAAGTGCTCCTTTTTTCCATGCATATATAAATCCTATCGTTAATAACAGGATAAATAAAATCATCTCGATAAATCCAAACCAACCTAGCACTTTAAAATCAACTGCCCACGGGAACATAAATATGATCTCCACATCGAACAGGATAAATAAAAGCGCCATAAGGTAAAACTGAACTGAAATAGTATTAGGCTGTTTATTAACCTCAGGTCCACACTCATAAAGCGTACATTTTAACTTTTCAGTATCTTTCCTAGCCAGTTTATGACTGACAAACCTAGATAACATTGTAGTAGCAAAGAATGCTCCAAATGTTAAAACAAACATAATAAATGCACCAAAATACGGATGTGCAAAAGTGCTATGTTCCATTTATTCCCCTTTAAATATACAAGCTGTCTGTATACTATAGATACAGATAGCCCACAATAACTGTGGTAATACTAGCTAATTCTAATTAAATTTTAACTTACATAAATAGATTTTATCCCCAGGAAGATGGGTAACACTGTAACAAAAGGGAACAGTTTTTTTAGTAAAAAGTTGAAAGAAAGCTGTTGAAAGCTATTTTTTTATCTCCATAGTGGAGTTTGGAGCCCCCAGATGATAACCTTGGTAACCATCTATATATAATCTTCGTGCTTTTTTGTATATATCTTCATTTTCAATATACTCGGCTACTACTTTTATTCCCAGTTCATGGGCAAGGTTAGTAATGGTTCTTACAAGGATGTAGGATTCCTCAACTTTACAGATATCTTTTATCAAGGACCCGTCTATCTTGATATAATCAGGTTTCAACTCCAAAAGATAGGTAAAATTCGAATATCCGCTTCCAAAGTCGTCAATAGCGATCTTTACCCCAAGAAGCTGCATATTCTTTATAAAATCACGGATCTTGTGGAAGTCACTTATATTCTCGCTTTCAAGGATCTCCAGAATAAGTCTTTCCGCAACTCCGTATTCCTTCATCTTTTTGGTTATAAAAACGATCATCTCCTGATTCTCGATATCGTCAAAAGAGAGGTTTATAGAGAAGGTCACGTCTTTATCCTGGAAATACTGGAAAGATTTCTCTATCATTCTTTGTGTCAGCTGGGAATAATATTTTGTTTTAGCAACCGCATCAAGAAAAAAGAAAGGTGATATCACCCGATCCCCGTCCTGGATCCTTACAAGACACTCGTAAGAGTTTCCGTAATCTTTGATAATAGGCTGGTAATAAGCAATCAGCCTGTCCTCTTCTAGGGCTTCTTTTACCATCTTTACACCGGCGATATCTTTTTCGAACTTTTCATTCAGTTTTAGGTCAGGAGAGTATTGCAAGAAAGCCTGCCTTGTATCTTTCGCGTAATGAAGGGTCATATCTGCAAGTTCAAGAAGATTTTCATCGTCTATGCCGCTTACAAGAACACAGCTTACATAGATATTTACATCTATGATATTATCTTCCGTCAATTTTACTTTTATAGGGGTGTTTTCGATGGTGTACATCAGCTGCTTTACTTTTTCTTCGGTAAAATGGTGGTATTGTATATCTTTGCCCTGTTCAAGATAGATAAACTGGTCTGCACCGATTTTATAGAACTTTTTCCCCTCTTCTATAAGGGTTTCGAGAAATTTGGTAATAGCTTGAAGGACTTTATCCCCGATCTTCATACCGTAAAAATCGTTAATGGTCGAGAACCCTTTGATATCTATCATCAAAAGCCCGTTAGGCTTTTCACTTGCCAGATCCTCCAAAAGTTTTACCCTGTTTGGAAGCCCTGTTAATTCATCATGATAATATCTGTCTTCAAGCTCTTCAACTCTTTTTGCAAGCTGTTCTTTAGTCATATTTTTATTTCCCGTCAAAGTCTGGTAATTGTGAATATTTGTAAATTATACCATAGATAATATTTTATTTTCTAAGTTTTCCAGTTTTTCATTGAAAACATTACAAAATTGTGATCTGTTAAAAGTTCTCTGCCTTTTTGCAAGCTGGGCAGTGTGTATTGATATAAGCTCTTCAAGCTGTTTTTTATCGATCCTGCCGTCAAGATACTCAAGGGTTTCAACTATCCCTATTGAGCCCATGCAGTTTGGTTTTCTGCCGTAATTTTCTTCTAAAAATATAACCTCGTCTATAATGCCGTTTTGTATCATCTTCTTGGTTCGAAGAGCTATTCTTTCCCTTAATATATCGGTTTGTGTATCGATTTGAAATATTTTAAGATCTTTTATAACGGGCACGGGTCTGTTCTTCTGAAAATACTCGGAAGGAGTTAGTCCGCTCTGGTAAAAGATCTCCAGTGCTTTTTGGATCCTGTAGCTGTCTTTTGAAGCTATTTTTTCCATATACGCTTTGTCCTTTTCATATAAAAGCTCATAACTTCTCTGCAGATCAAGCAGAGCTTTTTGAACTTTCATTTTTGTCTCGGAACTGATCACTGGTGATACAGAAAGCCCCTCAATCATGGACTTTAGATAAAATCCTGTTCCGCCAACGATGATAAGGTTCTTGCCGTTTTCTTTTGCAAACTTTTTAGCCTCTTTATATTCATCTATGAACTGAACCACGTCAAAGTTCTGGTCGGGATATATCTTATCGATACCGAAATGCCTTATTCCGTCCCTCTCTTCAAGGGTCGGCTTTGCGGAAGCTATATCTATCTGTTTGTACACGGCCAGACTGTCCAAAGACAATATCACTGCATCCATTTTATGTGCAAGAGAGATTGAAAGATCTGTTTTCCCCGATGCTGTTGGGGCTATTATTGCTATTTCTTTATACATAAGTACAATTATAGTAAAATCCCCCTTATGGAAAAAATACTAAAATTAATTAACGACTTTAACGAACTGGTTATGTTCAAACACTCTATCTTCTCATTACCTTTTATATTTATAGCGATGGTCGTAGCTGCACAAGGGTGGTTTGGATTTGAACTGTTACTTTTAGGAACTTTGGCGGCGCTTACGGCCAGAAATTTTGCAATGGGATTTAACAGGTACCTTGACAGGGATATAGACGCCCTTAATCCCAGAACTATAAACAGACCCAGCGTAGATGGACGGATCAATCCCAAGCAGATGCTGCTGTTCGTAATAGCAAACGCCCTGGGGTTTATAGCGGTCGCTTATTTCGTAAACAACCTTGCACTTTACTTATCTGTACCTATTTTAATAGTGATCGGTAGCTACTCATACTTTAAAAGATTCTCATTTCTGGCACATATAATTCTTGGTGTCTCTTTAGGGCTTGCACCCATTGCAGGGGTGGTTGCAGTAAGCGAAACCATTACACTTTGGTCACTGTTCTTAAGTATCGGGGTATTGTTCTGGGTTGCGGGATTCGACCTTCTTTATTCTTTGCAGGATATGGAGGTTGACAAGAAACTCGGGCTGCACTCTATCCCGTCAAGATTCGGGGCAAAGAATACCATGAGATTCTCCCAGAGTATGCATATGCTGACAGTTATATTCTGGCTTCTTTTCACTGTTGAAGCAGGGCTTGGGCTATTTGGATACCTTGCGGTACTTGTAAGTGCAGTTATGCTTACATACGAGCATATCATAGTAAACAGGGACTTTACGAAAATAGACAAGGCTTTCTTTACCATTAACGGGTATCTTGGAATAGTATTCTTTATATTGATTGTTTTGGAGTTTAGTTTTTAAACTCCTAAACTTTTATTTTATACCTTAAATCTTAAAAAATC
Organism: Arcobacteraceae bacterium; assembly: GCA_963678145.2. Classification (GTDB taxonomy): domain Bacteria; phylum Campylobacterota; class Campylobacteria; order Campylobacterales; family Arcobacteraceae; genus JAIOSF01. The sequence continues at coordinate 602,919 of CAXXWH010000001.1, read as the reverse complement.
AAACCTCTTCTATACCAATTTTTTTAATGTATTCAAAAGTTTCATCATAAAATTCTGGTAATCTTGTTTTATCATCTATTGAACCATTAGGTATAAACATGATCATTCCTTGTCTAGCTCTTGTAAGTAATACCCTATACGTATTTAATAAATAATTCTTTGTAATCTCTTTATTAATCTTTTGCCACTTGGTACCCTTAAATTTTCTATATACCCAAGCATCATTTTTAAAATAAAAGTCACCATCCCAGCATATACAAATCCAATCAAGTTCTAATCCTTGAATATCAAATTCTGTTGCAGATTCTTCATGAAAGTATGATGATCGTATATCACTTTTATTATTTAAGAACCAAACGGGAGCATCAATTTGACTTTTTACATTTATTCCAAAGGGTCTTAACCTATAAGCTCCAGACGAAGCAACTATACCACTTCTTTCACTCCCAATTGCATTTGATTTTAACCACCTTTTTGCTTTTTCAAAATCTCTTGTAACATATAGAGGGTAAGTGTCTTTTAAAAAGTTCTGATATAAATTTTTTGCTTTTGAAATATCTATATCTAAAACAGAATGGATAAACTCAGATAGTTTTTCAGATCTAAAAGACCTAACAGAAACTGATAAATGCAAATTTTCATCTATATTGGCATTAACTTTCAACCATTCTTTTAACGCATGATCTTTCAAATAGTTTTTATCTTCAACTATCAAATTGGACAAATAAATATTCCAATCTTGAAAGTACTCCTTTAATGAGTTAATCCATTCTTCTAATCCAGCTTCACCGGTATTGATCTCTTGTCCACCACCAATTAAACAAATTATAGTACACCAATCATCATGGCGATTCATTACATCTATTAAAAATTTTGGTTCAGATGACTCAAAATCATCTTGTCCTTTTTTTCTTTTCATAAATGAACTTGTTTGGTATTGATTCCAAGCTCTTTGAGCTTCATCAAACACAACAACTTTTTCAATTGGTGCTTTATCAGAGATTAGCGCATCATCACGAAAATGATGAATATTTTGAATAAAGGCATGTGTTTTAATTGAAGCTTCCCTTTTAGTAAGCTTTTCACCTTTTTCTTTTGATCTATTAACTTCATCGCGTGTTAATGCTTCTCTTAAAACATCCACTAATGGACCATTACCTGATAAAAACACAGCATGTTCATTTTCATCTATATTCATTCTTTCATTTGCTATATTTAATCCAGCAAGAGTTTTACCAGCACCAGGAACACCGGTAATAAAACAAATTGATTTTTTATATGTCACTTTAGAATCATTGATAATTTCATTAATCTTTTCTGTAGTAATAGATAAATTTAAAGCACCTGAATCTGATCTTGATATCTCTTTAACATTATGCCCTTTATATAATGCCTGCGCTGCTTCGATGATTGTAGGAGTAGGTTTATATATAGAATTTTGCCATGATAGTGGGCATATATTATGCTCTTGATCTAAAGTTAAACATTCATCTATTACATTGAGAAAGGAATGTTTATTTGCAAGAATGGGTTTATATAATTTACCTTGTAGTATCTCAATTTTATTTTCATGGCTATTTGCTTCTGTTGAAACAAGGATTGGGAATAGCTTTTGAGTATGACTACCTTCATGAAAGTTTTTTAAATCTTGTGAATAATCAATTACTTGTTCTATTGCATTATTATCATATAAAGATGAGCCAACTTTAAATTCAACGACAAAAATTGAATCATTTATAATGATTATATTATCAACACGCTTTCCCATTCTTGGAATAGAAAACTCAAAAAATATATATCCTTCTTTAAAATTAAAAAATGTTTGTTTTAATATTTCAATTTGTTTAATCCAGGCATTTTTTTGCAACTCTTCTAGTGCATAATTGTGATGCCTTACAAGTTCTCCAAGAATTTTATTTATATCATCTCGAATAAATTTAATAAGTTCATTTGAATAATAGTATCTTTGCATACGGATAGTTTAATAAAAAAGGGATTTATTCTTGATTATAGCAAAGTAGAAGTAGTTTTAAGCCATAGGAGTTTACTGCAGTAAATGACTAAGGGTTAAAGCTGCTTAAACGCAGCTAGAATTAAAATAAACCCTTTTTTTAGTCAAACTTCATTGAGAAGTCCAACCACGTCGCCTGATGAATAATGCTTCCCGAGCTGATAGCATCAATCCCGCTGTTCAGGTATCCTGTGATTGTCTCAGTTGTTATATTACCGCTTGCTTCAAGTAAAATATGAGGATAATTCTCATCCCTGAATAGTGAAACCTCTTTTATCTGCTCCGGCGTCATATTGTCACACATGATTATATCAGCTCCCGCATCCATAGCCTCTTTAACCTGTTCAAGGGTTTCACATTCGATCTCTATCTTAGTTACCCAGGAGATTCTTTTTCTGGCTTTTTTAACGAACTCTTTAAGATCAGGGATCGTTTTTAGGTGGGTATCTTTTAACATAAGACAATCATCAAGCCCCAGCCTGTGATTAATAGCTCCCCCTACACGACTTGCATATTTTTCAAAATCCCTCAATCCCGGTCTTGTTTTTCTGGTATCAAGCAGAACCACGTCGCTTCCCTCAAGAAGTTTTGCATATCTGTTCGCATTTGTTGCAATACCGCTTGCATGCTGAAGAATATTTAGAAAAGTTCTCTCACTGCTTAATAGAACCGAAGCTTTACCTTCAAGTTCCGCTATCACGTCACCTTTTTTAACTTCGCAGCCGTCTTTTAGAAGGAACTTGCAGTCAAATTTTTCTGCACGTGCCAATACCTTTGCATACTTTACACCTGCGATTATACCGTCATCTTTGGCTATTACATGAGCCGTGAATCTACCTTTTGGTGCAATATCAAAGAAAAGGTCTCCCCTACCGTTATCTTCAACTATTGCGTTTTTAACAAATTTCCTAATATTTATTGCCATATTCTTATTTTATACCTCAAACATTCTTTCTAATGCGATCTTCGCATATTTTTGTACTTCCGGATCAACAAAGATCTCATTTTCATAAGTTTTATTCTCTATTGATTTCAGGATATTATATAAATCTTCCAGTGTCGTTTCATTCATGGTCGGACACTCCGGCTTTGTGGAGCTTAATACATAGGTATTTTTTTCTCTAAGCCTGTTTACCATATTAAATTCCGTACCAACAACAACTTTCTGATCAGCAGGGATATCCTGTGTTATATACTTGATAAGCTGCGACGTGCTCCCCACAAAATCGGCTTTGTCACAAACAGCAGGATCACACTCGGGGTGAACGGCAACAAGAATATCGGGATATTTCTCTTTATAGAAATCCACATCCTCAGGCGTGAACAGCTGGTGAACCGAACAAAATCCGTTGAAACAGATAATGTCGGAGGTTTTTACATCTTCAATATCATCGATTCCTACAACAGAGGATTTCAGTCCTATCTGCTTTGCAAAGTTCTGCCCCAGGCATCTGTCCGGGACAAAGAATATCTTCTTGCCGCTTTCCAGCCCTTTTGAGATTATCTTGTAAGCATTGGAACTTGTACATACATATCCGCCCATTTTACCAACTTCCGCTTTTACTTCGGCAGATGAGTTGATATATGTAATAGGAAGGATATCATCGTTCGATATTCCCGCATCATTAAGGATCTTAAGATTCATCTTGTAATAATCTACATCGATCATTTTTGCCATTGCACAACATGCAACTTTCGGCATAAAGACCCTTTTTGACGGATCAAGCACTTTAACACTCTGCCCCATAAAACCGACACCGCAGAATATTATATTTTCAGTATCCGCCGCCATCGATTTTTTTGCAAGCTCCAAACTGTCACCCGTAATATCGGCAAGTTCAAAAACTTCGTCTTTTTGATAGAAATGGGCCACTATCGTAACATCCAGTTTCTTTTTTAATTTTAAAATCTCGTCTTTTAGATTCATTAATTTTGTACCTTGTGAAAATATAAGTGAAATATAGCAAATATTTAGTTATATCTTCTTTATTTATAAAAAATAGTTAAAATTAATATAATTTTTATTACCGTTAAGTAACAAAAGTTAAGAGGCTGTTTGGTATAATATTTTAATATCCTTAGAGTACAGGAACTTAATGAAAAGAAAAAATAATAAAGCTGTCTTCTGGCTTATACTAGCCTTTATAGCTTTAAATACGATTCTCTTTTATATAACAGAAATAAATAAGAATCAAAGAATAAAAACTGCCCTTGACAACCATATCGAAAAAATAAAGACCCATTACGAGATACTTCTATACCACCAGACAATCACTGCCAAAGCCGCATATGAGTCAACAATCAATTCCGATTTTATCCTGAAGATGATGGAAAAAGCCCTGGATTCAGATAAAAAAGACAGAGATCTTCTAAGGGAGGAGTTAAGAAAAAAACTTCTTGATAAATATAATTCCTTGAGAACAAAAGGGGTGGTTCAGTACCATTTTGTTTTCAAAGACAATACTGCATTCCTAAGAATGCACAAACCAAGCAAATTCGGTGACGATCTTACAAACTTCCGTGCCGACTTTGCAATGGTGAACAAAACTCAAAACCCTGTACAGGGTTTTGAGCAGGGAAGAACAGCCCATGCCTTCAGGCATATCTATCCCCTTATCACAAAAGAGGGCAGACACATTGGAGCCGTTGAGATATCTTTTACCAGTGATACTCTGCAAAATTATCTAAACGCCATAAGTAAAATACATACTCACTTTTTAGTAAACAAACATATTTTTGATACAAAAGCCTGGTCAAGAGATGATATGGTGGTGCATTACACCCAAAGCGCGGAAGATGAAAACTATATGATAACAGTAACCAAAGAGCATATAGACAAAGAGTTATGTGTTATTTCAAACAAAGATAAGATCGAGAAAGTAAAAGGCACCATCAAAAAGAGAATAGCCCAAGGTGAAAAGTTTGCAGTGTTTACGGAATATAACGACCGACTCCAGGTCATAGCATTCTATCCTATAAAAAATATCAAAGAAAAGAAGACCGTTGCCTGGGTGGTATCTTACGAATACGATAAATTTCTTGAGGACACAATAAAAGGTAATGCTCTTATAAGGGTCTTTTCGTTTATACTTCTTATCATACTCTTTTATTTCATATACCGGGTCGTCAACCAGAAGCAGATCCTGGATAAAGAGGTAAAAGAGAAAACAAGATCTTTAAAAAATACAAATATAGAACTGACCAAGAACAAAGATGAACTAAAAGAGTTAAATGCAAACCTTGAGCAGAGAATAAAAAAAGAGGTACAAAAGAGCAAACTTATCCAGGAAAAACTTTTTAAATCGGAGAAGCTGGCCTCAATGGGTGAAATGATAGGGAATATAGCCCACCAGTGGAGACAGCCCTTAAGCGTGATATCCACAGGAGTTACGGGATTAAAAGTAAAAAAAGAATACAATGAACTTGAAGATGAAGAGTTCTTCCAAATCTGTGACCAGATAAACAACAATGCCCAATACCTCTCCCGAACTATAGATGATTTCAAGAATTTCATCAAAGGAGAGAGAAAAAAAGAGTATTTCAACCTCAAAGAGAATATCAACAGTTTCCTTCACCTTGTAGAGGCTACGGTATTAAAAGAGGGTATCACAGTGCTTATAGATATCGATAGAAGCATCAAAGTAAACGGATTGCCGAATGAACTTATCCAGTGTTTTATAAACATCTTCAATAACTCCAAAGACGCTTTTAAAGAAACACTCCCCGACAGTAAATACTTTTTTATAAAAGCTTACAAACTTGATTCATCTATTTTCATCGAATTCAAAGACAATGCAGGGGGGATGAATGAAGATATCAAGGAAAAGATATTTGAACCCTACTTTACCACCAAACACAAAAGCCAGGGTACGGGGCTTGGTATGCACATGACCTATACACTTATAACCCAGGGGATGCGCGGAAATATTGAAGCCTCAAACGAAAGTTTCCGGTTCAAAGGTCTTCAATACAAAGGGGCGAAATTCTTAATAACCCTGCCGGAAGAGCTAGGCAACGACTAAAGCCATACCCCGTTTACCAGATAATATCTTACTGGATAGAAAGTTACTATAAAAGTATATATCCCGGTAAATACCATGGAATAAAAGAAAAGCTTCTTTTTATCGAAAAATGCAAGCAGCACCCCGAAGAAAGTTCCCCCGAACAAAGTAATATAAAGTAAATACCCTATATAGTAATAATCTTTCTGCAAAAAGCAGAACGGACAGTGGTGGGTAGGCAGTTCATAGATATATGTACCGAAAAACGCAATAAGAGAGATTATCGAGATCACCAGAAATATAACGCTAAGTACCCCGTAAAGAAACCTGTTTTTCAAATAATATCCAAGGACCAGAAGGAAGAAAGTGCCGTAAAATGCACTAAGCAGAACAGAGTTGCTTATCTTGAATATCTCGGAGATATATGACGAGGAAGTGGAACTGTACAGCGTACCGCAGCAGCTTACCATAATAGAAGGGTCAATGGAGCTGAACATCAGGGTTTCTATAACTATTTCACATAGAAGCAGGATATAGAAGATTATAAACAAACCGAATTTCAGCCTTGTGTACGGCAGGTTCTCTTTTGAGATATCAGCTTTGTTCAAAACAAGCCAGAAACCGAAGATATAAAGGTTTATGATCTTAAAGACAAAAAGATATATACCGTACTGCGTAGCATCAACAACTCCCGCTGCACACATTGCCCCTATAAGCGTGTTTGATATCTTGTCAAGGGTAAAAATAAAAAACAGGAACAAAGGCAATTTCACGATAAAGATATATTTGATTATTGTTGCTGTTAAAAAGCTGTTCTTTTCCAGCTTGTACTGCTCCTGGGTGGTTTTGTCCATATCCCAGTTTTTAAATATTTTTACGCTTAAAACTAGGGCGATAGTGGAAAAGATCAGAAATATTCCGTTTAGTATAAATATGGCAAGAACTTCGGGCGTTAATATCATTTAATTATCTTTCCCTTTTTTATCTCAATAGTTCTATCCACAAAATCAAGGTCAAAGAATATGGGATCGTGGGTTGCCACTATAATTGTTTTGCTGGACTGCTTCAGTTTTTTTAAAATATCGCAGAAACTTCGTGAAAGCTTTTCATCAAGATTTGCGGTAGGTTCGTCCGCTATTATTATCTTTGGATCGTTTATCATGGCTCTTGCTATGGCTACACGCTGCTGTTCTCCCCCTGAAAGGTTCATAACCGCTACGTCTTTTTTGTCAAATATCTCGAACATCTTTAAAACCTTGTTCAATCTCTTTTCCAGAAATTCACTGTCGGGGTTGTTTGGAACAAGGGGCAGAATGATATTCTCCCCTGCCGTTAAATTGGGAACAAGATTGTATTTCTGGAAAATAAAGCCTATATTTTCCCTCCTGTATTGAGCTAAAAATTTATCAGGAAGTTTTGAGACTCTTTTTTTATCGACAAGAACCTCTCCGCTTGTTGGCTTTGACAAACCTGCGATAAGTGAAAGTATGGTGCTTTTCCCGCTTCCGCTTGCCCCTTTTAAAACTATCAGCTCACCCTCTTTAAAAGAGAGGTTTATATTATCAAGGGCGGTTATCTGCTCTTTTTTGTTTATTTGGAATTTTTTAAATATATCGTTTAAAGCTATCATCTTATCACCTCATCTGCATCCAGAGTGGCTACTTTCCATGACGGTATTATGGTTGCCGCTACATAAACAGGTATTGTTATAAAGAACACCAGCATCAAAGTCTGGAAATCAAATACGAAAGGAAGAGTAAATGTAGTTTTCAGCTGGCTGTACCCTTCAAATATATCCCTTAAAAGGGGAGCATGAAGGAAATAAACAAAAACAAAAGCAAACAATACCCCGATAATATAGGAAAGAAAAGAGATTATAAAACTTTCATAGAACTTCTCTTTTAAAATATCATCAATTCCCCACCCCAGAGCTTTTAAAATACCTATTTCTTTTTTCTCGGAAGAGGTAAGTCCGCTTACCTTGTCGTATATAATTATGAAAAACGTAAAAAGTGATATTATGAACAAGGCCAGGAACACCCCGCTTTTATAATCAAATATATTCTCATAACTTACTTTGAAGTCCTCTTTTGAAACGATCCTCAAAGAGGGGTAAAGGTTCTGTATCTTTTGAACTATCGTATCAACCTCTTCGGGATTTGATATCTCTACAACTATATCCGTGGCAAGATAATCCTCGATATCCAGGATCTCATACGCCAGCTCTTTTGAAACAAGTACCATATCGTTGCTTTGAAGTTCGATATCACTTTTAAACACCCCTGCAATATCAACCCTTTTCATAGAACCGTCCGAAAGGATAAAATTAAAAAAGTTTTTGTAATAGTTTTGGGAAAGTATATCTTTAACCCCCTGCCCTATAAGCATTGTATCTTCCTCTAGCTTTGTTATGTTCTCGCCGTTTTCCACAACTTTTGAAAGGGAATCGCTATACTGCTTGTCAAAAGCGTCTATCCCCATAACGGTAAAGTTTGCCCCGGCATTTTGGAAATAGTAATAACCCCAGACCCTGGAAAGGGTGCTTTGAACCCCCGAGATCGCAACGATATCATCAGCCACGGCTTTATCTATATATGTTATCTTTCCCCCTTTTAACTGCTGGATAGTTAATGTAGGAAGCTTATCCGTGGTTGACTTTAATTCGTGCTTTATGGAATTTGATATAAAAAACACTGAACTTATCAGAAAAACAAGGAACGTAAAAACAAAAAAAATGAACAGGGTTTTTGATTTCTGTCTTAAAAGTGAATTGATCGCATATTCGATCAGGTAGAGGTTTATTTTTGCCATTATTTTATCTTCCCCGGATCAATTGAAAAATTAGTTGAAAAAGTTGAAGGGAAATACTCTATATGCTCGGGGGCATCCAGAAATATATCCTGCATATTGCAAAGGCTTCTGTGTCTTATAAAATAACTCTCCGTAGATATCGCCAGATCGGGCAGCTGTACGGCCGAGATAAATATATCTTTTTGCTGCTTTGCCTCTTTTGTGATACTCCTGTTCTGTAAAAGAGTGCTTACTGTAACTTCAAAACAGATCAAAAGAGTAACCGTTATTATAAAAAAATACCTGGCTTTGTTATTCATTATAATCCAATCTATAAGCATCATCCTCTGTAATATCGCTGAACTCTATGATTTTTTTACCGAAATGGTCTTTTTTAAAGGTTTTTGCATCCTCCATTGAAGCAAAAGGGATAAATTCATGTCCCATGGGACCGTATACGTCACTTCTGATAACATAATACGCTTTTGTACCGTCTATTGCTTTTTGTGAATAATAATCCGTAACCAGTATCTTTGTAATATTTTCAAGTTTTGCGATCTTGTAATCGCCCCATTTCATAGGATCGAAATAAAACTTTATAAGATCTTTCACTCCATCGAAAGACCAGTGTTTCTGCTGATCACCCTCTTCATAGAAGATCTGCGCAGCCCATCTTGGGTATTTGTAGGTGAACATTCCACATACGGGACACTTCTCATGCTCCTGCACTTTCACCCTGTCGTTTATGGCATCTAGATCCCCGAACCTTTTAACATCCCAAAGATAAAGCGCAACAGAGTGAAGTCTTTTCTCTTTTAACGGCTGGCACAGTTCCCCGAACTTTAATGCCTCTTTTAGTTCGTTTATCTCTATATATTCAGTAGGGTCTATATCTTTGTCACATTTAAGCTCAAATATCTTTTTGCCCATAGGATAGGTGCTTTTTCTGTGTTTTTTCAAGATGTACTGTTTATCTTTTTTCAGGTTTTCTTTTGTGATTTTCAACGCTGTTTCAAAATCTGCTATTTCACCCCGGTATCTTTTTTTAAACTGCAGTGCATCTTTTTCATTCTCAAAGAAAAGTTTGCTGGTTTTTCCCGTAGTTGCTTTTATTTTTGAACCGATAAGGAAATACCCGTTTTTCACTTCAACCATCTTTTGTGTTTTTGCATCTACGGCTTTTACGGAATCTTTGTCTATTCCGTACTCTTCCATATCCATAACAAGGCAGTTAAGGCTGCCGTACTGTCTTGGTGTACCGTTTGGCAGTTTTGATATATAGTTTGTTTTATAAGTCTGCTCAAGGTCCATACCGCATACAGGACACCAGTATTTAGCCTGTCCGCTTTGTACCAGTACGGGTTCAACGGTTGCTTTTTTTGAAAAAGAAGCCCCGAACGATAAGCTTGTAAGAAAGATAAAAAATAGAATAAAACTTTTTTTTGACATATATAACTCCAGGTTTTAATTAAAATAATTTTAGCCTAAGATAATTAATTAAATGTTAATTTTAAGGAATTAATAATCAATTAACAAATATTTTGTAAAATAAGTCGTAAATTAAACACAAGGAAAACAAATGAAAAAACTTTTTTTAGTTCTAAGTATTATTGCCGGACTTTTAACTTCAGCCAATGCTGCTGAAACAAAACCTATGAAAAACTACAGAGCAGTAGATCCTGCAAAAGCGCAGATCCTGCAAAAAGGGGAAGGGAAAAACTTCTGTCCTATATGTGGTATGACGCTTCCTATGTTCTACAAAACGAACCATGCGGCAAAAGCCGACGGGGAAGAGAAGCAATACTGTTCTATCCACTGTATGATCGAGGATAAAGAGATAAACGGCAAAAACCTTACCGACTTTAAAGCTGTTGACAATGATACAATGAAATTCAAAAGCTCAAAAGAGATGTATTTCGTAGTGGGAAGCAAGCAGCCAGGAACCATGAGTCCAATAAGTAAATATGGATTCGGTACAAAAGAAGGTGCTCAAAAATTCGCTGACAAATTCGGCGGAAAGATCATGAAATTCGATGAACTTTACGCATACGTGAAAAAAGGTCTTCAAAAAGATATAGACGCAACTAAAAAAAGACAGGCAAAAGCAGCCGGTATGGGTAAAAAGATCTATGCAAAAATGTGTAAACAGACTGAGAAAAGATTTAGCAATCCTGCCGATGCAAAAACATATCTTCAGGAATCTAAACTTTGCGGTAAGTTAAAAGGTAAAAAACTTCAAGCTGTTGCCTTATACCTTAGCGGTAAAGGTAAAAAAGCCCCTGCAATGAAATGCGGCGGAGGGAAATGCGGTAAATAAGCTTTAAAAGCAGCTCCTATTTCAGACAATACAACGGGACGGATCTCTATCCGGCCCGTTTTTTATTGATATTTGGGTAAAATACTTTTTATTTTAAAAATCAAGGAACCTTATATGGATTTTTTTACGAACCCTAATATTTTATTTTACATCGCTGCATATCTTGTAGGATCTATCCCTTTCGGGCTTATCCTCGCAAAAAAGTTTGCAGGTGTAAATGTACAGGAATCGGGTAGCAAAAGTATAGGAGCTACAAACGTATTAAGGGTGGTAAAACAGACCAATCCCGCATTGGCGAAAAAACTGGGAATTGCCACGGTAATTCTTGATGCGGTAAAAGGTACCGCCGTGATCCTTGCTGCAATGGCAATGGGAATGAGCACCGAGACACTGTGGGCGATCGCCGTTCTTAGCGTACTTGGGCACTGTTACAGCGTATACCTTAGCTTTGAAGGCGGGAAAGGTGTGGCAACGGGACTTGGCGTATTTTTGGTTCTTATTCCGATCCCTACCCTTATAGGTGCCCTTGTATGGGGATTCTGTGCAAAAGTATTGAAGATATCTTCACTATCATCTCTTTTGGGACTTATAGGCGTAGTGCTTGCGGCATACTTTTTAAACAACGGACTTGGGATAAACTCAAATGCCCCTATGTACCTTATAGCCTTCATTATTATCTATAAACATATACCTAACCTTGTAAGGCTTGTAAAAGGGGAAGAGGGAAAAGTTATCTAGTGAAAGTATATATCGAAGATCTCACCTTTAAGGCCATCATCGGCCTTTTACCCTTTGAAAGGGTAAAAAAGCAAACCGTTATCGTAAATGCAAGCTTTGAATACCGGTATAATGATAAAGAAAAAGATTTTGTCGATTATTCAAAGGTTGCAGAAGAGATAAAGAAGAGCATAAAAAAAGAGAAATTCGAGCTTATAGAAGAGGCTTTGGAAACTCTTCACAAAAAACTTTACAAAAAATTTCCTCTTAAAAATCTTCAAATAAAGATTACCAAACCGGATATCCTAAAAGAGTGCAGGGTCAGCGTAGAGTATTGATTTCAGGCTCTGCAGCTTTATATAAGATCCAGAAAATCGCTTTTATATATTAAAACCTCTTTGTTCTTACGGTTGTAGATAAATCTTTTATCTCCCGCCCTTACCCTCTCAAGGATAAGCTTCTTGATCTGGGAGTCGGTTTTGCGATGCTCTTTCATAAGAAAGAAAAACTCTTTTATATCCATAAACTCCATATGATCGTTCCGTATTGATCTGTCAACCGCTGTTTTCCTATGGCTGTCGGCTTTGTTATGCTCCAAAGCGTAGATATTTTTCATCTCGTTAAAGGCACTTTTCAAAAGATCTACTTCGCTTTGAAATACGTTCAGGATCTTGTCCTGGTTATTTTCAAGCCTCTGGATCTCGCTTTGATGCTGCCTTTTTAAAAACTTGATGCTTTTCTTTAGGAACTGTATCTGCTCATCTTTTACTTTTATGATCTCGTCCGGCTTGAATTGCTCTGAAGCAGGAGAGGAGGATGAGCTTTGTTCAGTCCCTTTATTTAAAAGGGAACTGTCCACATAGACATAGGTCTTACCCTCTTTTTTTACAGACTCAAGCTGACCTTTTTTGATCCTGTAGTGTACACCCTGTAAAGATAACCCTAACAGATATGCGGCTTCACTGCTTGAGACTAGTTTTTTCAAAAGATATTCCTATTTGTTCTCTTCACTGTCTATTGTAATAACCGTGTGAACGTTACCTCTTGGGTTAAAATCGGCAATAAGCTTCATTTTTCTTGGTTTCAGGTTTTCATAAAGCGTATCGTATATCTCGTTCGCGCTGTTCTCATGGGAAATCGATCTGTTCATAAAACTGTTTATATAGAGTTTTAAAGCCTTAAGCTCGATAACTTTTTGATCAGGTACATACTGAAGCTTCAATGTTGCAAAATCCGGATAACCGCTTCTTGGGCATTTTGCCATGAACTCCGGCAGTTCAATATTTATCGTGTAGTTTTTTTCATGATCGTTCGGCCAATAGTTTTCTTTATTATTTATATCAAATTCAACTATCTCTTTTTCACCGTATTTCATCCATAAATCCCTTTTTTAATAACTAAAATATAACTTTTAAGTCCATTATACATAAAATTATGTTAAATTATTCTAATGAAATTTGAATTATAATTATTAGGATTATTTATGGATCTCCTTAGCATCATTGTTGCTGCACTTTTTGTCTCGATCACCTTTAATATTATTTTAAAAAAATTCGATGTTTCCCCCATTGTAGGGTATATATTCACAGGTGTAGGTATATCTTATTTCCTGGATGCTTCCAACATAAACCAGGAAAGCCTCAACCACGTGGCGGAGTTCGGTATAGTGTTCCTGATGTTCACCATAGGACTGGAGTTTTCAGTAAACCATCTTAAACAGATGAAAAAAGAGGTTTTTGTATACGGTACTCTTCAGGTTGTTATAACTGCCGCAATATTCACATATATCACCCATTATATTTTCTCTTTGGATATGAAAACCTCCATCGTAATCGGTTCGGCACTTGCACTTTCATCCACTGCCATCGTACTTAAAGTATTGAACGATAACGGTGATATCCATAGACCTTACGGAAGATCAAGTGCCGGAATACTTATATTCCAGGATCTGGCCGTTATCCCGATTTTATTATTGATAACCATGCTTGCGGATTCTTCCGCTTCACTTCCGGAGATGCTTTTAAAAACTCTTTTACAGGCAGTCTTCGTAGGTGTTGTTCTTGTACTTCTGGGGAAATTCGCAACTGAAAAGTTCCTGACATTCGTTGTTGACAGTAAAACAGAGGAGATCTTTATAGCGGCGATTCTTCTTATCGTGCTCTCTGCCGCACTCTTTGCCCATGCTTTTGGATTCTCGTATTCTTTGGGGGCGTTCCTGGCAGGGATGCTGATCGCAGAAACAAAATACAAATACCAGATTGAAGCAGACCTGGTTCCTTTTAGGGATATACTGCTTGGGGTCTTTTTTATAACTGTGGGTATACAGGTAAACCTTATAACCTTCTTTGAGAACTTCTTTGTTATCATCACGCTTGCCGTAACTATTTTAACCCTTAAAGCGGTACTTATTTTTATCATATTAAGGGTATTTACCTTTACAAAAAGAGCATTTAAAATAGCCCTTACGCTGGCGCAGGTGGGGGAGTTCTCTTTTGCGGTTTTTGCACTGGCAAGTTCGAGCAACCTTCTAAGCGACGAGATAAACCAGATCATGATACCTGTCGTGATAGTGTCACTGCTGTTTACCTCCCTTGCCCTTAAACACGTAAGAGCATTTGTTAATATTTTCCAGAAAGAGCAAACCGAAGCTATGAGCGAACCTTTGATAAGCGCAGATATAAAAAACCATATAATCGTGTGCGGTTACTCCGCTTTGGGACAGAAGATAGTAAAAAAACTGAAAAACTCGGAACTTCCATATGTTGCCGTTGACCACGACAGGCAGCACGTCCAGACAGGTAAAGAAAGGGACGACGTTGTACTCTTTGGTAATGCCGCATCAAAACATATGCTGAACTCGTTATATGTCAAAAATGCGAACTCGGTCATAATAGCAATAGACAATGACGAAAAGGTAAGATTGATATGTGAAGCGATAAGGGATATAAATCCCCATATATCAATAGTTATAAAAGTAACCCATCAGGCACAGATCGACGACTTGGCGGATCTTAATATCCACGGCTTTATAAACGAGAACGAAATAGTAGCCGAAAAACTGGTGCTTAAAGCAACAAGATGCGAGATATAAAAAAAGGGCGGGTTTAAAACCCGCCCTTTTTTGTATTAAGACTATTTTATTAGTCTCTTGATTCCAGAATCTCTATTTTTTCTATCTCGTCACCCTGTCTTATATCATCAAGCACATTGAAGCTTTCCGCATCTGAAACCTCTATGTTTCCAAATACCGTATGCCCTTTGTCAAGATGAGGCTGAGGAGCAAAACAGATGAAGAACTGGCTTCCACCCGTATTAGGACCTGCATGGGCCATTGAAAGGCTTCCTTTTTTATGAACCTGACCTTCGGCATCAGTTTCACAGGCAATAGACCACTCCGGTCCACCCATACCCGTACCGTCAGGACATCCCCCTTGAGCCATGAATCCTTCAATTACCCTGTGAAAATTCAAACCGTCGTAGAAACCTTCACTTGCAAGGTGCGCAAAATTTGCAACAGTGTTTGGAGTAAACTCCGGAGTCAGTTTTATCCAGATAGTACCCTTTTGGGTAGTTATCTTTGCATATTGAAGCTTTGAAAGCTCATCTTTTGTTAAATCATACTCTTTTAGTTTATTATTTCCGAAACCAAACATTTTTATCCTTTTTTATATATTTAAGTCGTGAAGCTCTTTAAACAAGAATGCTTCAACAATATCATCCACATATCTTTGCATAGGTGCCACAAGCACTGCAATATTCTCTTCCATAAAAGGCCATACATGCTCTTTATCGTTTTTTATTACGACCACATCGACCCAGTCGGTGATCTCTTCCCTTGTCTGGTAAAAATCAGATTTAACAACCTTTCCTTTATCAAGATCCAAGAGAAGCCAGTACTTTACATCATCAAGCAGCGTAATCTGCGCCTCTTCTATATCACTGTCATTTACGGGAATTAAAATATTCATGATCGATCCTTTTTTAAAGAGATGCAATTATATGTATAATTTATAAAAGACTGCTTATAGATTACATTTAAGTTACTTCAGTTTATTGGAGTGTACCGAAAAGGAGCCTTTCACGTTATGATAGAGATATTCCCCTTTATAAAGGGATTCAACCTTACTGTCTATAACTATGTCGCTTTCTATAAGATTGAACTCTTTGTCATATATCCTGTAGCTGTGCGATTCTTTAGGATCCGGGTTTAAGATAAATAGATTCCCCGTTTCAGCCATGGAAAAGCTGTAGTAATTGTTTGATATATTTTCGTCAAAACTGTTGATCTCACCCACACTAATTGCCGTCGGCTCCTCAATAGTGCCGCCGAATACTTTAATCACAAGAAGAAAAGATAAAAGCAACAGCCTCATACAAAAACCTTTTTGTTTTATATTATCAAATATAAACTTAAGACAGCTAAAATTGCCGTTGCCGACTTATATATAATTAAGAGATTATCTGATAATATTCGTTTCTGATTAAACGGTCGATTAACTCAGTGGTAGAGTGCCACCTTGACATGGTGGTGGTCACTGGTTCAAATCCAGTATCGACCACCATTTAGATTCCTATACCGTTATACACCATATATATTTTCAATCCTATACTTTTACCGTCAATCCCTTTATTAAAGCATCCAAGCCTTTTATAACTTCAATTTCCACCTAAACTTTTTATGAAAAAATGATTTTTTAATGTTTTTTTTAAACATTATTTATGTAACATATATCCATAATGTATGTAAATATTTGACATACTATCTATCAGAAATAAACACAAAGGAAGAAGATATGATCTTTTCAAAATTGAAAGCATTAATACTAGCAGGTGCAATAGCAGTTACAAGTTTAAATGCGGCAACATGGAAATATGCAATGGGTGAGGGGCTTACAGATCCTCAGGGTATCTACGCAACTGCCTTCAAAGAGTATATTGAAGAAAACTCTAGACATAAAATAAAGATATACCCCGTAGGAAGTCTGGGTGAAGAAACAGATATGATGGAACAGACAAGAGCCGGACTTTTACAGTTCTTGGGACAGTCAACAGGATATATGGGCGGATTAATACCGGAAATGGATCTGTTTACCCTTCCTTATATTATGCCTACGGATACAAAAAAACTTGACTACTTCTTTAAAAACTCAAAAGTTATAAACAAAATGCTTCCCTCAATTTTCAACAAGCACGGCCTTGAACTTTTATCAATATTTCCCGAAGGTGAAATGGCCGTAACAACATTTGAACCGTTCCACTCCCCTGATGAGCTGAAAGGGAAAAAAATAAGGGTAATGCCGGGTTCACCTATTTTGGTTGAAACATACAAGGCGTTTGGCGCCTCACCTGTTCCAATGAGCTGGGGTGACCTAATAGGTGCCCTTAAAACAAATATGATCGACGGACAGGAAAACCCTACGGTTTGGATCGAAGCTTACGATCTTGACAACCTTACAAAAGTATTGACATATACGGGGCACGGTCATTTCAATGCAAGTGCAAGCGCCAATAAAAAGTTCTTTGACAATTTGGGCAAAAGGGATAAAAGGCTTATCAAGGCTGCAGCGGCACATGCCCATAAGGTTATTTTGAAAGAGGCCCAAAAACTCGATGCCTACGGTCTTGGAAGAATAGTAAGAACAAATCCCGATTATAAAATCGTTACTCTTACGCAGAAAGAAAGAGCGCCATTTGTCAAAGCAGCAACTTCTGTTCAGGATAAATTTGCCTCTAAAAGCAAATCAAACAAAAAACTGCTTCAGCAGATGAGAAAAGATCTCTCTCAAGCCCGGGCAAACACCAAATAGCCTGTAAACATTTCAATCAGCAGGAACCAAACCCTGCTGCTTGAACCCTAAAAGGAATATATTGAGTAAAAAACGAAAAAAATCTCTCCCCGATTTTACCGAAAAGAACAAATTTTTTAAAACCCTTGACCTTATTGATGAAATAGTTTCAAAACTTGAAGGGCTGATACTAGCATCTGGAGTTGCTGCAATGGCCGTTAACAGCATTGCAGCGGTAATCAGCCGTTTTATATTCAACGATGCGCTTACATTTACCGATGAACTTAATATGATATTTATAGTTATGGTCACTTTTGCCGGGCTAAGTTACGCTGCAAGAAACGGCCGCCATATCAGAATGTCGGCTATATATGACGCCCTGCCCCTGTTCCCAAGAAAGATACTTATGATATTTATCTCTTTACTGACTACTGTATTTATGTTCTTTCTTTCATTTTACTCCTGTATATATATTATGGATCTCTATGAAAGTGGAAGGATCCTTCCCGCACTGGGGATACCCGTGTTTTATATCTATTTGTGGGTTCCAGCAGGATTTTTCATAACCGCGCTTCAATACCTGTTCACTACAGTCAAGAATATAAGAGAACCGGGGATCCACCTCTCCACAACTCTTCTTGACGGCTATTGCGATACGGAAAAAGAGATAAAGGCCAAGATATAAGATGACACTATTTTACTTGAAAAAAATATCCTCTGTCCTGTTTCTGTGCATGTTTTTTATCCTACCCGCTTTTGCAGATGAACAGATCAAGATTGAAATAGAGGAAACCGTACTGGAGCAGAAAACAAAACTTTTCGTATACGGTTATGCCGAAGGGATTGACCACCGGCAGAATATCCATATAAAAATAAGCGGCAGCGATTCAAAGGCCGTTGAGTTTACAACAAAAGTTAATAAAATAGGAAACTGGAAGCTGGAAGAGATCGATATCTCCCTGCTAAATGACGGGAATATAGATATTAGGGCTTTTGTTAAAAACGATAAAGCAGAGATCCTGGCACAGGCAGATTCAACTACCCTTTTGGACACCTCATTCAGCCTTGTTGATTATTTGAAAAACCATTTTGCAGCGGCTGTTTTTATCTTAATGATTACCTTGCTGCTTCTTGGTTTTCCCATGAAAATACCGCTCATAGCAGGATCTACACTTGGGATCTTCCTCCTTTATGACGGGGATATGGACAATATGAAGTTTATGATACAACAGATGATGGCAGGGATCCGTCCCGCTGCGCTTATTGCGGTTCCCATGTTCATATTATCCGCGGATATTATGACAAGGGGAAGATCTGCAGAAAAACTTATAGACCTGGTTATGACTTTCGTAAGGCATATAAAAGGGGGGCTTGCCATAAGTACGGCTGGTGCTTGTACAATGTTTGGAGCGGTTTCGGGCTCCACCCAGGCAACCGTTGTAGCTATTGGTTCACCTCTCCGCCCAAAATTAAAAAAAGGGGGATATAAAGACTCTTTTATCCTGGCATTGATCGTAAACTCAAGTGATATTGCCTTTTTGATCCCGCCTAGTATCGGGATGATCATCTACGGAATAGTATCCAAAACCTCCATTCCCGAACTCTTTATTGCAGGGATCGGACCTGGTCTTTTGATATTATTCCTGTTCTCTGTCTACAGCATGATCTACGCATATATGCACAATATCCCCACCGAACCCAAAGCCTCCTGGAAAGAAAGAGCCTCCGCACTTTACGGGGCACTTTGGCCTTTGGGATTCCCTGTTATTATCATAGGGGGTATCTTCGGAGGTATCTTCAGCCCCACAGAGGCTGCTGCAGTAAGCGTTGCCTATGCCCTTTTCCTTGAGGGTATAGTGTATAGAACAATGAAACTAAAAGATCTCTACGATACCGCTAAATCCACAGGGCTTGTTACTGCTGTAGTATTTATACTTGTAGGAGCAGGTGCGTCATTTGCATGGGTACTTTCCTATGCACAGATTCCCCAGGAGATGCTAAGTGCCATAGGTATTGCACAGATGGGAAAATACGAAGTGCTTTTCGTAATATCCGTTGCTTTTTTCATTGGCTGCATGTTCGTAGATCCCATTGTTGTTATATTGATACTGGTGCCTATCTTTGCACCCGTTGTCGAGTCTGTTGGGCTTGATCCCGTACTTGTTGGTACTATTATAACTCTTCAAGTTGCCATAGGTTCTGCAACTCCCCCTTTTGGATGTGATATATTTACCGCCATTGCAGTATTCAGACGCCCTTATATGGAAGTTATAAAAGGTACTCCCCCTTTTATTTTCATATTGTTAAGTGTTGCGGTTTCTTTGATTTACTTTCCCGAAATTGCTCTATATCTAAGAGATCTGGCTTTCAGGGATGCAAGTATTACCTCTGATATTATAGACCTGTTTGGGATTGCTGATTAAGCGACAAGCAATTCCCGGGAGTTATTATGTTTAAAATAGAGGCTTCACGATTTTTTCACAACCCCTTAATAGTATTTTAAACGTACAAACGACAACTGTCGGCATAACAGGGATGAATCTATAATTTAAATTATGCTAATATAAAAATATTTTACTTAAAAAGGCTGGTTACCAAATGAATAAAAAAGCAATTATCAACACATTTTTGATCTGTTCGGGTCTCATCTTTACGGGATGTTCCTCAAAAGAAGAGGTTTATACTCCCAACAAGGTAGAGGGTCAGTGTATAATAAACGGTGAAGAAGCACCGCAATGGGTGTGCGGTTCTTACGAGAATGCGACACAATATACCGATGTGGGTTCCGCCCCGCTTTCAAAGCTTGGGCATAACTTCTCAAGAAACGAGGCCCTGGCAAACGGAAGAAATAATCTTGTAAACCAGATAGAACTGCTGATAAAGAATAAAACGGAATCCTACATGAGATCCACGGGTCTTGGGGAGAACGAGATGGTTGAAAGAGTTGTAAAGCAGGTTTCTAAACAAACCTCATCTATGGTGCTTAACAACTCGAAACAAATAAGCTACTGGCAGAATCCATCAGATAAGACCATATTTTTACTTGTGGGGGTAAACAGATCAGACGTTGACGGCAAGATCAATGAAAAGGTAAACGAGATCGTGGAAAATGACCAGCAGATCAAAAATGCCCAAAAAGAGCTCGAAAGTCTGAAATAGCAATGAAACTTATTCTAATAAGCTGTTTTGCTCTTTTGCTTTTTGCCGGCTGCTCCCAAAAAGAACCAAAAGAGATAGATTACAAGATCCAGCAGGAAAACTCCCAAAAGGCTTTTAAGAACTTATGAAAACTCTTTTTAGCGTACTAACGGCAGTATTTTTTCTTGCAGGATGTTCCCAGAAGGTAAAGGTTGAATCTTACCAGCCTGCAAAGATAGACAGGGTATCAAAAACAAAAAAGCTCTCAGTGCTTGATTTTAACAATGATACTATATCTTTCTCTTCTACTTTGGAAACAAAGCTTGCTAATAAAAAAGTTTACGGCAAACCTTATTTTAACGTGATAAGCAGAAAAGAGCTTGATACCGTTCTGAATGAACAGGAGTTCCAGTACTCGGGACTGGTAAACAAAGACACGGCGGTAAAGATCGGTAAAATGATAGGGGTAAGCACCCTTATATCAGGAGAAGTTGCCGATGCCTCGCTGAATAAAAGCTACTACCAAAGCAAAAGATACAAATGTCTTGACAAAAAATGCACCAAATCAAGGATCTATTTCGTAAGATGCGTACGGGGTGATTACAACCTTACCGTGAATATCAAAATGACCGATGTGGAACTTGGCGACATAATATATGCCGATACGAAAAGCCTTTCCCAAACCCACTCCCACTGCTATGACTATTCAGGGGGACTGCCGGGTAAAGGAAAGATCCTTAATAAACTAAGCCTTTATATTATAGATGATTTTATCTCGGTTATCTCCCCTACAAAAGTAGCAATGCAGGTTGAACTTCTGGATGAGCCGGAACTTGACTATAACGATGAACAGGAAAAACTCCTTGAAAATTCATTGGAGTATATAAAAATGGGAAGATACACAAAAGCGGAGGAGCTTTTAAGTACCCTTTTAAACACTACGGAAGATCAATGCTTCGTAGCAAGCTATAATCTTGGTGTGGTAAAGGAGCTTCTGGGTAAATATAAGCAGGCAAAACAGCTCTATGACCTCTCCGAATCCCTTGTTCCGGATCCTAACAAAACCGTAAGTTATGCCGTAATAAGAATAACTGACAAACTAAACGACAACAAACTCGTCCAAGAGCAGCTGGAAAACTAGATGAGATACATCCTCCCTGCTCTTTTAACTGTTCTTGTCCTAGGTGGATGTACGGGTACAAGCCAGAAGATTACCCCGCCTGCCCAAAACGGTAAAACCGCCTACCCCCGGTGGTATATCACACCCGTAAATAATGACTCACAATATCTGTACGGCACCGGGTCCGGGGAAGATATGGATATCGCCGTTAAAAACGCCCTTGTCGATATCTCTTCAAAACTATCTTTGAGTATCAGTTCCAGTTCCAATATATACAAAGAATCTTACAGGGATTACAGGGAATATACCCAAAAAAGCGTGAAAAAAGATATCTTTGCCAAAACAGAGGAATTAACCTTCAACAATTACGAAGTCATAAAAAGCGCCCGGTTAAGATATAACAGCTTTGCCGCCCTTGTCAGGGTAAAAAAACAAACCCTTGCCCAAAACCTGAAAAAGCAGATCGATACGCTTTATAAAGAACTTGATATTCAAAAAAAGATTCTTTCAAAAAAAGATCCTTTGACAAGATATCTTCAATATTCAGAACTGATGGAAAGACTCTCTTTAGAAAAAGCGAAAGTTAATATACTTAAAACCCTTGAAGATGAATATAACGACAAACTTTTCTATAATATATTAAACACCATGACCCAAACCCTCGGCAAAGAAAAATCAGATATCACCTTCTTTATAAAAAGCAGTTCCCCCGTAACGCAGCTTTCAGATATACTCAAGCAAAATATCACAGATAAGGGATTCAGGGTTTCATTCCCTAATGAAGCAAACTATACTCTTCTTATAAAAACAGAAGATAATAAGAACCGAACCAGAGGTTTTTATCTTATTCAGAACAATATCACGGTAGAGATTTATCATAAAAAAAGCCTTCTTAAAAGTACGCTTTTTAAAACAAAAGGTGCCTCAAGCACCAGCTTTGACGATGCACAGAATGATGCGATAAAAGATCTGAAATTTCTTAATATATTTTAATCCCCGGAGCCTTCAGCTTAATTTACTCCGCAAAGATCATTTTACTTGCTTTTTTATCAAATCTGATATATCATTATTATATTGTTTGGAGATAAAAGATGGAAGCTTTGACATTTGAAAACTATCTTATCGCATTTTTACTCACTCTTTTTGCGGGGCTTAGCACCAGTATAGGTGCGGTTCTTGCTTTTTTCTCAAAAGAGGATAATAAAACTATTTTATCTTTGGGTATGGGTTTTTCCGCAGGAGTTATGATATATGTCTCTTTTATAGAGATACTCAAAAAATCACAGGACTCTTTTACCAACCTTTTCTCAAATGATATAATAGGAGAAAGTGCTGCTTTATTTTTCTTCTTTGCAGGTATCGGGCTAAGTGCCTTTATAGACAGAATGATACCAAAGGACGTAAATCCCCACGAACCCAAAACCGACAGTGAACTTGAAGAGTTAAAACCCCAAAACCACAACTCTGTACTGTTAAAATCAGGTTTAAGAAGAACAGGGATCTTTACTGCCCTTGCAATAGGTATACACAATTTTCCCGAGGGTTTCGCCACCTTTATCTCATCCTTGGAAAACCTGACCCTGGGAGTTACAATAGCACTGGCAATAGCAATACACAACATCCCCGAAGGGATGGCCGTATCGCTTCCTATCTACCATGCAACGGGAGATAAGAAAAAAGCTTTTTTCTATGCAACATTATCAGGCTTTGCGGAACCTGTCGGTGCGATCATAGGCTTTTTTATACTCTATCCCTTTATGGGTGATGCGACACTTGCCATAACATTCGGTATGGTCGCAGGTATTATGATATATATCTCTTTTGACGAACTTTTACCCGCAGCCAGGGTTTACGGCAATGCACATACGACGATCCTGGGTCTTTCTTTGGGATTTTTTATTATGGCAGTAAGCCTGGTGGCCTTTAAATTAATATAACCTTTACTTGTTTTATAGAAGATTTTGACTATAATCTTTTTTATGTTTACAGGATTAATAAGAGAGATGGCAACAGTTATAAGCTTTGCCGACAATACTTTAACTTTAAAAGCGCAATATGCTCCCAAAATAGGAGACTCTATTGCCATAAACGGTGCCTGCCTGACCGTAGTGAAAACAGGAAAAGGCAGTTTCAGCGTAGAGCTTTCACCCGAATCACAAAAAGTGCTTGCCATGGAAAACTATAAAAACAAGGTTCACATGGAACCTGCCATGATGATGGGGGATCGTTTCGAGGGGCATATCGTCCAGGGGCACGTGGACTGTATAGGTACTATAAGCTCTATAAAGAACAACGGTAACTCTACGGACTTTTTTATCAAGATCCCAAAAGAGTACCTGAAGTATGTTATTCCAAAAGGTTCAATAACCGTTGACGGGGTAAGCCTTACGGTAAACGAGGTCTTAAAAGACTCGTTCCGACTTACCATTATTCCCCATACCGTTGACAATACATTGTTTAAAACCTATAAATTAAACTCCAAAGTGAATATTGAGACAGATATGTTCGCAAGATATATTTTTAATATGTTCAAAGGTAAAGAGGATGGATTGACCTGGGAAAAGGTTGATTCTATTATGGCTTCTTACTGAGAAACTTTAAAAAGGGCATAAAAAAAGGTTAGCTTTTACGCTAACCTTTTTTTTAGTAAAAAGTATTAACTATTTACCGATGTAAGCAGCGATCTCTTTGATTTGTGCATCAGAAAGACTCATTACTTGACCTTTCATTAACATTTTTTGAGCTCCACCGTAAGAACCATCTTTGTAACCGTGTAATGCAGTTTCAACTTGTGCTTTAGTTAAGTTTGAAGGTACTTTATCCGGAGTTGATCCGAATGCTCTTTCACCTTTTGCACCGTGACAACCAACACACTTACCGTATGATGCAGGCATAGCGTAAGCCGATAATGCTAAACCGCTTACTAATAACGTAGTTAATGCTACTTTTTTCATATTTTTCTCCTAATTTTTGATTCTGAAAATAATACAGCGAATTAACTTTAAGTTATCTTAGATAGTTTAGGATAGAATATAAATTATGAAAAATAGCCCCGTATTAACCATAACAGATATTACTTTTGGTTACACAAAAGAAAAACTTATATATAAAAACTTCTCTCTTGCTGTAAATAAGGGGGAGATAGTATCTATAGTAGGATCAAGCGGCAGTGGAAAATCGACACTTTTTGAACTTATTACAAACGACCTCAAGCCCCATAAGGGGGAAATCTCCACAAAAAAAATAGCGACCATATATCAGGACCCATACAGCTCGTTTCACCCCACATACAATATTTATGAACAGATAAACGATGTTGTGAAAAATATAGATTCCAACGAGCTTGACGATATATGTTCCAAACTTAACCTTGAAAAAGAACTTTTATATAAAAAGCCCCATGAATTAAGCGGCGGGCAGCTGCAAAGATGCAGTATCCTCAGATCAATACTTATAAAACCCGATATACTGCTGGCAGACGAACCTACAAGTGCCCTTGACAATATCATAGCTTTGGAAACGATGCAGATGCTTATTAAATTTTTAGATAAATTCGGTATCCTTTTAATAACACATGATAACAATCTTGCCGCCTGGTGCAGTGATAAAATAATAAACATAGAGAAAAAGGAATAGATTATATGGAAAAAAAAGCATTGGTACTTTTAAATATGGGTGGTGCGCGAAGCAAGGATGAACTGGAAGTATTTTTAAGAAATATGTTCAATGATAAAAATATCCTAACAATCGGAAATAACACCTTAAGATCCATGATAGCTTATTTTATAGTAACAATGAGGCTGGACAAAGCCTGGGAAAATTATGAACAAATAGGGGGAGCTTCACCTTTACATAATCTTACGGATAAACTTGTAGAAAAGCTTCAAGCTGCCCTGCCCGAGTATTTTATAACAACTGCAATGAGATATACTTCACCATTTTCGCAAACAGCCGTTGCAAGGATAAAAGAGAAAGGGATAAAAGATGTAACCCTTCTTCCCCTTTACCCGCAATATTCAACTACGACTACAAAATCAAGCGTAGAAGACTTTGAGGAAAAAGCAGGCGGTGCATTCAATATAAACGTGATCGAACCTTTCTACAAGAACGATGTTTACAACACTGCTATCTGCAACGAAATAAAAAATGTACAGGGAAAATACAAAGATTACCACCTGATCTTCTCAGCCCACGGCCTGCCGCAGAAAGTAGTGGATAAAGGTGATCCCTACCAAAAACACATTGAAGAGCATGTGGAACTTCTAAAAGAGAAGCTTGATCTGTATAACGATAAATTCCTTTCCGTGAACCTTGCATACCAGTCAAAAGTGGGGCCGATGAAATGGCTTGAACCGAGTCTTGACGACACTTTGAAGAACTTTAAAAACGAAAAGGTTATAATATATCCAATAGCGTTCATAATCGATAACAGTGAAACCGTATTTGAACTTGAAGTGGAATACAAAGAACTCGCAGAAGAAATCGGCCTGAAAGATTATAAGGTATGCAGATGTGTCAACGACAATGATCTATTCATAAAAGCTATACAGGAGCTTATCCATGGCAGATAATTTAGAAAAAGAACTGAAAAATATGCTTCTTGAAGTTGCAAAAGGTGCCATATACAGCAAATTTTGCCATAAAGATATAATAGATAAAGAGGAGCTTGTAAAAAAGTTCCCGAACTTCACCAAACGTGCCGCTACTTTTGTTACTCTTACTCTTAACGGTAATCTTAGAGGCTGCATAGGTTCACTTATAGCCCATAACGCTCTTATAGACGACCTTACTACAAACGCCTATAAAGCAGCTTTTGAGGATCCGAGATTTCCCCCGTTGACAAAAGAGGAGTTTGAAAATGTGGATATTGAGATCTCACTTTTAAGCCAGCCTATAGAGATAAGATACAGTGATCTAAACGATCTTCAAAGCAAGATAAACAAGGGTGTGGACGGAATGATAGTAAGACAGGGAAGCAAACAGGCTACTTTCCTTCCCCAGGTTTGGGAGCAGCTGCCGAACTTTGAAGACTTTCTAACCCATCTTTTCCATAAAGCGGGTATAACAGACCTTGAAACACCTATAGAAGTATTCGTATACCATGTGGAAAAAATAAAAGCCGAGTAATTATAAACATCCAGTAACAAGGAGGATGCAATTATGGAATTTTATGAAAGAACATCGCAAAACAAGATCCGCTGTTTGCTGTGCGGCCATTATTGCAACATCTCCAAAGACAGAACAGGGATCTGCGGAGTAAACAAGAATACGGGTGAGAAGATAGAATGTCTGGTCTACGGCTACCCCAATGCAATGCATATAGACCCTGTAGAGAAAAAGCCTCTTTACCACTTTCTTCCGGGAACAAATACTTTTTCCATAGGCACGGTCGGGTGCAATTTCCACTGTTCATTCTGCCAGAACTGGCAACTTTCACAAACGCACAATATAGACAAGTCAAAATATTTCAGTCCAAAAAATATTGTCGATCTATCCATACATTACGAATGCGAGTCTATCTCGTATACATATAACGAGCCTACTATCTTTTTCCCTTACATAAAAGATATAGCCCTTTTAGCCCATGAAAAAGGGCTTAAAAACATTATGGTCTCAAACGGTTTTGAATCAAAAGAGGTAAGAGAGGCCATGGTTGGATTAATAGATGCGGCAAACATTGACCTGAAATCTTTTAACGAAAAATATTATAAAAAGAACCTGGGCGGCAAACTTGAAGTGATACTTGACAATTTAAAGTTTTTTGTCCAAAATGGTATCCATATAGAAGTAACCACCTTAATAGTTCCCACGCAAAACGACAGCGATGAGGAATTAAACGCCATCGCCTCGTTTATAGCGGAAGAATTAAATACGGATATCCCCTGGCATATATCTGCATTTCATCCTGACTATAAAGAGCTGGAACTGCCAAGAACCCCTTTGGATACGCTTCTTCATGCAAAAAGCATCGGTAAATCTTACGGCTTAAAAAACATACATCTTGGAAATGTGGGAGGATTATTATGAGCAGCAGAAACCTAGCCGTATCGGGACAGTTTTATCCCGAAACAAAAGAGGAATTAAACAGGTATATAGACCACTTTAACAACATACTCAAAGAGAACAACATAGATATAAAACAAAAAGATAACCTAAAAGCTGTTATTGTACCCCATGCGGGTTATATCTACAGCGGTTTTACGGCAAATATGGCATACAGGCATATTCCCGGCCGTATTAAGAATATTATAGTAATAGGTCCTTCCCATAAATTCGCTTTTGAGGGAGCAAGCGTATCCCTTTATGATACATACCCTACTCCCTACGGAGATCTTTCCGTTAACAAATCACTAGGGGAAGAACTGGTTCAAAGGTTTGATTTTTTAACTTTTGATAAAAAGGTGCACTGTGAACACTCCACAGAAGTTCAATTTCCTTTTATTAAAAAATACCTGGAAGATGTAAATGTCCTTGAGATAGTTTACTCAAAAGCCGATTTTAACGATATAGCCCTTTTAATAAAGGAGCTTTTACGAAATAAAGACAATCTCGTTGTAATAAGTACCGACCTTAGTCATTTTTATGACCTTGATACTGCCAATAAACTTGATAATATATGTTTAAACTCTATTTTGCACAAAGATCTGGAACTTGATAAAAAAGGGTGCCAGGCTTGCGGCATTACGGGGGTAAAGGGGATTATTAAAACAGCCGTCGAAGATGATCTAAAAATAGAACTTTTAGATTACAGGACAAGCGCCGATATAACAAATGATAAAGAAAGCGTAGTAGGCTACAGCAGCTTTATAATAAGCTAGCTGTTTAGCATTTATCCTGGCATCCGTTGCTAAAATCAACAACCTGGGAAAAATTCTCATTATCTACTTTTGTAGCTTTATTGGACTCTATTATGTCCAAAATCTCCGTAAGGCTTTTTAAATGTTCCGGAGAATATAAACACTCTATGTCCATTTTCTTTAGTTTTTCAAAAGGGCTGATCCCTATAAAATTCACAAATGTCTGTGTAACTCCAAGATCATAAAGCCAATCAACGATCTTGCATCCGTTAACGTGAACGTTCTTTTCAAAACTGATCACACCATCATCAATTATGGCAAACCATTTAGATTTTCCAAAATATTCTGACATCAAAGGGGTCTCACCCAGTTTATTCATTGGTATTGCTAACATTTTAATCCCTTATATACATAAGTTTTAGTTATATATAACATAATATATACTTTATTATAGCATACTAATATGAAAATTTTATGAACATTTCAAGAAAAACCTACTTATTTGAAATACAATAAACTTTTGATAAAATGACGCAATTATAAATATTAAAGGAAAAAA
Organism: Arcobacteraceae bacterium; assembly: GCA_963678145.2. GTDB lineage: Bacteria > Campylobacterota > Campylobacteria > Campylobacterales > Arcobacteraceae > JAIOSF01. The sequence goes on along the minus strand of CAXXWH010000001.1, from coordinate 573,683 downwards.
ATGACTATCGATAACAATACGGTTGACAAACTTGCGAAACTTTCCTCTTTAACAATTGATGAAGAAAACAAACAAAAGATTGCAAAAGAGCTTGGAGATATCGTACAATTTGTAGAAAACCTGAATGAAGTTGACGTAAGCCATGTTGATGCAACATTTACAACAATTTCAGGAGGTCAGCAGTTAAGAGAAGATGAAGCCGTAAAAGATGAAGAGCAGGTTCAAAAAATAATGGCAAATGCTCCTAAATCTGAAGATAACTATTTCGTAGTACCTGCGATTATCGAGTAGTATATGATAACTATTTACGGTATAAAAACATGCAGCAGCGTTAGAAAAGCTGTAAAATTCTGTAAAGACAACAATTTAGAGCATACTCTTCACGACTTCAGGGCTGAACCTTTAGATGATGAAAAGATAAAATATTTTGCTTCCAAAGTTGATATAAACCTTCTGTTCAACAACAGGGGAACAAAATATAAAGACCTTAAGCTAAAAGAGTTAAACCTTGATGATCAGGGAAAACTTGAATGGCTGTGTAAAGAAAATATGCTTCTAAAAAGACCTGTAGTCGAGTATGGTGAGAAAGTTTTAGTCGCTTTTAACGAAGATACCTATAAAAAGGAGCTTTTAGGTAAATAGTTTGGCTATTTACCTTCATTATTACTTTTATATTCAATAAAGCTGTGCATCGTGGAAGGTCTTCCTTCAGCGGCTTTGGGATCAGCTGAAGGCTGGCTTCTTACTTCAATATAGTTTTTGGTAGCTTCTCTTGCTCCGCCCATATTTCCTGTATATATCATATATCCGACAAACACAATCAATACCAGAAATATCCATTTCATTTAAAACTGCCTGCGATATATTTTATTTTATCTTTGGGTTTGAATATCCACATAGTTCTGGGTAGCATCTCTTGCACCACCCAGATTACCGCTGTATATCATATAACCTATAACTATGACCAAAACAAGAAATACCCATTTCATAATTTACATTACCTCTTTTGCTTTTATCCCTAATACTGACAATCCTGCCCGGATAGAAAGTGCAGCCATACTTAATATTTTCAAGTATCTGTTCTGCTCTTCAATACCCACTATCTTGTGTTCATTGTAAAATTTGTGTACCGAAGCACTTAAAGAGTGAAGGTAATCAGTGATCTTCTGCATATCCCTTTTTTCAAAAGCTTCGTTTAATACAGTTGATAAAAGCAGCGATTCATAAACCAGGTCTTTTGCGTCCTGGTTTATCCCCTCAATAGTTTCATCTATCACATCATCTACACTCAGTTGGGCTTTATTAAACAGCTGATTTATCCTTGCATGGGCATAATTGATATAAAAAACAGGATTTGAAGAATCATTGTTCTTTAGCATATCAATATCAAACTCAAGGTGGGTATCACTCTTTTTAGTAAGGAATACAAATCTTAAAGCATCCGAACCTATCTCTTTTGTTATATCGGACATTAGTATAACGGTCCCTGCCCTTTTACTCATTTTGTAAGGCTGTCCCCCTTGAAGAAGGGCAACCATTTGAGATAAAAGAATTTCAAGTTTTGAAGAATCGTTACCTAAAAACTCTATTGCCGCTTTTACCCTTTTGATATAACCGTGGTGATCGGCACCCCAGATATTGATATATCTGTCATAACCTCTGTCATATTTGTCTTTATGGTAGATAATATCACCCGCCAAATAAGTAGGAACACCGTTTTCCCTTACAACTACCCTGTCTGAATCATCACCGTGGTCGGTTGATCTGATAAAATCTTTACCCTCTTTATTGTAGATGCTTCCGTTTGATTCAAGAACAGCTTTTGTTTCATCCCAGTTAACATACAGGGATTTTTCACTTACATAGTTGTCAAATTCGATCCCCAGATCCAAAAGGTCGCTTTTAATAAGTGCCAGAACTTCATCTTTTGCGAACAATGCCAATTCTTTCTCTTTTGTAGCATCCTCAAAAACCTCTGCACCGTATTTTTCTTCACAAAGTTTTGCTATATCTACAAGGTAATCTCCCCTGTAATATTTTTCCGGGTATTCCACATCTTTTTTAAGAATATTTTCCCTGCCTGCAAGATAAAGAGAAAGTGCAAGAAGATCCATCTGGGCCCCTGCGTCATTAACATAATACTCTGAAGTAATATCATACCCCAGGTATCTTCCCACTTTTAATAAAGCATCGCCGAACACTGCCCCTCTGGCATGCCCTATATGTAAAGGACCCGTCGGGTTCGCACTTACAAACTCCAAAAGGATCTTCTCACCTTTGGATTCACCGGCTGCAAACTGCTCGCCTTTGTTCAGGGCTTCTTTTATTTTTGAAGATAAAAAGTCATTTGAAAGTTTAAAGTTAATAAACCCCTTAACGGCACTTACCTCTTCAAATATTGAACTTTGGTCAAATTTTGACGCCAATTCCTCAGCTATCATCATAGGATTTTTTCTAAGCTCTTTAGCCATGGAAAAAGCAACCGGTGTTGCAAAATGACCCAATGTTATATCTTTTGGTTTCTCTAGAACTACTTCCCGTTCTAAAATATCTTCTATATGTTTTTTAACGATATTCTGCACTACTAATCAAACCTTGCAATTAAACTGTTTTATTGTCTGTTTTGTTTTCAGCAGTTTCAGTTTTTGATGCTGTTGTAGCCTCTGCTTTATCCTCTTCGATCTTCTTATCGTTTACTGCGATCTCACTATCTTTTTCATCTTCTTTTACCGCATTTTTAAAGTCTTTGATACCTTTACCAAGACCTTTTGCTAATTCAGGAATCTTTTTTCCTCCAAATAATAATACTACTATCGCAACGATAATAAATAGTTCAAATCCACTTGGCATACCCATGGTTATTTCCTTTTTTTTAATAATTTTATTTTAAGAGATAGATTATACTAAATAAACTCTTAACCAATCATATAATACAATATAAGGAATATTATAATAATTATAACCAAGGATAAAAAATGAAGTTTTGTGCACCGTTAAAGTCGAACAGTATAAAGATTTTGCTTTTAGGAAGCGGAGAATTAGGTAAAGAAGTGGTAATCGAAGCCCAAAGACTGGGTATCGAGGCTATAGCCGTTGATTCTTATGCAAATGCCCCAGCCCATTTAGTGGCGAACAGATCATATGTGATAAATATGAAGAATGAAGCGGAAGTTCTTGACGTGATTAGAATGGAGAAACCCGACTTCATCCTCCCTGAAGTTGAAGCTATCAGCATCTCAGCCCTGTTTAAAGCAGAAGAGGAAGGTTTCCACGTTATCCCTAATGCAGAAGCTGTTAACAAAACAATGAACAGAAAAAATATCAGGGTATTCGCCTGTGAGGATCTGAAGCTTCCTGCAAGTAAATATGAATTTGTAACTACACTTGAGGGGCTTAAAGAAGCTGCCTTAAATATAGGTTTCCCTTGTGTTATAAAACCTGTAATGAGCAGTTCGGGACACGGACAGAGCATCGCCAAAACTGCTGATGATATAGAAAAATCGTGGGAGCTTGCAAAAGAAGCAAGAGGAGATGCCAGCGAACTTATAGTCGAGGAGTTCATCACTTTTGATTACGAGATCACGCTTTTAACAGTTAGAAACGAAACAGGAACTACATACTGTGAACCAATCGGTCATATCCAAAAAGACGGCGATTATATCTTCTCATGGCAGCCTATGCAGATGAGTGAAACAGCACGTGAAAAAGCCGTTGATATCGCAAAAAAAATAACAGACGGCCTTGGGGGAAGAGGACTCTTCGGGGTTGAACTGTTCGTAAAAGGTGATGAAGTTTATTTCTCTGAAGTAAGCCCAAGACCTCACGACACGGGAATGGTAACGCTTATCACGCAATCCCAAAGCGAATTTGCACTTCATTTAAGAGCTGTACTCGGTCTGCCCCTTGATTTTATAACATACGGTGCGGGAGCCAGTGCCGCTTATAAATCAACAACAGATACCTTTACTCCTGAGCTTTCGGTCGATCCTTCAATATTTACTTCAAACTCTTTTATCAGAGTGTTCGGTAAGCCTCAAAGCCATGAGGGAAGAAGAATGGCCGTTGCCTTGACTTTCGATAAAGATTCAAGCCAAAAAGCCCTTGAAGATGCCAAAGGGTTAATAAGTAAAATATCTGAATAAAAAAAGGGAAGTTAAATAAACTTCCCTTTTTTTTAATCTTTAATTATCGATTTTTCCAAATGATAAAGCTCATACCTGATACTTTTAAAATTCTCAGACACTTCTGAATTTATAAGTTTACCAAACTCTTCCAAAACCCTGCTGCTTTCCTGGGCTCTTTTAAAGTTCGCTATCAATATGGCATCCAGATCACTTCTGCTTTGTTCAGATTTGGTAGAAAATTTTAATACATCATTTTGTATATCCCTTGAGTCAAGGAGTTTTTTGTAGATATCTATTCTTGATCTGTGTCGAAGATTTTTAAGTTTTGAAGATGTTTCTTTGTCGTTGAAGATATATCTGTATATATCTTCAACAACTCTGATACCTTCTCTAAGTCTGTTTAGATTGGCATCAAGGAGACGAAGGTTCTCCTTAGTCATCGCTGCTGTTGAACGCCGCTAATAGTTGAAGCAGTGATACAAATAGATTAAAGAAATCTAAATACAGTGCAATAGCTGCTTCAATTGGTGAGCTGAATCCGCCTTTGACAATCTGTTGAGTATCATAAAGGATAAATGCACTGAATAGTAACGCCCCTGCTCCCGCAATCGTTAATTGTAATATCGGCGATTGGAAAAAGATATTGCTTATACTTGCAATAACTATTATGATCAGTGCAATAAACAACATCTTACCCATAAAAGAGTAATCTTTTTTAGTTGTCAAAGCAAACATGCTGATACCGCCGAATGCAACCGATGTCATAAGGAATGCCTGTGCAACTATCGATGCACCGCCCGGCATCATAAATACAGAACTAAGCAAAGGCGTAATAGTAAGACCAGAAATAAAGGTGAATCCGAATAATACGGCTAAATTAATACCGGGCTTGTCTTTTACCGCATACAATGCAAATAAAAGTACGAACTCCAATATAACAAGCCCCCAATACCAGCTTGAGATAGCACTTACCATATCAAGACCGATATAAGCTCCCGCAGTCGCTGCCAGCAGCGAACTTGCAAAAAGCTGATATGTACTCTTTAAAAAAGCCATCAGGTTTGCAGGTGCAAATGATTGCTCTTTTGATGAAGTATATGCTTCATTCTCTCTTGAGTATTCAGATGAACTATTATTAGTCAAATAATCTCTGTTATACATTAAATTTTCCTTTTGTTTATTTTTATATAGGATTTTATAATTATTAACTTAAATATAACTTTAAAATTTCTCATTAATATCGTAATTATCTTAATTATTAATGTGACAATTTTTGTCTTATTTAACAGAAGTTTTATAATATTTTATTTTAAATAATACTGTTTTCTTAATAATTTTTAGATATAATAATTGACAAAATCAGTGTTAATCACTTAAATAATATTAAATATAGGAAAAAAAATGTTAGACGTTACGGACATACAGAAAATCTTACCTCACAGATACCCTTTTCTTCTGGTTGACAGAGTTGAAAAGATGGAAGAAGGAAAAAATATCATTGCTTATAAAAATGTTTCAATAAGTGAACCGGTATTTGAAGGGCACTTCCCGGGACATCCTATCTACCCTGGAGTAATGATACTTGAAGGTATGGCGCAGGCAGGCGGTATCCTGGCTCTTAAAAGCTCCGGGTTCAGTGAAGAGGAACTAAAAAACAAAGTGATCTATTTTATGAGCATCGACAAGGCAAAATTCAGAAACCCGGTAAAACCGGGAGACAAACTTGAATACAGAATCGAAGTTATAAAACTTAGAAAAAACCTTATAGTATTGGACGGTAAAGCTTTCGTTAACGATACTCTGGTAAGTGAAGCAGAACTAAAAGCCATGGTGGTAGACAAATAATTATGGCAGAAATTCATAAAACAGCCATTATTGAAGAGGGTGCCGTGATCGCGGATAATGTTACTGTCGGTCCTTACACCATTATAGGTCCAAATGTAAAAATCGGTTCAGGAACGACTATTGCATCCCATTGTGTGATCGAGGGGAAAACAACCATAGGGGAAAATAACCAGATCTTTTCCCATGCGGCCCTTGGAACTATCCCCCAGGATCTTAAATTTCACGGTGAAGATGTGGAACTGATCATCGGTGATAACAACAAGATAAGGGAATTTACCCTTTTCAATCCGGGAACACAGGGCGGCGGATCAGTTACCAGAATAGGAAGCAACAACCTTTTTATGGGATATACACATGTAGCACACGACTGTATCGTAGGTGACAACTGTATCTTTGCCAACTGTGCAACCCTTGCAGGACACGTTGAGATAGAGGACAGCGTGGTTGTTGGAGGATTAAGTGCAATCCACCAATTCTGTAAAATAGGAACACAGGCAATGGTAGGGGGAGGAAGTATTATCGTACAGGATATCCCTCCATTCTGTAACACTGAAGGTAACAGAGCCACTATTAGGGGATTAAACCTGACAGGTCTTAGAAGAAGACTAAAAAACAGATCAGATATAGACGAGATCAAAAAAGCATATAAAAAACTGTTTGAATCGGGTGAACCTGTAAACGAAAGCGCCAAAGAGATCCTTGAGTCAGCACAGAACGAATATGTAAAAAAATTAGCCCAGTTTGTACTAGATACAAAAAGAGGCATACCCTTTACAAGGAAATAATCTAATGGATAAAAATAAAGTAACTTGTGATTTTTGCGGAGTTGAAGACAGCGAACAAAACCCTTTAATATCAGGGGATAAAGCAACTATTTGCCAATCTTGCGCAAAATCGGCATTTGATATTATAGAGAGTCACAAAAGTGACCATGTGGAAAACCATGCCCCTTTAAACCAGGAGGCGGTAAAAAAAATACATACTCCAAAAGAGCTGAAAGCTATTTTGGATGATTATGTTATCGGTCAGGATAAAGCAAAAAAAGTATTAAGCGTTGCGGTTTACAACCACTACAAAAGAATATTCATGCACCACGACGATACCACCGAGCTTTCAAAATCAAACGTATTGCTTATAGGTCCCACAGGAAGCGGTAAAACTCTTCTTGCACAGACAATAGCAAAATACCTGGATGTACCTTTGGCCATTGCCGATGCTACGAGTTTAACCGAAGCTGGTTATGTTGGCGACGATGTTGAAAATGTAGTTACCAGACTTATACAGGCAGCGGACGGTGACGTAAAAAAAGCTGAACAGGGTATAATCTTCATAGATGAGATAGACAAAGTTGCCAGAATGAGCGAAAACAGATCGATCACAAGAGACGTAAGCGGTGAAGGTGTACAACAGGCATTACTTAAAATAGTTGAAGGAAGCAGCGTAAACGTTCCGCCAAAAGGGGGAAGAAAACACCCAGGCCAGGATGCTATACAGCTTGATACTACAAATGTACTGTTTATCTGCGGCGGAGCTTTTGACGGTATGAAAGATATCATCTCAAGAAGACAGGGCGGAAATGTTCTTGGATTCAACCAGGATAAGAAAACAAAAGATGAAAAAGACAATATCTTTGATGAAATTGAAGCAGACGACCTGGTAAAATACGGTCTGATCCCTGAGCTTATAGGTAGGCTGCATATGACGGCCGTTCTTCAGGAGATAGATGAAGAGGCTATGGTTCATATTTTAAAAGAGCCTAAAAACTCACTGGTTAAACAATATAAAAAGCTTTTCAAAATGGATGATGTAGATCTGGAATTTGATGAGGATGCGCTAAAAGCTATAGCAAAAGCCGCAAAAACCAGAAAAACAGGGGCCAGAGGCCTTAGATCTATTCTGGAAGAGATAATGCTTGACGTAATGTATGAACTGCCTGACTATAAAGGTAAAACAGTAACCATTACCAAAGAAGTAGTAGAAAAAACAGAAACGCCCAAAGTAGCTTAAGACTAAAAGCTTTTTGGTAATAAACTTTTAAAGGAATTTTTTATGGTATTTGATAAATTTATCGGTTGGTTTTCAAATGATATGGCGATCGATCTTGGTACTGCTAACACACTTGTATCTGTCAAAGGTAAAGGGATAATAATAAATGAACCTTCAGTTGTTGCCGTACAGCACGACAGATACGGAAGAGACAAGATATTGGCAGTGGGTGGCGAAGCTAAACAGATGATAGGTAAAACACCTATGAACATTCAGGCCGTAAGACCTATGAAAGACGGGGTTATCGCAGATTTTGAGATGACTGAAAGAATGATCAGATATTTCATCGAAAAAGCTCATAACAGAAAATCGTTCCTAAGACCCAGAATCATCATCTGTATCCCTCACGGGATCACTCAGGTTGAAAGAAAAGCGGTAAAAGAATCGGCTCTTAGTGCAGGGGCTAGAGAAGTATTCCTTGTAGAGGAACCTATGGCAGCTGCTATCGGTGCCGGAATCCCCGTAAGCAGCCCTGACGGTTATGTCGTTGTTGATATAGGGGGAGGTACAACGGAGATCGGTGTAACATCACTTGGTGGGCTTGTATTATCAAAATCTATAAAAGTGGCGGGTGACAGATTCGACAAAGCTATTGTAGATTATGTAAGACAGAACTTCAACCTTTATATCGGGGACAGAACAGCGGAAAACATCAAACTTGAAATAGGAACTGCCATCAAACAGCCTAAAGATCTTACAATAAGAGTTAAAGGTAGAGACAGCTCCGGGCTTTTAACGACAATCGATCTTACAAGTGAAGGGGTTAGAACAGCTTTAACCGAACCTCTTAAAGAGATCTCGCTTGCAGTTAGACAGGTTCTTGAAGAGATGCCGCCTGACTTAGCAGGAGATATTGTTGACAACGGTGTTGTATTAACAGGAGGAGGAGCTCTTATAAGAGGTCTTGAAAAATATCTGGCACACGATATCAAACTGCCTGTAAAAGTAGCTGACGAGCCTTTATTGGCCGTAGCATACGGTACAAGTAAAACTTTAGACGAGGAATCTTTATTAAAACTAATCTCTAATGAATAGAAGTTTCCTCCTTATATCTACCATTTTTATAATCATAATAGGTTATATATTCAATCTGGACAGGGTTATTAAAAACAACCTGTCCCAAATCGGAAGTAACGTATCTTCCGCATACCTGAATACTCTCGTTTCAATAGAATCATCCATAAATAAATATTTTTACCAGATAGATTATATAGAACAGTTAAAAAAACAAAACGACCAGTTCGTAAAATATAAAACACTTTATGATACAGCATCTGCAGAACTTAACGAAGTAAAGAATACCACCCCTTTTGTCAATGAGGACAATCTTCTCCTGCAAAAAGTTAAAGTATTATCAAACCACAGCTTGTATGATCCTTCTATAGTTGTTCTCGACCTTGAAGAAAGTAATAACCTCATAACTGCAATGATCACCGAAGAGGGCTACAGCGCAGGAATTATTATAAAAAAAAATCAGCAGTATCTGGCATATCTTAACAGTAACAGTAAATGTAATTATGCTGTTTTTGTCGGGGAACAGAATGCTCCTGGAATTACCTCTGGAATGAATGATAAAGGTCTTCTGAAAATAGATCATATACCTAAATGGAAACAGATAAACATAGATGACGAGATCATTACCAGCAATATGGATAATATATTCCCTTACGGTATTAAAGTAGCTAAGGTAATAAGCATACGAAACGGAGAAAATACCAAAACTGTATTTGCCAAACCTTACGGAGACACTGTCGGCAAAAGATTCTTTTATACCATAAAAACCCTTCCCGAAAATAATTCAGAAAACAACGAATAAATTTTAAAATTATTATTTTTGTGACACTACCTGTGACATGAAAACCGTATAATAAAAGTAAAGAGTTTTACTTTTATAGGTTTGGAACCGTAGCCGATGTGCATTTATACACCGGCGAAGGCAAAATATCAAAAGGAACCGTAACGATCGGACCGTGAAGGAGCCGTATAATAAAAGTAAAGAGTTTTACTTTATTGTTTATAGCATTATATAAAACGAAATTTTCATGTAAAATCAATAAGGATCAAATATGAGATTTACAGGTAATTACAAAGAGTTTGAAAAAATTTTGACAGGTATGAACAGAACTATCGTTTACTCACAAACTAAAGATAGTATGCATCAGATCAAAACTAGCCAGGGAGAGGTGCTTAATATCTTAAAAAGCGGCACACTCCTTATCCAGGGTACTCCTGACATAAAAAAGCGTTTTAAACATGATTATATGCACTATAATCACCGCTTGTACGAAAAGAACGGTGATTCTTTTTCTAAATTGCCCTAACCTATAAATAAAAAAGGTTCCCCTTTTTTATTATACGTCAAGATGTTCAACATCCTTGGCATGGTCTTCTATATATTTACGTCTAGGCTCAACTTCATCACCCATGAACAGAGTAAAGGTTTCGCTTGCCTCTTGTGCATCATCTATCGTTACTTTTAACAATCTTCTAGCTTCCGGCGTCATTGTAGTTTCCCAAAGCTGCTCAGGATTCATCTCCCCAAGACCTTTATATCTTTGGATATATGCACCTTTTTTTGCACTTGCTTCTACATCTTCAAGAACCTCAATAGCATCTCTACCCTCAAATATTGAAAGATCTCTTTCTAATAATTTCTTGTAAAGATAACTAGCTTCCGCAAAAAACGGGCTTGCAAAAAGTTCATCATCGATTAAAAGCTCTTCAAGTCCTTCATTTGTTTGTACAAAAATATGAATACTCTCTTCGGTTATGCTTTTGTTTAATATATTAAACTTCTTATCAAGAAGGAATTTCTCAACTTTTTCGTACATTTTTTCATTTTCCATACCTACAAGTTCGTCATTCTCGATAAGATACTTGATAACCTCAATAAGCTGATATCTCTTTTCAAGACTTAATAACATACTTCTGTAAGCTGAAACGATTTTAAACATATCAAGAAGATCCGTAGTACCCATTCCTTTAAATTCAAAGTTTCCTATACCGTGTTCAATAAGGAATGCACTTAATGCAGCATCATCTTTCAGGTATGTTTCGTTTTTACCTTTTCTGTAAAGGTATAACGGAGGCTGTGCAATGTAAAGGTAACCTTTATCAACAACCGGTCTTAAAAATCTGAAGAAGAATGTTAAAAGCAGTGTCTGGATATGGCTACCGTCAACATCGGCATCCGTCATGATTATAACTTTATGGTATCTGATCTTTTCTTCGTTGAAGTCTTCCCCGATACCGCATCCAAGAGCAGTAATTATGTTTTTGATCTCTTCAGATTTTAATATCTTGTCTAGTCTTGCTTTTTCAACATTAAGAATTTTACCTTTAAGCGGTAAAATAGCCTGGTAAACCCTGTCACGCCCCTGTTTTGCAGAACCACCCGCAGAGTCACCCTCCACCAGGTAAAGTTCAGCGATCTCAGGATCTTTTGTCTGGCAGTTTGCAAGTTTTCCGGGAAGTGTTCCTACTGTCATGCTGTCTGTTTTTCTTGTAAGTTCCCTTGCTTTTTTAGCTGCTTCTCTACCACGTGCCGCCATTAAAGCTTTTTCCATTACAAGTTTTGCCTGAACAGGATTCTCTTCAAAGTATTTGTTCAGTATTTCGTTTGTAAGTTTCTGACATATAGGTTTTACGTAAGAACTTCCAAGTTTACCTTTTGTCTGACCTTCAAACTGAGGCTCGGGAACCCTTACGGATACAACTGCTACAAGACCTTCCCTTACATCATCTCCCGTGATCTTCGCATCTTTATCCCTTGCATTGGCATTCTCTTTAAGGTATTTTGTAATTGCTCTTGTTAAACCGGCTTTAAAACCGGCTTCATGGGTACCGCCGTCAATAGTCCTGATATTATTAACAAAAGATTGTGTTTTTTCAGTATAGGTATCGTTATACATCAAAGCAATATCAACTTCAACATCATCATCTTTATCGCTGAAAGAGATTGCATCTGTTATTGCTTTTGATTTGTTGGCATCTTCTACGAACTGTTTAATACCCCCTTCAAAATGGTAAATCTCTTTTTTATTTACCCTTTCATCTTTTAACTCAATGGTTATCATAGGGTTTAAGTAAGCGATCTCTTTAAATCTTTTGGACAAAGTGTCAAAAGAAAATTCCAAAACTTCAAAAATAGTATCATCAGGCTGGAACTCGATAGTAGTACCTGTTTTTTTAGTAGTTCCTATAACCTCAAGCTGTTTGTCGTATTTTCCCTGACAGAATTCCTGGTAATGTATCTCTCCCGCTCTTTGGATAGTCATTTTTAAAGATGAAGAAAGGGCGTTTACAACCGAAACCCCTACCCCGTGAAGACCACCTGATACTTTGTATGTATCTTTATCGAATTTACCACCGGCGTGCAGAACCGTCAAGGCTACCGTTGCAGCACTTATTTTCTCACCGGCGTGCATATCTGTAGGAATACCCCTGGCATTATCTGAAACAATAATTCCGTTTGTTTTGGTTATAGTTACTTTTATCGTATCACAGAAACCTGCCATTGCTTCATCGATAGAGTTGTCCACAACCTCATAAACCATATGGTGAAGACCGTTAAAGTTAGTATCACCGATATACATACCGGGTCTTTTTCTAACTGCTTCCAGCCCCTTAAGAACTTTAATATTACTAGCGCCGTATTCTTTTTTTTCTTCGCTCATTCCTGCCCTTTTCTTTTATGGTATATTTATTTATCTAAAACTATAGGCATAACTATAGTTATAAAGTTTCCGTCTTCTAAATAAAACGGTAAATTTGACTCATTGTATCCGATTGTGATCTTTTCGTTATTTGTACTGCTTAAAAAGTCAAGTATATATTTACTGTTTACGGCAATATAAAAACTTTCGTCAATATTCAGATCAACGTCAATAGTTGTTTTTGATTCGCTGTCGTCATCCAGTGATTCAAATACTATGTTTTGAGGATTGAAAATTATTTTGATTTTTGATTCTATTGATGTTACAAGTTTAATTGCTTCTATAAGTAAAGATTTTGATAAAGGAAAACTGTATTTCAAGTTGTTCGGTATGATTCTTTCATAATCAGGGAACTTACCGTTTATAAGTTTCGTAAAGAAAGTATAATTTTCATTTGATACTACAAGATTTGTGTCATCATATTTAATACTTGCTTCATCAAGGAAAAGCTTTTGTATCTCTATGATAGCTTTTTTAGGGATTATGATCTGTGTTTCCGTATTTGATATATTTTCCAGATATGCAACAGCAAGTCTTCTTGTATCAGTTGCTACGAAATTGATCTTTTGGGATTTAATATCTATAAGTGCTCCGTTTAATTCAAACTTTGGATTATTGTTATCTATTGAAGGAGTTATCTTTTTAATAGAGTTTATTAAATTAATTGTATTGATATCCAAAGGATTCAAATTTTCCAATTGCGGAAATGAAGGATACTCGTTAGCATCATACATAGGAAGTTTAAAACTTGATCTTTTTTGTTTAATACTAAGATTATTGTCTATTACTTCAAAATCTATATCATCACCTTTTAATCTTCTGATGATATTTAACAGATTTCCTCCGTTTACGGTTGCTTTACCCTCTATGATATCTCTAATATCTGTTACAACAGCTTCACAACCCATTTCATAATCTGTAGACTTGATTATCAGATTGGTATTTACTTCTAAATATATATGTGAAGTTATAGCACTTGAATCTTTTTTATTCAAGAACGGCTGCATAGATGAAACAATATTTTCAATAATGTTTTTTGATATTGTAAACTTCATTTTCTTTCCTTTTATATTTATCTTTATAAGTAGTAATATCAGTAGTATATGTGAATAGATGAAAACAACTTCAAAACCCTTTGTTTATCAACATCCAAAGAGTTGAATAAGTTTGAAAAATTGTTCACACCTATTCACATAACATTTTACTAATAGTCCTTATTTATAATCTTGTTCTTCAAATTTTCAAGCGTTAATTTGAAGTTTTCATCTTTTTCTATCAGCTTATTGGAAGCTGTGATATTTTTAGAAACCGATGAGTGGTCTTTCATACCCAAAAATTTTGCAATATCCGGCATAGAGTTGTGTGTAAGCTCTTTTGCCAGGTATATGGCGATTCTTCTTCCGTTTACCACGTTTGCGTTTCTTTTTGAGGATTTCAGGTCACTAGGCTTGATATTAAGTTCACTTGATACTACATCAATAATATCAGGCAGCTTGATATTCTCTTTTTTCTCTTTTATCTGCTCTTTTAAAAGTCTTTGCACAAGTTCCAGATTTATCTCCTGGCCAAGCAGGGTCGCATTTGCATTTATCTGAATAAGCACCCCTTCTATCTCCCTGATCGAATTATCTAGGTTCGTTGCTATGAAGTGTACTATATCTTTTGTTAGATGTATACCGTTGAGTTCGCTTTTTTTCTCGATAATAGCAATCTTTGTTTCAAGTTCGGGCATCTGAATATGTGATTTAAGCCCGTGCTCGAATCTGCTTTTAAGCCTGTCCTCAAGACCTGCGATTTGGGAAGGGAGCTTATCTGCAGTCATTACGATCTGTTTGTTAGCCGTATGCAGCTCGTTAAAAGTGTGGAAAAATTCTTCCTGGGTAGTTTCTTTACCGCTTAGGAACTGGATATCATCTATTAAAAGAAGGTCACACTGTCTGTATTTTGCCTTGAAGTGCTCCATATTCTTGTTTTTCATACTGAAAAGGAAGTCGTTCATAAACTGTTCTACTGTTACGTAGATAACATTTTTATCTTTTTCGGCTGCATCGTTACCTATTGCCTGAAGCAAGTGGGTTTTTCCAAGGCCTGTACCGCCGTATATAAATAACGGGTTGTACTGGATTCCGGGTTTTTCCGCTACAGCTTTTGAAGCGGTGTAGGCCATCTGGTTCGAACTTCCCACAACAAAAGAATCAAAAGTGTAAGACTGGTTTAAAATGGTGCTTTGGGCACCTTTATTGATATCCGTTTCGTCTATGATCTCTTTTTTGCTTCTTCTTCTTTCACCGGTTATTTTTATCTCTATTGACGGTTTTGTGTTTGTAAGTTTTTCAAAGGCATCTTGTATTATCAATTTGAATTTTGTTTTTATATAGTTTGCAATAAATTTATTTTGTACCTCAAATACGGCAAGCTCGTCGCTTGAGCTTGGTTTTTTATAGATCATTTGTTTTATATATTTATCAAAATCGTTTTGAGATACTTCATTTTCTAAGTATGCTAATATTTCTTTTGTCGTCATGGTAATGATTATACCTAAAAAAAGGTAAAAATATGTTATTATTTTTCACATCAGTGAATAAAATGTGAATCTTATGTGAATAGCGGATGAAAAAAAGGTGATTAATTGAAAATTTTGGGAATTGATCCAGGTACAATCAACTGTGGTTATGCCATTTTGGAGCAAAGTGAAAATGTGAAAAAGCCAAAACTGGTTGAAGCGGGACTAATTAAAATAAAATCAAGAATTTTACAGGAACAGATAGTTGAATTGGTAGAGGGTATTGATATAATTTTATCCAATCACAAGATCGACGAAGTGGCAATTGAGGATATGTTTTTTGCGTACAATCCAAAATCTGTTATAAAGCTTGCACAGTTCAGGGGAGCTTTGAGTTTAAAAATACTGCAGGAGCTGGGTAATTTCAGCGAATATACCCCTTTACAGGTTAAAAAAGCGGTAGTGGGAAACGGTAAGGCTTCAAAAGAACAGGTTGCCTTTATGGTTAAAAGGTTATTGGGGATAAAGCAGGAGATAAAACCTCTTGATATTACCGATGCAATAGCTGTATCTTTGGCACACTGCCAAAGATTAAAATAAAATTAGTAAAAAATTATTATCTATTTAAAAAGTAAATAAAGATTATAAAAAATTAAAATAAAGTTGGTTAGAATTATCTTATGAAAATATTTTTAGTAGAAGACAATGAAGAGTTAAACGGTTTTATGACGGAAACTTTGCGAAATATAGGTTACAATGTAGTATCCTGCAAAGATGGTGCCAATGCATTTAAGTTGGTAGAGGATATTTTCGATCTGTATATTATTGATATAAATCTGCCCAATATCAACGGTTTGGAGCTTGTTAAAAAGATCAAATCTTTAAAAGGTAATTTAAAAATATTTATAATAAGCGGTGACGATAATATTGAAACGATCCTAAAAGCTTATGACCTTGGGTGTGATGATTATATTAAAAAGCCATTCGATTTAAGAGAGATAGTGGCAAAGATAAATATTGTTTTCAAAGACAAGCTTACAAATCAGGTAAAACTTACTGATGACTGTTATTATGATATTAAAAAAAGAGTAGTAAATTATAAAGAGAAAAATGTAACGCTTACAAAAAAAGAATCGGCACTGCTAAATGTTCTTGTTAAGAATATCGGGAAATCGGTAACAAATGAGGAAATAGAACTGGCAGTATGGGGTAAAAACTTTGAAAACAGCCATGTCAGGCAGCTGGTATCAAAACTTAAAAAAGTATTACCGTGCAAAGATATAATACAAAACCATTCATCACTTGGTTACAGGATTGATTCCTTATAACCCTTGAAAAGGATAGTTTAGTTTGTTTCTAAACTATCCTCGAACAGGTACTGGTGTTCGAAGGGAAGAGCTTCATACAAAGCTTTGGCAAGATCTCTTATCTCCCATAACGCGCTTTTTGAACTTCTAAGATGGATAAAGTTCTGCAGACTTCTTGCATTTACCGTCCATGTAAGTTCTGTTTTATAACTTTCGGGAAGGCAGTATTTAGCCTTGTCGTTGGCAACACCTTCAAGTAACATTACCCTTAAATTTTCAAGTGCTGCAACCGAACTGAAATCAACTCCCAGAACATTTGTCCATACAAGATACTTTGAGGCTCTTACCATATGTTTGTCCGTATAAACTTCATCGGGATTTGTATATTTCTCTTTTAATTCGATCATACTCATACCGTCTGTAAAAGATTCTTCGTCTTTTAGCTCTTTTAGTGTATATCTTGTTGATTTTACGCTCGGGCTTGCCATTCTGTGTCTGGCGAGTTCCTGCAGCAGCGCTCTGCTTATACCTGAGATATAAAATGTATATGTTAAGTGTTCAAGCGTTGAGGCATGTTTGAATTTATTTCCGACCCTGTTGATAAGCTCTTTGTCTTTCTCTCCGCCTTCATCACTTTTATCAAAACTCTGCCAGCATGTTCTAATTGCATGGGCACATACATCCAGACTGCTGTGCTGTAATAGTTCTACATTCATTTTGTACCTTTTGTTAGTAATCTATTCATTGACTTTTTTTAAAGTTTCGGTTATTCCGTAATTGATCAGTTCGAGATCGAACGGTTTAACAATCCAGGAGGTTGCACCGGCATCTTTCCCCATCTGTTTCATTTCGTTGCTCCATTCTGTTGACAGAACCATTATAGGCGTTGCTGCATAATCGAGTTTTGATCTTAGGGTTCTGATAAGTGTTATACCGTCCATATTGGGCATATTGATATCTGTAATGATAAAATCAAACTCTTCCCCGGAATGTTCGATGATCTCCAAAGCTTCAATACCGTCTTCTGCTCCCTGGATATTTAGATAACCCAATTCCAAAAGTAAGCTTTCAACCATGTCTCTTACTGTCTGGCTATCATCTACATATAATATTTTTATATTCTTGTCGTTAATATCCATTATTTCTACCCCTTAAAAACCGTTTGGATCAAATTCGAAATCCTGATTGAATCCCATGTCAAAGTTTGTAATATTCGGATTAGTATATCCAAATTGTGCTGATTTGTTTCTAAGCTGCATTATATCGTTTTTTATATCGATATGAGCCGGGCAGACCATATTGCAGTTTCCGCATAATGTACAATCCCATACGCCGTTGCTTTGTACTGCATCTATTTTTGTTTTTTGATCTGATTCTTTTTTGTCGTTTATATATCTAAAGGCTCTGGTAAGTGCAAAAGGACCGGTAAAGTTTTCATTTACTTCATAAACGGGACAGGAGCTTAAACAGCTGTTGCAAAGGATACAATTGGATTCCCTGTCGATTTTTTTCTCATCCCCGGCAGTTACGGTTTCATCGTTTTTTTCACTTAGGAAAGCTTTTGTCTCAATAAGGAATCTGTCCTGGTTTGAAAGATCGACGATAAGATCTTTTATAACTTTTGAGTTTTTAAGGGGCTGAATATCATCACCCTCTTTTATCTTTGTTTTACAGGCCAGTTTTTCTATTCCGTTTACCCTGACGGCGCAGCTTCCGCATACTCCGCTTCTACAGCCGCTTCTAAAGCTAAGAGAACTGTTTTGTAGGGCTTTTAGTTCAAGCAGTACAGAAAGAAGATTGTCAACTTTTATATTGGTCTTTTCAAGGTCGTATGTTTTATCGCAGATTTTTAATTTCATATTAGATCCCCTTTTAAAGCAGTACCCTCTTTTATAATTATACTTTCTTTTGCAAGATCGGGGTTTTCATTTTTATAATCTGTTCTGTAATGTGCTCCCCTGCTCTCTTTTCTGTTTATGGCACTTAAAACGATAGCCTCGCAAAGCTGCACCATATTGTTAAACTCTATAAGCTCCTTAAGCTGGGTGTTGTATATACGGCTTTTATCTTCAATTCCTGTTACCTTGGATTCTTCCTGCCACTGTTTAACCTTTAAATATGTGTCATCCAACAGTTCCTTGGATCTGAACAGCCCTACGTTATTATAGAAGACTTCACCCATATCTTTTTTTCTTTCATAAAAGTTTATTCTGTTTTCTTTTTTAAAGATATTTTTGATCATATCTACTGAATGTTTATATTGGGGATACTCTTTTTCTGAAAAGGAAGCAGTATCTTTAATATCCTCACAGGCTGCCCCGGCGGTTCTTTTTCCGAAAGTTATTATCTCAAGAAGGGAGTTCCCTCCAAGACGGTTTGCACCGTGCACGCCGTTTGAAGAGCATTCCCCCACGGCATAAAGCCCGTTTATATTTGTTTTACCGTTTATATCTGTTTTTATACCGCCCATTGTGTAGTGTGCCGCAGGCATTACGGGTATAAGATCTTCATCAAGTTTGAGGTTTGCAAACTGCAGTGCCAGGTCATATTCCTGGGGCATGGTCTCTTTTATCTTTTCAAGTCCCAGGTGCCGCAGATCCAGGTACACTTCCTGATTATTTTTTATCTTTTCGTAGATCGCCCTTGCAACCACGTCTCTTGGTGCCAGCTCATCGGTAAACCGGTTACCGTCTTTTGTTACGAGGTAACCACCTTCCCCCCTTGCACTTTCACTAAGAAGTACACATGAATCTTTAAGGGCAGTGGGATGGAACTGGATATATTCCATATTAGAAAGTTCACATCCCGCTCTTAAAGCGGCAGCTACGGTATCACCCGTAGTAGCAGTGGAGTTGGTATTGTAATTTGTATAAATACCCGCGTAGCCTCCGCTTGCCGTGATCACTTTTTTTGTTGCGATCTGTTTTACTTTTGTTGTTTCTATATCAAGTGCAGTTACCCCTTTTACGACACCGTTTTCTACGATAAAATCCAAAACCATATGCTCGTTTATAAACTCTATACCCTCTTTTAGGCAGTTATCGTAAAGTGTATGAAGTATTTTAAGTCCCGTATAGTCACTGCTGTAACAGGCTCTTGGATTTGATGCACCGCCCAGAGATCTTTGTGCGATATCATTATTCTTGTCCCTGCTGAAAGGTACACCGATACTGTCAAGCCAGTTGATTGTATCTGCGGCATTTTCACAAAGGTAGCTTATTGTTTTTTCATCCCCCAGATTGTGGGCGGATCTCAGGGTATCGTTTATATGGTTCTGGATATTGTCGTCATTGTTGCCAAGTACGCCGTTTATACCCCCTTGGGCCTGGCAGGTCTGGGAGGAAGTAGGGTGGGTTTTTGATAAAACAATAACACTTTTCCCTCTTTTTTTAGCCTCCAGCGCGGCAGTCAGTCCTGCTCCTCCGCTTCCAATAACAAGTATATCGGTCATAGATCTATCCTTTAGTCCCAGAACTCTTTGAGTTCCTGGTCTTTTTTCTTTTTTTCCTCTTTTAACTGAACTTGCAATTGTAGTTCCTCTTTAAGTTCCTCTTTTTGAATAAACTCTTCTTTTTCCAGCTCTTTTGCCCTTTCTTCCCGGGCTCTTTTTATTTTTTCTTTTATCTGGGTTTCTACCCTTTCTTTCTCTTCCGGTGAGAAGTTCATATCTTTTATTTTAAAAAGAGCGTCTTTTATCTCATCCTCTTCGTTTAATTCTTCAGGCTCCTGTTCATTTGCTGTTTGTTCAGTTTCCTCTTTAGGTTTTTTATTTTCAAGACTTTCTTCCGGTTCAGGCTGATCGTTATTTACGGAATCATCATCTTTATTTTCATTAGACAAGTCCGTAAACTCTTCCAGCTCTTTTTTTACTTCAATATTGTTTGGAAGGGTATTTAATAAAGATTCCATCTTTTGTTCTTTAGTTGAGATTTTAGTGGAAGTGTCATTTTTTTTCTTTTGGGATCTTTTTTTAGTTGTTTTTTCACAACTTTGTTTCAGCTTTTCATAGTCGGCCATTATCTCTTCATACTTTTTAAAATCCATAAGCAAAAAGCCGGGCTTGCCGTCCCTTAATATTATAGCTTTTTCGATCTCTTCATTTACTATTTTATCAAAGATCATTTTGCTTTTTCTAATCAGCTCCGTTGAGGAGAACATCTCTTTTGATTGATAAAGTAATAATGCCATAACAACCTCCTATACATATTACAGTATGTATTATAACACAAATTCTTTGATGTTGTCCTCTATACCGTTTAATAACCTTATTCTTGCTTCCTTTGATGCCCAGGCGATATGAGGAGTAAACAGCACTTTACTTTTATTACTAATAGAAAGCAGTGGTGATGAGCTTTGAATAGGTTCTTTCGTTACAACATCAGTACCGTAATATAGGTCCTGAGAGCTATTGATTGCCTCTGTAATATCCTGCTCGTTCACTATCCCTCCACGTCCAAGATTAAGTAGTATTGCACCTTTTTTTATCATAGGCAGGTTTGTATTATTTATCAAATTTGAAGTTGCATCATTCAACGGGGCATGTATAGTTATAATATCCGAAGTTTTAAGCAGTTCTTCTAAGGATACGTTTTTAAAATCGCTATTTTTGTTTTTTCCGCTTGTTGAAAAATACTGAATATCACATCCAAATTCTTTGGCTATATTTGCTACTTTAAGTCCTATGGAACCCAAACCTATAATACCCCATTTTTTACCGTCAAGTTCATAAAAAGGTTTATCAAGATTGGTAAATATATCGCTGTTTTGCCATCCTCCGCTTTTGACATAGTTGTCGTAAAAGTTTATTTTCTGCACGAATTCAAGGACAAAAGAGAATGTCAGCTGGGCAACGCTGGAGGTTGAATACCCGGCAACGTTTTTAACCTCGATACCTTTTTGTTCTGCATAATCAAGATCTATATTGTTCATTCCCGTTGCAGCAACACAGATAAGTTTTATATCGCTGTTGTCCATGATATTTTTGTCAATTACTACTTTGTTTGTTACTATTATATTTGCATCCGCAATTCTTTGCAGGGTCTGTTCTTTCTTTGTGGATTCGTAGGTGGTTATCTTTCCGTATTTCTCAAATTGTTCAAGAGTGATATCATCACCTAATGTTTTTCTGTCCAAAAATACTATTTTATTTTCCATGATTTACCTCTGGTATAAAGTTTTTGTAATGGTATCATTATGTCACTTTAAAATCATAAAAATAAAAAAAGGAACATCCGTTTGGATGTTCCTTTTAAAAGCAGGGCAGGGTGTTAATATTAACTGTTTGCCTCTTTTAGTGTTTCTGCTATCATAAATGCCAATTCCAGGGACTGGTCGGCGTTAAGTCTAGGGTCACACTGTGTATGATATCTGCTTGAAAGTTCATCAACTGTAATAGCACTGCTTGTACTTCCCGTACACTCTGTTACGTCCTGACCTGTCATCTCAAGGTGGATACCGCCTGCAACACTTCCTTGTGCCTTGTGGATCTGGAAGAACTGCTTAACTTCACTTAGGATATTTGCAAAATCTCTTGTTTTATATCCTGTTTCGGTTTTCTCGACATTTCCATGCATAGGGTCACAAGACCAAACGATCTTTTTACCCTCTTTTTCAACTTTTTCAAGAAGTTTAGGGAAATGATCAGCGATCTTAGATGCACCCATTCTAACGATAAGGTTCAATCTTCCCGCTTCATTTTCAGGGTTAAGTTTGTCAATAAGCTTGATAAGTTCGTCCTCTTGCATAGATGGTCCCACTTTACAACCTATAGGATTTTTAATACCTCTGAAGAACTCTACGTGTGCTTCGTCAAGACCTCTTGTTCTGTCACCTATCCATAACATATGGGCGCTGCAGTCGTACCATTCATCTGTAAGTGAATCTTTTCTCGTTAATGCTTCTTCATAGTTTAGAAGAAGTGCCTCATGTGAGGTAAACAGTGTAGTTTGTCCAAGCTGAGGAGTATTTTGGGATGTTACTCCGCATGATTCCATGAATTTTAACGATTCAGAGATTCTTGAAGCAAGCTCTTCGTATTTTTCACCAAGTTCATGGTCTTTCATATAGTTAAGATTCCAGCTGTGTACTTTGTGAAGGTCTGCCATACCGCCTCTTGCAAAAGCTCTTAAAAGGTTAAGAGTCGCTGCACTTTGGTTATATGCTTTTAGAAGCTTTTTAGGGTTTGGAGTTCTGGCTTTAATATCTGCCTCGATATCATTTACAATATCACCTCTGTAGCTTGGGTACTCTACACCGTTAACAGTTTCAAAGTCGCTTGATCGGGGCTTTGCGAACTGTCCTGCGATTCTTCCCACTTTTACAACAGGTTTTTGGCCGCTGAAGGTCATAACCACTGCCATTTGCATCATAACTTTAAAAAGTGATTTTATATTGTTCGCATTAAATGCATTGAAGCTTTCCGCACAGTCTCCACCCTGAAGCAAAAATGCTTTTCCGTTAGCTACGTCTGCCAGCTTTGATTTCAGTTTTCTTGCTTCCTCTGCAAATATCAAAGGAGGGTAAGTGGAAAGTTCCTTCTCAACCTTTTTTACTTTTTTCATATCTTCGTAAATAGGCTGTTGTTTGATTGGAAATTCTCTCCAGCTGTCAGGTGTCCATATATTACTCATTATATTGCCTTGTTTTATAATTTTATTTGTTTTAACAGTTCTTGAAATGATACCTTAAATGCACTCAATCCATCTTTAAGAAGAGCATTATAGGCACCTTCCATATTTATACCTTTTTTCTCCAACTGCTTGAAGAATTTATTATACTCTTCTTCACTTATAATATTGCTTTGGGTTTTGGAACCCTCTTGAAGCCAGGCATGGATAGTATTTAAAGGTGCAGTATTTATGCTGTTCGGGTAGATAAGGTTATCTACATAATAACTTGCATTAAGTTCGTCACCTTTTACCCCTGTACTTGCAAAAAGCGTTCTTATGTTTGCGTTTTGGAATTTTTCTATTTCATGGTAACATTTTGCGGCATTCATAATACCTACTTCTCCGGTAGGAAGGTTTTTCTCTTTTATTTGTTCATCAAGAAGCCTGTCGAATCTGCTTACAAAAATCGAGATCACGGCTTTTGTGTCTTTACCGCTTTGTTTTATACCTTCGTTTAAACTCTGGGCACATTTTACAGCCTGTTCAGGTGAAAATATTAGCGTGGCATTTACGTTTATTCCCATTGAAGTAAGCTCTTTCATTGCAGTGTATCCGGCTTCGGTAGCAGGTATCTTGATCATTACGTTATCGTATTCTATCTGGCTGTGAAGCCTTGCTCCCTCTTCAATGGTACCCAATGTATCGTCACAAAGCTGCGGATCAACCTCAATAGAGATAAAACCGTCGTTAGGGTCTTTGTCGTGCAGAGGTTTTAGGATCTCTGCGGCTCTTTTTATATCGGTTATTGCAAGCTCTTCATAGATCTTTTTTGTTTCGTTTGCCTGGAGCATATTTATCTGTTGACCGTATGCCGATGATTTACAAATAGACTGCTGGAAAATTGCAGGGTTGCTTGTAGCCCCGTGTATAGTTCCGTTGTTTATGATATCCTGAAATTCACCTTCAAGGAAATCTCTTTCGATAAAGTCACACCAAATTGAATAGTTTATCTCTTCTCTTAAAGCCATTTTCTTACCTTATTTTATTTTTTTGCAAAGCAGATCTTTTTCTACATTGTTTTTAAAATCTTTTAAAATATACCCTTTGCACTCTTGAGCTGTTTCGTTATCCACGAATTTTACGGTATATTTGTAACCTTTTACATTAATATCTTCTCTGAGGAACTCCTGTGTGGCATAAACCTGTACGTCCGACACGTCTTTATATCCAAGCTCGTGCAGAACTTTAGTTGCTTTTACAGCTTTCCCCGAATCTACAAGAAAGAAGCTCACAATTCCCAGAGCTATAAGAATATAGATATACATTTTTGTTTTTTTAGGCAGTTTTCTAACCTCTGTTTCCATTACTACTCCATCAATCTTTATAGCTGAAATC
This sequence comes from Arcobacteraceae bacterium, assembly GCA_963678145.2. Lineage (GTDB taxonomy): Bacteria > Campylobacterota > Campylobacteria > Campylobacterales > Arcobacteraceae > JAIOSF01. Next base: position 549,140 of record CAXXWH010000001.1, on the reverse strand, counting down.
ATTTGATAATTAAAATCATTTATAATACAAAGTTAGGGATTTTACCATAAATTAGATATAATAGACTTTATGAAAAATGTACTGGTAATATTAGACGGTCAAATATCCAAATATCTAATTAAGAGGATGCTTGATCTAAACAACAACTTAAATAATTATAATATAGTTTATAACGATGATTCGATTCTTCCTGAATCTATCCCTTCAAATTTTATTTTTTATAAACTTGACCCTACAAGTTATTCCAAACTGCAGTTTGTTTTAAACAAGGAGCTTTACCAAGATGCATTGATAGTTCTTGACAGTAAAGAGGAAACACTCGCTGTAATTGATAATATCAGGAAAAAGTATAAAAACCTGGGCTTTACCGTTTTTGACAAATGGGATCTTGATATAAAAGATGACAATATTAAATTCTACAGAGGAAACGATGTAATCTCAAACGGTTTGATCGAGCAGCTTCCCAATATTCCCGTATTCGCACAAAATATCGGCCTTAGAAAAGGTGAGATCATGGAGATCAAGATACCTTTTGGAAGTAACTATGCTTACAGGTATATAGGAAGTATCAGCCAGAAAGAGTGGAAAATAGTAGCACTGTACAGGGCAGGGGTTCTTATAAATATAAAGCCCTCTTTGATCCTTAAACCGGGAGATATTATTATTATCATAGGAAGACCTGAGGTTCTTACCCAGGCCTACAGTGCCATTTCAAAATCAACGGCACAGTTCCCTATGCCTTTTGGTAATAATATCTATTTATATATTGATCTTTTTATACAGAGCGACAAAGAGGTATTCAATGCCATCGAGGATTGCAAGATTCTGCATAAAAGAATGAAAAACAACTCCCTGGTTATAAAAATAACACGTCCGACAAAAGTTGATGTGATGGAAGAGATCGAAAAAAGAGTTCAAAATATTGAAAATGTAATAATTGATATAGATTACCATAACGTAGGCTTCCAAAATATTTTAAAACAGGACAAGATAAAATTTGATATAGGTATGATAGTTTTGACAAAAAGTATCTTCAAATACAACGAAGCTATTAAAAATATTGTTTCACTGAAACTTCCTATATTCAAAATAGGGGATGAGCATATCTCATCTTTGAAAAATTCCCTTATCCTTTTAAATGAGAACAAGATATATGAGCAGATATCGCCTATACTTTTTGATATCTCCAATCAGCTGAAGATCAAGCCCAAGGTTTTTGATATAGATCCTATAGGGGACAGTAATACGGCTGACCTTGTTGCGCACTTGAATAATCTTTCCAAGATATTCAACCAGAACATAGTAATGGTATCAGAGAAATCAAATCCTATTAAAAGATTAAACAAAGAGCAGAATATTTTGCAGATACTGCCTCTTCAAGAAGAGATGTTCCAAAAAAGAAGGTTCAAGTTCCTTAATACGAACAGTGATCTTCTCTCGTTCGATATCTCCAAGTTCAACCAGATATTAATACCTGTAATCAACGATATAAACTAGATTTTAAAATCTTCAATGATCTTAAAATCTACCATGGCGTTTAAAAGTGCTATTTTTTCGGCAGATTTCAAAAGTTTTACGTCAATATCTTTCTGTTTTATTTTTCCGCTGTCTAAATATCTTTGTCTTGTGGTTCCATAAAGTAGGGGAGTTTTTGGCGTATACCAGGTTCCGTCTATTAAAACGGCAATATTAGCTATGGAGGTATCGGTTACCAGGTTGTTTTTGACTATTATTATTTCGTCACGCTCTTCTTTTAGAGAAAACAACTGCTCTATCTTTTTCCTGTCGGTAAATTTACGGTCGTATTGTATCTCGTTATCGTAGATAAGCTTGAAGCTTTTTATCTGCTTTGGTGTATACGGATCGTATTTTATATCTATTATCTCATTCTCGTTATAGGTAACCTTGCATTTTAAAAGCTTTTCGTTCAAAGGGTAGATATACTCCTCAAGATTGAAGTTTATCCCAACTGTATCAGACATCCTTTTTTTGTGATAGTCGAGGTTGTAAACTTCGTAATCATCGCATTTTATTGTTTCAAAATACATCCATATCTCCTTAAAAATTATCAGGGTATATAAACCTTGTCGCACATCTCTTTGTATTCACTCTCAAGGCTGCTGTCACAGGTAATACCTCCGCCGCTTTTATAAGTAAGAGTGCCGTCTAGGTCTTTCTCTATAAATCTTATCATAACCGCACTGTCCAGGGTTTCCCCGTCAAAGACACCGAAAATCCCGGTAAAATATCCCCTGTCGTAATTCTCTATCTCGTTAATCAGCTGTGTGGTTTTCTTTTTTGGTGTTCCTGTTATGCTGCCCGCTGGAAGCAGGGCGGTTAGTATATCCCCTATGGACTCGTGCCAGTTCTGGTTTAACTCCCCTGCGATCTTTGAGCTTACCTGTATAAGCTCTTTATCTCCTGCTTTTATGGTATCGCAGTATCTGAACTTTTCCACTCTTACTTTTTTTGACACTATTGAAAGATCGTTTCTTAGAAGGTCTACTACCATTGTATGTTCAGCCAGCTCTTTTGGATCGTTGATGATAATATCGCGGGCATTTTCAATAGAGGCATCTATGGTGCCTTTCATAGGGTAGGTATATATTTTGTTGTCTTCTATTTTACAAAAGCGTTCCGGGGAAAAGCATACGAATTTGTCTTTAAAATAAAGTTTGAATTTGCCGTTGGAGCTGCTATATATATCTTTCAACGGGATCTTATTTTTTATTTTAGTAGGGCAGGTGAGGTTAAAAAGATAGGTATTTCCCTCTTTGATATTATTCTGTACTTTTTCAAACTGTTTTTTGTAAATATCAAAATGAGTAAACTCTTTTTCAAGTTTTAGATTGTGGCTGTTTCTTTTGTTTGAGTCTATGCAGTAGTGGATATCATTTTTTATATCTTTCAGTTTTATGATATCATAGTTTTTAAGATCAAAACTGATAACAAAAAGAAAAGGCTCTTTTTGTTTACCGTATTTGTTGAGTTTCTCTTTAAGATTCAATTTTACTGGTCAATAATAAGTTTTTTAAGGCAGGCCATTCTTATTGCAACGCCGTTCTTTACCTGCTCTAATACTTTTGATCTTGGATCTTCCAGCATCTCGTCGCTTATATCGATATTTCTGTTCACGGGTCCCGGGTGCATTAGAATTATATCTCTGTCTTTAACAAGTTTATTTGTGATGCAGTATTTTTTTGCATATTTCTTTTTTCTTTTTTCAAGCTCTTCTGGAAGTATGCTTATATTATGTCTTTCATGCTGAACCCTAAGACTCATAATGATATCAAGTTCATCTATCACTTTTTTTATGTTTGTTGTTGATTTGAACTTTGTTTTTACTTTAAACTCTTTGGGTGCAACAAGTACAGGGGTCAAGCCGAATCTTGGAAGAAGTTCAAGGTTTGATGATGCAACCCTTGAGTTTGCTATATCACCGATTATGGCGATGGTTTTGTTTTTTGTTTCCCCTTTAAAATGTCTGTATATGGTATAAAGGTCAAGCAAGCCTTGCGTAGGGTGGGCATTCTTTCCGTCACCTGCGTTTAGGATAGGGCAGTTGACCTGGTCAACCAGACTTGCAGGCAGTCCGCATTCACTGTGCCTTATTATGATCGCATCAGGTTTCATTGCATCAAGGTTTGCCACAGTATCCTCTACTGTTTCACCTTTTTTTGTGGAGCTTGTATTTACTTCCAGATTTACAACTTCGGCACCAAGTCTTTTAGCCGCTATCTCAAAACTGCTTCTTGTTCTTGTGGAGTTTTCAAAAAACAGGGTAACTACCAATTTACCTTTTAGTATCTCATTTGACTGCAGTTCATTAAAGATATCCGCATCATCAAAAAGTTCTAAAATCTCTTCATTCGTAAAATCTGCAGTTGTGATTAAATGTTTCATATTTTTTCCTGTAATGTTATTTGATATTATACTAAATTTTTTATTTTATTTATCCACTCGTTGAGTGTTTTCTCATATCCAATTCCGCTGCTTTGGTAAAAGTGCAGATCTTTTTCTAGATAATCCTGTTCAACATATCCTCCAAAATCGTGTGGGTATTTATATCCTTTATGATCGTCCTGGATATGTTTGGGTATATTTAAAGGGGTATTTGTGGATATATAAGAAAGGGCATTGTTGATCCCCTTGTAACAGCTGTTTGATTTAGGGCATGATGCCAGATAGGTTACGCACTGGGATAATATTATCCTTGATTCAGGATATCCTATTTTATTAACTGCCGTCATTGTTGATACGGCAAGATTAAGGGCATTTGGATTTGCATTGCCTATATCTTCACTCGCAAATATCACAAGCCTTCTTACTATGTAGTCAACACTTTCCCCTCCGTCGATAAGCCTTCCCAGGTAATAAAGAGCCGCATCTATATCGCTTCCTCTTAGACTTTTTATCATTGCGCTTGTTATATCGTAATGGGACTGGCTGGAACTTACCCCGTCACCTATAACGTTTTGTCTAAGCTCTTTTAATACCTTTATATCAAGAACTTTATCTATTTTTGATGCAAAATCAAGTAAATTCAATAATGCTCTTCCGTCGCCGCTGCTGCTTTGTATAAGATATTCCAGTGCTTCATCGTCAATAGTCACCCCAAGGTATTCTTGTGCTTTTTCAACCAGTATTTTAAGTTCACTGCTTGTCAAAGACCTGAATTCGTATAGAAAGCTTCTAGATCTTATAGCTGCCGTAAGCGTATAGAACGGGTTCTCCGTACTTGCTCCTATAATTATCGCTTCATAGCTCTCCATAACGGGCAGAAGTACCTCCTGCTGGGTTTTGGTAAGGCGGTGCACTTCATCTATAAATATAAGCGGTTTTATAAGCGCATTTGCATATCTTTTGAATATATCCCGAAGTTCCTCTATTTTTAGACTTGTTGCATTGAGGTAATAAAAATCGTAACCGCTTCTTTGGGCGATTATTTTGGCCAGGGTTGTTTTACCGGTTCCCGGTTTTCCGTAAAAAAACAGATGGGGAATATCCTGTTTTTCAATAAGTTTATATAGTGATTTGTCTTTTGATATGATATGTGACTGACCTATAAACTCTTCAAGAGTTTTAGGTCTAAGAAGATTTGACAGCCTACTCATCTTCTGAATATTCTTGGTCTTTTTCTTTTCTGTTTAATTTAGTCTGATCTTTCATAAAGAGTCTAAGGTCTTCGTACTCATCTCTTTCAAGATATCTTACTTTCCCGCTTGGGAGGTTGTTCAGGTTTATACCCCCGAAACTTACCCTTTTCAGGTCAACTACTTTTGTCCCGAAATGGGCGAAGAATCTTCTAAGCTCCCTGTTCTTACCTTCACTTATGGCAACTTTTAGTTTTGAGTATTTTGGAGTGCTGGTTTGTACCTGGAATCCCAGGAAAGGAGCGAATTCCATCTCTTTGATATCTGTATTGTCCCATGCCCCCGCTGTTGCATCATCAAGGATAAGACCGTTTTGCATTCCGTCTATCATTGCCTGAGTGATCTCACCCTCGATCTTTACTTTATAAACTCTTTCAAGGTTGGAGTTCATAAGTGCAGTTGCGATCTTTGGATCATCTGTGAGCATAAGAAGCCCCTCACTTGCAAAGTCAAGTCTTCCAACGGGAATAAAGTGGTTGAACTTTTTCGGGATCGTATCATAAATTATACGTCTGCCCTGCGGATCTTTTTTGGATACGATCTCACCTTTTAGTTTATTATAGATGATTACCGTTGATGCTCTGCTGTAGTCTACTTTTACGGTTCTGCCGTTAACTTTTACTACGGTTTTTGGGGAAACCTTTGTGGAAAGGTCACCTATAACCTTACCGTCAATTGATACTTTCCCCGCTTTTATAAGTTCATCAGCTTCTCTTCTGCTGAATCTGCTGTTGTGTGAGATAAATTTATTTAGTCTGATCTTATTCTCTTCAGATTGTTTTTCTCTTGACATTTTATCTCCTTTATTTTATGCCGGCTTCAACCAGGCTGTGGATATGAAGTACACCTTCTAACTTATCGTTTTCATCAACTACCAAAAGAAGTTGAATTTTATAATCCTCAATAATTTTCAAAGCGTCGCTTGCAAGCAGATCTTTGTTTTTTATCATTTTAGGGTTTTTTGTTGCGATATCATCAACGATACAGTCCATGGAAAAGTCCTCGTTCATCATTGCACGTCTAAGGTCACCGTCACTTAAAAGTGCAGCAACCTTGCCCTCTTGGTCTACTATTATAGCATTTCCAAGACGACCTTCGCTCATTACGACTATTGCATCTTTTAGTGATGTTCCACATGGAACAATCGGCAGATTTTCTTTTTTAAGCAGGTCATCCACTTTTACAAAAAGTTTCTTACCCAGACTTCCACCCGGGTGGAAAGATGCAAAATCCTCTTTCTGGAAGTTTTTGTGTTTCATCAGGCAAACCGCTAAAGCATCACCCAATGCCATAGTCAGCGTAGTAGATGAAGTGGGTGCGGTATTTAAAGGACATGCTTCTTTATTGATGCTGATATCAAGGAAGATATCACTGAACGATCCAAGGCTTGATTTCTTGTCTTTTGCCATTGCTATTAAAGGTATATCGAATCTTTTAAGGTGTGGAAGCAGAGATTTAAGCTCTTCACTTTCTCCGCTGTAGCTTATTGCAAGTACAACGTCACCTTTACTTATCATCCCAAGATCCCCGTGCATAGCTTCGGTTGGGTGAAGGAAAAAAGAACTCGTACCGGTACTTGCGAATGTTGCTGCCAGTTTACTTCCAACAAGGCCGGATTTACCGACACCTGTCACTATAAGTTTTCCCGATGCACCACAAATAAGTTTTACGGCTTTTTCCATATTGTCATCAATCCTGGAAGCTGCGTCTATTAGCTCCTGAGCTTCTATATTTAGAACCTCTTTAGCTATATTTATATAATCCATTGTGATCCTTTATAAATTACTTAAATTATAACATATTATTGTACAAAAATTGTAGGTACGATCATAGGGTATTTTCTATATTTTCTGATACAGTGTTTTCTTACTACTTTTCTTAATTCTTCTTCAGTTGATCTTGTATTTTGCAGGATCCCCGGCTTGATATGTGAAAGGAAGTTAGATAATATATCTTCGATCTCTTTTGCAAACATCTTTTCTGCTTTGGTATCAACAATACCGAATGAACTTACCCTTGAAGGTCCTACAACTTTTCTTTCATTTTCCGAAATCTGGGCAACTATCATTACGATACCTTCATTTGCCATTGTTTGTCTGTCGATAACAACATCATCGGCAATTTTTCTGTTTCTCTGGTTGTCGATATATGTTTTCCCTGTTTTTACTGTTTTTACTTTTTTAAGGTATTTAGGAGCGATTTCAACCTGCTCACCGTCACTTAGGATATAAGTGTTTCTTTCAAGTACACCACAATCGATACCTGTCTGGATATGTCTTACAACATGGTTGTATTCACCGTGAACAGGAAGGAAGAACTTTGGCTTTACAAGTCTAAGCATAAGTTTTTGCTCCTCTTGCGCAGCATGTCCGGAAACATGGATATCTGTATAGTTTTGGTATGCTACTTTAGCTCCCGCTTTCTGGATCTGGTTGATTATCTCTGATACACTTGCTTCGTTCCCCGGAATAGCTTTTGCTGATAATACTATCGTATCTTCAGGTTTGATCTTTATATGTCTGTGTTCATGTATAGACATTCTAAACAATGCACTCATAGGCTCGCCCTGGCTTCCCGTAGTTACTATCAAGACCTCTTTATCAAGATGTTTATTAACTTCATGGGCATCTATAAATTTATCTTTAGGGAATTTCAGGTAACCCATGCTCATAGCGATATCAAGGTTTTTCTCCATACTTCTACCGATAACACAGATTTTCCTATTGTATTTTAATCCGCATTCGATAGCTTGAGCAACCCTGTGAAGGTTTGAAGAGAAAGTAGACATAATGATTCTACCTTTTGCTTGAGAGAATATTCTTTCAAAAGTAGGCCCGACTGTTTTTTCAGATTTTGTAAATCCTGGTGAGTGTGAGTTTGTAGAGTCACTAAGAAGTGCCATAACACCTTTTTCACCGTAATATGCAAGTCTGTGAATATCTGTAGGGTATCCGTCAACAGGAGTATGGTCTATTTTAAAGTCTCCCGTATGGATGATAGTTCCGGCTTCCGTTGTAATTGCAAGTGCAGAACTGTCAATTACCGAGTGGGTAATATGCATCCATTCAACTTCAAAGTCACCTATTTTTACCGGCTTTCTTTTTTGAATAGCTCTGAAATAGCTTCTGTGCTGTTTCATTTTGTGTTCATCGAATTTTGCACCTATCATTTCTAAAGGAAGCGGAGTACCGTATACAGGTACCTGAAGTTCTTTAAAGATGTAAGGCATAGCACCGATATGGTCTTCATGGGCATGCGTTATTACAATAGCAGTGATCTTGTTCTTGATCTGTCTGATATATGAAAAATCAGGGATAAGTATATCAACACCGTGCATTGAATCATCAGGGAAACTCATACCGACATCGATGATGATGGCACTTTTATCTGTTTCGACAACCATCATATTTCCACCGATCTCACCAAGTCCACCAAGTGGAGTTATCCTAACACTTGCAGGTGATTTCAGGTTTAATTTATTATGTGGGTTCAGTCTGTCTTTTTGTATCTTTTCATTTGCGTCAAATGCTTTTTTAAGATCGTTTATCCAACCATTTCCCGAGGTAGGGGGCTTTCTTTTTTGAGGTACTGTCTTACCTCTGTTATTGTTGTTATTCTTTTTCGAATTGTTTTGATTATTTGGTTTTGAATTCTCTTTATCGTTCTCTACAAGATTTTCTTTTGTAGTTTCTTTTTCATTTTCTCTAGAATTCTCTTTTGGTTTAGCAGTTGCAGGCTTGTCGTTGTTCTCTGCTTTTAATTCAGATTGTATCGTCGGCTGTTCTGTTTTGTTCTCTTCCATGTTTAGTTACCTTTGTATAAATATGGCTATACAAAGAAGCTTCACACTCATGAGGTCTTGCAGTCTCTTTTATATTTAGTTCATCAAAGACAGCTTTTACGCTCTCTTTGTCATATACTGACGATAGATTTTTAAAAAGTTTCTTTCGAGGTTGTAAGAAGCAGACTTTTAAAAATTTTTTAAAAGCATCCGTAAGCTTCACCCCTTCCCGTTTTTTTAAGTAGATTACAGCTGAATCTACTTTTGGAGGAGGGTTGAAGCTCTCGGGCGGTACAACCGTCAAAGTGTATCTTTTTTCACATAGAAGTTCTGTAATTATTGATAAAGAAGAGTATTCTTTATCTTTACAGCAAGCAGTAAATTTGTCTGCTACTTCTTTTTGAATCATGACGATGATATGCTCACAATTATCATCATCCAATGAATTCAATATAATATTCGTCGCTATATAATACGGTAAGTTTGCTATTAAGTCATATTTACCGTTGTACAGAGTTTGATTGTTTGCCCATTGGTCCAATACATCACCTAAGATTATATTTAACCTTTTGGAATCTAACTCATTTATAAATTCGGCTTGCAAGATAGAATATAAATCTCTATCTACCTCAAAGGCTGTCACTTCCTTGCACTTGACAAGTTTCTTTGTCAAATCACCTAAGCCAGGCCCGATCTCAACTATCATATTGTCGTTATGGGGCATCGATTGGATGATTTTATTTAGTACCGATTCATCTTTTAGAAAATTCTGTCCGAATTTCTTTTTTGCTTTTATCTCATTCATATTAATCTTAAAAGTCTAGCTGATTTAAACTTACAATAAGGTAATATTAACATAACTAATAACTCTAAATCTTCAAAATTGTACTTCACATAATTAATATTAATCCTTTTTATTGCTTTTATATTGATTTGGTATAATAACAAAAATTAAAAAGTGATATATTTTAGATGATTACTTTGCGGAGAAATTAATGAGCTATTTTGCAAAAAGAATAATACCTTGCCTTGACGTTGACAACGGAAGAGTAGTAAAAGGTGTGAATTTTGTAGGTCTTCAGGATGCGGGTGATCCCGTTGAAGTTGCCAAAAGATACAATATAGAAGGTGCAGACGAGATCACTTTTCTTGATATCGGTGCAAGCCATGAAGGCAGAGATACAATAGTTGATGTTGTGGAAAAGGTTGCACGTGAAGTTTTTATTCCCTTAACCGTAGGCGGGGGTATTAGAAAGCTTGAAGATATCTATAAACTTCTTAATGTTGGGTGCGATAAGGTAAGTATCAACAGCAGTGCTGTTACAAACCCCGATTTTATAAATGAAGGGGCCAAGAGATTCGGTTCACAGTGTATAGTCGTGGCAATAGATGTAAAAAGAGTAGCCGACGGCAGCTACCATGTTTTTGTAAAAGGCGGCAGGGAAGATACCGGACTTGATGCGCTTGAGTGGGCCAAAGAGGTCTACGACAGGGGTGCGGGAGAAATACTTTTAACCTCAATGGATGCTGACGGTACAAAAGCAGGATTCGAAACAAATATTACAGGACAGATAAGCAAACTTGTAGATATACCTGTAATAGCAAGCGGTGGGGCTGGAACCATGGAGCATATGAAAGAGGCTTTTGAGTGCGGTGCGGACGCCGCATTGGCTGCATCTATTTTTCACTTTAAAGAGATAGATATAATGGATCTTAAAAGATACCTGGATAAAAACAATATACCAGTAAGGCTTTAATCGTGAGCAGTATTCTAAATAAAGAGAGATTCAATGCACTGGCGGAAAAGTGGGACAGCAAACCTGCAAGAGTGGAAGGTGCCATGATATTTGTTGACAGGATATTGGAGCATATCAATAAAGATATAAAGAGTTTTGATATACTTGATTACGGCTGCGGAAGCGGGCTTGTATCATTCGGTTTTGCTGACAAAGTAAATAGTATCTTGGGTTTAGATAATTCTGAAAGCATGGTTGAAGTTTATAATAACAAAGCGCAGATGATAAACCTTGACAATGTTCAATCAAAACTTCATGATATTAATAAAGAGGAACTCCCTTCAGAAAAGTTTGATCTTGTTGCTACTAATATGACAATGCACCATATAAAAGATATCAAAATGTTCGTTGAAAAATTAAGTTCATCTTTAAGGAAAGACGGACATCTTTTTATTGCAGACCTTTTCAGCGAAGATGGTAAATTTCATTCAGATAATACCGGGGTGGAACATTTCGGTTTTGATACTGGACATTTGATCTCGATTTTTGAAGAGGCCGGATTGAAAAATATAAGCTGTGAAGTTCTGAACAATATAGAAAAGCCTCATAATTCATATGAAGTTTTTATAATTAAAGGTATGAAATAGATGATTGTATGTGCCGGGAATAATGAAACATTTCCATTTGCTCTTCCTATCGGGGTAGGGTTGGTTGACAGCGCCATTAATCTTACCAGATTGTGTTTATTCGACAAGCCTGAATATATTATCTTTGTGGGAAGTGCAGGGAGTTACGCAGGGCATAATATATTTGATATAGTTGAAAGTTCGGATGCAGCAAATATTGAGTTGTCATTTTTTAATGATGATTCATTTACCCCTATAGATAATGTTGTTAGGACAGAAAAAGCTGGTCTTGACAGTGATACTATTGTAAACTCCTCAAACTACATTACCACAAATGAAAAACTCTCAAAAGAGTTTCCAAAGTACGGAATAGGTATTGAAAATATGGAATTCTTTTCTATTGTAAAAGTTGCAAAAGAGTTTGATATAGATGTAAAAGGGATCTTTGTTATAACCAACCATACCAATAAAAATGCACATAAAGACTTTATATCAAATCATAAAGAAGCTATGGGCATACTTGTGAAATATCTTTTAGATAAAGGGATCTTGAAAGATAAAGTTTAATAATGTTCCACGTGGAACATGATAATCGTAGATAAAGTAAATAGTTTTACTTTATCAGATTTGGGACCGGAATGGTCGGAACAAAGTGAAGCCATGAAGATAAAGAAAGAGTAAACTGAGTAACCTCACTTTATATCTTTACGAATCCCTGAATGTAAAAGAATTAAAGATTAATCATTGAGATTAAAGTTAAAAAGGATCACCCATAGAAACAATATACGACTATACTCTTGAAGAGTTGAAAAACGAAATAAAACCATCATTTAGAGCCAAACAGATATATAACTGGATCTATAAAAAATATGTAACTTCGTATGAAGATATGAAGAATATCCCAAAGGATCTGAAAGAGGAACTGAATAAAAATTTCCCCATAGATATAGCAAAAATAGTTAGAATTGAGGAGAGTTCCGACGGGACCAAAAAGTATCTTTTTGAATTCAGGGACGGGCACACTGCAGAAGCAGTTCTTCTTTTAATGAGAGAGAAACAAAAAGACGAAGAGGGGAATATTGTCAAAAGTGAACAGTATACTTTCTGTATCTCTTCCCAGGTCGGGTGTAAAGTAGGTTGCAGCTTTTGTCTAACTGCGAAGGGCGGATTTGTAAGAGACCTTAGTGCAGGTGAGATCGCAGCCCAGGTTATGTATTTGAAAAAGCTGAACAGTATTCCTGAGAATAAATCGGTAAATATCGTTTATATGGGTATGGGTGAGCCTCTGGATAATTTTGATAACCTTGTAAAGTCTATAAAGATCATCTCTGAACTTGACGGCCTTGCTATAAGTACAAGAAGGCAAACTATCTCAACAAGCGGTATAAGCAGTAAAATAGAGAAGCTTGGGGCTGAGGATCTTGGAGTCCAGCTTGCGATCTCATTACATGCGGTTGATGATGATCTAAGGTCTGAACTTATTCCTATGAATAAAGCGTATAATATCAAATCGATTATTGATGCGGTAAAGAACTTCCCTGTTGATGCAAGAAAAAAAGTTATGTTCGAATATCTTGTTATAAAAGACAAGAACGATGATATAAAAAGTGCAGACAAGCTTATAAAACTTCTAAGCGGTATCAATGCAAAAGTAAACTTGATATATTTTAATCCGTTCCCCGGAACCGATTACGAAAGACCTACGAACAAAAGTATGATAAGGTTCCAGGAGTATCTGCTAAGCAAAGGACTGCTTTGTACCATAAGGGAATCAAAAGGGATAGATATTAGTGCGGCCTGCGGGCAGTTAAAAGAGAAGGATAAACAACAGCAGTAAATAGACTGCTTTTGTATGAAAGGATAAAGAATGGGAACACTTGATATAATAATGGTAGTATTTTTAGCTGTCGTGCTAATAGTCGGTATGGCAGGATTTTTTATTTATAACAATAAAAAAGAAGATTGATATAGGAAATTAAATGGTTTTAATGATAGATAATTACGACAGCTTTACATATAATGTAGTGCAGTATTGTTTAGAGCTTGGTGCCGATCTAAAAGTTATAAGAAATGATGAACTAAACATTGATCAAATAAAAGCTCTAAATCCTGAGAAGATAATCATCTCTCCGGGACCTGCGACTCCGGACGATGCAGGGGTGTGTCTCGAGGTGATAAAAGAATTCAGTGATACTACGCCGATACTCGGGATCTGCCTTGGGCATCAAAGTATTGCACAGGTATTCGGAGGGGAAGTTATAAAAGCACCGAATATGATGCACGGTAAAACTTCCAAGATCAAAGTTATCTGCGACGATCTTATCTTTAAAGGACTTCCTGAAGAGTTGACAGAAACCAGATACCACTCCTTAACTGTTAATAAAGATAATCTTCCATCACAAATCATTGTTACTTCAAAAAGTCTTGATGATGATGAGATAATGTCTTTAAAGATAAAAGACAAAGAGATTTACGGGGTACAGTTTCACCCTGAGTCTGTAATGAGTGAATACGGTCACGAAATGCTGGATAATTTTTTAAAGCTTAACAGAGATTGATAAATTGAAATAGAAAATGGCATTAAACAGATATAATCTCACTTTTTCAGGATTATTGATAATCCACTTTTCTATTTTGTTATATCTGGTAGACAGCTTCAGCATATCTTATGACGAAGCTGATATTTACTTCAATCAAAATAATATATTAGCATATATCACAAACTTTTTTACCACCGTATTCGGTCAGAATGATTTTGCTCTGAGGATCCCTTTTATCCTTTTTTATATGGGTAGTGCAGTTCTTCTTTACCTGCTTACGGATGATTATTTTAAGAATAAATGGGACAGGGTTGTAAGTACAGCAATATTTATGCTGCTGCCAGGAGTGAATAGTGCGGCACTATTGGTGAATGAATCCATTATAGTGATATTCGGGACGCTGTTATATTTATATCTTTATAAATTAAGGGAAAAAGAGCATTATCTATTGCTTGTTCTGTTCTTATTTATAGATAACTCTTTTGCTATTTTGTTCCTTGCTCTGTTTTTCTATTCTTTGAAAAAACGTGACAATACTTTATTGATCGTAACGCTTGTGCTGTTTGGACTCTCTATGAGCATGTACGGTTTTGAGATAGGCGGGAAACCAAAAGGGTATTTTATCGAGACATTCGGGATATATGCAACCATATTCTCCCCTTTGCTGTTTTTGTACTTTTTTTACTCAATCTACAGAGTGGGTATAAAACATGAAAAAGATCTTTATTGGTATATATCAATGACGGCACTTTTTCTCTCCCTGGTATTTTCATTAAGGCAGAAAATAGCCATAGAGGATTTTGCACCTTTTGTTGTTATTGCCATACCTATTATGCTAAGATTGTTTCTGCACAGTTTAAGGGTGCGTCTTAAAGAGTTTAGAAAGTTCCATTATATATTCTCTTCAATAGTGCTTGGAGTATTGATCATAAACTTTATAATATTCGTGTTCAATAAATATCTTTACGTATTTACCGAATTCCCCAGAAAACACTTTGCGTATAAGTATCATGTTGCAAAAGAGCTTTCCCAAAAGCTTAAGGATCTTGGTATAACTTCTGTATCCACCTACGACAAAGAGCTGGCACTCCGCCTTCAGTTTTACAAGATAGGAAAAGGTAGAGATTACCTTATTACCCCTTTTAAAACGCGTACGGCACATAAACGGATAAAAATAAATTACTATAATAAAAACATAATCAACTACTATATTACAAAGTATAACTATTCAGAGTAAACGTCAATTTTCATTTAAGTGATATTTAACTAAGATTTAATGTAAACACTGTTTTTTATATGCAGCGTGTCACACGTCCAGCATTGAATGAATAGAGCATATAATAATATTTAAGATTATTAATATACTAAAAAAGTGGATATCTGTTACAAAAGTAAACAAAAAGTAAATATTATTATTCAATAGTGTTACATTTTGGAAACTTTCATTGTTCTGCAGATAGAATTAGAATATCAAATTTCTTAACAAGGAGAAGGTATGGCACAAAAAGCGATACGTGAATATGATGGAAAAGCATTATTTTCCAAACAATGGGAAAATTACTTTAGTGGATTTCATTATGGATTTAAATCGGTTCTGGTAACAAGCGGAGCTGAATTACTTGAGCTGGCAGAGAAGCATGGATTTGAGTGGTTAAAACAGGAACCGCTTGTTGCAAAGCCTGATATGTTATTTGGAAAAAGAGGTAAAAACGATCTTGTTCTGTTTAAAGATCAAAAGCCTGGAGACGTATCGTTAGAGGTTGCTGCAAAATGGATAGATGAAAAGATGGCGCATACGACAACTTTATTATCTGGTCAACACGGTACGTTGACTCACTTTGTAGTTGAGCCGTTCACTCCTCACTCTCAAGACCAGGAGTATTATATCTCTGCAACTACTGTAGGTGAAGATGACGTATTATATATGTCTGCCGAAGGTGGTATGGAAGTTGAAGAAGGTTGGGATGAAAAGGTTAACGAAGTTGCTATACCTATTACAATGAGCGATGCAGATATGGAACATGCAGTAAGAGCAAATATTCCTGCTGATATTCCTGCTTCAAATAAAGAGCAGTTCGCATCATTTGCTATTCAGTTTTTCAAGTTCTACAGAGATATGAACTTTGCATATTTAGAGATCAACCCGATCGTTATGTTGGATAACAATGAAATGGCGATTCTTGACCTTGTTGCAAGACTTGATGACACTGCAGGATTCATGATGAAAGATACTTGGGGAGATATTGAGTACCCTACGGCATTCGGTATGGAAGACCAGTCACCTGAAGAGAAAGCTATCGCAGATGCGGACAGCAAATCCGGAGCATCATTAAAATTAACAG
The DNA here is from genome assembly GCA_963678145.2 of Arcobacteraceae bacterium. Lineage (GTDB taxonomy): Bacteria > Campylobacterota > Campylobacteria > Campylobacterales > Arcobacteraceae > JAIOSF01. The sequence continues at coordinate 532,962 of CAXXWH010000001.1, read as the reverse complement.
TTCTTAACCCGATGGGTAGAATCTGGACTATGGTTGCAGGTGGTGGAGCATCAGTTGTATATGCCGATACTATTGCCGACTTTGCAGAAGCTAACGGCGGAAGCGTAAGCGACCTTGCAAACTACGGTGAGTACTCTGGTGGTCCAACTACCGGTGAAACTAAGTTCTATGCTGATACTGTAATAGATCTTATGACAAGACACAAAGATACTCAAGGTAGAGATAAGATCCTTATCATCGGTGGGGCTATTGCGAACTTTACGGATGTTGCAAAAACATTTACGGGTATTATCCAGTCATTTGAAACATATGCGGAAAAAATGAAAGAGCATAATACAAAAATCTTTGTAAGAAGAGGTGGACCGAACTATGAAAAAGGTCTAAAAGATATTAAAGAAGCTGCGGACAGACTTGGATTATCAATCGAAGTTTACGGACCGGAGACACACGTAACCGACATCGTTAGAATGGCGTTAGAGAAGTAAGGAGAAAAAATGGCACAATTATATACTAAAGATACACAAGCAATATTTTGGAATAATAATAAATCGGCGATCCAAAGAATGTTGGATTATGATTACACGATAAAAAGAGAAACTCCATCTGTTGCGGCTATTGTTGCTCCAACATCATCTGCAAAGTTTGAGAAGTTCTTCTGGGGTGGTGACGAGATAATGATCCCGTTATACAAGAATACTGCAGAAGCAAAAGCAGCACAGCCTCAAGCTGATGTATTATTAAACTTTGCATCGTTCAGAACAGCTTACGATGTAACAATGGAAGCTTTAGAGCTTGGCGGATTCGGATCGATTATGGTTACAGCAGAAGGTATACCTGAAAGACTGGCTAGAAAGATGAACCAGGCGGCAAGAGACAAGAATGTAACCGTTATAGGACCTGCTACAGTTGGTGCTATTGCTCCTGGTGCATTCAAGATCGCTAATATCGGTGGTACTATTGAAAATATCGTTAACTCTAAACTTCACAGATGCGGTTCTTGTGGATTAGTTACAAGATCAGGTGGATTATTCAACGAGTTATCAAATATTATTGCTATTAATGCAGACGGTATTGCAGAGGGTGTTGCAATCGGTGGAGACAGATTCGTTGGATCTGTATTTATCGATAATATGTTAAGAATGGAACAAAACCCGGATGTTAAATATATGGTACTATTAGGTGAAGTTGGTGGAACTGAAGAGTACAAAATTATTGAAGCTATTAAAGCAGGGAAGATCACTAAGCCTGTAATTGCATGGTGTATAGGAACAATTGCCAAGCACTTCAGCTCAGGAGTTCAATTCGGTCATGCAGGTGCATCTGCGAATGCTGACGCTGAAACAGCTGCGGCTAAAAACAAAGCTATGGCTGAAGCTGGTATCTATGTACCTGAGTCATTTAATGACTTACCAAACAAAATTGCTGAAGTTTACGGTAAATTAAAAGCTGAGGGAACAATCGGTGAGATCCCAGAGCCTGCAATGAACACTTGTCCAAAAGTTAGAAGACCTAAGCAGTTCATTTGTACTATCTCTGATGACAGGGGTGAAGAAGCTCATTACTGTGGATACCCTATCAGTTCTGTTGCAACTCCAGATACTGGATTTACTATCGGTGATGTTATGTCTATTCTTTGGTTCAAAAAGAGATACCCAAGATGGGCTGTTGATTTCCTGGAAACAGTACTTAAAACTGTTGCAGACCACGGTCCTGCTGTATCCGGTGCACACAATGCAAAAGTAACTGCTAGAGCTGGTAAAGATGTTATCTCTTCATTGATCGCGGGATTATTAACTATAGGACCTAGATTCGGTGGAGCTATCGACGGTGCTGCTAAATACTTTAAGTATGCAGGTGACAATGACCTGACTCCTGCCGAGTTCTTAGGACATATGAAAAAAGAAGGTGTGCCGATCCCTGGTATCGGACACAGAATCAAGTCTCTTAAAAACCCTGATAAAAGGGTAGAGGGATTAAAGAAATTCGCACAAGAGAATTTCCCAAGTACTCCATTATTAGATTATGCATTAACTGTTGAGCAGTTAACTACGTCTAAGAAAGAGAACCTTATCCTTAACGTTGACGGAACTATCGGTATCTTGATGGTTGATATGTGGAGAGCGTTAGGGTACGCTGATGACGAGATCGACGTATTTATCGAAGCAGGTGCATTGAATGCATTCTTTATCCTGGGTAGATCTATAGGGTTTATCGGTCATATTCTTGATGAGAAAAGACTTGCAATGCCAATGTATAGACATCCGATGGATGATATCCTTTATCAGGTTGATGAAGCAGAAGTATTATAATATTAGCTTTTCTGGTACGATATTTAAAAAACCGCCTTTCTTTAAGGGCGGTTTTTTTATTATCAAGAAATGGGAAATATAAACAAAAACTCTTTTACTCTTATTGAAATTATTCTGGTGATCGCAATAATTGCCGTAATCTCTTCGCAAATAGATTTTAATTATCAACGACATACCTTAAAAGATGCTGCAGATATATTGAAACTTCATCTTAATTATACCCGCTACATTGCACATATAGACAATAAGGAAGATATAACCGACAATGAGTGGAAAAGAAAGTTATGGACCCTGAAGTTCCAGCGTTGTTCAAGCAGTGTAGGAGGTCTTTACTATGTAATTTACACCGATAAAAGCGGCGGAACCGCACATTTTAAAAAAGAGGAATCTCTAAAAGAGCCCCTTACAAACAGGTATCTTTATTCCAACAGCGACTGTAAAGTTTCCAAAGATGAAAGCGATGACGTACTTATAACACAAAAGTACGGAGTGAGCAAGGTAGAGATAAGCTGCAACAACAGCAGCAGTATAGGACAGATAAGTTTTGGTTTTAAAGGCGGGATATATAATAAATTGGGAGCTGAACCAGTAGAGATAACCAAGAAGTGTTTTATAAAGCTTTACGATAGACAGGGTAATAACGAGACCATAACCGTAGAACCATATACGGGATTTGTCTATTAGCTGTCAAAAAACATACCAAGCATATAGATCTGATTAAGATATTTCATGGAGGCGTCATCGAAGTTGATATAAACATTTAGCTCCTGCTCCTCCACGAACATCACAAATTTATAAAGATTATTCAATCTGTGTTTATTTTCAAGTGTATACTCTTCATCTTTGAGAATTTTTGATTTCATTCCGCTTAAACCTATATGGTTTAGCTGTTCAAGTTCATAGTTTATATGGCTGCTAAAAGAGTTAACAAAGCTTGATGCCGTCTTTATCATTTCTTTATCTATATCATGATTCAGCCTCTCGTCATAGTTTGACGTAAGCTGGTTTATAATAAAAGAAACCGTCACAGCAGGGAGTAGGAACTGCCACTTTATCTCTTGATCATCTTTGGTAAATTGAAGGTCGATTAAAACAGCACCGAGTTCGTCAAGTTCATTTTCATCAGCTTTGAATATAGCCTGTTTGGTGGGCATTATATTTATAAACTCTTTTATTGTATAGCTCAGGGTATTTTCTATTAGGTATGAGATATCCAGAGGATCTGTTTCTTTGGGCTGTACTTTTATCTCCTCTTTTTGAGCTACGTCCTGGGTAATATCGACAAAGGCAACGACTATGTATCTTCCCTGGAAGTTTCTTACATAATCCATCTCATTTACTTTTATAATGAAATGATGCTGTTCGTTATCTACGGACATTATTGTTTTATAAAGTCTTTTCGGGTTTTCCAGGATATATTCAAGCCAGTTTTTTCCCTCGATCAGTTCGGTGCTTATGTAATTTGGGTTTTCACACGGTTCAAACAGTTCAGAGATATCTTTATGGTGTTTTTTGAAGTTGTCAAAAGTTTTGTATCTCCTGAAAAAGCCCATAAACCTTTTATTCACCTGTACAATATCAACGCCGTTTGATATGAACATAATATTGGGCTGAAGGTTAAAAAGGTTTGATAGTTTTTTTTCATTGTAGTCCAGCTGGTCAGATAATATGCTGAGCTTCATATTATCTTTTAGAAGTTTTTCATTTTCCAGTGCAAAAGACCTGGTTTGATATGAATTATGTATAAAATAGATTATCAGGCTGTATATAACCAAAAGAAGAATGGTTATAATATCGTAAAAGTTTTTTACTGAATTTGTCAACTCCAGATTGATATTATCTATTGATTTAATCAGGTATATCTCACCTATAATAGTCTTATTATCGGCTATAATAGCTTTCTTTGTTATAAGAAGGCCGTCTTTCTTATCGATAAAGCTCTCTTTATTGCTTTTTATAAAGTTGCTTTGTTCCAGAAGCTTTTGGTAATATTTGTCCGCGTTCTTGTTCACCACATATCTTTCTTTGATAAAGTTCCTTGAGTAAGAGAGGTTTACGTCAATTACCGAGGATAAAGATCTGTTTAGCAGCACCAGTGCTTTTATATCTTTTTTATCCAGCTGCTTTATTAATTCGTCAAGCCTGTAATCTATCTGTACAACCCCGATAAACTCTTTTTTCATTAAAGGGAACAGTTGAGTTAAAGTAAGCCCTTTTGTCGTGGTTAGAAAAGTTTGGGTAAAACCCGGGTCTTTAATAAAGTGTTCTATATGAAATCTTCTTTGATCTGTACCGTTTATAAACTCTTCATTGGTAAAAAGAAGTTTTCCTTTGGCATCGTATATCTTTAAAAGAGTATCTTCTGAATTGTAATAGCTGAAGTTTTTATCCGGTTTTTGAATATAGTTGATAACATCAAGACTTTCCATGATCTTTTGTGATCTTGCAAGGGCGTCAGATTGGAATTTGTTATATAAAGAATCAAAAGTGTTGCCAATATGATCAAGCCGGTCATTGAATATGATATCTTTAGTTTGGGAAATTTTTGTTTCTTTTAATGAATCGATTATAAAGTAGGTTGATATTGAAAGAAAAAGAAATATAAAAAAGAGTACAGATCTTTTTGAAAGCATAAGGACAACCTAAAGTAAAATAATTATCTTTTATTTTATAATTATTTTACTTAAAAGGGTTTTTATTGTTTATTTGTTGAATACCCTGTTAAAGATTGCATCAACATTCTTAGTATAGTACTCGTAGTTGAAACACTCTCTGATCTGCTCCTCAGACAGTTTTGCTCTTAGATCTTCATCGGCTAAAAGGTGTCCAAGGTATAAAGACTCTCCGTTTTCATTTGTAGTTGCTTTACCCTGCTGGATCTCTTCCCATACTTTCATGGCATTTCTTTGAACAATTTTATATGCATCTTCTCTTGAAACACCTGCTTTTGGAAGCTCCAGAAGCACTCTTTGAGAGAATACAAGGCCTCCTGTAAGGTTAAGGTTCTTCATCATGTTCTCAGGCATTACTGTAAGATTTGCTATGACATTATTCATTCTGTGAAGCATAAAGTCAGTTGTGATAAATGCATCCGGAAGCCAGAATCTCTCAGTACTTGAGTGCGAGATATCTCTCTCATGCCATAATGCAACATTTTCCATTGCAGGGTTTGCGTAAGCTCTTATCATTCTTGCAAGCCCTGTAATATTTTCAGTTAAAATAGGGTTTCTTTTATGAGGCATAGCAGAAGATCCTTTCTGACCTTTTGCAAAATACTCCTCAGCTTCGTAAACTTCTGTTCTTTGAAGGTGTCTAACCTGAACAGCGAATTTTTCAACTGAAGATGCAAGTAGTGCAAGTGCAGTTGCAAGTCTTGCATATCTGTCCCTGTGGATCACCTGGTTTGAACAAGGCTCAGGTTTAAGCCCAAGTTCCGCCATTGCGTATTCTTCAAGCTCTAAAGGTGCGTGGGCAAAGTTACCCATAGCTCCGCTGATCTGACCAACACAGATAACCTCCATAGTCTCTTCAAGGTTTTTAAGGTGTCTTGCTACCTCGTCATACCAAACTGCAAGTGTAAGACCGAATGTGATAGGCTCACCGTGGATACCGTGAGATCTTCCCACCATTAGAGTAAATTTATGTTCTTCAGCTCTTTTTTTAATAGATTCCATTAACATCTTTACATCTTCTATGATGATCTCTAAAGAATCTCTCATTTGAAGTGCCACACCAGTATCAACAGCATCTGAAGATGTCATACCGTAGTGGAACCATCTTGATTCTTCACCAAGTGATTCTGAAACACTTGTATTGAATGCTATAAGGTCGTGCTTTGTTACAGCTTCGATCTCTTCGATTCTCTCAACCGAGAAAGTTGCATTCTCAACGATCTTCTTACAGTCTTCATCCGGGATAAGCCCTATTTTGTTCCAGGCTTTAACCGCCGCTTTTTCAACTTCAAGCCAGGCTGCATATCTTGCCTGCTGTGTCCATTTTTCCGCCATTTCTGGTCTTGCGTATCTTTCTACCATTTTCTCTCCTCGTTTTTTATATTTGAATATGTAAAACTATACATACTACAGTACGCATAGATTTACATACCCTGTTAAGTATACCTTAACTGGTATGTAATGTCTCCAGCCCCTACACCAAGGCTGATTCCCTTATTTATGGATTTGATAGTTTTACCGTCTTTTATAATATCCATATTTCCACTTTTAGTAATAACTTTATCTGCAAGGGTGATATTATAATACGAAAACAAGTTCATAAAATCTATCTCTTGAGGCTCTTCATTTACCGACCATACGGGAAGTATTATAAGTTCGTCACAACCCATAAAACACCTTCTGAACTCATCAAGATTATCCAAAGTTCTGCTGTATTTGTGGGGCTGCCATATAATAGTAAGTTTGTTTTGTTCCGTGAATTTCTTATAGATCTGAACAGATTTAATTGTTGCTTTTATCTCTGTAGGGTGGTGTGCATAATCATCTATAACGATCAGTTTCTCACTTTTTTGAACTATATCAAATCTTTTTTTAATACCTCGGTATTTTGAAAGGTTTTCCCTTATTTTATCCAAAGGCATGGTCTGGTTTGCCGCAAGAATTGCCGCAGCCGCATTTGAAGCTATATGCTCCCCGAAGCCCCAGACTTCAAAGCTGCCCATATCCTTAAGCTCGAATCTTGTATAAGGTTCCCCGTCTTTTAAAAAGTATTCGATATTTTTTATATCTTTTGACGGATATAGCTTGATAGAGTATTTGTCATAGCTTTTTAAAAAGTCATCCTCGGCATTGATCACACGGAGTTTTGCAATATCAAGGAACTCTTTGTATGCCGCGTAAAATTTCTTTTTGTCGTAGTCGTAATACTCCATATGCTCCATTTCCGTATTTAAAACGATAGAACAGTAAGGGTGCGACAATACAAAGCTTGCATCGCTTTCGTCAGCTTCAAATGCCAGTACATCATCTATATACCTGAAGTTTGAGTCAAACTCTTTGCTTATGGCTCCTATGATGGCAGAGCTTTGCAGGATGGAGCTTAATATAGCTGTTGTGGTGCTTTTCCCGTGTGCCGCTGCTACACAGTAGTTCTGCGTTTTCTGCATAATGATGCTTAAGGCTTCTTTTCTTGGCAGAAGCAGCAGACCCTGCTCCTTGGCTTCCTGTATCTCTACATTATTATTGTTAACTGCGGCGCTGTAGATCACGAGATCCTGGGCCGTGACAGCTTCTTTGGCCTGGGGAATGGTTACTTTTATCCCCTCTTCCTGCAGTTTTTTGGTTACGGGAGTCTCTTTTATATCAGATCCGCTCACCTCATGGCCGCTGTACTGCATAAATCTTGCCAGTGCGGAGAGACCTATACCGCCTATTCCTATAAAGTGTACTCTCATCTTAGTTCAGCAGGTGTTTTAACTGGTTGAATTGCTCTTCTAAAAGTTTAGAATGATCTTTTAGGTATTTTTCCGTATCAAATTTGTAATCAAGGATAAAATAACCGTATTTTTCATCGCTGTTTGGTGCTTCAAGGTCTACTTTCTTTTCATAAAACTCATCAAGGTCTATCTCTTTTGCACAAGATAACAGGTGAATATTGATAGAATCGATAAGTTTCCGGTCTTCAATTATCTGTGTCAATATAAAGAACAGCTCTCTTGCGCCTTTGAAGTTTAGAACGCTCCATTTTTCAACTGCATGCTCGTAGAAACTTCTGATAAAAAAGATATCTTCATTGTCAAGGCTTAGTTTTTTGTTCTGTTTTAGTCTCTCTTCTATTTTGTCAAAAGATACTTTTAATATCTCTTGATAGATCCTGTTTATTCTTTCTTCGTCAAGATCAAGAACAAGAAGAGTATCAAGTACTTCATAAAGCCCCGATATAGATTGTGATTCCATCACTTCATCTTCTTTTTCCTTTAAATAAGCCAAAAACTCAGGATTTGTTCTTGCTTCATGCAGTTCTTTATGTTCCATTACTTTATCCCTTTATATTGATCTATAAACTCTTTTAACCTGGTTAGAACCTCTTTTGTTTTTTCTTCATTCTCAACCAGTGCTATTCTGACAAAACCTTTTCCGATGCCGTTTCTTCCAAGGAAGCTTCCAGGAAGTACTTTTATGTTTTTTTGTCTGTAAAGCTCCTGGGTAAATTTCAGTTCATCTTCCACTTCCAGCCAGATATAAAAAGTAGCCTCGGGAATTTCAGTTCCAAGGATCTCTTCTGCTATTTCAAAGTTCTTTTTGTATATTTTTCTGAACTCTTTTACGTGTGATTCTTCGCTCCATGCAGCTGCAGCCGTTTTTTGAAGGGGAAGAGGCAGGGCACACCCTACATAGGTTCTGTATTTCATATACTCTTTAAGTATGTTTGAATCACCCGCTATAAATCCGCTTCTTAATCCCGGAGCTGAACTTCTTTTTGAAATCGAGTTTAGAACAAGACAGTTTTTAAACTCTTCATTTCCTGCATTTTTGCAGGCTTCAAGAAGTGATACCGGTTTTTTCTCTTCATTGAAATAAAGTTCGCTGTAGCATTCGTCATTGATAAGGATAAAGTCGAACTCTAAAGCTTTTTTTGCCCATGATTCAAGTTCTTCCATTGATATTGAAGCGCTTGTAGGGTTGCTTGGATAGTTAAGAATAACAAGGTCCGCTTCTTTCATCTGATCTTCATTCAGGCTTGCCAGGAAGTTGTTTTCTTTTGTAAGGTCCATATGTATGATACGTGCACGGCTTGCAACAGCGGCACCCTCGTATATCTGGTAAAAAGGGTTTGGAAATGCTATTACGGGATCTTTTTTGTCAAAAAGTGCAAACTGAGGAAAGTTGAAAAGAACCTCTCTTGTACCGAAAGTCGGTATGATCTGCTCTTTTGAAAGCTCGATGTTGAATCTTGTTTTATTGAACTTTATCATCGCCTCTTTCAAGTAAACTTCACCGGATGATTTTGGGTATTTGTTTAAAAGTTCGGTTGAATCTTTCAATTCATCCTGGATAAATTCAGGTGTTTTAAACTGTGGTTCACCTATTGTCAAACTGCTTGCCGTATAGTTTGAATCGGGCTTGATTCCATCTAAAAGGTTGTTTAGTTTTTCGAAAGGGTATGTTTCGAACTTCATCTGCTCTCCATAAGGTTTTTTGATTGATATTTGAATCTTAAATAATATATTTCGCGATTATAACAAATATAAGGTTAAAGGATAGATTTGCAATTTAGTAGATTTTACCTTATTATGGTAAAATACGCAAAATATAGAAAATAAAAGAATAAAGATCATAAATTAAGGGAATAAAATGGCGATTACAAGATTTGCACCGAGTCCTACGGGATATCTACATATAGGAGGGCTTAGAACGGCTCTTTACAGTTACCTATGGGCAAAAAAAACAGGCGGTGAATTTAAATTAAGAATCGAGGACACGGATCAGTCAAGAAACAATGAAGATGCTGTAAAGGCTATTCTTGAAGCGTTTGAATGGGTCGGTATGCCAAGCGACTGTGAGATAGAGTACCAGTCAAAAAGAACCGATATTTACAAAAAATATATAGACCGGCTTTTGGAAGAGGGAAAAGCTTATAAATGTTATATGAGCAGAGACGAGCTTGATGCTCTTAGGGCTAAACAGGAAGCTGCAAAAGAAACTCCAAGATATGACGGGACATGGAGACCAGAACAGGGTAAAGTGCTTCCTTCTATTCCTGAAGGTATCGATCCTGTTATAAGAATAAAAGCTCCGTTAGAGGGAACTATAGAGTTTGATGACGGTGTAAAAGGTTCTATGAGATTTGAAGCGAACCAGGTGGATGATTTTGTAATTGCAAGGGGCAACGGTATGCCCACATACAATTTTGTTGTTGCAATCGATGATGCCCTGATGGGTATGACCGACGTTTTAAGGGGTGACGACCACCTGTCAAATACGCCGAAGCAGATAGTTGTGTATAATGCCCTTGGATTTGACGTGCCCAAGTTTTACCATATCCCTATGATCAACAATCCTCAAGGAAAGAAACTTTCAAAAAGAGACGGAGCTATGGATGTTATGCAGTATAAAAGAGACGGTTACCTTCCGGAAGCACTGCTGAACTTCCTTGTAAGACTTGGATGGAGTAACGGAGACCAGGAGATATTCTCTGTAGATGAGATGCTTTCGCTGTTTGACCCGAATAATATCAACAAATCTGCTTCTGCATATAATGAAGAGAAACTGAACTGGCTGAATGCGCACTATATCAAGAACGTACCAAACAGCAGGCTTGCCGAAGATCTTAAGTTCCACGAGTGCGAGATTCACGGGCATGATAAAAAAGAGATGATATTAGACCTTTGTAAAGAGAGAGCCAATACTTTGGTTGAATTAAAAGATGCTATTTCAAATATTTTATCAGTTCCGTCAAGTTACGAAGCAAAAGGGGTTAAGAAATTTATCAAAGAAGGTACGGAAGAGATGCTGAACAGTTATATTAAACTGCTTGAAAGTAACAGTGACCTTCATACTCCAGTTGATATAGAAGATATTACAAAGCCGTTCATTAATGAAAACGGTCTTAAATTCCCTCAACTGTTCCAGCCTATAAGAATAGCCCTGACAGGTGGAACACAGGCACCTTCTGTTTACGATATTATTGCGGTACTTGGTATTGAAGAGAGTGTAAAAAGATTAAATGCTGCTATAGAGGCAGATTTCGGTAAAGGAGAATAGGTATGATAAAAATATGGCATAACCCAAGATGCAGCAAAAGCAGGGATTCAAAAAATCTTTTGGACGAACTTGATTGTCAATACGAGGTGTTCGAGTACCTTAAACATTCTCTAACTGCGGAAGATATCAAAGAGATCATGCTTATGCTTGGAATCTCCGACGTTAGGCTTATGTTAAGAACAAAAGAGAAAGAGTACAAAGAACTTGATATCGCTGACGAATCAAAAACTCAAGAAGAGATAATCGATCTTGTAGTTGCTAACCCTAAACTGATCGAGCGTCCTATCGTAACAAAAGACGGACATGCGGCAATAGGAAGACCTATTGAAAAAGTAAAAGAGCTTTTGGGATAAAGATGGCTTCCAAAAAATATTTTTTAAAAAAAGTTTCAAATTATGCAATGGTAGGAGGCCTTGGTGCGGTTCTTATCACGTCATTAACAGGATGTGAGGATAAAAATGCAAACGGATCAAGCTCCACAGGCGGTGCTGTAACAAGTGCCGCTCAAAAGCAGGGCGCATTTGTAATAATAGAAAAAGACACAAGCGGCAGCTATAAAATAGTAGACGAATTCCCAAGCACAAGTACGACTATAGTTTTAAGAGAGGGCGGAAAAGAGAGAATTCTTTCAAAAGACGAGATCGATGCATTGGTAAAAGAGGAATCTGCAAAGATAGACAACGGTACCTCGAATCTTACAAACCCGAACGGCATGGGGGGACTAAGTCTGGGTGAAGCTCTTCTTGCAAGTGCGGCAGGTGCTATTATCGGTAGCTTCATAGGAAATAAACTGTTCGGTAACCAGAGTTACCAGCAAAACAGGCGTACGAGTTATAAATCACCATCTACATATTCAAAGAGCGTGAACAGTTTTAACAAAGCTAAAACATCTACAAGTACCAAAACAACCTCTACCAAAAGAACAGGTTTTTTCGGCAGTTCAAAGAAAAGCAGCTCAAGAAGCTATTTTGGCGGATAAGATAAAGTGAAATTAAAAAAACTAAATCCATTAACGGAAGAATATCTGGAATCCATAGGTTTCGTATGGCATACCGATATTGACAAAACATCTTATATAGCCGATGAGGTTGTAAGTATCAGTGAAGATGAAGCGGAAGCTTTTTATGATGCGGCAAACGAGCTGTATGATATGTACAGAAATGCGGCACAGTATGTATGCGATAATAACCTTTTCCATGAATTGGATATACCTTTCAATCTTGTAGAGATGATAAAAAAATCCTGGGAAAACGAGGTTCACTGGCATCTTTACGGAAGATTTGACCTCTCGGGCGGACTTGACGGAAAACCTATAAAGCTTATAGAGTTCAATGCAGATACACCAACAGCATTGTTCGAAACGGCAATAATCCAATGGGCAATGTTAAAATACAACAACCTTGATGAAACAAGCCAGTTCAATTCCCTTTATGAAGCATTGCTGGACAACTTTAAAAGATTTGTAACCCTTGACGGGGACGTGGAAAAGTTTGAAGAGTATTATTCAAAACTGAACTGGAGAATACTTTTCTCTTCTATAAAAGGAAGTGCGGAAGAGGAACATACCACAAGGCTTTTACAGCATATAGCTTCAGAAGCGGGGTATGATACAGATTTTGCTTTTGTGGACGAGGTTGAGTTCAGTGACGAGGGGATAGGAAAAGATGACGAGATCTTCGAGTTCTGGTTCAAGCTTGTTCCCTGGGAGGATATAGCAATAGATGAGGGTGAGCTTGCAGTTATATTAACAGAACTTATAAACGATCAAAAAACAATTATATTTAATCCTGCATATACACTTTTATTTCAAAGCAAGGGGATATTAAAGATACTTTGGGATCTTTACCCGAACCATCCGCTGCTTCTTGAAACCTCTTTTGAACCGCTTGAAAATAAAAAACAGGTGGAGAAACCGTGCTTCGGAAGGGAAGGGGCTAATGTGGCTATCGTAAACAATGACAACTCACTTGACGTAAATACCCAAGGGGAATACGGAAACTTCAAGATGGTATACCAGGAGTATACCCAATTCCCGCAGGACGATGAAGGGAAGTATTACCAGGCTGGTGTTTTTCATGCCCATGAAGCCTGCGGTCTGGGGTTTAGAAAAGGCGGAAAGATACAGGATAATATGTCAAAGTTCGTAGGTCATTTTGTGCAATTGTAGCACATTGTAATAGTAACATTTATTGTTTGGTATTACAAATTTGTTGTAAGAAAAAATAAATAAAAGTTGGCTATAATCGTTTGAAAATTTAGGATACTTTTTATCCGAATATAATAAACAAGGTATATATTATGAGAGATTGGTTAGACAAATATAAAGACGATAAAGTAAGAACTCAGATGTACTACGCAAAACAGGGTAGGATCACTGAAGAGATGGAATATGTGGCAAAAGTTGAAAATCTTGATCCCGAGCTTGTAAGAAGTGAGGTTGCCAGGGGAAGAATGATCATCCCTGCGAACATCAACCATAAGAACATGAATCCAATGGCAATAGGTATTGCAACTAAATGTAAGATAAATGCAAATATAGGTTCATCTGCACTTGCTTCTGATATAGATGGTGAGATAGAAAAAGTTGATGCTTCTTTAAAATACGGAGCGGATACCATTATGGACCTGAGCACCGGTGGTAACCTAGACGCGATCAGGGAAGCTGTAATTGAACACTCCACAGTGCCTATCGGTACGGTTCCTATTTACCAGATCATACACGACTGCGGCGATGATATAAACAACCTTACTGTTGATATTATGCTTGAAACACTTGAAAAGCAGGCTAAGCAGGGTGTCAGTTACTTTACTATTCATGCAGGGTTCCTTTTGGAACATATGCCTAATATTGCAAAAAGAAAAATGGGTATTGTTTCAAGAGGTGGATCTTTAATGGCTTCTTGGATGATGCACTACCATAAAGAGAACCCTTTCTACGAAGCGTTTGACGAGATACTTGATATCTGTGCGAAATATGATGTTTCTTTATCTTTGGGTGACTCACTTAGACCGGGATGTCTGGCAGACGCATCTGACCAGGCTCAGTTAAACGAGCTTAAAGTATTGGGTGAGCTTACGCTTAAAGCCTGGGAGAAAAACGTACAGGTTATGATCGAAGGTCCGGGACACGTTCCATTAAACGAGATCGAAAGAAATATGAAGCTTGAGAGAGAATACTGCCACGAAGCACCTTTCTATATCCTGGGACCTCTTGTAACTGATATCGGTGCGGGATATGATCATATCACTTCGGCTATCGGTGCAGCTGTGGGCGGATGGCATGGTTGTTCTATGCTTTGTTACGTAACACAGAAAGAACACCTGGGGCTTCCTAATGCAGAAGACGTAAGAAGCGGTATCATTGCGTACAAGATAGCAGCCCATGCTGCAGATATTGCAAGGGGAAGAAAGAACGCAACAGACGTGGATGATGAAATGTCCGATGCAAGATACAACTTTGACTGGAACAAGCAGTTCGAACTTGCACTTGACCCTGACAAGGCTAAAGAGTTCCACGATGAGACTCTTCCACAGGATGTATTTAAAGATGCGGAATTCTGTTCTATGTGCGGGCCTAAATTCTGTTCATACAAGATTACAAGAGAGATTGTTGCAGAGCACGATCTTTCAGCTGTAGAAGCATAACCTAAACTGATAAAACAAATTTTTTCAAATAAGATAAATTTTATCTTATTTGATCTATAATCCAATAAATTAATAATTAATCAGATATTATTATAATTATAATAAAAAGGAAAGATCATGGCAACAGTTCAAGATATAGAATTGAAGTTAAAAAATGTTACATATCCGGGATTTACAAAATCGATCGTAGATTTCGGTTTTGTAAAAAACATTGAATTAAACGGAAATGACGTAATCGTAGACCTTGAGATCACTTCAAGCGCTGCGGAAGTTGAAGAGAGTCTGAAAACAGATATCGTAAAAGAATTAAAGGTTTTAGGACTTGAAAATATCCAGGTTATTGTTAAAAAACCTGCTGCTCCTAAACAGCAAAGCAATTCTGTAAGCGGTAAGAATATCGCTCCTCAGGTTAAGAATTTCGTAATGGTAAGTTCAGGTAAAGGGGGAGTTGGTAAATCAACTACTTCAGTTAACCTTGCCGTTGCCCTTGCAATGCAGGGTAAAAAAGTGGGACTTCTTGATGCGGATATTTACGGTCCTAATATTCCTAGAATGGTTGGGCTGGAAGATGCTGAACCTGAAGTTGTAGGAAACAAGGTTATTCCATTTAAAGCTTACGGAATAGAGATAATGTCTATGGGATCGCTTATAGATAAAGGACAGGCGTTAATGTGGAGAGGGGCGATGGTTATGAAAGCTATCACTCAGCTGCTTCAGGATATTACCTGGGGAGAACTGGATGTACTTGTTATCGATATGCCGCCGGGAACAGGTGATGCACAGCTTACTCTTGCACAAAGCGTACCTGTAGCAGCGGGGGTTAACGTAACTACTCCTCAGCATGTTGCACTTGATGACAGCAGAAGAAGTCTGGATATGTTCAAAAAACTTCATATCCCGGTTGCCGGAATCGTTGAGAACATGTCAGGATTTATCTGTCCAAAATGTGGAGAAGAGAGCGATATCTTCGGTCAGGGTACTTGTGAAGGACTGGCAAAAGAATATAACACTACAGTAATAGCCAATATGCCTATCGAGCCTAGTATCAGAGTCGGTGGAGACGAGGGTAAACCTGTTGTTTACTTCTATCCTGATTCTGAAAGCGGTAAGAGATATTTAAAAGCTGCGGAAGCTTTATGGGCGAATATCCAAAAATCACACGAAGAGGGTACTATCGGTAATGAGGCTATCCAGCCTACTATGCCTGCTGGTGTAAGTGCTTGTTCTACTGAAGGACAGGCTCACAAAGCTCAGCAGGAAGCTGCAAAAGCATCCGGCGGATGCGGAAGTCACGGCGGTGACGGACAAGGCGGTTGTGGTTGCGGTCACTAATATAAAGTAACCACTTTATAGATTTAAAATCATCGGGCCCCGCTTTTATAGCGGGGCTTTTTTTATGATTGATAAGTTGTTTTTTGTTTACTTGTGAGGTAAGATAAGCTTTCTTTTTTCTTCTTGTTACTTTTTTAATAAAGTAAACAAAACAAACGAAGTGCAGTTTCCTTGAAAAATCGGTTGCGATTTCAAAGCCCTCCGGGTTCCTACAGTTTTTCAAATGCAACCACCTTTTAAAGTCCGTAAATATGTGAGTTTCTTTTTGGGTTAAAAGTTAGCGGAGTTAGTTTGTTGCGTTTTTTATAAAAAAAATGAAAGGTAAAGCAATGAATGTTTATCACGATATTTAACAAATAATAGTACATAATGTTGGTTTATTACGGTATATCTATAATAAATATACATTAAATTAGTACATTTAGGCTGTAAATTTGAAGATATATTGGAATAATAATATACAAAAATCACTATAAACCCTTTAGTTAAAGTAAATACTTAAATCTTATATATAACATAATATATGTCATATATAAGGTTGATTTCGTAATAATTTAACAAAATGTACTATTAATAATAAATTCTCTTAGTATACTTTTTAAAAACCCAGCCTGTTACTGTTTGCTGTTGCTTTTCATCAAAATATTCTACTTCAATCCATTTCGACTTTTTTCTAATCACTAATAATTTCTGTTTTGGAAAAATAATATCCAAAATTTTAGATTTTTTTGAACTATTTGAATTTTCTCTGACTTTAACTTGCTTTACAACTTCATAATATATTTCACCTGTACTATTTTTGTATTTATTACTTTTTTGTATAGTTTTTTTTATTTCTTGTTGATTCATACTAATTTTTTCTAGTTGTAATTCAATTTTACTATCTGGAAATATAATTGTATATATAGTATAAATTACAATAAATTTCTCCATTAAAAAGTAGATAACTTTCATATATGTAAATAATTCAATTTCTGTAAGTTTTATATTATTATTGATTTTTTCACTTATTGTTTCGATATTAATTATATTTTGTTCTGAAAGTTTTGTATTATTTAGAATTAGCTCTTCAAATATAGAGGTATCAATCTTTGGTGTATTTATAGCAAAACTTTCAGCTATAGTTTTATGTTGTTCTATTAGTTTATCAAATGTAATCGAACTAACTGAATTTATACTTTCAAATATAGAGGTATCAATCTTTGGTGTATTTATAGCAAAACTTTCAGCTATAGTTTTATGTTGTTCTATTAGTTTATCAAATGTAATCGAACTAACTGAATTTATACTTTCAAATATAGAGGTATCAATCTTTGGTGTATTTATAGCAAAACTTTCAGCTATAGTTTTATGTTGTTCTATTAGTTTATCAAATGTAATCGAACTAACTGAATTTATACTTTCAAATATAGAGGTATCAATCTTTGGTGTATTTATAGCAAAACTTTCAGCTATAATTTTATGTTGTTCTATTAATCTTTCAATAACACTTGATTTCATTTTGTACCTTGTAAATTATAATTCTTAATTTTAGCTAAAATTTATTGAAATATATCAATATTACTAATAATTATAAAAATGATTGATTGTGTCCACATTGTGACTAAATAAAACCTAGAGAATTAAATTTTATATTTGATTAGAGTTACAAAAGACCACAGGATAGGTATTTTTAGTTATTTATTCTATAATACTTCTTATAAATAGGGAAAAGGGGACAGTCCCCTTTTTCTCTTTTTCTCAAACGTTAGACAAAGGAATATATATGAAATTAAAAATAGTATTAATAATTGGATTTTCAATTTTAATGTTAACTGGATGTATCAAAGAACCTACACCAAAAGGTACTATTAATTTAAATAATCAAGTTGATGAAAAATTTAATTTGATATATAAACTCTCAAAACAATGTTTTGAAAAAGATAGTAGTGCATTCTCTGATGGTATTTTGATACTTGCAGTACAAAATGATTGGCATAACCAAATACTATTTCATAGACATGCTTTTGATATTGGTTTAACAGAACCATTTATTACTCTTAATTTCAAAAATAATAAAGTTTATATTACTGAAGGTACATATCAGTGTAGTTATAATGGATGTATTGAATTAAATATAAAAAATAAAATTAAAAATTGGTTACGTGGAAGTAGCAGTTGTAAATAATCAATAACTAATTCCAAAATCACATTTGTCAATTTAACTGAAATAATAAAAAATTTACGGTAAACTTCATTCAAATATAAGTTAAATATATTTAATAGGAGTCTAAATGGTTCAATTTATTTTTAAAAGTTTTTTAATTTTTATAATCTTAATATTTTCTGGTTGTGTACAAAATACTTATAGTTATCCAGATAAATCAGAGCCTTATGCATTGATAAATATTGCAAATGACGAAAAGCATATGGCAGGAAAAGGTCCTTTTAAACATAGGGCGATACATGTATATAGAATTAATGATAAACATGGAGGACATCATTTTTTTGAAGTTAAACAAATAAAAGTCAAACCTGGTTATATAAAACTTTCTATTATGGAAGATAACCTTAAATTACCTAGAGTATATGAAGGTGAGTTAAGCTTTATGGCTAAAAAAGGTGAAAAATATTTACTTACATCTAAACATATTATTGAAAATGGTATTGTTGATGTTGTTTTTATGATTTTTAATACTAATAATGAATTAATTGCTCATAACTAATATTAAATCTTTATATTATTAGCAATTTCACATAAAATCATCTAACAAATCGTTGGAAATAAAAAACAAGGTTACACTGCGGTTATTTTAGCTTTTATCGTGTAAAGTTACTTAGATAAAGTTTTGAATAGCCAAGTGAAAATATCACCTTGTTTTTCAACTCAAACGTTCTTCATTTCAATATTTAACTATTAAGAATAAACCAAAAGAAGTAATCTACTCCTTACTAAACACATCCTCTGCCCAGGCGGTAATAGGACCTCTTAACACTTTTTGAAGCTTGATGGCAAATGTATTGACAAGCTCCGATTCTTTGTGAGTTGACTTTAAAAGAGTGGTCAATGAGTTTGTATATTTATTTACATAGAAGTTGTCTATTTGCATATTACTACCTAGTATTACCACTTTACACGTGTTGTCTATACGGCTTAATACCATCTGCATGGTCTTGTTTGACATATTCTGTGCCTCATCTATGATGATATATGAGTTTGAAAGGGTTCGCCCTCTCATCTCCCCAACCCACATGGTTGAGATATTGTAGTTCGTGATAAGGTTTTGAACCCTTGCCATAACCTCTGCTTCATCCAGCTCGTCTATTTGCTGTTTGTTCTTGTTGGCTTTTCTTTTTTTATATTCACTTCTTACCATATAGTTCAAACTGTCCATCAAAGGATGGTTGTATATGGCAAATTTCTCTTCGTGCCCGGGAAGGTAACCTACATCTTCCCCTTTATCCAGTGATTCTATGGAGTTTCTTATATAGATGATCTTTTGGTATTGTTTTTTTCGCACCTTTTTGATTGCACCGCTTAGAGCTAAAAGTGTTTTACCGCTTCCCGCTTTTGCATCAACTACTATGATATCGTAATATGAACTGTTAAGGGCATTTGAGAAGAACAGCTGTTCTTTGTTCAAAGGGGTTACTATCTGGTCTCTTACTTCGCTTTCGTCAAGCAGCGTTACTTTTTCATTTTCTATGTTTGCCAGGATCACCTGGTCCGAGTTCTTTACGTTAAAGCAGTATGAATAGTTATAAGGTTTATGCTCCGGGTCTAGCTCGTAGATATTTTGGTTGGGCAGCTTTTCAGTCTCTTCAAAATCTATATCTATCTCTTTGATGAACTGATAGTCAAATTCGTTGTTGTTCCCTTTCAGGCTGTCTGCAACAAGCCCCAGTGATATGGCTCTTGTTCTTGCCATAATGTCAAGGGAGAGGAAGATTATGATCTTCTGGTAGTATTCCTGTGCAAATTGTGCGATCTCCAGGATCTTCCTGTCGTTATAGATATTAAGGGCGGTGTTTCTGCTGTTTACTTTGTAATCCTGTTTTGAGAGTATATGGATATCAACATTATCTATCTGTATTGCGATGATAGTATGCTCTTCTATTTTTAGGGTTTGTTTTATATTTCCGTTTTCAAGAACCCTTGCAAACTCCCTTGCCTGGAAGTTTATCTCCTCAAAACCGCTTTTTTTTGAATCTATTTCGTCAAGGACAGTTTCGGGGATGATTATAAGGTTTGTACCGTTATCTGAAAGCTTGAACAGGTTTGCAGAGTCCTGAAGTATGATATTGGTATCTATCACATAATATTTGCTGTACTCTTTTGTCATTATCATCCTTTTTTGGAACCCATTATCTTATATATTACAAAAGCGAAGAAAAGCGTAATACCAATACTGAAAATAAGCGGTATGGATTTCATAATAACAAAAGTAACGATAAGGATCGCCAGCAAAGTGGGTACTTCGTTGTAGGCCCGGAAGAATTTCCCGCTTTTTGTACAAGAGTCGTTTTCAAGCTGTTTTCTGTAATATCCAAGTGTATGCGAGTAGGCAAAAAGGAGTATTACCAAGGTCAGTTTTGCATGGAACCAGCCCTGCTTGAATAGTTCGGGATTTGCTATTATCATAAGAATACCGCTTATAACGGTTGCCCACATTGCAGGAACACCTATATATTTATACAGTTTGTATTCTTGTACTTTTACGATCTCTATGAACTCTTTTTTATCTCTGTTTTCCTGATGATAAACATAAAGCCTCGGAAGGTAAAACAACATTGCCATCCAGGACAATACACTAATTACGTGAAAAGCTAATATAGGCTGATAATACTCAATCAAATCCAATCCTCTTGTTTTTTATCTATTTTAGCATATTTTATGATAAAATATCACAAATTAAAAATAATAACGGGTAAAGATGGGCAGTGTATTTAAAGTTTTAGTTTTGTTCTTCATTGTTCTTAAAACACTGAGTGCAGCTGAAGTTAAAAGTTTTAAAGTTACTTACGATCCCGATTATGCGCCCTTCTCCTGCAAAGAAGACAACAAGCCCCAGGGGCTTCTTATTGATATCTGGAAAGCGTGGGCAGAAAAGAACGGTTATGAAATAGAGTTCATAGATGCAGGTTTTTGGGATAACGCCCTGTTAAAAGTAAAAAAAGATGAAGCGGATTTCTTTCTTGGTACCCAGGCTTACGAAAACTGGATGAAAGGCTCTGTCCCCATATATGAATCCAAAAACCAGTTCTATACCCGGGAGCATAACGGCAAAACCTTTTCAAACTCTTCCGAAGCCGTAGTGGGAATAATCGGAAGCGATTATAATGAACTTCTGCAGAAAAGATTCCCCAACTTTCATATAAAAATATACGATGACTACGAAACTGTTTTCAAGGAGCTTTTGGAAAAAAAGATAGATCTTTTATTTGACGACAAGCTGGCAGTGGAGTTTTATATTATGCAAAAAAGGATGCTTAACAGGATAAAACAGATAAACCTTTTAAGCGAAACCTTCAAGATACAGGCGATAGGAAACAATCAGAAAAACATAGATATATTCAATGAAGGATTTAAAAAGCTTTCCAAAGAGCAGCTGGGAAAAATAGAACTCAAATGGCTGATAGAAAACGAATCAAACGGGAATAAAAACTCTTTGCTCCTTACAAACGGGGAAAAAGAGTTTCTTGAAAGCCGTGTATTCAAAGTATCCGCCACAACAAACTGGAGGCCGTTCGTCTTCCTTGTTGATGAACAGACCCCCGCAGGTCTGTCGGCAGAATACTGGGAATTAATAGCAGAAAAACTGAATATAAAAACCAAATACCGTTTTGAAAATGATTTTTCCCGTCAGCTTCAAACCATCAAGGATAGATCAAATGATCTGATATTCAGCACCGGAATTACCAAAGACAGGGAAGAATATGCCCTTTTCTCAAAACCTTATATCTCTTTTCCTATTTCTATTGCAACTCTCAAAGATGAAAATATTATAGAGCACATAGATACTATCAGGGAGAAAAAAATAGCAGTAGGGAGGAACTTTACCGCCCATAAAATGATAAAAAAACATTATCCCGGGTTAAAGCTTGTATTGGTTGATTCAATAGCGCAGGGATTGGAGTATGTTGATGATAAAAAAGCTTACGCCTACCTGGATATTCTTCCAAGCCTGAAATATAATATAAACAGGCTTGGTTTTGAAAATATAAAGATATCGGGAAATACGGGTTTAGAGTTTGATATGAGGATAATGGCAAGAAGTGATTATCCTTTGCTTATCAGTGCTGTGAATAAGGCCATTAAGAGCATACCCAAAAGCGAACTGGATGAAATCGTTCTGAAATGGAATAATGTTCAGTTTGAAAAAAACTACAATACAAAGTTTCTAATAGGCTTTTTCCTGTTCTTTACTACTATTATCGTTGTTTTGGCAATAAAAGGGATAATTACCAAAAACACAAATAAAAAACTTAAAGCAGCGGTTGATACAAAAACAAAAGAGCTTAGAAAACTTAATGAAAATCTTGAATCAATGATCCAGAAACAGACAAAAGAGCTTCGTAAATCAAAAGAGCTTTTGGATGAGGCTCAGCAGATAGCCCATCTTGGAAGCTACCATTTTGATATTGCCTCGGAAAAACTGATGTGGAGCAAAGAGCATTTCAGAATATTCAATGTAAAGCCTTTCAGCGTAGAGCCTACATTGGATTTCTATTTATCAAATATCCATCCGCAGGATAAACAGATGGTTAGGCAGAAGCTT
Organism: Arcobacteraceae bacterium; assembly: GCA_963678145.2. GTDB lineage: Bacteria > Campylobacterota > Campylobacteria > Campylobacterales > Arcobacteraceae > JAIOSF01. The sequence continues at coordinate 510,201 of CAXXWH010000001.1, read as the reverse complement.
GATTTGGACAAAAATGATAACCAAAAGCAGGTTTTTAACTACAGACTGCTGTTTGGGGACAACTCTTTAAAATATGTACAGTCAACCATGTATATAAGATATGACAAACAGAATAAACCTGTTGCCATAATCGGTACTATTCTTGATATCACCGAGTTCAAAAAACTGGAACTTGAGAAAATAGAGAAGGAGAATCTCCTAACCCAGCAGAGCAAAATGGCAGCCATGGGTGATATGCTGGAAAATATTGCCCATCAGTGGAGACAGCCTTTATCCATAATATCAACCAGTGCCACAGCGGTTCAGCTGCATAAAGAGCATGACAGCTTAAGTGAAAAATTTCTTTGTGAATCTATGGAGTCAATAGAGAAATCGGCCCAGTATCTTTCTAAAACAATTGATGATTTCAGAGGGTTTTTCAAACAGAGTAAAAAGCCTGTAGAGTGTAGTGTCCGTGAACTTTTCAATAAGTGTATAGTTATCATTAACTCAAAATTAAAAGAGAATAATATCACAATAGTCAAAGATATAGATGATGTTTCCATAAATACCCTGGAAAACGAGCTTATACAGGTATTGATGAATCTTTTTAAAAACTCTATCGATATTTTATCGGAAATAAAACAGGAGGATCTTTTTATATTTATAGATATTACAAAGCAGAACAATGCCCTTAAAATAGAGTTTAAAGACAACGGGGGAGGTATACCCGAAGATATAATAAACAGGGTATTTGAACCGTATTTCACCACAAAACACAAATCACAGGGTACGGGAATAGGGCTGTATATGTCTTTTGAGATCATAACGAAACATCTCAAAGGCGAGTTTACCGTTGAAAATAATAATTTTGTCCACGAAGGGAAGCACTATAGCGGTGCAAAATTTACAATAATGTTACCAAATACCCTATAAACTCTTATTTTAGAGAGAATTTAGAGAAGATTCATTTTTTTTGTATATTATTAAAATCTGATTATATTAAATTAACTTAATAAATAATATAATTAAATATGATTAGGATTTTTCAATTATTTATATTTGTGTTATCGGTTACAGTATTTTCCGGTTGTAGTGAGCAGGTTGTCGAAAAAAAGAAGATACAACTGGTCACATCTAACTGGATAGGGTATTCACCCCTTTTATATTCATATGAAAAAGGGATGCTTGATGATATGAATATAGAGTTGATCATAACAAATTCACTGCAGTCTTCACTGCTTATGTTCAATAAGAACCATTATGACGGCATAGCTTCAACCCAAAGGGAGCTTTGCGATATAAATAACAAAAACATCCAAAAAGATACTTTGCTGCCTGTTTATATCTTTGACAGATCATACGGAGGGGATGCGGTTTTGTCAAATATTCCGAAAAAGGAACTATTTACAAAAAACTATGAATATATAAATGTATTTATGGAGAGAGACAGTATTAACGAGCTTCTTTTTGAAGGTTTGAAAAAACTAAAAGAGTGGAAAGATACGCAATTCAGGATTCATAATATAAACCAGTATAATCTGGCAAATCTTGATTTTGATCTTGACAGGCAAGTCCCGAATCTTGTAATAACCTATGAACCTTATCTTACGAGATTAAAGAAAAAAGGGTTTACCCTTGTTGAATCAACAAAAAACGACAAATTGCTTGTTTTTGATTTTTTAAGCATAAAGGAAGGGCTTTTAAACGATGAGCAGATCAAAAAACTGCAGGGGATATTAAAACGTTCAGAGAATGAACTTAAAAAAGACGCCCGCTCTTTTTATAATGTGGTTGGTCTTTATTTTGAGGGTTTGGGATTTGAAGAGTTCAAAGCAGCCCTGGAGGGTATAAAGCTAAATTCTGACAAGGATATAAATAAACAGATGATCAGTTTTATAGAAAAAGAGAAAGTTACCGGTTTGTTAAAATATATTAAAAGAGAATATTAGAATGGCAAGAGTATTCCTGATCGCATTGCTGTGTGTTTTTTGTTTATGGGCAAAAGCACCGGAAAAAACATATAAAGTGGTGGTTCTTGAAGACTGGAACCCTTATTATACACTGAATGAAGACGGTACCCCCGGCGGTTTTGCCGTTGAACTGTTCGAAAAGGCAGCTTCCAATCTGGATTTGAAATATGAGTATGTCATAGTAAAAAGCTGGAAAGAAGCCCATAATCTTTTACATGAAGAAAAAGCCCATATAATCCCCAATATGGGTATATCCGAAGAAAGAAGCGCTTTATACTCTTTCAGCCAGCCTACGGATGTTTTTGAGGTAAGTCTTTTTAAATACAAAAAACTTGAGAATATCAACTCACTTAAAGATATTAAAGAACACTCTGTAGGGGTTGTTATAAAAAATGTATGTACAAAACTGATAAATGAAGATATCACTGATACAAAGATAACCTTTCAAAGCTTCAATCGTTTGCTGGCGGCCCTTAACACCAACGAGATAGACGTGCTTTGTTACCCGAAAAGTCCCGTAGAGCGATCGATTAAAGAGCTGAAACTTGAAAATATAGAACCTTTCGGGGAGCCTTTGAAGATAATCCAAAGGGGAATGGCCGTAGTTAAAAGTGAGGAACACCTTTTAAATCTTCTGGACAGGGAGATATTAAGGGTAAAAGGTGACGGAGAATACCAGAAAATATACGACAAATGGTTCTCTGACCAAAAAGATATACAGATTGATTTTGAGCAGTTACTGTTTATACTTGCGATTATTGCCGCTGTAGGGGCGGTTATATTTTATTTTATTATGCAGAAAAAGTGGCTGGTCAGCAAGACTCAGCTTGAAGAGGAGATAAAAAGGCAGACAGCCGGTATAGAAAACACCAAAGAGCTTTTATTTTCGGTGATCAATGCGACGGAAGACCATATATTCTTTAAGGACAAAGATCTTAAATATCTTGGGTGCAACAGCTCTTTTGAAAAGTTTACGGGAAAAACGGCCGAGCAGATCATAGGGAAAACAGATTTTGAGTTATTTGATAAAGAACAGGCTGATATTTTCAGAAAAAGAGATATCCAGACACTGCAGTCCAATACACACCAGCTGAATGAACAAACAGTAAAATATCCGAATAACAAGGATTTGAAACTTCAGATATTAAAATCACCCTTTAAATATGACGGGAAAAATACAGGGGTTCTTGGTATCAGCAGGGATATAACAGAGCTTACGAATTTAAAAGAGGAGCAGCTTAAACAGCAGAAACTGTTGTTTACACAGGCTAAGGTCAGTGCGATGGGTGAGATGCTGGGAAATATTGCGCACCAGTGGAGACAGCCCCTTTCTGTTATAACAACTTATATCAGCGGTTTAATGCTGGATATGGAGTTTAAAAAAGAGTTGTCCAGGCAGAAAGTTACAGAGTGTGCAGATAATGTACTGGATCAGTGCAGTTATCTTTCCAAGACCATTGATGATTTCAGGGAGTTCTTTATGGCTAATACGGTACACCATAAAGAGCACGAGATCGCGCAGCTGATCGGAAAACTGCGGAATCTGCTTAAAGGGTCTATGGAAGACAGCTTTATAAAGTGCGTTGTAAATATTGAGAATAATATTTCTGTTAACGTAAATGAAAATATGTTGATACAGGCTTTTTTAAATATCTGTAATAATGCCAAAGACGCTATGAATCAGAATGTTTCTGATACGAACAGAAGATATCTCTTTATAGATGCAAAAAAGAGTAAAAACAATGCTGTCATAACCTTTAAAGACAGCGGAGGGGGTATCAATGAGGATATTATGGAAAAAATATTCGACCCTTATTTTACAACCAAGCATCAATTCGTAGGTACGGGGATAGGGCTTTATATGAGCCATCAGATAATTACAAAACACCTTAAAGGAAATATTGAGGTATTCAATGTGGAATATGAGTATGAAAGAGAAGTTTACAAAGGTGCAGTGTTTAGGATAACTATACCGTTGAGCAGCTAATTAAAATCAATATTTGTATTTTTAATTAAGGGTGAAATATTTCACTAGAGAAAATAGTTTCGGTTTTTATGTTTGTTGAAATACAAATATGATTTAAAATAAAATAACAAAATAAATCTTATAATAAAATAAATAAAATTTATAATCGGAAAATATTTTTTTAAAAATGTTATATTAAACAAATTAATATAACATTATACAAATTTATAGATTTTATCTGCAGATAATTTTATTTAAATTTAAATAACGCTAATATAAGCATTAATATTACTGTGGCAAAGGTGTATAATGAATGAGAGTTTTACAATATTATATGTTGAAGATGACAAGGCGGCACAAAAAGAACTAAAAGAGCTTTTAGAAGATTATTTTGCTTTTGTGCTAACTGCCTCGGACGGGGAAGAAGCATTAAATCTTTTTAAAAATAATAAAATTGATATTGTTCTGACCGATATCCTGATGCCAAAAATGGACGGCATAGAATTAACCCGCCGGATAAAGAAAGATTCTCCCCATACCCCGGTCATCGTAATAACCGCACACAGTGAGCATAATTACCTGATAGAGTGTATAAAGCTTCACGTTGACGGCTATATTTTAAAGCCGTTTGACCTTATGGAGCTTGACAGAGAATTAAACTTCAAAATAGAAGACCTTAAACTGAAATATGAACTACAGGCCCAGAAACAGCTCCTTGAAGAGTATAAGGATATGGTGGATGAAAGCACGATACTTTCAAAAGCAGATCCAAAAGGGGTAATCACCTATGTAAACAAAAAATTCTGCGATATCTCCGGTTTCACCGAAGAGGAGCTTATAGGAAAGAACCATAATGTGGTAAGACATCCCGATATGCCCAAAGAAGAGTTTATCAATATGTGGGACACAATAAAGAACAAAAAGAGAGTCTGGCACGGAAAAGTAAAGAACAGAAAAAAAGACGGAAGTCATTACTGGGTTGACGCTACGATCAAACCTATACTTGATACCAAAGGTGAAATATCGGAATTTATAGCTTTGAGAAAAGATATAACAGAGCTTGAAAACTATAAACTTATTTTGAAAAACAAGCTGGAAGATACCAGCAGATCTCTAAATGAGAACATAAATTATACAAAACAGTATGAGGGAGCAATAAATAATACCCTTGCCGTACTGAAAACAGATACAGATAACAATATAGTATATGCAAATGATTACTACTCCAAAGTAAGCGGATATTCCAGAAATGAGCTTTTGGGAACGAATTGTGAAAAGCAAAGAGACCAGAAGCATATCTTTTTAAAAGATTGCGACAGAGTTAAGGAAACACTTGCAAAAGGAGAACCCGTAAAAATAATTTTTACGAACGTTTCTAAAAACGGCTCTTTGTACTTTCTTGATACCACAATTTATCCCGTAACACAGATTGACGGGGAGATTGTGGAACATCTGCATCTGATGCATGATATCACAGAGCTGACGACTCTTCACGAGGAGATAGAGAATACCCAAAAAGAGATAGTCTATAAAATGGGGGAGATAGGTGAAAGCAGAAGTAAAGAAACCGGTAATCATGTAAAAAGGGTTGCTGAGTATTCCAAACTGCTGGCGCTTTTAAGCGGTCTTTCCGAGGAGGATTCAAAGGTGCTGTTTACCGCAAGTCCCATGCATGATATAGGGAAAGTGGCAATTCCCGATAATGTTTTAAACAAACCCGGTAAACTTACCTTTGAAGAGTTTGAGATAATGAAAACCCATGCCCAGATAGGTTATGAGGTATTAAAAGGTTCATCCCGTACGGTGCTTAAAGCGGCGGCAGTGGTTGCCCACGAACACCATGAAAAATGGGACGGAAGTGGTTATCCCAGAGGATTGAAAGGGGAGCAGATCCATATCTATGGAAGAATAACGGCAATTGCGGATGTTTTTGATGCCCTGGGGCATGACAGAGTTTATAAAAAGGCCTGGGAACTTGAAAGAATTTACAAGCTGTTTGAAGATGAAAGAGGAAAACACTTTGATCCAAGACTAATAGACCTTGTATTGAACAATAAAGAGAAGTTTGAACAGATCAAAGACAGATATGATGATTGAGAAAAACTTTTGGGATAATATCTCAAAGGATCAAAGTAACTTTAACGATCTGCTTGGCAAGATACCCCTTCCTATAATGATAACAAACAGCAATAAGAGAACCATCGTATATGCCAACAGTTATGCAAGCGATGTTTACGGGATAGAACAGGATAAACTAATAGGTTCCTCAATAGATATTATTTATACGGATGAAAAGCAGGCCCAAGAGATATTGAAAGCTATGGACAGCAGCGGGAAGCTTAACAACTTTAAGACCACCTATAAAAAAAGCAACGGCAGTTATATTGAGGCATTGCTTAGTATAGTGCCGGTTACTTATATGCAGGAACCTTGCAGGATGGGGATAATTTCCGATGTGACCGAACTTAAAAATACCCAGGATGAACTTGAATACCTGAATCATACTTTGGAGGAGAGGATAAAAGAGGAGGTTGAGAAGAATAAAAAGCAGCAGCTTATGTTGTTCCAGCAGTCACGCCATGCCCAGATGGGCGAGATGATAGCTATGATAGCACATCAGTGGAGGCAGCCTTTGAATGTTTTATCTTTATTTATCCAGAAACACTATTTAAGGTTTAAAAAGGGTACTTTGGAAGAGGGGGATTTTGAGATGTTCATGGACAAGTCCATGGAGCAGATAGATAATATGAACAATACCATTGAGGATTTCAGGAATTTTTTCAAGCCGAAAAAAGAATCAAAGATTTTCAACCTGCATGATTCCCTGGAAAAAGTGATCGGGCTTATTGACCCCATGCTTAAACAAAACAGCATTACGCTTCTTTTGGAGTGCAGCAAAGATATAGATATAAAGGGTTATCCAAACGAATTCGGCCAGGCTGTCATAAATGTGATTAAAAATGCCCAGGATGCTTTAATGGAGAAAAAGATTAAAAACAGGATAATAGATATAAAAGCAGCTGCCGATGAGCAGACTATTACTCTTTTGATTAAAGATAATGCAGGGGGGATCCCCAAAGAGCGGTTGGATGAGGTCTTTATTCCTTATTATTCCACAAAGGAAAAGAACGGAACGGGGCTTGGTCTTTATATGACAAAATTGATAATAGAGGATCATATGGGCGGAACAATAGAGGTATCCAATGATGAAGAGGGTGCGGTTTTTAATATGAAAATAAAAAAAGAAAAAGGAATAAAATGAAAAATATTATAGATATAAAAGAGTTCTCACACTTTTTAAAAGTAAACAGAAATTATATAATTACCGTATGGCTGGAATCCTGCGAGGTAAAGAACATATTCAGTAAACACTCTTTCCCTGTTGTTGACAAGAATATCCTTTTATTTCATGAATTCTGTGATTGTTTTATCAGTATGCTTGAATGGGAGCATGCAATAGAACAGTGCCATGTGAAAATAGAATTCCTTAAGGCATTGAATAACTATAATATAACAAACTCCGAGCTGTTTACATTGGTGGTCAAACTTGAAGGCGCCATAGAAAAAGTGATATACGAGAACGGTTACTTTTCTTACTTCTTGAATATGGAACTGGATACCATTACTTTGAAAATAGCGGAAGAGCTCACCCAGATATATTTCCATATCCAGGATGACAAAGTTGATTATAAAAGCGAGCAGACAAACCTTCTAAACGAATATAAGAGGGCGGTGGATATAAGTAATATTGTTTCAAAAACCAACCCAAAAGGGATCATCACCTATGTGAATGACAAGTTTTGCGAGATATCAGGGTATAACAGAAACGAACTAATAGGGAAACCCCACAGTATTATAAGACACCCGGATATGGAAAGGGGAATCTTCAAAGATCTCTGGGACACCATAAAAGCCAAAAAGCCGTGGCACGGTATCGTTAAAAATATGAAAAGGGACGGAAGACAGTATATTGTTGATTCAACTATAATACCTATTCTGGATGTTGACGGAGATGTTATAGAGTATATGGCAGTAAGGCATGATATAACAGAGCTTGAGGAAACAAAAGAACAGCTAAGAAGTATAAACCAGGCGATGAAAAATAAAGTGGACGAGCTTCACTCTATGACCAGTTCTTTGGAAGAACAGGCAAATATAGACAAACTTACGGGTATCTATAACAGGGACAAGTTTGAAGAGTCGTTCTCTTTTCTTATAAAAGATTCACATAAAAGAGACAGAAAACTAAGTCTGCTTCTTTTTGATATCGACCATTTCAAGGATATAAACGACACCTACGGCCATCAGACGGGAGACAGTGTATTAAAAGAGCTTACAGAGCTTATATCAGCCAATATAAAAACAAGTGATGTTTTTGCAAGATGGGGCGGAGAGGAGTTTGTTATACTTCTTCCCGATACGGACCTTGATGGTTCGTATCTTTTTGCAGAGAAGCTTAGAAAACTTGTTAAAGCACATGATTTTACCGTAATAGGAAGAATGTCGGTAAGCTTCGGGGTGGGTGAGTTGACAGAATATGAAAACAAGACCACATTATTTGAAAAAGTCGACAAGGCATTATACCAGGCAAAAAACAAGGGTAGAAACAGAACCCAGAAGGCTATGTTTAATTGCGTAAATTAATTTTAAATTAGGCTCCTTTTGTTAAAATTCCGTTATGAAAATATTATTAGCACCTGCAGAAACAAAAATCCAGGGGGGAGATGCTCCCTCTTACGGTAAAGAGAATTTTTTCTTTGATTCCTTCAGCGATACAAGAGACAAAATAGTAAAAGAGTATGAAGAACTCTTAAAAAACAGTTCCATTGAGGAGTTGTCAAAGTGGTTCGGACTTAAAAAGCTTGAAGAGTGTGAAAAGTATAAACACTCTGTCTTAAACAAGCCGGGGATGAAAGCTGTCCTAAGATATACGGGGGTTGCTTTTGACGCGCTTGATTACAACAGTTTAAATGAAAAAGAGCAAAAATACTGCGACAGCAATATAATCCTTTTTTCTAATCTTTTCGGTCCCTTACGGGGAGATGACATTATCCCCGATTACAAGTTCAAGCAAGGGGCTGTCTTAGAGTCTGTGGATATTATAAAAGAGTACAAAAAAGTTATAAAAGAGCCTTTGGATGAATATCTTGGTGATGAGGTTATTGATCTGCGGGCAGGATTTTACGACAAGTTTTATAAACCAAGTGCTCCTACCATTACATACAAGTTTCTAAAAGGGGGCAAAGTTGTAAGCCACTGGGCAAAATTCTACCGGGGCAAGATAGTAAGGGAGCTTGCACGTGCGGATATCCAAAGCTTTGCACAGCTTATGAACCATGAGATAGAGGGTTTGAAACTTCAGGAGATCCAGGAGAAAAAGAATCTTAAAACCCTGATAATGGAAATCCAATAAGTGCGTATCTTACTTTTTACAACGATATTTTTAAGCGTATTCGCACTTTTGAACCTTTATATAGTAAAGAGGTTCGTAAACAAGCTTGATATAAAGCCTCTTTATAGAAAATATTTCAAGCTGTTTCTTCTCGTAAATTTCCTTGGTATTGCCGGTTATATGGTAGCCAGGCAGAATCCTGTGATACCGAATTGGCTTTTCTTTCTCCTTTCCCTTCCTGTGGGAATAGTGTTTTTGATATTCTGCACGGCTGTTATTTATGATATAAGTAAAGTAGTAATAGACAAGATCCCTGTAAATGAGAAAAGAAGGGATTTTTTTAAAAAATCCCTTGATATATCAAGTCTGGCAGTTGCAGGGGGATTGTCCGCAAGGGCTATTTACGAGGCAAGGCATATTGAAACCCAAACAGTGGATATAAAGATAAAAAATCTTAAAAGATCATATAAAATAGCACAGGTAAGCGATATTCATATAGGCGGTCTTATAGATGAGAAGTTTATAAGAAAGCTTGTCCAAAGGGTTAACAAACTGCAGCCCGACATAGTGGTAATAACGGGCGATCTTGTAGATATTTCTTTAAAATACGCAATTCCGGCACTTGAAGAGTTAAAAGGGCTGAAAACGAATTACGGCAGCTATTTTATAGTGGGTAACCATGAATATTTCCACGGGATAGAACAGATCATAAAAACAGTGAACGGTCTTGGGATAAAAGTTCTGGAAAACGAGAATGTTTATATAGGCCCAAAGGGGGAAGGCTTTAACCTGGCGGGGGTTTATGATGTAATGGGCGGCAGAACCGGCCACCATAAGCCTGACCTGCAAAAAGCATTACAAGGCAGGGCTGATTCCCCTACGGTGCTTTTGGCCCATCAGCCAAGATTCATCGAAGAGGTGCAAAGCGGTGTGGATCTGATGTTAAGCGGACATACCCACGGAGGGCAGATATATCCTTTCAGGGTTTTGGTGAAACTGGTACAGCCTTATCTTGCGGGGCTTTACAGACATAATGAAAATATGCAGATCTATGTAAATAAAGGAACAGGGTTCTGGGGACCCCCAATGAGGCTGGGTGCCAGCAGCGAGATAACAGATATCACTATATCTTCATAACCTTTGAAGAAAGGGGTATCTCTATATGGAAATTTGCCCCGTGCAGGGTTTCCCCCATATATTCAAAGCTTGTATTCTGTGCGCTTATTTTTCCGTTAAACATCTCTTTTATTGTTTTATAAACAACATAAAGCCCAAGCCCTTTGCCGTGGGACTTGTGCTTTGTAGTGAAATAGGGCTCAAATATATTATTCAGGTTGTCTTTTGCTATTCCTGAAGCGTTATCCGTTATATCAATGAAAAGATTCCGGTCGTCTTTATATACTTTGAATAATACAAGTTTCTGTTCATCCTTGGACAGGGCAAGGGCATCGCTGGCATTATTGAGGATATAAAGCAGGCTTTGTATAAGTGAAGATGCAGTGCCCCTTACGGATGTGTCATAATCTATATCCAGCATCATCTGCACATTGATATCGTTGTTAAGAAGGGTGCTTAAAAGTATTTCTCTGTTTTTCTCTATTGATTCCCTTATACTGAACAGGCTTTGGGGTGAGGTGTCGTTGATCAGTTTTCTGAATTCATCAATAGTGGATGAGAGTCTCATGGTTTCTTCTATAATCAGATCACAGGAGTTATAAAAGCTTTTGTCGTTCAGGGTTCCAAGTTCTTTATTAAGCTTCATTCCGCTGGCACAGGTCGAGATAGAGGATAAAGGCTGTCTCCACTGGTGGGAGATATTATGTATAAGTTCATTAAGTGCCATATGCTTTTTTATTTCGATCTGCTCTGCTCTGTTTCTTTGGAGTTTCAACTGTGTCTGTACCCTTGCCAGAAGCTCTTTGGTCTTGAAAGGTTTTGTGATATAATCGACCCCACCCACCTCAAAGGCCTCCTGAATACTCTCTTCATCCGTTTTAGCGGTGATGAATATGATAGGGATATCTTTTGTAAGTTTATTATTCTTGATCTTTTTGCATATCTCAAATCCGTCCATGTTGGGCATCATAATATCAAGCAGGATCAGTTCGATGGGTTCCTCTTTTAGCACCTTTAATGCACTTTCTCCGTCAAGTGCAGGAATAACGTCGTACTCTTTGAGTATCCCCAGTACAATGTCTATGTTTGTTTTTGTATCGTCTACTACTAGTATTGTTTGGTTTTGAACCATCTTGATTCCTGTTAAAATTAAAGACTTATTAATATAATAGATATATAACCGCATATTATGGCTGCAGTGGCTTTTTATGTAGTGTATCAAATTGTTCTTTAGTATATGGATTCTTTTTATAAAGTTCAATAAATTACCAAATATTTATAAAGTTAAATTAAAGTTCAATTAAGCTAAAATAAAACTCTACAAAGCAATAATCACACAAATTACATTGCATTGTTAACCAATAGAAAAAGACAGGACTATATTTATGGAAAAAATTATTGATATTATTGATTCAATTGCTTATGAAAAAGGGTTAAAAGTATCTGATGTTGAGGAGGCTTTAAAAGAGTCTTTAATCGCAACTGCCAAAAAAATGGTAGATGATACGCTAGATTACGAAGCATCGGTAAACAGAGAGAAAAAAGAGCTGAAACTTGCACAAAAAGTTTTAGTTGTGGAAAATGACGACAAAAGATTATACGACGGTACCCTTGATGAAGACGGCGAGCCTTTAAACTCTGAAAACTTTATATCTTTGGAAGAGGCAAAAGAGCTTGACGACAGCCTTGACGTAGGGGATACTCTAAGTTACGATCTTGAGTTTGAATCTATGGGTAGAAATGCTGCTACTATCCTTTTCAGCAATCTGGAATATAAACTGCAAAGATTTATTGAAGATAATTTATATAATAAATATAACGACCAGGTCGGAGACACGATCTCAAGTGTGGTAACAAGAGTTGATGCAAACGAGAATACCTTTATCGAGATCGGCGAAGTGAAAGGGATCCTGCCTAGAAAGAACAGGATAAAAGGGGAAAGCTTCAAAGTGGGAGATGCTTTGAAAGCAGTGGTAAAAAGGGTAAATATCGATAAAAAACACGGTCTTACGATCGAAGTTTCAAGAACAAGCCCTAAATTCCTTGAAAGCCTTTTAACCCTTGAGGTTCCTGAACTTAAAGATGAGAAGATAAGTATCGAAGGAAGCGCCAGAATACCTGGAAGCAGAGCAAAAATAGCATTATCTACGATGGAGGCAAATATTGACCCTATCGGTGCGGTTGTAGGTGTAAAAGGTGTAAGGATCAATGCCGTAAGCGCACAGCTTAACGGGGAAAACATTGACTGTATAGAGTATACTCCTATAAAAGAGATGTTCGTAAGCCGTGCTTTAAGCCCTGCTGTTGTAAAAAGTGTGAAGATTGAACAAGGTGCCGGAACTGACGGAAAAGACAAAGCCATAGTTACAATAAGCGAAGATCAGAAAAGCAAAGCAATAGGTAAAGTGGGACTGAATATCAGACTTGCGTCTATGCTTACAAAATGCGAGATTGAGCTTAACGTTCTTGAAGCGGGAGAAAAAGCGAAAGAGGAAGACGGTGTTGATACCCAGGAGGGTAAAACAAAAGATGTTTCAGACCTAGAGGCATTATTTAAGTAATATAATAAAATGAAAAAGAATGATCCTATATACCTGTTTGACAGCAGTAAAAAAGAGAAACTTGAATTTATTCCCCAGGAAGAGGGTAAAGTAGTCATTTATGTATGCGGTCCAACCGTATACGACGATGCCCACCTTGGACATGCAAGAAGTGCCGTAGTTTTTGACCTTCTGCACCGGGTTTTCAAGCAAAACGGTTATGCTGTGACAATGGCAAAAAATTTTACCGACGTTGACGACAAGATCATCAAAAAAGTAAAAGAAACGGGAAAACCAATAGAGCAGATTACCGCACACTATATATCCTCATACAAAAGTGATATGGAAAGTCTTAATATCCTTCCAAATACGATTGAACCGTACGCCACACAGAATATTGAAGCGATGGTTCAGATGATAAGCAGCCTTATGGATAAAGATGCAGCCTATGTTCTAAGTGACGGCGTTTATCTTGATACTTCAAAAGATGAAAACTACGGAAGTTTATCTCATCGGGCAAGTGACGAGAATTCACAGGCAAGGGTGGAAACAAACAGCGAAAAAAGGGACCAGAAAGATTTTGCCCTTTGGAAGTTCTTCGATAAAAGCGAGGTCGGGTTTGACGCACCGTTCGGTTACGGGCGGCCGGGATGGCATATTGAGTGCAGTGCCATGATCGACAAGCACCTTTCGAACCATGACCTGCCGTATGCCATAGATATCCATGGAGGGGGAGCCGATCTTCTTTTCCCCCATCACGAGAATGAAGCGTGCCAGACAAGATGCTGCAATGACCAGGAATTGGCAAAATACTGGATGCATAACGGTTTTGTGAATATAAACGGGCAAAAGATGAGCAAATCTCTGGGAAACAGCTTTTTCCTAAAAGATGCACTAAGATCCTATGACGGGGAAGTTATAAGATTTTATATGATGGGAACCCACTACAGAGCTGATCTGAGTTTCAATGAAGAGGATCTTTTAAGTTCAAAAAAAAGGCTTGACAAGATATACAGGCTGAAAAAAAGAGTTTACGGCAGCGGTGCTTCAAAGCCTGCCAAAGATCTTTCACAAAAACTCTTTAAAGCTTTAAACGATGATATGAACACTTCTATGGCACTGGCTGCGATTGACGAGTATATATCGGCAGTGAATGAAAAACTGGATGCAAACCCCAAAGACAAGGGGCTTAAAAAAGAGATAACAGCATCATTTGCGTTTATAAGCGATATTCTGGGGATAGGTTCAAAAGACCCCTATGAATATTTCCAGTTCGGAATAGATGAAAAAGAGAAGAATCTTATAGAATCATTAATCCAGAAAAGAACTGATGCGAAGAAAGATAAAAATTTTGAATTAAGTGATAGAATACGAAACGAATTGTTATCGATGGGAATATCAATAATGGATACCCCCAACGGTACACTTTGGGAAAAAGAGTAAGGGAAAATAGTGCAAAAGTATTATTATGAATTAACGATCAAGCCAAACAGCTATTATGAACTGTTTTTGGATCTTGTTTCAAGCCTCACGGAAGATGCACTTGAGGAGCTTGACGAGACCATTATCATAAGAAGTGAAGATGAACTTGATAATATCCAAGAGGGTGTGGAAGCTTTTGCAAAAGAGCTTTCAACTGCATTTGGCACAGATATAGAGTGTGAAACTGTTTTAGAAAAAAAAGAGAATATCGACTGGATACAGATGTACCAGCAAAGTGTACAGCCAATAGAGGTTGGAGAGTTTTATATCCACCCAAGCTGGAACGAACCCAAACAGGGTAAACTGAATATAGTGATCGATCCGTCACTCGCTTTTGGTTCGGGTCACCATGAAACCACGAACGAGTGTTTAAATGCGATCGGGAAATACGTGAAGAAAGAGGATTCGGTCTGTGATGTGGGTACTGGAAGCGGGATCCTTGGTATTGCCGCGGCAAAATTGGGAGCCGTAGTTGATATCTGCGACACTGATCCGGTTTCAATAGAAGACAGTCTGAAGAACTTTGAATCAAATAATGTTCAGGCAAACGAATACTGGGAAGGCTCTGCAAATACGACCAAAAAACAGTACGATATTGTTATCGCGAATATTGTTGCGGACGTTATTACTCTTATATCAAAAGATATTAAAAAAATTGCAAAAAATAATGGTATAATTATTCTTTCAGGTATAATGGAACAACATAAACAGAAAGTATTGAATAAATTTAAAGATTGTAAAATTATAGAAGAGTTACAGCAGAATGAATGGGTAACTTTAGTAGTAAAAAAGGAAAATGATGAAAAATAATCAAGACAATAATCCGAATAATAACCCGAACGGATTTTTTGACAAAAACCCTATTCTGGTTTTTGTAATATTTTCAATCGTTACAATACTCGCTTTTAAAAGCTTTTTCGGTAGCGATGATATGAATATGAACGGAGGTTCGACGGCGTACGGACAGTCTGTTAGTAAAAATGTGGCATATTCTGATGTTAAAAAACTTATAGAGAACGGACAGATCGAATATGTGGGGATCGGTGATACGAACATTAAAGCGGTAAGCAAACCGCAAGGGGGCGTAAAAACCATATATAAAGCAAGAAAAGTTGCAAACGACACGACCCTTATCCCTCTGCTTGAAAGACAAGGTGTAGAGTACGGCGGAGTGAACGAACAGAATCTGCTGGCTGATATGCTGTTCGGCTGGGTTCTTCCGTTATTTTTCTTCTTTGCCATTTGGATGTTCCTTGCAAAAAGAATGTCAAAATCCCTTGGCGGGGGAGCCGGCGGTATCCTTGGTATGGGCGGAGCCAAAAAGATGATAAACTCCGAAAAACCCAACGTGAAATTTGAGGATATGGCAGGAAACAAAGAGGCAAAAGAGGAAGTTACCGAGATAGTTGATTTCCTTAAAGACCCTGAAAGATATGTTAGACTGGGTGCCCAGATACCAAAAGGTGTATTATTGGTGGGACCTCCCGGTACGGGTAAAACATTACTCGCAAAAGCTGTTGCGGGTGAAGCTGATGTTGAATTCTTAAGCGTTACGGGATCCAGCTTTATAGAGATGTTTGTTGGTGTCGGTGCTTCAAGGGTTAGAGACCTATTTGAACAGGCAAAAAAAGTAGCTCCCGCAATTATCTTTATAGATGAGATCGATGCGATCGGTAAGAGCAGGGCAAGTGCAGGAAATATGGGTGGAAACGACGAGCGTGAACAAACCCTTAATCAGCTTCTGGCAGAGATGGACGGGTTCAGCGGTGCTGAAGCTCCGGTAATTATCCTTGCTGCTACAAACAGACCAGAGGTTCTGGATCCGGCACTTTTAAGACCCGGAAGATTTGACAGACAGGTTCTAGTGGACAAGCCTGACCTTGAGGGTAGAATCGAGATATTAAAAGTGCATATCAAAGATGTGATGATATCAGAAAATGTTGACCTTCATGAGATTGCGGTTATGACGGCAGGTCTTGCCGGAGCCGATCTTGCGAACGTTATCAACGAGGCTGCTCTTCTTGCAGGTCGTGCAAACGACAGTGAAGTAAGACCTGCACACTTTAAAGAGGCTGTTGAAAGACAGATCGCAGGACTTGAAAAGAAAAGTAGAAGAATCTCTCCAAAAGAGAGACAGATCGTCGCATACCACGAATCGGGGCATGCCCTTATTGCTGAAGTTACTAAAGGTGCCAAAAAAGTAAACAAGGTGTCTATCGTGCCAAGAGGTCTTGCGGCACTTGGATATACGCTTAATACTCCCGAAGAGAATAAATATCTTATGCAGAAACACGAACTTATGGCAGAGGTTGATACTCTTCTTGGAGGTCGTGCGGCTGAAGAGGTATTTATAGGCGAGATAAGTACGGGTGCGGGTAACGACCTTGAAAGAGCTACGGATATTATAAAATCGATGGCTACTATCTACGGTATGAGTGATATCGATATAGCAGGGCTTATGGTACTTCATAAACAGCAGAACCAGTTCCTTGGCGGCGGTATGACTTCAAAGGATTACAGTGACGAAATGGCTCATAACCTGGATGATTATATCAAGAAAACTCTTGACGAGAGATACGAATGTGTTAAACAGATCCTAAGAGACAATAATGAAGCAATGGAAGAGATGACGGCAGAACTTCTTGATAAAGAGGTTATCTCAGGAAAAAGAGTTCAGGAGATCATTACAGATAACGGCGGAGAGGTTTATAAGGGAGAAGAACTTCATAGTGAAGATGAAGTTCCAAAAAAGAATGAATCTGAAGATGTAGAAGATACAAAACCTGTTGATGAAGAATCTTCAAAAGAGGATGAAGGAAAAGATGAAAAATAAAGGTTTTTTTATAGCTGACGGGGCCAAAGTTGTACTATCAAGTGCAGCTTTAACTTTGGTATTGTTTTTAATTTGCAATACCTTGGGGATGCTAGCAGCTGCAATAACTTTGTTTTTGGGATATATCTTCAGAAACGATTCAAGATATATTTTTGCCAACAGCCGTAATATCCTTTCTCCCGTAGATGCAGTTGTAAGTGCGATAGATGCAGATGATAAAGAGTATAAAATTTATTGTAAAGTATCTTTGCTTGGTTCCCGTAAAGTATTGGCGCCTATTGAGGGCAAGCTTGATATTAAACGGGTACAGAGGGGATTAAATCTTGACCCAAACTCTTTTAAAGCCTCTTTATTAAATGAACAGGTACAGATCGAGCTTTCTAATGAAGTTAACTTAAAGAAAGTGGGCTTGAAACTTATCGCCGGAAAATGCAGTAATGCTGTTGATATCACTTCAAACGAGGATATATCTCAGGGTGAAGCTATCGCAACACTGGTTGACGGTATTGTAGTGCTAACTCTTCCAAAAGATGAAACACTGAATATAAAAATAGGTGAAAAACTAAAAGCCGGGCAAACCAATCTTGTGGCTTAGGGGATAAGCTTTTTATCCCTGAAAAGCTTTTCTACGCAGTTTTCTATCATATCAAATACTTTATCAAATCCCTCAAATCCGTCAAAAAAATACGGGTCGGGAACATCTTTTTCATCAAACCCGAAACTTCCAAGCAGTAATGGCTGTGCACATCCCATTTTCTTTAGATTTGCTATATTTTTAGAATCAAGGCCTATAACAAGATCGAAGCTTTCAAAGTCGTTTTTATGAACCTGTCTTGCTTTATATAAAGAGATATCAAGTCCCCTTTGTTTTGCAACGATTTGAGAGTTTTCACACGGTGCTTCCCCGATATGCCAGCTTCCGGTACCTGCACTGTCTACTGTAAGCCCGAGGCCGTATTTTTCGTTCAGGTTCTGGGCAACTGCCTGTGCAAGGGGTGAACGGCAGATGTTGCCAAGACATACGAATATTATGCTGTTTATTTTTTGTTTTTCCATAACTATTTAATCCCCACGTTCAGGTATCTTCTCATTTTCTTTATCTCTTTAAGATCAAATTTCTTAGAGATAAGTTTGGCTTTGTCATCCATTGTTACATCCCCAAAGGGTGATATAACGGCGCTTGATTTTGCCATATTCTCATTGGCACTGTCACTTGCAACTACAAAGCACTGGTTTGCAACGGCAAGTGCCTTGGTGAGTGTTTCAAAGTTCTCTTTTCGCAGAACTCCCCACATGGCAGGCACAAGAATAATATCGGCACCTCTTAGTTTTTCCCACAACCGAATATATCTAAGCTCAAAACAGATAAGCGCTGCTATTTTAATACCGTCTATCTCTATTATCTTAATATCTTCCTCATTTCCGGCAGTGAAATGCTTTCTTTCCTGATTCATTACAAACAGGTGATGTTTTGATTGTTTATGTATTATTTTTCCGTTATGGAATATATGCAGGGTATTGTAATAATTCTCTTTTTTCTTTGTGGTAAGGGTGATAGCTATTGTTTTATTGAAGCTTTGCTTTTTTAGCCGTTTAATAGCTTCTTTACCTATTTCTACAGCTTCGGGAAGGCGGTCATAGGCATAACCGCTTAAATACAGCTCAGGGGCAAGTATGAGCGTATCGTCATCGGTTTTCTGAATATATTTTATAAGCTTGTGGAGATTTTTTGCAAAATTCTTTGCGGTCTTTAATTGCAGGGCCGTTAGATTCATCTGCTAAAACCCAGGTTCCTTTTTAAAATATCCTCTTCCGTCTGGACATGGGCATTGTTGATTATCTTTTCCGCTTTTTTTACAGGCTTTAGTTTATCCTCGAGTTTATCAAGTTTCAGGCCGGAGTTTGTATTTTCTGTTTTCTCGGGCTTTGGGTTTTTTTGTGAATTGATAGCCGCTTCTAATTTATCGTATTTGGTTTTTGGGATATCATAACTGTTGTTTGAGTTTACGAAGTTCTTTATCTCTTCCTGTTCCAGTTTTCTTTGAAGTCTTGAGATAGCGTTATTTCCGTTTTTTGTAGTGTTCTGCAGTTTGTCATTCAGGCTTCTGTTCATGCTTTCAAGTTCTGTGATGATGGTGTTTTTTTCATCAAGCTGTTTCTTCAGCCCTTCTATTTTGTTCTCTATATTATCTACGAACTTTTCATTTTCAAGTTTAAAGGCTTCAAACTCTTTCTCTTTTACGTTGAGCTTCTGCTCTTTAGTTTTAAGCTGTTCTGATAAAAGATGATTCTGTTTTCTAAGCTCGCTTACAGTCTCTTCAAGTTTCTCCTGCTCGTCAAAAGCATTCTTGCATTCGAATTTAAGAGTGGAGATGGTGGTTTTTAGTTTTGAGGTTTCATTTTCAAACTCTTTTACCTCCTGTTCTTTCTCGTTAATATGATCATTAAGGTTTGAAAGGACATTTTCAATAAGAAGTATTTGACTGTTTTTATTTGCCATTGATCGATTACCTGTATAAATTGGATGTTGTTTTAATTTTAGATTTTAGTTGAAACTTTATTAAAACCTGATTTATAGGTCTAAATTGAGATTGGAATAATTAAAGAAAAAGAGATTTTCAAATCTCTCTCTTTTAGAAATCGTCGAAGTCGATCGATCCTTTAGAATAATTAACAACGTTCCCCTCAAAGAAGTTGGTTCTCTGGTCGTTAAAGCTTGAATATCCGTCTACCCATGGAATCGGGTGTTTTACGTTGTATTCAGGTTCATATCCTACTGCTTCAAGTCTTCTGTCCGCAAGATATTCTATATATTGTCTGATGATATCTTTTGTAAATCCAAGGATCTGTCCCTGTGTAATATATGCACCCCAGCTTGCTTCAAGGTCAACTGCCTGTCTGAACATTACTCTTACCTTTTGCTCTAACTCAGCAGTAAACAGTTCAGGTCTCTCTTTTTTTGTTGAGTTTATCATATTCTGGAACAGTAAAAGGTGCGTAACTTCATCTCTTTGGATGAATTTTATCATTTGAGAAGTTCCAAGCATTTTACCCGATTTACCAAGGGCATACATCGCCGCAAATCCGGCATAGAAATAAAGCCCTTCAAGTATCTGGTTGGCGAACATCGCCAATACTATTTTTTCGTCAGTGATATTTCCCGCAAGGTTTTCGTATGTTTCTGCAATAAAACTGTTTTTTTCCAGAAGTTTCTGGTCGGTTTTCCACATATCATAGATCTCGTCAGTATTATCGGAGATCGATTCCACCATTACTGCATAAGATTTTGAGTGGTTGGCTTCTTCATACGACTGTCTTGAAAGGATCGCATTAACTTCAGGTGCCGTTATATATGGATTGATATTGTCCATCAGATTATTGGTCTGCAGTGAATCCATAAAGATCAGCTGTGACAATACCAGGTCATACATTCTTTTTTCAGGAGGAGTAAGATATTTATAATCCTTTGCATCCTGAGTCATCTGTACCTCTTTGGGGAACCAGGTATTTGCTTCCATAGTATCCCAAAGTTTTAAAGCCCATTCATATTTTGCTCTTGTGAAGTTGATCATTCCGTCGGGGTCACCGCCGAAAATCCTTCTGTCATTTAGCGACTCTTTTGATGTAGGATTATATATAATCTTTCTATCCATATTTTTGTTACCTCTTTTAAGTAATTTTTTACTTTAGCAGTTGTTTTATTGCTGATATTAGCCGTAACTTTAAGTAAAATATAGTGTTTTTAGGAATGGATTATATCTGAAAGTAGATTAAAATTGTAAATATTTAAGGGTAAAAAAAGAGAGGTTTTTGTTGTATAAAAATAAGTAATATTACTGCTTAAGTTGTCAATAATTTTATTGACAACCTATACATTCCATACTTCTGTCAGCTACATCTGAAACTGCTTCGGGAGACTGGCTTCTTAGGTAGTATGTTGATTTTAATCCAAGCTGCCATGCTGCTGTGTATATCTGGTGAAGATACTTACCGCTTGCTTTGTCCAGGGACATAAATATATTTGTCGACTGTCCCTGGTCTATCCATTTTTGTCTGATAGCGGCAGCTTTGATTATATCAAGCTGTTCAACTTCATATGCCGGAGTATAATAGTTCCATGTTTCAGGTCTGAGATTTGGAACTACTACCGGGATCTGACCGCTTAGGTTCTCTTCATACCATTTTCTTTTATATACAGGTTCAATAGCCTGAGTGGTACCCACCAGGATAGAGATAGACGAAGTTGGTGCGATAGCCATAAGGTAACCGTTTCTTATCCCTTGGGATTTTACTTTTTCCCTTAAGGCATCCCAGTCATAACCTGCATCAAAAAGATCTCTTTGCACAAGTGCGTTCACTGCCTGAGGAGCTGAATCCATCGGCATAATACCTTTAGACCATTTAGAACCTTCAAAAGTAGGATATATCCCTTTCTCTTTTGCAAGATCTGAAGATGAGCTGATGGCATTGTAACTTATAGCTTCCATGATCTGGTCTATTTTTTTAAGGTGATCTTCGCTTCCCCATACCAGACCTGATTCCGCTACCATTTGTGATTCACCCATTACACCAAGACCGATCGCTCTTGTTTTAAGGTTTGTTGCTTTTACTTTTCTAAGAGGGTAGAAATTAAGATCGATAACGTTGTCAAGCATTCTAATTGCCGTAGGAAGCACCCTTTCGATATCATTTTTCGTGTTTATCTTGCTCAGGTTCACGGAAGCGAGGTTACAAACTGCGGTATCTCCGTCTATTTTCTCTTTTTCAACGATAAATATCTTTTTCCCTTTAAGGCTGTCAAGGGCAGTTATCTTGTTTGCTTTTTTTACGATACCATTGTCCAGAGTTACCTCTTCAAGCTCTTCGTAAGTAAGGATCTCTCCGTCTTCAAGCTCTATTTTTACCAGGTAATGGTTTGGGTTGGTATTTTGGAAGATCTCGGTACAAAGATTACTGCTTCTGATAAATCCTGTATGATCATTCGGGTTTGCTCTGTTTGCAGTGTCCTTGAAACAAAGGAAAGGGCTCCCCACTTCAAAGTATGAAGTTAATACTTTTTTCCAAAGGCTTTTTGCCTTCATCTGCTCTTTTGTTATATTAGGATCGTTTTCATACTCTTCATATCTTTTTTTGAACTCGTCACCGTTAAGAGCTGCAAGGTCTTTCACTTCGTAAGGGTCGAACAGCGTCCAGTGTGAATCGTTAATGATCCTTTCCATGAAAAGGTCGTTTATCCAAAGTGCCGGGAACAGGTCATGGGCTCTTCTTCTCTCTTCTCCGGAGTTCTTTTTAAGATCGATAAAGTCTTCAATGTCCATATGCCATGGTTCCATATAAACGGCAATGGCACCTTTTCTGGTACCCAGCTGATCAACTGCTATAGCGATATCGTTCGTTATTTTCAGGAAAGGAACAGTACCTCCTGCAGCGTTTTTATGTCCGTCGATAGAACCTCCCAGACTTCTTATGCTGTTCCAGTCCCAGCCGATACCGCCTCCGAATTTAGACAGCAGTGCCATCTCTTTGTATCCATCAAAAATCCCTTCGATATTATCGGGGCTTGACCCTATGTAACATGAGCTTAACTGGTGTCTATTGGTTCTTGCATTTGATAATGTAGGAGTTGCCAGCATAACCTCGAATTTTGAGATCACGTCGTAGAACTCTTTTGCTTTTGTCTGTTTATCGTCCTCGTTTTGAGCCAGGAACATTGCTATACCCATGAACATCTGCTGTGGAAGTTCGATAGGTTCCTTATCGTTGTTTTTTAGAAGGTATCTGTCGTAAAGCGTTTTCATCCCAAGATATGTGAATTGGAAATCACGTTCGGGTTGTATATAATCGCTAAGGTCATCCAGGTCGTAACCGTTTTCAAGTCCGGGGATGATTCTTCCCGCTTCCTGTCCGTATCTCACGTAGTCTCTTATATGACAGTATGCATTACCTTTTACCCCGTGTGTTGCTTTCCCTACTTTATGGTAAAGATCAAATAAAAACAGTCTTGAAGCTACAAAAGTCCAGTTTGGAACATCTATATCTATTTTTTCAACCGCTGTCTTAATTAGGGCATCCTGAATATCGCTAGAACTCATACCGTCTATGAATTTGATCTGGGCATCTATCTCCAGTTCACTTTGTGATACGCCTTCGAGACCTTCAGTTGCAGCTGATGTATGTTTTTGAATTTTTGTTACATCCAAAACTTCTTGTCGACCGTTTCTTTTTTGAATCATTATTGCCATATTTTGAAACCTTGTTATTGAAAATTCTTCTAAATTAAGAAAGCAATTGTAGCACACAAATCTTAAACAAAAGGAGAATTTTTAATATACATTTTTTTTAGCCGTTTTTATTAAATTTCAGCAACTTTTCGCTATAATAAGTGGATTTAATAAACATTATAATAAAGGATTTTAATGCCGATCAAAGTTGCTATCAACGGACTAGGAAGAATTGGAAGATGTGTTGCCAGAATCATAGGCTCCAGGGATGACATTGAATTAGTTGCCGCTAATGCCAGCGGAAGCGAAGAGATGATTCAGTATAACCTGAGATATGATACTGTTCACGGTAACAGACCTGATATAGAGGTTAAAGAGGGATATATTCATATCGGAAACGACAAAGCCAAACTTTTAAGTGAAAGAGATCCTGCCAAATTAAACTTTGCCGAATTCGGAGCGGAAATTGTTTTGGAATGTACGGGTGCATTCCTAACAGCAGAATCTGTACAGCCGTATCTTGATAACGGGATCAAAAAGGTGGTATTCAGTGCTCCTGCAAAAGACGACACCGCTACATTCGTAATGGGTGTTAACGAAAAAACATACGCGGGGCAAGCTGTGGTTTCAAATGCTTCATGTACAACAAACGGTCTTGCGCCGGTTGCAAAAGTACTTGACGATGCGTTCGGTATAGAAAAAGGTCTTATGACCACTATTCACTCTTATACGGGAAGCCAGCCTATTTTGGATGCAAAACACAAAAAAGAACCCAGAAAAGCAAGAGCCGGTGCTACAAACCTTGTACCTACGACTACGGGAGCTGCCAAAGCTATCGGTAAAGTTATGCCTCACCTTAACGGAAAACTTAACGGTCAGGCTATCAGGGTTCCGACTCCGAACGTTTCTATGGTAGACCTTACTGCAACATTAAATAAGAACGTAACTCTGGAAGAGGTTTGTAAAGCATTCGAAACAGCATCTTCAGGTGAATTAAAAGGTATCTTGGGAATCGACACTGAAGGAAGAGTAAGTTCTGACTTTAACGGTGAGGTTCAGTCATCTGTAGTACCTTTGGATACTATCCAGGTAATAGGCGATAACATGGTAAAAGTATTGTCATGGTACGACAATGAGTGGGGTTACTCTAGCAGACTTGTAGATATGGCCGTTCACGTAGGATCAAACTAAAATATAACTATAATAATATTAAGTAAATAAAAGAATATGGCTTCTGCCATATCGCGTAGATAAACAATTAAAAAATCTATTTTTTAAATTGTTTATTAGGAGCGGAAAGGATAAAATGAAACTACAAGAGATAAAGAATATAGATATTGCAGGAAAAAAAGTTTTTATAAGATGTGACTTTAACGTTCCTGTTGACGAATACCAGAACATCACGGATGACAGAAGGATAAAATCGGCACTTAACACTATTCGATACTGTATCGACCATGACTGTGCGGTGATCATAGCATCCCACTTTGGAAGACCTAAAAACGGTTTTGAGGATAAATTCTCTTTAAAACCGGTTGCAAAAAGGCTTCATACTCTTTTACAGCAGGAGATAAAACTGGCTCCGAATGTTGTATGTGACGAGACCATTGCCATGGCAGATGAGTTAAAATCAGGTGAGATAATGCTGCTGGAAAATATGAGATTCGAGCCCGGTGAAACAAAAAATGATCCGGAACTTTCCAAAACACTTGCAAATATGGCGGAAGTTTATATCAATGATGCGTTCGGAGTATCACACAGGGCACACGCCTCTGTAGAGGGTATAGCGCAGCATTTTGATATTAACCATAAAGCGGCAGGGTTCCTGCTTGCAAAAGAGATAACTTTCTTCTACCATATAATTGAAAAACCTAAAAGACCTTTCGTTTCTATCGTGGGCGGTTCAAAAGTATCGGGGAAACTGCAGGTATTGAATAACCTGATAGAAAAAGTTGACAAGATCATCATAGGAGGGGGTATGGCATTTACTTTCCTTAAAGCATTAGGTCATGATGTGGGTAACTCTTTGGTTGAGGATGAACTTATCCCGGATGCGCAAAAGATAATGGAAGAGGCTAAAAAACTGGGCGTTAAATTCTACCTTCCTGTAGATGTTATAGCTGCAGAAACGTTTGATGCGGAAGCGTTCGCAAAACCTACCACGGTTCAGGAGATCCCTGCGGGATGGATGGGACTTGATATAGGACCCGCGTCGGCTATGCTTTTCTCTCAGGCTCTGGAAGACGCACAAACCATTCTTTGGAACGGACCGATGGGTGTTTATGAAATGGACAAGTTCGCAAAAGGAAGTACCAAGATCTCGCACGCGGTTGCGGCAAGCTATGCTACAACGGTAGTAGGCGGTGGAGATACGGCTGATCTGGTAAGAAGAACGGGAGATGAAGAGGAGATGACCTTTATCTCTACAGGTGGAGGAGCCTCTTTGGAACTTATTGAAGGTAAGGTATTGCCGGGTGTTAAAGCTATCTTGATAGAAGAGTAGATTTAATAATAGATGAGAGTATTATTAAACGGGCTGGGAAGGATCGGTAAATCGATATTAAGAATATCGCTTGATACCGATGCTTTTGATATAGTTGCCGTAAACGAGATAAATAAAAATAAAAAAAATATAGCATACTCTGTAAATTACGATTCAACCTACGGAAGAATAAATGATAAGTTTGAGTTAGAAGATGACTGCATAGTCAACACAAAAAACAGGATTAAGATATTAAACTGTGAAAAGCTTGAAGATATAGATTTCAAAGCTCAGGGGATAGACGCTGTAATAGATGCAAGCGGGACAAAAGTAGATATGGAGATTCTTGAAAAACTGGATTTGGAAAGAGTATTTCTAACCCATCCCAGAATTGACGCACATATCAATTTAACCCTTGGGGTAAACGAAGAGCAGCTTGATCTTTCAAGTCATAAAGTGATCTCGACAAGTTCATGCAATGCAACGGCATTGTTGCCTATATTAAAAATACTGGATGAAAAGTACGGTATAGATTTCGGTAATATCACTACGGTGCATCCTCTTTTAAACCACCAAAAGGTTTTAGACGGTTCATGTATAGGAAGCGATGACAGGGATGTTGCCTGTAATTTTGAGTTCGGCAGATCATCAACACAGAATATAATTCCAAGCAGGACAACAACCCTGAATGCTTGTAACTTTGTTTTACCCAAAATTGATTATAATAATATAAGCTCAAACTCTTTCAGGGTTCCTACCGCAACGGTAGGAGCGATCGATGTATCTCTGGCTTTGAAAAAGAACTGTACAAAAGATCAGCTGATCGCTGATTTTAAAGAGTTTGAAAGGGATCAGAAGTTCAAGGTTCTGTTGAATAATAACGAACCTCTGGTTTCGTCCGATTTTGAGAAACAGCATTTTACGACGATAATAGATCACCGGTTTACCGACGTAAAAAAGGAAAAACTTGTAAAACTGAATATATGGTACGATAATGAGTGGGGTTATGCTTCAAAAGTGGTCGATATCGTAAGTTATTGCATCGATAATTAATTAGGAGAAAAAGTGAAAATAATTGCCAGTAATTTTAAAACAAACCATACAAGAAAAAGTACAAAAGAGTTTATTCAAAAAGTAAACAGCTTTTTAAAAGAGACAAATATTAAAAACGATCTGTTTATCTTCCCTAGCGCAACTTCACTTGACAGTTTCGATACTGAGGAAAATCTGAGCATAGGAACCCAAAATGCGTATCCCGTAACTTCAGGTTCGTTTACGGGTGAGACAGGAAGCGAACAGCTTGAAGAGTTCGGGATAAAAACTATTTTAATAGGTCACAGTGAAAGAAGACATATACTTGGTGAATCGCAAGGAATGTGTGTTGAGAAGTTCAACTATTATAAAGAACTTGGATACAAGATTATTTACTGCGTGGGTGAACCTTTAGAAGTAAAAGAACAGGGAATAGAGGAGACTCTTGGATATATCTGGGACCAGCTTGAAGGTATAGATATATCTTACGAAAACCTTGTAATTGCCTATGAACCGGTTTGGGCGATCGGTACGGGAGTAGTTGCAACTATTGATGATATCTGTAATGTGCATAACCTCCTGAAAGAAAAGATAAAGTGTCCTATCCTTTACGGGGGAAGCGTTAAACCTTCAAACCTGGAAGAGATATTAAATATTGAAAATGTTGACGGAAGTTTAATAGGTACATCATCGTGGGATGTTGAATCGTTTAAACAGATGATAGAAATAACCAGTAAAGCATAAATTTAAAAAGGAGAAATCAAAATGTTGATGAATGGTAAAAAAGGTGTTATCCTTGGTGTAGCAAATAACAAATCTATTGCATACGGTATTGCAAAACAGTGTGCGGCTCAGGGCGCGCAGATTGCATTTACTTATCTGAACGATTCTTTGAAAAAAAGAGTTGTTCCTATTGCCGAGGAATTTGGGAGCGGTGATCTTGTATATCCTTGTGATGTAAGTAAACCAGAAGAGATCAAAGCCCTGAAGGAGTCTTTGGAAAAAGATATGGGACAGATCGATTTTGTTGTTCACTCGATCGCTTTTGCACCGAAAGAGGGATTATCCGGAAGATTCTACGATATCTCAAAAGAGGCTTTTGATGTTGCGATGGATATCTCTGTTTATTCATTGATAGAAGTAACAAGAGAGTTGAAACCTATAATGAGCGATAACTGTTCAATTCTTACATTATCGTATTACGGAGGGGTGAAATATATCCCTAACTATAACTTAATGGGTGTTGCAAAATCGGCACTTGAAATGACGACAAAATACCTTGCGGAAGATCTGGGTAAAGACGGGATAAGAGTAAATGCTATATCTGCGGGACCTATTAAAACACTTGCCGCAGCAGGAATCGGTGACTTTAGATTTATGTTAAAATGGAACGAAGCACACTCTCCCTTGAAGAAAAACGTAACGACGGATGAAGTTGGAAATTCGGGTATGTATCTTCTTTCCGATCTAAGTTCTGCCGTAACAGGGGAGATTCATTACGTAGACAGCGGATTTAATATTATGGGTATGCCGGCGGTTGAGTTTGACGAGAATGGGAAACCTGCCATTGCTTGGAATGGTGAAAAATAGCCATAAAGCGTAAGCTTTTGGCGAATATCTACGTTGTCGGGGAAAATTCAGATAGTCACTTACTTTAGTAAGCTCCTGCCTAAATTTCCCTCTCCGCCTTGATCTTCACTCAAAACCTCACACTTTCTAAAAAAGAAAGAGAAATTTTAAAGTTTTAATTTAGAGTTTTATGAGCTTTAAATTAAAATTTTAAAAAATAAATATAGGATGATTATGAATAATATAAATTTTAAAGAACTAGCAGAAAAATACGGTACGCCTTATTATGTATATGATTTTGATCATATCACAAAACAGTACCAGGAGTTAAAAGAGGCGTTCAAAGCCAGAAAGTCTTTGATCTCTTATGCCGTAAAAGCAAATTCAAATCTAAGCGTGGTAAAACATTTAGGTGACCAGGGTGCAGGAGCTGACTGTGTAAGTATCGGTGAAGTAAAAAGAGCTTTAAAAACGGGAATCCCGAAATACAAGATCATTTTTTCAGGTGTCGGGAAAACTGACGACGAGATCAAGCAGGCTCTTGAATTTGATATTTTAATGATAAATGTGGAAAGCGATGCGGAGCTTGACAGGGTAGAGCTTATGGCAAAAGAGCTGGGCGTTGAAGCTAGAATATCTATAAGGGTAAATCCTAACGTTGATCCAAAAACACACCCGTATATCTCTACTGGACTTCATGAGAACAAGTTCGGTGTGGATATAGATACTGCAAAAAGGATGTATATCAAGGCTAAAAAAAGTGATAACCTTGACCCTATAGGTATCCACTGCCATATAGGAAGCCAGTTAACAGAACTTGCTCCTATAAAAGAAGCCGTGAATATCGTGGCAGACCTTGTTAGAAATATCAAAGCGGCACTTGACGTTGAGTTGAAGTTCTTTGACGTAGGGGGCGGTCTTGGTATCGTATATGACGACGAGAAGCTCATCGATACGTACGAATATGCCCAGACTATCCTTGACGCACTGTTCGGGCTTGATATAACCGTGGTTTGTGAGCCTGGAAGATTTATAGTCGGGAACAGCGGTACTTTTGTAACAAAAGTATTATACGAGAAAACAAACGGTTCAAAAAGATTCGTAATAGTTGACGGGGCGATGAACGACCTTCTAAGACCAAGCCTTTACGATGCTTATCATAAAATAGAGGTTCTGGGTAAAGTTGATAATGCAAGTGACTGTAACGTAGTAGGTCCGGTGTGTGAAAGCGGTGACTTCTTTGCAAAAAATGTCGAACTTCCTAAAACCGAGCATAACGACCTTATGGCCGTTTACAGTGCGGGGGCTTACGGTTTTACGATGGCAAGCAACTATAACACAAGAGGAAAAGTTGCGGAGATCGCCGTTGAGAACGGCGAGCACAGACTTATAAGAAAAAGAGAGACTTTTGAAGACCTGATCGCAGGGGAAGAAGAGTTTTTAAAATAGAGTGCATATTAAGATCTGCATAAAATTTCAGGATATCAAAGATATGCAAAGTAAGGTTAACAAATGAACGAAGCAGTAGAATTAAAAAAACTAAGAGATACTTTAGATGCCATAGATGATGAGCTTTTAACACTCCTTAACAAAAGGATGGAAACCGTTCATAAGGTTGGAGAGGTAAAAGCCCAAAGCGGTGGTGCCATCTACAGGCCTGAGAGGGAAAAAGAGATAATCGACAGGCTTGAGGAACAGTCAAAAAATGCAGGGGGATCATTAACAAGACCTGCAATAGAAGCATTGTTTCTTGAGGTTTTTGCAATAAGCAGAAATCTTGAACTGCCTGAAAATATAGCCTACCTGGGACCTGAAGGAAGTTTTACCCATCAGGCCGCAGAAAGCAGGTTCGGTGCAATGAGCGCTTATCTTCCAATAGGTTCCATAAAAGGTGTATTCAGGGAAGTTACAAATAAAAAAGCAAAGTTCGGTGTTATACCCATAGAGAACAGCAGCAACGGAATTGTAAGTGATACCATTACCTGCCTTAGTGAGTATAATCTGAAAGTTATCGCAGAGGTTATGGTGGATATTCACCATTGCCTGGCTACCGCATGCGATAATGTAAAACAGATCAAAAAAATATATTCAAAAGATATAGCTTTTGAACAGTGCCAGAACTTCTTGGCCGATCTTGGACTTGACGAGATAGAGCTTGTTCCGGTGGAAAGCACGGCAAAAGCGGCAAAACTGGCAGTTCAGGAAAAAGGTTGTGCAGCAATCTGTTCCCATGTGGGGGCAAAGATGTATAATCTTCCAATACTCTTTGAAAATATCGAGGATAAAGGGAATAACAGAACAAGATTCCTTATAGTCTCGGATTTTGATAACGGACAAAGCGGTGACGATAAAACTTCTATTTTGGTTCAGCTTCCAAATGAACACGGGACGCTTGTAAGATTCCTGAACGATTTTGACGAAGCGGGAATAAACCTGACCAAGATCAAGTCACACATAGTAGGCGGAGTTTCAACATTTTTTATAGACTTTAACGGTCATAAAAATGATGAAAATGTTTCTACGATCTTTGAAAAACATAAGGAAAGCATAAAATTCCTGGGAAGTTACGTAAGGGAAGCAGACGATATTTAACACCAAAGGCTTATCGCCTTGGGTGTAATGATATTTTGGATATAATCGCGTATAATTAGAAAAGGTATTTAAAAATGAAATTTAACAAAGTTTTGGACAATGTGAATATTTATGAGGCTGGAAAGCCTATAGAACTTGTTGTAAGAGAGTACGGTGTTGAGCCTAATGATATAATCAAGCTTGCATCGAACGAAAACCCTTACGGAACTTGTGACACGGTAGTTGACGCAATTTCAAGAAAAGCCTGCAGTGCCTATGTTTATCCGGATGATTCCATGTATGAATTAAAAGATGCACTGGCTTCAAAATTCAAAGTAAGTGATAAAAATATAGTTATAGGTTCGGGAAGCGATCAGGTTATTGAATTCTGCGTACATGCAAAATGCAGCGCATCTTCAAAAGTTCTTATGGCAAAAACAACATTTGCCATGTATGAGATATATGCAAAACACACGGGAGCTGCTGTACTTAAAACCGAGTCCGATGAACATAATCTTGATGAATTCAGGAAGATATATAAAGAGCAGGGTGCCGATATGATTTTCCTCTGCCTGCCGAACAACCCTCTGGGTGAGTGTCTTGATGCGAAAGATGTATATGAATTTCTTGACGAAGTTGACGAAAACACATTGGTAGTATTGGACGGGGCATACCAGGAGTATGCAAAATACAAAGACGGTGCAAAAGAGATAGTTGTAAATGAGGTTATTGAAAAATATTCCAATGTTATCTATCTCGGGACATTTTCAAAAGCTTATGCCCTTGGTGGTATGAGAGTGGGATACGGTATAGCAAATGAGAATATCATCCAGACTCTCCATAAATTAAGACCTCCTTTTAATATCACTACTCTTTCTTTGGAAGCAGCCATAGAAGCATTAAAGCATGACTATTTCGTTGACGAGTGTATTCAAAAGAATTTTGAGCAGATGACAAGATATGAAGAGTATGCAAAAGCCAAGAACTTTAAATATATCCCATCTTATACGAACTTTATAACCATATACCTTGAGGGGCATAGTTCAAAAGAGGTGTCTCAAAAACTCTTGGAAAAAGGTGTTATAGTAAGAGATATGACGGGATACGGATTTAATGCGGTAAGAATTACGATAGGTACAGCTGATCAGAATACAAAACTTTTTAAGATTTTGGACGCTGTTCTGGAAGCATAAAGTTAATCGGGAAAACTTGATAAGACTTTGAAGAATCCCTTAAAGATTGTAAGGGTATTATTATGATCTTTTATATATATTGAATAAAAGATTATGTTGGGAAATGATTTAAAATATGATGATTGACATTAAAAATAAAACACAAGAAGAGCTAGAAACTTTAGCACAGGATATTAGAGACCGTATAATAGAAGTGGTATCAAAGAACGGGGGACACTTTAGTTCAACGCTCGGTGCTGTGGAGTTGACAATAGGGATGCATAAAGTTTTTGAAAGCTCGTACGATCCGTTTATTTTTGATGTTTCCCACCAGTGTTATCCCCATAAACTTATAACGGGACGTTGGGAGAAGTTCGAAACGCTGCGGCAGTTTAAAGGTATAAGCGGTTTTACCAAGCCAAAAGAAAGCTCAAGCGATTATTTCGTGGCGGGTCACTCATCTACATCTATATCTTTGGCCGTAGGTGCGGCAAAAGCGAACAAACTTGAAAAAGGGCAGAAAGTACCTATTGTTATGATAGGCGACGGATCTATGACAGCAGGTATGGTTTATGAGGCGTTAAACGAACTTGGCGACCTTAAACTTCCGGTTGTAATTATACTCAACGATAATGAGATGAGTATTGCCAAACCTATCGGTGCAATATCAAAACACCTTAGCAAAGCCCTTGCCGGTAAATCTTACCAAAAGTTCAAAGACAGGGTTGACAAGTTTATAAAAAATAATATGCCAGAAGGCACTACCTATATAGCGAAAAGGATGGAAGAGAGCCTTAAGCTTATAACTCCCGGGATAATGTTCGAAGAGATGGGGATCGATTATATAGGACCTATTGACGGACATAATATAGAAGAGGTAGTAGAGACTCTTGAAATAGCAAAAGCGATGCAAAAGCCCGTGATAGTTCATGCAAAAACAGTTAAGGGTAAAGGTTACCCGATAGCGGAAGGTCAGCACGAACACTGGCATGGAGTAGGACCTTTTGACGTAGAGTCCGGAGAGTTCGTTAAAAAGAACGGGGCAAAGAATGCCACGAGCGTATTCAGTGATGCTTTATGCGCCCTTGCTAAAGAGGATGAAAAGATCGTAGGGGTAACCGCTGCAATGCCAAGCGGTACGGGGATCGATAAACTTATTGAGCAGTTCCCTGAAAGGTTCTGGGATGTGGCTATTGCTGAACAGCATGCGGTTACCTCCATGGCGGCAATGGCAAAAGACGGTTTTAAGCCGTTTGTGACGATATACTCAACTTTCCTTCAAAGGGGGTTTGATCAGATAATACACGACGTGTGCCTTATGAATCTGCCTGTTACCTTTGCCATTGACCGTGCGGGAATAGTGGGAGCGGACGGTGAAACGCACCAGGGGCAGTTTGATATAAGTTATTTGAGATTTCTGCCGAATATGACCCTGATGGCTCCAAGGGATTCAAAAACACTTGAATACTCTTTGGAATTTGCCAAAGATAACGATACCCCCTGTGCATTAAGATACCCAAGGGGTGCGTTCAAGGAGCTTCCTTTTGAATCAACAAAATTTGAAAAAGGGTGTGCCGAGATCTTGAAAGAGGGAACAAGCAACACTGCCTTTATAGGTTACGGGGCAGGGGTGTCAAGAGCCTATGAGACAATGGAGCTTATGAATGAAGATATAACTCTTGTTGACCTTAGATTCGTAAAACCTCTGGATGAGGATCTTTTAAAGCTTCTGGCTGCAAGAACAACTACCTGGTATATTTTCAGCGATTCCCAGAAACAAGGGGGAGTGGGAAGTGCCATTTTAGAATTGGTAAACGACGAGGATCTTGATGTCAAGGTTGTCTCTTTTGAGTACGACGATCTTTTTATCCAGCACGGAGATACAAAACTTTTAGAGGAAGACCTCGGTATACTTCCCGAACAGCTTATCAAAAAGATAACGGTAAAATAAACCTTTACCGTTATCTAGAATTTTTTACTTACTGCTTAAAATTTAAACTACTTTCGTTAGAATTACTCTTATGGAAAATACAGAACAATTAGAAATTAACGAACAAGAGAAAAATAGGGTTACCGCTGAAGTACTGGAACATATGATGAATCCAAGAAATTACGGTAAAATGGAAAATGCCCACGGCATAGGTATGGGTGTGGATAAAAAAACAGGCGAATTCGCAATGATGTATATCAAAGTGGAAGATCACAAGATCAAGGATATCTCATTTGGGTGCAATGCCTGTCAGGATACCGTAGTAGCGGGTTCTCTTTTTACGGAGATGGTAAAAGGGGATACTTTGGCAAATGCGGTTAAAGCTTCCCTTATCATGGATCAAAAGCTGAACATGGCTCCTAAAAGACAGCAGGCGTGTTCAAGAATGATACTAAAAGCATTTGATGCAGCTCTTGAAAACAAACAGCACAGGGATGACGGTGCAGATGAGGAGATGTTCACTATTGATATGAAAGAATCGTGCGAAGGGGTGAATATTAATGAAACTAAATGAGATATACCAGGCAAAACACGAGTTGTGGCTGAAAGTGCTGTTCAGCTCCTTTGCAATAAATAACGAAACTGTAAAAGAGAAACTGTACGAGTTCTCCTGTATTCAGTTCCGGCATTTAAAATGGCTTTCAAACGAACTAAAAGAGCAGAATATCAGTTACAATTACGAAAAATATGCCATAGATATCCAGAAGAACAGCAATTTCGAGTATTTTGAGTACCTTATTGCGCAGATCAAGCTCTGCGTAAAAACTTATGATCCGGATATGCCGTTGTTCGCAAGGATAGTTTCTGACGAGTTTTATTTTATAAGAGTGCTTGAGGAGTATCTAAAAGATGACTCTAACAACGGGGAGATAACCGCATTCAACAAGAAGATGCAGTACGGGGACAACAAACTAGACAGCGAGTCTCAGGCAGCCTTGACGGTATTCTTGTTCGAGGAGAGTTACAAAGAGTATGAACTGATACTTTTATATTCATATTTCCAAAACTATACTGATGATATTCTGCAATATAATATATACCAGGATATGATAGACGAATCACAGTTCCACCTGAAAAGTTTCGGTAATATGATGGCAAAAATGGGGATACTCGCAATTCCAAGAACCGTTATCGAACAGCTTTATCTTAATAAAGATATCAAAAAGTTCCTAACTGACGGAATAGATGAAGAGTTAAAAGCCAAAGAGGAGTGTGCAAACCTTGCAGCTTCGGTAAAAGACGAGAGTATAACCAAATTCCTGACATTTATTATGTTCCAGGAGGATTACCATATTCATCTTATGAAAAAAGCATTAGAGAAGTTTAATTAGATTTTATTGTTATTTTTCTTTTCTGTATTTGTGAATTGAGCCTTTAAACGGCTCTTTTGCATATTCTTTAGTATCTATTTTCTCATGTTCAAATCCAAGTTCAAGCATCATTTTTTTAAACTTTGAGTGATTACCTCTGTTTGGGTCGACGATTATAACTTCACATTTG
Organism: Arcobacteraceae bacterium; assembly: GCA_963678145.2. Taxonomy (GTDB): domain Bacteria; phylum Campylobacterota; class Campylobacteria; order Campylobacterales; family Arcobacteraceae; genus JAIOSF01. The sequence continues at coordinate 474,383 of CAXXWH010000001.1, read as the reverse complement.
CTGTTAACATATCTGCCAATAAAGCCTGCAAGCAGTATAAAGTGGTTCGGCTGGTAGAGAAGGTCGCTTCCTATTATCATATCAAATTTCCCAATGGTACTTAATACTGTATCTTCCCAATCCAGTCTGTAAAAGGGAATCTTTTTATCATTATTAAGCTGTGTATTCTTTAGGAGGTAATTATTGACCTGAGGGTGATAATCCGTAGCGGTGATATCTTTATTTAAATGATTTAAGAGTAAACTGCTTAAACCGATACCGCAGCCAACTTCGAGGATTCTTTTTGAATTTGTGTTAGATTTAAAAAGATAGTTTGCCAGAATCTGGGCAGAGGGCCACAAGACTCCGAATAAAGCCCAGGATGCCGAGTTGATTCCCAGTATCTGTGCTTCATTGTTCTGATCATAAAACTGTTGAGTATCTTTAAGTGTTCTTAAATGGATATCAATATTGCCAAACTCTACGGTTTGGTATTTATGTCGTACTTCGGGCAAAACAATTAAAGAGACTCTACGCTCGCAGCATGTTCACCTTTGTCGTTTTTACCTATTTCGAAAGTTACTTTCTGACCGTCGTCAAGAGATACTCTTCCGTATCCGTTTTGCTTGATTTCGCTGTAGTGTACGAACAGGTCTTTACTGTCATCTTCTAATTGGATAAATCCAAAACCTTTTTCGCTGTTGAACCATTTCACGGTTCCGTTATATCTATTTGACATAGAATTTCCTTTTATGTATATTTTACTTCATGTTTGAAGTTTGTCTAAAGTTTAAATAGTGTTCTTTTGATTTTGAAAGTTGTATATTAATTCGATAGTTTTAATAAAAAAGCAGACAAAGAAAAAGTTCTAATTTTCTTTAAGTGTTTCCATTCTAGCAGAATAAAACAGGAATAGCAAGTCTTTTGAAAAATTGTTTCAAAAAGAGTTCAAAAGTTAATTATGGATAGAATTACATAATTTAACAGGTAAAGGTATAAATGTTACACGATATAGTAGATTTTATAGTCGATACGGTAGGAAGTCTGGGCTACGGGGGAATATTTATAATGATGTTCCTTGAAAGCTCCTTTTTCCCTTTTCCGAGTGAAGTGGTGATGGTGCCTGCCGGGTATCTTGCCTCAAAAGGTGAGATGAATATATATATTGCCGTATTATCGGGAATTGCGGGAAGTTTGGCAGGAGCTGTTTTTAACTATTTTCTGGCAGTAAAATATGGAAGGGCCTTTTTATCAAAATATGGTAAATATGTGCTGGTAAAAGAGGAGACCCTTCAAAAGATGGAGGAGTTTTTTGACAAGCACGGGCATATCTCTACATTCAGCGGGCGTCTTATCCCTGCAGTACGGCAGTATATCTCACTGCCCGCGGGACTTGCAAGAATGGATCTGTGGAAGTTTTCTTTATATACAAGTTTAGGTGCCGGTATCTGGGTTATTATACTTACTCTTCTTGGGTATTTCATAGGGCAGAACCAGGAGCTTTTAAGCGAATACTTAAGGGTGATAATAATAACTATTCTTTTACTTCTTGCAATCGGGATATTTTTCTATATAAGATTAAAAATGAAAAAAAGCATTTTCAAAAAAGGATAAATAAAATGGATACACTTAAAGCTTTAAAACAAAGAAAATCGGTAAGGGCATATTCAGCCAAAGATGTTCCTGATGAACTTGTAAAAGAGATACTTCAAGCTTCCAAACACTCCCCTTCCGGAGTGAATACACAGCCTTGGGAAGTTTATGTGGTAAGAGGTGAAAAGAAAAAACAGATCGAACAGAAAGTACAAAATGCTTTTGAATCAGGTAAAAAAGAGACTATGGACTATAACTATTACCCTTTAGTCTGGGAGGAGCCTTTTAAAAGCAGAAGAAAGCATACAGGGCTTTTAATGTATGAAACACTTGGTATAACCAGGGAAGATAAACAAAGGCAGAAAGAGCAGTGGAAAGCAAACTACAGAGCTTTTGACGCACCTGTCGTTTTGTATTTTTTTATAGATAAAACACTTCAGAAGGGATCATATCTGGATTACGGTATGTTTATCCAGTCTATAATGCTTGCAGCCGTCAGTCTGGGGCTTGGTAGCTGCACGCAGGCAGCTCTGGCGGAATACCCGGGTATTGTAAAAGAGTGTTTGAATGTGGATGATTCAAAAGCGTTGATCTGCGGAATGGCTTTGGGATATGAGGACAAAGACGCTCCTATAAATTCTTATAGAACACCAAGGGTTGATATAGAAGAGTTTGCCAGATTCGTGCAGTAACCATAAAAACTGCTGAATAGAGTAAAACTAAAGCGTGGAGCTTAGGTCCCATACGGGAACCATTACCGCTAAAACTATCCATAACACGATCCCTGCTATAAAAAGCAGCAGGGCTGGTTCCGCATAAGAGGTAAACTCCCTTGCACTTTGCTGGAATCTTTTCTCATATAACCGCATAATATCTTTTAGTACCTTTTCGTAGTTGTTGGAGTATTCGGCAGTGTATAAAAGCTGGATCGTCAGTTCGTCAAAAAGTTTTGAATTTTCAAAAGCCTTTGATATGGTTACCCCGTTGTTTATCTGTGATATTATCTTTTCTGTTCTTTTTTTTACATAACTGTTCTTTAAAAGTTTTTTTGAATGGTTAAGAGCTGTTTGGAAACGGTATTTTGATTTGATTATTATGTAGATCGAAAGGAAAAAACGGTAATAGGTGTAGTTTTTAACGAGCTTGCTTAATACTGGGATATTGAAAAAATAAACCCTGTCAAAAACAAAGCTGAATCTTTTGTACAGAAAAAGTACTCCAAGATATAAGAACAGAAAAAAAGATATGATCAGGTACAAGTTTCCGGATATAAAATCTCTAAGATTCAGAAGCAGTGAAGTGGCAGGGGGAAGCTCTGTGCTTATATTCTCGAAGATAAATTCAAAGTTCGGTAGAACATAGGCAAGCATAAGGGAAACTGCTATAAACAAGGTGCTTATAAGGATAATGGGGTATCTAAAGGTTTCCTGCAGCTGCTGTCTTGTCGAGTAGGAGTTTTGCAAAATGGCAACAAGGGAGGCGACGGCCTGTTTTATATTGCCGTTTTTTATACCTAGATCCAGGAACAGAACTGAAGTGGCATTTATGTATCTGGAGTGCTTTTTCAATACGCGAGACAGGGGCAGGGAGTTTTTAAGGGCATAGTTTATATCGGAAAGAATGGTATGGATTATGGGATTCTTTTCTGTTTTTAAAAGGAGATTTATCGATTCGTTTAAAGTAAGATTTGCATCAAGCATTGTCTGCAGCTGCTTAAAGAGTTCCAGAACGGTTCTTTGCTTATTAAGAAGTATCTTGAAATCCTGGTTAAAGGTTTTTTTAGGAGTGATCTTTATTATGTTTTTGGGGAATTCCGCAAGTTCCCTTAGCTCGTCGTAACCGGATGCTTCAAGAATAATTGTTCTTAGTTTGTTGTTCTTTTGATAATAGATCTTATATTTCATTACAGTTTTCCTTTTAACTCTGCCGATGAGGTTATCCCTTTTTTTAACAACTGCAGGCCGTTTTGTTTCAGGGTTTTGAAGTTATTGCTCTTCGCATATTCCAATATTTTTGTAATATCACTCTCTTCGTATATCATTTTTTGTATCTCTTTATCGATGATCAGTATCTCCTCTATAAGGTGCCTGCTTTTATATCCCGTAAGAGAACAGCTGCTGCATCCTTTTTCAGTAAAGGTGCCGCTTTTCTCATCATATACTTTGCATTTTGGGCAAAGTGTCCTTAGCAGCCGTTGGGATAATATCATTTTTAAGGTTGCGGCTATAAGGTAAGGTTTTGCTTCAAGGTCAAGCAGCCTGGTGATGGTTTCACTTGTATTGTTGGTATGCAAGGTGGCTATTACCAGATGGCCTGTCAGGGATGCCCGAAGCGCTATCTGCAGGGCCTTTGAATCCCTTATCTCCCCTATCATAAGAATATCGGGATCCTGGCGGAGGATGTTCTTTAATACAAGATGGTAATCAAGATCGATATCCTGGTTTATATTCACCTGTATGATCCCGTCAAGCTTATACTCTACGGGGTCCTCAATAGTTATGATCTTGCGCTCGGAACTGTTTATATGGTTTAACATGGAGTAAAGGGTGGTTGTCTTCCCGCTTCCTGTAGGTCCTGTTACCAGGATAAGTCCCTGGTTTAAAGATAATATCTCTTTTATCTTTTCCAATGAGTCTGTCATGAACCCTATAGAATCAAGATCTTTTTTTATATTCTGGTTGTCAAGTATTCTTAATACGATAGATTCTCCGTGAATAGTGGGAAGGGTGGATATCCTGAAATCATAATCGAAGTTTGATATATTCCTTGAAAAGCGGCTGTTCAGGGGCATTCTTTTTTGGGAAATATCCAGATTTCCCCAGAGTTTTATAATAGAGCTTAGCAGGTAAAACAGCTCTTTCTCAAAAGAGAAGAAGCGGTTTAGCACCCCGTTGACCCTGATCCTTATCAACACCTCTTTGAGCGTTGATTCTATATGTATATCGCTTACTTTGTTTTCGACAGAGTATTTTAAAAGAAGTTCAAGAAAAGAGATTATCTCGTCGCTTCCGCTGTTTGTTTTTTGTTTTAAAACCGATTTATGGGCATAAGCGTAAAGCTGTTTTTTCAATTCCAGCTGAGCTAGTTCGAAATTTAAAAACTTTTCATCTATCTTTTTAATCTTTACCGGATGGTTAAATATCTTTAGCAGCCCCTTTATCTCTATATCCGGATCGACTGCGGCTATTGTTATATACAGGGTCTCTTTTTTTAAAGGAAGTATTCTGTATCTTTTCAAAACAGCCGTATCTATTCCATTACAGAGGCTGTAATCGATATCTAAAGAAACAAGATCGTTTTTCATCAATATTCCCCCTTGTATATATAAAGCTTTGTTGTTTTATTCTGCTTCTGGTCTAAAAGTTCAACCCCGTTTATCCCTACCTTTGAGATTTTTTTGTTATTTACTATATCATCCTCTTTGTACCATCTGCCGTTTATGTTGACATTATCCAAAACAACGGCATAAAGGACAAGTTTTTCCACGGCTGTTTCCTGAATAGAGGTACTTTTATTAAAAAAAGCGGGAATATTCTCTATTCTTGTGAACCTCTGCTTAGGGGTAAAAAAACGGCTTTTATCGTACTTTGCAGATATTTGTGTTTTACCCTTGCTGTTTTGTATAGAGAGTTCAATCAGTCTCATATGGCGGTTGAGATTATGAATAAAGTTCAGATTGTTTTTCAAAGGGCCTTCCAAGTTTAGATATAAGAGATGGTTTTTAAGTTTTATATGCTCAAATACGATATTGAAACTATCCCCCGTATCGTTTAAAAATTTTGTGACCTGTTTATCGGAATTTGAAGTAAAAAGGTTTTTATTATCGAGTATGGCGGTTTTTGTTTCTTTATTTAAATATTCAGAAATAAACGGTTCTTTATACAAATAAGCACTAAAAAGTATCAATATGCTCAAAATATAAAGTTCTGCCATCTGGTAGGTTTTCAGGTTGTTGAATTTTTGTTTAATATTCAATTGTCACATCCATCATATAGTTTGAATACTCTTTGTCAAAGGTGATAGAGTGTATATTTATTTTGTTCCTCTCAAAGGGAAGATTAAAGTCCAAAAGCCTTTTTTTATCCTTGTGGTAAAGCTTGATACGGTATTTACCGTTTCTTAGATCAAGGCTTTTTGTTTGAATATCGTTTTGTTTTATATGTTCGAGTATCTTAACAAGCGAGGGGATGATCTGTCTGCTGCGGCTTCTTATTTTCTCTTGATGGTTATATGAGAACTTTGCTGAAACCTCTGCACTCTTTTTTGGAGCTTTAAACTCTGCCGCAACCAAAAAAACAAACAGTAAAACGGCCGTAATATTAAAGGTAAGAAAGTATTTAAAAGGATTTGAGTCATGGAGTTTTTTAAATTTCTGGGCATTTTGGGAATAATTTTGTTTTAAATCTTTAAGCTCTTTATCGTTTATTTCGTGGATATTGCTTATATTCAGGGAATAGGTCTGGGATACGAAGAGTTCCAGTTCCTCTTTAGCTGCATTATCCACAAGTTTGCATAAAAGGAAGCGGCCGTTCTTAAAAAGGGAGAAAAAGTTTTTTGTTACGAAAAGATCGACACTGCAAGGGGCGGGATCGTTTTTATAAAATGATTCAAAAATAAAAGGCTCGTAGATAAAATCTTTAGCCTGCGTATTTAAAACTATTATTTCATAGCTTCGGGTGTTTTTGCAGAAGGTGTAGAAGTAGTGGGAAAACTCTTCTGAGAATATATTGTGATCTTTCAGCTGTGTTAAAAGATACTGAAAAAAATATTTTTTTCCTATTTTTTCAGAAGGTCGAAGTGTTAGGTGTTTGGAATCTCTAGCTTGAATAAGTTCTATGCCAGAGCGTTCCATGATCAGTCGAAGTTATACCCCAGCTCTTTGAGGGAGTTTTTATTTTTGCTCCACCCTTTTTTCACTGAGACAAAAAGTTCGAGGTAACATTTTTTGCCTGAGAGTTTCTCTATCTTTTTTCTTGCTTTAAGGCCTACTCTTTTTATAGCCTCGCCCCCTTTACCTATGATCATCCCTTTCTGGGTCGACTTTTCAACAATGATTGTTGCTTTTATTACGTCAACATTGGGTTTCTCCTCTATTCTGTCGATGATAACATCCGCTTCGTAAGGGATCTCGTCGCTTATGTTCTCAAAAACAGATTCCCTTATAAATTCCCTGTAAATTTCTCTTAAGTGGGAAGTTGTCATTATCTCGGTATCAAAAAGCGGCGGAGATACGGGAAGGTGTTTTACCACTTCATCAAGTATAAGGTTTTGTTTTTTACCTTTTTTTATGGAGATAGGTATGATAGCCTCGTATCTGTCTTCATATTTTTTATATTCGTCGATCTTGGCAAAAACTTCATCTTTTGTTACAAAATCGGTTTTTGTAAGGATCACTATATGTTTTGTATTTTTCGTATTTTTTTCTAAAAAGCTTTCATAATGTGATATCTTGTCAGTCACGGGTGCCAGAAACAGTATAAGGTCACAGTCACCTATGGCTTTTAAAGCCTCTTCAAGCATAAATTGATTTATCAGCTTCTCTTTTTCGTGAAGACCCGGAGTGTCCACGAATACGATCTGGTCGTCGCCTTGCATAACGATCACGTTGGATCTTTTTCTTGTTGCATTGGCTTTATGGGAAACCATTGTTATTTTTTCCCCGACAAGCCAGTTTAGCAGAGAACTTTTCCCTGCATTTGGTCTTCCTACCGTTGCAACGAAGCCGCATTTTGTATCTATCAATTTATTTCCTTGTTGTTGACTTAAATGTTATTAAAACTTATACTTTACTCTTTGCTTATAATCTTTATTATACCTTTATTCTAGTTAAATCACTATTAAGTTCACAATTGTTAAAATATTGTAAAACTATTAGGATTTCACCCATGAAAAAGTATTTAGCTCTTATCTTTTTATTTATTACATTTTCTTATGCACAGGATACCCAGAATGCAGTAGACTGCTTAATTTTGGAGGATGAGAACTCTATTATCTGTAAATACACCCATGAAAGAGTTGATTTTGACAAAGAGGTGGAGTTCCAGTGGATAGAGCCTGACGGAAGGGTGACAAGGACAAGATCACTTGTTATCCCCGCATATCACGGATCGGTTTACGATTACAGATACATTGAAGGCAGAACAAAAGGTGAATGGACCTTTAAAGTGATAGATGATTCCATAGAATACAAAACAACATTCATACTAGAATAAATAGTAAATGAATATTGCCGTAATAGGGGCGGGAGCCTCTTCGCTTTTCCTTTCCCTTCTCCTTGCCCGGAAAAATCACAAAGTTACCGTATTTGAAAAAAACTCAAAAGTGGGAAGAAAACTCTTAATCACCGGTAACGGAAGATGTAATGTCACAAATGAAAATATTTCCGTAAAAAATTTTCATTCCATGAATATTGATTTTGTGAAATATGCAATAAACCAGTTTGATTATTTCAAATGCAAAAAATTTTTCAATGACCTGGGCATAGAGTTTCATATAGGAAAAAATGCAAGGGCATATCCAATGTCCCTTACAGCTTCTACGGTTGTGGATATTTTATATGACGAGGCTTTACAAAAGGGCGTAGAGTTTCACCTGGATAATTTTATAGAGAACATAAGATTTGAAAACGGTGCTTTCCTCCTTAACGGCAAAGATAAATTTGACAAGGTTGTAGTAGCCACCGGAAGTCCCGCAATGCCAAAGCTCGGCTCAAATACAAGCGGTTATAAAATAGCAGAAGAGTTCGGTCATAGTATTATTGAGCCTTTTGCTTCTTTGGTTCAGCTTCAAAGCAGCAATAAAAATCTTGATATCATAACAGGGGTAAAGATAGAAGGTCTTATCGGCAAACACGAAGGGGATATACTTTTTACAAAGTACGGTATCTCCGGAAGCGCCGTTCTTGATATAAGCCGTGAGCTCTCATACAGCCTGCAGTATGAAAAAAGCCAGGTGGTGACCATAGATACCATGCCTTCATTTTCCAAAGACAAGTTAACCGATATGCTTCTAAGCAGGATAAAAAAACATCCTAAGAGAAGTATACTGCTTTGGCTGGACGGACTTATAAATAAGAAGCTGGCAAAATATATACTCCTTGAAACCTCTATTTTAAATGAGAAGTCGAAAGTTTCAGAGCTTAATAGAAAAGATGTCCAGAAGGTAGTCCATATGATCAAGAATATGAGATTCGAGATCACGGGCACTAAAGGATTTGATACCTGTGAAGTTTGTGCCGGGGGAGTGGATACTACCCAGGTAGATCCAAGAACGATGGAATCAAAGTTGCAAAAAGGGTTGTATTTCACAGGCGAGGTACTTGATGTGGACGGAGACTGCGGAGGGTATAATCTTCACTGGGCCTGGGCAAGCTCATTTGTTGCTTCAAAAAGCATTTAAGGGGATATTATGAAAAGATTGTTGCCGGGGGTATTAAGCGCAGCTTTTGTGTTTACAGGATGTTCCGTATCCAATGTGATGTACAATTCCAAAGGGGACAGATCATTCGGTGATACGCAGTATCTTATCCATGAAAAATGTTCTTACTTTATAGGCCCTTTTAACACTTCAGATCACTTCACTGTTGAAGATACGGTAAAAGAAGCGGTTGAGACGGCAAACGAAGAGGGGTATTTCGGAGATGAACTTATCAATGTAAAAGTTGAAGAAACGGGATACACGGCAATAGTGTTCTCCCGTTACTGCGTAAAGGTTGAAGGTAACCTGAGCTATTCAGATTTGAAGTAGCTTTAGACCCAGATATTGTCAATAAGCCTGGTTGAGCCTATTTTTACGGCTATTAATATGATGGTGTTGTTTATTTCAACGGTATCGATTTGCTTAAAGTCCCTGTTTACTATGGCTATGTAATCTATTTGTATATCCTGTTCTTTTAAGATATTCTCAATGGATGCCGTAAGTTTTTTGCAGTTCAGTTCCCCCATCCCTATCTGCTTTGCAGCTGATTTCAGGCTTTTTGATATATACAGAGCCTTTTCTCTCTGAGGCTCACTCAGGTAAATGTTCCGGCTGCTCATTGCAAGTCCGTCGCTTTCCCTTACTATGTCGCAAGGCACGATATTTACGTCAAGGTAAAGGTTTCTTACCATCTGGGTTATAAGGCTTAACTGCTGTGCGTCTTTTTTCCCGAAATAGGCATTTGACGGATTTACTATATTAAACAGTTTCAGAACAACCTGAAGTACCCCGTCAAAGTGTCCCGGTCTTGTAAGCCCTTCTAGTATATATCCTTGTGATCTGGGTGCCTTTATCAAGACTTCATCCTCTTCGTACATGGTAGTAATATCGGGTCTGAAAAGGTAATCAACTTTACATAGTTCACATATTTTTTTATCAGATTCATCCTTTTTGGGATATTTATCAAGATCCTCACCCGCTAAAAACTGGGTAGGATTTACGAATATAGAAACAACTACGATGTCGTTGTGTTCTCTGGCTTTTTTTATTAACGAGATATGTCCGTCATGCAGTGCGCCCATTGTGGGAACGAAACCTATTTTAAGGTTTTTATGCTCTTTTAGAGCATTTTTTAATTCAGCTATGGTATTAAAAATTTTCATTTGATTTCTTCTTATTGTTTAGATTGAAATAGTGCTCAAGCTTTTATATCAAGTATGCTTTGCGAGTCTGTATTCTGTACAGAGATACCGTTTTGACCTATACTGTAAGCTATAGGGGTCTGACTGCTTTTGGGCTGCTCTTCTTTATCAGAGTTCTGTCCCTCTTGCTGTTTTGTATCTTTTTTGATATTTTGTTCTTGACCGTTATTTGTCTGTGTATTATTCTTGTTTAGTTTTGCTAATTCATTTGTACTTTGTTCAAGCTTTTTCTCAAGCTGCATAAGTGAATTAATATTACTGTCAACCTGCATCGTGCTCACCTTTTGTCTGGATCAAAAGTTTATTCATATTTGCCTGGGTAGCAATAGACATATCTGCAATACTCGGGTCACTTACTCCTGATGCGGCCTTTGCTATCTGGTCAAGTTTGAACTGTGCGGCTTGGGGGTCATCGGGAATAGATACGTCAAGCCTGACAGATCCTCCTACGGCATACATCTTGCCGTCGGGTCCCTGCTGATATACATAAGAAATAGGTGACGTGGTAGCACCGATGGTTGCATGAACCTGTTCATGGGATTTAACTTCGGCATCTTTGTTCTTAAACTTTTGAAGGACTCTTTCGAAGTCCTGCTCATCATAGTTTTTAGGGGATGTTGAGGTATCATAGAAATCAGCGTTCGAGGACTGCTCTATTTTGTCCAGAGACTCTTTGTTATCTATTTGCTGAAGCTGGGCCTGTTTCTGAGATATCTTAGCATAAAGCTGACTTAGACTTATATTATCGTAGCTGTCAGTTATTACATCCATCCTTTACCCTTTCTTAAAACTATTTTAATTATTATACTTCTTTTTTATATAAAAATCAAATAAAGCCAGCTTTTAACATAAAAAACCAAATTTATTAATTGATGAAATTAATATTTTATCAAGATATGATATAATCCCGAATGGGTAAATTAAACACTAATATCAAACTAATAATACTTCCAATAATAATTATTATTTCAATGATCATATTAAGCTTTATTTTCTCTCAGAAGATACAGCTTCTAAAAAAAGAGATCGACCTAATCTATTTCGGAAATTTTGTACCTAATCATAAGCTTAACAGTATAAAAAGTGATTACCTGAAGATCATACATTCCGGGAAGATCACTTCTGCCGAAAAGAAAAATATCCTTGAAAATTGGGAATATTACTTTAACCAGTATAAAACCGAACAGGAAAAGCCTGTCCTGAAAAAGATAAACAAGCAGCTGCGGTATGCCCTTTCCAAAAACAGGAAATCGGGCTTTAAGCAGACACTTAAAGAGATAGATTATCTTATAAAGCATGAAGTGGATTCCGCATACCTTCAAAGAAAAGAGTTTCTTTTAAAATACCAGAAGATGGAAGATTTCCTTTTTTATTCACAGGTAACCATTATTGTCCTTGTACTGCTTCTTACCATATTTATAATCTACCAGGCTATAAAACAGAACAAACACCTGGCATATCTTAATGAGCAGTATAAGATAGAGGCCAATACCGATGCCCTTACAAATCTTTACAACAGGAAATATTTCGATACGGTGTTCGGTGATCTGACGGCTATTAGTTACGAAAATAATTTCCAAAGCTCTTTTATTATGATAGATATAGATTTTTTCAAACAGTATAATGATACCTACGGGCATGATGCGGGGGACGTGGCTTTGCAGAAAGTGGCCTATGTGCTTGACAGCTGCCTTGACAAAGATTATGAATACAGCTTCCGTCTTGGAGGGGAGGAGTTCGGTATTATTATATTCAATACGAACCTGAAATACGTAAAATACACCCTTAACAATATCAGGCACGAGCTCCATAAACTGCAGATTCCCCATACTGCAAGCAAAACGGGTCTTTTGACACTCTCAATGGGGGTTCTTATGGTAGATAAGGATACTTATAAACTTTCAACCAAAGAGCTTTATAATATTGCCGATAAAAAGCTTTACCACTCCAAAGAGAACGGAAGAGACCAGTTTACCGTATAGGACGGTTAGATACACTTTTTAAAGAATTATATATTTTTGTAATATAAACCATAGCTTTAAGTTATGGTTTGCTAAAATTCGCCTATGAAACACTTAAGAGGCTTTACCAAGCGGTATTTTTCATTGGCAGTTATCGCCATGTATTCTACATTCTATAAACTTTGTACTGTAGATGCAAACCATCAATACCACCTAAAAGCCTTTGAATACCAGGAATACAAAACCTCTCCGCCGGCACTTTTTATTTTTTAATACAGATTACTAAAAAATAAAAGGAAAACCATGTTTAAAAAATTATTGCTCGTAGCAGCAGTGCCGTTAATATTGTTTGCACAGCAAAAGCAGACCCTGATTATCGGGGGACCCTCTGCCAGCGTTACCCATCCCGTATTTCATATGATCCAGAACAAGGCTTTAAACTCTTTTGATAAAAATATAGAGTTTAAGCAGTGGAAAAATCCCGACCAGTTAAAAGCGATGATATTAAATAAAAGTGTAGATTTTATTGCGGCACCCATAACGGCGGCTTCTATTTTATATAACAAAGGGGTAGATATAAAGCTTACCCATCTGGTTATGGGCGGAGCAAGGGGTATATTATCACGAGATAAAAGTATAAAGACGATAAAAGATCTTAAAGGTAAAACCTTGGGTATCCCCTCCCGCGGAGGTCTAGGCGATTCGCTTACAAGAATACTTTTAAAGAATAACGGGCTTGACCCAAAAAAAGATCTTAAGATAGTTTATACCAACTCTTCAAAAAACTCTACGATGCTTCTTTTAAAAGGGAAGCTTGACTGTGCGGTATTTTCAGAACCAAGACTCTCTATGACACTAAAAAAGGCTAAATCTCTTCCACAGGATAAGGCTCCCCATAAACTTTTTTACAACATCGATATACTAAAAGCATGGAAAGAAACCTTTAACACCGATACAACTTTTGCACAGGTTGCATTTTTGGCAGTAGGTGATACAGCAAAGGATAAAAAACTTATTGAAAAGTTTCTTCAGGAGTATGAAAAATCTTTAAAGTGGTATATAAACAATCCGCAAAAGAGTTCAACGCTGGTTGCAAAAAACCTGAAAGGTCTTCACCCAAAAGCTGTGCAAAACGGTATAAAAAACAGCAGTTTGTATATTTTAAGAAGCGATCTTCATAAAGAAAAGATAAAAGAGCTTCTTAACAATCTTGTAAAATACAACCCCAAAAGCATGGGTAAAAAAGCACCTGAAGAGGGCTTTTATTTCAGCAGGTAGTCAAATAACGAACAGATGAAAAAGCTTTTTTTTACCGCTTTGGGTCTTTTTATATTTTTTTGCTTCTGGCAGACGGGGCATATCTACTTCGGTGAGCTTGTGCTTCCCGATGTGACAGAAACCCTGAAAACCTCATTTTCATTTTTAGGGAATAAAGAGGTGATGGAAGAACTTTTTTTAACATTAAAAAGGTTGTTTACCGGGCTTCTTGCCGTTTTATTTTTTGCAACACTCTTTGGAATCGCGGCCGGAAGTTTTAAATCACTGGAATATATGAGCGCACCAGTTGTTGGCATAATGCTCGGGATGCCCTCCATTGCCTGGATAGTCCTTGCCATGATGTGGTTTGGAATGGGAGAGGGAACCGTGGTATTCGTGATATTCGCAGCTTTGTTCCCTATAGTTTTCCTGGGGGCTTTACAGGGTATCCAGACCATTGACAAAAAGCTTATCCAAATGGCGGACAGCTTTGAGATATCTTTTAAGAACAGGTTTTTCAATATCTATATGCCCCATATATTCTCCTATATATTCCCTTCCTGGCTTACTGCGACAGGGTTGTCGTGGAAGATAGTGATCATGGCGGAACTCTTGTCCAGCGATGATGGTATGGGAGCACTTTTGGCAATAGCCAGAAGCCAGATAGATACTACAACCGTAATGGCACTTCTTTTTTTTATGGTGTCGTTTTTCATAATACTTGAAAGAGTGTTTTTGGAACCTCTTAAAAAAAGGCTTGAATCATGGCGGCTTTAGAGTTGAGTAATATATCTTTTTCCTATGAAAAAGGTAAAAAGATATTAAATAATATCTCTTTGGAAATAGATCAGGGCGGGATAGTATCTTTATTAGGCCCAAGCGGAAGCGGTAAAACCACTCTTTTGCAAATAGCATCAGGACTTGCCGAAGCTGAGGGCGGAAGGGTAAAAAACAGTTTTAAAAACCACTCTTTTGTTTTTCAGGAACCAAGACTTCTTCCGTGGAAAAATGTAATTGATAATATACTCTTCAGCCTAAGCGATCAAAAAGAGAATAAAGAGATAAAAAGAAAAAAAGCGCAAAGCGCAGCATTAAACCTCGGCTTAAAAGAAGAAGATTTTAAAAAGTATCCAAAAGAGTTAAGCGGAGGGATGGCCCAAAGGGTTTCTATAGCAAGGGCACTTGTAAAAAAGCCCGATATATTGTTTCTGGACGAGCCTTTCGGGGCTCTTGATATCGGGATAAAAAAAGAGTTTTACAAAAGGCTGATACAGCTTTGCAAGCAGGATAATATTACGGTGTTCTTTATAACCCACGATTTTAGCGAAGCGGTAAGTTTAAGCGACAGGATATTGTTCCTTGAAGAAAATAAGAACGGAAGCGTTATAAAAAAAGATATAAAAATAGATACCGATCAAAAGATCAGGGATAGCAAATTTGTGTACCGAAAAATGGTAGAACTGTTGGAGAACAAAAAAATAAAAGATATGTTTTATTTATAAGTTATAAGAAGGAAAAGAATTGAATAAAAAAATAGTATTAGGATTAACAGCATCGTCGCTGATCGTATCGGCAAATATGATCCCAATGGGTCCAATAAACGCAGGAAGCGGTAAAACAGTCGGTGAGGGGAAAATAAGAACCGCATTGATACAGGAATATATCACAAAAGATAATGCATATAACGGAAGCGATGAAATAGTAAACACAAAAAACAGAAAATCAACAAAAAAAGTTACCAAGCTTAAAATCAAATACGGAGTAACCGATAATTTTGAACTGAAAGCGGCGTTCCCCTATATTAAAAAAGAGTCACAAAGCAGCAGCAGCGATTACGAGAACAGCGGCCTTGGGGATATTTTATTAAAAGCTAATTACCAGTTTTTAAATCAAAAGAAAGGGGACCCTTTTTTCTGGTCGGCCAGTCTAGGGATAAAGCTTGATAATGCTCAAACAGATAAACTGTTCAATACAACATCGGGATTGAAAGTTCTTCCCACGATGCAGATTGGAAGCGGAAGCAAAGATTATTTTTTTGAATCCGGGATTACCAAATTTTTCAAAAGAAGCAGGTTTGACGGATACCTGACATACATAAAAACAACAAAAGGTGACAACCAATACCAATACGGTGATACGAAAAAGATGGAAGCTACATACTCTTATGCTCTCACCAAGCCTTTGGGTATACAGGCAACACTGTCTTATATGGATAAAGGCAGACATATACAAAACGGTCAGAAGCTTGCCTATACCGGAGGCAGTACTGTGTATATCACTCCTGCATTAACATACAAAATAAATAAAAAATATGATATTAGTTTGGGTTATACAAGGTATTTAAAAGCAGATATGAATTATGACCCTGTTAAAAAAGTAGGGGAATTGGTTGCAGACGATGCTTTTGTAGTAAAATTCGGAATGAATTTTTAGGCAGGAAATCATAAAATTTACAAAACTTAGCTTTATTTAATAAATAAAGCTAAGTGACAGTATACTTCCCTTTATGAAACATTTAAGAGGATACACCAAACGATACTTTTCATTGGCAATTATTGCAATGTATTCCACATTGTATAAACTATGCAGGGTAGACTCTAAATTTCAGTATCATATCACATCATTTAAATATCAGGAATATAAAACCTCTCCCCCTTTTTTAATTTTCAATTACTAATAAACATACAATTTTAACAATAACTGAAAATAAAAAGGAAATTCCAATGAGAAAAAAACTATTAACGGCATTTGCTGCCGCATCTGTTCTAACAACTTCGGCTTTTGCACACTTCCAGATGCTTTATACTCCGAATACGGCTTTGACAAAGGGAAAAACAATAGAGTTCAGGTCAGTATTCACGCACCCGTTTGCCGATGAGCATACAATGGATATGGGAAAACAACACGACTCTAAAGAGTTTCTGCCTGTGGAAGAGTTTTATGTAATAAACAAGGGTAAGAAGAAGGATTTAAAATCAACTTTAAAAGATATAACATTTAAAGGTACCCATAATTCGGGACATGCTTACGCATCAAAATACAAAGCAAGAAGAATGGGTGACCACCTATTTGTTATGAAGCCTGCTCCATACTATGAATCAAATGAAGATATCTATATCCAGCAGATCACCAAAACGATCGTAAACGTGGCAGGAACTCCTACAGACTGGGATGCGGAACTGGGGCTTAAAGCGGAAATAGTACCGTTAACCAAACCTTACGCCATCTGGGAACACGGAAGCTTTACGGGTATCGTAAAATCAAACGGAAAACCGGTACCTTATGCCGAAATCGAAGTTGAATACCTAAACAGGGATATAAACCTGAAAACAAATTCTGCGGGAAGATCACACGTTGAAGCTCCGCAGGATGCTTTTATCACCATGGGTATAAAAGCGAATAAAGACGGTGAATTTACTTTCTCCATACCAAAAGCCGGATTCTGGGGATTCTGCGCCTTGGGTGCCGGTTCCGATAAAGAGTACAAGGGTAAAGAGTTAAGCCAGGATGCAGTAATCTGGGTGGAAGCCAAACCTATGAACTAAAAGAGTGTCAGATGTTTTTTTATGCCGTTAAAGAATTACTGTCGAAAAATCATTACGGCATAAAAAATATAAAAATATAAAATAAAATTAGGAGAAAATATGCACATTAGCGAGGGTGTATTGTCAACGGGAGTTATAGCTGTTTCAAGTTTGACTTTGGCTCCTTTAATCATAAACAGCGTAAGAAAGCTGCACCACGAAGATATATCCAAAGTTGCTCTTTTAAGTGCTTTGTTTTTCGTGATATCAACGGTGCATCTGCCAATAGGCGTTACCAGCGTTCATTTTATGATGCTGGGGATTATGGGTATTATGCTGGGATGGCACAGTTTTACGGCTCTTTTGATAGCTTTGCTTCTACAGGCATTGCTTATAGGTTTCGGGGGTATCACCTCACTTGCGGTAAATACTCTTAATACGGGAGTAGGGGCTCTGACGGGATATTATCTGTTCCTGATCTTAAAAGAGAGGCTGCCCCAGACGGCAACGGCATTTATTGTAGGGTTTGTACCTATAATCGTGGCTTCCATAGGGATAGCGGTTGCGTTGCTGTTCAGCAGCGGAGAGTTTATTACAGTTGCGAAAGCGGCACTTCTTGCACACCTGCCTTTGGCGGTAGTAGAGGGTATAATTATGGTGTTCTTGCTTAGAACACTTCAAAAGTATAGAATAAAGGGATTGGATATATGAAAATATTAATATTGTTTCTGGCTCCGCTGTTTATGTTTGCGCACTCATTGAGCGTAACCTCTTCTTATGAAGACGGGGAGTTGTTTATAGAATCGTTTTACGGGGACGGAAATCCCTGCCGTGAATGTACATTTACTGTAACGAACGGTGAAACAGAGGTTTATAAAAACAAACTGGATAATGACGGGGTTTTTGAAAAGCCTGTTGAGCTTAAAACCCCTTTCAGTGTCCATATAGACGGTGGTATGGGCCATTGGGCGGACGTGAAGATCGAAGGTGATGAGATGGGAAGCAAAGAGGAAAGTGCAGACACTTCAACAGCTGCCACGGGAACTATTGACGAAGGGAAACTTAGAGAGATAATAAGAAGTGAATTAACTAAGCAAAACAGCAAGATCCAGGTTATGGTGCAGAAGAACCGCTCGAATCTTGAAAAAATGCTGGTAGGGCTTGGTTATATCCTGGGAATATTCGGTTTATGGCAGCTTTTTGCACGTCGAAAACAAAAATAGATTATTCCATAGGGATAATATCCGTTTTTATTTACACTTTTTTTATAGCTACGGCTAAAAGTATAGATCCGCTTTTATTTCTCCCTGTCATTGTTCAGGCGTTTATTTTAAAAGTGGATTTTAAAACTGTTTTAAAACAACTGCTGAAGGTGAATTTGTTTATCGGGATCACTTTTTTGATACTTCTTTTGGAAGGTAAGGATCAGCTGGCCTGGCTTGTTTTTGTACGGGCAAATCTGATACTTTGGTTTACTTTGAGTTTTGATTTTGACGGCTTTAAGCTTTATGGGGGTTTGCAGAATTTAAAAGTTTCCAACAAGTTGTCATTGTTGCTTTTTTTTACGGTGAAATATATAGATGTTCTTTTTGAGAGTGCTTTACGTTTTAAAGAGGTTATGAAGCTAAGGGGCTTTAAACCCTCTTTTAATAAAAGAACTTTTAAAACTTACGGGGATATATTCGGTTTTTTGTTATATACGTCGGTCTGCAAAATGGAAAAAGTGGAAGATCTTATAACATTAAGGACAAAAGGGGGAAGACTTCTTCCCCCGAAAAAAATAGTCGCGGGGTATAAAGATATCCTGCTGTTAAGTTCGGTAGTAGGGGTGATTTTTGTCTATTATATTAAATAATCTGGAAACAGAGTTTTTCTCGGGATTGAACCTGAATCTGAAAAAGAATGAAAAAATAGCCGTAATAGGTGAAAACGGAGTTGGGAAAACAACGCTTCTTAGAACTATCTTGGGACTGATCCCTTATGAGGGGCAGATAACAATTTTAGATAAAAAAATAAAGAAGGAAAAAGATTTTAAAGATCTATATCCCCATATGGGGTATCTTTTCCAGGAAAGCAATGATAGTTTTATAGCTTCAAGTGTTCTGGATGAGGTGGCTTTTAACCTTTATAACCATACTGAAGATCTTGAATATTCGGCAAAAAAAGCTTTGAAGCTTTTGGATGAGTTCGGAATGGCCGGCTCAAAAGACAAGATTCCCGTAAAACTTTCAGGGGGTCAGAAAAGGGTAGTTGCCATATGTGCCGCGCTTATACATGAGCCGAAGATACTGCTGCTTGATGAACCCACAAACCATCTGGATGAAAAGTTTACAAGGTTACTTGAAAGGAAAATAAAAAAATATGACGGGACAATTATTTTAGTTGCACATGATATAGAGTTTGCTAAAATTGTCGCCGATAAATTTTATAAACTTACATCAAGCGGGCTGACGGAAATACAGATATAAAATAAAAGATATTATAATTATAAATTAAAGAGGAAAAATGAAAAGATATAGACATTATACAAAAGATAAAGCGATTATTCTTTCGGTATTCGGTTCGGTTATTGAACAGAATAAATACCTGGATTTGAAAAAGACCATAGAAAAAGAGTTTGAAGGGATCGATGTATTTATCTCGATCGGTTCAAGAATGGTTCTAAAAGACCTGATAAAAAAAGGGTTCGAGTATAAAACCCTTGCCCAGACTATGGCAGACGTTGATATGCTGGGATATAGAAATATCATAGTAGCCTCGGTCAATCTTTTCCCTGCCTGCGAACATGAGCTTTTAAAGAAAACGGTCGAAGGGTTCAAGCAGTTCTCTTTTTCAAATATCAGGGCATCAAATGCTGTTCTTACAAAAACAAAAGATACCACGCTGTTTTTAAAAGAGCTGGATGAAACTATAAGTAAAGAGGATACGGCAAATCTTTACGTGATACACGGCACTCCCAAGCTGGAACTTGGAGGACTTAGGTCCGCGGCTTACTGTGACGAGTTTTTGAAGATGTTAAACCCAAATAACATCACCTGCTCTTTAGAAGGTGCCCACCCTTTCTTTGCCCTAAAAGATGCAATAATCAGAGAGATAAAAGCCAAAGGGCTGAAAAAGGTGCAGGTGGTGCCTATGCTTCTGGTTGCAGGGAATCATTATATAAAAGATATGGTGGAGATCAAAGATGAACTAAACGGGCATTTTGAAGCAAGTATCGCTTCGAGCATAACAGCCGATGAAAAGTTCAACCTTATAGAGATGCCGAAAGTAGTGGATATAATAGTATCAAATATAAAAGAAGAGATAACAAAACTTGGACACTAAAGATAAAATCAAACTATATATGGTAAGCCTGGGACCTGCTGACCATGAGCTGGTAACCATTAAAGGGTTAAAGGCACTGCAAAAAAGCGGTGCCGTTTGCGTACCTACAAAAAGTAAAGATAACAGTTTTGAAAAATCAATCACCCATAAAATAGTAAAAGAGCTTATGGAGCAGTTCGGTTTTGAAAAACCGGTCCTTCCTGTATATTCCCCCATGAGATTCAAGGAAAAAGACTGGCAGTACCAGATAGATATAATCACAGATGCAGTTGAAAAGTACGGTAGCGTATCTTTCGTGACCCTGGGAGATGCGGCGGTTTACAGTACGGTTTATTATCTTCTTGATATGATCAAAGAGCAGAACCCTTCTCTTTACGAACAAAGCGAGGTTGTGCCCGGAATCACATCTTTCTCCCATGCATCTTCAAAGGTGAAAAAGCCCCTGTGCCTTGGGGATAACAGGTTTGAGCTTATCCCTTTAATCGGCCGCGAGGTTCCAAGCACCAAAATTTATATGAGACCCAAAGTCGGGTTCGATACTGAAGATATTAAGGAGCAAGGAGAGATATATACCTTCCAGAATATGAATTTTGAAGGGGAGCATATCCAAAAAGGGAAAATTGAAAAAGTGGAAAAATATATGACCCTTTTTATAGATTTTAATAAAACAAAGGAAGATGAAAAATAATGGAATTTAAACAGGAACAACCCCCTATTAATATTGGAGCGGATATATCCGTAAAATCGTTTGAGATGATAGCCCAAGAGCTTCAGGATTATCCCAAAGCAAAAGAGTTTGACGAAAACCAGACAGAAGTGATAAGCCGTCTTATACATACTACGACCTGTTTTGAAGAGGTTCTTGAGAATATCTGTTTTACCAAAAATGCGATCCCCAGGATCCAGGAGCTTCTTTTAAACAAGGCTAAAATTATAGTTGACGTAAATATGATAAAAGTGGGACTCAGCGATTTTTATCTTAAAAAATACGACAACGAGGTTATCTGCTATATTAACGAACCTTTTACCTATGAAATGGCCGAAAAGAATAAAACGACAAGAAGTTATGCAGCAGTGGTAGAAGCTATAAAAAAGCATAAAAACGAGCCCATGATATTAGCCTGCGGAAATGCACCCACATTTATCTATGCGGCAGTCAATACCCTTCTTGACGAAGGGGTTGACCTTTCAAAGGTTGCTTTTCTGTTATTCCCCGTGGGGTTTGTGAACGTTGTCGAGTCAAAAGATTACGGTAAAAGGTTCTGTGAGCATTTTGATATACCCGCAGTTATAATGGAGGGAAGATTCGGAAGCTCCACCATGACAGTCGCAACCCTTCATGCAACTTATAAACTTATCCGGGATTTTGACGGGAAAGACAGGTATAATGGAAAATAAAAGATTTAATACTATGGGAAGCGAGGTAGCCGAAGGTTATATCTGCAAGCCGAAAAAAGTTGATTCAAACAAGCCCATAATGTTTTTTAAGACTCAGGTTTTTATCTGCGACGGTGAGAGATGTTCAAAAGCGAATAAAAAAGAGGATCTTGCAGGTGAATTAAGAGCCATATTAAAAGAGCTTAATCTTCATAAAGGGAAAAACCGTATAAAAATATCAAGGACGAACTGTTTCGGTGCCTGCAGATTCCGTCAGGTAGCCGTGGTATTTGAGAATACGAAAGCAAACGGAAACCCGCAAAACAACAATATCTGGCTTAAAAATATCCATAAATACGACCAAGACAAGTGGAAAGAGCTGTTTTTGGATCTAAGCGAAAACAGAAGCCTTGACGACCTGCCTTACGAACAGGTTCCTATGAGCGGATCTGATGAGTAAAAAAGTATATTTAATAGGTGCCGGTCCGGGCGACATAGAGCTTCTGACCCTAAAAGCCGTGAAGATATTAAAAGAAGCGGATGTCGTATTGTACGATGCCCTTGTAAATACAGAAGCTTTTGATTTCTGCAGAAACGACGTAATAAAAGTGAATGTAGGCAAAAGAAAAGACCACCACCTGAAAAAGCAGGAGGAGATAAATGCCCTTATAGTAAAGTATGCCAAAAAACATAAAGTGGTAGTGCGCTTAAAAGGGGGTACACCTTTTGTGTTCGGCAGGGGTTATGAAGAGGTAAGAGCCATAGTTGATGCAGGGTTTAATCCTGTGGTGGTAAGCGGAGTCAGTGCGACTACAAGTGTACCGGAGAGTTTTATGATACCCTCTATCGACAGGCAGTACAGCGATTCGTACAGAACTATTACGGGACATGACATAGAGGTTTTCGATCAGATAGTGAACACCTATCATGCCAGGGAGAACCTTGTAATAATGATGGGGGTGCATAACCTGGAAAAAATAGTAAATAATCTTTTAAGCAAAGGTTTCCCAGCTTCAACACCCCTTGCGGTGCTTAGCAACGGAACAAAAGAGAATGCAAAAAAAATAGTATCGACACTGGATGGGATAAGTAAAAAAAACGAGCAGTTCTTTAGTGAAATTAAAAGCCTGACACCGGCTATAATCTTTGTGGGGGAAACGATAAATGCTGCCTCTTGTATTGACTAAAAAACAAAAGGTGCTTATTGTAGGTGCCGGGAGGGCGTGCGAAATAAAGCTTAGAAGCCTTAGCAGCCATCCCTGCGATATAACCGTAGTCTCTAAAGAGTTCCTTTGTGAAACGGAAGAGGGTATTAAAAAGGTTCAAAAAAGTTTTGAAGAGCTGACGGAGAGTTTTTTTGAACCTTTTGATCTTATCTATATCGCTGTTGAACTTAAAGATACCTCCATGGTGGAAAAGCTTTTAAAAACAAAAATGGTAAACGTAACCTCAAATCCTGCCCTTGGGAATTTTATCCATCCCTGTAACAGGAATGACGGTGATATAAACGTAAGTGTAAACAGTATAAATAAGCCGGATCCGAAAACCGCCTGCAAATGGGCTGAAGAATTTATAGAATATAAAAGATGTCGGAAAAACCCTTAAAAAAAGGCTACACCACCGGTGCCCATACCTATATGATATTCAGAAGTGCCCTTAAGTGCTTTTTGGCAACGGGGGAGCTTAGCGTATCAAAAACAAATAAAATGGATAACGATGACCTGGACGTAACAAAAGGGTGCGAGATAATAGTAAGTATAAGCGCTGACCTGAATGATCTTGAGTTAAACGATATTTCTCAAAATCCTTCTGTTTTTAGCTGCGGTTCAAACAAACTTTCCCTTTACGGAGGCAAAGGGGTAGGGGTCGTAACCAAGAAGGGTTTAAAGATAAAGCCCGGTTTCCCCGCAATCAATCCAGCTCCCAGGGATGCTGTTTTTGAAGCTTTTGAAGAGCTGGTAAAAGATAGAAAGAATCTTGACCTGAAATGTACCGTAACGGTCACTGACGGGGAAAACATAGCCAAACAGACCGCAAATTCAAAAGTGGGCGTTCTTGGGGGTATATCGATACTTGGAACTACGGGAATAGTAAAGCCAGTATCAAGTTCGGCGTATATAGACTCTGTAAAAACAGAGATAACATTTGCAGTAAACAACGGATATGACAGACTCTATTTTACCCTGGGTAATTCCGCTTTGAATGTTGCAAAAAAACACAGCAGTGAAGAGGCAATAATAGAGATAGGGAATTTTATATACGAGTCTATAAAAGCAGCGGTGGAACTTGATGTAAAAGAGGTGGTGTTTTTATGCGGTATAGGAAAAATGACGAAAGTTTACCAGGGGTTTAAAAATACCCATAACAGGTTCGGCGTCATAGATTTCAAAAAACTGCAAAAGGATATAGACGAAGAGCTTGGGTATAAAGTGGATATTGAATCGACTTTGACCGTAAAGGGTATTTCTCAAGAGCTTGAAAAGCAGGGACTTTTAAAGGAGTTTTACAGCATGATAACAAAAAAAGCGAATGAACAGATAAAAATATGGCATAAAGACTCCAACGTCAAGGCTATAATACTGGAACAAAAGGAGGTGCTTGGATGGTAACTATTATCGGTAACGGGATGGGTGAATACAACTTCGACAACCTTGATATAAATTTCTGCCAATACGACAAAATACTATGTGATGTAAATTTTAAAGATAACGGAAACAATCTCTTAAAATTGAAATTCAAGGATATAAAAGAGTATATCCTTGAAAACTTTGAAAAAGAGAATATTCTTTATGTTGTAACGGGAAGCCCTCTGTTCTTTAGTGCGGGAACCCTGATAGCCTCTAAGTTACCGCAGGACAGGGTAAAGATCGTAAACAATACTTCAAGCAGGGATTATATGATGCAGAAGCTGTTTATAGGTGAATCAAGTATTGAATCTATATCACTTCACGGAAGAAAAGATATTGATCTTTCAAAGTTTTTAAACAGCACCTATACTTTTATTTTGTGTGATAAAGACTCCTGCGAGAAAATAAAAGAAGCCGTTAAATTCCTTGAACCCTCGGCTATAGAGGTCACCATGGGATACAAGCTTGGATACGATGACGAAGTGATAGAGCAGATCGATATAAAAAGCTTTAATTTTAGAGCCTTTGATCTTACCCAGCCATACGTGCTTTTGATAAAAAGAGTTTTTGCCCCTTCAAACGGAATTAAGAATGACAGCGATTTTGATACACAAAGGGGCATGATAACCAAAAAGTACAAAAGACAGTTAAGCCTGCAGAACCTTGATCTTCAACCCAACCAGCTTTTATGGGATATAGGTGCGGGAAGCGGATCGTGCGGAATAGAAGCTTACAACAGATATAAAACAAGAGTAGTGTTTTTTGAAAAAAATGAAGAGAGAGTTGAAAATATAAAGAACAATTTAACTTCCCATAATGTATGTGACTGCAAGCTTTTAATCGGGGAAGCGCAGGAGAAGTTTGAAACCCTTGATGAGAATCCCCACAGGATCTTTGTAGGGGGCGGAGGTATGGAGGTGATAAAAAAACTTCCCTATCTTTATGAAAGGCTTGAGGAAAACGGAATAATGGTAATAAGCGCCATAACATTAAAACACCTAAGCCAGATGATAAATACCCTGAATGACAATGATATAGGGCATGAGGTGTTCTCTCTCAGCCTTACTACATACAAGGGAAAACTTGACCTGGTAGAACCTGAACGCCAGCTGTTCCAGATAAAGATTGAAAAATGAACCAAAAATATGAAGTGCTGAGCAGGGTTTTCGGACATGAGTCCTTTAGAAGTTTCCAGGAGGAAGCAGTAGATGCGATATTGTCCCAAAAAGACTTAGTAACCATAATCCCTACAGGTGCGGGGAAGTCGCTTTGTTATCAGCTGCCGTCACTTCTTATGGATGGTTTGACTGTGGTTATATCCCCTTTAATAGCTCTTATGCAGGACCAGGTGATAGCTTTAAGGGCAAACGACATAAATGCTTCCATGATAAACTCCTCCCAAAGCATAGACGAGGTTAATACCGTATTTGAAGATATCAAAGCCAAAAAAGTAAAGCTTTTATACGTGGCGCCCGAAAGATTCGGAGCAAACGGCTTCCTGGAGTTTTTAAGTTCAATAGATATCTCCTTTTTTGTAATAGACGAAGCCCACTGCGTAAGTGAATGGGGGCATGAGTTCAGAGCCGATTACCAAAAGCTTTCTTTATTGAAGCAGCATTTCCCCAAAGTGCCTGTAGCAGCGTTTACCGCAACGGCTACGAAAAAAGTGCAGGCAAATATTATCAGCAGCTTGAATCTGGATACACCGGTAGTATTAAGGGGAAAAACAAAAAGGGACAACCTGACCATAAAAGCTGAAAAAAGAGTAGGAAACGGACAGGCCCAGCTTTTGGAGTTTTTAAAAGATAAAAACGGTGAAACGGGAATAGTGTATACCTTTACAAGAAAAGAAACCGAACAGGTTGCCAAATATCTGGAACAGAACGGTTATAAGGCAAAAGCATACCATGCGGGTCTTGGCAGTGAGATCAGAGATACGGTTTATAAAGAGTTTCTAAATGACCAGATAGATATAGTCGTAGCAACAATAGCTTTTGGTATGGGGATAGATAAAAGCAATATTAGGTTTGTAGTACATACCTCCATGCCAAAAACACTGGAAAACTATTACCAGGAGATAGGGCGTGCCGGGCGTGACGGTTTACAGAGTGAAACACTTCTTCTTTATACCAAGGGTGACGAGATAAGCCGCCTTGCAATGATGGACGATATCCCGAATCCGGAATATAAAAAACTACTGGAACAAAAACTAAACAGTATCTACAGGTTCGCCAACAGTTCAAACTGCAGGCATAAGATCATAGCCTCATATTTTGACGACGAGATAGAACCCTGCGGTACAAAGTGCGATAACTGCACAAAAGGGGAGGTGGAATCAATAGATATCACCATCGAGGCGAGAAAGTTTTTGTCGGCAATAGTAAGGGTGAACCAGTCTTTCGGACAAAATCATCTTATAGAGATACTAAGAGGATCAAAAAACAAAAGAATATACCAGTTCGGCCATGAAGATCTTTCCGTTTATTCTATAGGTGCGGACAAAAGCAAAAATGAATGGGATGCGATAGCCGACAGGCTGTTTGACCTTGAAGCCATAACCACAGGGGAGCATAGGGCAATAAAGCTGACTTCATTTGGAACCCAGGTATTAAAAGGAAACCATCCGGTTTTTATAGATAAGGATAAAACTGGAGTGGTTCAAAAAACTCAAGAATTTCCAAAAGATACCAAGAAATATTCACAGTTTTTTGAGGAATTTAAAGCATTAAGAACTAAAATATCACAAGAGGAGCAGGTACCTGCATATGTCGTATTCAGCGATAATATTTTAGTTGAGTTAAGCGACAAACTGCCCCAGAGTAAAGAGGAGTTTCTATCCCTGAACGGTATAGGTGAATCAAAATGGGAAAAATACGGGGAGGCTTTTTTACAGCTTGCGCGGCAGTTTAAACCAAAACAGAAAAAGAAATTAACCAAAACATATCTGGAAACGCTGGAGCTTATAGAAGAGGGCAAAAGTATAGAGGAAACAGCTGAACTAAAAGGGGTGCAAAGCGCAACGATAATATCCCATATAAAGCTTTTAAAAGAGCATGATGAAATATCGCAAAAGCATCTGGACGAGCTGTTTGCCCCGCTGATCGAAACCTTCCCCGAAGAGCTTAAAAGCTGGTGTGAAGAGGGGCTGAAAAGTTTTGATATAAGAACTTTGAAAACACACCTGAATCTATATGAACAACTATTTTTACAAGAGGAAAAAGAATGATATATTTTATAGGAGCGGGTCCGGGCGACCCCGAGTTGATAACCGTAAAAGGGATGAATATCTTAAAAAAAGCGGACGCCGTGCTTTATACGGGATCGCTTGTTCCCCGTGAGGTATTAAGCTGGTGCCGTGATGATGCCCTGATAGTAGACTCCCAGGGGATGAAATATCCGGAGATTTTTGAGTTTTTAACTACACACAAAGATAAAATCGTAGCAAGGGTACATACGGGAGATCCTTCCATATACTCAACCATAGCAAAGCAGATAGAGTATTTGAAAGAGAAAGATATTGAGTACAGCGTGATCCCGGGGATCACCGCAGCCTTCGGCGCAGCGGCAAGCCTTGGGATAGAATATACTATCCCTGGAGTCTCCCAGACCATTATCCTAAGCAGGGTGGAGGGGAAAACACCCAATCCTGAAAAGCTTGAGAATATACTGGCCTGCAAAAATTCGTCGCTGGCTTTTTACCTTTCGATACTTTTAATAAAAAAGCTTAAAAAAACCGCCCTTAATATGGGCTACAGCCCCGATACCCCATGCTGGGTAGTTGAAAAGGCAACATGGCCCGGGGAGAAGATATACAAAGGAACCATATCGGATATAGGGGAGCAGGTAAGCCATATAAAAGGAGTGGCGTTAATTTTATTCGGGGAATACCTGAACCAAAAGGAGACCCAGGAGTCCCACTTATATGTAAAACCCCTTGTAAAAGAGTTGGAGGGAAAAAATGTCTAAACTAAAAATAGCACTTGTATCCATAAACCAGCCAAGCCTTGACAGCGCCCTTAGGCTTAACGGTTACCTGAATGATTATGAGGTGGATATCTACGGTAAAAAAGATCTAAAGCATGATTATAAGGATCTTATCACTTATGAAAAGATTGATACGGTTTTAGGAAACGGGTGGAAAAAATATGATGCGATCATCTGTATACTTGCTATGGGGATAGTTGTGCGTAAAATTGCACCCCTTCTTGAATCAAAAGCGACAGACCCCGCGATACTTGTTATGAGCATGGATCTTTCCAAGGTTATACCGCTTTTAAGCGGTCATATAGGGGGAGCAAACGAATTAAGCGATATTATCGCTTCGAGGGTTGAGGGGTGTATTAATTTTATCTCCACGGCAACGGATCAGGTAAAGGCTTTTGCTTTTGATATGTTTGCAAAAAAGAATAATATGGAAATTGAAAATCTGGATAAACTGGCAAATATCTCAAACAGGCTTATCAATAAAAAAAGCGTAAAGGTTTTTGCACCCAAAAGTATATTTGATACCATAGAGGATAAAATAAACCTTGAATTAGCTTCCAAAGAGCAAATTGATGAAAATACGGTTATTATAGATTCTCTGGGCAAAAGTGAACAGCTTCACCTAAAGCCTAAAATCTATCTTGGGATGGGATGTAACCGTGGTACAAGTTTTGAAGATATAGAGAAAGCTTTTCTTTGGTTTTTGGATAAACACGCACTGGAAAAAGAGCAAATAGCAAATATAGCTTCCTTTGAAGCAAAAGCGGATGAACAGGGACTTTTAGAGTTTGCGAATAAGTATGATTTTGATATAAAATTCTTTGACGAAAAGCAGATAAATGAGCTCGAAGGAGAGTTCAGCCCTTCCCAGGCCACGAAATTCTTCGGTCTAAAAGGGGTGGCAGAGCCTTCAAGCGTACTGGTATCAAAATATAAAGAACTTGTACTTCCAAAAGAGGTATATGAAAAGAAAATAACAATAGCGGGAGCGATATAAATGGCAAAAAAACTATATATAGTAAGTTCAGGTGCAGGGGGTACGCACTATATCACCCCCGATGCAAGAAAAGCACTAGAAGAGTGTGAAGTTGTTGTATCTTATACGAAATATGCAAAAGAGCTAAAAGAGCTTATTGAGGGCAAAGAGGTCTATACTTCGGGAATGACCCATGAGATAGAAAGGTGCAACCAGGCCATAGAGTATGCAAGAAGCGGTAAAACGACATGCATCATCTCAAACGGGGATGCGAATGTATTCGGTATGGGAACTCTTATAGTTGAGCTTATAGATGAAAAAAATCTTTGGGACGAGATAGAGCTTATCTCGCTTCCGGGGGTTACCTCTTTTTTAGCAGCCGCTTCAAAGGCCGGGGCTCCCGTATCACAGGATTTTGCCATTATCTCCCTTTCTGACCGGCTTACGGATATAAACCTTATAGACAAAAGGGTTAAAGCCGCACTGGAGTGCGATTTTGTAATGGGTATATATAACCCCAAATCAAAAAAAAGGATCAAACCTTATCAAAACTTTTTAAGCCGTTTAAAAGAGGCGGATGAAAGAATAGTGATCATAGCCCAGAACGTGGGAAGGGACGAGAAAGAACAGATCAGCATAACCACTTCAAAGGAGCTTATCGAGCAGGATATAGCCCATGAAAAAGTGGGGATGAACACCATGATAATAGTATGCAATTCAAATACAAGGCTTACCAAAAACGGTCTTGCCCTTACCCCAAGGGGATATCTGAACAAGTACGATACAGATGGAGAACTGAAAAAATAATGCTAAACCTTTGTATAAGCGGCGTATCATCAAACAGCGGCAAGACAATACTTACTACGGCTTTGCTTTACCATTATAAAAAAAGCGTACGCCCTTTTAAGATAGGTCCCGATTATATAGATCCCCAGTTCCATAAAAAGGTATGCGGAACACTAAGCGTGAATCTTGACACCTTCATCATGGATAAAGATCAGGCAGAGTGGATGTACGGTAATTACAGCGATAAAGAGGTGTCTGTATTGGAAGGTGTTATGGGGTTTTACGACGGAGAGGATAAAGGGTGCAGTGCCTACGGAGTAAGCAGGCTTTTAAAGATACCTACGGTGCTTATCCTTGACTGCAGGGGCAGTTATATAACCGTAAGTGCCGTATTAAAAGGGCTTTTGGAGTATAAAAAGGACAATACAATAAAAGCAGTGGTATTAAACCATATCTCCTCACCTATGCACTATGAGCTTATCAGGGGAATAATAGAAAAAGACCATAGCGATATAAAGGTTCTGGGCTGGATAAAAAAAGATCTGCCGAGCCTTTGCGGGACACATCTGGGGCTAGACCTTGAAGATTTGTCGAAAATAGAAACCGTCTCAAAAGAGGTACTTGAAAATATCGATCTTAAGAAGCTTGAATCTATAACAAAAAGGGATAATCTTCCTGATAGGGGAATTTACCCTTTTAAAACTTTACAGAAACAAAACAAGCACTTGTGTGTGGTAAATGACGAGGATTTCTCTTTCCTTTATTATGATAATCTACAGTTTCTTAAAGAGGTCTTCCAAAAAGTTACGGTGATAAGTTCTATAAAAGATGAAACAGTTCCCAAAGATGCGGATATCGTTTATATCCCTGGAGGTTATGTGGAGAGCGACGCGGCATATAATAGGATAAAAGACTCAAACAGTTTTAAAAACTCACTTATAAAACATAGCAAAGATAAAAAAATATATGCAGAGTGTGCGGGGCTTTTATATCTCGGAAACAGAGTTGATGATAAAACAATGAGCGGTATTCTTGATATTGACTTTACTCTTGGAAAGAGGTTTGCAAGGCTTGGGTACTATTACAATGAATCAGGAATTAAAGGGCACAGCTTCCACTATACAAAGCCGACTGAACAAAGTGGGAGTAAAGCTTTTGATATCTTATCCAAAAAGGCAAACGGTAAAGGAACTGCAGGGAGCTGGAAAAATCAAGAGGGAAATATAACGGGTACTTATCTTCATACCATGTTCAGGAATAATGCGGATTTGATAGAGGACAAGTTCCTGTGAGATTTTCCAAAAAACAATCAAAAATATTAAACGATATTATCCTTCACCGCCGTGACGTGCGGGGGAATAACTTTTTATCAAAAAAGATAAAAAGAAAAAAGCTTGACAAGATACTGCATGCCGGACTGCATGCACCCTCGGTAGGCTTTTCCCAGCCCTGGAAATTCGTAGTAATAGAGGATGAAGGGACAAAAGCCAAGGTATATAAGAACTTTAAAAAGAGTTACGAAAAAAGCAAAAAGCATTTTAAAGGAACCATATACGACACCCTTAAACTTGAAGGGATAAAAGAAACGCCTGTAAATATAGCGGTGTTTTATAAAAAGCCTTCAAAAAAAGTATTGGGACAGACAAGTGCCAAAAAGATGGGAGAGTACAGCGTGGTGTGTGCCGTGCAGAATATGTGGCTGATGGCAAGAAGCCTGAATATAGGAATAGGGTGGGTCAGTATCATAGACCATAAAAAAGCAAGAAAAATGACGGGGTTACCCAAAGAGTACAAGCTTGTAGCTTACCTTTGCGTCGGGTATACCAAAAAGTTTCTTGAAACCCCTGAATTAGAAACCCTGAAATGGGAAAAGAAAAAAGAGTTTGACGAGGTTGTAGAGTATAGGTAAGGTTTTTATGATCTCTTTTTTAAAAGCTCTGCCGTATCTATTTTATAAAAACTTTTTAGCTCCTCGTACAGTTCGGGGAAGTTCTGCTTTAAATTATTGGGGGATTCAAAGAATCTTTCGGTAACCACTGCAAAAAACTCCGATTCATTCGTAGCGGCGTAAGCTCCAAGAGTTTTGTATTTTCCCCAGTTCCTGTTTTTCATAGCTACATTGTTCAGTTTTTTAAACTCTTTTAAAAGTGTATGGGTCCACTGGTGGTATTTTGACCGCTCTATGGGAGGTGCTCCGTCAAGTATACCGCTCATAAAATCTATCTCGTGGGTAAACTCGTGGATGATCACATTGTTGTGGCGCAGGTGATAAGCTTGCGATTTTGCTTCGTGCCAGCAGATCATTACGGCATTATTGGCCGACTGCCCCTCTATCATAAACCTGGCTTTTGTATATATCCCTCCGTAGGATTTGATCTCTTCTGTGACTGTTGCGTGGGGATAGATGACCACGGTTTTTAGATCATCGTAGCAGTTATCCGTATCTATATGCAAAAGAAGAAGGCAGGCATAAAAAGAGATAACCAGCTTCATCTCCTGCGTAACAAGGGTTCTAACCCCTAAAAACTCTTTTGTATGCAAAAATATTAAAATGGAGCGTTCTATTTTTTCTTTATCCGTATCGTTCAGGTTTCTGTAGTGGGGGATCTTTTTTAATACTTCCCTGTCATTTTGATCAAAAGGGGTGTTTTTCAGCTTTTTAAGCAGTTTTTTTCTGTCAAAGAAATCCAGAATATCGTTTATGACTATAAAAAGGAAAATGGATACAACGATCAGGGCCAAAGCGGAAAAATAATTCATCCTCAAAGTATACCACAATTTCTGTTTATCAAACCGCCCCAAAAGGGTAATTGCGCTAAAATCACGCATATATTTTAAAAAGAAAATGAAGAATAAATTGGGCGTAAAAACAAAGATAACAAAAGAGGATCTGCCCTCTTTTTTAAAAGCAGATATTATTTATGAAACAAAAAGCGGCGTAAGCGATACTGTTTATATCTGTGATGATAAGAATGTGGTAAAGCTGTTTGAAAACAGCACTGAAGAGACTATCCGAAACGAGATGGAGCTTCTTGATATGTTAAAAGATATCTCTGCTGTAAAACTATACTCAAAAGAGATAATCTATATAAAAAACAAGCCCGCTTTGGTATATGAAAAATGCCGAGGAAAGATACTAGACAAGGCAGAAGATACCCATATTCGCCAAATAGGGGTGTTCTTAAGAAAACTGCATACAATAACAAAAGGTAAAACCTCTTCAAATAAAAAACTTTTTGAAAAAGAGAGCTTAAACAAGCTGATCGGAAAAACAGAATATAGCTCTTTTAAAGAGATCTTCGAGAGTATAGATATAATACTCAAACATGACGGTATCATCCACGGCGACCTTTTTTTGGACAACGCACTTTTCCAAGAGAATAAGCTTAGCTGCGTAATAGACCTAAGTGAAGCCTGCAGCGGTGATTTTTTATTTGATCTTGCCGTTGTTGCCTTGTCGTGGTGCAGAAATGATGATGAGATAAAACTTCTATTGGATTCGTACGGAAACAATATAAAGTTAGAAAGATTTAAAGAGTATATAAAATATGCCGCTCTTTATTACAGCGTAACCAGATTTTTGGATAACAGGGATTATAAAGAGCTGTTAGATAAAATAAAGGGATATTAAATCTACAGGGAAACTTTTATGAAAAAAATATTTCTTCTTCTCTTTGTAAATATCCTCTTTGCCCTTGAGGTTCAAAAGCCGGAAATCTATAAAGAGCAAAATATATCAGGCTGGATGATGAGCGAGAAGCTTGACGGTATAAGAGGGTATTGGAACGGATCGCAGCTTTTTACAAAAAACGGCAATCCTGTCTCGGCCCCCAAAGAGTTTATCCAGAATTTTCCTCCATTTGAACTTGACGGGGAGCTGTACAGCAAAAGGGGTGAGTTTGAGTTTATCCAGAATACAGTTCTTGACAAGAAGCCCGGTAAGGGCTGGGAAAAGATCACTTACAATATCTTCGAAGTGCCGAACCAAAAGGGTGATTTCCTTCAAAGGCTTCAAATTGCCGAAGAGTGGTTCAGTAAACACCCCAATATTCATGTAAATATAATCAGGCAGATAAAATGCCGTGATGAAGAGCACCTGCAAAGTTTTTTAAAGAAAATAGTAGAATTAAAAGGGGAAGGTGTAATAGTAAAAGACCCGAACCAAAACTACCATACGGGAAGAAGCCCTTATATTCTAAAGGTAAAAAAAGTTTACGATATGGAGGGTGTCGTTACGGGACACAATCTAAGGCAAAACGGTACTTTAAAAAGTCTGGTGGTAAAACTCGAAAACGGTACGCTTTTTAACTTAGGCGGAGGCTTTACCAAACTGCAAAGAGCCAAGCCGCCAAAGATAGGGGAGACGGTTACCTTTAAATATTACGGTTTTACAAAAAACGGCAAGCCTAAATTTGCCAGTTTTCTAAGAGTGAGAAAGGTTCAATAGTGTATCTGGAAATAACCCTTATTGCCTACCTTATCGACAGGATTTTCGGGGAGTTCGGCTTTATAAAATATTATAAGCACCCGGTAGTTTTTATGGGGGATTTTATAAAATGGTTTGAAGAACAGTTTTATAAAGACTCTATTCTCAGGGGTGTTATTCTTACTCTTTCTCTTTTGGCAGTAGTTTTCAGTGTTGTGTTTACCATAGAGTATTTTGTGGACAATATTTTTATACTGGGACTTCTGGCCTCTATGGGGCTTGCTTCAAAGATGCTGTATGAAAGCGTAAAGAACGTATGTGAAGATCCCCAAAGCATAAGATACCTGGTAAGCCGTGATACCAAAGATTTAAGCCAAAGCGATATTAATAAGGCTGCAATAGAAACATACGCCGAGAATTTGAGTGACGGGGTGATAGCTCCCTTGTTTTATCTTCTTCTGTTCGGGGTAACGGGATTATTTCTTTATAAAGCTGTTAATACCCTTGATTCTATGGTGGGCTACAGGAATGAGCGTTATGAAAAGTTCGGCAAGGCAAGTGCAAGGCTTGATGATATACTAAACTATATCCCCTCAAGATTGACGGCTCTTTTAATCGCCCTGCTTTTTTTGAGCAAGAAAGCCTTTTTTGAGTTTGCAGATTACGGGAAGAAACATGAGAGCATAAATGCGGGCTACCCTATATCGGCCATGGCTTTAAGTATCGGGGTGAAGCTGGGGGGAGCAACCTCCTACTTTGGCAAAGTGAAGCAAAAGCCCTTTTTTGGGGAGGGCAAAGAACAAATAAGCAGTGAAGATATAACCAAGGCTTTGTCTTTTAGGGCAAAACTTGATATATTTACGATTCTATTTTTATCTATATCTATTTGGAGTATCAATTGAAAAAGATCCTTTATTTCGGAGGACAGAAGTCCGGCAAAAGCCTCTTGTCCGAGAAAAAAACCCTTGAAATCGCGCAAAACAAACCCTACTATGTAGCAACATACGACAACAGTTACCGGGACAGCGAGATGGAAAACAGAATCGAAAAACACCGTCTTCAAAGGGAAGAGGGGTTTATAACCGTAGAGGAGCCAAAAGATATCGCCGGAATTATAAAAGATGAGCAGACCTATCTTATAGACTGTCTTTCAATGTGGATACTAAATAATATGGAAAACGAGCAGGAGCTTTTTGATCAGATAGAGAGATTAAAAAACGCAAAGGCAAATATAGTTTTTGTACTCAATGAGGTGACAAGCGGGGTGATACCTATGGATAAGCAAAGCCGTAAATTCGTTGATCTTACAGGAATGGTGGGACAGAAAATCGTAGAGATATGCGATGAGGTGTATGAGGTGAAATTCTCCCTTGAAAAGAGGCTAAAATGAAACAGTACCGGCACGGAGGGGATATTGTATCTTTCGCAAATGAAACCGGGTGCAATATTGATGAGGTAATAGACCTCTCTTCAAATATAAACACCATAAAACCTGAGATAAACATTGATTTTAACGATATAGATATCTCCCCTTATCCAAATTATGATGATCTTTATAAAGCAATTGCAAAGCTTTATGATGTAGAGGTAGATGAACTGGAGCTTTTTAACGGAGCCAGCAGCGGTATATTTTCCCTGTTCCAGAAGTTTGATACAAGGCACTGCTGTATATATTCCCCTGCATACCTTGAGTATAAAAAAGCGGCCGCCGTAAACGGATATACGGTAGAGCATATAAACAGGTTTGTCGATATTGATAAATATGTGACCCCTAATTCTTTGGTGGTATTCGTAAATCCAAGCACGCCTGAGGGTAATCTTTACTACATGGAAACCCTTATGGAAAAATGGATGAAAAAGAACTGTACCATACTTGTAGATGAGTCGTTTCTTGATTTCTGCCACGACTCTTTGGAAAAATCTGTAAGTGATTATATAAAAGATTACGACAAGCTTTATGTGGTAAAGTCCATGACGAAGTTTTACAGCAGTGCAGGGATAAGAATAGGGGCCGTTATCTCCTCCAAGCAGAATATCCAGAAGCTCAAAGAGAAAGAACCTGCATGGAAAATATCAAGCTTTGACAGTATTTATATACAAAAAGCCCTTGAGGACGAGAATTTCTCGAAGATCTCAAAAGCTGTGAATATAAAGAACAAAGAGTACCTGACACATATACTTGAAGCTTCAAAATATATCCAAAGGGTATTCCCGTCTATTGCAAATTTTTGCATGGTACAGTTAAAAGGTACAGATGCCCAAGGTTTTCAAGAGTTGCTAAAACCTTACAGGATCATGGTAAGAGACTGTTCGAATTTTGACTTCCTGGATGAAAGTTTTATTCGTATTGCCGTAAAAGGGCAGAAGCACCTGGGTGCGCTTGAAGATGCCCTTCAGAATATAGAAAAAGGAAAATAATGTCTGAAGAATTAAAAACAATAAACCTGGATATCCCGCTAACTCTTGCAAAAGAGATAGAGGATATCTCTTCACAGCTTGGCAAAAGCAAAACAGAGATATTAACAGATGCTTTAAATATGTATATGGATTACCATGATCTGCAGTTTGCCGTAGAGAGTGCAAAAGATCCTAACGACAGACCGTTAACGGCAGATGAATTTTTTGACGATCTTGATATATAAATAACTAAAAATAGATCTTTTGTCTAATAAGCTGATTTCATTTCGTTGTCCAGGCTGATGTTTTCCCATGTAAAGGTGGAAAAGTGATCTTAAATATATTTTCGCCTTTGTCGTGGAGATATTCAAGCTCTAATCGGTGGTGTTCCAAAACTCTTTTTACTATATTAAGTCCCAGCCCGTAACCTTTTTGGGCACGGCTGTTGTCATCCTGGGTAAAGGTCTGGGTGTAAAAGTCAAGATCTTTTTGTAAAGGTTTCCCAAAATTTTTCACGGAGATATTGTGGTCATCAACCGAAACTCTCACTTTTCCTTTCTCTTTGTATTTTATTGCATTGTCGATAAGGTTCTTAACGGCAATTGAGAGATAATTTATATCGGCATTACATTTGAAAATATTGTTCATCCTTACCTCAATATTATTTTCATCTTCAATTAACATTTTTGATAGAGCCTGAGCCAGTACCGTATCTATGGAGCAGGTTTGGATATTGAGGTTCAGGTTGTTTGAGTTCAGCCTTTCCAGCTCCAAAAGTTCGTTTGTCAGTTCATCTATTTGTATGATGGAACGGTTTAGCATCTCTTTGTATTTATTCTCTTCTGTCATCTCCAGCGCTATTTTTGCTTTGGAGATGGGGGTTCGCAGTTCATGGCTTATATCATTTAGGAGTTGTTTCCTTGAATTTATCATATCTTCAAGGTTTTGAGCCATATTGTTAAATTCGTTTATCACTTTTGATATCTCGTCGTTGTTACGGCTTTTGTCAAGCCTTGATGAGTAATCCCCTTTTCCGAACTTTTCTATTCCTTTTGATATTTTTTTCAAAGGGGTTAGTATCTTTAAAATGGTCAGGAACATGATCATCAAGATAGCAATATCTGCTATGATAAGATAGTTCAGGTGCTCTTTTTGCTCAAACTCTTTTTTTTGGGAATTGTCATAGAACAACACTTCATCATCCAGATATTTCATATAAAGATAGTAGCCCTTATCATCCTGGTAAACGGAAACTTTTCCGAAGGAGATATTATTACTATAAATTGTTGTATATTTTAAAGGAAGAGTATTTATAGAAAGCTTTTTATAGTTAAGTTCATTTACCTTTTTATCAAGCTTTGGGATATTTTCGTCTATGATAAGGGGTAGTAGCTCTTTAGAAGCCTGTATATATTTTTCTTTGTAAAGCAGACCTATCTTCTGGTCGGTGATATCATTTGTTTTTGATGAAAGATACAACATCAGTATGATACTGATGGAAAAAAGGATAAATATTTTTGTAAATATCGACATCGCCTATCCTATGAACTTATATCCGATACCCCAGACAGATTTTATATATTTTGGGGTCTTTGGATCATCAAGTATCTTGGTTCTTATATTACTTATGTGCATATCTATGGTTCGGTCTTTGATATTTGTATAATCGTGTCCCAGGTATTTGGAGATAGATTCCCTTGAAAACACCTTGTCGGGATTGTTTAAAAGAAGCAGGAATATCTCATATTCTATTTTAGTAAGTTCCAGGGGATGGGAATCTTGGCAGATTTGCATCTTTCCTTCGTTTATCTCGAATTCGCCCACCTTTTTTGAAATGGGTTTATGGGTCATTCTTCTTAGGATAGCGTTTATCCTTATGATCAGCTCTTTTGGTTCGTAAGGTTTGGCAAGGTAGTCATCCGCTCCGTAATCAAAGGCGACCACTTTGTCCCCCAGATTCCCCCTGGCACTTGATATAATAATAGGGATATCGCTTAATTCCCTTATCTTTTTACACACATCAAAGCCGTCCATATTTGGAAGCATAAGATCCAGTACCACTACTGAATATCTTGTTTCATTTTTCAGTATTTTAAGTGCATCAAGGGGATTTGCAAAAGAATCAACCTCAAAATCGTAGTTTTTCAGATAATCCTGCAGAAGCTCCTGCATCTCAAGGTCGTCTTCTATAAGCATGATCTTCATTCTATCTCCCAATCATCCATATGTTTTATGAATCTTTCTCTTTGCTCTTGGGACAAAACCTCGTGGATAGCTTTTAGCATATCTATCTCTATTTTAGATGATATTTTTGTCAATCGGTAGTTCAATTCTTCAAGCTTGGTTTCATCCAGGGTTTCTTTTGAAAATATTTCCTGCTTTTGTTCCTGTATATCCTCTTTGTCTTTTCTATATCTTTTTATCTCGTGCCTGTAGTTTTTCAAGATATGTTTTATCTGCTGTTTCTGGGAAGATGAAAGATCAAGGTATCTCAGGTCTTTTGTATAATGGTGATGATCTTTTTTCTCATATTCATCATCGTCTCCCAGAAGCAGGGAACTGAACAATATGGTAAGTATCAGTAAAAATTTCATATCTAACCTTTTAAATAGGAACTTTGATCAGGTCGTTCTCGATCAGACCGTTTTCTATATCTATATGGCAGGCCTTGCAGTTGGCTTTGCTTTTTATCTTTTCATCTTTGAAAACATCATCAGATATTTTTTTGTGTTTTTTTTCCCAATAGGGGATTTTTGTTACAGCTATTGTACTATTATTATCTTTTAAGCTTTTTAAGATTTTAAATGCCGCTTCGTGGGTAGAGTTCTCGGCACTGTTATTTTTCAAAAAAGTAAGTATCGAAAGATTTACAGCTTCATCGATGCTTGCATCATCACCGAAGTGGTTTTCAAGGTCACCCATCATGGTTACCCAGGATCTTTTTGGAAGCAGGTAAGGGGGATATGTGATATGGCAGCTGCCGCATTCATTTGCGAACTGGGGATGAAGCAGGGCATAATCCTGCTTCACGTTGGCACCTGCTATAAACATATTGTCTTTTGAAAATATAAGGTAGTAAATAGAGAATATCATTGCTGTAATTGCAAGCAGGGCAAAAGCTTTTTGAAATATCCCCGTTCTTACATCCTCTTTTTGCCCGGTAGTTTTATATCCCGTTACCATGGAATCTATGGCATCATTTTTTTTGATAAATTTATCAAGAAGGCTTCCCGCGATATGGATAAGGATCACTCCTAAAAACAGATTTGAAAAGAGTTCGTGAAGCTCTTCAAAAACTTCCATATCACTGTAAAAGCCCATATGAAGAAAAGACAGAATACCTCTGTTCTCTTCTATCCCGTATGTTAATAGTCCCGTAAGTATTGAAAGCAGGGCAAGCAGCAGCATGGCTGTTATGGCATAGCTTGAAGCAGGATTGTGACCTGTGTATTTCTTCCCTTTTGAAAACACCCCTAAAAGGTAAGCTTTCAGTTCGTGTAAGGAAAAGTTAAAATCCTTGAATTTTGAATGTTTCGGCCCTATAAAGCCCCAGAGTATCCTAAACAGGATCACCACTCCAAGGGCAAGCCCGAAAGCCGCATGGTAGCTTAAAAGTTCGTCAAAGTCTCCCAGGATATAGCAGGCTGTAAAAAAGAGTATCATCAAAACATGCGATACCCTGTTGAACAAAGGCCAGATATAGCTTTTAGTCATCCCATCTTCCATAGTTTGGTATTCTGATCGCTCTTTCACTGTATACTCCTTTTTCTGCTGTTGTATGGCATGCAGTACAGTTGCTTAAGGTTTTTACCTCTTTTTGTTCTATGATTCTTCTTGGGATCTCCCTGTGTTTTCTTATAAAGTACGGCACTTCTGTTACCCTAAGGGGTGCTTCATCTTTATATAAAGATCTTGTGATCTTTGCACTTCTTTTATAGCTCATCGATTCATCGCTGGCATTTTTCACAAGGTAGTTTAATATCTGCTGTTGATCCATACTATCAAGTGAAGCATCCGTATCAAAGTGGTTATCAAGTGTTCTCATCATCTTTTCCCATGATCTTTTGGGAAGAAGCCCCGGCTGGAAGGCAAAATGGCAGCTGCCGCACTCTTTTAGGTAAAGCTGGTTGTCAACAGGCTTTACCCCCGCTTTCTTTGAAAAGAAAGAAAAATAATCGTCATCCGCAAACAATACGCTCGAAAGCAAAAGTACAGTTAATAGTATTTGTTTCATCTTTTTCCCCTATTTTGAATTTATATAGTAAAGTACGTCACCCTTTTCCTGTGCAGTACCAACCCTGTTGTATACGTCTTTAAAGTTTCTTTTTAACCATTTCTTCACCTCTTTTACATCTACCAGCCTGTCTGGATTGGCACTTGGGGACAATGGTTTTATGGTTTTGTTCGTAAAATGGTTCTTCCCGTTTTGGCTAAGGTTAATGTTGTGGCAGCTTGTGCATGAGATATTTTCTCCTCTTTTTCCCATATGGACAGATGTGAATATCTCTTCACCCCTTTTTATATCAAAGTCGCTAAATGAGCTGTTCTGGTTTCTTGCTTGGGTTTTTAACTGCTGGATATAGTTTTGCATATCAGGGTTAAAATCCTTTGCAAAAAGTGCAGATGCCAACAGCAGGATCATTGGGATTATGATCAATGTTCTTTTCATGGTTCTTCCTTTTTGGTTTTTTACTCTGAAACTATATTAGAACTTTGTAAAATCGTTAAATACAACTCTTGACACTTTCTTTACAATTTTATAAAAAGTTCTAATATGAAAGAAAATGTTTAATGTGTAAGAAGTTATAAATCGAGTTTGGATTAAAATACGGTTCTGAAAAGTTATTCTTTTGTGGAAACTGTAAAATCAATATTACCTATATAGTGATTTTCCCTATTCAATTTAGAAAACAACAATACTTTATTTTCGGGCAGATGCCTTTAACTTAATACTTTCTATAGGACTTATTATGTCAAACTTATTTTCAAAAAAAGAGATGAAAAATAACCTGTTTCTCCTAACAGGTGCTTTATCTATATCACTTGCGGTGGTATTATTCCTAATACCAAACAGCATCACCACGGGAGGGACACCCGGTATGGGTATTCTTCTTCACCATGCTACGGGTTTATCGGTGGGTACGATGGTATTTGCCGTTAATCTTCCCCTTCTTGTCTGGGGGTATAAATCCCTTGGGAAAGCTTTTGCTATTAAAACCATTATTGTTATTTTGATGGTGTCGTTTTTTATAGATATTTTCAAGTTGCAGTTTGATGGTGTTGTTCTTACGGACGATATCTTCCTGGCTTCGGTATTCGGAGGTGTCCTTATAGGGTTCGGTTTGGGGATCATTATGAAAGGGGAAGCCAGCACCGGAGGTTCCACGATCGTTGCAAAGGTTATGAAGAACAGCCATATAAAACCTGCCCAGATAATTCTCGTAACCG
Source organism: Arcobacteraceae bacterium (assembly GCA_963678145.2). Taxonomy (GTDB): domain Bacteria; phylum Campylobacterota; class Campylobacteria; order Campylobacterales; family Arcobacteraceae; genus JAIOSF01. The sequence continues at coordinate 432,106 of CAXXWH010000001.1, read as the reverse complement.
ACGTGATAATAGTGGTCTCTTCCATATTTGTGTTTAAAGATATAGAGAAGGTCTTATGGAGTGTGGTGAATATCTATGTGATAGCAAAAGTGATAGATATAGTTTTAACGGGAACTTTAAGCACAAAAGTTATCCATATATCAACTTCCAAGCCTGAGAAACTAAGCCACGCCATAACGAAAAATCTCGCAAAACACGGAACGATCCTTCAAGGAAGCGGGCTTTACAGAAAAGATGACAGAACATTGATACTTCTGATCCTGGATATCAAGAAAATAGGAAGGCTTAAAGAGATAATAAATATTATTGATAAAGATGCCTTTATGGTTGTTATGGAAGCAAACGAGATGCTCGATAACAGAAAATAGGAATATCAAAAGATAAAAATATTTTCTGTGAACCCCAGATAATATACAGCGTATAAAAAAGCCGCCGCCGCAAAGGCTATATAAAGCTTTTGCAGTATATTGGTCTTTATATTTTCCGGTTTTGACAATATTTTATATCCCGTTATCATAGAGTCTACCGCATACCCTTTTTTTATATATTTATCTATAAGAGCCCCCGCAATATGGATAGCGATCACTGCTAAAAAGAGGTTTACGAAAATCTCATGCACCTCTTTAAAAAAGTGATTCTCCCCATCACTGTAAAGGCCTGAAAACAGACCCTGTCCCTCTTGTATTCCGTAAGCCAGGGTTCCCGTAAAAATTGACAGAAATACTAAAATCATCATGGCAATTATGGCGTAGCTTGAAGCGGGATTGTGTCCTGCATACTCTTTTGTCTCCGATAAGGGGGAAAGCAGATACTCTTTAAGATCGTTTTTGTCAAGATTAAAATCCCTGAACCTTGAATATCTGCTGCCAATAAATCCCCAGATGATCCTAAGCAAGAATACCACTCCCAAAAGATACCCTGTAATTGCATGATAGGAAAGATCATCTTCAAAGTCTGTAAGCAGATAGCATACCGAAAATAGAATTATCATTAAAATATGGGAACCCCTGTTGTAGATACTCCAGATATAGCTTTTATTGTTACTATTTTCCATAATCCTCTCCTTCGTATTATTTTTTATTATACTCCTATATGGTTTAGGGAAGAGTTACAATAGCTTTAGTTATAATACATAAAATTTATAGAAACAGGAATCTTGCCAAATGGATAATATAAGTATATTCGGTACGTCTTCCGATGCCGGAAAATCTACTATAACCTTTGTAATAGCAAAGATAATTCAAGATCTTGGTTATAAAGTTGTCCCGTTTAAAGCCCAGAATGTCTCGAATAATTCACATATATGTGACGATGGGTCCGAGATAGCCATAGCACAATATTTTCAGGCAAGCGTACTTGGGGTTGAAACCTCTTACCATCTTAATCCCGTACTTTTAAAATCAGGCCGTGGAAGCAGTGCGTCGCTTATAGTTGAAGGAAAAGTGGTAAAAGACAAGGACGTCAGGGAATATTACCGTGAGCTTGATGTTTTGAAGCCTGCGGTTAAAAGATGTTTTGAGTATCTGGACAAGAGGTATGACTGTGTGGTGTGTGAGGGTGCGGGAAGCCCTGTTGAGCTTAATCTTATGGACAAGGACCTTTCAAATATCTTTATAGCAGATCATTATGATACAAAGATAATACTCGTAGCAGATATAGAAAAAGGGGGAGTGTTCGCTTCAATATACGGAGTGTATAACCTGCTGCCCGAGAAATTGCGGAAAAATGTTATAGGGGTAATTGTGAATAAGTTTCGGGGTGACTTGACACTCTTTGATGAAGGTATCCGTATTATTGAAGAGGATTTCGGCATCCCCGTACTTGGGGTACTTCCTTATAGCCCTTTAAACCTTGGATTTGAGGACAGTGCAAGTTTGAAGAACTTTGTGCAGGATACAAGGGACAAAAAGCTCGATATTGCCGTAATAAACTATCCTACCATGAGCAACTATAACGATTTTGAACCTTTGATAGCAGACAGTGAGGTTGCCCTGGAGTTCGTAACCTCAAATATAAACCTTGAAAAGTTTGATCTGATCATACTTCCGGGGTCGAAGCTTGTTATAAAAGATCTGCAATGGCTTAAACAAACAGGACTGTTTGATCAGTTAAAAACCCTGCAAAAGCCCATATACGGAATCTGCGGAGGATATGAGATGATGTTCGTTTCACTGGTTGATCTGCACTGTATAGAGAATAAGGAGACAGCCATGGAGGAGGGGCTTGGTTTTATAGATGATATTATAGATTTTGCAAAGCAGAAGATACTCAAAAAACAGCAGTATGAAATATTCGGCTGCAAACTTACAGGTTTTGAGATACACCACGGAATATCACAGCATTATCCCTTGTCTTTTGAAAAAGGAAATATCAAAGGTTCGTTCGTTCACGGAGTGTTTGACAATGATGGATTCAGAAATAAAATGTTCAAACAGATCAATTCCCAATATGAGGGGTTTGATTTTGAAAAGTATAAAAAAACAGCTGTAGAAAATTTCACAAACCGGATGAAAAGCAGTCTGGATCTTGAAAAAATATATACAAAATTAAATCTGGATTAAATGTAAGGGGTTTTTAGATACCTCTTATTGGCATTGTGTTAGGTTGAAGATAGTTTAACACAAAGGAAAAAATTTGGATGATTCTAAATCAACGGTTTTAAAGCCGGTTTTTTACCCTTCCGTTATAGTTATAGCAGTATTGGTACTATTTGCTATAACTATGCCGGAAACGGCGGGTGAAGTATTTAACGGTGTCAAGGGGTTTATCTCTGATAAATTCGGATGGCTGTATATGTTAAGCGTAGGTGTTTTTACCATCTTCGTTATATTTTTGGCAATGTCCCCTTTCGGGCGTTTTAAGCTGGGGCCTGACCAGTCAAAGCCTGCATACAGTTATGCTTCCTGGTTTGCCATGCTGTTCAGCGCCGGGATGGGGATAGGGCTTATGTTCTGGGGTGTTGCGGAACCAGTGATGCATTACAGTGCCCCTCCAAGCGGGGACAAAGAGACCATAGAAGCTGCAAAACAGGCTATGAGGATCACTTTCTTTCACTGGGGGCTTCATGCCTGGGCTATCTATGCCGTAGTGGGGCTTGTACTTGCTTATTTCTCTTTCAGGCACGGACTTCCTCTTTCAGTAAGATCAGCGCTTTATCCTATGATCGGCGACAGAATCCACGGGAAAATAGGCCATACAGTTGATACCATAGCGGTACTGGGTACGGTTTTCGGTGTTGCCACATCCCTGGGTCTTGGGGTTCTTCAGGTAAATGCGGGGTTGAACTATATCTTTGATGTACCCGTAGGTCTTCCTGCCCAGATAACACTGATCGCCATAATTACCTCTATGGCTACCGTTTCGGTAGTCTTGGGGCTTGACGGCGGGATTAAAAGGCTTTCAGAATTAAATCTTTATTTGGCGCTTGCTTTGGTGGCATTTGTATTTTTGGCAGGTCCGACATTTTTTCTTCTGGGCGCGTTTGTTGAGAATATAGGTAATTACCTAAGCCATGCTGTGGATATGACCTTTAACCAGTATATCTACAAAGATACCCCGTGGATGGGATGGTGGACATTCTTCTACTGGGCATGGTGGATAGCCTGGGCTCCTTTTGTGGGGATGTTCATAGCAAGGGTTTCAAGGGGTAGAACTATCAGGGAGTTTGTCCTGGGTGTGCTTTTTGTTCCCGTGGGGTTCACTTTTATCTGGATGACGGTATTTGGGAACAGCGCTTTGGATGCTATTATGAACGGGGGCTTTACTGCATTGGGCAGTGCTGTTTCTACAGATGTATCAACGGCACTTTTCAAGTTTCTCGAGCATTTCCCTTTCTCAAGTGTGATCTCTATCCTCGCTATAATACTGGTTATAACTTTTTTTGTGACCTCGTCCGATTCGGGATCTCTTGTGGTAGATACCATATCAAGCGGCGGAAAGCATGACAATCCCGTCTGGCAGAGAATATTCTGGGCAGTTCTTGAGGGTGTTGTTGCGGCAGCATTATTAATTGCAGGGGGGCTTGGAGCACTTCAGGCAGCTTCCATAACAATAGCACTGCCGTTTGCCGTGATTATGCTTATCGCCTGTTGGGGGATGTACAAGGCTTTACATCTTGAAGCTATAAGGTATGAGTCTTTACAGCACCATATGAATGCAGGACGCCACGGTGAGATAAGCGGAACCTGGAAAAACAGGCTCTCGCTTCTTGTAGAGTTCCCCGAACCTTCCGAAACAAAAAGATATATCAACGAAGATGTTATAACAGCTATGCAAAGCGTTAAAACAGAGCTTGAGAAACACGGCTGGAATGTCGATATTATAAATGATAAAGAGAATGCCGTTTCTATTTTAAACGTAGAGCACAGCGGAGATCTTGATTTTACCTATGAAGTGCGATTCAAAAGGTATAATACTCCCACTTATGCTTTCCCTGAAGTGGTAAATCCGACAAAAGAGCAGAAAAAATATGCAAGGGCGGAAGTGCATCTGCAAGACGGAAACAAGGCTTATGATATCTACGGTTATGAGATGGATGTAATAGCCAACGATATAATCGACCAGTTTGAGAAACACCGGCATTTCCTGCACAATACATCAAGCCTTAATCCTGTAATCCCCATAGACTGAAATTTTTAGTCCGGGGGATTTTGGCATACTTTTTTTATTCTTTCCCTATAAACTCTTTGGAGTCGGTATCTTCTATTATCAGTTTTGCAATATTGTCGGTCTGCCTTGCAATATCATTGGTCTGGGCGGCTATGGCGGCATTCTGCTGGGTTTGACGGTCAAGTGAATTTACGGCATTGTTTATCTGCTCTATCCCTGTTAATTGCTCTTTTGAAGCTACTTCCACATCTTTTATAATCCGGGCGGTTTTTGATATATCGCTGTTTAGAGTGTTATACCCCGATATCATTTTATCGGAGATGGTTTTACCGTTATCAGCTTTTAAAGTGGCATTTTCTACAAGCAGTTTTATTTCGTTGGCTGCTTCGGCGCTTCTTGAAGCAAGATTTCTAACCTCCTGGGCAACTACCGCGAAACCTTTGCCCGCTTCCCCCGCAGTAGCCGCTTCGACTGCTGCGTTAAGGGATAGAATATTTGTCTGGAAGGCGATCTGGTCGATAACGGTGATCGCTTCGTTTATTGCACTAACTTGCGTATTTATCTCATCCATTGCATTGGTTGTCTGGCTTGCCAGGTCTTGCCCCTCGTGTACCGAACGTGTAACGTTTGATGCCAGGCTAGACATATCCACAATATTTGTAGTGGTGCTTCCTATATTACTTGTGATCTGTTCCAAAGCAGCTGCCGTTTGCTCAAGGGCAGCTGCGGCTTCGGTAGAGTTTTGGTTGAGATTATCTACGTTTTTAAGAAGCGTATTGCTGTTTTGGTTCAGGTTTACTCCGTTTGACCGGTTCTCTTTTAGTATGGTATTTATGGAATCCCTTACTTTATTGATATCATTTACAAGTATATCAAAGGAGCTGCCTTTTTGCAGTCCCGTTACCTCCAGGCTGTTCCTGTAGTCGTAGTTGGCATACTCTTCCAGTATCCTGTTCAGGTAGTTAAAGTGCCGGTTCATCTGCTTTATCATATCGTTCACTACGGTTTTAAACTCGTTTAAAACATTGTTTGAGGTGTCTTTTTTTATATAATGTTCAAAAGAGCCTTTTTTCACCCGGTCTATGATATCTTTGGCCTCCTCTATAAGTTTCTTATCCTCCTCCTCAGTATCAAGGATGGACTGTATATAGGTGTTGAAGTTTTTTGCCACTTCCCCTATCTCGTCGGAAGAGTTTATGATTATCTTGCTGTTTGAGTTTTTATTATTTATCAGTGACTTTATCGCCTCTCGCAGTTTGTCTATGGGCTGGGTCGATTTTTTCAAAATAAAAAATACAAAAAACAAGGTGGCCCATCCAAGCAGTGTTATAACGATGAATACGTTCGTTATTATATTTACAAGGGCATCATCGGAACTTTTCAGGGAAAAAGTAAGATCCATCACCCCTATCACCTCGCCTTCTTTTTGGTTTGCATGGCACATCAGGCATTCCTGGTTTGCTATCATCGGTTTTATCATTCTAAGGTCATGGCCGGTTTCTTCATATTCGATCACTTTCGTTTTTTTATCCTTGAAAGCCTTTAAAATATCCCTGTCTTTTGTATATTTGCTTTGGGGGGAATACAGCTCTATTAGTTTTTCCCCTTTTGCAACGTTCAGTTTTTTCACACCCTCTATAAGCCTGGCGTTGTCGAGTGATTTTTTTATCTGTACCGGATCCCCCGTATTCATGGAGGTTCTAAGGCTCTGGAAAATAGATTCGTTTAACATATTCAGGTGCTGTTTGGTTGCAGCGATGTTCTTCTCTTCTATCTTTAGTGCCGTGATGAACATTGTCATAAAAGAACTTGCCGTCATCAGCACAAACAGCAGGAACATTATCTTGTATCTTATTTTGCTTTTTATAAAAGAAAACAGTTTACCGAACATTAAAAGCTCTCCCATTCATCCGTATCGTTCCCTGTCTGGGGCGTTATCTTTTCTATCATTGCTTTTGCCCTGGAAACCGCCGCAGGCTTTGCCTCTTTATAGGGGATGTTTTGTTCTGTTTTTGCTTTTATGTTCATGTGATTATTGTTTTCCCCCTCCTGGGTTTTTCTTTTAAGCTCTTCCCCGTTTTCTATTTTGACCTGGTTCAAGCCGTTAAATACACCGATGGTAGCGTGCTCGATCTGCTGCGAGATCTTTTTCAGTTCTTCATTTGAGGCATTTTGCGCCGATCTTGTCATAAACTCTTTTACTTTGTCGTGCACGGTTTTATGGTTAACCATGAATTCTGACCAGGAAGCCGTTTTTGTAAAGGGCTTGTTCTGTTGTATCTGCCTGTCGACCCATTTCCCCAGATTACAGCTGTGGTGGTCGGTGACCGGGATGCTTTTTCTCTCATCAAGCTGCATAAAGTTGTTCATCTTAAATGTAACATGGTCATTTTTCAATTTTGCGGTTTCAAATACGAGTTCCACGTCCGCTACCTGGTTTCTGGCTTCGGGCTTGAATTTTGCCCTGGATGCCGCCGTTACCAGATTGTTTGAAAGTTCGGAAACCTCCTGTACGAGTTCGTTTATCTTGCCCGCTTCCGAAGCATTGAGCTGGGTTGCCTGGTCAAGCTGGCTGACGGCATCGTTTATCTGCTCCAGTCCCTGCTGCTGTTCCGTGCTTGAGCTTGCGATATGGTTTATAAGCTCGACGGTGTTCTGGATATTGGAGTTTAATGTTTTATACCCCTGTATCATATCGTCGCTTATCTTTTTACCGCTGTTTGCCTTTTCCGTTGCGTTTGAAACGAGGGATTTTATCTCGTTCGCGGCTTCTGCGGACCTGCTGGCAAGATTCCTTACCTCCTGTGCGACCACGGCAAACCCTTTACCCGCTTCCCCTGCGGTCGCAGCTTCTACCGCCGCATTTAAAGAGAGGATATTCGTCTGGAACGCAATCTGGTCTATAACCGTGATAGCCTCGTTTATAGCCGTGACCTGGGTATTTATCTCATCCATGGAGGAGGCTGTTTCATTTGCCAGCTTCTGCCCGTTGTCGACGGAGATATTCAGTTCACGTGAATAAGCAAGGATGCTTTTTATGTTCTGGTTGTTGTTCACTACCGTACTTGTTATCTCTTCCAGGGCTGCTGCCGTTTCCTCCAAAGACGCCGCCTGTTCGTTGCTTGAGGTTGCAAGGTTGCTTGAGGTCTGTTCCAGTATGGTGGTATCCATGTTCAGTTTTTCACCTGCATTCAGTATCATACCTATAAGTTCTGATACGTTGTTGCTAATAAGCATTGATGATGCTACTAACGAACCGAAACTTCCGTTCATATTCTCGTTCTCTTTTGGATCATAGGTATAGGTAAAGTCGCTTTCCCCGTATCTAGTAAGGGTGTCTACCACTATTTTAAGCTGTTTATTGGTCCCCGATACCAGCTGGTTCACCTTGTCTTTTATACTGTTTGTAAGAGGATTCGAGGAGCTTCCTTTTATGGTATAGAAGTAAAAACCGTTATCCACTTTTTCCAGGATATCATCTATCTCTTCGACAAGTCTGTTATCCTGCTCTATCTCGTTTACGGTTTTTTCAATGGTATTGTTTATCTCCCCTGCCATTTGGGCGAATTCGTCGTTTCCTTTTATCTCTATGGGTTTTGCCTGAAAGCTTTCTTTGTTTATAAAGGCAAAGAAGTGATCCATACCGTTCTTGAACTTTTCAAGGGAAGAGGCGATATTCAGGGCAATAAGCTGTATGATTACCAGTATGATTATTATGGAAACAAGCAGCTGTGAGATGATAAATACAAGGGTGCTTGAAATTATTTCTTTAAAGTCTTTTTTCAGCTCCTCGACCTTTTCCAGGTTTTTCTCTTCCCATTTTAAAAGGGCGTTTTTTAGGGGTCTGCTGTATTTGGTGGCATCGCTGTTGTCCTGGATGCTTAAGGCTTCGTTCTTTCTTACTTTGGATGCCAGGTTATCCAGAATATATTTTTGGTCCCTGTAGAGTCTTTCAATATTGAAGCTCTTGTAGCCCGAGGAGATCTCCGTACTTTTTGCCAGTCTTGACAGGAGGGCGTCAAACTCCTCCACGGCTTTTAGGAAATTGTCTTTGGCCTTTATATCTGAAGGGTTTATTATAAGGCCCCTTAAGGCATTGCTTATTTGAAGCCCCTGCTGGGATGATTTTATAATATCCTGGGACAATGCGGAGATCCTGCTTGTATCTGCATAATTCAGCTCCAAAGTGTGCAGCCTGTTGTATATGACGCTTGTCAATATTCCAAGGGATATTAATACAAAAACGGTAATAATATTGATCTTGGCCTTGATCCTTAATCTGTTTAGGAAGCGGTTCATCTTCTTTTTTTCCTTTTTCTTGTTGTATTTATTTTATAAGTTGTGTTTTTCAGGGTTTTTATCAGGGTTGCGGAGAGTTTGTACATATCCATGATGACGGTTTTTTTCTCCCTGCCGCTGTTTTTTCTTGAGATCTCGTATTTTTCAAGAAGCAAAAGATAGTCTATCTCTTTTAAAAACGGATATAAATGCACGGAGCGTTCCTCTTCCAGAATCCATTCGCTTAAAAGGGCGATCACCATAAGTTCTGGTATCCACAGGCTTCCGTTCTTTAGATTTCTCTCTATGGCCTTAACGATCCCGTCATAATAGACCATCAAAGGTTCCTCTTTTTTTGCGATCATGGACAGCTGCTTGTTTTTATGGCTGTGTTCAAGGAGATTTCGCAGGTAAGTTGAGTTTACCACGCATTCCTGCAGCTCTTTTAAGAGCTCTTTTAAAATATTGTTTATATGTTCTGTATCTTCTTCTGTCCCTATTGTAAAGTTGATGTTCCCTTTATCTATTTCATTGAAATATTGTTCAAGGGTAGTTCTTATAAAAACAAGCAGGGCTTCCGTCTTTTGTTCCCGCAGGAGTTTGGGCTTTATCCTGTTTTGGCATTGTAGGTTGATGGACAAATTATTTCCTTCTTTTTATATTAAAATATTAAGCAGGCAGGTTCTTATAGCTTATAGTCTATTTTTAAAGGGTCTAAAGATCACATAAATGTGATACCTTGATGCTGTTATTTAGATGGGATTTTTATAACAAGATAATTATTTTTATGTTTAAATAAGACCTGCCTGCCCACTCTTAATTATAAAAATCGCTGTAAATCTAACATTAAAGAGTGTTGAAAAGTGTCATCTTTTTGTAATATTTGGTTATTTTGATTTATTTATAATGTTTTTTATCATATTGTTGAATATGAAATAGTGAAAAGGGATCATAGAATACCAGTATATTCTTCCCCATAGCCCTTTTGGGTAAAAATACGCTGACTGGATAAGCTTGTTGTCTGTTATTTTAAATTCAAGCCAGGCACGGCCGGGCAGTTTCATCTGGGCGTAAAGGAGTAGTCTTTCATCTTTTTCAAGGTCAACCACTTTCCAGAAGTCCAAGCAGTCACCGGTTCTAAGGTCGCACTGGCTTCTTCTGCCCCTTTTTAAGCCCACTCCGCCCAGAAGCTTGTCGATGATGCCTCTAAGTTCCCAAAGCAGGTCGTAATCAAACCAGCCGCTGCTTCCACCTATGGAGGTGAAAGAGTTATATACTCTTGCCGGGTCAAGTCCTGAAATATCTGCTTCCCTCCTGTCCACGAAAACTGCATCGGAAAACTCTTTGTCGTGAACTTCGTCCCAGACTTTTCCCCCGTTGTCGTTCCATCTGCTTATCACCTGGTTCTGTGCTATCTCCTCCACGGCTTGTTTTACCCCATCTATATAAGCGGCGGGTCTGATATTGGGGAAGAATTTTTCCGCATTTTCATTTTGAACCAGAACCTCGCTTTCAAGGCCTTGGATCAGGGCTTTTGCAACGGAAAAGGGAACAGGGGTGAAAAGGTTGAGCCAGTATGATGAAAGGTTTATTGTAATAAAAGGCACGGGGATTATCTTTCTTTCAAGCCCCAAAGCTTTTGCTGTTTGGAGCATCATCTCACCGTAGCTTAAGGCTTCGCTCCCTATATCAACCGTAAGGTTCTTGTCATATTCAAGGTAAAGGGAATCTTCGAGGTATCTAATCACATCATCTACGGCGACGGGCTGAGCTTTTGTGGATACCCATTTTGGGGTTACCATAATAGGGAGTTTCTCTACAAGGTTCCTTATTATCTCAAAGCTGGCGCTTCCCGAGCCGATGATCACTCCGGCCCTTATCCATACGGTCTGTACCTGGGGGCTTGAGCTTAGTATTTCTCCCGTTTCAAGGCGGCTTAGAAGGTGGGTGCTTGTGTGCTCATTCTTTACACCAAGTCCGCCCAGGTAGATTATCCTTTTTACCCCGCACTCTTTGGCTGCATCGACGAAATTCTGCGCAGAGATCCTGTCCAGGTCTTTGTAGTTTTCTTTATTTAAGGAGTGGATAAGATAGTATGCCGTATCAATTCCGGTCAATGCTTTTTTCAAGGCCTCTTTATCAAAGGTGTCACCCTGCGTAATCTGTACTTTTTCGGCGGTTTCTTTTGAAACGGCTTTTTTGTTTCTGACAAAAAGCCTTAATTCAATGCCGGGTTCTTTTAAAAGTATTTGTTTAAGTCTTCTTCCTATATAACCCGTTGATCCTGTTAAGAGCACTTTCATGGCATATCCTTTATCTGACCTTTATTATGTTATTATTGCGTTTAAATATTTTAACTGCTCTTAAGATAAATATCTAATACTCTTTGGATATTGTTCTTAATGGTTGTTTTTATTAAGATACCCGATCTAAAATGTAAAGGTGAATTATGGAATATAGATACATAGGAAGAACAGGTCTAAGGGTTACCCCGATCTGTCTTGGAACAATGAGTTTTGGAAGCTGGAGTGATGAAAAAGAGTCATTTAAAATAATGGATAAATCTGTTGAAAGAGGAATAAACTTTTTTGACACCGCAGAGCTTTATCCCGTACCTCCCAAATCATCTTATGCAGGAACTACCGAAGAGATTATTGGACGTTGGCTAAAAGGGAAACAAAGAGATAAACTTATAATAGCTTCAAAGGTTGCAGGTGCTGCCAACGGCTGGTTTGTACCGCCTATTCGGCACGGGATGACGGCAATAGATAAATTTCATATCAAAAAAGCGGTAGAGGGGAGTTTGAAAAGGCTTGGTACGGATTATATAGACCTTTACCAGATGCACTGGCCCGATACATTAGTACCTATTGAAGAATCTTTAAAAGCATTCGACGAACTTGTTCAGGAGGGAAAGGTAAGATATCTGGGAACCTCCAACGATTCGGCATACGGCCTTACAAAAGCAAATGAAACCTCAAAAAGGCTGGGGATATCAAGGTTTGAATCTATCCAGAATAATTTTTCACTGAACAATCCCAGGTTTCTGGATGAGCTTTCCGAAGTCTGCAGAAAAGAACAGATTTCGCTTCTGCCTTATTCTCCTATTGCAGGAGGGGTCTTAAGCGGTAAATACAACGGCAAGTTTTATCCTGAAGTAGCCAGATTTTCAAGCTATTTAAAAAGTGATAATGCAAGGATAAAGGCTCAGGGTACAAGGTTCGTAAATGAAAAATCCCTTGCAGCAACTGCCAAATATATGGAACTTTCCCAAAAGCTCGGGATCTCGCCGGTGACACTTGCAGTGGCATATTCAAAACAGTTTGACTTTGTTGCTTCAACAATTATAGGTGCCAGAACGGCCGGGCAGCTTGATGATTCATTTGCAGCTTTTGATGTGAACTTAAGTGATGAAACTATGGAAGAGATAAAACAGATACAATTAGAAATAATGTATCCGATGGGATAAGAGGAATATGATAAGAACAATTACAGGAAAAACAGATTTTATTGAAAGTTTGAGGGGTAAAACGGCTACTTTTTTACTTGGTATGTCAAATACCGCAACTGCAAATATCGTGGGGATCACCCAGGCCGGAATCCCGGGCCTTATTCATTTGACCCCGACTCTTGATGCCGAGTTTATAAATGTGGGAGAGGTTAGAAGTCTTGAAAATGTGGCGGAAACCCCCAAAGGGGTGCCGACTCCCGCACTTATAACAAGAGCCGTGCATACTATTAATGCTTTTAGGAATATTGAGCTTTTGGATCTGGGACTTAGGGTAAAACCAAAGCTTGACTTTACAAAGACCCACGAATTTGCCATAACACCCAGCAAGAGTATAAACACAGGAGCTGATATAGATGCCTTTGAGCTGTTTCAAAAAGGGGTCAAGTTCGGTCAGGAGTATGAGCCGGACAGCGATTATGTGATATTGTCTGAGTCGGTGCCAAGCGGTACGACTACCGCAAAAGCAACGGCTATGGCTTTGGGCTACGAGGTTGAAGAGAAGTTCAGCAGCAGTTTTAAGAATGTTCCCGAAGATGTAAGGGAATCAACCGTAGAAAAAGCCTTGAAAAATATCACTGACGGGGATGACCTTTTTGAAAAGCTTGGAAAAGTATCCGATAATATGCTTATATTCAATGCAGGATTTATTTTGGGCGCAAACCAAAAAGAGCTGAATGTAATCCTTGCAGGCGGTACTCAGATGGCCTGCGTGCTTTTGATAATCAATTCTGTTTTAAAAGAGATGGACGGGGTAATAGATTCCAAAAAAATAGCTTTATGTACCACAAAGTGGGTTGCAGAAGATCAAAACAGTGATATAAAAGGGCTTCTTGATATTCTTGATTTTGAAATTAACAGTTATTATGCCGACTTTGATTTTGCTCTTTCCCAACATCCTGCTTTAAAACTTTATGACGAGGGTGAGGCAAAAGAGGGTGTGGGAGCAGGAGCCGCTTTGGTTTATGCATACCTTAACGGGACAGATAAAAAAAGGATAACCAAAAAAGTTGAAAGCTTTTTGGGCTAAAGAATGAAAAGTGTTACTTCAATAGACCTTGGGTCAAACTCGTTCAGGGTTCTAAAAATAGACTGCAAAACAAAAGCAACTCTCGGAGAATATGAACAGACTGTAGGAACTGCCGACGGTTTGTCAAAAACCGGTAATATCTCAAAACAGGCTCTGCAAAGAGTGGTTGATGCCGTTAAGAAGAGTATCCAGGTTGTAGATTACGTTCCCCAAGAGGCTGTAGCGGTTACCACCCAGGCACTAAGGGCGGCAAAGAATTCCAAAGAGGTCATAGCCGATATTCAAGAGCGAACAGGAGTTGTGTTCAATATAATCGACGGAAAAAAAGAGGCTTCTCTTACGCTTCTTGCGATGCAGTATGCCCTAAAAAGGGAGAAACTTCCCGATGATAAATTTATCCTTCTTGATATAGGGGGAGGATCAACGGAGCTTATTATTTTCGATAACGGGGAGTCGTTTATCAAAAGCTTTTCTTACGGGATAGTTACCCTAAGCCAGTCAGAAGATAAAGAAAAAGATTTTTCAATATTCAAAAAGGAAGTTGAACTGTTCTTAAGCGACTGCGGGCTTGAAACAGCTTCTTACGGCTTTTTAAGTACGGCTGGAACCCCGACTACCGTGGCTGCCTTGAAGCACGGCTTGAACTACCAGACCTATGATAAAACCATAGTAAACGGAACGACCCTTACTTTGGATGAAGTGAAGCAGATACAAAAAAAACTGAACTCTTACTCAAAAGAGGAACTTGTCTTTAACGTAGGAACGGGAAGGGAAGATTATATAGATACGGGAATGTCAATATATGAATTGTTTTTCGAAGTTTTGAAAAAACAAACCTCAATAGTGTTTGACGACGGTTTAAGAGAGGGTGTGGCTATTGATTACTGTATAAATAACCAATAGCGGCAGATTAGAATAAAAGGTAATATGTAAGGCTTGTACAAAGTCCCGCAAAGAACCCGGCGACAATATCGTCGCCCATTACTCCCCATCCCCCTTTTACGTCTTTGTCGATCTTTCCTATGATCGAGGGTTTGTATATATCAAAAAGTCGGAAGTAGATAAACGCAATAACCGCAATGATAAAGTTATCGCTTGTAGCGTTGGCGATGCAAAGGGCAAGCCACATACCCGCAAGTTCGTCTATAACTATCTCTTTTCCGTCATGTTCCCCTGTTTCCTGCTCATAAAGGTCAATTTGTTTAACCGCTATCAGGGTTATTAAAATGGTCAGTAAAAACAGGTTTGATACTGACAGAACGTTTAAAAGTATCATAGCAAGTATCAAAGAGATAAAACTCCCTGCCGTCCCCGGAGCCTTGGGGCTTAAGCCGCTGTAAAAAACAGTTAAGAACAGCTTTCTCATCTATTTGTTGTCCTTGTTTTTTTCGATACCGAATTTTTTTCTTTTCTCCCATAAGGACTTTCTGCTTATACCAAGTCGTTTGCTTAATTCCGTATCGGGATATTTGTCTTGGAAACTTAATACCATCATTTTTACATAATCGTTAATGGTAAGTATTGAATCGACGGTTGAAAGCTTGTTGGTAGATTTTGCATAAACCTTGGGGTAATCGCTCTCTTCGACGTCTTCCAGCGAGCATACGATAACATCTGTATCTTTTATGCTTTTTAGAAGTGCCTGTTTTGCCGCTTTTTTCAGGAAATGGAAGTCGTAAATATAAAGAAGTTCATCTTCGTAATCTGAAGGTTCGATCTTTGTATGTTTTTCCATAGATATGAACTTAATAGTTTTGTTTAGTTTCTTGGCTACGTCAAATACCGCTTTGTCGGCTATTTTCTGGTCGTTTGTCTCTATTACGAAAGGAAGAGTTTCCGGAAGCTCAAAATCATATTCGACGTTGTTAAATGCAAAGTCGATATAGTTTTTAAGGTTTCGGTTCTCACTTTTTAACTGCTTGAATTTTCTGTAGTGGTGAATCTTTCTTACAAGCTCGTTCATAATGAAAGGCTTTTGAATATAATCATCGGCCCCGTCTTCCAGAGGTTTTGTTACAGTTACGTCATTGATATAGGAAACAAGAAGAATGATAGTGCTTTGCTTGAATTTTTCAATGATCCTGTGAACATCTTCGCTGCTCAGGTTTGTAGATAATAAAACCGTATCAAATTTCATATCGAAATTTATCTCTTTTATATTTGCCACATGGGTACAGTCGTGTCCCTCGTCGTGAAGTCTCATTGCAACTTTCTGTGCCAGATAAACCTCTTCGTCTATTATTAGTATATGCATCATTTTTATTTCTCCCCTTCTGTCCAGTTATAATATTTTAATGTAGCCAAGCTCTGTACCGCCACCCCTTCAGCTCTTCCTACGAAGCCCATTTTTTCACCCGTGGTAGCTTTAATGTTGATCTTGAACCTGGGAATCTCCAGAAGTTCCGAAAGCTTTGTTTTTATTGCCTGTTTGTGGGGATTTATCTTGGGTGCCTGTGCAAGAACGGTAACATCAATATTCACAAGCTCAAAGCCTATATTCTTAACAAAAGAGATTATGTGTTTTAAAAGTTCTTTCGAGTCGGCACCCTTGTATTTAGGGTCTGTGTCGGGAAAAAACTCCCCGATATCTCCTGCCCCGCAGGCTCCAAGTATGGCATCTATGATACTGTGGATAAGTACATCCCCGTCACTGTGTGCTTTAAAGCCAAAATCCGAGTCTATGGGAATTCCCCCTAAGACCATCTGTTTCCCTTCTTGAAACTGGTGAATATCTATCCCTGTTCCTGTAAAGAGATCTTTTGATGGTTCTTTAAGGCACATCAACTCTTTGATCTCTTCACCGAAAGTAAGTTTTTTTGACTGTGGCGAACCGTTTATATAATAAACGCTTCCCCCGTCCTGCTTGATGGCACTGCTGTCATCTGTGAATTCTTTGGATGTTGCAAGAGCTTTTTTTAATGCCTGAGTATTTGAAAGCTGCGGTGTCTGGATAAGCTTTACTTCATCTCTGTTTATAGTCTGCTGTTCGTATACCACCGTATCGCTAACGCTTAAAGCAGGAGCGATACAGGAAGCTTTACCCCTGTTTTCGGCCAGTTCAATAAAAACCTCTTCGGGTACGCAGCATCTTGCAACATCGGTAACCATCACATGTTCGGATGTAACTTCCCGTAATGCATTTTTCATAGACTCCTGTCTGGTGCTACCGCCTGATACATAGATGTAATCATCCGAAAAGTTTTTCATATAGCCAAGCTCATTTTCATGGCCGACTACAATCACTTTTTCAAATTCGCAATATTTGGAAAATCTATTTGTAACATTTAGCCACAGCGGTTCGTCACCTGTGCGAAGCCATTGTTTTTTCGCCTTGAACTCAAACCTGGTGGAGTTTCCGGCACATAATACAACAAGGGTAATTGCCACCTCTTTATCCTTTATAAAAATATTCGTTACGAATTGTAACTAAAGTGCCCTTAATGATATATTCTATTATGATCGTTTTTAAATAATTTTTCAATATAGCTGCTTAATAATGGATTTGGTATAATATTATCTTACAATATTCAAGGAAATAGAAGTGCCCTTTATTTTAAAAAAAATCCCTATTA
This sequence comes from Arcobacteraceae bacterium, assembly GCA_963678145.2. GTDB lineage: Bacteria > Campylobacterota > Campylobacteria > Campylobacterales > Arcobacteraceae > JAIOSF01. The sequence goes on along the minus strand of CAXXWH010000001.1, from coordinate 415,110 downwards.
TCCAAAATAAGAAGATACAACGTTTTTTAATAGATGATGCAGGATTATCATTATCTGTTTCACAGCGTATTCTTGCAAAAGCAAGGGTATTTGACGAAAACGGCAACAGAATGCAAAACGGCCAGACGACAAAAGGCGAGTTTATCCAGATAGCTGTATTTGAAGGGCAGACAAGAGGATTAAAACCCATTTTCAATGCAGATGATTTTGCCCTTTTTGACAAGCCTACGGGGGTTATAGTGCATCCTACAAGCAGGAATACCGAATACTCACTGCTTGACGAGATCAGATACCATTTCGGAGAAGAGGCAAATCTTGCCCACAGAATAGACCAGGAAACGTCGGGGCTTGTACTTGTTACCAAGAACAAATACAGCGACATGGTTTTAAAAGATATGTTCGAGAACAAGCTTTATGATAAAAGATACCTGGCCGTAGTAGAGGGGAAGATATCAAAAAAGGTATCTATCGACGGGGGAATAAAAAAAGATCCCGACAGCATAATAGGGGTGAAAATGAAAGTATGTGATGATGGCAAAGCTTCCCTGACGCATATAACTCCCCTGTCTTACGATTCCGTAAATAACAGAACCCTTGTGGAAGCAAGCCCTGTTACCGGGAGACAGCACCAGATCAGGGTTCACCTTGATCATATAGGGCACCGGATAGTGGGAGACCCTATTTACGGTACGGATGAGAAGTATGCGGATATGTATCTTCTTAAAAAACTTCCAAATGAGTTAAGGGTTCCTGCTACAGGAGCAAAAAGACTTATGCTGCAGGCAAATTACCTTGAGTTTACATACGGGAAGCAACAGTATAAACTTTATTCCAAGCTTAAGTTTAATATAGATAATATTTAGTTATGAGAAATAGAATAATAAGTCTTATCCGGCAGTCTTGCAGTGATAAAGAAAAGTTTATTGAACTTGAAGGGATCTATGAGCTGTATGAACAGCTGCAGTACGGTGCAAATATTAAAGAGATGGCCGTATTTTTAGGTGACTGGCTGCATAAAAAGTATGAGGTGGATAATATAAAGTTTTCCCTTTATAACCTTCAGCAGGACAAAACAACCGTTATATTGAAAAAAGGGGACGACTTTTTTCTTGACGGGGAGTTTTCTTTTTATTTTATTATAAATACCCATACCGAAAACAATGCCGTAGTCTCTTTTTGTGCAAAAGATGAACAGCAGTACCGGATAATAAACGGAAAAAGGGATATCCTTGAGAGTGCTTTTTTCCAGATATCTCCTATTCTGCAAAACGGTATAATGAAAAAATACCATGTGGAAGCCTCATCACTGGATAGCGTAACACATGTTTACAGCAGAAAATATCTTATAGAGCATATTCACAAGATCACATCATTGTCGAATAAAGAAGACAAAACGATCATTTTGATGATGGTTGGTATTGACAGGTTCAAAGCGGTGATTGATGAATTTGATTATGATATAGGAGATAAAGTGCTTGTTGAACTTGCAAAAGTTATATTCGGGAATATAAAAGATTTTGATATCGTGGCAAGAGTTACCGGGGATGAATTTTTAATAGCATTAATGGACCGGCCGGATATAAAAGACGCAGAAGAGACAGCCCAAAAAATTATAGAAGAATTTGCACAGGTTGAGGTTGAGGTGGATGAAGAAAAAGGGCAGGTCTTGAAAAAAACATGCTGTGTTGGTATCTCCGAATACCCCAAAGACAGTGATGATATAGACCAGGTTCTTAAAAATGCCGATATGTTCTTGTATGAAGCGAAAAACAAAGGCAGAAGCTCCTATGCCGTATATATCAAAGAGGATGAAAGCAGTATCGATCTTTTTTAAAGCAATTCAAAAGACAGGTTAATTTTATATTAAGCTTAGATTAAGTATAATCCCAAACTTTTATAAAGGGCGACAAAGACGCGACCCTTTTGTTATAAAAATTTAAAGGAAATTAGGATGAAAAAAGATATTCACCCAGATTACAAAGCTTGTACAGTAACTTGTGCTTGTGGAAACACTTTTGAGACTAAATCAAATGTTGAGACTATGAGAATCGATATCTGTGCTGCTTGTCACCCGTTCTTCACAGGTGAACAAAAGATCGTTGATGCTGCTGGTAGAGTTGAGAAATTCAAAGCTAGATATTCAATGAAATAATGCTTTATTTTATTCCCACTCCTATAGGCAACTTGGGAGACGTCTCTTTTAGGACTATAGAGCTTCTAAAAGAGGGGGAATATATCTTGTGTGAAGACACAAGGGTAACAAAAAAACTTCTTCAGCTTCTTAGCGACAGACTAGAGATAAACTTCCCGAATTTTAATTTTTTAAGTGTACATTCCCATAACGAACAGAAATTTCTTCAGTCAGAAGAGAACTTACGGATAATAAAAGAAAACTCCTGTATATATGTTTCTGATGCCGGTATGCCCTGCGTTAGTGATCCAGGCAGTTTTTTAGCGGACTATTGCCTTAAAAACAATCTTCAGTACGATGTTCTTCCCGGGGCAAATGCGGTTTTGACAGCATATGCAAGCAGCGGTTTTGATGATGTGAATTTCACGTTTTTCGGTTTTCTGCCCCACAAGGGAAAGGAGAGAAAAGCAAAACTTGACGAGGTACTAAGTTCAAAATACCTTGCCATATTATATGAATCACCCCACAGGCTTTTAAAGCTTCTTGAAGAGTTGAACAACTTTGTTCCCCACAGGGAGATATTCCTTGCAAAAGAGCTTACCAAAAAATATCAGACAAGATATAAAGATACTGCTGCAAATATATATGAAAACCTAAAAGCCGAACAGATCAAAGGTGAATGGGTAGTGGTGATTAAGCCCGAGCCAAGCGATGAAAAAGGGATTATAACATTAGAGGATATCTCTGATCTGAAACTGCCTCCAAAACAAAAAGCGAAGCTTATCTCCAAACTCACGGGTCGGAATATAAAAGAGATCTACAGCGAACTTATCTGCTAAGGCGTGATAATGAAATTTGTCAAAAAGCATTTTAGTTCAACGCTTGAGGTTAAAAAATCAAAATTTATCGCCCACCTTTTCCCCTATGAGCAATTTGATGAAGTGATGGGGCAACTTAAAGAGGAACACCCCAAAGCCAGACACCATGTATACGCATACCGATATCTGAATGAATTTGACCAGGTCGTTGAAAACAGCAGCGACGACGGTGAGCCCAAGGGAACAAGCGGTAAACCCTCTTTGAATGTACTAAACGGCGGGGACATTATAAATACCGGTGTTATAATAGTCCGGTATTTCGGCGGGATCAAACTTGGAACCGGGGGACTGGTCAAAGCATACAGCGATGCCGTGAACCTTGTACTTGAAAACTCCGATCTTCAAACCTATGTCAAATTAGAAAGAATACAAATCTCTTTTGATTACTCTTCATTATCTATTGTTGAGTATAATATCAACCAATTAGAGCTGAAGATAGCAGGCAAAGAGTTTTTAGACAATGTAAGTTTTATTGTGGAGGGTTCGGAAGAAGCCCTTGCTGAACTTATAAAGATTTTACCGAGGAATATAAAAAGTGAGAAACTATAATATCGTCAAAGAGGACAAATTTCCCTATTTTACAGTGTTGGCTTTTATCTGGTTTTTAAATATACTTTTTAATTCCCATTTCAACAATATTTTTTTTGCCGGAATTGTGTTTATATTTTTTATCCAAAGCGTAAAAAGGGAAGACTATTATCTTCTTCTGGCTTCATTTCTTACATTTTGTTTTATTGAAGTTATACACGGACTGATCGTATTTTCGCTAAGCCTGATAACGGTTATTATATATGTTTTGATAATACCCCAGCTGAAACATATTTTTAATTCAAAGATATTCTCAAAGATATTATATCTGTTTGTATTTTATTTCTCTTTTTTTATGGTCACATATCTTGTTTCAGATAAGGTTGAAAGTATATACGCCATATTTTTTATCAACTTTATACTTGATACTGTTTTTATGGGATTCTTTTTATGAGATTAAAATTTATAATTGTTTTTATTCTTGCTATATTTATTCTACTGCTTTCAAGGGTTTATTATTTAAGTATATATTCTCACAACCATTATGAGGAGCTTTCCAAACAAAACTATATTAAAAAAATATATAAAGCCCCTTCCCGTGGAGAGATAACTGACAGAACGGGTAAATATCTTGCGGTAAATAAAGTAGGTTTCAGCATCAACTTAAAACCCCATCTAAGATCAAAAAGGGATTTTGAAACGGTTGAGCAGGCGGCAAAACTTGTGGTAAAATATTTTCCCCAGTATGAGTATGAAAAACTGCTTAAAAAGTATAAACAGGAGGATTCCCCTTACCGGCATGAACTGATAAAGCTGGTCGATTATATAGAGTATGACAAATTCTTCAAACACTATACAGTATTTAACTCAAACGATAATATTGAGATAAAATCGGCTACAAAAAGAGAGTACCTCTATAAAGATGTAGCAGCACATATTTTGGGATATGTGGGAAAAGTGAATCTAAAAGATATCAAAAAAGATGAAAAGAACAAATATCTTGAAAGAATCGGAAGAACAGGGGTTGAAAAATATTATGATAATATTTTAAGGGGCGAGCTTGGATTTGAAAAGATACAGGTAAACTCCCTTTATCAAAAAGTAAAGGTATTGGAAGAGGTGGAAGCCAAAAAAAGGGATATCCAGCTTACCATAGATATCGAGCTTCAGAAGTATATACATGAACTTTTTAAAGAGCAGGCGGGAGCCGTAGTAGTTATGGATGTCCACACGGGAGAGCTGTTGGCTGCTGGAAGTTTCCCCGAGTTTGACAACAATATCTTCGTAAACGGGGTCAGCCATGAACAGTGGAAGAAGATCCAGGAGGATTTTAACCATCCTTTTACGAATAAACTCGCAAACGGTCTTTATCCCCCGGGTTCTGTAATGAAAATGGGAGTTTCAATAGCTTTCCTTGAAAATAAGATATCTCCCAACTTTTCCGTTTACTGTACGGGAGCAATGGAGCTTGGCGCAAGAAAGTTCAGGTGCTGGAAACAGACCGGACACGGTAAAACGGGCTTTATAAAAGCATTAAGGGAGTCGTGTGACGACTTCTTTTATAAAGGAAGTCTTCAAGTGGGGATAAATAATATCTCAAAAACACTTGACAGGTTCGGGATCGGTAAAAAAACAGGAGTGGATCTCCCAAATGAATTTATAGGTATCAATCCCAATAAAGCTTGGAAAAAAGATGTAAGGAATAAACCCTGGTATGTGGGGGAAACACTTGTTGCAAGCATTGGACAGGGGTTTATGAACGTAACTCCGATGCAGATAGCAAGATATACGGGTGCAATGGCTACCAATAAACTTCAAAGGCCCCATCTTCTTAAAGACAAAAGCCTGGAGGAAAGCATCGATACAAAGATAAAGAAAAGTCATCTCAGGATGGTGCAAAAAGGGATGTACGAGGTTGCCAATGCAAGCGGCGGTACAGCTACAAGATATATAAAGTCCAAGATCAAGGTCGCAGCCAAAACAGGTACGGCCCAGGTTATCGGTATCCCCCAGTCGGAGAAAAAAAGGATGAAAGAGCATGAGCTTGAGTATTTTAAAAGATCTCAGGCCTGGCTTACTACCTATGCCCCTTACAAAAATCCCCAGTATGTGGTTACTATACTGGTTGAACACGGAGGGCACGGGGGTAGTGCCGCAGGTCCAATGGCCGGAAAAATATATGATAAACTTATTGAATTAGGATATATCGATGGAAAATAGCATTTTTGAGACCATAAAGAACTCCAGGTACTGTTTAATAGTAACCCACATAAACCCTGATGCGGATACTATTTCGTGTGCACTGGCCTTAAGCAGCTATATGGATGAGAACAAGATCAAGCATAAGGTTTTCAATGAGTCCTCAGATCTGCCTTCAAACCTTGATTTCCTGCCAAGATTCGACAAAATAACCGATCAGGTTCCAAAGTTTTACGATCTTGCAGTATTTGTTGACTGTGCCGTTGAGGACAGGGTGGGACTGGAGGTTCAAAAAGGTGTCAAGATCATCAATATTGACCATCACCAGTCAAACAGCTTTTTCGGAAATATAAATATTGTGGATGATTCAAAAGCAAGCACGGCAGAATTGTTATACGAGGTATTTGAAAAGGAGAATATCCCTGTCTCAAAGAATGCGGCCATGTGTTTGTATGTGGGGATTTATGATGACAGTATAGCTTTTACAACCCCGAGAGTTGATAGCCGGACGTTTCAAATAGTAAATAAGCTTGCACAAACTGGAATAGATGTGGGATATATCTCGGATAATCTTTTAAGAAGGGATTCTCTCTCCCGTTACAGAATAATGCCCAAAATACTTGATACTCTGCAGTTAAGATTTGAGGGGAAAGTAGCCACTGTTTATCTGGAAAACCAATGGCTGGATGAAACAGGAGCCAAGGTGCGAGAGTGTGACGATGTTGTAAATATGGTATTGAATATTGCCGTGGTTCAGCTTGTGTGCTATTTCAGGACAGTAAACGGTAAGGTTAGGGTTTCACTTCGAAGCAAAGGTGATCTAAATGTTTCTAAAATAGCCGAGAACTTTAATGGAGGAGGACATAAGAATGCCGCAGGGTTAACGATGCAGACTGATAACATAGTCGAAGCAAAGAAGATGCTTCTTGAGACTATTCAAAGCTGCATCTAGCATCGAACTCTTCGGAAGTTATATTGGCTGCTGCTGCGTCTGTTATATTTTGATCCTGTATAAGGGAAACCATTCTGTTTTGATCTTGTTCGTTTGAGAAAGGGCCTATGTAAACAACCGTTCTGCCGTTTTCATCATTACAGATAGAGATTCTCGCATTTTTTGTGGTAACCTGTGAAATGAGCTGGTTATAAAGCCTGTATTTCAGGCTTTGCACCAATACGAATCTTATTTTGTTATCTTCTTTATTCTCTTGTTTTGAAACAGTTTTTTGCTGTTCTTTGATTTGGGATGAAGCGGTTTGGGTCTTTAGATTTGAAGCTGTATTAAGATTCTTTTCAGAGAGAATCTGATCTTCTGTTTTCCCGACAGTAGATTTCTCTTCCTCTTTGATCTGTGTTTCAGAGAATTTGGTTCTTATATCGATCTCTCTTTTTTGATCCGGATCTTTTCTTGTAAAGATATCTTCCTCTTTGTTCTTTGCTGCGAACTCTATTAATTCCTGCTCTTTTTGAAGCTGGTACAGTCTCTCTTTTTCAGCCGTCTTTTGTGCCTGAAGCTCCTCTTCGTTTAGAATGTCGTATTTGGTCAGTGCTTGAAGTCTTACATTGAGCCTATTTTTGTTTATATCTGTAATCTTGAAATTAAATTCAGGCTTTTCTTCATATTGGACCACGTTGACCTTGTTCTTGCTTTGCGTTTCTTGCACTTTTTCAGTTTCTTGAGGGGTTATCTCCGGTTCATCAAATGCACCCGAGAAGAACATCACCGCACCTACAATAAGTGTAAGAATGAAAAGTGAGGCGATTATGATTATGATGATTTTGAGTTTCTTGTCTTTATCGCTCTTTACCGGTTCCGATTCTTCTGTTTCGTTTTCCTCATCCCCTTTTTCATCCTCTTGAATATCAAAGCTTTCTATCTCTTGGCTTGCCTCGGGTTCTGTGAAACTTTCATCTTCACTGTTTTCAACTTCCTCTACAGTCACCTCTTCTTCATGCACAGATTCTTTGCTGCTTGCAATAACAGATAGGAAAGGGAGGATCATTTCATCGTATTGAATAAACAGGAATAGGCTTTTCCCTTCAAGATCAAGGGAGAACTTGTACATGTTCTCAAATTCCTCGACAGTATCGCTGCTTAGTTTCTCACTTCCCGAAACTACGAATTTTGATTGTCCAAGATCCTCAAAGTTTTCACCGTTTATTGCAGTTGTAAGTCCCCCTGAGAAGTTGGAGATAAATTCGTTCATTGCATCGGCTATATCTTCGTCAATCTCCAGTGAGGGTTCACTATCATCACCCAGCATCGTATTAAATATATATGAAGCTGTATATGCAGGTATAAAAAAGGTCCAAACCGAGGTTATATTATCAAATTCGAAAGTTGATTCGACTTTTAGGATATTGATATTGGGCATATCCTCTTTAACTGCTTTTGTAGTCTCTTTTAATGTTGTGTCTTTTGCCAGAAGACCGTTTAAAGTATTACAAAGTCCCTCTTGAATAAGTGTTGATAGATCAGAAGCCATTATTTATTTTCCATTTTCTTTTTAAGTCGATTCTCTTTCTGTTTCGCGAGTATTCTTTCTTTGTTCTTTCTATAATACTCTTTTCTATATGCTTTTAACTCTTCTTTTTTCTTTTCCCGGTACTCTTTATCATATTCAAGCCTCTCGTTTTTATGCTCTAGATAATATTTCTGCTTCTTTTCACGGTACTCTTTTATTTTGTTTTTTATAACGTCTTCCCTGGACTCTATATGCTTTTTTTGCTGTTTCGCGATCTGTCTAAGTTTTTCGGAGAAGTTGCCGCTGAAAAGCTCCACTTCATAATTAACAGAATCAATTTTTCTTGCTGCCTGATTCTGTTTCTTTTGAAGCTTGGCTTTTAAATAGTAAGCTTTTTTCTTTTTCTTATGTGCTAAAAGATTAGCTTCTCTTCTTCTTTTTAACTCTTTTAAATCCATTTTTCAGTTAACTGTTATCTTTTAAGCTGGTTCACTGTCTGCAGCATAGAATCCGTAGTTTGTATAGATTTCGAGTTCGCTTCGTAAGCTCTTTGCGCGGTAATAAGGTTTACCATCTCGTTTACAAGCGCCACGTTCGAACTTTCAAGCATCCCCTGGGTTAATTCACCCATACCGTCAAGGCCTGCTGTTCCTTCAACGGGATCGCCTGAAATATCAGTAGCAAGATAGATATTATTACCCTGAGGAGCAAGTCCCGACGGGTTTATAAAGTTTGCCAAAGTGATCTGGCCAAGTTCCGTAACTTCACCGGTAGAACTGTTAGTTCCAGAAACAGTACCGTCAGTTCCTATTGAAAGCTTGCTTATCTCGGCCGGTATAACGATCTCGGGATCAATAGCATAACCGGAACCGTTCACGATCGTTCCTTCATCGTTAACTTTAAATGCACCGTTTCTTGTGTATCCGGTCTCACCGTTTGGAAGTGTTACTTTAAAGAAACCGTCACCTTCTATTGCTACGTCAAGGTCATTTCCAGTTTCTTTTAAGCTACCTTGCGAGAAAGATTTTAAAACACCTTCAACTTTTACACCAAGCCCCACATCTATACCTGTAGGATTCGTTGTATCTGCAGTTGTGGCACCTGCTGAATAATTCAATGACTCATACATAAGGTCCTGAAACTCTGCACGGTCTTTTTTAAAAGCCGTTGTATTTACATTTGCAATGTTGTTTGAAATAACATCAATATTCGTTTGTTGAGCATTCATTCCTGTTGCGGCAGTGTATAATCCTCTAATCATAAGCAGTCCTTTTTTATCAAGTTGAATTATTTTACTGAAAATTAGATTAAATTTGAATAAAAAAACGGCCCGAAAAATATATAAGATAATTTTTAAACTAAATAAAGTATAATGTGACGAGGTAAATTATATTAAGGGATATGTATGAGAATATTAATTGTAGATGACAGTTCAACAATGAGAAGAATTATTGGGAACGTTGTACAGCAGTTAGGTGTATCAAAGGAAGATTTTGATGAAGCTGAAGACGGTGTTGAAGCTTGGAAACTGTTAACGACTAACGGACAGTATGATGTAATCCTGACTGACTGGAATATGCCTAATATGAATGGTTTGGAGTTAGTAAAAAAAGTAAGAGGCGGCGGTGCACATCAAAAAACGCCGATCGTAATGATTACTACAGAAGGCGGTAAAGGTGAGGTTATCACGGCATTGAAAGCCGGAGTAAATAATTATATTGTTAAGCCTTTCAGTGCTGAAGTACTAAAAGAGAAACTTGACGGACTAGTTAAGGGATAATACCATGAGTATGAGTCAAGAAGAGATTGAAGCTTTAATGAACGGTGCTGACGATTTTACAGATGATACTAGTTCTGAGGAAACAGCAGCAGACACTGAAGCTGAACAGCCTGACGAAATACAGGAGACTGCTTCAAAGCAGACTGAAGAATTATCTAAAGAGGAAGATATTCAAGAAGAGCCCAAAGAGGAAGAGCCTGCTTCGGATGAAGAGAATTTTGACGATATATTAGCAGGAATCGACGGAATCACCGAGGATGAAGATGAATCCTCTGAAGAGAACTTTGATGACATACTGGCAGGGATCGACGGTATAACTGAAGATGACACCTCTTCAGCTCCGCCAAAAGAAGAATCTTCAAACAGTAACTCTTCAAATATTGAAGAATTGATCGAGCAAAACAAATATCCCCTTCCTGTCGAGAAAGAGCACAAGGTTGTAAATCAGCTAAATGAGGTTGCCGAGGACAGTGAACAAAAAGCTTCTCAGATATTTGACGTATTGAGCTATATACTGGATGAAAATAACGATATATCAAATTACAACAAGAAAAACGTTGCTTTTTTAACCAAACAGATCGAGATGCTTGAAGCATTATCAAACAAATTCCCTAATATCGAACTGTTTAAAGAGAATCTTGAAGAATCAAGAGCATTAAGTGAAGCAGCACAGTCAATAGGTACTAAAATAGATACAGAGAATATGAAAATATTTGAAGCTATGGAACTTATGCAGTACCATGATATAAGCAGACAAAAAATAGAAAGGGTAATGTCGGTTATAAGAAAACTGAACGATTACCTGAACGGAATTTTCGAGGATGAATCAAGCAGACCGGAAGTTCAAATCGCAAAACATATTTCTGGGGATTCTAATGAAACAGTCGAAGCTGACGACCTGGAAGCTTTAATATCGGAATTTGCAAATAAGGACGAATAATGACACAGGGAACATATACACTCGCCGCGAATATGATAAATCAGATCAACAGAGTTGATATGATATCTAACAACATAGCAAATGTTAATACAACTGGATTTAAGCAGGATCATTTAAGCGAAGGTTCTTTTAACAATTACCTTACTAAAATGAATGAAAACAGTGAAAAAGAACCTATGCCTTTAAGTACGGTTATGAATACGATCCCTAAAATAGACGGCAAATTCATCAACAGCAAGTTAGGTTCGATAACCGCTACGGGTAACAAGCTTGACTTTGCACTTTCCCAGGGCGACACTTTCTTTAAGGTTCAGAACCAAAACGGCGAAACTTTTTTAACAAGGGACGGAAGTTTTAAATCAGTGAACGGAGAACTTGTAACTCAAAACGGGAACAAAGTTCTAAATGAAAATAACGAGCCGATCGAACTTGGTGAAGGTGAAGAGTTTATAAATAATATTGCAGTGGTTTCCACCAACTACAATAATATTGAAAAAGTCGGCGATAACAATTACAGAGTTAAAGATGCTCAGGGTGTGGAAATTGTTGAAAACAATACTGAATACATAGTAAAAGGTTCTATCGAAAGAAGCAATGTTAACAGCATAAAATCAATGGTTGCATTGATTGATGCGAACAGAAGATTTGAACAGGCACAAAAAGCAATAAACGGAATTGACCAGATGAATGAAAAAGTCATCAACAGTGTCGGAAATGACCAATAAGGCTGAATGATGAAAGCAAGTGCAGTTACAGATATATTATTTAATCAGTTAAATTTCAGTTCAGAGCGTCAAAAAGTAATCTCAAGCAATATTGCAAATATTGATACACCCAATTACAAAACGAAAGATATTAAATTTAAAGATGAGCTGCTTAAAAGTAAAAACAGTATGAATATAGATACTGAACTGAAACTTGCCATTACGAACAAAGCACATATTCAAGCACAAAATATAAATAACAATACAAATAAATATAATGTTTACGAAGTACAGAATCTTGAAGAACAAAATGACGGAAACAATGTAAACCTTGATACTCAGATGTCAGAGATGTCAAAGAACTCAGTGCTTTTCAATGCTTTGCAAAGTTCAATTAAAAAAGATTCTTCATGGTTTAAGACCATGATCGATTCTTCTTCAAAAAACTAGAATAGGATAAAAAATTAATGGATCAAATATTTAAGTTTATTGATAATTTAAATTCAGCTCAAAGAGCTGTAATAATAGGAGGTTTCTCTGTTCTTTTTCTATTCTTGATCGGATTATTGATATACTCAAATATGAAATCGCAGGATGAGCAGCTTAATTATACTGTTGCATCCAATTTGACCAAGAATCAGGTAATGCTGGCAAGTAACGAACTTGACGCAGGCGCAATTCCCTATTCTATAATCGGTAACGGAAATAATTTAACTATTAAAACAAACAAGGCAAACGTAAATGTTGCAAAAATAAAGCTTGTTACAAGTGAAGCTGCAACAAGCAAGCACACGGGATGGGAAATATTTGATAAAAGCTCATTGGGAACAACCAATTTTGAGAACAAGGTCAAATATCTAAGAGCATTGGAAGGGGAGATCGGAAGAAGCCTGGAATCCCTTTCTGCTGTTCTATCTGCAGAGGTTAAGATAGCTCTTCCAAAAGAAAGTGTTTTTACCCAGAGAAAAGTGCCTCCAAGTGCATCAGCTGTATTAACTTTAAAAGAGGGAACGGCATTAACCCAGAAACAGATATCGGGTATTAAAAGCTTTATAGCTTCCGCAATACCGAAATTAAGCCCGGAGAATATAAAACTTATAAACCAGGACGGTTCCTTACTTGAACAGACACAAGAAGATATAGACAGCTTGAAATTTATTCAGCATGATAAATATAAAACCCAGCTGGAAAGAGATTATCAAGACAAGATCACGGAGCTTCTGCAGCCGTTCCTTGGAAGCCAGAGGGTGGTTGCAAAGGTATCTATCGAGCTTGATTTTACAAAGCAGGAGATATCACAAGAGATCTTTGAACCCGAAGGTACCATAAGAAGCCAGCAGACAACAGAAACAGCCTCTACGGGTGAGGAAACAGAACCTCAGGTCGGCGGTGTTCCCGGAGTTCAAAGTAATATCGAAGATCCTAATGCCCAAGGCGGGGGAAAAGTTTCAAGAAGTACAAAAGAGGAAGCAAAGAACGTAACAAATTACGAAATATCAAAAAAGGTGATAAACCAAAAGGATAATGCGTATGCAACTATTTCAAAGGTAACGGCTGCAGTTACCTTTGACTCTTCAATACTTGAAAAGCTGGAGAATAAAGAGGAGTTTTTCCAAAGCATGAACTCAATCGTAAAAGAAGCTATAGGGTTCCAGCAGCAAAGAGGAGACAGTGTTACGGTAAAAGCATTCAGGTTCATAGGTCTGCAGCCGTTAGAGGGAGAAGGAAGTGCAGGTGAAGCTTCAGAGGATGACGGCAGCGGACTTGGATTATTTGCTGCAAAGTCTGCACTCCAGGAGTTCGGTGAATATTTACAGTACATAATAGCAAGTATTCTGTTATTTGTTTTCTATAAAAAGTTTATTGCAAATAATGAGATTATGCTGATGGACGGAGGCAAAGGTGCTGAAGGCACTCCCGAAGAGGCACCGGATTTTGATCTTGCCGTGGACAATTTTAATGAAAATGCCGAACGAAACAGGCTTAAAGCAAAGGTCAAAACCCAGATATTGAATAATATGGAAGGTTTAAGTGCAGAAGAAACTGCCAAATACGAGGTATTGATCGAAGAGATAGACAGTACGGTTGCAAACAATCCTGAAGATATTGCAAAAATGATAGAGATGTTATTAGCCGAGGGCGATAACAAATTTAAAGCCAGCTAAAGAGGAATAAATTAAATATGGTAAATACTGAAGCTAATCATGACCTTCTTCAAGGTATGTCAATGCTTGAAAAAGTTGCGAACTTTTGTGTATTAATAGGAGAAGAAGCAACTGTTAAGATTTTTCAAAACCTTCCTAAAAACATAGTTGAGGATATATCAACAGCTATAACCCAGGTTAAATCAATAGATAAAGACAAATCTTTGGCACTGCTGGAAGAATTTCATATATTTATCAAGTCAAATGCATATATAAGTTCAGGCGGATTTGAATATGCAAAAGATATCCTATATAAATCCTTGGGAAAAGCCGAAGCAGATGCTGTATTGGCCAAACTTGCAAGAATGCAGGAAGCAAAATCTTCATTCGCGTACTTGGACAATATCGATCCAAAACAGCTTGCAGATTTTATCAAAGATGAATCTCCCCAAACCATTGCCGTTGTTTTATCCCACATGGACCCTACAGACGCATCAGAGGTTTTATCAAAACTGGATGATAACCTGAAAGTAAAAATAACAATGCAGATGGCAACAATCAAAGACGTATCTCCATCAATTGTAAGATCGATGTCAAACGTACTGGAGAAAAAACTTGAATCTCTGCTTGCTTCAATCGTTACGGTAGGAGGGGTTAAAACTGTTGCTGATATGTTAAATAAAATGGGACCCAAATCTGCAGATATTCTTCAAAATATTACGGGGATCGATCCTGTATTGGCAGGGCAGATAAAAGAGAATATGTTCGTATTTGAAGATCTTCTTGCTCTGGAAACAAACGATCTTATGAAGGTATTGGGTAACATTGAGACCGAAGACCTGACAGTGGCCCTTAAAAATTCACCTCCCGAGGAGATGGATATAATTAAAAGTGCAATGTCACAAAGAGCACAGGAAAGATTTGACGAAGAGTTTGAGCTTTTAGGTAAAACAAAAATCAAAGATATTGAAGAAGCTCAGAAGAAAATACTTGAAGCTGCAATGAGACTGCTTGAAAGCGGTGAAATTGAAAGAGCAGAGGAAGAGGAGTAATAAGTGGGATCTAACAACAACGTAAATACAACCTCAAGAATCATAAAAGGCAAAGATGAAGTTCAGCCTTTTGAGCTGGGTAACTTTATCTCAAATGAAGTTTCCCAGACCGAGCAGATGAAAGATGTAGCTAAACTTAACGATAAGTCTATAAACGGAAATGTCGACCCTGTTCTTGTAGAGATCAAGAACCTGCAGAATTCTCTTTTACTGATTCAGGAGAAAGTTGTTTCAATTGAAAATGACGGAGTTAAGGGAAGAGATCTTGATAAGCAGTTGGTAGAAGCGATGAAAGATCTTAAGAACTATGCACAGTTCTTTGAGCAGGCTACGTTCCAGATGGAAACAAAGGTTTTAAAAAGTGCCATATCGATTGCCCAAAAGATCATTGGAATCGAAGTTGGCGAAAACTCTGCTTCTATTGCAAAGCAGACTATATCTTCAATGATGAGTAAAATAAAAACCGCATCAAAAGTAACTATCCACCTTAATCCGAAAGATTATGTACAGCTAAAAGACACTTTAAATCTTGGTGAAACGATAGCTTTACAGGAAGATCCCAATGTAACAGCAGGCGGTGTTGTTATTGCAAGTGATCTTGGTAATTTTGACGGTAACATAGAAGCTAAAGTTCAAACGATGCTTGAATCGCTGGATGCGGTTATCTAAAAGTTACTATACTTTTCTGAAAAATAATTTAAATTTAAAAAAACCCACTTTAAATCTTATACAAATAATATTTTTTATGTTATAATAATTGCAAAAAAATTAAAAAAGCGGCTAATTATGGAAATTACACCTAAAGATTATGAAGCATTAGTAGATACGGAAATAATGGTAGATGTTGTACTTGGACATACCGATATTACGGTGAAAGATTTTTTGAGCTTTGGTGAAGGTGAAATATTGGCCTTGAACAAGCAAGCAGGTGCCGGCGGTGATATTTATGTAAATAAAAGAATTATCGGTACCGGAGATATAATAGTTATAGATGAAAAATTGGCTATCAGGGTTCAAGATGCGATGGACTCGGAAAAAGTAGTTAACTTTTTCTTTGACGAGCAAACAACTTTATAAAAGGATACATAATGGTTACAGGATATACAATAGTAGATTATAGAAAAAACCCACAAGAGATTATTGATAATACTCAGGTTAATGTAACTGATGAGGGATATACTTCGGCTGTTTCCTCTGATACTTTGACAAACAGTGACTTCTTGAAACTTATGCTTGTTGAGATGAAAAACCAGGATCCAACCAACCCTATGGATACCGCGGCAATGATGGATAATCAGCTTAAAATGTCCCAAATGGAGTCAAACCTTAAAATGTCAAAATCTATGAACCAGCTTCAGGCTGCTTTTGAAAGCTCCGCTTTAGCAGGTGCTGCAAATATGATAGGAAGGATTGCTGAAATGGAGGTACAAGTTCCTAAAATAGATGCAGAAACAGGTGAGATGATGTATGATGAGGAAACCGGTGAAGTTGTAACTGAAGCTGGAGTAAAAGAGTATCAAATCCAGTCTATTATTAAGCAAGAGGGTGAGCTTTTCGGAAAAGTGAATGAAATTGTAGGCTTAGCTGATAAACTATACTATCAGGGTGTACAAATCCCATATACGTCATCCGGGTTTATGTACGAAAATGGTGAATTAACTGATTACAGGGTTCAGCTTGATGAAAATAAGAGAGTTGTAACTGATGATAATGGTAAGCCGATTATTTTAAATGAAGACGGGGAACAGATAACAGATGAAGAGTATTTATCCAGCTTTGCTATTTCCGGAACGGAATATATATACGGAGAGGAAGAGATTTTACCTTTATCAAGTATAATAAGAATAAGCTAAAAGGAGATATTAGTATCTCTTTTTTATATTTAAATATAAGCTTTTTGGAAAAAGTTTATATTTGGATATTAATTTTTAATATTCGTAAAGTAATTAATACTTTAAATTTAATAATAAGGATTTATTATGGTAGGATCATTATGGACAGGTATTTCAGGACTTGCAACGCAGCAGGCAGCTTTGGATAATGAGTCACACAATATCGCTAACGTAAATACAATTGGATATAAAGCGTCAAGAATATCTTTTGCCGATCAAATGTATCAAGACAGCATCGGTAAAGGTTCAAAAGTACTTGATGTAGAAAAAGTATTTTCCCAGGGTAATATGAAAGCAACAGGGGTTTCATATGACATGGCACTTGAAGGAAGTGGTTTCTTTGCCGTAAAAGATCCGAATGCAACGGGAAGCAGCGAAGAATTCTATACAAGGGCCGGTAACTTCAGAATGGGTGAAGGGGGTACTCTTCAGGATGCAAACGCATACGATGTAATAGGTTGGGGTCTTTCACCTATCGATGCATCTGCCGACATAGTTTCCACAAACTCAAATATTAACAACTTTACGAATGATTATACTCAAATAGCAGCTAACCAAATCATAAAAAAAGCAGGAATGGTTGAAACTATAACCGCTAAATTTACAGACTATCAATCTACCGCTGAAAGTGATGATAAGACACTTATGAGCGGTCTTGGATATAAAACAATGTCCTCAAAGATCAGGGATACTGAACTTTTAATTACCGACTATCAGGAGAAATTAAAAAACTATGCAAATGATCCCGAGGCAAACTCTTCACCATCAATTGCACAGGTTTCCGCACTGGGACTTCCTGCAGTTGGAACAAGTTCAATGACAACAGAGAGTGACCAGCTGTCTGTATATATCGACGGAGAAAAGGTTTCCGTTAATTATGTTGAAACCTCTGCAACACAGGATTTAACGGATCAGGATTATGACGGTGATACTTCAACATCCGCAGGTGTACTTGATACGGATGATGACGTGCTTGCAAGTAGAATTGCTACTTATAAAGCACTTGCAGATAAAATTTCTGAAAAGCCGGGTCTTGTAGCATATATAGTTGATCCTTCAACGGTTGACCTGACAAACTCTACTACGATTCAGGCTTCTACATTTGGAAAAATAGAAGGAGCAACTGCAAATTACAGTGATACAGTAGGTTCAGAGCCTATTTTGGTTATTGAATCTCTAGTTCCGGGAAAAGAGTTCGTAGTGGGTGATGTAGGTGAATATATTGCTTCAAGCGCTTCTATAGTACCGGGAACAGGTGTAACCGTTACAGCTGCAGTTGAGGGGACCGGAATCGGTGCCGTTGAAAGTGCAAGGGATGCTTTGGTTAAAGCAGGTTCCGGTTTCCAAAGAGATGTTTGGAGCAGTACAGAATTATCAACTATCGCCGCGGGTGATGCAATGACATTCTCCCTTGTTAATCCTAATGATTCAACTTCTCCTTTCTCCTTAACGTTAAATGAGGGTGGTACGGCGATTACATATGATGCATCAAATACAGGTACTTTAACAGACGTTGCCGCCAACTTCGATGATGCAACAAAAATCGATGCTTTGGTTGAAGCTATTAACGGACACAGTGAGATGTCACAATATGTTACGGCACATAATTACAACGGCAGATTGGTTATTGAAACAATAAATACAAGTCCGGGTGAAGCATTTGTTGCAACATTGGATTATGATGCAGCAGGTGCAACCCCGGCAATCGCAAACAATAAAAGCACTACCCTAAGTGTTAACTCTGGAGCAGATTCGGAATTTATAGAGATGACAACAAATCTTAATCAAACTGCTTCAAGGGGTGAACTGCAATTAAGACTTGACAATCTTGGTATTTCAGACAGTGCTTTTGGTGAATTCAATGTTGACAGTACAGGACTTATCACTATGACTCAAGACGGGGCTACATTTGCAGTGGGGCAGGTATCTGTTGCAATGTTTAACAACGAAAGAGGATTAGAAGCAGAAGGTAACAATTTATACTCGAAAACAACTGATTCAGGAAATCCGATCTATAATACAAATAATGATAAGGCAGCTTCTGTTGCAAGTAAAACTTTAGAGCTTTCAACTGCAGACCTTAGTGAATCATTGGTTAACCTGATGGTTTTCCAAAGAGCATTTGAAGCAAACTCAAAATCGATCACAACATCGGATTCTATCTTAAACACACTTATTCAGCTTAAAGCAAGGTAAGGTTAATCAATGGATAATTTTTTACTTTTATCTATCTTCGGTGTGTTGGCGCTTTATTTTTACAGCAGCGCCAGCACATATAAAACTCTTTACAGAAAAACTGTTGAGGAGAAAGACTTGGTAGAGGAAAAAAATAAAAACCTGATTAAACTAAAAGAGAAGTTTGAAAAGCAGGTCCAATACTCTTTGGATACAATACATGACTCCCAGGAGAGTCTAAAATCTACAAGAGAGGATTACCAGTCGCTGAAACTTGAATATGCAGAGATGGAACATAAGAACAAGTTGCTGCAAAAAAGAGTAGATGAGCTATATGCTTCAGTCGGAACAGTATACTAGAAAAGAAGTGATGATATTGAAATATATAATTATCCTTTTTTTACTCAGTTTTCCTTTGTGGGCTAAAGAGAATAAAACTTTAGAATCACAGCCTCAAATCCTGTTCGAACACCAAAATCTTTTAAGTGAACAAGAAAAAACAGAACTGCTGCTTAAGTTCAACACGGGTGTATTGTATCTTGAACAAAAAAGATATAAAGAGGCAATAGCCTTATTTAAACAATCAGCAAAACTATTAAAAGTAGCATCTTATCTAAATATAGGTATAGCTTATTACAAACTGGATGCCCATAAAAATGCCTATCTTTACCTGAAAAAAATATATAACCTGAAAGACCTTGTTAATAACGATAAGTTTTCGTACTTCAGTTCTGCATTTTATCTGTATAAAATAACCAATGACAAAGATTATATTAACGAAATAACAAAAATTGCCGCAAAGTCAAAAAGATTGACGGAGCAGGAACAGCTTTTGGTAGTTGATACCCTGATCCTTCAAAAGAGATATAAATATGCCCTGGAACTTGCTCAAAATGTACCTAATATCTCAAATCTGAAGCTTGGATTGTTAAATATTAAAACACGGGATTATACAAAAGCCAAGATACATTTAACAAAGGCGTATGAAGAGGAAAAAGGGAATAAAGGGAAAAATACGGTACTTTGGTTCAAGCTTTTTAGAGACCTCAAAGCAAACGATTTGACCAATCTAAGAGAAGATATATTGAAAATTGAAGAGAGACTAAGGATCTTTCATATAAACAAAGAACTTAAACTAAAGCTTTTTTTCAATAAAGATAAATTTACCCCAAAAGAGTATTTTGACAAAATAACAAAATTTTCTTTTGAGAGAAAAATGGATTTTTTATACTATTTCGCTCCGTTTATATTTGAGGATTATGATGTAATAGAAGATCAGTCGACAAGAAGTTTTATAATAAAAAGCCAAAGTGATCTTCAAGATCTTAATATGAGCGTCAAATATAACAGGGACTTTCTAAAAGTTATAAAGCTTGATCCAATAAGAAGAGTCCAGGTACTTCAGGATATGATTACTGCAAAATATGATACGAATGCCTATGAGTATTATAATCTTGCTTTGGCTTATGCACAAGTTTACGATTATACAAGTGCCTATAAATATTTTAAAAAAGCATATGATCTTGAGCATGGTAACAAATTATATTCAGTAATGACACTTTTAACGGCAAAAAGGTTAAATAATAAAATAAACAAGATAGAAAAAGAGTTTCTGGTCAAGAATATCCTTTCAAGCAAAGGTTCATACGGATATCTTGGAAAATATATGTATAAAATATTTGAAAATCCCCAGGTTGCACTTGACAAGACCAAACTTTCAAATAATCAGAAAATGTCGATATTTTTCAGGGCCTTGTATTTTCTTGATCATGTGAATAAAAAAGGGATTCTACAAACCGAACCTCTGCTGGTTGAGTTCAGTAAAGACCAGCTGGTGCATATGCTGACTCTTGTCGCCAGAAAAACCGGGGAGAGTGATTTTAACTATATATCAAGGATCCAGGACAACCTTCCCAAAATATATAACAATATGTTCCTCAAAGGTAGTCTTGCGGTTACTGACTTCTATCTTGATACATTAAGGGCGTTAGGTTTGTTCAACAGGACTGATTTTAATATTGAAAATGAGCTGAGTCCAAGTTACTTAAGAACAAAAGCACTGGTTCAATTATATATAGACCATCCAAAGGATACTATAAAAATAATTGAATATATACATAAAAAATATGAGCTTAAAAGTATAGAGAGTTATTATATACTTATCGCAGCTTTTTTCGCTTCGCAACAGGAGAATCTCGGCTTTGCAACTCTGGGTGAGATCGGTTTTATTTATAATGACCAGGATGCGAAATTCCTAGAGGGTGTATCACTGATTCAGGAGCTTAAATTAAACACGGCGCCGCAATATTTCAACTATAAATTCAAAGGCGGACTGCTTGATTTTAAACTGGAAGGTTTTGACAGATTTTTAGAATCTTTATGATAAGTCGTTAATTATAATTTAATTTATGATATAATAATTCCATATTGAAAATCAAGGAGGACAACATGCAGTTAGGTAGACTAGAAACAATGGACCAGTCTAAAGTTGATTATGTAGAAAAAACTTCCAAAATTCAGGAAACGGATCAAAAAACAAAAGTAGATCCCGATGAAAAATACAAGAATGCCCAGTCCCAGATACAGTCAGAAGCCAATGAGGTTATCCTTGATAACGTTAAGTTCGGCTTTAATTCTGAGACCAATGATTTTTTTGTCAGGGTTAAAACAAGAGATGGTGAATACCAGTATCCAACCGAGGATATGATGAGATTAAAGAAAACATTAATGGAAGCTTACAAAAGCTCACAAATGAGTTAGGATAGAAATTGGCATCAGATTTATCTAGTATCGTAAAAAGTGAAATAGTTAATACGCTTGAGAATCTTTTATCTGCTACGGTTATTGTAAAAGATGTAAAAAAAGCAACAAGCGGATCGGATGAGGGAAAATGTTTAAAAATAGAATCGGATTTTGAACTATCCGGTACTGCTTCTAAGTGGAATTTTTCCATACCAACCAAAACAGCGGCAAAATTTGAATATTTGATGCTCGGCGGTGTAACAGATCTTAAAGACTCGATTGACGATGAGATAGCAGATGCAGTTAAAGAGATCATCTCAACAATAAGCGGAAGTGTAACAACCAGTATCAATGCACAGGGTTTTGATGACGTAAACGGTGTTAAATTCAGTCTTGGTGAAAGCAATGTTGTTGAATGCAGCGAAGTTCTAAGTCTTGATAATACGTTTATGTTCGAGATCTCTTTAAATGATGAGGCACTGTTTTTGTATATATCATTTGATGATATATCAATGCCGTATATGGTACAGCTTACTGATGATGCGGTTGTACCGGAAGAAACTCCGGATGCAAAAACAGCTGATGCCGCACCGTCTAACAATTCTTTATTATCCACAATATTAAGTGAAGAGTCTGTAGACAATCTAAGATTGTTAATGGATATAAAAC
Organism: Arcobacteraceae bacterium; assembly: GCA_963678145.2. Lineage (GTDB taxonomy): Bacteria > Campylobacterota > Campylobacteria > Campylobacterales > Arcobacteraceae > JAIOSF01. Next base: position 392,814 of record CAXXWH010000001.1, on the reverse strand, counting down.
TTAGACTAAGCGTAAGGCTTGGTACAAAAGTTTGTTTACTAAGGGATGTAATAAGCTGGGATATCGGTGAAATTATTGAACTGACTCAAATGACGAACGAGCCTTTGGATATTTTAGTTAATAATGTTGTAATAGGGCAAGGTGAAGCGATAATTGTTGACGGGAAGTTTGGTGTAAAGATTAAACATATCGGCGAACCCAGATTAAATTAAGAAGAAGAGTAAGTTAAGTATGGATAAAACAACAGCTGGTGGTTTAGTAGGTGGAGCGGGGCTTGTAGCTCTTGCTATTTTCTTAGGTGGTGCGGGTTTTGGTCCCTATCTTGATATCCCGTCGGTAATAATTGTTATCGGTGGTACGGCATGTATTATTATTGCACAGTTTGATACCGATATATTAAAAAAGTTCGGTAAGTCGCACAGTATTGCCATGAACGAACAAAATATCGAGCCCGTACCGGAACTGATAGAAAAGATAATCATTTACGCCACAGATATAAAAAAGAATGGTGTTATGTCCGTAGAATCCAAGATCCAGCAGGAGATAAATCCTTTTTTTAAAGAGGCATTCAATCTTTTAGTGGATAATACCAAACCTGAGGTTTTGGAAAATCTTCTTGAGATAAAGCTCGAACATATGGAAAACAGGCATAAAAACCAGATCTCGGTATTTACGAGTATTAGTTCAGTTGCAGGTTCAATGGGTATGATCGGTACTCTTGTCGGGCTTGTTGCGATGCTTGCCAACCTTTCTGACCCTTCTGCCGTAGGACCTGCGATGGCGGTAGCCCTGCTTACTACAATGTACGGTGCGCTTATCGGGAACCTTTACGGAGGTATCTTTGAAAACAAGTTAAGTATCAGGCACTCAAGAGAGATGGTTTCATGCCAGATAATTATTCAAGGCTCACATATGATCGCATCGGAAGAGTCGATAGGTAATATAAAAATGAAATTAGGTGCGATACTACCTCCGGAAGCAGATTAGATAATGGCAAAAGATAACTGTCCAGAGTGCCCAAAGTGTCTGCCGGGCTGGCTTGTCCAGTTTGGTGACCTTATGTCACTTCTTCTTGTATTTTTCGTACTGCTTCTATCCATGGCGACCATGGATAAAAAGAAGGTGGAAGAGTATTTTGAGATTATGAGAAGAAGTATGGGCTTCTTGCAAGGTTCTATGGACACGGCGGAAGCTGAAGATGAAAGCCTTTCATCATACCATGCAGACAAAAGTGAAGCAGGAAGCGGTGATGACCAGGGGATGAATACGGAGGCTGCAGATGTGGCACAGCTTGTTGAAGAGATAACTCAGGAGTTTAACGATACAAGTGACAAAGAGAACCAGAAAGTTGATATGACGATGAAAGGGAATAATGAGTTTACGCTGGATGTCCCTTCATCTTTGATGTTTCAAGAGGGTGAATATGCACTCACCAATCCAAACGCAAAAAGGTTTATCCAGAAAATATCCAAGGTTCTTCGTACAATGACCCAGCAGTTTGATATAGAGGTGATGGGACATACTGCGTCCAATTACCTAAGAAGCGAAGGGATACCCCGAGATTCATGGGATTTGTCTGCGTTAAGATCTATTTCGGTGGTTAAAGAGCTGATAAGGAATCAGGTAGATCCTGCTACGTTGAAAGTTGTTGCCTTTGGTTCTTATCGCCCAAAAAGTGATGATGCTTTTGAAAATAGAAGAGTTGAACTTAGATTTACCGCAACTTCACAAGATTATGGTAATATGGCAGCAGAAGAAAATTTCTTTGAGAGAATAGAAGAGTAGATTTAAAGGAGAAGAAAATGGAAGTAACAAATCAATTTTTAGATGTAAATACAATAAAGCCTAAGAAACTTGATAATTTGAACAGCAGACCCCTTAATGATGATAAAGCATTAAAAGAGGTATGTAACGATTTTGAATCGTTCTTTATGAACCATTTCCTTGAAACTTCTTTAAAGTCTTCAAAAATTGCCGGAGAAGGTACCGGATCGGAAATAATAAAAGGTATGTATACCGATGCACTTTCACGTGAATCTAGTGGAAGTTTAGGTATAAGTGAATTATTATACAATTTTTTAAGTGAGAAAAAATCATGATCGATAATACTATTCAAGAACTGAAAAAGATTACCCTTGAGCTTCAAAGCTCTATCAAACAGGATATAGAGGATGTAAAGGCGGCAAGACATGAAGCTTTACTTGAGAGAAATGAACTAAAGCTTGATTCAATGGAAAAACTTTCATCTTTAAAGCAGCAGCTGAATAATGAACTTTCTCAGGAGTTCAGCAGCGGGAAAGATGTTTCGATCTATAAAGAACCTATAGATGAGCTTGAAAGGGAATTAAAACATCTTTACTATTTAAACGGAAAACTAGGATCAATAGTTTTACCCGTAAAAGAGATGTACAAAGAGATAATTGACGAGATAACCGCTGCAAACGGAGGCAGGCTTATAGAGGTGATGGCATAGTGAGAACTTTTGTTTTTATTTTATTTTTTATCTCGTTTGCCAATGGGGCGAATAATCAGCTTCTGCCTGTTTCAACATCTGATATTCAGTGGAAAGGGCAGATCACTGCTGCAAACGTCAAGTTAATACATGCAAACAGCAGATATAAGTGTAAAAAATATCTTGATATAAAGAAATTAAAAGAGAATAAATACAGAGCAAAACACTATATCCTTAAAAACACACCTATTTGTGCAAATGATGCATATATAGCCCAATCTAACAAGATAAAATTCAATTTCGGTAATATTGAGATAGAAAAAGAGGGTGAAGTTATAAGGGAAACCGATAAATATATAAAAATTAAGAATTTAGATGGTAAAATAGAAAAAATCTATAAAGATGAACGAGGACAATGAAAAAACTTTCATTTTTAGGGGAAACTCCAACAAAAGCTTTACAAAATGCCCAAAGAGAGTGTGGACCGGACGCTGTTGTAATATCGACTAAAAAGATCTCTGAAAAAGGGAAAAACAGTACTAATATGTACGAGATTGTTGTTGCTCTTGAAGAGGAATATGACAAGCAGTCAGATATGCCGAAGCAGAAGATCATCGGTAAAACAGACACTTCCGAAAACGCTTCATATAAGGGTGCGCAGTTTTATGACTTTAAAACCCAGATCGAACAGATGCAGAAGTCTATTCAAGACGTGCAAAGAAGTCTGTGGGAACCTAAAAGCCAGCTGTATGACCTGACTATACCATTTGAATTTATTGATGTATATAATCTGTTTGAAGAGAATGAATTTGATCCTGAAATGACATACAGCATCATGAAAAAAACCATTGAACAGCTTCCTGTTGCAATGAAATCGAATCCGGAAAAGATAATAAATTTTTTCAAGCTTATACTAAGAAGAATAATTGCGGTAAAACACGAAGTACCTTTAAGAACTCACCAAAGAAAGATCATGATGTTCGTAGGCCCTACCGGTGTGGGTAAAACAACGACCATCGCAAAACTTGCAGCAAGGTACGCATATAAAATGGGTACAAACTATAAGGTTGGTATAATCACTCTTGATTCGTTCAGGGTCGGTGCTATCGAGCAGTTAAAAGCGTATACGAATATTATGAGACTTCCTTTGGAGATCGTAAAAAAACCCGAAGAGCTGAATGAGGCTATAAGCAGATTAAGGGACTGTCATTATATCTTAATAGATACTGCAGGGGGAAGCCAGTATGATATTGACAAGATAGATGCTATCAACCAGTATCAAATGCAGTTGACAGAGATACCGATCGAAAAGATGCTTGTACTTCCTTCAAACGTTAAATCGACCGATTTACAAGAGATATACAACAGTTATTCACAGCTTCACATAAATAACCTTATATTTACAAAGCTTGATGAAACAAGAAGTTACGGAAACCTAATATCCTTTGCACATAAAACAAAAAAGTCGATCTGTTATCTTTCTATCGGACAGAATGTACCCGATGATTTGATAGAAGCGGATGCGAACTATATAATAGAGTGTTTTATGAATAAAGAGATACCCAAGAGATAGTTTTGTTTAATCCTATATCTACACAGGCTAACAAGCTTGTTTCCTTAAGCAAGAAACTCAAAAAAAGCTCAAAAACAAAAATAATAACCATCACTTCCGGAAAAGGGGGTGTGGGAAAATCCACAATGACCTCCAATATGGCATACATACTTTCAAAAAGAGGCTTAAAAGTTGCCATATTAGATGCAGACATAGGATTGTCGAATCTACAGGTGCTGTTAGATGTTAAACCTGAAAAAACATTTTTTGATTATTTTAACGGTAAATCGAAAATAAACGATATCCTTACACCTACAAAGTATGAAAATGTAACCCTGATCGCCGGCAAAAGCGGACATGAGTATATAGGAATGAACAACAGCATGGTATTCTCGTCAATAGTCAATGATATAGTTTCCATGAACAGTTTCGATCTTCTTCTTGTAGATACGGGGGCAGGGATAAATGAATATGTGCAGGAGTTTCTTGAATTAAGTGAAAATATTGTTGCAATTACGACCACGGATCCAAGTGCCCTGACTGATGTATATGCTTTTTTCAAGATGCTCAGCCACAAAAAAGATTCAATGATGTTATGTTTTAATCACACGAAAAAATATGAAACAGGCGAGGCAATTACAAAATCTTTGGTGAATTTAGCTGCAAAAAATAAACTTAATAGAAAATTTATGGTAGAATATATAGGAAATATTTGTGAAAGCAGAAGTATATCTACTACGGGTAGATTGCGAAAACTTTTTGCAAAAGAGTTTAACGAGGATTTAGCTGTTACGCAACTTGAATTAGTTGTAGATAATTTACTTAAAAAGTTAAGGTAGAAAGATATGGTAGTTGAAGATTTCTCAAAGAAATTACTAAGTAGCAAAATATTTGATACTTACGTAGCTACGGTGTTTTTTGCAGTTTTGATTTTTTTTGTTTTAAATGCAAACTATTACACACCGTTTGAAATGATATTCTGGATAGTATTGGTAACCATCGGTTTTAAAGGTGTTGCCAATATAATGTTCTCTTTGACGGTTTCTTTGATGAAACTGGATAATACCCAGGATGCAATAGCATTTGAAAAATCTGCGAATAAGCTTGAGTCTCTAGTCAATGACCTTGCGATTCAAGAAGCAGCGGTTCAAAGTAAAAAAAACAATAACGAAAATAAAGAATAAAGGATAAATTATGAAATTAGGTGAAATTACTAATTCTTTATCTGGTATGAATAAAAGTCTGGTATCAAACACCACTTTAACAGATTTAGGCAGCGGGATTAACGCAAACGGTCAAAACCAGCAAAATGACGTAAATTCATTCTCAAACGTATTAAAGAACTCTATTGAAGAGGTAAATGATACTCAGGTTAAAGCTTATGATGCTATGAACGATATTGCAACCGGAAAAGTTGAAAATCTTCAGGATGCAGTTCAAAAGATCGAAGAGGCAGAACTTAGTCTGAAACTCGGGTTAGAGGTTAAGAGCAAAGCTTTAGGTGCATACAAACAAGTAATGAGTATGCAGGTTTAATCAACTTAAAGGATAAATAATGGGTCTATTTGACGGTTATAATGTAGCAACATCCGGGATGAGCGCCCAAAGGGCAAGGATCAATGTTGTAAGTTCAAATATTGCAAATGCGCAGACCACTCATACAACTGAGGGCGGTCCTTACAAAAAGCAGAATGTTTCTTTTCAGGAAGTATTGTTTGACGAGAACGGTAAAGCAAAAGAGATAAAAACTGAAAAAGAGAAAGCAGATTTATCCTTAAGAGGTGTAGGTGTTAAAGAGATAATAGAATCAAAAGAAGCACCTATGATGAAATACGAACCAAACCATCCTGATGCGAATAAGGACGGATATGTAGCTTACCCGAATATCAACCCGGTAATCGAGATGGTAGACTTGATAGAGGCAATGAGGTCTTACGAAGCAAATGTCTCGGCATTTAAATCTCAAAAGCAGATGGACACCAAGACTCTGGATATCATAAGGGTATAAAATGTCAGCAGATATTTTACTAAATCCAAATAAGAGTGCATCCCAAGAGGCTGCTTCCCCTTCATCTTCGAAGAGTGCAGAGCAGAAAACAGCTCCTTCACTTTTTGATTCGATATTAAGTGAAGCTAAAAATAACGCTGAACATCAGGATAAAAGCGATAATAAAACTGCAGAGAAAAGATACGGCAGTGAAGAATCAAAAACGGAATCTAAAAATAGTGACCCAAAAAAACAAATTAACGATGGGAGCAAAGTTCAGGAAAATGAAAAAGAGATTTCCAAGACTACTCAGAGAATGGGTCAAACCCCCAATGAAAAATCAAATGATACACTGGATGAAGTTTCTAAAAAACTTGTCGATATTGTTACTAAAAAAGCAAAAGACGACAGGCAGAACCCCAAAGACCAGTCCAATGTAAAAGAGACTGGAAAAGAGTTAATCAAATCTGATATAAAAAAAGATCCAGACTCTAAAGTTGAAGAGATAAAAACAAAAACACAGAATTACTCTTCGCAAAAGACAGAAAAAGAAGATAATCCAGAAAAGATCAATAAGTCAGACCTAAAAGCAGATATAAAAGATTCAAAAGTAAAAGTTGTTGAAGAGAGTCCACTGAAAGAAACTGCAAAAACAGAAAAAACTGACAAGGCAGAGATAAAAGAGGGTGTAAAAGATCCTAAATCAAAAGTTGAAGATATAAAAATAAAACTTGATGATAAATCTTCAGATAAAGCAGAAAAAACTGACAAAGCAGAGATAAAAGAGGAGATAAAAGATCCTAAATCAAAAGTTGAGGATATAAAAACAAAACTTAATGATAATTCTTCAGAAAAAACTGAAAAATCAGCTAAAGTAGAAAAAGAGGATATAAAAGATCCTAAATCAGAAGTTGAGGATATAAAAACAAAACTTAACGATAATTCTTCAGAGGAAACTGAAAAATCAGCTAAAGTAGAAAAAGAGGATATAAAAGATCCTAAAGTAAAAGCTGACGAGATAAAAACAAAGATAAACGACAACTCTACTCAGAAAACAGAGAAAGTGCAAAAGCAGGAAAACTCTGTAAAACCTCAAAAAGAGGATAAAACAGAGATAAAAGAGGATATAAAAGATCCGAAACTAAAAGCAGATGAGTTAAAAATAAACTCAAAAGAGGCTCCCGTTGAGCAGATCACTGAAACTGCCAAGGCAAATAAAGTGTCTGAAAAAACTGAAACAAAAACAGTCGTTTCTACAAAAAGCCCGGAAAAGTATACTGTAAATAGTGGATACGATGAAACAAATCCTGTGGAAAATAAAGAAAATAAAACAGTTCTTAAAAATGATGAATCAAATCTCAAGAGCTCTTCAAATTTGGCAGATCTTGCAGATGAAACAAAAACAAATCAGCAGATGAAAGATCCTTTCCTGGCAAATATGTTTTTAAGTTCTCAAAGAAAGCTTAAAGAAACTACTTCCCAAGAGCAGCTAAAAAATGCCAAACAAAATATTCATGATAACAAGAATATGGAATCAGTATCTAAAAGTGCCTCAATGCTTGACCTTAATCCTGAAGAGGTTGAGATTGAAACAGAAAAAAGCTCAAAAGGGAGTGAAGATTTAAAAAGAAACCCTTTACTTGATGAGAAAAATGATAAATCAAAAACTATTATGGGTTCAAATAACAGGCTTCTTGACAGAATGTTCCTTGAAAAACATATAACTGAAAAAGTATTGACCCAAAACAGCATGCAAAAAGAGAATATATCTCTTCAAAAAGCAGCCTCTTTAACAACGGCAGCTGCAGTAAATAAAGAACCGTCGGAGCTTACCACAAAAGAGACAGCTGTAACTATACAGGTTCCCCAAAATATTGTTGAAACGATACAAAACAAAATAGTGGGTGCACAGCAGAGAATGGGAAGTTTTATGAGTGAAGTTGCAAGAAATATGTACGAAAACTATAAACCGCCGGTTACGGCTTTCAGGGTCAGCTTAAACCCTGCCAATCTTGGAAGTATCGCAATAGTTATGAAAGCCAACAAAAGTGATAATTCCCTCTCTGTAAGTATGAGTATGTCAAACTCTTCCACTATGGAAGCATTTGCAGATAATAAAACGGCATTGCAAAATGCACTTAGCAGAAATATGAACGACGGATCAAATATATCTTTGGATTTTGGAATGCAGAATCAAAACAATCAAAGTGAAAACTCTTTCGGCCAGCAGAACAGTAACAACAATAAAGATAGTAATGATCATAATTCACCGGATAACAGAGTTGTTGAAGAGGAACTTGCTGAAGAGGTTTTGGAAGATCAAACTTATATGTAAGAAAGTCTGATGGAACAGTTAATATCATTAATTGATCAGCAGACTATATATTCCTTTTTACTTTTATTCGCAAGAATATTGGCATTTATGGCATTTATGCCTATTTTAGGAGATAAAACGGTAAATCCAACCGTAAGGGTCGCAACGGCATTTTACCTGTCGGTCTTTATCTTCCCTCTGGTTGACAGTTCCCAGATCACAATTGAGGAAAAAGATTTTTTACTTGCATTAATAAGTGAAATAACCCTTGGGCTTGTTGCTTCATTTTTAGTGCAGATAGTTTTTATGGCCGTACAGGTTATAGGTGACCTAATAGGTTATGCTACGGCATTATCAATGGCAAATATGTTCGATCCTGCAACCGGAACACAGCAGGGTATAGTGAGCAGGCTTTTATATTTTATTGTATTGGTAATTTATCTTGAGTCCGGAATGTATGAGATAACGATCTATATGCTGGCCCAGAGTTTCGGGTCTATAACACTTGGAAATTTTGATCTATACAGTTATGACGGGGTGGCAATAGCGATAAATGAGATAAATGCAATGTTTGCATTTGCTTTTTCTTTTGCCTTTCCTTTATTTTTTATAGGATTTATTTTGGATATATATTACGGTTACGGTACAAAATCAATGCCGGCATTTTCACCTTTTGTAGTAACCTTTCAAATTAAATTTACACTGATATTCATATTTATGATGTTTGGATTTGAAATATTTGTTGACACCTTTACGGCATATTTTATCGGAAAGTTTGAATAATGGCAGACGAACAAGAAAAAACAGAAGAACCCACCTCCAAGAAGATAGAAGACTCCAAAAAGGAGGGGAACGTACCCAAATCGGCAGAAGTTCCGGGAGCCTCCATACTGTTTTTCAGCTCAATATATTTACTTTTTTTTGCAGACAGTTTTTATAGTGAAATAAAGGATATGATGTATTATGTCTATTCATTTATAGGCATGGAAATGGACAGTAAGGTATTTTATAATATTACCCTGACAATTGCAGTACAGCTTATGTATGCCCTTACACCTTTGTTTGTTCTTATTTTATTTCTGGCGGTGATATTCAATCTTATGCAGTTTGGTTTTGTAATGGCACCAATTAAGCTCGACCTGAAGAAGATAGATCCCTTAAGCGGTTTTAAAAACGTGTTCAGCATGAAAAAAGTTATCGAGTCTTTTAAGCTGACCGCAAAGCTTATAATTATATTTATAGTGATGGGGATAATCATGGCTCTTGTATGGGACAGTGTACTTGCCATGATGGACAAAGAACTCAATGCTTCCATTGAGGCTATGATAGAGTTAACTATGTATTTTCTTTTGACTATTTTGTTAATTATAGTCATTTTTGCTATAATAGATTTCTTTTTTACAAGACATTATTATTTTAAACAGCTTAAGATGTCCAAGCAAGAGATAAAAGATGAGCATAAGCAGATGGAGGGGGATCCTCAGGTAAAAGCGAGAATCCGTTCAATACAGATGAAAATGTCAAAGCAGAGGATGATGGCAGAAGTCCCCAATGCTGATGTTGTTATTACGAATCCGACCCATTATTCGGTTGCCCTTCAGTATGATGAGAGCAAAAAAAGCGCCCCGGTTGTGGTTGCCAAGGGTATAGATTTTATTGCCTTGAAGATCAGGGACATTGCAAAAGAGAGTAAAATACCTATTATTGAAGACCCTGCACTGGCCAGGGCGATATATGACCAGGTTGAAGTTGAACAGGAGATTCCTGAAGTGTTTTATAAGGCAATAGCCGAGATATTTACATATATTTATAAGTTAAACGGAAAATCGATTGAGTAAAGGGCGTTGATGAAGAAAATTTTTGTTTTATTATTATCTATTACATTTTTTTATGCAAAAGAGGATTTCTATTATAGTTTTGTAACCCCTGATTTAAATCAAATCTCACAAAGCCAGAAAAGGGAGATACTAAATGCAAATGCTGCCCTTGAGACCATAAAAACATATTTAAAAGAGGGTCAGCTCAATATTGCCTATAAGCAGATCATGGCTTTTAGAAATACAAATAAAGTCGAGCTTTTAAATTCAGAAGCGATACTTCTTCATAGTGAAATATTATATAAGATGGAAACAAAGGTAAAGGCTATAGAAGCTACATCTTTACTTGAAAAAGCGATCCATGATTCAAGAATAGGAAAAGAAGACCTCCTTGAAGCATATAAACTTCTTGTTTTATTGAAGATCAGGGTAAACAAGGCAAATGAAGCGCAGTATTATGCAAATGCCATCCTGCACGGTTTTGATGATCCCTCTTCCAAGGTTTACGGTAAAATAGCACAGGCACAGATACATATAAAAAGAAGAGATTACAGAAAAGCTATCAAGCTTTTGAAAAAAGAGCTTATAGAGACCAATAACCTCGAGGTTGCAACCATTGTTGCAGATGAATTGTATGATGCCTATATTTTAAATGATGAGCATGAAAAAGCATACGACCTTGTTGACAAAGTACTTGGGAAAAATATCGACTATTATGCAAATGACAGTTACAAGGCATTAACAAAGGTGCGAAAACTTCTTGATAACGGAATGGAAAAGTTTGCCATAACGATAATCAAAAGACTCCTTGAAAAGGCAAGTGTTACCGATAGTATAGATAATTTTAAATTTATTCTGGCAAACACTTATATGAAGCTTGCAGGGTTTGAGCCTGAATATATGCCTCAGGCAAAAACGATCTATGAGGACCTTTTAGCCGTAAGAGAGGGAAACCCCTATTTTAAACGTTCCAAGATGTATCTTGACGAGATCATTATGAGAGAGGGGAAGTTTGATCCTCAAATGATAGCTTCAAAATACAGCGGTTCGGAATCTATGCAGCAAAAAGCAATGATGCAGGAGCTTTTAAATGCCATAGAGGATCAAAAGTATGAACAGATAATAAGAATGAAAAAGATCTATGACGGCATAAACAAAAGGATCGTTAACAGATTCGGCTTTAAAAGTATGGATGATATTTACAGTATGGTGAACTTCAAGCTTATAGAGTATTATCTAAGTGCAAGACAGTGTACGGAGCTTAACAAGGTTATGAAAGGGGTGTCAAACGATGCCCTTATGCTTCTGATCGAAGATCAAAAAGCCACGGAAAATCTCTTTGCCTGCATGCAGGAAGAACCGAAGCTCAGTACCTACACCATTGCAAAAAGCGTTTTCAGCAGGTCAAGAAATGCAGAAGTTTATTATAACCTTGAGAAAGTAGCATTGATGCTGAAAAAGTACAATGACGCCGAAAGTTTTTCCCAAAAACTTGATATGCTGGGGGAATCGGATATTTTATCAAAAGAGTTCTTGTACAGATTCCTGATATATGGGGAGAAGAAAAGCTCTTTTGCAATGGAGAAGTTCTTTAAATATGCGAGAAATAACAGGGAGTTCATAAGCAAAAACGAGAATAACCCTTTAATAATAGATTTTTATTACCAGTATTATCTGTACCTTTTAAAACAAAAAGAGGAGAGTGAAGCTATTTCGATACTTCTAAAACTCTATGATAAACAAAATGAGATGAAAGCAAGAGTATATTCCCCTTTTGTGGAGATAGAACTTGCAAAATACGAGAAACTGGACGATAATTACGATAAAGCTTTGGAGTATCTTCAAAAGGGTCTTAATATTAAAAGAAATATAGACGGTCTTACAATTGACAGAAAAATAAAAAAAGAGGATTTGGCCCAGATATATTACGAGATGGCAAAGATCTACGAGCATCTTGGCAAACAGAATAAATATAAAACAATGATCAAGAAGTGTAAAAATTTAAAAGATGTGGACAGCTACTATAAAAAGATGTGTGACAGGTTATAATGGTGGATTTAGATAATTTATTAAACAGTATTGACCAGGATAAGCTTTTTATACCTTTTGGCAATATCATTAATATAAATAATACGAATATTATTGCTAAAGGGCTTGATGTAGCAATTGGAGATATAGTAAAAATAGAATCTGTAGCCCATCTATATACAGTATTGGGGATGGTTGCCGCAATACAGGACAGTCATTTTACAATAGTTCCGTTCTCTTTTATAGACGGATTTAAAATAGGGGACAGGGTTTATCTGCAAAAAGAGGGCTTAAGCGTAAAATGCGGCTATGGACTTTTAGGCCGTGTTGTAAATGCAATGGGGGAACCTATAGACGGTGCCGGGAAATTAACCGATATAGAAGAAAATTCCGCCATAAACAAGCAGACTATTTCTCCTCTGGAGAGGGGAATAATAGATCAGAGGTTCTCTACGGGTGTTAAGGCTATAGATTCTATGCTCACTTGCGGTAAAGGTCAGAAAGTCGGTATCTTTGCAGGTTCTGGTGTGGGTAAGTCTACCTTGATGGGAATGATAGTAAAAGGGTGTGAAGCCCAGATAAAGGTTATTGCCCTTGTCGGTGAAAGGGGAAGAGAGATCCCTGAATTTATCCATTATAACCTGGGTAATGACCTTACAAATACGGTAATTGTAACCGCGACAAGTGATGAATCATCCCTAATGAGAAAATATGCGGCATTGACTGCTATGGCTATAGCGGAATTTTTCAGGGACAAGGGACATGACGTACTTTTGATGATGGATTCTGTTACAAGGTTTGCCATGGCACAAAGAGAGATAGGTCTAAGTACAGGTGAACCCCCTACTCAAAGGGGTTATCCACCTTCTGTTTTTGCTTTGCTGCCACAGTTAATGGAGCGTGCAGGGTCAAACAGGTTTGGGACGATTACCGCATTTTTTACCGTTCTTGTGGACGGGGACGATATGAATGATCCCATTGCCGATCAAAGTAGGTCAATTCTTGACGGGCATATAGTTTTAACAAGAAAATTAACGGAAGAGGGCTTCTATCCCCCTATTGATATTTTACAAAGTGCCTCAAGGGTAATTGATAAAGTTATACCAAAAAATCAATATAATAGATTTTTAAAGTTAAAAAGGGTATTATCGTTAATAAAAGAAAATGAAGTTTTACTTCGGGTTGGTGCCTATAAAAAAGGTATGGATAAAGAACTTGATAACGCTTTATACAGAAAAGACAAGATCAGGGCGTTTTTATCCCAGGGTGTAGATGAAAAATACACCTATGAACAGATTGTCAAAGGACTCATGGAGGTGACAAATGATTGATGCTACTAACAGTATGTTGTATTATTTAAATAATTTAAATAGGGAAAATGAAAGAATTACCCATCAAATGGGTTCTGGGAAGATCTTAAATAAAGGTAGTGATGACTCTATATTACATGGGGAAGTTATAAATCTTGAAGATAAATTAAGAGTAACTGAAAGTTTAACTTTACAGCTTACCAAGACAAAGTCTATGAACGATACGGCAGATTCCAGCCTTGGTGAAGTAAAAGCATCATTGGACAGCATTAGAGATGATTTGATGAAAGCTTTAAATGCAGGGATAGACAGAAGCAATAAACTTGCAATTGCTACAAACCTGGAAGGTATTAGGGAAAATATTTTTGATGCAATTAACACGAAAATAGACGGAGAATATATTTTTTCAGGTTCAAATAGTACCTATGAGACTTTGCAGAAAGATGAAGATTTTAAAGTTAACGGAAGAATTGATTACGGAGGAGACGGCTTCTTGAGAAAAGTTGCCGTTCAGCCGGGAAGTTACAGGGAAAGGGGTATTACCGCATATGATGCAAGTTTTTATACCAGTAGCAAGGCTTTAAAAAGCCAGGGTGATGACTTTACTTTCCAGGACAGGGAAAGAATAATTGATGAAGATGGTTATGAGTGGAAAGTTATCGATCCGGCAACAAACCTTGAAAGAGATCCCAATGACCCGGTTGTCCCTTTAGTTCTTCAAAAATACGATCATAACGGGGAGATGATGGATGTAAGTAAATATCCTGACTCCAGAATAGCTATTGATACCGTAACGGCACAGGTTGAAGCGGATGCAGTCATTACCCAGGATTCAGTTAGGGAAACTTATACCATCCTAGGTACAAATACCGATATGTTAGCCCAGGTTGACAGCAGGGTTTTTGAAGCAAAACACAGTTATTTTGATGATCTAAATAAAACTATCAATGCTCTTGAAGGGTATGTAACAAAACTTGATGGAACCAAAGGTGGTGAAATAGCTGATAACCAGGATGCTTTTATAGACGACATTGTAGCAAACGGTCTTGAAAGTACGACCAAACAGTTTGACTCTACGAATATAGGACACGGTGAGCTTGGCGGTAGAAATGCCGTATTTGAAGGTGCCCTTGAAAAACTGGCAACCCAGGAAACGCATTACAATATACTGATCCTGGAAACTAACGGCGCAGATAAGTCAAAACTTGCTATGGAATCTTCCGCTTTAGAGTTGACATATCAGGCGTTGTATTCGACAATTGCTAAAATGAACCAATTGTCATTATTAAATTATGTTAAATAAAAAGGTCTTTTAAATTAAATGAATATAAGGGAAGTATTATTTAAGAAGGAGTATATCCTAGTCGGCTTCCTTTTTGCAATGTTGACGATCATTATCGTTCCGTTGCCAAAAGGGATGCTTGATTTCTTTTTGATACTTTCCCTTACATCGGCGATATTAATACTGTTAATTTCGTTGTTTGTACAGAAACCTACAGATCTTTCAACTTTTCCTACACTATTATTGATTCTTGTATTATTCCGTCTGTCTTTAAATATTGCGACCACCAGGTCTATCCTGGGGGAGGGGCATAATGGACCGGAATACGTAAGTTCAATAATCACCGCTTTCGGTGAGTTTGTCGTAGGCGGAAATATGGTACTTGGTATTATCATATTTATTATCCTTGTTCTTATTAACTTTATGGTTGTAACAAAAGGTGCCGGAAGAGTTGCGGAAGTTCAGGCAAGATTCTCTTTAGATTCATTACCCGGTAAGCAGATGGCGATCGATGCCGATCTTAATGCAGGTTTTATTGATGACCAGCAGGCAAAAAAAAGAAGAGAAGAATTAGCAAGCGAAGTCAGTTTCTACGGTACTATGGACGGTTCTGCAAAGTTCGTAAAAGGTGATGCTATCGCGGGTATCATTATTACCCTTGTAAATCTTATCGGTGGGCTTCTTATAGGTATTTTCCAGCATGATCTGAGTGCTGCGGAAAGTTCTGAAATTTATACTATCTTAACAATCGGTGACGGGCTTGTGGCTCAGATCCCCGCACTTATTATCTCTACTGCAACTGCTATTATAATTACGAGATCAAATACCGATGAGGAAAAGTTCGCAAGCGGTACTATTGCCCAGCTTGCAAATGACAGCAAGTCATTAATGATAACAGGTATTGCATTGCTTCTGTTCGGATTTGTTCCCGGATTCCCTACGGGTATTTTATTGTTTATGGGTATTCTTTTAAGTGGTGTAGGGTATCTAGTGTATATGATAGAAGAGGACAGGGACAATGCTTTTACAAGATTTGTCAAAGGTGATAAGTTAACCCAGCAGAAAAAGCAGGCTGAACTTGCAATGCAGGAAAAAGACAAGAAAAAACAACAAGCTGCTATACCTACTGAAGAGCAGACTATTGATAAAACAATGAAATTGGAAGTTTTAGAGTTGAAACTTGGAACGCAGCTTCTTAAACTGGTACAAGGAGACAGCGAACTTCTTGATAAAATAAAAGGTATCAGAAATAAAATAGCTGCAGAGCTTGGATTCGTAATACCTCAGATAAGAATAAGCGACAACCCTTCTCTTGGTATGAATGAATACAGTTTTAATCTTAAAAGAATACCTATAGCCAAGGGTAATGTAGAATTGAACAATCTTCTTGCCATGGGTGGAATAGCAAATTCAAAACTGAAGGGGAAAAGGGTAAAAGAACCTGTGTTCGGCCTTGATGCCGTATGGATCAAACATGAACTTAAAGATGAAGCTTTAAATAAAGGGTTTACCGTAGTTGATGCACCTACTATTATCTCTACGCACCTTTCTGAACTAATAAAAAAACATGCAGAAGATATTATTACAAGGCAAGACCTTGTAGACCTGGTTGAAAGAATAAAAGAGACCCACCCTATTATTGTTGAAGAGGCGATGAAGGTTACCTCTTACGGAACGCTTTTAAAAGTGTGTAAAGACCTGCTTCACGAGAATATACCTTTAATCGATATGATCACGATCCTTGAAGCTATTTCAGATATTGCCGAGCTTACCAAATCACCCGATATTATTCTTGAGCATGTAAGAAGCAAACTTTTCAGGCTTATTACGAATAAATTCACAGGGCCTGACGGAACTTTGCATATCTTTACTATAAAATCAGAGTTGGAGCAGGACTTTATAGGCAAGCTTCAAGAGCAGCACGGTGTCAGCCACTTGATGCTGAGCATCGGAGAGATCAATAATCTTGTGACAAAAACCAGAGAATTGATACAAAAAGCTGATGACAAAGGGATCCATGTAGTTTCTATGATAGTTGACCCTAGTCTTAGAAGAAGGCTTGCCGAAATATTTGAGAAATTTGGGTTGAATATTGCCGTATTGAGTCATGCAGAGCTTGATGCAAAGGCAGAATTTACCATTGAAGGTACTTTGGAATTTTAACCGCTTAAGTTTTTTTTAGATACAATTCTCGAAAACCAATCTAAAAGGACACTACAATGAGCAACGATTTATTCGGATCATTACTACCACTTATCGTATTATTCGCGATTTTTTATTTTATGATAATCAGACCGCAGCAAAAGCAGCAAAAAGAGCACCAGGCAATGTTGGAATCACTTAAAAAAGGTGATAAGATAATGACTAACGGCGGTTTAATTGTTGAAATAGAGAAAGTTGAAGAGGAATTTTTAACTGTATCTAATGTAGACGGAACAAAATTAAGAGTTGCTAGAAATTATATTGCAAGCAAATGGGAAGACTAATCTTATAAAAAGGTAAACAATTGCGATTTTTAAACTACAGGCTGGTAATCTTTGTACTGGTCACTATATTCGGGGTATTGTTTTCTATCCCCTCTTTTTTACAGACAGACGAGGGAAAAAAAATATCTTTAGGTCTTGATCTGCAGGGCGGTCTTCATATGCTTTTAGGAGTTGAAACCGAAAAAGCTGTTGAGGGTAAAATAAAATCTGTTGCAGCAACGGTTAAATACTTTACAGACAATGAAGATATCCTTATTGAGGATCTTATTATAAAAAAGAAAAGCTTGAGCTTTTTACTTCTTGATCCTGATGAATCTACAAAGGTTGATACTATGTTATCGGAGATCAAAGGGCTTGATATCAACAAAGGCGATAATCTGGTATATAATATTAAATTAACGCCCGTAGAGATCGAAATAGTAAAAGATATGGCTGTGGGCCAGGCTGTCGAGACAATCAGAAACAGGCTTGACCAGTTCGGCCTGGCAGAACCTTCTGTTGCAAGACAGGGGATCAGTGATATTGTTGTTGAACTTCCCGGAATAAAAACGCAAGAAGAGGAGCAAAGAGCAAGAAACCTTATTGCAAAGCCTGCAAACCTTGAACTAATGGCCGTAGACGAGCTTAAAGCCGATCAGGTTTATGAGCTAAGCGAAGAGGAAGCTTTGGAGTTTGGCGATCTTATTCTTGAAGATACCAGCAGTAAAGAGATAAAGCATCTTGTCAAGCAGATCCCTATCTTAACAGGCAGTGAAGTGATAGATGCGAAAGTTGCATTTGACCAGCAGACAAACCAGCCTATAATCAATTTTACACTAAGCTCTTTCGGGGCAAAGGTTTTCGGTGATTTTACGGCTAAAAATGTCGGTAAAAGACTTGCAGTCGTTCTTGACGGAAAAGTATTCTCTGATCCTGTTATAAGGGAAAGAATAGGAGGCGGAAGCGGACAGATAAGCGGAAACTTCACTATTAACGAAGCGGGTAATATAGCTATTGCCCTAAGAAGCGGTGCTCTGCCTGCTCCAGTTGTTATGCTGGAGAAAAGAAGTGTGGGACCAAGTCTTGGTGCGGACAGCATCCAGGCTTCTATGCTTGCCTTGGTATCAGGTTTTGTTCTGGTTGTGATATTTATGATCATTTATTACGGTATAGGGGGTATTGTTGCAAACATTGCTCTTATTACTAATATATTTATCATTATCTCGGTTATGGCGATGTTCGGGGCTACACTTACGCTTCCCGGTATGGCAGGTATAGTATTAACCGTTGGTATGGCAGTTGATGCCAATGTTATTATCAGTGAGAGAATAAGGGAGCTTTTAAGAGCAGGGGCCAGCATTCCCAAAGCCGTTGAAGACGGTTACAAAAATGCAATGAGCGCGATCCTTGACGCAAATATCACTACTCTTTTAGTTGCGGTTATTCTTTATGCTTACGGTACGGGACCGATTAAAGGGTTTGCAATAACAATAAGTATCGGTATACTGGCTTCCATGATCACTGCTATTTTAGGTACACACGGTATTTATGAAGCGATGATGCCTAAAATGGTTAAAGATAAAAACTTGAAAAAATGGTTTGGGATTAAATAATGGAAATTTTTAAAGCAAACAAAACTTATGACTTTATGGGTAGAAGATTACCTTTTTTAGCTTTTTCTTCAATTCTGGTAATAGCATCATTTATCTTGATCTTTACAAAAGGGCTTAACCTTGGGATCGATTTCTCAGGGGGTACTCTTATTCAGGTTCAATATACAAAAACTGCACCTGTTCAGGATATAAGGGATGTTCTAAAAACCGACAAAAGGTTTGAAAAAGCTAGCGTTACCGAATTTGGAAGCGATTTGGAAGTGATTATAAAAATACCTACCGCAAGTACGACCCTTGGTAAAGATATAGGTGATGATATAAGAGATATATTGAAACCTACGGGTGAATATAAAATAAGAAGAGTCGATATGGTAGGGCCTAAGGTTGGTGATGCACTTCAGGAAAAAGGTATCATGGCTTTAAGCCTGGCACTTGTGATAATCCTTGCTTACGTATCATACCGATTTGAGTGGAGATTTGCCGTTGCTTCTATTTTGGCTTTGATTCACGATATATCAATAGCCGTAGGTGCAATAGTGTTGTTCGAAATAGACGTAAACCTTGATATTCTTGCGGCTATTTTGACGATCCTTGGTTATTCGCTGAACGATACTATAATCGTATTTGACAGGATCAGGGAAGGTATAAAAACTTCTAAGGAGAGTGAACTTGACAAAGTGGTAAACGAGTCTGTAAGCATGACCTTAAGCAGAACGACCCTTACTTCGTTAACTACTTTCTTTGTTGTCCTTACTTTATTCCTGTTTGGAGGGGAGATCATAAACGGATTCAGTTTTACCCTTTTAGTGGGAGTTGTAGTGGGAACTTACAGTTCAATCTTTATTGCGGCATCGTTCCTGGTTCAATTAAAGTTCTCAATTGCCAATTACAGGACAAATGAAGCGGAAAAAGAGAGAAAACAAAAAGAGAAAGAAAGAATGAGAGCACAGTTCGAACAGGGAACAGTGTAACACTTTCAGTTTTCATCTTTAAAAAGGCAGGGGTTTATCCCCTGCCTTTTTTATTGTCCCTGCTTTAGGGGAATCTATTTAACCCATTTGTAACTAAGTTTTAAATATAATTTGCACTATTTTAGAAAACCAACTACAAAGGATTCAAATGGATTGGGGTAAGGTAGTATATATATTCTTTTCATTGATGAGTTTAACAACGACGGCAGGGTTCCTGTATGATCATAATGCAGTGGCACTTTTCGTGGCCGCAGGTGTTAATGTTATATCGACAATATTAAAAATCGGTGTTAGAAACCTGCTTGCTGCGGAACTTCTTGCAAGTTCGCTTGTAGCAGACCTGCACCTGATACCTGCTTTTGTAGTATTTACATTTACAGATAATGTAAGTATGGCTATAGGCCTTGCAATAGGCGCGGTTGTGGCTAATATATTTGCCGTGGCCTTGGCTTTGATAGAGAGTTCAAAAAGTTCAGATAAGGAAGATTATTAATAATGACGTATAATCCAAAGGATATTGAGAGTAAGTGGCAGAACTATTGGAATGAAAACAACAGTTTTGAACCTGAAAATGAAGATTGCGGTAAAGATAAAAAATATATCTTAAGTATGTTCCCTTACCCAAGCGGTAGGATCCATATGGGGCATGTTAGAAACTATTGTTTAGGTGATGCATTCGCCAGACATTTCAGAAAGAACGGTTTTAACGTTCTGCACCCTATCGGGTGGGACAGTTTCGGGATGCCTGCGGAAAATGCCGCTATAAAACATAAGCTGCACCCAAAAAAGTGGACTTATGAAAATATCGATTATATGAGAAAAGAGCTTGAGGGCCTTGGGCTCAGCTTTTCAAAAACAAGAGAATTCGCAACAAGTGACGAGCTTTATACAAGATGGGAACAAGAGTTTATTATCAAAATGTACGAAGAGGGTCTTTTGTACAGAAAATCAACTACAGTTAACTGGTGTCCGCACGATTTAACCGTTTTGGCAAATGAACAGCTTGAAGAGGGATGCTGCTGGAGATGTGGAACCGAAGTTGTACAAAAAGAGATGCCCGGGTATTATGTTGCGATCACAAAATATGCACAAGACTTACTGGATGATCTTAAAACACTTGAGGGGAAATGGCCTTCACAGGTTTTAACAATGCAGGAGAACTGGATAGGAAGAAGCACTGGGTTAGAGTTTGATTTCTCTTTAAGTGAAGCTTCAAAAGCAAAACTTGGAAACAACTTTGATAAGTATTCAGTATTTACAACTAGACCGGATACGATTTACGGAGTGTCTTATTCTGCACTTGCTCCCGAGCATGATAT
Source organism: Arcobacteraceae bacterium (assembly GCA_963678145.2). Taxonomy (GTDB): domain Bacteria; phylum Campylobacterota; class Campylobacteria; order Campylobacterales; family Arcobacteraceae; genus JAIOSF01. The sequence continues at coordinate 371,704 of CAXXWH010000001.1, read as the reverse complement.
AGTAAAATATATTGTTGAAAACAGACTTTTAAGCGACGAAAAAATAGCTGCAATTGAAGCTATGCAGAAAATAAGCGAAAGAGACAGGGCAACTCAGGATAAAGAGGGTCTGGATCTTGAGATCACCGTTGTACACCCCTTAACAGGTAAAGAGGTTCCTGTATGGGTTGCAAATTTTGTACTTGGATCATACGGCGGAGGTGCTGTTATGGCCGTGCCTGCACATGATCAGAGGGATTTCGAGTTTGCTACTAAATATGGACTTAATATCAAGATGGTTATAGATACAAATGAAGGTATTATAAACCTTGAAGAGGCATTTACGGAAGAGGGACTTCTTGTTGATTCCGAAGAGTTTACCGATATGCCTAACGTAAAAGCAAAAAAAGCGATCATTGAGCACTTTGAAAAGCTTGCTCTTGGAAAAGAGAAGGTTAATTACAAGCTTAGGGACTGGGGTGTTTCAAGACAGAGATACTGGGGAGCCCCGATCCCGTTCGTACATTGTGAATCGTGTGGAATTGTTCCCGAGAAATCTGAAAATCTTCCTGTGGCACTTCCCGAAGATGTTGAGATTACGGGTGAAGGGAATCCCCTTGATACCCACCCAACATGGAAACACTGCTCTTGTCCAAAGTGCGGTAAACCTGCTCTGAGAGAAACAGATACTTTAGATACCTTTGTACAATCATCATGGTATTTCTTAAGATATGCAACCAACCCTTCAAAATGGAATGAAGAGGGTATATCAAAACAAGACAGTGATTACTGGATGGATGTTGACCAGTATATAGGGGGGATCGAGCATGCGATCTTACACCTTTTATATGCAAGATTTTTTACAAAAGCATTAAACCAGCTTGGATACACCAACTCTAAAGAGCCTTTTGCAAATCTTTTAACGCAAGGGATGGTTCTAAAAGACGGTGCGAAAATGTCAAAATCAAAAGGAAACGTGGTTGACCCTGACGAGATAGTTGAAAAGTTCGGTGCAGATACCGCAAGACTGTTTATGATGTTCGCCGCACCTCCTACCAAAGAATTAGAGTGGAATGACAGTGCGGTTGAAGGTTCATTTAAATTTATAAGAAGGTTCTTTGAAAGCAGTTCAAAATGTGAAGGTGCCGACAGGGCTTCACTTGACTCAATAGAGCATTCATCACTTTCAAAAGATGAAAAAGAAGCAAGAAAAAAAGTTTATGAAGCATTGCAAAAAGCACATGAGGTTATGAACAAGACTTTTGCTTTTAATACTTTGATCGCTTCTTGTATGGAAGCCCTTAACGCACTTAACAAGCAGGATAACAAAGCAGTGTGGCTTGAGGGTTACTATATTATGTCAAATATTTTGGAACCTATTATCCCCCATACCTGCTGGGAGATAAGTGAAAAACTGTTCGGAAAAGAAAACTTTGAAAAAACCATAGAGGTTAAAGAAGAAGTATTTGTCCAGGACAGCATATCTCTTGCCCTTACTATAAACGGTAAGAAGAGAGGCGAAGTGGAAGTTTCACCTACCGCTTCAAAAGAGCAGATCCTGGAAGCTGCAAAGTCGAGTGAAGCTTTTGCCAAATGGTGTGAAGGAAAAGAGATAATAAAAGAGATCGTAGTTCCTAACAAACTTGTTAATATTGTAGTAAAAGGTTAATTTTGCTTAAAAGGTCTATTTTAATACCGTTTTTTATAGTTTTCTCTTTAATAGGTTTTTCCGCCTGCGGATACAAGCCTTCAAGCCATTATGCAAAAGGTGCTGTTGAGGGGAAGGTTTTTGTTGACGTAATTATTGATATCGAAAATTCAAGTAATGCTGTTTATATTAAGGATGCTATAAACCAAATGGTATTAAATAGATTTAAAGGTTCACTTACAACTGTTAAAAAAGAAGCCGATTCATATATTATAATAGATATGAAATCGATCAGCAACAGTGCAATAGAAACCGATACAACAGGGTATACAAGAACATACAGAACAACCGTAAGGGCTAAAGTTTCATATAAATCAAAAAATACGCCGTTTAAGACGATCAATGTGTCAGATTATTACGACTATATCGTAGATGCAAGTTCAACAGTTACTACGCAAAAAAGAAATGAAGCTATAAGAATAGCATCAGAAAAAGCGATATCTAATATTTTTTCCAAAATAGCCGTAAATAATATGAAATAGTAAAATGAGATTAGAAGAGTTTTTAGATAAAAAATCCCTTTACTATGATAAGATCGACTACGATATAATAAAATTCTCCTGGGGTATTGTAAAAGAGCATATAAAACTGCCTTTTATAATACATATAATAGGAACAAACGGAAAAGGAAGCACGGGAAGGCTTCTTGCTTCATTTTTAAACCAAAACGGTAAAAAAGTACTTCATTACTCATCTCCCCATATATTAAAATTCAATGAAAGAATCTGGATCAACGGCTCTGACAGCAGTGACCTGCAATTGAACAAAGCCCATGAAGAACTGCAGAATATTCTTCCAAAGAAATATCTTGAAAAGCTAACATATTTTGAATATACCACACTGCTTGGGCTTCTTTTAAGTTCCGGGATGGATTATCTTGTCCTTGAAGCAGGGCTTGGAGGAGAGTTTGATGCAACAAACGTTGTAAAGAATGATCTTACAATATTAACGGCAGTAGGGCTTGACCACCAGAGCTTTTTGGGTGATACAATTAAAGATATCACCCTTACGAAAGTTAGAAGCTGTGATAATACCTTGATCGTAACAGAACAGTCAAACAGTGAAGTTTATGAAATCCTGGACAATGAGTTTAAAGATAAAATAAAGATCATCAGGGTAGATCAGCAGGGTATAGAGCTTCCGTGCAGTTTCGCCCAAGATCTGCCCGGGTTTTTAAGATCGAACTTGAAAACAGTGGTCTATACGCTGCACTATCTGCAAGAAGATGCCGAAAAAGATTTTATTCTCCCTAAATTAAATGGAAGATATGAAAAGATAACTTCCAATATAACCTTGGACGTGGGGCACAATCCCCTTGCTGCAAATGCATTGGCAGGACAGTTAAAAAAAGATAATAAAAAAATCGTACTGATTTATAATAGTTTCAAAGATAAAGATTATAATGGTGTATTGGCAATTTTAAAGCCCTATATTGAAAAAGTGCTGATCATTTCCTGCGAAGACCAAAGGATATTAGAAAAAGAGCAGTTAACAAACTCTTTGGAAAAGCTTGGGATGGCATATTCAGATTTTGAAGTTTCAAAAATGGATAAACAGAAAGATTACCTTGTATTTGGCTCATTCAGCGTAGCAGAAAGTTTTTTAAAGGAGACCGGTTTTGAAAAATAGGTTTACCATTACAATATCCGATATACACAGCAGCAAATCTTACAACCTTCACAATATGGTAAGAAAACTGATATTTTTTATCATTTTGGCTGCAATAGTTCTTATTGGGGGAAGTTTCTGGTTTATTAATATATTAAACGAAAAATACGACGACTTTAAAGAAAAGAAAGCAAAAGAGATAGAGATACTAACCCAGAAAAAAGAGACTCTTAGAAGCGAGAATGAGTTATACTCTTTCCAGATAAAAGAGAAAGCAAAAGATATAGAGGAATTAAGCTCCAAACTTGAGGATATCGAGAAGATCATAGGGTTAAAGGTTGATGACGATCAGGATCTTATGGCAAGGGCCAGTATAGCAAAGATTACCTCGGTACAAAGGCTTTATACTCTTGATATCCTGCCAAACGGTTTTCCTTTAAAGCTTAACAGAGAGATAACCTCAAATTTCGGATACAGGATACATCCCGTTACAAAAAACAGAAAATTCCACTACGGGATAGACCTTAAAGCAAACAGCAGGACAAGGGTTTATGCCACGGCGGACGGAATAATAGATTTTGTCCAGGATAAAAACAGGGGAAGTTTCGGAAGACTTGTTCGAATTTCACACAATTACGGTTTTCAAACCATATATGCCCATTTGGCCCAGACAAGGGTAAAAGCGGGAGATGTTGTAAAAAAAGGTGATATAATAGGGCTTACCGGTCGAAGCGGAAGGGTATCGGGACCCCATTTGCATTATGAGATAAAATATGGGATAAAAAGCCTGGACCCAAAACCGTTTTTAGAATGGGGAATAAACAATTATGAATCTATATTTGAAAAGCAAAGGAGGGTAAAATGGGAAAAAATAATAAATCTCATGGAAGCGCACAAAGAAAAACAGCAGCTACGATAATCCCTCAAAACTGCAGCATAACAGGCGGTATAAACACAAAAGGGGATGTTAATATATACGGCGAGATGAACGGCGTAATATTAAATACCAATCTTCTTATCATCGGGGAAACCGGGAAAGTAACAGGTGTGGTAAAAGCCAAGAATATCATAGTCAGCGGAACTATTGATGCAAAAATCGTTTGTGAGAATATAGAGGTGTGTAAAGGTGCCAAGGTAATAGGCGAGATAACCTACCAGAATATGGAGATACAAAAGGATGCTGTTTTTGAAGCCAAAGCAAACAAGCAGGATTTTGAATACCAAAGTGATTACCTGAGATCTACCCAGGCTATACAGAAGATACTGGAAAATCCCCAGCTTTTAGACAATGAATGAGATAAAACAGAAACTCGAAAATCTTTATAAACAAAAAAAGTCTATCGAAAACCAGATAGAACATTTTGAAAAACTTTTAAAAAAGAACAGTATCTACCGGTTTACTCTTAAAGATGCGGTATATATAGATACCTCTAATCTTACAAAAAATATTTTTAATGAACTAAAAGAACTAGCCACATTTGACAATCCCCAGGTTAAAACACTTCTTTCTCTAAGACGTCCCATATACAATATGCCAAAAAAAATATACAGCTTTGAGTACAAAGATAATCTTCTAAAACTTCCAAGGGGTGTAATGAGAGGTGTTATCGAGATATTAAAAAGAAATAACCTTGATACCAAGTTCATCGACGAAAGATTCGAGCAAAAAGAGAAGTTCAAAAAGGTAATATTCACTCCAAGGGGTGAGCAGCAAAAAGTTATAGATGCGGTATTGAAAAAAGATTTCGGACTTTGTATCGCACCTCCGGGATTCGGTAAAACATTTATTGGCTCAAAAGTGATAGAGAAAAGGGGTGTAAACACACTTGTAATAGTAAACAAAAATATGCTTCTTGATCAGTGGATTGAAAGATTCAGCGAGTATTTCGGTTATGATAAAAAAGAGATAGGATTTCTTGGCAAAGGGAAAAATAAACTTAATAACAAGCTTGATGTCTCAACAATGCAGAGTCTGAAAAACAATATAGATATTATTAAGAACTACTCTTTTGTAATAGTGGACGAGTGCCATCATATCCCGGCACTTACTTTTGAAAAGATAATTAAGAAGTTTGAGGGAAAATATATCTTGGGGCTTAGTGCGACACCTAACAGAAAAGACGGAATGGATCCTTTGATATTTCAGCAGCTGGGATCAATTGCCTACGAAGTTCGCCCTAAACGAAAAATAACCAACAGGCTTAAAATAATAGAGAGTGATTTTTCAAGCGAGGCGGATAATTTTGCGGATCTTATTTCGGATATAATAAACGATGAGAAAAGAAATATGCTTATAATAGAGCAGATTAAGGCCCTGCAGGGAAGAAAGATCCTGTTATTGACAGACAGGATAGAACATATTGAAAACCTGGAACTTCTTCTAAAGTATGAGAATATAGAGTTTACGACCATACACGGAAGCTTGAAAAAAGATATTCAACAGCATAATATGAAGCAGGTGGAAAACTCCTCTTTGGTTTTGGCGACGAGTTCCTATTTCGGAGAGGGGATAGATTTTCCACATCTTGATACGGTGATCTTCGCCACACCTATCTCTTACCATGGAAGACTGATACAATATCTTGGAAGAATAGGAAGAGGCGGAAGCGACTGTCTGGCAGTGGATATCTTAGATATAAATAACAGATTCGCACTAAGCAGCTATAAAAAGCGGAAAGAGGGCTACAAAGAGTTACACTATAAAAGAGTCTAATGGGTTCACAAACCATTTTGTGTTAAAATAGAGAGATATTATCTAAAAGGGTTGAAAAATTGACATTTAAAGAGAAAAGAAAAAAGTCCGGCGGATTAGTTGTAAGTATTATATTGATTTTAGTTTTAGCGGGTGCGGGATATATTTATTATTTTTCACCTTTATTTGAGCAAAACAAACCTACGATCCAGGCAAGTGACAAGATTTATTGGAATTTAAAATCAAAGCTGACGGTCAAGTTAAGCGATGAGAGCGGAATAAAATATTACAAGATCACATTTAAAGACGGGGAAAGGGAATATCCTTTAAATCAGGGTGTCTTAAGGAATATAGAAAAGAATCTAAGCATAGACGTAACTCCTCCAAATCTTGATATGTTCTACAAAGGGGATGATGCTGTCCTTGAAATAGAAGCTGTGGATAACAGTAAATGGAACTTCCTTGAAGGTAACAAGGTAGTAAGAAACATCCCTATCAAGCTTGATATGAAAAAGCCTGTTGCAAACGTACTGTCCAATTCAAGGTATATACATAAGGGGGGAAGTGCGGCTGTTGTAGTAAAGGTTGAGGATAAAAACCTGAAAGATTTCTATGTAGAGTTCAACGGCAAAAAAAGATTTGAGCTTCTGCCGTTTAAAAAAGAGAACTATTACAGTGCGATAATAGGGTGGCCTATAGATATAGAAGAGTTCAGCAGGGTTAATCTTGTTGCAATAGACAAGGCGGACAACAGAACAATAACCAAAATACCTTTTTATATCCAGCAAAAGCCCGTAAAGGTTGACAAGATCACATTAAGCGAAAGCTTCATAAAAAACGTAAGTGCCAACGTGTTGGAGCAGAGCCTGGAAAAAGTACCCCAAAATGTTGAAGATATCTTTATCTATTCAAATAGGGATCTAAGAGCTAAAAATCTCAAAACACTTTTGGATGTGACACAAAAGTCACTTTCAAGGGATACCCTTACGGAATCGTTTTCAATAAAACGTTTCAAAAGACTGAGAGGTTCAAAAACTGTAGCAAATTACGGGGAGAGAAGACACTATTACCTGAACGGTGAAAAGATCAACGAAGCGTGGCACCTGGGGATCGACTGGGCAAGCGTAAAAAAAGCACCTATTCGAACATCTAACAAGGGTGAAGTGGTATTTAAGGATTATCTTGGATTATACGGTAATTCAATCATTATAAATCACGGTATGGGACTATTCTCTTTATATGCCCACACAAGCAGCCAGGATGTGGAAGTGGGAGAGAGCGTAAAAGCGGGACAAAAAATCGCCAATACCGGAGCTACGGGTGGTGTGTTCGGAGATCACCTGCATTTTGGTATACTTGTACAGGGAGTTGAAGTGAACCCAATAGAGTGGATGGATAAAAACTGGATAAAAACAAGAATCACCGATATATTAAAAAACGGTGCAGATCAAATAAAATAGTTGGTGTGTAATGAAACAAAGAACAATTAAAAAAAGTGTTGAGATCGTGGGAGTGGGGCTGCACAAGGGTGTTCCCGTGAAAATGCTTCTTGAACCCATGGATGATGATGCGGGAATAGTATTCTACAGGTCAGACGAGGGGGTAACCATACCTTTGCTTCCCGAGAATGTCATTGATACCAAAATGGCTACCGTAATAGGTAAAGGTGATGTAGTGATATCAACTATCGAGCATCTTCTGTCTGCAATATATGCATACGGGATAGATAACCTGAGGGTTGTTCTTGATAATGATGAGGTGCCTATTTTGGACGGCAGCAGCGGCGGTTTCTGTATGCTTCTTGATGAAGTCGGCATAAAAGAGCAGGAGAAGAATAAAAAGGCACTACTTGTAAAAAAAGAGGTGACCGTGGAAGCTGACGGCAAATATGTTAAATTAAATCCTTCAAACCATATAATTTACGATTTCTCTATAGATTTTGATCATCCTGCAATCGGTGAACAGAAGTTTAAATTTGATTATTCGATCGAAGAGTATAAAGAGAATATCAGCCGTGCAAGAACGTTCGGGTTTCTTCACGAGGTTCAATACCTAAGAAGTATAGGCCTTGCACAAGGAGGGAGCATGGATAATGCGATAGTTCTTGATGAAGAGAAGATCCTAAACCCTGACGGTTTAAGGTATGACGATGAATTCGTAAGACACAAGATCCTTGACGCAATAGGTGATATGTCGCTTCTTGGATACACTATGATAGGGGAATACAACGCACATGCGGGAAGCCACCATCTAAACCACCTGCTAACCAAAAAACTTCTGGAAGATCCTGAAAATTACGAGATAGTAGACCTGGAAGAGGTCAAAGAAAAAGCTGAAGCTTTACAAAAAGCTTATGCCTACGCATAAGGGTGTTATAATTGAATATACTTGTAATACCGATCAGCTCACCTCTTCTTTTGGGGGTATATGACGAGAATAATAAACTGGTTGAAACGGTAACCAAAGAGGGGAAGACGAGCGATATACTGCCTGTTATGTTTGAAGAAATTTTAGCTAAATATGAGATTAATGCCCTTTATTATACAAAGGGTCCCGGAAGCTATATGGCAATAAAGGTTGCATATATGTTTTTAAAAACTTTAAGCATATCTAAGAAAATAGAGCTTTACGGGGCATTGGGATTTGAATTCAACGGCAACTCCCCGATCAAGGCTTTGGGAAAAAAATACTTTTTTAATGGCAAAGATGGTAATATATCAATTGACTTTTTAAAAGAAAATGAGCAAATAAAACAATTTGAACTGCCGGAAATTTTAGATAAAAAGATCTTTGATAATGATGATCTTCCAACCTATAATCTTCCAGCTGTAAATTAGTTTTAAAAGATAAGGAATAAATATAATGAGAATAAGTGTACCGGCAACCAGTGCAAACCTGGGTCCAGGTTTTGATACATTGGGGTTGGCATTAGATATTAGGAATCATGTTTCGATAAAACCGGCAAAATTCCACAGTGTTTCCCTAAAAGGGGAGGGGTCGGACAATCCTAAATTAAAAGATAACAATATGTTCATCTCTACATTTAACGATTTTTACCAGAATCTTAGCAAAGAGAGACGTCAGTTCAGGTTTGAATTTCAAAATGAGATCCCAATGTCAAGGGGACTTGGAAGCAGCAGTGCTGTTATTATAAGTGCAATCGCTTCTGCATATGCCATAGAGGGTATCCAGATCGACGATAAAAAACTTTTGAATCTTGCGTTAAGCTATGAATCACATCCTGATAATATCACTCCTGCCGTTATGGGAGGGTTTACCGTTTCAACCATACATGAGAATGAAGTTTTTTTTATAAGAAAAGAGCTTCCAAAGTCTTTAAAAGCGGTTGTGGTTATCCCCAACAGACCTATATCTACAAATCTTGCAAGAAAGGCCCTGCCTTTTAAATACACGAAAGAGGATGCGATATTTAATATTTCGCACAGTTCTTTGCTTACGGCAGCATTTATCTCTGAAGACTGGAGAATGTTAAAGAAAGCTTCAAAAGACAGATTCCACCAGTATTACAGAATGAAGCAGATGCCGGAGCTTTTTGCGGTGCAGAAAGTAGCCCTTAGAAACGGTGCTCTTATGAGTACATTATCAGGGTCAGGATCGACATTTTTTAACATAGTTTATGCAAAAGATGCCCAAAGGCTTGTTAAAAAACTTCAAGACAATTTCCCTCACTTTAAGATCTTTTCGTGTGATTTTGATAACACAGGTGTCAAAGTAGAGGATTAAGAAGATTAAGAGTAGTTTAGATATAATGCCACAAAAACCGATAAGAATGTGTATCTCTTGCAGAGTTAGACAAGAGCAGAGTTTATTAAAAAGATTTCAGTGTAAAGACAAAATCTTAAGTAAATTTAACGGTATCGGGAGAAGTTTCTATATATGTGACAGTTGTATGGGGAATACTAAAAAACTGGAAAAAGCCTTATATAGGCACTGTAAAAACAAAGACGAGTATATCGCACAATTAAAGGAGATAGTTGCCAATGGAAGATAAAGTAAGGGTTTTTGAAATAGCTGAAGAGTCTGGTGCCACAAGTACCGAAGTTATAAAAAAAGCAGCAGAGTTATCAATTATTTTAAAATCACCGCAGTCTACTGTATCGTTTGAACAGGCAGAAGCAATAGCCGATTATATTATGACGGGTAAAAGCAAGCTTATAAAACCGAAAAAAGAGACTAAATCAAAAACAACGGAAAAACCTCAAGAGGAACCTGAAGTTCAAGAAGAGGAAAAACCGGCTGAACCGGTAGTAAAAGAAGAGCCGAAGAAAGCAGAACCGAAGAGAAAAGAGTTAAAAATAGTGAAAAAAGCAAACCCTGTAGAGGAGAAAGCTGTTCCTAAAGAAGCTCCTGCCAAACCTGAGGCTGAACCTGAAAAGGTAGAGGAACTTAAAAAAGAGGAACCTGTTAAACCAAAGGCACCGGTAAAAGAAGAGAATGAAGACGGTATTCCAAAGGTTAAATTGAAAAAAAGAGGTCTTACTATCGTTAAGAAAAAAAGACCAAGACCTGCCGGTGGATTAAATACTGATACTGATGAGCAGGCTGCAAAGAAGAAAAAAATGGCTTCAATGAGCGATCTTTTCGGTGGAAGCCCTGAAATAAAAGAGCAATATACTCCAAAAGTTAAAAAAATAAAACCAAAATCAGCTGCAAAAGCACATGAACACGGTAAAAAAATAACAATGGAAAGAGACAGAGAAGATTTCAAAGGTTCTGACGATTCTATTCTGGGTGAAGAGGTTGTACTTCTTGATATGGGTGAACTTGAAACTTCTAAATTCCTTCAAGAAACTCCAAGACCAAAAGCTGTTAGAACAACAAAACCTAGTGCATTCGGTAATGTACCAAGAGGTTTAAAAAGAAGTAAAAAGAAAAAGAAATACAAAAAAGCCGCAGAGGATGTAGAGATCAAAGACGTAACTATTCCTGAAGAGTGCAGAGTTTATGAATTTGCGGAAAAGATCGGTAAAACTGCAGGTGACGTTATAGGTAAACTTTTCATGCTCGGTATGATGGTAACTAAAAATGACTTCCTTGGTGCAGACGAGATCGAGATACTTGGTGAAGAGTACGGTATAAACATTACTGTTAAAGATGAACTTGAAGATGTAAACTATGTAGATGATTACCATGAAGAGGAGATCGACAAATCAAACTTTGTAACAAGGCCTCCTGTAGTGACTATTATGGGGCACGTTGACCACGGTAAAACTTCACTTCTTGACAAGATCAGAAGCTCAAGAGTAGCAGCAGGTGAAGCAGGAGGAATAACTCAGCACATTTCTGCATATACTGTACAAAAGAACGGTCAGGATATCACATTCGTGGATACTCCGGGACACGAAGCTTTCAGTGCTATGAGAAGAAGAGGTGCCAGTATTACTGATGTTATAATTATTGTTGTAGCGGCAGATGACGGTGTAAAACCTCAAACAATTGAATCTATAAAAGCGGCAAAAGAGAGCGGTGCTCCTATTATCGTTGCTGTTAACAAAATGGATAAAGAAACTGCAAATATCGATATGGTAAAAGCAGGAATGGCAGAACATGAAATGACACCTGTAGACTGGGGTGGAGATATTGAGTTTATTCCTGTTTCGGCACATACCGGGATGGGGATTGAGGATCTTCTTGAAAATATCCTTATCCAATCTGAACTTCTTGAGCTTGAAGCGGATCCTTTCGCACTTGCAAAAGCTACAGTTATTGAAGCTTCTCAGGTTAAAGGTAGAGGTGCTGTTGCTACTGTTATCGTGCAAAGCGGTACACTTAAAGTAGGTGATAACATTGTTGCAGATACTACTTTCGGTAGAGTTAAAGCACTTATTGACGATAACGGAAAATCTTGTAAAGAGCTTGGACTTAGCAGAACAGGTATGGTAGTGGGTCTTAACGATGTTCCACCTACTGGTTCTCACCTTGTTGCACAAAAAACTGCAGCAGAAGCGAAAGATATCGCAACTACAAGAGCAGAGCACGCAAGAGCAAAAGAACTTAGTAAATCAACTAAAGTATCACTTGACGAGATGGCAGGGCTTATTGCAGAAGGTAAGATCAAAGCATTGCCTGTTATCTTAAAAGCAGATGCCGGAGGGTCTTTAGAGGCTATTAAAGCATCACTTGAATCAATCAAGAATGAAGAGGTTAAAGTTAAGATCATCGCAAGCGGTGTTGGTGGTATTACCGAAGCCGACGTTGCATTGGCAAGTGCAAGTGACGATTGTATAATCCTTGGATTTAACGTAAGACCTACAGGTAGCGTTAAAACTAAAGCCAAGTCTGAAGGTATCGATATAAAAACCTACAGCATCATATACGATCTTATTGATGATGTTAAAGCTACCTTATCAGGTATGATGAGTACGGTTGTTATTGAGGAAAATACAGGTCAGGCACATGTTCAGGAAACATTTGTCGTACCTAAAGTGGGAACTGTTGCAGGTACTAAAGTTACAGACGGTAAAGTTATCAGAGGCGGACTTGCAAGAATCATCAGAGAGGGTGTTGTTGTTTACACAGGATCTATTAAATCACTTAAAAGATTTAAAGATGATGTTAAAGAGGTTTCTAACGGATATGAGTGTGGTATCATCTTTGAAAGCTACAATGATATCAGAGTAGGCGACTACATAGAAACATTCATTGAACATAAAGAAGAACAAACTATTGACTAAAAAAGATCGAATGATCTTTTTTAGCATTCCAAATCCTTTAATCAAAGGTTAAATATGAAAGATAAAAGTATAAATCTCCAAAGAACGGAATCATTGTTAATGGAACTGATCCCTGAAGCTTTAGGGCAGCTGGATGACGAACATATTAACGGTCTTGCCATTACTGAGGTTGATTGCAGAAACGGTAAATATGACGCTAAGGTATATTATGACGGAAGTGATTTTGACAAGCAGGAACAGAAACTTGTAAGAATGGCTTTAAGAAAGGCAAACGGTGCTATTAAATCGTATATCCTTAATGCAACAGGATGGTACAAGTGCCCGAACTTTGAGTTTGCAATAGATGACATGATGGATAAAAGAGCCAGAATGGACGAACTGTTTGCAATGATAGAAAAAGATGAGAATCGTAAAAAGAGTGAATAGTTTCACTCTTTTAGATTCGGAGCCGAAATAATTGTAACAAAGTTACTTATGAAGGAAAATATATGGAATTAGAATTAGAAGAATCTATAAAACTGGCTGTAGAAGGTTGCGGCGTAAAGCTTTACGATATCGTAACAACAAAAGAGCATAATAAAAGTGTACTTAGAATCTATATAACCTCAAAAGATGGTGTTAGCCTTGAGAAATGCACCGAAGTGAGCAGAATGGTATCTCCTCTTTTGGATATCCATGAACCTTTCAGGGGTGAGTATAATCTTGAAGTTAGCAGTCCCGGAATAGAGAGAAAACTAAAATCACTTGAGCATTTTAAATGCTCAATAGGTGAAAAAGTAAAAATAAAAGAATATTCAGCGAAAGTTGTAAAAGGTGAGCTTTTAGACGTAAGTGACGAAGGTGCCATAACAATTAAAGATGAAGAGGGTGAAGAAGAGAAAATAAACTACAGTGATGTTTTATCTGCTTCAACCTATTTTGACTGGAAGTAGGCACAGAAATGCCAACCGCAAATAAGCATTTTATGCAATTGGCGGTTGATAAGGCCTGGGAATACCAGTTTTTAACATACCCGAATCCCGCTGTCGGTGCCGCAGTTGTAAAAAACGGCACTCTTTTGTCCGTCGAGGCACATAAAGAAGCAGGGGCTCCCCATGCGGAAGTTCTTGCATTAAAAGAAGCATATCTTACAAAATATCCAAATAGTTCATTGAAATTCTTAAATGATTCACATGAAATACACCATTATTTAATCCTTAACCATAAAGATTTTTTTAACGACTGCCAGATCTATGTGACCCTTGAACCTTGTAACCATATAGGTAAAACCCCCGCATGTGCCATGCTTTTAGAGTCTGTTGGAATAGAAAAGGTGTATATAGGAACCCTTGATCCAAATAAACAGGCAAGCGGAGGGGTGCAGAGATTAATCGATGCAGGTATAGAAGTTGAAACCGGCATCTGCAAAGAAGAAACCGACAATCTGCTGCTTCCTTTTTCAATTTGGCAGAAGAGAAGTTTCAAGTTCTTTAAAATAGCAATGCGGGAAGACGGAAGTGTCGACGGGGGATATATTACCACTCAGGCTTCTTTGGATCTTGTCCATAATATAAGAACAAAGATCGATCTTATGGCAATAGGGGGAGAAACGGTCAGGGTCGACAGGCCTACATTAGATACCAGGTTTGCAGCAAAACAGAAATCTCCGGATATATTTATCTATTCAAACCAAAAAGAGTTTGACCAAACAATACCGCTTTTCGGGGTTAAAGGCAGAAGCGTAAACATAAGCAGCGATATTGATAAACTTGATGATAAAAAGTTCGTAATGATAGAAGGGGGACTTAATCTTTTAAAATCACTAAAGCACAGATGCGATATGGTGATGCTGTTTATCTCCCATAAAAACAGTGTTGAAGATAAGTTTGATCCCTCAAAGGCGGGATTAAAAACAATACACTCGTATTATATCAACGATTCCGACGAGGTATTGTTCCTGATAAACAGGTAATTAATCCTGGTCAAGGGCTTTTTTTATTTTTTTATCCGTATTGTACTGGCTTAGTGAATATACGGACCATATTGCCGCAGGAAGCCATCCAATTAGCGTAAGCTGAAGAATAAGGCAGATAATACCCGAAATAGGTTTCCCTATGGTAAAAAAGTTTAACCAGGGCAAAAGAATCGCAAGAATTAATCTAATCAAAATATACTCCTAAAAATGATATATTTAATTATATTCCCTTTAAGATTAAAATTCTAAAGAAACAGCTTCTCTTTCTTTAAAAATGTTACATTTTGTATATCCAACCTCTTTTGCCATTTTTACGGCTTCTTCATATTTGAAACCGACCTGTTCAATACTATGTGCATCACTGCTGAATGTTATGGGAATATCAAGTTCATATGCCAGCTCAAGAAGTTCTTTTGAGGGATATAACTGCTTAACAGGCTTCCTCAGTCCCGCAGCATTTATCTCAACGGTCATACCTGATTTTTTGATCTCTTTCATGGCATCGGCAGCTATTAGTTTTATATCTTTTTTGGGAAGATAATTAAACACCTTTATAAGGTCAAGGTGTCCTGCAATATCAAATTTCCCCGTTTTTGCCATAAGCTTTACGGCATAAAAATATTCTTCCCAGATCTTGTCTATATCTTTGTTCTTGTATTGGGATATAAATTCAGGATTGTCAAAGCCCCATTCCCCAAGGTAATGCACCGAAGCTATAAGATAATCAACTTTTGCATTTACTATCTCGTCAAGAAGATAATCACCGTTTATAAAGTCTATTTCATATGCAAGAAGTATTGTTATATCGTTCTTGTATCGTTCTTTTATCTCTTTAACGCTGTTTTCGTAAAACTCTTTTTTATCAAGTGTTAATCTGTATCCGTCTTCAAAATTTTTCATGGGTGCATGTTCGCTGAAGCCGTAATAATCTATGTTCAACTCTATGGCTCTTTGGATATACTCTTCTATAGTTCCGCTGGCATGGTTGCAAAGTGTTGTGTGGTTGTGAAGGTCGACTCTCATTATTTAAGTATCCCCGAACCTTTTATTGCTGTGCTTCTATCCAGGGCATATTCCCTTTTCCCGTTAATAAGGTCGTATTTCCAAATTGGCGCACTTGCTTTGAAATCTTCCACGAACTCGTCTATGAGTTCAAGAGCTACCCTTCTTTTGGGACTGCAAACGGCTGCTATATACGAGCTTGTATGGTTTGGCACGTCGCCTTTTGAATGGGCCATAAGCACAATCGCATTTTGCCTATTGGCTTTTTCCTGCCAGGCATCAAACCACGAGGTTAGTATAGGCTCGTATATATCAAAGCTCAGACCTTGAATATTATCTTCATCCCTTACGACACCTACAAAGGTTATGATAGCACCGTAGTTTGAGTTTCTGAATCTTTCATACCATTTGTTGGTTATATTTTCAACGGGAAGGTCGCCTTCGTACAGTTCTAGATATTGCTCCTGCATTTTCATCCACCGCATACGGGAGGCAGCAGGGAAACTCTGTCTCCGTCTTTTAATTTGATCGATCTGTCCTGAATAAGCGTATCATTTACGGCAACCGCGCTGTTATCAAGCCAGTTTGATACATCTTTGTCTTTTTTAAGTATCTCGCTTAACTGGTCAAGACTATCTATATCTACGTTTAAAGGCTCTTTGTTTATAGGGCCCAGAAATTCTACTTTTACCATTATCATTCTCCGCAATTAAAGGGAAAATCTTTACCCTTTTCTTATTAAAACTTGGTTATTATACCTAAATAATTTTAAGGATGTGTTTGCGGATGATATTTGCAAAAATAGATTTTATCAATTTACTTCCCTTTTATACTTACCTAAAAAAGAACCTGAAATCAACTCAGGCAAAACAGATTGTAAACTATAAAAAGTCTTATCCCTCAAAGATAAACAAACAGTTTAAAAGACGACATATAGATGCGGCCATTATTTCATCGATAGCTTCAAAAAGATGCAGATGCCTGGATATGGGAATTGTCGCACAAAATGAGGTTCTGTCGGTTCTTGCCTTAAAAGGAAAGTATGAAAAGGATTACCAGTCCGATACTTCAAATGCCCTTGCCAAGATCTTGGGTATTGAGGGAAGAGTGTTAATAGGCGACAAGGCTTTGTATTATTACCATAATGCAAAAGATGAAGATATAATAGATATGGCACAGCTCTGGAAAGAGAAGTACGGTTTGCCGTTCGTATTTGCAAGGATGTGTTTCAATAAACATGAACAATATCTGAAAAACATGGCCGAAAACTTTCTCTCAACAAAGGTAAAGATACCACAGTATATCCTGAACCATTACTCGCAGCGTTCGGGTATTTCAAATAAACAGATACTTCATTACCTGACAAAGATATCTTACAAGATATCCTATAAAGAGAGAAAATCACTAAAACTTTTTTTAAAACTGGCAAAAAAAGAGGGGCTGAAGTTTGGGAATAATTGAATCAATACTGCTGGGTATAATAGAAGGATTTACCGAGTTCCTCCCTATTAGTTCAACAGGTCACCTTATCGTTGCCGCGGAGTTTTTAAATATAGATCAGAACCATGTAACAAAAGCTTACGAGGTGATTATCCAGTTTGCCGCGATTCTAGCGGTGCTTTTAAACTACAGCGACAAGTTCCACCCATCCAAAATAGAGCTTTGGAAGAAGCTTATATTGGCATTTATCCCTATAGGGGCAGTGGGATTTTTGTTCTCTTCCCAGATCAAAGCTTTGTTTGATATTAAAATAGTGGCAGTGATGTTTATCATAGGCGGGATAATATTTTTAATAGTTGAGAAGTTCTATAAAGAGACCGAGTATCATATTGATGACGTGGAAAAGGTAAGCTACAAGCAGGCTTTATATATAGGAATTGCACAGATTTTTGCTTTGATACCAGGTACCAGCAGGGCCGGAAGCACCATAATAGGCGCAATGCTGGTAGGATTAAACAGAAAAGCAAGTGCGGAGTTCAGTTTTCTTCTTGCCTTTCCCGTTATGTGTGCGACTACAGGCTATGATCTTTTAAAGCATTATAATGATTTCAGTGATGCAAACCTGACGGTTCTGGCAATTGGATTTGTTACGGCGTTTATAGTTGCTTATTTAACTATAAAGCTTTTTCTTGTTTTTCTGGAAAAATTTACTTTTGTGGCATTCGGTATATACAGGATCCTGTTCGGGATGGTGCTTCTTATCTGGTTCGTATAGATAAAAAGATCACTTCTCCAGCTTTTTGTTCATCTCTTTTATCTTGTTTGCAAGTATACCGCTTACGTTTTTATAGAATTTAGCAAATGCCAAAGGGGTAAGCTCCTCGTTTGATTCTTTTATATTGAAAGTAAGTAAAATAGCCCCGTCGGTTCCCGCTTTTGCGGTTGCGGTTCTTGGCTCGTTTATTAAAGCTCTCATCTCACCGAAAAGCAAAGCCTTGTCAAAAGTTGTCACATGCATCTGTTTTAGGGTCTCTTTGTTTAGAACGGAGATATCAATGGATCCTTGAAGAAGAAAATACATCTCTTTGTTATCCCTTGCTCCCTCCTTGAACAATACCTCTTTTTCGCTGTATTTCCTGAATCTGATATTGTAAACAATCTCCGAGATCTCCTCTTCTGTGAGGTTCTTGAAAAAGTCAACCCCTTTTCTTACCTTTAAAAGCTGCTGCATTGCTGCATTTTCTGTCATTACCATTCTTTTGCCTTTGGTTTTATGTATTTAATATTTTTAAAGTGAATTTAGCTCCGCCGGGAACATTCTCCACTGTTAAAGTTCCGTTGTTCTTCTGTGCGATCTGAGTGGACATATAAAGCCCGATACCGGTACCTTTGCCTTCCTCTTTTGTAGTGACGTTTGCCTTGAATATATCATCTATTACGTGAGAGGGAATTCCCCCCGCATTATCGGTAACTTCGATACAGATAAACTCTTTCTTTTGGGAGATATGAAAATCTATAACGGGGTCTTGTATATTGTTCTGAATAAACGCATCCCTTGAATTGCTTATAAGGTTTATAAAAATATGTTTAACTTCGTTTACGATAACCTCAAACTCCAAAGAGCTGTCGCCTGTTATTTTTGCGGTGATATTATTTGAAATAAGGTCGTCTTTTAGAAGGAGAAACACCGACTCTATAAGTTTTTCGATCCTGATCTTCTCTTTTGGTTTATCAGGTCTTAGGAAAGACCTGAATTCTTCCAGGGTATTAAGAAGGTGTGAAACCTGGTCCTGTATCTCTACTGCCGCATTTTTAAGTTCCTCCTGGGTCATCTCCAGGCCGAAATCAATATTCATCTGAATATCGCTTGCATCTATGTTTATCACATTCAAGGGTTGTTTCCATTGATGTGCTATTGCATCTATCATCTCCCCCATGGCAGCCATTTTTGACTGCTGCATAATAAGTTTGTCCTGCCGGAACTTATTAATGGCAACTGAAGCCTGTGAGGCAAGGGAGTGCGCCAGGTTCTCATCATCTGACGTAAAAGGGAGTATCTCTTTTGTGTGAACGTCAAGTTTGTTTATAAGCTGCAGAACCCCTACAAGTGTATTTTCATCACTTATCATGGGTACCACGAGCATAGATTTCGATTTGTAGCCGGTTTTTGCATCAAAGGCCATGGTTCCGGAGAAATCATAATGCTTACTGTCGTAAACATCGTCTATTTTTATGATCTGTTTTGTCAGGGCACATTTGACGGAGACCATGTTTCTGTTTTCATCTTTTATCTCAAGGTAGTTCCATACATCGGCAAGCTCTTCGTCACTTTCCATTACGTCCAAGGTGTCGTTCAAAACATGTTTGAAAGTAAGCTTGTCCCCGTAAACGATATAGATGGTACCGCCGTCGGCATTGGTGAACTCTTTTATATTCAAAAGGATGTTTTTAAGGATAGAGGAGACATCTTTCTGTGTAGCAAGACTGACCCCGATAGAATTTAACTTGCTTATGGTGCTCATTTTCTGTATATTGGACTCTTTTAAAGATTCGATATACGCTTTAAGTTCAAGATTCTCTTTTTCTAAATCAGTCATATGGGTACCGTATTGTTTATTTTTAATTATTTTACTACAAATGTTCTTAAATTTGTAATTTATGTTATTAAAGGACTAATAATTATTTTTTACTGTTTAGTTCGAGGATCTTTGTTTTTGCAGCTTCAACTTCATTCTGCAGATTCTTTAGATCACCGCTGTTATCAATAATGAAAGTTGCAAGTTGTTTTTTCTTCTCAATATCCATTTGGTTATTAATTCTTGACAGGGCTTCCTCTTGTGTACAGTTGTCCCTTCTCATAAGTCTTTGAATCTGGATATCTTTAGGGGTATAGACAACTATGGAGGTTTTTATATCGTAATTTGATTTTTCGAAAAAAAGCGGTATATCGATAAGATACGGTTTTTTCTGCTGTTCAAAAACTTTTGCCTGTTTTTGTATCTGCTTTTTTATCAGGGGATGGATAAAGTTTTCAAGCTTTTCTTTCTCTTTTTTATCATTGAAAATAAGTTTTCCAAGCTCTTTTCTTAAGACTTTTTGGTTTTTTATATATTTTGAACCGAAAAGTTCTTGAATGGTTCGGTACTCAATATCGAGTATCTCGTGGGCTATCTTGTCCGCATCAATGGTCAAAAAACCGTGCAGCATAAATAACGAAGCTACGGTACTTTTCCCCGTAGCTATTCCGCCCGTTAGAACAATTGCATGTTCAAAATTATCTTTTTTGCAATTATCGTTTTGCAATTCCGGTGATCCCTTTAGTGATATACTCGGGGTGTATGAATGCAGAGTTTTGAACTTCTGCATTGTAGTAGTTACAACCTTCTAAAAGATCAGATACCTGAAGTACGATCTCAGCCTGTGGATGATATTTTTTTGAAGCCAGAATAAGTGTATTGTGCCCGAAGCTGTACGGCATACATATCCAGAAGTTCTTCCCTGCTGTTTCAAGTTCTTTTTTTGAAACTTCAAGATCTTTATATATAAAAGAGGCTGCACAGCAGAATATACCTTTTGTCTGCTCTAAACATCTTTCGACATTTGCCATTTCAAGTTCGTCCGGAGTCTCTTTTGTATAAAGGATAATATCAAACTGACCCTCTATATTTAGAGTGTCGCTGTATGTAATATCTTTACATTCATGTTTTGAAAGTTCAGCTTTGAAATCTTCGCTTACCTCTCCCACAACCAATACTTTATTGATATCTTTGTGAGAACACATAGGTACGTGTACCATCATTTCGTCAAATGCGAAATTTTTATTTTCCATGTTTGCCATTATCTATAGCCCTTAAATTGATTTGTAATATTAAAAGTCGACAAATTTGTCGCTTTCAGTTAGTTTTGGTATAATAGCAAAAAAATTTTAAATCCATTTGAATAATGCCAAATAAAGAAATATTCTAATTATTTGGTAACATCTTTTTGAAATGGAGACCACTTAAGGAGTTATTAATGTGCGCTGAGAAGATCCAAAGATTGTTAATGGCAATAGTTCTTTTAATTGCAATGTATTTTATGAGTATAGGTTCTGTGATAGGTTTTGTTCTTCAACTGTTTGTTATTGCAATGGTTGTTGTTTGGGCTATTACTGATTTTTGTCCTTCACTATGGGCATTTGGAAAAATATTCGGACACTGTAAAAAGAAAGATCAAGAATAATGGCAACAATTTCATATAAAGACGCGGGCGTTGATATCGATGCCGGAAACAGCTTTGTCGAGAATATCAAACCTCATGTAAAATCGACTATGATCCCCGGAGTTTTAGGCGGGATTGGTTCTTTTGCAGGTGCTTTCGAGCTTCCATCTGGATATAAAGAGCCTGTTATTTTGGCAGGAACCGACGGAGTTGGTACAAAATTAAAACTGGCAATTGATTCTAAGAAGTTTGACACTGTAGGTATCGACCTTGTTGCAATGTGTTCGAACGATCTGATCTGTAACTTCGGTGAGCCTTTATTCTTCCTTGATTACTATGCGACTGCAAAACTTGAAGTTGAAGAAGCAAGTGACGTGGTAAAGGGAATTGCCGAAGGTTGTGTAAGAAGCGAATGTGCATTAATAGGCGGTGAAACCGCAGAGATGCCTGGAATGTACAAAGAGGGTGATTTTGACCTTGCGGGATTCTGTGTAGGTATTGCAGAGAAGTCTGAAATGAACAGGGTTGAGCAGGTAAACGAGGGTGATGTTCTTATCGCCCTTCCAAGCTCGGGAGTTCACTCAAACGGTTTCTCTTTAGTTAGAAAACTTTTGTTCGACAAACTTGGAATGAAGTTTGAAGACGAGTTTAACGGAAAGCCTCTTATTGATACACTTTTAGAGCCGACAAGAATCTATGTAAAAGAGTTCAAGGCAAACAAAGACAAAATCAATGCTCTTGCGCATATTACGGGCGGAGGTATAGTTGAGAACCTTCCAAGAGTACTTCCTGATAATTTAAAAGCCGTAGTTCAAAAAGAGAAAGTGCAAGTATTGCCTATTTTTGAACTGATGGGTCAACATGTGGAGGAAGCAGAGATGTTCAGAGCCTTTAATATGGGTGTGGGAATGATCTTTGTGGTAAACCCCGCAAATGTTGATGCAGTTTTAGAAAATACCGACGGATATGTGATAGGTCACATTGAAGCAGGTGAGAAAGGGTGTGATATAGTTTAAACTATATCCCCTTTTTCAAACTACCTTTTATCCCTTCCCGAAATATAAACAAGAGTTTATAAAACAACTTTAGCTACAATACAATCCATGAAACAAGTAAATGAAAAAACTATCAGACTTCGATATATCAGACTTCTGGAAAAGTTTTCCACCAAAACGGTTACCCTGTTAAAATACGACAATTTTGATTTTGAGCTTTATAAAAAAGCGATATTAAAAACCTACGAGACACTGCAGCGTGCCAAAAGCGTACCTTTATACAATGAATATCCTTCTGCTTTAAGGGATTTCGTTCAGCTTACCCTTGATACCCTTGAGAGTGATCCCGAAAAATTTGAAGAACAGCAAAAAAGCAGGCTCTTAAAAGAATATAATCTTCTTCAAAAGCTTAAGAACAAGGGCTCTTATAAAAAAGACAAACATAAACACAAAAAATTCAACGACGGCTATTAATGGACCAACAAAAATCATTCACCCTTACGGGAACTTTAAAAAAAATACTTTACAACAATGCCGAGAATAACTACTATATAGCGGTACTGGACAATGACCAGAAGATCTGCGGACAATATTTTGATACCGACCTTGAAAAAATGGTGGGGGAAGAGATAAAGATAACAGGAAGCTGGAACACACATAAAAAATACGGCGTGCAGTTCGTATTCACCTCCCTTGAGATAAAAGAAGCGGAGATATTTTTCTTTTTAACAAGAATAGTAAAAGGGGTGCCGAAAAAACTTGCTTTTGAATTAACGGGAAAATACAGCGATGATGAATTGTGCGAGATTCTGGACAACCGCCCTGCGGAACTTTTGAAGTTCAAGGGGATAAAAGAGAAAAAGCTGACCCAGATAGTCACTTCATGGAACAAGTTCAAACATTTAAGGGAACTGGGTACCTTTTTAGCCCAGTTCGGGGTGACCACCAATCTTATAAACAAGATCTATCAGGAGTTCGGGGAAACCGAAAACCTGATAGAGAAAATAAAACAGAACCCGTATATGTTAACTTCCATGAAAGGGATAGGATTCAAAAGAGCGGACGAGATAGGACTTAATCTTGGTATTGACAGGCAGAGTTCTTTTCGTATAAGCGCCTGCATGAACTATACCCTTAAAGAGTTCTGTGAGGCGAACGGGAACAGCAGCATAAAAAAAGAGCAGCTCTTCTCCCTCATGGACGACGCTCTTGGTTTTTCAGACAAAGACGGGCTTTATGAAAGTGCACTTCTGGAGCTTTTAAACAAAGAACAGATAAACGAAACCAGCAAAGATAAATATTCCCCGAGTATCTATTTTTTCTCCGAAACAAAGATATTGGAGTTCTTTAAGACAAGAAAACACCATAAGCTCCCAAACGACATAGTAAAAGATTTTGATTCATATATTAAGAAAAAAGAGGAAACCCTGGGCTTTAAGCTAAGCGAAGAGCAGGAGAAAGCGGTCAGGCTTATAAACAGCGGAGAGAACACTATTCTACTCATAGGTTACGCAGGAACAGGTAAATCAACCTCCAGTCGGGCTATTTTGGAGCTTCTTGAGGAGATAGTGACCTATGACGAGATCCACTGCTGTGCCTTAAGCGGTATCGCTGCACAGAGAATAAGCGACACAACCGGTTATAACAGCAGTACCATACAGTCTATGCTCGTAAAGATGGATAACAGCGATAAAGATTATTTTGATTACAAGGTTTTGCTTATAGATGAAGCAAGTATGGTAAACAGTGTTACTTTTTACAAGGTTTTCTCGAAAATAAGCCCTGATACGATATTGATAATAGTGGGTGACGACGGACAGCTTCCGGCCATCGGTGCGGGTGATATACTAAGAGATGCCATCAAGTATGAACTGGCCCCCATTTGTAAACTTACCAAAATTTACAGACAGAACGAACATCAGGCTATAGCCCTATTGGCAAACGAGATAAGAAAAGGGGAAGTACCCGAATATAAGCAGGAATACGAGGACTTCAAGTTTGTTGACGTGAGTATTGATAACTATTATGCAAAAAAAGCGACATTAAGCGATTATGAGATAAACACATTAAGAAACGAGAATAACTATAATATTCTGCATACCGTGTTGAACATTGCTTCAAAATATATAAAACCCATGTACGAGCATATAAACAATAAGGAGATAAACTCTTTTTTAACGCTCTTTCAGGTAATAACACCTATAAAAAGCGGAACGCTGGGTGTGGAAAATCTCAATATTAACCTGCAGAAACTTATAAACAATACGAAACAGCCGGGAGTAAAGGCAAGATCATACGAATACAAACTTGCAGACAAGGTTATTCATATTAAAAACGAGAATATGAAGATAAAAACCCTTCACAGCTATAAAAGCGGGCAGGGTGACTTTGTTGAGAAAAGAGTATTCAACGGACAGCTCGGGATGGTGATAAAAGTCGACCATGATAACAAAAAACTTATAGTGCTTTATCCAAATGACGATATGGTGGTGTTTTATGATTTTGATATGCTCGATTCTCATGTCTCTTTGGCATACTGCCTTACCATCCATAAAACACAGGGGATGGAGTACGACACGGCACTTATACCTATGACTTTCAGCCATTTTATTATGCATAACACCAAACTTTTGTATACGGCAATAACAAGGGCAAAAAATATGTGTTATGTAGTGGGTGAAGACGAAGCAATGACAAGTGCGTGCAAAAAGCTTGAGATAACCAATCGCCAGACGGTGATAGATGATATTCTTTCTTGAAAACATCATAATATATACATATTCAAGTGCTTAAGATTAATATATTTAAGATATAATCTACTCTATTAAATATTATTAGGAGTATCTATGTTTGAGCAATTTAAAGAAAAAATCATAAATTATATCTACAAAGTATCTAAACAGCCCGTAAAACTAGATAAACTTCTTGAAGCAAACCTTTTGCACCATGAAGGGATGAAGCTGGACGGCAGCAAACTGGGCTTCAGGTTACGCCTGGGAAGAGCGTATATAGTGTTTTTGGTATTGGCACATCTTATTATCGTACCTTTGGCTTTGATATCCCATGAGATATTTCAGAAGCTTGACTGCCACGCCTCTATAATAATAGCGATATTTTTTACCGCATTGTTGTTCGGGATATTCAGTTTTTTTAAAGACTGGACAAGGGACTGCGTGGCAAAACAGAGGATAAAAAACATGTGGCATCTGCATTTCCCACATTTCCCGTATGACGAGTTTTCCGAAGAGGTGGCTCATATATACGAAAAAGCGAAAGATGAAGAGATAAAACATTCAGATTTGGAGAGGTATATCCTTGACAATTTATCTTCTTAAGCAATAATTAGATAAAATCAGCCTAAAATTTTAAAAAACGGAGTTCAACATATATGGAATTTAACGCAACAAAAATAAACGAAGCAAATGCAGTAGTAGCTGCAACACTAACAGCAGAGGCTATTGCTGCAAACTTAGACAAACTTGCAAAGCAAGCTGCTAAATCTTTGGATATCCAGGGATTCAGAAAAGGTAAAGTACCAGTAGCCGTAGTTAAGCAAAGACACGGACAAAAGTTAGAGCAGGATGCACAAGGTGAAGCTTTAAGAGAACTTTTAAACAAATCTCTGGAAGAATTAAAAATAGCTTCTGAGGCACTAATAGGTGAGCCTGCTATTACAAAGTTCGATAAAAAAGATGACGGTAAGATCGACGTTGAGATTCAAATCTCTTGCAGACCTGAGATTGATCTTGGGGATTACAAAGCATTATTACCTGAGATGAAAGATATCGAAGTTACTGATGAAGAGATTGAAGAGAAATTAAAAGAGATCGCAGGAAACTCTGCTCCTTTAACTAAGATCAAAAGAAAAAGAATGGTAAGAGAGGGTGACTTCGCGGTTATCGATTTCGAAGGATTCAAAGACGGTGAGCCTTTTGAGGGCGGAAAAGCTGAAAAATACACATTAGAGATCGGTTCAGGTTCATTTATCCCGGGATTTGAAGATCAGGTTATCGGTATGAAATATGAAGAAGAAAAAGATATCACTGTAACTTTCCCTGAAGATTACCAGGCTAAAGACCTTGCCGGAGCGGAAGTTGTATTTAAAGTAAAACTTCACGAGATCCAGGAAAAAGGCGAGCCTGTAATCGATGACGAATTTGCTAAGAAAATGCTTCCTCAAGAAGAGAATGCAACAGTAGAAACTTTAAAAGAAAAAATGAAAGAGCAGATCGTAAACGAGAAAAAAGCTAAATACTACAATGAAGAGTTAAAGCCGGCTTACTTGGAAACACTTGTATCTAAAATTGATTTTGCCGTTCCAACTGCAGTGTTAGAGCAAGAGATCTCTCAAGCACTTAATATGAAAGTAAGAGAGATGACTGAAGATGAGATCAAAGCTTTACAGGAAGATAAAGACAAATTAGAAAAAATGAAAGAGGAAGCTACTCCTGAAGCAACAAACAGCGTAAAAGCTACATTTATCGTTGATGCTCTTGCAAAAGCAGAGAATGTTGATGTTGCAGACCAGGAAGTAACTCAAACATTATATTACGAAGCGATGATGACAGGTCAAGACGGTCAGGCTCTTATCAAGCAATATGAAGAAGCTGGATATCTTCCTGCAATTAAAATGTCAATGATCGAACAAAAAGTTATCTCTAAACTTTTAGATGAAAAAGCAGGAAAATAATGTCTTATATACCGGTAGTTGTTGAACAAACAGGAAGAGGGGAGAGAAGCTATGATATCTACTCCCGTCTTTTAAAAGATAGAATTGTTATGTTAAGCGGAGAGGTTAACGATCAAGTAGCCTCTTCAATAGTTGCACAACTTTTATTCCTTGAAGCGGAAGACCCGGATAAAGATATATACCTGTATATAAACTCTCCGGGCGGTGTAGTAACAAGCGGTATGTCTATGTTTGATACTATGAACTATATCAAACCGGATATCTGCACTATCTGTATAGGACAGGCGGCATCTATGGGGGCATTTTTATTAAGTGCGGGAACTCCCGGGAAAAGATTTGCCCTTCCACACAGCAGAATTATGATCCACCAGCCTCTTGGGGGTGCCCAGGGACAGGCTACGGATATAGCTATCCAGGCAAAAGAGATATTAAGAATGAAAGATGAGCTTAATAAACTTTTGGCAAAACATACTGGTCAGGATGTTGAAAAGATCGCTGAAGATACAGATAGAGATAATTTTATGGGTGCACAGGAAGCTTGTGATTACGGCCTTATAGATAAAGTTATCGAGAAACACCAATAGAAAAGAAGTTTTAAAATGATTAGAGAAATAGTAACTTACCCTAATCCGATTTTGAGAAAAAGATCAAGAGATGTTGAAGCCTTCGATGAAGAGCTTCATACTCTTCTTGATGATATGAACGAAACGATGATGAAAGAGAACGGAGTTGGATTAGCCGCAATACAAGTCGGTGTCGACTTAAATGTTTTAATTATAAACCTGCCTGTGGATGATGAATTTGATCCAAACGACGGCAAACAGCTGCCTGAAAACCTGATCGAGGCGATCAATCCTGTTATTACACACAAAGACGGTGAACAGGTTTTTAATGAAGGGTGCCTAAGTATTCCCGGATACCATGCAGAGGTTAAAAGAGCCGAGCATATAGTCGTGGAATATTGCGACAGAAACGGCAATAAACATACCGTAGAGACTGAGGGTTTTATGGCAGTGGCATGGCAGCATGAGATGGAACATTTAACTGGACACGTATTTATCGAAAACTTATCTTATTTAAAAAGAAAGAAGTTTGAGAAAGAGTGGAAAAAACAACAAAAACATAAACACTCAAAAGGGGAGTTCTAATGAATAAAGAACCTATGACAGAGAAAGATTATAATACGCTTACGCAAACTCTAAATGATCTTAAACTTGTAGAAAGACCGA
Organism: Arcobacteraceae bacterium; assembly: GCA_963678145.2. Classification (GTDB taxonomy): domain Bacteria; phylum Campylobacterota; class Campylobacteria; order Campylobacterales; family Arcobacteraceae; genus JAIOSF01. The sequence goes on along the minus strand of CAXXWH010000001.1, from coordinate 343,512 downwards.
AAATACTTGTAGCAATCGAAGAAGCAAGACAATTAGGTGATTTAAAAGAGAATGCAGAGTACCATGCAGGTAAAGAGGATCAGGCTAATATTGATAAAAAAATAGCTGAACTTGACGATATGATCACAAGAGTTGTTATTATAGATCCTGCATCACTTCCTCACGATAAGGTAAGTTTCGGATCAACTGTTAAATTAATCGACGTGCAAAGTGAAGAAGAGATCATATATACGATTGTCTCTTCCCTTCACAGTGATCCCGAAAAAGGGAATATCTCTTTCCACTCCCCTTTGGCAAAACAGCTTTTAGGGAAAGCAGAAGGTGACGAATTCACAGCAAAGCTTCCCGGGGGAAGCAAAGAGTTTGAAGTTGAAGAGATATATTTCGACGAGTCAAAGATATGCTAAAAAAAATAGATGTTGCAGTAGTTGGTGCAACCGGTTATACGGGGCTTGAACTTGTCAAGATACTTGTAAACCATCCAGGATTTGAACTTGCATATATAGCTAACAGTGAGGGAAATACGACTATTGACACCCTTCACGGGGCACTTTCGGGCGTAACCTGCCAGAAAGTTGAAAAAGCTGATCCAAAAGCTATAGCCAAAGCCGCAAAACTTTGTTTCCTTGCTCTTCCTCATAAAACTTCTATGTCTTTTGCAAAAGAACTTCTAGCACTTGGAGTAAAGGTTGTTGACCTAAGTGCTGATTATCGACTTGAACTTGAAACTTACGAGAAACACTACTGCGGCCATGAAGATAAAGAGAATCTTTCAAATGCAGTTTACGGTATGCCTGAATTCTATAAAGAGGATATTGAAAAAGCAGAGCTTATTGCAAACCCAGGGTGTTATCCCACGGCATCTCTGCTTGGTTTAATGCCGTTCGTAAATTACTTTGACGACAACTCAAATATTTTTATAGACGCAAAAAGCGGTGTAAGCGGGGCAGGTAAGAAATTAAGTGCGACGACACATTTCGTAACTGTAAATGATAATATTTTTGCATACAACCCTTTTAAACACAGACATAGCCCTGAGATCAAAGAGAAGATAAAGCTGGTAGGAAAGAAAGATCTTAATATTAATTTCGTTCCCCATCTTATTCCCGTGACAAGGGGGATGCTTGTTAATATTTACGGAACACTTAATCAGGGTATAGATGCAAAAACAGTATTAAAAGAGTTCCATAAGAATAATCCTTTCGTAAGGATAAAAGATAAGCCGGTTGATATCAAGAGTACGGCAGGGACAAACTTCTGTGATATCTATGTTGAACAAAACGGTGATGCAATATTCATAAGCAGCAGCATCGATAATCTGCTAAAAGGTGCTTCAAGCGCAGCAGTTGTTAATGCTAATCTGATGTGTGGATTTGAAGAGGACCTTGGAATAAACAAGATAGCTTACGTACCGTAAGCTTCTTGTATTTAGTGCATCGTTTTATATAATTCTTCGTGCTTTTGCACATTTTCCCTTGAGGGTTTTCTTCTGCATGAAAGGTAGCACTGCTCCCCTGATTCATTTACAAACGGGTAAACAGTAGCAAAAACCCAGTAGTAGCCACCCGATTTTGTTTTGTTTTTAACAAAACCGTTCCACACTTCACCGCTTTGAACAGTGTTCCAGAGGTCTTTGAAGGCAGCTTTTGGCATATCTTCGTGTCTTACCATATTATGAGGCTTACCCATAAGTTCCTCAAGAGCGTATTCCGCTACGCGGCAGAACTCTTCATTTGCAAATATTATATTACCTTTTGAGTCAGTTTCACTTACAAGGAAAGAGTTTTCATCTAAAACGGTTTCTTGATTAATTGCCATTTTGCATCCCTTTTTTTCTATTCATTACCTGCGTACATTTATGCTCCCTGATCTCATCAAGCATGCTAAAAACGATCTCCATGTTCTTTTCAACGTTATCGGTTACCGAGAATACCTGCCCGTCGGCATAGCCGCCTGCATAGAGGTCAACAGTATCCTGCGTCATCATATGAACTTTTCTGTGTGCCTCTTTGAGTTTTTCCCATTGTGGAGCATTTAAGAAGTCGGGATCCTGCATAGAATTGATCCATTTCCCCATTTTACACTCGTTGTGGCTTTTCACCTTGAATCTGCTTTGTTCGTTACATTTGCTGAAGTTTAGATCTTTGAAATTAATATGATCTGCTTTAAGGCTGTTAAGATCAAACATCAGATCAATATCACAAACCCTTCTTTTTGCTTCTTGAAAGAAAGTTGTCCTGTTTATAGCTGTTTGCAGATCATTTGCCAGGTTTTGCGTATCATGTGCCATGTTGCTGATAGTACTAGCTACATTGGCATTTCTCTGGGTTACCTTATCTAGCTCGTTAACCGTATCATTGATCTGGCTCATAGCTTTTTGCTGCTCTTGTGATGCTTGGGCAACATCATGTATAATTTCAATAGTTGAGGAGATATCTTCATTTAGCTTGTTATAGCCCTCTATCATATTATGGGAGATATTCTGTCCCTCTTTTGCCTTAATAGAAGCGTTCTGAACAAGAGTTTTAATCTCATTGGCAGCTTCTGCAGACCTGGATGCCAGGTTTCTTACCTCCTGTGCAACAACTGCAAAACCTTTACCTGCTTCACCTGCAGTTGCTGCTTCAACAGCTGCATTTAGTGATAGTATGTTGGTTTGGAACGCAATTTGGTCTATAACCGTAATAGCTTCGTTAATAGCAGTAACTTCAGAGGTTATATCCTCCATTGACTTGGAAGTCTTATTTGCCAGCTCTTTCCCCTGCTGGGAAGACTGGGTAACTTCATTTGCAAGCTGCGCCATTTTTGAAGCATTTTGGCTGCTTTGTTTAACGGTATTTAATGTTTGCTCAATAGCAGCAGCTGCCTCTTCAAGACCTGCTGCCTGGCTGTTTGAAGAGCTACTGAGGCTTGCAGAGGATTCACTCAGGTCTTTTGCAGAGAAAAGAAGTCTTTTTGTAGTGTTGTCAATAAGCGCCAGTATTCCGGACATTGCTTCACCTGTATTTTTAGCTCCGGACATAATGGAAGCTATCTCGCCGGTAACACCTTTTAGGGGTTTAACATCATAGTCAAAGTGGGCATTGCTGTATGCAACAAGCACTTCGGAAAGCTTTTCAAGATTTGCCTGTGTTCCCAATACAAGGTCATTGATAGAATCAGCAAGCTCCTGAACCCTCCCTGAATCAGCTTTTGATTTTACACTCGTATTTAAAAGACCGCGGGTTGCTCTTGTGATAACACTTTTTACTTCATTAATAACGATCTGGTCTTGTTCTTTTCCTTTAGCCATACTTTGAAGGTAATCATTAAAACTTTGTACCACATCTCCTATCTCATTATTGGATTCTATATGAATAAGTTCAGAGTTCTTGTCTTTTTGAACCTTAATTATTGATTCTTTTAGATTGAATATAGGTTTTAAAACGGTTGTTTTAAGGTTAAGAAGGGATATTACAAGGTTGATGAATATTGCAGCTGCCAACATTATCAAAGCTATATAGATAAGGTTTGATGTTTTATCCAGTGCAAGGTTTACCACGCTTATAGGTTTTGCGATCAAGAAGATTCCAAGCTTTTTACCTTTGAAGTCTGTCACATAATCGTAAGTGTAGAAATATTTTTCGCTTAATAGGAACGGGCTTGCCAAAAGTGTATCCAGGTCAATTTTTTTAACATCATTAAGAAAATCTTCGTTTACAAACTTTTGGGAGATTATATATCTGTTTTTTAAGATCTTTGAAGGATCAGGATCAACGATCTTTTTATCAATATCCATAAGAAGTAGGAAACCGTTGTTTGATCTGTCGTAATTCTTTGCTACGGAGTTAAGACCCTGAATAAATTCCAAAGAACCAAGATGCCCGCTGTTTATAACAGGTACGACAGATCTAAGACTTAATCCGGCTTTCCCTATCTCAAATCCGTTTACCGGTCTTTGTGTACGGTTTACTTCAACTACACTTGCTCTGAACGAGCTTAGGTCATCGCCGTATTTTGCAGGTTTCCAATTTCTTAGGAATGATCTGTTTTGTTTGGTATGTATGTGAACTTTAATATTTTTGAAGTCCGTATGGTTCTTAAATGTTTTGTTTATGGTATTCAGAGAAGTGACCGCTAAATCCCTGTTATTTGAATGCAGGGAATCTTTTATCTGCCGGTCATTTGCTATAGAATAGGCATTTGTTATACCTATATCTTTTTTACTTTTGATACTCTCTTCAAGGGTGGCAAGAAGTTCTGATTTTGTATTCTGGTATACATTATCCGTAATAGTAGACTTGTAAATACTAAGTCCGAAATAAGTTAATATGATAGTTGCAATAGAAACAACTATCGATATTAGAGTAAACTTTTTTGAGATTGTAAATCTTTTCATTATATAATCCTGCGTGTTAATTACATGTAATTATACTAATATTGTAGTAAAAATGTAATAAAATACTTTTAAAAATTATATATTATAGTATTTTGCCTCTTTATTGGGGACTATTATAGCAACCGTACTTTGTTCCGGATGTATTTGGAAAGTCTCGCTTAGTTCTATTCCAAACTCTTCTGGTTTAAGCAGGTCAAATATAGTTCTGTTTAAAGCAAGATCTGGACATGCTGCATATCCGGGAGAATACCTGCACCCTTGATACCCTTTCATAACAACGTCTTTAAGTACAGGTTTTTCATTATTGGTAATATTAAGATCCATTCTTACCTGCTTGTGTACGATCTCTGCAAGTGCTTCAGCCAGCTCTACGCCAAGTCCGTGTACCTGGTAGTATCTGCTGAATTCCCCTTTCTCATAAATCTCCTGCTCAAACGGCGTTATTTTAAGCCCTGAACTTACGAAGCTGAAACCGATCACGTCAAACTTGTCGGAGTGGAAATAATCCGCAAGACATCTATGTGGTGATTTCCCTTGTCTTGGGAAATCCATAACGGCAATTATATTCTCTTTCGCTTCATCGTAAATTTCAATTTTAGTGTCATTGGCTTTACACGGGAAGAATCCGTATAACGCAATTGGATCAAATATCTCTTTGTCAAGAAGCTCCTCTTTAAGATCTTCATAAAGAGGTTTTACTACGTTTTGTTCATGATCTTTGAATTTTTCAGGAGTCATCTCTCCTCTTTTATATCCCCACCTTTGTCTGAACAGAACCCTGTGGTTGATCCATTCAAAAGGCAGGCTTGGATCAAATACATTTGAGATATCTCTTCTTCCCCAGAAAGGAGGAGTAAATGTATGGTTGTAATCCAAAAGCACCGGTGTATGGATATCGGGATCAAACTCTACTTTAGGTTCTTTTTTTATCGACTCGTCTATTTTTATAAGATCGGCGGGCATATCTGTATCCAGTTCTCCCCCTTTTTCGATCCTTTGCATTGCAATAACACCGTCAAAGGCATCTCTTGCATAAAAAATCGGTCCGTCATATATAGTACGGCAGAAATCATCCACGAAAGCTTTGGTCAGTGCAGCACCACCTACAAGTACGGGTATATTCATCCCCTGTCTTTGAAGCTCCTCAAGGTTGGCTTTCATCTCATTGGTTGATTTTACAAGCAGCCCGCTCATTCCTATGGCATCCGCATTGTGTTCTTTTGCCGTATCTATGAAGTCCTGGATATTTACTTTTATACCTATGTTTATAACCTTGAAACCGTTGTTTGAGAGGATAATATCCACAAGGTTTTTACCCACATCGTGAACGTCCCCTTTTACGGTTCCAAGTACCAGTGTGGTTTCGGTTGTTTTTTCTATTTTAGGTAAATATGGGTTTAACTGGTCAACGGTTGCCTTCATCGTTTCTGCACTTTGCAGTACGAAGGGAAGCTGCATGATCCCGCTTCCAAAAAGTTCCCCTATCTCTTTCATGCCATCGATAAGCCATTCATTTACGATAATTTCCGCGGGCATTGTATCTTTAAGATTCATTGCCAAAGGTATAAGTCTTTCTTTGTCCCCGTCTTTTAAAAGCTGGATAACTTTTTCTTTATCTGAAAGCTTTTCAAACTCTTCGTCGTTTTTCTCTTCTACTGCACCGACATTTGAAAAGTGATCGATAAATGCAAATAAGGGATCGCCGTTCTCACGTCTGTTAAAAAGGAGATCTTCACAGGCTTTTAGATCCTCTTCACTCATTTTATTTATAGGTACCAGGTGTTTTACGTTTACTATGGCAGAACTAAGACCAGCTTCCACACAGTGGTGCAGAAATACGCTGTTTAGATAAACTCTGGCATCTTTGTCAAGACCGAATGAGATATTTGAAAGACCCAAAGTGGTGCTTACTTCAGGGTGGATAGTCGTAAATTCCCTTATAGCTTCTATGGTTTCAATACCTGCCGTGAAATACTCCTCGTCACCGCTTCCTATGGTAAACACAAGCATATCAAAAACAAGGTCTTCGGGATTCAGCCCGTGAAGATTAACCGCTCTTTGATAAATCCTTTCTGCAATTCTTACTTTGTCCTCTTTTGTTTTTGCCATTGCAACTTCATCGATAACGAGACAAACAAGACTTGCCCCGTATCTTTTTGCAAGCTGGCAGATTTCGTCAAATTTTTCTTCCCCGTCTTCAAGGTTCACGGAGTTTATTATAGGTTTCCCCCCTATTAGTTTCAAAGCTTCTTCCAAAGCTTTTATCTGGGTGGAGTCGGGCATTAGAGGCAGATTTATTTTCTGGGAATATCTTGAAACAACCTCATTCATATCTTTTGTTTCGTCACGTCCGGCAAATCCGACGCTTACGTCTATTACATGGGCACCAGCTCTTACTTGCTGTTGAGCTACTGTAAGGGTACCCTCGTAATCTTCTGCTTTTAAAAGTTCCCTGAAAGCTTTTGATCCTGTGGCATTACTTCTTTCCCCTATAAGTAAAGGTGCGGGGTTTTGTTTTAGTTCTACTGTCTGGAACAGAGAAGTAAGTGAAGTAGGATGGTTACCGGTTGATGGTTTGGGTGTAATATTCTGTACAGCATCACTTAAAGCTTTTATATGCTGGGGCGTTGTTCCGCAACATCCCCCGAGGAAACTTACTCCGTCAAAATCAAGGAAGGTTTTCTGGATAGAACTGAATTCATCCGGTCCCATAGGATAGAAGGTGTATCCACCCTTGTTTTGGGGAAGTCCCGCGTTTGCATGTATCGAAAGAGGTTTATTTGAAACTTCACTCAGGATCTCCAGGTGTTTTTTAACCTGCTCCGGTCCCGTACCGCAGTTGAATCCAAGAGAAAGGATATCAAAAGGCTCCATAATGGCAGCAATAGTCTGGGCATCAGTCCCTATAAGCATTGTTCCGCTTAATTCAATGGTTACCGATACCATTATCGGTATCTGGGGAGCGGTATCGTTCAGGGCATGAAGAGCCGCTTTTATCTGCAGCGGATCCTGACAGGTTTCAAGAAGGAATATATCAGCCCCGCCTGCAACAAGACCCTGTGCCATTGTACAGTACCCGTCATACATATCGTCATATGTTATATGTCCCAGACTTGGAAGTTTAGTTCCGGGACCTATTGATGCAAGTACGAATCTTGGTTTCTCTGTGTTTGAGTATTTATCACATATTTTTTTTACATGCTCGCACCCAAGCCGGCTTAGTTCAAAGCTTTTATCTGCAAGGCCGTATTCATCAAGTACCCAGGGCATTGATCCGAAAGTATTCGTCTTTATCAGATCGGCATCTGCCATTGCATAGGCATTGTGTATCTTTTCCAGAACTTCAGGTGCAGTCTGGTTTAAAAGTTCGTTACACCCCTCCTGGTTGTTTCCTTTGTCATCTATCCATGCTTCTTCAGGCACACCGTACGTTTGCAGCTGTGTACCCATTGCCCCGTCAATTATAAGGGGTCTTTTTTTAATTAATTTTAAAATTTTATCTTTTGTTGTCATATATTATCCAGTAAATTCTATTAAAACCATACCTGCAAATTTGTCTGTATTTTTGGTATAGTATTCTATTCTGTATATAGATCCGTTCTTATCGATCGAAAATTTTCTTAACATCTTTTGGTGGTCGATATTTACATTGGTTTCACTTTTTGAAGCTCCCACATATCCAATTACATTTACTCTGTAACCCTCCATGTCGTGTACCAGGAAGTTCTCGTTAACTTTTATCTTTGATCCGAATTTTACCTCTTTGATCTTTGAATCAACACTTAGGGGAACTTTAAGGCTGTTATGTGATGAAAGCCCTTTGTAATCTGCTTTTAGTCTTGAAAGCCTCCGATTCCCGTAGTATATGGTATAAAGGTTTTTTTCTTTGATAATGCTTACAAGCGGGTTGCTTGGGATAAAGTCTATAGTACCGTCCTGCTTTACGGGGAAATAGTTTAAAAAGTTTCTTACCTTTGCCAGGGGGAGAGTTATTTTCTCGTCGTATATGGAGATCTCTATATCGTTATCTATGATGTTTTTAACCACCGCATCGTGAAGATTGAACCTTCTTTTATATTTTATCCCCATCTGGTCCATGAATTTCTCCAATGCAAGAAGATGATAATATGCCCTTTGGTGTGTGGGAAGCGATTTGCTGGCTTCGTTCCCGAATGCCGCTTTACCGTGGTTGATGGCAAAGTAGGTAAGTGTCTTTTCCATCTCTTTGTCACCTTCACGGGTTCTTGTATTATGAAGATGGTATTTGTGTTCATCTTTTAATAAAAATCTGTTCACATGAGCTACCACATTTTGCGATATCTCTTCGAGATTGGAATATTTGGGGATATCGATAACAGACTGGTCGATAATATTGCACTGCCCCCATCTGTACGGAGAATGAAGAGAGTCTTCGTATGTCGGTCTGTAAAAGCCGCTTCCGTCATGAAGATTTACTATTAGTTTGACATTGGGTTTTTTTATATAATTCTTTATTTTTTGTATAGATTCGTAATCTGGATCATCAGGAGAGATGTCTGCGAATTTTCTGTTCATATCCCCGAACGGCCCTCTGCTTCTTTTTATTATACTGTAAAAGTTAAGATTTGGCACTACCCATACAGAACCTTCTAAAATATCGTAATGTGTGGCGATCAGGGATGCTGCCATAAAGCCGCCCGGTTCATCCCCCTGGATACCGCCTACTATTAAAAGGGTGTTGTCATCCTGTTGCCCTTTTTTTATGATATTAAAGCCGAAATTTTTAGTTGTGTTTTCACTTATAGGACTACTTTGCCTTTTTATCAGTGTCTCATTTGCAATGGAAAGATTTAAAAATATAAAGCATAGTGTTAAAACAAGTTTCAAGAAGTTTCCCATCCTTATATCACCTCCACATGCCACGGTTCAAATCTGACCCCGTCTTTGTTATTTAGTGTGTATCTTATGTTTATATAGTCAAGTTTTATCATTTTGTAAAACTCTGCCGTTCTGGCAAACTGCGAGGTGAAGTTCTTATATCCCCACCCTTTTTTCCCGATATCAAAATCACTGATAGAATGGTATGAGTATGCAGGTGGTGCGATAATGGTCGAGGCTTTGGAAATATTACCGTTAACTCTTTTTATTTTCGAAATGTAGAGGCTTAACTGTTTTACCACGTTTCTTACACCTGAAGTAAGAATAAGATTGTCTCCCACGTCATTTATGATCCTGTTGTAATCGTCAAGAGCTTTGCCCTTGTAGATATAATGTCCGGAATAGGGAACTTTGAAAAGCTCTTTGCTGCTTATAACGTTTGTAATATTATCAACGGTTTTATCTCCGTAGAAGCCGAATTTATTGGGGTTCGAATAAAACAGCTTTTCAATAAGGGCCAGCTCTTTAGCCGTGAATCTCCCTATTGCGGGATAGTTTCTTGCATAATAGCGTGCCTGGTCGAATGATATAAAGTTAAAGTTGCCGAACCCGACAAAACTTCGCAGTTTTCTTAGGCGGTGATCCAAAGAATTTAATGTTGCAAGGTCATCAGGCGATAAATATATATCCCGGTCTTTTTGTATAAACTCTTTGGCAAACGAGGGGCTGACTGCCGATAATATTAAAAAATCTCTTCTGTTCATAAGCGCGATTTTATCCTATTTTAGCTTTAAAGAAATATTGTTATAAAAATGAGATAAATTTTCAAATTTCAGATCTGTTTCCCGCTGTTTCTTTCCCCATGTAGGTTCGGGGAAAAAACTGTCATCTTTGAATCTTGCCTGTATATGGAAGTGTACATGGGGTACGTAGTTACCGAACGAAGCTATATTGATCTTGTCGGGATTGAAAGTTTTGATCATCTCTTTCTCGCAGATATCCAGGCATCTTAGGATCTCCATCTTTGTTTCGTTGTCGCACTGGCTGAATTCTTTTATATCTTTTTGCGTGAATATCTTAAGCCAGGGGATCTCGAAAGGTTCGATCTCTACCCTTACCAGATCGTTCGCGTAAATAATATTTTCCATATCTTAAACAACCATTTTGATTCGTTCATGAGCGTGCAGTTTTTTGTATATACCTGTTCGGTCTTCATCACTTTCAACAGTCAGTTTAATATTAAAGCTGTTGAATTTTCCCTTGCTGCTGACTTTTGAAGAGCTTACAATATGTTCTCTTTCTTCAAAAACCTCTTTGGTTATGGGATTTATATTGTGTTCGCTTCTTATTACGACTTTGTATTCCCATTCGCAAGGGTATTCAAGTTCTAGTTTGTGTTGGTTCAAGTCTATCATTTTATCCTCCTGTTTTAATCTCTTTGAAAGTCGCCGGTCTTTCCGCCGCTTTTATGCTCAAGCTGGACATTGCTTATAACCATACCTTTGTCTATAGCTTTTACCATATCGTATATGGTAAGAAGACCTATGCTTACTCCCGTCAAGGCTTCCATCTCCACTCCGGTCTGTCCTGCAAGCTTGGTTGTAACGTTCAGTTTGAACCCCGGAAGTTCGGGAAGCTCTTCAATATCGCAAGAGATCCCGCTTAGAAGAAGGGGGTGGCACATCGGAATAAGCTCCGGCGTCTTTTTTGTTCCCATTATGGCAGCTACAACTGCCGTTTGAAGTACGGGACCTTTTTTATTGCTGTTTGATATTACGTTGTCATAAGCTTCCTGGGACATGGTTATCATCCCGCTTGCTATTGCAACCCTTTTTGTATCCTCTTTATCTGATACGTCAACCATCTTCGGTCTGTCATTTTCGTCTAAATGTGTTAAATCCATATTCTATTTCCAAAAAACTCTTTTATATTTGATATATATTATACTTAAAGTAAAATTAAGATAACTTTATATAAAATTCCATTTCCAATTTATAGTCGTAAAGAATACCTAATTACGTCAAAATTATTATAAAGAAAGTGGGTGATGATACAATGCCAGGTATTAAAGTAAAAGATAGCGAGTCTTTTGACGAAGCGTACAGAAGATTTAAAAAGCAATGTGATAGAAGTTTAATCGTTACAGAAACTAGAGCAAGAAGATACTTCGAGTCTAACCCAGAGAAGAAGAAAAAGCAAAAAATCAATGCTAGAAAGAAAATGCTTAAAAAACTTTACATGTTAAGAAGATACGAGTCAAGACTGTAATCTTTATTAAAGTAGCATAAACAGAAAAAAGATAAAAGATTTTTCTTTTATCTTTTTTTATATATAATTTACAAACAAATGCCCCAGTGGCTTAACTGGATAGAGCAGTGGGTTTCGGCCCCGCGGGTTACGCGTTCGAATCGTGTCTGGGGTACCACTTACAAAGCCTTATTTTATCGGTTTCATGACTGATAGAGTAAGGCTTTTTTTATTTCCTTTTTTAAAAATATAAAAATTATGGTAAAATATTTTAAAAGATTATTTTAAAATTAAGATAAGAGCGCATTTAAGATAAAAAGGGAAGATGCAAGTGGAAAAAAACGAGATAGAGAGATTAAAATCATTAAGAATACTTTTTGTCGAAGACGACGATAATTTAAGGGATGAGTTAAGCGTTCTTTTTAACAAGCTTTTTAAAGAGACCTTGAGTGCCTCTAACGGGCAGGAGGGATTGCAGAAGTTCAAAGAGTGCGGAGAAATAGATATTATCCTTTCTGATATAAATATGCCCGTTATGAACGGCCTTGAAATGGTCAAGAACATAAAAGCGATCGATGAGGATGTTCCTGTAATATTTTTGACCGCATATTCAGACAACAGTTACCTGCTTGAAGCTTTGCATCTTCATGTTTCAAATTATCTTATAAAACCGTTCAAGATCCCCGATTTGTTAAAAAAGCTCGAGGATGCCTATCTTCCCGTTTTCCAAAAAAAGCTATTAAAATCACAAAATGAAGAGCTGGAAGTTTTAAATAGAAGAATTGAGGAAAATGCAAAAAAACAGATAAACAAACTTGAAAAAGATATTATGCATACCAGGGAGCTGAATGATCTTTTTAATGAATATACCATAACAGATGAAACTGATCTGAATGGAAATATAACATACGTAAGCAAACCTTTTATTAATATCAGCGGTTTTTCAAAAGATGAATTAATAGGCTCGACCCATGAACTGATGAGACATGAAGATATGCCAACTGAAATATACGACCAGATGTGGGAAACGATCAAGAGTAAGAATGTATGGTCGGGCCGGATCAAAAACAGAGATAAAAAAGGGAATTCATACTGGGTTGAGAGTGTTATATTTCCCCTTTTTGACGAAGATGATAAGATTACAGGGTATAAAGCGATAAGAGTGGATATAACCGCGCAAAAAGCCACTGAAGAGCTTGTTAACGGGCTTATTGAACCTGATAGTTATGAATTGGATTTTGATTAGCCTATAAATATTTTTCGATATCCACATCATCCACTTGATCGGGGTTTATAAACTCTTCCGCATATTTTTTGTAAACGCCGCTTCTTAAGAACAGCTCAAATACATCTTTGTCTATATGGCGGTCTTTTACCATAAAGCTCAGGATCTTTATCGAGTCTGACAGTTTTTTAGGTTCTTTGTACGGTCTGTCCGACGCCGTTAAGGCTTCAAATACGTCAACCAGTGCCAGCATACGTGCAGGAAGAGGTATCTGCTCTTTTGTAAGCTGTCGGGGGTATCCTGTGCCTATTAGGGTTTCGTGGTGCGCTCCGGCATAGGAAGGGACATTTTTCAGGTTGTCGGAGAAAGGAAGCTCTTCAAGCATTTTTATGGTCATTCTTACATGGTCGTTTATCTTGAATCTTTCCTCTTCGGTCAGAGTTCCTTTTTCTATCATTAAATTATAAAGCTCGCCTTTATTGTAAAGGTACAGAGGTACATCACCTTTAAAGCCCATTTTTTCATAATCGTCATAATCGAAATCCTCCCTTTCTATTATATGCTGCGGTTTGTCGGAGAGAAGTTTTTCGGTTTGGGGCGTGGGACTGTTCTCTTTTATTACCCGGTTTTTCTCTTCACTTGCCAGACCCAGTGTATGGTCAAAATATCTGGTCCAGGTTCTTTTTGAGATATCCTTGATCTTGGATTTTGTTTCATCATCCATAAATTCGGCACCCACATTTGCATCAGCTACGGTTTTGAACTCTTCATGGAGTTTTTCATGCTCTTTTTCAAGCCATCTATCCACTTCTTTTTTATCCTCACCGGAAAGTTTTTTATTTAAAGCTTCAATGGTAAGGTCCCTGTGTATAACTTCAAACCTTGTTCTTATCTCATGGATACGGTTATATATCGTTTCAAGCTTTGTAGCCTTGTCTACAACATACTCAGGTGTGGTGACCTTTCCGCAGTCATGCAGCCACCCTGCAAGGCCGAGTTCATATTTTTCATCTTCGGAATGGATGGAAAAATCTTTAAAAGCCCCGAAATCTGCATTATTTGCTTCTTCAACAAACATATTTAAAAGCCGCGGCACCCTTTCACAGTGACCTCCCGTATATTTACTTTTTGCATCGATGGCACTTGCTATAAGTTTGATAAACGAATCAAGAAGCTCTTTTATTTTTCTGTTCTTTTCCAGAATAGCTTCTCTTTTTTGTTCCCTCTCCGCTATATATCCGATAATACCGGAGATCAAAGCGGAGATAAATATTGAAAAGAGTATCGGCGCAAGGGGCAGCCAGCTATTAAAAAGATAAAAACAACCGGCAAGTATAAAAGACACTGCAGTCAGGGACAAGATAGTTAGTACCATCGCCCATATATTGTTAAAATAATATAGACTAAGTGCCGCACTCAAAGCACCGATTACAAGCAGTATAAAAAGGGTCAGATTCGAACTTTTATATATTATATTGTTTTGGAACAGGTTATCAAGAACAGTAGCTTGAATATCAACACCCGGGTGATTGTTGGATAATGGGGTTGCTTTATTATCGTGCAGCCCGGTGGCGCTTACTCCGACAAAAACAACAGAATCTTTAAAAGTGTCTTTTTTTATATCGGGCTTTTTACCGTTGTCCAGCTGAAGCCACGAGTTTATAACAGATGAGGCAGTATACGTTTTAAAAGAAAACGGGGCATTGTAATAGTTTATAAAAGCCTCTTTTTCTTTAATCTGGGGTTTTGTTTTTGCAAGCTTCTGGAATGCCAGCATAGAAAGGGTGGGAAGTTTTTGCTCATTGAAGCCGTAACAAAAATCTATTTTTCTGATGATCCCGTCGCTTGATGCGTTTGAATTGGCAAGACCCAGAGAACCAAATCCTTCAGATATTATTTTTACGGGCAGGATAAGTTTGTTGTAATCATTGTCTGTACAGACGTTTATAGAGGATTCTTCCGCTTTTTTTGCATTTTCGGGCCATTTTTTAAGTCCGTCCTCACCTTTTGTTAAAAACATGGCTCCTATGGAAGGAAGCTGTTTCAGGGTTGATGAGAAATATTTATCGTCCTCATTTCCGTAAAATGAGGGTTCCGAGTAGATCATATCGTATATGACCATTTTGGCGCCGCTTTGATACAGGAAGTTATTAACGGCACTGTACATTTCTCTTGGCCAAGGCCAGCCTATTCCGTTTGATTTGTCCGCCCATTTAAGCGAGCTTTGGTCGATCACTATGATTTTAATATCTTCGGAAGGCTTGTTCTGGGAACTTAGCACCTGGACCCTTAGGTCATATAATATATTTTCAACTTTGTTCATCCATTGGGAATTAATGGAAAACAGTGCTGCCAGAAGTGCGAACAGGGCACTTGCAAGATATTTGTATATGCTTTTTTTTAAAATCAAAGAGTACCCATATACTGGTTAAATCTTTTATTTCTGTATGAGGTAACCTTGTTGTTCTTATTATTCACATAAGGCAGAAGGTTGTCTATTCTGTCTTTTGCTGTAGGATGGGTTGATCCGAATCCTGCAGAGTCATTCTTAAGTCTTTTATCCATCTCTTTGAGCATCCCTATCATTGAGTTCTGGCTATAACCTGTTTTTGCAAGCAGCCTTATAGCTGAGATATCCGCTTCATACTCCGAAGAGCGGGAATAACCTTTTACCACCATGGTATTTATAATATCGTTTATAGAGTCACCGAATTCGTCCGTGATCTCTTTAAGATCTTCATTCCCGTATTCGTCGGCAACTTTTTTACCTATTAAAGACAGAGCCGAAGTTATCCTGCTTTTCTGGATCGAATTAATACCGTGTTTATGTTCAATATGCCCAATTTCATGTGCCAGTACAGCGGCAAGGGCATCTTCGCTCCTGCACAGTTTAATCATACCTCTTGTTACGAAAATAAATCCCCCGGGTGCAGCAAAGGCATTTACCTCGTTTGTATCAAGTATTGCAAAATGGTAACCACCGAAAGTTTCGGGCATGTTTGAATTCAGTGCCAGCGTGTTACCGATATAATTTATATATGAGGTAGCCTGTTTATTATTGTTAAGAGAGTATCTTGTTAAAATATTGGCAGATACCGTTCTGCCTAGATAATACTCCTGCTCGCTGTTTAGCTCCTTTGATGCCTTTGCAACATTTGTAATAGAATCAAGGGTCATATCCAACTGCTCCTGGGTGCAGCCCGTAAACGAGAACAAAATTGATGTTAATAGAATTGAAGATGTGACTAGTTTCATGATATAACTCCTTACTCTGCCAGATTCAAGCTGCCTTTTTGGGCAAACCTGATTATCCGGTCATTACTGATCGTTAATCTCTCTATTTGATCCACGAGTCTGTAGTTTAAAGAGCTGTTTCGTTGTTTATATTGGGACTCCACCTCTTTGCTAAAACCTTTACCTGCCATCACTATTTCGCTCTTTGAAGCGACATGGCCGGTACTTTCACTCTGTTTTAACATTATACGCTTATTGCTCAATGCCGAGGAGTGAATCCAGCCGTTTTTGTTCTTTGCCGGGGCATACACATTGATCCAGCTGTTTCTCTCTTTGTTGACGGTCACTTTATCCGCATACTTAAGCTGGGTTATTTTTTTTCCTAAAAAAGAGGGTGAGGTTCTTAAGTAGGTATTTTTCACCTGGACACTCATGGTCTGGGCAAACAAAACGCCGGAAAACAATAGCGGTAATACAGGTATTATTTTCATATGACAGCCTTTCAAGTAGATTTAAGCTTTTAACTATTTTATTAAAATAAAACTTAAATTAACAAAAACATTATTTGCGGGAGTTTTCGTTTTGTATTGTTTCACGCGGTTTTATCATTCCGTAAAGCCAGAACTCGTTACCGTGTATTGTCTCTACAGTTTCCCCTTTATCATTAAGAAATATGAATATCTCTTCATTATGATGGGAAGTCATATGCTTTGAGTATACCACATACCTTGCCTCTTTCAAGGAATTCCTCTCTCTGGAGAGGTTTTTGTATTTTCGGCAGTTCTTGTTAAGTTCTGCAATATCAAGCCTATTCTCTATCAGGCTTTGTGAAAGTACAGTGTCCAAGTGTGATAATTGCTGATTTATGTCTACATATTTAATTCTTTTCATATTATCCTCCTAATTGTTGTTTATTATAATAATATAATTAATTATTAATATAAAGGTTATAGATTCGATTTAAATATATATTTAAGATTAGTGGATTTTTTACAATTACAATGAGTTGATCTCATCAATAGTGTAATGTGTGCCTAGTATCTGGTTGATCTTTTCGAGCTGCTCGGGAGTTACGATGTCAACTTCGGTTTCCTGTGAGATATCCACAGTAAAGTCAATATTGTTAATTGGGGCATAGACCAGCTTCCCGTGGTCAATTCTATAATAGCCTTCATCACATAAAGTCCAGGAGGTATTGAACAAGTTCACCCTTTCTTTCTTTAGAAAATATAGAGTGTATTATATAGTTCAAATCTTATAAACAGCATTAATTCAGCTGAAAATTATTGTATATTTTTTAATCAGCAGGGATATTGATAAGATTACAATTTTGCAATATAATACTTTAATCTCTCCAAAGATGTTTCAAAACTTTATCAAATTTAGTTTGAGGATCCGGTATAAACTCCGGGTCTTTTTTCTTTATTAAGAACAGTTAGATATAATTTCACTTACACTTTCAAATAAGGCAGATAATGATAGATATAGATAATTTTATAGAGTCTCAGTTTCAACTGATCGAAGAGTCTTATAATAACAATGAGAACCCTTTGGTTCTAAAAGGGATGTTGTCGGTATTGAATAAATTGATCGACGAGACTAACAGGATGGATAAGTATTTTAAATTATATATCTCGATCGAAGAAAAGATCAATACATTAAAAGCTAGCAAAAGCGCATAGCTTATGCAACAGATTCTATAATCAGTCTATTTAGATAGGCTTCTTTATGCAGGTTCTGTGTCTGGATATTGATATTTTCAGATACGGCTTCTTTTTCCTGCTCCTGATCTTTTTGATCATTTTTCAAAAATGAGCTGAAATTTCCACTTCCATAGTTATCAAAACTTGACTGCCGTTTGGCAATTATAGTATTTATAGATATATCATTCAGGTTTTCCGTTACTTTTTTCATAACTGTATCCTTGCATTAAAATCGATATACCAATCTTAAAAGTTAAGACTGATACATCTGACTGCAAGACAATTATAACAAGATAAACTTTAAACTAATTTTAAAAAATGGATAAATATTAATCTAATTTAAAGTTTATGACAAATTGTAACCGGACAATAAAAAAGCCCGTAAAGAAAACTTTACGGGCTTTTTTATATTTAAATTTGTTTTTTAGTTGAATTTAACGATCGCCGATCCCCAGGTTAATCCACCGCCAAAGGCATCAAGAAGCATTGTCTCGCCTTTTTTAAGTTTGCCGCTTTCGTAATAGTCGTTTATCGCCATAGGGATAGACGCAGAAGAGGTATTACCGTATTTATGTACCGTAAGTGCTTTTTGCTCATCCGTGAAGTTCAACGCATCACCTACGGCTTTGATGATTCTGTAGTTTGCCTGATGAGGTATAAAAAGATCGATATCCTCATTTTTATAGTTGTTCTTTTCCATGATTTTCTGTACATCGCTTGTAAGTGTTCTAACCGCTACTTTGAAAGTTTCGTTACCTTTCATCTGCATAAAGCTTGCTTCATCACTTGCAACACCGGGAGTCAATAGAAGATCTTTTAAACTACCGTCGGCACTACAGCTGATATCAACTATAGCTTCATCTTTATTATCAGTTGCACTTATAACTGCGGCTCCGGCACCGTCTCCAAAAAGCATACATGTTGTTCTATCCGTGTAGTCAACTATATTGCTAAGCTTCTCAGCTCCGATCACAAGTACATTTTTTTTCATTCCCGATTCAATAAACGCTTTTGCAACGCTAAGGGCATAGATGAATCCCGTACAAGCGGCACTGATATCCAGGGCCATTACACCTTTTATTCCCAGTTTGTCAGCTATGAGACATGCTGTTGAAGGCATACACATATAATCCGGGCTGATAGTGGCACAAACAACAAGATCGATATCTTTATTTTCGATACCGGCTCTTTCAATTGCTATTTGAGCAGCTTTCATACCAAGGTCGCTTGTGTTTTCCTCTTTATGGGCTATTCTTCTCTCTTTGATACCGGTTCTTTTTGTTATCCACTCGTCAGTTGTGTCCATTCTCTCACAAAACCATTGGTTTGTTCGAATATCTTCAGGAATATAAGCACCTATTGATCTGAAAGAAGCATATTGCATAAAAAAAGTCCTTATTATTTATATTGATTTAGTTTTTCTTCAATATGTATATTTAGATTAGAATCTGCAGCTGAAATTGCCTGGAAGATCGCATTTTGAATAGCTTTAGAGTTTGATTTACCGTGGGCAATAATAACAGGAGCTTTCACTCCGATCAAAGGAGCACCTCCGTATTCCGCGTAATCAACTTTAAGCTTAAGGTTTTTAAAGACCTTTCTCATCAATACGGCACCCGCAATAGATACAAGAGATCTTCTCAAGTTGTCTTTGATGATCTTCCCTATTGTATCGGCTACACCCTCTGCAGTTTTTAACATGATATTTCCGATAAATCCGTCACATACGACTACGTCTACGCTGCCGTTGAATATATCGTTACCCTCAATGTTACCTACAAAGTTGTTTGTTTTTTCAAGCAGCTTGAAAGCTTCTTTCGTAACTTCGTTACCCTTAGATTCCTCTTCACCGTTGCTTAAAAGTCCAGTTAAAGGGTTATCTACACCCAATACATCCTCTGCGTAAATCTGTCCCATGATACCGAACTCTTGAAGGTTCTTGGCATCACAGTCTACATTCGCCCCTACATCAAGAACAAGTGTTGTTCCGTTTACTGTCGGCATTAATGTAGCAATAGCGGGTCTACTTACACCTTTAATTCTTCCTATTCTAAGAGTTGCCAAGCTCATGCTTGCACCACTGTGTCCTGCACTAACATAAGCATCTGCTTCACCTTTTTTTACGAGGTCTATAGCTTTATAAGCACTGCTCTCTTTTCTTTTAAGCGCATCTGTTGCATGATCAGTCATACTGATAACATCATCAGCTTCGTGTATAAGAATTCTTTGTTCAAGTTTTTGAGGAATTAAAGGTAAAAGTTCGTCTTTCTTACCTACCAGTACAGCCTGGAAGTGTCTGTCTTTTTTAAGTGCTGAGATTACACCTTCTACTATAGGAGCAGGACCGAAATCCCCTCCCATCGCATCTATTGCTATTTTTAGCATTAGTTTTTATATTCACCTGTAGTTGGGTTTACATTGTGAGGCATTTTCCATGTCCCGTCTGTATCTTTTACAGGTCTTTTTAAAGTAATTTTATAGTGAGTTCTTCTTTGAAGACCTTTAGTTTTACTCACTCTTCTCTTAGGTACTGCCATTTTTTATCCTTAGTATTCTATTTCTATTAAATTGTCACTGTTATTACATGTATCGCATACGTAATACTCAGACTTCAGTGATTCAAGCTCACTGATTAATATATCGTCAAAGTTGATCATATGATTCTCAACTTCGATAACAATTCGGTCATCATCTTCTTCAGATGAATAAACACCGTCACTTAACAAAAGATCGATCTTTTCATCAACATCCAGATCGATCTTCTTACCGCATTTACAACACTCTACGGTAAGACTTCCGCTTATAACAGCAGAAATTTTCGCAATTTTCTGTGATATTTTACTAAAAGTACCTGAAAACTTTACTGAATCGTGAGAAATTTCAAACTCAGATTCCTGAAGTGGTACTTTTCTAAACTCAATTTGCATAAAATTCAGTCTTTATTAACAGATCTCTCTTTGTGCAAAGAAAAATGCTATTTCAACAGCCGCGTTCTCTAAAGAATCAGATCCGTGAACTGCGTTAGCGTCGATTGATTCAGCAAAATCAGCTCTGATTGTTCCAGCTGCTGCTTCTTTTGGGTTAGTTGCTCCCATTAATTCTCTGTTTTTAGCCATTGCGTTTTCACCTTCAAGAACTGAAACTACAACTGGTCCAGAGATCATAAAATCAACTAATTCTCCAAAGAAAGGTCTTTCAGCGTGAACTGCATAAAACGCTTCCGCATCTGCTTTAGATAGTTGGATCTTTTTAGTTGCAGCTATTCTTAATCCGTTACTTTCAAATCTATCTAAGATCTTACCGACAACGTTTTTAGCTACTGCATCAGGCTTGATGATTGATAAAGTTTGCTCCATAAATTTCTCCTATGTATAATTAAAGTGGCGGATTATAGCGAAAAAAATAAAAAAAGGCAAGAGAAATGAATCTCTTGCCTTTTTTTTTCTGAATTTTGAATCTTTTAGAAGATTACTCTTCGATACAAGGCTCACCTGCAACGGCACCTTCGTGTTGTGGATTTTCTCCCCAAACGATACAACCCTCAGTAGGACAAGCTTCAGCACATGCTGGAGTATCATGATCTCCAACACACTCTGTACAGGTTTCTGGATTTACGTAATAAATATCCTCACCTGTTGGATTCTCGTCATTATCAACGATTGATTCTGTTGGACACTCATCTAAACAAGCATCACATGAAATACATGTATCAGTAATAACTACTGCCATTTGATTCTCCTTGAAATTTATTTAAGGCACTTTATCATAGAAAAAATAAAAGTCTCTTTAAAATTCTGAAATCATTTATTTATTTTGTTTATTTTTTAGCTAAGTTACACTAATAATTATCTAATCTGCCCGTTTCCGTAAATTTTGAATTTATAGGTTGTCAGCCCTTCAATACCCATAGGCCCTCTTACATGAAGTTTGTTGGTACTTATTCCAACCTCTGCCCCGAACCCGAAAGCCCCTCCGTCAGTGAACCTTGTACTTGCATTTACATACACACTTGAGGCATCAACACTGTTTAGGAACTTCTCGCTTGTTGTAATATTCTGGGTTATAATAGCTTCAGAATGACCGGAACCGTATGTTGCTATATGCTCAATGGCTCCTTGAACCCCGTCAACTACTTTTATATTTAAAATATTTGCCAGGTATTCAGTATGGTAATCATCAGATGTAGCAATATCCGCTTCTATTAGTTCTCTTGTTTTTTCACACCCTATAAGCTGCGTTCCGTTTTCGTTAAAAGCCTCTTCAAATGCGGGAAGGGCTATGTTTGCGATATCTTTATCCACAAGAAGTGTCTCCATTGCATTACAAACTCCCGGACGGCTGCATTTTGCATTTACCGCTATTTTAATTGCGTTTTGCATATTTGCATCTCTGTCTACATATATATGGCACTGCCCTTTATCGTGTTTTACAACAGGAACGCTGGAGTTCTCGCTGATATATTTAATAAGCGCTTCCCCGCCTCTTGGGACAATAAGATCAACAAATTTATCCTGTTTTATAAGCTTGGCAACTCCTTCTCTGCTGCTGTCGGGAAGAAGCGATATTATCTCTTTTGGAAGATCGTTCTCTAAAAGTACCTCTTGAAGTAAAGCGGCAATTATCACATTTGAGTTTTGAGCCTCTTTACCCCCTTTTAGTACACATACGTTACCGCTTTTAAAACAAAGTGCCGCAGTATCGCTTGTTACATTGGGTCTGCTTTCGTAAATGATACCTATTACACCTATTGGTATGGTCACTTTTTCTATTTTAAGACCGTCTTCGGTTATCCAGCCGTCAAGTATCTTTCCTAGGGGATCTTTAAGTGCTGCTATTTCTTCGATCGCCTTTGCCATTCCTTCTATTCTGTTTTGATCCAGCAAAAGCCTGTCTTTGAGTGCGTCGCTTAGGTTATTTGCCACTGCATCGATCATATCTTTTTTATTTTCTTCTATTATAAGAGCCGTATTGTCTCTTAGCTTTTGAGCCATTTTATGAAGTATGGCATTTTTATCTTTCCCCGAGAGCTGTGATACTATTCTGCTTGAGTTTTTTGTATTTTCTAAAAACTGTTCCATTTTATTTCCCCTGAGTTATTTTATATGCAGCTTCTACTGCTTTTATAAATCCGTTTCTCACTCCGTTCTCTTCTAAAGCTGCGTAACCGGCAGCTGTAGTTCCTCCAGGACTCATTACCCCGTCTTTTAATATTGCAGGATGGGTTGAAGGGATAAGTTCTCCGAAACCTTTGAATAATCCGTTGGCAACTTTTACGGCATCATCTCTTTTCATTCCCTGTTTAACTGCACTGTCGCATAACGCTTCATGTACAAGAGCCAGATATGCAGGACCGCTTCCCGCAACCGCTGTCGCAATATCAAGCTCTTTTTCACTTGCAAGCCATACGGTCTGTCCCACTGCTTCAAAAAGTTTTGAAGCTTTCTCTTTCAGTGCTTCGTCTCCCGTCAAGGTTGTAAGGGATTCCCCCACGCTTGCGGCAAGGTTTGGCATTGCCCTTATGTAAGCTTTTGCTTTGATGCACCCTTTTATTTTTTCTAAAGAGGTTCCGGCAAGAACAGAATAAAACTCTTTTGCGTCACCTGCAAGTTTTAGTCCAACCTCTTGTATATTTGCAGGTTTTACGCAAAGAATTACTGTTTTGTCTGTAATGTCAAAATCTTCAAGAAGTGCTTTTTTTACATTAACACCCAGTTTTTCCTCAAATCTTTCGACGCTTTGTATCGATCTTCCCGCAACTTCTATATCAAACTGCTCTTTTAATCCCTGGGCAATAGAAAGGGCCATATTTCCATTACCTACAAATGTTACTGTTTCTTTCATTATTTTCCTTTTAAAAAAAAGGCAGCTTATAGATAAAGCTGCCTTTGTAATTATTCACTATAGTCTTATTTGACTATATCGGCAAACTCTTTGAATATATATTTACTTTCGTGCGGTCCCGGACTGGCTTCAGGGTGGTGCTGAACCGAGAATACCGGTTTGTTGTTGTATTTAACACCCTCAATAGTATTGTCAAAAAGATTTTCGTGGGTTACAGCGGCGATCTCTTTGATTGAATCGGGAACATTATAGTTATGGTTCTGTGCCGTGATCTCAACAATAACCTTGTCGTTCATTACAGGGTGGTTTCCACCGTGCTGACCGAAAGGAAGCTTGAATGTGTCAAATCCATGGGCGATACTTAACATCTGGTGACCAAGGCAGATACCGAACATCGGGATGTTCTTGTCAATCAGTTTTTGCACCTGGGCTTTTTCTTTTGTCAGTGTTAAAGGATCTCCGGGACCGTTACTTAGGAAAATTCCTCCGATCTGTCCCTCTTCAAATCTCTCAATTAGATCTTCCGCATTAAAATCGCTTGGTATAACTTCAACCTCTAATCCTGATTCAACAAGTTCGTTAA
Organism: Arcobacteraceae bacterium; assembly: GCA_963678145.2. Lineage (GTDB taxonomy): Bacteria > Campylobacterota > Campylobacteria > Campylobacterales > Arcobacteraceae > JAIOSF01. The sequence goes on along the minus strand of CAXXWH010000001.1, from coordinate 319,444 downwards.
GGATATTTCTTTTTACACCGAAATCAATAACAACAATTTTTTTATCACTCATTACGGCTTTGTTGTAAGACATTGTTTCCATATTCCAGGCACCGTATTTGTGGATATATGCTTCTTTTGTACTTACTTGTTCGATATAGTTGATATCCTCTATTCTTGGAGATTTTTCAAGCTCTTTTTTAAGTTCCTCTTTTGAAGAGATTTTTGTAGAAGCTATCATCATCATAGCCCCTTCATCCCTGATCATTTTTGTAAGATATCTTGTATCTATTTCACAGATACCAAGAGTATTGTTCTTTTTTAGAAGTTCACTTAGAGTTTCTTCACCCCTGAAGTTTGAATAGTTGTCATTGTAATTTCTGACAAATATCCCTTTACAGTGCGCTTTACAACTTTCTGCGTCATTGTCGTTTACACCTACATTCCCTATTTCAGGAGCAGTGAAGGTAACGAATTGTCCTGCATAACTTGGATCGGTGATTATCTCCTGGTAACCTGTCATCGAAGTGTTAAATACTATTTCTCCTACGGCAGTACCGGAGGCACCGAATGATTTGGCTTCAAGATAAGTTCCGTTTTCTAGGTAAATATAAACTTTTTCCATTATAGTAGTCCTTTTTTAATTAGCTCTTCTTCATAAAGTCTGTTAAATACGATATCATAATCTTCAGTTCCCGGGATCAGCTTTCTTTTATAGCTTTTGATCTTTTCGTAAGCGATTGAATCAGCTTCGTCATAACCTTTCATAAACTCGTTTATACTGTTTGCTATGATGTTCTTAACCTGGTTGTCGTTCACTTCAAAGTGGATATAATCCTCTTCGTATAAAAAGTCCATGATCTTGTGTGCTATATTTGAAAATCTGTCTTCATAATTCAAATTTACACCGTATTCGTTAGCAAGTCTTTTTTTTGTCATCCAGAACAGTTGTCTGAAATCCGCTTTGTAAAATTCGATCTCTTCCTCTTGGTTCTCAAGGATATTGTTTACCGCTTCATCCAGTTCTATCTCTTTTTCGATATCTTCGTTCAGGTACTTCTCACAAACTTCGGTAATAGTAGATTTTTCTTTTCTTATCTCTATAAAATCCGTGTTTATTAAATCTTTAGTAATCTTTCTTGCTATATAAGGGCTATGCTGCTTTCTTAGTTTCATAATTCCCCACTCCTTAAATTTATAGTATTTCTTCTAGTCTTGACTTTGCTTTCACAGATTCACTTTTTTGATATTTCCCTGCGGAGGCGCACAATTGCACGTCACCTTCGGGTTTGAATCCTAAAAGAGTGAAACTCTCCACTCTTCCTTAACGGATTATTGTATCTTCTCTTTCAGGGCTTGTCGAGATGATACCGACTTTTGTTTTTGTCAACTCTTCTATCTTTTTTATATATTGTTTTGCAGTATCAGGAAGAGTATCGAAATCCCTGCACCCGACTACGCTGTCCCAACCGTCGATCTCTTCATATACGGGTTTCACATTATCCATATTTGAAGGAACATAATCTATTCTTTCTCCGTTTACTTCATACGCCGTACAGATCTTTATTTTCTCAAACCCGTCAAGTACATCAAGCTTCATAAGTGCCAGCTGGTCACAACCGTTTAGCCTGCTTGCGTGTTTTACGGCAATTGCGTCGAACCATCCGCATCTTCTTTGTCTACCGGTAGTTGTACCGAACTCTTTTCCGACATCGGCCATTGTCTCACCCGCTTTAGTGAAATCTTCAGTCGGGAACGGACCGTTACCTACTCTTGTAGTATATGCTTTTACGATACCTGTTACTACACCTATATCTTTTGGCGCGATACCTAGCCCCGTACAAGCTCCGGCACTTACTGTTGAAGATGACGTTACAAATGGATATGTACCGTGGTCGATATCAAGCAGTGTCCCCTGGGCACCTTCAAGAAGGATCTTTTTATTATCGTCAATAGCTTTCCAAACAAGGTTTGTTGTGTTTGTTATAAAACATGAAAGCTTTTCACTGTAATGGGTTAACTCTTTTAAAAGCTCATCTTTATTTGGAGTAGCTATTTCAAGAGCATCGAATATCACTTTGTTCTGGCTGAAGTAATCCAAGATATCTTCACAAAGTTTTTCAGGGTTTAATAAAGCTTCCGCTCTTTTACCTATTCTGTTTATTTTATCTGCGTATGCAGGCCCGATACCTTTACCTGTAGTACCGATTGCATCTTTACCTTTTAATTTTTCTCTTGCCTGGTCTATAAGACTGTGGTAAGGAAGGTTTAAATGTGCTTTATCAGAGATGAACAATCTTCCTTCTAGTTTATCAAACTGTTCCATCTCTTTTATGATAGATTCAGGGTTTATAACAACACCGTTTCCTATAACATTCACGGCATCGGGATTTAATATTCCCGAAGGTACAAGGTGAAGTGCATATCTAACACCGTCAACCCAGATAGTGTGACCCGCATTATGACCCCCCTGGCTTCTACAAACCATATCATACTCTTGTGCAAGCTTGTCTACTATCTTGCCTTTACCTTCGTCACCCCATTGTATCCCTACAATAACATCTGCTTTACTCATTTTTTACCTTTCTAAAACTTTTAATAAATTATCTGTATATATTGCAAACCCTTGCGAGTTTAATCCGTCACTATTGTAGCTTCCGCCTTTTGCAATAGTGAAGTTGCCGTCTATTACTCTGTAATAAAGGTCGTCGTAATATTTCATCGCACTGTAATATATTGGAGAAATAGTTACGTTTTTATAGTTGATCTGTTTTGAAATCTCTACAAGCTTTTGACACTCTTTTTTTAAAGCTTGGGGAATGATATCAAGGATATTCTCAAGTTCCCTGCCTGTTTTAACCGCTATAAGTTTTGAAAGCCACGGAAGCTCCAGCTCAAACAGTTCTCCTATCTCTCCGTTTTTAAACAGGTCGATATCTATATCCCACTCTTTCGAGATGATCAAAGGGATATTTATATTTGCGATCTGAACCAAAGCTTGGGAACCTAGTATCTCAAGAAGCTCGCAGTTGAGATTGATGATATCACTTATATTGTCGTAATCTATCCATTCTGCACCGATCTGGTATGTCTCGTTTGCAGGGTATGTGAACACAGGCTGGATATAGAACCATTTTTTATGTTCAGTTGTTCTCCCAAGCCTTTTTGTTATAAGCCTTACCACGTCAAGGGTGCTGTCCGCTCTAAGTGCTATTGCATTGTTTGACTCATCGCTTAAAGTTATCAGCTTTTTGGGATTGTCTATACTTTGGTGTTGTGAATAAGACAGGGCAGGGGTTACGATCTCTTCAAACCCGTTGCTTTTTAAAAACCCGCTTGCTTTTGTTTCAAGCTCTCTTTTTTTCTCTGCCGATTTACCGAAATATAGTTTGCTGCCTGTAGGTATTTCGTGTTCAAAAATCATTATTTAAAATTAATCTCCATAAAAACTTTGTTTGCAGTACCGTCAAAAGTTCTGATCCCAAGCTCGTCTAAAGCTTTTTCAACGGCATTAACCGCCCATGAAGCTTCATAATCTTTTACAAGACCCATATGATTGATTCTGAATATTTTTCCTTTAAGGTGATCCTGCCCGCCTGCAATGTTCAGGTCGAATTTCTCTTTTAAAACTTTTCTGATCGCGTTTGACTCTTCAGTGTAGATAGTAGTCATCGCATTTGCGGGTGCCGTAGGGTAAACTTCCAAGCCTATAGCTTTTAAAGCTTCTCTTGTAGCATGGGCTCTTACTGCTGTTTTTTCGTAAAGGTTTTCAAAACCTGTTTCTTTGATTTTCTCTAATATTGCACCAAGGCCTATGATAAGAGTGGTAGCAGCTGTATAAGCCGTTGTATTTGCTTTTTGTTTTTTTACTTCAGCCGCAAGATTGAAGTAGTACCCTTTAGGGTTTTCTTCTATTTTTGCAACGGCTGCATTGCTAAGTCCTATCATTGCAAGTCCCGGAGGAAGCATTAACGCTTTCTGGCTTCCCGTAATAAGTGCGTCAATGTTTGCAGTGTCTATCTTCTCAACACCGACAGCAGTGATACCGTCGGCTATTACCATTATCTCGCCGTTGATCTCTTTTACTGCTTTTGCTATAGCCTCAACAGGGTGTCTTAATCCCCCGGCACTTTCACAGATCTGAATGCATACGGAATCAATATCAGGGTTATTGTTTATAGTTTCTACTATCTCTTCAACGCTTGCAGGAGTGTTCCACTCGTGCTTGATCTCAATATTGGGAATATTATGTGCTGCACAGATCTTTCCGAATCTGTCTCCGAACTTACCGCTGTTTACAGTAAGAGCTTTATTCCTGGTCAGGTTTGTAACACAGGCCTCCATTGCCCCCGTACCGCTTGAAGCCAGCATTACAGCTTCAGGCATATCGAAAATCTCTAATAATAGTTCTCTTGTATTTTTAAATATATTTTCAAATTCCGGAGTTCTGTGGTGCAGGGTTTCTGCGGACATCGCAGTTCTTACAAATTCCGGTACAGCTGTTGGACCAGGTGTTAAAAGCATAATTATCCTTTAAAAAATCAATATTTTTGTCAGAGATTATACCCAAAATATTATAAAAAGCACTTTATAAAAAAATCTATGCTAATATCGTATTTATGTACAAGGTGATAAATTTTAAAAAATACACATCGATCAATATCGGTGGAAAACATAAAGTAAAAGTGATAAACGAAATCAACGACTATAAAGATTATAAAATTATAGGAAGGGGAAACAATCTTTTAATCTCCAACAATCCGCCCCAAATGGCACTTCTGGGGGATGAGTTTGATTACATAATCCAAAAGAACGACCGCCTTATCGTAGGAGCAGCGACAAGCAGCGGTAAGATGCTTACATATTGCAAAAAGAACGATATAGCAAATTTCGAGTTCCTGGCAAAACTTCCCGGAAACATGGGAGGTCTGGCAAAGATGAATGCAGGACTTAAAGAGTGGGAAATATTTAATTATATCCATTCCGTAAAAACATCAAAAGGTGTGATATTAAAAGAAGATATAAACTATACTTACAGGCATACGGATATACGGGATATAATTTTCGAGATAATATTTGATATTGAAAAAGGCTACAGTGCTGAAAAGCAGAAAGTTTTCACCAAAATGAGGGATAACCAGCCTAACCTGCCAAGTGCGGGAAGCTGTTTTAAAAACCCCAAAGAGCACAGCGCGGGATATTTAATAGAAAAAGCGGGTCTGAAGGGGCACAATATAGGGGGAATGGCATTCAGCTCACAGCATGCAAATTTCCTGGTTAATATGGGAGAGGGCACTTACGACGAGGCGGTAAAACTTATAAATCTTGCAAAACAAAAGGTAAAAGAGCAGTTCGGTATTGAATTGCAGCAGGAGATAGTTATAATCTAAAAGCTGTAGATAAACCCGAAATCTATAAGCATCTTGTCATAGGAATAGATATCTATATTTGATTCATTGTCGTAATACTTCAAAGCCGCCGTTAATGTTATATCTTTATCGTAAGAGTATTGAAGCTGGCTGAAAATACTTTTTAGAGTGTCTTTTCTTCTTATCCCGAAAGTGTCAAATGTCGAGTCGGAATCTTTTGTCTTTGTAAGTGAATATAAAATACCGGACTGCAGAGAAAGGGAATTTGTCAGTTCGTAAAAGTTTGTAAGATATAAAGTATTCATATATTCATCGGAAGTTCGGCTGTCGTATCCGTTTGCAAGCGGGGACTTTTTGTTTTCATCGGAAAAGATATATATAAGGTTGAATTTTCCGTAGTTGCCGGTAGGAAGCATCTGCCCGAATACGAACTGGAAATTTCTTGAATCAAGGTTTTTGTCTTTAAGCTGCTGGTAGCTTTTATTATAGATCTTCACAGAAAGCATCGATCTTATTTTCCTGAAGAGTATTCTTTGGTAGCTAAGGTTTACACCTGCTGTTTTAAGATAATCTTCCCCTGCTACATCGGTTTTTGAGAGATCTATTCCTGCAGTAAGGGCATCGTTTTTTGAGTATTTGGATAAAGAAAGTGCATAAGATAAAAGATCAAGCTCTTTCTTTTCTTCACTTGCGATACCTGTGGCAGTAGGGTCGTTTAATCTTTGATCATCTTTACCGTAAAGCTTTTTCATAATATTCACACTGTTCTTTATATTATAACGGTCTGAAAGCCTATATATATGATTCAGGTTCAAAAGAGCGGTTTGGGAGAGTTCGCTGTATTTTTCGTCACTTACCTGAAGCCCCTGAAAAGCCAGGGTATCAAAAGTTTTTGTATCTGAGACTTCGTATGAGTTGTTGTCATGGGTAATGTTAAAATTAAAACTTCCGCCAAAGAGATGCTTTTTCTGTTTGTTTTTAATATGTTCAAGCCGGTTTTGAATATTTTTTTTAACGTTATTTGGAATATTGCTTTGTAAAACCGAGTTGAAGTTTTCGGCTGCATCATTGTAAAGTTCCAGCTTCATATATGTCTGGGCAAGCTCCAGTTTTGCCCTGAGGTTGTCATCATCTTTGATAGTTATTCTTTCAAAGTAGGAACCGGCAGCCTCATAATCGCCGATCTCGTAGTATGACCTCCCTATATAAAAGTTCAGGTTTGAATTATCGCTGTTGTTTTTTGAAAGATCCAGGAAAGAGTTAAGCGCCTGTTTATATTTCCTTTCCCTGAAAAGCTCTTTTGCCTGGTCAAACTGTTTTTTCTCTCCGTGTGTTTCCCTAGAGGCTTTCTTAATATTTTTATTGTCTGTTTTAATGGGAGAGAAACTGTTTTTTTTAATGAAAATATCGCTTTTTAACTGCTGCCTGTAAAAATAACTAAGCCTTGTTCTTGAGGTCTGGAAGGTTTCCGGGTAGATCTTTTTAATTTCATTTTCAGAAGAAGCGATTTTCTGTTTATCTATATTGATGAGGTAAACGGTAAATTTCCTGTTCTTTACTACCGGCGGTTTAATCAGTACGTCGTAATTATAAAGTGTTCTTGCTATCTCTTTTGCTTTTTGAAGCGTAGAGGTTTTTGCAACGGTCAAAGATCTTTTTGTCCTGTCTATGAAACTGCTTTTGGGGGTTTGTTCAATGTAGAACAAGGGTTTGGGGTTTGTTTCTTTTGTTATTGATGTCCCGGGCAGCCGTGTACTTACGGTTAAGTCTTTTTCTGTTTTACCGGGTGTAGTTTTATCCCCCGGGGCTGTTTTTTTTACAGCAGGGTTATTGTAAAGAGCGGCAAGCTCTTTTACCCTTTTATCTGAAGTGATATATGCCGAAGGTACGGTTTCTTTTATCCTTTCAAGATTTACTGTAAGTTTGTTTTTTGGAATATTTACGCTGTATGGTACGAAATAGGAGTTGTTCTTGGATCTTACGTTTTTTATGAATATCCGGTCATCGGGAAATTTCTCTTTTATCCTCAGGGCATCCTCTTTTGTGAAAAAAGCACCAAGAGCTACAGCTTTTTTGCTAATATCAATATTCCCGTAACTTAGGGTTTCCTGCTTTTTGTGAACAGTTTTTACAGGCTTGGTTTTTTGGAGCGGTTCTGCATTTTCTTTATCTGCGGTTTTCGTCCTTGCAAGGGGCTTGGTTTTATCGTTAAAGAGTTCCGCTAGTTCTCTTACCCTTTTATCGGAAGTGATATATGCAGAGGGGGATATCTTTTTGATCCTCTCAAGATTTGCGTGAAGTTCCTCTTTTTTGATATTTACGCTGTAGGAAACAAAATAGACCTGCCCGTTGTTGGAAGTGACCTTTTTTATATATATATTGTCATCGGGAAACTTTTCTGTTACCGTATCTGCCTGCTCTTTTGTATTGAATGCTCCTATGGCTATAGCTTTTTTGTCTGTATCAATCAGGGGTTTTGATTTTTGGGAAATATTTTTTTCTGGTACTGGGGCTTTGTTTTCCCGGGTCTTCTTTTTTGGTTTCTCTGTAGCTGTGTCAAGATAATAGTCATCGGCAAAAAGTTCATCAAAATATTTGTCATCGGGAAGATCAGTGCTTATCGATAATGTACGGATATCTTCGTTTTTTGGTTTTTGGGTATTCTTTTTTGGCGTATTTGTTTTTGAATGCTTATCTAGATCTTTGTTGTAAAGCTCCGCTAGGTCTGTAACCCTTTTATCCGAGGTAACATAGGCGGTCGGGAACCTTTGCTGTATTCTTTTTAGATTGGTTTTCAGTTCCTCTTTTGGGATATTTACACTGTATGCCACAAAATAATCGCCGTTTTTAGACTTTACGTTTTTGGTGTAAATCTGGTCATCGGGAAATTTTTCTTTTAAGGCATCTGCCTGTTCCCGGGTATTGAACGCACCAAGGGCAATGGCTTTTTTCTGTGTATCTATGGGGCTGATGGAGGGATCATGTATAACAGGATCAAAACTTGACAACTCTTCAAGTTCTTCAATCCCGTCAAATTCAGGCTTTGAAAGCCGGGTTTGTTTTTTTTCAACTCCCTTTCTTACAAAAGGTTTTTCCCTTTTTAATGTGGTGAAATCTGTTCTATTCTTCTTTTGGGGTTTGTCAAGGGTTAGTTCGTGAATAACTTCACTTGAAGTTTTAAAGGCATCTTTGGTCTGCTTTTTGATTATTTCGAATATCAGGTTGTGTTCATTTTTGTTGATATTTAATGCAAATACCACGTAGTAGGGAGTATTTGTTGTTTCGATCTCTTTGATATATGTGTCGAACTGGGGATAATTATTCACAAGGTCGAATGCCTTGTTCTTGGCAAAGAATGTGCCCAATACAATACCGTTTTTTGAGGTATCAATATCTTTTAGGTCTATCTCATAAGTAAATAGGTTTGTACAAAGGAGGCATGATGATAGAATTACTTTCTTTAACATGCCTTAATTGTACCGAAAAAATACTATTTTACACCTTTAATAAGATTTATTCTTATTGTTTGTCTGCTTTAAAGACACCTGTTGCCTTGTCTGTTCCGGTATCAAGCTTGAACGTACCTCCTACGGCATCTATATTTTCTCCGTAGAATTCACCTTTTACTTTACTTGTTGCATCCTGGATGGCGTTAGCACCTCCCGTACCGCTTACTGAGTCGGTTTCAAAGCTGTTTCCGCTTGCAGAACCCGAGAAAGTCGAATTCCAGGACTGGTTTGTCTGGGTTTCAAACTTCATATCCCCTGTCATGGTATTTTGGTTTTGACCAAGTTTGAAGTTCATATTCACTTCATTTGTATTATCCATTTTTATATTGTCGTTTCCGTTGACACTCCCCATCACTTTTCCGCTGTAAGAGGCATTTACGGTTTTGCTCTGGTCGTTTTGCATATCTTCCAACACTTTTGCGTCTGTCTGTTGTCCTGCTACCCATTTTGTATTTGGATCATCTGCCCAGTGTCCCCAGGTTATGGTTTCATTAGATGTGGAATCTACCGCATTTCCCTCATCGTCTGTTATAGTAAGACCGCTGTCCCCCATATTCAGTTCACCCGAGATGTTTTGTGCATCTATGGTTATCCTGTTTGAAGTCCCGTCAGTACTGCTCATTCTACCCTTTAAAATAACGTCTCTTGTTTCAGGTTCTTTATAAGGTTCCGTGTCAGGTTCGTTTACGCTTACGTGTGATGTTTCTGTCTGTACAGCAGCTGCATTGCCGTCCGCTTGCCCGTTATCGGCTGCTCCCGCTTCAACATCCATCGCCTCGACTTCTGTTTGGGTAATGGCTACAGGAATACTCGGCGAGCCGCTTGAAACAATAGTTTTTTCACCCGCTTCAACTCTTACCGTGTGACCGTTTGGAGTTTGTACCGTAATAGCACCCTCCGTACACATGATCTCTGTCTGGTTTGCTTTTACTATGGTACCTCTAATACCTATAGATGCAGATTTGGTTTTAAGTTTGAACTTACTTTTGTTCAGCTTCCCTATTCTACCGGTGATACTGCTGAAGGCACCTTTTAAGACATTGAATTTTGCCGTGTTCTTTTTCGGCTGTGATTCATCATAAAGGTAATCAGCAATATCCAGCGTAGAGTTTTTACCTATTGTAAAAATTGTGTTATCATTAAATACGATTTGAACTTTACCGCTTTTGTCTGTGGATATAAAGTCGTTCTTTTCCAATATAGTACCCGTTTTCGCTTCCAGGGTAGTACTGTCTCTTTTTATCTTTACATCACCTTTTAGGGTTGTGATCTTACCAATCCCGGCAAATGCCAAAACAGGAAGAAGCAGTAATATCAAGTATTTTTTCATAATAACTCCTTTATCTTTATTCTAAATTATAACATAAATCGCAAGGAAAAAAAGTATACCATGGTATATATTACAAATTTTAAAATAAGCTTATATAATTTTGTTTAATAATAGATTATGAAGCTAATTAGTTTTATAATTGATCTATATTAACGGAAGGAAAACTTATGCTGGCAATTATATTTTATGTAGTGATGTTTTTGATTGTTCTTATTTTATATTTTGATAATATTTCCCTGAAAAAGAAGAATCACCATATGCAGGAGGAGTACGACAAGTTACTCAAAAAGCATGATACCCTTGAGCACTCCAGGGAAAACCTGGTGAAAAGCAACAGCGAGACAAACTCCCAGTTAAAGAAGCTCGAAGAGATCGAACAGGAAAACTACAGATTAAAACTGATGCTTGAGAAAGGGAATAAAACTGCCAAAGAGTTATAAAGTGAAAGATATTTTAATTGCATTAATTGAGAAGATAAGAATTCTGCTTTTTGGTGAAAAACAGTTTATTGAACTAAAACTTGAAGATTTTGAGGGAACAAAAGAGATAGGGGTATATCATTTGGATATACAGTATCCGGCAATATACAGGAATATCCCTCTAAAAGATCTTGAGAAGTTCATACAAACCAAGTTAAAAGATATCAAAAGCCTCAATTACAACGATATCACTGTTTATAAAGCTATGAGAGATAAACAGTGGAACGACCATGAAATAAATATGCTTCTTAGGTATAACAAGACAAGAAAGAACCTTTTCCTGGTGGATATTTCATTATTTCCCTCATGGCTTAATACTCTTACTAACAGAAAAATAAGACAAGAGATGTATGAGATAATAAACAAGTACAATAATATAAATATGAAAGTACCCATATACAGATACAGGAAAAATTATAACTGGAGTATCTACGAAGTTTTGATAATTATGAAGTATTTACAGATCAAAGAATTGAAATAAACCGGGAAAACCCGGTCTATTAAAACTCTTCGTATTCATTTTTGATGTTATAAAGTATAACTTCCATTTGAGCCTGGGCTTTTATAAGCACTTTTACGGCTTCCTGATCCTGAATGTTCAAAGATGATATCCAGTTATAAACGTTGGGATACTCCACATGAAGAAAGTCATCGGATTGCTTTTTATAAAACATTACAGAACACGGTGCAAAAGCTCCGGCTTCGGGTCTTGTTTTTGCCACGGCGTAAATAACCGGAAGCTTACAGATCGATTCGGAAACAAAAAGATCAAAAGTATTATCCCCCATTGCCACGAAGTCATAGTTTATATCGGTAAATCCAGCCTGTACAAATCCCTGTACCTCAATACTTGATTCAAAATCCTCTATAACCGTATCCGTGTCATCGCTCCAATCCTTGTTTTTCAACCTGATATGCATTTTTGTTATAAGTTCTTTCTGGGTAGGGGAGACGTCGTATTTAACTGTTTGAAGCTCTCCTTTTGGAAGAGCTTTTTTCAAAGTTTCTTTTACCAGTTTACCGATATGCTGCAGGTGTTTGTTATCCTTTGGGATACCCGTGATCTTGGACATGGTTTCCACGCTTAAGAACGAAACATGTATCTTGTCTTCACCTTTTCTTGTATATATGGACATGCTCATAGGACTGAAAAGCCCGATTCTTGGGAAATCTTTTGCAAGACTGTGCACCGAGTCGATATGGTAAAGAGTAAACAGGTTATACACCTTGAAATCTGTTTTTTTAAACTGTATCATAAAAGGACGGTTCATATCCCTGTTGTCTGAGATATAGAATCCCGCTTTTTTAAATTCACTCTCAATGGTTTTTGGAGTTATCTTTCCATCTTTGTTATCTTGGCTTATTATCTGTACATCCTGTGCAAAAAGCACACTGATTATACCTGCTGTTAAAAACAGTATTATTTTTTTCATCTTTTCTCCTTGTGTTGTATGAAAATATTATAGCATAAAAAATAAGAAAAAGTAATTTTAAGATATTAAAATTTATTATAATAGGAGGAAGTGCTTTTTTATTGGTTATTAAAAGCGGTTAGTAATCTGAAATACTTATTTAATCTATTAATACAGCATCTATTGTAGGAGAGCTGAGGATTTCAAAAGTTATTTCGAACTTCGTTTTTTTTACATAATCAACATTAGTGACCTTAATGGGGATAATTCTTTCATATTCAAGATTGTTCCCATCCGTGCTTGCACATCCAAGGGCAATAATACTCATATATACAGGGAAACTGTTACCGAAACTTTGGGAGGATTGCTGCAGATCATTTGCCAAATCATTGCTGATTAGCTCATTATTACAGACATTTGCTACAGGTTTGTACTCGCTTGTGATGTCAAATGTGGTATCATCGTTTATTTTACCCTTGACAATATCATCGATGATCTGTTTAAACTGGGTAAATGAAGCTTGGGCATTTCCCAAGCCGAAGGCACAGTTAAAGTTGGGATCTATTTGTTTATCGCTGAGTGCATAAAAAGATACTGAGTCGTTGGGATCATAAAGATTATGGGCACCTAAATCCAAAGTTAATATATCGCCCGGATTCAAGTTCAAAGGACATTGATTTACACCAATAGGTGCTACGTCATCCCCTATTGTATCATCCTGGGGTATGAGCTTGGCGGTAGAGTCTATATTGTTTATTTGAAATACTTCCACTCCGAACAGCTTCAGCCAAAAGTTCTGATGGGTATGGTTTGCAATGCTTGCCGTTATCGTATTGGGATCGGAAACAAAATCCCAGGTATAGTTTATTGTTATCCCTGCGGCCAGGTCAGAGGTGTTTGTCGATATAATATTGTTCGCTGCATTCTGGGCAGCATCCGTATCGTCATTAACATTAGCATAGTATTTTCCCGCAGCAATAACTGCATGATCGGTAATAGCCTGGAGTTTTTGAATTTTTGCTCTTGCATCATTTTCATCAACGATTATTCCAATAAAACCAACCGTAAAGACTATAATTATAAACCATAAAAGTATTTGATCGATAAAAGCTTTTCTATTCATAATAGCTGCTCCTGTACCAGGTATTAAAAATTATAACAAAAGAAGAGATAATATAAACTGAAGTTATACTTAAAGTTATAGTGTGAAAACAATGGTTTAAAAGATTGGATTTGTTTTGTATTGAAGAATTTTTTATAGTAAATGGTGTCAAGAGGGAGACTTGAACTCCCGACCTCCGGCTTATGAGGCAAAAGGTCAAAAAATACAGAATCTTACAAAGTAGCTTAATAAAGGTGTTTATAGAGGTTTTTTTAAGATAATATTCGTTAATATTCCTCATATTATAACATATTATTACAAAAATAAGTATCACCTAAAGTATCACCCAAAGGATTTTAATGGCTTTTCCAAAACTTACTAAAACAAAATATAAAGGTTTACATACCTATAAAGATACTGTAAAAGGTACAGTGTACGTAGGATCATTTAGAATAAACGGAAAGCTATATAAAAAGATTGTAGGATATAGCAATGATGAATTTAGAACTACAGAAAAAATAGCTTTTCTAAATAAAGAAGCAATGATCCAGGAATATAAAAAGGGAACGGATGTAGAAACAAAAAAGATATACACATTCGAGCAGCTCTTCAAAGAATATATTGAATCTGTAAGACAATCTCAAAGTATATCTACCATTGAAACAAAAGAATATTATTTTGATAAACATATTAAGCCGGTGCTGGGATCTCAATTAATTGATAAGATCATTACAGGAACTGTACAAAATCTTATCAACAAAATATTAAAAACGGTTAAGCCAAAAACAAAAGAATATTATAAACCACAAACTGCAACACATATTAACAATATTATAAAAGCAGTTTTTAATTACGCAATTGAAATGAACTATATAGAATCTAATCCTGCAAAGAATGTAAAACTTCCAAAATTTGATAATACTATTGAGTACACGTTAACAGAAGAGGAATCAAAAAAGCTTTTCAATACGATATTAAATTTCAAAGAACCTATATACCGTGGTATATTTACTTTTCTTTTGCACGGCCATAGAAAAAGCGAGGTATTGGATCTTGTCTGGGACAATGTAGACTTTGATAATAGAGTTTATAAGATACCGTACGGAAATAATAAGGTAAAAAAGAATAAACTACATCCTATTACAGATGAACTTTTTGAGATATTAATTAATATAGAAGATAAAAATGGATATGTTTTCAAGTCACCCCGAACAGGTACCAGATTTAATGATATTAAAAAAGCCTGGAAACGTATCAAAGAAGAAGCAGGAATTTATAAGGATTTTAGGATTCATGATATTAGACACCTGATAGGAAATGTAACTATTAATGAACTTGGGCAAAGTTCAAATATAGCAGCTGCTATTTTAGGACATGGATCAACTAAAATGGTTGAACAAAGATATAGTAAAGTAAGAACTGAAACAATATCAAGGGGATTGGGTCTTATATTTGATCATTTGAGAGAAAAACAATAATAGGTATTTTAATATATTTTAAAGTACAATATTTGTTATAAATTTTATTTATCGGTTGAATATACCCCTAATTTGTAGGGGGAATAAAACGACAGGTTCGGAATGGGTGAAGAGATAGATGTTGAATATACCCCTAATTTGTAGGGGGAATAAAACACAGGTGTAGTTATCTCTTTTTAGTATCTTGTTGAATATACCCCTGATTTATAAGGGGAATAAAACGTGCGTAGTGTCTGTGGTGAACAAAGTGAGATTAAATATACCCTTTAATGGAAAAACAACACTAGCTTAATTAGGGGCTTTTGTTGAATTTTAGAAAGGAGTTAAATGTTAAATAATGGATGATAAAAAAGCTGCTATAAAACTTCTTAGCCTGTTGTTTTATGGCTTGATTGATATAGCAGGCATTAAAGCCTTTAAACTTTTATTTGTTTGTATATATGCCCTGTAATGAGCTTCAAAACAAACGGGAGTGTGCAATATACATTTTACTAGATTTTTTCTTTGGGGTGATCCCCAATTTAAAAAAGTACCAGGCCGAAATCCAAATTTATCTTCCGCCAAACTTTCATTAAAGTATTCTATTTGATCAAGCTTTTTAAGATGTTGGTTATTTATTATATTATTTACAAAACTTCTATCCCAATTTAAAATAATTAAAGCAAAAACCTGTTTATCTTCCCCGTATAGTCCTTTTCTCATATCCCTAAAAGCTTTTTCTGAAAATCTGAATTGTTTCGCATAGTAACTTAAGTTATCAAATATATCAAAATCATTATAAAACAAGAAACACCCCTATATTATATATTTTTGTCGAAATTTAGCAAAAAGATATATAAAACATTGATATTATGTATTTTTAGGCTATTGAAAAATATTTTACATTTCTTTATCATTATGAGATAAAGGAGTTTACTTGAAAAAAAAGATTTTAATAATAGAAGATGAAATAATTATAGCAATGGGTACCAAAAATAATTTAATAAAACTTGGTTATGAAGTAACTGCTATGGCAACTACATATGAAGATGCTCTTGTTTCAGTACAAAATGAAATGCCGGATCTAGTACTTGCAGATATCAATCTCGGCAAAGGTAAAAAATGCGGTATTGAAACGGCAGCTGATATCCAAAAAATAAAAAGTATTCCGATAATATATTTAACATCATATGTGGATGATGATACATTGAATAATGCCAAGTTAACTAATCCTGTCGGCTATATTACCAAGCCATATAAAGTTAAGCAATTAAAAAGTATGCTCTCGATAGCTTTTTCTAAAAGCGTAATTGAAGATAAAAAGAATTTATTATTAGAACAGATCCGTAAAGATAGTGAAAAAGCTTTATCTGATATAACTGTTCTTTCAGAACATATAGATATTGTATTCAGTTTTTCAAATGAAATGGACAGTGATCAGTTAATGAATTTTTTATCACTAATCAAACGGATGATCCGTGAGAATGTAAAATTTACCGAAAAAATTTTTAACAAATTGGATTTAAGCTTTTAGGAGAATTGGCATTATGCCATCTTCTATTAATTTTTGTTTAATGTAATAAGCTTTACTTGATTCCTTTTCACCTGTTCCAACACCATTTGTGTATTGATTAAAGTCTGCTCTACTTATACTTTTATCTTTAAAATATATATTTTCAACATAGTCCGTAACATTTTTATTAAAGTAAAGGTCTAATATAGATGGTACTTTTTTTCTTATAATTTTATCAAGTTCGGTAAAAACTGTACCGTTGTTTATTATGTCATATATATTCAATTCGCTGATGAAGTAATACTTCAAAGTTTCTTTAACATTTTCAAAATTAACTTTAATAGAAGATTTTGTATTTATCTGTAAAAGTCCTTTTGATAAAAGCACTTTTTTTACTTTCTCTGCTTTGCTGCCTTTTCTACTTCCTGTAGTTCTTCCTAGCAAAAGGTTCTTAAGAGCTTCTTCATCAATTCCATTTTCTTTTGCAAAATCTTTTAAGCTCATGTTATATGTGTTTGTAATTATATTTTTTGGATCCATCTTGTAATTTTATTTTGATTCTCATTAAAATAAGTTTATATGTAAGTTATGTTTAATATTTATTAAATTAGAATTACACTTAGGATATCAAATAGAAGTATTTGAAATCAAAATGAAAAAAAAGGATACTTATGAAACTAAACAAAAAAATATTAGCTCTGTTGCTGATTTTTTTAGGAACGGCAGCATTTGCCGGAACTGGTGATGCCTATGGAGCAAAACCAATTTTCGACAAAATAGATGCTGCACTAAATGATACTTATCTAAGCGGGCTCATTGCTCTTGGATTTGCCTGGAGGGCATTGGGAGCTTATAAGGATAGCGGAAACGATTGGCAAAAAGCCTTAGCTGCAGGATGGCCTGGAATTGCTGTAGGTTCATTAGGTGGAATTGCATTAGGAATATCGGGAGCAACGATTTAATGGATGATTATGTTCCTATACACAAGCATACTAAGAAGTCAAGGACGGTAGGAAACTATGAATTGGAAGAAGTAGCTATATTACTTCTTTCAATTTTAATAGTTTATATATTTCAAAGGGAGTTACCTCTTGGCGTTATGGGTGGAATTATATGGTTAGGTTACGAGGGAATGTTGAAATTACATGAGGTTAATTCCACAAGAGTTAGATCTTACAAGTTTCATATTCTTTATAAACTTGGATTTAAAACTTCGGAACACTTTCCTCCAACTTACATTAAAGAATTTACAGGAAATTGACATGGGTAATGATGAATATACAAACGAATTGGATCAGGCGAGATATAAATATAATAAACTTATAAAAACAAATATACTTCAAACTGCACTTAATATTATTTTAGCTTCAATAATTTTTTATCAAATAACACATCCGGTGATAATATTGAAATCACCATATAACAATTATAAAGATGAAACCATAAAAGATGGCGTAATTGACCATGAGAACTTAAACCAATTTGCAATACAAATTACAACTTTAACACAAAATCTTACTTATAAAAATGCAGAAAAAAGCTTGATCCATATATTGCCGTTGATTGAAAGTCAAAACTTTGAGAAAGTTAAAAAAGATCTGCAAAAAGAAGCTAGATATATTCAAAGAAATAAAATAGTGCAAGTGTTTTATACAAGTAATATAGATGTTTCTAAACCAGGTGTAATAGAGGTAAGAGGTGTAAGGTATCGTACTTTCTTTGGATCTAAATTAACTGATGCTCCAGATGAAATCACTTTAACGATACATTATATAACAAAGTATGGTACATACTTTAGAATAACAGATATGGGGATAAAGAAAAAATGAAAAAAACAATACTTATCATAACTTTGTTAAATAGTTTATATGGTTATGAATCTTTAAAATATAATGGTGAGGAACTTGATGTTCCTGTTAATACGGATAGTTGGACAAGATTGATATTTGATTCAAAAGTAAATGCGGATCCTATTTATTCAAAAGAAAAGAATTTAGCTCTTAAAAAAGCATATAATTCAGTTTTTATAAAATATAAACCGGTTCAAGAAGTTGAGATAATGGGGAAAGTTGAAGTTGTCAAGAATATTGACTATTCCAAAGCTCAAGAGGTAGAACTTTTTGTAAGTACAGATAACGGTACTTATGTTTTTAATATAAAGCCTAATATAGAAAATGTAGCTTCGAGTAGAACATATAAAATTATAAATCAAATGAACAATACAAAAGATCTTTTAAAGTTTGAAACAGATCCTGTAAGATCTGTATTAAAAAAACTAACGAAGAGTGCTTTGACTGAATATTTTGTTGACGGTTACAGGGTTGTAAAATCAAACGCTCCTATAAAATTTACGGTAAAAGGTGAGGAGCTTGACCTTGTTCTTGATAAAAAACTTATAGGTAAGCTGTACACTGTGCATATTTATAATTTACCTCTTCTTTTAGAATCAGTTACAAATAAGGATTTTATAGATCTTCCCCTTGCAAATAAACGGTCTATTTCAGTTAATGGTAGTAAGTTAGTTGTAGTTACAGGGAATTAATATGAATAGTAAAGAAAAAATTATCCAAAAGTTGATGAAGTTTGGTTTACCTATATTGGCGATTGTTGCCTTTATCTTGTTTATTGCTTTTTCAACAGATGATGAAGTATCTCAAAAAACATCAAGTGAATATAAACCTCTTTCTTTATTTGATGAAGAAGAACTTGTTAAGTCAAGATATATGGATTCTATCTCTGGGGAAATAGATGATGTAAAGAAAAATGACAAAGCATCTCAAGATGAAATATCTAAATTAAAGGAGGAGATGAAAAAATTAAAAGAGGAGATGAATAAAAATGATACCCAAAATAAAAACACTACAACTAATCTTTATAATAATTTTCCTTCTCCTGCATATAAGGGATTACCGGATGAAATGAAAAATTCATCTCTTATCCCAAGTGGATCTATTTTATCAGATCAAAATAGTTCAAAACCCAAAACAGTTTACAAAGTACTTGATATTGATAAGGATCATGATATAGATGAAAACTTTGGGAAAGTTTTAGATCCTAACCATAACAAAGACAATAATCAAAGTCAAAATAAAAAGGATTTATACATCCCCCCTACATCTTTTACAATCGGGACTTTAATGCACGGAATAAATGCCCCCACTTCTATGAGTAGACCAATGCCCAGTTTTGTGATAATAAAAGATTTAATGTTTTTACCTAATAGAAAAGAATTAGATTTACAAGAGTGCAGAGCCGGTGTAGAAGGATGGGGTAAATTATCAGACGAAAGGGTGTATTTTAAACTTATTAACTTTGCGTGTATAAATAAAGATAATGAAATACTTGAAGCTGAAGTAAATGGTTATATTACATCTCTTTCTGATAATAAACAAGGTTTACCGGGGCATGTAGTATCAAAGCAAAGTGATATGTTAAAAAGGATGTTTATTGCCGGAATGTTTGAGGGTGCTTCAGATCTTTTCAAACAATCTAATCAAACAAACTTAATAACATCTTCTGGAACTATTACTCAAACAACAGAAAATGATAAAGATGAACTTGCAGAAGGTTTGATTGCAGGAGGCTTAAGTAAAGCGAGTGAAAGTGCAAAAGAGCTTTATCTTGAGAAAGCAAAGAATATCCAAGAAACAATAGAAGTTCTGGCACAAGATGTTGGTATTGTCTTTACAAAGGGGACAGAAATGAAAATAGTGAATTTAGAAGATGGAGGTAAAAAAAATGAATCTAACTAAAAAGTATATTTTTCCAATGTGTGTAATTTTATTGTTTAGCGGTTGTGTAAATATATTGACTCCTTATGATGATGAATTTACTTGTCAACCTAGTATTATCGGAACGTGTAGCAAAAACCTTGTTACTCATTATAAAAAAACATTGAATGAATTAGATAAGGACGAAAAATGAAACTTTCAATTTTAACTATATTACTTGCCCTGGCATTTAACGGCTGCACAAAATCAAATAAACCGGAACCTGAAAGTTTTAAAAGCCCGATACTTGGTGAAATGCTTAAAAATAAAGATACAAATCTAAAGAAGTTACAAGAAGTTGCAGGATCCGATAAAAAATATTATAAAGCTCCTACTATCTCAGAAAGTAAATATATAGATATCTTGATAATGCCGTTTCAAATTAGCGATGACGATCTTGACTATGGCGGAACTTTAAAAACGAAACTAGAAGATAGCAAAATAGTTTTTGATGATCAGATAAAAAAAGAGATATCCCAACAGCATAATATAATAGGGGGGATAAACTAATGTCTAAAATGTTTTCACTAAACGGCACTTATGCAAATATAGCTAAGTTTTTTTTTGATACAACGGATGAAGCGGACGAGTATAGCTCTATTCCTACAAGTGCGATCAACTCTACCATACAGAGGTACTCTATAAGCAAATATGTACGTCCTTTGGTAGAAAGTGAAGATAACTTTATATATTGCAATGACGGGTATTACGGGGTGGTAATAGAGTGTATGCCACATATTCGTATGGGAACAAAAACAGCAGAAACGATTAAGTCGTTATTGGATAAATCCACTACTGATATATTTTTACAGATTACTTTATTCGGCTCAAAAAACATTGATCATATTATTGATACCTGGGAAAATACTCATAAGACAGATAATGAAACGATCAAACAGGTTATAAGAAACTATTCGAGTTTTTATAGAAGTAAGATCAATGAGAATATTACTAAAACTATGGAAACAAATATTAAAAACCATAGATTGTTTTTTAATTTTAAATCAAAAGACCTGGATAGTTTAAAAGAGTTTACGGAACACGCCATAAATATACTTGATACTAGCTCATTCTCTCCTCAAAAATTAAATTTTAAGCAACTAAAACCTATATACTATGAACTTCTCAATCCTAAGATATTTTTTAGAGACGTGCCTGCATATGAGCCTAAAAAAGAATTTAACAGGCAAGTTGTAGCAAGTAACAACATAACAAAGGTAGAAGATACCCATATAAAATTAGGCCATAAAAACAATGCAAATAATTTTACTGGGAAAACCTGGATAACCATGACCGCAGATAAACTACCTGATTATGCACATATTAGTGATTTTGGCAAGAAATTGGGCGATTATATTTCTCAAGCTTCAAACTCTAATCAATTTAAAGATAACTTTATGGTTACGTTAAATATCAATAAACTTGATAAGAAAGAGAACAACGATATTAAAAAGATCACGTTGGGACTTATGAAAACCAAAGGGAAAAATACTGATACGATACTTCAAGATAAAAAACAGGAAGCTCACTCTGTTGTAAAAGAACTTAACAACTTTGAACCGCTGTTTAATACGGATCTTGTTGTTTGTGTTGCAGGAGACACTTATCAAGAAGCTAAAAAAAATGTAGCGATAGTAAATTCTTTTTGGGGTAGTGGTGGAGAAACAGGAAATATAAAACTCGGAACACCAGATACAGTTCACTTTGATATATTTATGTCATGTTTACCTCTTGGTTTAAACCATGAATATTTTAAAATATTTCAAGGTAACCCTTTTAAGCTTTTTGCAAAACAAGTAGCTCAATTTGCCCCCTGTGAAGCTGACTATAAAGGAAACTATCCTAATAATCTTTTAATTTCAAAACGGGGGCAGATAGCCGGTTTTGATTTTTTTAGAACACACGCTTCCATGAATGGGTATATTGTTGCACGATCTGGAGCCGGTAAATCAGCTCTTTTAAATTTTATGGTTTTTAATGCCCATACCAGGGGGGATAGGATTTTTATAACTGATATTGGCGGTTCTTTTGAAAGTTTATGTAAAGAACTTGGCGGTCAGTATATTGAAATTGATCTCGATAATCCTATTTGTTTTAATCCCTTTAGTGAAATTGATAAACTCTCAAATGAAGATAAACAGTTCTTTTCTGACTGGATATACTCATTAGGTGGTTCAAAATTAAAATCAAAAGCATTGGAACTTGAAAATATTATCAAGCCGAAACTTCAGAAAATCATACAAAAACTATTTACTGATCTTGGAAATAAAATGGAGATCACTGATATCAGAGATGAGTTAATGAAAATTGAGGATAGAAGATTTGAAGATTTTGCAACGGCAATTACTCCATTCTGTAAAGGTGAATTGTACGGTGAGTTCTTAACAGGTAAAAGCCAGGTTGATTTGAAAAACCAATTAGCGGTACTTGAACTTGGTGCGGTTGAGAATATTGGAGAAATCAGGGATGCTATGATATTTGTATGGGAATATCATAAATCAAATGCAGTTTATAAGCAGGAAAAAACGGCTGAAGAGGGCGGAAGAAGGATTCTTGATATAACAGATGAAGTTCACAAGTTCCTGGGCAAAAACCCCATGATGGATGATTCGATAGAGCAGGGGTATAGACGATACAGAAAACATAGGGCTGCTAAATTTATTGCAACTCAAGGGTTTAATGATATCAATGATGAAAAAGGTTTAACCAAAATCGGTAAAGTAATACTTGATAACAGTCCTTGGAAGATATTCCTTGCACAAGAGGAAACTTCACTAAATGCACTTTTTGCATCATCATCTTTTAATTTTTCCAATGTGGAAGAGCAGCTAATAAAACAGGTTGATACAATAAAAGGTGAATATTCGGAACTCTTCTTAATAACGCCAAATCAACAAAAAATACCTTATCGATTTATTCTTGACAGATATTTTTATTATTTGATCACCACTGATCAGGATGATAAAGATAAAGTTAAAGAAGTAATGCGAAGAGAAAATCTCTCAAAAAAAGATGCAATAAACAGAATAATAGAACTTGAAAAGGCTGCAGCATGAGAAATATCATTATAGGGTTGGTTTTAAATACATTTGTAACAGGTGGCTTTATATACGGCTATGATTATTATAAGAAACAAGAAGAAGTCACTCTGGTATTTAGTGCAGATCAGATCCTTGAGAAAAAGAAATTGGAAATAAAAAGTGCAATTGTGAAAAATGAAAATGTACAAAAAAAGGAAGATGAATATATCAAAACTGTAAAAGCGATAGATCAGATTATAGAGATATTATCAAAACAAAGTAAAAAACCTATCTATAAAAAAAGTATCATTACCCATTACGGTAAAACAGAAGACATTACTCCAATAGTTATCAAAGAGTTAAAGGGCAGGGGCTTATTATGAAAAAGCTGACAAAACAAGATCTCCCTTTTTTTATTTTTCTTATGATCTTTTTTCATGGGCTTTATCTTTTAAAACAAAATTATGCTTTGGCCATAAGTTCTACTCCATCACTTCCTCATAGTGTTTTCTTTATCGATAAAAAAAATAAGGATATAAATAAAAATGATTATGTTTCTTTTTATTATCCAGGTGAAAGTTTTGCCGTATATAAAACAGGTGATGAATTTGTAAAAATAGCAAAATGTATGCCAGGTGAATATCTTTATGTAGAAAACAAAAACTATTACTGCAATGATCAGCTTATAGCTACGGCTCTTCTTAAAGACTCAAGGGGAAAGGATATGTATTCTTTTGAATTTAACGGGATAGTCCCGGAAAATCAGTATTTTGTTATCGGTACTCATAAAAAAAGTTTTGATAGCCGTTATTGGGGCTTTGTTCATAAAAAAGAGATCATAGGTCTTACAAAAGGATTAATATGAAAAAGATAATACTTTCAACTACTTTAGCTGCTTCACTTTGTTCTGCAGACATGGAAAGCTTTCTTGATGATGCGATATCTTCAACAACAGAAGATACCGGATATTATCAAAGTCAAACAAGAGGGCTTTATACTTTAGGTGCCGGTAAATTTAGGTTTAACCATATGGGGAGTTATTCGCCATTCAATGTTGAAGTACCAAAATTTTCTATGGGTTGTGGCGGTTTAGATATGGTATTTGGTGGTTTTAGTTATTTAAACCCGGAATACCTAGTTGAGAAATTAAAAGCTATTGCTTCCGCAGCTCCTGCTTTTGCTTTTCAAATTGCTCTGGCAAATCTTTGTGAAGATTGTGTTACCAGGATGAATGAGCTTGAATCTATTGCAAATGCAATCAATAATTTTAGTATGGACACTTGTAAAGCAAGTCAACGTCTGGGGACTTTTGCAGCTGATCAGGCCATGAATTATATTAACGGAAATATGAGTAGTGGTCAAAATAATAACTTCATATCAGCCCAGGAAGATGCAAAATCAAATCAAAATAAAACATGGACGGATTATATAAAAACGGTATCATATTACATGGGATCGGATGATCTGGCAAAAGATGCAGTTGAAACGATTGCACTCCAGGGATCATTGGTAAAAGAAGCGATAGAAAACACATCGGGAATCAATGCAAATCTTTTAGGCAATGATAATAACGGTGGTCCATTACTTACCTCGCTTCTAAGAGTGATGATAGGAGATATTATAGGATATCGAGCGAAACTTTCCGGAGCTTCAACCGAAGCAGGTACTCCAGATGGTACTCATAAACTTATGTTCTCTTTTCCATATACAGTAAATCTAGATAGTTTTATAAACGGTGGAAAACTTAGTTATATTAATGTACAAACTCAAACTGATAATTACGGTAAACCTACAGTAACAGAGGGGTCGATGACTTTTTCCGGGATCATGCCTATTTTTCAAACGAGGATTGATTCTATAATATCTAAAATAAAAACTAAAACAGAAGTTGATGCAGATGATAGAAAGTTTATAAACTCCTTGCCTATTCCAATTGCAAAATTTTTAAATACGGCGGTACTTACAAACTCCAAGACGGATGATTTGGCAGAATTCCTAGCAATACTTGAAACTAAAGCATTTTTATCATTTGTAGTTCAAACAGCTGCCAAAGTGCTTAACTACAAAAATATAAAAAATACTCCCGATTACGATATCGATACCAAAAAGTTTGTCCAGGATATAGCAAACAATGCAAGTAAATATCATACAGATCTAACTATTTGGTTTGATTCTGCAATGAAAGACTGGAGTCAGAAAAAACAAATGACAGATTATTACAGAGAACTGGAGCAAAGATTAAAATCTAAACTTGCCGGTTCTAATACATTTAACTCAATAGGAATATAAAAAATGAAAAAAACAATACTTACAACAACGTTACTTATATCAAGTCTATTTTCTCAAGATTTAGTTGATAGCCTGGAGCAGGATCTTGTAAAAAGCATTATGCCTGGTACAGACTTTACAAAGATACAACATTCTCCCATAGACGGGATATATGAAGCTTATACACAAAGCGGTGATATTTATTATATACATCCCTCAAAAAGGCTTATCTTGTTTGGAGAGATATATACAAATAAAGGTAAAAGTTTAACAGTACAGTCCAAAAAAGAATATGCAAGAGGTAATAAGATCATAACACCCTTAGATCAAAGTATTGAAAAGTTATCTAAAAGTTCAGAAGAAAGTAAAAGAACTCTGAAAGAGATCGTGGAAAATGCAGTTTTAACTGGTACTAAAGATCCTGGATATAAGCTTGTTATTATCAAGAGTCCTACTTGTCCACATTGTAAAGATCTGGATAGATATATAGAAAAAACAATCGATGTAAAAAGATATCTTTACCTTGCTCCTTATCCTCAAAGTGAAGATATCTACAAAAATAAATACGGTATACAAAATCCAAAAGAAAAACTCATGTCCCAAGTCAAGATAATATCTAAGAATTTAAAAGGATTTAGAGTTCCATTCGCCCTGGTAATAGATGAAAATTATAATCTTGTAGATACGCTTAAAGGTTTTTCGGAAGAAAGCAAAGAGAGCTTATCAAAGTGGAATAAATACTTAGGAGTAAAAGATGGGGAATAAACTGTTATTATCAATTTTCTTGATATCAAATGCTTTTGCAAATAAAGATATAAATACTTTTGATACTATTCCAAAACTTGGAAAAGCACTTGAGAACTTTTATATTGAATATAAAGTTAGTATAAATGATCTTAAATCAGAAAATATATCTTTAAAAGAGCAGTTGCGGGAACAGGTAAATATTATTCATGCTTTACAGAGACAAGTTGATGTAAGCATGATAGAAAAGGAAGCTGAACAGGTTAAATCTACTGTCTCGGAAGAAGAAAACGCAGTTATAACAAAAGTAGCAAAACGGGACGGGGTGAATTCCTATAGTAAACCATATCGTGAAGATATTTATTTAGCTGTTCATTATGATTATAGTGAAATAGTTACAATATCATACTGTAATAAGTATGATTGGTGCAAGGTCCAGGACAAAGAAGAGTTTCTTCCGAAATATGCTTTGATACAAAAAGATTTTATTGTCTATTCTGAATAGTTATGTTTCCTCTTATATTATTACTACCCGTATATTTATCTGCCGTTGATCAGGATGCTGTAAATACCTGGAACTATTATAAAAGTGATTTTAATAATAGAATAGCAAAACCCCTTACCAGTGATACTGATTTTGTATTGCAAAATGGGGAGACTTTTAAAGCAAACCTCACATGCAGCGAAAGCGCAAAAGAGTTTTTGATCATAACATATTCCGGAACAAGTGAAATAAGCATAAATATATCTGTAGATAAATCTTTAAATGGGAATTTCACTACATATACGTTATCCGGTATAAGCGGTATATGCAGCAGTGCAGTTATTAAATGTACTCCCAATACCTGGAATGATTGTAAATATTATAACTATTCTTACGATGGCATTAATTTTTCTCTTAATCAAATTTCTTATCAAGATACAAGTGGCTGCTATTGTACAAATTCAAGCTGTGGTTCACCGGCAGAACATTACAAGAGATCAATTTTGGGTGAAATAGGCGGACCAATAAGTGAAGTTTTTAACAAGTTCTATTCAAGCTATATTATCAGTAAAGTTGATAATGATAATACTCATGTAACATATTATGCTTATGATCAAAGCACTTGTCAAAATTATGATGGAGATATAGGAGCTGCATATAGCCAAACGAATGATATTCATATTTCCCAAAAAAGTGAGACTATGCAAACGGAACAGTCAAATGATGAAAACTCCGTATATTACATGACAATAGACTCAATGAATAACCAGACTGAAAATGAGTTTGATGAAGAGATATCTATAGTTAAAGAAGTAAACAAAGATATAACGGTGTCTGGAGATACGTCTGATTATAGTTTTACTTATATGGGCAAAACTCAAAGTGAAGATGGTGAATGGGTATTGAATAATGAAGATGGAACAATGCAGATCGACTTTTCAAATCCGGAAGTGAAATATTGCCTGGTTAAATGGTTGCAGCTAAATACCCAGATCCATACTGATGGTACGGAGCATACAACACAAAACAATGAGATTGAAAGTTGGCAGCAAGAAATAAGAGAATGTACAGGAGCGGATTATAGTGTTTGTCCTGTTAATACCGATAAAGGTGAACTTATAAAATACCCCTGTGGAGAAATAAACGCATTTGCAGAAGCTACAAGTGCTCTTACGGCATTAAAAGAAATGGCAGACGATATTAGCTGCAGTTCTGATTAGGGGTGTATATATGGATATTGATAATAAAAATGTACCGTATGTTTTGTGGAGAGTAGAACCTCCTTATCTTCATGTTAAAGACTTAACAAAAGTTTTAACGGATTCTCATGTGGATTTTTTGATTTTGAGAAGCGCTGAATATAAATATACAGAAGACAATGCCTATATAAGAGCTTTAAAACTTAATTGCAGTGATGATGAAGCTTATCGGATATCTTTGATAGCTCCTTTGTATATAGCCATGAGAGAATGTTTAAACGGGAATATTGGTATAGAACAAATATTAAATAAAAATTATAGCTATAGTTGTTATCCAACTCAATGGGATGATCACATAGCAAAACTTTGGAAAGAACAATGAAAAAAATATTAATTACTTCTTTATTGACTTCTTATATGTTTGGTTTGGAGTGTAATGGCTTTAAAGATTTTATCGAATATAACGGACACTATTATGCTATAACTACTTCAAAATTAGAATTTTTAGAAGCAAAAGCGGGAGCGGAAAACAATAACGGTTATCTTGTTATCCCGAATAATCAGGCGGAAAATGATTTTATCCATGATCTTGTTGCCGGATCGTCAACCTGGATAGGTATATATGATCCTAACTATATTCAAAACTATTGCTATGATAGCTCAAGTTGTTATATAGATGATAGCAGATTTAAAACGGCGCTTGGAAATTCCCCTGTTTATAAAAACTGGTATGATACAGAGCCTAATAATCTTGTAAAAGAATATGATACCGTTGACGGTAAACAAATGGTAAGTCCTCTTGGAGAAAATTGGGTGATATTAAACGGAAATAATGGGAAATGGTATGATGTGGGAAATCATGCGGACGAATATAATAACCCTGTAAAGCATTTAGCTGTTTTTGAGTTTGAAACTAGACCAGATTGTATGGTAGAAAGTGATGCGGTTACCGATTGGACGGGGTTAAAGTGTAATACACAAATTTGGGACACGACAACAGGCATTTTGGAAAATGGAACGACATTGGACTGTTTGGAAGATAGTTACGGTAATGATTATTGCCCCTCGGCACTTGCAGAAGCTACGCAGGAGTGGGATTACGAAGATGGCTACTCTGTCGAGGGAGTGGGAACCGCAGTTGATTATACGGATAAGGTTGATAAAATTACAAATAGCTCTTATGAAGCAGGCTTTAAATTGCTAACAAGCACGACTTCATGTTATAGGGGTTGTACGTCAACTACTTTTGAACCTGTTGATTATATAGATTTTATAACTGATATTTATCACTCGGATTCTGATAATACTCAAAGTACAACGAGAACAACTCATTTAAGAATTCATTCTGATGGAAGATTGGAAGAAATGGTTTCTTGTACCGGAAGATGTTGGGGTGGAAATTATGGTGTATGGTATCCAATAGAATCAAAAGGCTTTAGCTTTAGAACTTCATCTTGGAGTGAAGAAACTAGTTCAGCGACAATTTATGATAATGGAACTATAAAGAGTTTATCCTGTGGATACGCTTCGGGGGGTCGTTGTTGGAGTTACACTTTTGAAGAGGTGGAAACCTTAAACCTCCTTTATGATTTTTGGAATGATGGTCAAGATGGAACTTCTCGTACTTCGTATAAAACCGCTAAAATTTCTAGTGGAAATTGCTATGATGGAGGAACATTAAATGGGACAAATTGTACTGTTGCAACAACGATAAAAGTATGCCCTGATGGTTATGTAGAAACAACTGGATCAGAAATGGCAAAAGGGGAATGTAAAAGAACTATTGAATATGCTTATTATGAATATATGTGTTTGGATGATGAAAATTCACAAGGGTTTGACTATGTTGCTGTTGACAGCGGAGGAGATACGGGGAAAACTGATCCTGATACAACGTCAATCAATCAAAGTAGCTTAGATGATCCTTTAAACAGTTCTACCGTTCCCTCAAACAACTGTGTAAGGGAGAAATTCACTTGCCAGTATAATGAGGAACGTCCTGCCGTATGGGTAGATAATAAATGGCAATGTTCACCTTTCCCATGTTACGGCCAAGATGACACGGAAAATTTAGATACGAATGTAACAGCAAATGATAAAGATAATGACGGTTGGAATGAAGATGGAGGTTGTGACGGTACAATTTATATTTTTAACGGTAAAACAGAAACTTGCAGATCATGGGATATGTTTTTTGGTTTAACTGGTGGTGGATGTTGCGATAAAGAAAAAGTATTTTTAGGGCTTATTGGCTGTAAAGCAGAGGAAAAAAAATTGGCAAAGGTTAAAATAAAGAAATTTACTCATTATGTCGGGGAATTTTGCAGTAAAAAACTGGATCTTGGATTTACTGAAATATGTATACAAAAAAAACAAAGTTATTGCAAGTTTAACAGTAAATTGGCAAGAATAATACATGAACAGGCCAGACCTCAGATTGATCTTTCCTGGGGTGTTGCAAAAGCCCCAAATTGTAGAGGATTTACCCCTTTAGAATTTCAAAAATTAGATTTCTCCAAAATTGA
Organism: Arcobacteraceae bacterium; assembly: GCA_963678145.2. Lineage (GTDB taxonomy): Bacteria > Campylobacterota > Campylobacteria > Campylobacterales > Arcobacteraceae > JAIOSF01. Next base: position 289,284 of record CAXXWH010000001.1, on the reverse strand, counting down.
TTTAAGTGAATTTACAGAGGATTTAGAAAGCCAGATGAATACCGGTGTTTTTAACAATCTAGGTACTTTTGTAAGTGATAAAGTCAATAATTTCTTTGAGAACTAAGAAAACAATTATTCGATATTGTTTTCTTTTTTATAGGTTGTCCAGTTGTGGATAGATATTAAAATACCTTTCATATTTTCCATATTGTAAACAGCCTGTTCATGACTGATTTTGAAATGGGATTCTTCTCTTAATACATCAAGATTCATCTCTTCATCGATAAGCTTGGTTAAGTGATCGATATTTTCAGATATTATCTCAAAGTTCTCTTCAAAATAGATTCTAAGCTCTTTGTCTAATAGATCCTGTTTAGATAATATATATTGAAATAAGTAATTAAATTCACTTACTAATAGATTATTAATGTTGAGGCCACCCCATCCCTCAAAGTCTATTCCAAAGTCTCTCTCGCTTTTTTCCTTTTTAAAAAAGTTTTTTAATAAATTGAACATTTTAATCCTTTCATAAAAATTATATCTCAAAAAGCTTAATAGCTTTGGGATATTCTTTTTAACCCAGAGCTGCCTGTATACCTGTTTATTTTTTCAAAAGCATATCCCGGATCCACTGTACCGTAATGAACCCAATGTTTTTCATCGGCATTATTCTCTGTATAGGATGGATTATAATTTTGTACATATAAAACAGCAGGCACTTTTTTAATATTGTATTTTGACACTATTCTTGGCTCGATAATGATATTATGTTCATACCTGGTTCCGTCACTTTTTGAAAGAGCTTTTTCTATCCATTTTAAAGTAGGCATGATTTTCCCTCGTTCCCCTATTGTTCCTCTAAGTACAAAAGTTATATCTGTATTTACTTTCTCAAGAGCTGAAAAATATGTTTTTAAAATATCTTCCGGCATCGATGAGGATATTACGATAAAGATCCTTTCATCTTGAGCTAAAAACTTGTTTGTTGAAACAGCAGCTGCAGCAGGTTGTTCTTTTTGCTGTTTTAGCAGCCGTTCTGTCTTGGATCTGTATTTACCCAGGTGTTGCTGCCAGTTTAATTTTTCATCGTATAACAGGTGATTTTCATTGTTTATTACTTTTTTTTGAAAGCTGCTAGATCTGGTATGATCCGATATCTTTTTTGCTTCGTTCTCAAGAGCCGGGTTTTTTATTTGGCCTTTGATTATGTTTTTTGATGTTTCGTTCAGATCTTCAGATATTTTTTTCATCTCTTTGATATTTGATATTTCATAATCAACAGTGCAATTAGTGTTGTCTTTGTACCTGTTTATTTTTTGATCGTCCAGGTACTTTTCCTTGAACAATTGTTTTTTGTCGATATCTTCACTTGCAAATGACAATAGAGCCAATACTGGCAAGCATAAAGTTAGTTTTTTAATATACATAATATACCTCCTGATTTTTTATTTCTAAATGATTTTTTACTTGAATTAAATATCTCATTAATTCTATTGACGGGATTTCCCCTTGAAGAGGATCTCCAATTAGTTTATTTTTATCTGTTATCACTATCGTAGGAACAGTTCCCTCAAACGGTAAAAATGCCGGTACCATGGTTTTTGTTACATCGATCACCTGGACTTCATATTCATTTGATAAAAACTCTTTCAATTGGGTGTTGTTATTTATGTCTCCCATTAGATTATGGCAATGTGGACAGTTGTTTGATAATATTAAATATATAACCGGCTTTGCATATAATGCTCCAGATAAAAGTATTATGATCAGTATTGTTTTAAAGTGCACAACATTCCCTTTTCTTAAATAATAGATATCCAAAGTTATCCCCTACAAAAGGTGGGTTTTTACCGCTTGTCCACAGTAAACCAGATGTACCTATCGGAGTTGCATAGGGATTTGGAATTGGAGATACCAGTTGTAATCGATAAGCAGATTTTCTCCATATAGGTGCCGGATAATACCCACATAATCCAAGTTGACCCCATGATCCCCATAATAACAATTGCCTGTGCATTTTATAAATCATGGTTGCTGCCACACTTGCACTGTCTTCTACCCAGTTTTTAGAGGGTGTTTGACCTGTAAGAGGATAAGCATTACCCCAGGAACCTTTACACCAAAATAAAGCATCTAACGGTTCCAGTGCAAGTGTTGAACTAACACTATCAGCCATGCAGGCAAGGTTACTTATCGGATTACCAAATAGAAGCGCTTCCGGGTTTATAATTGCGTTTAAGGTATCATCATTCCAAAGTGGATCTACTTCGGTTATATAGGCAAGATCATAACCGGTTATTTCTAAACAGATCCAATCTGTAAAGTATTCGATTATTGCATATAAAGGAAATATAAAATAGTGAGTTTGGAAAAAGCTTGATTCTCCATTTGGTGCATTACTTTTTGTTCCTGCAAGCATACCCCCGGAAGTCATACCCAATCCTATCCCCATTGTCGGGAAACAATAAGGGTCCTTTACAACTTCTATTATTCTGCTCGGCTCAAAAAAGCTTACAGGTATTCCTACCCGGGGGAAAGGATCTGAGCATACACATACTGCAGAACCCACACTACCTCCCGAATCTGGAATTCTTCCGGGAATAACAGTTACTCCGGCAATTCGTATGGGGAATATAGCTGTATAATCTGCTTTTAGAACAATATCCACCGTTAGAAACCCTCCAGGTGTACATACAGCATTTACATTTTGTGTTAAAGCCTGTATCAGAACGAAAGCAAATGCAATTTTTTTAATTTTTTTTCTCATTTTTTATCCTTGCAAGTTAAGCAAAACTCTTTAACTCTTATTTTATTTCCAAATTGTGATATTAGGCATGGAGTATGTTTTAGCTCAAATCTTTCCGTGATAGCTCCTAAAAGATATTGGACCGGTTGTTTTATTTTAGCTTGAGTTTCCATGTAGTTACCATCGCTTATTAAGATCTTGTATTTTATGTTGTTTATATAGTTTTGCTCTTCTAGCCATTTTATTTGATTTGGCAGCGTTGCATCGATAACAACAATTTCATAAGGCATATTTACGAAATCCAAGGGGTTAAATGTGAAACCCTTTGGATAAATGATTTTTCCGTCGTTATCTTTGATATCTGTTTGTTGTGTATACCTGGTTGGAGTAGTCGGCCAAAATTCATAATCTTTATTTGCCGGTGTTAATGGTATAAGGTCTTTTGGTTTAAAGTTCTTAACTTTTTCTTTTGTACTTTTTCTATATGTCTCCAGTTTTTTATTTATTTTATCTTTATTATTCAAAATGTGATTTTTGATATCTTCAAGAGCATCATTTTCGGCAAAGTCAAAAGTATCACCTAGATAAAACTCATTTTGGTTTGCAAATAGGTTTAATGTCAAGAAAATTGATAATAACAGCTTTTTCATTTTTTATCTCCTTTGATAACGTATTTATAAACAAAGTCGATATTATCAAGGATCTCTTCTTTTGAACCCATGCCCGCTTTTACTCTATGCCATGTAGCATGGTCATTGTCATCTTTGTATACCATGAAAGTATCAGGAGTAACTGTTACTCCCTTTTCTTTGCTTAACTTTGGATATTCGCTTTTAAATATTCCTTTTATTACAAGTTCCGGGTAATCTTTTGAAAGAAAGTATAAAACTCTGTTTTGGGCTGTATTTTGTTGTTCCTGGTCTTTATCTAAAAATACAACTAAACCTATTTTGTTAATATTTTCTTTCCAGAACTGTTCTCTTTGTTTGTTCTTTTCATATTTTGTAGCATTTCTTGCAAATGTTCCTTTTGCTATAGGAGCGGCAAGATCTATGCTGCTATTTTCAAGACGTACTTGTTTCCATTTATTTTGAAAATTTTCCGCTTTTTTTATTGCATAGTTTTGAAGTTTTATATAGTTTTTTATATTTTCATCAGTTTGAAATTGTGTAGCGATTTTTTGAGATTCTTTAATGTACTCCTGTACCTGGTCTGCTGACATTTCATCAAGGCTCTCAGGTATTGTTACCACCTTTTTTACTTCATCTTTTTTGTCTTTTTTTTCTATGATCTCTTTTTTATATCCGAAAAAAGGGTGCTCATAACCGTTGGTGCTTTCTGTATATTTTGTTTGGGCATAGCAAAAAGATAAGAATATCATAGGTAAAAATATTTTCTTCATTTTATTTATCTCCTTTTCTTGTTGGTGCTTCATTTTTAAATGGACTATTTTGAGCCTCAAAATCATCTTGCAGGTTCCCAATTTGGTTTTTTACGGATGAAAGATCAGTTGATACATTTGAAAGGTTAGAGGTGTTTCCATTGATAGTTTCCCTGTTTAAAAGTTCTTGCCTTATCATATCCCTTGAGCTTTCATCCATATGGTAGAAGCTTTTATCATTATCATATAAGGCAAGAAGCTCATTATTTGAGAAATTCTGCATTTTTGATGGATCTTTAATGCTGTCGTCACTAAAGGTATTATTTGAGATAAAACCGTTCTCATGAGCTTTTTGATAAGTATTTTCTATAAACTCTGTAGACGGTTTAAAATCAGATTTGAAACCATCGTACCCGTCATGACTTGTAAATTTACTTATATTGTCAACACCTTTAAATACATCTTCTGCATTATCTGCCATACCTGTTATTGCCGTTCCTGATTTTGACTGTTCCTTAAACTCTTCTCTTCTAGCATCAAGGATATCTTTCGATTTATCAATAGTATTTTCAGTGTTCAGTGTATTAGCTTCTTTATGACCATTTACCTGGTCTTTGGCATTATTTGTGAAGCTGTCTTTTTGATTATCATATGTTTCTTTTATATCATTGTTAATTGTATTGTCTACGTTATGATCATTTACACTTTCGTATCCTTTTTGGATATCTTGAGCTGTGTGATCATTTGCTTTATAGTCATTGATCTTATCATTTACATCAAGTGATAAGCTACCGTTTAGATCAAGGCCTGTTCTGTCCTGGAACAGGTCATTTATAGTTCTGTAGTCTGTACCGTTGCCGCTTTCTATTGCCGCTGCAACTCTTTTTGTCGCTTCATCCATTGCATCCTGCTTTTGCTCAAGTGAACCGTTCTCGTAGTAGCCGTTAAGTCTTTCATCCTGTTTTATAAAATCTTCGGTTACCAGGGAAAGGGCATTTTGCGTTAAACTTGCCGTATCTCCGTTTGTTCTGCTGTAAGCATCGGTATATTTATCTGCTATCGATGCTGCTTTTGTGTAATTATCCATATCAGACTTGATTGATGTATCACTATATACTTCATTGTCAACTACACCCTTTGCGTGTTGTAGGGCTACAGATTCATTTTCCGTATATGCTTTAGTTAGGTTATCTGTAAGTATTTTTTGGTAGTTTTGAGATTCTCCGGAACTCATGCTGAAATCAAAAGATTTACTCTCATCAGCTCCGCTTGTAGCAGATATTTTCCCATCAACCCCTACTTTAAAGCCGGATATACTTTTTAATAGATCAGGTGAACCTGCACTTGCACTTGCTCCTATGGAGGCAAGGAAGTCCTCCCGGGTACCGTTTCTTTCTGCTTCAGCCAATCTATTTTCAAGATCTTTGGCATACGTTTCATTTGTTGAACTTACCACTGCATTACTTGTGCTCATATCAAGTCCGGTATTTTTAGATAAGGTATCACCGTTTGTAAGTACCTGGCCGTTTGCCATGCTTTGGCTGTCACCGTTTGCAAGAGTACTAGCCAGTGTTTGCATAGCTGCACTTTCATGAGTAAGAGCTTCATTTCTTGATGATTGAAGGCTTTGGGAGATGTCACCTGAAATACCCTGGTATTGTACGTTTTGTATCTCACCGTTAGAAGTACTGATTGTTGCCACACCGTTGTCTATAGTAGCATGGCTGTCACCGTACAGGTTGCTGGTTGTTTTTGATTCATAAGAGCCGTATTCTCCGTTGTGTCCTACTCTTGATGTTTGGGTGGCACCGCCGCCCATGTCGTTTGTCACACCCTCTGCACCTGTATAGCTTCCTTGTCCTACTCTTGTATTACCAAGGTTTGCACCAGTTGTTTTTTGGTTTGCTCCCGCATTTGCTCCCCCTGATACGGATCCGCCAACGGAAGTCATATAGTTTACAAATCCCATTTCGGAAGCTTTGATAATAGAATAAGTTAGGAGTGGTACCGACATGGAAGCATAGCTAAGGTAGTTAAGGTATGAAGCTACGCTGCTGTTTACTTCTCTCATGGCAAGCATCGGCATCCATAGGCCACCCGTAAGCTTTGGTATAAGTACCTCAAGCCTTAGATACATCAAAAAGTTAATTATGCTCATCATAGGACCCCATAGCATCATGGTTAGCAGTAAGTTCACAAGCATAACGATATGTTTCCAGTCACTGTAAATGATAGCCAGAAGTGCAAGTAATGGTGTAATGGCCACAAGAGCCGCTATAAGGTATGCCTTTGTCATGGGAAGTGTCTGCTGTGCCATCATTCCCGTTTGCTGCCATTGGTTTTCTATGGTTGCTTGGCTGACTGCGGTACCGTATGCCAAAGCCTGTGTATCGCCACCCGTTGTCATGGCCATTACGTGCATCCCTTTTTGCAGCATATTCATACCCATCTTTTGCATAACATAGTCACGGCCGCTTTTGGATATACCGAAAAACAAGCTTGAAGTATCCTGCAATCCTTGGTTAACCACGGCGGGATCAAGTGCAAGTGTTGCTGCTAACCTGTTTTGAATATAGCTGTCTGATTCCAGGATAAAGTTAGGCTTGATATAGTTATCATAAGCATCCTGGCAGCTCATTTGTTCAAAAGAACCGTCACTTTTATAAACTATTGTTTCATAGCCGGTTACTTTCATTTCATCAACTATATTTTCACTTTGGATCAGATCTTTTGATATGGAACCGTCAAGCATACCGCTTGCTATACAGTTTGTCGTATAGTCCATAAAAGTTTCATGTGCAGCACCATCTATAAATGCCACATTGTCAATTGCCAAATGCGCCCTCATTGAAAATCCAAGTCCTGCATTTGAATAACTGATCGAGTTTGGTGTAGAGTATGAACTTTCAAAAGCCGTTGTGGTGATTCTCTCAAGAGTGGTAAATATACTGAATAGCTCTCCGATACCTACAGGTATATCCGTAACAGCCCAGGCTTGGTTTGTTACTTCATCTTCTATCATATAATCTTTTTGTGTATAAAAAAATAGATTAGAAGCAAGTATTGCAACAAATATAGTTTTTGCAAGCTTATCTGTATTGTCCTCTTTTGTAAGTTTGTATGTTGCTAACAACAGGGCAATAACAATGGCAGCACTTATAAAGTAGTGCCCATTTTGTACAAAGAGTTTTACACCAGTTAAAATTTCTCTAATATCAGATCCATATCCCCAGGTATAAATTGAATCGACTGCTAGAGCCGGTAAGGCTAAGAATAAGATTAAAAAAAGGTATCTATTCATTTTTATGTTCCTCTATAAATTTACAAATTGTTTCATCTTCTTTAGTAAAAGCTTTTTTTAGTTTTTCTAAGCTCATTACCACCATAAATCTAGCTATAGGATCTAATTTACCCCCTTGCAGATCAACTTTAATACCTCCCTCTTCGGTAAGTCCTATTTCAATAAACATCTTTTTATCTTTCATAGCCGTTATCTCCCTCCATAGCTTTTAATATCGCAAGTTCATCATTATTTACTTTTTCTTCTGTTTTTTGTTCTATTTTAACCGGCACTCTTTCCTCCTCTTGTTTCTTTTTCTCTTCTTTTTTATCTTCTTTTACAGCTTTCTTTACAGGTGCCGGTGCATTTGTTCTTACGTTTGATGTAGCTATAAAAGGTTTGTGTACATCTCTTAATAAGAAGTGCTCAGGTTCAATATCCTGGTATTTAAAAGATATCTTTGCGGCATCAAAGTTTGAGATCTTTATATATGCTTCAAGTTTGTAAGGATCAAGATTTGAAAACTCACCCTCAAGCAGAACTTTTTTAGTGGTCACTTTGGTTTGAATTTGTGTGATATCCCTGTTTTTATCTGCTGTGACCATTCTATTTGGTGTACGTTCTTCAACTTCCTGCTCCCCAAAATAGCCTGTGAGCATCTTTGCCCCTCTTGGCTCATCGTATTGGTGTATGATCTTTGTAGAAAGTGCCTGGAAAATTGTTTCCATATTGTTTTCACCGTAGATCTCTCTTACTTGAGCTAAAGATTGTGTTGCTAGTCCAGGGCAGCTTCCTTTACTTCTACCCTCTGTTAACTTCTCTATTATTTCAAATAGTTTGCCTAATGTTTGAAACTCATCAAGTAAAGTCCATATTCTTCTGTATTGACTATTTGGAAGGGTAAGTATTTCTCTTATCATGATATCGATCATAAGTCTAAAGTATGCCTCATATTGACCGTCCTCTTTCTTGGTCTGTACCAGGAACAGTCTTACGTCTTGATTTTCGTCTTTATTTGATTGTATAAACTTTTTAATAGAGAAGTTTCCCTCTTCATAGTAAAATACATTTTTCAAAACCTTGTCAAAAGATGGCTGTAAGTTCATCATAATTGCCCCGCCGGTAGTTTTGGCAGCTTCCGTTAAAAGTTCATTTATCGGAACACCGTACTCTTCTTCAATATCTTGCAATTGTTCGTAAAGCTCTTCCCTCGTTTTATATGTTCTTATGAAGTCTATAAGTGCTTTATTTGACGGTTTTTTACTGTCTTTTATTTTCAACATAATAGCTTTTAGAATAAGACGTGCAGCGTTATCCCAAAATGGATCCTTGTTTTCTGGACGTTCCGGGATAAAACTTTTTACTGCTAGATCAATTTCACTAAGTTTATATCCTATATCATCGCTTATATCATCAAAAATATTCCATCTGATCGATCTTTGATCATCCGGGTAAAATAGGTAGTCTTGATCTTTTCTATAAAATCTGGTCCAAAAGTCCGGCTTCCTGTCGTAAATGATCATTGTTTCTTTAAATGTTATGATTTGTAATATCAAGTTTAAAAGTGCCTGTGTCTTACCTCCTCCCGGTTTCCCGAATAGTGCAAACCCCCTGTTTTCATCAAAGTATGGGATAGGTATATTTGTTTTGGATATAGTCAGCCTGGATCTTTCACCTTTGCTTTTTATCTGTTTTTTGAGATCTTCCGGGCTTACAAGTTTTGATCCTCTAAGGTACTTCACACCCTCTTTAATTGTTACCTTGGTAATAAAGTAATAAGACAAGCCAAACCCAAGGATAGCCCCCTGCAGCACTTTCCATAGTATCCAGTCTGTCACCACATAATTATAAGCTTCATAAAGATATTTACCTACATGCTTTTCAAATAAATATGTATCATAAAGCCACTTCGCCGTTTCAACTGTTCGCAGTTCAAACTCAAAAAGCCTGGTATCAAGCTTCCATGTTAAAAATATATATGCAGCCATTGCCAAAAAACCGTAGTTGAATATCAAACTAACTTTTCTAAGCAGCAGCTGTGAAATAAGATTTTGACTCATTTATTACCTCCCTAGTGTCATTTCATCTTCGATATCCTGCTCGATATCGATCGCCTCTTTTTCAAATACATCAAGCTTTGCCATCTCTTCGTTATACTCCTCCTCATATGTTTCATAGGTCTTTTGCTCAAGCTCTGTTCTATCCAGGATATTTTCATATACTTCATCAAGTACATCTTCACTACTCATTGCCATATCGATAGATAACTGCAAGTTTGTTCGGGTATTTTCATTTAATCTTTCATCTTCCATAAGCTCTGCTGCCTTATTGAAGTTGCTGTTATCGATATGAAGTATTATTTGATCTTCAAGCTGTTTGCTTTGATAGTCAGCTTCATAGCCCTCTTTGAATCTTTGAGTTTCTTCATTTACTTTTTCCAGGTTCTCAAAATAGTTTTTCATATTGTCTTCTGATACATTCTCATTATCCATATCGTACCTGGACCATAACTGCTGCTCATATTTTTCAGCTACAAGGTCTGTTAATTCATTTTTAAAATGAAGCTCTACAAGGTCATCAAGATTTGCAGTAGTTTCTTTTAGCTCCAGTTCCGATCTAAATGCAGCTTCTTTATTATCAAGTTTATTGATATCTTCATTTGAGAAAATATCACTGTGCTTTTCTAGCAGGCTTCCAAACACTTCATCTTTTTCTATTCCCAGGGTATCAGCTAGGATCTCTATCTTGAAGTTATCGTTAAATGTTTCTTTGTCGTATTCGATAATTTTTTCTACACTCTCAAGGTCTTTGTTTTGTATGGCAGCATCTAAAAGATCATCAAGAGTTTTGTAGTCAATATTACCGCCGCTGCTGTTTTGCTCAAATTGGCTCAGGATCTCTTTATAGTTCCCGGTGTTTATGGTATTTGCCTGTTCATTTTGATAAGAAGTATTGCCGTCACTGGCTTTTTGCATATCTTCTTTTACCATATCTTCAATAGATCTGATTCTTGTATGGGTTCTTTGTAGCGATCTATCTTTATTCTCATCGATCCATTTATTGGCAGTTTTATAATCCTGCATAACCTTTTTATCTGGTGTTGTATTGGTTGACCTGCTTATTTGGTCTATTCTTTGCACCTGGTGCTTAAGAGGGTTGGACTTGTTTTGTTCTTGGTCGGCTAATAGTTCAGAAGCATTTTGATAGTCGGCAGTTGATTTAAAGTCTATGATATCAAGAGCTGTTTTTATTTTTGTGATATCAAACTCTTGTTTTAGATCCTGCTTATCGATACCAATATTTTCAAGTGAAGATACGGATATGTTTTTTGCTCCTTTTAGTACATATTCAAGTTTTTTAGCCTTGTCGTTATACTCCTTGAAATACTCCTTATCGATCTGTTTATTTTCATAGTTCTCACTTAGCTTGTCTTTATGCTCTTCTATAGTGTCTTGAAGTTTTTCCTTGACCTCTTTATCATTAAGATCTATACCGTCAAGTTCAATCTCTTTTACATTAGTTATAAAAGATTGTGTATTTATATTATATTTTGCCAGGGATTGTGTTGATATTTCATGTCCCTGGATAAGTCTTTCTTGAAGTGTATCAAGTCTTTTAAATTCATTATCAAAAGTTTTTTGATGGATCCTTTCGTTTTTGAGCTCATTTTTATATTGATCTTTTTTGACCTCAAGTACTTCGTAAGTAGATTTTCTTGCATAGTTCGCATACTGTAGAGGATCCTTTGTATAGTTTCTCACAAAGTCCCTGGCAGCTGTTCTGCTTGTATGTAGATTTTCAGGTTTTAAATCAACTTTTGAACCATACTTGTTCGCAAGTGATGCAAGCTGCTTACTCGGGTACATTTTATATTTTTCATTCCAATGTTTTACTTCCTGCTCGTTTGATTTAAACCAGGAGTATAGTTTTTTTTCATCTGTTGCCTGCTCTTTCGATAACGTGATGTTTTGATCTTTTGATATTCGGTCTGCCAGGAACAATTCTTTTTTATCATCCATCCATTCCCCGAACTTATTTACATCACCTTTGATATTTTTATCTAAACCAAGATCATATTTTTTATCTAACTGTTCTGCATTTTCCATATATTCTTTAAATAGAAATGCTTCTTTATTTTGGGCCCCCATAAAATATTTATCATAAGATTGTTTGTTTTGATCAAACCATTGTGAAAGTTTTTGTGGATCATTGCCAATTGTCTTTGGATCATAAGAGATATCAAACTTTTTTGACATATTGTATGCCAGGTTTTTATTTTGCCGGAACATATTAGTATCAGGAACGGCACCTATGAAGTTTCCTATTTGTTTTGCATAAGGCAGGGCCGTTTCGTCTTTATAGTTTTGTGTATGTTCTATGTTTTGTTTCAGGTTTTGTTCGAAGTGCATTTTTAATTCAAAAAGTTCATCTTTGAACATCTTGATACCGTCCCCGGTAGGATCATTTGTAGTCATTAAAACGTGTGCGTGTTTTACGCTGGTGTTATTATGGATAGCATAGTAAAAGTTAAAACCTTTTCCAAAACTCTCAGAGTAACTACTCATAGTTTCTTTGACAATTTTATCTAGCTCTTGATCAGTTATTTTTACTTTTGGATTTGGGCTGAGTACAAGTCTTCTTTCTGCTGCTATTTTTTCAAGCTCCTGCTTTGCCTGCTCCTTTGAAATGGTAAGACCGTCTTTATCTTTTAGTTCGGCGATCTCCTTGCCGTTTTCTTCTCTTGTTATGTAATTAATAGATGCTGTTGCCCTGCTGCTTGCCTCACTTCCGATTGTATAACCGTTTGATAATTTACCCTCCGTTCCAGTCATCTTTACAAGCCCAAACTGTGTGATAGCGGGAAGTGATGAACCACCTGAAAAAGACATGGGTGCACCATATCCTCCAAGTGCTCCGCTTCCACTTGATCCTGCACTAGCTCCTTTGCTTTGAGTTGGGAAACTTCCACTCATATTTGGTACAGATTGTGATATCATTTTCCCCTGGAGGCTTAGATCATTTCCTTTGGTAGAAAATGATGCACCTTTAGAGTAATTTGATAGCTCACTTGATCTTAAATTATCTGCTTTGAATGTTGTGAAACTGCCTGCCCCTCCAGATGATTTTCCACTACCTCCACTGCTGCTTTTTAACTTTTGCATTTGAACGGGATCATCATCCAAAAGCGAACTTTTTTTCTTTGAGTTTTTAGAATGTTTTTGAAGCTCGTTATATAATGGAAGTGATTCCATATCTTTTAAAAAACTGCTCATATTTTATTCTTTTCCATTTAGATCTTTTAGTGCATAGCTCATAGCGAAACTTGCACTGTCATCCCTGCTTTTTATACATTCATTATCACCCATTCCTTTATCTTTGGACCTAAAGAAAATTGTGATCTGTACCAGGTGCCAAATTGCCAAAATAAACTTCTGTGACTTGATAGATATTTTCACTAGCCTTTCCGTATTTTGATTCATATTTGTTCTTGTATCTGCAAGCTCACCTCTTAACTGTTTGATCTCTTTTACAAGTTCACTTTCCGGTGAACCGCCCAAGCCTTTTTCCACCAGCTCCCTTATCGCCTGGGACTTGTTTGTGATCTTGTTATGTGTTGCATAAGCGATAACTTTTTCTTCAAGATCATTATCGACTTTTACATCCCACTTTGCCATATGTACCACCTTTTACACACTATCTAAGCCTTTTATATAAGGACTTAGGCAAATATTAGTACTATAAAAGTACCACCAAGGCTTAAAAATACCACCGTTTGTCGTACCTATAAAGCCCTTTAATACACTACTTTTAAGATATAATTAGTAACACTAATTGTCATCTCGTTTTATCTTGCACTCTTAGAAAGAGTGACAAAACACCGTTTTGCTCTTTCCCATCCAAAACATGATATTTTTCTTACCCATGCAGCTTTTAGTTGTAACTTAGCTCGGACCTGTGAGCTGCACAACAGATCCAAACTTTTTGAGTGTCAGCTATTGCTTTTCTTCTTCTACTTGTTTAATAAGACCTTTGCCGATGGCAAAATCTTTTAGTTGATTCATGTCGATTTGTTTATCTAAGAATTTAATTGTTTCTCTTCCTAGATCTGCCAGTTTTTTATCTTTGATTGCTTTGGCTTTTAGCCTAAGCTCTTTTGCTTTTTGGTTGGCTTCTTTAATTGCGTTTTTAGCCTGCTCTTCAAGCAACTCTTCTTCTGTTTTATTGTCATTTTTCATCTTGTTTACTCCTTTTAAATTTTAATTTTTCGATTTTATTAAGCATCTGGTGGTCCCTCCTTATTCCTAAATCTTAGCTCATTTTTTTTATGATCTCTAAATATTTTTTTCAGCTTTGATGATGTTCTGATATCTTTTTCATTGAGTAATTGTTTTATGTTTAATATGTCATTTGAATTAAGGATCTTTAACATATTTTTATTATCTTTATTTTCAAATTTAATTTTAAATAGCTTATGCTCTTCATCGAATAATATTTGACATTTATCACCATTGATATTTTGTTTAAAATCAGTGATATTTATAATTTGATCCATTAAATTCTTAATAAGATCGATTTCATTTTTATGTAGCTGGTTATAGTAATTTTCAACACCGTTAAATTTATTTTGTTCGATTAGTTTTGATATTTTTATTTTCCAACTTGAAGCATTTTTTATCTCACCCATGTTTATTCTTTTTTGATTCTTATCCGTTGAAATTATATAATCTGCAAGGAGTGAAATGTCCTCTTGAGGTATATCAATATTTTCTTTGATCTGGTCACTGTTGGTGATGATATGATCAGTGATATTTTCAAGTCTTTCTACAAGGTTTTTATCAGATATATTACCCTCATTAACAAGCTCGGATATCGATGCGATCTCATCTTTTATTTCCCTATTGTTTTGCGGTTTGATTTCTTTATCATTGAAGTATTCATCAAACTCTTTTAGATATCTTTCTTTACCCCACTCAAGATCTACAACTGCAAATGATCTTGACTCTATGATCTCACGTTTTATAACGCCAAGTGTCTCCAGTTCGTTCTTTATATTTTTAACTGTTTGAATTGCGTTCTTTTCTCTTTTCTTTTTAAACTCTTTTTGCTGTTCTGGATCAAGAGCTTGATATTTCTCATAAGCTTTTGTACCTGGAGTGATTAGACCAAATCCTGCGTAAAATGCAATCGTTTTATTGGATGCGAAAGAATCTTTTTGTCGTGTTGCATAGTCTGCATGAGCTATTATCGCACTAAGGACTTTTAACTGCCCCTCGTTTAGATATCTAAAAAACCAAGGTTCAATTTGTACCGGTCTTGTTTTTGGTTTTAGGATCTTTAGATATTCTTTTTTGCTCAAAATCAATCGCCTAGCTGTGAAGTGAAGATATGGTTTGTTGTAAAAGTATAGGATCTACTTTATATACAATAGAATTTACTTTATATTCTTCAATATGTTTATATAGATCATCTACGTTATAAACTCTGTTTTTCTGGCTGACTTCTATAAAAGAAATAAGCCTCTGTCTTACAAGTTCCTCAAATTTTCTTTTTGAAATAGGGAATTTTTTTAATACTGTGTCTTTAGATATGTATGCAGGAGTATTTGAAAAATTCCTAAGCATAAAGAGTTCTAAAATTTTAGATAGTGCTTCTTCATGTGTTGTTGAGTTTTGAAGTTTTATTATTAACTGTTCTATCCAGTTATCATCATTGTGCAAAACAATTTTATCGATGATATGTTCTGGTAAACCATATTTCTGCAGCTGCTCTTTTAAACTATTTTGATCTCTATTTCTAAATTGCATTTTTCAAGTCCTCCAGGGATTTTTTTACTTCTTCAAAGTTGTATTTCCATCGGGCCACTTTAGTTCCCGGTGTTCTGGTATCAACTGCCGGTATTTTTCCATCTTGTCTTAACTGCTTGATAGTGTTTACACTAAATTGAGTTGAGAAATATTCATTTAGTTTTACGACAAGTTCCTCTGCTCTTATTAAATTTTTATCCATGTTATTGATCCATTTCTTTTAGTTGCTTGTTTATCCTGCTTAATAGATCCCGGTTCTCTTCTATTTCTTCTTTGTTCTGGTCTCCAAAGTTTTGACGTTCCAGGTCTTCAATATATGTTTCAAGTGAATGTTTCATATTTGAAAGGTCTTTGAAGTCCAGTTTCATTTCGATTGAGTCAAACATTGTTCTATCCTTTAAAAGAGGTTTTTTATCTTGTTGTAGTAAGTGTGGGCTTTATTGATATATTTTTCGATATCAATATTATTGATATTGTCAGTAGTCGTTTCATCCCCGTTCAGGCATTGCATGGTTTGAAGATCTGCTCCCCAAAGCCCGAGTTTGTTTTTTTCTGCCGTAAGTGCAGCATTGTGAAATTGATTTTTGATAGATGAATCTTTTATATAACCATAGTAAGGCACTGCATAACCGTCTTTTACTATTTGAAGATTGAAAAGTTTGTTGTTAGTGTAAATTTCACATACGGCTCTGCCGTATCGTTGATCCTGGTCAATTATCTCAAAATGGTATTTTTTACCAATCTGTAAATAGTGCCCTGTATAGGTACTTGACAACTTACCGCTGTGTACCATGTTTTCAATGTTTAGTTTACATCTTTTAGAACTGCTTTTAGCCCTTTTGTTTCTTTTACTTTCAGGTGTATCGATATACGCCAGTCTGCAGTTTATAGTTTTACCGTTTTTATTGAA
Organism: Arcobacteraceae bacterium; assembly: GCA_963678145.2. Lineage (GTDB taxonomy): Bacteria > Campylobacterota > Campylobacteria > Campylobacterales > Arcobacteraceae > JAIOSF01. The sequence continues at coordinate 273,180 of CAXXWH010000001.1, read as the reverse complement.
GTGAACAGTGTCTCCATCCACTAATTTAGACAGGGTTCCTATATCTGCAAAAGTGATGTTTGCTATAATAGGAACTAATAATAATTTTTTCAATTTATACCCTTTATATATTTATACAATTTCATATATTTATAGGGTTTTGGGTATCCTAATAGGTTAAGAATGTAAGAAAAAGTATAAATATAGTATATATCCGACATTATATAGATATTTTTCTATATTGTCAATAGGTATATAGTATTTTTACTATAGAAAGTAGAAAAATGACCCATTTGAGATTAAGAGAAATAAGACTTGGAATAATAAATCCTGCAACTAATAAACCATTAACTCAAGGTGAATTTGCATCAGGATTAAATTTAAAAACTTCAAAAATAAGAGATATTGAAAATCAAAAACAAAAGTTAACTGTAGAGATTGCTTGTTTAATAGAAGATAAATATGATATAAATTTAAGATGGCTGTTAACTGGTCGTGGAGAAAAAGATTTGAAAAAATCTACTGACGGAAGTATGATTGTTGCGTCTCCTATGGCAAATGATATTAAAGATATTGTAGACCTGCTGCAGTATGCAAATAAACCGTTGATAGATAAGATCAAAGAGAAGCTTCAAAAGTTTAAAGAGAGCACGGAAGAGTTCTAATGTTCGGTTTGGGTAAAGATCGTATAACATTTGGAAAATATAAAGGTACTAAGTTTTCAGAGCTGCCGCAAGACTATTTAATCTGGTTATCAGAAAATGTTACAGGCTTTGCAAAGGACAAAGCTATCCAGGAACTGAAAAAGATAAACTCTAAATATAAAGAGAACTCAACTATTATAGAAATTATTACTTCGAGTAGAAGCTGTTGGAAGTGTAAGAAAAATACAAAATTGATATCATTGAGATATCTTCAAAGTTATGGGGATATTGAAGTGAGAAATAGACCTGCTGCAGTTTATCATCAAGAAAAGTTACCTAAAGAGCTTATGGACCTACTGCATACAAAGTTTTCATTTTATAAGTATAAATATAGCTATACGGAAAAACAAGGTTATATAGGTAACACCTGTTCTCATTGCGGATCATTGCAAGGAGATTGGTTTTTGTATGATGAACCGGACGGTGCTTTTTTTAATGTAACTTCACTAAAGGCAAACGAGTATATTTTTATTAAAGATGGAAAATTGATATTTTCATAAAGTTTGCAGTAGAATATATCAATTTTATCCAAAGGATCTCTTAATGAAACATTTATTTACTTTAATTGTATTTGTATCATTTTTATTTGCAGAATCAGATACTAAAATAATTAAATTTAACAATATAAACCCTTTTAAATTTACTATTGATAGTAGTTTTGAAGATAAGTTTACGAACTTTAATGATACTCTTTTTGTAATTCCATCTAATATTAATGTCAAAAATAAATTTGCAACTTTGGGATATTACGTCATTCTTGATGAACCTGTGGATATCAATAAAATTGCTATTTATGGGAAAGTTACTAACGTAGATAAACCTTTATTTATGTCTTTGAAAAAGCTATCTGTCTATGATAACACAAAAGAATATAAAATAAAAAATATAAAAGAATATAGAGTACAGATAAAAGATACCAAAAATAATTACTTCATTCATCATATTATGGGTATAGAAAAGAATCAGTTTGTATCTTTTGATATTATGCTAAGTAATTATTTAGTACCAGAACCAAAAGATTATGATATCTGTAAAAAAAAAGACATAGAAGTTAAACAAGTTCTTGGAAATAATAAATATATATTTAAAACATGTAAAAGATATGGCAAGTCAAAACCAAAGTGATCTTATATATCATTACTTCAGTTTGGTTTCTTTTATATAATAAGAATAGCTAAGTAGGCAATTTATCAAGTTATTGATTCTATCATAGTATAAATTATTTTCTTGTAATATTTTATTTAATACAAGCTTACCTTTTTTATTTATAAATTTTTGACTAAATGTTTGTATTGTTTTTTTATCTAAATCTGAAAGAGAAATATTTTTTTTCTTTAAAACGGTGTCAATATCGTTGTAAATAATATTTGGATTGATATTTTCATTATGAGATATCTTATTCCTCATGACACGAATAATATTTATAACATAAAATAAGTTTATATTAAAAGAATCATGATACACATCTGTGTAGTTATGGTCGATTAATAGATTGATCTCTTGCTCTCCACCCCAAATATCTTTAATAAACTTTCTAAAACTTTCATATGCATTTGATAGTATAAATTTGTATTGTTCGTTGTGCTGTTCTTCTAACATTTTGATACGATCCTTGATATTAAAACTTTTTGTTTCTATATTTACAACTACTGGTTTGTTGTTCTCATATTTATGTTTAACAAAATTAATACCATGATGATATCTCTTTATTTCAGGATCATGAGATTGACCTAATCTATTAAGATTATTAATTTGAACTTCTGCGCTATGTTCAATAATGTTGTTTAAAACTTTTAGTCTTGCAATTTCTTCCGTAAACTCTTCCCAGATTGATTCATAATTGTTCATTAAGTACCTTGTTAAAATATATTGATTATTTAAAATATACATATATTTTCATAAAAATACATATAAATACAATAATATCTATATATCTTCTTAAAAAACTATATTCAAGTAAGCTTTATTTAATAAATATTAAATTAAAATTACATATATTAAGATATCCAGTCGGTAAATCTTTTGATTTGTGGATGATCACGTTTTATGTAAATGAAAACGATAAAGACAATAAAAAGGACCACGTATATGTTAAATTCCATTAAAGCACCGTATAGATTAGTATTAACAGATATTATATCCAATTTATCTAAAACCGAGAAAGCGATGATTAAAGCTTTCTTAAATGCTTTTTTGATCCCTGCCATGATTACTTTTGCAGCAAGTAATATTCTTATTGGCCTGTGCTGGGTGATCTTGATAAGTGTAATATATAAAAAGGTCCATACCCATAAAAAGCTCAATGCTATATACTTTTTCAGAGCTGTTCAGTTGCAGCTTATGATCATATCACTTCTTGCAATAACTATCATAATATAACTATTTTCTAAAATCTACATATTATTACAATAAAATACATATATTTTCTTTAATATATGTATTATTTCCTAAATATATAAATATCTACCCATTAAACCATATATAATCAATAAAATATAAATATTTTCAAAATTAAACATATTATGTAATATATATTTAATAAATATTAAATTATAATTACATATAGAAAGTTGAAGGAGTAAAAATGAGACATACATTTGTAGTAGACGGAATTTATATTAATCCGCAGTTACCAAAGGATTTTGATATAACTCCTCACGACGAGAGAGACGAGGAAATGAATTGGTGGTGGGATAAACCTTATATTCTTATTGATGAATTAGAACAAGAGTCGTGGGAAGAGCATTATTATAGATTGAAAAGTGATGATGAATTTGGAGAGCCCTGGAGTGATGAGGAGATCGGATCTAAAGAAGATTGGCTAAGACATCTTAAAGAACAAAAAGAAAATTGGTACAAAAAATTTCCTATGGGTTTTAGATATACATTGAGAGTATTAGACGGTGGAGCGTGGGATCGGAGTTCCTGGAAAGGAACTTTTGATAATTTTGATGAAGCATTAAAAATGGCAAAACAATTATAAAGGGCTAAAGTGAAAAAAATAGTAATAATAAATTCAAAAGGCAGCGTAGGCAAATCGCCTATCGCTTTAAATGTGGCGTATGATCTCGATATGGATATCCAGACAAACGATATATCCGGGATCCTTTTATCTTATAAAAATAGGACCAGGTTGACAAAGGATCTACAGCCTGTTGATAACACGGTTTATGATATGGGTGGTTTTACGGCCGCAAACGTACTAAATATTGTAAAACAGGCAGATCTGGTAATAGTACCTGTCAATAACGATGATTCGGCTTATTTGCATACTAAGAAGCTTTTGGAAGATATCAAGGATCATGCAAAAAAACTTTTGATAGTGGTAACAAAAACACAAAACAAAGATTTTGAAATAGTTAAGAAAAGACTTGATAAACTTTATAGTGATCTAAAGTATTGTAATTTGCCCGATACAAAAGCATTTAAAGCAGCTATGAAATACGGGAGATCTATCGAGTACCTGGTTAAAGAAGATCCTTATTGTCGGAACTGGTACGGAGCTTATTGCGAAAATTATTATAATCCGTTTATTGATATCGTAAAAAGGGAGCTTTCATAATGGAAGAGGTTAACTTTGATGAAGATTTGAACCTGGGTGAGTTTAGCGATTATGAGGATCAGGATGCAGCTGCTGCATATATCCAAAAAATGCAAGGCCGTACCAGGACAAAAGGTACTGAACAGGAAAAGACAAAAAAAATTCAGCTGCAGTTTACCCAGGAAGAGCACGATGATCTTTCCATGCTAAAAGCCACACTGCATCAAAAGACTTTTAACGGGGTGATTTATGAGCTGATTAAAATGGGTAAGACCAAACATATTGAAGACCTTATGAAAATTTTGGAAAAGAGGAAGGAGAACTGATCATGGGCGGAGCATTAGCATTATTAACAATAGTCGGGCTTATATATATGTTCACAAAGATGCACAAGGCATCACAAAGCCAGGAATATAAGGACCTAAAAGAGAAGTATAAAAAAGCCAAAGAGTTAAGGAACGGCGATATCTCAAGTGAAGATATGAAACGTATGGGTGAAATAGATCGATCACTTGACCATCACTCTTTTGATCATACGATCGACACGAACCCGGGAACAGGCCTGCCGATGTCAAACGGTATTGGCGGTGTAGATGTAGGTGGGAAGCCTTACGGTTCTAATTAATTTATAGGAAATTCCATGTCAAAATGCCAAATCTGCCAAACTAAACCTGCTAAACATAAACTAACCAATGCCAGGCATCTAACCGGTGAAACTGTCTGTATGGACAGTTATCAATCGTTTAATGAAGATGAACTGCAGCGATATCTTTTTGATGATACTAAAGACCTGGTAAGTTATGATTTTGATAAACCGTTAGACTATGAAGAGTTTAAAGAGTTCCTGGAGAAAAAGCTTGGCTATGAAAGTGCAACGGCATTTTATCATGAAATAGGGATGAACCCAAGATCAGCCGTTCAAACCTGGAAAAAGAAAAAAGAGATCCCTTTTCTTGTTAGATCATATTTGCAGAATAAAATAGACAAGATCAATAAAGTTGATGTTGAAACAAAATTTGTGGAGCTTACAAAAGAGATCCCGGAACAAACTTTTGAAAAAGATAATATCCAATATAAACGTATCGCAGATATCGATGATATAGTAGAGAAGCTTACGGATGCAGCAGAAGATGGCTGCACCATTAACGGATATAATATAGTCGATAAGAACGGTACTATATTGTTTCATGTTGACAATTGCTATGAAAAGGCACTTTTTGAAGCTATACAGGAGCAGCATATCTCTGATATTTTCTCTAACGACCATCAAGAAGAAGCAGACGAACTAAATGACGAAAACCTTGATCTTACGATAGAACTAGAAGAAGCCGGTAATGAGCTAAACCGCTTAAGTGAAAAGTATCATGATCGTGTTCCCGAGCATATTGAAAATCTGAAAGATATTTTAAAAGAAGATGTTCTTTTGCAAAAAGATAAGACCATAGTAGATACCAGCGGCAAAGAACGGTTTGCTATAACCAATGAATACGAAAAAGAGATTTATGAGCTGTCTAAAATTATAAAAGAGACCCAGAATGATAACAGGATTTTAAATATGACTGTTGAAACTCTTGAAAAAAGAATAAACTTACAAGCTCAAGAGCTGGATCCCTCGCTTAGTTCTATCCGGTTTACCCATGAGGAATTCTCAACCATTCAGCTGATCATGCTGAATATAATACCTGCATATTATGAAAAAAGTGAAAAAGATGTTGAAAAGATTGTTAGAAAAGTAAACTTTCATAGGGAAGATCCCTTGAAAGCTTGTGAACAGGCTTGTTTGTAAAAACTATTTATCTTTACAATTTTTGCCTTTTTTCAAGTGACTTAGATAGTCAACTCTTTTTGTTTTTTTACCTTTATTAAAGTCCATAATCTTCTTAAGTGTTTTTTTGAAGTTTTCATCACTGTAGGCTAAATTACAATCATCATAAAGTTCTATAATTAAATCCCTAACCTCATATCTCTCACTTCTATTGATAAATTCTCTATCAAGTTTAACTGCCGGACTATCACCGGATGTTCTAGTAGTACTTAAATCTGTATTTTCTTCTAACCATTCGTTTAAGTTAGATATATTTGTCTTGCTTGCCATTTTACTTAACTGCTTCCTTTAATTTTGCACCTACTTTAAATTTAGCCACTGTAGCTTCTGCAATTTTGATCTTTGCACCTGTTGACGGGTTCACCCCTTCCCTGGCAGCTCTTTTTGATGTAGAGAACGTTCCAAAGCCTATAAACGATACTGTATCACCTTTTGCCAATGTTTCTGTAATAGTTTCTAACGTGGCATCAAGTGCTGCCCCTGCATCTTTTTTCGTTATACCTGCTTTTTCAGCTACTAGAGCTATTAGTTCTGCTTTGTTCATAAAATACTCCTTGAAAATTTTATATATAGTATCTTATTTATAATGAAATGTGAATTTATGAACTATATAAATACTACCCCTTAGATGTAAAAGGTATATATGTTACCAAGTATATGTAGTAAAACTGATTTTTTAAAAGCCCATGAATATTATGCTTGTTAATAGTGCAGGGTAATTATGTAATTACGGGGTAATAATTAAAAAAATGAAAGGGTAATTGTATAATTACGGGGTAATAATTGAATAATTTTGCAGGGGTAATTATATAATTACTGTGGTCATTTAGAAATTATCGATTGAAATTTTAATATAAAAAGTATCACCTAAAGTATCACCCATTAGATAATATTAAAAAAGTATCACCTTTGAGAAATGTTTAAAACAATGATAAATAAAGGGATTTTAAATGGTGTCAAGAGGGAGACTTGAACTCCCGACCTCCGGCTTATGAGACCAGCGCTCTAGCCAGCTGAGCTACCTTGACACATGGCTAGAATTTAACTTGGGTTAAATTGTAAGCGGGATTATAACCATATTTCTTTTGTTTGTCAATTAAAAATAGCTTAAATTTATAAAAATTATTCAATTATATTGATAATATTTTTAATTGCATCTTTTTTTATGCTTTTTGTAAGTCCCAGACTCATCTTTTTTATATCTGTTTTTAATATATTATCAATAATATCCTGTTCTAGTTTAGTTTCTCTTTCCAGAAAACATAGTTCTTTTTCAAGGAGGTATTTTGCATTATGGAATTGGTGGTCGGCGGCTGCGTAAGGGAATGGAACAAACAACGCGGGTATTCCAAGGGCGGTAAGTTCCCAAAGCGTGCTGGCACCTGCCCGGCTTACTGCAAAATCAGCTTGGTCCATTTTTGAAAGAATATCTTTAGTGAAATCAAACAGGTCAACCTCTATATTTAATTTTTCATACTCTTTTTTAACTCTTTCAAAGTCGTTTTTACCGGCCTGGTGTATGATATTTATATTCTTTTCTTTAAGCAAAGGGGCAATTTTCAGGGCAAAATCGTTTATAGCTTTTGCTCCCTGGCTGCCTCCCAGGAATATTATTGTTTTTATCTCTTCCCTTACCCTTTGGTTTTTAAAAAGGATCGGATTGATAGGATAGTCTTTTACCTTTGAGTTTTCAAGGTATGAACTGAAAACCTCTTTTGCAAATTTTGAGGTGATAGAGTTCAGTTTTCCCATAATGGAGTTTTGTTCATGGATATAAAAAGGTGTTCTTGTAAGTATACTTGCAAAGCTTCCGCTTGCGGCGCTGAATCCTCCTACGCTTACCACCTTTGATATATTATACTTTCTAAGGATCGATATGGATTTTACGACAGCTTTAAAGATCATCAGCATTGAGCTTATTTTGCCTAAGAAGTTCTGGTTCACGACCCCTTTTGTATCAAGGAAAAAAGCCTTGTAAAGTTTTGGTTCGTTTTGAAACCACTGTTTATCCTGTCCTTTTGTAGAACCTATGAATATTATTCGGTAACCTTTATTGTGAAACTCTTCTATAAATGATTTTGCAACACTTAGGTGACCTCCTGTACCCCCGCCGGTTACTGCTACGGTTTTAGTGTTATTTTTCATTTTTTGCCTTTCCTGTTTCCTTGTTGTCTATATTTCTGCTTATGGAGAGGATCATCCCTATTGCTATGGATACAGCCAGTATGGAGCTACCCCCGTAACTTAAAAAAGGAACGGCTATACCTTTTATGGGAATAAGTCCCGAGATACCGTAGGAGTTTATTAAAAAGGCTATGGATACCATAAGACCGATACCTAAGCTGAAAAGATGGAACTTGTTATCCTGTACCCTTCTGCTTGTTCTGAAAATCCTTACGATCACAAGCAAAAACAGCACCAGAACAAATACAAGTCCTATGAATCCAATCTCTTCGGTGATACCTGCAAGTACGAAGTCTGTATGCACTTCACTTAAAAATCCGAGTTTTAAAGAACCCTCACCCAGACCTGTACCAAAAAGTCCCCCGTTGTTCATGGCATTTAGGGAGTGTCCCACCTGGTACGGCTCGGGAAACTCTTTTACCCTTAGGCTTGTTGCCAGGAAATCGGGGAAAATAGAAAGCACACCGTCTTGTACCATGCTCCACCAGCTTTTTATCCTTGCGATCCTGTGGGGGAAAAGGAGTATCAGTGCCGCAAGACCCAGTATGGCAAGGCCAATAAGAGAGGCAAACACTTTCCAGCTTCTGTTGGCGAACATCAGCATAATAAATAAAGTAGTACCAAGAAGCACTACCTGCCCCAGGTCTTTTTGCAGAACGGCTATCATAACGGCAACAAAACCGAATGCTATTCCGTACGGCAGGATAAGTTTCACTTCCTCTTTGAAAGGAAGTTTCGTGATTCCCGTTAATCTTCTGTGAAATGAGTTGGCAAGGAAATATATAAATCCTATTTTAAAAAACTCAACAGGGGATAATGAGAGTCCTGGTAGCCTGATCCATCTTTTTGCCCCTCCCGATTCCGTGACCAGTGATGCCGGTAAAAACTGCATTACTATAATAAGAAAGGAGAATACTCCAAATAGAGTCCAGCCAAGGTTATTGATAAGAATTTCGGGCTTTATTTGTGAAAGGCTCCACATAACCAAAATCGCCAGCGTTCCCGTGATAAGCTGTCTTAAAAAAAAGTGGAACTGAATATAGTCGTGATAAACGACCGTATAGATAGATAATGAGTATGAAAATATGATACTTATGGTTATCAAAAAAGATGCAAGAAAAAAAAGTACATAATCAGGCTGCTTGTCATCTGTTAGGGATTTAATCTTATTTTTGATATTATTCATTTTGAAAGTATATCCAATCACTAATAAAAGATAACCAGAATAATATATGAGCAAAACACCTTCAAAGCAGAAACAGATGCCAAGGATTAAGAAGTTCCTGATCCTTGTTCCATTGATCATTACAGCATTTATAGTATTGATAATATCAGTATACGGAACTATAAATGAAAAAAGGGATCTTCCTTCTTTACTTACGACCAAAAAGGATCTTGCCGTAAGGGGCAATATCTACAGTGCCGATAATTTCAAAATAGGGACATCAAGAAAGATATTCTCTGCTTCAATAGATACAAGATCCCTCGATAAAGAAAAAATAGAGCTTTTTACCACACTTTTTTCAATATACAGTGATATTCCGGAAGAGGTCCTGCGAAAAAAAATAGATTCCAAAAGAGGATTTCTTCTAATATCAGACGAAATAGACCAAAGAACGGCAAAAAATCTTAAACTGCTGGCTTTCAAGTTAAGAAGGCTTGGGGTTTTTCAGCCCATCACCATAAACGGCATAGACAGGCTGTACGGCCTTGATATCTTTGAAAGCGGGGAAGAGAGGGTTTATCCGTACAAAGACGCTATGACGCCTATTATAGGGTTTATGAGAACCAATAACAATAAAGCCGGAAAGATAAGGGTTAACGGAGTTGACGGTATAGAGAAGAAGTACAATAAGAAGCTTAATAATATGCAAAACGGGGTGTTGAAGGGGGAGAAAGATATTCTTTCATATATCCTTTTTAACAAAGATTCAAAGATCATCCAAAGAAGGGACGGCGACGACCTTGTATTGTCAATTCCCTTAAAGCTTCAACGAAATATAGAGCTTATGCTTGACAGATATAAAGAAAAACTGGGATGTAAAGAGATTCTCGTATCCGTTATGGACAGTACGACAGGAAAGGTTCTTTCACTTGCCAGTTCCAACAGGTATGACCCAAATGCCATTAGGCAGGAAGATGTGCCCAACTTAAAAATAAATGCAACCTGGTTCGCCTTTGAACCGGGATCGGTTATCAAGCCCTTATCTATAGCTCTGGCCCTGGAACACGGCAAAGTTAAAGAAGGCGAGCTGTTTTTTGCACATAATAAGGGAAAAAGGAACAAAAAAGGGGAATATCCAAAAGGTAAATATTATATAGGAAGATATGGAATAGGGGATGACCACCAGTTCAAAAAACACTACCTGACCCTGGAAGATATTTTTATTTATTCAAGTAATATAGGAACCCTGACCATAGCAAACAGGTTAAGTGCCAATGAGTTCTACGACGGGTTTAAAAATTTCGGTTTATCGGTAAAATCGGGAATAGACCTGCCAAGCGAAAGTGCAGGGGTGATACACAAACTTTACCAGTACCGTGCAGGTGAGGATAAAGGCAAAGACAATATTTTCAAAGCTACCGATTCCTACGGGCAGGGTATTACCGCAAACTTTATGCAGGTATTAAGGGCATATTCTACTTTTAACAATGAAGGGAAAATAGTAACCCCTTTTATTGCAGCAAACGTAACTCCACAGGATCCTCAAAGAATCATATCCAAGCAGACAGCTGCCAAAATAAAAAAGCTCTTGATAACAACAGTGCAAAAAGGTACGGGTACAAAAGCAAAACTGGACGGGCTTATAGTAGGGGGTAAGACGGGTACTGCAAATATTGCGGAGCACGGATCATACCAAAGAAAATATATGAGCAGCTTTTTCGGGTTCGTTAATGACAAAGAAAACAAATACACAATAGGGGTAACGGTAAGAGAACCCATATCTAGAGGTAAATACTGGTATTACTATTACGCTTCCCACTCGGCGGTTCCTGTATTTCGGGAAACAGCAAAGATATTAACGAAGCTTAAATACCTAAAGCCTCTAGAGGATTTAAAACAAGAGTAGTTTTAGATATATCCTCTTAAGTATCCCCAAATTATTCCAAGATACTCATGCCAGGCTTTTTCACTTTTTGACATGGACTTTCCGTTTGGCATATCGTAAGTCCTGTCTGTCTCTTTTATCTCAAATGCAGTTGCAGAAGGGATAGGCTCAAGCCCCTGTTTTTTGAATATTGCAACTGCTCTTGGCATATGGCTTGCCGAGGTGATCAGAATAAACGGTTTGTCTTTTAAAAGTTCTTTTACCTTTACGGCTTCCTCTTTTGTATCTTTTACAGAACTGTGGATTATGATATCCTCTTTTTTTACACCTGATGATATTAAAAGTTTTGCTGCTTTTAAAGCTTCCGAATCCTGGTTTTTTTCCCAGGCATATCCGGAAGTTATGATCTTTGAGCCGGGGATGAGGTGATAAAGCCTGAGCGCCTCCCAGCCCCGGTTGTGCGTGTCACCGCCTAGAAGTAAAATATGTTTAACATCTTTTGGAATTACAGATATTGTTTTGTATCGGGATTCAAGGGGATAAAGAAGAAGATTTGAAAACTGTACATACCCGAAAAGACTTATCCAGACCAGGCTGATCGTTAAAACGATCTTTGCTTTTTTTAGTTTATTTAGATATAAAAGGACCAGCCCCGCCAACAGCAGAAGTATTCCCGCAGATAAGGGCATTATAAAAGCCGATATAAGCTTTTTAAGTATAAATCCCGTTTCCATTTAAAGTTTAAAACCCGAAGTGGAAGAACTCTTTTGGCTCACGAGCTTCAAACTCATAATCAAATATTTTTGTAATATGGCTGTGAAGCATTACTCTTTGTACCTGGTTTGACGGCTTACCGTACTGAAGGTCGCCTATTATAGGCATCCCGGCATGCTGCAGGTGTACTCTTATTTGGTGGGTTCTACCGTTTTCTATTACTATCTTTACTTTGCTTTTTCTACCTTCTGTCATATAAGGGTATACCGTGGTTTTTGCAGGCTTACCGTATTTTTCGTCTATTCTGCTTCTTGCGGTTTTACCTTTAATTGTAGAGATAGGAAGGTCTATCACCACCTCTTCTACTATTCTTCCCTCAACAACGGCAATATATTCTTTGTATACTCTGTTTTGGGCGTACTCTTTAACGGCTTTTCTTCTAAACTCTTCATTTTTTGCCAATAGCATCACTCCGCTTGTTTCTTTATCAAGCCTGTTTAAAAGTACTGCATCGCTGAACTGGTCCTCAACTTCTGCAGCATTCAGGTGGGCCGGCTTGTCAACTGCAATAATATCGTCATCTTCAAAGATAACTCTTGCTTTTGCAATCTCTTTTACTTTGAATTTGGTATCCTCTTTTAAAAGGCCCCTTGCGATTACAAGTTTTTTCCCGTTAACGCTTACCACGCCTTTATCTATAAGGTCTTTTGCTTTTCCGTTTGATATATTTTCCTGTTGTGCCAGAAGTTTGTATGCTTTTTCCATTTTATTTTCCTATCTCATTTAGGATCGGTTCTATCGATCCCGCTTTCATTAATGATGCTTTTGTTAAATTTTTCCCGTTGTCTAAATACTCTTTTAATTGAGTCTCTTCTATCAGGTAATAGTTGTCTACACATTCAAACAGCGATTCCTGATTGAATATGTTTTTCCCGCTTATAAGCGTATTGTTGAAAAATGCAGGTTCTATGGGGTTATGCCCCCCTGCAGTTTTTATAAAGGCGCCCCCTAAGATCACAATATCACTTATAGCATAAATGTTATTAAGTTCACCCATCTTGTCTACAAGGACGATATCACTCTCAAAATTCTCCTTCTTGGAGTATCTGTGGAAAGTGGTTTCGCTGTTGTCAAAATAGAGTTCTATAAGGGCGAATACTTCGTCAAATCTTTCCGGATGCCTTGGGACTACTATAAGTTTACCCTGTGATTTGTCCCAGGAATTGAATATAAGTTCTTCCTCTCCCTCATGGGTGCTGCCGGCTGTTATAACAAGCGAGTCCGGTTTTTGAAGCTCTTTTGTTACCTTTGGCAGATTTGCAAGTTTTATGTTCCCTATTGTTTCTACGTTTTTCGCCCCCAGTTCTTGAAGCCTTTGTTTATCTTTGTCTGTTTGTGCAAATACTTTGTCAATATTCTTAAATATCTGTTTATAAAGAAAAGAGAATTTTTTATAGCTTCTATAGGACTTATTGCTGATTCTTGCATTTATCAGGATAGTTTTTGTCCCTTTTGATCTTGCAACCAAAAACAGCATATACCAAAGCTCCGCTTCCATTACGATAAGTGCTTTTTGTTTTGTCTGCCAAAAGGGCATAAACAGCTCAAAAGGCAGATATCGTACACTTTTTACCATCTGACTGCCTGTCTCAAATCCGGTGTTTGTAATAACCGAAAGATTGATATCTTCACTATCCAGTTTGTCAAAGATCGGTTTTAGAGCTTTTGTCTCACCCATGGAACAGCTGTGAAACCAGAAAGCCTCTTTTTCAAATTTCGGATTGTTTTTTAAAAAGAATTTTGCAGGGATGGCTTCTTTGTATTTTTCAGTTCTGCTTTTGAAAAGCAGGTATGGAATAGCTAAAATATAAAGAATTATAGCAGCTATGTAGTAGATAAATGTGAACATAGTTGTTAAAAAAAGCCGCAGAGGTTTTCTGCCGCTTTTTTTATTAAGCCTCTTCAGATTCGTCGGCTTTGTAGATGATTCTTCCACAGTGAGGACAAGTCATGATTTCATCAGAAAGGACAAATTCTCCATAGAATCTGTCGCTTAATTTCATATGACAACCGTAACATGCCTGTTTTTTTACAGGAACTACAGCAGTCTCTTTTGCCCATCTTTTGATCTTTTCGTAGAAAGCAAGAACTTTAGTGTCAATTTCAGAAACAAGTATAGATTTGTTTTCGTAAACTTTGTTTCTTGATTCTTCAAGTGCAGCGATATTTTTATCGATAGCCTCTTTTAACTCTTTTACAGATTCCTCTTCACTTGCCAATTCTTTGGTTAAAGTTTCAAGTTCACTGTTTTTTGTTTCAATAAGAGTGTCTAATCTTACGATCTCTTCATTTGCAAATGAGATCTGCTCTTTGGCAATCTCCTCTTCAAGTTGTAAAGCTTTTACCTCTTTTTCTGTTTTTGCCTGTTTGTGTTTACCTGCAATCTCTTCAAGTTTGTCAGATAACTCTTTTAGGTGGATATCGTTTTTGATTCTTTTGTTTTTGATATCATCGATAGTTGTATACAGCTTCTCTTTTTGCTCCGTAAGCTCTTCAACTGTTTGAGTAAATGCTTTTAGTTTTTCTTGTTCGTTTTCAATTTTCGGCTCGAAGTTTACAATCTCTTTATCAAACTGTGATAATTTAACCAATTGTTCTAAGTGTTTATTCAATGCTTTTTCCCTCTTATTTGTATTTAAATGGATTTTGTGAAGCTAGTATTATAGCTTTTATTTTATTTTTTTTCAAATAGTTTGCCATAAGCCCCTCTAAAAGGGGGCTGAAATGGATCTCGCTTTCGTAGTGACCGATATCAATCAGGCTGATTCCCCTTGCCGCTGCATCCATCGCTTCATGGTATTTTATGTCACCCGTTAAAAAACAGTCCGCTTTGATATTTGGAAGCAGGCTCATTCCCGATCCTGTGGTTAAAGCAACTGTTTTTATCTCTTTTTTGACTTCGGTTACTTTGAGTATATCCATGCCAAGTTTCTGTTTGATATGTTTTTGAAGTTTGTTAAAACTCATATCAACTTTTGCCGTCATTATAAATTCGTCGTCTTGTTTGAAGTCAAAGCCCAGTACCTTCTTCCCTACATATTCGTTCAGGTGGGTTTTATCGATATTTGTATGCATAGAGATCAATGAGATATCTTTTTTAATGAGCTTTTTTAATATTTTTTCACTGTAGCTTATATCGTTCACTCTTTTCAGGGGGCTGAAGATCAGCGGGTGGTGGGTAATGATCAAGCTTCCGGGGTTGATATCTTTTAACATCCCAAGGTCAAGATCCAGTGAGATATATACGTTATCTACTTTATCTTCAAAATTTCCCACGATCAAGCCGCTGTTATCCCATTTTTCCTGCAGTTCAAAAGGGGATAATTCGTTTAAAAAGCTGTAGATATCACGAATTTTCAACAAACTAGTACCCCAGTCTTTTTAATCTTTCAGGTTCCTGTTCTTTATAAAGCTGTGCACAACCCAAAGCAAGTTCCCTTACTCTTAGAATGTAGTTCTGCCTGCTTGTAACGCTTATCGCTTTTCTTGCATCAAGTGTATTAAATGCATGTGAAGCAAGCATACACTGATCATACGCAGGAAGAGGCAGCTTTGCTTCAAGACATTTTTTACACTCCGCAGCTGCATCGTCGAAATGCTTGAACAGCATATCCGTATCGGCGATCTCGAAGTTGTATTTACTGAATTCTATCTCCCCTTCAAGATGGATATCTTTATAAGTGGTCACTCCGTGTTCGTTCTCGTTCCATACGATATCAAATACCGTATCAACCCCTTGAAGATACATTGCAAGCCTTTCAGTTCCGTATGTGATCTCAACCGCAACCGGGTCACACGCCAATCCTCCAACCTGCTGGAAATATGTGAACTGGGTAACTTCCATACCGTCAAGCCAGACTTCCCATCCAAGTCCCCAGGCACCAAGAGTCGGTGATTCCCAGTTGTCCTCAACGAATCTGATATCATGCTTGCTTAAGTCAAGTCCCAGATATTCCAAAGACTGCAGATACAGATCCTGTATATTCTCAGGGCTTGGTTTGATCAAAGCCTGGAACTGGTAGTAGCTTCCCAGCCTGTTCGGGTTCTCACCGTATCTGCCGTCTGTGGGTCTTCTGCTTGGAGCAACATAAGCCACTGACCATGGTTTTGAGTCAAGGCTTCTTAAAAGTGTTGCAGGGTGAAAAGTACCCGCACCTGCCGGGATATCGTAAGGCTGAACTATGTTACACCCTTGCTTTGCCCAGAATTCCTGTAATTTTAAAAGTAACTGTGAAAATGTGATCATCTATTTTATTCCCAATATTTTATCTATTTTGCGTTTGTCAAAGCCGCATACCCAAGTCTGCCCTATTAGAAAAACAGGCACACCTCGACATCCATTTTTTTGACAATCTTTTAATGCTTTTTTGTTTGTAGTGACATCGACTACAGAAAATTTAATTTTTTTATCTTTGAGATATTTTTTTGCTTCACCGCACCATTTGCATTTTGGTGCGGTGAAAAGAGTTACAGGTTTTATAATAAAACCTCGATCTCTTTTGAATCGTTTACGACTGTTTTCTCTTTAACGATTCTGTCCTCTTGAAGTTTAACAGCAAGTTCTTTGTCTGTGATTGCCAGGATCTGCATAGCAAGGTAAGCTGCATTTACAGCTCCCGCTTTCCCTAGTGCAACTGTTGCAACAGGCATACCTGAAGGCATTTGAACAGTTGAAAGCATAGCATCCATACCGTCCATAGCTCCCCCTTTCATAGGTACACCGATAACAGGTTTTGTAGTACCCGCAGCCAATGCACCGGCAAGGTGTGCAGCCATTCCCGCAGCAGCAATAAATACTTTAGAACCTTTCTCTTCCGCCGATTTTATATAATCTTTGGTTCTTTGAGGGCTTCTGTGAGCCGATGAGATGATAAGTTCGTATTTTACATTGAACTGTTCTAAAGTGTTCGCACAATTCTTCATAATCTCGTAGTCTGATTTACTACCCATGATAATAGAAACAAAATCCATTTACTTCCCTTTAATTTTATTTCCGTGATTTTAACAAAATATAACTTTATATTACAAATAAAGGATCTTTAACGATCTTTAATAATTAACATAATTTATAACTATCAAAATAGTGTTACTTTTTCTTCATATTTACTTAAATTCAGATACAAGTCAAATCATTTTAAGTTAAAAGTGAATATAATTTACGGATTTTAAATCTAAACAAAGGAAGAAATATGTCTAATGAAACAAATAGACGGGATTTTCTTGGGTATTCATTTGCAGCTGTAGCTGCAGTTGGAGGGGCGGCTTCGCTTGTTGGTATGAAACAAGCTTGGGATCCACTTCCATCTGTATTAGCAGCGGGATTTACAACAATAGATCTTGGCGCAATTGGATTAGAACCTGGAAAACCACAAACATTCAAATGGAGAGGTAAGCCTATTTTTGTTCTACAAAAAACAAAAGATATGGAAGATTTCGAAGGTGATTTGGTTATAGGAGATAAGAGATATACTGTAGTGATCGGGTTATGTACACACTTGGGGTGTATTCCGGCATGGAAGAAAGATATGTGGAAATGTGCATGTCACGGCGGTGAGTTTAATGCAAGCGGTCAGCAGACATTCGGACCGCCGCCAAAACCGTTCGTAGTTCCACCATTCAGTGTTAAAGGTTCAGTACTTGTTCTTGGTGAAGATGGACCTGAATCTAAAAAAATGATAGATGCAAGAGCGTAAGGGGTGATTGATGGCAAAAGTTGATGAATCATTATTCAGCGTTGAGGGACTTGATAAAAGATTAGCGATCAAGAAGTTCAACAAAGTTATGATGACGGAATATTGGATTCCAAAAGATATAAACTTCTTATGGGCGATGGGTGTTGTACTGGCTACAACATTTGCAATTTTGGTAGTAAGCGGTATATTCTTGTTAATGTATTACAAGCCTGATACGGCTTTGGCATTTGACAGTGTTAACTACACAATTATGCAGGAAGTTGCATACGGTTGGTTATTCAGACATATGCACGGTGTCGCGGCATCGGTTGTATTCCTTATAATATATATTCACATGTTCACAGGTATCTACTACGGTTCTTACAAGAAAGGTAGAGAGATGATCTGGATCTCGGGTATGTTATTATTCGTTACTTTCTCAGCAGAAGGTTTCTCTGGATATATGCTGCCATGGGGACAAATGTCTTACTGGGCTGCTGCGGTTATTACTAACCTTTTTGCAGGTGGTTCTTTAGAAGCATGGGGACTTGTTGAGTGGATCAGAGGTGGATTTGCCGTTAATGATGCTACACTAACTAGATTCTTCATGTTACACGTATTCTTATTACCGATTGTTATTATCGGTATTATCGTACTTCACTTCTATACACTAAGAGTTCCTCACGTTAACAACCAGGAATCTGATGATATAGATTTTGATGCGGAAGCTGAGAAATACTTATCTGGAAACAAAAAAGAAGCTAAAGTAATACCTTTCTGGCCTGTATTCTTGTCTAAAGACTTTGCAGTTCTTGGTGTGTTCTTGATATTCTATTTCTACTTGGTGTTCTTCAACTATAACTTTGCAATGGATCCGGTTAACTTCGACCCTGCAAACCCAATGGTTACACCTGCGCATATTTACCCTGAGTGGTATTTCTTATGGTCTTACGAGACATTAAGAGGTCCTTTCTTTGATATGTTCGGTATGAAAGCGGGAGATATCGGTCTTATCGTGTTCGCGTTTGCACAAGTTGCATTCCTGATCATTCCGTTTATAGACAAAGACCCTGATATTTTACCTGCTCATAAAAGACCTAGATTTATGATCTGGTTCTGGATTATGATCATAGACCTTCTTGTTCTTACAGTTTACGGTAAATTACCTCCAACCGGTGCAAATGCATGGGTAGGATTCTTTGCAACGGCAGTATTCCTTGCACTGTTCATTTCATTACCTTTTGTATCTAAAGCAGATGCAAAAGCAAGAGGAGCATTATAATGAGAGAGTTAAAAATATTAGCAATACTTGTATTCTTTACAGGTGTACTATACTGGGGAGTTGAGCCGTTCGCTCACTCTCAGATGCACCCTCACGTAGAAGCTCCTGATTACACTTTTAAAGATGTAAACGGACTTAACGGTAAAACAGGTGACGCAAAAAAAGGTGCAGAGCAGGTTGCTATGAACTGTACTGCATGTCACTCTATTGAAAAAGCAGGATTCCCTGCTGTTATGGATAACGCATCTGCTGCAGCTGCATACGGTGTAGTTCCACCTGATTTAAGTGCTGCGGGACTTATCTATGATGAGAACTTCCTTGCTGCATTTATCAAAGATCCTGTAAAAGCTACAAAAGCCGAGCATGTGTTCATAGATGGTAAAACACACCCGATGCCAGGTTACGGATGGTTAGGTGACCAAGCGGTTGCAGATATAGTTGCATACTTTAAATCGATCGCTCCAAAATCTTTAACTGACAAAGAGGTTTTCCAAAACGCTTGTCAAAGATGTCACGGTATCAAATACGGAGATTTCTTCGGAGGAACTATGGCTGCGAAAACTCCTGTTGAGAACATCACTACATACATGGGTAAAACACCGCCTGATCTATCTCAATACATTAGAAGTAGAGGTGAGAACTGGTTACACGAGTTTATCAACGACCCTCAAAAACACCTTGAAGGTACAGCGATGCCAAGAGTCGGTTTAACACAAGATGCAGAGAAGCAAGTTATTGCATATATGACTGAAGTTGGTGACAGCTCTAAAGAGCAAAGAGAGTCTTTAGCTGGTCCATTCTTGGGTTACTTAGTGATCTTTGCAATCTTTGCATGGTTATGGAAAGCTAAAATCTGGAGAGAAGTTCACTAAGAACTTCTCTCAAAGTAGGAGAAATAATGAAATTATCTAAAGTTTTAATAGCAGGGGTTTTAACATTTTCAGTTGCTAATGCAAATGATGTAATGAAAGAATCAATGAATATTATGCAAAAAGGTATTGAGCAGGTTCAGTATGGATTTATCAATAACAATGCAGAATTGATCAAAGACGGTCTTGTTCAGATCAAGAAAGGGAACGATATGTTCTCTGATGATAAAGTAATTGCCAAATATTTACCGGAAAATAAAAAACATATGGTAAATGTTGCCAGCAATGCTTCAAAAAGAATCCATCTTGATGCAAACATTATCGAGTTAAACCTTGATGACAAAGCTTATACAAAAGCTGCTGAAGGGTATTCTGATATGTTAAATGCATGTTCAAGATGTCACGGGATCGTTAGAAGCTGGTAATTTAAAGTTTCTATGATCAAAAAAAGGGAAAGCTTTTTGCTTTCCCTTTTTTAATAGCTTATTTTACTTAAATAAAGCCCGTAAGGGGGCGCCAATGTCCAGGAGACGAGCTTTTGCTTATCAAGCTGCTGTTCTAACTGCGGGATGGTTAATCTACCCGAAGATATCTTCATAATAAAATCCACCATCATTCTTATCTGGCTTCTAAGATATGAGTTTGCAGAAAACTTTAGTACATATATATCTTTATATCTGTAAAGCCTGATATCATAAATCTCCCTCGTCGTAGAAACAGGATCGCTTCCTTTTTTGCTGAAATATTCAAAATCGTGAACACCCGTAAAGTATTTAAGTGCAGTGTTTATCTTTTTACAATCTATATTTTCGTAATAGCTTATATAGCTGCTGTTAAAAGGGCTTGGCTTTTTATCTGTAAAAATATATCTGTATTCCCTTCTTTTTGCACTGAACCTGGCATGAAAGCGATCATTTTCAAGGCGGGCATATCTAACGTATATGGAGTTGGGAAGAAGTTTGTTTAAAGTATTTCTAAAAGCTTTAAGGTCTTTCGAGAAGTGTTCCGGAATATCACATGAAACTACCTGCTTGAAGGCATGAACATCTTTATCGGTTCGACCGCTGAAGTCGATTTTCGTATCAATATTAAGAATCTTGAAAACCTCGGCAAGTTTTCCGTGAACCGTAGGCTTGCCGGGCTGTATCTGTGAACCGTAATAATGGCTTCCGTCGTAGGAAAGGATTAGTTTTACTCTCATTTTAGTAATAGTTTTTTACCTTCAATCTATATAATAGTCCACTTAGCAGCAGCCATACAAAAGGCAGGGTATACAAAGTGATAATACCGATTGTATTGGAGAGCTTCTGCCCTATTACGACAAAAACGGTTATAAAGGTCAGTGCAAGCACCGTAGAATAGTTTTTGTCATATCTTGGGTTGAAATATCCTATTGATATAATAAATAGTATAGAGATCAAAGGGAAGATCGAATACAGGACATTAAAGGTAAATTCCCGCTCAACCGGTTTAAGAATTGTCATTCTTTTCCAGAATTTTATTACATCGTCAAAGGTGTTGATCAGTTTGATTCTTTCTATTTTATTATTAATGGTCATATTATTAAAGTCGATCTGTTTTACGTTTTCCTTAATATAAAATGCCTTTCCATTATAAAGATCAAGGGCCAGGTTATTATTTTCTACATTTTGTACCTTTGCACTGTTTGCAATGATGATATCACTTTCTTCATTTGGTTTGTCGTTCTTGAACAACACTATGTCGGAGTATGTGTTCTCTTTTTTACCGTTAACGTAAATAAACCAGTCCCCGAATTTCTGCCCGAATTCACTGGGGTTTATATTAAACTGTGCTTCTGATTTCTTTTTTTCAAGAAATTCCGAGTTAAGATAGTTTGCTTTGGGAATAAGGATGATTGAGATAAGCAGTAATAAAACCGTAACACTGACAAGATGTATCAATATATGTTTTATAAGTTTAAGAGGGTTTAGCCCGAAACTGGTCATAACTATAAGTTCATAGTCTGTTGATAGCTTTGCAATAGCCAGTGACAAAGAGATGAAAATCGAAACAGGCAGAATATAAAAAAGTATTGTGGGAAGTGTATAAGAGTATAAAGTCATAAGTTCCAAAAAGTTTATCTGAATTATAGACGTAAGCGTTGCTATTTTTATTAGAAAGACTATAGAAGTGATTATAAATAATATTAAAAATATTGGGAAAAATGTACCTGAATATGTTTTAAAAAGGTATTGTCTTAACAGTTTCATATATTTGTTATCTCCAGAAAATTAAGTATATTTTGATCAAAAATAAAAGTAAAAAACAATCCCATTGCCAAAAACGGGATAAACGGTATCTCAAGGTCTTTTTTTATCAAAGAGGGGATAACCGCAAGCAATGCGGAGAGAAAAACGGCAGCAAATCCCAATTGAATACCTGCAACCGCACCGATTACGGCGAAAACGGGTATATCACCTTCCCCCATCGATCTTTGATCTTTTAAAGCATCATCTTTTAAAAGTTTGGCCTTTATATTTTGAATATAAAATGTTACGATAAGTTCAAGAAGGGCAATGGCACCTGCAAATAAAAAGCTGTTTTTTAAAGCATTAAGCAGCTCATCGCCCATTGCAATATAGGAAAAAAGAAGTGCCGCTATTAAAAGGTAATCGGGCACGGCTTTATATTTTATATCGATAAACGATAATACAATCAGCGTATAGAACAGAAGCGTTATAGCAAAAAACTTAAATCCGAAACCGAGCTTTAAAAATAATAGAAGCGTAATAACTGCCGTAATAAGTTCAACCGCAGGGTAAGATAATGATATTTTTTCTTTACATGAGGAACATTTCCCTTTTAAAAGAATAAAATAAGATACTAAAGGGATATTCTCATACCACTTAATTGTTTTTTTACATGCCGGGCATATTGATCTTGAAGGGTTTATTAATGAGATACTTAAAGGCAGCCTGTATATTAAAACATTTAAAAAACTGCCGAATAGAAGACCCGAAATAAAAACTATAATACCCATTTTTATATACCGCCGAATCTTCTTTCTCTATTGCCGAAATCCAGGAGAATATCATCAAGTTCATTGGCGGTAAATTCAGGCCAGTATGTTTGAGTAAAATACATCTCCGCATAGGCTATCTGCCATAAAAGAAAATTAGATATCCTTACCTCTCCGCTTGTTCTAATTAAAATATCCACATCGGGAATCCCGTCAGTATCAAGGCAGCTTTGGATATTCTCTTCTGTTATATCAAGGTTCTGTTCATTTAGTTTTTTTACAGCTCTTGTTATCTCGTCGCGACTTCCGTAATTCAGGGCCAGTATTTGGGTAAGTCCTGTTGCTTTTGCAGTTTTGTTTTGAACATCTTTTATGGTTTGCTGCAGTTTCTTTGAGAATTTTGAAATATCCCCAATAGCTTTGAATTTTATATTGTTTTTCAAATAAATATCAAGTTCGCTTTTTAGATACTTTTCAAGCAGTTTCATAAGGTATTCAACCTCAAGTTTGGGTCTTGACCAGTTTTCGGTGCTAAAAGCATAAAGCGTTAAATATTTTATTCCTATTTGGGCACAGTGTTCGGTTATTTTTCTGACTGTTTCTGCACCCTGCTCGTGACCTGCTGTCCTTTTAAGGTTTCTCTCTTTTGCCCATCTGCCGTTACCGTCCATTATAATAGCGATATGAACAGGAAGATTAGAGTTATTGTTCATTAAACTGCTCTTGCAAATATTGCACTATCTTAAATGAGAGTTCAAGTTTAGGCAGGTTTTCCCATTTTTTCGAAGTGACCTGGTCTGTTATCAGCTCAATGGAGTTATTATCACTTCCAAAACCGTTGTTCTCATCAAGAACATTCAGGCATACACCGTCAAGATTTTTGGATTCAAGCATATCTGCAGCACTGTTAAAGGCAGTTGAGCTGTCGGTTTCCGCTTTGAACCCTATGGTATAAATACCGTTTTTGTCCAAAGATTGAAGAATATCGATATTTTTTTTCAAAGGGATGTCCCAGTTCTCCCCTATATCGCTTTTTTTTACTTTCCCTTCCTGGGGGAATTTAGGTATATAATCACTTACCGCGGCTACGGAGAAGAAGTATGGTTTCTTTTGGATAAGCTGCATTTGGGAATCGTCCATAAGTGTTGCACTTGACATCTTTCCTTTTTTTGCGACTCTTATTGCATCCTGGCAGTATTGAAGCATCTCTTGGGAATTTTGCACGTCAATGGTATAGATATCGTTTGGCATATCAAGTTTTTTCGTAGTGATCACGCAAACATCTGCACCCCTGTAGTGAAGTGCTGTTGCCAAAGAAGCCGCCATCTTTCCGCTGCTGAAATTGCTGATAAACCTTACGTCATCGATCTTTTCAACAGTTCCTCCCGCATTAAGGACAATTTTTCGATCACTCCAGTAATCATCTTTTAAAAGCTCTTTTGCGGTTGCATGGAATATATCATCAACTTCCGCCATTGCCCCGTCTCCGGTATCACGGCAGGCTAACTCTTTTGTAACCGTATCGATAAGTTTATAGTTGCAAAGCTTAAGCATTTTAAGGCTGGCTTTTGTAAAAGGATTTTGCATCATATTGGTATTTGCGGCGGGACAAAGCAGTTTTACTCCGGGATATGCAAGTGCGGCCTGGGTAAATATATTATCGGCAATCCCGTTGCTAAGTTTATTGATGCTGTTGGCACTGCAGGGGGCTATTACAAAGATATCCGCCCATTTGCCTACGGCGATATGGTTGTTTACGGTTTCAGTACTCCAGTCTTCATTCGTATCGTCCAGAACGCTGTTCTGGCTGATAGTTTCAAAGGCAAGGGGGTTTATGAATTTTTTAGCCGCAGTAGTCATTATGACTTTTACGTTCGCTCCGGCTTTTTTATAAAGCCTTGTAAGCTCCAAAGATTTATAAACGGCTATACTTCCCGTAACCGCTATCAAGATATTTTTATTTTCAAGTAAGTTCATAGTTTTTCTCTTTATTTAAAGAATTTATAAAAGAAGCCTTTTATAGATTTTTGTTTTGTTCTGCTTATAGCAAGGTCTCCCTTATTTACGTCTGAGGTTATGGTACTACCTGCGGCAATTAATACGTCGTCATTTATAGTAAGGGGTGCAACAAGCTGTGAATCGCTTCCTATGAAAACATTTTTCCCTATAGTTGTTTTGTATTTGTTTATTCCGTCGTAGTTACAGGTAATGGTTCCTGCTCCCACATTTGTCCCCTCGTCTATATCACAGTCTCCAAGGTATGAAAGGTGTCCTGCTTTTACCCCTTTGAGGTTTGCTTTTTTTGTTTCAACGAAATTTCCTATATGAGTATCTTGAAGGTCGCTTTTGGGTCTTACTCTGGCCATCGGTCCTGCTGAACTGTTTTTCAGGGTGCTGTCTTCAACCACTGTGTTGGTTTTTATATGGGAATCTATAATACAGGTGCTGCCAAGAAGAGTCACCCCGTTCTCAAGAACGGTTTCTCCCTCTATTTTTACTCCGTATTCAATATAGATAGTTTGGGGAAGTCTCATTATTACCCCGCTTTTCATAAAGTTTTCTTTTATTCTGTTTTGGTGTATCTCTTCTGCTAGTGCAAGATCAAGCTTGGAGTTTACCCCTTTGAAATTCTCTTCACTTACGATTACGGGAGTTACGTTAAGCTGTTGAGTAATAGCCATCTCTACAAGGTCTGTTATATAATACTCTTTTTGGGCATTTTTATTTGAGAGGTTTGGCAGAGATTCAAGAAGAAATTTTGTGTCAAAGCAGTAGATACCCGCATTTGCAGTATTTACTTTAAGTTCGTTTTCATTACAGTCTTTTTGTTCAACTATTTTTTCCACATGGTTTTGAGAATTTACGATAACCCTTCCGTAACCGCTGGCATCTTCAAGATCAAGGATAGACATTGTAATAGCATCCTCACCTATTAGCTTTTCAAGCTCGGAAGCTTCAATCAAGGGCATATCCCCGTTAAGCACTAGTGTCTTTTCGTGTTTAGGGGTTATCCCCATAACTGCTCCGCCTGTTCCGGGAAAATTTTCGTGGTCCTGTATATGGAAGTTTATATCAGAAAAATATTTTTCCATACTTTTCTTTACAAGTTCAGCCTGGTGGTAGAGAACCACCGTAATATCGTCACTTAGTTTTTTAGCTTCTGTGATTGAGTAAAAAAGCATCTCATAACCTGAGATCTTATGTAATACTTTGGGTTTATTTGATTTCATTCTTGTGCCCGCACCGGCAGCAAGGATTATAATAGATAAATTGTTTTTCATATATTTGCTCTTTTTATTATATTAATATCTATCTATTATAACAAAAATTTGTTGAGGTTTAAATTACCTGTAGCGCCTTTGGTTTCTGCCTCTGCTTCGGCTTCTTGTTTTTGAATCTTTTTCGTCGGTTCTTTTTCTCGTTTGTCTTGTGTCTTGGGAGTTTTTATTGTTAAATCTTTTCTTCACGTGGCGGTTCCTTGATTCCCTTACTAAAGAACGGTTGGATTTAAGTGAACTTTCACAAAAGTTGTTTGCCTGAATACGCGTTTTGTGCGCTTTTTCGCTGTCTGGGAAGAGATGGGGGAATTTATACGAAAGCCACAGGTATAAAGAGACTTTTTTTACTTCATCTTCGGCAGTTAGAAGCTCTTCTTGCGATTTTGCAAGTCCTATTGTCTTTGAAGATGTTGAGTATTTGATAACTTTATGGTTTAATACTGCGTTTATATATTTCAAGTATGCATCCACGATCAAAGGTGATCTTGTATTTATAGGTGCTGATGAGAGCATATATTTATCTTCCAGGGACATATTGCTTTTTTTGTCCAGTATAGCGGCAAGTTCCGTCATTGTCTTGATATTTACCGCTTTAAAAGGGCCGTCGTATTTCATATGTTTGGAGAAATAGTTTAATATCTTTGTAAGGCTTTTCGTATTTAAGAAGGTTGAAAGCTCTTCGACCTGAAGCTGTGTCGCTTTTACTTTTACGGGGGCTTTTATGGTATGCATAGGGGAGTGGAACATATGGTTTATATGTGCCAGCACAGATTTTGAAGTGGCTCCTATGTGTCCCACCTCGTGGAAACCGTATCTTCCCGCACGCCCTGCTATTTGTATAACCTCGTTGGGGGTAAGTTTCCTTTTTGATTTTCCGTCAAATTTGGTATCTGTTGTAAAAAGTAATGTTCTAATAGGAAGGTTAAGACCCATGGCAATGGCATCTGTTGCTATTAAAATATCACTTTTGCCTTCCCTGAATCTTTTTGCCTCTTCCCGTCTTACTTCGGGACTTAGGTTTCCGTAAAGAACCGATACCGTATGAAACTTGGAAAGTTTCGATTTAAGTCTTAGCACGTCGTTTCTGCTGAATGCAATAAGAGCGGTTGCCTTTTTTATATCTCTGAGGTTTGTGTGCTTTTCAAGAACCTTGATGGGATTTTTTCTTTTGAACTTTACTATTTCCAGTTCTTCCCCGATATAAGCAGCGATTTTTTTTACGATATCAAGGGCGTTTACGCTTCCAGTCATGATCACTTTTTTTGCGGGGGTTCCAAGGATCGCGTTTACCCAGGCCCAGCCCCTGTCCTCGTCTTCGAGCATCTGTACTTCGTCTATAACGGAGACGTCAACCTCTAGGTTGTAGTTTAGCATCTCTATAGTTGAACATATATGCCCTGCGTCTTCATCGAATATTTCCTCTTCCCCGGTAACAAGGGAAGCTTTAATATCGTCTGCTTTTAGGCTTTCGTAGTTTTCAAGGGCCAGAAGCCTCAACGGTGCCAGGTATGTTCCCGTATCTGCACTTTTGAGCTCCTGTAAAGCCTGGTAGGTTTTACCGCTGTTTGTAGGACCTACGTAAAAATATAATTTTCTGTTTATCTCTCTTGCAAGGGGATATAGTTCTTTTATATCACATTTAAGAAGTGTATTTAGTTGTTGTTTGAAGCTTTCATTAATCATATGTTATAATAGCAGATTATTAGTAAGTATCAGTTGACAAAATTAAAATATTTTCACATAAGGTAATTAAAATGAATGACGGACCGATCCCCAAGGATATATTAAAGATCCAAAAGAAGCTGGCAACTTTTGAAAAAGGTTCCAGAAATTATAATAAATATACAAAAATATTAAAAAAACATATAAAAAATCATAATATGAAAAATAGGGTAAAAAGCCATATCAATACAATAGACAGAATAAGTGAAATAGTTGAACAAAGTCAAAAAGAGCTCACCTTAAATATACAAATGCTTGAAAAAGCGAAGAAAAAAACGAAAGAGGAATAATGGATTGTAAATACTTTGGAAAATGCGGGAGTTGTAATCTAATTAGCAATTACCAGGCACAGCTTTATTTTAAATACCAGAACCAGCAGCTAAGATTTGCTGATCTGTATAAAAAAGACATGGATCTAATAAGAAGCGAAGAGTTGGCTTTCAGGAACAGGGCGGAGTTTCGGATATACCATAAAGAGGGTGAGATATCTTACGCTATGAACAGCATAGATAAAAAGCCCCTGCCTATAGATGCCTGTCCTATTGTCTCTGCCACAATTGCAGATATGATGCCAAGACTGCTTGATGAGGTGAAAAAAAGTGATCTTCTTGCAAAAAAACTTTTCGGTGTAGAGTTTTTAAGTTCCCTAAAAGGGGATCTTTTGATCACCATGCTTTACCATAAAAAGCTTGATCCTTTATGGGAAGAAGAGGGGAAAAAGCTTCAGGAGAAACTAGACTGCAAGATAATAGGAAGAGCAAGGAAGCAGAAACTTGTTTTAAGTGAAGATTTTATTGAGGAAAAACTTCCTATAAACGGGAAAGATTATACAATGCATTATTTTGAAGGGGGATTTACCCAGCCTAATCAAAAAGTAAACATACAAATGTGTGAATGGGTTATAAACAATATGCGTCCGGGAGGGGATCTTTGCGAACTTTACTGCGGGGGCGGAAACTTCACTATTCCTCTTTCATTAAGCTTTGAGAAGGTATTAGCCACGGAAATATCAAAAACCTCTATAAGGTCCGCAAAACTTAATTGTGAACTAAACAGTGTAGATAATATAAAATTTATCAGAATGAGTTCTGAAGAGTTTGTTGAAGCCAGAAATAAAGTACGTGATTTTAGAAGAATGGCCCAGGAGAACGTTGAACTTGACGATTATACTTTCAGCACCATATTCGTCGATCCTCCAAGGGCAGGGCTTGATGATACTACAAGGGAACTATGCAGTAAATTTGAACAGGTAATTTACGTATCATGCAACCCTGAAACACTTCACAGAGATCTTCTGGAGTTGACCAAAACCCACACGATTAAAAACTTTGCCCTTTTTGACCAGTTCGCTTATACCAAACATATAGAATCGGGTGTAATACTGTATAAGTCTTAATCCTCTATACTCTTCATTTCTTAAAAAAAAATTAATCATAATCTTAAATTAAGAAAAGTAGAGAAAAGCCCTTAACAAAAGGGTTTAAAGGGAAAGAAAAACGTTATTTTTAAGCTTATACTAAGATTTGTTCAAATATAATACTACAATATAGCACATACAAAATACACACCTTACAAACAAAAAAGGAAAAGATATGAGGATAAACACAAATGTAGCTTCCTTGACTGCATTAGAGGCAAACAGGAATACGAATAAGAATCTGGGTAATTCGTTAGAGAAATTATCTTCAGGTTTACAATTAAATAAAGCTGCTGATGATGCATCAGGTATGGCGATTGCCGATAAACTTAGAACACAGGCTTCTTCTATTTCTCAAGGTATCGCAAATGCAAATTCTGCAGTTGCGCTTATTCAAATAGCAGATAAAGCGATGTCTGAACAGACAAATATTTTAGATATAGTAAAGCAGAAATTAATCCAGGCTGCAACTGATACTACAACAGATGCGGGTAGAGAAGCTATAAGAAAAGATATCACAAAACTGTTAGACCAGTTCGATATGATAGCAAGTCAAACAAACTATAACGGTAAGTATCTTTTACAAGCAAGTGCAACAAATACAGCAAAAGGAGATTTACTTACTTTCCAACTTGGCGAGGAGAAAGAGTTTGATGTAACTATGGAAGCAACTACGGCATCTAATACTGAACACCTAGGTGGTGGTTCTGTTACTTTGGAAACAACTGGTCATGATGTAGCAACGGGTGACGGTGGTGACGGATTTGATAATAATTTAGGTGTAAATGCTAGCCAACAAATCAATACGGCGGGTACTACTACGCTTAAAACTATTAATATAGCAAACACAGGTGCAGAAACGGCTACTTCTGGTATGGACATTACTTTACAGGGAAATATGGATTCTCTTCTGGCTACTACAACAAGTTTCAAGGTAGATTTTTCTAATGAAACAAGAGCTGTTCAGGATGCAGTTAACAGCCTTATATCAAATGGGTCGCCAGGATGGACGACCGCAGCATTTGATACTTTAGGAAAAGTAAGTTTGGGAAATGGAGATAGTATAGATTTTGCTTCTTATAGTGTTTTTGAGAACTTAACGTCATTAAGAGTAAGCAGCATTGGGGGTGTTGGAGCTTTAACTATAGGTGCAGGTAATTTTACAGTATCAAACAATACAGCAAATTATGATACTCCACTGTTAAGTAATATTAATATTGACACTGCAGCTACTGCAACGGGTGGTAAGTTATTGGTAGATTTGAAAAACATAGGTCCGGATAGTTTAACAAATAAAGATGCAAATGACTATATGGAAACTATCGATGAAGCAATTACTCAGTTGAATACATTAAGAGCTGATTTCGGTTCTTCACAAAACCAGATAGAGAGTAGTTTAAGAAATATGCAGACTACGCATACAAACTTAAAAGCAGCAGAGTCTGTTATTAGAGATGTTGATTACGCTGCAGAATCTGCAAACTTCAACAAACAAAATATAATTTCTCAAGCCGGTACATATGCAATAAGCCAGGCAAACAATGTACAACAAAATGTGATGAGGCTATTACAATAGCCGATATAAAGTAGGATCTTAATCCTAGATCACATTTCCTTGAAAACGTAATGAGACTACTTCAATAGTTGATTTAATTATATTTATAGAAAGGTCAAGAGATATCTTGGCCTTTTTTTATGCTTAAAAAAGTTTTTCTATTTCTTAATAAATGGTTATCTTTAAACTAGAATTAAGAAAAGTAATGTAATAATTTTAATCTAGATAAATAAAATAGGGATCGATTGATTCCAAAGGGTGTAAACCCCTATGCTTGAAAAGAGTGATCCGGACAAGAATGTTATCCGTCGCGAAATATATCGCAATGTGTCATAATATAAAAGGATAAATTATGAGAATTAATACAAATGTAATGTCTCTTAACGCACAAGAGAGTGCAACAAACACAAATAAAAGAATATCAAGTTCATTAGAGAAACTATCTTCAGGTTTAGCTTTAAATAAAGCTGCAGATGATGCATCAGGTATGGCAATTGCCGATAAACTTAGAACACAAGCTTCTTCTATTTCTCAAGGTATTTCAAATGCAAACTCAGCATCTGCACTTATTCAAATAGCGGATAAAGCGATGTCAGAGCAATCAAACATCCTAGATATCGTAAAACAGAAACTAATCCAGGCATCAACAGATACTACAACTGATGCAGGTAGAGAAGCTATTAGAAAAGATGTAACAAAGTTACTTGATCAGTTCGATGCTATTGCATCACAAACTAACTATAATGGTATTACACTATTACAAGCAAGTGCAACAAGTACAGCAAAACAAGATACACTTACTTTCCAACTTGGTGAAGAGAAAGAGTTTGACGTAACAATGACAGCAACAAATGCTTCAAATACTGAACATTTAGGTGGTGGTGCTACTAGTCTTGACTGGGATGAAGGTGTTACAAGTGCTGATGGTGGTGGAACCAAAGATAACAACTTGGGTGTTAATGATACTATTAAGATCAATAATACTGCTGCTACTACAGAACTTACTAGTATAGATATTGCAAATACAGGTGCTGAGACAGCTGTATCCGGTATGGATTTAACTCTATCTGGGAATATGGATTCTATTGAAGCGACAGGAAATTCTTTTAAAGTAGATTTCTCAAATGAGTCACAAGATATTCAAGATGCAGTTGCTAGCCTTGCAGCTAACGGTACAGGTGACTGGGCTGTTGATTCATTTGGTAAGGTAAGTTTAGGAGCTGGAGACACGTTAGATTTATCAACTTATTCTGTATTTGATAATTTATCATCTGTAAGAGTTACTGGTGGAACAGGTAATGCTGCTGGTGTACTTAGTGTAGGACAAGGTGAATTTAGTATATCTAATAATGCATCTAACTTTGATACTCCATTGTTAAGTAATATCAATGTAGATACAAATACTAATACATCAACAGGTGGTAAACTTCTTTCATCTCTAAAAGGTTTAACAGAAGGTCAGTTAACTAATGAAGCTGCAAATAACTTTATGAAAACTATCGATGAAGCATTAACTCAGATCAATAAAACAAGATCGGATTTCGGTTCTTCACAAAACCAAATAGAGAGTAGTTTAAGAAATATGCAGACTACGCATACAAACTTAAAAGCAGCAGAGTCTGTTATTAGAGATGTTGATTACGCTGCAGAATCTGCAAACTTCAACAAACAAAATATAATTGCACAAGCCGGTACTTACGCGATGAGTCAAGCTAACGCTGCACAACAAAACGTAATGAGATTGTTACAATAGTTGATTTAATTATATTTATAGAAAGGTCAAGAGATATCTTGGCCTTTTTTTATGCTTAAAAAAGTTTTTCTATTTCTTAATAAATGGTTATTTTTAAACTAAAATTAAGAAAAGTAATGTAATAATTTTAATCTAGATAAATAGGGATCGATTGATTCCAAAGGGTGTAAACCCCTATGCTTGAAAAGAGTGATCCGGACAAGAATGTTATCCGTCGCGAAATATATCGCAATGTGTCATAATATAAAAGGATAAATTATGAGAATTAATACAAATGTAATGTCTCTTAACGCACAAGAGAGTGCAACAAACACAAATAAAAGAATATCAAGTTCATTAGAGAAACTATCTTCAGGTTTAGCTTTAAATAAAGCTGCAGATGATGCATCAGGTATGGCAATTGCCGATAAACTTAGAACACAAGCTTCTTCTATTTCTCAAGGTATTTCAAATGCAAACTCAGCATCTGCACTTATTCAAATAGCGGATAAAGCGATGTCAGAGCAATCAAACATCCTAGATATCGTAAAACAGAAACTAATCCAGGCATCAACAGATACTACAACTGATGCAGGTAGAGAAGCTATTAGAAAAGATGTAACAAAGTTACTTGATCAGTTCGATGCTATTGCATCACAAACTAACTATAATGGTATTACACTATTACAAGCAAGTGCAACAAGTACAGCAAAACAAGATACACTTACTTTCCAACTTGGTGAAGAGAAAGAGTTTGACGTAACAATGACAGCAACAAATGCTTCAAATACTGAACATTTAGGTGGCGGTGCTGATACATTAGACTGGAATGAAGCTGTTACAAGTACTGATGGTGGTGGAAGCAAAGATAACAACTTGGGTGTTAATGATAATATCAAAATAAATACAAGTGATGATGTTATTTTAACTACAATTGATATTGCAAACACGGGTGCAGAAACGGCTACTTCTGGTATAGATATAACTTTATCTGGTAATGTTGGTGATATTGATGTAGCATCTACAAGCTTTAAATTGGATTTTTCAAATGAATCTCAAGAGGTTCAAGATGCATTAACAAGTTTAATTGATAATAATGTAGCTGGGTTTACTACTGCAGAGTTTGATTCTTTTGGTAAAGTGAGTTTAGGTAGTGGTGATACATTGGATCTATCAAGTTATTCTGTTTTTGATAACTTATCACAAGTAAGACTTACCGGTGGAGCTGGAGCTGCAGGAACAGTAACATTAAATTCTAATGACGGTGATGTCGAGTTTAGTGTATCAAATAACGCATCAAATTTTGATACACCGTTATTAAGTAATATTAATGTACAAACTAGTGGTACTGCAACAGGTGGTAAACTTCTTTCATCTCTAAAAGGTTTAACAGAAGGTCAGTTAACTAATGAAGCTGCAAATAACTTTATGAAAACTATCGATGAAGCATTAACTCAGATCAATAAAACAAGATCGGATTTCGGTTCTTCACAAAACCAGATAGAGAGTAGTTTAAGAAATATGCAGACTACGCATACAAACTTAAAAGCAGCAGAGTCTGTTATTAGAGATGTTGATTACGCTGCAGAATCTGCAAACTTCAACAAACAAAATATAATTGCACAAGCCGGTACTTACGCGATGAGTCAAGCTAACGCTGCACAACAAAACGTAATGAGATTGTTACAATAGTTGATAGTTTTACACTATTAAAAGACCCAGGCTTTTAGCTTGGGTTTTCTTTTTTTATTCCATTTGATATGATCTCTTTATATTCAAGTGCAATACGTCTAAATTGTTTAATCCATATTTTCTTTATATCATCAAGATATTTACTCTCGTCTATATCTTCATCGTTGAAATGATAACCTAGATAAGGTTCTATGGTAAGCATATAGTTTATAAATATTCTATCTAATAAAAAAGAACTAAAGTAAGCTAAATCATTGGCTATAATTCCCAGTAATTGATATTGTTGCAGAACAAACTCATTATATGTGGATGTCTGCTTATTTTCTATATCTTGAACTTTATCCAACAGTTTTTCTAAAACGGATAAACTCTCTTGTAGTTTTTTTAACTCTTGGTGGGTAAAACCAAATTGGGAAGAGTTATTTAGATAATCTTTTATAATATTAGATGAAATCTTTTTTGTGTTATTTTGGTTTTGTATCTCTGCTATTTTTAATGGAATAGTACGATTTATATAAGCACCGTCTGATAGATTATATATTTTAATATTTTTATTTTTTTTGAATATTATGTCTATTGTTTTTGAGTAAGATGTTATAGATTTCTCTAAAAGTATTGTAGTTAATACTTTGTCTGTAAAATTTCCTTTGACAAGTAAAGTTGAAGTACCTAAACTATAAGTTCCGTTATCCATAAAGGCATTAAGTTTTAATTCTTTTTCTGATATTTCTTTTTTTACTGATGTTTGGTGACCTGAAATATGTGAGTCACCTGTTTCTTGATCTAATGCCAGATCAGTTCCAAGTAAATAAATCTCTTCTGCCCCTAATACGCTGCAAATATTTAGGGTCATTTCACCTACGGAGTAACCATAAACATTATGACTTGTAGACTTGAACTGTCCTATTACTTCAAATAAAACTACATTATCACTATTAAAACACTCAAGGACTTTAGAGTATGTTATGGCAGAAGCTATAAGAGGTATGTTTTTTATTTTATCTCTAATCTTTTTTGGAAATTGATTTTCGATGATCTCATCGGCATCAGCTGTTACAATTATATCAGGTAAAATATTGTGTTCGATAAGTCTTGCAACAGCAGCACCTATTGTGATAATTACATAGTTATTTTGATTTTCTATAAGCCAGTCAATGTTTTTATCCAAAGATGGACCGGCAGCAATAAACAATATTTTTTTATTGTTAAGTAAAGTATGCTTTTTTATAGTATTTAGTATAGGGTATTTTTTGATATTTTTAAAAAAAGGTTTGTACAATCCCTCAATAATTTTTGTATAGTTATATGCCAAAGGAGTTTTGTGTGAAGCAACAGCTAGAATCCTGTCAAAGAGATCATGAATATTATAGTTTGTACAATAATATTTTACCATATAGTTTGCTTTAATCGCATGGTGAAACAAAGCTGAAATCTTTTCTTCTGCTTTTAGTTTGTCTTCCATAATAGAAAATATAATTTTACTATCAGTCGCAATAGATGAATAGTCTGTTGTAAAAAGTGAAAGTCTAAAAATCTCTAGATTATATTCATATATTAAGTAAAAACTGCATTTTAACTTATTGTGAATAGGCAATATATGAGTTCCTAGAAGTGTACCTGCAAAAACAAATTTTTCTATATATTTAAATTTTTTCTTTTTATAGACAGTAGACATTTTAAAAATATTTGTAAATTCAAAAATATCATTTACATACAAAAACTGTTCTCTCCTTGACAATGGTTCGTTTTTATCAATGGAAATTGGATGTCTATAATTGTATACATTTGGATTTAAGAGGTCAAAAGAGTTGTCTTTATCACAATTTGTATTATTTAGAGCCTCTTGAATAAACTTTGATGGTTTTCTATTGTATATATAGGTTCCTGTTTGAGTATCTAATATATCAAAGTCTTTTTCTTCTTTTATATATTCTAAATGATATCTTTCTTTATATTGTTGAGTGTTTATAAGCTCATCCAGCATAACTATTCTATTATATAATGAATGATCGTAATTTTTTAGAAATAGTAAATTCTTATTATAAAGATTTATTGCTTGTTTTTGTATATTATCCATTTGTTTCCTGATAGTTTAATATTTATCAAGTTATAATATCATAAAAACCATTAGGGATGTATATGTCAAATTATCAAGATACTTATTTTTTAAATTCAGAAGAAGCACTAAGGGTTGCCAAACAAAATAACAAAGTTAAAATAAGCAGTGGTGTAAAAGGTACACAGCTTTGTTTTTATAGTGGACAGAAGCTTGAAAGTGCTCCAAATAATTGTATAAATGTTCCTATGGAAGAGATAAGTACATATTTTGCAACAACACCCTTTAGAATACCTAAGAACCTGGATGTCTCAAATATGAAGCTGAGTGATGATGAAACCAACCAGTCTTTGGAAGCATATAAAAAACTGATTAATTTATCACAGGAATTGGCAAAAGTGTTTATTCTTGAAGAGTATGAAAAAATAAAAGTTTTAGAACCCGATTTTACTAATGATACTTTGAAAGTTTTTATGACTTCATGTAGAGAAAACAATAAAACAAAAAAAATATTCAACAAAGTTGAAGAGGTATTTAAAGGTTTTAATTTAGATGTAAACCATTTTACACAATCAAATGATATGGAATCCTGCAATCTCTTAGCAGCATTACGGGAACAACACAGATTTAATCCCCATATGATTTTTAATATAAACTTTTTAGATAACCATTATTTACCTGAAAATGTATATACATTTACACTGTTTACGGATTTAAACTCTTATATGCTTGAAAAACAGAATATAGAAAAGGGAAATATAAGAACAATAGATTATATATATACAGTTGATGAAGAGTTGCACGCTTATTTAAACAGTAAATTTATAACGAATACTTTGGTACAACTAAATAACTTAAAACAATATGAAAATCTTATAAAAGATTGTTTGGAAAAGATTTTAATATAAGCAGTGAATAAAAGGTATATTTTTGGAAAATATAATTGATATTTTTATAGAAAATATCAATCAATACACAAATAAAATTGCTGTAAAAAATGCACATAGACAATTAACATGTGTTAGCTTTTTACTAATTATTTTATCCGCTAGTTCTATCAACTCTTTTTTTCTCTAAGGGATAAAATAACTTGAATTAGGTGGATTAAAGGATAAGCGGGGATATCTTCCCAGGGTCCAGTGATAACACCCGTATGGGTAGGAACTTTGTTTTTTCACACCATGGAAGTACATTTCTAGTCCAATCTGTAGTACCGTCATCACCTGTTATATATGCTATTTTATTATTCATTTGTTCTTTTTGAAATATAATTCTGCAAGTTTGAAATCAAATTCATCGTCAATGTCGATCGATGAACGCTTATCCATTATATAAGCAAAAACTTTTTCTAAAGATTGCGTTGTATCTTTTTTTAAAAGTAGTTCGGTTTCCGTGATATATATTGCACCGTTAAGTCTAAAATGTTTATCCAGGTCCTGGCTTCTGCTTTTATCCATGTTATTAATTGAGCTTGTAATATCTAAATCTTCCGGTACTTTTAATGTCCATTGTAAAGGATGATCAAGTTCACAAACAGAAATTATACTTAAAGCTTTTTTTTCATATAAAAGTTCTATTGCTTCATCTATATGTTTTGAAGTTCTAAGGGGGCTTGTTGGTTGTAATAATACAATGTAGTCAAATTTTTCTTTTTGGTTTTTTATTGTATGTTTTATTGCATCAAGTGAACTTGCCGTATCTGTTGCAAGCTCGGCGGGTCTTTTTATGATATCACTTCCAAACTTTTTTGCAATATTCCGTATCCCTTCATCGTCGCTGCTTACAATTGTTTTTGAGATATATTTACTACTTAAAGCAGCTTTTATAGTATGTGCGATCAAAGGTTTATTACCAAGGCTTAGTATATTTTTACCGGGGAGTCTTTTACTTCCCCCTCTTGCTGGTATTACTGCTAAAAAAGTTGGTTTATTATTCAAGTGGGCTCCTATGAAGTTCTTTTTAAAAAACCATCAGGGGCTACGGTAATAAGTGTCTTATTTTCAATACTATAATTTATTTCAAAATTATTATTATTTTTCAAAAACTCATGAACTGCTGTTTTAGGATTATTCCCTTTATCCCATGGTCTATCACTAAAGCTCCCAATAGGCATATCTTCAATTATTGTATCAAGAACACAACAATAACTTCCTGTACTAACTAACTCAGCATAGGCATTTAATTCTTGTAAAACATGATCATGTGTGTGGTTACTATCAAGACATACTAGTATTTTAGCACCTTGTTTTGCAAACTCTTTGACTTTTGATATCATTTTTTCATCTATACTTGAACCCTCATACATTGTAATCTTTTTACTCATTGGATGATTTTCAATAGCCTTTCTATTATGTTCCCTGATATCTATATCTATCCCTAAAACTTTTCCATTATCTATCTCACCACATGCTTCTAATAGAGTTAGCATTGAAGCATAAAATATAAGAGATCCACCATGTGCAATACCTGTTTCTATAATTAGATCTGGTTTTACATCCCAAATTATTTCTTGTAATACTACCATATCTTGGGGAAACTGTATAATAGGCCTACCTAGCCAAGTAAAATTATAGGTATATTTTGTATCTATAGTTTTTAAAATAAAATCTAAGCCTAACGGTTTAAGTTTGTTTTGTTTATTTATATTCTCTTTTTTCTCAAGATTAAAATTATCCATCTGTATTGTTTTCCTTTTTTTCTATTTGACATAATGCTATTGGTCCAAAATCACCACATTGAGGTAATTTACTACCAAGTTCATGGTGAATATCATAGTAATCTGGCTCAGCTGAGTCTATATTACAGATTTTTGAATATATAACTCTACTTACTAAATAATAAAGACTACTTATATTCTCATAAGTTAAAAAATTTCCATTTATAATTTTTAAATACTCTTTTAATTCCGGAAGATTAAAAAATAAATTATGTTCCCTTATTTTAATAGGTTCCAAATCAAAATCTTTTCTTAGGCTATTTAAATTATTTTGACCACTGATAAAATTTTCAATCATTATATATTTACCATTATTATTTAAAGCAGAAATAATTTTATTTAATGCAATTTTTTGATTATCCCAAGTTGATAAGTTAATCAAACATCTGTCTGTATAAATTAAGTCAAATGTTTTGTCAAGTTCCTCGTTAACAATATCCAATACACTAAAAACTGCATTAATTATATTTAATTCCTCAGCCTTTATCTTAGCATTCTTAATCATTGCTTCTGAATAATCAAAACCATAAAAAGTCAAATCAGGATATCTTTTTGCCAGTTCAATAGTTGAAAAACCATTTCCACATCCTATATCTGCTACTATTTTAATTTGATCATAATATAATTTTATTTTATTATCAATTTCTCTTATTTCGATTTGTCTCATATAATAATCATTGGTAGTTGCTTCAGGATCTGTTTGATATTCATCTGCTCTAGTTTCCCAATATAGTTTTATTTCACTATAATTCATTATGGCTCCAATTCTTTTTTTATTGTATTACATATATAAATAATTTCATCTTTTGTTATATCATAATTACTTGGCAAATTAATTCCTAACTTGGATAGTTTATAACCTACACTGTTTTGTTTCCGTGATTTAAATTCAGGAAACGAGCTTACAGGATAAAAAAATGGTCTTGCCCCTATCCCTTTACTATTCAAATGATTAATTAACTTATCTCTATCAATATTTAGTTTTTCTGGTAATATAATAGTTGGCATCCAATACGAATTTTTTACATACTCTTGCTGATAATTCATAGTAACACTATTGATACTTGAGAATTCTTTATTGTACATATCAAAAATCTCTATTTTTTTATTTACTAACTCTTCAACTCGTTCCATTTGTGCACAACCTAATGCTGCTTGAAGATTAGACATTTTATATTTAAAACCAATTTTTTCTGCCCAAAATATTTTTTTAATCTTTGGATCTCGTCCATGATCATGTAATATGGATGCTTCATTAAACAATTTACTATTATTTGTTACAAGCATTCCACCCTCTCCTGTAGTAATTGTCTTTGTACCATGAAAAGAAAAAATTCCGAAATCTCCTATAGATCCAGCTTT
Organism: Arcobacteraceae bacterium; assembly: GCA_963678145.2. GTDB lineage: Bacteria > Campylobacterota > Campylobacteria > Campylobacterales > Arcobacteraceae > JAIOSF01. The sequence goes on along the minus strand of CAXXWH010000001.1, from coordinate 232,790 downwards.
TTTACCTTTATATTCACTGCCTATTGCTTCAGCTGCATCCTCTATAACATAAAGGTTATACTTTTTAGCTATAGCCATTATTTCATCCATTTCACACATATTTCCATACAAATGAACAGCAATAATTGCTTTTGTTTTTGGAGTAATAGCCTCTTCTATTTTTTTAGGATCTATACACCATGTACTTTCTAGGACATCTACAAATACAGGTGTAGCACAAAGATAAGTTATTGGTGCAACTGAAGCTACCCATGTAGAATCAGGCACAATAACTTCATCATCCTTATGTACCCCAATAGCTTTTAGAGCAATATGTAATGCTCCAGTACAACTTGATGTTGCGAATGCATGTTTTATACCTATGTAGTTTTTATATAGATTTTGAAACTTATAAATATAGTCATAACATGATTCACCCCAGCCTGATTTAATAGCATCACATACATATTTTTCTTCTAAATCGCCAATTGATGGTTTTGCATATAATATATTTTTCATTATATAATCTCCATTGACGGAATAGCTACTATAAATTTACATTCCCATTCTCTTACATAACTCAATTGAGAAACTATCTCACCTTTTAAATTCCAAGGTAATATAACTATATAATCAGGTTTAAATTCATTGATTTTGTATTCATCTACAATTGGAATATGGCTTCCAGGTAAATATTTACCTTGCTTATGAGGTGATTTATCTACAACAAACTCAATTAAATCATTTTTTATACCTGAATAGTTTAAAAGTGTATTACCTTTTGCAGCTGCACCATACGCTATAACTTTTTTGTCATCTTTTTTAGCCTGAATTAAAAAGGATATAAAATCATACTTTACTTTATTTATATTGAATTGAAATTTTTTATAAATATCCATATCTAAAAGTCCAAATACTTTCTCTTCACTTAGTAAGCTGTTTATGTTTTTTGATATCTCTATACGTTTATTCTCAACATGTGTAGAATAAATTCTTAAACTTCCACCATGTGTTGAAAGTTTTTCAACATCATATATTTTAAGTTTAAAAGCTTCAAAGATTTGTTTGACAGTATATAAAGACAAATATGAAAAATGTTCATGATATATTGTATCAAATTGATTTTCTTTTATAAGATTTAAAATATGAGGAAATTCCATAGTTATGGTTCCTTCATCTTTTAAAACTATTTTTAGTCCCTGTACAAAGTCATTTATATTAGGAACATGTGCCAGTACATTATTCCCAATCACTAGATCAGACTTTTTCAAATTCTTTGCTAAAGTTTTTCCAAAGAAGTCTTCAACTATATTCAAACCTTTCTGTCTTGCCGCATTTGCAGTACTTGAAGTTGGCTCTATACCTATTGACGGTATTTCTTTTTCGTGAAAATATTGAAGTAGATATCCATCATTAGAAGCTATCTCTGTAACCATTGAGTTTTTATTTAAAGATAATTTATCAGATATCATTTCTACATAGTTTTTTGCATGTAGCAGCCAGCTTTTTGAGAAAGAACTAAAATAAGCATAATCTTTATCAAAAATATCACTATATTTTTTATATTCATTGATCTGTACAAGTTTACATTTTTTGCATACAAAAACTTTTAGGGGGTAAAATATTTCAGGTTCATCCAGCTGCTGTTGTGTTAAATATGAGTTTGAAGCAGGGGTATTAATAAGATCTACAAAAACGTCATTTAAGCATTCATTACAAAACCTACATGTCATATTGAGTCAGCCCCTTAAAGTCATTATCTAAAAATTTATATTGCTTGTCTTTATCAGAAGTATTTATTATATTCAAAGGCCACTTAATATCTAACAACGGGTCATTTATATTTAAACCACCTTCATTATGTGGTGTGTATATATTACTATGTAAATATAATAGCTCTGTATCATCTTTTAGTGTTTGGAATCCGTGTGCAAAACCTTTAGGGATATAAAGCATTTTCTTATTCTCACTGTTTAGTTCTATAGAAAAATGTTTTAAAAAAGTAGGAGAACCTTTTCTTAAATCTATTACTACATCAAAAATCGAACCTTGCAGGCATTTGATAATCTTAACTTCCGAATCAGGTTCATATTGAAAGTGCATACCCCTTACTGTTCCTTTTTCTTTAGTGTAAGAGTGGTTTATTTGTTTTATATCTATGTTGGTTATCTTTTTTAATTCATTTTGACAGTAAACTCTGGAGAAGGATCCCCTTTCATCATTAAAACTATTTGGTTCTATTATAACCAGGTCTTTAAATGAAGTTTTTGTAATATTTAATTTCTTGTCCACTCTAACCCTTTTTTCAATGCTTTATCTACATAGCATTTTAAATCTTCATGTGTTAAAACTTTATTCTCCTCATAGTATGCCTTATACCATTTTACGGTTTTTTCAACCGCAGTATCTATATCCCATACACTATTCCATTTTAATAAGCTATGGGCTTTTGAACAATCAAGCTTTAGAAGATTTGCTTCATGCGGCTTATTGGGGGTTTGATCTATTATATACTCTATTTTATTCCAATGCTTTTTTAAGTTTTCAATTACCTGTTCAACTGTTATGCTATCTTTATCATTAGGGCCAAAGTTCCATGCATCAGCAAATTCCTTTTTTCCTTCCAATAGTTTTTGTCCCAGGTGAAGGTACCCGCTAAGGGACTCTAGTACATGTTGCCAGGGTCTAATAGAGTAGGGGTTTCTAATAGATACTTTTTTGCTTTGGGAAACTGATATCATAATATCGGGTATCAGCCTGTCTTTTGCCCAGTCTCCTCCTCCTATTACATTTCCTGTTCTGCAGGAAGAAAGAAGTGTATGGTGAGTTTGTTTATAATTATCTAAATTAAAATATGAATTTCTATATGAAGATGTTAATAACTCTGCACAGGCTTTAGATGAACTGTACGGGTCATATCCCCCCAAATGATCTTTTTCTTTATATCCCTTGGTCCATTCTTTATTCTCGTACGCTTTATCACTGGTTATATTTATAATAGCTTTAACTCCGTGTTTTCTGGAAGTTTCAAATACTTTTAGTGTTCCTATAAGATTTGTTTCATATGTTTCTATAGGGCTTTCATAAGAAAACCTTACAAGCGGTTGAGCAGCAAGGTGAAATACGATATCAGGTTTATATGTTTGGAATGTATGATCAAGTTTATCTAAATCTCTAATGTCACCGATAATAGAATCTATCTTTAGATCTAACAATTTTATATGGTTTGGTTTTGTCGGAGCTTCCAAAGAATAACCGATTACATTTGCACCCATCTGTTTTAGCCAATAAACAAGCCATGAGCCTTTAAACCCTGTATGCCCTGTAACCAATACAGTTTTATTTTTATATATAGCATTAAAAAGTTTATTTAGTTCCATACTTTCCACGGCGCTTTATTATCATCCCATAAGTTATTCAGCATTATTTTATCTCTTAGCGTATCCATGCATTGCCAAAATCCATTGTGTTTATATGCTTTTAGTTGTCCTTTTTTTGCAAGTGTTTGCAAGGGGTATTGCTCAAATATGGTATTATCGTCTTTTATTAAATCCAATATCTCTGGTTCACATACCATAAAACCACCGTTTATCCAGCTTCCGTCACCTGCAGGTTTCTCTATAAACTCATTTATGGTATTTTTATCTATATCTAATGCACCAAACCTGCCCGCAGGTTGGATTGCTGTTATTGTTGCTTTGGTATTGTTGTTTTTATGAAATTCAACCAGCTCTTTAATATTTACATCACTTACCCCGTCACCGTAGGTTAGTAAAAATCTATTATTGTTTATAAACTCTTTCGCTCTTTTTATCCTTCCTCCTGTCATACTGTTAAGACCAGTATCAATCAGGGTGACTCTCCATGGTTCACTGGAATTATTATGCACTTGCATTTCACCGTTTTTCATATCAAATGTAATGTCGCTTTGATGTAAGTAATAATTGGCAAAATACTCTTTTATGTAATATCCTTTATATCCAAGCAATATAACGAAATTATTAAATCCGTAATATGAATAGTGTTTCATAATATGCCATAAGATAGGTTTACCGCCTATTTCAACCATTGGTTTAGGTCTTATATCTGTTTCTTCGGCGAGGCGTGTACCATATCCCCCCGCAAGAATAACTACTGTTGTTTTATCCATTTTTTAAACATATCCTTATACATATTTTCAATTCTTTTTGTAAATCCCGGTTCATCCATTAGCGGGCTTTGATGCATTTGTTCCCTAAGGTTTTTTCGTATGTGTTCTAATTCTTTTACGTTAGACGCTAATTTGATTAGTTTTTCTATATATTCCGATTCGGTTTTTGCTATCCATTCTTTTTTATTAAGTCCATGGAGTATCGAACTTCCTAATCGCCCCAGAGCCGGTTTGTCTTCCAGTGTTATAAAAGGGATTCCCATGTAAAGTGTTTCAAAAAGTGTTGTGCCTGAATTATGTGGAAAGCAATCAATCCCTATATCCATTTTCCGCAATATATCCCACGGAGGTGTATCAAACCCTATATCCAATCTATCTTTTTCAATTCCGTATGCTTGAAATTTATTAATGAGATCATCTTTTGCTTTTTGATTTTTGTAATTTTGGCTATTGATTATAAGTTTTGAGTTTGGTACACTTTTAAGTACCTGGCTCCAAGCCCTTATTGTTTTATGATTAATTCGAATAGATCTTGTTAGTGTTCCAAAAGTTATGTACCCATTTGAAAGATAAGGTAGAGGTGAAACATCGCCCATATCCTTATTTGGCCGGTAAACAAAAGCAGGATTTTTTATTCTATACGGCGTTTCGGCAAAAAGATGATCATATTTTTTTGGCACATGTATATTGTCTGTTAAAAAGTAATCAATAGCGCTGATACCTGTCGTATATCCAAATCCAAGCCAAGTCATTGATACGGGTGCCGGTTTTCCGGCAAATAACATGAGTCTGTTATTTTTTGTGTGTCCGGCCAAGTCAACCAGAATGTCAATTTCATCATCTTTTATTTTTTCTGATAAATCTTCGTCATTTATATCTTTTATGCAAAGCCATTGGTCGGCATATTGTTTGTAGTTTTTTGTTATATCATCTTCTTTTTCCGAATTTGAATACAAATAAACTAGAAAGTCTTTTTTATTATGATTTGACAGCAGAGGTTCTAAAAAGTTCCTAACGGCATGTTGCCTAAAGTCCGGGGATACATAGCCGATTTTTAATTTTCTGTTTAATATTTTTGAATTATTATGTTTTATATCATCTTTATATAAATGTTTTGTAAATTTATTTTCATATTCTTTATAGTAGTTAAAAAGTTGTTCATCGCTTAAGTCTGGATTGTAGTTGCTTTTAAAAAGCTTATTGCTATAAATATCGTGCTTAGTCGGATCTATCTGTAAAGCTTTTTCATAATACTTTTCTGCCTGGTCAAATTGACCGATATCTCCAAGTATATTCCCAAGGTTACGATAAGCCTGAGTGTAATTAGTATCTGTTTTTATTGCTTGTTCGTAACAATATTTAGCTTTATCCAAATGTAAAGATTCTTGATAAAGCTGCCCTAGATTGTAATAAGCAGAAGTAAAATTACCATTAAGGTTTATAGCTTTAATGTAATACTCTTCTGCTTTATATAGTTCATTTAGTTCGCCGTAAATTAAAGCTAAGTTAAAATATACTTGAGCATTATTCGGATTTAATAGTAATGATTTTAAATAACTCTCTTCAGCTTCTTTATATTTGTTATTGATTTTTAAAAGATTACCTAGACTAAAATATGTGCTTGCGCTTTTAGGATCTAAATTCAACGCTTTACGGTAATATTTTTCAGCATTATCAAGTTGTCCGTTATCATGGTATAGAACCCCGAGATTATGGTAAATGCCGGATATGCCCGGGTCTATTTCCAAAATTTTAAGATAGTTCTCTTCAGCTTCCTGAACTCTTCCGCTATTTTTAAGTAAGTTTGCCAGTGAATTATATGCTTCTAAAAAACCTTTATTTATCTCTAGAGATTTTCTGTAGTTTAACTCTGCCTTTTTATTTTCTTGAATTTCTTCAAATAGCAGAGCTAATTGATAGTAAATATTAGCTTGTTTTGGGTTTTTATCTAAAAAGTTTTCGTAACAATCGACAGCTTCTGATATTCTTCCTGTTTTTTTTAAGCAAATACCCAGATAATTGCAAGCATCTGTATCTTGTGAATTGAAATCTAATGTTTTTTGAAGAAAAGTAACAGCCTGGCTAAACTTATTACTATTTGCATAAATAAGACCGATAATTTTTAAAGCAAGGGGGTTGTCCGGATATTTTTTAATAGTTTTTTTTGCTAACTCCAGGGCATCTTCAAATTTTTGCTTTTTAAAAAGTTTTATTAATTGATTATTTATTTGATTATGACTCACTAAATACTCCAAAGTATTCGCTTTGTGCCTGTTCAAAGTCAGATACTCTTCCAATATCCAGCCAATACTCGTGTACCGGGAAAGAGATTGTTTTTAGGTTTTGTTTAATCAGTTCGTTAAAAAGCGTCGGCATATCGTAAAATTTATTTTTAGGAATAAATTCAAATATTTGAGGAGAGAGAATATATATTCCCGCATTTACAAAGAATTTTTGCACAGGTTTCTCCTTTATTGAAACTATATTGCTTCCGTCTGTTTCAATTACACCGTAAGGTACCTGGTAGTCATATTCCCTTACACACATGGTGGCAACCGAATTTTCGTAGCTGTGAAAATCCAGCAGGTGGGAAAAGTTCACATTTGTAAGAAGATCGGCATTCATTACGAAAAATGGTTCCTGGGGTCTGTTTTTCAATAAGCTTAATGCTCCTGCAGTACCCATTCTCTCCGTTTCCTCAATATAATTTATATTTACCCCGAATTTTGAACCGTCACCGAAATACTCTTTGATCATATCTGCCATGTAGTTTACGCTTATTGTAATATTTACAAAACCGTATTTTGCAAAGTTTTCAACTATCGTTTCCAAAATGGGCTTGTTACCTACTTTTAAAAGGGGTTTGGGAGTATCCTCTGTCAGGGGTCTTAGTCTGGTCCCAAGACCTCCTGCCATTATAATTACATGGTTCCTTTTTGTCGTAATCTTTAAGAGTGTGGCAAGATCTTCTATATCTATCAGCTTCCCGTCATCATCAACTATTGGAATTTGATAAAGTTTTTTGGTTAATGCTTTTTGGATGATAGCTTCTTTTGAGTCGTTTATATTTGCAAGGGTCGGTTCTCTAAAGTATAAATTATTAATCGGGGAGTTTAAGTCAAGACCGTTTAGGAGTCCTCTTCTTATGTCCCCATCGGTAATAGTACCTATAACTTTTTTATCCGTATTTAATACAATTGCAATTTTTATCGCACCTTTATCTATGATCTCTAAAGCTTCCTTGATTGTTTGATCTTTAAAAACAGTTATTTCATTATGGTTTATCATTTACTTATATTCCAAAAGCTTTTATATATAATATTTTTTAAGTCGGTTTTAACGATGATATCAATAATTGTATTTGAAGTATCAATACCTTCGTACGGATTATTTATTTTAGTTGAATTTTCTTTAAACTCTTTTGATAATACTTTATTTAATGCTTGAAGGATATCTTTTTCTAAAGGGATGCAGTTGATAGTGGAATCTGCTTGTATTCTCCCTTTTTGCCTGTTCCCTATATTTACAGTGGCAACCTTGAAACTTGGGGCTTCAATTATACCGCTGGAGCTGTTACCTACAACGGCATCCATAAACTGTAAAGCACTTAAATATCTAAGTTGTCCCAGGGAGTTAAAAGAGATAGTTCTTGATTTGTTTTTTTCTACATATTTGTCTATCATCTGGTTTATAATTCTTCCATCTTTATCACTATTTGCTTTTGTAAATATCACTCTTATATCTTTTAATTTATCGATACTATTCAGTAAGTGATTAAATTGATCTTCCGCAGTTTTATTTTCCAATGTTACGGGGTGGAAAGTGATTATTATATTTTTGCTTCCAAGTTTAAAGTTAATAGCTTCCTCTAATGCTTCTTTATCCAAAAGTTGCATTTGTTTTATGTTTTCCACACCTAGGGCACCTACATTGAAAACTCTGTCGGGATTCTCTCCAAGCTGGATAACTCTATTTTTATATTCTTGGGTACTTGTAAAATGCAGGTGGGACATTTTGGTTATACTGTGCCTTATGGCTTCATCAAAGGCTCCCATGGTTGTTTCCCCTCCATGAATATGGGCAATAGGAATATTTGCTATCATTGCAGAAGAGGCTGCCGCAAAAATTTCATACCTGTCACCAAGAATTAAAACCAGATCCGGTTTTAATTCCCCGAAGCTTTCCGCAAACGAAATTTGCGCAAGCCCCATCGATTTTGAGATGCCGATACTAGTGTCGCTGGAAAGAAGCATCTCGATCTTTTTATCTATATTAAACTCTTTTTCTATCTGTTTATATGTAAGCCCGAATTCCGGGCTTAGGTGCATTCCCGTTACTATTAATTGTAATTGCAGTTCTTTATGTGCATTGATCTTTTTTATTAATGGATAAAGCAGCCCGTATTCGGCTCTTGTACCCGTTATTACACAGATCTTTCTCATAAGAGTTCATCCTCTTTATAATCTTTTTGTGCAGTAGTTCCCAAAACTTCATCCCATCTCATCGGGCTTATACCGCTACCGGGTCTTTTAACCGTTATATTTCCCTGTGTAAGAGTTTCACCTTTTTTTATATCTTTTGACGCTACTATAGATTTTCTTGCAACAGTCAAATTTGGTATCTCGCTTTGGCTTGGTTTCTTTACGGGACTTCCAAGAGCCAGTTCTATATTTCTAATAGAAGCAACCATCTGTTTTAATTCATCAGGTTCCAAAGAGGCTTTATGGTCGGGGCCTTCCATAGTTTTATCCAGGGTAAAATGTTTTTCAATAACCGTCGCCCCCAAAGCGGTTGCGGCAACGGGAACCTCTATCCCCAGCGTGTGGTCACTGTATCCGTATTTTATATCAAAGGTACTGCCTATAGTAACCATTGCTTTTAGGTTTACGTCACATATGGGGGTAGGGTACATGGTGTTTGCATGAAGTACTGTGATATTCTCTTTTGCGGTACCGGAGTCGGTTAAGATATCCAGGGCATCTTCGATCTCCCCTATGTCCGCCATACCTGTTGAGAGGATCACTTTTTTGTTCAGTTTTCCTATTTTTCTAAGGTATGGAAGGTTTGTGATCTCCCCGCTTGGTATTTTAAATATTTTAAGACCAAGGTCATTTAAAAGCTCTATGCTGTCATGATCAAATGGAGTGGAGAGGAAGATTATATTTTTCTTTTTACAATATGATATAAGCTCTTTATGGGTATCAATATCAAGTTCAAGTTTTTTTATCATCTCAAACTGGGATTCTTTATTATCCGTTGTTTCTTTTTGATAGTCCGCTTTTTGTGCATTCTTTGAAACAAGGTTTTGGGTTTTGAATGTCTGGAACTTTACGGCATCCGCTTTTGCTTCAACTGCTGCATCTATCAGTTTTTTTGCCAACTCAATGCTTCCGTTATGGTTAACACCTGCTTCTGCGATTATAAATAGATTCATTTTATTAAACTCCCCGCTTTTATAAATCCGCGGATGGTAATATTCTCTTTTGAAACGGTATTGCTTCCGTAAAAGCTGTTTTTTTTCACGATTATGCCACCGTTTAACACAGAAGCTGTACTTATATGGCAGTTGCCCTCTATTATACAATCGTGTTCGATCAATGCTTTTGTATTGATTATACAGTTTTTCCCTATTTTTACATTGGCATTTATAAGAGCCTGGTGCATAATAACACTTCCTTCATCTATAATGGAGTGTTTGGAAACATAGGCTAAGGGGGATATGATTGTTGGAAGCTTGTATCCTATTTGTTTAAGTTTATTAAAAAGCTTTATCCTTATATCATTTGATTTGATCTGTCCCACTGTTATCACGGCATTTTTATAAGTTTGGAAAAGTTCTTCCAGGTCATCATCGCACCCTATGATCTTGTACCCTAATACTTTTTCTCCGATAAGTTCTTTTTTATCGATTATCCCTGCGATCTTGTATCTGTTTTCCTGTTCAATAACATCTATTACAGATCGGCAGTGACCGCCGCCCCCTATTAATAATATTTTTTCCATTTAGATCACTGTGCTGCTTGGGATATTTACAACAGTATTTTCGAGGTATTTAGCATTATCAAGGTTTGTACTTTGGCATTTTTCAAACATCTTTAGTTTATTCATAAGTCTCCAGATGGGTCTTGTCATAACCCCATTGTTGTTTGTATATTCCAAGAATTCATCTCTTTGTTTTTGATCTTTTAAAATTACGGTTTGAAGCCAGTAATTTGAAGATGAATTCTCAGGTTCCTCAAAAAATTTTATATCTGTTTTTTCAAAAAAGTTTTTATATTTTACCGCTAATTCCCTTTTATTATCCCTGAATTTTCCCAGTTGTTCAAGTTGTGCGGTCAAGAGGGCTGCATTAAGGTTCGGCATTCTGTAATTATATCCTACCTGGTCATGGACGTATTCCCATTTATGGGGAATTTTGGCAGTTGTAGTAAGATGTTTTGCTTTTTTTGCAACTTCTTCATCGTCGGTTACGATTGCGCCGCCGCCGCCTGAAGTGATTATTTTATTACCGTTAAAGCTGAATGCTCCCAGTTTCCCGAAGGTTCCGGTGTGTTTATTGTTGTAATAACTCCCTAAAGATTCTGCGGCATCTTCCACTAAGCTTATATGCCATTTATCGCAGATCTCTTTTATCTGCTCTATTTTACAAGGATGACCGAAGGTATGCATGGGAACGCACGCTTTTATTGTTTTACCCGTGGTTTTATTTATACAATTGCCGTTTTTTAATTCACAGTTCTTTTCTAAAAAAACCTCTAAAGACTCAGGTGACATCCCCATGGTGTCAAGATTGACATCCACAAAAACAGGATTTGCACCACAGTAACTAATGGCATTGCAGGTGGCTATAAACGTAAGGGGCTGGGTGATAACCTCGTCATCTTTTTTTACACCTGAAAGGATAAGGGATATATGCAGTGCCGCAGTACCGTTTACCATCGCAACTGCAAATTTTGATCCCACTTTTTTTGCAAACTCTTCCTCAAATCTATCCACATATTTTCCCACGCTTGAAACAAAGGTTGAATCGATACACTCGTTTAGGTATTTTTTTTCATTTCCTGTAAATCTTGGTTCATGCAAGGGGATAAACTCTTTGGTCTGATAGATATTTTGAATAAAGTTAATTGTTTCTTTCATTAATTTTCCTAATTAAACAGCCTTTGATGGTGCCTTTGGCACAACATCTACGCTTTCGGGAATAAAAGAGTGAAACTGTTCACTCTTTCTTTACATTTCTCACATTTTACCGTCTAAGTATTTTCCCGTCTCTTTGTGCTCGAAGTCGGGGATCATTTTAAAAAACTCTTTTACTATATTCTCTTTATCCCAGCTGTACTTGTTTAGCAGCCCTTTGATATTGTTTTCAAAAGAGTTTAGTTTCTCTTCATTATATACGGGATCATTTTTTATTACGCCCAGATTCTCGAACTTTTCCATATCAATGGTCTCTTTATCCGTGTAAAACTCTTCAAAGTCTTTTTCACCCGTAGTATCGCTTGATGTGAAAAGACAGGGCCATTGCCCTTTTGAAGGTAAAGTTTCAGCAAGCTTTCTTGCTTCATCTTCATCTTTACACAAATAAGGCTCATATCCTATCTCTTTTAGATATTTTACCGCAATATCGGCAAAAGAGATAAGGTGAAGATCAACGCTGAGTTTAGGGAAAAATATGTCCCTGTTCTCTCCGAAGATACAGGACATCAGGCACAATTCTCCTGATTCTTTGGGTGTTACAAAGTACCTTTTAATGTCATTTGGTGCAACGATGGGCTGCTGTTTGGCAACTCTTTGATTAAAACCGTGAAGAAGGCTGCCGTCGCTGAACGCCACATTTGCAAATCTAGCCATGGAAACATTTATATCTTTGGATCTTCTGTTTACGAACATCTCCATTATACGCTTGCTTGCACCCATCATATTTACGGGATTTGCAGCTTTATCCGTAGATACGCAGAAATATTTTTTTGTTTTGTTCTTTATACTTTGAGACAATGTTTTATCTGTATTGAATATATTTACTTCACACATTCTCATAAGGGTAAAGGGATCTTTTTCGCTTCTTACGTGTTTTAGGGCCGATAGGTTTAATACATAATCATATTGCCCGTCGCTTTTTATAAATGCATCATACTCTTTTGATCCGATATCAAGTGCAAAGGTTGCAAACTCGCCTTTAATGTATCCTATACTGCTTCTTAGGTCCCTTACTAGTTCAACCATATTATTTTCGGAAATATCCACCGCATGAAGTTTTTTTGGACCTCTTTTAAAGATCTCTTTGGTAACGGCCTGGCCGATGCTTCCTGCAGCTCCGATTACCAAAAAAGTGGATTTTGAGATGATACTTTTTAACTCTTTTTCATAAAAGCTTATATCTTTTTCAAAGAGCTCTTTTTCTCTACCTATTAGTTTTAGAATTTTTGGCAAGCGGGTCCTTTTTCTTATAAATATCTAGTCTAGGCTTTCTCTTGTTTCAAGCAGTCTTGCAATAGCCTCATTAGCTCTTTTTGTCTCTTCATTTCTCTCATCTCTTAAAGCTCTAAGTGATGCAAGAGTTTCCATTTTTTCATGGTCGATGTTTGATTGTATCTGGATCGCTTTTCTGTTATTTGAAGATCCGGCAAGGGCAGACCATTTTTCTTTATGGTTTATATAAACCTTTGACGAGGAACTGGTTGCATTTTTACTGAATGATATTATATCACCCTCCGCGAGGTCGAGAAGCTGTTTGACGCTCATTTCTGTTTCTGCAAGTATCGCATCTATTTTCATTCTTGCACCCGAGATCAGGGTATTGATATCTTTCTTTTTACTTACTTTTTTGTTTTTTGCTTCGGCAAATATTTTTTCAACAATTATATTTAAAAGTGATTCGATATATGATATAGGATAACATATGGACAAGAATCCCGATTCGTCGTCGATCGTGATTTCAAATACAACAAGCAGCACGATCTCGTGATCGGAGATGATCTGGATCGCATTTGCATTCGTATCCCGGCTTTCTATTTTGAAATTGATAGTTGCAACTTCATCCCATGCTTTCTTCAAATGATCTACCATCAGCTGGTAGAAGTGCTCAAATACCTGCATCTCGATCTCTGTAAGCTCTTTTTCCGTAGAGTCACTAAGTGCGCTGTCTCCGTTTCCTAACAGATGCGCGATGATCTTATGGCTGATTCCCGGGTTACACTCCATAACGATTCTACCGTCCAAAGGTTTTATAGAAAGGGTGTTCAAGCTTGTGATCTGCGGGATTGAAAGAATGAATTCCCCGTATGTCATCTGTTCGATAGAGTAAAGTTTTATATCCACGATCTTTCTAAGCATTGCGGAAACGTCGCTTATGGTTGTTCTTAGCATTTTGTCGTGCAAAGCGTTAAATGCTTTCATCTGGTCTGCGGATATTCTGTTAGGCTTTTTAAAATCATAAATAGCATAACTTTTATCTTTTGCAGAGGTCGCCGCCGCTTCCTCAAAATCCTCTAAATCACCCTCTTCGTCCGCTATATCTAAAAGCGCATCAATCTCATCTTGACTTAAAAATTCTGCCATATCTTATCTCACCACTTCAACATCTGCATTAATAGCGCCCATTCTATTAAGCATCTGTATTGTATCTATAATTTCACCGATCTCTAATTTCATAACCTTCATAGCCCTCATAAGGTCTGAAACGGTCGGCAACTCTTTTGTATTTAAAAGGGCATTGTCCAGATCAACCTGAACTGTTTCACTCCCGATCTTAACGTCATCCCCTATATCAACACCTTTGTTCAATGCCGGGTCTTCCCACGAAGCACTGTCCAGAGAGCTTTTCTTTATTCTGAGGGTAAAGTTCTTCCTTGTGACCGTAACGGGGTTGATGGTGGTATCTGAACCTGCTATGATCACCCCTTTGCTTACGTCGATTATAACTTTTTTCTTCATCTGCGTATCGAGCTGGATGTTCTGGATCTCGGAAATAAATCTGATTATGCTCATATTATCTGGTTTTGCGATCTCGATGGTTCTTGTATCGTATGCAACTGCGATTTTTTTACCGAACTTTTTGTTGATCTTGTCTTCTGCCAGGGCAGTTGTTTTTGCATCCTGTTTTAAAAGGCTTAATGTTATATATTTTTCATCTTTTAAAGTGTAAGGGATCTCATTTTCAACTATAGCCCCGTCGTAAATATAACCGGTAGTTTTTACTATATCACTTGCCAGAATAGTCCCCTGAGCAAGTGCATAGACTTTTCCGTCCACCGCTTTAAGCTGCGTAATAAGAAGCTGCCCGCCGTCTATTGATTTTGCATCACCGATTGAAGAGATCTTGACTTTAAGTTTATCTCCCTGTCTTGCAAAAGCGGGAAGATTTGCCGTAACCATTACAGTAGCAAGGTTCTGTGATTTTAAGTCGTTGGCAGATATTTTTATATGGGAATTTCTTAAAAGGTTCTGCAGTGTTATCTTTGTAAGATTACTACCTTTGTCCCCCGTTCCCGGAAGCCCCACGACCAGACCGTAACCGATAAGCTGGTTTTCTCTTATACCTACAATATTTGAAATATCTTTCAACAATTGCCCGTAAACCGATAAAGTCATAAAAAAAACTATTAATATATTTCTCAAAAAGTATCCTTACCTGTCCAGATAGTAAATGTAAGTATTTTATCTAAACTTTAATAAATTATAGATATAATGAATCAAAATAATTTTAACTTTGGGGAATCGAGTGAACATATATATTTACGGAAATAAAAAATTCAGAGATAAAATATATAGAACTCTGGAACACGGTAACATTAAATTCAAAATAGGGGATGGTGTTGTCGAAGAGGTTCAAAGTGCCGAAAAGATGAAAGAGTTGATCGAGGAAGATCCCCAGCAGGTTTACCTTATAGATCAGAATAAAATAATCTATGACGATTTCCTTTCCAGAAAGTTGAAGTTCCTCCAGCCCAAAGAGGGAATAAGCCAAAAATTCCTGGACGAATACGGAATGGGTGACGTGACAGACAAAGAGGCTTCCGATCTTGTCTTTTACATAGAAAAAAGAATCAGGGCAATGGAAAAACTAAGACCTGCAGTTAAAGCTGAAGATATCACGAGCATGGACGAGATGCTTCAACATTACGATTAATCAAAAGGGGATATAAAATGTCTGGTAATTTGTCAGAATTGGATCAAATAAATGAAACAGATATCATTGAGGCATTTAACGGTGATGAATCTGTATCTAACGAAGAAACGGCTCAGTCAAGTGATTTAGAACAAGAGAAAGCATCGACCGAAGATCTAACCAATATCCCCGACGGGCTCTTGGACGAAGAAGAATCGGAAGCTTTACCTGAAGATGTTTCCTCTGGTGAAATTGTAGATGACCCGGGTGAGATAGAGATCCTTCCTCTGCAGGAGATAGAGTCTGCCTTGGAAGAGCAGGAAAAAGAGGAAGAGATAACATTAAGCAGCTCTGGGATAAATGATCTTGCTGATATCCTGGGCAAACTGTTAAATAATAAAACTATTGAGATTACAATAAAAATTAAAGATTAAAAATGGATTTGATTGCGATTGCTCAAAGTACTGTAAAAATAATCCTTTTGCTCGGATTGCCTTCACTTATTGTCAGCATGATAATAGGTCTTATAATTAGTATATTCCAGGCAGTTACCCAGATCAGTGACGCTTCTTTGGCTTTTGTTCCCAAAATGATCCTGGTGTCGGTATTTATATTTGTTTCCCTCCCCTGGGTAGGTGACCATATTGAACAGTATACGCTGGATCTTTGGGATATGATAATATTGTTCGGAAAAACACAATGATAGATAAATTATATAAATTAAAACAGCAGCAGATAAATCAGCAGCTTCAGTTAAAGCAGCAGGCAATGGCAAAGATAGACAATATAGATAAAGAGCTTTTTCAGCTGGACAAAAGCCTGCATACCGCAACCGTGGACGTAATGGGAGCAATATCTGATTTCCGTGTTTTACAGATACATAAAGAAACCATGAAAGATCATATGGTAAAACTTCATAAAACAAAAGAGATGCTGCTAAAACAGATAGAACAGTATGACGGTGTGATCATTGAATTGAACAAAGAGAGCGAGCAGTTCAATTATATACTCGAAGAGAATAAAAAAGAGGAATTGAAGCGTATACTGAAAGAGGAAGAGAATGTTGCTGCTGAATATATGCAGTCAAAATATATAGGTAGAATATAGATATGAGAATAAGTTTAAAAATATTTTTTACAGTTGCTGTTATGCAGAACCTTTTATTTGCGGTTGTAATGGAAGAGGGTAATCTTTACAGAGAGAAGCAGGAGCTTATGGAGGTCAAAGATGAGCTTAATGAGTTTTATGAATTAAAAGAGCTGGAATACCAGAAACAAAAAGCAGAACTTGAAAGCATACATAAAAAAATAAAAGCCGATGAAGAGAATATTATTAAAGTAAGAGACGAGAACCAGAAGATCCTGGATGAGATAAACAGGGTTATAACTTCAAAAGCGATGACCATGTATGATAAAATGAAACTAAGCGTTGCAGTTAATATTTTCAATGAAATGATAAAAAACGGTGAAATTGACGAGGTTTTTGATATACTTATAAGATTGAAAGAAAAAAGAGTTATGAAAATATTAAAAAAATTTGATACAAAAACTGCAACTATTTTAATGCAGAAAATGAGAATACTTAAAGAAGAGGAAAAATCTAAAAAGGAGAATAAATAATGGCTGAAGAAGAAGTAAAAGAGGTAAAAAGCGGAGGAGGAAAAGGGCTGATCATTGTACTGATAGCCTTAATCGTATTACTGCTTGCTGCTGTAGGGGGGATAGGCTATTTTATGTATAGTAAAGGGCTATTCGACCCTGAATCTAAAACTGCGCAAAATGTTGAACAAACTACAGTGCAGGATCAGGAAGAAGATATGGGTGAAACATTCACCGCCAAGATAGAAAGCCTTGTTCTTAACATAACCGATGCAAAGGGAAGAGCAAAGTTAATGAAACTCTCTTTTACAGTAAAAAGCAGCGAACCTACGATTGCTTCTATTGTTGAACTGAACAAAGACCAGATGATCGATTCTGTAATCAGACAGGTAAGTGCAAGAAGCAGCGAAGAACTTTTAACAGTAAGCGGTAAAGCAATGTTAAAAGAGGAGATGATGGAAGAGCTGAATAATATTATAAATGAAACCACAAACGAAGAGGATGTAAAAAGAGATTCTGTCAAAGATATTTATTTTACGTCGTTCGTGATCAAATAGAAAGCTTAAAGGGGATAGGTCAAGATGGTAATTATAGTTAAAGGGCTTGATTATAGAAGATTACTGATAAAAGGGTTGTCCTACTTGTCCCTGATAATCATATTCTATTTTTATTATGGACATATGAGTTCCAAGTTTGAAGATCAAACCAGTAAACTTGAAAATCAATTAACGGTTCAGAAAAAAGAGGAAACCTTAAGCAGGTCAATGGGATATGAAAACGAAATATACAAAGAAGCGGTAATTATCGTTGATCTTCTTGATCAGAAACATATCCAGTCCATAAAAGTAATTAAAGACAAGTTGCTGATCATTTGTGATTATAATACGGACATAGAACCGGTACTTATAAGATACGGTGTAAAAGCATTTGTTAAAAATACGGCAAAGAATATAAAAATAGCAATAGATGTTAAAACCATTGTGGAGAACAAATATGAAGAGTAGTTTTATTTTAGTTTTGGCTGCCGGGCTTGTCCTTGCAGGCTGCGGAAGCAATAAACAAACTAATATAAATTTGGATACAAAACCGAAACTTCAGGTACCAAAAAAAGTTGAACCCCTTCAGAGAAACAAAGGATCTTTATATTCAAACAGGGGAGGTTCCTTGTTCTCGGACAAAAAAGACCTGCAGGTCGGAGATATTGTTCTTATAGATATCACAGAGATATCAAGTAATAAATCTGAAGAAACAAGAGAAAACGATAAAACATCTACTACACAGGTGGGCGGTGGATTATTTACCCCCGGTGCTCCTGACAGCACCGTTGGAAGAATTGCTTCAAACCTTAACAGACTTACAAATATCGGATTTCAGGCAAGTTCTGAAAATGAGTTCGCCGGAACAAGTACCGTTGAATCTGATGACAGGTTTGAAACCTATATCTCGGTTGTGATTGAAGAGATATACCAAAACGGCAATTATTTTATAAAAGGTTCAAAAGAGACATTGATCAACGGAGAGAAAAGGCATGTGGTGATAAGCGGTATAATAAGACCTTATGATATTGAAAGAGATAATATAGTACAGTCTGACCGTATCGCCAATTTGAAGGTTTATTATGACAAACTTGGAAATGAAGAGGCATTAGAGAAACCTTGGGGAACCAAAGCGATTGAAACTATGTGGCCTTTTTAAACTATAATTAAGAATTGTGGGAGTAAAATATGTTAATGTATAATTATATAGGAGGGAAAAGATGCTTCATTCACTAAATACAGCACAAACCGGTTTAGCAAGTGCTAAAGTACAAGTTGAAAATGTAATGAACAATCTTGCGAATGAAAATACTCCCGGATATAAAACAAGAAATGTAAATGTCGAAGAAGCTGCTATGATCGATAACAGAATGGCAGGTAGGGGTAGTAGTGTAATTGACGTAACCAGGGTAACAGATCTTTATATGTATGAAAATCTCTTGGAGGAAAATGCAAGAGCTTCAGCTTATTCTCAGTTAAATACGATGCTTGAAGAGGTTGAGGGGATATTTGCCGAAACTGATGAGAGCGGTTTGTCGGTCGATCTTGAATCATATTTTGAAGCCCTTGAAAACCTGCGGTTGAGTCCTTATAACGAAATTTATAAAAACGATGTTATAAATGCCGGTAGTATTCTGGTTGAGGATATTCAAAATCTTTATTCGCAATTGGAAGAGCTGGAGCTTGCAGCAAAATCCAAACTTGATGATCATGTTTCTGAAGTTAATAATATATTGACTCAAATTGGTTCTATAAACGATGAGATAAGAGAAAAAGGCTATGCGAGTAATGATCTTCTCGATAAAAGGGATGCTTTGGAGCAGGAGCTTACAAACTATACCGATGTGAGCATTATTCACAGTACCGTTGAGGATTACAATCTTCAAATAGGCGGTGATAGTGCCGTAAGATTTTATAATAATGTGCATACAATGACGGTTGGTACCGATTATACGTCACAAAAAGATGTTTACGGTAAATTTGATGCAAGCGGAAAATATGTAAGTAATCTTATTGATCCCGGAACCTGGGATAACTCGGACCAGATTGAAGAGATACAAACTGTAGGCTTGTCAGGGCAGGCTGAAGGTGATGTGTATTTCCTCGGATCTTTGGTAGGTGACGGACTTGGTGGAGCAGCCGATTATGTTGCTACCGGAGATGATCCTTCAGTAGTAGTTAACAAGGTCCTGGCTGATAAAGCAGCTATTATTGCCAACTGGAATGCAAATAATCCTGAACAGGAGATTTCAGATATAGTTGTGGGGAGTGCTCCTACTATTTTGGAGATCACTTATGCGAATACTGAAGGTAACGTACCGGCTTTAGCTGCCAATGAAAGTAACGGTATACAGTTTGCAACAAGTTTTGAGAATCAAGGCGGTGCATTAGATAGTATAACTTATAATTATGATAATACTACTTCTTTTACCATAAGATACGGTGACAGTATGACCATAGATACAGATATGGACGGTACACCCGATACACCTATCACTGTAGATGCAACCAATATTGTCCAGGCAATGGTTCATATGATAAACAATACTCCCGGTATCAAAGAGAATGTAACAGCATACAACGGACAGTATTCTTATGATGAAGATGGAAATATGCTTTATAAGCAGCCAATGACTTCAGACCACTATCTTGTAATTGAGTCGAATGAGGAAGGTGACAAAGGAAGGTTTGTCGGTGATATTATTGTAGGTGACAATCGTACAAATAACAGTAGGCAGGTAGTATCAAAAGATGAACGCAGAAGTAAAGAGGGTGCTGACGAAGTTTACCTTGAGCTGTACGATTCGAAAATTGATGTTACGCAAGGTGAGTTCGCACCGATTGTAAACAATCTAAGCACGCTTGATCCTGATAATAAGATATCGGAATATAAAAAAATGCTGGATAATTTTGTTGACGCTTTTGTTGATATGAACAGTTCATATATTGAAGTGGGTGAAGACGATTATGTATACGGGAAAGATGCAGTCTTTGCCGATGACAATTTCGATAAACGTATAGATATAAATCTTTTTGAAGGATCAACTGTAGATACTCTTGTATTTAATGCAAATAATGTCTATACACTGAAACAGGAAGATCTGGATTATATGACAAGCGTAAGATGGAAAGATGATATTGGATTTGGTGACGGGCAGACAACGTCATTCAGCAAATACTATCAAAGTATCCGGGTAACTATAGCTCAGGACAGCGAGCTTGCGCAGCAAAGACAGGAAAATCAGGCTGCCGTACAGCACTCGTTACAGACTACTTACGACAAACTGACAAAAGTAGACAGTGATGAGCAGATGGTTAATTTGATCAAGTTTCAATCAGCATATGAAGCTAATGCAAAAATGATCACAGTGGTAGATGAGATGCTGCAAACAATTTTAGGATTAAAGAGATAATTAAACCCTTATCAAGGAGGATAATATGGCTGAAATTACAAGTAATTACGATTACAGTATGATTGGAAGTATGGGTGGTGAAGGTGCCCAATCAGTTAACGGTGATATGATTAATAAGATCAGGGCGGCTGAAGAAGAGTCTATAATTGACCCGATAAGTGAAAAGATCGATAATATAGCTTTGGAAACAGAAAAAATAGATGAAATAAAGGCTAAGATCGCAGATTTTCAGGATATAGTAAGTTATTTTGATCTTAATAATGATGAGAACGTATTTAATCAGTTCTTATTTGATACTACGGGTGACTCGGCGGTATTTGACGCAACAAATATGTCAACACTTGAAGAGGGTACAACCCAGGTTAATGTATCCCAATTGGCCCAGAAAGATGTTTACCAGTCAAATGTTGTTCTTGAAGCAGATTTGGAATCAAATCTTAATGCCGGAACCTTTACTATTCAAATAGGTTCAGAAGATGCAATAGAGTTTGACACAACAGGTAAAACATTGTCTCAAATAGCAAGTGAAATAAACGGAACAGAGGGTATAGCAGCTTCAGTTGAAGAGACGGGAACTGGGGAATACAGGTTAGCAATAAAAAGTTCTGACCCGGGTCTTGATAATGCGTTAATGATCAGGGGTGACGCAAGTATCTCGTTAGGGTACTCTGAGTTTGATACGGATGGCGTTACGGAGATAACAAATGCGACAAACCATACACTATCTGCCCAAAACCTTCAAGCAAATATTGATGGAATAGATTATAATGTATCTTCCAACAGTATAACCACTCAGGGTAATCTTACGATAACAGCTTTAAAAGTAGATGCTCCGGGTGAATATTCAAGTGTGACCGTATCTAAAGACAGCAGTGCCGTTACAGTGGCAGCTGAAGCTTTGGCTACTCAATATAATGAACTCCTGTCGTTGGTCAATGAAGAGTTGTATTCGCCTGATTCGGTTATCGGGGATAAAGATACATTAAGAACAATAGTTTCCGATATAAAAAATATGTTATTCCTTAGTTTTGGAGCAAAAAATCCTGAATTTGGAGATGCGGTTGATGAGTACGGTGATACTATTTATGCACATTCAAACGTAACTAACAATGATAAAAATATATTCAGCTACGGCTTTGAGCTTGATAAATCAGGAAACTTATCGGTAGATACCGAGATTTTCAATAAGGCGGTAGATGAAAACTTTGACGACTTAAAAAACGTATTTACAGGTGTATATGAAAATAAAGGTTTAGGTGTACAGATAAAAGATTACCTGGATGCCCTAAGCGGTTATGACGGTCTTTTAACAAAGTATGAAGAGTCCATGGGTGAAAGACAAACCGAACTAGAATCTGAAAAAGAGGATGAAATCGAGAGATTGGATAGTAAATACGGTTTGATGGCACAGCAGTTTTCTGAGTATAGTGCGATAATTGCCCAGATGGAAGCCTCCTTCGGCGGTCTTAAAATGATGATAGAACAGTCAACCTCCGGTAATTAATGTTTAAATTAAGGATTAATACACTATAATCGTTATACAAAAATAAATGCGGAGAAAATAATGGGTTTAGAGGTATATAACCAACAAGCTGCAACAACTGAAGATCCTTATATGCTGATCTTGAAGCTCTATGAAGGATTGCTTAAATATCTTTCTTTTGTAGAAAATGCTATAGAAGAGGATGATATAGAAACAAAGTTTGAGTATATAAACAGATCAATAGCGGTATTTGACGAGCTTAGAAATATATTAGATTTTGACGGTGGAGATGTTGCTTACTATTTAGACGGTCTTTATCTTTATCAAATTGAAACATTATTCAGTGCAGGTGTTGATAACAACCTAAGTGCCGTAGCACAGGTAAAAAAAGTAGTAACAGGATTAATAGAAGCATGGAAAGAAGAAACAGGTCTATAGAATCTTTAAATAGACTTGTTTATGTAGATTCTTTAGATAACGATGAACTAAAAGCCAAACAGCTTGCTGACTGGGTTGAACAGAATCTAGTAGAGTCTTCCATAGAAGAGTTCGATCTTGAGCTAAATGACCTTAAGAAATTGTCTGAACTAATTTACAAAAACTTGAACTTTCTTAAAAACTACCGGCAAGAACTAAAAGCCCAGATGAATTCAAGCACTAAAATCAAAAAATTTTTACAATAATTTTCTCTCAAATTACGAAATCACAAAATACTAGGATTATTTATAAATGGAATTTATTTCAACCTCTATTAACACACATATATATGCAATAGCCGCATTAATGCTGATTATGATATTTAATCTTTTAAGCGTACTAAGAATAGATGATTTTATTAAACTGGCTAAAAGATTAAGATTTATGACACCTTTATATCACGTATCAAATGCAATAGTCGCATATACTGGCGGTATTGTTGCCGCATTCTCCCACGATCTTAGTTTGACGGTTATACTTATGATAGCTACAACGATTTTTGTTATGGTACTTGAGATCAAAAGATATAAAAAGCAAAGAGTTATTAAATCAAAAGATTACGAGAAACAGGCGCAGTTCGTACTTTTTGCCAAAAAAATATATATCATGGAGCTAAGTGCCGTAATATTTACATATATAGTTTCTAAGCTGGTATAAAAATTGCAGTTTTTATTCAATGAAAACAGCGGCTTATCCTCTTTACTTATTGAGGGGGAACAGTATAAATATATCTTTAAAGTAAGGCGTCATGCTGTTGAGCAGAACCTTTTTTTCAGAAACCTGAAAAATAAAAAGATATATGAGTACAAAGTAGATTCACTGGACCGGAGAAAAGCTGTTTTATCCCTTGTGTCATCAGAAGAAAAGATTATAGAAGCAAAAAAGAAGCTTCATATCGGCTGGTGCGTGATCGACCCAAAATCAGTGGAAAAAGTTCTTGCATCTTTAAATGAGATAGGCGTAGAAAAGATCACGTTTATATATTGTAAATATTCCCAGTCAAAATATAAAATAAATGAAGAGAAACTTCAAAAACTGCTTTTAAATTCATCGGGGCAGTGCGGAAGAAGTTCTGTAATTGAAATAGAACACTGTAGCAGCCTGAAAGAATTCCTTGAACAAAACCCCCAGTCTTATATGTTCAATTTTTCAAAGAATCATATTTTGTCTAAAAAAGATGAGATAGATACAATAGTTATAGGGTGTGAAGGGGGATTTGAAAGTGAAGAGGTTGCTTTGTTCGATGAGGAGAAAATAGTAGGTGTTGATTCTGATATAATCTTAAGAAGTGAAACAGCCGCCGCCGCTGCCGCCGCTGCTGTGCTTTTATAAAAACGGATTGTATGTGAATATCGCAATATACGGCGGAAGCTTTGATCCTGTTCACAAGGGCCATGAAGCGATTATAAAAGAGTTAAGCAAACTGACTGAAATAGATCGCTTATTTGTTGTACCGACTTATCTTAACCCTTTTAAGTCAACATTCCATTTTACTCCGGAGCAAAGGTATAGTTTATTAAAAGAGTTATTGGAAGATGAAGCAAAGGCGCAAGTGTGCGATTTTGAGATACGAAATAATAAAGCAACACCAACCATCGAAACGGTAAAGTATTTGAAAAACAAATATAAACCTGAGAACACTTATGTGGTTATTGGTGCCGATAATCTTGAAAAACTGCATCTTTGGAAAGATTTTGAGGAATTGAATCAGCTTGTAAAGTTTATAGTGGTTACGCGTAATGGATATGAAGCTAAAAATGATATAATACGGTTTAAAAGAATAGATTTAGATATAAATATCAGTTCAACCTATTTAAGGGATGATTTGAACTTGGATTATATACCAACAAAAATAGTAGAAAAGGTTTTAGAGTATGGAAGAAAGAATAAATAGAATAATTGAAATATTGGATATGAATAAAGCGGAAGATATCGAAACATTCGATCTAAGCGGGAAAGGTTATATCGTAAATGCCGTTGTTATCAGTACGGCACTGAATAACAAGCATACCTTCGCACTGCTTAATCATCTAAAAGACGGTTTAAAGCCAAACGGTGAAGATATTATTAGAACTGAAGAGGACGGGGACTGGATCATAATCGATCTTGGGGATATTCTTATTCATATAATGACACAGGCTCACAGGGATAAGTACTCTTTGGAGGATTTCCTTACAAACTTCAAAGAAGCATAAAAGGTATTATTGTGAGTAATATAACAGTAGCACACTCTCCCGATGCAGACGATATTTTTATGTATTATGCCGTCAAGTTCGGCTGGGTTGATATGAAAGATACCGTATTTGATAATATTGCACTTGATATTGAGACGTTAAATCAGGCAACGCTCAAAGGTGAATATGATATCTGTGCGATAAGTTTTGCGCTATACCCTTTTGTAAAAGATGATTTTGCACTTTTAAAAACAGCTGTAAGTTTCGGTGACGGATACGGACCGAAACTTGTTAAACTGAAAGAGAAAAAGTTAAAAAGAAACTTCAAAGTCGCCTTAAGCGGGCAATACACCACAAACGCACTGTTATTTAAAATAGCATATCCTGATGCACGAATAACATATATGAATTTCCTTGATATCGAGCAGGCAGTACTTGACGGTACCGTAGATGCAGGAGTGTTGATTCATGAGTCGATTTTAACGTATAACGATAAACTCGAGGTTGAAAAAGAGATGTGGGATATCTGGCAGGAGCTTGCAGGAACTGAACTGCCTTTACCTCTTGGAGGGATGTGTATACGAAGAAGCATCCCTTTAAACAAGGCTATTGAGTATGAACAGACCTTGATAAAAGCGGTTCGGGTAGCTAATGATAACAAGCTTCTGTTATCAAAGATGCTTCTTGAAAGAGACCTTATCCGGGTCGACCATGAAACTCTTCAGCAGTACCTGGGTCTTTATGCAAATGATGATTCTATAGAGTTAAGCCCTCTTCAATATAAAGCACTGGATAAGCTGTATTCTCTTGGGTATGAGAACGGTTTTTACGATGAGCTTATAAAGTCGGAAGATTACCTTATCCCTTCTGAATATAAAGAGTTAAGAAACTCCTAAATATTTAGAAACACCGATTACGCTTTATTTGTTGGTAAAGCGTAAATTCATATAAAGATCCTATTTAGGAATAAATCTGTATATAGTTCTCAAGTACATCAAATTTTATATTATTTTTATCCAGCAGTTTTGTAAAGTCAATGGTATTTGATATGGCAAGATTACTATTTGAGTTAGAGTGATGAACCTGCAGGCTGTTCATATCAAGTTTTAGTGTATGAAAAGGTTTTGAGAGAATAACAAGCTTCGTCAGTATATCAGCATCGCAATAATTATATTCACAATGGGTATTTTTCAGGACATAGATTATATCCTGATAGTTCGCAGGCTTGATGATACGGGATTGGTTGTAAGTTTCTTTACAATATTCGCATCCTTTTTTCTCCACGCAATCCAAAGAGTTGTTAAAGACCACTACCCTTTGTTGGGGGCTTTGTTCTTTGATATATTTTAGAAGTACAGCACTGTTGTCGCTACTCATATCAATAAATATCAGATCGTGCTTTTCCAGCTTGAAATCATTTTTTAACGCTGAATAATCGGTATACTTCTTGATATCCATATCAAAGGGAATATTTTCCAATAAGCCGTGAAAATGTTCTATATCGTTATGGTCGTTGTCATAAATTAATACTTTCATACTTGCATTATAACAATAAAGCCTCTCTAAAAAGTTGCTTTTGTAAAAAACTATTCTATACTGCTGTAATGCAGCTCCAATCCTTTCGATGTGGTAACAAATCCATTGATGTTAATTTTTCCCTCATGTACCATCTTATGGTGTTTCTTACATAGAGGGATAAGGTTAAATTTATGGTTTTGGTTAATATGCCCGATGAAACCTTTATCATCAGCCTTATGTTGCTCTTTAATATGATGAACATCATCAACCTTAGCCCCGCAAATTGCACAGGCAGTTACATATAGGTCTTTATTGTACATACTTGTCTTTTTCTGGGTAAGGCGCTCTAGCGAATCAAAGTCGTCGGTTAATCTCTTCCTTATATCGTTTGCGGTTTTTAAAAACTCTTTATCCATATGCAGGGATTTGGCAAATTCCAGCCCGTACATACTGCTTCCGCTGCCGTGGGAAAGTTTTCTGTTAAATACAAGTTTGTCATCATTCTCATTGTAAAATACGCTTAAATGAAGACAGATGATATTTTTGAGCTTTTCTATCTCTTCTATCTCGGGAAGCTGGTGAAGGTGGGTTGCAAATACGAAAATAGATTTTAACGATGCAAGTTTAAGTATGGCACTTGCAACTATGCTCACCCCGCTCATGGTTTCGGTGCTGTGGCTTATCTCGTCACCAAGTATGAGTGAGTGTTGTGTGGCCCTGTTGAATATATTTTTAAGTTCCAGCATCTCGACGGCAAAAGAGGATAATCCTTTTGCGATATTGTCGCTTCCGGAAATCCTTGTGAATATCTCGTCAAAGATACAGTACCTGAAAGATTTTGCAGGAACAAAGAATCCTGCCTGTGCCATTATCACACAGATACCTATGGATTTCATAAGGGAGGATTTACCGCTGCTGTTTATCCCGTACAGAAGAACACCGTGCATCTTGTTGTCATTCATATTGTCGGGTCTTGAGTTGGTTATGATCAGGTTCTCTTGCTGCTCTTTTGATGCAAGGGTAAGATCACCCAATATTATATCGTTTGGTACATATATGCCGTTCTCTTCACTTCTTTCTATGATCGGGTGACGCAGCTCTATAGCTTCAATAAAGTTTGTCTTATCTTCCCTTTTTACTATCTTTGGTTCTATATAGTTGTACTTTTTTGCGGTTTTTATATTTGATACGGTAAGGTCCACTTCTGCGATAAATGATACCAGCTCGCTTAACATTGAAGCGAATTTTTTCTCATAATAAGCTATTTTTTCTTTGAATACAATTTTGTTAAACTCTATTATTTTCTGCATATTATGGACATATTTATCGGAGATGTTTGCAGTAAGGGTGTTTGTTATCTTTACATTGCTGGTCTGTACTTTAATATTAAAATCTTTAAAAAGGTAGAGGTCGTCGTCTATTATCAGGTGGGATTCAAGAAGCTCCTTTTTGATACTCGAGTATCTGTTCTTTGTAAGGCCTATGTAAAACCCCTCTTTGCCCAGTCTGGTAATGGTCACGTAGTTTTTATCTTCTGTATTTAGAAGTTTTAGTATATGGGTTCTGAATATTTCCAGCTTTTCCTCAAGAAGTTCGTTCTCTTTGAGAAGTTTGTCTATCTTGCTGTCGATCCCCTTTTCTATCATATTGGAATCGATGTCTTTGAGCATATATTTACCGCAGGAACTTAGATCAAAAGTGTCTTCGATTGTTTTTATGAAGATGTTTATATCATCGCTGCTGCAAGGCGGTTTTACGAAATTGTAGTTTTCCATGAATACTACAACCTCTTTGATAGACTCCAAAGAGTCGTACAGATAATTAAGCTCGAAAGGATGAAGTCGGTTTAGTTTTATCCTTCTTGTAAGTCTCTCGATATCATAGATATTTGCCAGGGAGTTTTCCATCGGCGCATGGTAATCGTAAAGGTCGCGGCTTAGTTTATATCTTCTTAAAAGCTCTTTCTCATCTTTTACAGGGTGGGTGAGTCTCTCTTTTAAAAGCCTTTTCCCCATTGCCGTGGAGGTATTGTTTATAAGCTTTAAAAGGTTCGGCTGGTGGGGTGTTTCAAGTATGTTCAACTGTTCAAGGGCATTATTCCCTAGATATACATATTTGTTTACGTCAAGTTTTACCGGTGTTGAGAGTTTTTGGATGATCTTGCTGTCGTGTTCTATAACAAAATCTATAAGTATGGCAAGGCTTTCGCTTGCAAGCGCATATCTTTCCATATTAAGATGTTCTATCGGGGTCAGTAGAGATTCTATCTCAAATACGTTTCTAAAGAGTTCGTTCTGGTAGCTTACTTTTGGGTGGATATTTGACACATGGTGGGTTTTGTGTGAAAGCTCCAGATATTCAATAACCTCTTTTTGGTCAATGTTTTTATCTAAAAACGTAACTACTACCTCGCTTGTTTTGTGCATATTCATATAGTTGAATACTTCATCCAAAGCGAAACTCGGATCTTCGCTTGTTCCGAACACTTCGTTGTAGTAGCATTTGCCGGTGGTTACGTCTATCGCACTGTAGCCTACGAGGTAATTCCCCCTTATCTGATCAATTGCTATTGAGGTTATATTGTTCTCATCGCTGTTTACGGCAAAATCAAAATTTGTCCCCGGAGAGATTATTGCATCAAGTGTTCTTTTAACCTTAGGGGGTACACCGATCTGCTTTATGATCACAACGGTGTATTTCTGCTCCTGGATTATTCTATTAATATGCTTTTCGAATGAAATAGCGGGAACTCCGGCCATAAGGGGGTTTGTTTGGGAGTTCTCCAGAATTGTCTTATTTTTTCTGGTAAGCTGGATGTTTAACAGTTCGGCTATCTCTTTTGCTTTTCCTATCTGTTCTTCGTCGTTATTGACCTCGTAGGTTTCAAAAAAGGTTCCAACCTCCATCAGTACAACGGTGTCCTTACCGTATTTTTCTTCAAACAGCTGTTGCAGTTTGAAATACTGTTCCGTTAATAGTGTGCTTTTATCTTCTAAAATCTCTGTTACTTGGGCTCTCATATTAAGTAGGATTATACCAAAATAATTATTTTAAAGAGGTTTGTTTTTGTCTAGATCTTTATGGTAAATAAAGCACCTTTGCAAGTTTTGCCTTTATATTCAAACTCTTTGTTTTGGGCAGTGATGTTACCTCTTAATCCTTGAACGATAATGTTATATGTCATATGAAGTCCTATTCCTGTACCTTTGCTTTCAAATTTTGTACTAAAATAGGGATCATATATTTTAGGGAGTATCTCTTCCGGGATCCCTCCTGCATTGTCCAGTAATTCTATTACCGTTTTTTCATTCTCCTTGTATGCTTTTATGGAAAAAAGCCTAAGTTTCATATTTTTTATCTTGAATTCATCTTTTGAGTTGTTGAATATGTTCATATAACACTGGATGAGCTCATTTGGAAAAGCTTCCACCTCAATAGAGGGATCAATGTCAAGTTCAACGGTTATATGATTATTGTTAACTGCACCCTTTATAAGGGTAAGGAAATTTTCCATGTTTTCAACAAGTTTGAAGTGTATCCTTTTTTTATCTTTTTTTATAAAATTTTTAAAATCGTCGATCGTTTGGGAGAGATAATTCACGTTATTGTTTATTATTTCACAGTTCTCTTCAATAAACTCGTCGGTTAGCATATGAAACTCTTTTTTAACCTGAATAGAGGATGAAGCCGTTGATATAACGCTTAAAGGCTGTCTCCACTGATGGGCGATATTGCCTATCATCTCGCCCATGCTTGCCAGTTTCATTTGTTCTTGAAGAAGTTTGTCTTTTTTGTGAAGTTTTTTTTCAAGTATCTCTTCTTCTTCAAGTTTGTTTTTGATTTTTCTGTATATGAGAATCCCTATTATTAAACCCACAAGCAGAATCATCAGGTGTGAAAAAAGTATATTGTTTTTTTCAAGTTTTCTATCATCGTCATATTTTGCCATGGGAATGGTTATGGATACGCCGCCCCTTACATCTCCGATATCGTATCCCTGCTCACGGTGGCATTTCATACAGTCGGGTTTCATAACCAGGGCTTTCATATAGCGCAGATGTTTTTCATCTTTATATTTATATATCTCGTGATATTCCCTTAACGGGGTGTTATGGAATTTTTTTAAAACTTTTTTTTCCCAGCTGTCTGCTTTATTCATAGGGTTAAGCAGTTTAAGGCTTGTAATATGCCCTTTTTCACCGTACATTCCCGTAAACTTTGTCATAAGTTCCCTAAGGGTATATGCCGGATTCATCAGGGTTAGCTTTTCCCCGCTTGTTGTTGTAAGGTCTCTGTTTGGGATATGGGACAAATAGGGGTTTGGAGGGTTGTCTTCTGTTACAAAAACATAAACACCCCCGTGCATTGCAACCCACTTTCTGAACATCAGGTCTTTTTCAAAGGCATTTTTTGCGTGTTCTAAAGCCAGCTGATCCTGCTTCTTATCTATATTGAAACTATTGTATAAAGCAGATATGCTTAATGCCAATATCCAAATAATGGCTAAGGTTAAAAATGAGATATTGAGTCTTTTTTTATTCTTTATCATGCGGTAAACCTGTTGATAATATAATTAATTATATCACAAAAAGGTTAAATACCACAGTTATTTTGGTGTGTGACGGTGTGAACCTCTTTAAGACCGCAGTTGCTGCATCTATATTCAACCTCCATGGTACCGCTGCAGCCGTGGTTTTTAAGAAGCCTGCTCTTGATCACGTCTGTTCTGAACACGGTTCCCGTATTTTCATCTTTGAAAGTTTTGAATGATTCTCCGCATGCGGGACATTTCCCGTTTGCCAGGTCTGTTTTTCTTGAGTTTTTCAGTTTAAAAAAAAGCAGTACTGAAAATACTGCTATTAGAAAGAGGATAAGTAAAGATAAAACAGTGTACATGATAATTACACTATTTTATGATCTCGTAGTTTTTAATAGTCTGCTCAAGAAGTTTCATTGTATCTTTACTCGGAGCCGTTAAAGGAAGTCTGTATTCAAGCGTATCCATAAGACCTGCAAGGTACATTGCAGCTTTGATAGGAATAGGATTCGCTTCTACGAATAGAGACTGGTTTAAAGGATATAAAGAGTTGTTTATCTCTCTTGCTTTATTGTGGTCACCTTCTTTTATGGCTTTTAGGATACTGCTTTTAATATTCGGTACAAGGTTTGCCGTAACAGAGATAAACCCGGCACCGCCCTGGGCAAGCATAGGATAATCAATAGCGTCGTCACCGCTTAATACCGCAAGCTTTGGAGCTTTTGAAGTAAGCTCAATAGCTCTTTCAAGGCTTCCTGTTGCCTCTTTTGTAGCATAAATATTCGAAATATCGTTAAAAAGCCTGATAGTTGTCTGCGCGCTCATATCAACAGCCGTACGTCCGGGTACGTTATAAAGCATTACCGGGATCTCGATTGCATTTGCAACAGCTTTATAGTGCTGGTAAAGACCCTCCTGGGTAGGTTTGTTGTAGTACGGCGTAACAGAAAGGATAGCTTCGGCACCTACAGATTGTGCATGTACTGCAAGTTCTATAGCCTCGGTAGTAGAGTTGGCTCCGGCCCCTGCGATAACGCCAACGCCGCTTCCTTTGCAGGTTGCAACTGCTATCTCGATACATCTTTTGTGCTCTTCCATACTAAGAGTCGCACTCTCTCCCGTAGTTCCTACGGGAACAACCGCATCCATACCTTGTGCTATTTGTCTTTTAATTAAACTTTCGTAACATACTTCATCAAGTTTACCATTTTTGAAAGGTGTAACCAGTGCCGTCATTGCTCCTGTTAAATTTTGCATTATAATTATCCCTTATTCGCATTTTTAATATTCGCGATTATATCAAGTTTTTTTGGTTAAAAAGCTTTCACAAAAGGAAATGTTTTTAATTTCCCTTTGTTTGGTCTGTGAAGTGTTTAGAAACTTGACCAGTCATCGTCATTATTATTTGATTTAATAGGGGTTATATTGTTTTGATTTGCACTATTTTTCTTAAGGGCAGGTGCTGAATGTTCTTTTGTTTGAACTTTTTGGATTTCCATTCCAGGGGCTGTGTCCGTATCTGGATCGGAACTGAGAGCTTTTACTGTGTTTTTACCCTCAAACTCTTTCTGGTCTGCACTTTCAACAACTTTTTTAGCTATGCTGTCTGTCTGCAATGCAACATCATGCGTCTGTGAAGCGATCATTGCATTTTGCTGTGTCTGCTGGTCAAGAGAGTTAACTGCATCATTTATCTGCTCAATACCCTGCTGCTGTTCTTTGGAAGCCATTTCAACATCTTTGATAAGTTCTATTGTTTTAGAGATATTCTCATTTAGAGCGGTATAACCGCTTATCATCTCATCAGATATTTTCTTACCGTTGTTTGCTTTTGTAGTAGCGTTTTGAACAAGGTTTTTGATCTCGTTTGCAGCTTCTGCTGATCTGCTTGCAAGGTTTCTAACCTCCTGAGCAACAACTGCGAACCCTTTACCCGCTTCCCCTGCAGTTGCAGCTTCAACTGCAGCATTAAGAGAAAGGATATTTGTCTGGAACGCTATCTGGTCGATAACGGTAATTGCTTCATTAATGGCATTTACTTCATTATCAATATCTGTCATAGCTTCAGTGGTATCATTTGCCAGTTTTTCACCAGTAGAAACGGAGTTTGTAACATTGTTCGCAAAGTTTGACATCTTGACCACGTTTTCAGTATTGCTTGTGATATTGCTTGTGATCTCTTCAAGAGCGGCAGCCGTTTCCTCTAACGCAGCCGCAGCTTCATTTGAGTTCTGGTTTAATATATCTACATTCTTAAGAAGCATATCACTGCTGTTGTCGAGTGTAAGTCCCGTCTGTTTGTTTTCAGTAAGCATACCGGTAATTGCATCACCTAAAGAGTTAACACCGTTCGCAAGTCTTAAAAGGTGCTCTTTTATATCATTTGTCTGTACCCTTCCAAGGTAGTTGTAGTTACTGTATTGTTCCAATACGTCCAATACATTGTCTATGTTGCCTTCCATATTCGCACCCATTTTGTTAAGAAGCCTTGTAAGCTCTTTAAGTGCAGGGTTTGAACTTGTTGCTTTAACTCTTTGGCAAAGGTCACCCTGCTCAAATTCGTTAAGTACGTTTATAGTATCGTCTATTAAAACTCTGTCCTCTTCGATCCCCTGTTTTACTTTAAGGATATTCTGGTTTACGACTTTGGCCATCTTACCGAATTCATCGGTTGTAGAGTCGTTTAAAAGTTTGGTATCTTTTGATTCCCTGTTCAAGTAGCTGAAAAAACCGTTTAGCCCCTCATTGAAGCTGTCAAGTGATTTTACTATGATATTAGCA
Source organism: Arcobacteraceae bacterium (assembly GCA_963678145.2). Lineage (GTDB taxonomy): Bacteria > Campylobacterota > Campylobacteria > Campylobacterales > Arcobacteraceae > JAIOSF01. The sequence goes on along the minus strand of CAXXWH010000001.1, from coordinate 199,037 downwards.
ATAACTATTGAGATAGCTATAAATACAATTACCGAGATAACGGCAATAATAAGAAGTACATTGGTTAATTGTGATTCCGCTTCGTTTTTAAGTTTAACGGCACTCTTGTTAATAAGTGTAAGCTTATCTTCAAGCACCAAACCTGTTTTTGCCATTTGGGAAATGATCCCTGCAATATTCGTTGATTCTTTTTCGATCCCGTTTTTAAAGTCTTTGATCCTTAAAGGTGCAAATTCGTTAAAGTAAGAGATATATTTATTTGAAAGATCGATTATTTCATCACAAAGTACTCTGTTCTCCTGTGCGCTTAACTGCGGCTTTAAGGTTTTAACCTTTTTTATCAGGATATTAAAATCACTTTCAACTTCTGCGGCTTTTTCATCGCTGGGTGATCTTAAGAACTGGTACACTGAGATTCTTCCCTTCAACACCTGCTGAATAAACACATCGGTTTGTGATGCGGCAGATACCCTGTTGTTCATGATGTTATTAAAGTAGCCAAAAGAACTACCCAGTATAACCATCATTGTAATAACTAGAACAGGGAAACTGAATAATTTACTTTTTGTAGATAGATTTTGAAACATTGTTAATCCTTACTTTTAAAAATACTTTCATATTATACAAAATAAAGGTTTCTGAATAATTTCTTTTTTATCCTTCTTTGAAGTTGATCTTATATCCCAGATTATAATGTGAACTGAAAAGTGAGCATGAAAGCTTGGTCTTAAGCTTTGAAAGCAGGATTCTAAGTTTGTTTGTATTTAAATCATCAAAATCATCTTCCCAGACATAATCGAGAATTTCGCCGGTTGTGAAGATTTTTTGTTTATTTTGGCAGAAAAGTTTAATCAGCAGTGTTTCTTTCTTTGTAAGCTTGACACTCTTATCATCTTTGTCAAAAAGGGTATCAACAGATTTATCCCAGTAAAAGCCGCATTCAAGATCGATTATATTTGCACATGAAGACTCTTTTTTCAACTCCTCTATCAAAATAGTGATCAACTCTTCAAGTTCAAAAGTCTTTATGGGTTTTATAAGGTATTTTACCGCCCTTAGGTCTATTGCCTGCAGAAGTTTCTCTTTCTCGGAATATGCAGTAAAGAAGATTATTTTTATCTGGTCGTCGGTTTCTCTTATCTTTTTTGCAACGTTAAGGCCGTTTATAAGGGGAATATTGATGTCCAGGATTATAACATCGGGCCTCTTTTCATTATAGATACTTAATGCTTCTTTACCGTTTGCAGCCTCGTAGACATTTTTAAAGTGAAGCTTTAAAAGCTTCTGGTATCTGGATCTTATAAGTATGTCATCCTCCACATAAAGGATTGAAAAATTATCATGTTCCACTGTTTATCACCTTGATTGTAAATTCTGCACCCTGGGAGGTGTTTGTAACCGTGACCTTACCCTGCATAGTGTTTTCTATAATTTTTTTTGCAATATAAAGTCCAAGACCGCTTGGAGTGTTTTTTAATTTGGTCGAATAATAAAGGTCAAATACTTTTTTGATGTTTTCCCCCTTTATCCCCCCTGCATTGTCGCTGATCGTGATATATGTAAATTCCTCTTTATCGTAACTTGCTATAGTGATCTTCGGCTTTTCCGTATTGTTAATGTTAAAAGCATCTAAGGAGTTTGTTATCATGGTAAGAATAACCTGTTGAAAAAGGGTAATAAATCCGTTTATCTCTTTTTCACTTTTTATTTGGACATTTAGATTAATGCTTTTCAGACTCGGGGAGAGAAGCTTTATACATCCCTTGACGGCATCCTCTACAAGAAAAGGTTTTTTATTTTTATCCTGGATAAAATAATTGCCGAAGTCGTCAATGGTCTGGGAGAGGTATTCGGTGATACCCTCTATATCCGAGATATTCTTTTTCAAGATATCTTCATTTAAAGTTCCGTGCCTTTGTTCCAGGTAGGTATCCAGGGTCAAAGAGTTGATCTGGCTTAGGGGTTGCCTCCACTGGTGGGAGATAATATTTAAAAGCTCTCCGATGGTTGCCATTTTTGACTGATGGTAGATTATCTCGTCCTGCTCTTTTTTCTTTCTCTCATTTTCCTCTATGGTTGCCCTGTATGAGTTAAGGATAGTTTTTATCTTACTTGAGAATACTAAAATGGTACTTGATATGATAAATGCGAACAGGAAATACACAAAGGTCACTTTTTCAATGAAAGCCTGCTGATCCCGTTGCAGTTTAGCGATCCTTTTATTCAGGACGGGTTTTATATCATCGGGATGAAATCCGTATCCTATGATCCATTTCCATTTTTCAAAAGATCTTATATAAGAGATCTTGAGGGTTTTATACCCCTTTTGGGAGTGAAGAGTGGGATATGATATAAAGCCGTTTCCTTTTTCAAGTATCTTTTTTCTCAACTCTGTTTTTTTCTCCCCTACAAGGGTTTTATTCTGTGCCGTTAAAAAGTTACCTGTATAATCAAAAATAAATATATAGCCGTTTTCATCATATCTCATTGCCTTTATACGCTCTATAACCCTTTTTTTTAATTTCTCTTCAGAGAGTTTTTTCAGGAAGGGGGGTTTATTGTATTGAACGGAATCGATAAAGTCATAGATCTTGTCAACTTCCCTTTTGGTGAAATTTTTATATAAAGATATATAATCGTGCTTGATATGCTCCATCTCCTCTTCTACAGTATATTTGTTCTGTTTAACGATTAAAAAAGTTATTACGACGAAAAAGAAGACAACAATAAATGCGGGCAGTATAAGTATTTTTCTTAGAAGGTTAAGTTCTTTATTGGTTTCCATAATATATTGTAGCTATATGAAAGGTAATTATTGATTAATCAAAGGAAACCTTTATTCGGTTTCCTCTTTTTTTAGTATAAGGGTTGTGCTTGTGTCTTTTGTAAGGTATTTTTTTGCAGCATCTACCATGTCATCTATTTTAAGCTCTTCGATCTTTTTCTCATAGCTCATAAGGGGTTCTATATCACCTCTTGCAAGATAGCTTCCGTAAAGGCTTGCAACTGAGCTTGAACTTTCAAGGGCAAAGATAAAGTCCGATTTTGTATTTATCTTGATCTTGTCAAGTTCCGACTGTTTGATATTTCCCTGCTTGATATTTTCTATCTCTTCCCAGATAAGTTTCTCAACCTCTTCTGCATCAACGCCGGGATTACAGATTGCCAGGAACATGAATACTCCCGGATCTTTTAGTTCCATATTATATGCATACACTGTATTTACAAGCTGCTTTTTATCCACAAGAAGTTCATTAAGGCGGCTGCTTTTCCCTGAGCTTAGAAGTTCGCTCAGCGCACTTAAAGCCACCTGGTCTTCATGTTTGAAGTCAGGGATATGGAAGTTTATGGCAAGCATCTGAACCTGTGATTCTTTATGGACGGTTACCCTTTTTGCCCCGTCCTGTACAGGTTCCTGCATATAGAAGTTTTTTCTTTCTTTTTTCTTTACTTTGTTCTTTATATCTTTAAAATGTTTTGAAGCAGCTTCGAAAACCTCTTTTTTCGTTATATCCCCTGCTACTATTACTACTGCATTGTTGGGAGCATAGTATTTTGAGTGGAAACTTCTTATATCTTCAATAGTCCAGTTCTGGATGTCCGACATAAACCCGATAGGTGTCCAGTGGTAAGGGTGGTAGGTAAAGGTGTTGTTAAAAAGCTTGAAATAAAGGTAACCCATTGGATTGTTATCGGTTCTCCATCTTCTCTCTTCGGCAACTACGTCACGCTCAGGCTGGAACTCTTTATCTTTTAGAGTAAGGTTTTCCATAAGGTCAGCATAAAGCTCTAACGATTTGTCAAGATTTTTGGAACTTGATTTTATATAATAGTGGGTATAGTCAAAGCCCGTTGAGGCATTGTTAACTCCCCCGAATCCTTTTACTATTTCGTCAAACTCACCGGCTTTAAGGTTCTTGGTTGATTTGAAATTAAGGTGTTCAAGCATATGGGCTATTCCGCTTTTACCCATGATCTCGTCACGGCTTCCCACATTGTAGAATATATCCGTAGTTATAACGTTCGTATCGTTCTTCATAGGAATGGCAACTATCTTAAGGCCGTTCTTTAAAGTCTTTTCATAATATTTGGGTAGGGCTGTTTTGGCCATTAGATTTTCTCCTGAAATTAAAACTAAAAAAGTAAAAAGCAGTATATTCTTTATCATATCTTTTCCTTTTTATTTGAAGTCTGCTCCGATAGCCTGACTTATATGTGTGTAACCGTCAGCTTTTAAAAGCTTTATAAGTTCTTCGTTTATGTTTTTACACATGGCAGGTCCCTGGAATATAAAAGCACTGTATATCTGAATAAGGGAAGCTCCCGCTTTTATCCTTCTGTAGGCATCTTCGGCATCTCCTATTCCCCCTACGCTTATCAACGTAGTTTTATCATGAAGTTCTTTAGCTATCGCTTTAAAAAGGGCATAAGATTTTTCGCTTAAGACTTTACCGCTTAATCCTCCAAAATCTTTCGGATTCGGAAGAAGGGAATAGTCGTTTGTTGTATTTGTAGCTATTATCCCGTCAGCCCCTGCGTCTATTGCCGTTTGGCATAGTGTTATGGCCGTTTCCTCTTCCATATCGGGAGCTATCTTAAGAAGTATGGGTGTATCTGTTATCTCTTTTGCCATACCGAATACCGCTTTGATAAACTCTTCGTTTTGAAGGTCCCTTAGGTTTGGAGTATTTGGACTTGAAATATTTACCGCCATATAATCGCAGATATCCTTAAATCCTTTGATAAGCGTCTCATAATCTTTTAATGCCTCGTTCTCGGGGGTAACCTTGTTTTTACCTATGCTTGCACCGATAGGGATAGAGAACGGGTATACTTTTTTAAGGTTTTTGATAACCTCGTATGCACCTTTGTTGTTAAATCCCATTGCATTTTGTACAGATTCGTATTCCGGGTATCTGAACATTCTTGGCTTTGGGTTTCCCGGTTGCGGTTTTGGTGTCATGGTACCTATCTCCGTATGACCGAATCCCATTGCAGGCATGGCCTCCACCATTGTTGCGTTTTTATCAAAACCTGCGGCAAGTCCTATGGGGTTGTGGAAGGTTGCCCCGAGAACCTTTTGGGTAAGCATCTCATGGTTTACAAAGTTCTGCTCCACCATGTAGTTGTTAAGCGGCCGTAAATAAGGAAGGGTTCTTAGAGCGAACTCCCCCATATGGTGTGCCGTTTCGGGATCGAAGTTGAACAATATCTTTTTAATAGTTTCATATGAGATCATTAAAGTTCCTAGTTTATGATGTTTATGTAGGGGTGATTATATCCAAATAGCTTTAAGATGAAGTGAAGTTTAAAACTCCCTGGTTATTTGTTATAATAAACAAATCAAACAAAGGGGGAATAGTGTTTTTTAGAGCAAGTTTTATCTTTCTGCTGGTATTGAATTATTCATATGCTTCATACGAGAAGGTAAGCATAGGGGATATAGACAGTTCATATTCCGATAAGATCACAAAGCAGCAGTTAAGGGTCATAATAAAAGAGATCGAGAATATTTTTGAACAGCAGCTGGGATTCAATGTTTTTGACCTGGATAAACAGGGCAAGCCAATAGACCTGATATATATGCCCCCATCCAAGGCAAAACAGACGGTTCTTGAGGGAATAGAAACTTTAAAAAAGAAAAAAAGAGAAATAGAAATAATGCAGGAGTATTTTCTTTCTAAAAAAGAGTATATGCAAAGTACAAAAGCCAAACTTCAAAAACAGCAAAGAGTTTTAAATGAACAGGTCAGATCATTGAACGATTATATCCAAAAAGCTAATAACAGGAAAATAGATTCCCGCTCGGAGATGAACGAGATAAGAAGATATATCAATAAGAGAAAAAGGGTAATACAAAGTTCTCAAAACAGATTTGAACAAAGAAGGATTAAATTCAATAATTTCCTAAGTGCATATAACCAAAAAATATTTTTGTATAACAGCCTTATTAGATCTTTTAACCGTCTGCAAAGAAAAATAGAAGTAATTGCAAGGAGCATAAAAGAGATTAAAGGTGCCGCAATAGGGTATAAAAAAGTGATATATGAAACGGTGGAGAAGAACGGGGTAAAACAAAACCGCAGAATCGAAGAAAACTATATGGGCAAAATAGAGATCTACGGCTTTGAAAGCCTTAAACAGTTAAAAGCGATTCTGGCTCATGAACTGGCTCATCTTGTAGGGGTAGGGCATATAGAAAAAAGAGGTGCCTTGATGAATCCCGTGCTTCAGGACGGGCAGGTAATGAATCTAAGGCTGACCAATGAGGATATAAAGGCTTTCAAAGAGGTTTTTTAAAACAGTATTTTTTCTTTGAATCTTTTATACCCGAACTCTTTAAGGGTCAGGTGAAGAAGTATAAAACCGCTTAGCGTACTTGCCAGGGCAAGTCCCACTGCACCGTAGGGAAGTATCAAAAGAAGTGAAAAGATGATATTCCACAAAAGTGATTTCATGGTTATCTTTGCGGCGAGTCCCTGTTTCTCATAAGAGTAAAGCCAAAGTGAGAATATCTTGGCAAGGCCGAACGGCAGAAGACCAATCAGGTACATTGTAAGTATGGTTGAGGTCTGCGCGGTGTCGGAAGCTTCAAAGGCTCCCCTTTCAAAAAGAAGCCATATTATAAAATTATCAAAAACAATACCGATCAAAGAGGAAATCCCAAGGAGGGCAAAAAGTATATAAAAGGCTTTTTTTAAAAATTTAAGGGCTTTTAGTTCATCCCCTTTTTTTATCGCCTTTGCAATGGTCGGAAAAAGAGCTACGGAGGTTGCAATGGCAAAAAGTGCCAAAGGAAGCTGGAACACCCTGTTGGCATAATAAAGATAACTGATAGAACCGCTTACAAGAAATGACGCAAGCCAGGTATCAAGAAATGCGGCAATATGAGCAGAACTGCTCCCAAATACGGCTGGATAAAACTGTTTGTAGAATTTTGACTGTTTTATATCCCTTCTTTTTTTTCTGAAGTTTGTTGCAAAGAATTTTATTTTGAGCTTTTTTACGGCTATGAGGTGAACAAGCACCTGTAAAATCCCCCCTGCCACGACTGCCCAGCTTAGGTAAAAAGTAATGGTATATTTATCCATGTTTTGTGATATCAAAAGTGCGATAATAAGAGATATGTTCAACAGTGCCGTACTAAATGCCGTAGTTGCAAAGTGGTGCCTGTACTGCAAAAGAGCCGCAAAAAAAGTAACCATAAATATCAAAGGAAGGTAATAAAAACATATGGCGACCAAAGGGCTGGCAAGCTCAACTGTGTTTTGATCAAACCCCAGGGCTATTGCTTTTGTAATTAAGGTTGAAAACAAAGTGACAACCAGTGATAATATAAGTATAAAGCTGATGAACTGCAAAAATATAACTGTACTGAAAGCTATTTTACGGTTTGATTTTGCATATGCCGGTATAAAAACCTGGGTAAAAGCTCCCTCTGCAAAGATCCTCCTAAAAAGGTTTGGGAGTTTAAAGGCCACGAAAAATATATCACTGTAGATATTCGCCCCTAAAATAGAAGCTGTTAAAAGGTCTCTTAAAAACCCAAGTATTCTGGATACTAAAATACCCGCGCTGTTTGTAAATATATGTTTTATCATTGTGTGATTATACCAAAGTTTTTAGAAACTAGCCCATAAAAGTCTGAGCCTTAGACCCGGTGTTGAGGTATATCCGGTTTCGGAGAAAACTAGTTTCCTGTTTTTGTCGTAGATCAGGGTTGTAGGATAAACATTGATATTGAACTTTTTACTGAAATTCCCATCATTGTCGTTTACGGTTTTAAAATCCAGTTTATTCTCTGTCATAAACTTTTTTATTTTTTCATCGCTTCCTGAATTGACGGCAACAGTAACCACTTCATAATCTTTTGAGAGTTTTTGGATAGCGGGATTTTCTATTTTACATACGGGGCACCAGACAGCCCAGAAATGTATAACAAGAGGTTTTCTGCTTTTAAAGGAGTGGTTTATTCCATCAAGTAGCTGTATATTTTCCATTATCAGATCGTCTTTTTTTATATCCCGGCTTTTATATAAACTTACAAGATTCAAAGCAATGGTGATTATAATCAGAAATTTCAGACTCTCTTTTAAAAGCGACATAAGTTTTTGTTTCATTGAAGATCTCTTTTTCCCAGTTTTTCCAGGGCTTCGCTGAACTTATATGAATTTACGCTGTTTTTTATATCTTCATAAAATTCAAGGTCATTTTCATTTAACTTAAAAGCATCGATCTTCTCAATAACCGCTCGGCACTTTTTGGGTCTTTGGCTTTGTACTGCACTTTTAAGCTCTATAAAGAGTTTTTGCAGGCTTTTTTCATCGATCGTGCTTTTTATATTTTTTGAAGATTTCCGGTTTTGTTCAGGGAGTATATTCAGCAGTTCGTAAATAATATCGTAAAGCCTTTCTACTTTTAAGGGCTTCTCTATATAACTGTTTATCCCTGCTTCTTTAAAGTTTTCCCCATTCTGCGTGACGGCACTTGTACCAAGTGCGACTACAGGGATATCTTTATTTAGCTTTCTGATGATCTTGGCCGTTTCTATTCCTCCCATAAGGGGCATTTGAAGATCCAGCAGAATAAGTTTGTATCTTTGTCTGTTTATATTGTATTTTTCAAGGGCCTCGGCACCGTTGGCTGCCGTATCAACATTGATCTTAAGATTTGAAAGCAGCTCTTTAATGACCTCTCTGTCGCTTTTGTTGTCTTCTGCCAGCAGTACATCTATCTGTTCGGGGCGGCTGTGCTCTTTTGTTTTCGGCTCTTTGTAATATACCAGTTTTTCAAAAGGGCTTTGGTCTTTATCGTCAACTTTGGCCAGCTGTATTTCAAAACTGAACCTGCTGCCTACTCCTTTTTGGGAATAAAGGTAGATTTTTCCGTTCATAAGTTCCACAAGCTGTTTGGATATGGAAAGCCCAAGTCCTGTTCCGCCGAACTGCCTTGTAATACTGCCGTCTGCCTGTACAAAAGATCCGAAGATATTATCAATCTTCTCTTTATCGATTCCTATACCCGTATCTATTACCTCAAATAAAACCTTTTGATCTTGTGTCGGATATATATTTACGGTTATCTCTCCTTTATGTGTGAATTTGACCGCATTGTAAAGCAGGTTTGTCAATACCTGAGAAAGCCTTAATGGGTCACCGAAATATATTTGGTTTTTCTCTTTGTAGTTTATATGAAGTTTCAAACCTTTCTCTTTGGCTTTAAATTCAACCAGGTGAATAACTGATTCCACAAGTTTTTCAAGATTGAAGTTGACTTTTTCTATTTTGAGTTTTCCCGCTTCTATTTTACTGAAATCAAGTATATCGTTTATTATGTTTAATAAAAGTTTGGCACTGTCATCGATCTTGTTTATGTACTCTTTCTGTCTTTGATCCAGTTTTGTGTTCAGCATAAGATGGGACATTCCAATAATACCGTTCATAGGTGTTCGTATCTCGTGGGACATATTTGCAAGGAAGTTTGATTTTATTCTTGTTGCTTCCCTTGCCTTGTCTCTTTGCTGCTGCAGCTGTTTGTTAAGGCTGGAGAGTTTTCTGTTCCAGAAAAAGAAAATAAAAAGAACCGTAAAAAAAGAAGCTGCGATTTTCCATATAAGGGTAAAATCTGTTTTATGACTGTAGATATCCTTTATCCAGTTCGATTCGATTTGTTGTTTTTGTATATCATCAAGGGAAAGGATTGTTTTCTCAAATATATCCCTTAATATAGGCTGGTCGCTTCTAACCCCTATACAAAGATCTACCAGGTCACTGATCTTCCCTGAAACCGCTATTATGCCCAGATAATCTTTTTGTATATTGTAGTTTATAACCTGGGTATTATCCAGGTAACCGAAAACTTCACCCTTTTGTACTTTATGAAGCCCCTCTTTAATGGAGGAAACCTCTACAAGGTCTAAGAACGGATACCTTTTTTTTAATATCTCAAAAAGGGAGTATCCTTTTACTATTGCCAGCTTTTTATTTTTGATATGTTTTATATCGTCTATAAAAGGAAGGCCCGCTTTAGTGGCTATTACGATAGGTGTTTTTATATAAGGCTTGGTAAACACCATATATTTTTCTCTTGATGGTGTTTTTGAGGCCAGGGGGATTATATCACATTGTCTGTTCTTTAGTTTCTGCAGGGTTTCGTTCCATGTTTTTGTTTCCACCAGCGTGATCGGGGTATTCAGTTTTTCACTGAATGTTTTCATATAATCTGAACTGATTCCCATATGTTTTCCGTCCCGGATTTTCTCAAAAGGCATCCAGTCGGGGTCTATACAGATATTTATCTCTTTTTTTTCTTTAAGATAATTTAACTCGTCTTTGGTAAGTGTGTGTTTGAAATGGTCGTTGAAATTGTAAATAAAGTTTTTGTAATCAATATCATTTTGGGAAAAGCCCATTAATCGGTAATAATCAAATATCCTTTTTACCTTGTTTATTTCGATTTTCCCCAAAGTATCGGTTTTATAAAAAGCGAGTTTTTTAAGCTCTTTTGCCTCATAAAGAAGTGCTTTTCTTGATTTGTTCTGGGTATTGTATTTTTTCAGGATAAGGTCAACAGTTTCGTCAATATGGTTAAAAGCGTATTCCCACCCTTTTAGCGAAGCTTCGGTGAACTTTTTTACATCTTCAAAGTTATTCTGAATATTCTCCTGGGTGGTAAACAATATATCATTATAAAAGTCAAAACCGTAATCTTTCGGGTCAAAGATTATGCTTTTTATCCCTTTTTCCTTAAGTAAAAAAGGTTCATTTGATATATAGGAGGAGATAAGGTCGGTATTTCCGTTTATAAGATTGTCAAGGTCAAAGGTGTGTTCTTGGAGGTTAAGGTCTTTTATGCTTAACCCTTTTGAGAATATCATAGACATTATGGTTGAGTCATATTTTGCATCACCTGTTACCATGACCCTCTTGTTTTTGAAATCTTTGATCTTTTTTATTTTGGAATCTTTCAAAGCAAGAAGAATATTGGGTGAGGATTGAAAAATGGAAGCCAGCAGAACTATTTTGTCTCCTGCTGAGCGGTTGATAAGAAGAGTAGGTCTTCCCGTACCGAAAGTGGAGTTTTTATTAACTATCTCTTCAGGTACGTTCATTCCGTATTTGAACTCTTTTATACGGACACTGAAGCCGGAATCTTTAAAAAAACCTTTCTCTTTTGCCATATAGTATCCTGCAAACTGGAACTGGTGTTTCCACTGAAGCTGCAGGGAGACCTTTTTTAATTCTTCTGCATATAGAGTTGAGAAAAATAATATAAATGATATTATCAACACTCTCATAATCAATAACCCTTGAGAAAATATTTTTAATACAATATCAAAAACTCGATTAATAATACTATTGAAAGAAAGAGGGAGTTTAATCGGAAAGTTTGGGTGAAACGGTCAAGTTATTAAAAACTTGACCATTCATCATCATCCTTGCTGCTCGTTACTGTTTCCAGCTTTTGGGCAGATTGTTTTTTATGTTCACTTTTTGAGAGTGAAGGTTGTTTTGTTTCAGCTGCCGCTGTTTGTGAAGGTTCAGTGCTCTTATTTGATTCTTTTCTTGTAACGCTTTCTTTACCGACGAAATTTTTTGCATCTGCGTCATTTACAACAAGTTTTGCGATCTGGTCTGTTTCAAGTGCAACATCATGCGTCTGTGAAGCGATCATTGCATTTTGCTGTGTCTGCTGGTCAAGAGAGTTAACTGCATCATTTATCTGCTCTATACCCTGCTGCTGTTCTTTGGAAGCCATTTCAACATCTTTGATAAGTTCTATTGTTTTAGAGATATTCTCATTTAGAGCAGTATAACCGCTTATCATCTCATCAGATATTTTCTTACCGTTGTTTGCTTTTGTAGTAGCGTTTTGAACAAGGTTTTTGATCTCGTTTGCAGCTTCTGCTGATCTGCTTGCAAGGTTTCTAACCTCCTGAGCAACAACTGCGAACCCTTTACCCGCTTCACCAGCAGTTGCAGCTTCAACTGCAGCATTAAGAGAAAGGATATTTGTCTGGAACGCTATCTGGTCGATAACGGTAATTGCTTCATTAATTGCATTTACCTCTTTGTCTATTTCAGTCATAGCCTCAGTTGTTTCATTTGCCAGTCTTTCACCCGTAGATGCAGACTGTGTTACATTGTTCGCAAAGTTTGACATCTTGACCACGTTTTCAGTATTGTTAGTAATATTGCTTGTGATCTCTTCAAGAGCGGCAGCCGTTTCCTCTAACGCAGCCGCAGCTTCATTTGAGTTCTGGTTCAGCGTGTCAACGTTTTTAAGAAGAATATCACTGCTGTTATCCAGAGTAAGACCGTTTGATTTGTTCTCTCTTAACATTTCATTGATGATATCTGCAAGGTTGTTAAGCCCTTGTGCAACACCACCTACATCATTCTCTACCCTGTCGGTAAAGTCAAGATTTGAGAAGCTGTTAAGAACCCTGTTTATTTTATTGATATCTTCACAAACGTTCTTTGTTGTTACTTCCAGCATATTGTTGAATATCTCTTTTAGTTCGGTAAGGTTCTCGCTTTGGGTTGATTTCTCGATTCTTTGGTTAAGTCTTCCCTGACCAACTTCCCTTACAACTCGGGCAACATCTTCCAGCAGTGCGGCATCCTGGTCGATAAGGCTTCTTGTTTTTTCGATATTGGTGTTTACGACCTTCGTCATAGTACCGATCTCATCTTCCGTGTCTATATCTATAAGATTAACAGAGGTAGTCTCTTTGTTAAGGTACTTAAAGAATCCTAAAAGCCCTTTTTGGAATGTGTCTATAAGCCCTGCAAGGTTTCTAGGAATAATTATAGATAGCGTAACAGCCATTACAAGAATAACAAGCGAAATAATAGTTATGGTTAAATTTATGCTTTTGTTTAACTCTGCAACTTCCGGACCTATTGTATCCTGGTCTTTTTTAATAGAAAGTTTTACGTCTTCACAAAGTTTTGCAATTTCAGGCCCTGCAATATTAAGCTTTGAAATTATCTTGTTTCTGTCAATTATTATACTGCTTATATCTTCAACACCCTTTTTATAACTGTTTATCATTGTAACAGATCTTTTTATTTTTGCTTTTCTTACGGGATTGTTGATCTCTTTATTTAATGATATCAGGTTTTCCTGGATCTCACTAAACTCTTGCAATACTTTGTTCATATCTTCTTGAGAGTTTGAGTCCAGGAACTTAACAGTATAAAGTCTTGCCAAAAGAAGTCCTCTTAGAACTTTTGCAGCGGCAACAGAACCTTTGTAGTCCCCGTCTTTTGAGGCTGTATTCATTACGTAGCTAAGGTTTTGTTCGATCTTTTTACCGTTAATATCAAGATTACCGCTTTTTATTTTGTCCCTTTTTTTCATATAATCAATTACAGTGTAAAAGTTGTCTTTGTATATATGAAGTTTATCGGAGATCTGTGAAACCAATGGGGCACGTGAGGGTTTTTTTATCTCTTTTAATGCTTCATTTACAAACTCATCGGTTATTTTGTAAAAAGAGTCAAACTCATTAATATCTTTTTGGGACTTTGTGCTTAGGTAATCTTTTACGTTCATTCTTATCATAAGCATATTCGCCTGGATTCTTCCTGCCAGGACACTGTCTTTAGCCATTCCCCTGTAACTTGAAAAACCGTCGGAAGATTTTCCTATCGCATATATACTGTAAAAAGCTAAAATAGCTATTAGTGCAGCAATAACTGAAAAAGATGATATAAGTTTCATCTTTATACTCATGTTCTTAAACATTCTATCTCCTTAAATTTATCTATAAAAATTTATTATGAGATTATAGTTAGTAAAAGTGAAGAAAAAGTGATAAATTGGTAAAAAAGTGAAGAAATTTAAAAATTTAATTAAAATGTAACTATTAGAGAGAATTATAAGAGAAAAGTTTCTAGATAGAAACTTTTTACAGGGGTCAAGTTATTAAAAACTTGACCAGTCATCATCATCATTACTGCTTGTAACCGTTTCCAGTTTTTTTGCAGTTTGCGGTTTTTGGGTTTTCTTTTTTTCTCTTTCACTCTTTGTTTCTGTCTTTAAAGGTGCTGAATGTTCTTTTGTTTGAGCTTTTTGGATTTCCATTCCAGGGGCTGTGTCCGTATCTGGATCGGAACTGAGAGCTTTTACTGTGTTTTTACCCTCAAACTCTTTCTGGTCTGCACTTTCAACAACTTTTTTAGCTATGCTGTCTGTCTGCAATGCAACATCATGCGTCTGTGAAGCGATCATTGCATTTTGCTGTGTCTGCTGGTCAAGAGAGTTAACTGCATCATTTATCTGCTCAATACCCTGCTGCTGTTCTTTGGAAGCCATTTCAACATCTTTGATAAGTTCTATTGTTTTAGAGATATTCTCATTTAGAGCGGTATAACCGCTTATCATCTCATCAGATATTTTCTTACCGTTGTTTGCTTTTGTAGTAGCGTTTTGAACAAGGTTTTTGATCTCGTTTGCAGCTTCTGCTGATCTGCTTGCAAGGTTTCTAACCTCCTGAGCAACAACTGCGAACCCTTTACCCGCTTCCCCTGCAGTTGCAGCTTCAACTGCAGCATTAAGAGAAAGGATATTTGTCTGGAACGCTATCTGGTCGATAACGGTAATTGCTTCATTAATGGCATTTACTTCATTATCAATATCTGTCATAGCTTCAGTGGTATCATTTGCCAGTTTTTCACCAGTAGAAACGGAGTTTGTAACATTGTTCGCAAAGTTTGACATCTTGACCACGTTTTCAGTATTGCTTGTGATATTGCTTGTGATCTCTTCAAGAGCGGCAGCCGTTTCCTCTAACGCAGCCGCAGCTTCATTTGAGTTCTGGTTTAATATATCTACATTCTTAAGAAGCATATCACTGCTGTTGTCGAGTGTAAGTCCCGTCTGTTTGTTTTCAGTAAGCATACCGGTAATTGCATCACCTAAAGAGTTAACACCGTTCGCAAGTCTTAAAAGGTGCTCTTTTATATCATTTGTCTGTACCCTTCCAAGGTAGTTGTAGTTACTGTATTGTTCCAATACGTCCAATACATTGTCTATGTTGCCTTCCATATTCGCACCCATTTTGTTAAGAAGCCTTGTAAGCTCTTTAAGTGCAGGGTTTGAACTTGTTGCTTTAACTCTTTGGCAAAGGTCACCCTGCTCAAATTCGTTAAGTACGTTTATAGTATCGTCTATTAAAACTCTGTCCTCTTCGATCCCTTTTTGTGTGATCTGGATATTTTCATTTACTACCTGAGCCATATCACCGAATTCGTCTTTACCGTCAATATTTATTAACTTAGCATCTTTCTCTTCTCTGTTCAAGTATCTGAAGAAGCCTAAAAGTCCCTCTTTTAAAGTATTAAGTGAATTTGTGATCGAATTTACGATAAGTGTTCCTATTATTATTAGAAATATTAACGAGAGAATACCTACAGTTACTATGGTTGTTTTCAGTGAGTTTATATCTTTGTTTGCCTGATCGTTCTGGTCTCTTC
Organism: Arcobacteraceae bacterium; assembly: GCA_963678145.2. Taxonomy (GTDB): domain Bacteria; phylum Campylobacterota; class Campylobacteria; order Campylobacterales; family Arcobacteraceae; genus JAIOSF01. Next base: position 183,555 of record CAXXWH010000001.1, on the reverse strand, counting down.
TAAAATCCGTAACAATCTCGCCGACTTTTCTTGCATTGTTGACCATGCTTTTTTCTTTGTTGTGCATAACATACTCTTGGCCGATCTGCTCTTTATATTGCTGCGTAAATGATAAAAAATCTTCACGGTAGTTTTTAATAGAGGTTTTTATATCATCAATCATCTGGATATTTTTTTGGTTGTTAAATCTGCTTGAAAGGTCATTGAGTATCTGCATACTCTCCTGGTACATCTCGTTATGTTTGTTTAAACTCTCCTGGTCTTTTCTTATTGTGAAGTTTTTCTCCTGTCTTCTCATCTCGTTGAATCTTCTGTCAACCTTATTCAGGTCGTCTGATTTACCCATTCTGTCAACTGTTGAGTTTAATTCACTGATTGTAGGTATTGCTACAACTGCCAAAGAGAAAATACCCAATAGAACAATCAGAAAAATTTTTACTTTTACTTTTAAATTTTTTAACATTTCATCTCCTTATATTTAAGTATAAAAAAAATTTATCCGTGATTATAATCCTAAAAAGTGAAGAAAGAGTGAAGAATCGTTAAAATACTGATAAAATTATCAAAAAAAATAACTTTAGTAATCAAAATGTAATCCTCAGAGATAAAGTAAAGAGAAGAGTTACAAAATGTAAAATAATTTTTGGAAATAAAAAAGGCTGCCCGAAGACAGCCTAGAAGAAAAGATAGTTAATGAGCTTTTATTAACAAGCAGCTTTTGCAGCTTCTAATGCAGCTTCGTAGTTTGGTTCAGCAGTGATTTCAGGCACTAGCTCTTTGTAAGAAACTTTTCCGTCTTTACCGATAACGAAAACAGCTCTACATGTTAAACCTGCCAATGGTCCGTCAGCTAATAACATTCCGTAAGCATTTGCGAAATCTTTGTTTCTAAAGTCAGAACATACGTCTAAGTTCTCGATACCAGCAGTTGAACAGAATTTTGCAGCTGCAAAAGGTAAGTCCATAGATACAACTTTTACGTTCACACCTTCGATTGAAGCAGCGTCTGTGTTGAATTTTCTAGTTTCCGCATCACATACAGGAGTATCTAATGAAGGTACAACGATTACTAATTGTGCTTTATCCTGAGCTCCACCTACTGTTTCATTTTGAAGCATAGGGTCGCAGTTTACTACTGTTACTTCCGGAGCTGTATCTCCAACGTTAATTTCATTTCCAGCCAGATTACAAACGATATCGTTTTTAAATGTTACTGTTGCCATATTTTGTTTCCTTTTTTGTTAAATAATTAAATAAGTGATGTAAGTTTAATGAAATAAGATAAAAAATATCTTAAATGATTTTGTTAATAGTTTTGCTACATCTAACTAAAATTTTATTATAATTCCTTATGAGACTAGATATATACCTAACAAAATACAATAATATTCAAAGCAGAAACAAATCTTCCGAATTAATAAAATTACAGAAAGTAACCGTAGATGGTAAAATCGTAACAAAACCCTCTTTTAAAATCGAAGAGGGGATGGATGTGGTAATAAACCAGGATGAGTTTTTCGTAAGCCGCGCCGCATATAAACTGAAATATTTTCTTGAAGAGTTTAATATAGTTATAAAAGATGCCGAAGCCCTGGATATAGGTTCCTCCACGGGAGGCTTTACCCAAATAGCTTTGCGTAACGGGGTAAAAAGCATAACCTGCGTAGATGTAGGGTCAAACCAGCTGCATGAATCTCTAAAAAGCGACAACCGCATAATTGTGCAGGAAAATACAGATATAAGGAGTTTTCACCCAAATAAAAAATATGACCTTGTAACCTGTGACGTATCTTTTATAAGTATATTAAATATCCTGGATGATATTGCAAGGCTTGCTTCAGATAAGATCATAATTCTTTACAAGCCCCAGTTTGAAGTGGGGCGGGAGGTCAAAAGGGACAGTGCCGGTGTGGTTATGGATCCGGAAGCTGTTGAAAAATGCAGGCAGGAGTTTATACAGCAGACAAGAAAGCACGGCTGGAAACTGATATATAACAATCAAAGTGCACTGGCGGGGAAAAGCGGAAATGTGGAAGAGCTTTTTTATTTTACTTTTTAGCCTGAACCTTCTTTTTTCCAATACTATAGATAAGGGGGATAAGCTTTTTGCAAGCGGGAATTATACAGGTGCCGCGGAGTTTTATAAAGAAGCTTTAAAAGACGGCAATAAAAAAGCCAGAATAAAACTCATAATGACTTATATAAAACTCGGGGATAATTATCTGGGAATTAGAAGATTCCTAAAATCCGAAGAGTATTACCTCCTTGCCAAGGATCTTGGAAGCAGGCTTGCCGATTCAAAACTTTCAAAACTTTATGAAAATATAGGCGATCTTTATAAAAAAGGCAGAAAGTATAATAAAGCGTATCTTAGCTATAAAAAAGCGTATAAGCTGGGTAATAAAGGTGTAAAACCGAAATTAAACGAGATAAAACTGATCCTGAAGCATTATGAAGAGCTTGATGATGATACCAGAAAAGTTGTAGACAGTTCTTCCCCTGTATGGACAAAAGCAATAGGGCGCCTTGTAATACCCACTAAATACGAGGTTACAAGATCAGGCTATAAAATAAGCCAGCAGAAATGCTCGGCTACGCTTGTTAACTTTTCGGATATTCCAAGCAGCAGGGTTATAGTAACAGCTTCCCACTGTCTGACCCGGTATGACAAAGATGCGGGGATATTAAGGTTTCTTATAAAAGATACAAAAGGGGAGGTTATTTTAAAATATGCCAAGATCTTTGATGACAGTTTTTTTGATGAAAAAAATACCGACAACAGCAGTGATTATGCAATACTGATACTAAGCAGCGCAATAAACCGGGAGCGTGTAAAGCCGCTTTTGATACCAAATGCGAGTTTTTTGGATATTAAAAAAAGTAAGAACTATTCATACGGTTCAATGGCGGGCTACTCCAGCGATATAGGTAAACACGGCTTTCAGTTAACCTATGATCCCAAATGTGAACTTGGTTATTTCAATAAATATTACGGCAAAAGCACCTGTAATGCATTCAGCGGAGCCTCGGGGGGTCCCGTTGTTTTAAGTGCGGGCAGCAGCGATCGGGATCTGGAGTATTATTTTGTAGGGGTTATCTCCCATTACAGGGATGATGATTTTAAGAATCTTTATTTCTCTCCCCACCATCTGTTTTTAAAGAGCCTGGCAAATGCCGTTCGCAAATATAATTTAAAACAGTAGAACTATATGCTATAATATATGAATAATCAATTCAAAAGATAATCAAAAGGCAGATAATGACATTTAAGAAAATGGGACTGAGTGAAGAGATATTAAAAGCACTTAGTGAAAAAGGGTATGAAAATCCTACTTCGATACAGGAAGAAGCAATAAATCTGCTCTTAAGAGGCAGGGATCTTCTGGCTATAGCAAAGACCGGTACGGGTAAAACGGCTGCTTTCGTGTTGCCGATGCTTCAGGAGATACAATCAAACCTGGCACAAAAAAGCGAACTTACCAAGCTTATAATCGCTCCTACGAGGGAGCTCGCCCTGCAGCTTGAACAAAGCGTTAAAGAGTACGGTAAATATCTTGAGGTAAAATCGGGTTGTGTTTACGGAGGTTCCAATATAAATCCGCAGATCAGGATGCTGCAGTCAAAACCTAATATAATAGTCGCAACTACCGGGAGATTGATGGACCTTGTAAAAAACGGCAATATAAATCTTACAAAGGTAAATACTCTTGTCCTTGACGAAGCTGATACCATGCTAGATATGGGATTTATCCAGGATATAGAGTTTATTATGTCAAACCTCCCTAATCTTAAGCAGACTGTTCTAAGTTCTGCAACTCTTGGCCCGAATGTAAAGAAACTATCAAACGAGATCCTTGTAAACCCGAAAGTGATCGAAGTCAAAACAAACGACAGGGTAAATGAAAAGGTTGAACAAGTATCATATCCCGTACCCCAGAAGCAAAAACTTGAAATGCTTTCTTATCTTATAGGAAGCCAGAATATGAGGCAGGTGCTTGTATTTTGTAAAACAAAAAAACAAACAGACGCTATTGTAAAGAACCTGAATCTTGACGGGCTTAAAGCCGAAGCGGTTCACGGGGACAAAACTCCCGGATTCAGAAAGAAAGTGATCTCAAAGTTCAAAGAGGGAACAATCAGGGTTCTTGTGGCTACGGATGTTGCCGCAAGGGGGCTTGATATTCAGGATCTTTTCTATGTTATAAATTATGACCTGCCGTTTCTGGTAACAGATTACCTGCATAGAATAGGTAGAACCGCAAGGGCGGGAAAAGAGGGGGTTGCCGTAACGCTTGTAGATGAATACGATATGGCAAACCTGAAAGAGATCGAAAAATATATCCAGATAAAGATACCAAGACTGGAACTTGAAGGTTTTGAAGTAGATAAAAAGATCCACTCTATGGCAAAAAAGAATATAGTCCATACAAAAGAGGATCAGAAAATAAAAAAAGGGAAAGTAACAGGCGCTTTTGGAAAAAGCAAGGCAAAAAAAGCTGAAAAGAAACAGCCCAAGCAGCGTGGTAAAAGAATAATCGGGCAGAAAAGAGATAGATAACAGGCTTAACAATCTGCAATGTTTTTCTTCATCTTAAAATTTTTCTATTATAATTGCTCCATTAATTAGGAGTTTTATAATATGGCTAAAAAGAAAAAATCTATATTCGAGTGTCAGCACTGCGGCGAACAAAGTACAAAATGGCTTGGAAAGTGTCCAAGCTGCGGCGGATGGGACAGTTTTGTGGAACTCTCCGCCGAGCAGATGGAGGTTGTACAGCACGCCGCAAAACTCTCGACGCAATCTTCAAAAGCAATACCTATTACAAAGATAGAACAGGATAATATCACAAGGTTTTCAACAAACAATGATGAGTTTGACCTGGTCCTTGGAGGCGGCGTGGTTCCAGGAAGCCTTACTCTTATAGGGGGAAGTCCCGGCGTGGGAAAATCTACGCTGCTTCTTAAAATTGCGGGAAATCTTGCGAAAAGCGGTAAAAAGGTTCTTTATGTAAGCGGCGAGGAAAGCGGCGGCCAGATCAAAATGAGGGCCACCAGGCTTGACGCGAACGAGGATGACCTTTACCTTTTATCGGAGATCTCGCTTGAAGCCATAAACGACGAACTTTTAAGACAGGATTACGAAGTAGCCGTGATCGACTCGATCCAGACCATATATTCAGATAAATTAACTTCAGCCCCCGGAAGCGTATCGCAGGTAAGGGAGATAACCTTCGAATTGATGAGAAAAGCCAAAGACGCACAGATTGCCATGTTTATAATCGGGCACATCACAAAAGACGGTTCTATCGCAGGTCCAAGGGTTTTGGAACATATGGTTGATACGGTACTTTATTTTGAAGGGGAAAGTTCAAAAGAGATAAGGATGCTGCGAGGATTCAAGAACCGTTTCGGAAGTACGAGCGAGATAGGAATTTTTGAAATGACGCAAGCGGGGTTGGAGAGTGCAAAAGATATAAACAGAAGATTTTTTGATTCTGACAAACCCCAAAGCGGAAGCTGCCTTACGGTGGCAGTTGAGGGAAGCCGTGCCCTGATACTTGAGGTTCAGGCTTTGGTAACCGAATCAACATACCCGAACCCTAAAAGAAGCGCAACAGGGTTTGATACAAACAGATTGAATATGCTCCTGGCACTTTTAGAAAAAAAGCTGGATCTTCCGTTAAACGCTTATGATGTATTTGTAAATATAAGCGGCGGAATAAAAGTAAAAGAGAGTTCCTGTGATCTTGCGGTGATAGCTTCGATCATAAGCAGTTTTAGAAACAGGCCCATATCCAAAGAGAGTGTTTTTATAGGGGAAGTGAGTTTAACAGGAGAGATAAAAGATGTCTACAGTATGGAAACAAGGCTTAAAGAAGCGGGTTCACAGGGGATCAAAAAGGCTATCATTGCACAGAAACCTGCTACAAAAGTGGACTTGAAATGCTTCGCTGTTGATGAAGTTGTAAAGATGTTAGAACTTTTTTAGTCCTTTTTAGCTAAAATCTTGATACTTATATACAAAATTTATTTTAATGACAGAGGATGATGATGGTAAATTACTATTATACTAATGCCGTTATGGGTGAACGACCGGAGTTTAAAGTTCCTAACCCTGAGTTTCTGCAGCAGTTGACACCGGAAGGTTTCCAAAAAATGGTTGACAATTTCTATGATATCATAGTAGAAAGCGACATAGCCCACTATTTTCCGGATGATGAAGAGGAGTTGGCACTTATCAAAAAAAGAAATGCTTCATATTTTATGATGATATGCGGCGGTGATGAAAGATATATTTCCAAGTTCGGCGGTGATTTTGACCAGATAAAAACACACCAGCCGTTTTCTATCCCGAACAAAGCAAGAATCGAGTGGCTTGGATGCTGGGAAGAGGTGTTAAAAGAGATTGAAGATAAAGTAGACCATGAGCATATACAATCATACTGGAACTGGCTTGAGGTATTCTCCAAACATATAGTTAACTACCAAAATGACAGAGAAACAATAGAAGATAAAGTGAACTTAGGGGATAAGCCTAAGATGGGTTGTCCTTTCGGGCATGATAAAAAATAATTAAAAGGGTAGATAATGTCTAGAGATATGTGTGCAGACGTAAAGATGGAAGAGGGTTATATGAGAATGAGTGTTGAATATAACAACGATAAAAGCAGGGATGCAATACAAGATGCCATTACAAAGATCGAAAGAGAGATGGGTATGAATCCTGATGTTGTAAGAAGAGCCATCAGTGAGTCCGCAGGGAACTATTCTATAGAGTTCGGTTTTGACAGCTGCCAAAGATCTTCAGGAGATTTCTGTGAAGCAGTTATGAAAGAGTTGGGCATATCTAAGTGTTCGATATAGTATTTGAAAACAATACTGATTTTGAACCCGATCTTGATCTTGCAAAAAAAATAGCAAACGATCTTGATGCGGGTGAGATAGAGCTTATACTTACCGATAACTCCGAGATTCAGGAGATAAACCTAACTGCCAGGGGGAAAAATCAGCCAACCGACGTATTAAGCTTCCCTTATGAAAAGATGCCCCATGTTCCAATAGGTTCTATTGTAATATCTTACGACTTTATTCAATCATACAGTAAAGAATACAACCATACGTTAAATGAAGAGTTTACATTGCTTTTTATTCACGGGCTGCTGCATCTTCTTGGATTTGACCATGAAGTGGATAACGGCGAACACAGGGCAAAAGAGGAGGAGCTTATCGTTAAGTACAAGCTTCCCGAAAGCCTGATAATCAGAAATACATAACAAGGACTATATTTAATGGATATTTTGATATTTATCGTTTCAATGGGAGCATTGATCTACGGTGCTGACTTTATAATTGAAGAGAGTGAAAGAATTGCTCTGCATTTTGATATTTCACCCTTTGTGATAGGGGCAACGCTTATAGCTCTTGGAACAAGCCTGCCTGAGATGGCCGTAAGCATGAGTGCCTCATTTAAAGGAAGCGGTGATATAGCTGTTGCGAATGTTATAGGTAGTACTATATTTAATATCTCATTGGTTCTTGGTTCGGTATTTTTAATAGCAAAGGCTATCCACCCTAAAAGGGATCTTTTTGCAAAAGACTCTTCATGGTCGCTTTTTCCTATTCTTGTATTCATACTAATGAGCATAGACGGAAAATTAAGCAGGCTTGACGGTTTTTTATTTCTGATACTAATGGGTGCATATTTGCTGTTCCTTATTCAAAGCAATCAGATGGAAGAGATAGATGATGAGCTGACTAAAGAGAAATTTAAATGGGGAAAAACTCTGGGACTGCTTTTTGTCGGTTTTCTGCTTGTAGTAGGCGGTGCGGATTTTGCCATTGACAGTGCGGGTAATATTGCAAGAGAGTTTGGCGTTAGCGAGTGGATCATAGGGTTGTTCCTTGTAGCGTTTGGTACAAGCCTGCCTGAACTTGTAGTAAGTATCCAGGCTGCAAGAAATAATAATGCCGATATGGCAATTGGGGCTATTATAGGAAGTAATGTAGCAAACTTTACAATGGTTCTTGGATTAAGCTCTATAGTAAACCCGTTAAATGTTGACCTGAACACAAACTTCTTTGATATTACAGCAGCCCTGATTGTATCTGTGATGCTTGTATTTATAACCGCAAATAAACTTTACAATAAGAGTGCAGGGCTTGTTATGATGACAGTCCTGGCTCTTGTTATTTCAAACAGCTTCTAGTTTTAGAAGCTGCAGCTTTTCTTTTTTATTACAAATAGTAACTTTTCAGTATTGTATTTTTCAATAAAGTAAATTTTCTGTTTCTTGGAATACATATGTTACTTTATTTAACAGATTGTGCTATAATGAGTATTTAATGTGTTAATATTAGTAACAGTGCTTAAAAATCTCTTATATAAATATATGGGAAATATTTCAATAATCTAGATTTAAAGAAAAAAAAGTAAGATACATTTACTGAACTTGTTCCCTTTTGATTTTACAAAGGGAAAACAATGAAAAACATAATAATTGACAGAATAAAAGAAAATAAAAGAGACATGTGTATAATCTTGGGTATAGAAGTATCTATTATCGCAGTTTCAATTTACAATATAATATAAAGGATATATAATGGACGTCAGTGTCGCCAATAATAAACAACTCAAAAAACATAATAAATATGAAATAGACAAGGTGCTTTTTAGAAAAGTTAACAAAACAAGGGAACAGTTCAAAATATGAGAAGTCTTAGAAGATTTTTCTATAACAAGTTTTATATAGAACTTATAGTAGCAACGGTATTATTTATAGTAGCCGTTGCTACAGACAGTGTGGTTACGATAATAATCTACCTGTTATACTTCATCATTATGCTTGAGATTGTAAGAGCAGTAATGAGTTTCCTAAGAGAGCAGAGAGTCCAGATAAGGATACTTATAGATGCTTTCATTATACTTACCCTAAGAGAGTTTATCGTTAATGTTGTTAAGATCAATAATGAAGAGATAAACAGTTTATCAGAGCTTTTTGCAAACAGTACGAATTTTCATATCCTGGTATTTTCGGGAGTATTGATATTTTTATTTATTTTAAGATGGTTTGCAGTAGTGGGGTCTCCCGATAAATATATAAGAAGAAAACAAAAATAGATGAAAAGAGCATTATGCTTTTTTCTGTTTTTGTGTATAAACCTTTATGCACTTGATTTCAAAGTCGCAAGCTACAATGTAGAAAACTTATTTGACCTGAATTACGACGGTACAGAATACAAAGAATACATACCAAATACAAAATACTGGCATAAAAAAGCTTTTAAAAATAAGCTTAATAATATATCCCGCGTTATAAATGATCTTGATGCCGATATCCTGAGCCTGCAGGAGATTGAATCACAGGCGGCGTTTGAGAAGCTTAAAAGCAAAACAAAATATAAATATGGCGTATTTTTGAAGAAAAAGACCAGCTCCGTGGGCGTGGCAGTATTAAGCACCTTTCCCCTGGTTAAATATGAAGGGATAGATGTAGACAGATATGATAAGTATTCCCGCCATATCCTCAAAGCCTTTTTTAATATAAACGGCAAAGATCTGGTGATATACGTTAACCACTGGAGATCAAAAAGGGCTGCAGAATCTACAAGGATAAAGTATGCACTAGCCTTAAAAAAAGATATACAAACTCTTAAAAAGGGGATGGATTATATTATTCTTGGTGATCTTAATTCAAATTATGACGAATTCCTTACATTCAAATATGACGATAAACTAAACGACACCTACGGTATAACAGGTATAAACCAGATACTCAATACAACATTTGACGGTAACCTTATATCAAAAGAGGATATAAACACTAAACAAGACGATATACATTATAACCTGTGGCTTGAGATTAAAAAACAGCACAGGTTCAGCAGTATCTTCAGGTCGGAGAATATCACCCCTGATAATATAATCGTTTCAAAAGAGCTTTTTGATACAGAGGCAATATCATATGTTAGTAACAGTTTTAACGTATTTAAGCCCCCTTATATCTACAGAAAATATCTAAACAGGTGGGATATGAGAAAAGCAAAAGGGTATTCCGACCATCTGCCTGTATTCGCATATTTTTCTACCGATAAACAAAACTACGCTTTAAAAAAAAGCAGCATTAAAAAGATAACCAAAATAAGCGATCTTTATATGGTGGAGAAGCTTTCCAAAAGTGTTGAGCTTAAAAATGCGGTAGTATTATACAAAGCAGGAAAAATCGCAGTTATAAAGCAGCCACTTGACAGGGCTGTTGCCGTATATAACCCTCCAAAAGAGCTTGAAGCAGGCAGGGTGTATAATTTAGTTTTTGACAAACTAGATTCATATTTCGGTTTAAAAGAGATAAAGAATATCACAAGTTTCAAAGAAACCGGCCTTTACAAGAACTATAAACAGCTCTATAAAAACGGTTTGCAGACCGATCTGTTCAACCTTGAGAATCAAAATGAAATGATAAAGAATCTAAGCGGTGTGTATAAAAAAGGTTATTTGTATACGGGGAAAAATAAAAAAATAAAACTATATTTCAAAAAGGGTATAAAAAAACCGGAAGATAAAGAGAATATCTTTATATCTTCCGGTCATCTGGGAATTTACAGATCTAAGATTCAGATTATTTTATATAAACAAAGTGATTTTGGCCTGACTACTCGGCAAATCCTATAAACTTCGCTGTCACTTCATATAGCGAGGCAACATCTGTTTTCCCGACAAATCCGTCAATACCGATTCTGTCCATTTTCCCTTTTACGGCTTCAGTTGTCATACTGGAGTTTACTACTACAGGAATATTGTTGTATTTACTGTTCTCTTTTATTGCGGATGCTACCTGGTAACCGTCGGTTCCCGGCATTTCGATATCCGTGATGATAAGACCTATTTGGCTTGGTTCAAGTTCATCAACTCTGTGAAGAAGGTCTCCACCGTCGGTGAATACTTCATAATCCGCTTTTGCTTTTTTCAAAAACTGTGTTATAACCTGTCTTGCAACAGCACTGTCTTCCGCAACTAAAACTTTTTTATCGTTTTTTACAGGTTTTTTAACATATCTGTCAAGATCGCTAGGGCTTACGTCAGTCCATCCGATATCGGCTAAAAGCTGCTCGGCATTAAATACTGTACAAAGCTTGTCTTTACCTTCAACTTCAACGTAAGTCGTATATGTTACTTTAGAGTTCTGGTCTTCAGAATTTATAAGCTCGGAAGTTGTTTTCTCAACGATATTAACCATGTCTTTTACCAGGAAACCTACCTGCTTATGGTTGAATTCACAGAAGATAATAAGTTTATATTCTGTAATAGGCAGTTTTTCATAACCAAGCCATCTATCTAAATTGATAAGCGTAACCGGTTCACCCCTGATTGTAGCAATACCTTCAATAATAGGAGTATCTGAAGGTGTATCCGTGATATCAACCTCTTCGGTAATAATAAACGCCTTGATCTTTGCGATATTGATTGCGTAAATATCGTTATGACCAGTATAGAACACTGCCAGCTGCTGTACATTTCTAAGATGAGCTTGTGTTAATTGCTCTACACTGTTACTAATTCCGCTCATTTATAATTCCTTTGAATTGATTTGAAAATAAGAATATTTTATCTATTTTTGACTTAATAGTTTTTTAACTGCTATAGAGCAGATGGTAAGTCCGAAAGCACCTGTAACGCCTACGAAACTGCCAAGTTCTTTGCATTGTGGATTCTCACTGCTGAACACGATCTTGAAATTCTTATTGAATCTGGCTTTTTTCAGTTCATCCCTTATTTTTCTGAGAAACGGGTCGTTGTAGGTTTTGAATATATTTATATACTCTATTTTTGTCGGATCAATCCTTTTTGCACTTCCCCCTGATGAGATAAGCTTTTTATAGTGCCTTTTTATAAGTTCGACTTTGGGTTTTATATCGTCTATGGCATCAATGATCAGGTCATAAGGTTCAAAGTCAAAGGAATCTATCCATTTAATATCTATTTTTTTATTGATAGGCTTTACGTTCGGGTATAGCTCTTTGAGTCTTTCAACCTTTACCGCTCCAAGTGCCTCGCTTCCAATCTGCCTGTTTTGGTTTGTTTCTTCAAAAACATCAAAATCGACTATGGTTATATCCTCTATACCGCTTCTATAAAGGCAGTCAAGGGCAAAGCTTCCCACTCCCCCTACACCTAAAATAAGTATTTTCGAGTTTTGAAGTTTTTCAAAATCCTCTTTAAATAAGCTTTTACATCTACTATGCTTCAATTTCTATATTTCCCCTTGTTTGTTTATTTCTTATTTTGTTTAATGCATCCTCAAGCTTTTCCATTACCGAGTCCATTTTATCGGTATCACCAGATTGCGTGATACCGAAGATGGGGTTTGAATTATTTATGATCTGGTTGTCGCTTTTAAAGATATCATTTAGTTTTTCGGCAAGTATCATTGCCCCGCTTAGGGAAGTGTTGGAGGTCAGGATTATAAGATTGCCGTTTTCCAGCCGCCCGAAAAAGTCGTTTACCCTTATTTTTGAGTTTATGATCTTTCCTACGGTTTCGTATATTTCGTCATTCTTTGTGTTCATATCGATCAGGATCAGTGAAAATTCTGTTTTATAACGCTGCGCACGTTTGAGCTCTTTTTCAATGATCTCCTCGATAAAAGAGTGCGTAAATGCCCCTGTTACGGGATCCTTTTCTATCAGTTCCACAAGGTTCAAGGCGATCTGTTCATTATCTGGAACCGAAGAGTTTCTAAGATCGAATTTGTATTTTCCTTCGTTTATTCTGATATGGAACATTAAAGATACGGTATATATAAATGTGGTTAACAGGACGTTACCCACAACTATCGCATCAAACATCTCTTTGTATACAAAACTTTCAGGTAACGAGTGCACCATAATAATAGCAAGTGCACCTTTGGTTCCCGACAGGGTCAGTGCCGATACCCATCTAAAAGGCAGTTTAAGCTTTATTATCATTGCCCCGACGGCAAAAAACCTGATCAGTGAGGTTAGGATGAATACGGCTATTATCTCAAAAGTGTATTTTGCAATCAGATCAAAGTTTATAATATTTGCTACAATAATAAATACAATAGCATTGGCAAAGATACCTATATATTCCGATTCTTTTTTATACTCCCTGAAATCTTTTTTGCTAAGTGCCGGTACTTTTTTTATAAGGTTTAAAATAGAGGACTGCAGGTCTTCGTTGTCGATTTTATTCTGTGATACGGACTGTTTTTTTGCAAGCTCTTTTTTTACCAGGTATTTAAATGCTAAAACAGAGGTTACTATGGAGAGTATTCCCGCTATTTTAAAATGTTCCGCGGTCATAAATGAAACTATTACCACCAGGTATATCACAAGAAACTGGTCAAACGAGTTTTTCAAAACCTTTATCGCGTAATAACCTAAAAATGCGATAATTATCCCTATTGTTACAGAAAGTAATAAAACCTTAAGCAGGGTAAGATTTATATCCAGCACCGTAACGCTGCCGCCGCTTATCATGGGTATTGCTATAAAATAGAATATGATAAGTGCGGTAACGTCATTGAACAAAGATTCCGATTCAGCATAGATCTTCAGTTTTTCCGGCAGTTTGAATTTTGACATTATGCTTGCAACCGTGATCGCATCTGTAGCCATAAGCATTGAAAACAAAGCTATCATCATACCTATAGTGAACTGGTGCTGGGGTAAAATAAAAGGGGTAACAAAAACCGCAACAGTTATGGATGCGGCAACGGCTATAACCGCAAGATAGATAATCTCTTTATAGTGCTTTTTCAGTTCACTCATGGAGATGTTTAAAATATCCGGAAGCAGAATTACGGGAAGCATTAGGTAAAGAATCTCGTCGAACTCTTCGGGGGATATGGAGAGTATATCGGGAAACAGGAATGAAAAAAGAAATGATAATATTATCAGTGTTAAAGTTGAAGGGATCTTTGTGGAGGTTTCCACGATCCTGGAGAGCAGGATAAATATTAAAAGGATCGTAAATAATAACAGCATGAAATTTGCTCCTGTTTAATAGATCAGATTCTCCTTTAAAAGAGCCTGTTTAATGTTGTGTATCTGACGGTGTTTATTGTTACACCAGAAGGGATCAAGCAGTGAATTGTCACTTATCCCTGCCGTAACTCTTGATATTGATATATTATCAGGTAACAGCTTAATAGATTTAACCAAAGTGTCGATATAAAGCTCTTCACTTATCGGGGTGAACAAACCTTTTCTGTATTCATTGGTCAAAAGGGTGTTCTTAACCACATACAGGGGGTGGAATTTAATGGAATCTATCTCAAGTTTTATTGATTCTTCCACGCTGTGCAGCATCATGCTTTGGTCTTCTCCCGGAAGCCCGAATATTATATGCCCGCATACTAGAAGATCTCTTTGCCTGGTTTTTTCTATCCACTCTTTTATATTGGCAAAATCGTGGCCCCTGTTTATTCTTTCCAGGGTTTCGTCGTAAACGGACTGGATACCGTATTCGACCCAGATTTCATAGGTTTTTTGTTTTGTTTTCCCGTCTATAAGTTTTGAGGGAAGAGGGCGTTTTGAAAGCTCTTGCAGGTAATCCAGTGTCTCGTCCGTGATACAGTCGGTTCTGGTTCCTATACTTAACCCTACTACGTTTTCAAAGCTTAAGGCCTCTTCATACAATGCTTTTAGTGTCTGAAGAGGTGCATAGGTATTGGTAAAGGACTGGAAATAAACAATAAATCTTTGGGCACCGAACTTGTTCTGCAGTCTCTCTTTTGTAGCTTCAAACTGCATCTTCAACTGCATAAGTTGTTTTTCCAAATATGGATTTTCGGTACTGAAAAGGTTTAGCTTAAATCGTGATTTATCCACAAGGTTCGGAGAGAATGATTCATTCTCGCAAAATGAACATCCCCCTTTTGCAACAGTTCCGTCTATGTTCGGACAGGTAAAGCCCGAGATACTTATAGGGATCTTGTAGACTTTTTGCCCGTACTTGTCTCTCCAATATCTACCGATTGTGTTAAGATGTTTCAAAAATCAAATAACCTTTTTATTGTTTTGTTTATTGGTGAAGTGGAAAAAGAGTGTAAGTTAAATACACTCTTTACGGCTTATACTATGAAATAATCACCGTCGAAACTTACAAGAGAGTAGTTTCTGTCTCTGCCTAGAGAATCTTTAAGGTTATCTATTGAAAGATATTCCAAAGAATCTGCACCTATATGTTCACAAACTTCATCTTTAGTCATAGTGGCGTTGATAAGCTCCTCTTTTGTAGGAGTATCTATACCGTAATAACAAGGATGCTGGATCATAGGTGATGCGACTCTGAAGTGAACCTCTGCCGCACCTGCATCTTTTAGCATCTGAACGATCCTTCTGCTTGTAGTTCCCCTAACGATAGAGTCATCGATAACGATAAGTGATTTACCTTCTATAAGTGATCTCATAGGGTTCAGCTTCATTTTTACTTTCAGGTTTCTCATCTCCTGTGTAGGTTCGATGAAAGTTCTTCCCACGTAGTGGTTCCTGATTATACCAAGTTCGAACGGAAGTCCGCTTGCCTGAGAGTATCCCAATGCTGCAGGTACACCGCTGTCCGGAACAGGGATGACCATATCAGCTTTTATAGTTTTTTTAAGATCGTTCTTCGCAAGTTCCTGACCCATATTCTCTCTTGTTCTGTAAACGTTTTTACCGTCAATAACAGAATCGGGTCTTGCAAAATAGATATATTCAAAAGCACACGGTCTGAACTCGAATCCTTCAAAAAGCTGGATAGATTCAGGTTCTTCATAGTTTTCAGAGAAGATCAGCATTTCTCCCGGTTTCACGTCTCTTACGAACTCGGCATCCACAAGATCAAAAGCACAAGTCTCACTTGCTACTATCCAACCGCCTGATTTCAGTTTTCCCAGAGATAAAGGTCTGATACCGTGTTTGTCTCTTATAACGAAAAGCTTGCTTCTGCTTTGGATAATAAAATTGTATGCACCCTTTACATGTTCCAAAGATTCAGTAATTCTGTCTCTTAGCCTGTCTTTTGTAGATTTAGCGATAAGATGGATAAGGTTCTCAGTGTCCATTCCTGTCTGGAAGATTGAACCCTCGTCGATAAGTCTTTGTCTTACTTCCTGCTTGTTTACAAGATTACCGTTGTGTACGATAGAAATTTCACCTAGTTTGTATCTGGCATGGATAGGCTGTGCATCAAATACCGAATCGCTTCCTGCAGTTGAATATCTGTTATGTCCGATAGCCATATTTCCCTGAAGAATTTCGAAAGCTTCTTCGTCGTAAACATCTCTTACATAACCTCTTTTTTTGATAGTAAAGATTTTTTTATCTTTATATCCGCCGCTGCTTATACCTGTTGCTTCATGTCCTCTGTGCTGCATTGCAAAAAGCGCAGCCCCGGCCAGTCTTGAAGCGTTGTCGTTACCGTAGATACCAACTATTGCACACATATTATAATCCTAAACAGTCATTGATCGAATATAAACCTTCGTCTTGGTTCACGATCCATTTTGCAACTCTGATTGCACCTTTGCTGAAAGTGTTTCTAGATGTTGCAGTATGGTGAAGTTCAATAAACTCACCGTCATTGTAGAAACCTGCGGTATGTCTTCCTACTATATCTCCGCCTCTTAAACTCATCACGCCGATCTCGTCTTTTGTTCTTGCTCCGATTACTCCGTCTCTTCCTGAAACTCTTACTTTGTCAAGTTCAAGGTCTCTGGCAGCAGCTGCATGTTCAGCCAGGGTAAGGGCTGTTCCGCTTGGTGAATCAACTTTGTATCTATGATGCTGCTCAACGATCTCACAGTCAAAGTCAGCCAGTGTTTTAGATGCCAATGATACAAGTTTGTTAAGAACTGCAACACCAAGACTCATGTTGGTTGCGTAAAGTATAGGTGTAACCTTGCTTGCTTCAAGAAGAAGGTTCTTCTGATGTTCGTTGAATCCTGTAGTAGCAATAACCAAAGGTTTTTTAACTTCAGATTTTATAACAGTGCTTAATAACTCTTCTGTTGCCGCAGGGGCTGAAAAGTCCACAACAACATCACAGTTGTCAAGCATTGTCTGCATATCGTTTGTAACAACAGCATCATCAGGCAGCGGTTTTTTAAGTTCATCAAAAACGTGAACACTTCCTATTGTTGCATCACTGTCTGCCGTAAGGTCATCAATAAGCAGTGACCCGACTCTACCAGTACTTCCTAAAATTCCAACTTTTAACATTATAATATTTTCCTCTTTCACTATTGTAAATAAGCAATCACGCCTACACCGGCCGTTGCTCCGTCACCGGCAGCACAAACTACCTGTTTTGGTGCATCTATTCTGATATCACCCGCTGCATATAAACCGGGAACCGAAGTTTCCATTTTCAAGTTTACTATAACTTCTCCCGAATCGTTTACGTCACATAGAAAACTTCCGTCTTCTTGAACCAGGCACTGGTTTAATACGTCTCTACCTACAAAAACAAATACTCCAAGAACATCAAGTGTTTTTGTTTCACCGGTTTTTTTATCTTTTACGACAAGCCCTGTTACACCCATATTATCGCCTACGATCTCTTCAGTGGTATGGCTCATAACCTGTACTATATTGTCGAATTTTTCAAGCTTCTCAACTTCGTGGGGGCTTGCTCTGAATTCGTCTCTTCTATGAACTATATATACTGTTTTACAAATGTTCGCAAGGTAGATAGCTTCTTCAACGGCAGTATCTCCGCCTCCAATAACAGCTACGTCTCTTCCTTTGTAGAAGAACCCGTCACAAGTTGCACAGGTACTGACACCTTTACCGAAGAACTCGGCTTCACCTTTGATGCCTGCCGCTCTTGGAACGCTACCTGTTGCAATAAGAACTGTTTTTGCTTCAACTTTTTCATCGGTTCCCAGAGTTATAGTAAATGTTTCACCCTCTTTGGCAACATTTTTAACTTCATTCATATCGTGCTTTAAGCCGAACTTCTGACACTGCTGCGGCCATTTGTCCATAAGCTCCATCCCTGTTACCACATCTAATTGCCCGGGATAATTTTCTATCTCACTGCTTTGCGTTATCTGACCGCCAGGTAAACCCTTTTCAAACATCGTAACGTTCTTAAGTCCGCCCCTTGTTGCATAAAGTCCAGCCGTAAGTCCTGCAGGACCTCCGCCGATAATAGCTAAATCTAACATCTGTTTCCCTCTGTTTTGAGTTATTTTTGTGAATAATACTGTAATTTTGTTGTATAAAAGTTTAAGGGATAAAAGATCGGAAAAAATTAACTTTCGGTTAAGATAGAGATTTTATCCTTGTCGATCTTTATGTAAAGCTCTTTTTTCCCTTCAAACTTGTATGAGTTGGTTTTGTAAAGTTCATCCATTACGACTTTGTAGAGTTTTTTGTCTTTATCGTTCGGGTAGGGGATTATATTAATATTTGAGAATTTGATCTTTTTATCCTCTTTTCTTTGAAAAATCCTTTTTTTGTATCTTTTGAATTCGTCAAGTTCCTGGCCGTTTGATCTTTTGAACTCTTCGTCATAAAAAGAGAGGTATGAGGAGATGTCACTTTTGCTCCATGCATATTTCCACTTGTAAATATCCGAAAGTATGATCGAGATATCCTCTTTTGAGGCGCTTTTAAATTTATGCTCACTGATCAAAAGAACAGAATTGTCGATATTGATGGTTTTGTCGAGCTTTTTTATTTTCTTGTTGTCAAGTGCAATACACCCTTTTGTGAATTCGTCCCTTTGTTCATCGTTTGGAAGACCGTGTATCCAGATTCCCGAACCTGTTTTCCCTCTTACTTTATCATAAATATTTGGATAATTCGTTGTTATGGCAAGGGGGCCGTAAAAAGGGTCGAGTTTTGTTATTTTCTGTTCAAGCATATATGCGCCGATAGGGGTTTTCAGATCCCCTTCTCTTTGCTTGTCCCCGTTGTTCTTTCCCGTAAAAACGGAAGTGGAGAAAAGTTTTTGTCTGGTCGAAGTGTCGTAAACTTCCATATTTTTCATATTTTTCTGGCATATCATTATGTATCTGATCGATTCGTAATAACCGTTAGTGGTATCGATATCCTGAAGATAGCCAAGCCAGTAATCCTTCTCTTGAAGCTTGAGTTCAAGCTCTTGCTGAACTGCTTTTATTCCATAGGTCCTGTAAAAATCGACAATATTTTTGCTGCTGTTTGAGTATGCGAAGCTTGTTAAAAATATTATAAATAAAAAAACTTTCATTATTCTCCAATAATTTTAAGATTTTGTATTGTATAATAAAACACTTAAATCTAAAACAATCAAACGAGAAATTACATTGAAACACATACTTGCACTATTATTATTTACAAATTTTCTATATTCATCTTATGTTCAGGAAGATGTGTGGTGGAAAGGTGAAACATTACTTACTTTTTTTGAAAAACACCATATCCCTTTAAAAGTCTATTTTGATCTGTCTAAAACCGATAAAGAGTTATGTACGGAAATTTACGCCGGCGTAAAGTACCAGAAACTTCTAAGCGAAGGAGACTCAAAACTAGAACAGGCACTTATCCCTATAAGTGAAGAGATGCAGATACATATCTTGAAAGATGAGAACAAGAACTTCATACTTGATATTATTCCCATTGCGTACAAAGAGATAACACAGACCATCTCGATACCCATAAAGAACTCCCCCTATGAGGATATCAGGATCTATACAAAGAACAAGCTTTTGGCAAATGAATTCCTTCTCGCTTTTAAAAAAAGCGTGAATTTCAGG
Organism: Arcobacteraceae bacterium; assembly: GCA_963678145.2. Classification (GTDB taxonomy): domain Bacteria; phylum Campylobacterota; class Campylobacteria; order Campylobacterales; family Arcobacteraceae; genus JAIOSF01. Next base: position 163,807 of record CAXXWH010000001.1, on the reverse strand, counting down.
AAACTGCAGAAGAACGATATTATCTCGATCAAATATACCCAAAGGGTAAGGCACGGAAGATATTTCGGTAACCCTAAAATAATAGGAGCTTCTGTACAGGTAAGAGGGAAAGAGCATTATATTTTCCAAAACCCGGACGACAGCAGATATTATGACGACAATGCAAAAAGCCTTACAAGCATATTATTCAAAGTGCCTTTAAGATACAAAAGGATCTCAAGTAAATTTACATATAAAAGATTTCACCCGATCCTGAAAAGATACAGAGCACACCTTGGAGTTGACTATGCGGCCCCTACGGGTAGAAAAGTAGTAGCTACGGCAGCAGGAAAGATTATCCATAAAGGTAGAAAAGGCGGGTACGGTAAAACCATAATGATCCGGCACAAGAACGGATACAAATCTTTATATGCCCATTTGAACAGCTACAATAACAGACTAAAAGTGGGATCATGGGTTAAACAGGGTGATTTCATAGGAAGAGTGGGGACTACGGAAGAAGTACCGGCCCGCATCTGCATTTCTCTCTTTATAAGAACGGAAGAGCCGTAAATCCGCAAAAAGTGATAACTGTTACGAAAACAAAACTTCAAGGATCAAAAAAGAAAAAGTTCCTAAGTTATATAAGCGGAATAAAAAAAGATCTTCTAGCAAGCAAGAGCAAATCGCAAAAACCTCTAAAGCTTGAAGGTTTTGATCTAAACTATAAAATAAGTTTATGATATGGAAGAGATAAAAGAAAATAGCATAGATATTGAAAAGTTCATGGATTCTGTCGAGGATCTTCACCCTTCGGATATTGCATATGAACTTAAAAAGATCAAAAAACAGAACAAACAACTTTTCTATGAAATACTGCACAAACTGCCCGAAGAGTATCTTGGAGAGGTTCTTCTTGAGCTGCCCGAGTGGTTAAGGGAAAAAGCCTATAACTCTCTTTCTACTACGCAGATAAGTAATGCCATAGAAGAGCTGGAAACAGATGATGCAACAGATATTATTCAGGATCTTGAAGAGATAGATGAGCAAAAAGCTACAGAGATCCTTGAGTCTTTGGACCAGGAGGATCAGGATGATATCAACTGGCTTAAAAAATATGAAGAGAATGAAGCCGGTGCATATATGCAGACCGAGATGTTCAAAGCGAAACTTTCATCTACTATTAAAGAATCTATTGAGAATCTTAGAGAATTAAAAGAAACAGATGAAATAGAAAACATCCATCAGGTATTTATTGTAGACGATGATAACTGCCTGGTCGCGTCCATAGCTCTGGAGGATCTGATAACATATGATTTTGATATGACTTACGAGTTCGTGGTCAAGAACGATGTTGAAAATGTATTTAAGCCTTTGTATGTACAGGGACAGGATAATATAGCAAATGTCGCAAAAACATTTGAGAAATATGATCTTTCTGTTATTGCCGTAACTGGATACAAGAACAGGCTTCTAGGAAGGATCACTTCTGATGATATCCTGGATGTTATCGAGCAGAATGCCACAGAGCAGATGTACCAGCTGGCAGGGGTTGACGATGAGTATGAGCAGAATGAGGAGCTTCTTCAAATAGGTAAGAAAAGAGCCTCATGGCTTTTTATAAATCTTTTGACCGCCATTATGGCTTCGATTGTGATAGGGATTTTTGACGAGACTATCAAAGAGTATATAGCTCTTGCTATTTTAATGCCTATTGTTGCCTCTATGGGAGGAAATGCCGGGACACAGACGCTGGCCGTAATGGTAAGGCAGCTGGCTCTTGGGGATATAGATGACCAGAACAGCCGTGATGCCGTAAGAAAAGAGGTGATGATCTCCATATCCAACGGAGTTTTGTTCGCCTTGATACTGGGTGCGGTTGCAACCTTATGGTTCTCTAATATTACATTAGGTCTTGTTATTGCATTATCGATGGTAATAACCCTGTTCTGTGCAGGTTTTTTCGGTTCCGTGATACCTCTGATCCTGAAAAAGCTGGATGTTGATCCGGCAATAGGAAGTACGGTAATATTAACGACGGTTACTGATATAATGGGATTTTTCAGCTTCCTTGCCCTGGCAAAAGTTATGCTTTCCTGAAAAGTCGAATTTTCTTTAAAATATGTTGATATAAAGGTTAATAATGGATATTGAACAGTTAAAGGAGCAGATAGCTTCAAACGAGGCCGTAATGGTATACTTCAGCGGTGAGAACTGCGGTGTATGTGAGGTTTTAAGACCAAAGATAAAATCAATGCTTAAAGAGAAATTTCCAAAGGTAAAGCAGATATTTATAAGTGCCGAGGAGTTTAAAGCAACGGCAGCGGATTTAAGTATATTTTCCGTACCATCGCTGATAATTTATCTTGACGGGAAAGAGTTTATAAGAAAGAGCAGAAATATCTCTGTTCTTGAACTTGAAAATGAATTAAAAAGACCTTACAGTCTATATTTTGAATAGGAATTATATATGAAAAAAGTGTTTATGATCCTTTTTGCAGGTTTTATACTGATACAGTTTATACCTTCAGAAATAAAGAACAGAGAAACAGACCCTGCTTTAGAGATAAAAGCCCCAAAACAGGTTATGGCGGTATTTAAAACATCATGTTACGACTGTCACTCGAACCAGGTGAATGTACCGTGGTATGCTTCAATAGCACCTGCTTCATTTTATATAGAAAAGCATGTAGACCTTGGAAGAAAGTGGCTTAATTTTTCTGAATGGGAAAATTACACCGAAAAAGAAAAAGACGATAAGTTAAAAGGGATATTCAGAACAGTTTATGCTGCAATGCCCCTTGCAAGTTATACTCTTCTTCACGAAGAAGCCAAACTTAGCAAAGAGGAGATAAAGATGATAAGGGACTGGACGGGGAAAGCTCCTTACTAGAAACTTCCTACGCCCACATTTGAAGGTGGGGGAAGGAAGCTACGGCTTTAATAATATCGTTCCTTGAAACTATCCCTACAAGTATGTCATTTTCATTTACTACGGGTATCGCATTTAGGTTAAAGTCGTTCATTACTTTTGCGACCCTTCTTATATCCGAAACGGGATCTGTGGTTATGATACCTTTTGCGGCTATTGTTTCAACGGCTTTGGTTATATTTACTTTTGCATAATCGATATCGCCGGTTAAAAATTCCAATATATTATGAAGTGTTACCATCCCTTTTAGGTGAATGCCGTTGTCTGCGGATATGGGCAGTTGCTGTACATTATGCTCTTTCATTATTTCATAGCATTCCTGAATAGATTTTGATCCTTCAATCGTAATAACAGGGTGGCTCATAACCTGGTCTACATGGAAAACTTCCGTAGAGGTGTCAAGGTTTGCTATCTGTTTATATTTCTCTTTGGCTTCCCTTGTTACTTTTGTCTCTTTTAGGTTCTGCTCAAAGTTCTTTTTTGGATCATCATTCTGCCTGTTGTGGATCCTCTCTGATCTGTCGACCTCATTGATATTGTAAAGCCTGTCGATGGTGCTTCTGAAGTTCAACCCGTCGTCATCGTACATTGCAAACATAATGCAACTCCATTAATTAGTTTCAGTAAGTATACTATAATTTTATTTAGATAGCATTCAATCTATGAAAAAAATAATATTAACGACACTAGTGCTTTGTAGCTGCGTTTTTGGTGAAATTGTTTTAAATGAGAATATAAAACAGTTTGAACTTTATGATCAGTTTGATAAAAAACATACAATACTGCCCGAAACAAAAGGTTTGATCTTCGCTTTTACCAAGCCAAGCGGCCACCAGGTGAAAGATTTCCTCGCAAAACAGAAAAAAGACTACCTTTCAATCAGGGGTATTTATTATGTGGCGGACGTATCTGCTATGCCTTCTATTATCAGATGGTTCGTACTTGATAATTTGGATAAGTACGAATACGAGATATTGCTAATAGAGGATGAAGAGATATCTTCTGAATATAAAGATGAAAAAAATATAGAAAAAATAATGTATGTTGCGTTGGATAATATGAAAGTAACGTCAATCAAATATTTTGAAGAGATGAAAGGACTTCAAAAGCTTTTAGAGGAGAAATAGTTTAAAAAACTATATTCTCTTTTGTAACTACGATTCCGTCTTTGTCGGCGTAGATATACTCCCCTTTCCTAAACTCAACATTCCCGAAACTTAATGTTAAATCTCTTTTTGCTTCAGCCTTTTTCTGGCTTTTATAAGGGTATGTACCAAGAGCGAAAAGCCCCACTGGAATAACTGCGGTTTGGTGGGTGTCTCTAACATAGCCGTTTATTATTATCCCTTCCCAGCCGTTATGATAGGCGTATCCCATAAGGGTCTCTCCGACAACTGCACAGTAATCTCCGACTACGTCAACCACACATATCTTTCCGTCACCCCGGTTATCTCTTAACAGTTCTACAAGGGCTTTATTGTCCTCAAAAAGCTGTATGGTGCAAATCTTGCCGTGGCACATGGCAACACCGCCGTAAGATTTAAAGTTCGGGTCAAGAACCTGGACGCTTTGAGGATACTGATCACATATATCTGCAGTATAAGATTTCATTTTTCTCCTTTAGTAAGCCATCAGGCCGTTTAGATTGTTTGTAATTTTTAGAATTGTTTGGTTTGCGAGTTTATCGAGGAATCTGTCCATCTTGTCCTCTTTTACCCATACAGGTTTTTTAACTCCGCTTAATTTAACAAGATCGTTTTTTGCCTTGGAGATCGTTGCAACTTCATCGATCAGTCCGGCATTTTTTGCCTGAATAGAGGTGAAGATATGGGCATCTGCGTAAGTTTTGTGATCTTGAGGTTTTAGTTTTCTTGCATTTGCCACATCTGCTACGAACATGGCATAGGTGCTTTTGGTGATCTTCTCAAGTTCGGCTCTCTCTTTTTTAGTCCATTGGCGTGTAGGGGTTCCTGCTTCCTTAAAATCACCCATTTTTACGGTTTGGGTCTTTACCCCGATTTTACTCATAAGTTCACTTGCATCAACACTTTGCATGATCACTCCGATGCTTCCCACCATGCTTCCGGGGTTTGCTATGATCTTTTGGGCCCAGATGGAAGCATAATAGCTTCCGCTTGCCATTACGCCGCTGGCATATGCAATAACGGGTTTTGTTTTTTTGAGTTCTTTTATTGCGTAAGCTATCTCTATAGAGGGAGCTACCGCACCGCCCGGAGAGTTTACATCAAGAAGCACGCCTTTTATATTGGTATTATTCTTTGCCTGTTCGATCTTTTCAAGAACATCGGCAGCTGACATAATAGGTCCCGTAAGGTCAATTTTTTGAAGGTTGGCAGGTTGTGCATTTTGAGTTTCGGTATTTACCGCTAGAAAATAAACTATAGTCAGGAACAGTACCGTTTTAAAGTTTTCCTGGATAAATTTTATTGGAGCCGTTATCGGCCAGAACAGTTTACTAATGAAGTTCATCTTTTCCCCTTATATATACGTTTGTAGCATTTGATGTATGAAGCAGAACAGATACAGGAAGGTTCTGCTCGTCTGTGCATTTGTCCGGAAGGTTGAAACTTATTATATCAGCATCAAACCCTTTTTTCAAGATACCTTTTTTTAGACCCAAGGCTTCTGCTCCGCCTTTTGTAGCAGCGGTTAACAGTCTTTTGGAAAGCTGTTCAGGATCAAGGTTCGTGTGGATATAAAAGGCACTTCTTAACTCCTCGAACAGATTCAGGGTATGGTTTGAACTAAGTCCGTCCGTACCCATTGCCAAAGGTATATCGTCAACGTAGCTCAGGTTTAAAGACGCATTGCTTAAAAGCCTGTTTGAATTGGGACAGTGGATAATGGTAGCACCTAACTCTTTTATCTGGTTGAGTTCTTTCTGGTTTGCCTGGACACAGTGTGTAAAGCTAAGGTTTTTGGTATCTTTGAACTGGTATAAAAAGTCGCTTGGTTTTGTCAACGATTCATGCTGGTCGAGCATATCTTTGAAAAACTCCTCGAACTCGCCGCTGCTGTAGTTAAGCCAGTCATTCTCGGCACGGCTTTCCTGGAAATGTGCGGAAACGGCCATATGGTTCGCTTTTGCTATTTTTAAAACCTCTCTAATTAAAAGCGGGTGGGTAGAGTAGGGGGAGTGAATGGCAATAGCGGGAATGAAATTGTCTTTTGCGTTTTCCTGCGCAGTTTTAAGTTTTGCCTTGAAATCTGCAAACAGCGTATCTATCATATTTGGTTTGCTTCCCAGAACCTCGGTAAAATAAACTACGTTAACAGGTGTTTTTATACAGGGCTTCATATCAAACCCGTATGAACTGATGGCACCGATTGTTGTAGTACCGTTTTTTAGCATATTGTCCAGTTCTTTTGATATAAGTTGATCTGTGGCCTTTTCCACAAGTTCTTCCCTGTGAGTGATAACTGAGAAAAGCCACTTTACGAAATTTCCGTATTTAAGGGTGGTTTTGTTTGCGCTGAATTCAAGATGAACGTGTGTATTTACAAGTCCGGGCATCAAGACCGAGTTTTCACCCATATATTCAGCTTTTATATCCGGGTATTTCTCTTTTATCTCTTCAAAGGTACCCACATCTTCAATGGTTTCATTAAATGCAACTGCACCCTCTTTTATGACCCTGAAATCATCATCACATACCAAAAGCCAATCTGCATATAAAATTTTCATAAATTAGAATCCTCTTATATAGTTTTTGGTATTATACCCAATAATTGTTAGAACAAATTATATAAAAGGATTAAAATGAAAATTGCTGTTATTCAAGGGCCGAATTTAAATATGCTGGGTATTAGAGAACAAAATATTTACGGGCCGATGACATTGGATCAAATTCATGAGCAGATGAAAGGAAGTGCGGAGCAACACGGTGTTGAGCTTGAGTTTTTCCAAAGTAATTTAGAAGGTGAACTTGTTGACAAGATCCAGGAGTGCCTTGGAACAGTTGACGGAATTATTATAAATCCGGCTGCTTATTCACATACAAGTATTGCTATTGCCGATGCTATAGCTGCTGTTAACATCCCTGTTGTTGAAGTACATATATCAAATATCTACAAAAGAGAAGAGTTCAGACAAAAATCTGTTACTGCAGGATCTAGCTTAGGTGTTATCACGGGATTCGGACCGTTTGGTTACCATATGGGGCTTATTGCGTTAATGCAGATATTAAATGAAGTAAAAGCTGCACAGCAGGTGCAGGAAAAAGCCGAGTAATAAATAAGATAACGAATATGAAAAACTATATTTTAAGAGATGAAAACGCTGTTTACTTCGAGTGCGGATATAGTTGCGATAATGTAATATTCCTAAGCCTTGACGGTGATAACTATTTTATCACCGACGGGCGTTACGAGATAGAGGCAAAACTTCAAGCTAAGAATTGTGAAGTCGTGATCACCAATGACCTTATAAAAGATGCAAAAAATATTTTAAAAAAATCAAAGGTCAAAAAACTACATTTTGATCCAAACGACTTTACACTTTTTACCTATGAAAAACTAAAAGACGACCTGAAGGTCACTTTTGTGCAAAAACCAAATTTCTCAAAAACAAAAAGAATCATAAAAACAGATGAAGAGATAGAGCTTATCAAAAAAGCTATGGAGCTAGGAAGGGAAGGCTTTAAAAGATTCGGCAGATATATAGAGAAAAAAGGTATGGGCAAAAACGAGAAATACCTTTATTTCAAGGCCAAAGAGTTTATGAGCAATAAAGGTGAACTTGATCTAAGCTTTGAACCCATAGTTGCATTAAATCAAAACAGTGCCAAGCCCCATGCACTTCCTACAAGCAAAAAGCTTAAAAAAGGTGACCTGCTTTTGGTTGATGCGGGCGTTAAATACAAGAGATACTGCAGTGACAGAACCTGCACCTCTTATGTGGGAAGCGGGTTTGACTTTAAAAGAAAACAAAAATTCAAAACAAAAGAGCAGCAAAAAGTCTATGATATCGTACTAAAAGCCCAGACCACTGCAATCAATAAAGCAAGAAGCGGCATGAAAGCTTCAGCTGTCGATAAAATTGCAAGAAATATTATCAGTAAAGCAGGTTACGGAAAATACTTCGTACACAGCACCGGCCACGGGGTAGGGCTTGATATCCATGAGTATCCCAATATAAACGGAAGAAACGATATGATCCTGGAAGATAATATGGTTTTTACCGTTGAACCCGGGATCTATCTTGGTGAGAAATTCGGTGTAAGGATAGAGGATACGGTTGTTATGAAGAGCGGCCGGGCAGTTATTTTATAAACAAATAGTAATTATAAGCTTAATTTAGGTATAATCGCGCCTTTAATTTAAAGGAAACTTAAAATGAGACTATTTATAATACTTATAATATCAATTTTACCTGTTTTTGCAAAGATAACTCTAAGTGAAAAACAGATAGAAAACCTAAAGATAGTAAGGGATGTAGCCCTTAAATACAAGGATAAGAACGGGGAAAGCTTCCCTAATACCATCGCCTCTATCTGTATGGCGGAATCTTCCGGCGGAATGAATCTTATGGGTGATCCCACGCAGGAGAAAGGGAAAATATACTCATCTCTTGGTGCAATGCAGATAAGAGTACCCACAGCCAGGTATATATCCTCTTTATACCCCAAAAAGTTAAAAGTGATCCATGCAATGACAGATATCCAGTTAAGAAAGAAGCTTTTAACCGATATCAGGTTTTCTGCAAAGATAGCTACCCTTTACGTGATCCACCTGTCAAATACCAGAAAAAGCTACTTCAGCGCGGTCAGCGGTTATAACGGCGGGACCAGAAACCACAAATACTACAAAAGAGTTGTGAAATGGAACAATATACTAAAAAGGTTAAAGATAAACTTTTAGGAACCTCTATTATTTCAGGTATTCATTATAAAAGTTAAAAAAGGGCCTATCCTTATTTGAATTTTCCATGGTGAATATCAGTTTTTCTTTTACCTGCTGGCACTCTTTTAATATATCTTCCCCTTTTGGGTTGATCTTGTAGTCAAGCATACATAAGGTGTAGATATCTTTTAGCTGTTTGGTGTGGTAATTGATGGCATAAAAGCTTATCGCTTCCTCTTTTATCTTCTTGGATATGAACTGGGTAATTTGGTACATTGATATAAAAGATAAAGCTGAAACTATTACTGTGATCGTAAGAAGCTTTCTTAAACCTTTCAATTTAATTTCCTTTGATGTTTTTTGTATTATACAAAACTATCCATAAAAAAAGCTCTGCTGTTTGGCAGAGCTTTTTTTATTTTCGAAATTTAAAATCAGGTTTTCTTGTCTTGTTAATGTAACTATAAGATAAATAAATGAAATGAAAATGAAACGCAGCGGTTTTACTTATATCTTGTAAATGAGCAGCTGGTCAAGTTTTTTAGATATTTGTTTCTTAATTGAGGGATTCTTGATAATAATAAGGTCGTTTCTTTTTGAAAAAGGTAAAATTTTTTTAACAGTATTATCCAGGATCAGGGCTTGGGAACCAGGATAGTCAACATAGGTCAGGACCATATGGGGTATTTTTGTTTTTGTCCTCTTGTTTAAGAGTTTGGAGTAGGTGATCTTTAGTTTATAAGGGGGTACTCCAAGCCTAAGCAGGGTGAAATATTTTGCAATGGCATAATCTTCACAGTCACCGGAACCTTTTATTATGAACTCTTTTATATTTGCCCAGTATTCGCTTTTGTTCCAGTTAATTTGGTCTTCTTTATATTGGAAGCGGTTGAAGAAGTTATTTATGTTTATTAACTGCTCACGGGTTGATTTTGTTTTTGTTTTATTTAATATCTGGTAGTAGCTTTCAAGTCTGTTTTTAGCTCTTTTACCGTATTTTTTCTCAAATTGGCTTATACTGCTGAGCTTTAAGATATCGGGTTGTTCATCACCGTAAAGGTTCATGTTAAGAAACATTGTTAATATAATGTAGTGTATAAATTTGGCCAACAGCTTGCATCCGGTAAATATAAAATTAAGTTTTGGGATTATATCATAATTTTTAGTTGAAATGAAGTTTTAGATTGTTTTTTGAAGTGGAGGAGCCACTCGGAGTCGAACCGAGGATCAAGGATTTGCAATCCAATGCATTAGCCACTTTGCTATGGCTCCTTCTAAAAAGTGTGGAATTATATTCTAAAAAAGCTTAAAAGTTATTTAAGCTTTTCCTTTTTCTGCCTTTCAGCCTGTTTTCTTTTTTTCAGTTCTTCAACTTTTTTCTCTTTTTTCATGGCATCCTGAAGCTCTTCTGTGGAGTCAAATAAAAGGCCGTCCATCATCTTCTTCCCGTCATCGAACTGGCCTTGTTTTGCACCCCAGATAAATATCCCCAAAAGGGTGAAACTAACAATTATCCCCACTACAAGTTCTAACCATAATATAGCGTTATTCATATTTTCCCTTTCTGTTTTATTCTAACACTGTTCCCAACTACAAGAAGCGAACTTAAACTCATCGACAATGCTGCAACAAGCGGTATAACATATCCGGCTATTGCAATAGGTACGGTTATAAGATTGTATATAAGCGAGATCAGAAGGTTCTGCTTGATAAACCTGTAGGTTCTTTTTGAGATATGGAAACTCTTTTTCAGGCTTTCCATATTGTTGTTTAATATTACAACGTCACTTACGGCAATTGCTATATCTGCACCGCTTCCCATTGCAATTGCAATATCAGCCTTGCTTAGTGCCAGGGCGTCGTTTATCCCGTCACCTGCCATAATAACAGTTTTGTTATCTTCTCTTAATCTTGAGATGAAGTTTGCTTTATCCATAGGGGACATATTTGATCTGTATTCTTTTATTCCCACTTTTGAAGCTACCTCTTTTACGGTATTTTCATTATCCCCGCTGCACATTATTACTTTGATATTCTGCTTTTGAAGATACTCAACGGTTTCTTTTACCTGCTCTTTTATTGTATCTTTCAGCTCAAACGAGGCTAACTCTTTATTATCTGCTTTAAATACAAAAGTGGTAAAACTGCTCTTGTCGTCTCCTCTTCCCCCGAAAAGTTCACTGTTTTTATAGGTTGCCCTCATCCCCATTGACGGGATCTGTTCGATATTCTCAAGGTCTATGTGCTGAAGATTTTCGTACTTCTGCATTAGGTATCTTTTGATGGCACCGCTTACCGGGTGGGTTGAACTGTCAACGAGTGAATATAGCAGGTTTACCTGCTCTTTGTTCAACTCTTCTGCTTTTACACTTAATACGGAGAGTTTACCCTCCGTTACCGTACCTGTTTTATCAAGAACCACTACATCGGCATTGGCGAAAGTTTCTATGAATTTGGCCTCTTTTAGCAGTATCCCTTCTTTTGAAAGCCATCCTATTCCCATTAAGCTGGCAATTGGCGTTGCAAGAGCAAGGGCACAAGGACAGGCGATTACGATAACGGATATAGCTGTTATGAGCGACTTTTCAAACTGGCCGTCGTAAAAATACCATCCCATAAAGGTTGCAAGGGCAAGAGTTAAAATAGTTATGGAAAAGTGTTTTGACAGTTCATTTGTTTTTTCCTGGATCTTTGGCTTTGAGTTTAAAGACTCTTCCAAAAGCTCAACTATATTGTTAAGGGTTGAGTTTGCATAGTTCTTAAGGGCTTTATATCTTACGACTGTGCCTACGTTTATTGTACCGCTGTATATTTTGTCTTTGTCTTTTTTGGGTACGGGGATAGATTCACCGCTTAAACTGCTCTCGTCAAATGAAGACTCACCGCTTACAAGTTCACCGTCTACACTTGCTTTTTCGCCGTTTTTAACCTCTATGATATCCCCAACCTGGATCTTGTCCAGTGTTACGACCTCTTTGCCTCCCTCTTTAATAATGGTGGCTTCCAGGGGTATTTGTGATTTTATCTTGTCCATAGTGTCTACGGCGCCTTTTTTGCCGATTACTTCCAGGTATTTACCGACAAGTACAAAGGTGATTATCATGGCCACGGAGTCAAAATAACTGTGTCCGCCGCCGCCTAAGAGTACGTATATTGAGTATATATATGTCAGTGTTGCCCCGGCAGAAACCAGCAGGTCCATATTGACTATTTTATTTCTAAGCCCGAAGTAGGCACCTTTGAAAAATACCCATCCGCTGTAGAAAAGTACGGGAGTTGAGAAGATGAACTCGGCCATATGAACCATCTTTAGTATCTCTTCATCCATTCCAGTGAAGAACCCTGTGTATTTTGCAACTCCTATCATCATAATATTCATGGATGCGAAAATGGCGATTGACATTCTTAGGAAATAATCTTTGTTTGCTTTTGTTGCCTGCTTTTCGCTTACCGAACGGTCGTAAGGGTAGGCGTTGTAACCTATGCTTCTTATCTTGTCGATGATCTGGGAGAGTTTGATAATATCATCATCCCAGATTATTTTTGCCTTGTTGTTTGTAAAGTTTATGCTTGCTTCAACAATTCCCTCTGTTTCGTCAAGCACTTTTTCGTTCAGCCAGATACAGGCGGCACAGTGGATACCCTCTATTATAAGGTCAACCCGGCTGAATCCTTCGTTTGTTGTTTTGATATATCTTTGTTTGAAACTGTCCATATCGAAGTTTGAACTGTCCTGTCCTACTGCTATGGGAGCACTTAAGGTGTTCTTACCCACTTTTTCGTAAAAGCTGTCAAGTCCGTCGTCTTTTAGAAGGTGGTAAACTCCCTGGCATCCGTTGCAGCAGAAATTAAGATCAGGATTCTCCTCCTCTTTTATCATTACCGATTCGTCAAACTCCAAATTACAGTGGGTACATTTTACTAAAGACATTCAAAAACTCCAAGTTTTTTATTTTTTTTTATTTTATTGTATTTTTTTACAAAACCGTGCATCGAGATAAACACACCGTTTTTCTTGCAGTTCTGCAAAAAACCGTAACCGGTCATCAAATTTGAAACAGCTTCAACAGCATCTATACTGTAAGGCTGCATTGATGCTGTTAATACTATAGATCTGTTTTTGATATTGTCAGCCAGAAAAGAAGCAGTCTTGTCGATGGTATCTGTACCGTGTATGATAAGTATCTTTTTAAATGGTGAGTTCTCAATGACCGCACAGAGCGTTCTTCTATCCTCATCTGTGATATCCAGGCTGTCTTTATAGATAAGCCCCTTGATCTTTACATGGTCTATTTTTGAGGCTTTGAGAATTGATTTGACGGCATCGTTGTTTTGGGGTACTTCAAGTTTTCCGTTTATCTGATTATAGACTTTATTGAAAGTTCCGCCTGTATTGATTATTAACAATTTGTTGTTTTTACTCACATTTATTTCCAAGATATTTTAATATTATATGTTTTTCATTTTTATTTTGTTATTATACCTCTAATAACTTATATAAAAGAAGAATAATGAGTAAAGACGTATCCAGACTTAAAGATATAACGGTTTTATACTGTGAAGATGAGCAAAACTTAAGGGAAGTGACCGGCGGTATCCTTAAGTCTTTTACCAAGAAACAATATATAGCTGAAGACGGATTGATAGGTCTTGAGTATTTCAAGGAATACCAAAACGAGATCGATCTGGTTATTACTGACGTGAATATGCCTAATATGTCGGGTCTAGAGATGGCGAAAGAGATAAAAGAGATTAATTCCAATATCCCTATTATCGTCGCAACGGCATTTTCAAACTCCGAATACCTTTTGGAAGCGATCGATCTTGGAATAGATAAATACGTCTTAAAGCCGGTAAATATAAAAAAGCTTTTAGATACGATGAGCAAGTCTCTGCTTTACCATGAATTAAGAGATCTTTACCTTGACCAGCTTACCAAGCTTCCAAACAGAAATGCCCTGATAAAAGATATTAATATACAAAAAAACTCTACAATGGCTTTGATCGATATAGACAAATTTTCTCTTTTGAATGATCTGTACGGTGAGGATAACGGGGACGAGATCCTTATTAAGTTCACAGACAAAATAAAAGAGCATTTTACTGCGGATCAGTTCAAGATATACAGGGTGGGTTCTGACAAGTTCGTTGCTCTTGCATCTGAAGAAGAGCTTGACGATGCATATCTAAAAAGCATATCGGAAAAGTTCACAAAAGATATAGACAGTAACGGTATAGTCCTGCCGGATGACGAAATAGACGTTAATACGACTATAGGTATCGCATCGGCGGATGACCAGCATGCTTTTGAGTATGCCCAGAGAGTCGTGCAGAAAGCAAGATCGAAGTTTATCCAGATAATGGTGTATGATCCCAATCTTTTTGAACAGCAAGAGGATTTCAGGGAAAATATCAAATGGATCAAAAAGCTTAAACAGGGTCTAAGCGGCGGAAACTTCCGGCCTTTCTTCCAGCCTATAGTTGATGCCCAGGATAAGCATATCCATAAATATGAAGCCCTTATTCGATATATAGAGGATGACGGTACTGAGATACCTCCGTTCAGGTTCCTGCCTATTGCAAAAAAAGCAAAGCTTTTCCCTGTGATCATCAAAGTTATGTTGAACAGCGTAATTGAGGTTATACGTGAAAAGCAGATAAGGGTTGCCGTAAACATCTCATTTGAGGATGTTGCGAATAAAGATACCTATGACTTTATTATACAAAAGCTTAAAGAGAACTCGCAAGAAGCCAAACTTCTTGATTTTGAGATACTTGAAAGTGAAGAGATAGAAAATTTTGAAATCGTTAAAGAGTTTATTAACGAAGTAAGAGAACACGGCTGTACCGTCGGAGTTGATGATTTCGGGGCAGGATATTCAAATTTCAATATGCTTGAAGCTCTGAATATCGACTTTGTAAAAATAGACGGTTCACTGATCAGGGATATAGACACTTTGCCTAAACAGGCTCTTATCGTTGAGACTATATCTCAGTTCTGTGGAAAACTGAACATAAGAACGGTTGCGGAATTTGTAAGCAGTGATCCTATTTACGAAAAAGTGAAGAGTCTGGGGATAAATTATATGCAGGGTTACCATTTCGGGAAACCTGTATCTTTAGAAGAGGTTTAGGAAGAAAACCTCTTTTTTATTTTTCAGCCTGTTCGTACCAGCTTTTTACGATATTCTCTTTATTAAAAAGAGATGCTTTAGCCAAGGCGCTTTGTGCAATAGCCGTTAATTGTGCCGATGCTTTTTCCAGATCATCGTTTATTATAAAATAATCATACCGATCCAGGTATTCAATCTCTGTTTTAGCATTTTTTATTCTTTTTTCTATAACCTCTTGTGAGTCTGTACCTCTGCCGTTAAGACGGTTTTGAAGCTCTTTTAAAGTGGGTGTGGTTATAAATACCGTGGTTGTAAGATCTCTTAGTCTTTCGTTTGCGACTACCTGCTCAAAACCCTGCACGTCTATATCGAATATTACAAGCTTTCCTTCAGAAAGTGCTTGGTTTATAGGTTTCAGCGATGTTCCGTAATAGTTGCCGTGTACCTCGGCCCATTCTAAAAAGTTACCCTCATCGATATCTTTTCTGAACTCCTCTTTGGGAACAAAGAAATAATCAACTCCGTTTTGTTCACCTACTCTTGGATCTCTGGTAGTTGTAGAGATTGAGAAGTAATAGTTCCCGATGGTTTTGTATACCTCTTTTAACAAAGAGCTTTTCCCGCAGCCGCTTGGTCCCGAGATCAAAAGAATAGCACCCTTATTCAGGTTGTTGTTCATTGTCGTTTCCTAATTTTAGTTGTAGTGTGATCTCCTGCCCGTCTGCCAGGCTGTCGATAAGTTCCTGGTTCAGTAAATTAAGCAAGGGGGTAAGTTCCTGCATACTGTAATTGTTCAATAGCAGTTTTATAGGTTTGTTTTCCTCTTTACTGTAGTAATCATTATTTATATTGACTTCATCGATAGCCTGATCGATAATATCCGCAAGGTCAAGCCACTCCTGTGAATCCTCGTTATCAGCTGAGACATCTTCAGTTATGCTGTCAATATCGTTTTGTGGATTTATCATATCCTCTAGACGCGAGAGTTCATTATTATCTAGAATTCCCCCCTTGCTCTCTTCCAAAGAGGTGAAATTAACTACACTTTCGTCATTTTCCTCTTCCAGGTCAGAAGCAATATTTCCCGCAAGCGAGTCAAGATAATCTATGGCAGGATCTCTTTCTTTGTCTTTGAACCCTTTCTCTTCGTACAATGGAAAATCTTCATCTTCAACTTCTATGTTAGATACATATGTTTTGGCACTTTGTTTTTTTACGATCTCCTGGATCTGCTCTTCCAAAGTAACTTCAAGGGTTGAGGGGAGAAAAGGTGAGGGGATAACAAAATCGTTGGCAGTATCGAATGAAAGCTTTTCGTTCGTAATGGCACCTATTCTTTTTGAATATGTTTTAAAGATACTGAACCTGTCGTCGATAAACTCTTTGTCTATTACTATTATATCAACTTTGTGGTCTATCTGGGGCTGGTTTAAAACCTCCAGCCGGATATTAAGTTTTTTACATACAAGGGTAAATATCTGTATAACAATAGGCGTTTTCGATACTAAAATTAAATGTCTCATTATTTTAACTGTTCCAATTTGAAATCGTCAAGCTTAAAAACCCTGTCGCACTTAAATGCCAGTTCATCTTCGTGGGTAACAAGAATAAGCCCTGCGTTGTTTTGTTTTATATAATCAAACAAACTATCCATAACATCCAGAGCTGTTTTATGGTCTAGATTGCCAGTAGGCTCATCTGCAAAGATAACTTTTGGTTTCTTTGTCAAAACCCTGGCAATAGATAGTCTTTGCTGTTGTCCGCCGCTTAGGCTTCCGATACCTTGGTTGATCACATGATCGATTTTTAAATCTTTTAACAGATCCTCGTCCATTAAGTTACCGCTTAAAAGTTCGGATATGTGCAGGTTCTCTTTTGCACTGAATCCACGGAACAAATAGTGTGCCTGGAAAACTATCCCGAAATCTTCTCTTCTTATTTTCAAGAGATCGTTCTTTTTCAATTTAAAAATATTTCTACTATTGTAGTATACTTCACCTTTATTTGGAATCAACAATGAGGAAAAAATATTCAAAAGCGTAGATTTACCGCTGCCGCTCGGGCCTATGATAGCTATAGATTCCTGTTCATTAAGTTCCAGGTTTATGTTTTCAAAGAGTGGGTAGTCAAAATTATGGGAGATATTTTCTGCTAGAAGCAGAGGTTTGTTCTGTGAGGTTTGAGGCATGGGAGTTGAGTTGTTTACAGTTTCCTTACTCAATTTCCCGATACCCCTTATTTAGTCAAATAACTAATTTATTAGTTACCCATTTGTGCAGCAACTTCTGCCGCGAAATCTTCTTCTTTTTTCTCGATACCTTCACCAAGTTCGAATCTTACGTACTCAACGATCTCGATAGACTCGTCACAAGCTTTAACAGCCTGCTCAACAGTCATTGAATCATCCATAACGTAAGTTTGAGATAATAATGCATGAGCTTTATCAAGTTGAGAGTTATCTTCGATCCATCTGTTGATCTTACCTTTTACGATATTATCAATGATCTTCTCAGGTTTACCTTGAGCAATTAGCTCTTCTTTCATTTGTGCTTTTGCAGTTTCGATAGCTTCATCAGTTAATTGTTGTTTAGAAACGAACTGAGGAATGTTTTTAAGAGGTTTCCCAAGTCTTACCAACTCTTCGTTCTCTTTTTCGATATCTGCAATGATAGCTTTGTTTTCTGATTCAATGAAATCTGCAGATAAATCTGTGTAAGAGATAACTGACGGTTTCATAGAAGCAGCGTGCATAGCTACTTTTTTAAGAAGGTCAGTTGTTTTCTCTTTTGCTGAAGCATCACAAGAAGCAGCAAGGATAACACCAACTTTACCCATGTGAACGTAACCGTTAACAACACCGTTGTCAGTTGATACAGTCGCCATTCTTCTTGCAACAAGGTTTTCACCGATAGTTGCGATTTTGTTATTTAGGTACTCTTCAAAGTTTGTACCGTTGATCTCAGTTTTATGCAGCTCTTCTTGAGTTGAAGATGCTGTAGTTTGAACGTGAGCAGTTACCTCTTTTGTTAAAGCGATGAACTGATCGTTCTTAGCAACGAAGTCAGTTTGAGAGTTGATCTCAGTCATTGTTGCTTTTGTGTTGTCATCATTTATTAAAATAGTAACAAGACCTTCAGCAGCAACATTTCCGCTCTTTTTAGCAGCTTTTGCAAGACCCTGCTCTCTTAACCATTGAGTTGATTTTTCGATATCACCTTCACATTCGTTTAATGCTTTTTTACAATCAAGCATCCCCGCACCAGATTTTTCTCTAAGTTCTTTAATTAATTTTGGAGTTGCACCAGCCATAATTATGCTTCCTCTGTAGTTTCTTCAGTTGTTGCTTCAGCTTCAGCTGTAGCTTCCTCTTTAACTTCTGCAATTTCCTCTTCAGTTACTTCTTCACCGTTCTCTTCAGATAATGCAGCTCTACCTTCGTTCATAGCAGCAGCCATTTCTGTACAGAAAAGTTGAATAGATCTGATCGCATCGTCGTTCCCTGGGATCGGGTAATCAACTAGGTCAGGATCACAGTTAGTATCTAATGGAGCGATTACAGTAATTCCTAATCTTTTTGCTTCAAGAATAGCGATTTTTTCTTTAACTGCATCAATTACGAACATCATGTCAGGTAATTGTTTCATATCTTTGATACCACCAAGGTAAGCTTCTAGTTTAGCTTCTGTTCTTGTTAGCATTAAAGCTTCTTTTTTAGTCATTAGGTCTAGTTGACCCTCTTCTCTCATTTTTTTGATGATCTCTAATTTTCTGATTGATTTTTTCATAGTAGGGTAGTTTGTTAACATACCACCTAACCATCTGTGGTTAACGTAAGGCATACCACAAGACTGTGCCGCATCTTTAACAGCTTGGCTAGCTTGTTTTTTTGTACCTACGAACATCATTGTTTTACCTTCAGCAGCCATATCTCTAACTACAGTATATGTGTATCTGAAGTATCTTAATGTTTTTTGTAAGTCAATGATATAAATATTTTTTCTTACACCGAAAATGAATTTTTTCATTTTTGGGTTCCATCTTCTTGTTTGGTGACCGAAGTGTACACCACATTCTAATAGGTCTTTCATTGTAACCATAATATTGTTCCTTCTTCTTGGGCTTTTGCCCGGATTATTTTTTGGGTTTCTTCCTCTGCAACCATCTATAAGCATTACTTGCGTATTGCCTACAACCCTTTCCAGAATTGCTGCATGTGAAGTTTCACGGTAATCAAAACTGTTGAGTTTGGATTAAAGGAATGCGATTTTATCTTTTTAAACTTTAAAGTTTGGTTAAGCAAAATACTCTTATAGTCGGGTAAATTTATTATTTGATTCAGAAACTTTATAAAATTTCAACCCTGTTCCTGCCGTTTCTTTTCGCCTCAAATAAAGCCTCATCTGCCCTGTATATGAAAGATTCAAGAGTTTCATCTTTTTTAAATTCCGTTACTCCGAAACTTGCCGTTTGGGTACCTATCTTTTCAAAAGGGTATCTTTCAAGGCAGATTCTTAGCTTCTCTGCCAATATCCCTGCAGAGTTTTTATTTGTGTTGGGACAGATAAGCATAAACTCCTCCCCTCCCCATCTTCCAAGTATGTCTGTTTTTCTAATATTGCTGTTTAGTATATCGGTGCTTTTTACTAGTGCTTTGTCCCCTTGAAGGTGTCCGTAAGTGTCGTTGATCGATTTAAAGTTGTCCAGGTCAATGATTATTAAAGAAAGGGTATTTGAGTACCGTTGAGACCTTTCAAGCTCTATATGTAGAGATTCATCAAGTTTCAACCTGTTATAAAGTCCAGTCAGCTTATCTCTTTGTGAAAGATTTTGAAGCTCCTGTTTACGGCTTTCCTGGATGGTTATATCTTCAATTATCCCGTATAATATCGATGTCTTTCCTTCTATGTTTGTTTCCAGCACTTTTGCCCGGCTTGAAAAATAAAAGGTTTTATTCTGCTCTTTGTTAAAATAGGGAAACTGGTTGTTGTATTCTTCGATTTTATTATTAAGAAGTTTAAAAAACTCCTCAAATACAAGGGTTGCTTTCTCTTTAGAGTTTTCAGCTATTGCTATGTTCTTGTTATAATCTCCGGCGATCGGACAGGTATCCGCTATGGAGTGTTTCAGCAGTTTTTTATCCAGTGAAAATGTTTCTGTCATAAGTTCGTTGCAGTAAAAATGCTTCGGGTCTTTTTCATAATCTATTATCCACCAACATATCCCGGATAGGTTAAGGATCTTGTCGAATTGTTCTATATATCTTTTTACCGCTTCTCTCAAAGGAAGGTCCTTGAATTTTATTTGCACGTAATACTATACAAATTCACTTAACAAAAAGATAAAAAAATTTTATACAAAATTATAGTAGTTTTCTTGCAAACTCCAAGGCTTCATCAGTGATGTTTTCACCGCTTATCATTCTTGCTATCTCATCTATTCTTTCATTTTTGTCAAGAGCTTTAACACTTGAAACGTTTTTGTTTTTCGTTACCATAAAGTGCTGGTGTGCCGTGGCACTTAGCTGCGGCTGGTGGGAGATGGCGAATATCTGGTAGTTTTTTGAAAGTTCGTTCAATACTTTTGCGATACTTTGTGATTCCTTACCGCTTAGGTTCGCATCGATCTCATCTAGAAAAAGTATACCGTTTGTATCTATTTCATAATGGCTTCGGGCCGTTAGAAGAGCAAGCCTTAATCTGTTGAATTCCCCGCTGCTGGCTTTTGAAAGCTCTATATTGTTAAGTTTGAAGCTTACTTTGTCACAGCCGGTTTCATCCAGCTCTTTCTTATCCATTGAGATGGTTAGGTTCTCAAGATAGAGGTATTTGAGGTATTCATTTATCTTTTTTTCAAAAATGCTTAAGTTTTTGCTTCTTGTTTGTGTTATCTGCCTGGAAAGTTCATCCAGTTCGGTTCTTAGTTTTTTCTCATTTTTTTCCAAAATAGCTTTTTCAAAAGAGATATTCTCATAACCTTCAAGTTCTTTCTCTTTTTGCGCCTTATAATCCAGGGCTTCCTGAATACCTCCGAATCTTTTGTTCAGTCCCGCAAGCTCCTCTATCCTGTCCAGTACCTCTTCAACATCCATATCATCCATAGATGTTATCTTGTCGTAGAATTTTTCAAAGATATTGTTTACTTCATTTATGGCATCGTCAAAAAAATCACTTTCAACTTCAAGCAAATTAAGTGCAGATGATATTTTATGGGTATTTCCAAGGAAAGGGGATGCTTCATCGAGTATCTCTTTGATCTTGTCCTTTTTCGTAAGGTTTGACTTGATCTCTTTTAGTTCATCGTATTCATCAACTTTAGGATCCAGTTTGGCAATTTTCTCTATTTCGAACTTGGCAAACTCTTTTAGTTCTTCGAGCTCTTTTTCATCCCGGGCTATTTTATCAAGTTTCTTTTTTATCTCTTTGTATTGCTCATATTTTTCACCGAAGCTGTCATAAAGCTTTTTATAGCTTTTATCTTTTAGGGAAGAGAGGAAATTCAAAAAAGATATAATCTTCTCTGAGTCAAAATCGCTTGTGTCTTTCAGGTGCAGGTGTTTTGCAAAAGTTGCACCGAACTCTTTGAGGTTTTTCTTTGAAATGGTCTGGTTGTTTAAAAGATATCTGGTCTTTGTGTTTGTTGTTTGTTTGATGATGATATCATCATCTTTCTCAATGCCGAAGTTCTCGTTCTGCAGACCTATATCTTCTATAACAACTTCGCTTAATGAGGCTTTTGCATCCGTTGAAGCGAATAAAGCCAGTATTGAATTGAAAAGTATCGATTTACCGGCACCGCTTGGTCCTGTGAATACTATCAGGCCTTTTTGAAAATCAAGGTCTACTTTTTTAAATGAGAGATAATCTTCAAGGTAAAATCTGTTTATCAATTTGCACCCCATCTTAGTTTTTTATTTAATACGTCGAAATAGTTCCGTTCAAGCCTGTGGATAAGCTGTGCCTTCGCGGAAGCTATTTGTATGGTAACCGTGTCATCCGGTTTTAGTTTGTATGTATCGTGTCCGTCTATTATAACAACTGCATTTTCATTGTGCGTGTTTTTAAAGTTGATCTTGAATTCCACAGGAAGTACAAGGGGTCTTTGCGTAAGTGAGTGAGCAGAGATCGGGGTTACTATAAACGCATCTGTAAGGGGGTAAACAACGGGACCGTTGCATGACAGGTTATATGCCGTGGATCCCGTAGGGGTCGAGATGATAAGACCGTCGCCGTTGTATTTATTAAAAAGTTTCCCGTTTATCATCGCGTCCAGTTTTATCATGCCCGTTACTTCTGCCCTTGATATTACTACATCGTTAAAGGCTACTATTTCACTGCCGTTGATTATTGCCGTTATCATCATTCTTTGGTCGATTCTGTAACGGTCGTTTATAAAATCAGTCAGGAACAGGTCAAGTTCATTAGGCATAACATCGGTTAAAAAACCAAGATTTCCAAGGTTTATTCCAAGTACCGCCTTGTTGTATTTGAATCCTCTTCTGGCAACGGAGATTAGTGTGCCGTCGCCTCCAAGTGTTACGAGGAAATCGCTTTTTTGGCAAAGCTCTTCAAATCTTATCCCCCCTTCAATATCCAATGCATGGGCACTGTTAGATTCAAGAAGTACTTTAATATCATATTTTTTGAAGATCTCTTTTATTTCAAAATAGGTGGATTTTATTGTTGAAGCGTTAGGCTTTAATATAAATCCCGCTGTTTTTTTAGAATCCAGCAATTTTTTCTCTTTCGATATTATCATCTTAATTTTTCTGCCTCGTTTCTTGCAAGTTGATCGCATCTTTCATTTTCTTCGTGCCCGGCATGGCCTTTGACCCATGTGGCTTCAATATTGTGGGATTTGGACACCTCTAAATACTGCTGCCAAAGCTCCTGGTTCTTTACAGGTTTTTTCCCTGCCGTTCGCCAGTTGTTCCTGATCCAGTTTGTCAGCCATTCGTTAATCGCCTGTACCACATACTTTGAATCAGATACAATTTTAACATTACAGGGCTCTTTTAAAGCTTTTAAACCTTCAATAACCCCTGTTAATTCCATCTGGTTATTGGTCGTGTTACCGTTCCCCCCGCTTAATTCCTTTGTGTTGCCTTTATAATCGAGGATCGTCCCCCAGCCCCCGGGACCCGGGTTTCCCAAACTGGAACCGTCGCTGTAAATAGTTATGTTTTTCATATTTTATACCAAACTTGTTATACTAGATATAGATTTTGCCAATCTAGGCGTCACATTGAATGAGAGTATCTCATGGCAGTGGGGACACCTTGATTCGTAGATCGGGTGCGACCTTTTACATTTGCTGCAGATAAATTCAAAGTTAAGATCCACGTCAACCTTGGAACTGGAGTTTCTAACGGCAATCAAAATGGCAAGTTCAAAGACTGAACTTGTTTTTTTCATATCGATGTATCCTTTTGCCGTAAAAAGCTCTTGAAGGAAATCATTCTGCTGTACTTTGTCAAAATCTATATCATCAAAATCAAAGTACCATAAAAGATCCATTATTTTTTTCGGTTCGAAATCTTCTATATGTTCCCAAAATAGTTTTTTGTTGAATTTTATCAAAAAATCGGCAACTATTCTGTGTAAAGATTTGTTAATCTTAAAATTATTATACAGTTGGGCAGATTTGGTTTCAAAACTTAAAAGAGGATCATTGATCGTTTTCAGGACATTTATATAAATTTTCTCTTTTATTACATTCTCTTCAAGTTCATCCAGAGCATCAAGGATCTCATTTGCTTTTTCAAAATCCTTGAGGTTCTGAAATATTAAAAGAAGATGGTTCAGGGCGATTTTGTTTCTTGGGCTGAATTTTAATATCTTAAGGTAGATATCTTTGCTTCTTTGAAGCATACCGCTTTTAAAGTAGGCATTCCCAAGATGCTCCAAAAGCTCCTCTTTTTTAACCCTTTCTTTTACATGCTCCAAAAGTGCCAGGTATACCGAGATCGCTTTATTATACTGTCCTTTGTGCAAGAAGGTGGAAGCCAGAAGTATTATGGAGTCAAAGGGGAGGTTGTATGTGGAGTAAAGATGTATATAATCATCCTCTTTGAGGTTTCCAAGTTCAAATCTTTTTAGAAGTTTTCTGTACTCTTTTCTGGCCATTCTTTCTTTATACAGACCGTAAGTGTATGTAAGGAAAGAAGCTACAAAAATGAAAAGAAATATAATGGTTATCCCAAACAGCGGATCCCTGAAATCTACTACTTCACCGTCAATCATTATTTAAGCCTGTAGTTGTTTAGTTTTATTACCGTATCTTCTGCGATATTCAGCATTGAAAGGTTCAGCTCTTTGAATTCGTTATTGTCTATCTCAAGCAGCAGTTTGTCGTAGATCTCCCCGTAAGGGTATCTTGTAAAGTACAAAAACTCTTTATCGCCTTCACATTTGGAAAGTTCCGCAAACCAGGTTGAAAGAAGAGTGAAGCTAAGCATCGCCGGATTGAACAGCTGCTGCTTTTCGAACTTTTTCGATATTGTCTTGTTTATAAAGTCATATCCTTTTATGATCATTGCAATTCTTGAAACCTGCTTGTTCCTTATATAGTATGCTATAGGCTGGCACGGTATATTGATAGCCTTTAAAAGCTGTTCAACCCTTGTGTCCATAAACTGTTTTATATCTTCATCAATATCAAAAGTATCTTCGTTGTTCTGTTTATAAGACTCTATAAGGTCTCTGCAGAAGAGTAACAGTGCTTCCGATTTTACTTTTGAGAGATTTATTACCATGGCCGTTTTTTATTTTAGTAATATAGTTTGATCAGAAAAGATATAAAATCTTTCTCCACGGTATTATCGTCGATATCTTCATTCTGGTTCACTGATTTATCTATGAGCAGTGACATCTGGGTTACAAGATAGTTAAGATCCTGCGGTGCAAGTTTGTTGACGTTGCTTACAAGCTTTTTCTTAACTTCATAAGAGTCAAGCTCTTCTTTCTGAGCTATACCGTACGCCATATCATCAAGCGTTCCTACTATATGGATAGGTATCGTATCATAGTTACTGGTTTTTTCCTGGCTTGCTAATTGCTGCTGTAATAGTTTTTCGTGTAAAATGATTTATCCTTTAATAAAATTTTTTTGCTTGATTTTACAATTTTATATTAAACAGATTGTAACAAAAAATTTATTTATATCATGTTAGTAGAAAGATTAACTTTGTTATTATTGGATCTAATTTAAAAAGCTGTTCTGTTTTTGGGAAAATAAATATACCCTGCAATCCTGCCCCGGGAAGAGTTCCCGGGATAAACCGCAGAGTTGAAAAAAAGATTTAAAAGTTTAGTTTAAATTCTCTTTTACGTAAGAGAGAGCGGTATCTTTTGCTTCATTTATCTTTGAAGCGTCTTTACCTCCCGCTTGTGCGAAATCGGGTCTTCCCCCTCCGCCTCCGCCTACGACAGGAGCAACAGTTTTGATCCAGTCTCCGGCTTTGAGGTCACACCCTTTTACACCTGCTACAAGCATAACCTTGTCCCCTTTTGGCTGAAGAAGAAGTGTCGCTATTTTATCGTTGCCGTTTTTCATATCGTCAACAAGTTTTTTGATATCACCGTTTTCAACGATATCAACCACTACTTTGACATCTCCTATCATCTGCTCTTTTAACGGTGCCGCAACATTTTCGTGAGCCTCTTTTAGTTCTTGTTTTAGCTCTTTGATCTGATCTTTGAGTTTTTTGATACCTGCTATTAGATCACTGTTTTTCACTTCGCTTTGAACCTCGTTCATCTTTGTGATTATATCTTTAGTGTATTTTATAGCAGACAGACCGCATACGGCTTCGATTCTTCTGACCCCTGCACTTACACCGCTCTCTTTTGTGATATAGAAGCTTCCTATATCGTGTGCGTTGTTAACGTGTGTTCCCCCGCAGAACTCTACTGAAACATCACCGAAACTTACGACCCTTACCATATCGCCGTATTTTTCGCCGAACATTGCGATCGCGCCTTTTTTCTTTGCCTCTTCGATAGGAAGCTCTTCAACGTTTCCGTTAAGTCCTCTTGCTATCATAGAGTTTACAAGATCCTCGACCTCTTCGATCTGGGCTTGCGTCATGGCTTTTGGGTAAGTAAAGTCAAATCTTAATCTGTTGGCGTCGTTTAATGATCCTGCCTGTGATACAGTTTCCCCAAGAACCATTTTTAATGCACTTTGTAAAAGGTGCGTTGCACTGTGGTGTTTTGCTACTTCCCCCCTGTCAACTACAACTGCCTCAACCGTTTCACCTTTTGAGATGTCCGAGTTTTCAACTTTTATTTTTGAAAGGTTTATTCCGTGGAATTTTTGTGTATCCTCGATTATAGCAATATGATCACCGTCTTCAAGTGCGCCTATGTCACCTGCCTGACCACCGCTTGTAGCGTAGAACGGAGTTTGTTCAAGCATAACCCATCCGTTTTCACCGCTTTTTAAAGATTCAACCTCTTTGAAGTTTTCATCCAATACGGCTTTGATAAGCGATTTATGTCTTGTAGTTGCATATCCTACAAATTCATTTATCCCGTACTTTTCAAGAAGTGTTTTAAAGTCTCCCTCGTTTGAAGCATCTCCGCTTCCTTTCCATGCCGCTTTTGCTTTTGCTTTTTGCTCATCCATAAGTGCATTGAACTTTTCAGAGTCTACTTTAAGACCTTTTTCCCTTAACATATCTTCAGTAAGATCTAAAGGGAAACCTTTTTCATCGTAAAGCTTGAACGCTATTTCACCGCTAAACAGCTCTTTGGTGTTTTTAAGTTCTTCGTTGAAAAGTTCCATTCCCGATTCTATAGTTTTAAAGAATCTCTCCTCTTCAAGAGTCAACTGCTCTTTTACATAATCTTTCTGCTCGACAAGTTCACTGTAATGAGTTCCCATGATATTGCAAAGAGTATCATAAAGTTCAGCCATGAAAGGTTTTCTGAACCCAAGAAGGTAACCGTGTCTTACGGCTCTTCTCATAATTCTTCTGTTTACATAAGGTCTTCCCTCGTTACCGAACAGAATACCCTGAGAAAGCATAAAAGAGTTTGCTCTTAGGTGGTCTGCAATAACCCTGAAAGAACCGACAGTCTCTTTATCGGCTTCCTTACCGGCAAGTGATTCCAGTTTTTTAATAATAGGCTGGAAGTTTGAAGAATCAAAATTGTTAAATACACCCTCTTTGATGGCAATAACCCTTTCAAGTCCCATACCGGTATCGATAGAGGGTTTTGGAAGAGGTGTCAGTTTTCCGTCAGCCGCTCTTTCATACTGCATAAATACAAGATTCCAGATCTCTAAAAATCTGTCGCCTTCTCCGCCCATTTTATCTTCCGGGCCGTTGAAGTTCTCTTCACCCTGGTCGTAAAATATTTCGCTGCACGGACCGCAGGCACCGGTGTCACCCATAGACCAGAAGTTGTCTTTGTCCCCGAATCTCATGATCCTGTCTTCGCTTACGTGATTCTTCCATATCTCAAAAGCCTCGTCATCACTGTCGTGTACCGTTACCCAAAGCTTTTCAACAGGAAGTTCAAGATTCTTTGTAATAAACTCCCATGCGTGTGAAATAGCGTCTTTTTTGAAATAGTCTCCGAAACTGAAATTCCCAAGCATTTCGAACAGTGTGTGGTGTCTTGCAGTGTACCCTACATTCTCAAGGTCATTGTGTTTACCTCCCGCTCTTATACAAAGCTGGCAGCTTGTAGCTCTTGGGGTTTTAGGGATAGGTACCGTTCCTGTAAATATATCCTTGAACTGTACCATTCCCGCATTTGTAAATAGTAGTGTTGCATCATCGGGAACTAGCGGTGCGCTTTTGATCACATCGTGTCCTTTTGAGGCAAAAAATTCTAAAAACTCTTTTCTAATATCCATGTCTTTCCTATTTCATTTATTCTATTCCGTGATTTTATCTAAAAAAGAATTAAATTTGTACTTTTTTCTATAGTAAATTTTTTTAACTTTAAGTAAAGAAAAAAAAGTGTAAAATTTTCAAAACTTAACCAATAAAGGAAAAATCAATGGGTAAATATATTGAACTTACAAATGAGAATTTTGAAGCAACTACAAGCGAAGGTGTTGCACTAGTAGACTTTTGGGCACCATGGTGTGGGCCTTGTAGAATGATCTCTCCGGTTATCGAAGAGTTAGCTGAAGAGTTTGAAGGAAAAGCTAAGATCTGTAAAGTTAATACAGACGAGCAACAAGACTTAAGCATGAAATTTGGTGTTAGATCTATTCCTACAATCATTTTTATGAAAGACGGTGAAGTAGTTGACACTATGGTAGGTGCCGCTTCAAAACAAGCATTTGCAGATAAAATCAATAGCTTACTGTAATAATAAAAATATTATAAGATATCAAGAGGGATTTTGAAGCTTGCTTCAAAGTCCCTTTTTTTATATCTGAAACAAGGAGATAAAATGGTGTTTGAGATGGGAGCGAAGCTTGAAGGCGACAGCTGGGGAACCTCGAAACTAAAAGAGAAAAAAACATCTTTTCAAAAGATACCCAAAAACGAGCATCAGCTGGTTTTCACTTTTGAGAAAAGAAAAGGCAAACCCGTAACCCTGGTAGGGAGATTTTTCCTAAGCGACAAAGAGAAAAAAGAGGTTTTAAAACTTCTAAAGAAAAAACTTGCCACAGGGGGCGCAGTAAAAGAGGAATGGCTTGAGCTGCAAGGGGATGTCAAAGAAAGAATTACAGAAGTCCTGGAAGCTGACGGCTGGAAGTTCAGGAAAAAATAGCCAATATAGGAACCTATTATGCAAAAAGTATTTGATGAAGTAAATACACTTGACAGGAGATGTTACGAACAGTTCGGCTTGAATGAAGATATACTAATGGAGCACGCTGCTGTTTCAATGTTAAATTTTATAGAGCAAAAGGAGCAAAAAGGTTCCCGTATCTTAATAGTAAGCGGTGCAGGGAACAATGGGGCTGACGGTATAGCTTTGAGCAGGCTTTTGCAAGGTGATTACCGGGTAACGCTGTTCCTACCTTTCGGGGCAAAATCCCATATGGCTAAACAGCAGCTTGTAAGGGCTGAACTTGCCGGGGTCAAACCTCTTATAAGTTACGAGTGTCTGATACAGGAATACGACCTTATTGCCGATTGTCTGTTTGGAAGCGGGCTGAACAGGCAGCTTGACCAAAATTCCCAGAAGATAATAGAAAAGCTGAACCAAAGCTGCGGCTATAAGCTTTCATGCGACATCCCAAGCGGTATTGACAACAATGGGACAATAGATTCCGTTGCATTTAAAGCAGATACCACAATTACCATGGGTGCTTTGAAAAGCTCTTTGTTCAATGATGAGGTCAAAGATTTTACAGGTGAGATAAAAGTTGCTGCCCTGGGACTTCAAAGAAAGCTGTATGAAACAGATACGAACTGTTATATGCTGGATATGGATGATCTTAAACTGCCAAATAGAGATACCCTTGATACCCATAAAGGCAGTTTCGGTCACTTTGCGGTCATTGTGGGGCAGAAAACAGGTGCAGGTATGTTGTGTGCCGAAGCCGGCTATTCTCTGGGAGCGGGGCTTGTAAGCGTGATAGATCATCATCACCTGAATCCCCCTTATCATATAATGGAGAATCATAAACTGCCGGAAAACACCACGGCAATAGCCATGGGGATGGGACTTGGCAATTATGAGAAAAATGAAGTACAAACCATATTGTCAAACGATATTCCCAAAGTAATAGACGCGGATCTTTTCCATGAAACAGATATCCTTGACGTACTTGAAAAGGAAAATAATATATTGACCCCTCACCCAAAAGAGTTCTGCTCTCTTCTCCGAATAACTGGCATTGCAGATATAGACCTGAAGACACTGCAGAAAAACAGGCTTTCGTATGTAAGAAAATTCAGTGAAATTTACCCAAATGTTGTATTGCTTTTAAAAGGTGCAAACGTAATTATCTCAAAAGGGGATAAAGTGTATATCAATCCCCATGGATCATCCAGGCTTAGTTTCGGGGGAAGCGGCGATGTTCTTGCAGGCTTTATAGGTTCACTGCTTGCCCAGGGGTATGACCCCCTTTCTGCAGCGATAAACGGCTCTTTGGTACATGTAAAAACGGCACAACAATATAAGGGGAATGATTTCTCTATGACCCCGTTTGATCTTATAAACGGGGTTAAAGAGATATGAGCTTTACCCCGTTTATGGTACAGACTGCCTGTGCAAGCAGGCAAGAGGCAGAAAGTATAGCCAGAACACTCCTTGAAGAAAAGCTTGCAGCCTGTGTACAGATATCTGAAATAGATTCTTTTTATGAGTGGAAAAAGGAACTTTGTGAAGATAGGGAATACTTGCTTGGCATAAAAACAAAAAAAGAAAATTATAAAAAGATCCAAAGCAAAATCAAAGAAAATCATAGCTATGATTTGCCTGAAATTATAGGGTTCAAAATCACGAAAATCAGTAAAGAATATAAAGAATTTATAAACAGGAACTGTTAAAAAAGTGAGATTCTTCACTCTTTTAATCTCGGAACCTAAAGTATATAAAATATAATCGGAGGAATACAAAATGAATGACAATATCTTAAAAATAGGAAACTATGAATTTAACAGCAGATTGATCGTAGGAAGCGGGAAATACAAAGATTTCCAGACTACAAAAGATGCTACTCTTGTTTCAGGGTCGGAACTGATAACTGTTGCAATTAGAAGGGTAAATATCACAAACCCCAATGAAGAGAATCTTTTGGATTATTTCAAAGATACTAACGTAAAGCTTTTACCTAACTCTGCGGGGTGTTTTACTGCAGAAGAGGCTATTACTACTTTCAGGCTTATGAGAGAGGCTACGGGGATTGATATAATCAAGCTTGAGGTGATAGGGGATGCACAAAAAACTTTATACCCGGATACTATAGAAACGATTAAAGCCTGCGAAGTTCTAAAAAAAGAGGGCTTTACGATAATGGCGTATACCAGTGATGATCCAATCATTGCAAAAAGACTTGAAGATGCAGGTGCAGATGCAATAATGCCGCTTGCCGCACCTATTGGATCGGGGCTTGGTATTCAAAATCCGTATAACATAGCATTTATCAAAGATGCTGTTAATGTTCCTGTTATAGTAGATGCAGGGCTTGGGTGTGCAAGTGATGCTGCTTATGCCATGGAGCTTGGAGCAGACGGAATACTTGCAAATACGGCGATCGCACAGGCACAGGATCCTCTGAGTATGGCAGAAGCATTCAAGCATGCAACAATTGCCGGAAGAATGAGTTATAAAGCGGGAAGAATTCCTAAAAAACCTTATGCAACGGCATCTTCACCGGTTGACGGACTTATCCAGTTTTAAAGAGAATTACGAAGAAATTTCATAAATTTTGAAATTTCTTCAAAAAACTCTTGACAAATAGAAAAAAATCTATTATAATTCCGCCACATTTAAAGAGAACGTCTTTAAGAGTTCGGAGTGTAGCGCAGCCTGGTTAGCGCATCTGGTTTGGGACCAGAGGGCCGGAGGTTCGAATCCTCTCACTCCGACCATGTTATTTAAAATATTATATATTAATAAAATACACTACAAATGGTAGGTATAGCTCAGTTGGTTAGAGCATCTGGTTGTGGTTCAGAGGGTCGTGGGTTCGAATCCCATTACTTACCCCACTATTTTATTAATATACTTTAGATGCTTCCTTAGCTCAGCTGGATAGAGCAACGCCCTTCTAAGGCGTAGGTCGCACGTTCGAATCGTGCAGGGAGTACCATCTTGCGGATGTGGTGAAATTGGTATACACGCCAGACTTAGGATCTGGTGCCTCACGGCGTGAAGGTTCAAGTCCTTTCATCCGCACCATTTTAAAGCCTTGTAAAGATAAGTTTTCTTATTTTTGCAAGGCTTTTTTTATTTGCTAATACTGCTCCCCATCGCTTAGCTGGATAAAGCAGGGCCCTCCTAAGGCCTAGCCAGAGGTTCGAATCCTCTTGGGGAGACCACTACTTATATCTTTATAATTTCTTAATTATCTTAATTTTTAAAATATCTATTTCCCTGAACAGATTAAAACTTTATTCTTTTTTCTAAAACATTTTGATAATATTTCTTCTGATGCTGCTGTGAAAACCTTATTAATATTCTGTTAAGAATAGGTTTAAATACTGTTTAGATTGAAACAATATAATTTTATGATATTAACAATCAATATAAAAAAAAGGTAAGAAGTTGAAAAAAAAACTATTTTTATCTGTTCTATTATCTTCATCTGTCTTAGCTGATGATCTGTCTATTTTATACAAAGATAAAAAAGATCTGCGCGAAGTGGAAAAAGAGATTTTAAAACAGAACTATAAAAGCTTGAAAAATGATTGGATATCTCCGGTTAATATTAACTCCAGTCTTAACAGGGATCACTCTTTCAGTGAAGAAAGCGACAGGTTTACGAAAAGTATTTCCCTTGGTTTTTCCCAAAGTATATTTGAATCGGGAGGAATCGAGTTCACTATAAAATATGCCGATGATAAATTAAAATCTGATTTCTTGGCCTGGGAAAATGAAAATAAACAGATCCTGCAGACGGTCTATGAAATACTATTGCAGATAAAAAAACTGGAGATACAACTTGAGCAAAGTGAATATGAACTGAAAAACAAAGATATCGAGCTGATACTGAAAAAGATTCAATATGAAAACGGTAAAAGCGATATTACGGAACTAAACAATGCTATTATGGCTAAGAATACCCAGTTTAAACAGAATATAAATTTAAAAAACTCTTTAAAAGAGCAAAAGTTAAACCTTCAAAAGTATACCGACCTGAAATATGAACAAATAAGATTGATCGATTTCAGCAGTATAAGCAAAGAGGATTATCTTAAAAAAAATATAGAACTTTTATATGAAGACTCACTGGCGCAGCTTGCGTATACTTCCTATAAAAAACTAAAAACAGATTATTTTCCCAAGCTTAGTGTCTCTACGAATCTTTCCTACTCAGATAATGAAAACCTGACAAGCGATACACAGGAATACAGTAATTCTGGTTCTATCTCTTTAAATTTGTCTATGCCCCTTTACGATATAAATAAAAAATCCAAATTGGAAAAATCCAAATTGGAAGTTTTAAGACAAAAAGTGGCTTTAAGCGATCTTCGGAATGAACTGCAAAAAGAGTTTGAGGAAATAAAAACAAAGATAGATACTTACAAAAGCCATAACCAGATAATAAATGAGAATATAAAACTTTATATAGACCTGATAGAAGTTAATGAGGTTTCTAATCTGGCGGGGATGAGTTCACAGTATGATCTTGAGATACTTAAAAATACAAAAAAAATAAACCAGTACGATCTGGCGATCAATGATATCAATATACAATTAGAATATGCAAAGCTCTATTTTAAAATAAAGGCAGATAAATAATGGATACAAATTTACAAGAACAGCTAAAAGCACACCAAAATACCGGTTCAAAAAGAAAATATATCTGGTTGGCGGCGTTTTTATTACTTGCGGCGGCAGCTTATTATTTTTTTATTTTCAACGGGGAAAATAAAAACGAGTCTATCACTTATAATACACAAAAGATAAAAAAAGGAAATCTTCAAGTAACGGTAATGGCTACCGGAAATCTTAATCCCACGAACAGTGTTGATATAGGTATTGAGGTATCAGGAACCATTAAAGAGATCTATGTAGATTTTAACGATAAAGTAAATATCGGGCAGGTTTTGGCAAAACTTGACACCACAAAACTAAAATCTCAGGTAGATAGTTCCCGTGCATCCTTGGCAATCGTAAAAGCAAACCTGCTAGAAAGCGGAGTAAACGTAAAGAATACAAAATTAAACTATGACCGTACGTTAAAAATGTTTGAACAATCGAAAGGGAAATACCCTTCTAAAAATGACCTGGATGACGCAAGGTTTTCCTATGAGAGTGCCCAGGCATCTTATGAAGCGGCAAAGGCGAGGGTAGAACAGGCACAGTTTAACCTTAAAACTGATGAAGACAATCTGGCAAAAGCATTGGTAAAATCTTCAATTAAGGGAATTGTTCTTAACCGTGCCGTTGAAGTGGGGCAAACCGTTGCCGCATCCATGTCTACCCCGACACTGTTTACCTTGGCAAAAGATCTTTCAAAGATGGATCTGATCGTAAGTATTGATGAAGCCGATGTTGCAGATATCAAAGAGGGGTTAAATGTGACCTTTACTGTTGATGCTTACCCAAAAGAGATCTTTAAAGGAAAGATAAAACAGGTGCGTTATAACCCCATAGAAGAAAGCGGAGTAATAACCTATGAAACCGTTGCCCTTGTAGAAAATGAAAAACTTTATTTACGTCCCGGGATGACGGCTTCTGCAAAGATCATTACCAAAGAGTTAAAAGACAAGCTTCTTATCCCCAACAGTGCTTTAAGATTCAGGCCTGCAAATAAACAAGCAGAAGTTAAAAGAAAAGGGATAGGTTTTGTAGGAAGACCCAAAAAAGAAAGAAAAGCGAAAAATACAAAAGATCCGTCAAAAGATATAATCAAATCGATTTATATACTGGAAAACAACGAGCCTAAAAGCATAAGGGTGAAAGTTTTGGAAACTGACGGAAAGTTCACAAGTATAGAATCGCAGACTTTAAAAGAGGGTGACGAGATAATTGTTTCGCAAAAGAGTGAATAATGGATGAGAATAAAACTATAATAGAGTTTAAGGATATAGTAAAAACCTATGGGAAAGGTGAAGCTAAGACATATGCCCTTAATAAAGTAAATTTATCTATTGAAAAAGGGGAGTTTGTAGCGATCATGGGTGCAAGCGGAAGCGGAAAATCCACTTCCATGAACATGATAGGGTGTCTGGATTCCCCTACAAGCGGTGAATATCTTTTTGACGGTATCAATGTGGAAAAGCTTAACAGAAACCAGATGGCACTTATTAGAAGAAACTATTTGGGCTTCGTATTCCAGGGTTTTAATCTGCTTGGAAGAACCAGTGCTTTGGAAAACGTTGAGCTTCCTTTGATCTACAGAAGGGTTCCTTCCAAAGAGAGACAAAAACTGGCTAATGAAGCTTTGGAAAAAGTGGGGCTAAAAGATGTGGCCCACCATACACCGGCAGAGCTTTCAGGAGGTCAGCAACAGCGTGTGGCAATAGCAAGAGCGATCGTTACCAATCCCCTTGTCCTGCTGGCAGATGAGCCCACGGGGAATTTGGATAGTATAAAAAGTATCGAGATCATGGAGCTTTTAAAACAGCTCAATGAAAAATTTGGTATCACCGTGATCATGGTCACCCATGAGGAGGAGATGGCAAAATATGCAAGCAGGGTGATCTACTTTAGGGACGGTCATATAGAAGATAGTTTAAAAAAAGGATATAAATAATGTTACTCAATGCTTTTTTAATAGCAATAAAAGAGATCAAAAGAAATATTCTAAGATCGATCCTTACAATCCTTGGAATTGTAATAGGGGTAGCTTCTGTTATTGCAATGGTGATGATAGGGGACGGAACTACTGCAAATGTACAAGAGGGGATCTCTAAACTAGGAACCAATATGTTAACTCTGCGAGTAGGGCAGGAAAGAAGAGGGCGTCCCAGAAGCGATAACACTGCAAGGGCATTTAAACAGGAGGATATAGACGCGATCAAAAGCGAGATCGTAAATGTAAAAGCAGTCGCTGCTGAAAGCAGCAGCAGTGTGAACAGTATCTATTCCAATAAGAGCTATACTACAAGTGTTGTGGGGACAAGCAATGATTATTTCACTATTAAAGACTGGAATATCAAAAGCGGAAGAGCTTTTGATCAAAGTGAACTGAGTTTCGGCAGTACCTCTTGTATCCTGGGAACTACAATTGTAAAGCAGCTTTTTGAGGGGCAGGACCCGATAGGGGAAAAGATAAGGCTGAAAAATTTCGGATGTACTGTGATAGGTGTTTTGGAATCAAAAGGTGCGGCGGCTTTTGGAAGGGACCAGGATGAGATCATTATCGTCCCCCTTAAAATGTTCCAAAGAAAGATCCAGGGGAATAAAGATATAAAATCTATTTTAATATCGATCAATGAGAGTAAAAATATAGAGCAGGCAAAAAATGAGATAACATTGCTTATGCAGGAAAGAAGGTCTATAAAACCGGGCGAAGATAATAACTTCCATATAAGGGATATGGCCGACCTGCTTTCGACCATGACCTCTACGACTAAAATGCTCACTTATCTTTTAGGGTCAATCGCAGCTATTAGTTTGCTGGTCGGGGGGATCGGTATTATGAATATTATGCTGGTCTCCGTTACGGAGAGGACAAGGGAGATAGGGATAAGACTTGCCATCGGGGCTATGGAAAACGAGGTTTTATTGCAGTTCCTGGTGGAGTCGGTGGTGCTTTCAACCCTTGGCGGGATTATAGGGATAATCCTGGGGCTTGGTATAGGGTTCAGCGTAGTTCACTTTATGCAGCTGCCTTTTATTATCAATACGCAGATAATAGTTATAGCATTTGTATTTTCAACATTGATAGGGGTGATATTCGGGTATTTCCCCGCAAGAAAAGCAGCAAGATTGAACCCTATAGATGCTTTAAGGTATGAGTAGTACAAAAAGCGGTTAAGAAAATAACCGCTTTTCGTGAAGATATCTATTGAATATTGATTGTTGCAGATGCCGTATGGGATATTGTGGTTCCGTTTTGATCTTTTTTATGATTAACAGTAAACATCCATTGGCCGAAATTGGTTAAAACAAATTTTGCTTTTCCTTTCCTAACCGCTGAGAAAAGAGCATTGTCTCCTTTGCCTAAAGCGCTTTTTGCAGTTACATAACCGCTTTTAAGGGGCTCCCCTTTATAAAGTACATTAAAAGTAATTGTATCCCCTATATATAGTTTTGAGATATCTTTGGCAGGGATCAGTTCCAGTTTATGTCCCGCAGCCTTTGGTTCACTCCAGGATTCATTGACAAAATAAGTCTTTGCATATACCGTATTTTGAACAGTGGATAAAACTTTTTCCAGGTTTTTAATTTTATCTTTGGCTTTTGTGGAAAACCTTTTTTTACCGTTTTTATCAACATATCTGGTAAATGTTCCTGTTTTGGTGGCCATTGCCGCGCTGTAGGTTCCTTTAGGTGATTTTTCCCCCAATGAGATCTTCTGCATCGCCAAATTGCTGTCGACTATTTTCAGGTTTCCTTTGTCGTAGATATCTTCAAGACCTTTTAAAGGTTTTTTTAATGCAATGGTTTTCCCCTCGGGAGTGATAAGATCAAAAGATTTAAGCTGTACCCGGTCAGAGATAGAGTCTTCGATCGTAGGATTGTGTCCCGATCCCAGACCTACGGTTACTAGTTTATTTCCGTGAGAGGATGACTCAAAAGAGTTCAACCAAAGACCGTGAGCCAATAAACTGCTTGTAGTTATGGCTCCTGCGAGTAATAATTTTGAAATTTTCATTTTCTTCCTTTTTATAAAATTGATATTATCAGCGAAATTAAAAATAATACAATCGATAATTTGATAATGTTTTTTGGTTTATATGTATAAATAAACGCAACCAGTAAAGTTAAAACTGCCAAAATGCCTGTTAAGTATGTGATCCCCAATGAAATACCCATATCATTTATTAAAATTCCCAACGAACAAGCAAGTAATACAAGTCCTGAAATTTTTGCTATATTTTTAGAATATATATCAAGATCTTTTTTTGTTACCTCCTTAAAATGTTTGTTTAATGAAAGAGAGAATAAAACCAGGCCAAGATATGCCAAATATGTCCCCATTATCATTTCTGTGCCCCTTTCCTTATTAAAATAGATCTAATAAATATAAATACCGCCGCCATGAAAACAGCAAATAGATCAAAATATATAAAGATACTGTCTCTATCCAGAATCTGGCTGAAACTCTCAAAAACCGTTAGGGCATTTATAACAGGCACAAGGACAAATACTATAGCTGCCAAGAGAAGCTGCTCTTTCCAGGCTTTTGAAGTATTCTGGATAAAAGCATGGATATAGGAAAGAGCCCAGGCAAGAAAGAATATATTTATTTCAAGGCTTCTTCTTGCACTCTCTTCAACCATAATAACCCTGTTTGCAATAAAGAAAGCGCCGATGGCGATAAAGATCCCCACCATCGTACCAAGGTTCAGTTTTTCAACCAGCCAGAATCCGGGGGTTCTTTTTTGAAGGTTCCTTTTCTTTCTTTTCTCTATCCATAAAATAAGCCCTGTTCCTGCTAGAATAGTTCCCATTACCCCTGAAAGGAAAAAGATAAACCTAAGCGTTGAATCGGCAAACTTGGCTTCGTGTAAAGCTCTAAATGCGGTGCTTGTATTTAGAACTATACTGTCGGTTAACGGAGGATTGGTTTCTTTGATGATCTCTGCCGTTTGGGCATTAAAGGTTACAGACTCCTTTGCCATTTTGCTGCTAAACAGGGTGCTTGGATCTTTTGGGGTGATCTGCACTAAAGTAGTATCGCCTTTTTTTATTATATTAAAACCGCCTATATTTCCGGGCCGGATTTTTTCCGCTTTACCAAGAACTGCCAAAAGCTGTTCTTTTGAGATATTGCTTTTTTGTGCAATATTATTTTGCCCAGAAGATCTGACCTGTCTATATCTATTTGCCTTGATAATTCTATGGGCAGTGTTATTTGTATACCTGTTTAGATCTCTTAAAGCATTTGCAGTTACTATTCTATAAGTATTTTTATTCTCTTGGACGGATTCTGTTCTTTGTTTTTGTAATATCGGTGTTTTTTGCGTATCACTTTTGCTGTAAGCTTTCATCATATCCTGCTTGTATGCCATGAAATTATCGTCGTAATAGGCTTTTACCCCATAAGGGAACATTGTATTTGAAAGAAGCAAAAGCCCTGAATATGTGATCATGATCAAAAAGGGCAGGGCGGCAACCGCAGGGAGAATATGGGCATCCATCCAGCCTCTTGTGTTGTTTCTTGGTCTGAAAGTAAAAATATCTTTAAAAATCCTTTTATGGATAATTATCCCCGTAATAATCGCCACAAGCATCGACATGGTAGCAATCCCCACGATCCATCGGGCTATATCTCTTGGGATATTGTAAAGTTCAAAGTGGAACCTGTATAGAAAATTACCTCCGGCCGTTTTTGTCGTTTCCTTGATCAATTCACCCGTAGATGCATCATAATATGTAAAGGGGGCTTTTCTTTTTTTCTTTCTTGAGTTTTTATTACTGTCTTTTTGTTTATCGTGAACAGTTTTTTGATCCCGGGGGCTAATCTGTTTAGTCGTTTTTTCTTTTTTATGTGCACGGATCTGTTTTTTGGTGTTTTGTGCACGGACTGCTATAAGATTGCTTCTGCTGTTGGGTAAAGCAACATTTACATTATCCGATTCACTTGCAGCTTCAATAGCTTTGTTGACAGCTATTTGCATTGTTTTTTCAGATGTTTGAGAAGTATGAAACTCGGGTTTCATCCATAGGTTTATTTCATTTTTATAGTAGGAACTTGTCCCTGTTACAAAAATAGCAAATAAAAACCAGCCTAAAATCAGGCCGCTCCAGGTGTGCAGCCATCCCATCGATTCTTTAAAGTTTTTTTGCATAGTTAACCCTTGATCCCGGCTAAACAGGTATTAATCAAAAAAAGATTGATACAGATAAAAGTAAGCTGGATCAGGAGGTTTTTTAACTGTACACTGCTAAAAGAGTATATGATAAAACCCAGCCAGACTAAAAATGACATCATAGAGGCAAAGGATATCGCTTCTATTTTATTTGAAAAAGGCAGCGAAAGGGTTAACGTAACTGATACCAGTGCAGCTAACAGATAACCGCCGAAACCTGCTGTTAAAATTCTGAGTATTCCCATTGTTTTTCCATTATTTGATTTGTTGTATAGTGTATATAGATATTTTAGTGTCGAAAAATGACTGAAAAATGATAATTCGTATACCCGGGTCGAAAGTTTACTAAAGACCCGGGCATAAAGATTTTAAAAATAACCGTTATTAAAACTTCACATTCATGCTTAACCAGAATTCTCTTCTTTTCTGGGCAAGGTTATATGAAAATGTTTCTATAAGATCACCTGTATCGTCTATATAATTTGTCATCTCGGTGAAATCTTCATCCAAAAGGTTATTTATCCTTGCGTTAATAGTTACGTTGTCTGATAATTTGTACGAGCTTCCAAGATCGAATACCTGATAATCTTCATAATAGTCCAGATAGTCGTTCCCTCTCCATCTGTCTTTTTCCCCCGACATTCTTAAAAAACTGTTCCATTTTGAATTAATATCCCAGTCTAAAGTCACATTGTAAAGATGTTTTGCCGTTGAGGAGAGTGGGTCTTTGGTATCTTCTCTTTCAGAGTCGGTGTATGTATAGTTTGCTTTGACAGCCAAGTTGTCCAGTATCTGGTAACGACCTGCCAGTTCCAGCCCTTTAATTTCCGCTTTCCCGACATTTTGTTTTTGTCTCAGGGAACTAGCTATCCCTGCCCATTCTGGAGGAAGCTGTTCATCGGTTACGTTAACACTTTCTATCTTGTCTTCGAAATCATTTTGGAACAGTGTTATATTAAAACTATGTCCGGTATTATGTTCATAATATGCAGCTATCTCCTTACTTAAACTCTCTTCCGGTTTCAAATTGGGGTTTCCTACCCAAGGAGATGTCCCCTGACCTCCAAATCCCGTAATTCCATCAAACAGATCTGTGGTTTTGGGCGTTTTATACCCTGTTGCAACACCACCTTTTAATGTCCAGCTGTTATTAAGAGCATAAACCAAATATGCTCTGGGACTTGTATGGCTTCCGAAAGTATCATGGTCATCATATCTAAATCCGGCAGTCAGGGTAAGATCGTCTATAATCGTCCAGCTGTCTTCCGCGAACAGTGCATATTGGTCATATTTGCTCTCTACGCCAGATGCCGTATTGGCGTTACTTGTCATACCAAATACTCCGTCTTCCGTTTCAGCGTCTATATATTGGGCTCCCGCAACTACAAAGTGGTTGTCAAAAGGCATCTCCATTTTTGCATCATAGGTCATATTCCTGGATTCCAGAGTTCTTGTAGGTCTTGGCAGCAATGAATCAAAAGCCGCTATCTCTGCACCTGTTCCGTTTGCCATAAAATCTTCCAGGTCGGTATAAGCACCGTATAGGTTATTCATAAAGGTTCGTTCTGTGGCATTTAAGGGTAAACTTCTTCCCAAGTTGGAAGTTTCAACATAGTGTGCCCCTATAGTACTTTTCCCTATATCCCATATCGCTTCGTGGCTGATGCTCCATTGTTCCCTTTCCATACGTTGTATCGGAGCATATCCGACTCTTGGGGAAAATGACCCTCTTCTTTCATACCACAGGTTTTCAGGGCTGTCAACCGTCCCTACATTGCTATCTGTATTATCATATTTTTGTTTCATAATATCATAATCGATCCGTATAGTGTGATCCTGGTTTGGAGTGATAGTAAGACCCGCACCTAAAGACCAGTTTTGATTGTCAACGGTTTTTCCCGCTCCTCCGAAAGTGGCACCGGAACTTGTTAAGGGGTTAGATGGTTCTTTATCATAGTAGCTTCCCCGTAAACTAAGCCCTATAGTATCTTTCATTAATGGACCCATTAATGAAAAATCACTTGTCCTGTCATTTCCAAACTGTGAGTCTGACTGAAAGGTCTGGCTTTGGGTAAATGAACCGCTCCATTCATTTGATATTTTTTTCGTAATAATATTGATCACCCCGCCCATTGCATCTGCACCGTATAAAGTACTCATTGGTCCTCTTACGACCTCGATCCTTTCGATCATCTCAAGTGAAGGGAGGTTTGCATATTGGAACCCTCCGAAATTATTTGGGTAGATATCCCCGTTATTATT
Source organism: Arcobacteraceae bacterium (assembly GCA_963678145.2). Lineage (GTDB taxonomy): Bacteria > Campylobacterota > Campylobacteria > Campylobacterales > Arcobacteraceae > JAIOSF01. The sequence goes on along the minus strand of CAXXWH010000001.1, from coordinate 122,088 downwards.
CTGCTTTTTACCGTTAATTAAGATCAGGGTATAATCTCCCCCCATACCTCTGATACTAATCGTTCCCTGTCCGGATTTGTCTCTTGTCTCACCTATATCGATCCCTTCAATGTTCTTTACTGCATCTAAAAGGTTTGTAAAAGGTTTCTTTTTCAAATCTTCGGCAGTAATAACCGATATACTTGCCGGTGCATTAACCAGTTTTTGCTCAAAACCTGATGCACTCGTAACGGTAATATCGCTTAATCTCGTTTGTTCTTCTACCTCTGCGGCATTTACCATCATCATTGACGAAGCTACAGCCGCAGAGATAAAACTTTTTCTTTTAATCATTTTAACTCCTTAATAAATTTAAGAAAATATTATAATTCTAAATAATGATGAAATAATGATATTTTGATAATAATTATTAAAATTAATTACAAATTTATGGAATATGATGTATTATTCCAGAAAGTTATAATTTAAGGAGTTGTCAAATAATGTCGTGCAATTTAGTAAAAAATAAAAACTTTGATGTGTTGATCGTCGAGGATGAACCTATTTTGGCAATGGCAATGGAGGTAAAGCTTAAAAAAATAGGTTTGGGCATAAGCGGGATAGCTACATCATTTAATAATGCTATAGTTCATGTAAACAACCATTATCCCGATATTGCCATAATAGATATTAACCTGAACTCTTCAAAAACAGGGATAGATGTGGCAAATTACATTTGGAAAAACTTCAATATTCCCATAATATTTTTAACCTCCTATTATAATGATAAAATCTTAAACCAGGCAATGGAAGCTGAGCCTTATGCCTATTTGATTAAACCATGCAAAAATGAGGAATTAAAAGTCGCGATCAACACAGCCATTCACAAGCATCAGTTTTTTTTCAAAAACAAAAAACATTTAAGCCCTTTAGAGAACAGTTTTATTTATATGGATAAAAATATAAAATTCGATAAAACCATATCGCAGCTGTTTATTAATGATAAACCTTTCAAACTGACAAAAAACGAAAAAAAACTATTTGAGATCTTGGCAAAAGAACCCGGGAAAGTCATAAGCTTCAATACTATTTTTAACTTTATCTGGAGGGAAGACGTTTATGATCTTTCGAAGCTTAGATCACTTATCTACAGGCTAAAAAACAAATTGGGGTTCAATCCTTTTGAAAACCTTTATGAAGAGGGGTATAAAATAAAGATAATAAAAAGCAATGAAGATTTTCAGTATTAATCAATACGCTTTTTCTACAAAAGTGATTTTGGCTTTTCTGGTCTTTTTAGTGGTTTTTATGTTAATAAGAACCTCTTTGTCTATTCCCAAGATAGAAGAAAAGGCTTTTTTAAATGAGGTTGAGTATATCTCAAAATCTTTATCGCTTCTTCAAGAACAAGTGAAAATTATCGGCAAATCCTTAAAAATGCAAAGAGATCTTGAAACAGAATTATCAAAGTTGAAAATAGAAGAACAGATAAAAAGTTTGGATATAACAAAGAATATTGAAAGTTCATTGGATAAAAGCGGGATTTCAGATTATTGTTCCTATAAAGTTTCATTAGAAAGTTCCAATATCAAAAAAATAAAAAAAGATGATCATTTTGCTTTTAATAATACAAATATTTTAAATCGATGGCAGAAATATAAATTTCCAAATGAAAATCAGACAAACTATAAGGGTAAAACCAATTATTTCTATAATTATAAAATAAAAGATATTTTAATAAGTGTAGCCTGCAGTTCAAGGGATTTAAATCCCGGGCATATGGTTTTTGAGAAAGAATTAAAAAAACATATTCATCCGGATCTGCTCGTAGGTTCCGGATTGTCTGATACAAAAAGTGCTTTTGTATGGATCAACCCGAACCTGGATAAAAATGATAAATCTGTTTTATATGAAAAAAAAGAAAAAGACAGAAAGAATAAATACACTGTAAGTATGCTTTCAAATATAAGAGATATACCCACCGGGAACTTAACCGTCAAAGAGGTATTCGAAGCTTCAAAAAAAGGTGATCCCATCGTACATATCTTTGAGGGGAAAGAGGTTTTAACCTGGGTAATCAATCTTGGCGGTAATACAAAAAAAGGGTTGTTTATAATTTATACTATGGATAAAAAAGAGCTTCAAAATAAAAATAAAGCAAAACTGCTTTTTTTACTTCCGGAATCTTTGATCGCCATAGGGATCAGTTTTATTTTCCTTTTTGTTCTGTTTAGAAGGATATTAAAAAATATTGATACCCTGACAAAAACGGCAATGCTGGTTAATGAAGGGGAAAGACATATAAGAAGCAACGTAAAAGGGGATGATGATATTGGAGTATTGGGAAAATCTTTTGATTCGATGCTGGATCATTTTGAAAACAGTATAAAAATCCTGGATGAAAAAGTGAAAGAGAAAACCAAAGAGATCTCAAAGTCCCTGGAAGAGAAAGAGATACTTCTTAAAGAGGTACATCATAGAGTAAAAAACAATCTTGCCCTTACGATCAGCCTGATCGAGCTGCAAGAAGAGGAGATCGAAGATAAAAATACAAAAAAGGTCCTTGTGGATATCCAGGAAAGAATATATACCATGGAGCTGCTTCACCGAAAACTTTATGAAGCGGCAAACCTGAACGACATCCCTTTTAAGACTTATGTCTGCGATCTGGTACAGGCTATTGCAAAAACATATGATATGGATAGAAGAGTGAATATTGATATTGAAATGGATCCTATGAGCCTTAATATAGAAACAGCAATGCCTTACGGGCTTATTTTAAACGAACTTGTAACCAACGCTTTTAAATATGCCTTTAAAGGGACAAAAGAGCATCACCTTTTTATCAATGTCATAAAGCAGGGCAGCGGAAGGATAAAGATAATCGTAAAAGATAACGGGGAAGGTTTGAAACAGGAATTCTTTGAAATATGCAATGATACGCTTGGATTAAAGCTTATCAATATGATTACCCGGTTTCAGCTAAACGGTTCAATAGTTTATGAATATGACAATGGAGCCAAATTTATTATTAACGGGACAATAGAAAAAAATCATACAGATTTAAAATAGAGGAACCCTTGAAAAGTTTCATTTCAAAAATATATTATTTTAATATAACTTTGTTTCTACCCGTTTCCTTTGCTTTGTATAATGCATCGTCACATCTTTTTAAGACGCTTTTATTATCTTCTCCTGGATTAAACTCGGTTACACCGAAACTTGCAGTCTGAGTGCCTGCAACCTCAAAATCAAAGTTTTCAAGTTTTTCCCTCAGGTTCTCAGCCAGTATTTTACTATTCTGTCCTGTAGTATTGGGACAGATTATAAGAAACTCTTCCCCTCCCCATCTTCCAAGGATATCTGTTTTTCTGATATTGCTTAAAAGTATTTTGGCGGTATTTACAAGGACTATATCCCCAACCTGGTGTCCATAGGTATCGTTTACTGATTTAAATTTGTCAATATCGATCAGTATCATTGAGAAAGGCGTTTTGTACCTGTTCGTTCTTGTGATCTCTTTTTCAAGTTCATTGTCAAGTTTTAATCTGTTGTATATTTGTGTCAGTTTATCTTTTTGGGAGATCTCCTCGATCGTTTTTTTGTCTGTTATATCGTTTCTTATGGCCATATATCCCGTTACCTGGTTGTTCTCGTCATATGTAGGGGAGATAACCGCATCAACCCAGTAGTAACCTCCGTCTTTTTTCCTGTTTTTAAATTCACCCTTCCATATCATTTGATGGGTTATCGTATTCCACATCTTTTTGAAAGTCGATTTTGACATATCCGGGTGTCTTATAAGATTATGTGACCTGCCCAGTAGTTCTTTTTTTGTATAACCGCTTATTTTACAAAATGCGTCACTTGCATAGGTTATATTCCCTTTTAGATCGGTAGAGGATACTATAACGTACTCATCTATGATATCTGTGTATTCTTTTAGTTTTTTTGATTGTGATTTTATCGACCTGATATATTGCTGGAAACCGAAATTTATGATTATAAATGATATGGCATAAGTAAATATACCCAAGATCAGCAGAAACAGAAACTGGTTAATAAGCTCCTTTTTATAGTCGGTTATATCCGTGGCAAATAATATCTTGATAATATCATTCCCTTTATAGTCCCTCATATAGATATTGCTGCTTATAAGGTATGATCTGCCTTTTATCTCTAAAAGCTGGTATTTTTCGTTAAGGTCAATTTTTTTGGCTATAGGCTGGAAAAAAGAGTTATAGTCTATTATAAGTTTATGGTCGTCTATTAAAACACTTTTTTTATTTGTATCCACCTGTGTATTCATTACCAGCCCAAAATTCGTATCGGGCATAAGTCTTTTAAGATTCTGTGTAAAATAACCAAGTGTCAGCCCAAACTCCACACTTCCAAGATGCTCATTGTTTTTTATTACGGGCAATATTATTCTGTAATAATAACCGAATCTTCCGTTTTCAAAACCGCTGAAAAATTTTTTTTGGCAGTTGGTATCAACTACAATATCTCTGTACTTTGAAAGGTCGTCGCCGTATTTGTCAGGTTTATGCATTCTAAGGAATGAGATATCGTCTTTTGTATGAAAATGCATATTCACGAAATTGTCATTCTCTTTTCTAAGTTCGTCGTATCTTGGTTTTATAAGGTTATAAAGCCTTTTTCTGTCCTGGTTCTTTAAGGCTTCCGTTACACCGTATGATTTAAGGTTTTTTATAAGTCTTGATCTGTAAAGTTGTACTATTCTTTGCTCTTCAGCTTTGATAATATGTCCCAGTGATTTTGAAAGTTCATTGAATCGATTATCTATTTTTAACTGGTAATCTTTGTAGGATATGTAAGAAATAATCGCAAACATAATGAATCCCAAGGTTAAAATATATACAAATATTTTAATATTTAAATTTTTATATGAAGTATTCATAATTTTGCGATCCTTAGTATTATCCTAATATATTGTAACAAAAAAGTAATTAATAATTGTATAAGCAATTTGTGTTATTAGTATTATAATATAAGTGTTAATTAAAAAAACTTATATTAGAGTATTGATCTGTAATTATCTAAAAAAAGGGGGATGAGATGAGAACGGTTAGCAGGTTGGTAATAGGGTTTTTCCTGGTTTTTTCTTTTGTAAAGGCAGATAAACTTCTTATAGATACGGCACACAGTGAAGTTGGTTTCTCCATCAAGCATATGATGATATCAAATGTGAAAGGGAAATTTAACCAGTATGATGCAAATATTGATTTTGACCTTAAAAGCAAGACTTTCAGATCTTTGGAAGCTGTAATAAAAACAAAATCAATAGATACGGGTATTACTAAAAGGGATAATCACCTAAGAAGCGCAGATTTTTTTGAAGTGGCAAAATATCCCGATATGACTTTTAAAATGACAAAATACACAGCAAACGGCGATGAGGGCGTGATCTATGGATTATTAACCATAAGAGATATTACTAAAAAAGTAAAACTCAATGTGACGCTTAACGGTATTATAAAGGATTTTGAAGGAGATACAAGAGCCGGATTCAGCCTTTACGGTACAATTAACAGAAAAGATTTCGGTCTTATGTGGAATAAAGCCCTTGAGTTTGGAGGGTTTGCTGTAGGTGACGAGGTTAAAATAATTATCGAGCTTGAAACCAAGGCTATATAAAAAGAATTATTAAAAAAGGGGGTGAACAGGTTTCTTGCCCTTTTTCTTTATAAGGTTTTAGTCCTTGTCTGGATATCTATATCTTCCATAGGGGTAAAATCTCCTGCTATATATTGCTCTACCGCAACGCGGCCTATCATTGCCGCATTATCGCTGCAGAATTTAAGGTCAGCAAGAAACAGAGGTGCATTATGTTTTTGGCAAAGCTGCTCGCAGGCACCTCTTAGTTCTGTATTGGCACTTGCACCTCCGACGATGGCAAACCTTTTTAAAGGCCGCGTCTTGAAATACTTCTTTAGTTTCATCATTATATGCTCAACGGCTGTTTTTTGAAAAGAGGCACAGATATCATTTAAAGTTTTTTCTTTTAAAGGCTCGCCGCCGGGTGATTCTTTTAATATTGCCATTCTTACTGCATTTTTAAGGCCGCTGTAGCTGAACTCTATTTTAGGCGACTGCCTGAGCGGAACGGGAAAATCGTAAGCGGTGCTGTCACCTTTTAAGGCGTGTTCCTGGACTACGGGACCACCCGGGTATCCAAGACCCAGCATCTTTGAAACTTTGTCAAAACTTTCCCCGAAGCTGTCGTCTATACTGCTTCCTATAATATCCATATCATTAAGAGCTTTTACCTCTATAAGCTGGGTATGGCCTCCCGATACCAGAAGCACGGTACAAGGAAGATCGGCTTCTTTTTCTATGAACAACGAGTATATATGTCCTTTAAGGTGATTCACTGCTATTAACGGAAGCTGAAGGCTCAAGCTTAAAGCCTTTGCCATGGTAACTCCCTCCATAAGTGTTATGGAGAGCCCCGGGGCATTTGTAACGGCGATCGCTTTGAGTTTGTCAAAATAGGGTTCACACTCTTTTAAAATCTTGGGGAGAGCTTCTGCATGAAGCCTTGCCGCCAGCTCGGGAACCACTCCTCCGTAAACACTGTGCTGGATCTCCTGGGATATTTTTTTATGGAAGATAAGCTTTTTTGTTTCTATATCTGTTATGGCAATGCTGCTGTCGTCACAACTAGATTCGATGCTCAGGATCATTGTTTTTCCTCCCGTCTTTCTATCCACTCTATAGCACACGGTAGTTCACCAAAACCGCTGTCTGCGTTGATATGCCCTGCATCTTCAAGTATCTTAAGACCGATATTAAGCTTGCTTTGCAGCTCCATGATCTCTTCAACGCTCATATAAGGATCATTGGTACTTCCAACCATGATCATCTCTTTTGCTTTCAGGTCTTCAACTATAGGATACGGATAAAATGTTTTAAGCTCCTCTATTGGCTCCTGGCTTACGGGAGCTATGAGCATGAGTTTTTCGACAGGTTTAATATCGTATTTTGAAACAAAGTGGAACCACAGACTGTTTGCTAATGAGTGGCATAGAACTATATCAGGAGCAAAGTGGTCAAACTCTTTTTTTAATTTTTCCATCCATTGGTCAAATTGAGGTGCATCTTTATTTGGAAGCTGGGGGAATGAAACCTCATAATTTCGTTTAACAAGTTCGCTTGCGCACCATGCCTGCCAGTGGGGATAATCGCTTCCACCCCAGCCGTGTAATATTAAAACTTTTTTATTCACTATTTTAGATCCCTTATACATTTTACATATTTTGGATAGGTTCTGTTTTGGTAATAGAACGCACCGCTTTTAAAAAACACATAATAGCCGTACTGCCCGAAATTTCTCCAGGTTCTGTTACTTGCCCAGTAATCATCGGCCAAGGCGTATGTGAATTTTCTGGAGATTTTGAGTTCCTCTTTTCTTGACATATCCAGGATCTGCTTGTAGTCTTCAATATCAGGCAGTCTCCAGTCACTATAGCCTCCAAGATTGAGCTTTTCACAATATTTCTGAGCTGCTTCCTGTGAAAAAAGCAGTTTTACGTTTTCCTGTGTATCCTGCCACATTTTATTGTTAGTTTTATCTATGACGTAATCACCGCTTTTTATAAGATCGGTGCTATACAGGGAGACAGAAAATAAAAAAAGTAGAAACAGCTTTTTCATCTTTACCCCTTTATGGTGTATTTTTTTCTTTCGAGTCTGTCCTGGACTTTTTTGTCTAGAACTTCTATGCTGAGTTTTTCATCTTCTAAATATACGAGACCCACAAGCTCTTTGCATTTTTTTTGTGTCCCGTCACTGCTGTGGTGTTCTTTCCATTGGTCGAATTTCTCTTCATAGATATCAACTATCTTGTCCTCATGGTATTTTCTCTCAAGCACCAAAGCTATGGTTACGATCAAAAGCATGATAAAAGGTATCATCATATCACCCATTGCAGTAACTCCTCACTTGTCTGTCTGTTTCAAAGATATCATCCACGTTTTGAAGTTTCAGGTTATGGAATCTGTTTATTGCATCCAGGGAGATCTTTGATATATCCAAAAAGTTTATCTCACCTTTTAAGAATTTCTCTACGCCGATCTCGTTCGCGGCGTTTAAAACCACTCCCAGGTTTTCATTGTGCAAAAGTTCCTCTTTTACTTCCCATATATTATACCTTGATTTTTCTATTTTTTTAAATTCAAGGTTTTGGAGTTTAAGAAGATCAACCTTATTTAATATCGGTGTATCAACTCTTCCCATAAGTGCATAGGCAATCGGCAGCTGCATATTGGCATGGGCGATATGCGCTGTGGTGCTTCCGTCAACAAAGTTCACCATGGCATGGATTATAGATTTTGTTTCAATAAGGGCATCACATTTCGTGGTATCAAAAAGCCATCTTGCCTCGATAAGCTCAAAAAGCTTGTTCGTCATGGTTGCAGAGTCTATGGTTATTTTGTTCCCCATTGACCAGTTCGGGTGGTTTAGGGCCTCTTTTACCGTTACGGTTGAGAGTTTATCCAAAGGATAATCCCTGAAGCTTCCTCCGCTTGCGGTTATGGTCAGACTATCTATCTTTTTATTGCCGTCCATCAAATACCAAAGCCCGAAATGTTCACTGTCTATCGGTGTAATATTTGAAGTATCTATGAACTTTCCTGCAACTACCAATGATTCTTTATTTGCAAGGGCAATTCTTTTTTTACACTCTATTGCTTTCAGGGTGGGTTTAAGGCCCACAAAGCCTACAAGTGCATTTACAACGATATTTGATGATGAATCTTCAATAGCGTCCAGTATAGCTTTGGATCCTGCTTTTACGTTATGGTGGTTTACTTTAGGTATATCGTTTTTATCGGCTATTACCACCGTTTTGGGATTAAAGCTTTTTAACTGTTCATTTAAAAGAGCTATATTCCTCCCCGCGCTTAAAACTTCTATATCCAGATCAAATTTTTTAGCTATTTCAAGTGTATTAACACCTATTGAACCTGTGGAGCCTAAAACTACCATCTATACAAACAGCCTTAGAAGTACCAGCATAACCACACCCCCGAAAAGGTAACCGTCGGTTCTGTCAAGGATCCCTCCGTGACCGGGAAGTATATCTCCGCTGTCTTTTACGTCGGCTTCCCTTTTTAAGTAGCTTTCAAAAAGATCTCCGAATACTGAAGCAACCGCGACTGCAAGTGAGATAAATAAAGAGGCCCAGAATCCCACCTGGTCAAGGCTGAACGTAACACCAAGTACGGCAGCCGTTATAACACCGCCTGCGACACCTTCAAGGGTTTTATTCGGGCTAGTTTCACAAAATTTGGTAGAACCCATGCTCTTGCCTACAAAATATGCACCCACATCTGCACCTGCAACAACTACAAGAAGCCATAATAAAGACTCCATCCCGAAACCGAGATATAAAGAGAATAGGAAAAGATATGATGCAAGAGGATACATCAAAGGGAGGAACATCTTTTTCTCAAGATTCTTGCTGTATGCCAATATCGAAGCAAAAATAATACCGATCACAAATACCAGGTCTTCAGGCTTGGGGTAAGCAAAAGCGGCGATCCACCCCAATCCTGCGTAGATATATATAGAATCTTCGTCTATATCAAAAAGTTTTAAACTCTCGTTTAATGCAATGATCATAAGAGCACCTAAGAATACCCATGTCAAGAAGAGCGAGTCGATCAATCCGACAGCCAAAAGCACTACTGCTATAACTATACTTGTTTTTATTCTGGTACTGCTTTGAGATATAATATCAAACATACATTTTCCTAAAATTAATTTTATTTTATTATATTGAATAGTTGGTAAATAGCTTATTAATATCCGGTTGAGTGTTTTTTAAACAGGAGGTTGGTTTAAACCTATAAGGAGGATTTTAAAATAAAAAACGCAAGATCGCGGATCTTGCGTTTTTTTGTTAAGATTTTAATGTTTTTAGTTGATAGCTGCGATCATATCAGATGTTACGTCTGCAACATCTTTTGTTCCGTCAAGTTCTACCATTACACCCATTTTAGTGTAAAAATCGATCAATGGAGCTGTTTGCTCATGGTATGCGCTTAATCTGCTTTTTACAGTTTCTGCGTTGTCGTCTTTTCTTACGATCAGTTCCCCGCCGCAGTAATCACAAACGTTTTCCTCTTTTGAAGGATTAAACTCTACGTGGAATGATGCACCACATTTAGAACAAACTCTTCTTCCCGTGATTCTTCCAACGATCAGTTCATCAGGAACATTTAAAGAGATAACTTTATCCAAAGAGATCTTCATATCTTCCATTAAAGAGCTTAAAGCTTCAGCTTGAGCTAGTGTTCTTGGGAAACCGTCAAGGATAAACCCTTTTTTACAGTCATCTTCAGCCAGTCTGTCTTTGATGATACCGATAATAGTTGAATCAGGAACAAGTTTCCCCTCATCCATAAATTTTTTGGCTTCCATACCCATAGCTGTTTTATCCGCGATAGCCGCTCTTAGAATATCTCCTGTTGAGATTTGAGGAATGCCGTACTTTTCTATTAAAAATTTCGCTTGTGTACCTTTTCCTGCGCCAGGTGCACCAAATAGCATTAAATTCATATTTTAGTCCTTCGTTTCTTTTTTCGTATTGTATAAAAAAAGTAGTTAATTATAGATAATAAAGCCTGCTAAAATAGGCAAAAACTTTACATTTGCCATTATTCCTAATTTAACCAGCCTTTAGATATAATACGCAAAAATATTGTAAAGGGGAAATGCTATGAAAAAGCTATTTTTGATAATCGGTGCTCCGGGAAGCGGAAAAACTACCGATGCGGAACTTATTGCCCAAAAACATGACAATATTGCACACTACAGTGCAGGAGATATGTTCAGGGCTGAAGTTGCAACGGGAAGTGAACTTGGCAGGACAATTGACAAGTTTATAAGTGCAGGGAACATTGTTCCCATCGAAATAGCTATTGAAACTATAGTAGGCGCAATTAAAAAAGCTCCCACAGAAGTTGTTGTAATAGACGGATACCCAAGAAGCATTGAGCAGATGGAAGAACTGGACAAATATCTGGCAAATGAACCTGAAGTTGAACTTGTGAGCGTTATAGAGGTTGAGGTATCCCAGGATGTGGCAAGGGACAGGGTCCTTGGCCGTGCAAGGGGAGCTGATGATAACAACGAAGTGTTCAATAACAGGATGAAAGTTTATACCGAGCCTTTGGAAGATATTCAGAAATTCTATAGCGAAAGAGACCTGTTGGCTAAAATAAACGGTGAGAGAACCATTGAAGAGATCGTAGAAGAGATGGATAGGTTTATCCTGTCCAGAATCTGATCTTTTAGCAGGAGCATAGATGAATTTTTATTCGGTCATTATAGGAAGCGAACTTTTAAACGGCAGAAAGGTCGATCGTCATTTTAAATTTTTGAACGATGAACTTTTAAAAAGGGGATGGGAGCAAAAAGCCTCTTTTGTTATTAAAGACGAGCCTTCATTTATCGAAGATGTTTTTAAGTTGGTTAAAAATGACCCGGACGGTGTTATGTTCAGTTTCGGAGGGATCGGCGCAACTCCCGATGATTATACAAGAGTAGCTGCAGCCAATGTTTTCAGTGATGGGAAGATGGAAATAAACGAGGGTGCAAAGAAGTGCATTGTTGATAAGTTCGGCGATGAATCGTATCCCCACAGGATAAATATGGCAAATCTTCCTTTAAATGCAGGACTTTTAAAAAACGTGGTTACGAATGTTCCAGGATTCTATGTGGATCAGAGATACTTTTTCGTACCCGGGTTTCCCTCTATGGCACAAAACATGATAATAGAAGCCCTTGATAAATTTTATCCAAGCAATGAAAAGAAAGCAAGATATTCCCTTAAAGCATTTTGCAGTGAGAACGATATAATAGATACTATGAAAAAGATTCCACAAGGTATAGATGTATCATCCCTGCCTCAGATAAACGGGGATAAAAGAGCTGTAGTTATCTCTGTTGCATCATATAATAAAGATGAAGCAAAAAACTATTTTGATCTGTTCGTTAAGTTCTTTGAAGATAGTAAAATAAAATTTATCTTAAAAGATGAGTAAGTTTAAGAAAACAAATGGTAAAATTATGCACTTTTATCTAAAATTAAACTTTTAGAAACTACTTTTCAAATTAAAAATCAAAAGGCTACATAAAACTTATGGAAGAAACAAACACAAGAGAAGTTAATAATAACGAAGAAGCGGCAGCTAAAAACGAAAAAGCCGAATCTAAAAAAAGAACTCCACGAAAACAAAATAAACAAAACAATCAAAAAACAAGAACGCACGTCCCTGTACAAGGTTTGACAATCGAGCAGCTTAGGGAAAAACCTATGGATGAGCTTATTAAAACAGCTCTTGAGCTTGATATCGAAAATCCTCAGGAATACCAAAGACAGGATCTTATATTTGCTATTCTGGAATCTCAGACAACGGCAGGAGGATATATCCTGTTTACGGGTATTCTTGATATCAAGGAAGCCGGATTCGGTTTCTTAAGACCTTTGGACGGAAAGTTCAGTGATTCATACAGTGATTCATACGTTAGTGCCACACAGATAAAAAGATTTGCATTAAGAAGCGGAGATATCGTTTCCGGACAGGTTAGGCCTCCTGTAAAAGAGAGTGAAAAATATTATGCACTTTTAAAAATAGAAGCTATAAACTATCTGCCTGTGAACCAGTCAAAGAACAGACCGCTGTTTGACAACCTGACACCTCTTTATTCAACGGAAAAATTCCAGTTCGAATACGGTGCGGATAGATTGACCGGTAGAGTTATGGATATGTTCTCCCCTATGGGTAAAGGACAGAGGGGACTTATCGTTGCACCGCCAAAATCTGGTAAAACGGAACTTCTAAAAGAGATCGCACACGGAATCAGCAGAAATAATCCGGATACTACATTAATGGTATTGTTAATTGATGAAAGACCCGAAGAGGTAACAGATATGCAGAGATCTGTAAACGGGGAAGTTTACAGCTCTACGTTCGATCTTCCTGCTGCAAACCATATCAAAGTAGCGGAGATGGTTATAAACAAGGCAAAAAGAGAAGTAGAGATGGGTAAAGACGTAGTTGTACTTCTTGACTCTATTACAAGACTTGCAAGGGCTTACAACACGGTAACGCCAAGTTCAGGTAAGGTACTTTCCGGTGGTGTTGACGCAAATGCATTACATAAACCCAAAAGATTCTTCGGAGCTGCCAGAAACATAGAAGAGGGAGGCTCTTTAACTATTATTGCAACGACTTTGGTAGATACCGGTTCTAAAATGGATGAGGTTATTTTTGAAGAGTTCAAAGGAACAGGTAACTCGGAAGTCGTACTAAGCAGAAAAGCGGCAGAAAGAAGAGTATATCCTGCAGTTGACGTTGTAAAATCGGGAACAAGAAAAGAAGAGCTTCTTCTTCACCCTGAAGAGCTTCAAAAGATCTGGATTCTTAGAAATGCCATGGCGGAGATGGATGAAGTTGAATCGTTGAAATTCTTATACAAAAAAATGAAAGAGACTAAGTCAAATGCAGAATTCCTTATCTCTATGAACGGATAGGAATAGATGAGATTCAATAACCTTTCACACGATGAAAAAATAGATATCCAAAAAGAGTTAAACAACGCTATTGAAAAATTAAACGGGCAGTTTAATTTTTTTAAGATGCTGGAGGATATCAGGGAGTCAAAAAAACACCCTCTTTCCAATAAAACAGGGAAACTTCATTTTAAAACAGGAACGATAACCTGGGATAAACATATTTTTGAAGATAAAATAGAAGTATTAAAAAAAGTTCTTATAAACGCTCCTAAGAACAATCTGCTTTCTGTTGAAAACGACAAACTGAAAAAGCAGCTTGTAAATGCCGCCAAAACTATGGCAAAACTTGAATTTATACTAAAGAACAAAGATTCAAAAGACGGTTTAGGGTTCAGCTTTAAACCTTTCAATGTTTTAAGTGATGAAATTATAGAACTTAATCCACTGTTTCAGATCATCTTTTTTGACAGTGTTAATAACACCAAGAAGATTTTAAAGTATAAATAGATTTATAGATACTTTTTAAAAAGTATCTATTTAAACACTTCCCGATACTGCTCGACCCTAAAATCAAAAGTAGTATATTCACTATCCTTTGCTTTTTTCTCTTTATAAATCTTATTTGCACCTATACTTCTGTTTGCTGCATTGGATGGAGATGTTAAGCTTATGGTTTTTATAGTCCTGTTTTCAAAAGTGAACTGATGAACTTTCGGTACTTCATTTGATATATTCTCATACTTTATTTTATGTTGTTTTAAAATCTGCCTTAAAAAGTATTCCGGTGAATTTTTGCAGTAGCCCCCTGTGAAGATAATAGTATCAATATTCGGATAATTTTTTATATACCTAAGAATATCTCTTAGAACAACATTTTTCATTCCTAAATCACTTGCATCTATTTTTTCCCTGAAGCAGTGATCGACAATATCGCAGATACCTGTTTTATTTTCCTTTAGGAAGCTTTTTCTTTGTTCAACCGCATTTTCTGAATTATCGTACAGGAAGTCAAGGTTGAATATTTTATCAATAGCTTTCCACAGCAGGTTGTCACAAGACCCGTAGGGGAAATCCACATCCTCTGGTTTTAACTCTTTTTTACAGAACCTTGGAGGGGGAAGGGTTCCCATAATAAGTTTTGCGGTGTCATTTCTGATATAAGGTTCGTAAGGGTGATAGTGTTTAAACATTACGGTTATTCTTCAACACTGAATGAAACCAGTTTTCCCCTTTTAAAGTCAAGGTATTCAGTTTCTATATTATGTTCGTGTTTATAGGTGTCTACTTTCTCTTTAGTTATTACATTTTCTATGATAGATTCCATTTTTTTAAGGTTGTCTCTGTCCAGTTCCTCTTCAAGTTCAGTATGCTTTTGCATCAGCATATCAAAGGCAAAGTTAAATTCATAGGCCAAAGGACCTTTCCTGTTCAGGGCCTTTTTTATAAATACCCAGTTTGAGAATATGGATTTCCACGCTTTTTTCTGCTCTTCAGTGATACACAGAAACGATACGATGCTTTTCCATTTATACAAACCGAAGTATGCCTGATGGTTCTCCCAAAGTTCATCTATCCACCAGTCCTCAAATCGGGGAAGTCCCCTGAAGCAGTTACCGTCTGCTTTTTCCGTGTCCTCTTTTATATTCTCTATAAGTACGTTTAGGTGAAGAACTACAATTGGTATGTGGGCATGAAGCATCCCCAGGCGGCTTATATCCTCATCTTTTGTGTTTTTCAAAAGCTCCTCAAAGTCAGATTTTATCTCGTTGAGTTTGCTTTCAAGTTCATCATGAACCCGAAGATCAAGCTTTATAACAGAAGATGCTATGTCAAATATATCATCGTCTTCCAGGTTTACGTCAGAGGGCAGTTCATCTATTATCATCATAGCTTCGAGTTTTTCATTATTCGGTCTTAAATTACATCTTTTTACACGGAGTTTTTGGTATTTGAAATAGTTTTTCCTTTTTACAGCTTCCCTTATTCTTTCCTCTTTTTCAAGTTCCTGGAGATCGTGCTGCAGAAGTTCTTTATGAATAATACGGTTTTTATCTAATGATTTTTGAGATTCTTCCAATGCTTTTTCGGCAGAAGCAAGTTTCATTGGTGAAAGCTTGCTTGTTCCGGATTCATGCTCGCTTATCTGGGCTTTTAAAGCTTTGATCCTTTTTTCTGTAGTTTGGATCAATTCTTCAACGGCAATTACAGCATTCATTTTTTACGCACCTCCTTTATTACGGGCTTGGCAATGAAATTTTATTCTCAAAGAAAATATTGTTTATTAATTATAACTTAATTAAAATAAAATAACTACATTACGAATTCTTTAATAGTATAAATATAGTATAAATATAGTATAAAATAGTACAGTAGTTAAAAAAATAATTTCTATAAAAATAATTTAGCTTATCATTTATCTAAAAAACGAAGACTAATCAAGATATACATAAAATTATGATAAAATCCGTTTTAAATTTATAAAAAAGGTATCTTTTGAAAGCAGCGGTATTTGACAGCGGAATAGGTGGCTTAACTGTAGTTAAATCACTTTTGGAAAATAAACTTTTTGAAGAGATTATATATTTTGGTGATACTGCAAGGGTGCCTTACGGTGTAAAAGACAAGAACACTATAATCAGATATTCTCTTGAGGCACTCGAATTTTTTAAAAACTTTGATGTGGATATATTAATTGTGGCATGCAACAGTGTAAGTGCATATGCTTTGGAAGAACTTCGTGCAAATACAAATATACCTGTAGTGGGTGTAATTGAATCAGGTGTAAAAGCCTGTACCAAGAAACTTCAAAAGAAAGATTCAAAGATCCTGGTAATAGGTACAAAAGCAACAGTAGGTTCCAAAAAATATGAATCGGCTTTAAAAGAGCTGTCCTACAACAATATCATATCTATACCTACGGGGCTGTTTGTACCTATAGTGGAAGAGGGGATATTCGAAGGTGATATTCTGCACTCTGCGATGGATCACTATTTTAAAGAGTTAAAGAATGTAGAAGGGGTGATATTGGGATGTACCCATTTCCCACTTATTGAAGAAAAAATATCAAAATATCTAAACGGTGCCGTTACCATCCATAGTGGTGAAGCTATCGTGGATCATTTAAAACTAGAGTACAATTTTGATAAAAAGTTTGAAACTACAAATACGGTATTTTTCGCTTCGGAGAATCCCGACGGATTAAAAAAAGTAGCGAAACAATGGTTAGGAGAACTTATTTAATGACAACAGAACAGGCAAATACAAGACAGGTTTTAGCACTAAAATACAGACCAAAAAGATTTGAGGACCTAATAGGACAGGATACTATATCTACAACTCTGGCTTTGGCTCTTGATACGAACAGGCTTTCCCATGCATATCTTTTCAGCGGACTTAGAGGAAGCGGAAAAACAAGTACGGCAAGGATCATGGCAAAAGCTCTTGTTTGTGACAATGCTCCAACCTCAAAACCCTGCGAGGTGTGCCAGAACTGTGTAAGTGCGAATTCAAACAGACACCTTGATATTATAGAGATGGATGCCGCTTCAAACAGGGGAATAGATGATATAAAAGATCTGATCGAACAGACTAAATATAAGCCCACAAGCGCAAAATACAAAGTATTTATAATAGATGAGGTGCATATGCTTACAACACAGGCATTTAACGCACTGTTAAAAACGCTTGAGGAACCGCCTGATTTTGTAAAGTTTATTTTGGCAACCACCGATCCTTTAAAGCTGCCCGCAACCATATTAAGCCGGACACAACATTTCAGATTCAAAAGGATATCCGATAAAAATATTATCCATCACCTAAGCCATATACTAAATATAGAAAATATACAATATGAAAATGAAGCTCTGCAGATATTAACAAGAAGCGGACAGGGGAGTTTAAGAGATACACTTACCCTGCTAGACCAGGCGATAATATTTTCAAAAAGTATAATCACAACAAGCAGCGTAACCGATATGATGGGGATGATAGACCCACAGTTCCTTGATAAAATGTTTGATGTTATATTATCAAAAGGGGATATACGGCCTGTAGTGGAATCTTTAGAGAGTTATGAAGTTGGGCAGGTTCTTGACGAGATAACTATATACCTGAAAAACAAGATGCTTTTAAATGACGTAAAATTTGATATCTATATGTATGACAGATTTTTCAGGATAATTGCAGATTCAAAACAGCTTTTAAATATGAACAGCGACAGCGGGTTCGTTCTTATACTTACACTTTCCAAAATGGTCGAAGCGGTTAATGTTAAAACTATAGATGAGGTTATACATGACATAGAAAATGTAAAAGTTCATGAAAACCATCTTACAAAAGATATGAAAGAATCGATCTCCCAGGCACAAAATATAGAATATGTAAAAGAGCATAAAGAGCAGATAAGCGATTTTGTAAGCAGTGAAAATATAAAAGTCGAAAATATTGAGGATAATACGGCCATATTGTTTAAAAGGCTTATTTCAAATATATATGAAAAAAATTATGATCTGGGGGAATGTTTTGAAAAAAGTTTTACTCTTTCATCTTTTGAAAATAAATTATTGAAATTGAACAGTACTGCCAAAGGTGATTGTAAAACAATGCTTTATAAAAACTTCGCATATATCAAAAACTTCATATATGAAGTTTTCGGGGAAGATGTAGACCTGGAGTTTGATAAAGTCACAAAAGAACCTAAAAAGGAATCGGCCCGGATTGATCAAGGCCACAGTAACTAAAGAAAAAATACAAGAACCCGAGCAGAACTTTGAGCAACCCTCAAGCTGTGTTGCAAGTATGAGTGATATGAAAAACCCGACACTTGCGCAAAAAGAGTTAAACATCGAAGATGTAAAAAACTCAAAAATGGTAAATACCATTTTAAATCTTTTCCAGTCTCCAAACCCTCCAAGAGTTAATAGCAAACTATAAGCTATTAACTTAAAATATCTCAAAACTTTAAAATATCTTCATTATACAAAAAATATTTTTGTATAAAAATGCAATACTACTAAAATAAATACTAAAAGAAGACGATAAATAAAGCCTTTAAAAAGATTTTTGATAATTTATTTTTATAATTAGGAAGATGAGCGAAAACTAAATTTCAAAATTTAAGGAAACATTTAGAATAAACTCTTGACAAAGTAAAAAAAATCTATTATAATTCGCCCCACAAAACGAGAGGATGTTTAGAGAAACACTGACAACCATCGGATTTGAGAGTTCTTTAAAAAAATAAATGTTAATAAAAAAATCTAAAATTTATAGAGAGATAATCTTTATAAACTAGATACAAGAAAAACTTCGTCTAAAAAGTTATAGAGTGAGATCTATAACAGAAATTGAGTTTTAGTTTTAAAACTAAAAACTTAGAACAATGATTTTAAGTAAAACTTAAAGTCAGAATCAGAAGATTCATAAAATTTTTATGGAGAGTTTGATCCTGGCTCAGAGTGAACGCTGGCGGCGTGCTTAACACATGCAAGTCGAACGAGAACGGATTTTAGCTTGCTAAAATTGTCAGCTAAGTGGCGCACGGGTGAGTAATATATAGGTAACGTGCCTTGAAGAAGGGGATAACAGATGGAAACGCCTGCTAATACCCTATATGCCTTTATCACAGAAGTGAGCAAGGGAAATATTTATAGCTTCAAGATCGGCCTGTACAGTATCAGTTAGTTGGTGGGGTAATGGCTTACCAAGACAATGACGCTTAACTGGTTTGAGAGGATGATCAGTCACACTGGAACTGAGACACGGTCCAGACTCCTACGGGAGGCAGCAGTGGGGAATATTGCACAATGGGGGAAACCCTGATGCAGCAACGCCGCGTGGAGGATGACACATTTCGGTGCGTAAACTCCTTTTATATAAGAAGATAATGACGGTATTATATGAATAAGCTCCGGCTAACTCCGTGCCAGCAGCCGCGGTAATACGGGGGGAGCAAGCGTTACTCGGAATCACTGGGCGTAAAGAGCATGTAGGCTGGTAGATAAGTTGGAAGTGAAATCCTATGGCTTAACCATAGAACTGCTTCCAAAACTGTCTACCTAGAATATGGGAGAGGTAGATGGAATTTCTGGTGTAGGGGTAAAATCCGTAGAGATCAGAAGGAATACCGATTGCGAAGGCGATCTACTGGAACATTATTGACGCTGAGATGCGAAAGCGTGGGGAGCAAACAGGATTAGATACCCTGGTAGTCCACGCCCTAAACGATGTACACTAGTTGTTGCTATACTAGATATAGCAGTAATGCAGTTAACACATTAAGTGTACCGCCTGGGGAGTACGGTCGCAAGATTAAAACTCAAAGGAATAGACGGGGACCCGCACAAGCGGTGGAGCATGTGGTTTAATTCGACGATACGCGAAGAACCTTACCTGGTCTTGACATAAGAAGAACACCCTAGAGATAGAGTAGTGCCTGCTTGCAGGAACTTCTATACAGGTGCTGCACGGCTGTCGTCAGCTCGTGTCGTGAGATGTTGGGTTAAGTCCCGCAACGAGCGCAACCCTCATGTTTAGTTACTAACAGTTCGGCTGAGGACTCTAGACAGACTGCCTTCGCAAGGAGGAGGAAGGTGAGGACGACGTCAAGTCATCATGGCCCTTACGACCAGGGCTACACACGTGCTACAATGGGGCATACAAAGAGCAGCAATACGGTGACGTGGAGCAAATCTCATAAAATGCCTCCCAGTTCGGATAGTAGTCTGCAACTCGACTACTTGAAGTTGGAATCGCTAGTAATCGTAAATCAGCAATGTTACGGTGAATACGTTCCCGGGTCTTGTACTCACCGCCCGTCACACCATGGGAGTTGATTTCATTCGAAGCGGGGATGCTAAGATAGCTACCTTCCACAGTGGAATTAGCGACTAGGGTGAAGTCGTAACAAGGTAACCGTAGGAGAACCTGCGGTTGGATCACCTCCTTTCAAAGAAATAATCTATCTATTCGTTTAGATAGATTCAGAGAGAATAAGAGTAATGCACTTAGACGCATAAAACAGAAGATGTTTTTTCTTGATATCTAGTTTATAAAGATTATATATAATCTTATTGAGATTTTATTAACAAGAACTGTTAAAATATTTTGCATGGGCCTATAGCTCAGCTGGCTAGAGCGCTCGACTGATAATCGTGAGGTCCCAGGTTCAAGTCCTGGTAGGCCCACCATGGGGAATTAGCTCAGCTGGGAGAGCGCCTGCTTTGCACGCAGGAGGTCAGCGGTTCGATCCCGCTATTCTCCACCATTGAATCATGCAAGATGTTGACTTGAATGAAGTTAAATATTAGTCTTATGCGTAAGATTAATATTTGATTTCGAGAGAGATCAAAGAGTTATTTAAAAATATATTGTTAAAGTTAATTAATTTTCTAAATGGAAAAATAATACAATTTCTGTTTTATTAGACTTATGTTTAATAAGATAGTAGCCAAAGAATAAATCATAATTAAGCGAAGAAAGAAATATGTTAAATCATAATTCAATCTTTAATTATACAAATAAGCTATTAAGGGCTAACGGTGGATGCCTAGACTATAAGAGGCGATGAAGGACGTACTAGACTGCGATAAGCATTGGGGAGCTGTCAAGAAGCTTTGATCCAGTGATTTCCGAATGGGACAACCCAGCATACAATGTATGTTACTCCTACGGGAGAGCGAACCAAGGGAAGTGAAACATCTCAGTACCTTGAGGAAAAGAAATCAAATGAGATTCTGTTAGTAGCGGCGAGCGAAAACGGATTAGAGCGCTAAGTGATAATATTTAAGATAGTAGAAGCTGTTGGAATGCAGTGTCATAGAGAGTGAAAGCCTCGTATACGAAATCTTTTATATGGTACTAGACTTAGGAATGAGTAGGTCGGAACACGTGATATTTTGACTGAATATGGGGGGACCACCCTCCAACTCTAAATACTACTTATAGATCGATAGTGCACAAGTACCGTGAGGGAAAGGTGAAAAGTACCCCAGTGAGGGGAGTGAAATAGAACCTGAAACCGTTAGCTTACAATCATTCGGAGCCCTATGTTTTATACAGGGTGACGGACTGCCTTTTGCATAATGAGCCTGCGAGTTGTGGTATATGGCAAGGTTAAGCCAAGAGCGAAGCCGTAGCGAAAGCGAGTGTGAATAGCGCGAATTAGTCATATGCTGCAGACCCGAAACGAAGTGATCTATCCATGAGCAGGTTGAAGCTGGTGTAAGAGCCAGTGGAGGACCGAACCCGCAGGCGTTGAAAAGTCTTGGGATGACTTGTGGATAGGGGTGAAAGGCCAATCAAACTTCGTGATAGCTGGTTCTCTCCGAAATATATTTAGGTATAGCGTCGTGTTAGTAGCATATAGGGGTAGAGCACTGAATGGGCTAGGGCTGCTTACCGCGGTACCAAACCCTATCAAACTTCGAATACTATATGTGTAACCACGGCAGTCAGGCGTAGGGTGATAAAATCCTATGTCGAGAGGGGAACAACCCAGACTAACAGCTAAGGTCCCAAAGTCATACTTAAGTGGAAAACGATGTGGAGTTACTGTGACAACCAGGAGGTTGGCTTAGAAGCAGCCATCCTTTAAAGAAAGCGTAACAGCTCACTGGTCTAGTGATTCTGCGCGGAAAATATAACGGGGCTAAAGTATGCACCGAAGCTTTAGATTCATAGTTTACTATGAGTGGTAGGAGAGCGTTCTATTCAGCGTTGAAGCTGTACCGGTAAGGAGCAGTGGAGCGGATAGAAGTGAGCATGCAGGCATGAGTAGCGATAATTAAAGTGAGAATCTTTAACGCCGAAAACCCAAGGTTTCCTACGCGATGCTCGTCATCGTAGGGTTAGTCGGGTCCTAAGTCGAGTCCGAAAGGGGTAGACGATGGCAAATAGGTTAATATTCCTATACTTATTATGAAGCGTGATGTGGGGACGCATAGAGTTAATCGAGCTCACTGATGGAATAGTGGGTCGAAGGACGTAGGTTGTTAAGTAGGTAAATCCGCTTAACATTAGACCGAGATCTTACAGGCCGAACAATACTTTCGGGTAGCGTTTGGAATCGATGATACTGTCGTGCCAAGAAAAGCCACTAAGCATATTTATAATAACCCGTACCGTAAACCGACACAGGTAGGTGGGATGAGTATTCTAAGGCGCGTGGAAGAACCCTGGTTAAGGAACTCTGCAAACTAGCACCGTATCTTCGGTAGAAGGTGTGCCTACTTAGGTATTAGGGATTTACTCCCGAAAGCTTGAGAGGTTGCAACAAAGAGTCCCTCCCGACTGTTTACCAAAAACACAGCACTTTGCTAACTCGTAAGAGGATGTATAAGGTGTGACGCCTGCCCGGTGCTCGAAGGTTAACTGATGATGTTAGCGTAAGCGAAGCATTTGATTGAAGCCCGAGTAAACGGCGGCCGTAACTATAACGGTCCTAAGGTAGCGAAATTCCTTGTCGGTTAAATACCGACCTGCATGAATGGCGTAACGAGATGGGAGCTGTCTCAACCAGGGATCCAGTGAAATTGTAGTGGAGGTGAAAATTCCTCCTACCCGCGGAAAGACGGAAAGACCCCGTGCACCTTTACTATAGCTTGACACTGCTATTGGGATATTCATGTGCAGGATAGGTTGGAGACTTTGAAACGTAGACGCCAGTAGACGTGGAGTCAATCTTGAGATACAACCCTTGAATATTCTGATAGCTAACCGGGATGAGTTAACCTCATTCGGGACAATGTCTGGTGGGTAGTTTGACTGGGGCGGTCGCCTCCTAAAAAGTAACGGAGGCTTACAAAGGTTAGTTCAATCCGGTTGGAAATCGGATGTTGAGTATAATGGCATAAACTAGCTTGACTGTGAGAGAGACAACTCGAGCAGAGACGAAAGTCGGTCATAGTGATCCGGTGGTTCTGTGTGGAAGGGCCATCGCTCAAAGGATAAAAGGTACGCCGGGGATAACAGGCTGATCTCCCCCAAGAGCTCACATCGACGGGGAGGTTTGGCACCTCGATGTCGGCTCATCGCATCCTGGGGCTGGAGCAGGTCCCAAGGGTATGGCTGTTCGCCATTTAAAGCGGTACGCGAGCTGGGTTCAGAACGTCGTGAGACAGTTCGGTCCCTATCTTCCGTGGGCGTAGGAAAGTTGAGGAGATTTGCCCCTAGTACGAGAGGACCGGGGTGAACGTACCACTAGTGTACCAATTGTTCTGCCAAGGGCATCGTTGGGTAGCTACGTACGGGTGAGATAAGCGCTGAAAGCATCTAAGCACGAAGCCGACTCCAAGATGAACTTTCCCTGAAGATCCCTCGAAGACTACGAGGTTGATAGGCTGGATGTGTAAGTGAAGTAATTCATTTAGCTGACCAGTACTAATAGATCGTTTGGCTTATTTATTATTCTAAGCTACTATCTTATTAAATGTAAGGTAAAACAAGTTGTATTATAATTGACTTTAACATATTTTTACTCTATATCAGCACTTAAAGTGTTGGTGGTTATAGAGGGAAGGAAATACCCAGCTCCATTTCGAACCTGGTAGTCAAGCTTCCCATCGCCGATAATACTGCCGGGTTCCCTGGTGGAAACGTAGGTCGCCGCCAACTCTTTAGGTGCTTTTTTTTGCCCTTTTTTATTCTATAAATACCCTATTAACGCTTTCTTTTTTTATCAAGTATCCAGGAAGTTATATGTTTTACTTTATATTTATAGTCGTGATATGAAATATTTATTTTGCACGCAGCTAAAAAAGGGAGAAGCCAGGTTGAAAGTATAGGTGTTTAAAGGCTCAAAGAAAGCTTTGAAGCTTTATTAAGCTTCGTCGCTATCTTTTATTCCGAAAAGCTCCTGAGCGCTTGTTAAAAGTATATCTGAGTCGATAGCTTTTGACTGCTCTTTTAGTACGGAAGTAGGCTGGTGTAGATACTCTGTCATAATTGTTTGACAAAGTTTTCTTATATTTTCTTTGTTATCTTCATTAACAAAGTGTTTTTTTATTGCAGTCTCCAGTTTTTTATCTATTATCTCTTCTGCTTTTAAATGAAGATGTTTGATAGTAGGTTCTACATTAAGAGTCTGCAGCCAGGCAAAGAACTCTTTGGTCATAAGGCTTACTATATGATAAGCTTCTTTTGCCTTGTTTGATCTTAGTTCCATATTTTCATCTACTATACACTGTAGATCATCCACGCTGTAGATATTAAGATCATCAAACTCTATCTCGTCTATATCCCTCGGAAGTGCTATATCGAACCAGTGTCTTGTTTTTTCAAAAGGCTTTACCATTTCCTGTTTGATAATAGGATAGGGTGCCGCCGTTGCAGTGATCATTAGCTGCATGGAGTTTAGAAGAGTTTCTATATCGCTGTACGGTTTTACCTCGATTTGAGAGTGGTGGTACTCTTCCCCGTTGCCGTCACTTATAATTGAGTGGGCAAGGACTCTGGCTTTTTTTATATCTCTGCTGCAGATCACAACATTAAAGCCGTATTTCAAAAGGTGCCTGCAGGCTAATTCACTCATCTCTCCGGCACCTATTACGAGGGCTTTGATATCTTTATTATCTTTAAATATCTCTTTTGCCTGTGAAACTGCCGTAGATGCCACTGAAACTGAACCGCTCCCCAGCTGTGTGGCATTTCTGACCCTTGCGGCACATTTGAAGGCATAATGCAGTACTCTTGAGAGCTTCACTGAGCTATACTCTTTATCTATAGAGAATTTAAAGGCATCTTTTAACTGCCCTGCAATTTGGGTTTCACCTACTACAAGACTGTCCAAAGATGAAGCTACAGTAAATATATGGTGTACTGCACTTTCATTCTCGTATATATCCGCCAGGTCAAGAAGAGCATTTTTGGACAATGTTGAATGGATGCTGAATTGATCTATCGCAGATTTTGAAGCCTCTTTTGTTTTTGAAACACTGAGTATCAGTTCAACTCTGTTACAGGTTGAAAGAAGTATAGCTTCATTGATGGAGTCAAACTTTGATATCTCTTTTAAAAAAGTTTCTTTCTCAAGTTGATTGTTAAACGCCAGCTTTTCTCTTGTAGAGATATTTGTATTCTTATGTGTAAAACTTATTACTAAGTATTCCATTAAAACTCTCTGTTTATCATTGCAGTCATTATATTCTGCAGATCTTCGTTATTTTCGCTTTTTATAGCTTCAATAGCTTCAAGTCCAAGTTTTTGGGCAAGCTTGATACTATCCTCAAGAGCTTTAGTGGCATTCATCTGTTCTTTTATCCATGTTGACTCTTCACCGGTTAACTCTTTTTTATATAAAGATTTTAGTTTTTGTTTGTCTTCTATTCTTTCATGTAATAAAAGATAAGGAATAGTAACTTTCCCCTCAACAAAATCAAGCATCGCAGGTTTCCCGAGTGTTTCACTGTCCTGGGTGATATCAAGTATATCGTCAACCATCTGGAACGCAAGACCCAGATTCTTCCCGTAAAGTGCGAAAGCATCTTTGTCTTTGCCTGCCAATATGGCTGCAGCTTTTGCACTAGCTTCGATTAAAGATCCTGTTTTTTTATATATCATATCCAAATAGGCATCATATGAAGTATTGAACTCTTTTGTAAGGTCAACATCAAGCATTTCCCCGATACTAAGAAGCGTTACTGCATTTGAAACCGTATATGCAACTTCCGTGGGCATGGCGGTTAATTCCGTAAATGCCTTTGAATATAATATATCTCCGAACATAATAGAAGTTTTATTATCAAAAAGCGCATTTATAGAGGGTTTCCCCCTTCTTGTATCCGCTTCATCAATCACATCATCGTGTAATAAAGATGCGGCATGGATCATCTCTACAATTGCACAAAGTTTTATTGACTGAGCGTTTACGCCTGCAATCTTTAAAATAAGTTTGCTTCTTAACATCTTACCCTGGGCAAGAAGATCGAGAAGCTCTAAACTTTTTTTATCGTTACATTGAGCAACAAAACTTTTAATCTGATTTTTTACTTCTATTAGTTCTTCCATAATCTGTTTAAATCCTGTTATTTTTTTAGCTGTCCAATCTGCAGACGATTTCACCCGTCCATGCGATATAGGTACTTTTTTTATCCTCTTCGACCTGCATGGAGTTTTCAAGGCTATGCTGTTTGATTAACTGTTCAAGCTTTTCCTCTCCGTGCATTTCACATAAGATATTTTCCATAATAGTATATTTCTCAATGAAATTGTCGATCTGGTCTTTTACCAGGTCATCACTTGCCTGGTTTACGATATCCCAGAATTTTGATTTTGGGCTTCCTGTGAAGATATTATCCTCATCTTCAAATAGTGCATCATACTTTGACATTTTTAATCCTTTAAATTATTTTGTAAATGATTATACAAAATAAACCTTACTTACATCTAACTCTTACGGATTCTGCGTGTGCAGTTAAAGATTCTGTATCGGCAAGTAGCGCGCACTCTTGTCCCAGGTCGTTAATTGCCTGTTTTGAGAAACTTATAATAGAGCTTTTTTTCATAAAATCTTCTACATTCAGCGGGCTGTAGAATTTAGCCGTACCGCCCGTTGGCAGGGTATGGTTAGGCCCTGCAATATAATCACCTATAGGTTCAGGTGTGTTTTCCCCTAAGAATATTGCACCTGCGTGTTTTATTGATGGCAGTAGTTCAAATGGATTTTGAGTCATCACTTCCAGGTGTTCAGGAGCAATTTCGTTCATAAGATCAATAGCTTCTTCCATAGAATCTGCAATGATTATACAACCTCTCTCATCAATAGATTTTCTTGCTATCTCGCTTCTGCTTAAAACTTTAAGGTAGTTGTCCACTTCATCGCTTGTCTTGGCAGCTATATTTTCATCTGTTGTGATCATGATAGAGCTTGCCATCTCGTCGTGCTCTGCTTGTGATAAAAGATCGATCGCAAGATATTTAGGTTTTGCCGTCGAATCGGCAAGGATACCTATTTCACTAGGTCCTGCTATCATATCTATGTTAACTTCCCCGTATACAAGTTTTTTCGCCGTTGCCACGAAAATATTACCGGGTCCCGTTATAACATCAACTTTTTTTAGACTCTGCGTTCCGTATGCCATAGCGGCAATGGCACTTGCACCGCCTACTTTCATAACTGTTTTGATCCCGCACAGGTGACAAGCTGCAAGTAAAAGCTCGTTGGGTTCATTATCAGGAGTTGGAGTACAAACTACTATCTCCTCTACACCTGCAACTATTGCAGGGATTGCATTCATCAATAAAGAGCTTGGATAGGCTGCTTTCCCTCCCGGAATATATAGACCTGCTCTATCAACCGCACTTACCTTTTGCCCCAGGATAGTACCGTTTTTTTCAAAATCAAGCCATGATTTTGGAAGCTGTTTCTCATGGTAGGCTTTTATTCTGTCGTATGACATGTGAAGTGATTTTCTTAACTGATCATCAATATTATTATAAGCTTTTTCCATATCTTCTGTTTTGATAAAAAGCTCTTCATCATTCGCAGGCGTCCATTTGTCAAATTTTGAGATATGTTCACATACTGCTTTATTGCCGTTTTGAACAATATCGTCAATAATACCGTTTACGATACTTGATACGTTCTTTATATCAACTTTGGCTCTTCCTAGAAGTTCAGTGAACTCCTGATTGAAATTTTTATCATCTGTTTTTATAATTTTCATAGTAACCTCTTAGTTTATAGCTTGTAATATTTGTGAAACCACGTAGTCTGTTGATTTGTTCTCAACATCTATAATTATATCTGCAACATTTTTATAATCTTCGATTCTTTGATCATATATCCCTTTTGCAACGTCAAGATCCTGTAACAGGGGTCTTTTTTTGAACTTCTTTTTTGAATTTGGAGCATCTTTTAGTCTTTGGATGATCCCTTCAAAAGAGGAGTCTAAATATACGATCTTCCCGATTCTTTTGATATTTTCCTGCTTGTGAAACCCGCCGCCTGTAGAGATAATGGTATTTTTCAGGCTGTTCTCACACCAAAGGGCGCATTTCTTT
This sequence comes from Arcobacteraceae bacterium, assembly GCA_963678145.2. GTDB lineage: Bacteria > Campylobacterota > Campylobacteria > Campylobacterales > Arcobacteraceae > JAIOSF01. Next base: position 93,563 of record CAXXWH010000001.1, on the reverse strand, counting down.
TCAAGATCCCTGAAATAAGGCTCCCCTTTTGTTTCAAATATTTTTTTGATTTTCGTGTTCTCAAGACTTTCAATTATATCGTCCGTGTCTATTGCAAAGTAATCGCTTTGTTTTACAAGGGCTCTGGCGATAGTTCCTTTACCTACACCCATAAAACCGATTAATATAATATTTTCTTTTTGTTGCAAACTATAGTTCCTTACCAGCTTAGTGGTTAGGATTTTACCCTAATTTATCTTATAAGTGGTATAAAAAGAAAATTTGGATATCATTGCGTTAAAATTTTAATAAATTACTTGAAATCTTAAGTAAAACACATCAATTTTAACAAGGAGGGTTGTAAGCTAAAGTTATGATTTATCAGGATCAAAACCTACAACTTACAACTAAAATATGGGTCAAACAATAACAGAAAAAATATTCAGCGAACATGTAGGTGAGAAAGTTTATGCGGGACAGATAGTAAGAAGTCCTATCGATATGGTTATAGGTAACGATATCACTACTCCTATCTCAATCAAGGCTTTTGAAGACAGCGGAGCACAAAAGCTGGCTAATCCTGACGGGTTCAGTATCGTTCTTGATCACTTTATCCCTGCAAAAGATATTGCAAGTGCCAACCAGGCAAAAATATCAAGAGATTTTGCGGCAAAACACAATCTAAAAAACTTTTTTGATGAAAAAGATATGGGGATCGAGCATGCGCTTTTACCTGAAAAAGGGCTTGTAGTTCCCGGTGACGTTATTATAGGTGCAGATTCTCATACCTGTACGCACGGTGCTCTTGGAGCATTCAGTACGGGAATGGGAAGTACCGATCTTGCTTTTGCAATGGTAACGGGCGGAAACTGGTTTAAAGTACCAGAATCAATCAAAGTTGTATTTACCGGTAAACCAAAAGAGTTCGTAACAGGTAAAGACCTTATTCTTGAGATCATCAGACAAATAGGTGTTGACGGTGCTTTATACAAAACTTTAGAGTTTACGGGTGATACAGTTCAATATTTAACGATGGATGACAGATTCGCTCTTTGTAATATGGCCATAGAAGCGGGAGCAAAATCGGGTATTGTTGCTTATGACGAGATAACAGAAGAGTTCCTGAATCAAAGAAGGGAAGCTAACGGCGCTTTAAGAAACGAGCCTAAGATACATTATTCTGATGATGATGCAGCTTACTGCCAGGTTCTTGAGATCGATGTTGCGAATCTTGAGCCTGTTATTGCATATCCTTTCCTTCCTGAGAACGGACACAGTATCTCTCAGGCGGTTGCTGACAATATTAAAGTTGACCAGGTGTTTATAGGAAGCTGTACGAACGGTAGATTAAGTGACCTCAAAGCTGCAGCGGAAATTTTAAAAGATAAAAGAATAGCATCTCATGTTAGAATGATCGTGACTCCCGGAACCCAGAAAATATTAAGAGAAGCTACCAAGCTTGGATATATAGATACTCTTGTGGATGCAGGAGCGGTTGTATCAAATCCTACGTGCGGGGCATGTCTTGGAGGATATATGGGTATCCTTGGTGACGGAGAGGTTTGTATCTCCACGACAAACAGAAACTTCGTGGGTAGAATGGGAAGCAGAACTTCAAAAGTATACCTTTCAAACAGTGCGGTTGCAGCTGCAAGTGCAATAAGCGGATATATAACAGATCCTTCTTCTTTATAGGTCTTGACAAAAGGCGGGCGATATGCCTGCTTTTTTTTTATTAAAAAATCAATTAACACTTTTTTTATTATTAATTCTTTTCGCTTTTTACGGCAAATAATAGCAATTACTTATAATTTATTTTTAATGAAATGGTTTTATTAAAAATTAAACTTCGATCTTTTTTTAATAATTAAAATCTGATTTTTTTTAAATTTAGTTGTGTAAATGCTTTATTAAAGGCTTTTAAAATACAAAGTTTAAAAAATAATAATTATAATAATATAGAATGAAACAGAATGTAACATAATTAAATCTTATGGATAATATTAATTTGACCTACGTTCAATTTAAGTTACATATTATTTCTTTTGTGATAATCTACTGCTTAGAATTATGAAAACTAAATAAAGGAAACTAAATGATTGAAAACAGAAACCTTAAGAAGGACTTAGAGCAATTAGATGCTATTTTAAAGGATCAAGGTATCTCTAGAAGGGATGCAATGAAAATGATGGGGCTTAGCGGAGCTGCATTAATGGCAGGCGGAGCTATGACTGAAGCAGAAGCTGCAACAACTGCGAAAGCTAGTGATGCAAAAGGAAAGATTGTAATTGTTGGTGGTGGTTTGGCAGGTATGTCAACTGCAGCTAGACTTACAAACGAACTATCAAACCCTGATATTACAGTAATCGAACCTGAGTCTTTATCTTGTTCTTATCAACCTGGTCAAACTTTAGTTGGTGCAGGTCTTTGGGAAAAATCTGATATTGCTTACAACAGAGATGACTTTGTACCGTCTGGAACAAAATTAGTTACTGAAAAAGCAGTTGAATTTGATCCTGATAACAAAACTGTTACTACAGACAAAGGGACTAAGGTTTCTTACGATTATTTAATCATAGCTGCCGGTTTAAAACTTAACTATGCAGGAATCAAAGGTTTAGAAGATGCAGGTGAGCTTTACTCTTCAGGTGACAACTCTGCTGCTGTTGCTGCTATGACTGCAAAAGGTGTATCTTCAATCTACACTGCTGACGGTGCTGAAGCAACATGGAAAAATATGGAGAAATTCATAGCTGACGCTAAAAGCGGTAAAAAAGTAAAAGGTGTATATACTCACCCTAATACTCCAATCAAATGTGGTGGTGCTCCTAAAAAGATCATGTATCTTACTAATGCAAGATTAAATGAAGCTGGTGCGAGAGAAAACGCTGATTTACATTTCTATCCAAACGGTGGAGCAATGTTCGGTATCAAGAACTACCACACTGCAATCGTTAATCAATTTAAAGCAAGAGACATGAAATGGTCTTACAAACACAACCTTATAGAGATCAAAGACGGTAACAAAGCAGTATTTGACAATCATTCAAAATCTGAAAAAGTTTGGGATGAGGATCTAGAAGAGCATGTAGATAGAACAATCCACGAAACAGTTGAAGTTGATTACGATTTCATTCATGTTACTCCTCCAATGAAAGCTCCAGAAGAGATCGGTAGCTCAAAAGTTGGTTCAGGAAAAGGTTGGATCCCTGTACATAAAGAAACATTACAACACGTTAAATACCCTAACGTATTTGCATTAGGTGATATCGCAGCTGTTCCAATGGGTAAAACTGGTGGATCTGCAAGAAAACAATACAAAGTTGTTGTAAACAATGTTATCTCTATGATGGAAAAAGGTAGCATCCCTGAGTCTAACCCTAAATATGACGGGTACACTGTTTGTCCGTTGATCACAGACATCGGAACAGTTATGTTAGCAGAGTTCAACTGGGCTTCTAAAAAGACTGGTGACGGTTCAAACGCTGCACAGCTTAAATTCCTTGACCCGACTCAAGAAAGATATATCTGGTGGTTATTAAAATTCTATTTACTAAAACCAATGACAGTTTACGGAATGTTGGCAGGAAAAGCTTAATAGCTTTTTTCTTGAAACTTTTCAACCCTAAACCGGAAGGTTTAGGGTTTTTTTATATCTTTTTCATTACAATTCTCAAAATTGATTTTAAGGATTTATATTGAAAAGAGAAATTTTCATATTTGTAGGTATATTTTTGTTTTTGGCTATAGGGATGCATTTTGCCGAATGGACAAGTCACCCTGTTGAGCATTTAAAGGCATTGCCTCATGCAAGCGCATACGGTCTTGGAGCAGAACATCCGTTAGTATTCACACTTATTGTTTATGTAATTGTATGGATCCCAAGAGCTATCGTAAAAGCATTTACAAAGAAAAAAGGACAAAACTAAAACTTAAGTTTTGTTTCTTTTGGGTATAATCGAAAAAATATTTTTAATAGGATAAATAATGAAAAAGTACCAAGAGCTTGAAAAGTGCCTGGGTTATCAGTTTGAAAATAAAGATCTGATAGTCGAAGCACTTACGCATAAAAGTTATAAGAAAGTTTTCAACAATGAAAGACTTGAGTTTTTAGGGGATGCTGTTTTAAATCTTATCGTTGGCGAGTTCCTGTTTCATAAGTTCCCCTCTTCAAACGAAGGGGAGCTTTCAAAGATAAGAGCCAGCCTTGTAAATGAAAAAGGGTTCACAAAACTTGCAAAAGCGATAAACCTGGGAGATTATATCTACTTAAGCGAAGCGGAAGAGAGAAACAACGGTAGAAAAAAAGCCTCAATCCTGAGTGATGCCTTTGAAGCTATTATGGGCGCGATATATATTGAATCCGGACTTGATATTTTAAAGCCTATGATCTTAAAGCTTCTGCAAGAGAATTACGACAAGATCAATCTTGATGAACTGTTCAGTGACTATAAAACGGCACTGCAGGAGGTAACACAGGCAAAATTCGGTGCGATTCCTGTTTACAAGCTTGAATCCGCAATAGGGCCGGACCATGAGAAAGAGTTCGAATTAAGCCTTTGGATAAATGACAAACATTACGCAACGGCAAAAGGAAAAAGCAAGAAGCTTGCACAGCAGGCTGCTGCGAAGATCGTTTTAAACCAGCTTAACGGTAAAAGATAATGAACAGCTTCGGTGAAAGGTTCAGATTCACGACATTCGGTGAATCACACGGTAAGGCTCTTGGCTGTATAGTTGACGGAGTACCTGCGGGAATAGTTATCGATGAGGATTTTATCCAGGCCGAGATGGACAGAAGAAAACCCGGTAAATCAAAATTTGAGACCCAGAGAAAAGAATCTGATAAAATAGAGATTCTAAGCGGTGTATTTGAGGGGAAATCAACAGGAACACCTATAGCTATGGTTTTATACAATGAAAACCAGAAAAGCAGGGATTACTCGAACGTAAAAGATCTTTTCAGACCGGGACACGCGGATTTTACATATTTTCATAAATACGGGATCAGGGATTACCGAGGCGGAGGAAGAAGTTCTGCCCGGGAAACATCGGCAAGGGTAGCTGCGGGAGCTATTGCTAAGATGATGCTAAAGGAACTTAATATAAAGGTTCAAAGCGGTATTTTTGAAGTGGGGGGAATCAGCGGTGAGAAATTTGATTTTGAGCATGCAAAACAAAGTGAGATTTTCGCCCTTGACAAAGATATCGAGGCAAAGCAGAAAGATGCGATAGACCGGGCTTTAAACAAGCATGATTCTTTGGGAGGAGCCGTTTTAATAAAAGCTACGGGAGTTCCTGCTGGACTAGGAGAGCCTATGTATCATAAGCTTGACGGCCAGATAGCAAACGCAATGATGGGATTAAATGCCGTAAAAGCAGTAGAGATCGGCGACGGTATAGAGGCATCAAGAAGTACAGGAAGCAGCAATAACGACCAGATCACCTCAAAAGGATTTGAGACAAATCACAGCGGAGGGATTCTTGGCGGTATAAGCAACGGTGACGAGATAATAACAAAAGTTTATTTCAAACCCACACCTTCAATATTTATTGAGCAGAAAACGGTAGATACCCACAACAATGATACAACTTACAATCTAAAAGGCAGACACGACCCATGCGTTGCGTTAAGGGGAAGCGTGGTGTGTGAATCGATGATGAGCCTGATATTGGCTGATATGCTGCTTCTTAATATGGATTCAAGAATGGAGTATTTAAAAAAGATCTATAGTTAGATCTTTTTTATTACTTCTTCTACTTTTTCTTTGCTCAAAGGTTTTTCGATATAATCTGAGGCACCTGTCTGAATCGCTTTTAAAAGCTCTTTCTGCTTTCCTCTGTCACTTATTACAACGATCTTTATATTATTGTCAATATCTTTTATTTTTTTTATCAGAGTATAGCTGTCAGGGATATCTTCAGTTATGTAGATATTTAAATTTAAAAATATGAGTTTTATATCTTTTAGGTAATCGTTTTGAAAAACCTTTAATATATCATTCTTATTATCAAGTATCTTGTTGTCATTATGATCCAAGGTTTTCAAGATATTAATTAAATTTATAGCTGTAAATTTCACGTCGTCTATAATTAAACTGCTTATCATATGAAACCTTTATAATATTTTATCAGTTTTGATTATAGAAAAATAAAGTTAAAGTTTGATAAAATTTAGAAATTTTAAAAATTAAAAAAAAAAGGACTTTATTGGACTATATAGGTATTAAAAAAGAGGGTCAGATTTATGACCTTCAAACTGCTGAAATTTTAAATATTCAAGCGGACGAAGGTGAACAGATTAAAGCTGATGATTCACAAGAATCTTTAGAAATTTTAAGACATTCAACTGCCCATTTAATGGCACAGGCTATTAAAGAGCTGCATCCCGAAGCTCAATTTTTTGTTGGGCCTGTAGTAAAAGAGGGCTTTTATTACGACTTCAAGCTGGATCATCAGTTAAGCGATGAGGATCTGCCTTTAATAGAAAAGAAGATGAAAGAGCTTGCCGGTAAAAAGCAGCCGATCGTTAGAAAAGAATATCCAAGAAGCGAATTAGAGGAAAAATTTTCAGGGGATCCTTTAAAGCAGATGGTTCTTGATAATATCAAAGACGATACTTTAACTACTTATTCACAAGGTGATTTTGAGGATCTGTGCCGAGGACCTCACGTACCAAATACCAGAATGATCAGAAATTTCAAACTTATAAGAGTTGCGGGAGCATATCTTGGGGGTGACGAAGAGAATGAAATGATCACGAGAGTTTACGGGATCTCGTTTTTTGACAAGAAAGATCTGAAAGATTACGTTACTCAGCTTGAAGAAGCTAAAAAAAGAGACCATAGAAAACTTGGAACGGAACTGAAACTGTTCACGTTCAGTGAAGATGTGGGAGCAGGGCTTCCTTTATGGCTTCCTAACGGAGCAAGACTTAGAAGTAAACTGGAACAGCTTCTTTACAAAGCTCATAGAATCAGAGGCTATGAGCCTGTACGTGGTCCTGAGATCCTGAAAGCGGAAGCCTGGGTAAAATCGGGACACTATGCAAACTATAAAGAGAATATGTACTTTACGGAAGTTGACGGTCAGGAATACGGTATAAAACCTATGAACTGTGTAGGTCATATCGAAATATTCAAAAACGACCTGGTATCGTACAAAGACCTTCCTTTAAAATTCTTTGAATACGGTGTAGTTCACAGACATGAATTAAGCGGTGTAATGCACGGATTGTTCAGAGTAAGAGAGTTTACCCAGGATGATGCACATATCTTCTGTATGCCTTCTCAGGTAAAAGAGGTTATCATGGAGGTACTGGAGTTTGTTGAATCATTAATGAAGCACTTCGAATTTGAATACGAAATGGAAGTTTCAACAAAACCTAAAAAAGCGATTGGTAGCGACGAGTTCTGGGATACTACAACAAAAGGTATCATGGATGCACTTGATCAAAACGGTTACTCTTACGGTATTGATGAGGGTGGTGGAGCATTCTACGGGCCTAAGATAGATATTAAGATACTTGATGCTATCGGAAGAAAGTGGCAATGTGGTACAATACAGGTTGATATGAACCTTCCAGAAAGATTTGATATATCTTACACTACAAGTGAAGACAAAAAAGAAAGACCTGTAATGATCCATAGAGCTATCCTTGGAAGCTTTGAAAGATTTATCGGAATACTTACTGAACATTATGCAGGTGAGTTCCCGATAAGTATCGCTCCAACAGCTGTAGTGATAGTTCCTATTGCCGATACTCATTTAGAGTATGCAAAAGAACTGCAAAAAGAGCTTTCAATGATCGAAATAGACAGTGAGATCTCAAGCAAAAACGAATCTTTGAATAAAAGAATCAGAACTGCTGAAAAACAAAGGGTGCCGATGATAGTTGTTGTCGGAGACGAAGAAGTTGCAAATGAAAAAATTGCGTTAAGAGATAGAAGAAAAAGAGAAAGAAGCGAGATGTCTAAACAAGAGTTTATGGATATGTTAACTTCACAAAAAACAGGGGATAAAATTTGAGTTTCAAAAATAATAAAAAAGACGACGTGTTAATGAATGAAGATATTAGGTTTAAAGAGGTTAGGTGTAATGCCGATGACGGTTCAAGCCACGGTATAATAAGCTCTTCTGAAGCACTGGCTTTAGCCGATGAAGCGGGACTTGATCTGGTGTGTATAGCACCAAATGCAAAACCGCCTGTTGTAAAGATAATGGATTACGGTAAATTCAAATATCAACAAGAGAAAAAGAAAAAAGAAGCTAAAAAGAATCAAAAAGTGATCGTAACAAAAGAGATAAAACTTTCTGTCAAGATCGCACAAAATGATATTGACTACAAAGTTAAACACGCAAGAGAATTCCTTGAAAAAGGAAATCACGTAAAATTCAGAGTATTCCTAAGAGGTAGAGAGATGGCACACCCGGAAGCGGGAGCTGAAGTTCTATCAAGAGTTTGGCCTATGGTTGAGGATATCGCTATAAGGGAAAACGAACCGAAACTTGAGGGACGATACGTAAATATGCTGGTTGTCCCTAGTAAAAAATAACCTATCCTTCGTCTTTTACCAATCCGGCCTCTTTTAGAAAGGGGCTGTGTATAAAGTCAAGTTTTTTAATTCTGTCAAAAGATGCGTAGCTTAGGTACAGGATCTCTTTGGCTCTTGTTACCGCTACATAAAATAATCGACGCTCTTCATCAAGACTTCCCCCTTTTGACATTAATGTCCGGTTTGGGAACCTTCCGTCCATAAGATCAACCACATACACTTCTTTGAATTCAAGTCCCTTGCTGGCATGTACAGAGAGAAGATTTACCCCTCCCCCTTCGCTCATTTCACCGCCTCCAAGTATCATGGCGTTTATAAAATTGCTTATATTTGTATGCCTTCTTGAAAGCTGCTTTAGGGTTTCAACCCTTCTTTTTGACTTTGAAAGGGCATTTCTTTTGATCTCTTCATTTATGGTTCCGTCTTTTTGTTTTGCCCTGTTTGTACATAGGTGTTCAACAACCTCATGAAAAAACTTATGCTGTTGTATATGAAGTATCATGTTTTTAGGATTTTGGATCCTTTTTAACTCTTTTATCAAAGTATAAAATGAGTATAAAAACTCTCCCCCCTCAACGTTAAGTTTGGGGTGTTTTAATATAGGGTTGTTTAAAAACCTGTTCTCCCAGCCCAGGTTTTTAAATTTTGAAACGCTTCCCATCTCGATAAAGTGGTCAAAAAGACCCAGCTGTACATTTGTGGTCTTATTACTTTTATAGGGTCTAATTATACTTGTATCGGGGTTTAAAAGGCCGTGGAACAGATTACCGTGCCCTACACGTATAAGAGCCTCAAAGATATCTTTTGCAATCGCTTTGCCTATCCCTTTTCCATATTCGATAATATGGATAAATGCCATCATATCGTTATTGTTTGTCATAAGTATCATAATATCAAGGATCGCTTTTATCTCCCTTGCATCAAAGAAACTGTGACCACCTTTTCTTTTACAGTCTATCCCTTTGTCTCTAAGGTTTGCTTCAATACCGTCAGCACTTGAGTTGTTTCTGTAGATAATGGCAATATCCTCTTTTGGTGTTTGGGTTTGGGAGATTTTGTTTGCGATAAATTCATATTGTATATAAAGCTCTTCAAACTTTAAAAGCTGCGGGTGATGCTCTTTCTCGGGTCTTACAACTTCAAGTTTTTTATCATAGATTCTGGGGTTGTGCTCGATCACCCTGTTCGCAAGATTAAGTATGGGTGCAGTTGATCTGTAGTTCTTGTTCAGAGTATAAATAGTAGCTCCCTCATATCTTTTGTCAAATGAGGAGATGATCCCAATGTCGCTTCCGTTGAACGCATATATGCTCTGGTCGTAATCACCTACGCAAAAAAGGCTTTTGGGCTTAAACCCGTCAAGTATCTTCCCCTGAAGGGGATTTGTATCCTGGTATTCATCCACTAGTATTTCTGTGAAGTGAAACTGTTTGTTCTTTTGAAGTTCAAGCATCTCCAAAAGAAGATCGTCAAAGTTTACGTAACCGTACTGCTTTTTTATTTTGCTAAACTCGTCCACGACATCCTGGTAGATAAGTACGTAAGGTTTATGGTCCTCGTTCTTTGCAACGATCCACTCTTCAAAGGTTTCATTATAGGTACTGTTCAGAAAAAGGCTGTATATATCGTAAAGATAACCCCCGTCGTATGGTTTTGTATCTGTCTGGTCTACGAAAACCCTTTTTTCATATATCGATTTAAAAAGTGTTTTTAATTCATTGGGCTGTTTCAGGGTGATATTTTTTTCATACTGTTTTAAAAGTTTGTAGCTTACGCTGTGAAATGTACCCGAGATAATAGATTTGGCTATTTTTTCGTCGAAAAACTTTGCAACTCTTTGTATCATCTCGGATGCTGCTTTGTTCGTAAAAGTCAAAAGCAGTATCTGATCAGGGGCAACGCCGCTGTTTAACAGGTAACCGATCCTACCCACTATTGTGGATGTTTTACCGGTTCCGGCACTGGCGATTGTTAAATTGTGTCCTAAAGAACATGTTGCAGAAGCGTGTTGCTCTGTATTGAGATTTGATAGGGGCATTGAAAAAGTTTTTCCTTAAAGTTTTGAGTAAGATAATAATATTTGTAAAAATGGAATATTATCATAATAAAATTATAAAAATATTTAAGATATGATATGGCACATAAACTGAAGGATTTTAAATGAGTATATCAGATGTAACAATTGAGAGGATAAGGAGGAGTAACAGTCATACAGACAATACTTTTTTCCAGGCTGTTGAGGAGGTTCTTGACAGTTTAAAGCCTATCTTGGACAGCGACCCCAATTATAAGAAACATGCGATAATAGAAAGATTGACCGTGCCGGACAGGGAGTTTAAGTTTAAAGTTACATGGCTGGATGATAATCAGAATGTTCAGGTAAATACGGGTTACAGAGTTCAGTTCAATAATGCCCTCGGACCGTACAAGGGGGGACTTAGATTTCACCCAAGCGTAAACAGCGGTATTTTAAAGTTTCTGGGATTTGAGCAGATATTTAAAAACTCTCTGACAGGACTTCCAATAGGAGGGGCAAAAGGGGGAAGTGATTTTGATCCAAAAGGTAAATCGGACTTTGAAGTGATGAAATTCTGTAGTGCTTATATGACAGAGCTTCATAAGCATATAGGTCCAAGAGTAGACGTGCCTGCAGGTGATATAGGGGTCGGTGCCAGAGAGATAGGATATCTTTTCGGTGAATACAAAAAAATCACTTCATCTTACGAAGGTGTATTAACGGGAAAACCTTTTATGTTCGGAGGAAGCCTGATGAGGCCCGAAGCTACGGGGTACGGTTGTGTCTACTTTACCGATGAGATGTTAAAGTATGCAAACGTAAAAGGATTTGAAGGAAGAATATGTACGGTAAGCGGTGCGGGGAATGTTGCAATACATACAATAGAGAAACTTTATGCTCTGGGTGCAAAGCCTGTAACATGTACGGACAGCAAGGGAACGATATATGACCCAAGGGGAGTAGACCTTGAGTACCTGAAAGACCTAAAGCTTGTAAGAAGAGGAAGCTTGGAAGAGTACTGCAACGATCATTCTGATGCAATATACACAAGGGTGGAAGATTATCCTGAAGGGGGTCATGAGGTGTGGAGTATCCCTACCGAGTGTGCTTTCCCTTGTGCCACGCAGAACGAATTGACTGAAATTGATGCCAAAAACCTGATAGAAAACGGATGTATAAGCGTAAGTGAAGGGGCAAATATGCCTTCAACCCCGGAAGCTATACACCTATTCAAAGAGAACGATATCCTTTTTGCTCCTGCAAAAGCGGCAAATGCCGGAGGAGTTGCAGTAAGTGAGTTTGAGATGTCACAAAATGCAGGTATGGAAAAATGGTCATACGAAAAAGTTGACAAGATGCTGGAAAAGACCATGAGATCGCTTTGTAAGAGAGTCCATTTAACGGCTGAAGATTACGGAGTTGCAGGAAACTATGTTGACGGGGCAAATATTGCAGGGTTTAAAAGAGTTGCCGATGCAATGATCGCAGAGGGAATTTAAAATTTTTAGTTTATTTTTATATAAGATTTATTTTTTATAAAGAATTTAAAATTTTTTTGATAAAATGTCTCTATTAAATTATAACTACAAATAAACAAGGAGGTAGATTTTATGAAAGCTACATATATTTCTAAAAATATTATATTTAAAAGTACGAATCTACTCCTGCTTCTCTTATTATCAAAATAATCATACAATTTTTCAAGACTGAAGTTGAATTATTAAATTCCAAAACAAGAGAAACCCCGGTTTCCTTAAGATACTATTTTTTAAATTTAAAAGGTTAATAAAATGTCACAAGACAAAAATAAAATTATAATATTTGATACTACGTTAAGAGACGGTGAGCAAAGCCCCGGTGCATCTATGAATACTGCCGAGAAGATACAGATCGCACAGCAGTTGGAGAAATTGAACGTAGACGTAATAGAAGCAGGGTTCGCGGCGGCAAGCCCCGGTGATTTTGATGCAATAGAACAGATCTCGTCAACTATAAAGAACAGTAGAATATGTTCTTTGGCAAGAGCGGTCGACAGAGATATCAAAGCTGCAGGTGAAGCAGTGGCAAAAGCAAACTTCAACAGGATACACACGTTTATAGCAACAAGCCCTATCCATATGGAGTATAAATTAAAAATGTCTCCCGATGAGGTTATAAAAAGAGCGGTTCACGCAGTTGAGTATGCAAAAACTTTTGTAGAGGATGTAGAGTTTTCGTTAGAAGATGCGGGAAGAAGCGAATTACCGTTTATGAAAGAGATAACACAGGCCGTGATCGAAGCAGGGGCAAAAACAATCAATTTACCCGATACGGTAGGATACAGATTGCCTTCTGAGATAAGCTACATGGTGGAGCAAATGGTAGGATTCGTTGAATCTATAAATTCAGATGCTATTATCTCTTTGCATAATCATAATGACTTAGGCTTGGCTGTTGCCAATACTTTAGCGGGTATCGAAGCAGGTGCAAGACAGGTTGAGTGTACGATCAACGGTTTGGGTGAAAGAGCTGGAAATGCGGCAATGGAAGAGATCGTTATGACGTTAAAAACGAGAAAAGACATGTTCCCGGGGATAGACACGAATATCAACACAAAAGAGATCATTACTGCAAGTAAAATGGTCGCGAATATTACGGGGATAGAGCCTCAGCCTAATAAAGCGATTGTAGGTAAAAATGCATTCTCCCATGAAAGCGGAATCCACCAGGACGGTGTATTGAAACACCAGGAAACTTATGAGATCATGAAACCTGAAGATATCGGAATTGAAAAGAACAACTCTATTGTTTTAGGTAAACACTCCGGTCGTGCGGCGTTTAAAGATAAATTGGCGCAATTAGGCTTCAATGATATTTCAGATGATGAGGTAAACAGCGCTTTTGAAAGATTCAAAGTGTTAAGCGACAAGAAAAAAGAGATCATGGATGATGATATCAGAATGTTGGTTGCAGATGAAAAATTAAACCATAACAAAACCTACGAAGTTATCGCAGTGCAGATCTCTGATTGTTCAAACGGTGTCCCAAGTGCGGTGGTTCAGATCAAGCATAATGATGAGATCATTACTGATGCTGCTATAGGAAACGGAACCATGGATGCGATCTTTAAAACGATCGACAGGATAACAGGATATGACGGAACCTTGGTTGATTACAGCGTAAAAGCAGTAACGGAAGGGAAAGACGCTTTGGGTAAAGTTACGGCTAAAGTAACTTTCAATGATGAAAATCCTCCTATGATCGGTCACGGATTAAGCGTAGATACTATGGTTGCAAGCGCGAGAGCATATATAGGTGCCTTGAACAGCTATTTGTCTATGAAGGATATGTTAAAAAAAGATTCTTCACATCAAGTGTAGATGTAGATCATGTCTAAATTAATCGTTTCTTTAGCATATACCCTCGGTGCAAGCCGGGGGTATTATAATTTTAAGCACTTTTTTTATGAACTGCTTGAATCCCAGACTGCAAAGAAACGGAGATATTTTGATTTTTTTATGATCTTTCTGGTGTTAAGCACCGTTGCTATATTGATATACGAGGTAAACCATAAGCCTCTTGAGTGGCTTGATACTTATGAAACGGTGGCTATAGTCATATTTATCATAGAATGGTTAAGCCGGTTATGGATAAGCTCACATATCCACAGGCAGATCATAAACGATTATGAAAAGTCACAGTTGTTTAACCAAGAGTTTTCCGTACAGGAATCTATTAGAAAAATTCTAAAAGATAAACTCAAGTTCATCTTCTCTCCTATGTCGATAATTGACCTTTTGGCAATTCTTCCATATTACAGACCTCTTAGGATCCTTAGGATTCTTATGTTGTTTAGATTATTCAAGATACTTCGTTATACAAATTCCATAAAACAGTTCAGATATGTTTTTATAGAAAAAAAGTTTGAGTTCTTTACTCTGGGAATTATGTTCCTTATGGCTATAACTTTCGGTTCTACCATTATTTTTATTTATGAGGGATCGGGTGTCAATCCGAATATCGATGATTATTTCGATGCTGTTTACTGGTCGGTTATAACCATATCGACCGTAGGTTTCGGTGATATAAGCCCTGTAACGATACAAGGAAGAGTGGCAACACTTTTCCTTGTTATCGGGGGTATGGGAGTGATAGCTTTTTTTACTTCCATAATCACGACGGCATTAAACTCCAAACTTACAATATTAAAAGAGGAAAAGGTAATAGGGGAGGCTAGCGCTTTAAACGATTTTGTCATTATTTGCGGTTTTGGAAGAATGGGTAAGGTTTTATCGGAAGAGTTTCTAAACGTAAACCAGAAGTTCGTAGTAATCGATAAAGACAGCGATGTTCTAAACGAAGTTGATGACAGAAACCTTCTTGCAATAAGGGGAGATGCCACAAGCTCCACTTTACTTGAAGAGGTGGGGATCAACACCGGAGCATCCTCTATTGTTGCAATAACAAGCGATGATGCCGTGAACCTTTCTATAATACTCACAGCAAGAAGTTTAAACAGTGAAATTAATATAATAGCATCTGCCAATAATGAAAAATCTAAAGAGAAACTCTATCTTGCAGGAGCCAATAACGTTATAATCTCAAACGAAATATCAGCACTGGTTGCTTCGGAGTATATAGGACAGCCGGTTGCTTTTGAAGCTATCGACGATATTCTTCTTGATAACGAGGGTGCGGTAATGGATGAGATCGAGATCCTGGGAAAATCAAACTATATCGACCATAAACTGGAAGATATAGATTTCAGCAAATACAATCTTACTTTGATAGGTATAGTAGATGCCAAGGACAGAAAAAAATTCAAATTCAATCCTAAAAGCGACCAGTATATTATCAGGCATAAAGATATTCTCATAGTAATAGGAAATAAAGAGTCTATAGTCAAGTTCAAACTTGATCTGTTATCTTCAAAGCCAAAAAGGTTTTTCCATGGAAAATAAGATTATAATTTACGGTTTCGGAAAACTTTCCCAGCAGATTAGCCAGGTGTTAAGTCAAAAAAACTATACTCTGCTTATAGTAGAGCAGGATGAAGAATTGGCACAAAAAGCAAAAAGCAGAGGTTTTGAGACGAAAAGCATCTCCTTGATGGATGATGACAATCTTAGATCCCTGGATATTGAAAAGAATATAAAAGCATTTTTCTGTATGAGTTTCAACAAAAATGAAAACCTCTTTGTCACATTAAGCGCCAGAAACCTTAACAAGGATCTTAAAATAATAACAGTATCCTTCTCAAAAAATGACAATAAAGCGATACTTTTAGCGGGTGCGGATAAGGTGATCAACCCTTATGAAATAGGAGCCCTTAGAATCTTCAGGCAGCTTCACAAGCCTTTGATACTGGATATGCTGGATAATATATTGTTTAGCGAATCAAATATCGAAGTAACTGAGATAACAATACAGAAAGGTTCAATATTTGACGGGGTATACCTAAAAGAGATAAGCCTGGCTAAAAAGTACAACCTGATAATTATAGGTATACAGGATAAAGAGATTGACGACAGGTTTATATTCTTCTCCAGCGGGATAAACCATAAAATAGACTACGGCGATACCCTTGTGGTTCTTGGATATTCCCATGATCTTAAAACTTTCAAAAAAATAGCCCAGGATATTTAATTAATAATTTTCTTGCCTATTATATTATAATACAGATACTTTAGTTCTTTTTCCTAAACTTTGATTAAAATTGTGTTACAATCACACGATTTTAAACTAAAAAGGATAGAGAATGAATCAATTGAACTTCTTTAAACGTCTTTTACTTGAGTCGTTTAGGGATCTTTTACCAATTGTAATTGTTATTTTAATTTTCCAGCTGGGAGTATTACAGACAGTTCCAGATAACTGGATGCCTACAACAGTCGGCTTGATCATAGTAGGTGTGGGGCTTGCTATTTTTCTTCAAGGGCTTGAGATAGGAATATTTCCCGTAGGGGAAGGACTTGCACGAGATTTTGCAAAAAGCGGTTCTACTGTGTGGATACTTATTTTTGCTTTTGCCATCGGTTTTGGTACGACTATTGCCGAACCGGCACTTGCTGTTATTGCAGACAAGGCTGCGGCAATAAGCAGCGGAAGGATCGATGCAAATACTCTTAGGTATGTTGTTGCGGTTTCTGTGGGGTTTGCTATTCTTTTGGGTGTTTACAGGATCATAAAAGGGCACCCTATTCATTATTATATAATTGCCGGGTATATCCTTGTTGTTTCTGTAACTTTTGCTGCGCCAAAAGAGATAATAGGTCTTGCATATGACCTTGGAGGAGTTACTACATCTACGGTTACCGTACCATTGGTTGCCGCACTTGGAATCGGACTTGCTTCAACGATAAAAGGGAGAAGTCCTGTAATTGACGGTTTCGGGCTTATAGCATTTGCTTCGCTTACCCCTATGATCTTTGTTCAGATCTACGGTATCTTTGTATATAACTTTGTTGAAGCGACAGAAGTTGCCAAAATAGCTATAGAAGCCAAAGCTTCAGTATCTACAACCGTGACACTTGATTCTGTAGTAAGCGGGATCCTTGCTGTTGTGAGGGATGTACTTCCAATTCTGGCGATAATTATGTTTTTCCAATACGGGATATTAAAGAAGCAGATCGAGAACCTGAAGCTTGTTATTTTAGGTTTTGTTCTTGTTATTGTCGGGTTATACGCTTTTATCCTTGGACTTGAGCTTGGGTTGTTCGCACTGGGTGAATCTATGGCCTACCAGCTTACAAATGCGGGAAATATGTGGGTTATTTACCTGTTTGCCTTTGCCATCGGCTTTTCAACTACAATGGCTGAGCCTGCATTGATGGCTATTGCCAAAAAAGCAAAAGAGATAAGCGACGGACAAATCAACGACCTGACCCTTAGAATATTCGTTGCGGTGGGTGTTGCAATAGGTATCTCTCTTGGTGCATTCAGGATAGTTGACGGGGGACATATCCATTATTATATCATCGTTGGATATATAATAGTGATAATCTTGACTTACTTTGCTCCTAAATATATTATACCAATAGCATATGATTCAGGAGGAGTTACGACATCTACTGTTACAGTTCCTTTGGTTGCGGCTTTAGGTATCGGTCTTGCTACAAATATCGAAGGAAGAAGTGCCCTTATAGACGGATTCGGTCTTATCGCATTTGCATCACTGTTCCCTATGATCACGGTAATGGCTTACGGTATTATCGTTGATAAATTCCATGTCAAGAGTGATTCTCAGATCGCAAAAGAGGATGTAAAAGAGAAGAAAAGCAAAATTCACGGAAGCCTTGAGGGTGTTGATGATATGAGCCTTTCTACTATAAACCTTGATGCAACCGAGCTTAGACACTCAATGCAGCTTCAGTTCTCTGCCGTTGTTATTATAGTGCCTAACGGGAAAGAGGATGATGCTCTTCACGCTGCCAAAGAGGCGGGAGCAAGCGGTGTTACCATACTTAATGCTTCGGGTATGGGTCTGGCAGAGCTTGATAATTTCTACAGGCACAAACCTGAAGAGAGTGATAAACTTCTTCTGTTTATAGTGCCTACTCAGATCGTCGACAATATTATAAAGCAGATAATAAAATCTCTTCATATAACAACTAGCGGTGACGGTATAGCATTTTGTGTACCAATTTCCCATATGAAAGGGATAAGCCTTAGGCAGGAAGATCTTTTTGAAAAAGAGCTCGAAGAGCTTAATAAAGAGAACAAAAGTTAGGTTTCCTAGCTTTTGTTCAATTAATTACAAATCTCTTACATAAATATTATTTATAACTTTTTCTTATTCTATTTTAATAAAAACATAAGTTTTCATCATGTACTATAATTACCTATAAAAACTAAAGGAGAGAGTAAATGTTTTTAAGAGGTTTAGCTTTAAGTGCGGCGTTACTTGTTTCATCAGCAACTGCATCGGACTTTGTAGATTATAAAGGGTTAACAAAACACCTGAAAGCGGAAGCAAAAAAATCAGGAAATATTGCAACAGCAGCAGATGTTAAAAAAGCATTGGCATCAAAAGACTGGATAGTAGCAGATGTAAGAACAATGGAAGAGTGGCAGGCAGCACATATCAAAGGGAGCCAGAGAGTCGGAAGACAGGCACCGGAGAAAGCATTAGGGAACTTCGTATTGGATGATAATGATAACTTTATCAAAGATAAGATCATCGTAGTATGTAACTCGGCATCAAGAGCATCAATAGAAGCACAGACATTTAAAATGATGGGCTTCAAAAAAGTGATGATCTATGATATTTATAGCTGGATAGATGAGTGTAACCCTGTAGCAACAGGATACAGCAAGAAAAAAGACAAACACGGGACTAAGAACAAGTTCGGTATGTTCTACGCTGAACACTGTAAAAGATAATATTATCGAATATTAGAATAAAGGAAGAATCACTTCTTCCTTTTTTTATTGACAAAATATGGTAATTATGTTTTAATTAACCATGAAATTCACATCACTTATTCTCTTTCTACTTTTGTTTACGGGATGCAGCAGTTCCAAAATAGATATAACAGATATGCTTCAAACCCAAAATGCCAAACATATAAAAAAACACTATAGGTCAATAACAAGCCTTTTGTTGGAATACAAAACAAAAATTGATAAAAGAAATCCCCAAAACTATGACAGATCACTTGATAAACTATTAAGGGAAAATATTAAAAAATCGAATAATATTACTCTTCATTCAAAGTTCCATAAAAGATTTACAGATTATACCCAGTACCTGGATTATGCTTTTTCAAAGCAGACAAATATAATAAACAGGAATGATTATCTAATAATAGGTATTTATAAAATGTTCTTTTATGCTTATGAGATGAAAAAAACACATAAAATCACCGCTTTGGATTATGATGTTGAAGTTTTTCAAAAAATATATAAAAATATGCAGGTAATAAACTGGAGAATAAAACACAACAAAGATCTAAACGGAGATTACCTTTTCCTTACCTGGCAGAATAACTGGCAGATAGAACTGCAAGAAATATTAAAAAACAAAGAAAATTATAAAATAACTATTGATGATATAAGTTACCTAAAAACAAAAAGAGAATCTTTACTTGATCCTTCAAACAGTTCATTTGAAATATTAGTTTCGACTATGTTAACCCATTTAAGGGAATCTATTGAACTTCTGGGTGCTGAGCCTGAAGAACTGGCATTGGAGTCTATTTTGACATTTACTTTCTTATTATAAAAATAGTTTATATGCAATTATAAGTAATATTTATATTATATTAAGGAATATAAAAGCTTATCTGCTTTAGAATAAGAAGTTATTTTAAAGGAGAGACACATGACAAAAAAGATTATTGCATTATCGGTCGCTGCATCATTTGCAACGGCCTCATACGCAAACGAAGATGTTATGCTTCAACTTGAACTTTTGAAAAATCAGATGAAAAAGTTGGAAGCTAAAATTCAGGAAAACGAAAGTGCCGTTAAGAAAGTAAATAAAACAATAAAAAGAAACAAAAAGAATATTAGCAAAGTAAAAATACTTGCCAATAACGATAATATCAAATGGGATATCGATTTTAGAACGGCATTGGATTCAATAGATTACAAACACGCCAGCGGTGCCAAATCTAAAAATTCAGGGCTTTTGACGAACAGATTATGGCTTGGCATGGGGTATGCACCTGACAGTAACAATCTGTTCAAGGGTAAGTTGTCTTATAACAAGGTTTACGGAGATACTGCAAATCACGGACAGTCAAACTCTGCACTTGGAGTAGGTTATGCCAACTTTGACTGGGTTACCAATGAAAATGCCGTTGATAATACGGTAAAAGTAAAAGAAGCTTACTGGCTGTATATGAACGATACATTCATGGGAACTGAAGTTCCATGGACAATTTCTGTAGGTAGAAGACCTTCAACAGACGGACTTGGTATAAATATGAGAGAGGGTATGAAAGATAATTCACCTTTGTCTCATACGGTTAATGTAGAGTTTGACGGTTTAAGCTCTAAGTTCAATCTGGATAAAGTTACGGGTGTTGAGGGTATGTGGTGGAAACTATGTACAGGTAGAGGTTTAACAAATGCACTGCCTAGATTCAATATGACAACTCCTGGTGCAGATTATGCAAAAGACGAATCACAAAGTAATAATATAGACATGTACGGATTTATTTTCGTTCCATGGGATAACGGTCAATACTCAGTACATACAAACTGGGCAAGAGCCGACAACCTGATAGGATTTACATCTCAAAGTATGATGAGCTGGCAATATGCATCAATGGGGTACGATCCGACCACAGCTACTGCGGATTTAAACGGAGACGGTATACCTGACCCTACAGCACAATTGGACGGAACAGCCGCAAATCTGGCACTTACATCACAATCATCTGCTTTAATACCTTCTGCGTCAATGGCTTACGCACCGCAATTCCAGGATTTTGGTGGTATGGACTTGATGACAGTAATGTTCAAAGCTGAAGGTATAGGTGAAGGTATAAATGACTTCCTTGACGATACAAGGTTATTTGCATCATGGGCACAAACTAAAACTGACCCTGCAAGAGGGATGGCTATGTTGGGAAGTACAAGCAGTCAAAAAGGACACTCGGAATGGGTTGGTGTAAATATGCCGTGTTTGATAACTGACGATGGAAGAATCGGTTTAGAGTGGAATCAGGGTAGTAAATACTGGAGAAGTATGACTTACGGTGAGGATACGATGGCCGGAAGTAAAATTGCAGCACGTGGTGAAGCTTGGGAAATATACTACACAAAACCATTAACAAAAGCGTTAACATTAAGTGCGAGATATACTATGATCGATTACGATTACACAGGAAGCAACAGTTTCTTCGGTGAAGACGGTACACCAATGACTATGAGCCAGGCATTGGCTGCAGGTCAGGATCCGGTTAAAGAAGCAAGAGACTTCAGATTCGCTATCAGCTACAGATATTAGTTCTTAATATAAACTTAATTTAAACATATTCAAAAAAACTAAAACCCCTTAACTAAGGGGTTTTTCCTGTTCGATACAAAAAATCGCTTAAGCAAACTATAATAATTAATTAACTATAATCCCAGACTTATAAAAAATCAGGGAGTAAGAAGTGTTTGATGTTTTAACCGATTCATTTAAAAGCGTTGTTGGGAAAATAAGATATAAAGATGATGCCAAAGCTTTAACAAGAGCAATTAACGAGCTTAAAAAGTCTTTATTAAAATCTGATGTACACCACAAAACAACAAAAGAATTGGTAAAACAGGTTGAACTTCTGACCAAGCAGAACGGAATAGGTCAGGATTCATTTTTAAATGCACTTAAAACTTCTCTTACTGATATATTGACAACATCCGGAAACCAGGGATTTGTTTACAGCGGCACTTCACCTTTGACAACTATCCTGATGACGGGTCTTCAAGGTAGCGGTAAAACAACTACTACGGGTAAACTGGCGACTTATTTAAAACAGAGAAAGAAAAGAGTTCTAATCGCTGCAGCCGATCTTCAAAGATTAGCGGCGGTTGAACAGCTTAAACAGATCGGTGCACAGATCGAAGTTGACGTATATTTTGACGATAACGAGAAAGATCCCGTTAAAATAGCACTTGCGGCAAAGAAAAAAGCCCTGGATGAACTTTATGATGTACTTTTAGTGGATACTGCGGGTAGACTTGCCATTGATGAAGAGCTTATGTCTCAACTAAAAGAGGTAAAAGAATCAGTATCACCGGATGAGATATTCTATGTTGCAGATTCTTTAACAGGTCACGATGCTACAAGAACCGCTACTTCTTTTAAAGAGCAGATCGGTATAGACGGTGTTATCCTTTCAAAATTTGACGGTGATACAAAAGGCGGGGTTGCAATATCTATTGCCCATCAGGTAGAGGTACCGCTTAGATTTGTCGGTATCGGTGAAAAGATGCCCGACCTTGAGCCTTTTATCCCAGACAGAATCGTTTCACGTCTTATGGGTGCCGGTGACGTAGAGGGGCTTAGCGAAAAAGCCGCTGCTATAATCGATGAGAAGAAAGCCAAAGAGGTTACTAAAAAGATCAAAAAAGGTGAATTTAACTTCAACGACTTTTTAGAGCAGCTTGATATGATGAAAAAACTTGGAAGCATGAAATCAATTCTTGGTATGATCCCGGGAATGGGGAATATGGCTAATCAGCTTAAAGATATGGACCTTGAAAGTTCAGGAGAGATAGTAAGGATCAAAGCTCTTATCTCTTCGATGACTCCAAAAGAGAGAGAAACCCCAAGTATTATAAATCTTTCAAGAAAGAAAAGACTTGCAAATGGAGCCGGTCTTTCAGAGGTTCAGGTGAATAAAATTTTGAAGCAGTTTAAAAATGCCGCTAAAATGGCCAAAAAAATGGCCGGAAAAGGTGGTATGAAAGATATGCAGAAAATGATGTCCCAAATGCAGCAAGGCGGAATGAAACTGCCTAAATAGGCCGTTTTAACGTGTTAAGAGCTAAATTTTATCTTTTAAAGTTTAGCTCTTAACACTAAATGTTAAAAAATTAAAATAAAAAAGGAAAAAACATGACAACAATAAGACTTACAAGAATGGGTAGAAACAAAAAACCATTTTACAGAATCGTTGTAACTGATTCAAGAAAAAGAAGAGATTCAGGTTGGATCGAATCAATTGGTTACTACAACCCTGTAGTTGAGCCAAAAGTATTAAAAATTGATGAAGAGAGACTTAACTACTGGTTAAGCGTTGGTGCACAACCAAGTGAAAAAGTTAAAAAACTAACTGCTAAAAAGTAATCATCATGGTTTCTGAGTTTGTTTCCTCATACGCTAAATTGATAGTGAACTACCCTGAAGAAGTAGAGGTAGAGGTTAAAAAACTTGATGAGTCGTTTTATGAAGTTATTATTTATGCAAACAATGAAGATATAGGGAAGCTTATCGGAAAAAACGGGAATATGATCAATGCTATCAAAACCATTCTAAACGGTTGTAAAGCAAAAGACGGCAATTCCTATAAGATACAGGTTATTTCTCGATAAAAAATAGTGAACTGCTTCACTATTTTCGAGAAATAAGAGGAACAGTTGTAAATCAAGGATTTACCTGTGACTCTGGTGTGACCTAGGATCTTTGATCCGTATCAATCGTACTGAACAAAGTGAAGTAGATTGTTGGGAGAAAGAACCTAATACTAAAAGTGATACACTTTCACTTTAATAAATCTAAAACAATTTAATATAAAGAGCCACAATGAAAAAAGTTTATGTAGCAAAAATCGGTAAAACTGTAGGTTTAAAAGGTTTTTCAAAACTCTATATAGATTCTGACTTTCCGGAACAATTCAAAAAAGGTTCAAGATTCTTTACTGATAAAAACAAAGAACTTATCGTTGAATCATACAATCAAAAAAACGAAACAGTAAAATTTGAAGGTGTTGAAAGTGTTGAAGAGGCTAAAAAGCTGACAAACAGACTTCTTTACTCATCACAGGAAGACACAAAACAAAACTGTCAACTTGGGCAAAAACAATATTTCTGGTTTGATATTATTAATTGTGAAATTGTTGAAGATAATGAGATCCTGGGTGTGGTAGAAGATATCCAAAGACTGCCGTTAAGCGATTATTTATCGGTTGCAACTACTAACGAACTTGTTCAAGAAGATCTTGCCAAAAGTTTTATGATACCTTATCTTGATCAATATATATTAGATGTTGATATCGCTTCAAAAACTATTACGGTCAAAGGTGCAAAAGATATTTTAGAAGCCAGTTAGCTTCCCTACACAAAATATCATTAACATTAATTCCGTTATCTCTATATTAAATCCCAGAACATCTCCATTTAAAAAACCCAGATTTTTATATAATATTTTTCTTATATACAAAGTTGTTGCCGCTGTCAAGATAATCAGGTAGCTAACCTCAAGGCCTAGAACTCCAAAACCAAGCAGTGCAAAAAAGAGTAAAAATGCTCCTGTGAAAAATAGATCCATATGGGATTTTATTTTATTTACAAAAGTTGATCTAAACTCTGAACTATATATAAGGTATACGGCAGTTGACCTGCTCAGCATACTTATTATTAAAAACTGCAGATGCAAGCCGTCAAATAGCATATACGCCAATGTGGCAATTTTTAAAATAAGAAATGACCCCGTGTACAAAAGTCCCATGGCACCTACAGTCGGCTCTTTTATCACTTTATAGGGATCACCGTTTGAGTGTTTTGCATACAAAGCATCAACCACATCTGCAATAGCTTCAGTGTGAATAAAACCGTATAAAAGCATATAGACAATTGCACAAAGTAATGCAAAATATAAAGAGGGTTCAAAGAATTTGTATAATATTATAATAAAAGATGAGAGAATCAAACCTACAACAGGAAGGAGATAGATCGAAAAAGACAATGTGGTTTTATTGTCTATATTATCATGTTCTTTAAATGTAATCGGAATACTGGTAAAATAACTTATTGTAAACTTCAATGCTAAATATATGTCTCTTAGTTTTTTCATTTTGAAATTTTGCCTTTATGAGACTTAATTTATTATTTATAAATCAAAAATTTTATATATAAAGTTTAAGATGTTAATAAGAATTTATGCTAAATATAAGTTTCAATAATATATAATTAACATATGTTAGAAAAAGGATTAAAAATGGAAAACAAAACAACTCCTTATCGAATAAAAAGATATTGGGCTTATGTTGCGGCTACAGTTATTGCAATAGCCCTTCCGTGGATAAGAATAAATGATAATCATGTATTCTTGTTATCGTTTGATAAGAAACAATTACACCTTCTTGGAACAGTATTTGATATGCAGGAACTTTATATGATGCCATTCCTGTTAATGCTGCTGTTTCTTGGTATTTTTGCAGTAACTGCCGTCGGCGGTAGAGCATGGTGTGGATGGGCCTGTCCCCAAACTGTGTTCAGGGTAATTTACAGAGACCTTATAGAAGGTAAACTTTTAGGACTTAGAAGAATCAAGAACAAGCAAAAAGAGCCTGACTGGTCAAAACCTGAAAATGCATCTAAAAGAGTTGTTGCTATTTTAATCTGGTTTGCACTGTCACTTCTTGCAGCTGCAGATTTTATGTGGTTCTTTGTTCCACCTGAAGATTTCTTTGTGTACCTTCAAAATCCTATGGATCATACAATTATGCTTGGATTTGTTCTTGGTGTTGCGGCATTCCTTGTTTATGACGTAGTGTTTATGAAAGAAAATTTCTGTGTATATATCTGCCCTTATTCAAGAGTTCAGTCTGTACTGTATGATGATAATACATACCAGGCTATTTACAGTGAAAACAGAGGCGGTAAGATATATGACGCGAAAAAAGAGAAAATCGTTTTCAAACAAAAAGACCTGAATGAAAATGATGAATGTACGGCATGTCAGTCATGTGTAACAGTATGTCCTACACATATCGATATTAGAAAAGGTGCACAATTAGAGTGTATTAACTGTTTAGAGTGTGTTGATGCTTGTACAACTGTAATGGGTAAACTTGGTAAAGAATCACTAGTTCAATGGACAAGTACAAACGATATTGAAAAAGGTCAGCCTACAAAAATAGTTAGAAAAAATACTATCATGTATACAATAGCACTGATTGCAATTGTCGGGATGCTTTTTGTTATGGGTGGAGAGAAAGAGTATATGCTTCTAAATGTTAATAAAACAACTAAGCTTTATTCTATCCACGATGATAATGAAGTTAGAAACAACTTCGTACTGTTATTCCAAAACACTCAAAAAGAGAAATATACATATGAATTAGAGATTGTAGGTGAATATGCAGACAAGTTCGAGATAAAAAGATTTAAACCGTTCAGCCTTAGCAAAGGTAAAATGGCGAAAAAAGTTATCCAGCTTGCTACTAAAGAAAAGATCGTAGACGACAACACTAAAGATACGCCGATTACGGTGACTTTAAGATCTTATGCCAAAGAGAATCCTGAAAAAGTATCGGTTCTTAGAAAAGCGGTATTTATTTACCCAAGGGCAGATAAACTAAAAAACTAACAAAATTAGTTGAATATTAAAACCCGAGTCTTTTAAGGCTTGGGTTTTTTTATGCTATAATGCACGAAAATTTTAGTAAAGAGGAAATATAATGTGTATATTCTGTAAAATCATTGAAGGTGAAATTCCTAATAAAACTGTACTGGAGAATGAAAATTTTCTTGCTTTTGAGGATATCAGTCCCCAGGCAAAGATCCATGTACTGATAATCCCAAAAGTACATATTCAGTCTTTTAACGAGATGACTCCCAATATAATGGCGGAGATGACAACGTTTATCCAGGAAGTTGCTTTAACTCTCGGGGTTAAAAGCGACGGTTACAGGCTTATAACAAATATCGGGAACAACGGCGGTCAAGAGGTTGGACATATACATTTTCATCTGCTCGCGGGTGAAAAACTGGGTGCTTTAGTATAATGCAGGTATTTGGTATATTTAAAGAGGTTCATGAGATAGAGTATATCACCAAATGTTATATCTATATCAACAAAGATGATGAAAAACTTACAACCGGGGATCTGAATCTTTTACTGAAAAAAAAGAACAAGAATGTAGCGGGTACTATTTTTTTATATAATCCCAGTATGGCTCCTCTTGGCTACAATAAAGATGAAAAGCTTTTAGATCAGGAGTTCTCTTTTAAACAACAGTTTTACGAGCTGGAACCTGAGGATTCGATCAGAATTTTAGGCCGTGCTTTGAAAAAATACAGCGGCAAGCTTATTGAGATAAAATATCTTTTTAACTACAACAAAGAGAATATCCAGCCCACTTCAGCTCTTGAAGTGTTTGATATGGACCTTGACAAACTATATACGAACCAGCTTACCGTGTTTGCAAAAAAAGACAACTATCACGATTATAAAAATATTAGTTATAACGGGAAATTCATATTTTTTGCCTGGGGACACAAGTTCGACAAGCACCACAGCGGTATCACCACTTACGCTGTTAACATCGCCCAATGGTCATTAAAGCAGGGTAAAGAGGTCGGGTTTATGTATGACGGTGCCTTGGACAAAGATGACAGTTTTGAACATGTAAGGTTTATAAATCCGGTTGCACACGGTAAACTAAAGCAGGTTGTCCCTTCTGCACTTGAAAAAGTATTTTCAAAGGAAACTGTGGAGCCGTTATCTATTAAAGATATGTTGTAAAATGAATATATTCCCCTTAAGTGGATACAGTATTACCTTCCCTGATCCTTTATTAGCGGATGAACAGGGGATAGTTGCCTACGGAGGGGATTTGAGTGTAAACAGGATTATGAAAGGATACTCCTGCGGTATCTTCCCCTGGTACAAGCAGGGCGATCCGATATTATGGTGGTCTCCCGATCCAAGGTTTGTTCTAAAGCTTAACAGGTTTCACATTCCAAAGAGCCTCAATAAAATTATAGATAAAAATATTTTTGAAGTAAGGTTTGACCACAATTTTGAAGAGGTTATCAAGAACTGCGCAGCCGTAAAAAGAAAAGACCAGGAAGGAAGCTGGCTTACCCCGGAGATGATACAAGCTTATATACAGCTTTATAAAGCAGGCTTTGCACATAGTTTCGAGGCTTACAGCAACGGCAAACTTGCAGGGGGCGGCTATGGAGTCGTTATCGGAGATATATTTTGTGGAGAATCGATGTTCACAAAAGAATCAAATGCCTCGAAGGTCGCATTTGCAGCTTTGGTTCAAAGACTCAAGAACAAAGGTTTTAATTTAATCGACAGCCAGATATACACAGAGCATTTTGCCGTTTTGGGTGCCTGTGAAATAAGCAGGGAGGAATACCTGCATCAGGTAAACCAGGCATTGCAAAACCCTAAAGAGTTCTAATAAAAGTTACCTATTTTTAATTTTAATGAAGTAAGTTTACGATAAAATAATTTGTTACAAATCGATTACTACAAATAAATAAGGTCAAAAATGTTAAATAAACTAAGAGTCTCTACAAAAATAATCCTTCCAATCTTTATTGTACTGGCAATTGCAAACATAATAACAAACTATGTCACCACAACACATATGAATACACTGGCAAAAGACAGCGCAAAGGAATCTTTGAATATGCTGACTGATTCAATATTCCTGACACTTCGAAACTCAATGAATACAGGTGATCCTGCCATAATTAAAAAAGCGGAAGATGACAGCAGAAAAAATATTAAAGGTTTGACGAACCTTACCGTTGCAAAAAGCAAAGAAACAATTGCAATGTATTCTCCACAGACAAAATTTACAAAAGATAAAGATATATTACACACCTTCAATACAAAAAAAGAACAGGTGATCGAAGGTAATAAAGGGGATCTTCACTATCTTAGGGTATTAAGACCCATGATAGCTACAAATGAATGTTTAATGTGTCATGCCAACCAGAAAGAGGGCGACGTTATAGGAGTAATTGATCTTACTTTCTCTTTTAATGAATCGGACAAGATAATAAACGAAACCATAACTTCAATTTTGACCATATCGATACTTTTTATAGCTCTTACTCTTGTGATAGTCTGGTTTGTCGTAAGAAAAACCACAAGCCCTTTGAAGGAGCTTCAGAATGAACTCAAAGAGTTCTTCTCCTTCCTTGCCAATGAAAGAGATACAATTGAACCTTTCAAAGTTCACAGCATGGATGAGATAGGGCAGATGGTAGTCTCAATTAACGAAAATATTGCAAAAACGATAAAAGGACTGACCCAGGACGGGGATGCAATAAAAGAAAGTTCCGATGTATGTGAACAGGTTGCAAAAGGGGATCTTAACGTTAAGATCAATGCTGTTGCAAATAATCCGGAAATAAACAATCTTACGCAGATCGTTAATAATCTGATTACTTCGTTGAATTATAATATCAACAGAACCCTTAACGTGCTTGATGATTATTCAAATGATAATTACGAAAGCAGAATAGATTCAAAAGGGAATACTACAGGCGAAATAAAAAGACTGTTTGTCCAGGTTGATCTTTTAGGTGAGACCTTGACAAAACTGAGCGGGCAGAACCTTAAAAACGGTAAAGCTCTCCAACAAAGCTCAAAAGTGTTCTCGGAAAATGTCCAGAAACTTGCGGACTCTTCTATTATACAGGCCGAGTCGCTTAATAAAACAGCAGATGATCTTAATGATATTACCGTTAATATCCAGGGAACGACGAAAAATACGGAGCAAATGTCCAAACTTGCAAGTGAAGTTATAAATTCATCTAACACGGGATTACAGCTTGCTAACAAAACTTCCGAAGCGATGCATGAGATCAACGATAAGGTCAATGCCGTGATCGAAGCTATAACGATAATCGACCAGATAGCGTTCCAGACAAATATCCTTTCTCTTAATGCTGCAGTTGAAGCTGCAACTGCAGGGGAAGCGGGTAAAGGGTTCGCAGTTGTTGCTCAGGAGGTTAGAAATCTTGCAAGCAGATCAGCAGAAGCTGCAAACGAGATTAAAACTCTTGTTGAAAAAGCAACAGAACAGACCGATATAGGAAACGAAACCGCATCACAGATGATAAAAGGTTATGAGGTATTGAACAATAATATCGACCAGACAACCAAACTTATTCAGACTGTGGCAAACGATACGAATACCCAAAGGGAAAAGATAGAACATATCAACAGCTCAATAGTAGAGATAGACAAAGTTACCCAGGAAAATGCGAGCATAGCAAAAGAGACTAATCTAGTTGCACAGCAGGCAAGCGATATTGCACAGAAGATCGTTGATGATGCAAGCGGAAGCAAGTTTGAAGGCAAAGAAAACATAAAAGTGAGATCGAAAATATTTGACACCGAATATAAGGGTGAAGAGAAAAGAAAGATAGAAAGACAGCTTAAATCATAAATTATACAGACTTTTATGAAGAATTAAGAATGTTTTAAATATAATTAGCCTCCATTTTCTATAGCAGAAAGAAGTTTTTGTAAAATTTTAGTTTAGGTTTTACAAAGAGTTGGCTCAAAAAGCCTCATTTGGAGCCTATTAGAATTTGGAAATACACATTAAAAAGGATAGCTTTATGAAAGTAAGAGCTTCAGTTAAAAAGATGTGCGATAAATGTAAAATCGTGAAAAGAAAAGGGATCACAAGAGTTATCTGTGAGAACAAAAAACACAAACAAAGACAAGGATAAGCATGGCTAGGATAGCAGGTACAGACTTACCACAAAAGAAAAGAATGGAGTATGCTTTAACTTATATCTTCGGAATAGGTTTATTCACTTCAAGAAAAATTTTAGATGCAACTGGAATTTCATATGACAAAAGAGTACATGAATTAACAGAAGACGAAGTTGCGGCTATAAGAAACGAGATCCAAAACTCTTATATGGTTGAAGGGGATCTTAGAAAAAAAGTTGCTATGGATATTAAATCTTTAATGGCTTTAGGATCTTACAGAGGATTAAGACACAGAAGAGGATTACCTTGTAGAGGGCAAAAGACTAAAACTAATGCCAGAACTAGAAAAGGTAAAAAGAAAACTGTTGGTGCAGCAGCTAAATAAGGGAACTGAAGAATGGCAAAAAGAAAAGTAACTAGAAAAAAAGTTGTAAAAAAGAATATTGCTGACGGTGTTGTTCATATTGCAGCGACATTCAACAATACAATGGTAACTGTAACAGACAATGCAGGTAACGCAATCGCATGGTCAAGTGCAGGTAACTTAGGTTTCAAAGGAAGTAAAAAATCTACTCCTTTCGCAGCTACTGCAGCAGTTGAAGACGCACTACAAAAAGCTATGGAGCATGGTATTAAAAATGTAGGTGTTAAAGTACAAGGACCAGGTAGCGGTAGAGACACAGCAGTTAAATCATTAGGTTCAATCGAAGGTTTAACAGTTAAATGGTTTAAGGATGTAACACCATTACCACATAATGGTTGTAGACCTCCTAAAAGAAGAAGAGTGTAAGGAGTTAAGGCATGGCAAGATATAGAGGACCAGTAGAAAAATTAGAAAGAAGACTTAACGCAGACCTTGGACTTAAAGGTGAAAGAAGACTTAACGGAAAGTCTGCATTAGAAAAAAGACCATTTGCACCGGGACAACACGGGCAAAGAAGAGGAAAAATCTCTGAGTACGGTCAACAATTACAAGAAAAGCAAAAAGCTAAAATCATTTACGGTGTTTCTGAAAAACAATTCAGAAAATACTTTAAAGAAGCAGCAAGACAAGAGGGTAACACAGGGGCTAACCTTATTACACTTATCGAAACTAGACTTGATAACGTAGTTTACAGAATGGGATTTGCAACAACTAGAGCAAATGCTAGACAATTCGTAACTCACGGTCACGTTTTAGTAGACGGTAAAAAAGTTGATATCCCTTCATTTATCGTTAAACCGGGACAAAAAATTGAGATTAAAGAAAAATCTAAAACTAACCCGCAAATCGTTAGATCACTAGAATTAACTAACCAAACTGGTATGGTTGAATGGGTTGACGTAGATAAAGATAAAGTATTTGGAATTTTTACAAGAGTACCACAAAGAGAAGAAGTAGTTATCCCTGTAGAAGAAAGACTAATTATTGAGTTATATTCTAAATAATAAATTAATTTAATAAAGGAAAAAATATGAAAAAATTTGTAGATGCTCCATTTTTACCTACTGAGGTAGAAATCGAACAAATTACTGAAACTAGTGCTAAAATAAGCGCTTTTCCTTTTGAAAGTGGGTATGCTATTACATTAGCACACCCATTAAGAAGACTTTTAATGAGTAGTTCTGTAGGATATGCTCCAATTGCCGTAAAAGTTGAAGGTGCAAAACACGAGTTTGATTCTATCAGAGGTATGTTAGAAGATATTGCCATCTTTATTATCAATCTTAAAGAGATTAGATTTAAAATTAAGGGTGAGCAAGAGCAATTAGAAATAGAATATAGCTTTAACAATTCAAGAGAAATTAAAGGTGCAGATTTAGAAAACGATGATATCGAAGTTATCAACGGTGACCATCACCTTGCAACTATCAACAGTGATTGTACATTAAACTTCTCGGTTATCGTTCAAAGAGGTATCGGATATGTTCCAAGTGAAGATCTAAGAGAATTAGTTCCTGCAGATTATATTCCACTTGATGCATTCTTTACACCTGTTAAAAAAGTTACATACGATATTGAAAAAATGTTGGTAGAAGACAACCCTAACTATGAAAAAGCTGTATTTACAGTTGACACAGACGGGCAGATTTCACCAATTGATGCATTTAAAGAGGCAATTTCAACTATGTATTCTCAAATGTCGGTATTTAACAAAGTATTCGATCTTTCAGAAGTTAAAATGGTTGAAGCAAACAGTGCAGAGAGTTCAATTGACTTAAAAGACTTGATTGTAAAAATCGAAGACCTGAACTTAAGTGCAAGAAGTTTTAACTCTCTTGACAGAGCAGGTATTAAATACGTAGGTGACTTGGCACTTATGAGTGAAGTTGAAGTAAAAAGTATTAAAAATCTTGGTAAAAAATCTTTAGAAGAGATTTCCGACAAGTTCTCTGAAATCGGATATCCGATAGACGGTTCTTTAGATGAAGATACTGCTTCAGCTTTAAGAAGAAAACTAGAGCAACTAAAAGCATAATAAACAAAGGATCATAGAATGAGACATAAGCATGGATATAGAAGGCTTAGTAGAACATCTTCTCATAGAAAAGCATTATTAGCAAATCTTGCAATCGCTTTAATCGAAAGAGAAAAGATTGAAACTACTTTACCTAAAGCTAAAGAGTTAAAAAGATACATTGACAAATTAATAACAAAAGCTGCTGCAGGGGATTTAAACTCTCACAGAGCTGTTTTCTCGTTATTACAAGACAAGACAACTACAAATAAATTAGTTACTGAGATTGCACCAAAGTATGCAGAAAGAAACGGTGGATACACTTCAGTAGTTAAAACTAGAATCAGAAGGGGTGATGCTACACAAATGGCTTACGTTTCATTTGTATAGTATATAACTTTCTTAATTTAAAAGGGGGAGCGGTTTTACCGCTTCCCCTTTTTTTTATTTCAAAATATAGATGAAATTATAAAGTTGCGATTTATTTTATTTTAATATACTTTTTAAAATTTAAAGGGAGTTTCTATGACTAAAAGTGCATATTTTGCCGGAGGGTGTTTTTGGGGTGTTGAATATTTTTTCGAAAACCTTGAAGGTGTGAAATCAGCAGTAAGCGGTTATATGGGAGGAACCGTACATGCCCCTGGTTATAAAGAGGTATGTATGGGAAATACCGGGCACCTTGAGGTTGTTAAAGTAGATTATGACCCGGATGCGGTTTCGTTTGAAAAGTTGGCAAAACTGTTTTTTGAGATACATGATCCCACGCAAACAAACGGTCAGGGTCCGGACATAGGAAGCCAATATTTAAGTGCTGTTTTTTATAATGATGAAAATGAAAAAGAGATCGTCAAAGGATTGATATCAGAGCTTGAAACCAGGGGGTATAATGTGGCTACAAAACTTATATCTACTCATAATACACCTTTCTTTGAAGCAGAAGAGTATCATCAGGATTATTACTTCAGGCATAACAAGATACCTTACTGCCACTCCTATGTTAAAAGGTTCTAAAGCAGCTTAGAGTTTATCTTTTGTTACAGGATAACCGTGGTAGTAACCTTGGAAATATTCACATCCAAGGCTGCTTAGTTTGTCATGTATATCTTTGTTCTCTACCCCTTCTGCTATAACTTCAAAGCCGAATTTTCGTCCAAGTGACAAGATTACATTGATTATAGTTTCATCATTTTCGTCTATAACTATATCCTGAACAAAAGACTTGTCTATTTTCAATTCATCTACGGGAAGTTTTTTAAGATAAGATAATGATGAATACCCGGTCCCAAAATCATCAATAGAGAGAGTGACACCCAGTTTTTTAAGTTTGTTTATTTTTTCAAGGGCAAGCTGTGCGTCATTTAGGAGCAGACTTTCAGTCAGTTCAAGTCTTACATTTCGTGGATTGATATCATATTCTTTGATCTTTTCACCGATATAGGAGGCGAAACCTCTTTTCTCAAACTGTATTAAACTGATATTAACTGATATTCTCCAATCTGACTTGATCGGATCATCTTTCCATTTTGACAATAAACTGAAGGTTTCATCAATAATATAGTTACCCATTTCTATTATAAGGCCGCTATCTTCCGCTACCGGTATAAACTCCATTGGAGAGATAAATCCAAGCTCTTCATCGATCCATCTTGCCAATGCTTCGACACCTTTGATTTTTTTATTGGTATCTACCTGGATCTGGTAGTTGAGTTTTATGCTTTTATTCTCTATCGCTTTTTTCAGTTTATCAGTGAGCAGTGCTTTTCTTTCTATTTCGGATTGAAGCGCCGGATCAAAGAAAGCATATTTGTTCCTGCCTCTCTCTTTTGCATCGTACATGGCGGTATCTGCGTATTTCATCAACTCTTCGGCCGGGTTTTTACTATTATTGAACAATACGATACCAAGGCTGGCCGTAAGGCTGAATTCGTATTTGTTTATAAAGAAAGTTTCTTTTAATTGGGAGAGGATCTTTTCAGCTATGGTTTGTGCATCAAACATGGCAATACTCTCTTCCTGCGTATTAGTATCAAGAAGCAATATAAACTCATCCCCACCGAATCTTGCAACGGTATCGCTTCTTCTGACGATCTTCTCAAGTCTTCGTGCGGTTTGTATAAGAAGCTGGTCCCCTACCATATGCCCTTTTGTATCATTTACGTTCTTAAAGTTGTCAAGGTCTACAAACAGAAGGATACCGTATTTGGAGTCTCTTTGTGTTTTTTTGAGCAGTTGGTTCAACCTGTCGTTCAGCAACAGCCTGTTGGGCAGATTTGTAAGGGTATCGTAATATGCCAGCTTGGATATCTCTTCCTCTTTCTCTTTTATCTTGGTTATATCCAAAACAGCAGAGACTCTGATTGTTTTATTATTAAGAGGTATGTCTTTCCCCCTTAAGATAGCAGGGAACTTCGAGCCGTCTTTCCTTTTCATAATGGCTTCATAGGGTTCTTTGTTCTGTTTATTTATCACTTTGCTAACATACTTCAAGGATTCGGGAGCAATGAATTCAAAGGCACTCATACCTATTAATTCCTCTTTTGTATAACCCAGAAGTTCAGGAGCTACTTTGTTGGCATTGATACATTTTTTATCTTCGTTATAAATAAGAAGAGCCTCTATCGTTGAATCGGTAAAGGCTTCGAAAGTTTTGATGTTTTCATCTTTGACAGAGTGGATCCTGTTTTCAAGATCTTTTTGACGTGTGATATCAATACCTATTTGAACTTTTGCCAGGGTATCGTTGTCCCATTTAATAACTTTTTCATTAAAAAAATAAGTTTTGCCGTTTTTGCTGTTATTGTGCTCCCATTTGTATGAGTCACCCTCATTAAGTTCCTTGGAGTAACACAAAGAGCAGTTTTCACACGGACTGTTCCTATTGGTTTCAAGAACCTCATAACAGATCTTGTTATCAATATCCCCGAACTCCTCTTTACATTTGTCGTTAGAGTATAATACTTTATAACTGTTCACATCGATGACATAAATTAATGCATCAATATTATTGACCAAGAACTCAAGATTTTGGGTATTGTTAATTTCTGACATAAAAACCTCTAGATAATTTATAAGAATTATAAGTTTATCCAAAAAGAGCTGATTGATTGTTAAATAATAAATTATTTTGTAATTTATTTAACCAATCAGCAACCTTTGCCCATACTTAAGAATTAAATTCATCGTATCGAATAATTCTATTTTTTAAGCACTTAAAAGGCAGAATTGCATTAAAAGTATACACAAGGATTTATACAATAATGAAGAATATCGAACTACTCTCTCCGGCGGGAAATCTTGAAAAGTTAAAAATAGCATTTGCCTACGGTGCGGATGCCGTATACGGCGGGGTGAGTCATTTCAGTTTAAGAATTAGAAGCGGAAAAGAGTTTACCTTTGAGACATTCAAAGAGGGTATAGATTATGCCCACTCTTTAGGTAAAAAAGTTTATGCAACCGTAAACGGGTTTCCTTTCAATTCACAAATAGAACTGTTAAAAAAACATATTATAAACATAGCAGCTTTAAAACCCGATGCAATAATAGTTGCAACTCCAGGTGTCGTTGCATTGTGTAATGAGCTGGCACCCGGTATCCCTATTCACCTTTCAACCCAGGCAAACGTGATGAACTATCTTGATGCAAAAGTTTATTATGATATGGGAGTTAGAAGGATTATCGCAGCACGTGAAATAAGCCTAAAAGACGTGGAGGAGATAAAAAAAAGACTCCCCGATCTTGAGATAGAGATATTCGTTCACGGATCTATGTGTTTTGCATACAGCGGCAGATGCCTAATTAGTGCAGTCCAGATGGGAAGGGTTCCAAACAGGGGATCATGTGCAAATGACTGCAGGTTTCAATATACAATGTATGCGGCAAATGAAGACCACGGAACATTATTCAGGCTTGAAGAAGAACCTAATGTTGGAACTTATATATTCAATGCAAAAGATATGAACCTGGCATCCCATGTAAAAGAGATTGTAGACAGCGGTGCGGTCGATTCTATAAAAATTGAGGGAAGAACAAAATCTCCTTATTACGCGGCAGTTACGGCATACGCATACAAGATGGCTCTTGAAGATGCCCAAAACGACAGGTTTGAAGCCCAAAAATACCAGGACGAACTAAATACCACAAAGAACAGGGGCTTTACGGATGCATATCTTATCCATAAGCCTTTTGAGAAGAATGATACCCAAAACCATGATTATGCGCTTAGTGCCGGAAGTTACGAAGTAAGCGGCCTTGTACTTGATAATGAAGAGTATTTTATGTGTAAGTATAAAACCTATCCAGGAGACGAGGTGGAGATTTTTGCACCTTTGGATTCAAATATAGAAGAATCGGATAATGAGACAGGTTCTATCTACAAAAAAGAGGATGGTAAGTATTATGTAAAGTTCAAAAAGATCATCACCGAATCGGGAAAAGAGCTTGAATCTGTACACAGCGGAAATACAAATCCTATAAAACTTCCGTCAAAATTACCTTACATGACAATGCTGAGAGTTAAAACGGTAACAGAATAACCAAACCTTTGTTTCCTTTTTATAAGGAAACAAATCTTCAAAAAAAACTACCAAACCACCTTATATCTTGACTTTTAGGTTAAAAAAAGCTATAATCCGCGTCCATACATTGGTCAGAGCGATGAAAAATATCAATTTTAAATTGTTCTGATGAGTTCTTTAAAGGAAAAAAAATGGAAAAAATTAGATTAAAGTTAAAAGCTTACGATCATAGAGTACTAGATCGTTCTGTTGCTTCAATTATTGAAGCTGTTAAGAGAACAGGTGCTGAATTAATTGGGCCAATTCCAATGCCTACTAAATTCAGAAGATATACTGTTCTTAAAGGACCACACGTTAACAAAGACGCTAGAGAGCAATTCGAAATCAGAGTTCACTCAAGAATGATCGACATCGTTTCAGCTACGCCTGATACAGTTGATTCATTAATGAAACTTGATTTAGCTCCAGAAGTAGATGTTGAAGTTAGATCAATGGGTCAAGAGTAAAAGGAGATATAGATGGAATTTATCGTTGAAAAAATCGGTATGAGTAGAACTGTTACTGTTCCAGCTGTACCTGTTACACTTGTGAGAGTTGTTGAAACTAAAGTATGTGAAGTTAATGATGGTAGAGCCGTTGTTGCTTACAGCGATGGTAAGAAATTCAACAAATCAATTGAAGGTCAACAGAAAAAGTACAACTTGAGTAAAGAGTTTAACAGATTCGCTACAATAAGCGTAGCTAACACTGAAGCTGGTGACATTGATACGTCAGCATTAGTTGAAGGTGCTTTAGTTAAATCTACTTTTAAAACAAAAGGTAGAGGTTTCCAAGGTGCAGTTAAAAGACACGGTTTCGCAGGTGGTAGAGCATCTCACGGACACAGAATGGGTAGAAGAACCGGTTCTATTGGTATGTGTGAGTGGCCAGGTAGAGTTATGCCAGGTCAAAAAATGCCAGGTCAATACGGAAACACAAACGTGACACATAAAAATGATGTAGTATCTTTTGACGCATCTACAGGTATTTTAGTACTTAAAGGTTCAGTTGCAGGTGCAAACGGTTCTTTAGGTAAAGTAAGGATTGCATAATGAGTAAATTAGTAGTATTAAATGACAAATTTGAAAATGCAGGTGAAATGGCATTAAGTGAAAAATTTGATGGTATCAACTCTCATAATTTACACTTATATGTAAAATCTTACCTAGCAGGTTTAAGAGCAAACACTGCAAGAGTTAAAAACAGATCTGAAGTAAGCGGTGGTGGTAAAAAACCTAAAGCTCAAAAAGGTTCTGGTGCTGCAAGATGGGGTTCTAAAAGATCACCGCTATTCGTAGGTGGTGGACAAATCTTCGGACCGTCAAACAGAAACTATAACCAAAAGATCAACAAAAAACAAAAAGCGTTAGCTTTAAGATATGCTGTTAAAGCACAAGCTGAAAAAGGTAATATCTTTGTTGCTGATTCAATCAAAGTTGAGTCTGGTAAAACAAAAGATGCAACTGCCGTATTAGCTAAACTTGATAAAAGAGATACGTTAGTTGTTGTTGAAAACTTTGATGAGAAAACTTATTTAGCTTTCAGAAACATCAAAAACTGTTATGTGATTGAAAAATCAGAATTAAATGCTTATTTAGTTGCTGCTTACCATTCGGTATTAATCGAAAAAGCAGTAATAGATAGCTTATTATAAGAGGTATAAAAATGGCAGATATTACTGATATCAAATCGATTGTTTATACAGAAAAAACTATTGAGCTTCAAGAAAACGGAGTGATCGTTGTACAAACAACTCCAAGAATGACTAAAAATAGTTTAAAAGAGGTTTTTAAAGAGTACTTCGGTGTTAAACCAACAAAAGTAAATTCTTTAAGACAAGAGGGTAAAGTTAAGAGATTCAGAGGAAGAATCGGTTCAAGACCAGACTTCAAAAAGTTCTATGTAACGTTACCAGAAGGCGCTGAGATAGCGAACCTTTCAGCATAAGGAAGTAAGTAATGGCAATTAAAAAATTTAGACCAATAACACCTGCTAGAAGATTCATGTCTGTAATGGAGACTTCTGATATTACTTCAAAACCAACTGTTAGATCTTTACTTACAAGAGTAAAAGCTACAGCAGGTAGAAATAATAACGGTAGAATCACTTCTAGACATAAAGAAGCTGGTGCAAAGAAATTATACAGAATCATAGATTTTAAAAGAAACAAGTTAAACGTTCCTGGAACTGTTGCAACTGTTGAGTACGATCCATACAGAAACTGTAGAATCTGTTTAGTTAACTACGCTGACGGTGAGAAAAGATACATCATTCAACCATCTGGGTTAAAAGTTGGGTCAACTGTACAAGCAGCTGAATCTGGACTTGATATCTTACCTGGTAATGCAATGAAACTATCTTCAATGCCTGTTGGTACAATGGTTCACAACATCGAGCTTAAGCCTGGTAAAGGTGGTCAAATCGCTAGATCTGCCGGTGGATATGCTCAAGTTATGGGTAGAGAAGATAAATATATCATCTTAAGACTTCCATCTGGTGAGATGAGAAAGATCCTTTCAACTTGTATGGCTACTGTTGGTATCGTTGGTAACGAAGATTTCTCTAACATGGTAATCGGTAAAGCTGGTAGAACTAGACACATGGGTATAAGACCTCAAACTAGAGGTTCTGCGATGAACCCAATCGATCACCCGCATGGTGGTGGTGAAGGTAAAACTAACTCAGGTAGACATCCAGTTACTCCATGGGGTATGCCAACTAAAGGTTACAAAACTAGAAAGAAAAAATCTAGTGACAAACTAATCATTTCAAAAAGAAAGAAGTAAGGGTATAAGATGGCAAGAAGTATTAAAAAGGGTCCATTTGTTGATGCTCATTTAGCAAAAAAAGTTGCTAAAGCGATCGAAAGCGGAGACAAAAAGCCAATCAAAACTTGGTCAAGAAGAAGTATGGTTTTACCAGACATGATCGGTCTTACATTTAACGTACACAACGGAAGAAGTTTTGTTCCGGTTATGATCACTGAAAATCACATCGGTTACAAATTAGGTGAATTCGCACCGACTAGAACTTTTAAAGGTCATAAAGGTTCTGTACAAAGAAAGGTAGGTTAATAGATATGGGTAAAGCTACATTAAAATTTATTAGACTATCTCCGATCAAAGCTAGACTTATAGCTAGAGAGATTCAAGGTATGAATGCAGAAGTTGCGATTGCATCTTTAGAATTCACTCCTAACAAAGCTGCAGGTGTTATAGCTAAAGTTGTTGCTTCAGCAGTTGCTAATGCAGGTTTAGAACCTGAAGAAGCAGTAGTTACAAGTGCAAGAGTTGACAGAGGTCCGGTTCTTAAGAGATATACTCCAAGAGCAAGAGGTAGTGCATCTCCAAAAAACAGACCAACAGCTCACATTTATGTTGAAGTTAATGCAATAGAAGGAGACAAGTAATGGGTCAAAAAGTTAATCCTATTGGACTAAGATTAGGTATCAACAGAAACTGGGAGTCAAGATGGTTCCCTAATATGTCAAAAATGTCTGCTAATGTTGCAGAAGATGATAAAATCAGAAAGTTCGTTAAAAAAGAGCTTTACTATGCAGGAATCGCGCAAACAATTATCGAAAGAACTACTAAGAAAGTTAGAGTTACTTTAGTTGCTGCTAGACCTGGTATCATCATCGGTAAAAAAGGTGCGGACGTTGAGAAATTAAAAGAAAACCTTAAAGCACTTGTTGGAAAAGATATTGCTGTTAACATCAAAGAGGAGAGAAAACCTTTCCTTTCTGCTCAATTAGCTGCTGAGAATATCGGACAACAACTTGAAAGAAGGGTTGCATTCAGAAGAGCTATGAAAAGAGTTATGCAAAATGCGATCAAAGCTGGTGCAAAAGGTATTAAAGTATCTGTATCAGGAAGACTTGGTGGAGCTGAAATGGCTAGAACTGAGTGGTATTTAGAGGGAAGAGTTCCTTTACATACACTAAGAGCTAGAGTTGATTACGGTTTTGCTGAAGGTCATACTACTTACGGTTGTATCGGTATTAAAGTTTGGATATTCAAAGGTGAAGTACTTGCTAAAGGGATCCCTGCTGAGTCTACAACTGATAACAAAAAGTCAAAAAGACCAAGAAAAAGAGGTAAATAATTATGTTAATGCCTAAAAGAACTAAATACAGAAAGCAAATGAAGGGTAGAAACAGAGGTAAGTCTGCTAGAGCTAACACTCTTGCATACGGTGAGTTCGGTATCAAAGCTTTAGAACACAATAGAATTGATGCTAGACAAATCGAAGCTGCCAGAATTGCTATGACAAGAAAAATGAACAGACAAGGTAAAGTTTGGATCATGGTATTCCCAGACAAGCCTTTAACTCAAAGACCACTTGAAGTGAGAATGGGTAAGGGTAAAGGTCCTGTTGATAGATATGTTATGAACATTAAACCAGGTAAAGTTTGTTTTGAGGTTGCAGGTGTTTCTGAAGATGTAGCAAGAGAAGCATTGGTTTTAGCACAAAGTAAACTTCCTTTTAAAACAAAGATAATTACAGCAGAGGGTGAAAATGAATTATTCTGATATTAGCGGTAAGAGTTTAACTGAGTTAAACGAGTTATTAAAAGAGAAGAAGGTGCTATTGTTCGAACTTAAATTAAAGTTGAAAACAATGCAATTAACTAACACTAGTGAATTAAAAGCTGTAAAAAAAGATATAGCTAGAATTCAAACTGCAATAACTGCAGCTAAGTAATTGAAGGATTGAAATTATGACACATAAAAGAGAAATCCAAGGTACTGTGGTAAAAAAAGCTGGAGACAAGACTGCTTCTGTTTTAGTAACAAGAAGTGTTTTACACCCAAAATACCACAAAACTGTAAAAAGATTTAAAAAATATTTAGTTCATGATGAAAAAAATGAGTTAAATGTTGGTGATAGAGTTGTTGCAGTAGAGTGTAGACCATTATCAAAAACTAAATCTTTCAGATTAAAGACAATAGTGGCAACAGGAGTTAAATAATGATTCAAAGTTTTTCAAGATTAAATGTTGCAGATAACACTGGTGCGAAAGAGATCATGTGTATCAAGGTTCTTGGCGGATCTAAAAGAAGATACGCATCGGTTGGAGACGTAATCGTTGCATCAGT
The DNA here is from genome assembly GCA_963678145.2 of Arcobacteraceae bacterium. Taxonomy (GTDB): domain Bacteria; phylum Campylobacterota; class Campylobacteria; order Campylobacterales; family Arcobacteraceae; genus JAIOSF01. The sequence goes on along the minus strand of CAXXWH010000001.1, from coordinate 50,806 downwards.
TAAAAAAGCACTACCGACAGGTAAAGTTAAAAGAGGTGCAGTTGTTAAAGCCGTTATCGTTAGAACTCATAAAGAAGTTCAAAGAGAAAACGGATCTTTAATCAGATTTGACGACAATGCTGCAGTTATCTTAGACGGTAAAAAAGAACCAATTGGAACAAGAATTTTTGGACCAGTTGCGAGAGAAGTTAGATATGCAGGTTTCATGAAGATCGTTTCACTTGCTCCGGAGGTATTATAATGGCTAAATTAAAAATTAAAAAAGGTGATACTGTTAAAATCATTTCAGGTGATGACAAAGGTAAAACTGGAGAAGTATTAGCTGTACTGCCAAAAGAAGGTAAAGTGATCGTTAAAGATTGTAAACTAGCTAAGAAAACAGTTAAACCATCTGAAGAGAACAAAGATGGTGGTTTTGTTAATAAAGAGATGCCTATTGATATCTCTAACGTAGCAAAAGTAGAAGGTGAATAAGATGGCAGCAAGATTATTAGAAAGATACAACAACGAAATCAGACCTACTTTAGAGTCTGAATTTCCTCAAAACAAAATGTTAACAGCAAAATTAGAGAAAGTTTCTATCTCTGTTGGTGCTGGTTTTGCTATGAAAGATAGTAAATTAATGCAAAACATTAACGATACTATCTCTCTAATTGCAGGACAAAAAGCGGTAACTGTTATGTCTAAAAAATCTGTTGCAGGTTTTAAAGTAAGAGAAGATACTCCTGTTGGTGTTAAAGTAACACTTAGAGGTGAAAGAATGTACGAATTCCTAGACAAATTATGTACAATCGCGCTTCCAAGAGTTAAAGACTTCAGAGGTCTTGACAGAAACGGTTTCGACGGAGCAGGTAACTACAACTTCGGTTTACAAGAGCAGTTAATGTTCCCAGAGGTACAGTTCGACAATATTATTCAAACTCACGGTATGAATATTTCTATTGCTACTTCAACTTCTAAAGATGAAGAAGCATTCAGATTGTTAGAATTAATCGGTATACCATTTACTAAAGGGAGAGCGTAATGGCAAAGAAATCTATGATCGCAAAAGCTAAGAGAGAACCTAAGTTCTCTTCTAGAGCTTATACTAGATGTTCAATTTGTGGAAGACCAAAATCTGTTTACAGAGATTTCGGTATTTGTAGAGTTTGTTTAAGAAAAATGGCTAACGAAGGTTTATTACCTGGTGTTAGAAAAGCTAGTTGGTAGAAAAAGGAAAAGCCCATGATGAATGATTTAATCGCAGACGCTTTAACAAGAATTAGAAATGCTTCAATGAGAAAGCTTGATGTAACTACTGTTATACATTCTAATACTGTAGAAGCTGTTTGTAATGTTTTAAAAGAAAAAGAGTATATTGAAGATTACAAAGTAGTTGATACAGATCCTAAAAAGAAAACTATCACAGTTACTTTAAAATATGATGACAACGAAAACAGTGTAATCAACGAAATTAAAAGACTTTCGAAATCTGGTAGAAGAGTTTACAAAAACGCTTCTGAATTAAAAAGTTTTAAAAATGGATACGGAACAATTATAGTAAGTACTAACAAAGGTGTTATAGCTAACGATGAAGCTTATAAACAAAATGTTGGTGGTGAACTTCTTTGTTCAGTATGGTAGGAGTTGTAGATGTCAAGAGTTGGTAAAAAACCTATAGCAATCCCAAGCGGAATAGAAGTAGCTGTTAATAACGGTGTTATTACAGTTAAAAAAGGAAATAAATCAGTAGATGTTAACACTCACGATAGAGTTGGTGTTGATGTTGCTGACGGTAATGTTACTTTCACTTTAAAAGGTGAAGAAGCACAAGACAGAGCTTTCTGGGGAACTTACAGAGCTTTAACTAACAACGCGATCGTAGGTCTTGACAAAGGTTTCACTAAATCTTTAGAGATCAACGGTGTTGGTTACAGAGCTGCAGTTAAAGGTAAGGTTCTTGAGTTACAACTAGGTTTCTCACACCCTATTAACTTTGATATTCCAGAAAATATCGAGATTGCTGTTGATAAAAACATTATTAACATTAAAGGGATCAGTAAGCAGGAAGTTGGACAAGTTGCTGCTAAGATCAGAGGATTTAGACCGCCAGAGCCGTACAAAGGTAAAGGTGTTAAATATACTGACGAGCATATCGTTAGAAAAGCCGGTAAAACAGCTAAGTAGGGGTATGAGAATATGAGTAGAGCAAAAGATTTAGCAAAAAAGAATGCTTTAAGAGCAAGAAGAAAAAGAAGAGTTAGAGGTAAAATCAGCGGATGTGCTGAAAGACCAAGATTAACTGTATTCAAATCTAACAAATATTTTTATGCACAAGCTATCGACGATATCGCGGGAGCTACTCTTGCTTCAGCTGACAGCAGAGCACTAAAATTATCTGTAAGTAGAGAAAGTGTTGCACAAGTAGCGGCTACAATGGCTGAGAACTTAAAAGCAAAAAATATTGAAACTGTAGTTTTTGATAAAAACGGATACCTTTACCACGGTGTTGTTGCTGCATTCGCAGAAGCACTTAGAGCTAACGGTATTAAATTATAAGGGGCAATGATGGCTGTAAATAGAGAAGATTTTGAAGAAGCTATCGTTAAGATAGGAAGAGTAACAAAAGTTGCTAAAGGTGGTAGAAGATTTAGATTTACTGCTTTAGTAGTTGTTGGTGATAAAAACGGTACTGTAGGATTTGGTACAGGTAAAGCTAAAGAGGTTCCTGATGCAATCAAGAAAGCTTTAGATGATGCATTCAAATCATTAGTTAAAGTTAACATTCACGGTACTACAATCGCTCATGATATTGAGTACAAGTACAACTCAAGTAAGATTTTATTAAAACCGGCTTCTGAAGGTACGGGACTTATCGCAGGGGGTGCTGCTAGACCGGTACTAGAGCTTGCAGGTGTTACAGATATTATTGCTAAGTCGTTAGGGTCAAATAACCCTAACAACCTTGTTCAGGCTACTGTTGAAGCATTAGCTAAGATTAAAGGATAGAAATATGTCACTATTACAAGATTTAAGACCAGCTGCTGGTAGTACTAAAAACAGAAAAAGAGTTGGTAGAGGTCAAGGTTCAGGAATGGGTAAGACAGCTACTAGAGGTAACAAAGGTCAAAAAGCAAGATCTGGTTACAAAATCAAAAGACACTTTGAAGGTGGTCAAATGCCGCTTCAAAAGAGAGTTCCAAAAACTGGATTCTACTCTAGAGTTGAAAAACCATACTCTATCAATGTTGATAAAGTAAAAAAGGTTGCAAACCTGGATGAGATCACTATGGAAACTATCAGATCTGTTTATAAATTATCTAAAGATGTAACTAAAGTTAAACTTATTGGTTCAAGCGTTAGTGAAATTGCATCTAAGATAAAAGATGAAAATGTAACTACCACTGGTAAATAATTACCATGAATAAAGATCTAATAAATAAAATACTAATCACTTTAGGTTTTATTTTGATATACAGAGTACTGGCATACGTGCCGGTACCTGGGGTCGACTTAACTGTTGTAAAAGAATTCTTCGACACAAACTCAAACAATGCTTTAGGACTTGTTAATATGTTCAGCGGTAACGCCGTTGAAAGACTAAGTATAATTTCACTAGGAATCATGCCATATATTACTGCTTCGATTATTATGGAGCTTTTAGCTGCAACTTTCCCTGCTCTTGGAAAAATGAAAAAAGAGAGAGACGGGATGCAAAAATATATGCAGATCATCAGATATGCTACAATAGTAATTACTTTTGTTCAGGCTATCGGTGTTTCTATGGGATTAAACTCTTTAACAGGCGGATCCGGACAAAGCGCGATAATGATCGATATGAACACGTTTATCGCAGTAGCAACTATCTCTATGGTAGCAGGTACTATGATGTTAATGTGGATCGGTGAGCAGATCACCCAAAGAGGTATCGGTAACGGTATATCTTTAATTATCTTTGCAGGTATCGTTTCTGCAATCCCAAGTGCTATCGGGGGTACGGTAGACCTTGTAAATAACGGTCAAATGAGTTTCTTAACGGTTATTGCTATTTTAGTAGTTATCTTAGCGACTGTTGGTGCCATTATTTACGTTGAGCTTGGTGAAAGAAGAGTTCCTGTGTCATACAGCAGAAAAGTTATGATGCAAAATCAAAATAAAAGAATTATGAACTATATTCCTATTAAAGTGAATTTAAGCGGTGTAATTCCCGTAATCTTTGCAAGTGCAATTTTAATGTTCCCTGCAACCGTATTACAAGGTACGCAGAATGAAACTTTGGTCGCAATTTCAGATTACTTGAATCCGAATAGTTATACATTTAACCTTATGACTTTCCTTTTTGTAGTATTCTTCTCTTATTTTTACGCTTCGATCACGTTCAGCGCAAAAGATATAGCGGAGAACTTAAAAAGACAGGGTGGATTTATTCCGGGCGTTCGTCCTGGCGGAAGCACTTCTGAGTTTTTAAATGAAACTGCAAGCAGACTGACATTCTGGGGTTCTATCTATCTTGGATTGATCGCTACTGTTCCATGGCTTATTGTTAAAGCTATGGGAGTACCTTTCTTCTTCGGTGGAACGGCTGTACTTATCGTTGTTCAGGTTGCAATCGACACAATGAGAAAAATAGAAGCGCAGCAATATACTGACAAATATAACACACTAAGTGCGGTAGGTTTATAAGATGGCAATACCATTAAGAAAACCTGCTGAAATAGAAAAACTTCGAATCGCCGGTCAGGCGGTTGCGAAGACTTTAGTATATCTTCAAGAAAACGTAAAACCGGGAATGACTTTATTGGAAGTTGACGCTATGGGTGAAAAATATCTTAACGACCTAGGTGCAAGACCTGCATTTAAAGGTCTTTACGGTTTCCCAAATGCAGTGTGTACATCTTTAAACGAAGTTGTTATACACGGTATTCCCGATGATACGGTATTAAAAGAGGGAGATATCCTTGGTCTTGATTTCGGTAGCGAAATAGACGGTTGGTACGGAGATGCTGCCGTTACAATGCCAATAGGGAAGATCAGCAAAGAAGATGAAGAACTGATTGCCTGCAGTAAAGATGCATTGTACTATGCAATAGATATTATCAAGCAGGGTATGAGATTTAAAGAATTAAGTCTGGCTATTGAGAACTTTATCCTTGATAGAGGTTATGTTCCATTGGTTAAGTTCTGTGGACACGGAATCGGGAGACAGCCTCACTGTGACCCTGAAGTTCCAAACTATTTAGATTCTGATAATCCAAAGCAGGGTCCGAAGATTAAGAACGGTATGGTGTTTTGTATTGAACCTATGATATGTCAAAAAGATGAAGAACCAGTTATCGATCCTGTTGATAACTGGTCGGTTAGAAGTAAAGACGGTCTTAGAACGAGTCACTACGAACATACTGTTGCTATAATTAACGGCAAAGCGGAAATTTTATCAAAAGTTGATTAAAAGTTAAAGGAATACAAATGGCTAAAGATGATGTTATTGTTGTTGACGGTAAGGTTATAGAAGTTTTACCAAATGCAACATTCAGGGTACAGTTGGATAACGGTCATGTGGTGTTATGTCACATTTCGGGGAAAATGAGAATGCACTACATTAAAATCTTATTAGGTGATACTGTAAGGGTTGAGATTACTCCTTACTCACTTGATAAGGGAAGAATAACACACAGATACAAATAGAGTTGAATGGCGAAAGCTATTCAACTTTGTTTTTTTTGCTTTTCAATGAAACTTAAAAACAACGCGCTTTTCATAGCGGATTCACACTACAACAAACAACGAACTGTTCTATTAGATCTTTTAATGGATATAGAAAGCGGCAAGGTAAAAACTGAGCAATTGATCCTTATGGGTGATATTTTTGATTTTTTATCTTCATATGTACCTTATTTCGTAAAAATAAACAAAACCGTAATAGATCTTATAAATAAGATATCCGAAAATATTGAAGTGATATATTTTGAGGGAAACCATGATTTCCTTTTAGAAAGAACTTTCCCTAACGCAAAAGTATATAAAAGGGAACAGCAGCCGGTGTTTATAGAGCATGAGGGAAAAAGCATAGCTTTATCACACGGGGATATATTCACTCCCTTTGGCTACAACCTTTATACATACGTATTAAGGACAAAATGGCTTTTAAAGTTCCTTAATATATTTGATATAAATAACATTATAACAAAAAAAATAGATAAGGCCTTAATGAATAAAGAGATCTGCAGCTGCTATGAAGGCTTTAATGACAAAATAGAGCAAAGATTGAAACTTTACAAGGCTGATCTTGTAATAGAAGGGCATTTCCACCAAAACGTATTGAATGAAAATTATATCAATCTGCCTTCACTTTTCTGCGACAGACAATATGTTATTTATAAGCAGAGGCGATTTATTTTAGTTTCGATATAATTTCATCATGGATAATTACGAATATACACAGCTACTTAAAAACCTTAACCTTAAACTGGAAAATATAGAATCTATTTTAAAACCTGATCTTATAGAGAACAGGTTAAATGAGATCGAAGAGTTGGAGCAGAACCCGGAATTCTGGAACGATATCGATACTGCTACAAAGATAGGTCAGGAAAAAAACAGGCTTCTTGGAAGAAAAAACAAATTCAATAAAGCCAACGAAGCTTTAACCGATGCAAACGAACTGTTTGAGATGGCAACCGAAGAAGCTGACGAGGAGGCTATTGAAACACTTTTCGAAGAAGCCCCGCAGCTTGAGGATATAATCAAGCAGACAGAGATAGAGGTGATGCTAAGCGGTCCCGATGACGGAAGCAATGCGATAGTTTCCATACACCCAGGTGCGGGCGGGACAGAGTCCTGTGACTGGGCAAATATGCTTTATAGGATGTACCTTAGATGGGCAGAAAGACACGGCTTCAAAGTTGAGATACTTGACTACCAGACGGGAGATGAAGCCGGTATTAAAGATGTGAGTATTATCATAAGCGGCGTAAATGCATACGGTTATTTAAAAACAGAGAATGGAATACACAGGCTTGTAAGGATATCCCCTTTTGATTCAAATGCAAAAAGGCATACATCTTTTACTTCTGTGATGGTTTCTCCCGAGATAGATGACAATATTGATATTGAAGTTGAAGACAAAGATATAAGAATAGATACCTACAGGGCATCAGGAGCAGGTGGTCAGCACGTAAACAAAACTGAATCTGCCATAAGGATAACCCATATAGAAACCGGAATTGTTGTGCAGTGCCAAAACGACAGATCCCAGCACAAGAATAAAGCAAGTGCAATGAAGATGTTAAAATCACGACTTTATGAACTTGAATTAGAAAAACAGATGGCTGAAAAAGAGGGTATTTCGAAATCCGAAATAGGATGGGGCCACCAGATCAGATCATATGTAATGCAGCCTTACCAGCAGGTAAAAGACACAAGAAGCAATATAGGCTACAGTAATGTAGATGCAATACTTGACGGAGATATAGATAAAATAATCGAAGATGTATTGATATCTCAGTCAAAATAAGCTTTTCAACCTCCAAAAAGCAAGCAGGGAGCTTTCCTTAATCCCTGTGTAAGCACTAAAGATCTTTATCAAATATACAAACAGAAAAAATTACAAAAAAATCACAAAATTTATGTTTTTTTACTAAACCTTAAGTATAAAAGTGAAAGAATTATAAATTAACTTTAAGAATTGTCTATAAAAAATATAGAATGTGTAAAACTAAAAGGCCGGATATGCAGCTAGTAACGCCGATAACAATTAAAGAAAAGGATCAGGACCCTGATGCTGTAAATACTCTGTTTCTTATTGATATTATGCATATGAGAGAGATAAACGAGGTTTACGGATATAAGAACGGTAACGGGGTATTACATCAGTTCTCTTCACTTTTCATAACAAAGATCATACCGAAAGTAGAAAAACTTCTAAAAAAATTCAAGATAGAAAACAGCGACATAGTGTTCAAAAACCAGTATGTTGATATATTCTCTTTAAAACTCTTTTGCGAGCTTGATGAGCGGATAATACTAAAGCTGAAAAATATAATATTTGAAATGCTTGTGAACAAACAGTTTGACATTCTTGAGCATAATCTAAAGATAAATATAGATGTGACAATAGGTTGTTCCCAGGGCAGGAACAGTGACCTGATGATTTATGCTGAAAAAGCACTCTATAATGCTAAAGAGAATTACGAACCCTATTCATACTGTGATGACACTTTAAGTGAAAGCAGTCTTCTGAATAAAAGCCTTTTGGAGATTATGAGATACAATATAGACGAAAAAAAAGTTCAGCCTTTCTTCCAGGAAATAGTAGACAATAAAAAAGGAAGCTCACATAAATACGAAGCCTTGATGAGACTTATGGACAAGCAGAACAATATACTCTCCCCAAATGCTTTTATGGATAAGGCGAAGAAGTTCAGGCTTTATCCCCAGTTAATGGAAGTGATGATCGAAAAGGTATTCGATATAATTGCAGAGCATAAGATATACGCAAGCATAAACCTTGATTACCATGATTTTATAAATCCAAATATAAAATCGTTTATCCTAAATTCCCTGCAGAGTAAGAAAATCGGGAAATACCTTACCGTGGAGATCCTTGAAAGTGAAAAGATTCACGATTTTGACAAGGTGAATGAATTTATCGCTGAACTTAGAGAGTATAATGTATTGGTTGCAATAGACGATTTCGGTTCAGGTTTTGCAAATTATGAGCATATTCTCCAGCTTGACGTTGATTATATAAAACTTGACGGCTCTTTGGTAAAGAGGATTAACGAACAGATATATTATGATCTTATTAAAAGTATAGTAAGTTTTTGCAGAAAACAGAATATCAAGGTAATCGCGGAGTTTGTTAGCTCTCTGGCAATCTTAAGGTATGTCAAGTCATTAAAGATAGATTATTCCCAAGGGTATTACATAGCTAAACCAAAGCCTATTCAAAAGATCATCAGTGATAAAAAAGGTAAAAAATGAAAAAGAATTTAAAAAAAATCACAGATGCAACGATGCAGGAACTCTTAAGCAGCGAGATAGTGCTTCCTTCCCTTTATTTCAGCACCTTTGACCAAAATGCAAAAAAGCAGAGTATTCAACTTGATGATGAAAGGTTTGAAAAAGAGGTAGAGGGTGTTATCGTAGACGAGTTTAAAAAGATAGACCTGTATATGAAAAGAACCATGCAGAACATAGATCTTCTTTCAAGTGCGGCCGATGATGCAATAGACGCCATAAAGAACAAAGATGAAAGTAAGCTTTCTCAGGTCGACGAGCTTGTGAAGGGGATGAAAGAGCAGATCAAAAAACTGCAAAGCCAGCTTTATAAAGATCCTCTTACAAAGCTTAACAACAGAAAATGGATAAGCTACAAGCTTCTAAATAAAGAGGCAAACTTTAAAGAGAGCTTCTCTATGAGCATTATCGATATAAAAGGGTTTGGAAAGATCAATTCAAAATACGGGGAGATCATAGGTGACAGTGTACTTTTATACCTGAGCAATTTCCTGTTAAAAAGACTCGAAGATGAGATGGTGGATTTTGAGCTTTCAAGATATGCCGGAGATAAGTTTTTACTTTTTACCAAAGACCAGGATGAGGATGAGCTGAAAACTTTCCTTAACAATATAAGGATCGAGCTGTCAAACTCTATTCTAAAAAGCAAGTCTGGACAGACCTTGAAGATACTTTTTTGTTTCGGTTCTGTGTTTGTTAACAAAGGTGATAAGTTCTTTAAAAAACTTGAGGTGTGCGATGATCTTCTTAAAGAGGACAAATTCCAGCTAAAGAACGGGAAGTTTATCCACTAGAGAGCTTTTGTTTACTGCTTGAAGTTGGGATTGAGCTTTAAAAGTATAAGATCCGCCAGGATATTCCCAAGCAGTGTTAAAAAAGCCCCTATAATCAATATCCCCATAATAACTGGATAGTCACGGCTTAGGGCACTTTGGAAGAACAACAGACCCATACCGTCAATACTGAATATGGTTTCCAGAATAACGCTTCCCCCGATGATCCCGGGAAGGCTTAATCCAAGAAGGGTTATAACGCTCGGATAGAGATTGGGCAGTATGTAGTGTTTTAGTATCTGCTTATTTGACAATCCCCTTGATCTTGCAAAAAAGATATAATCGCTTTTTAGTATCTCCAGGGTCAAAGACCTGATATAAAGGGTCAGGCTGCCGATACCTGCAAATATGATTATTGATATGGGAAGGATCAGGTGCCATGTCTGGTCAAGATAGTATTCAAAACTTCCATCTTCAAGTCCGCTGCTGTGAAGTCCGGCTATTGGAAGAATCTCAAGATTTACGGCAAATACCAAAACGCCCAGCAGGGCAAGATAAAAAGAGGGCAGGGAGAAACTAAGTAAAGAGAGCTGTCCCGTGAATCTGTCAAAAACCGAATCTTTGTTAAGGGCCGCTTTTATTCCAAGATATAAAGAGAGCACAAAGATAAATACCATGCTTATGATATTAATAGTAAGTGTTATTGGTATTCTGCTTAGGATCTCCTCTTTTACCTGAGCCCCGCTTGCAAAAGATATCCCGAAATCAAGCATTAAAATATTCTGCATCCAGGAGAGGAACTGTACATACAAAGGTTTATCAAGCCCGTAAACCTCTTTTAACTGTTTTATGGACTCTTCCGTGATATTAGGATTGAGTTCACCGCTTGCAAAAAAACTGTTGGGAGCTAAATTTATGGCAATAAATGATATAAGGGATATTATAAACAACATCACGATAAGGTAGATCAGTTTTCTAAAAGCAGTTCTTATCATCACTTTTTCTCTAAAGCCACTACAGCTATGGCAAAACCGCCGTCATGGGTTATGCTAAGATTTGAATCTTTTATTTTGAACTTTTTTCTTATACTTTTTTTGAATTTTATTTTCGGGGCGTTCTTTTTGGTTTTTGATATTTTTATATCATGGAAGCCGCATTCTTTGCCTATTCCCGTTCCTATGGCTTTCGCCGCCGCTTCTTTTGCAGCCCAGAATCCTGCAGCTGTGGAGGGTGATTTGACCAAAGCTGTCTCCTGCTCGCTTAGAAATCTGTTTAGAGCTTTCTGTCCCCATTTTTGCATCATCCTTTCGACTCTTGCAATAACTATAATATCAACGCCTATCATGCTTTTGCCAGATACCTTTCAAGGATTATTTTCGCCGCAAGGGAATCTATCCTTCCGTCCCTTTTGTGTTTTATTTCCCCTTTTGTCATATCTTTTGCCTCTTGTGAGCTTAGGTTCTCGTTTTGAAAGACAATTTCACCGTCAAACTTTAAAAGCTTAACAAAGTGTGAGACTCTTTTTTTCATATCCTCGCTTGATTCGGGGTATCCGGCAACGAGCACGTCTATATCCCACTCTTTTAAAAAGCTGTCCACGTCATTTGCCGCCTGGTTCCTGTTCTTTCGTAAGATAGCCTCTTTGGGTGTTACTATCCCTGATGCAACGCTTAGGGCGCATCCTATTCTTTTTAGTCCTATATCTATGCTTGCGTATTTTTTTTCCATATTAAAAGTTGAATAATCCTTTTATAGTATCGCCTGTTTTAGAATCAAGCTTGTCTCCAAGTTTCTCTTTTAGTTTCTCTTTGGCTTTTGATTTGGCTTCTTTTTTCAAGTTCTCTTTCTGTGATTTTACAAGATCGTTTATTTTTGATTTTAAAATCTTTTCAATATTTGAGTCAACCTTTATTGCAGGATTCTCAAGAGAGCCTTTAATATCCATTGAAGCACTTATCCCTTTTGTGTTTTTAAGGGACTTGTTAAGTTCTGTTATATATTTGTTTGACTCTTTAAGGAAAATATCGGTTGTGGCTATATCAAGTTTTCCTGTTCCTTTTACAGTGTCGTTTTTCCCTATATTTATAGCAAGGATCCCGTTTACCACGCTGTTTTGCAATGAGAAGTCGCTGCTTGTATAATTACCCGGTTTGAATTCGGACATTTTAAGATTAATGGTATTTTTCTCTTTATTTTTAACCTGGTAGATGGAAGCGTTAACTTTCAGCTCTTTGAACTTTTCGTTCTTTGAGATTATATTGAACAGGAACGGTTTTTGGTATTTTGTCTGGTTGGTTGTGAAATCTTTTAAACTGCCGTTATAAACCACATCTTCAAAGGTGATGCTAAAAGCCCCTTTTTTTACTAAAACCTGAGGAAAGTTAGTATTGTCTTTGTATGTTATAAAGCTTCCAACTCCTCTTTTGTAGACTATTTCACCGCTTTGCTCTTTTGAAGCAGCGGCTTTGTTAAACAGAGGTTTTAATTTTTTGTAATACTCTTTGAATTTGTCGTAATACTCTTTTACCTGATCTTTTTGGATGTTCTTGATCTTTGAGGTGTCTATTTTTGAAAGCTGCGCCACATCAAACTTGAACTTTGAATCGGTTGAGGTCTTTTTCGATTTTTGTTCAGGCTTTGTAACCGCCTGCTTTACATGGTCGGGGAAGTTTATGTTTATAATAGAAAGATCATCGATTATGAATTTTTTCATTACAAGGCTTAAAATATCAATATCTATTGAAACCTTGTCCACTGCAATGTTCTGCTCTTTTTTGTTCTTGTCACTTATAATAAGTCCCGAGGCTGTTACGCTTGAACTTAATATTCCCACGTTTACATCCTCTATTGCAACTGTTTTATCGCTGTTCTTTGCGATATTAAGTTCCAGCTGCTCTTTTACGAAACCGTCAAGGTAAAAACTGCTTAACACATATATCGGGATCAGGACAACCGCTATAACGGCAACACCTGCCATTCTGAAGCTTTTTACATTTGAAGGCTCTTCATTATGGAAATAGGATAACTTATTTAGAATAGGGATGTTTTGTATCTTTACTGCAATAACTTCCCTGTATTTTACAAGCAGCGTGCTGACCAGTTTTAAAACAGGAAAGAACAGTACAATCGATACGGCAAGGCTCCCCATTAGTATCGTGTTGTTAAAGTGGGACAGGTTGAACACAGGGTTGTTATAAAGGGTCGTCCAAAGAGGTTCCAGGGATTCATTTGTAAGTATAGTTACACCCAATGAGTGGAACAGGGGATCGAATATATATGCAACACCGCTGAAAAATCCGCTGGAAAGGATAAATATCCCAAGATGGATATTGAACACCAATACAAGCAGTATTATGATTATGTTATGTAAAGAGATAAACGGGGTAAGTCCCACGATCATCGCCAGGGCAACCGCCAATGATATCTGCCACGGTTTACCCGCATGGTTCAGTGCATTCCAGAGCTTTTTGAGTGTAAACATATCTTATCCTTTTGTTATGATAAAAGTTCGTTGGCCAGGTCAAATTTATTGGCGGTCATCAGATGGATCTTTGGGTGCAGCTTCTGTATATCGTCTAAAAGCTTCCTGTTCAGTTCCATACCCGCTTTGTACTCCTCTTCCTCGCTTATTTTATGTGCGGCTTCCAGGGTATCTATCCAGTTTTGGGGTACATGGATGCCCGGAACCTGAGCCGAGAGGAACATGGCGGTTCTAAGTTTTGTTATAGGAAACAGGCCGAATATAAGCTGGGCGTCTTTTTTGTCTTCGGCTATATCCTCTTTTGCATTTTCAAAGCTTTCAAGAAGCTGTTTTGCATTTTGAACATCGAATACCGGCTGGGTGATAATACCCACGGCACCTTCGTTTATCTTTTTGTGCATTTTTTTCTCTAAAGATCTGAAGCTTTTTGCGTAAGAGTTGGTAACTGCATAGGGGTATATCTTTTTGGGTTCATGCTTAAAAGGTCTCCCGGCAAAGTCCATACCGAAATTAAACGATTTTATTATCTTTAAAAGCATATTCGAGTTAGATTCAAACACCCCTTTTGTATGGGGCTGGTCACTCATTTTAGCAGGATCTCCCGTTAGTGCAAGGATCGCCCTTACGTCAAAGTCGTTGGCTCCCAGAAGATCGCTTTGCAGAGCTATTTTATTCCGGTCCCTCATTGTCATAGTTGCGATACAAGGTTTTTTAAACTCGTTCTGCAGTTTCATTGCGGCAAAGAGGGCATTATATTTAAGCTTTGCAAGGGGGCTGTCCGTTGCACTGAAACCGTCCACCTTCTTATCAACTCCCGTTTCTTTTATTTTTTCGATTATATGGTCAAATTGGGAATCATGGGAAGGAGTGGTTTCCAGTGTTAAATATTTATCTTCTTTGAGTTTTGATATTAGTCTGTCGAACATTTAGGTTTAATCCTTTTTAGGTATAATTCATTTTTTATTATAAAGATAATAATTATACCATAAAACAATAAATGTAAAAAAGGTTGAAAATGAAACTTGCCGTATTTGATTTTGATTCTACGTTGATGGACGGGGAAACTATAGATTACTTTGCCGCAGAACTTGGGCTGGAAAAAGAGGTTGCAGCAATCACCGATAAAGCGATGAACGGGGAACTTGACTTCTTTGAAAGTCTGATCACCAGAGTTCAGCTTCTTCAGGGACTTGAATATGATAAAGTGAAAAAAATAGCAAAAGAGCTTCCCTTGATGCCCGGAGCCAAAGATACCATATTTTCTCTCCAGGAGAAAGGTTACAAGATAGTATGTTTCAGCGGAGGGTTCAGAGTAGCTACCGAACCTGCAAAAGAGGTATTGGGTCTTGATGCCGACTTCTCAAATATTTTACATCATAAAGCGGGGATTCTTACTGGACAAGTAGGGGGAGAGATGATGTTTGATTACTCTAAAGGTGAGATGATCCAAAGACTGCAGAGGCTGTTAAATATCACTAGAGCCGAAACTCTAGTGGTCGGTGACGGAGCAAACGACAGAAGTATGTTCAAGTTTGCCGATAAAAGGGTCGCTTTCTGTGCAAAAGAGGTATTAAAAAAAGAGGCAAATATTATTGTCGATGAAAAAGACCTGACAAAGATCCTGGACTTTATCTAAAACCTTATCTTTTCAAATGAGTGTTTTTTTACCTCGTAAAGGTATACGGGGTAGAACACTTGATCCTTTTCCAGCTTCAGATCTTTAAAGAGATCTATATTCCCCGATATTAGATATTCCACACCTACTATGCTTGAGTAGTTTACCCAGTTGTATTCTATATCGCTGTTCGTAAGATTTGCCGTTTCCAACAGCCCGTCAGGGGTATATCCTATCGAGCTTGCAATAATAACATTCTTTCTGTCTCTTTTTTGTGTCAGCGACAAGATCAAAGGGGAATAGTTAAGCTGCGTGGAAAGGAATCTTTTCACCTGTAGTTCCGCAACAGTTATCTGTGAAAGAAGGATAGAGCTTTTTATGATAGGTGTATTCAGGAAAACCGTAGAATCGTTAAATCCGTTTCTAATTTTTAAAAACCTTTTGTATCTCCCGTTCTGGTCATCCACTCTTTTTGAATAAACAAGATCTCTGTTTTTCAAAAAGCCGTGCAGGTTCTCTCCCACTTCAGAATTGTCATAAAGATCGATCAGCTTTCTGCTGCCGCTGTAGTTTGCAAGAGTATCTATCTGCTCTTTGTAGCTGATGGCACCGAAAACTATTCCTTCTGTTTTAAAGCCGTTTCTTGAAGAGTAGTCGTGTTTGTTTACCAAAGGCATGAATATCTTCATATCTTCAAGAAGTTCCGGCTGTGTGAACTGAGAAAAGAAATCTTTTGTAAACAAAGCTATCACTTTGTTTATATTCTTCTCTTTGAGTTTTTGGAATATCTGCTTGTATGTTTTGTCGCTTTGCACCTGTATATCATATGTTTCAAGTCTAAAATCACTGTTTTTGTATATCAAAAAAGTGTTTATTGAATTTAAGGCGTCAAGGGCATATTTACCTATATTGGATGAGGCAAAGACAAGAGCAACCGTATCCCGGGGTTTGATCTGTTCTTTCTTTTCAAAGAAAGCGCCTGGAACCTTTTTTGCAGCAGGGGCTGTTTTTTTTGCAGTGTAACTGTAAGGTTTTGTTTCTGCTGCAGGCTGGGGTGTGATCTTTTCACATCCGGTAAAAAGCAGCGTAAGTGTTAAAATCGTGATTATATATCTCATAGTTTCTCCAAAATTAGTTTGATCTTTTTCAGGTCGTTGAACGACTGCTGTTTAAAAGAGGGGTTTTTGTAAACGAACTGGGGGTGAAGGATCGGAATTGTTTTTATATTGTTGTAACGGTAAAGGTTTCCGCTGATGTCGTTTATATTTTCGTTCTTTTCCAGAAGGTAGTTAAATGCATCACCCATAGTGATTATGAGTTTGGGTTTTGCGATACTTATCTGCTTTTTCAGGTAATCTATACACAAATTGATCTCGTTATCGAGTTTTTTATATTCCTCTTTTGTGGTACATTTTAAAATATTCGTTAAAAACACATCCTCCATATCTATCATCAAAACTTTCTCCAGCATATTTTTAAGCATGGTGTATACCGCTTCGTTTTCCAACTGGTATTGGCTGACACCCACTATAAAGATCTCGCTTGAATGGTTCCCGCTTCCAAATCCGCAGGATATCTTATCTTTTGAAAGATTACACAGATTACAGTTTTTTGTGAACTCTTCAAGTTTTCCAAAAGTATCGGGGAGTTTTTTCAAATTGGCGTTGAGTTTGGTTATGTTTATATCTTCAATGTAGTCGATACCGCACAGTTTATATTGTTTCAGGGTTTTTAATAAAATATTTTTTTGCAAACTTGTCATATGAAATTGTACAGAAGTAGAGCTTTTAAAGATTTTTGTTCCAATATTTGGAACAAAAATCTTTAAAACACTTGACAAGTGTTCCAATATTTGGTACACTTTCAGAAATTAATCGTTTAAGGATACATATGACTGCACCAAATGTAAAACAAGGACCTAGTTTAAGAAAGCTTGAAGCTGACCTAGAAGTTAACAAAACAACTCTTCATAACTGGAAACAAAACAGACCGAAACTTTATGAGTTTATAATCGAGTCTTATGAACACAGAACGGCGTTAAAAGAGAATATTATGTTCTTAATTGATCAAAAACAAAAATTAGAGGAGAGAATCTCCAGAGAAACACAAAAGTTGAATAACGACTAAAAGGTTTCTTTGAATATTTTGTATATTCAGAAGTATGGAGTTGTGGTGATTTTGATGTGCTATATTAAGGCTACAACTTCATATATGTGAATATTTACAAGAACAGGTTTGAATGATGATAATAAATACAACACTTAACAATTATAATAACCAATCTGCCAACAGTGTCAATACTGAGTTAAATGATTCTCTGAAGCATCTGTATCCCGAACAAAACGGGGATAATGTAAAAAACAGTCATTCAGAGGTAGTTATCTCCGATAACATTAACTTTAATTCAAATGAAATATCTTCCAATATCAAGCAAGTAAATGAAAACATAATAATAACGCAGATCGCCAGTATAGCATTAAGCGAACAAGCACATATATTGAATAAAGTCGATAACAAATTGACCCAGATAAAAAACGGCCTGCCCAATATAAGTGAAGCCTTTGCCGTTGCCAAAGAGATTCAAAAACTTATGGCGGAGCTTGAGCTGATCGCTGCGAAAACCTCCTATAAGGGCGATCATCTGCTTCAGGCTTCATCTACGGATAAAAGCAGAAACCTTAACCTTATCTATCAGCTTGGAAACTTTATAGACGACAGTACCCTAGATCACGAAAGTTTTATAGCCGCTAATTTGGAAAAACAGGGATATGCAAAAGGAAGTCTGGCTGAACTTAAAGAGGAAGAGAATCTTTTTACGAAGATATTATATCAGGCAAGATCGTTCGATGAATCGGGAGATTATGAGAATTCCAGAAAAAGCAAAGAGAACCTGAATGATTATATCACGGTCAAGAAGATGGATATAGAAACTGCAAATGAAGACCTCCTAAAGTTAAAAGAGCAGTTCTCAAATATCCAAAACTCACTGGATGAGGTTATTATGCAGATGACAAATGATAATAAACTTGACACGGAACAATATCTGATGTCAAGTATAGATTATGCAAAAGAAAGCATCGATTTTGACAAGTCGAATATACTCTCTTATGCAGGCTCGTTCAAACTTAGCCAGGCAAATATGGTGAGCCGAAAATCCATGAACCTTTTATAGCTGAAAGATGTTATGAAAAAAGAGATCGAAGATACTCTTTGATCTGCTTTGTAAGTCTTTTTACTTTTCCGTTATCAACAAGAACAAGCAGCACAGTTGCACTGAACAAAACTTCATCATCCCTTTTAACCTTTTGAAAGATGTTTAAAGAGGAGTTTTTTATCTCTTTTATCTCTGTTGTTACATTTACAGTATCACCGAATTTTGCACTTGATATAAAATCACACTCCATGTGCCTGACTACAAAATGCGCTCCCTCAATGGTGGGAAGTTCCCCTTTTTGGAAAAAGAACTCACTCCTTGCCCTCTCGCAGAAGTTAAGATAGTTTGAATGGTATACGATACCTCCGGCATCGGTATCTTCGTAATAGATTCTTATTTGCATAGCGTAAATCCTTTATTTTCCGTATTTTACAACAATTATTTTAAATATCTTTTATTCTTGACATATGTTCATTAATATGTCATAATTATGAACATTTGTTCATATTGGTATAAAACTTTTTACTATCTTCTTTGTAGTTTTATTAAATATGTGCAGATAGTTAATCACAATTGTTTATTTAAACAGTTGGAACAATATTTAATACCATAGGAGGTAATTATGAGAGGAATAGGAAGAGGTTTGGGAAACAGAACCGGAAACAGAAATGCAAGAGGTTTAGAAGCCGGCAGAAACAATGGACAGCGTAAGCAAAGAGGTTTTCAAAACAGAAACGGTAATCCTGAATTCTGCAGGGGCAGAGGCCTTCACAGAGGATTAAGAAGAGCCGGGAATCATGCAGAATTTTCTGACGCGGTCTAGATTATGAGATTGATATTCCCTACAAGGGAAAAGAACGGTCACCTTGATAACAAAGGTGCCCGTCTTTCAGAAGCAGAATTTTATACTGTCATAAATCTGAGGAATTCCCTTATCCAGAAGGTCGAAGTATTAAAGAAGCCGCAAAATACTCTAAGGCTAAAAGATAATATGCTAAACAATATTTTAAATCTTGATTCGGATGTTTTGATTGTCAGCGGCATTGACGAGGAGTTTCCCTGGAAGCTTATAAACAAGGGGTTTAGTGTATATTATGATAATGAATCGAAAAACCTGAACGATTCGATTGATAAATTTTTACTTGGGAAATTAAAACTTTTAAAACCAAGGCCTTAAAAGCTGTCCTGAAAAATAACTGGAAATTCAGCTAAAAGGGATTTCCAAATTTCAAAAAACTGTGACGCTAGCTGTGACATTTATTTTGTAAAATAATTTACTTCTTATTTTGAGAAATTGAGATTATCAAAATGTAAATTAAAAAGGGAATAAATATATGAACAGTTTAAAAGCAAAATTATTTGCAACGTCAATTGTGCCAATGATCATAGCAATGGTGTTATTAAGCATGGCAGGAGTTTCAAATCTTGTTTCTAATAATGACTCGATGATAGAGTTATATGAAAAGGATATGTTAAAAGAAAAACAGCAGCTGATCAAGAATCAGATATTAACAGCAAACGGCATGATCGAAGCAGCTTTGTTAAAATACACTAATAAAGAAGAAGCTAAAAAAGAGATCATAAAGATATTTTCAAAGATAAGGTATCTTGAAAACAAAAGCGGCTATTTTTTTGCATATGAACAAAAAGGTGATAAATACTATTTTGCCTTTCACGGGACAAAACCACATCTAAACGGGAAAATTACCGATATAACAAAGCCTGATATCCAGGGGTTTGCATTCAGGAAAGCTTTGATTGAAAACGGAATAAAAGATAAATTCGTAACTTACCATTACCAAAAGCCAAATACCGACAAGATCCTCAGAAAGATCGCATATTCAAAATATATCAAAGAGTTAAACTGGACTTTGGTTACTGGTATTTATGTAGATGATGTATACAAACAGATAAAACTAATGGATAAAATAAACAGCCAAAGCCTGCAGTCAAGCATAATAGAAACAGCACTTATCTCAATTGTTTTGTTACTCATATCCGTTGTTTCAATTATTTTTATGGTCTCCAACTTTTTTAACAAACCGTTAAAAGAGTTTGAAGAGGGGATCGTGAACTTTTTCAGGTATCTGAACAAAAAAAGCGACAGTGTAGAGTATCTAAACAGCAGCAGCAAGGATGAACTGGGACTGATGTCAAAATTGATCAATGACAATATAATCAAGACCAAAAAAAATATAGATGAAGAGAGGAGTGTTATAAACAGCACCATCTCGATCCTGGCGGAATTTGAAAAAGGTGACCTGAGCCAGAGAATAGATACGGATAGTTCAAATCCGGCATTAAAAGAGTTGACAAGATTGCTGAACCAAATGGGAGAAAACCTGGAAAACAATATAAATGACATATTATTAATTTTGGAGAAATATACCCGTTATGATTATATGGATGAGGTAGAAACCAAGGGATTGAAGGAACATATCTTTAAATTGGCCAACGGTGTGAACATAGTTGGAAACTCAATCAGGCAGATGCTTATAGAAAGTGAAAAACACGGTACAACACTGGACTCTTCGGCAAAAGATCTTTTAGAGAATGTAGAGACTCTAAGTTCAGCTTCCAATAATGCAGCTTCATCCTTGGAAGAGACTGCCGCCGCGCTGGAGCAGATGACGGGGAATATCTCAAACAATACACAAAATATAATAAAGATGGCTTCCTTTGCAGAAGAGGTTACAAATTCTGCGGCAAAAGGTCAGAAGCTTGCAACTGATACAACAAATGCAATGGATCAGATAAACAGCGAGGTTACTGCAATAAATGAAGCAATATCTGTAATTGACCAGATTGCATTCCAGACAAACATACTCTCTTTAAATGCCGCGGTTGAAGCGGCAACTGCCGGTGAAGCGGGGAAAGGGTTCGCGGTAGTTGCCCAGGAGGTAAGAAATCTCGCCAGCAGATCGGCAGAAGCTGCCAATGAGATTAAACACCTGGTTGAAAATGCTACATTAAAAGCGAATAACGGTAAAAACATAGCCGATGAGATGATAGAAGGTTATGCCCATTTAAATACCAGTATTTCAAATACTATCGAGCTTATATCAAATGTTGAAACTTCAAGCAAGGAGCAGTTATCCGGAATAGAGCAGATCAATAATGCCGTTAACCTTTTGGATTCCCAGACACAAAAGAATGCTTCCGTAGCAAACCAGACCCGGCAGATCGCAAATACCACGGCATCAATAGCAAAGAGTATAGTTGATGCGACAAGTGAGAAGAATTTCAAACGAAACGACGATTAACATTAAAGAGTACAGCGATAAAAAAAACCCTTGGCAGTCTTAAGAATAAGTTGATATGATTAAATAAAAAACACGGACGGTTTATGGAAGAAAACAAACAAAAGAACATAGCGATGTTTATCGACTGTGATAATGTGAGTGCAAAATTTATAGAAAATATTTTTGATGATTTGTCACAATACGGAAAAGTCAATATTAGGAAAGCCTACGGAAACTGGAAAGACCCGAAACTCACAGGCTGGGAAAATATCCTTCAGGATTATAATATCCAGCCTATTCAGCAGTTTGCATACACCCAGAATAAAAATGCGAGCGACATAGCGATCGTAATAGACGTTATGGATTCATTATACACCAAAAATATTGATGCGATGGCGATCATAACAAGCGACAGTGATTTCACCCCTGTAGTAACAAGGGTGCTGGCGGACGGCAAGACCGTATACGGTTACGGGGAGGAGAAAACCCCAAAGGCATTGGTCAACGCCTGTTCCCAGTTTATCTATGTTGAGAAGTTCATTCAGCTTGAAGAACCTGTAGCAGAGTATACCAAAGATATAAACAATGATTTTAAAAACAGTTACAGGGGAGCCGATTATGATGCACGAAAAGATCACAAACTCAAAAGATCGCTGATACAGGCTGTAGACCAGGTATCGGGCAATAACGGCTGGGCGGATCTTAAAGATGTGGGGCTTTATATAAGCCAGAACACCTCATTTTCTCCCATAAACCACGGGTTTAAAAAGCTTGGGGGACTGATCAAGTATCTTGATATATTTGACGTTAAATATATAAACAACAATCTCTCAATGCTTGTACGGATGAAGAGTGATATTGACGAGTTCTATTAAAAATCAAGATATTTTACCAGTATTAAACTATATAAATACTATTATTTTATAATAATAAATCATAAAGAGTGAATTAAGATGAAAAAAATTATATTTCTATTGCTGATTTTTGCACAGGCAGTTTTTGCACAAAAACTTGATATAGCCCGTGAGTTTTCCCAGCTGCCAAAAGAGAAAAATATTGTTTTGATATTCTCCATGGAGTTCTGCCCGTACTGTATACGGCAGGAGAGGTCTATTCTCAGGAATGTGAAGACAAGATTCAAAGATATGGGGTATTTCAAGGTTATGAAAGGCTCCTCTTTATTTGAAGAGCTTATAGAAACGGGGAATTTCGGGGAAGTTGAATATTTCCCCACAACATATATCCTGAAAATAGACAAGGATGATGAAATAGATGTAAAATATCCTTTTATGGGGTATCAAAAAGCTGTAAATATAATCGATATATTAAATGACAAAGATATAATGGGGGATTGAATATTTTAAAGCTATTTTATCTTTGGAAGCTTTAATACCATATTTTCCCCTATCATAATATTTTTACAGTGTCCGGCAACTGTTTTACTCTTTGTAGCAAAGTTCATGTTCGTATAGGAATAGGGCTCTGTAATGCTGCCTCTTTTTAAAGTGTGAAATCCCAGGATCATTACTGCTTTGTTGGTCATTGTTTTGTTTATGCTAAGGGGGATATATTTCTTTTTTGACGACTCTTTTTTATCTTCAAGGTCGCAGGCGCATGTCCCGCCGTAAGTTGTAATGGTATCGTTTGGGTTGTGGGTAAATATTCTGTATTCGTTTGCCTTTATTTTTCCTTCAATCAGGAAAGGGAAAGGTTCATAGGTATCTATACCGTATTCATCTGCAGTTTCATTAAGGTACTCTTCAAACTGTTTTTTTGTATAGACGTGGGAAGGAATTTTGAATGATACCCACTTAGGAACGTTCGCGTAGACCAAAAACGAAGCATTTAGGTTCAGGTTCTTAGTTATACTGAGCTTCCCGTTCTTCTTCACGGAACTTATCATAACATCCGAATCAATAATAAGTATCTCGCCTTGGAGATGCTCTTTTAATCCTATTGCATATAATGAGGGTGATTTTTCAAGTTTCTTTAAAAAAAAGGTTTCCCCATACCCGTCATAGTTTAAGGATCTTTCTACCTCTCCCAGCGTGTAAACCTTTTGATCCCACAGGTTCTGGGCAAACAGATCCAAAAGCAGAGCTAATATAATAAACAGTTTCTTCATGATCGACCTTTGTAAAATTGTGGGTAATTATATTCAATGAAATATTGATAAAGAGTTAGAAATGGAAATTAAAGAGGACTCGGCAGGATAAAATTAGTTTTTAGGGAATATTTTTTTAACAAAAAAGTAAATAGCAGCAGGAGCTACTGCAAATAAAAGTACAAAAGTTACGGTATCGATGCTGTTAGCTATTGCCAGGAGCATAATAACGGCATAAACAACCATAAGTATTATTCTGCTGTTTTTGTTAAATTTTAAATTCAATTTGTTTCCCTTAAAACTAAAAAAGCCCCGCTTTTAGCGAAGCTTTTGATTTCGAAATTGTATGAAAAACTCTTTGTCGTTCTTGTCTTGTTAATGAAAGTATAAAATATTAAAATGAAATGAAAATGAAATTGTTTTAAAATTGTAACGTTTTTGTTAAAAAATGAAAGATAGTTTAAGTATATTCTTGTACAATTCCGCGATGAATTTTAAAGATGACGAACTACATATAATCAAATTGATATCAAACGGGTATGTTATACCTATTACACAGCATAATCAGCAGACAATCGACAAGATAGTGAAAAGCAGTTTTTTACTGGATAAAAAGAGCGTCAAGCTTATAAAGAACTATTCAATAGATCTAAACGATATATTCTGTGCAACTCTCGATACGAGATTTGAAGCAACATACGCTTCACAAAAACAAGTATCCTAACCACACCCATCCAATACAATAAATATTTTCAAGCTTTTTAAAAGGCATAAATTAAAAACATGCACTTTTAAAACTGCTTATTTTACAGTTCTTTTATTATTATCTACTTATTTTATACTTGTAAATAAATAGTAAATAAATATTATATTAATAGTATTTAATATTTAACAGGTTATAATTTTGAATAAAGGAAAAAGGAATAAAGTGATAATCTTATTTGTACATCAAAAAGGCGGTGTGGGTAAAAGCACCGCGGCTATCAACACGGCTTATGAATTTAGAAAGTGGTTTAAAGATATTGCCTTGTTTGATCTTGACAGCCAAAATTCCGTAAAACTTTTTAATACTCTTAGAAGCTCAGCCAAACATAAAACGATAGACTGCTTTACCCAGCAGGAGATAGAGTTTGAAAAACTGGTGAAAAAATATAAAGGCAACAAGAAAAATATTCTTGTCATAGACAGCGGGGGTTACGACAGCCAGATAAACAGGCATGCCCTTGTCGAAGCCGATATTTTGATTACGCCTGTTGGTATTTCTCAGATCGAACTGTTCGGACTGCAAAAGTTTAGAAAGATACTAAAAGAAGCCTCTTCTTATCTAAAGAAGAATGTAAAATCAAATATCCTTTTAAACAATGTAGACCCAAGGAGCAAAAAAGCTATCAAATCGGTCAGGGAATATATAAAGAAAAACAATGAGTATTTCAACCTTCTTGACACAACGCTTCACACCAGGGCTGATTATAAACACTCATATGCAAAAGGTGTTTCCGTCAAAGAGTATAATAAAAAAGGTGACGCTGCCAAAGAGATAAAATCTTTGTCTAAAGAGATTAAAGATATTATATTAAACTAGTTTAATACTTATATAAAATAAGCAATAAAGGAAATATTATGGAAATAGCCGATATTGACGAGCTTGAAAGCAACAGTTCAAAGAATGCATTTATAGAAAATGCGGATATGAAAAAAACAAGCAAGGCTGCAAATGAAAAAAGAAAGCCGGGACGCCCTAAAAAAAGCGATGAGGACAAGGCGACCGAACAGGTATTCGTAAATCTGACAAAAGCCGAAAAACTAAAAATAGACAACTTCGCAAAAAGCCTGGGCATAAGCACCAGCTCTTTGGTAAAAATATCTCTTTCCAAGTTCGGGGCATTGTGATAGGATGAAACAGTATGACCCGAATCATTATAAAGGCTCCCCTTCGCATGAAGATGGCGTTTATGGGGATTTTAATTACGGCATAGTTGAAAAAACAGTCATAAAATCGGCTCAACTATATATGAGAAGGATGACTAAAAAGTTTTTGGACTTCAGTTACGGCAGTAAAGAAGCAGCACCTCCTGAACCTGAAGATAAAAAAAACTATCTTTTATATCTGCATATTCCATTTTGCAAAACGCTTTGCCCTTACTGTTCGTTCCATAAATTCAAGTTCAAAGAGGAAACGGCAAAGCAGTATTTTGAGCTGTTAAGATCTGAGATGCTTTTAGCCAAGAAAAAAGGGTTTGATTTTATTTCACTTTATATAGGGGGCGGTACCACTACAATACTGCCCCATGAGCTTGTAAAGACCGTAAAATATGCAAAAGAGCTGTTCGGCATCAAAGAGGTTACCTGCGAAGCCGATCCCCTTATAGATGATGAGCTGGTGAAGCTTTTATCTCCTCATATTGACAGGATATCAATAGGACTTCAAACTACAGATGATGGGATTCTGAAAAAAATAAGAAGATACAAGAAGTTCGGATCTTCCGATCAGCAGATAAACAATATCTCAAAAGCAATAAGAAAATTTCCTATAGTAAACGTAGATCTTATATTCAATCTGCCCGGACAAACAAAAGAGCAGCTGAAAAAAGATATCCAAACGGTAAAAGAGGTATTGGATCCGCAGCAGGTATCATATTATCCACTTATGTATTCTCCTTCCGTAAAAAAGTCCATAGAAAGAAATCTCGGCAGAATGGATAACAGCAGTGAGATTGAGTTTTACAAACTTATAATGAAGGGACTTAAACAAAGCTATAATATGCTCTCATCCTGGACCTTTGCAAAAAAAGAGATTAAGACCTTTGATGAATATGTGGTGGAGTATAACGAATACCTGGGACTTGGATCGGGATCGTTCAGCTTTATAAAAGACACCCTGTATATCAATACATTCTCTCTTCAAGAATATAAAAAGAAGGTATCAAATGAAGAGTTTTCAATACAGAGGTTCAAAAGATATGAAAAGGATGATATCCTTAGATACCAGCTGCTTTTGGATCTGTTTTCAAACAGTTTTTCTAAGGAAAAATATCTTGAGAATTACGGAGTGGATATTATCTCTAAATTCAAATGGGAATTTAGAATATTAAGGTGGCTTGGCATTTTAAAAAAAGACTCATACAAGACAACACCGTTCGGCAGCTATTTTTTCCTGACCTTGATGAAAGAGTTTTATATAGGGATGGATTACGTCAGGGAAACCTCAAAGAAAAGATTATCAAAAAAGGATTCCTCTTTTTCTTAAGTGTATTGATGTTTATAAGCTTTAAATAAATATTTTGATAAAGTATTTTTATAGGAAGAATAAAATTAATCCATTAAATAAACTTATATCTCAAGGAAAGCTAAATGGCAAATCTACACCAAATCATATATGCATTATCGGATGCCCTGGATCTTGTAGGGGTGGATGATGTCTACCACGGGAAAAGGGTGGCGTATATGGCTCTGGAAACTGCAGGGGAGTTGAACTTAAGAAAAAAAGATTATATAGATATACTTCACGGCTCACTTCTTCACGACTGCGGCGTATCATCTTCGAGGATACACGATAAACTTGTATTTATACTTGACTGGGAAGGTGCGGAGGATCACTGTATCCGTGGATACCGGCTTTTAAACCTAAGCCGTGAGTTGAACCACTTAAGCAATATCATCTTATACCACCATACCCATTTTGACACCCTGCAGAAACTGAATATCGATTTTAGAACCTCCAGGCTTGCAAACCTTATTTTCCTTGTTGACAGGGTTGATGCCCTGACCGCCCAGCACAAGGTAAAAGAGGGAGGAAACCTTATCTCGATCTCAGAAGCCGTAAGAAAAGAGATTCAGGATCTATCGGGCAGTTTTTTTGATCCCGAACTTGTAGAGGCTTTTTTAAAAGTATCAAAAAAAGAATCTTTCTGGTTCTCCCTTGAAGAGGAGAATCTGCACAGATACCTTGAAGAGTATATAAGCAAGCAGGAGCAGACTGATATAGAATTAACCGGGCTTGTCGATATAGCAAGGCTTTTTGCCCTTTTTGTAGATGCAAAAAGCCCCTACACGGCAGATCACTCCATGGATGTGGCGGAGTTGTCGAAGTTTATCGCACTGCAGATGAACCTGGGCTTCCAAACTTCGGAGATGATAAGAATAGCAGGACTTCTACATGATCTGGGAAAACTAAAGGTGCCCGACGAGCTTATTGAAAAAGAGGGGCCTTTGACAAAGGATGAGTTCAACACTGTTAAGATACACGCATACGAAACCCACCAGATACTCTCAAAAGTAAACGGACTTGAGGATATAACCCTGTGGGCGTCCCAGCACCACGAGAACCTCATGGGTACCGGATACCCCTACCATATGGGAAAAGACGAAATCCCTCTTCCCTCAAGGATAATAGCGGTTTCGGATATCTTTCAGGCACTGGCGCAGGACAGGCCATACAGAAAAGGGATGAAGCCTTTGAAAATACTTAAGATACTAAAAAGCAAAGTAGAGCAGGGGAGCCTGGATAGTTCCGTTGTAAGCGTTATAGAGCAGAATATACAAAAATGTTGGGAAATTGCGGTAAAAAATTCATCCAAATCGATCAAGTAAAGGCTGTATTAAGTTGATAAAACAGATATTTTAAGTAGAATAACCTTATGTTTTTAAAAAATATTATAAAAGATAAAAATGATACGGTTGAAGTAGGGGTCACCCTGCAAGAAGCAGTTGACATAATGTCAGAATTGAATCTGCACTATATTATAATAATAAAAGATAAAAAGCCTTTGGGGATAATCACCCAGAACGATATAGTAAGGCTTCTTAATACAAATATCGATTTTGAAAGAGATGCAGCGGAATTTGCTACAAAAAACCTGCTTATACTTCACGCCACTAGATTGACCGAACATGCCTTGAATATGATGATAGACAACAATGTAAAAAAGATAGTTGTGGTTAACTCTTCTAATGAATATCAGGGATGTATAGAACAGGAAGATCTTGTATACAGTTTTGAGGAGAGGTTCAGCAGTTCAAAAAAAGAGATAGAGACTCTTGTAAGATCAAATAATATAGCAACGGTACTAAGCGGTGATACAGACCTTAAAGAAGCCCTGCAGGTTATGGTAAAACAGAAGCTTACTTCTATTTTGGTCTCTTTGAATGCCAAACCGGCCGGGATCATCTCCGAAAGCGATATAGTACGCCTGGCAAAAGAGCATATCAGCCTGGACAGAAAGATCAAGGAGTTTATGCACAGCCCGCTTATTATGATAAACTCTACGGCTTCCGTCAGTGAAATGATAACTCTTATGAAAGAGAAGCAGATAAGAAGGGTTGTAACATATAACGAAAGCAGTAAAAAGTTCCATATATTAAACTCAAAAGACGTGATAAACGACATAAAAGGGAGTTATACCACTTTTCTTGAATCAAAACTGTATGATATAAGAGAGACATTCAATACTCTTTGTGAATATATTATAGAGCTGGTGGATCTTGGCGACGAGCAGGTTATCTACTGGACAAATACAATTACAAAAGAGAATTTTGATATAAATATAGATGATAATATAACAAAGGTGATCCCAACCGAGATCTGGGACAATATATTTTTAAGGCTGAAAGAGCAAAAGCAGTTCTATGACACCATGCAGATCAACGACAGCTATTTCCAGATAAGGGCACATTACGGAAGTATAATGAATGACAATGTAATAAAGGTTTTTTTAAATGATATAACAGAAGCCATAACCGTAAACAAACAGCTAAAACACCAGAACAAACAGCAGGAACAGATGCTTTACTCCCAGACCAAAATGGCACAGCTGGGAGAGATGATAGCAAATATCGCCCATCAGTGGAGACAGCCCTTAAATGTTATAAGCACCGCAGCAAGCGGGCTTCAGCTGAAAAAAGAGTTCGGTGCCCTGGATGATGACTTCCTTGATATGACCCTAAGCGAGATAGAAAGCAGTGCGCAGTATCTTTCAACGACTATAGATACCTTCAGGAACTTTATTAAAGAGAAAAAAGTGTTCAAAGAAGTGGTGCTACAGGACAGGATAGACAAGGCCCTTGATATTACCAAGGCTTCTTTAAAGGGTAACTATATCAAACTTATAAATGAGATCGATTATACGCAACCTTTAAATATCAAGCTTGTAATGGGGGAGTTCGTACAGGTTTTGATCAATATAATAAACAACGCAAAAGACGTACTTGTAGAGAAAAACATCCCCAATCCTTATGTGAAAATAAGACTTGAAAACCTAAAAGAAAAAGTAATTATAACCATAGAGGACAACGGGGGAGGTATACCTGATGAGGTACTTCCCAAAGTGTTCGATCCCTATTTCACCACAAAAGGAGATTCCAACGGTACGGGACTTGGGCTTTATATGTCACAAAAGATAATAGTAGAAAGCCTTAAAGGGAAACTTTATGTGGAAAATACCCAAGCCGGGGCGAAGTTTTTTATTGAGTTGCCTTTGCAGTCTTAAAATAGTTATGTAAAGAAGGAGATCGATTGTGAATGATTGGAATCTTACCTGCTCTTATGATTTCAAAGGGCGTAATGTTCGATATGGAACTATGGGTGATGGACCACCAATGGTGCTTGTTCATGGTACCCCATGGTCATCATTTAATCTTCGTCACCTAATCCAAGATTTATCTAAAGAGTACAAGGTCTACTTTTTTGATCTGCTGGGCTACGGTCAGTCGAGTAAAGTTGAAGGTGATGTTTCATTAGGTATTCAAAATGAACTACTAAATGATCTGATTGATCATTGGCAGCTGGATAACCCGATTATTGTTGGGCATGATTTTGGTGGTGCAACTGCGCTGAGGGTTCACCTGCTAAATAACCGGACATTTAAGAAAATTATACTGATTGATCCGGTGGCGGTTTCTCCCTGGGGATCGTCTTTTTTCCGACATGTAAATATTCATGAAAACGCTTTCTCAGGATTACCAGAATATATTCATGAAGCGATAGTTAGAGCTTATGTACAAACAGCCGCATATAAACCTCTTGATGAAGAGGCATTGAACGGTATTGTTTCTCCGTGGCTAGGTGAGCAGGGTAAGGCAGCATTCTATCGCCAAATCGCTCAGGCAGATTCAAAATATACCGACGAAGCTCAATCACTTTATCATAAAATCACAACACCTACTCTGATTTTGTGGGGACGGGAGGATAGTTGGATACCTTTGGAGCGAGGGGAAGAACTTCATAAAATGATACCGGGTTCTGTTCTTCGTATTATTGATGGTTCAGGTCACTTGGTCATTGAAGAGAAGCCGGATGATTTAGTAAGGGAAATCTTAGCTTTTAGTAAGAGCTGAAAATTATATAATCACTCTATACGCCTAATGCGCCAACCCCTTCACTTCGCTGTGGTTTAGTTACCGGTCATGGCGGGCGTTATAAACTCTACTAAAATTGTGTCAAGATTATAACCAAGGATTAAGCAGAAAACAATATTTTCTACTTAATTATATTTTATCCTTTATTCCCCAAAGTCCAGATAGAATAATCGCAGTCCACCACGATATTGGGTATCGTATCAAATCCCAGGATTTTTTTATAGAAAAACGATACGATGGTTTCCATCTGTTCTTTTGAAAGAACCTTTGTGATACCTCCTGTCAGGACTATACTGTTAAGCGACTTTAATTTTATATTCAGATATGCCTTGTGGAAGTGAGATACCTTATAAAGAACAAGGAAAATAGAAAGCTGCATCAGAAGTTTCGTAGCTTCTTCGTCCCTATTCTCCATCTCGTTTTCCGTTTTGTTCAGATATGCAAGAAGTTCGTATACGTATTCGTTGTTCTTTGCGCTGAACACAAGGGAGTCGGCACTTTTATACACTCCCAGCTTCTTGAATACCATCCTGTCGTATTCGTTTTGGGTCAGGATATTGTCCTCGACCAGGTCTTTGCTGTAATGGATATCCGTAGTTGCTCCCCCGATGTCTATAACGATAAAAGGATCGGCAACTTCCAGCAGGTCATTTATATAAGGAAGCGCTCTGTTTACTATATACGGCGTAGAGTATATCTGGTTGTCCGTCAGGGCATACAGGTCTTTGATATCCTTTTTCCCCTCAATATCGCTTGCATAAAGGCTGACCAAATACTCTTTCAGGTCGTCTTCGTACATTTTGAGCTTATTGTCTATGATATTTGGAAGCACCACGAGGTTTTGGATATATGCGGTGAGGAAATCAGTCTGGGAACTGCTTCCCGCATAGACTATATTCTGGTAATCTACTTTTTCAAGATAATCGATAAGCTTTTTATCAAAAAGCTTCTCTTTGCTGTTTATACCGCCGACTATGATAACCACGTCGACGGTGTCTTTTGGTATTTGGTATTCTTCCAGGTTATTGTACGTTATGGTCTGGATGATATTTATCCCCGAGTTGTATGCTATATTGCTTGCGTATTTTAAGCTAAACGATTCCGTAAGACCTATGATAAGGGTGCTGAGTCCACCGTTTGCGGAGCTGCAGATATAAATATCCTCTTTGGAGTGGTTTTGAAGCGTATCCGCGCATTTACTGGAAAGGTCGTCATAGATCGATATATCAAAATTCCTGAAATGGTGCTCTATCTTTTTTGAAGTCGCTACTTTAAAATAGGTGCTTCCTATATCTATTAATACTTTGCTCATAACATTATCCCTATATCGTGGATTATCTGGTTTACTACGGAGTTTGGATTTTCCCCGAGTTCCAGTTTTGAATGTTCGTATTTCATGCTTTTTTCCGATAACGGTAGTTTCCCTTTTTTATAGATACGGATGCTGCTTTGGTTACCTCTCATCGTTATTAGCTCGTTGTTGTTTATAATATGAGGTGAGAAAGGCACGTCTATGATACCGTTTTTGATGGAGTTGAATATTTTTCTCCAAAGGGTATCCGCCTTGTCGTTGAATACCGCTTCAAATACTTCTTCAACTTCTCTTGTGAGGTTCTCTTCCTCCTCTTCGTCAACAAAGTTTGGGATCCCTTTGAGGGTTTTCAGGATATATTTTACATTTGAGACCGCTTGTGCATTGTCCTCTTTTGTAGGGATCCCGAACGCTTCGGCCCTTGTTTTTGTGATGATCTTGTCTGCACCCACCATACCTGCAATCATGGCACCCATATCTATAAGTGTATCTGACTTGTGTTTATCTCTGGGGAAAGCACCCATCCACTGGTGGTACACAAGATTTATTGTTGCGTCGGTTATCCCTATTTGTTGGGCATATCTCTTTGCCATTTTTCTTAAAACCTTGGCTGTGACTATATCCTGGTTGAGGCTTCCTGTTTGTGAAAAGCTTACCGAGAATGATTTCACTCCCTCTTCAAGGGATAGAAGCATCTCGGCTATCTGGATAACTATTGTTATAACAGGGGGCACGAGTGTTGCCGTTAAAGGGCCGAATGATTCCCTGTTTATAGGTTCGTTTAGTTCGGAATATTTGGCACAAACCCTCTCCACGTGTTTCCAGTAAAGAAATGCCTTGTCCTGGGGGAAGTTCTTCGAGTAAGGCAGGATATATGTTATAGGTCCCCCTTCGATCTCAAAGGCTCCGCTGGCAATTGCCATATCTACAAGCAGTCTTGCATCAGGAGTTCCATGCCGAAGACTTATTGGGGTGTCAAAGTGGGTTATCATCTGCCTTGTTTTTTTATATCCGTGGTTTATAAGCGGATAACCGTTCAGCAGGTCCTTGTTCTCCTCCTGGGAGAGTTTGAGCATTTTGTCTGCGGTGGCGTAATCGTTTAGTCTGGTGTTGCTGTCGATGGTCATGGGAAGGACATCGACATCGACCGACTTGAATTGTTCGTAAAGCTGGAACATCTTTTCGTAGGTTGGGAAACCGCCTCTTGGCTGAACCAGCGTTTTGCCCCGGTTTGTTTTGAATTTATGGGAGATAAAAAGGTTTTTGCTTGCGTTTTTTACAAACTCCTCTATCTCGGAGAAATCAAATTCTTTTACGAATTCATTCGATACTATTATCTCTCTGTCTCTTTGAAGAAGGCTCATTGATTTTTCTCTTTTATAAAGTTTTCAAGGGTATCTAGCCCTTCCATCAGATCGACCTGGTGAAAAACAAGATCAAATCCGTAATGCTGAAACCTTGGAACGATCTCATCCTGGGAGGCTTCTCCGACGCTTAGGTTCCCGCCTATGACAAAGGTCACGTCCTGCAGTTTGTTCTGCTCTTTTAACTTTAGAAGGTCACGGCATTGACCCTCCGCTTCACCGTTTAAGGAGGAGATTAAAAGTACCTTGGCATCTGTTTCTACAACAGCGTCTACAAACTCTTCCAAAGATGTGTTCACACCAAGGTTGAATACCTCAAATCCTCTGCTTTGCAGTGATATATCTATAAGTCTGTTGGCAACGACATGGATATCGTTACCCACAACACCCGTAACAATTTTCAAATTCAAACCCTTCCTGTTCTTAAACCGTTTTGTTAATAACAACATATGTTATAAAGTGGTCGCGATTATACCTAAAGTTTACTTTTAGTTTAGAGCATTAAGAGAGTTTTAATTATTTTAAATCATTCATTTAACAAAAAAAGGGTACAATAAGCGCGACTAAATACAGGAAATAAAGATAATGACATTAAAAGAGAAGTTAGATAATAATATTAGATTAAATTATGAAGATGCCGTAGCATTATACGATATGGACCTGCTTGAATTAGGCCAGTATGCATCAAAGATCAGAGAAGAAAAATTTGGAAGAAAAACTTATTATAATGTAAACAGGCATATCAATCCTACGAATATCTGTAAAGACGTATGCCAGTTCTGTGCGTACAGTGCAAGCAGGAAAAATCCAAACCAATACACCATGACCCATGAAGAGATCATGCAGACCGTTGACAACAGCGTTAAAAACGGTATCAAAGAGGTGCATATAGTCTCTGCGCATAACCCTAATACGGGGCTTGAGTGGTATCTGGAAATTTTTAAAAAGATAAAACAAAAATACCCTAAAATACACGTAAAGGCCTTAACCGCAGCAGAGATACATTTCCTTTCAACACAGTATAACAAAACCTACGACGAGATCATAGATATGATGATAGAGTATGGAGTAGACTCAATGCCAGGAGGCGGAGCGGAGATATTCGACGAGACGGTTCGAAAAAGGGTCTGCGGCGGCAAAGTCACTTCCCCTCAATGGCTTGATATTCATAAAAAATGGCATGAAAGAGGAAAAAAATCAAATGCAACCATGCTGTTCGGTCATATAGAATCAAGAGAAAACAGAATAGACCATATGTTAAGGTTAAGGGATATCCAGGATCAAACAGGAGGGTTTAATGCCTTTATCCCTCTTGTTTACCAGAAAGAGAACAACTTCTTAAAAGTAACAGATTTCCCTACGGCACAGGAGATCCTTAAAACTTTTGCAATTAGCAGAATTATTTTGGATAATATACCAAGCCTTAAAGCTTACTGGGTAACATCGTCAATAAAACTGGCTCTTCTAGCCCAGGAGTTCGGAGCGAACGACCTTGACGGAACCATAGAAAAAGAGTCTATAAACTCTGCAGCCGGAGCAAACAGCGCAAACGGTATGAAACAAAACGAGTTTATACAGCTTATTCAAAACAGCGGTTTCGAACCTGTTGAGAGAGACAGCTTGTATAACGAACTGGGTTAGAAAGCTTTATAAAGGATATAAAATGGCTTATAACAAATTAAACGAAGAGGAAACAAGGGTTATTCTTAACAAAGGGACAGAACGGGCTTTTACCGGAAAATACTGGGATCACCACGAAAGCGGGATATATACCTGTAAACAGTGTAATACCCCTTTATTTAAATCTGACGCAAAGTTTGACAGCGGTACGGGATGGCCAAGCTTTGACGATGCCATTGAAGGTGCGGTAAAGGAGGTGCCAGATGCGGACGGAAGAAGAGTTGAAATTGTCTGTGCAAAGTGCGGAGGACATCTCGGACACGTATTCAAAGGGGAAGGGTTTACTTCAAAAATGACAAGACACTGTGTAAACTCTGTTTCCCTTGATTTTAAAGAAAATTAGATTATGGAAAAAAAGAAAAAAGTAATAGTAGGCCTAAGCGGCGGAGTCGACAGCAGTATGACCGCATATCTTCTTCAAAAAGAGGGTTATGAGGTTGAAGGTATCTATATGAAGCTTCACGAGACTGTTGACGGTTACCACGAAAAAAATATAAACAATGTGAAAAAAGTCGCCGAATTTTTAGGGATAAAATACCATATCCTTGACTTGACGGAAAGCTTCAGGGACGAAGTATACGACTATTTTATCCAAAGTTATATAGACGGAGATACACCTAACCCTTGCGTAAAATGCAACTCGAAAATAAAGTTTGGTA
This sequence comes from Arcobacteraceae bacterium, assembly GCA_963678145.2. Classification (GTDB taxonomy): domain Bacteria; phylum Campylobacterota; class Campylobacteria; order Campylobacterales; family Arcobacteraceae; genus JAIOSF01. The sequence continues at coordinate 15,072 of CAXXWH010000001.1, read as the reverse complement.
TGTTGTACGACGAGGCGATGAAGCTCGGAGCTGATTATCTTGCAACTGGTCATTATGCACGAACAGACGGGAAGTTCATCTATAAGGCGGAAGATCTTACCAAAGACCAGAGCTATTTTTTGGGGCAGGTTAAAAAAGAGGTTCTTCCCAAGCTTATTTTCCCTATGGCAAAATACACAAAAGAGTATATAAAAGCTGAAGCCGCAAAGATTCCTGCACTTGTTGAGATAGCATCACAGAAAGAGTCTCAGGAGATATGCTTCGTAGATACGGTTTATACCGATATTTTAAAAAAATACACAAATATAGACAAGCCGGGGAAAACCCTCGACGTTGAAGGAAACGTGGTAGGCCACCATAAAGGCTATATGCATTATACCGTGGGTAAACGAAGAGGTTTTTATGTTCACGGAGCACACGAGCCCCATTTTGTTTTAAAGCAGAATAAAGCTGACAATACAATCGTAGTCGGGAAAAAAGAACAGCTTGCAATAAAAGAGGTGAAGGCTGACAGGCTTAATATGTTCATAGAAGATAAACATTTCAGCTGTGACGTTAAACTAAGATTTAGAAGTGTAACTGTAAAATGCGATGTTGATATCAAGGGTGAAACGGCATATATAAAACTGTATGAGCCTGTATACGGTGTAGCATGCGGACAAACGGCGGTTTTCTATGACGGAGACAAGGTCGTAGGAAGCGGCTGGATTATTGAAACTAAATAATTGAAGGAAGATTAATTGGAAGACGCAGTTAAAAAGATTTTAGAACATATCGGTGAAGATCCAAGCAGAGAGGGTCTTTTAGATACACCTGCAAGAGTTAGAAAAGCATGGGAGTTTATGACAAGCGGATATGCACAGGATCCAAAAGAGATCATACAAAAGGCACTGTTTACAAGCAGCAACGACGAGATGGTCGTAGTAAAAGATATAGAGCTTTATTCCCATTGCGAACACCATATGCTGCCTATAATCGGAAAGGCACATGTTGCTTATATTCCTGACGGGAAGGTTATTGGGCTTTCAAAGATACCAAGAGTTGTGGATGTATTTGCCAGAAGACTGCAGATACAAGAACAGCTTACAGAACAGATCGCAGATGCAATAAATGAGGCTATCAGCCCAAAAGGTGTTGCGGTTGTTATAGATGCAAGACATATGTGTATGGAGATGAGAGGGGTGCAGAAGATCTGCTCAACTACCGTTACTTCTGCACTTAGAGGATTGTTTAAAAAAGAGAAAAAAACAAAAGATGAGTTTATGTCTATTATCTCATCTTCATTTAACAAATAAATTTTGGAGGTTACTATGAAAAAAGTTTTATTATTAAGTGTATTGCTTGGTATATTTTTTAGCGGTTGTGCAACGTGGGACGGTATGAAAGAAGATACGAGTACAGGCTGGGAAGCAACCAAAGATGCAGTAGACGACGCTTTAGACTAGGATTTGAAGTATCTTATCGATGCAAAACCTTTTGCATCGGTCTGCCTTACCTTTTCGGTCTGCTCTTGGGTTATTATACCCCCAAGGGCAATTATAAAAAACTTTTCATTCTGGTATTTACTTACCATCTCTTTTAATTTTTCACACCCTTTTGGCTTTCCTTTATTTTCTTTATAAAAAATAGGAGAATAGGTTACTGCGTTTGCTCCTAATGATCTTGCCTTTTTTATTTCATCTTCACTGTGGGTGCTTATTATAGTAAAAAGATTGTTTTCTTTTGCCGTGCTTATCTCATTGAATTGCCCGGAGGTCAGGTGCACTCCGTCAAATCCAAGTTCTAAAGCCAGCTTTATATTACCGTTTATAAGTATTTTCTTAATATTGTGTTTTTTTGCAGTTTTAAGGCAGCTTTCTGCTAAAGGTTTTATATCTTTTGTTTCTTTATCTCTGAAACATACTATATCAACAGGATGGTTTAAAAAGCTTTTTTCAAGTGTTTTTTCAAGTATTGAAGGAGTGTCACCGTAAACGGCGGGGTCTGTAATAAAGTAGGAATAAAAAAGGGAAGACTTGAAAGCCTTCCCTTTTTTGTTAGTGTTCACTTTAATGTTCCTCTTCGGAAGTCCATAAAGTGAGGTTTCTCACCTTAGTGGTCTTCCTCATGCATCATGATTGATCCTGAGATATATACGTACGTAAGCATCATAAAGATGAACGCTTGTAAGATACCGAATGCAAACAGGAAGAAGAATCCTGGAAGTGGTGCAATCCATGGAACTAACATTAATAATACCATTAAGAACATATCATCACCTTTGATCGAACCGAAAAGCCTGAACGATAAAGATACGATTCTTGAGATATGTGAAATAACCTCAATAGGGAACATTAATGGAGCAAGAGCCGGAACCGGTCCCATCATATGTCCTAAATATTTACCCGCACCGTTCTCTTTGAAACCTAAGTAGTTATAGTAAATAAATACTATAAGCGCTAAAGAAAGCGTAAAGTTGATGTTACCTGTAACAGATTCAAAACCTGGTACGATACCCATCATGTTTGCAATAAAAATTATGAACCCTAATGTAGCAATTAAAGGCATGAATTTTTTCGCGTTCTCTTTACCCATTGTGTCTGCACCGATAGTAACAACACCTTGAATAAATGCTTCCATAATGTTTTGAGCACCAGTTGGTACTAATTGAACGTTTTTAGTTGCAGCTCTTGCAATTAAAAATACTACAACAACAGTAAGTGCTAAGTGTGACAGGATGATCCACTCTTGACCGTGTCCACCGATAGCACCGAAGAATGTAAATAATCTACCTTCCATGTATGTTTTCCTTTTCTTTTTCGTTTTATCCGCTAATTATTTCCGCAATTATATTATAATAATTATAAAAAGTTTATAAATTACAGTTCGTTAAATCTATAACCGTTCTCTTTTAGCAAAGTTCTTATTTCGTCCTGATGCTCTACCCCTTTGGTTTCAAGGGAGATTGTAACATTCGCATCACCGAAATCAAGGCTTACGGAATTTCTGTCATAATCTATTTGAACTATATTTGCAGAAACTTTTTCAAATATATAAGTTAAGTTTTTCAAGCTTCCTGGTTTGTCGACAAGAGTAACTATGAGATTCATTTTTCTTGCAGATTTTACAAGACCTTTTTCTATGATCTGTGCAAGCATAGTTACGTCGATATTACCTCCGCTAAGAGGTAAAACCACTGTTTTGCCTTTTACGTCTATCTTGTTGTGCATAATTGCCGCAGTTCCCACTGCACCCGCACCCTCTACTACAAGTTTGTGCTGCTCAAGAAGGAATAAAATGGCACTTGCGATCTCTCTGTCCTCAACCTCTATTATCTCATCTACAAGATCTATGACATGGTTAAGCATTTTCTGGCTTGTGTCTCTTACTGCAATACCATCTGCAATGGTTTTCACGCTGATGGAATCGATCGCCGTTTTTTGGTAAAAAGAGTCTTTCATTGATTTTGCACCGCTTGCCACAACACCGATTATCTTGATATCCGGGTTTATAGCTTTTGCCGCTGTTGCAACGCCTGTAACAAGACCGCCGCCGCCTATTGGCACGATCATCATATCTACATTATCCAGCTCTTCAAGTATCTCCAAAGAGATCGTTCCCTGACCCTGGATAACCACGTCATCTTCAAAAGGGTGAACGAACGTAGCTGATCTTTCGTTGGCAAAATCTATTGCGTATTGGTACGCTTCATCATAGTTTGCCCCGTGAAGAACAACATTAGCCCCGAAGCTTTTAACACCGCTTACTTTTGTCAGAGGAGTGGCTTCAGGCATAACGATGGTCGCTTCACAGCCGAAGTGCTTACTGCTGAATGCAACACCCTGGGCATGATTCCCCGCACTGGCGGCTACAACACCTTTGGCTCTTTCCTCCTGGCTTAATGAAGCGATCTTGTTAAAGGCACCTCTTAGTTTGAAACTTCCCGTTAATTGAAGATTTTCTTTTTTCAGGTAGATTTGCCCGCCGCTTTTTTTGCTCAAATTCGGAGCATAGGCCATCGGGGTTTCCCTGATAATACCGGATAATCTTTCTTGTGCTTTTTTTATACTTTCTAAATCAATCATAAGTGGAATAATACTAAAATCTTCTTAAAAACCCACTAATGGTAAGATTAAGACAGGGTTATGACAATAAGGTAAAGAGATGAAAAGTGAGCAAACCATACTTGTGGTTGACGATAACGAACTGAATTTGAATGTTCTGTCTGAGATATTGAGCGATTTTGATCTTATAGTTTCTCTGAACGGGGAAACGGCTTTGGAAGTGGTTAAAAAAGAGGATATAGACCTTATACTGCTTGACCTGATGATGCCGGGTCTTGACGGTTTTGAGATATGTCGGAGACTCAAGCGTGATCCCAAAACAGATAAGATCCCAATTATTTTTCTAACGGCAAAAGGGGAAGCAAAAGATATAAGGAAAGCTTTTGAGCTTGGTGCCGTTGATTATGTGACTAAACCTTTTAACCCCATAGAGCTTAACAGCAGAATAACAACCCATCTCTCCCTCAGGTCATACGAAAAGAACCTTGAACAGAAGATAAAAGACGAGATAGAGAAGAATAAACTGAACGAGCAGCTTGTATGTCAGCGTTCAAAGCAGTCGGATATGGGTGAACTGCTTATGCACATCTCCCACCAGTGGAAACAGCCCCTAAGCGAGATAGGCAGTATAAATATGTATAACATTACCAAACTGAAAATGGAAGATCAAATAGATAAAGCAGAGTTTGAAGAAAACTTTATGAAGATCTCCCAGATACTAAGGTTTATGTCTGAAACTCTCTCTACGTTCAGTAATTTCTATGTTCCAAATAAAAACAGTGAAACTTTTACCATTAAAAGTGCAGTTGAGATGGCAGTAAAGATCCTAGATGCAACTTTCTTTTACGAGAATATAAAAATGGAGCTTGTTCTGTTAAGCGAAAGCGAGATCTACGGGAATAAAAATGAGTATTCCCAGATAATCCTCTCTATATTAAGTAATGCAAAAGATATGTTCAAGTTAAGAAAAATAAAAGAGCCCAAGATCACTATTACTATAAATAATGATGAAACCACAGGCAGATCAATGGTGACATTAAAAGACAACGCCGGCGGAATTGACCTTGAAAACGTAAATGATATATTTCTTCCTTTCATCTCAGGGAAACAGAGTTCGGGGATAGGGCTTTATATGGCAAAAAATATTTGTGAAAAGAACGGTGGAACCTTAAGTGCTCAGAATGTTGACCAAGGGGCATTATTTACTATAAAAATATAGTCTAAAAAATTACAAAGAATATTAAAGTGATATTAAGATATAATTCCAAAATATTTACAATTGAAGGGTAGTATTTATGAATTCTTATAAATTGGTTTCGGGAACAGCACATCCGGAATTTGCTAAAAATGTTGCAAAGTATTTAGACAAAGGTTTGGCTGAAGTCATAGTTAACAGATTCAGCGACGGTGAGATAAACGTTAATATCACAGAATCTGTAAGGGGACAGGATGTATTTATCATCCAGCCTACATGTGCTCCTACAAACGATAACTTAATGGAGCTTCTGATCATCGTTGACGCTTTGAAAAGAAGCAGTGCGGGAACTATCAATGCGGTAATTCCTTATTTTGGTTATGCAAGACAGGACAGAAAAGCAGCTCCAAGAGTTCCTATCTCTGCAAAACTTGTTGCTGATATGCTTGAAACGGCGGGAGTTCAAAGAGTTATTACTATTGATCTTCATGCTGCACAGATCCAGGGGTTCTTTAATATTCCTGTTGATCACCTTATCGGTGCTTCTCTTTTTGTTGATTATATCAAGCAAAAAAACCTTCCAAACCCGATCATCGCAAGTCCTGATGTTGGCGGTGTTGCAAGAGCAAGAAGTTATGCCGAAAAACTAGGATACGATCTTGTTATTGTTGATAAGAAAAGGGAAAAAGCGAATGAATCCGAGGTTATGAACATCATCGGAGAAGTTGAAGGTAGAGATGTTATCATCCTAGATGATATGGTTGACACGGCGGGAACTTTAACAAAAGCGGCAGACGTATTAAAAGCAAAAGGCGCAACAAGCGTTATGGCATGCTGTACACACGGTGTATTAAGCGGTCCTGCATTTGACAGAATCGAGAAGAGTGCCCTTGATGAGCTTGTAATTACAGATACAATTCCAGGAAAAGACCAGAATCCTAAGATTACGTCTTTAACGGCATCTGAAATAACTGCAAAAGCTATTAAAAGAATCTATACTAAAGAATCTATCCAAAGTATCTTTATCTAAAACAATTATTAAAGAGAGTTTCTAACTCTCTTTTTTCTCAAAAAAATCATAAAAAAGTGATAATTTCTAAAATTATAAACTTTTCTACAAAGTAATTAAATTTTTTACTAATAATTTTTCTGTAAATTTTAAAATTCATCTAAAAAGAATCCCGGAAGAAACTTTTATTTATTATAATTAATAATATAAAACTATCAAAAGGACTTTGCATGATAAAGTTGGTACTAAGAAATTCAAACGGTGATTTGGAAGAAACGGCGATATCAAATGATATGATACTAAACCCTTCACAGGGTGAGCAGTATTACTTTACCGGTGTGAGCGAGTATACGTTCAACCTTACTGACAACGACAATACTTTGGATGTATATTTTATTGATAATGAGGGTAACAGAATCCATGTGGTACTTCAAGACCTGGCTCAACTGATCCAGTTAAACAACCCTATGGATGTGTTCAGTTTAGACACTATCTTCGGTGTATCTACAAATGCAGAAGGTGACAAACAGATAGATGAAGCATTGAATAACCCTGAATTTGAAAGCGGAGAGATAGTCAATGCCCTTAAAGAGGCTTTATCAATGGACGGTTCCACTGTTGCATCTGGTGCGGTGATAGATGATTTTCAGTCATTATTGGAACTGCTTGATGCCACAGCGGCAGGTGGTCCTGAAGACAGTGCATATTTAAGTCCTTTAGAAGAAAGCACTGAGCAGGAAGCTCTTGAGGAAGGTAGTACCTCAAGACCTCAAAGTCCTGATGATGTAACTTTAACAACACCGGATACTAACGGCACGCAGCTTAATGGAATTATAACTTTAGAAGATGTTACGGCACTTGAGGGTTCAACTAATGTAACAATAACTGCTACGGTGGATTATCCCCCTTTAACAAATCTTGTTATCACACTTAATAATGGTGCAACCATAACGATCCTTGCAGGGCAGACTACGGGAACATCTACACCTTTTGCCGTTCAGGGTGATGATGTGTATGTAGATCCGGGAACAGAAACAGTAAGCGTAACTTCTACTACGGGTGGAGAATATGATACTTTGACCGTTGACGGTGACGCAACTATTACTGTAAGTGATACGATTGATGAAGTAAAAGTAAGCTTGTCGGTTGAATCATCAAGCGTAGTTGAGGGAACAGGAACAGTAACTTATAAAGTAACAGTAGATCAAGAACTGGATGATGATCTGGTTGTTAAACTTGATAACGGTCAAGAAGTAACAATCTCTGCCGGAACAACCGAGCAAACATTCACAAGAGTTGTAGACAGTGATGATGTATACGTAGATCAGGACGGAGCAACTCCGGAGATCAGCGTAGCACTTGACTCTGCATCAGTAGTAGGAGAAACCTTCGAGAAATTAACTGTTGATAAAACACCTGTAACAGTAGATGTGACAGATGACGTTGATGAAGTAAAAGTAAGCTTGTCGGTTGAATCATCAAGCGTAGTTGAGGGAACAGGAACAGTAACTTATAAAGTAACAGTAGATCAAGAACTGGATGATGATCTGGTTGTTAAACTTGATAACGGTCAAGAAGTAACAATCTCTGCCGGAACAACCGAGCAAACATTCACAAGAGTTGTAGACAGTGATGATGTATACGTAGATCAGGACGGAGCAACTCCGGAGATCAGCGTAGCACTTGACTCTGCATCAGTAGTAGGAGAAACCTTCGAGAAATTAACTGTTGATAAAACACCTGTAACAGTAGATGTGACAGATGACGTTGATGAAGTAAAAGTAAGCTTGTCGGTTGAATCATCAAGCGTAGTTGAGGGAACAGGAACAGTAACTTATAAAGTAACAGTAGATCAAGAACTGGATGATGATCTGGTTGTTAAACTTGATAACGGTCAAGAAGTAACAATCTCTGCCGGAACAACCGAGCAAACATTCACAAGAGTTGTAGACAGTGATGATGTATACGTAGATCAGGACGGAGCAACTCCGGAGATCAGCGTAGCACTTGACTCTGCATCAGTAGTAGGAGAAACCTTCGAGAAATTAACTGTTGATAAAACACCTGTAACAGTAGATGTGACAGATGACGTTGATGAAGTAAAAGTAAGCTTGTCGGTTGAATCATCAAGCGTAGTTGAGGGAACAGGAACAGTAACTTATAAAGTAACAGTAGATCAAGAACTGGATGATGATCTGGTTGTTAAACTTGATAACGGTCAAGAAGTAACAATCTCTGCCGGAACAACCGAGCAAACATTCACAAGAGTTGTAGACAGTGATGATGTATACGTAGATCAGGACGGAGCAACTCCGGAGATCAGCGTAGCACTTGACTCTGCATCAGTAGTAGGAGAAACCTTCGAGAAATTAACTGTTGATAAAACACCTGTAACAGTAGATGTGACAGATGACGTTGATGAAGTAAAAGTAAGCTTGTCGGTTGAATCATCAAGCGTAGTTGAGGGAACAGGAACAGTAACTTATAAAGTAACAGTAGATCAAGAACTGGATGATGATCTGGTTGTTAAACTTGATAACGGTCAAGAAGTAACAATCTCTGCCGGAACAACCGAGCAAACATTCACAAGAGTTGTAGACAGTGATGATGTATACGTAGATCAGGACGGAGCAACTCCGGAGATCAGCGTAGCACTTGACTCTGCATCAGTAGTAGGAGAAACCTTCGAGAAATTAACTGTTGATAAAACACCTGTAACAGTAGATGTGACAGATGACGTTGATGAAGTAAAAGTAAGCTTGTCGGTTGAATCATCAAGCGTAGTTGAGGGAACAGGAACAGTAACTTATAAAGTAACAGTAGATCAAGAACTGGATGATGATCTGGTTGTTAAACTTGATAACGGTCAAGAAGTAACAATCTCTGCCGGAACAACCGAGCAAACATTCACAAGAGTTGTAGACAGTGATGATGTATACGTAGATCAGGACGGAGCAACTCCGGAGATCAGCGTAGCACTTGACTCTGCATCAGTAGTAGGAGAAACCTTCGAGAAATTAACTGTTGATAAAACACCTGTAACAGTAGATGTGACAGATGACGTTGATGAAGTAAAAGTAAGCTTGTCGGTTGAATCATCAAGCGTAGTTGAGGGAACAGGAACAGTAACTTATAAAGTAACAGTAGATCAAGAACTGGATGATGATCTGGTTGTTAAACTTGATAACGGTCAAGAAGTAACAATCTCTGCCGGAACAACCGAGCAAACATTCACAAGAGTTGTAGACAGTGATGATGTATACGTAGATCAGGACGGAGCAACTCCGGAGATCAGCGTAGCACTTGACTCTGCATCAGTAGTAGGAGAAACCTTCGAGAAATTAACTGTTGATAAAACACCTGTAACAGTAGATGTGACAGATGACGTTGATGAAGTAAAAGTAAGCTTGTCGGTTGAATCATCAAGCGTAGTTGAGGGAACAGGAACAGTAACTTATAAAGTAACAGTAGATCAAGAACTGGATGATGATCTGGTTGTTAAACTTGATAACGGTCAAGAAGTAACAATCTCTGCCGGAACAACCGAGCAAACATTCACAAGAGTTGTAGACAGTGATGATGTATACGTAGATCAGGACGGAGCAACTCCGGAGATCAGCGTAGCACTTGACTCTGCATCAGTAGTAGGAGAAACCTTCGAGAAATTAACTGTTGATAAAACACCTGTAACAGTAGATGTGACAGATGACGTTGATGAAGTAAAAGTAAGCTTGTCGGTTGAATCATCAAGCGTAGTTGAGGGAACAGGAACAGTAACTTATAAAGTAACAGTAGATCAAGAACTGGATGATGATCTGGTTGTTAAACTTGATAACGGTCAAGAAGTAACAATCTCTGCCGGAACAACCGAGCAAACATTCACAAGAGTTGTAGACAGTGATGATGTATACGTAGATCAGGACGGAGCAACTCCGGAGATCAGCGTAGCACTTGACTCTGCATCAGTAGTAGGAGAAACCTTCGAGAAATTAACTGTTGATAAAACACCTGTAACAGTAGATGTGACAGATGACGTTGATGAAGTAAAAGTAAGCTTGTCGGTTGAATCATCAAGCGTAGTTGAGGGAACAGGAACAGTAACTTATAAAGTAACAGTAGATCAAGAACTGGATGATGATCTGGTTGTTAAACTTGATAACGGTCAAGAAGTAACAATCTCTGCCGGAACAACCGAGCAAACATTCACAAGAGTTGTAGACAGTGATGATGTATACGTAGATCAGGACGGAGCAACTCCGGAGATCAGCGTAGCACTTGACTCTGCATCAGTAGTAGGAGAAACCTTCGAGAAATTAACTGTTGATAAAACACCTGTAACAGTAGATGTGACAGATGACGTTGATGAAGTAAAAGTAAGCTTGTCGGTTGAATCATCAAGCGTAGTTGAGGGAACAGGAACAGTAACTTATAAAGTAACAGTAGATCAAGAACTGGATGATGATCTGGTTGTTAAACTTGATAACGGTCAAGAAGTAACAATCTCTGCCGGAACAACCGAGCAAACATTCACAAGAGTTGTAGACAGTGATGATGTATACGTAGATCAGGACGGAGCAACTCCGGAGATCAGCGTAGCACTTGACTCTGCATCAGTAGTAGGAGAAACCTTCGAGAAATTAACTGTTGATAAAACACCTGTAACAGTAGATGTGACAGATGACGTTGATGAAGTAAAAGTAAGCTTGTCGGTTGAATCATCAAGCGTAGTTGAGGGAACAGGAACAGTAACTTATAAAGTAACAGTAGATCAAGAACTGGATGATGATCTGGTTGTTAAACTTGATAACGGTCAAGAAGTAACAATCTCTGCCGGAACAACCGAGCAAACATTCACAAGAGTTGTAGACAGTGATGATGTATACGTAGATCAGGACGGAGCAACTCCGGAGATCAGCGTAGCACTTGACTCTGCATCAGTAGTAGGAGAAACCTTCGAGAAATTAACTGTTGATAAAACACCTGTAACAGTAGATGTGACAGATGACGTTGATGAAGTAAAAGTAAGCTTGTCGGTTGAATCATCAAGCGTAGTTGAGGGAACAGGAACAGTAACTTATAAAGTAACAGTAGATCAAGAACTGGATGATGATCTGGTTGTTAAACTTGATAACGGTCAAGAAGTAACAATCTCTGCCGGAACAACCGAGCAAACATTCACAAGAGTTGTAGACAGTGATGATGTATACGTAGATCAGGACGGAGCAACTCCGGAGATCAGCGTAGCACTTGACTCTGCATCAGTAGTAGGAGAAACCTTCGAGAAATTAACTGTTGATAAAACACCTGTAACAGTAGATGTGACAGATGACGTTGATGAAGTAAAAGTAAGCTTGTCGGTTGAATCATCAAGCGTAGTTGAGGGAACAGGAACAGTAACTTATAAAGTAACAGTAGATCAAGAACTGGATGATGATCTGGTTGTTAAACTTGATAACGGTCAAGAAGTAACAATCTCTGCCGGAACAACCGAGCAAACATTCACAAGAGTTGTAGACAGTGATGATGTATACGTAGATCAGGACGGAGCAACTCCGGAGATCAGCGTAGCACTTGACTCTGCATCAGTAGTAGGAGAAACCTTCGAGAAATTAACTGTTGATAAAACACCTGTAACAGTAGATGTGACAGATGACGTTGATGAAGTAAAAGTAAGCTTGTCGGTTGAATCATCAAGCGTAGTTGAGGGAACAGGAACAGTAACTTATAAAGTAACAGTAGATCAAGAACTGGATGATGATCTGGTTGTTAAACTTGATAACGGTCAAGAAGTAACAATCTCTGCCGGAACAACCGAGCAAACATTCACAAGAGTTGTAGACAGTGATGATGTATACGTAGATCAGGACGGAGCAACTCCGGAGATCAGCGTAGCACTTGACTCTGCATCAGTAGTAGGAGAAACCTTCGAGAAATTAACTGTTGATAAAACACCTGTAACAGTAGATGTGACAGATGACGTTGATGAAGTAAAAGTAAGCTTGTCGGTTGAATCATCAAGCGTAGTTGAGGGAACAGGAACAGTAACTTATAAAGTAACAGTAGATCAAGAACTGGATGATGATCTGGTTGTTAAACTTGATAACGGTCAAGAAGTAACAATCTCTGCCGGAACAACCGAGCAAACATTCACAAGAGTTGTAGACAGTGATGATGTATACGTAGATCAGGACGGAGCAACTCCGGAGATCAGCGTAGCACTTGACTCTGCATCAGTAGTAGGAGAAACCTTCGAGAAATTAACTGTTGATAAAACACCTGTAACAGTAGATGTGACAGATGACGTTGATGAAGTAAAAGTAAGCTTGTCGGTTGAATCATCAAGCGTAGTTGAGGGAACAGGAACAGTAACTTATAAAGTAACAGTAGATCAAGAACTGGATGATGATCTGGTTGTTAAACTTGATAACGGTCAAGAAGTAACAATCTCTGCCGGAACAACCGAGCAAACATTCACAAGAGTTGTAGACAGTGATGATGTATACGTAGATCAGGACGGAGCAACTCCGGAGATCAGCGTAGCACTTGACTCTGCATCAGTAGTAGGAGAAACCTTCGAGAAATTAACTGTTGATAAAACACCTGTAACAGTAGATGTGACAGATGACGTTGATGAAGTAAAAGTAAGCTTGTCGGTTGAATCATCAAGCGTAGTTGAGGGAACAGGAACAGTAACTTATAAAGTAACAGTAGATCAAGAACTGGATGATGATCTGGTTGTTAAACTTGATAACGGTCAAGAAGTAACAATCTCTGCCGGAACAACCGAGCAAACATTCACAAGAGTTGTAGACAGTGATGATGTATACGTAGATCAGGACGGAGCAACTCCGGAGATCAGCGTAGCACTTGACTCTGCATCAGTAGTAGGAGAAACCTTCGAGAAATTAACTGTTGATAAAACACCTGTAACAGTAGATGTGACAGATGACGTTGATGAAGTAAAAGTAAGCTTGTCGGTTGAATCATCAAGCGTAGTTGAGGGAACAGGAACAGTAACTTATAAAGTAACAGTAGATCAAGAACTGGATGATGATCTGGTTGTTAAACTTGATAACGGTCAAGAAGTAACAATCTCTGCCGGAACAACCGAGCAAACATTCACAAGAGTTGTAGACAGTGATGATGTATACGTAGATCAGGACGGAGCAACTCCGGAGATCAGCGTAGCACTTGACTCTGCATCAGTAGTAGGAGAAACCTTCGAGAAATTAACTGTTGATAAAACACCTGTAACAGTAGATGTGACAGATGACGTTGATGAAGTAAAAGTAAGCTTGTCGGTTGAATCATCAAGCGTAGTTGAGGGAACAGGAACAGTAACTTATAAAGTAACAGTAGATCAAGAACTGGATGATGATCTGGTTGTTAAACTTGATAACGGTCAAGAAGTAACAATCTCTGCCGGAACAACCGAGCAAACATTCACAAGAGTTGTAGACAGTGATGATGTATACGTAGATCAGGACGGAGCAACTCCGGAGATCAGCGTAGCACTTGACTCTGCATCAGTAGTAGGAGAAACCTTCGAGAAATTAACTGTTGATAAAACACCTGTAACAGTAGATGTGACAGATGACGTTGATGAAGTAAAAGTAAGCTTGTCGGTTGAATCATCAAGCGTAGTTGAGGGAACAGGAACAGTAACTTATAAAGTAACAGTAGATCAAGAACTGGATGATGATCTGGTTGTTAAACTTGATAACGGTCAAGAAGTAACAATCTCTGCCGGAACAACCGAGCAAACATTCACAAGAGTTGTAGACAGTGATGATGTATACGTAGATCAGGACGGAGCAACTCCGGAGATCAGCGTAGCACTTGACTCTGCATCAGTAGTAGGAGAAACCTTCGAGAAATTAACTGTTGATAAAACACCTGTAACAGTAGATGTGACAGATGACGTTGATGAAGTAAAAGTAAGCTTGTCGGTTGAATCATCAAGCGTAGTTGAGGGAACAGGAACAGTAACTTATAAAGTAACAGTAGATCAAGAACTGGATGATGATCTGGTTGTTAAACTTGATAACGGTCAAGAAGTAACAATCTCTGCCGGAACAACCGAGCAAACATTCACAAGAGTTGTAGACAGTGATGATGTATACGTAGATCAGGACGGAGCAACTCCGGAGATCAGCGTAGCACTTGACTCTGCATCAGTAGTAGGAGAAACCTTCGAGAAATTAACTGTTGATAAAACACCTGTAACAGTAGATGTGACAGATGACGTTGATGAAGTAAAAGTAAGCTTGTCGGTTGAATCATCAAGCGTAGTTGAGGGAACAGGAACAGTAACTTATAAAGTAACAGTAGATCAAGAACTGGATGATGATCTGGTTGTTAAACTTGATAACGGTCAAGAAGTAACAATCTCTGCCGGAACAACCGAGCAAACATTCACAAGAGTTGTAGACAGTGATGATGTATACGTAGATCAGGACGGAGCAACTCCGGAGATCAGCGTAGCACTTGACTCTGCATCAGTAGTAGGAGAAACCTTCGAGAAATTAACTGTTGATAAAACACCTGTAACAGTAGATGTGACAGATGACGTTGATGAAGTAAAAGTAAGCTTGTCGGTTGAATCATCAAGCGTAGTTGAGGGAACAGGAACAGTAACTTATAAAGTAACAGTAGATCAAGAACTGGATGATGATCTGGTTGTTAAACTTGATAACGGTCAAGAAGTAACAATCTCTGCCGGAACAACCGAGCAAACATTCACAAGAGTTGTAGACAGTGATGATGTATACGTAGATCAGGACGGAGCAACTCCGGAGATCAGCGTAGCACTTGACTCTGCATCA